>NZ_CP042818.1:0-2502500 GCF_008153345.1 Treponema phagedenis | reverse complement strand
GAAGGTCGTAGTCGATGGGAAATCGGTTTAGAATCCGATACCTCTTATAATTTCGAAGGCAGGACGCATGAGGTGAAACCCGTCCGGAGAATGGTAGTTCCGGTCGAAGCACGCGAGCCGTTTGACAAGTGGTAGGCAAATCCGCCACTTTAGGTAAGCTGCGACAGCGAGTGTAGCGATGAGCGAAACGAAGCGGGCGTAATCATGGTGCCAGGAAATACTGTCTAAGGTTAGGTTATAAGGGACCGTACCGTAAACCGACACAGGTAGGAAGGATGAGAAATCTAAGGCGCTCGAGAGAACTCGCGTTAAGGAACTCGGCAAAATGCACACGTAACTTCGGAAGAAGTGTGACCTCTGTTTAGTAATGAGTGGAGGTGGCAGAAAGCAGGCCCAGGCGACTGTTTATCAAAAACACAGCCATCTGCGAATCAGCAATGAGACGTATAGGTGGTGACACCTGCCCGGTGCCGGAAGGTTAAGAGGAGAGGTAAGCAGCAATGCGAAGCTTTGAATTGAAGCCCCGGTAAACGGCGGCCGTAACTATAACGGTCCTAAGGTAGCGAAATTCCTTGTCGGGTAAGTTCCGACCCGCACGAATGGTGTAACGATTCTGGGCACTGTCTCAACGCGAGACTCGGTGAAATTTATATGCCGGTAAAGAAGCCGGCTACCCATAGTTAGACGGAAAGACCCCGTGAACCTTCACCGTAACTTATTATTGGGACTTGATGTATCATGTGTAGAATAGGTGGGAGACTATGAAACCCGACCGTTAGGTTAGGTGGAGTCGCCAAGTGAAATACCACCCTTGATACATCAGGTTTCTAACCTCTGACCGTGAAACCGGTAGAGGGACAGTGATAGGCAGGCGGTTTGACTGGGGCGGTCGCCTCCTAAAAGGTAACGGAGGTGCGCGAAGGTCTCCTCACGCCGGTTGGAAATCGGCGCGCGAGTGTAAAGGCACAAGGAGGCTTGACTGCGAGAGTGACAGCTCGAGCAGGTACGAAAGTAGGTCTTAGTGATCTGGCGGTAGCGAGTGGAAGCGCCGTCACTTAACGGATAAAAGGTACTCCGGGGATAACAGGCTGATTTTCCCCAAGAGTTCACATCGACGGGAAAGTTTGGCACCTCGATGTCGGCTCATCGCATCCTGGGGCTGAAGTAGGTCCCAAGGGTTTGGCTGTTCGCCAATTAAAGCGGTACGTGAGCTGGGTTCAGAACGTCGCGAGACAGTTCGGTCCCTATCTGCTATGGGCGTTGGATATGTGAGAGGAGCTGCTTTTAGTACGAGAGGACCGAAGTGGACGAACCTCTGGTGTACCAGTTATCCTGCCAAGGGTAAGTGCTGGGTAGCTACGTTCGGAAGGGATAACCGCTGAAGGCATCTAAGCGGGAAGCCCACCTCAAGATGACATATCCCTAGAGGGTTTAACCCTCTCTAAAGACCCCTTGCACACTACAAGGTTGATAGGTTGGAGGTCTAAGCACAGTAATGTGTTCAGCCGACCAATACTAATAGGTCGTGAGGCTTGACCATATTATCGACTCTTTTTTAATATATTTCTTTGTTTTCTTCTCCTTATTCCTTTTTTTAAGGAAAGTACGGTACGGTAGGTATCGACTCCTTGAAATGAGGTAAACGGTTCCAATCACGTGGTGTGTTGCGTGAAAATGGAACTGTGTAAAAACCCTAAAAAGGGGGTGTGTCAAAGCACTTCCTTATGATAAAAAGAACACACAAACGCATTAATTTTGTTATTAATTGCCCGGTTACCATAGTGGAGAGGTAATACCCGTTCCCATCCCGAACACGGAAGTCAAGCTCTCTTACGCCGATGATACTGCTGATCAGGTGGGAAAGTAGGTAGTAGCCGGGCTTTTTTTTGCTCTTTGTACAATCGACAAGCTCCTTTCATGGAAATGTCAATATCAGTTCAGTATTTTTATCCCCTAAATGTATGTTCAAGCCACTCCATTCTTTTTCTTTGTGACTTTCAGCCGATACAGTGTCGGCGGTAAACCATCCTCATTAACCGTATTGATTCTTTTCCGGTTGTAATAGACCATGGTGTATTGCCATACAAGCGTTTTCACTTGTTCCCGCATCATCTTTGTTGTATCTATTCTATATAAAAGTTCTTTCTTTAGTGTTGCAAAAAAACTTTCCATGCGCGCATTGTCATAACATTTTCCAACATCACTCATGCTTTGGATAGCTTTGAATTTTCCAAGCGTTTGTTTATACGCTATGCTTGTAAATTGGCTTCCGGCATCACTGTGAACTATGACTCCGGCTCCAGGCTGCCTCATTTCAAACGCTTCGGTTAGTGCTCGTATGCACAACTCTTTTTTCATATTACTATCCATCGCAAGCGAGACAATCTCTCCGCCGCAGGCATCGAACATCGGACAGATGTATAATTTTCCGTCAGCGCAGGGAACTTCTGTTATGTCCGTGAAGTAGAGTGTATCCGGTTCTGATGCATAAAAGTTTCGCTTTACTAAATTTTCAGGTCGTTGCGCTTTTTTATCCGCTTTGGTAAGTCCGTCAGGACTTCTGCGGCTTTCATGCAGGAGATTTCCCTTTTTCATGGCATTTCGTACCGTCGCATACGACTTGGGATTGCCTCGCTGCTTAAGAGCGCTCACCATTCGCACAACGCCATAATTATCATTGTAATAATCTTCCTCGATAATCTTATGTATTTCGGCCAGAAGAAGCTGCCAGCGTTTCGGTTTATTACGATTTTGTTTCCATTTGTAATAGCCTCTTTCGCTGACGCCTAACGCTTTGCATATCGACAAAACCGGATGGCTTTTTTTGCCGTCGGCATTTTCATACGTGTAAAAAATATATGCAAAGATAGTGCTTTTTTTCACTTCTTCCAGCCCTTCACGAAAAAAGCGAGTGCGCCTTGCAAGATTTCGTTGGCTTCTTTGAGCTCTTTGATTTCGCGTTGGAGCTGTCTCTCTCGCTCATCCAAAACGATAGCTTTTGCCGTTGCAGCTCCGTCGCTTGCTTTATAGCGATTTTTCGTTTTTCGCCAATCGGTCAGCGTCCCGTATGAAATACCGAGATTCTTCGCCGCTTCTTTTGTGCCGATTTCATCAGACAGTTGTAATGCCTGCTGTTTAAATTCTTGACTATAACGTCGCATAGTATCCTCCTACTATTCCCTATTATATACCTTAGGGGCTTTTTTGACTGTACGTTTATTATATCCTTCCAAAACTGTATTTTTAGTATTGTATCAGTGTAGAATGTGGAACGATGAGTTTCAGCAATTTATAATTTTGTGTTGTACTTTTAAACATCGTTTGACTTTGTTCTGATTTTTTAGAAGTGGAAGCTCCCGCCTCTTTTTTAACAATGAAAATAACCTCTCGGAATCTTACATTGTACAAGAGTCGGGTGTGATACGTACATTGCTTATTTTCTTAAGCGTACCGCTTCAATGTCGGAACTGAAAAGTTCGCGCAGGTCGTTTAAGCCGAGTGCCATGAGCGCCATGCGGTCAATGCCGATTCCCCATGCCAGAACGGGAACATCGACTCCCATTGCGCGGGTTACTTCGGGACGGAGGATGCCCGAGCCGCCAAGCTCAAACCAGCCGAGTACCGGGTGTTTGATATGCACTTCGATTGAGGGCTCAGTAAAGGGGAAATAGCCGCCCACGTATTTAACTTCGGTGGCGCCCGCAATTTCTACCGCAAACATTTTCAGTATGCCGAGCAGAGTTTTTAAATTGACATTTTTCCCGAGTACAATACCTTCGGTTTGATAAAAATCGGATAAATGGGTTGCGTCAACCTTATCATACCGGAAGCAGCGCACAATGCCGAAATACTTGCCGGGGATTTTTGCCTTCGCAAGCTGATGCGCCGAAAGCACGGTTCCCTGACTGCGTAACAAAAGACGGCGGGTGAAATCCCGGTCAAATTGATAGCCCCAGCCGCGGCTGCCCGTGTTGCCACCGGTTTCGTGCACTTCCGCAACTCGGGATAAAAAAGGCTCTTCAATGCTTTTTGCATGCGTTGGATTTTTAATATAGTATACGTCATGGATATCGCGGGCGGCATGGAACTGCGGCATAAATAAGGCATCCGAATTCCAGAAATCGGTTTCAACCAGCGGGCCGTCAAATTCTTCAAAGCCGAGCGAGCAAAGTTTGTCTTTAACGCCTTCCAAAAAATCCGAATAAGCGCTCGGCCTGCCGGAAAGAACGCGGGCGGGCGGCAGCTGAATATTATAGCTTCTGAATGCCTGCCCCTTCCATTCTCCGGTTTTTAAACTTTCAGCGGTAAGTTGCCCGATTTCATCGCCGGTAATGCCCGCCTTAGCAAGGGCTTCCTGCAAGGCGGAAACGCCCGATTTAAAAGCATAGGTAACGCTGTCCCGCTCCGCAATTTTAAAAAAACTTGCAGAGGCACCGCGCTTTTTTGCAATACTGCCCATCGCTTGCAATTCCTGTGCGGAAAGCTCTGATTGAGCAAGCTTTTTATCGGCGGAATCACGTGCTTTTTGCAAAAGCGCCGGAATTAGCCGGAACCGCTCGCTTTCGGGCTCTTTTACAAAAAGAACCTTTTTTTCCGCATTCATACTCACCGCGCCTTCTTTTGCAAGTTGCCCGTATGAGGCGCCAACATCTCGCTCTTCTATTCCGAGCTGCGCAGCAATTTCCTTAAAGTTCAGAGCGCCTTTTTCTTTCAGCACCCGCAGTATTCGTTGTTCGGGAGTTCCTTCGTTTGCAGCCTCCTCGCCAAACGGCGTAAGCTCAAAAAACGTTTTTGTTTCTCTGCTTTTTTCTTCGATAATATCCTTCATTTGGAGCCATGAAAAAGCCTGATTGGCGTGCCCTTCTTTATACGCTAAACGCGCTTCAAGCTCGGCAGCGGAAAGCAGCTCATGCTCCTTAAAGTTTTTTAATACCTTTATCTCAAGCGGATGCAAATTTTTGATAATCGATTCAATATCCATAGTAACTCCTGTTATAATGAACGAAAGTATACGAGTTTTAGTGTTTTTTTTCAATACGCTAACTGCATGGAACAAGGTATACGCATGAATGTAGCGTTTTTTTGATAACTCGATTATTTTTCTTAAATGCATTTTATACTTTTGTTTTTAAACTGGTTGACTTAGTTTTATCGCAAATGAAAAAAAAGGCATGGATTTTGCTGTCGCTGCGACTTTTTGTTGCGCGATTTTAGGTGCGCAAAAATGATCCGGCTTCGCATCTTAAAAAAAATGCTTTGTCGTCCGTGGCAAAAACTACCTTATTTAATTGTATATGGGTTATTAGAATTTATTGGGCAATATTATCGGAATAACCACATTTATGTCTTGCCGCGGTTAAGATTGACAAAGACTTTCCGATATTTTATAGTGTATTTAAATTTAAAATGGAGGGTAGCATGGGGAAGCTTTTAATAGAAAAGAAATTGCTTTTTTTTTGTTTTATGCTGATAACCGCGGAAGTGCTTAGTGCGCAAAGTAATTTTGCGAAAATTCAGTTGCTTATCGATAAAGGACTTCACAAAAATAAGGCTGAGATTGCATTGCTTGCTGCAGATTTAACTGATCAGGAGCGAGTAACTTTGCTTAATCGAAACACCTTATCGCTTGATATTCCTATGCTTTTAAATGGAGTTATTGGATTTGGCTCAGGATCTTTTGTAAACAAAGATTATATTGCAGGCGGAATTCATTGCGGTATTGATGTTGCTTGTACAATAACATCAATAACTGTAGGGTATTTGTATTCTACTCGTATGATGAATAGTGCAACTTCATATGATTCTGATAAAATGTTGAAAGATACAAAAATAGTTTTGTATACAGCGATTACCGGTTTTTCCGTGCTTGCAATAAACAAGATTGCACAGTTGATAACGCTTCCGGTATACACAAACAAGTATAATGCCGCCTTGCATGATGCGCTTTTAGGGCAAGGAGTTGCGGCGAAAAAACCAGTGAAAATACAGCTTTTCCCCGTATTTGTCCCTGAAAATATCGGGCTTGCTCTCGCGGTTGATTATTAAGTTATACATTACATTAACTGCGGAATATTTTCGATGCGTGAGGGATTGTAGGGGTTGCGGGACATTTTTTCAAAAATGTTCCGCAAGATCCTTTTGCGGCGCCAATTTCAGCCGCAAAAGAGCCGGAGCGAAGCGGAGCCCCGAAAAGCCCGGCGCACAATCAGGATATTTGTGCGCCACGCCCTATATAAAAATTTGCACCATTTGAAACCTTTTGCTTTTTTAGAGGTTTTTTAAAAAGCATGTACGTAATATCCTAAGGAGATTGTAATGAGACGATTGTTTTTTTCTTTTATGGTATCGGTTACCATATTGCTTGTTTTTTCCGGTTGTGCACCGCGAGCAGAGATCAAGGTTTTTCCGAACGGGAATGCCTCAATGAAAATAAAAATAATACCGGGAAAAACTACTGAGGAAGTTTTGGTCAGATTTGCACAGATGTCGGACACACAGGAAAATAAGGATAGCATATTTGATATTCCCGATATAAAAGAGAATCTTGTCAAACAAGGATTCACGGTAAGGGCATTGGAGAAAAAATCTTTTGCGGGACTTGAGGCGGATATTGGGGCAAGATGGAATCAGTCTTTGATAAAAAGTGTATTGAACACTAAAAAGGGAACGATTGATTTTCATTTAGCGCCTGAAGATTTAAAAGAGATTCATGCGCTTTTGCCCGATGAGAGCAAAGAATATGCGGATTTATTAATGGCTCCCGTTTTTACCGGAGAAGAGTTGTCTGTGGATGAGTATAAGGCTGTAGTTTTTTCCGCATATGGTGAAAAAATTGCAAAAGAGCTTACGCAGTCTTCATTTGATTTTACGATTCGCTGTCCCGGGAAAGTTCAAACGGCAAGTATTGAGCCGGTCGGGAAGGTAACTTATCAAAAAAATGCCGATACGGTAAAAGCAGTTGTTCCGCTTGTTGATATATTGACATTAAAAGAGAAGGTGAATGTGCATATCGAGTATAAGCCTTCTTCCAATTAATGAGTTTTTAGAGGGAAATAAAAAAAAGGAAAAGCTTTTTGAGCTTTTCCTTTTTTTCGGCCATTCGTTATGAAGACTACCAGCGATAGTGAGCAAACGCTTTGTTTGCTTCTGCCATTCGGTGCGTATCTTCTTTCTTTTTAAAGGCGGTGCCGGTGTTGTTGTATGCGTCAATTATTTCAGCGGCAAGCCTTTCGGGCATACCGTGTCCTGAGCGCTTGCGAGCGGCAGCTATGAGCCAGCGCATTCCAAGAGCTTCCCGACGGGATTCACGGATTTCTATCGGAACCTGATACGTAGCCCCTCCCACGCGGCGGGATTTTACCTCTACAAGCGGCTTCACATTTTCAAGCGCTTTGGTAAAAACCTCTAAAGGCTCTTCTCCGGTTTTCTCTTTAATGTTGTCAAAACAGGCATATAAAATATGTGTGGTTGTTGATTTTTTTCCGTCAAGCATCATGCGTGAAATAAATTTTGATAAAACAACGCTGTTATACCGGGTATCGGGAGCAACCGGTCTGTTTATTGATTTCTTTTTACGTCCCATTGCTTTTCCCCTTATGCCTTTGGTTTTTTTGCGCCGTACTTTGAGCGCCCTCGTTTACGATCTGCAACCCCGAGTGCATCTTTTGTTCCGCGAATAATATGATAGCGCACACCGGGAAGGTCCTTAACACGTCCGCCTCGAATAAGCACAACGGAGTGTTCCTGCAAGTTATGTCCGATACCGGGAATGTATGCAGTTACTTCAATACCGTTACTTAAACGAACACGGGCGACTTTACGCAATGCGGAGTTCGGTTTTTTCGGTGTAAAAGTCATTACACGAGTACAAACTCCTCTTTTCTGCGGGCACGCCTGCAAAGCGGGACTTTTAGTCCTCGAAACAGCGGCTTTTCGCCCTTTTTTTATAAGTTGATTGATTGTAGGCATCTGCCTTAACTCCTTACTATATTCCGCCAGCACTACGGATGATTTACAGCCAACGGCTGCAGGTTACAAAATTGATTAAAAAACAACAGCGCTATTGTACCGTAAATAATTGATTTTTGTCAAGAGCGGGAATTTTTCTGTCAGCCTTATGCATGAACAAAGGGCGACTACTGTAGCGTTTCGTAATTAACTTTCTGTTATAAAAATCGGAGTATCAACAATAAGAGACTGCGGATTTAAGCATTCCTATGGTAAATTGCTCACCGTTGCCAAGGCGAAGTTAAAATAAATCTTCAAAACTTCGCCCTTGCAAAATTTCAAACGATGTTTTAAAGCATCAACACAAAACTGCAAAATTGAAGCTTTAAAACTCGTCGGCGAAGTTGCAGTAAATTTTCAAAACTTCGCCCTTTTGCCGTGTCGGGCTCTTTTTTGTCAAAAGAAGTTATGTTGGGCAAAATAACATAAATTCTTCAGTTTTCAAAAGTATCGATAATAAAAGTATTGAAATTATTAAAAAAGCCTGCTACACTCCAGAATGGAGGTTTATGTGAAAAGATTATTTATAAGTTTAGCAGCGGTTATGGTATTGTTGTTTGCTTCTTGCGGAAACAAGGATACCTATACTGGTACGGCAAAAGGGAATAATGCCGATATTACGGTACAGGTAGGGTACAAAGATGGCGTTATTCAGAGCGTGAAGGTAACAAAACACGCCGAAACAGCGGGAGTTGCCGATGCGGCACTTGAAAAGATCCCTGAAGCTATTGTGGCTCATCAATCCTTAAATGTGGATATCATAAGCGGCGCAACCGAAACTTCAAAAGCAATTGTTAATGCGGTGAAGTCGGCTTTGCAATCGGCGAACGCGGATTTAAGCAAGTTTGACACCGCGGTAGTAAAAGAGCAGCGAGAAGCACAAGAACTTACAACCGATGTTGTGGTAATCGGTGCGGGCGGTGCGGGGTTAACTGCCGCAATTACCGCTGCAAGCGAAGGTAAAAAGGTCATTGTTTTAGAAAAAAAATCGATTGCCGGCGGGAATTCCACGCTTGCAACCGGCGGTATGAATGCAGCAAAAACATCGTATCAGGATAAAAATACTTTTGCGGAAGATAAGGGCGTTACTACAAAGATCGCCGCCGCTGAAAAAGACTATCCTGCATTAAAAGACTTAACCGCAACTGTAAAATCACAGTATGAAAAATACAAGAAAGATCCTAAAGGCTATTTTGATTCGGTTGAGTTGTTTGAACTTGATACAATGGTAGGCGGAAAAGCAACGAATAATCTGGAACTTGTAAAAACTCTTACCAAGAATTCAAAGGAGTCCCTTGAATGGCTTGCAACAATCGGTGCGGATTTAAAATCCGTCGGTTCTTTCGGCGGCGCAAGTGTAAAACGAATTCACAAGCCGGTGAACGCCGAAGGCAAAACCGTTGCGGTTGGCAGTTATCTGGTGCCGATTTTAGAAGCGCAGGCAAAAAAAGCGGGCGTGCAAATTATTTTTGACACCCCCGCATATGCGATTAAGCTAACTGATTCCGGTGTTACTGTTGAAGCCGAAGCGACTACTGTCCATGCAAAATCGGTGGTTATCGCAACAGGCGGCTTTGCGGGGAACTCCGAGATGGTAGAAAAGTATAAGCCTGAATTAAAGGGATTTGCCACAACCAACACTTCAGGAATTACCGGAGACGGTATCAAAATAGCGGATGCCTTGAATGCGGCTCTGGTTGATATGGAGCAGATTCAGATTCATCCGACTGTTGAGTATACCTCGAAGGCGCTTATCACCGAAGGTTTGCGCGGAGACGGTGCGATTTTGGTTAATCAGGACGGCAAACGCTTTTTTGACGAAACAAGCACCCGCGATAAAGTTTCCGCAGCGGAAATCGCGCAAAAAGGAAACTACGCTTATTTGATTATCGATCAAAGAATGGCGGACGCTTCCGCGGTTATTCAAGGCTATATCAAAAAAGGTTTTACCAAAACCGGTAAAACCATTGAAGAATTGGCAAAAGAGATAGAAATTACTCCCGAAACCTTAGCTGCAACCTTGCAAACATGGAACAAAGCGGTTGAGGCTAAAACAGATTCCGAGTTTAACAGAACATCGTTTGCTGAAAAACTGGATACAGCTCCCTTTTATGCAATTAAGGTGAGCCCCGGTGTACATCACACGATGGGCGGAATCAAGATCAACTCAAATGCCCAAGTAATTGATAAATCTGGTGCGGTTATCCCGCACGTATACGCTGCAGGTGAAGTTACCGGCGGCGTGCACGGAGCAAACCGCTTAGGCGGAAATGCGGTCGCCGATATCATTGTATTCGGTAGAATCGCCGGAAAACAAGCTGCCGCCAATGCCGGTAACTAAACCGGTTTTTGTAAGCGGTTCATCTTTTTAACGATAAAAGCGGTATCCGATAATTCATCGGATACCGCTTTTGCGTGTATAAGGCAAGGCGAAACAGGACAAGAGCACGAAAAACTTATTTTTGGGATTTACCTTGAATTGCTGAAATTTAAAACAATGTATATTAAATTCTGCTAGTGTAGCGTTTTGTAATTAACTTCCGGTTATACAAATTGGAGCACTAACAATGAGGGAGTGCAAATTTAAGCATTCCTATGGTAAATTGCTCGCCGTTGCGCCGTGTCGGACTCTTTTTATAAAATTTTTTATGTTTTGGTAAGATGTAGTGAAAAAATATAATTGACCTATTAAAAAAACGTTACACTAGCCGTTACACTTTAATGTACCGGAAGCTATAAAATTGAAACAATATTTTCCGCCGGTACAGCGTTCTGCAATTAACTTGCTGTGGTACTAATCGGAACGTCAACAGGAGGCTTGCGGATGTAAGCATTCCCTATGGGCAACTCTAATTTTACATAGATCATAGTTAAAACTCAAAAATTTTTTCCGGCAACGTAGCCGGTAACCATTGCAATGGTTAAATTATAACCGCCGAGTTCTCCGTGACAATCAAGCAGCTCGCCGCAAACTGCGAGGTTTTCAATTAGTTTTGATTTCATAGTTTTCGGATTGAGCTCGCCGGTGTTTAATCCGCCGCCCGTTACAAAGGCTTTTTCAATCGGCAAAGTTCCCTGCAATTTAAATCGATGATCAAAGATGAGACTATTAAAAACCGCTTTTTGTTCTTTGCTTAACTGGTGAAGCTTTAAGTTTAAACTAAAATCAATTTGAGCGGCAAGATAATCCCGCCAGCGTTTTGGCTGAATTTGTTTTAAGCAAGCTGCAATACTTTGTGATTTGTCCAAGTCGAGTTTATAATGCGTTACCGCCAAATTGCAATCCGTCTTTGTGACTTTGCTTACCTCATGCTGGCTTACCGCCTCCGATAAGATAAGTGCAGCCGGCCCGCTAAATCCAAAATGAGTGATGAGCAAATTCAGCCTGCTAGACTTTCGAATTTTATTATCGATGATTAAAGATGTTTCAACATTTTGCAGAGAAAGCCCTTGCAGTTCTTTAGTTTGAATAATTGCATCCTGACACACAAGCGGCACTTCGCAGGCATATAAGTCTGTAATGCTGTGCTCGAGTTTTTTTAACATTTGATAGCCCGCTCCTGTAGATCCTGTTTGCGGATAACTTTTACCGCCGGTAGCAAGAATAAGACCGTCGCAATTTATTATTTGTTCATCGGTTTTTACGCCAATTATTTTTTTCTCATCAACAATTAAGTCGATGGCTTTTGTTTGATATTTTATAACAACATTCCGGTTTTTTAAAAGCGATATAAATATATCCAGCACAGTTTGCGCTTTTTGTGTTTTAGGATACATGCGTTCATCTTCCTCTTCAATCAGAGGACAATTATTATCTTCAAAAAATTTTATTAAATCATAATTATCAAATTGACTAAACGCCGAATATAAAAACCGGCAAGAGCGGCTGCAATGCTGCAAAAAATTTTCTATTTCCCGCCTATTAGTTACATTACATCTGCCGTTACCTGTCAGTAATAATTTGCGACCGCAGTGCGCATTGGATTCCAACAAAATTACATTATGATTAAAACTCGCCTGATAAGCAGCCATCATTCCGGCAGGTCCGCCGCCAATTACAATTATTGTTTTCATTTTATTTTTGCTCATTGATATAATATATCTCGACAAACTATTTTTACGTGTTCGTTGATTTAGGTTTACATCTTCCATTTAGTTTAATTTATTTCCGGTAAGTTTATACTGCATTGAGTTCATATTCAATAGGTCTTATTTATTTTTAATAACGCCGATAATAAAATTAGGCTCTTTCAACTTCGATGGGCAAAAGGCCGCACCCTTTACGATGGAACCTATACTCGCTTCCGGCATAACGGTTTTTGATAACTCGATCCGTTTTTAATACCTCATGAAACTAAACCACGAGTTTTAAAACTCCCTGTTATAAAAAGGAGCCCGACACAATGGTTTAGTTTTTGACGTCCTTGTCAAAAACTAAACCTGCGAGTTTTAAAGCTTTGTAAATTACTTTGCTTTAAAACATCGCTTCTGTTTGGAACCACGGGCGTCCGTGGCATTCTGCGTTGAGGAGTTATCTACTTACAACAGCTCCCCAAATCTTTTTGTGTAAATCTTTTTTACAATCGTAACCAGCACAAGATAAGCGGCGACTGTTGACGCTAATAGTATCCAATATGTATTCGGCAAAATGGTGAGCTCTAAAAAACTTCCGATATGCGTAAACGGAATAAGTGTTCCGACAAAGATTCCCAATAACGTAATTGTCGCCATAATAAAGGATGGTCTGCTTTCTACAAACGGAAGTTTTCGTGTGCGCAGTGCATAAAGAACTAATGTTTGTGTCCACAAGCTCATTATAAACCAGCCCGTGTGAAACAAGGATTCAAAATGTTCTTGTCCTGCTTCGGTAAATGAAGAATACGTGCCGCCTAAAGCAGAGGGTATTAATACAAAAAATAAAATAATAAAAGTTGTAATATCAAAAATGGAGCTTGTTGGGCCGAACCAAATCATAAAATCTTTGATGCTTGATGCATTCCATTTTTTTGGTTGTCGTAAATATTCTTTATCCATTTTGTCCCACGGAATTGACATGCAGGAAATATCATATACTAAATTTAAAAACAATAATTGAATTGGAGTCATCGGCAAAAACGGCAAGCAAATACTTGCTAAAAGCAAAGCAAAAATATTTCCGAAGTTGGAACTCGTTGTCGCTTTGATGTACTTCATAATGTTTCCGAATACTTCACGCCCTGAAACAATGCCTTCTTCGAGCACCATTAAATCTTTCTCCAAAAGAATAACATCTGCTGACTCTTTTGCAATATCAACTGCGTTGTCTACGGAAATAGCAACATCGGCGGCGCGCATTGCAGGCGAATCGTTTATACCGTCTCCCAAAAATCCGACTACATGCCCGCCGTCTCTTAAGGCGCGAACGAGGGCTGCTTTTTGACCCGGGTTTAACTTTACAAAAACATTATGAGTTCGTGCAATTTCGCGAAGCTCTTCTTCACTGCAGCCGAGTAATTGTTCACCTTGAATAATTTCGCCGTACTCAATACCGACTTGTTCACATACAGCTTTGGTAACCAAGGCATTATCTCCGGTGAGAACTTTTACATCAACATGATGCTCGTGCAGGGCTTCCAGAGCCTTTGAAGTTGTTTCCTTTGGCGGATCTAAAAAAGCCAAATAACCTATCAACACCATTTCCGATTCGTCCTTAACGGAAAACTTTCCCACTGCGGGAGGGTTTGTTTTTTGTGCAACACCGAGAACGCGCAAACCCTGACTGTTTAATTCGTCTACCGTTGCCAACACTTTTTGCCGCTCTTCTTCTGTCAGCGGGCGAACATCATTACCGTGGTCAACAAAACTTGAAATACTAAGCATTTCTTCAATGGCGCCCTTGGCAATCATTTGTGTCTTTCCTTCGCGGTTTGCCACTACAACACTCATTCTTCGCCGTTGAAAGTCAAAAGGAATTTCATCAACCTTTTCATATTTAAATGAGGCAGTGTCCAGCTCCTCATTGGCAGCTTCGACGATGGCTATGTCCAAAAGATTTCGCAGCCCTGTTTGATAATAACTGTTTAAATACGCGTGCCGCAAAACTCGCTGATTTGACTTTCCGTCTATCCCCAAGTGATATTCTAAAACAATTTTATCCTGCGTAAGCGTTCCTGTTTTATCCGTACATAGCACATCAATAGCACCGAAGTTTTGCATCGCATTAAGCTTGCGGATAATGGTTCCCCGCTTCGCCATATCAATCGCTCCTTTTACAAGATTGGTTGTTACAATCATCGGCAACATTTCCGGAGTTAAGCCTACTGCAACTGAAATACCGAATAGCAAAGCTTGCAGCCAATCGCCTTTTGTTATTCCGTTAATTAAAATAACAGAAGGTGCCATAATGAGCATAAAACGAATTAACAACTTAGAAGTGTTTTCGATTCCCTTATCAAAACTTGTTTTAACAGGTGCGCGCGATAATTCTTCCGCAATAGAACCGAAAAGCGTATTCATACCGGTGCGTACAACAAGCCCGATTGCACTGCCGCTTACCACTTCGCTTCCGGTAAAGCAAAGCGTTTCGTATGAAGTCTCCTGATCAATTTTTTCTACCGTTGCAAGTGCGCGTTTTTCCACCGGATAACTTTCGCCGGTAAGCGAAGTTTGAGAAACGAACAAGTCCTTTGATTGAATAAGGCGCATATCCGCGGGGATCATGTCGCCGGCTGCTAAACGCACTACATCGCCGGGAACTAAAAACTCGGTAGGGATTTCTGAAAACTTACCGTCGCGGCAGACGTCCGAAGTTACTTCTACAATTGATTCAAGCTTTTTTGCGGCGTCGCTTGATTTTTATCTTGAATTAAAGAAACTGTTCCGCTTAAAATAACAAGGAACAAAATAATAAGAGCGCTTAAAGCGTCTTTTTCTCCGACCGGCGCTAAAACATATTCCGTTATAAAAGAAATTACGGAAAGAACTATGAGAACAAGCGTAAAAGGCGTTAAAAAAGATTTTATAATTAACTTTAACAGCGAATCGTCTTTTTGTTTTTCCGTTGTGTTTTCACCGTAAATTTCAAGGCGCTCGTCCGCCGTTTCTGTTGACAAACCAACTTTTGATGATTTAAAAATCGCAAATAAATCTTCAAGTGGCTCTTTTGCCAAATCAAAATACGATAACTCTTTCATCTTATTTTCCTCAATACGTGAATTTAGTTTTGCACACGCAAAATACTTTGTTAATTTATTTATATAAACTAAGCATCTCATAAAAATAGATATACTGCATATGATTTACCTTAGTTTTAATTTCTAAAAAGACGCATCTATCGTAATAATATATCTAATGGTGGAGTATAGTGTTTATTTTTAGTCATGTCAATTTTAATGCGAAGAAGGCTTTTGACTAGTGCAGCGTTTTTTAATAAGTCGATTATTTTTCTTAATGCATTTTATACAAATCGTAAAAATTTTATAAAAAAGAGTTCGACACGGCGCAACGGCGAGCAATTTACCATAGGAATGCTTAAATCCGCAGTTCCTTATTGTTGATACTCTGATTTTTATAACAGGAAGTTAATTATAAAACGTTACACTAGTATAACGTTTTTTTTAATAAGTCGATTATTTTTCTTAATGCATTTTATATAAATCGTAAAAAATTTTATAAAGTGGAACCACCGCCGTCCGTGCCCGTTCTGATTGTCGTTTTAGTATTCTTGCTTACAGTAGCTGCAAGTTTTAAAGCTTCAATTTTATAGTTTTGTGTTGATGCTTCGATTAGAATAACAGCAACTGAATTATAAAGCATTGTGCTAATTAATGATAAAAATACAAACGGCACAACTTAGCTTTCAGCTAAACGCGCCGTTTGTATTTTCTTGATAGTAAGATATTAAGTATGACTGCCACAAATCACTCCTCAATAAAAGTGGCAATGATTTGCAGTTTTTTATAGAAGCGCAAACGTAATCGGTTCTTTGCTCTTAAATTTTCCAAGAGCTTGCGCTCTGTCTTGCTTCAATAAATTTCTTATAAGTTCCCTCTTTTTGCATTAGTTGGTTATGGGTACCAAGCTCTTCTATCTTTCCGTCATTTAAAACAATAATTTGATTTGCATTACGGACGGTTTTTAGTCTATGTGCAATCATAATAACCGTTTTATTTTTTGTAAGCGCTTCTATGGCTGTTTGCAGTTTATCCTCATTTTCAGGATCTACGTTTGCGGTTGCTTCATCAAAAATAATGATCGGAGCATTTTTTAGCATTGCCCGTGCGATGGAAATTCTTTGTTTTTCTCCGCCGGATAAAGCTGCTCCGCCTTCACCGACAATCGTTTCGTATTGATTGGGAAGAGCTGTAATAAAATCATGGCAGCAAGCTTTTTTGGCAGCGGCGATAACTTCTTCACGGCTCGCATCCGGAGAGCCGAATTTAATATTGTTTTCAATCGTGTCATTAAAGAGATATACATTTTGAAAAACGTATGAAATATTACTCATTAAATTCGGTAGCGTATATTCGCGAATGTCTTTTCCGCCGATAGTTATTTTGCCTGCGTTTACATCCCAAAATCGCGCAATCAGTTGACTAAATGTTGTTTTTCCGCTGCCGGAAGGTCCGACAAGAGCAGTCATTGTATTTTCTTTAATTACGCAAGAAACATCATCGAGAATTTTCTTTTTATCATAGCTGAAAGAGACATTTTTAAATTCTATATTGCTATTGCTAATTTCTTTTTCGTCTTTGCCTTCTTCCATGTCCGGAATAGTATTGACATAGTCTAAAGAGTCGATGGCATTTTCTGCAATTCTCAATACTGCCATAGAGCTTCCCGCAGCAAGCAAACCTTCAAAAATAATAAAACTTGCAATCATTGACATTATTGTTTTTGCAAGTGTCAGCGTGCCTGAGATATACATTGTTACCGCCAAATAGAGCATACAGGTGATTGTCAATCCTATAACAATTCGTTGAATGACGGTAAACGGAATCATCAATTTTTCAAGTTTCAATAAAAGTACGTGAGTTCGCTCAAAAGAATCGTCAAGTTCTTTATTATTTTCTCCATCGAGATTATATGATTTAATTACCTGCATTCCCTGCACTGTAGAGAGAACTTCCTTTGTCAAAGCTGTTTGTACTTCTTGAACATGATGTGCATTTCGACGCGATTTTCTTTCCATTAAAGAAGTTACAATAAAAAATCCGATAATGCCGACTACGGCGGCTGCCGTAATTGTTACATTAAGGAAAAAGAGAGACAACACAAAAACCACTGTATTTAATATGCCGCCGAGCACAAGCACGAGCAACAATGGAACCCATATTTCAATTTGGCTTAAACTGGTTGTTGCAAGTGTCGTAATTTTTCCTAAGCTGAAATCCGAAAAAAAACCCATCGGTACTTTTTTTAGTTTTTCACCGATAGAGATTCTTTTATGTGCAGCCATAAAATATCCCGCGTGAGTTTGCTGCAATTGTGATTTATTTTGCGTTAATACTTTTCCGACTGCACTTGTAAGCATTATTGCGGAAACAATTCCGATATCAATTACTGCTATTTCGTTTTGAAGTATTTTTATGAGCATATAATAAATGGCTGCAAACTGCAGTGCATTAAAAACTGCATTTAAAAACCCGAAAAACAATGAAAATTTTATATTGCTTTGTTCTTGTTTAGAAAAATTCCAAATCTTTTTAAATATTGTAAGCATTATTCATCCCCCTTTATTGCCGCATTCCACATATCCGAATACAGCGAAGATTTTTCCAAAAGTTCCTGATGTGTACCTGACGATTCAATGTGTCCGCCTTGAATTACAAAAATTTTATCAGCATCGGTAATTGTTCTTAACCGATGGGCAATAATAATCAGTGTTTTATTTTGTACAAGATTCCCGATTGCTTCTTGCATAATGCTTTCATTTTCGGGATCAATATAGGAAGTTGCCTCATCAAGAATAACAATCGGAGCGTTTTTAAGCATTGCCCTTGCAATCGAAATTCGCTGACGCTCTCCGCCGCTCAAATGACCGCCCCCTTCGCCAACAAGTGTGTCATATCCGTTTTCAAGTTCCAATATAAACTTTTCGCAGCCGGATTTCTTTGCGATCTCTTTCACCTCGCTGTCGCTTGCATTCGGATTTCCGATTCTAATATTTTCCAGAACCGACATATCAAAAAGAAAGTTATCTTGTGATACATAAGAAATAAGATCGGATAATTGCGAAAGCGGAATTTCTTTTAAGTTTGCTCCGCCTATTGTAATCTCTCCCGCATCCGTATCCCAAAAACCTGCAATCAATTTTGCAATAGTAGATTTTCCTCCACCTGAGGGCCCGACAAAAGCCGTAACGTCACCTTCATTAATTTTTAAATTTAAATTGTCAATAACTTTTTTATCTTTTTCATAGGAAAAATTAACATCTGTAAATTCAATTGTATGATTATTGATACTGACAGATTCCTCGCTATGACTTAATTCGCGCGCGTTTAAAATACTTTCAATTTCACCGGTGATAGTTCCGACTCTGGCTAAATCGTCCATAAAATTCATCACTTTTAATATTCCCGAAACAGTCCCGAACGAAAGAATAATAAGCTGAATAAGGGCGGTAAGCGCAATTGTCCCCCGTATGTAAAAAAACACACCGAACGGAAGAATCGTTAACAAACCCATCGGTGAAATAAACCTCCCAATTGATACTTGCATCATGCATCCTTTCATCCAATTGTAATAAAAGCGCGCATTATCATACACGGCATCGGAGTATTTTTTGTATGAGGTTTCGCTTTGATTAAATGTCTTAATTACTTCAACCCCACCGACATATTCAACAATAGCGTTGTTCATGTTTTGTCCGAGCTCAACAGATTCCTTATAGTTTTTTTTGTACGATTCATTCATAACGGACATGATAGCCAGCATGCCGATGATTAAAGGAATCAAAGAGAGAAGAGCAAGACGCCAATCAAGAATGAACATATAAATTAAAAGAATTGCCGGACCGACAATATTTGCCGTTGCTTCGGGAATAACATGTGCAAGTGTTGTTTCCATATGATCTACCTGATCGACAATAATGTTTTTC
Organism: Treponema phagedenis; assembly: GCF_008153345.1. NCBI lineage: Bacteria > Pseudomonadati > Spirochaetota > Spirochaetia > Treponematales > Treponemataceae > Treponema > Treponema phagedenis. The sequence continues at coordinate 2,483,416 of NZ_CP042818.1, read as the reverse complement.
AGTTTACCCGAACTTTGATTTAAAATGTCGCCAAGTGGCATTTTAAATAGTTTACGTGCAATTTCTTTGCGTATTTCTTTTAGCGACTTAAATGTCGCAGTGTGTGAAATAGTGGTGGATGTCCCTGCAAAGATTTCTTTTAGCACTAAAATAAGCAAAATATATAAAATATTTTTGCCGTAAAACCCTGCATCCGTACTTCCGGTTATGAGTGCTGCAATTATCTTTGAAAGAATAATATATGCAGCAAGATCCATTATAACTCCTACAACCGCAAAAAAAATAGATGCTATGTACTTTCCCTTATTTTTTTGTACATACCGTTTAATTAAATTCATACAACCTCCTGAAACAATTTATAAGAAATTATAAATTATTAAAAATTATTTTTGTTTTGCGACTTTTCCATGTATTGTCGAATAATGTCTTTGAAAAAATCTTTGTGATTACAAAACACTTTTCGAACATCAAGAATCTCCGTAGCAACAATAATTGCATTTGTGAAAGCAACCCACTCATCACTTATAAAGCATTCGAGTTCTTTTAGATCCCGTTGTGTAACAACTCTAAGGAATTCTTTTTTCCCCTCGTTAAAAATTTTATTTTTAAGTTTTTTAAGGTCGGGATTTTTTTCCGCTTCCATTAAAAACATTGCATATAAGGATTTATAATCATTTTTATCAAGCAGCTTCATCAGAGAGACTTCAATTGCAACATCCGGCTCAGATATATTTTTTTCCTTAGCTAAAAAATCATCGATTAAATTATAGCGGTTGTGATTTCCGTCCGTCATCAAATCGTGGAGCATTTCCGCGGTACTTTTATAATGTCGATACACGCCGCCCTTACTCATGCCCACTTCGGCAATGACATCTTCCATTGAAGTATTGCTAAAACCTTTTTGTAAAAACACTTTTTTTGCCGCATCTCTAATTTCTTTTTTTCGAACTTCTGCCGGCAATCTTTTTTTTGCACACATTCTTACTCTCTTTTTAAAAGACTCAAGCGACGAACCCGTCGCTTAAGCCTAAGATATCACAAACTAAAGTTAGAGTCAACTAACTATTATGATATTTTTAAATTTTTACGAATATTCGCTTACTTGAACGGAAGACTGTGGGGTATACAAAATTACTGAAAACAAAATTGATAAAACGGCGGTTGGGGGATTATCAATTATCATGGTTTAAATATGCTTTTCAACTTAGTTTTATCACAAATATAAAAAACTAAGTCAGGGGCTCCGCTGTCGCTTCGGCTCTTTTTGCGCTATTTTAGGCGCGCAAAAAGGATCCGGTTTCAGATTTTTTAAAAAATGCTTTGCCGCATCCGTCCGACTAACGCCAGTCAAGATATTTTGCCTCGTGTAGCGTTTTGTAATTAAGTTGCTGTGATGCTAATTGGAGTGTTAACCATAACGGCTCAGAGATTCAGCATTACTATGGTAAGTTACTCACCGTTGCGCCGTGTCGAGCTCTTTTTATGAAACTTTTTATGGTTTTTGTAAGATGTATTAAAAAACGAATCGAGTTATTAAAAAACGCTGCACTGGAAAATGTTGCAAAAATATCTGGCATCGAGTTTTGCCTGTTTACAGATGGATTATCAGACAAAACCTCGTTGATAATTAGATTTTGACGTCCATGTCAAAACGTAACTCTGCGCCATCCGATGGTTTTGATTGTTGTTTTTGCGTTTTCTATGCATTTATTTTTTCATGTGTAAGCCCTGATAAAATTACTTGTGTTCTTTTTTCAAAAAGCATATAATAGCAAAATTATTATTGACAGGAGTTTTTTTATGGCGTTTTACTATACCGAACCATCCCATACGTTTAATGAGTATTTGCTTATCCCCCGCTATTCATCGAAAGAGCATAGCCCGCAGAATGTGTCGCTGCGAACTCCGCTGGTGCGCATGAAAAACGGGGAAGAGCCGCAGTTTACATTGAATATACCGCTTGTTTCGGCGATTATGCAGTCGGTTTCAAATGATAAAACCGCCATAGCGCTGGCAAAAGAGGGCGGGCTTTCGTTTATTTTCGGCTCACAGGCTATCGAAAAGCAGGCGGAGATGGTTTCTGCCGTAAAAAATTATAAGGCCGGTTTTGTGGAAAGCGATTCCAATATTTTGCCTCGTCAGACTTTGCAGGATATTTTGGATTTAAAGATAAAAACCGGACATACAACGGTTGCGGTTACCGAAGACGGAAGCGCACACGGCAAACTGCTCGGCGTGGTTACCGGCAGGGATTATCGCCCGAGCAGAATGGATAGAAGCTTGCTTGTTTCGGAGTTTATGACGCCGATTTCAAAATTGACGGTGGGCAAGGAAGGAATTTCGCTTGCGGAAGCAAATGATTTAATCTGGGAATATAAATTGAACTCCCTGCCGATTGTAAATGAGAAGGGCGAGCTGGTTGCCTTTGTATTCAGAAAGGATTATGAAAGCAAAAAAGAAAACCCGAATGAACTATTAGACGAGAAAAAACGATACATTGTCGGAGCGGGTATTAATACACGCGATTATAAAGAGCGGGTTCCGGCTCTTATCGAAGCGGGCGCCGATATTTTATGTATTGATTCTTCGGACGGGTTTAGCGAATGGCAGAAGGAAACCATTCAGTTTGTCAAAAAGCAGTATAACGGGCGGGTTCCGGTGGGAGCCGGCAATATTGTCGATAAAGACGGTTTTGATTTTCTTGCCGATGCGGGCGCTGATTTTATTAAAGTCGGCATAGGCGGCGGCTCAATTTGCATTACCCGCGAAACAAAGGGAATCGGGCGCGGTCAGGCAACGGCGCTTATTGAGGTTGCAAAGGCGCGCAATGAGTATTATGAACGTACCGGCGTATATATTCCTATTTGCTCGGACGGCGGCATTGTCTATGACCATCATATAACCCTTGCCCTTGCAATGGGGGCTGATTTTTGTATGCTCGGCAGGTATTTTGCCCGTTTTGACGAAAGCCCGACCAATAAGGTTTTGGTAAACGGCACCTACATGAAAGAATACTGGGGAGAAGGCTCTGCACGGGCGCGCAACTGGCAGCGCTATGACTCCGGCGGAGACGCAAAACTCGCTTTTGAAGAAGGCGTTGACTCCTACGTGCCCTATGCCGGCCCTCTGCACGATAATGTGCAGGAAAGCATGCACAAAGTAAAAGCAACTATGTGCAACTGCGGCACCTTAACAATCCCCGAACTTCAAAAACACGCCAAACTTACCCTTGTTTCCTCCGCAAGCATCACCGAAGGCGGCGCCCACGACGTTATCCTAAAAGATATTCATGCAAACAGAACGTAGGAGCCTATAAGGACAAAAACCTTATATAAATTTTTAAAAAAGAGTCCCGGTTTAGTTTTTGACGTCCGTGTCAAAAACTAAACCGTCTGCTTGGAACCACCGCCATCCGTGGCGGTTCTGAGTTTTTGACGTCCGTGTCAAAACCAAACCTATGAGTTTGAAAACTCCGAGTACGCTGTGGTAGTTTTCAAACTCAATTCTGTGTGGAACCACGGGAGTCCATGCCCGTTCTGAGTTTTTGCCGTCCATGGCAAAAACTAAACCACGAGTTTTAAAAGCACTTGGAAAAAATTTGTGCTTTTAAAACATCGTTTCTGCTTGGAACCACCGCCATCCGTGGCGGTTCTGAGTTTTTGCCGTCCATATCAAAACCAAACCTATGAGTTTGAAAACTCCGAGTGCGCTGTGGTAGTTTTCAAACTCAATTCTGTGTGGAACCACGGGCGTCCTTGTCAAAAACTAAACCTTGCGAGTTTTAAAGCTTTGCAATTTATTTTGCTTTAAAACGTCGCTTCTGTCTGGAACCACCGCCGTCCGTGGCGGTTCTGAGTTTTGACCGTCCGTGGCAAAAACTAACCCACGAGTTTTAAAGCTTTGTAACTAGTGTAGCGTTTTGTAATTAACTTCCTGTTATACAAATCGGAGTATCAACAATAAGGGACTGCGGATTCAGCATTCCTATGGTAAATTGCTCGCCGTTGCGCCGTGTCGAACTCTTTTTTATAAAATTTTTTACATTTTGGGTAAGATGTATTAAAAAAATACAATTAACTTATTAAAAAAACGTTATACTAGTATAACGTTTTCTAATTAAGTTCATATTTGAGAGCGTCGGTTATAACCGCTTCAGAAACATCGAGATCATCAAGATTGTATTTCCAATGGAATACGACTGGCTCTTCATTAATCTCGTCAAAGTATTTATACAGTCGATTAACTAACTCTGTTTTTGATTTTACTCTCATGCCCCGCAACAGTTGTCTTGTTAGTTTGCTGAAAAATCCTTCAATCATATTTAACCACGAACCATGCTTTGGCGTAAACACAAACTCAAATCTACCCGGTACCGTTGAAAGATATCGAATGGTTTCTTTGGAGGTATGTACTTTTAAGTTATCCAAAATGATTCTAATTTTATCTTCTTGCGGGTATCGTTCATCAAGTATTTTAAGAAATTGCACATAATCTTTACTGGTGTGACTGTCGCTTACAAGAGGAATGGCATCCCCCGTCTGTAAATCAATGCCTGCTAAAAGTGAGAGCGTGCCAAGCCGTTTGTATTCATAATCACGGCGAATGCATTGATGGGTTTCATCAGCAGGTAAATCATCGCTTGTCGTCGCGATAGCTTGTATGCCGGGCTTCTCATCATACGAAACAACATGGATATTCTTCCCTTCTTCTGTCTGTAATGGCTTATTTTCCTCAAAATAAAGTTCAAGTTGCTTATAAACGAGCAAAACATTGTGCATTTTTCTATCAAAGTCAGGGTCTCTGTTTTCACAGTAATATTCTATTTTGTAAGGTTTAATGTCTGCTTCAGTTAGTATTTTAAATACCGTTGTTTTATGGATAGTAGCGAGCCGTAGGTATCCTGCACTTTCAGCGGTGGTGTTAATATGCTTTGTTAACAGTGCGTAAGTCCATGTTTCTGCAGCATACCCAAAAGTAGTCGGTTTTTGACAAGCGAGATTTATAATCCACGATTTCTCTTCATCGGTAATTTCCGGATTGTTTCCGCGTCCGGGTGCATCGGTGAGAGCATGCTCTACGCCGCCCTGCTTATATTTCTTAAGGCAGAGCGCAACGCTTCTATACGTATAGCCTACCTTGTCGGCTGTTTCCTTAATGGACAGCCCCTTGCTTTTAAGCAAAAGTATTCGTGCACGCGTAAGCGTTTGTGCTTGGATTGTTCGTAAACGAACAAGTGATTCAAGGTACGTGAGCTCTTCAGGATTTAGTTCAAGTTTACTCGGCGGTTTGGGCATGCAATACTCCTTAGTGATAAAAATCTGTTGAGATAGTATCACAAACCAAAGAAAAATACAATATACTTTTCAGAAAAACGCTATACTAGTCCTGCTTTAAAACATCGCTGCTGCTTGGAACCACGGGCATCCGTGCCCGTTCTGAGTTTTGCCGTCCGTGGCAAAATTATGCCTGCGAGTTTTAAAGCTTTGCAAATAGTCTTGCTTTAAAACATCGCTTCTGCGTGGAACCACGGGCGTTTGCACCTGTTTACAAAGGGAATGCAGAATCTTTAACGCTGTTAGTATGAATGTTTTTGATTTAAACAGCAACTTTAATTACGGAACATCTACTATTGAAGATGAAGCTGCGGAAGTCGGGCGGGTATCTTCTAAAACCTGATGGAATTTTTAAAGATGCCCGATTGTTTACCCGAACAGCAGCGGATATCCGGCAAGCCTTCCCCTGCCGTTTTTATCTATCCTCTTTTTGTTGCAGCACTTTTTCATACTGAAGAGTCATCGGAATATCCGCATATACTTCCGGCTCATAAGCAGACAAACTGTTTACCATATTTTGAATATTTAGATAGGCAAGGCTTGCGGATTTTGAACGAATCATTGTATCGGGATTTCTTGTCAAAGCATCCCATGCCCGTGAGGATTCCGCAAACAAAGCCATTGCCCGCGCATTTTTTTGAGAATCGCCGTTTGTTTCGGCAAGTCTGTTCAGCACAACGCCGAAGTTATTGCTTGTGCGCATATACTCATCGATAAAAGCAGCATCCTCTTTATTGGTATACGGAAACATAATTCCTTTGCGTAACCGTTCAATATCCAGTAATTCCATTAAATGGTTATAATACCCTTGAGCGGCAAAATAATTTCCCCGCTTAAATAAAACGGTTCCAAACCCGTATAAAAGGTTTTTATCATCGGGTTTTTCAGCATAGGCTAAACTCATTGCTTGGATTGCCGCAGGGTAGTTATCCCGTTTATACTCTAAAAAGCCTATTCGATATTGAATCGACGGGGTATTGTTTAATTCTTTTACTGCGGATCGGTAATTTTCCAATGCGGAATCAAAATTTCCCGAAATAAAATAATCGATATCTGCATAGTTGCTGTATAGCAATCCGATAATCCTGTGAGGCGGCAAGGCACGGATTGCGGTATATTCTTGATATTCGGTCAAAGCTTGCGCATACAGGTCATGTGCATCAAGATATTCTTTGTCATCGCATAACAGTTCCCCAAGTAGCCGCATCGCATTGATTTTTTTTATTGTTTTACCGGCGGTTAAATGTGCCGATTTTTGATAAAGTCGAATAGCTTCGGATAAAAAGTCTTTTGCCTTTGCCGGCTTGTAATTGTAAATATAAAACCTGCCTAAATTATAATAGGCTTCAGGCTCGGCGGGCGCAGCTTGTAGAGCCTTATCCAAAAGTTTACGCAAATCTTCAATTTTTGCACGCAATTTTTCAGAATCGCTTGGCTTCGGTTCATAACGTTTTTCCAATAAATAACCGCCAAGTTCAATTAAATCCGATACGAGCATTGAGTTTTTGTCGGTCAGTATTTCTTGAATAGGTAAAACCTTTGCAAGATTATCCGTTCTGATATAATAACGCATCAAACCAGATAGATAAGGATCTTTTGTGCCATACATTGAAATAAGAGACTGATATATTTTTTCCGCTTCCTGATACTTTGAAGAATCTTCATCTCCCCAATCTAAGAAAAGGTTCCCGAGGGCAATTAAGGCATCGGAATCGTTAATATGATAATCAAGCACCTGTCGGCGTAACACGGTTTCAGCCTTTTCGTAATTGCGTAAATCCTTACTCAGCATCTCTGCATACTCTATTCCGCCTTCTTTATCCTGTTTAAAATCGTATAAGAGGCGAAGGTAGATTTTTTCCGCATTTAAATATTGCTTTTTATCTCTAAAACCGCGCGCAAAACTGAAATACCAGCGGCGCTTTTTCCAATAGGTACCCGCTTCATCAAATTTTGAAATAGCAGCCTGATAATTAGCGCTTTCAAGTGCGGTATATCCTGTTTTATATAAAATCTCCGAGTGAATAGGTTTATAAATAAATTGCCACGAAAGAACGCTTATACAAAATGCAAATAACAAGGCAAGAAAAGACATGGTGGCAATAGGTAAAATTCTATGTTTTAAACGATACGAAAATGTTCTTTTTTCACGCTCGTATTCTTCTGCTGTTTTACGCTCAAAACCCTTCGGAATGTTAACACTTTTTTCAAGAATCGTTTCGAGATGCGCTGCCACCTTTTTTAACGAGGTATCATCAACAATCATTCTTATCAGATTCATCTTGGCTGCATCTGAATCGGGAACATTTGCAAGATAATCTTGAATGATTAAGCGCACATTAAGCGGGAAAGATTCCAGACGGTGAAGAAAATATAGGTAATCATCATTACTGAGCGCTGCGTTTTCATCGATTTCTTCATCATCGTGCGAAAGCGGCCTGAAATCATGCAGTTTTGATTCTTGCGCAAAACTTTGAAAGCTTTCAGGTAATTCAAAAGCTCCTTCATTGATGTCTTCTATACTTGTATCAAGTGCGTTGTCTTCAACCGCAAAGCCGGTATGTTCATCGGTTTGGTTTTGATCCTGAGCAGTAAAATTTTCAACATCAATTTCAGGCGGTGCGGTAAAACTTTCAATATCAACATTTTCTTCAGGGGGCGCATTCAGTGCTGATATATCCGGAGTAAAATCATCTTTTAAGCCGGACTCGGGTTGCAGAGTCAAACTATCTTCTAAATTAAAAGCATTGTCGCTAAAACCATCGTCGCTTTCTGCGGGAAGACTTAAGTCCAAAAAATCTTCAGGAAATGTATCTGAATCCTTTTCGTCCGTACTGCTTGGTATCTCATCAAAAGCGCTTGCCGGTATATCAAATGCGTTGTGATCGGCAGACTCAAGCGGGGCATCTTCGATTTCTTGTAAATCTAAGGCTTCTGCTTCTCCGATTTTGTCAATATCCAAGTCGTCTATTTCCGGAGAGTTAAAATCAAAGTCCCCTAAATCAAATTCCGGAAGAGAAGCGTCTTCCGATTCTGTTTTTGCGGTATTAAGGTCATCTTGCAAGCCCGCAAGCAAGGATTCCGGAACATCGGAAAAACTTTCTTCTTTTTCCGTATTCTGATCCTGCATTGGTTCATCAAGATCCAAAGATGAAAGCAAGTCGTCAAAATCTGCAGCATCTGAAAAATTACTTTGAGGAATGCTCAGGGGCTCTTCCGGCAGTTCTTTTATTTCCGTTTTTTCTTCCGGAGCGTCAAGAACGTCTAAAGATACATCCGTTTCAGGAATTTCGTGTGTTTTCCAGTCAGAATCCGAAGAATCAAAAAAATCAGAGGTTAAGTCCATCTCAGGCAACGCATCACCTGTTTCGCTTGGCGGATTGACAGGAGCGGGATCCTTACCGATATCATCAAGATCAATATCGACAAGCTCAGCTTCCAAATTCCTTTTTTCTTTTTCCGGTTTTTTATCTTCATTCCGCGACTGAGCGGATTGCTCGGCTGCCAGCAAAGCATCCGTATCAATCCCGATAGAATCCAATAAATCGTCAACGTTTACATCCGGTACGGGCGCCTCACTTGGCGGAGGGAGCTCATCGTATAAATCTCCCCAATCCGCTGTAACTTCCGGCTCGTTGCCGATGTGTTTGAGTTCGTCTCTAAATTCTTTCAGTTCTTGTAAACTCGGCATTCCTTACTATTCCTTTTTTCTATTTTCGGCTCTTTTCCATACTTCTTTAAGAAGGAAATACTATGCCGAATGTGCCTTTTACAAAGGATTGATTGTTCGTCAACCTCAGTTTTTTTTTAAATATTTTCTTAAATATACCGATTATTATAAGGAGTTTTATCTTTTTATTCAATTATAAACGTTAGTGTGCCATAGAGAAGAACGGGTTCAAAGGAGAAAAAATGAAGTCAATAAAGCTAGTATTTTTTTTATCAGCAATTTTTTGCGCTGCCGCCGGGTTTTGCTCAGAACAAATTGAGCCGCTTGTGTATAATTCTCTTGTAGACTCAATTCACAAGGCAAAAGAGCCTTCAATTCAAGGCAAATATATTATTTTTACCGCAAACGGCTCGTCAAGATATGCGGGAATAGCGTTTGCCCATGAAAATTATAAAAAAATTTACTCATTTAAAAAACTCAATCTTGAAACAACCGGCAAAACATCAAATGATCCAGTACTTTTTTTCATCATGCCAATCCCTGAAGGAATGCGGCAAATACGATATCGAATGGTTATTGACGGTTTATGGACTGCGGATCCGTATAACGCCAATCAAATATATGATTATGCCGAAAAAATGTCTGTTTCAATTTTAGATGTTCCCTTCCAAAAAGAATATAAAACAAATGTGGAAAACGGCTTAACGCAGTTTGTGTATCAAGGCGAGGCAGGCCAAAGAATTTCTCTTGCCGGAACTTTTAACGCATGGGATCCGTTTATGTATGTCCTAAAAGAAATTTCACCCGGCTATTACGAACTCTACCTTCCCTTGCCGCCGGGAACTTGGTTATATGCATTTTTTAAAGACGGCAATCAACTTCCCGATATCGCCAATTCGGATCATGTATATACAGTTGACGGTAGGACAGCCTCTGTCTTACAAGTAAAGTAATTATTTTTTTACGGGCGTGTTCTCTGTTCGGCGTTTTTATACTAAAAACGCCGAACAGAGAACCGGGCTTTCCGTGGCTCCGCTTACGCTCCGGCTCTTTTTGCGCTATTTTAGGCGCGCAAAAAGGATCCGGCTTCGCACTTTTGAAAAAGTGCTCGCCGCCCCTCCAATCCCTCACGCGCAGGCTTTGTGCTGCATTACAGGCTTTGTAAGCCTTCCCTTTAAAAACACAGCTTCAGACAATCCGCGTAATTTGCACCGAGCGGATCAAGCTCAATCGTGTGAATAACAAGTATTTTTCCATTCTGTATAAATGACACAGCCGCTCCGCTGCGTAAGCAGGTAATCTTTTGCACCGCCCGCTCATCTTTGAGTTTAATATTCACGCGGCGCGGCAGACGGGGCGTATTTTCATCATAGCAATAAAAAACAAAAACATTTTCACTGCCTTCGGTGATAAAGATTTTTTGTTCTTGCGCAATCGGATAGCCGCGTGTATTGTAAATTGCCTGCCCGTGTATGTGCAGCCACTCTCCCACCCGTAATAAATTTCGCATGGCTTTTGCGGGCAGCTGTCCGTCGGGCTGCGGCGGAATATTTAACGCAAGGTTTCCTCCCTTTGATACCACCTCAATTAAAAGCCGCACAATCGCATGGGGGGACTTAAAATTATCCTCATAATGAAATGAAAAATAATCGCCTGCGGTGATGCATGCTTCCCAGGGGCAGCCGATATAATGCGAAGGAATGCTTTGCTCGGGCGTGATAATATTTTCGTATTCGCCGCCGACAGTGCGGTCGCAAACAATCAAATGCGGCTGCGTTGTATTGCGTATTTCTTCGACAATTTCCCCTAAGCGGATATCCTGATTATGAATACGCGGAGAAATCTGCCCGCCGTCAAGCCACAGTACATCTATGTGTCCGTAAAGGCTGCAAATCTCTCGAAGCTGCTGATGCGTAAAGTCTACAAATTTATTCCAAAGCTCAGGATGAGAAGGTATGTCATAGTTTGCGTTCCTTGTTTCGGCTTTTCCCATTTCCGGCGCCCAAAAGTATTCGCTGTGCCAATCCGGCTTAGAAAAATAAGCGGATATTGCTAAACCTTCCGCCCGAAACGCATTGAACACCTCTTGCACAATATTTGCCCGCTTATTTGAAGAAAAGGGACAATCGCTTGCGGTAATTTTATAATCGGTTTGCTGTGTGTCAAACATGCAAAACCCGTCGTGATGCTTTGTGGTAAACAGCAGGTATTTAAAGCCCGCCCGTTTTGCAAAATCCGCCCAGTGATCGGGGCGAAACTTAATGGGATTAAACGTTTTGTTTGCATTCCAATAGTGGTGCTTAAACTCTTCCATATCGTCAGTCCAAATTACATCTTCTCTGCTCCAGTCGTCGGCATCATCGCATAAAGGCCATGACTCGTATGTTGCAATTTGACAGCCCGGCGCCCAGTGCATCATAAGCCCGAATTTTAATCCGGTAAAAAACTCAAGATGTTTTCGCACCGCCGCCGATTTCGGCACCACATAGCGATCTTCCTCGGAATACGCGTGTACGCCTTTTTCCATAATAGGTTCTTCCATAATTTTCCTCCAAAAATCTTCTCCTGTTTTGTAAAACAGCACCAAAAAACACAATAAATAATTCTATAAGAACTCGCGCTCTTAGGATAGTGCCCAGGCATGAAGAGTATGTGGACGTTTTTTTAGGGTAGGGAATGGGAATATCTTGGAAAATTAAACTACAATGATGTTGAACCACTATGATACTGCTCCTTTGCAAGCACAATAAAAAGTATGTCTGTGTTGCTTCCAAGCTGAAATCTTTGAATAAAAATAGTGTGAAAAGGTGTTAAAACACTGTATTTTTTCTTTTGTCTGTTAAATTCTAAAAGCTACATCATACTACATAAATCGTGAGGTAAACATTTAACGTAGTATATTCTATAGAAGAAACCGTGTTCTTAGTTAGTATAGCGTTTTGTAATTAAGTTACTGTTAGTAATCGGAGCATTAGCGATAGTGGTTTGCAGATTCAGCATTCCTATGATAAATTGCTCGTTGGCGAAGTAAAAGTATATTACCAAAACTTCGCCAAAAAGCGGGATTCAGTGGGCGGCAGCCCCTTGTTCATGCGTAAGCCCTGACAAAATTAATCTACAATAGTTGACCAAAACCTTTTTTTTCTATAGTATGGGGAGTAATTTTATTTTTTGGGTAGTACCCGGGAGGATGCAGTGAGCGTTAAAATCAGATTAAAAAAATTCGGAAGTAAAAAACGCCCCTTCTATCGAATTGTTGTGCAGGATTCACGAGAACCGCGTGACGGCAAAACGATTGAAGAGCTTGGAATTTATCATCCGATAGCAGCCGAAGACAAACAGATTGCGTTTGATTCGGAAAAGGTGAGAAGCTGGCTTGATAAAGGAGCAGAACCCACCGATACCGTTCGCCGTTTGCTGAATAAAAAGCAATTTACTTTATAAGAAAGGATATCGTTAAATATGGATAAGGATCTTGTTGAGTATATTGCAAAATCATTAGTTGACGACCCTTCGGCGGTTCAAGTAACCAGAACTGAAGAAGAGAATCTTGTGGTGCTTCAGCTTCGCGTTGCAGAAAATGATGTCGGCAAGGTAATCGGTAAAAACGGTAGAATCGTAAAAGCACTAAGAACTCTTTTATCGGCTTCGGCAGGAAATGCGCGGACTCGATATTCGTTGGAAATCCTTGATTAACAATAGTCTGTATAATTGATGGATTTATTAGTAACGGCAAAAATCTTCGGCACTTTCGGCGTTGAGGGTTTTGTTAAAATAAGCAGCTTTTCGGGGGAGTATGAACACCTGCTCAACCTTGCTGAAATCAGACTTCGGTTACCGAAAAGTAAAACGGGGAAAGAAACACAGGAACTTCTCTATACAATAGAAGAAATAGAGCTGCGTTATACCGATGCCCTCCTTAAACTGGAAGGCATCGATAGTGTTGAGGCGGCAAAGAAGCTGGTAGGCTCTGAGTTGCTTGTTCCCCGAGATATGGCCTGCCCTTTATATGAGGGTGAGTTTTATATCACTGATCTTTGTAATTCTATTCTTGTATATCAGGAAACTCCTGTAGGAACAATTACAAGTGTGGCAGAAGGCGGAGGCGGCTATGTTTTAGAAATCTCCGAGGCTGAAACCGGTCTTGTAAAATATGTACCTTTCATAAAACAATTTATCGGGAAGGTAGATATTGCACAAAAACGGGTTGAGCTTATGCACCGCTGGATTCTTGAATGAGATTCGATGTGCTGACCTTATTTCCTCAAATACCGCAAGCCTTTTTTGACTCTTCGATAATGGCAAAAGCGGTGCAAAAGGGAATCATCAGCTATACGCTTGTAAACATTAGAGATTTTGCGCATGATAAACATAAGACCTGCGATGATATACCCTATGGAGGCGGCGCCGGTATGTTGATGCTTGCGGAACCCTTAGCGCTTGCGTTGGATTCTGTGCAGGCAAAAGAAAAACGCGTGCTGTACCTTTCTCCTTCGGGGAAGAAATTTTCGCAAAAGACGGCAGAGCAGTTAAGCAAAGAAGAGTCTTTGGTGCTTATCTGCGGCAGATACGAGGGCATTGACCAGCGAATTATCGACGAATACGTTGATGATGAGGTTTGCATCGGTGATTATGTGATGTCTTCCGGAGAGCTTGCCGCTCTTGTGGTAATCGATACTATCTACCGCTTAATTGACGGCGTTATTTCAGGAGAATCGTTGGAAGAAGAAAGTTTTACCGACGGGCTTTTGGAGTATCCGCAATATACAAGACCGAGAGTATTTAGGAACCGAGAGGTTCCCGCAGTGCTTCTTTCAGGGCATCATGCAAATATTCGCCGCTGGCGATTAGAAAAACGCATAGAAAAAACTCTGAAAAACAGACCGGATTTACTACAAGTATTACAAGAGTCCGGTACAATGTCGCAAGAAGCGCAAATTATTTTGAAGGAGCTTATAAAATGAGTGTTGATCTTATTAGACAAATTGAAGAAAAGCAAAAAAAAGAAGTGAGCAATTTTAAAGTTGGAGATACCGTAAAGGTTCACTTTAAAATTATAGAAGGGAAAACCGAGCGAATCCAGGTGTATGAAGGATTAGTTCTTTGCTTTAAAAATGCAGGCTTGGGAAGAACTTTTACCGTACGTAAAAATTCTTATGGCGTAGGCGTTGAGCGTGTTTTTCCGCTTTACTCTCCGCGAGTAGAAAAGGTTGAGGTTGTTCGCCCCGGAAAGGTGCGAAGGGCAAAACTCTACTATATTCGTGATAAGGTCGGCAAGAGCGCAAAAATTAAAACTCTTGTTACCAAAAAACACTAATACATTGTGAACCGCACAGCCGAAACGGCATTATTGACCCTACCACGGATATCATTTCAAAATGCTATCCTAAAAGACGGGGAAACCGTTTCGGTTCGGCTTTTATCACCGCCTGAAAATGGTAAAGCTTTGGTGCTCATAAAAGGGCAGCAGATTGAAGCAAGCGTTTTACAAAACTTAAAAAAAGGAGACATTCTCCGCGTAACGGTGGCAATCAAAGAAAGCACCGTTTTCTTATCTCCGCAAAAAGAAACATTTACCGAACAAACACAGCCTCTTTTTCAACAGCTCGGCTTGCCTGTAACAGAAGCAAACGTCGCTCTTTTATCAACGCTACAAACAATACAATCAAAAGATATGCCGCAAATTTTGTCGCAGCTTGCCGCTCGCATAAAAAAACTTCCTCAAAATCAAAAAGAAGCAGCTTTTCTTTTGGGAATTCTTAAAGACAGAAAAATTGATTTACATGATGAAGTGTTTTCTCTTATTTTGGGGCTGTTAACCGGCAACGCTGATGACCATTCAAAAAATAAGGCTAATCAGGATGATTCTGATATTTTTAAATTAATAAATCATAAAAAAGGTTCGCATCTGCATTGGATTGTCATCCCTTTTCAAAAAGAGTTGGCTGCAAAAACATGGAAAGGCTCCCTTGCCTTACTCTTAAATTTGCCGAAAAATACTTGCGAAGAATTAGTCTTACGCGCAAAAACGGATACCGCTTGCTGGATATTTGTATTAAAAGGTACTGATTGTTATATTGAAAACGCTGCGGAAACAAAGCTTTCAAAAACAAAAAAAACAGCATACTGTCGGTTACTGCAACATGAGCTGCAAGCACTCGGACTTAAAAACATACGAGTAGAATATGGAATTTCTTCTAAAAGCGCTTACTTCCCCCTTGCAGGAATAGATATCTCGGTATAAAATAAACTTGTATGACTAAGAAGAAAACACCCTGTTCCGCCGCGTTATCCTATACGCTCGGGTCTTCGGCACCGATAATTGTTGCCAAAGGAAAGGGTCAGATTGCTGAAAAAATCCTGGAAATTGCAGATAAGCATTCCGTTCCTATAATACAAGATACTATTTTAGCAGAAATTCTTTCAGAACAGCAGATAGGTGCTTGCATTCCCGATGAAACATATCAGGCGGTGGCGGCAATTTTTGCTTTTCTGGCAAAACAAAGTTCTTCATATGCAAAAGAAAACTTTCTAGCGGGACTTTATAAAAAAACTGAATATCATCACTAGATATGTTCACCTTCATGACAAAAGTACAATAACAGAGGAGAAACCATTGTTAAAACGAATAAAAACATCGGATTTGCAGCTAGGAATGAGCTTTTCGGCTCCGGTTTTCTTTGATGATGAGCAAAATATGCTTTTGAATAAGAAGGAGCCTATCGGACAAAGAGAGTTAAACGCACTAAAAAACTGGGATGTTCCCTTTATTGTTACTGAAGGAACCATCATCCAAAATACAGCTACTTCTTCCCCCGATCAAATAAAAAAAATTGAGCCTTTATATTCGGAGATTAAAGATTCTTTTTTAGCGGAAGACAGAAAACAAACAAAAAAAATTAAATCTGAACCCGAGCCGCGACCAAGAGAAAAACTAAAGCAGCCTGCAAAGCCGAAAGCAAAAATCCTACTTCTCCCTCAGTCTTTAAAAAGCAGTTCAATATATGAAAATTATTGTGCAATAATTTATGAGCTGCATGATATTTTAAAAAAAATACAAAAAAAAGAGGATCTGCCTATCCGGCCGACAGATACTATTGCAGAGGAACTTTATACATTAACGGAGAATAATACAAATGATATGCTACAGCTTGTATTAAACTCCGATGTAAAAGATTACCCGTTTGCAAAAGTTGCTGTTCATACTGCTATCCTCTGTATTCCGATTGCAAAAAAATTAAACCTGCCTTCGCAACGGATAAAAGATTTAGTTATCTCCGCACTCTTACATGATATTGGTATGCAGCAAATTCCCGAAGAAACATTGAAGAAAAAAGAGAATCTCACTCTGCAAGAAAGCCAAATGATCACCGCCCACACGCAATATGCTCAAAAATATATTACCGACACCTTATTATACACCAATATTATTGCACAAAGTGTTTTGCAGCATCATGAGCGCTGGGACGGGCAGGGATATCCGAACGGACTTTCCGGACAAGCAATTGATTTAGGCGCAAGAATTATTGCCGTAGCGGATGCGTATGTTGCCATGCTCATGCCAAGAGCGTACCGCTCAGCGATGAGCGGTTATCAAGCCATGAAAAACCTTCTTGCTGACAACGCTCGCCGTTTTGACCCTGAAGTCATTAAAGCAATGATTCAAGTGATAGGAATTTATCCGATCGGCTCTCTTGTGATAATGAATACCGGAGCTCTTGCGCGTATTATTGCCGCATCTGCAACCACGCCGCTTAAACCTACCATCCGAATTCTAATTGATGAAGAAGGTAAAACTTTTTTAAGCGAAAATGGACAGATTATCGATTTAGCTGCTAACAAAGCATTATTCATTGTAAAACCGGTAAATATTTATACCCATGCAAAAAACGCATAAGCTAATCGGCTCTGCCGGCGAAGAAGCTGCCGCAAACTGGCTTTGTGAGCATGGATACACGATTATTACGCAAAACTGGCGGGCTGAGACGGGTGAAATTGATATTATTGCAGAGAAAGAAGACATGCTCGCCTTTGTAGAGGTAAAAACTCTGCCCCATACGGCAACCGAAGATTTAGATATTATTATAAGTGCCAAAAAAAGAGAAAGGATAAGCAAAACCGCTAAACATTTTCTACAAAACAATCGACAATATAAACAGATGTTTGCACGTTTTGATGTGATTGTCATTCAGTCAAACCCGCTCAAAGAAGAGACGCTAAAAGTTTTACACTTAAAAAACGCATTTGAGGATTATGTATGAGAGTTTCGGTATTCCCGCATAAAAATAAAAAACCATATCATAAAGAGATTCGTCCTGAAGAAATTTATGAAATTGAGCAAAAGCTGCAGGATCAGGCATATGTTGACGGTGCTATCCAGCGGCTGGCATTGATTCTCAGTAAGCAATTATTATCATTACGAGGAATAAACTATGAGTGATGTCAAGAAAAAGAATAAAAGACAAAGAGGATCAAATCGAAACCGTCAAAAAACAGATAATACTTCCGTAAAACATAATCCTTTGCCGAAAATTACCTTAGCAGAGTATACCTGCCCGTATTGCAACAAACCTATTAACGACTTGTCCGCCGCCCTCAGTGATAAAAAAACCGGCGTTCCCGTACATTTTGACTGTGTACTTGAATTCTTAAAAGGCGCGGAAGACCTTAAAAACGGAGAGAGCCTTACTTACATCGGGCAGGGAAAATTTGCAGTAACCGTATTTCCCAACTCGTCTGATTTACGCAATTTTAAAATTATTCGCGTTATTGAATGGGAAGACAAAAATTCCTGTGCCGAATGGCGCGGAGAAATCGCTGGGCTTTACAGCAAGGTATAAAAGATTCCCATACACGAGATAAAAAACTTTGAATCGGTTACATCAGCAGCGAAAATACGTGCATAAATTATTCTCAAAACATAAAAAAACTCTTGCGCTTTCTCTAAATCTATACTATACCCAATTTATGGAGAAAGAGACAAAAAAGCGTTATAAATAAGATATTTTTCTTAGGCAAGGCAAATTCTCCTGCCTCTGTTTTTGGATAAGAAAGTTATTTTTTTAGCAATCTGCGTCCTAAAATCAACAGGCGAATTAATTAGAAAACGTTATACTAGGCATTTTATTGCATGCTTTAAGACCAAGCAAATGAATTTCCTTATTATGACGAGTGAGTTCGGGCATTTGGAAGGAGATACTATTGTCGGCAAAGACCACAAAAGTGCGGTCATGACGCTTGCAGAGCGTGTTTCAAAACTGATTATCGCATTGAAACTGGCAGAAACAACCGCTGCGGCAGTAGAACAAAGGCTTGATCAATGGTTTACAAAATTACCGAGAAATCTGTTTAAGTCGATAACCTTTGATTGCGGAGAGACGTTCTTTAATTTGGGAGATTTCTCTTTCGGCGTTGCGAGGTTTTCCAATTAGACAGGACGTAAATCTTTTATGTCAGGCGTAATTCCTTTTATGTCAGGCGTAATTCTCTGGGATTTTTATGGATTTTTTGTATCCGTGTTCAGTGTAACTTGACAATTCAGGTTATAAAATTTTTTTACGATTCATATAAGATGTATTAAAATTAATTGAGGTATCAAAAGAACGTTCCACGCAATGATCAGCACTCTAAAGCAGGATGCAAGGGGTTGCAGCAGTAGTTCTACACAGCGTTTTTAATACTTTACAGCATTATGAATAAAGAGTAATATCTCCCAATGAATATAGGCATTGTATATTGTCTGTTTTTTTTGATATACGGATTAATTAATACGTATCTTGCCCTTTTATTACGCTCTATGGGATATGACAGCGGAGAGATCGGTTTATTGCTCGGCGTTTTTGAAACTGCGGGGGCTGTTTTACCGCTTTTGGTGAGTGCAAAAATTGATACAAACGGCAAATACGGTCTTGCGCTGGTTTTGCTTGGCATTATTTCCGCTACGGCTTTATTACCGCTTATCAGCTTTTCTTTTATCATATTAACAGTTGTCTGTCTTTGTCTGTTTGCTCTGGGCACGAAAGGTGCGGTTCCCCTGCTGGATTCTTTTACTGCAAAGCGATTAGGGGATAAAAGC
This sequence comes from Treponema phagedenis, assembly GCF_008153345.1. Classification (NCBI taxonomy): domain Bacteria; kingdom Pseudomonadati; phylum Spirochaetota; class Spirochaetia; order Treponematales; family Treponemataceae; genus Treponema; species Treponema phagedenis. The sequence goes on along the minus strand of NZ_CP042818.1, from coordinate 2,464,338 downwards.
AGTGATTACGGAAAAATTCGTGCGCTTGGTTCTCTGGGGTTTGTGTCCATGACGCTGTTTTTGCAGTTTACATCGGTTATTCGTCAAGATAATATTGCCTCAATTATTATCGGTTTTGCGGTTAGTGGATCAATCTTTACATGCTCTCTTTTCTTTTTAAAAGATATTTTTGTACCGCTTCCCGTGCCTAAAAGAGAAAATACCGGCAAAAATATTTTTTCCTTTTTTCTTAAAAAAGATGCTGATTCGGCTGAACGTTTTAGCAAATCTTTTTGGTTTGGTTTATTTTTAATCTTTCTAGGTTTTCTCGGAATGGTGCCTTCGCAGCGTTTTTTTTCATTATATGTAGAAGAATACTTGCATTTACAATCTTACGCGGGGCTTTGGGCGCTTTCGGCGATGGCGGAAATTCCTTTGATGTTTTTGTCGGGAAAATTTATCAGAAAGTTCGGTATTCCAAAACTTATAATCTTTGTGCTCTTAACTATCAGTATCAGAAATCTTACCTATATCGCAATTCCAACCTTCACCGGAGCGGTTATTGCACAACTTATGCACGCATTTAATTTCGGACTTTTTCATCCGGTTGCGGTACTCTTTTGTGTTATACATGCGCCGAAAAAAGCGGCATCACTGGGAATGACTTTATACAGTGTGGCTGCGGTTGGGCTTGCGTATATTATCGGAAGCATTTTAGGAGGATATATTATTCAGTTTTTCGGCTATCCCGCACTTTTCGGAGTATTTAGTCTTTTCCCTTTTATCGGCATAGTGCTTGCATTAACCTCAAATTTGCTGACATAACCTTTTTTTGATATCAAGACAATTTTATAAAAAGAGCTCGACACGGCGCAACGGTGAGCAAACTTACCATAGGAATGCTTAAATCCGCAGGCGCTTATTGTTGATACTCCGATTTTTATAACAGGAAGTTAATTACAAAACGCTACAGTAGTTTTCGGTATCGGCAATAATTTATGCTAAAAATTTTAATACTTATGCCAAATCAAAATATTATTTCAATAATTAATCATCGGAGGTGGAACGATGAGAAGTTCATATTTTGTGAAGGCAATGATGTGTATTATTATTGCCGCTGGATTCGGTTCTTGCCGAGGGGTTGCAAACAAACCTAAAATTATTGGAGTAATGAAGCCGGAGCAAGAATCGATAAAACTGATTTATCAAAACCGAACGAGGGGGAACGGTATTCAATTGGGGTTTAGCGGAGAGGAGGTTTCTTTAAATAACCCTAAGCTTTTAGCTGAAAATGAAGAAGAGCTGGAGTATAAGTTACAAAAAATTGAAAAACCGGAAGACTATGTGTTGCCTGAAGGTGTCAGTGAAGCTAATTTCTTTGAGGTAACGCCGACCAAGCAGATGGGAATCGGGGAAGTATTGTTGTTAAGCGGATCCGCATCTGACAAAACAAACGAAAGTCTTGATTTTCAGGTGTCGTTTACCACGGTAAATTCAAAACCTGCAAGATTGAAAATTACCGAATTGCGTCCTTTGGCTAGCAGTAAAAAAAATGAGTTTATTGAATTTATTGTGGAAGAGGATGGGAATCTTTTCGGCATTCAGCTTTCAAATGTTGGATCGAAAGATGATGAGCAACATCATTATACTTTTCCTTCTGCGGAGGTAAAAAAGGGAGAGCGCGTAGTGTTTCACTGGTGGTCAATTGAAGAAGAAAATAAAGATGAGGTTGATGCCTCTATTATTTCAGGGGGAAGTCAAGCTTGTAAAAATGCGCGGGACTTTTGGGGGAATATTCAAAAACGTCCTCCGCAAAGAAATCCGAATGCTATTACGGTCAAAAACCCTTCGGATAACACTATTCAGGATGCGGTTCTTTATTTTAACATTCGTCCAAAAGGAAAAGAGAAGCAAAAACCTGAATTTAAATGGACTTTTCCGGAAATTGAAACTGCTGCAAAAGAAGCGGTTGCTGCCGGAGTTTGGAAGATGAAAGGGGAAGCCTTCTGTGAAGAAGATTTCTTTTGTTGTAATATTACACCGTCAGCTTCGATAGGCAGAAGCAATGATACCGGTGAATGGAAGGTATATACAGCAAAAGAAGTTACTATGGGTGAAAAAAATAATTAAACCGGATTGACGTTCGGGTAACTTTGACACTGCAAAAGATATGCTTGCAGTGTCAAAGTCTATTTGATATACTTTCAGGCGTGAAAGAATTAGACTATTTAAAAGTATTAAATCCCGAACAACTTGAGGCGGTATGCCATCTCGGTTCTCCGTTGCTGATTTTAGCGGGAGCAGGTTCGGGTAAAACAAGGGTTATTACAACGAAGATTGCATGGCTTATTGCCGAACAAGGAATTATGCCCGAACAGATTTTGGCAGTAACCTTTACGAACAAGGCTGCAAACGAAATGCGGGAACGGGCGGAAATGCTTGAACCTTCCGCATCACGGGCAATGTTGCGCACCTTTCATTCTTTCGGCGCATGGTTGTTGCGGCGTTACGGGGATCGGATTGGCTTAACATCGAGCTTTACTATTTATGATGAGGAAGATACTGTGGTGCTTTTAATGAAGGCAATGCCGCAGCTTAATAAAAATGAAGCTCGATTTTTTGCAGGTAAAATTTCTCGTGCAAAAGATTATTGCATTGCGCCTGACAATCCCTTAGTAAAAAACATTGATAACAGTCTTGAGTTTGTAAAAATATACGCAGCATATGAAAAAAGATTGCGAGAAACAGGAAACGTTGATTTCGGAGATCTTATTCAATTGCCGGTTAAACTTTTAAAGGAAGATGCTGATGTGCAAAAAACTTTGCAAAACAGGTTTTCCGTTATTATGGTTGATGAATATCAAGATTCCAATATTGCACAATTTGAATTACTCAAAGCATTAAAAGGATCGGCTACCTATCTCTGTGTTGTGGGTGATGATGATCAGTCAATTTATCGTTTTCGCGGTGCCGAGGTACAAAACATTCTAACCTTTGCCGATAATTTTGAGCATACAAAAATTATCCGACTGGAAAGAAACTATCGATCCTACGCATCGATATTGCGCACTGCGGATTCTGTTGTAGGGAAAAATACCGGACGGCTTGGTAAAAAACTTATTGCCGTTAAAGGAGAAGGAGAAAAGCCGCATTTGTTTTTTTTGCCCAATCAAGAGACGGAAGCCGAGCTTTGCGCTGAACTCATTGAAAAAAACGTATCGGAAGGGGATACGTATTCCGACTGGGCGATTTTGTATCGTACAAATGCACAATCGCTTGGATTTGAAACCGCTTTTTTACATAGAAAAATTCCCTATAGGGTTATCGGCTCGCTTAAATTTTATGATCGGGAAGAAATTAAAGACACTCTTGCAATCCTTGCCCTAATTGCAAACGGACGCGATGAGGTTTCTTTACGGCGTATGATTAACAAACCTCCGCGCGGTATCGGTGCGGTTACTCAAGAAAAACTTATTACTGCAGCACGCACGCTTATGTTTACCGCAGAGGAAAACAGTTTTAACTTTGAAACCGATGCCGATTTTATTTCCGCAATAAAAACTTTAGTGCCAAAACTCAGGTTAACAAAAAAAGCAAAAACCGGTGTAAGTGAATTTATTGAAATAATTACCGAGCTTCGCAAAATTCTTGAAATAGGAGAAGGCTATTTTGATGAAAAAGATATTCAAAATAAAAAGATATTTACAGACTCGGATTCTGAAGAGAATAACGGTGTAAGTGAGATCACTGCTTCCGCATTGCGAGCAGAGGGACTTGCCGCATTTATTATGAAACTGATTGAAGCTTCCGGCTTACAAAAATTCCATCAGGATCAGGATGAAATTATGGGAACACAAAAAGCGGCAAACTTACAAGAACTGGCAAATAATGCAGTCTTATATCCCTTTTCTCTGCAAGGACTTATTGATTTTTTGGAACATATTGAACTTGATAGGAGTCTTGTTAATGCGGATGACGCAAAAGATTCGGTTAATTTAATTACTATTCATAATACCAAAGGACTTGAGTTTAGACGGGTAATTATTACCGGTTTAGAAAATGGTATTTTTCCTCGTAATGCGGAAGATATTTTTGATCTTGAAGAAGAGCGAAGGCTTATGTATGTTGCCTGCACGCGCGCGATGGACTCGTTGTATCTTACGTCCGCAAGCATGCGCAGAATGTATGGCAAGCTTTCGTATATGCAGCCAAGTATTTTTCTTTCCGAAATTGATGATGATCTTATTGAAATATCGGGAGAGGATTTTTTAAATCAAAATCCGTATGCAGTAAGGACAAACTCAATAGCAAAACAGGAAAACGAATGGGGTGTCGGAAAAAAGGTATATCATGATGATTATGGGTACGGCATTATTATACAGTCAAAGTATGTAAATGAAAATGCGGTTATTGTGGTACAGTTTGAAACCGGCTATCAAATGAAATTTTTGCCTGAATACCAAAGGAATGTTTTAGTTACTATTAATGATTGAAAATGGATTAATAAATCTCTTTTGTTTGATAAAAACAGCTATGGTATTCAGGCGTTTAATTTATAAACCTCCGAAGAGGATTCCCATAATGACAACCAAAAGACAAACCGGTACATACACGTACTTCATATACGGAGAAAACCATTTTTTTATCTCTCGTTTTGCGGTTTGATTCATATCAACTCTGCATTTCTCCGCTCCGTAAACCCAGAAGATCACAAAACCTCCCGTTACCGCAGCGAGCGGAAAAATAATAATGGTTACAATATCAGTAAAGCGCCCAAAAACACTCATACTGAAATTAAGAGGAACCGCAATCGCAGCTGCCAAAACAGACATTAAAATAGCTGCATTTTTTCTGCTGATTCTGAATTTTGACATAAGGGCTTCAATGGGAACCTCAAGCATAACAATGGAGGAGGTGAGGGCGGCAAATAAGGCACAAAGAAAAAAAAGGATACCGAAAATATATCCTGCCGGTAATCTTGTTACAATGTTGGGAATACTGATAAAAAGAAGCCCGGGACCTACTCCGGGATCAAAGCCAAAAGAAAATGCAGCCGGAATAGTAAAAAGAGCGCACATCACAGAGGCAAGAAGATCAAGACCCGCAGTCTGGCGTGCTGTTTTCGGAACATCAGTCTCTTCCGGCATATAGCTGCCATATACTACCATTGCGGCTCCGCCTAAGCTGAGGGTGAAAAAAGCCATTCCTAAGGCATAAATCCATACACGCATTTTAAAAAATACTTGCCAGTTCGGTGTGAACATATGAATAACTCCCTGTAGGGCATTCGGCAATGTCAATGCTCTAATTACAATGAAAAAAACAACAATATAAAACGTTGCCATCATTATCGTGCTGTACCGTTCAATTCCTTTTTGAATACCTAAGCTGACAATAATGGCGGTAACAAGGATGGTTAGCAATGTCCAAGGGATATTGGCAGCGGTTCCCGCAAAAGAATTAAATACTGCCGGGGCATCCATGGCGACAAACGAATTGGTTATTGCAAGTACCAAGTACTTGAGAATCCACCCCATGATAACCGAATAAGCTGCCAAGACTCCTATTAATGAGAGAACGGGAAACCAACCTATTACTCCGAACTGTGGCATGTTTTTTTCCACGAATACTTGTTCAAATGCCTGAACAGGGCCTTTTCTGAATTTTTTCCCAAAGGCATATTCTCCCATAAGTCCGAAACAGGAAAATCCGAAAAGAAAGATGAGGTAAGGAATTAAGAATGTAATTCCGCCAAACTCGCCTAAGCGAGCCGGAAACATCCAAATATTTGCAAGTCCCATAGCGGAGCCGACACAAGCTAACAGCATGCCTATATGACTGCTGAATAATTCTCTTCGATGTTGTTTTTTAGTTTTCATTTTAGTTTCTTCCTTTAATTAATAAATGAGGAAGATTGTAACAAATATTGCATAAAAAAACAAGTTTAAGAAAGAAATTTAACAGGGCAGGCATGAAAATTTTTGTATCTTTATTGCGAGTTAGACATTACTGAAAACAGTTTGCACAATAAAAAGGATATAGGCATTGGTTCCACGGCGGGTTCTTCGGGTAGAGCCATAAGCAGTTGTTGAAGGTAAGAGAGGAGTCTCAGAGGGGAAGGAAAACCTGCTCTGAACAATGGGCGAAGCTTTATTATTTTCCTTTTGCTTCGCCGGGGTCTAAGGGGCAGCCACCCCTTGTGTATGCGTATGCCCCGGAAATTTAAGAAAAGATCGAAGTTTGAAGAAGTGTTATTTTTGACGACCTGGCAACGGAAATTTTTTCAAGATTATCACTTTGGGCGGTTTTTATGCTAACTATTACATCATCTTCGGTTTTATCGATAAAAAGCGGTAAACCGATGATGCGTTTGGTTTCATTAGCGGAATCAATTTCAATTTGGACAGGGTTACGACTGCTTATTGCCGCATCAATAAGCCGGCACTTGCCTAAAAAATCAATCCCCGAAACTTCCCGTTTTTCGGTACGAACAGCTTCTGAATTAATTTGTTTTTCATTGATGATGATTTTTTCCTGGATTCTTTCTTTTAGTATTTTTTTTTCTTCTTTTGTGAATGTTTTTTCTCGCACTGTTTTTTCCAGTTCTTTTAATATTTTATTGTACTCTTTTTGAGTTTTTTCAAAATTTTTGTTCCATTCATCTTTATTATTATATGCCGTATTTTTTTTGTTCAGCTGATCCGGTAAAATTAACGGAGAAAAACTTGAGGGGATATATAGTTGTGGCTGAAGTGTTTTTTCTTGTAAAAATTCCAAACCTGCGTTTGTAAAACTTTGCTTAACCGTTTCCAAATCTATCGCATGTAATAAAAACACCCCATCCGCCAGTTTTTTTGCTATTAATTTTTGAAGCTCTTCATTTTTTTGAAAGAAAATTTGTTTTGACTTTGAAACGCTTATAACAATGCCCTGATATAATCGCACTGAAGTGATGTTGTCATGCCAGTCGGAAATAGAAACCATAACATTTTGCGGTATTCGATAGTTTGTTTTTTCTTCAAGTAATTTGATAAGCGCTTCCTTCATAATTCCCTGCTCAAAACAATTCGCGCAAGTTTTTCTGGTAATTTCAAATCTTCCGATAGTTTGAATTGAAAGCGGTTTCATACAAAAAAGGATCGGCAACAGAAATTGCATGGTGGTTTCCGGCAAAACGGTAGCTTCAAATGAAGGGTCAATAAGAATTGCTTCTTCCCGACTCTCTTTTTCTTTCCGGTGTGTGCTAAATATATCGGAATTTACAATGAGCATATCACCCTGTCGACAAAAGAAACCGAGTGTTTCTGCAATAGAAATAATTGAAACCGCATCCGCAAAGCCTTCAGTTGATGAATCATCTTTTCGTATGTGCGGTCGGTATCCTGCGTCCTGAATGCTAAGATAATAAGCACGTTCCAAATTTCCTTTTTTATACAAACCATCGGTGTGTAACGAAAAAAGAAATTGAGCAAAATAATTGGCTTTTGCGACAAGGTCATCCCTTTTCAGTTTTTCTTTTACGGCAACCAAAATATAAAGTCTTTTTTCAAACAAGGATAGCTGCGAAAAAACTTTCCATCGTTCTTGCTGCGGAGTAAGAGTGCTTCCATTTCTTATAAACAATCCGATGTTTTGAAGGGCTGTGCAAACAAACAAAAGTTTTTCCGGATTATCGGTTAAGCCGGGAAAAATCGCTTCCAGGTCGGTTTGTGTTTTTTTCTTAAAATTGCCGTCAACTTTTAATACGTTTTTTTCGTGTAAAAAGAATGAATAAAGTCCGCAAAGGTTTAAATCGTCAATGGCTATTTTATCAGTAACAGTGGCGGTATTTTTTTCCGGCAAAAAAAATATTGATGAATCAATAAGACTTTCTATAGAATCTTTCAACAAAGGATTTATTTTGTATATTTTTTCAGTTGTTTCTTTTGTTTCCTTACGGTAAATAAGCAGCCTTTCTTCAAGGTTTAATAAACGATTAAAAATTTCGGATAACGAATACGATGTTGAAAAAAATCCGGTAAGCGATGTTCTGGTCGGTGCATTCATTTTTGCTACAGCGGAAAGAATGAGGGTGTCAAAAGGATCAAGTCCTGTAAGGATTATATCTTTTGTTTGTTTTTTACGAAAAAAAGCAGATAGACTTTCTATCAGTCGTTGTTTATTAAAAGGTGTTTTTATCTCTCCTAAATAAAGCCTCATGAGCGTAAAAAACTGTTTGTCGGGCAGTTGTACTAAAAATTCTCTCCATTGAACAATATCATCTGTTTTCATCACACATCCTTACATTGAGTCAGGCTATTGTAGTATAACGTTTTGTAATTAACTTTCATATATGGTAATCAAGGGGGCAACAATAATTCAGTATTCCTATGGTAAATTGCCCACCGTTGTCAAACTCTGAACGGGCACGGACTCTTTTTTATAAAATTTTTACAGTTCATATAAAACCAAAAACGGATAGCGTTATCAAAAAAACGCTATAGTAGTATTTTGCCATACGTTACCCCTTATACCTGACATCAGCTATCAGTATAACATAAATTGAATAAAAAAAAAGCCGTTACCGCATGCTCTCTTTGCAAAGCTTTATGATTAACTCATTTGCATAGTTATTCGTTGTATGATAGAATACCGGAACTATAGATGAGGAGCTGTATATGAATAAATATATTGAGCTGCTGAAATGTTCTTTGGGGGTTATTGAATGAAAAATGCTGATATTCGATTAGTGGTCTGTGATATGGATGGAACTCTTTTGGATGATAAGGGAAGTATTACCGAAGAGAATAAACAAGCCATAGCTGCATTAAAAGCAAAGAATATTGATTTTACTATTGCAACAGGACGAATGATACAAATGGTTCAAGAATATGTGCGTCAGCTTGATCTAACTTCTCCCATGATTTGCTGCAACGGAGGTTTTGTCGGTACCATTGAAAAACCTCTTTTTACGAAGAGCTTTTCGGCGTCTGTGGCAAAACAATTACTTGAGTATTTTACCGAAGAAAATCTTGATTATGTGGTATATACCCCCGCCTGTTTGTTAAAAGCACCGAACAGCGAGCGTGTACAAACTTATTACAATTATAACAAACTTGCAGAACAAGGCGGGAGCACGCCTATTCCGATTTTTGAAATAAAAGAATTGGATCGGCACGGGGGCTTTGAAAATATCCTCAAATTTTTAATTTGTGAGTATAATGAGTCTAAGCTTTCGACAGTTACCAAATATATCAATGCAATTGCAGGTGTGAACGGAGAGCTTTCCATGCCCTATCTTTTAGATATTATGCCAGAAGGAATTACAAAAGGAGCGGGAATACCGACACTTTGTGACTATTATAAAATACGCCCTGATCAAATATGTGCATTTGGAGATCAAGTTAATGATATTTCCATGCTTAAAGCGGTTGGATTATCTTTCTGTATGGAAAACGGCGGAGATTTGGCAAAAGAAGCGGCAATGCATATAACCTCCTCAAATAAGGAATCCGGTGTGGCGGAAGCGATAAGAAAATATATTTTATAAGAGTTTGGCAAATAAAAAAAAGGGTAAGATTATCAAATCTTACCCTTTTTTTTATTTTATCCGATAGGGAGAGTAGCCGTTTGTAATAGCTTTTTGTTTAAGCAGGTTTTTCGGTTCACTCGGAATAATAAGGTTTTTACACCAATTCATTTCGTTGTGCCCGAACGCACCGTATTGTATGTCTGTAATACTTAGCGGTAACGTAAGCGTGAGTGCGGTACAACCGAAAAAAGCATCTTTTCCGATATTTTTTAATCCTGACGGAAGGACAAGGTTTTTTAGTTTTGCACACTCATAAAAGCTTCCCTGCTCAATAGAGACAAGTGTGTTAGGTAATTTAACTGTTTCAAGGCTTGTGCAGAATTTGAACGTATCTTTTTCTATGGCGGTTACTCCTGCGGGGATTATTACCTTTTTCAAGTTTTTATTTTCAGAAAAAGCTATGCTTTTTATTGAGCACACGTTTTTAGGAATAAAAATTTCCTCTTGATTTTGGCGATCAATATACAAGAGTTCGGTTTTGTTCTTATCGGCAAAGTAAAAATCATCTTGCGAATTTGCATATACAATAATTTGATTACCCTCACCGGTTTTTTCCATTTTTTCTTTTATGCTTTCACTCGGTACATAAATCTTTAATTTTTCGCAGCCGCTAAAAGCATTTTCCCCTATAGTGATATTGCTGATGGTAGCGGGAAAAATAAGAGACGTCAACGATTTGCAATTGTATAATGCGTTGTCACCGATACTTGCAATATTCTGAGGGAGTTTTACACGCTGTAAATTTTCACAATTATAAAAAGCCGAAACGCCTATTGTCGTAACTCTTTCCGGTATAGTAATATCGGTTACACCTGAATCTGTAAAAACATAATTTCCGATATCGGTAATACTTTCCGGTATGGTAATTGTTTTTAAAGATTTGCACAAATAGAATGCTCCATCACCGATTGAAACAAGATTTTTCGGCAATTCAATTTGAGTCAATGCAGTACATCCGCGAAAAACATCTTTTCCTAAATTGCGCAGAAATTCGGGAATTTCTATGCTCTGTAGAGCCGTACAGCCGAAAAATGCTCTTTCTTCAATTTCAGAAACTGATTCCGGTAAGACGATTGTTTTTAGCGTTGTTTGGTTTTCAAATGCGCCGCTTTTAATTGCCGTCACATAGTTCGGAATTAAAAGGTTCCCGTCTTCGGGAATAGCAAATACTCCTACAACGCCTCCCGTTTCATCTATTTGCAGGCTATGTACTTTTTCCGTTATTTTAGTGCCATCAATTGTTACCGTAATATCCTTTCCTTCCATATCTGTATCGGGGAAAAGATATTCTGCTGTCAAGGTAAAACTGTCAATCAGCTTCGGGTTTTTAATTATACCGTCTGAAACGCTGATATCAAGAGAAGCAGTGTCAATTTTATCAAAGTTTTCTCCTTTGATAATTATTCCGCTGCTTTCATTTGCAGCTTTTTTATAGCCCGGAAGCAAGATTCCCTGATATACCGCATCGCCTGATATTCGCAAAATTGTAGCTTCGGCAACAAAAACATAGTGATCTTGTGTGTTTCTTTTTAAAACAGGGCGAATTTGATATGTCCCCGGTGCTGTCGGAAGCGGTATTTCAACGAGTGATTCCGTTCCATTTTTATTCACTGTTCCGTTTACATAACTATTGTTAAAAAGCACTCCCGACAGGGTATCTTTAATATCAAGTTCCGAGCCGATAAGCAGGATTTGCATCACACCGGTGGTTCCCTTCGGTAATTCTATTGCACCGTAAGCATCCGTAGAAAATTTTGATCCGTCTGCGTGTGTTATTTTTATTTCATTGACAGCGGCAAGATCGCAGACGGTAAAGCTTGTTTCTTTTTGCGATTCAAGGCTAGCGGAGCCGGACGATCGTAACAGAACAGTTATTTTATACTCTTTTTTAACCTGAGGAATATTCGTTATTTTTGCCCGTGCACGGTGTTCATTTAAAATAGCACAATCAATAATGCCGATATCTTCAACATCAATTTTTAACTCTTCCGCCATTGTAAGTTTTGTACCCGTAATTTCCACCGTAACTGACCGATTGCTATCGTAAGTATCTATTTTCTTTCGATCTATATCAACATTGACAATTGTTGCCGTTTCGGTGGGAGTTATTTTTTGCTCAGGCGTAAACTTCGACTCGTTTCCGAGTTTATCAACAGCTTTCATTGAAAAACTGTATACTTTGGCTGACGGTTCCACATCTTTAATCGTATAACTTGTAAGCGAGGAATCTTGGATAAGCTCAATATTTTGCTGCTTTTTTCCCTCAATATCATATTTGATAATAACTTTATCTACACCGCAGCCATCATCAATATATTGTAAATTATTTAATAGCAGCTCTTTTTTAGAAAAATTATACTTTACCGTAAAATCACTTGCAGGGTAGGGAGGCTCTGTATCAATATTCATTATATTGATTGACTGAATATCAATTGTTTCATCCTCATATTCGACAAAAACCGAATACGCCCCGGAATTCTCCACCGTAAAAGTATATGGCGGTGTTCTTTGCTCAATACAATATCCGTTTTTAGGGTTTTTTAACCATGTAATTCCGTGTAATTTATTTGCCCATTTAAGAGTTTTCACAGGTTTTGCAGCAAGTTCAAGGGAAATAGATACCGTTTCTTTCGTGTATACTTCGGCAGCGGGAACCGTGGAAAATTTCAGTAATTGCTCCCGTGTATCAAACGGTGTCGCCTTTCCGGTAATTCCATTACTTTTGTTTCCGTTTTTATCTATGGTTTGAATATTAAATGTATATTCTTTATTACCTTCCAGCTCGGAGATACGAAAGCCTTCGGTTTTCGGTTCTACAGTGAAAACAATTGCGGAAAGCTCGTCCCTTGCTTTGGCGGTTTCAACGAAACTGATTTGAATGGAATGCAAATCATCTTCGGCAGGATCTTTCCATGCTAAAAAAACCGCTTTATTAAGAGCTGTTATCTCTAAATCAGAAACCTCTTCTGCCGGGGTTGTATCTGATGCGTCAAACGGAATAAATTTTTCTATTTCAATTCCCTTACTTTTATTTGAATTTTTATCAATTGTTTTAACAATAAAACGGTATTTTTTTCCTTTTTCCAAATTTTTAAGCAGAAAGGAATCTTTATCCGCCGTAGTCATAAAAATACCGGCAGGAGTTTTTACTGTACGATTTGCGGAAACGGGAAAAACCGTAATTTCAATGGAACTTATATGAGTATTTTGAAAGGCCGACCATGATAACACCACTTCGTCCTTTTGCAAGAGAACAGCCAAGTCCGCCACTTCTTGTGAAGAATTTTCTACTGTGTCCGGAGTTTTGACACCCTGTCTGCATGCAAAAAACAAAAGCAGATTGATGCTCATGATAAAAATAATGGATGTTTTTTTCATTTTTCTCCTCTTTACCCCTTGCTCAAAAGAGCATTTTTTCTGAATGAGCCTGAAAAACAATAGCAAAAACATGTATTAGCGGTTTTACACACTCTCTTTACTATTGATAAAATACACTGCTATTTTCGTACAGTATACCATAAATATAATAGTTATCATAGTAATTTGTATAAATTTAAGGTTCTTTTAGAAATTTTTTGAGAAATTTTATAAAAATTTTACTTTTTTTATTTTACGGGCGTGCGGCACCCTTATTTTGTCCCAAAATAAGGGTGCCGCCGCGTCATTCCGGGCTCCGCTAACGCTGCGGCTGTTTGGCGGCAAAAATCGGCGCCGCCAAACGATCCGGCTTCGCACTTTTGAAAAAGTGCTCGCCGCCCTCCAAGCCGCTCACGCAAAAAGGCAGCCTAATCCTCCACCATAATGTGCAGAATCGTCTTATCCGTTGCAACCATTCCCTCGCTTGCAATGGTGCCTACGCCGAGAATTGTTTTTTCAACATTGTCTTTCACAATACCGTCGCCCGCTGAAAAAACTTCTCCTTTCATTGCCAACCGGTAGGAAGCTATTGCGGCATTAACCGAAGCTGCAATCTTACTTGCACAGGAAGGTTTTGCCCCGTCGCAGATAATCCCCGAAACAGTGGCAAGCGTATTGGTAATCGTATCGGAGATTTGCTTATACGTTCCGCCATTCATATAGGTAATTGCTGCACCGCTGCCGCACCCCGCGCTTACCGCTCCGCAGTAGGCGGAAAGCCTGCCAATCTTTGTCTTTTGATGAATTGCAATAAGGTTACTTACCAGCAATGCCCGCAAAAGCTTTTCATGAGGAAGATTAAGCTCCCGCGCATAGACAATTACCGGAATAGAAACGGCAAGCCCTTGATTGCCGCTTCCGGAATTAGTAACAACCGGAAGTGTACAACCGCTCATTCGGGCATCGGAGCCTGCGGCGGCTTCCGCCGTGGCTTTTACGGCGATAGAAACAGTATTGTCTTCTTTCGCAAATTGCAGAAGATTTGCTCCATAGGAAATGCCGTACCGATGCTTTAAGCCCTCTTCCGAGATTTCGCAGTTATACTGAATTTGCCGTTCAAGCAACGGTTCTACAAGTGCTAAATCAACCGTATTTGCAAACTCGATAATATCCTTTACCGAAAGGCAACTTCTGTCGGTAAGCGCCGCATTGGACTCATTCGGATCAAAAGGTTTTTCAAAAAGCACTGCGCCGTTTTTTATGAGTTTTACAATATTTGTGTGCTGATGAATAATCTCTGCGGAAGCGCTGTCGGCTCCTGCGGAAAATTCTACAATTAAATGGAGTGTTGCCGGCGTGTCCAGCACCTCGATTTTGCACGGAACAGTATCAAGAAAACGGCGAGTTTTTTCAATATCCGCTTCGGTAACATCCGAAAGCACTTCTAAACCCTTGTCGGGATTGCCCGCCATTGCGCCGATAGCAGCCGCTGCCGCCATGCCTTTCATGCCGCCGGAATTGGGAACCACAACGCCTTTAACGTTTTTAATAATATTTCCGCTGCTTTTAATGAGCATGGAATCGGGCTCACAGCCGAGCACCTTCCGTACATGAGCGGCGGCATAGGCAATCGCGATAGGCTCCGTACAGCCGAGTGCAGGCACCAACTCTTCTTTTAAAATACTGATATATTGGTCAATACGTGTTTGATTAAGCATATGTTTTTATGACTTTATCTCCTTCGGAGTCCCGTCCGTGTTATAAAAGATTCCCCGTAAAATAAGGGCAAGCGCACCGTCGCCGGTAACATTACAAGCGGTGCCGAAGCTGTCCTGCAAGGCAAAAATGGCAATAAGTAAACCGGTTCCCGTTTGATCAAAGCCGAGCACGCTGATAACCAAGCCTAAGGAAGCCATAACCGTTCCGCCGGGAACTCCGGGGGCGCCAACAGCAAATACACCGAAGAGAACCGAGAACAAAACCATTGTGCCGATAGAAGGCAGGGTACCGTACAAAAGCTGAGAAATGACAAGGCAGAAAAAGGTTTCGGTCAATACCGAGCCGCAAAGGTGTGTAGTCGCTCCGAGCGGAATAGCAAAATCGGCAATTTCCGCAGGCAGCACTTTTGATTTATGCGCACAGCGAAGTGCCACCGGCAATGTTGCCGCGCTTGACATAGTACCGATTGCGGTTGTGTATGCGGGACCGTAATGCTTTACCACCTCAAGCGGATTCTTTTTTGACACCAGTCCGCCGATTAAATATAAAAGCGTCATCCAAATAAAATGCCCGACAATAACAATGACAATAATTTTTAAGAACACCGGCAATTGCACGGTTAAGCTGCCGCTGTATGCAAGTTCAGCAAATGTTGTTGCAATAAAAAAAGGCAAGATAGGTACAATAATTCTGTTAACTATTTCAAGCACCATTGCCTGAAATTCATTTAAAACTTTTTCAACAGTGGAAGCTTTTGTCCAGATAACAGAAATACCGACAAGAATTGCCATTACCAACGCGGTCATAACCGGCATCAGCGGAGGAATATCAAGCACAAAGGCGGTGGTCGGGATATCTTTTAAGCCTTCTACCGTACTCGACACATGTAAAAACGGAATAAGAATATACCCCGCGATTGCTGAAAAAAGAGATGCTCCTACTGCAGAAACATATGACAAACCTAAAAAAACACCGAGCATTTTTCCCGCATTGTTTTTAAGGTTACAGATTGCAGGCGCAATAAAGCCGAAAATAACCAGCGGCACGGCAAAGAAGATTATTGAGCCCAAAACTCCTTTTATGCTGTGCAGCACCCCCATCACATTTGCCGGCACCAATAGTCCTAACAGCACACCGGCGGCAATACCGATCCCTAGACTGGGGAGCAAACCGAGTTTAAATTTACCAGACATAACGTCCCTCCTTCTAATAAGAATACCCCGCAAACCCGCTATTGTCAAATGAAAGATGTAAATCACTATACTTGGAATTGATCAAGGGCGAACCATTGGAATTTTCACCTTTGGTTCGCCTACGAGTTTAAAAGCTTCAATTTTACAAAACAGTGTTGATGCTTTTAAACATCGTTTGGAAATTAGGTGTGGGCGAAACCTTGGAATTTCTATCTTTACTTCACCTGAAAGCGGGCTTCAAAGGGCGGCAGCCCTTTGTTTATGCGCAAGCCCTGAACCGGCCTTTCCCGCAATTGACTAAACGCACCTCTCTCGGTAGAATACCGAATATGAACTTGGATCCTGTATTAGATAAGGCAATCCGCAAGGTGCCTGATTTCCCGAAAAAGGGAATTTTGTACTATGATATTACCGGTATTTTAACGAACCCGAAGGTATTCCATTATTGTCTTGATAAAATGGCCGCACTCTACAAGGGTGAAAAAATTGATGCGGTTGCGGCTATTGAATCGCGCGGGTTTATTTTTGCGGCACCTTTTGCCGATCGGCTGGGTATTCCGCTTATCCTCATTCGGAAGAAGGGGAAGCTTCCCGGAGAAACCTATTCCTGTTCTTATTCGTTGGAGTACGGAGAGGCAACGGTTGAGGTGCATAAAAGCGATGTTATTCAGGGGCAGAGGATTCTTTTGATGGATGACTTAATTGCTACCGGAGGAACGCTGCATGCGTCCCGCTCCATGCTGCAAGAAGGCGGCGCAACCGTTATAGGTTTTTTCGGCGTGATTGCCTTGCCTTTTTTGCATTACGAAAAGCTTATCGGTGATTTACCGATTAAGACATTGATTCAATACGAGTCCGAATAATGAGCCTGTGTTAGTTTTCGGGCAATAGAGCTGCCGCTTTCCCGCGCGGTACAAGGTTGTTGCGCGGGGGACAGTTTACCATGCCGATTGCTTAATACACACCGTTGAGATCAGGCAGGCGTGTTGTATGTAAATGCCTGCCCGCCACATTCATTCTTTATCTTTATAATCTTTTCGTTTTGGATTTTTAGGAAACCAGCCTTTGTTTACTCGAGTTTCCTGCTCGAAGATTTCTTTGATTCCCCATAAACTGCTTATGCCGGTAACGCCGAGTATTGCGGCGATTATACTGTTCTGAATAAAAATACTGAGTGCCAGCATTGCAAGGCCGAAGATAAGAAAGATCGGCCATATTTTTTTAGAAAAATAATATTCTCCTTTTATAACAAGCGGATGAAAAATACCGATGATAAAAAACGTCGCTATTCCTATTATAACACCGTCAAGATTCATAGTGTAACCTCATGTTTTTCGTTCTAATAAGTAGTCAGTTAATTGCAGTAATAGTTTTTTTGTAATTCCGTCGGGAAGTTCCTGAATGTCTTTGAGGGCGGCTTCGCTGTATTTTTTTGCATAGGCTTGCGCTTTTTGTACGCCTTGTAATTTTTCAACGCCATCCGCAATGTACGCAAGATATTCTTGTGATTTTTTATCGGGATGCGGATTGTTTTTGAAGTAGTCGGGATTTTCCTCCATTGCTAAAATAAGCGGAAGGGAGTAAACGCCTTGCGCCAAGTCTTCCCGCACGTGTATGTT
Organism: Treponema phagedenis; assembly: GCF_008153345.1. Lineage (NCBI taxonomy): Bacteria > Pseudomonadati > Spirochaetota > Spirochaetia > Treponematales > Treponemataceae > Treponema > Treponema phagedenis. Next base: position 2,446,900 of record NZ_CP042818.1, on the reverse strand, counting down.
CTTTTTTTGCGGCAGGTTATCGTAGTCAAGAATGTCATCGATAATTTGAAATGCGCAGCCGATGTTTTTGCCAATTCGTTTTGCCTGTTCCTGATAGGTTTTGTTTTTTGCAAAGGAGATTCCGAGATAGCAGCTTAAATAGAAAAGTTCAGCTGTTTTACCTTCGATAATTTGAAAATAATCCGAAACGGTAATTTCTGGATTGAATTTCATCCGATACTGATGCAGCTCTCCCTCAAGTAATCGCTGCATTGAGGCGGCGCTTTGTACTAAAAGTTCTTTGTCGGAAATATTTTTTGCAATAAGCGTAAAAAAAACTGTCAGCAAATAATCGCCCGCATACACTGCGATACTTTTTCCGTGTATGTTTTGAATTGAGGCAATGCCTCGGCGCAACGGCGAGTTATCAATAATGTCATCATGCACCAGAGTTGCCATATGCAGCAGCTCAAGTGCGGCTGCCGTTTCTATGATAGCGGGATCAGAATCAAAAGTTTCCTCACCAAGATGCGCAAATAAAAGAAAAAAAACAGGGCGAATAAGTTTGCCTCCCGCATGAAGAAACTCGATTAAACTTTCGTTTACATTGGGATCCGCAAAACAAAGCTGACGTTCAATGCAGTTCAAAACTTTTTGAAGAGACGGCTTCAATATCGGGATTTTATTCCATAGCGAAGGCAAAACGGATTTTTTCGATGAAATCACTTTGCAAATGTAACTGATATCAAAATTTATGTCAACATTGGTAGAGAACACGACAAAAGCATAGGGGATAATCCGTATCTATACGCTTGCCGAAGTTGCGATGCTGCCGGTGTGTTGCTCGGATTGAGTAACACACTTATTTTCTCGACGCTTTTTCAGTGCTTTTTTTAAAAAGCGGAGTAGTGATGAGGGTGGTCATTTCAAGCGGGAGTCCGGGGTTTTGAGCTCGGTGATATACTTGTTCCACCAGACGTTTGCCTAAATAATCGATATTAACCTCAACGGTTGTAAGAAAATGCTCGTGATTAGGGAAGTGATAAAAATTATCGTAACCGCTTATCAGGATGTCATCGGGGCAGCGCATTCCTTTTTGATTAAAATACGAAATAACCTGCACCGCAATTGCATCATTTGCACAAACAATAGCGTCGGGCTCTTTGTCAAAGGGGTCAATGGTTGCGGCAATTTCTCCCGGATTATAAAAGCGATTGGTAAGCCCGCGGGTAAATATCCAGTTTTGTATCGGTGCAATGCGATACTCTTTTAGCGCAGTGATAAACCCCTGATAGCGTTCATACATGGTATGCGCATAGGTTATGTCTCCGATAAAGCCGATGGATTTGCAGCCTTGCTTTATCAGGTGTTCAGTAATTGAGTAAATGCTGTTTCTCCCTTCAAGCAGAATAATATCCGCTGAAAGATTGCGGCAGTTCATTTTAACCGGCATATCAAAATACACGGTAGGAATTCCTAAGCCGGCAATTTTTTTTAAAAGTTGGGTATTGTAAATATTTACGCCGATTATTGCATCGACCGTGTTTTTATTCAGTGTTGCAGGCAGGGATTCTTGCTGCGTTTCCGAAAGGTAACAGAAAGTGAGGGTGTTTTCGCTTTTTCCGATCTCTTTTGCAATACTGTTGATAAGTTTTACCCAAAACTGTGAGAACTGCGGATTTACCACCAATAGGGCGATACGGATAGATTTTGTTTTTTTGTCTTTTTCTTTATGAGAGTGAAGCAAAGAGCTTGGAACCTTCGGGTAGCCAAGCTCAAGTGCGGTTTGAATAATTGCAGACCTCTTTTTTTCGGAAACACCGGAGCGATTATTTAATACCTTGGAAACAGTATTTCGGGAAATATTCAGCCGGTCGGCAATATCCTGCATAGTTACCATCATTGCACCTTCAGGTTGTTGTCTTTTAAAAATTGAATAGTTTCTTCAGCGGTGGTAAAGGCAAGCCCTGTTACCGTGTCCGCACAGCCGTAGTACATTGCAATTCTTCCGTCTGGGGCGCAGACTGCCGCACAGGGGAAGGTTACGTTCGGCACATCGCCCACGCATTCATACTGCATTTGCGGAGAGATAAGATACGGAGCCCCGCGGTATAAAACCTTCCAGGGTTTTTCCAAGTCAAGTAAGGCGGCGCCAAAACTATAGACAAAGCCGTTACAGCTATTCAGTACCCCGTGATAAAACAGAAGCCAGCCCTCATCGGTTTCGATCGGCGTAGGGCCTGCGCCTATTTTGGTTGACTGCCATGCCGAATCGTTGCCGCGGAAGGGAGCCATCACATGGCGATGTCTGCCCCAAAACTCAAGGTCGGGACTTTCGCTATAGAAAATGTCTCCGAAGGCGGTGTGTCCGGTGTCGCTTGGTCTGCTGACCATCGCATATCTGCCGTTTATTTTGCGCGGGAAAAGTACGCCGTTTCTGTTATAGGGTAAAAAGGCATTTTCCAGTTGATGAAAGTGCTGAAAATCCTTTGTCCATGCAAGCCCGATTGTCGGCCCGTGGTAGCCATTACACCAGCTGATGTAGTAGCGGTCTTCGATAAAACAAACGCGCGGGTCATAGCGGTATTCGTACGCGGTTATCTCGGGGTCGCCTTCAAACACAATCGGATCGGGATTGATTTCCCAATGGATGCCGTCTTTACTAAATCCCGCATTTAAATTCATTGCGCGGCAGCGGGTATCGCAGCGGAATACGCCGGCAAAACCGTCCTTAAAGGGAACCACAGCAGAGTTAAAAATACTGTTTGAAGTAGGAGTTGCATCGCGGGGAATAACCGGATTTTTTGAATATCGCCACATTGCATAGGGATACTTGTTCGGCTTGTCTTCCCAGGGAATATTGGATACGGTTTGACTGATAATTTTTGCCATAGTGATTTTTATTCCTTACTGTAAAATCTTTCTTTTTTATTTTAACAAATTACTTTGTTGCGTTTTTTTTACTTTTGTATAAAAAGAGCGTGCAGGGTTTGCAAAAGCACCGCTTTTCCAAACCCTGTACAAGGGCGTCGGGTAAGCAATTTGCTTAACCGAAGTGTGTCGCAAAGCGGCTGTTATCGGGCAGCTTTCCAAGCATCAAGTTGTTTTTGCGCTTCGGCGATAATTTTATCCAAACCGGCTGCTTTTAAGTTTGCCATCATTTCGTCGTAAATCTCTGTTCGTGATTTAAGACCGAGCCGCACAAAGGAATCGTATTTTTCCCATTCCGCTTTTACCAAGGCAAGTTCGGTTTCTATCGGAGTGGGGTCAAAGCTGAAGCCGAGTATCGGCGAACCCTCTACATTTTGGTTAAACTCTTGTACCGCTTTCCACATTTGAGGCGGAGCGGGGTCTACCGTGTAGGTGGTAAAGAAGGTTCCTTGCGAGAAAGCGGGAACGTCATAGGATTTTTTGTCGATAAATTCTATTGAGGTGTCTCCGGTTTTCTTATAATGTTTTCCTTCAATACCGTAGGCAAGCAGGTTTCGAACTTTCGGGTCAAGGTTTACCAGCTCAAGCAATTTAAGCGCTTCTTTGGGATTCTTTGATTGCGCCGATATCGCGTTCATTGAGCCCTGTGCGGATCCGGTGGTAAAGTAAGGCTTATAGCGAAGAACTGCCTTGCACGGGTAATTTCCCGACCAGTAGGCAACATCCGCATAGGGGAAGCCGTGTCCGCCAAAGAGGAAGAGTACCTTTATGTTTTCCTGCAAGGTTGCCGCATCGGGGTTGATATAGCCTTTTTTATTCCATTCTACCAATAAATCCCATTTATCCTGTAAAACCTTTGTTTCAAGCGGGCAGATAATTTTTCCGCTTTTGTCGCTAAACGCAACACCGACAGGCGGAGTAAGCATATCGAATTCGTCGAACATACCTGCCCATCCGTCTTTGTTTAACTGAAGCGGATATTTGTTAGGATTTGCTTTTTTATATGCGTCAAAAGCTTTTTCAAGCCGTCTCATACTGTCAAGCGAAGATTCTTCGTTCGGCTTCCACTCAAAATCTTCCGCTCTAAGATTCAGAGCATCAAGGTCATCTTTATTAAATGCCCAATACGGTGCAAAAGCGGTGTCCTTATAGGTTGGAACCGCATAGATTTTTCCGTCAACCTTTGCACTGTCCCAAAGTACATCGGGAATAAAGGCTTTTAAGTCCTTCGCCTCGGTTTCCAGCAATTCATCCAATGGATAAAAGGCACCGTTTTTTGCATTCTGTATGTAGGGGTTTGCCCATGAGCAGGTAAAGCAGATATCGTAGGGCTCGCCCGTGTTAATAATCTTGGACATTTTCTCGTTAAACTCGCCCCAATCGGAGTATTTCATTTCAAATGCCGCCCCGCCGAGTTTGTCTTTCACATAGTTATTTGCCTCATCCAGAACCGGCGCTAAGTCTTTCGGCGTACCGCCTATTGTCCACCACACTAATTTTCCCTTGCTGTCGCTGCCTCCGCCACCGCAAGTGATAAAACCGAATAATGCCGCTGCTGCAAGCATTCCAACAAGAATTTTCTTCATAAATAAAGCCTCCTTATGCTATTTATGTTGTTCTATACCGAAGCGTATTATGCACCCTTCGGGGTTAAACAGCTCTTTCAAAAAATTGTGCAGGGCTGTTTGTTTCGTCTTTCATTTCACCCTTTAATTGAACCGATTGTCAGTCCGCTGATAAAATAGCGCTGAAAAAACGGATACGCGCAGGCAATGGGCATGGCAACAAGCACCACTATCGCCATTTTCATTGTCTCTGAGGGTAGATTAATTGTTTTTCCGTATCCGCCGAGCATGCTCATGTTATCGGTAATAAACGAGAGGTTTTGCTCAATCCTCATAAGCAAGGCTTGGAGCGGCACCTTAGTCGGCTGCTCAATAAAAAGCAGGGCATTAAACCACTCGTTCCAATACCCGAAGGTTAAAAAGAGTCCGATTGTTGCAAGAGCCGGCAGCGAAATAGGTAAAATCATCTTAAAGAAAATATGAAATTGTCCCGCCCCGTCAATCCGCGCTGAATCAATAATCGATTCAGGAATGGTGGTTTTAAAAAAGGTTCGCAGCACCATGATATAAAACGAAGAAACAGCGGACGGCAAAATAAGTGCCAACAGGCTGTCTTTCAAATGCAAAAACTTGGTCATTATCAAATAAAAAGAGATTAAGCCTCCGTTAAACAACATCGGGATAAGCACCACCAATGTAAAAAACTTTTGATACCGAAAATTCGGGCGGGAAAGCGCATACGCAATAGAAGAATTAAGCAAAAGCCCCAGCGCCGTTCCCGTAATCGTAATAAAAATCGAAACTCCGTATGCGCGGAAAATAACATCTTTTGCTTCAAACACATAGCGGTAGGCTTCAAGCGAAAACGCCGTTGGAAAAAACGAGTATCCGACTTCCTGTATTGAAGCAGGGGAAGAAAACGAGATGATGATTACAAAAATAAAGGGAATAACGCAGAGCAGTCCTAACAGCAAAAACAGAAGATGCGCCAGAACAGATGCCGGCGGTTGTAAATAATTATTGCGTTCCACATTTGACAGTTTTCTAAAAATACTCACATCGATCTCCGTTTTTAAAACAGTGCTGCATTCCGGTCAAGCTTTCGGATAAGAAAGTTTGAGCTGAAAATAAGAATAAAACCCATAATTGACTGAAAAAAGGCAGCTGCCGCACTCATCCCGATATTGACCGTACCGATTGCCCGATACACATAGGTGTCAAATACGGTGGTAATATCGTACAAAAAGGCGGAGTTCATCGGTACCTGATAAAAAAGTCCGAAATCTGCCCGGAAAATACCGCCTAAAGACATGATAAAAAGGATTATCACCAAGGATTTAAGTGAAGGAATGGTAATATACTTTACGCCTTGCCATCGTGAAGCGCCGTCCAAATACGCCGCCTCGTATAAACTTTTGTCAATGCCGGTAATTGCCGCTAAATACATAACCGTGCCGTACCCCATTCCCTTCCATACACTCATAAAAATAAGAATCCAAGGCCAATAGGCTTTTTCCGCATACCATTGAATGGGAGTTCCGCCGTACTTGACTATCAGATGATTAAAAAGCCCGTTTTGTGCATTCAAAAAAGCATATAAAAAATAACTGACTACAACCCATGATAAAAAATGCGGCAAAAACATCATGGTTTGGTAAATTTTTCCAAGGCGCTGATTATATAAAAGGCTAAGCAGCACCGCAAGGCTTATCGGAATAACAATGCCGAGTACAATAAAAATAGCGTTAAATCCAAGGGTATTCCGTACAATCAGCCATGCGTTTTTTGTTTTAAACAAAAAGGCAAAATTGTCAAAACCTACCCATTTACTTTTAATAAGATTGCCGATAAACCCCGGTCCGAAAATGCGATAATTTTTAAAAGCAATAATTACCCCGAACATCGGTAAAAATGAAAAAAGAAAATACCAAATGGTTGTGGGTAAAGATAAAAGCGCGAGCTCAAAACTCTCATCAAAAAAATGCCTCTTTCCTTTTGCCTCTTTTAGTTTCTTTTGCACTATAAGCTCCTCAATCTATTACACCATAATTTATTACAAAACGCAATAAAAACCGAGAAAATTTTTACATTTCACCCTTTAATAGTTTGCATTTGCAACCTTTCAGCTGATAGGGCAGGGAGGGTGGTAACAGCCACGGATGCCCGCGGTTGCACGTAGCAGCGATGTTTTTTCTGCTTGATCAAAAAAGGGCAGAAAAATTCGCGAGTTCCATTTTTGCCTATGGTAAATTACTCGCCCGTGCCTAATTCCGAACGATGTTTTGCCTGACCCCTTATTGCAAACAGGCAAAACTCGTAGGCGAACCAAAGGTAGAAATTCTACGGTTCGCCCGTGCCTATGGTAAGTTTGCCCACCGTTATCAAACTCATAGGTATTAATTTTGCCACGGACGGCAAAACTCAGAACGGGCACGGACGCCCGTGGTTCCACGCAGCAGCGATGTTTTAAAGCAAGACAGATTGCAAAGCTTTAAAACTCGCAGGTTTAGTTTTTGCCACGGACGGCAAAACTCAGAACGGGCACGGACGCCCGTGGTTCCACGCAGCAGCGATGTTTTAAAGCAAGACAGATTGCAAAGCTTTAAAACTCGCAGGTTTGGTTTTGCCACGGACGGCAAAACTCAGAACGGGCACGGACGCCCGTGGTTCCACGCAGCAGCGATGTTTTAAAGCAAGACAGATTGCAAAGCTTTAAAACTCGCAGGTTTGGTTTTGCCATGGACGGCAAAACCAAACCGTTGTGTCGGACTCTTTTTATAACAGGGCGTTTTAAAACTTGTAGGTTAGTTTTATAAAATTTTTTTATGCTTTGTGTTGAATAAATTAAAACCTAATTAAAGATATCAAAAAAATATAAACATTCACACAAAAAGATTACGGCGAATCAAGCTGTGATTCGCCGTATATTTTATTCAACTATTTTGTCGACAAAGAACATTTTTACTGCGGATATGACTTGCAGTATAAAAATAAATAGCACTATAAATCCGCCGGCAGCTGCCAGTGATTTAACTCCTGCAACACCTTGCTCGCCGCCGCCAAAAGCTGCCATTACGATAGCGATAATGCCTATGATTATGCCCCAAAGAGCTTTTAAATATCGCGGTGCTTCTGAACCGATTGGTATGTTTTTAATACACATGGAAGCAACATTATTTGCAGTTGCATCAGCCGCAGTTACAAATGATATTAAGATAACAAATAGGTTGACGGGAACAAGTATTACGGCCAGAGGCATGTTTTTTATAAACTCAAATAAGCCCATAACCGCATTTGAATTCTGAATGATTGCAACCAGGTCAAGCTGTCCGGTTAATTGCATATTCATTGCAGTACTGCCCCAGACGCCGAACCAGATAATGCCGAATACGGATGGTAATACAAGGTTTACAATTAAACATTCCCGAATTGTTCTTCCATAAGAAATTTGACCAAGAAAAATTCCCGTTACCGGTGCATAGGCAACCCAAAATGCGAAGTCAAATAATGTCCATGAACGTGTAAGCGGAGCGCCGCCGATATCAATCGGATCTAATCCCCATAGCCAAAACTTATCAAGCCATACCGCCATTCCGGCCGTAGTGTTTCTTACAATGTAGAGGGTTGGCCCTGTTACCAGCAATAAGAGTAATAACCCGTAATAAAAATATGCATTAATGCCTGCAAGTTTTTTTAGACCGTTGTCCAATCCTACATAAGAAGATAAAGTAAACATTGCAACAATTAAAACGCCGACTATTACAAATAGTTTTAAATTATTTGTTACTCCATACGAGGCATTTAGTCCGGTTGTTATAAGCGTTATGCACATTGTAAGAGCAGTACATAGCCCTATTGCAATTGCTAACATGGATAGGGTATCAATAATATTAGCGATGATGCCTTTTTTAATTTTTTCTCCAAAGAGAGGCTCCAATGTTGATGTTACATTTAACTGCTGTTTTTTATTAAAATACACATAGGCAACAACAACACCTGCAAGTGCATAAATAGCATAGGGAATAAATGTCCAATTATAAAAACATCTACCCATAGCAAATCGTGCTGCTTCAGGTGTGCCGGGAGTAATTCCAACCGCATCAAGTTCTCCCCAGATATTTCCCAAATAAATAATTGGTTCGTTTACTCCCCATGTTACAATACCTGTTGCAACACCGCCGGTTAGAGTCATGGCAAACCATGTACCAAACGAGTATTTTGGTTTTGCATCCTTTCCGCCGATTCTAACACTTCCCAATTTTGAAAACATAATTACACAGGTAATGATAAGTACTGCGATCAGTGTTATCTGGTATAACCACCCAAAACTTTCAAGTGACCAGGCAAAAAAACTATTTGATACACTGGTAAGGGTTTCATTGCTGACAATTCCGGTGATTGCGGCGATTAACACAAATGCAAGTGCAGGTATAAACACTGCCCATCTTATTTCTTTTTTTTGATTCTCTGCCATAAATTACTATCTCCTAAATATGTAATAATTTTTTTGATTTAATAAATTCGTAGATTTTTTCTATGTCTTTACTCAAGTTCCGATCTTCACTATAGAAAGGAAGTACTTCTCTAATAAGCGCATATGCTTTTTTGGTGCCCGCGCCGAGTTTATAGTTTTTCCGCAGGTCAATGGCTTGTGCAGCGTGCATTGCCTCTATTCCGATAACATAATAGATATTATCAATCATTTGAAAAATTTTATAACAGGCTAAGGGTAAATTACTTGCATGATCTTCAATTGTGCCGGCCAAAGAATAAAAATCCATTGATGAGGGATTAGCCAAGCCTCTATTTTGAGTGTCAAGCATTGTAAATGTTTTCTGAATGGTGCCAAAGGCAATTGTCTTTACATCCTCCGGTGTTAAGAACCTATTCAATTTTGTAAAGGCAGGATCTGCAAGTTTTATCATTCTATAGCAAGAAGTTTTTGAGATATGACTTAAAGCTGTAGCGAGCATTTCAACACCGATTGCTAATGAGGTTATTTCAAAATTTGCACTTACAAAGGCCGTATGTTCATCGATTAAGATACAAGGGTTATCATCGGTTGTATTCATTGTGATAAGGAGCTGCTCTTTTACATACTCCATTGCATCATACATACTTCCGTTGACAGCATGTGCGCATCGAAAACTTAACGGGTCCTGCAAAGCTCTTTCAGGATCAAAATCGTAAAGAAAGCTTCCCTTTAAAAATTCGCGGCACATTTTGGCGGCTTTTATTTGTCCTTTGATTCCTCGAACAGCATTGACATCTTCCCGTAAAGATTGAACCACTCCGTTAAGCCCCTCAAGACTCAAACAAAAAATCAAATTCGATATTTGTATTACGTCCTCAATCTCTTTTAAAACTATTGCAGTCATAGCTTCGCCTTGCGCATTACAGGATACAATACTCAATCCGTCTTTTGGACCGAGCTTTGCAGGTTTAAGTCCGACCTTTTCCATTGCGACACGGGAATTCATTGTTTCTCCGTTGAAGGAAACATCTTCTTCACCGATAAAGGCAAGCCCGATATGAGAGAGTGTGGTAATGTCTCCTTCGCCTATTGAGGATCGCATAGGTATTTTTGGATGTATCCCATAGTTTAAGAAATCGCGATAATGATAGAGTAATTCTGCAGAAATACCGGTATGACCGGTGAGAGCTTTATTCAGTCGCAGCAATAATATTGCTCGAACTTGCTCATCCGTATGATATGGTTTTACTCCTAAGCAATGACTGTTTAACAAGTTTCTGTTATACGTTGCAAAAAACTCGGAATCGAATTCTTTGTCTTTATTCCAGCCAACTCCTCGATTAAGACCGTACACCGGTTTTCCCTCGGCAGCCATATCAAATAAAATTTGCCGAGCTGTTTGGACTCTTTTTTCTGCTTCTTCAGAAATTTCTACTGATCGTCTGTCATACGCAACGCTATAGACATCATCTAACGATAACGGCGTACCGGTTAACAGTAAAGTATCCAATCTATTTTTCCTCCTTAAATTAGAAATCTTTTACTTTTTGTTTTAGCTGCTTAATTTTGCTTTGGATCTCTGTTGATTATTCGAAAGCGCAATTAAATATTTTTCTATACATATAAGTGTATAATAAAAAATACCATATCGCAAATAAAATATCCACGACAAGAACTGAGAAAACTCTTCTTATTATATAGCGGATAATCAGGCAATACAAAGCCCGAAAAAGGTTGAATTATTTTTACGCGATCTTATCGAACATTGATCATCAGTTGGTATAGAAAATGACAAAATAAATTTTTTGCTGGACAAGTTTAATAGAAGGAAGTAGAATAGTATTGTAAATAGATACCTAAAACTTTTATCATTCCATCTTGAGGAGCTATGAGTATGCAAAAAAAAACTCAAACGATGACCGGTAATAATGCGGCATCCTATGTTGCCTATGCATTTACCGATGTTGCGGCTATTTATCCGATAACCCCGTCTTCGGATATGGCTGAGTTAATTGATTCTTGGTCGGCAAACGGCAAGAAAAATATTTTCGGGCAAACAGTGTTAGTATCGGAGCTTGAATCCGAAGCCGGTGCGGCAGGTGCAATGCACGGCGCTCTTTCAGCCGGAGCCTTGGCGGCAAGTTTTACCGCAAGTCAGGGCTTACTGCTTATGATACCTAATATGTATAAAATGTCGGGTGAATTACTGCCCGGCGTTTTGCATGTGTCTGCTCGGGCGCTTTCCAGTCATGCGCTTTCGATTTTCGGTGATCACCAGGATGTTATGGCGTGCCGCCAAACAGGCTTCGGAATGCTTGCATCCGGGTCGGTACAGGAAATTATCGATTTGGGCGGAATAGCCCACCTTGCAGCTATTAAAGGTAGGGTACCGTTCATGCATTTTTTTGACGGTTTTCGGACAAGTCATGAGCTTCAAAATGTTGAACTGATTGATTATGAAGATTTCGCAAAAATGATTGACTGGAAGGCTTTAAACGATTGGCGCACCACGGCAATGAACCCCGAACATCCCTTTACAAAAGGAACAGCGCAAAACCCCGATATTTATTTTCAGGCAGCGGAAGCATCAAATAGATTTTATATCGATGCGGTTGAAATAGTTGCCGATTACATGAAGCAAATTTCAAGCCTTACTGGCAGAACATATAAACCCTTTGATTATCACGGAGCAGCAGATGCCGAGCGTGTTATCGTTGCAATGGGCTCAATTACCGAAACAGCAGAAGAAACGGTTGATTATCTTGTCTCGCAAGGCGAAAAAGTAGGGCTTATTAAAGTAAGGCTGTATCGCCCGTTCTCTCCTCAGTATTTGTTTGAGGTAATGCCTAAAACTGTAAAAAAAATAGCCGTTCTTGACCGTACCAAGGAAAAAGGCGCTTTGTATGAGCCGCTCCATTTAGACATACTCGGTGCGTATATTGATGTTCCAAATAAACCGATTATAGTCGGCGGGCGATACGGATTAGCATCAAAGGATACAACACCGACAATGGTAAAATCCGTTTTTGATAATTTAAAATCGGATACACCTAAAAATAATTTTTCGGTGGGGATTGAAGATGATATCACTCATTTGAATTTACCCATGCCCGAAGAAATTAAAACAGAACCGACAGGCAATATCCGCTGTAAATTCTGGGGTTTTGGATCCGACGGAACTGTCGGCGCAAATAAGAGTGCGATAAAAATAATCGGAGACAGCACCGGTATGTATGCGCAAGCGTATTTTGCCTATGACAGTAAAAAATCGGGCGGCGTTACCGTATCGCATTTACGGTTTGGAAAAAAGCCTATCAAATCCGCCTATCTTATAAGCGATGCCGATTTTATTTCATGTTCAAAACAATCCTATGTGCATCAATACGACCTTTTAAAAGGATTAAAGAAGGGCGGAACCTTTTTGCTTAACTGTCTCTGGTCTGATGCAGAGCTTGAAAATACTATTCCGGCGGCAATGAAGAAATTTATTGCAAAAAACGATATTAAATTCTATACCATTAACGCAACGGAAATTGCGCAAAAAATCGGTCTTGGACATAGAATTAATATGATTATGCAGTCCGCCTTTTTTAAACTTGCCGAAATTATCCCCATTGAGCAAGCCGTTGAAAGCTTAAAAAGCTCAATTTTAAGCACCTATGGTAAAAAAGGCGATGATATCGTAAAGATGAATTATACTGCGGTTGATATGGGTATTGAATCGCCTCATCAGGTAACTGTTCCGAAAAGCTGGGCGGATGCGGAAGATAAATCGATTGATAACGCTCATTTGCCTCCGTATATTAGAAATATTCTTGTTCCGATTAACCGCTTGGAAGGAGATCGGTTAAAGGTTAGTGCGTTTAAAGGCGTTGAGGACGGACGTATGCCGAACTGCACAAGCAGATTTGAAAAACGTGGTATCGCCGTTGAAGTTCCTCATTGGATAAAAGAAAATTGTATACAATGTAACCAATGCTCTTTTGTTTGCCCCCATGCGGTTATCAGACCATTCCTCTTAAATGAAAAAGAAAATTCCGCAAAGCCGCAGGTTTTTGAGACGATAAAAGCAAACGGTAAGGGCTTGGAGGATATGACATACAGAATGCAGGTTTCCGTTTTGGACTGCACCGGCTGTTCTAATTGCGCAAATATTTGTCCTGCAAAGAATAAAGCCCTTGTGATGAAACCCTTGGCCGAAGAAGAAGCTCAGGCGGCAAACTGGGACTTTGCAGTGGACGAAGTTTCTAATAAACACGGCGTTATGGATCAGTTTTCGGTTAAAGGCAGCCAATTCAAACAACCGCTTTTGGAATTCCACGGCGCTTGTGCGGGATGTGGTGAAACAGCATACGCAACGCTTGTTACGCAATTGTTTGGAGACAGAATGATGATCGCAAACGCATCGGGATGTTCTTCAATTTGGGGCGGTTCGTATCCGACCGCGGGATTCTCCTATAACGAAAAAGGCAAAGGCCCCACATGGGCAAGCTCGCTTTTTGAGGATAATGCAAACTACGGATACGGCATGGCGCTCGGTACAAGAAAACTGAGGGAACAGGCTGAGGATTACATGAAAAAATTTCTGGAACTCAATGTTGGTACCGATTTTACCCCTCTTTTTAAAGAATGGATCGAAAACAAAAAAAATCTTGCAGCAAACGTGATAACCTGCGATAAGATTAAAGCTCTTTTTGATAAGCACCAAAAACCGGTAAATCAGATAATAAAAAACACTCCTGAAGCAGATTATCTTCCCAAACCGGAAAGTCATGTATTCAAGTATGATACCGGCAATATCGAAGCAGATCGCTTGCTTGAATACATTTACAAGCTAAAAGACTTCTTGGTTAAAAAGAGTGTGTGGTCGTTCGGCGGAGACGGATGGGCATATGATATAGGGTATGGCGGGTTAGACCATACGATGGCATCCGGAGAAGATTTTAATATCCTGGTATTTGACACCGAAGTGTATTCCAATACCGGCGGGCAGTCGTCCAAATCAACCCCAACCGCTGCGGTTGCAAAATTTGCCGCCGGCGGAAAAAGAATGCGCAAGAAGGACTTAGGCGCAATGCTGATGACATACGGTTATGTATATGTTGCTCAGGTTTCCTTAGGAGCGAATATGAATCAGCTGGTTAAAGCCTTAAAAGAAGCCGAAAGTTATGACGGTCCTTCAATCGTGCTTTGCTATGCGCCCTGTGTAAACCACGGGCTTCGTTCTGGAATGGGGCGCAGTGTGGAACAGGAAAAGAAGGCCGTGGAAGCAGGATACTGGCATTTATACCGGTTTGATCCGCGCTTAAAAAAGGAAGGCAAAAATCCTTTCCAGCTTGACAGCAAAGAACCTACTGCCTCTTTCCAGGATTTTATCAATTCCGAGGTGCGTTATACATCGCTTAAGAAAACCTTCCCCGATGTTGCGGACGAACTGTTTTTAAAAGCGGAAGAAGATGCAAAAGATCGATATGATCGGTATAAAAAAATGGCTCAAAACTAGGTTGATTAGTATCGGTTTTTAAAACCGATACTAATACAACGTTTTTTTTGATATCTTCAATTCGGTTTTTAATTCATTCACTATGAATGATAAAAAATTGTATAAAAAAGAGCTCGACACAGCGGGTTTTAAAGCTTTGCAAACAGTCTTGCTTTAAAACGTCGCTTCTGTTTGGAACCACGGGCGTCCGTGCCCGTTCTGAATGTAATGTTTGCTATTCCTGTTTACAGTAGCTGTGAGCAATTTACCATAGGAATGCAAAATCCGCACGCACCTGTCAATGCTCTGATTTGTATAATAGGAAGTTAATTACAAAACGCTACACTAGGCATCTTGAAAAAACTCGGGTAGTCTTTTTAAGATGCCCGTATTAAAAAAAATCGGGTTGTAAGTCGCCTGTTAATTTTAGGATACGGGCTGCTTAAAAAAAATAACTTTCGTGTCCAAAAAACGGGGGCAGTACAAGGGGGCACGTTTTGGAGGAAAACATGGATAAGGATGAATTGAAAAATATGGGATTTGCTTCCAAACAAATCCATGCGGGGTATACAAAAAACACCTACGGTGCCTTAGCTACTCCCATTTATCAAACCTCAACATTTGTTTTTGATTCGGCGGAGCAGGGTGGGCGACGATTTGCCCTTGAAGAGGCCGGATATATTTATACGCGGCTTGGAAACCCAACCACCTCTGCGGTTGAAGAAAAGCTTACATGCTTGGAAAACGGAGAAGCTTGTGTAGCCACAAGTTCCGGTATCGGTGCAATTTCCTCAAGTCTTTGGACGCTGGTAAGCGCAGGCGATCATATTGTTGCAGGCAAAACTCTGTACGGATGCACATTTTCGCTTTTAAGCCGCGGACTGACGCGATTCGGTGTTGATGTTACCTTTATTGATACACGCGATCCTGAAAACTTGCGCAAAGCTATGAAACCGAATACAAAAGTTGTCTATCTTGAGTCTCCGGCAAACCCGAATATGTACTTATGCGATATACAAGCTTTATCCGCAATAGCTCATCAAAATTCCGACTGTAAAGTTATTGTTGATAACACGTATATGACGCCTTATTTGCAACGCCCCTTAAATCTTGGAGCGGATATTGTTGTTCATTCCGCGACAAAGTACTTAAACGGACACGGAGATGTGATTGCTGGTTTTGCGGTTGGTAAAAAAGATGTAATTGACCAGATTCGTTTTCTTGGAATTAAAGATATGACGGGATCCGTACTGGGCCCCTTTGAAGCGTATTTAATCGGGCGCGGGATGAAAACCTTGGATATTCGAATGGAAAAACATTGTGCGAATGCGCAAAAAGTAGCGGAATTTTTAGAAACGCATCCCACAGTAGAATCAATCGCGTATCCCGGATTACCGTCCTTTCCTCAGTATGAACTTGCAAAACGCCAGATGGCATTGCCCGGCGCTATGATAGCCTTTACGGTAAAAAACGGATTGGAAGCAGGACGTAAGCTGATGAACTCAGTTAAGTTTGCAACACTTGCGGTGAGCCTTGGAGATGCGGAAACTCTTATCCAGCATCCGGCAAGTATGACGCACTCTCCGTATACGGCGGAGGAAAGAGCCGCGTCCGATATTGCCGAAGGACTGATACGCATTTCCGTAGGTTTGGAAGATGCTAAGGATATTATCGATGATCTTAGACAAGCGTTGAATACATTGATTTAAACCGGTAAAAGCGGGGCAGCAATTGTTTGCAAGGCGTTGTTTTTATCCATCGGGAATTCTGATTGTCAAGCGGTTTTTCAGATTATAAAACCGCCTCAGCTATAAAAAAAGTATCGCAGTTTTGTTTGCGATACTTTTTTTTGCAATTTTTAATAAATCGCCTCTCTAAAATGCTCATAACCGGCATCGCGAAGCGCCTGCCATACAGCTCTTTGATGTGTTTCGTTGAAGGTTTCAAGTACTATTCTGACTACCATTGTGTTAAGCTGCATGTGTGAACTTTCCGAATACTGATTGATGTTCAGCACATTTGCGCCGCATTTTTTTACAATTTCAAGAATCTTAACAAGCTCTCCCGGTTTATCAACCAATGTTGTAACCACTTCGGTAAGTCTTCCGCTGCCGAAAAGTCCTGTTTTGATAATTTTGCTGATCATATTCACATTGATATTCCCGCCGCTTAGAACACAGACGGTTTTGCCTTTGAAAGAATATTTATCAGAAATAGCAGCAGCAATACTACAAGCGCCTGCGCCTTCCGCGGTGGTTTTTCCCTCTTCTAAAAGCCGTAAAATGCTGTTTGAAATTTCCGACTCGGAAACGGTAACAATCTCATCAACATATTTTTTGACCAATGCGAAGGTTTGTTCGCCTGGTATTTTTACCGCAACCCCTTCCGCAATTGTATTGACACTATCCAAGAGCATTCGTTTGTTTGCCTTTATAGAATCTCTCATTGATGCCGCATTTTCCGGTTCCACCCCGATAATTTTAACTTTAGGATTTGTTTCTTTTACCGCCAAGGCTATTCCGCTGATAAGTCCGCCGCCGCCTATCGGTACAATTATATTTTCAATATCCTCAAGCTGTTCCAATATCTCAAGCCCGATAGTTCCTTGCCCGGCGATGACATACTCATCATCAAACGGATGGATAAAGGTATAATTGTGCTCTTCCTTTAACTCCAAAGCTCTTTTCATCGCATCATCAAAACTGCCTTCAACAACGATAACCTCGCCGCCGTACCCTTTGGTCGCATCAATTTTTGACAAAGGTGTTACGCTTGGCACACAAATATAACTTTTAATCCCCTGTTTTGTGGCAGAGAGAGCTACACCTTGCGCATGGTTACCTGCTGAGCACGCGATAACTTCCTTTTTTTTCTCTTCGTCAGTTAAATTACTGATTTTGTTGTACGCTCCCCGAATCTTAAATGATCCAGTTTTTTGAAGGTTTTCCATCTTGATGTAGATATTATCCCCCAATCGTGAAGCAGTAAAAATAGGGGTTGCATTAATAATTTCGGAAACCTTCTGTCTTGCCTCGTGAATCATTTGTAAATTAATCATGTTTTCCTCCGTTCTCTCAATATTTGGATAATTATTTCATAATCTTTTATAGAACTAAAATGCCATAAAAAACCCTTCTCTTTTTGGAAAAAAAGAAGGGTTTTTTGCAAGCATAAACTGTCCTGCCGATTATTTTACAAGCTCGGTTTTTTGACCCGGAGTCAGCTTATAACCGTTAATCTTATTTACGATACATGCAATTGCACCGTCACCGGAAATATTGCATGCGGTTCCAAAACTGTCCTGCGCAAGATAAAGAGCGATCATCAAAGCAATCATGGATTTATCAAAGCCAAGCATTGACTCCATAATACCGATAGCAGCCATAACTGCACCGCCCGGTACGCCGGGGGCTGCTACCATGGTAACACCCATCATTAGAATAAACGGGAATATAGCGGTAAAAGAAGTATCCATTCCGTTTAAGAACATAATAGTCATAGAACAAGTTAAAAGTGTAATGGTACTGCCCGACAGGTGAATCGTTGCACAGAGCGGGATAACGAATTCCGCAACGCCTTTGTTAACGCCCATTTTAATGGTTTGAGCCAAGGTTACCGGAATGGTTGCAGCGGATGATTGTGTCCCGATTGCCGTTAAATATGCAGGTATCAAAACCCTAATCTTGCTGAATGGATTTCCACCGCCGATAAGGCTTGCAAGAGTATACTGAATAAAGATGGTAAGCCAGTGCATGATAATGATCAGGATAAATACTTTTGCAAATACGGACATAACTCTTGCTACGGTTCCCTCATGTGCCATTGTTGCAAAGATACCGCAAATATGAACAGGCAACAAAGGAATAACGATTATCTTAATAAGCTTTGTTACAATGTCCGCAAACTCGTGTACCATGTTTTTTAAGGCATCACGTTTTTCGCCTAACGAGGCAATTCCGACACCTAAGATAAATGAGAGAATTAATGCTGTTGTTACTCCGAAAATAGGAGGCATTGGAGAATTAAAAAACGGTGTAACTGCGTCAGTTTGTTCAAACACATGCATTGAGCCTCCCCTGGTAAAGATCGGCAAGAAAATAGAACCTGCAATATACGCCAAGGTACCGAATGTTATGGTAGAACCGTAGGCCAAACCTGCGGTAATTGCCAACGATTTACCTGCGCCGCTGCCGAGATCCGCAATACCCGGCGCAACAAAGCCGACGATGATTAATGGAATGACAAAGCTTAGAAAGTTACCGAACAAACCGTTAAATGTAGCCAACGTGCGTACAACCGGAAGAGGGGCAACAAACCCAATTACAATACCAAGAACAATTGCCAAAATGAGTCTTGGCAATAACCCGAATTTTTTCATCATTTTCCTCCTAGAAAAATAATTCGTAAAAAATTGATATGAGAATGATCTCTACGTATTTATTAAGTGTACCACCTTTTTGAAAATATACAATAGAAAAAAAGAAAAAATCGGTTTTTGTGTAAAACAATACCGAAAATAAAAGGAAAATACCGCCATTCTCAAGGAAATTTATGCTTAAAAAGAGATGTTCAATAAGAACGTTATTTGTGTAGACTTCAGTATATAATGTTCCCGGTATGCTGATTGGTGCATCAGCAATACCGGCTTGCAGATTCAGCACTATTTATGGCAGCCTCCCGAACGTTAAACGATGTTTAAAAGCATCAACAGTGAATTATAAATTTGAAGCTTTAGAACTCGCAGGCTTGGTTTTGGCACGAATGTCAAAATCAGAACGGGCGCGTATGTAAGAACATGTGATGTTATCATGCATTTTTCGACTTGACAAATTTCAGCCAAACGATAAGATGGTACCATGTAATAATTTCAGAAATAGCAGATTTAACTTAAGAAAAAAGAGTGAAAACCGCTTTTCCCCGTATTCAAGTTCATTGTTCATGTTTTAAAATAACGATGATAAGCATACCGACAGTGAAATGTTCTTGTAAAATAAAAATTATCAAACCAGATTGAGCAGATGGAGGATTGGATTGAAAGACTATACCGACAAAATAAAAACATCAGTATTGATTAAAAGATTTTTGCCGTATTTTAGAAAATATTATGGCGTGTTGGCATTGGATTTAACATGTGCATTTTTTACCACTCTTTGTGAAATTGTATTTCCGCTTATGGTTCGGAATATTACCAACAAAGCGATCTGGGATATCTCCACGTTAACAATGGATTTTGTTATAAAGATATGCATCATATATTTTTTACTTCGGTTAGTTGACACGGCGGCAAACTACTATATGGCTTCGGTAGGACATATCATGGGCGCAAAAATAGAAAAAGATATGAGAAGAGATTTGTTCGCGCATTTGCAAAAACTTTCTTTTTCATATTTTGACAACACAAAAATCGGACA
This sequence comes from Treponema phagedenis, assembly GCF_008153345.1. NCBI lineage: Bacteria > Pseudomonadati > Spirochaetota > Spirochaetia > Treponematales > Treponemataceae > Treponema > Treponema phagedenis. The sequence continues at coordinate 2,427,058 of NZ_CP042818.1, read as the reverse complement.
AATCATGGGAAGAATTACCAGCGACCTCTTTGAGATTGCCGAGTTTGCGCATCACTGCCCGGAAGAATTTTTTATTGCGGGGGTAAAAATTCTCATCTCATTTATAATCTTATGTCAGGCAAATATATTGTTAACCGTAATTGTTTTTTCGGTAATTCCGCTGATGATTATTTCTACCGTTTATTTTAGGCGAAGAATGAGACTGGCATTCAAACGCTCCAGAGAACAGATCGGAGACTTAAATGCTCGAGTTGAAGACAGCCTTTTAGGAGTTCGGGTGGTACGTTCATTCGCAAACGAGGAAACGGAAGAGCAAAAGTTCGAGCGGGGTAACAATGGGCTTTTGAATATAAAACGCTATCAATATCGGTACATGGCAGGATTCAAAGCGGTTACGCAGTTCTTTGACGGTCTGATGTATGTAACGGTGTTGCTATGTACTGCATACTTTTTGATAAAAGGAAAAATTACCGCAGGAGATATGATTGCCTACATGTTGTATGTATCAATGCTTCTTGCATCAATAAAAAGAATTGTGGAATTTGCGGAACAATTCCAAAGAGGCATGACAGGGGTTGAGCGCTTTATTGAAATAATGGATGCAAAAGTTGAGATTACGGACAGAGAAGGTGCAACGGAAATTAAGGATGCAAAAGGAGATATTTTGTTTGACAAGGTAAGCTTTCAATATCCTGAACATGACAAAGTTGTTCTCTCAAATATTGATTTACATGTGCGTCCCGAACAAAAGATTGCATTGGTCGGTCCTTCAGGCGGAGGAAAAACAACGCTCTGTAATTTAATACCGCGTTTTTATGAGGTTTCAAAAGGAAGAATTTTACTTGACGGAAAAGACATTCGAGATATTACCCAAGAATCCTTGCGAAGCCAAATCGGTGTGGTGCAACAAGATGTGTATTTATTTTCAGGAACTGTCAGCGAAAACATTGAATACGGAAAAATCGGGGCAAGTAGGGAAGAAATTATTGAGGCGGCGAAAAAAGCGGGGGCTCATGATTTTATTATGGAATTAGAGGACGGATATGACACCTGTGTCGGAGAGCGAGGCGTAAAACTTTCCGGCGGACAAAAGCAGCGAATCAGTATTGCACGCGTATTTTTAAAAAATCCGCCAATCTTAATTTTAGATGAAGCTACCTCGGCATTGGATAATGAGAATGAACGAATTGTGCAAAAATCTTTGGAAACGTTAGCAAAGGGAAGAACAACTTTTACAATTGCTCATCGGTTAACAACCATCCGTAATGCGGATACTATTTTAGTATTAACAGAAAACGGTATTGAAGAAAGCGGCAGCCATGAAACACTTATGAAAAAGAAAGGTAGATATTACTCTTTATACCAATTATACGGTCAAGGATATTTTGAAGAATAGCAAGCTAATAAATCGGAAGTCAAGCCGTATAAGTTTTAGAAATCTTTTCAATTAAACTATTATACTGTTCCGTAATTAACTTGCCGTTATACTCATCGGAGCATTAACACTAATTGCTTAAGGGTTTAGCATTCCTATGGTAAGTTTGCCCGCCCGTGCCCAATTCCAAACGATGTTTTAAAGCATCAAAATAAAACTGTAAAATTGAAGCTTTAAAACTCGCAGCCACTGTAAACAGGAATAGCAAATATCACATTCAGAACGGGCACGGACGCCCGTGCGGTTCCGTATTCCTATGGTAAGTTTGCTCACCGTTGCGCCGTGTCGGGCTCCTTTTTATAACAGGAAGCTTTAAAACTTGTGGGTTTGATTTAAGCCAAGGGGGACCTTACGCAAATTACTTATAAAACTCTTGTTTTTTTACGTATTTTTTGGTATATTCTCTTTCATGCTAGCAGATACTATTATAAAATTCTTTTTCGGCTCTCAACATGAGCGCGATTTAAAAGCACTTCTTCCTATCCTTCATAAAATAAATGCAAAAGAAGCTTGGGCGCTGCGGCTTTCTGAAGCCGACTTTAAACAAAAAACAGCGGATTTTAAAGAAAGATTCCAAAAAGGCGAATCGTTAGATGATTTTGTTCCCGAGGCTTTTGCAATGGCTCGTGAAGCGGCACGCCGTATTCTCGGGGAACGTCCTTACGATGTGCAAATGCTGGGTTCATTGGTTTTGCATTCCGGCAGGATTGTCGAAATGAAAACCGGTGAAGGTAAAACCTTGATGAGCGTCGCCGCTGCGTACCTGAACAGTTTGTCGGGCAAGGGTGTGCACGTGGTTACTGTAAACGATTACCTTGCCGAGCGCGATACCGAATGGATGCGCCCCGTCTACGAGTATCTTGGCGTTTCGGTCGGCACTATTCTTTCAAACATGGATAATGATGCGCGGAAAATTGCCTATAACTGCGATATTACCTACGGAACCAATAACGAGTTCGGCTTTGATTATCTCCGTGATAATATGCAGCTTTCGCTTGACGAAAAAACTCAGCGCGGGTTTTCGTTTGCGATTGTTGATGAAATAGACTCTATTTTAATTGATGAGGCGCGAACCCCGCTCATTATTTCGGGGTCTGCGGAAGACGATACGCAGCGCTATTTTGAGGTTGATAAACTTATCAATCAGTTAACCGAGGTGCAAAAAAATCCTGAAACCGGCGAGTATCCGAATGAGGTTGAGGGCGAAGAGGTTATCGGCGATTATATTATCGATGAAAAAAGCAAACGGGTTTCCTTTAGCGGCCCGGGTATGCTGCATATTCAGGATATTCTGCTTAATCAGGGGTTGATTCAAGGCAGCCTTTTTGATGAGGAAAACTTTGAGTATATCCATTATTTTACTCAATCGGTGCGGGCGCATATTCTGTATCATATTGATGTGGATTATGTGGTAAAAGACGGGCAAGTGCAGATTGTCGATGAGTTTACCGGACGTATTTTGGAAGGGCGCCGCTATTCGGACGGCTTGCATCAGGCAATCGAGGCAAAGGAGCATATCCGCATTGCGCAGCGCAACCGCACGATGGCAACAGTTACCTTTCAGAACTTTTTCAGAATGTACGATAAACTCTCGGGCATGACCGGTACCGCCGATACCGAAGCGGTTGAGTTTAATAAGATTTATAAACTTGATGTCGTGGTTATTCCGACAAACCTTCCGGTTGCCCGAAAAGACGAACACGATGTCATATATATGAATGAAGATGAGAAATGGGCGGCACTTTGTGATGAAATTGCCGATGCATACAAGCGCGGGCAGCCGGTGCTGGTCGGTACCGTTTCTATCGAAAAATCGGAAAAACTTTCTGCACTGCTTACCCGCAAAGGCGTGCGCCACGAGGTTTTGAACGCTAAAAACCACGCACGGGAAGCCCTCATTATTGCCGAAGCGGGCGCAAAGGGTTCAATTACCATTGCGACAAACATGGCGGGGCGCGGTACCGATATTAAGCTTGGCGGTAACCCCGAATTCCGTGCAAAAAAACGAGCCGGCACCGAAGCAACGCATGAAGAATACTTACGTGCATACGAAGATGAGTATAAAAAATGGCAAGATGAGTATGAAAAAGTAAAAGAGCTTGGCGGCTTATACGTTATCGGCACGGAGCGGCATGAAAGCCGCCGCATTGATAACCAGCTGCGCGGCCGCTCTGGACGGCAAGGCGACCCCGGCCGCTCCAAATTTTTCCTTTCTCTTGATGACGACCTTATGCGCTTATTCGGCGGAGAAAGTCTTAAACGCTTTATGGGCAAAGTCGGCATGGAGCCCGGCGAACCAATAGAACACCCTTGGCTTAATAAGAGCATTGAAAAAGCGCAAACAAAGGTTGAATCTCGCAACTTTGATATTCGTAAACACTTGCTTGAGTATGATGATGTTTTAAACGAACAGCGTTCTTTTATTTACGAACAGCGGGACAGCATTCTTGCCGATTCAAATTTATCGGAACGCATTTATGTAACAATTCTTGAATACCTTGATGAAGGATTTGCAGACCTGAAAGGCGGCTCCAAAAAAGAAAAAGAAGAGGTGATTACCGCTTTTCAAGCAGAACTGAAACGGCTGTTTAATTACACCCTCGATGCGGAAGACATTCCTCTCTTGGATTCTAAAGAAGCGGAGTCTGTAAAAACAAAGATTTTTGAAGCCATTAAAGCAAATATCGAAGAAAAAATTGCGCTTGCGGGGGCGGAAAACATTAATATGTTCCTTCGCTACCAGTATTTACAGGCAATCGATAAAAAATGGCTTGACCACTTGGAAAACCTTGAATCTTTGCGTGAAGCGGTATACCTGCGCTCTTACGGGCAAAAAAATCCTTTGACGGAATACAAGCTTGAAGGCTTTGATATCTTCTATAGTATGCTTGATGAAATCAGACTTTCCATTGCCTCGCGCATGGCACTTGTTACCGTACGCACCGACGATGATTCTTCGGCAGGGCGCCAAGTTCGCAGAAGGCAAGGCACGGCGCAGCACAACTCAATGGAAGCATTCCATTCACATGGCGCAAGTCCGATGGGTGCAAGCAGCCAGCCCGATAAAGTGCAAGTTGTCAGAACCATGCCCAAAGTCGGCAGAAACGACCCCTGCCCCTGCGGCAGCGGCAAAAAATACAAACACTGCTGCGGGCGATAAATCTGGTTTAAGGGCTTTGACAGAAGCCCTTAAACCAGATTATGCTTCACTGTATGTACCTCCCCGTTTTTGGACACGAAAGTATATAATAGTATAAAACGCAGTAACGGTGAAAACCGTAAGTGTGCGCACAAAAAGCTCTTACGGTATGTAGGAGTTTTTATATGCTAAAGCGTCTTAAAGCTTTTATTCCCCGATATTATTAACACTAACCCCACAAAATTTACGGTAATAGAAACACGCCCAAAGCCCTTCTAAATTAAAGTTGTTCCCTAACTAATGCGATAAACTTGCAAATAAATCTTAAAATCCCATAAATTATGCTCAAATTTCTCTTGTAACCTATTGATTTAGCCGCTCATAAGTAGTATACTTATTACGTAACTTACGTTAATACAAGGGGCGTTTTATGAGTATTCCGAAATCAATTAAACAATTTCGTCCTACTCAGTTTGGGGCGGTCGAAATTCGGTTTATCGGTAATTATTACTATGTGTATCAAGTCTCATCCAAGTGGGATGGCGCAAAGGGCAGAGCGCAGAAAGTCACGGGCAAGAGTATTGGTAAAATCACGGAAGCAGATGGGTTCATTCCAAACGCAAACGGACTTCGTTTGATGCAGCAAATGCGCAGCACTGCTGATGTCGCACCTACGGTAAAAAATTATGGTGCGTATGAGTTACTTCAGCAATTGGCACCGGAACTTAATGATAAACTCAAACAACATTTTCCCGATATCTTCAGAGAAATCCGTACGATAGCACTGCTGCGCTTGGTGGGTAGTATCTGCTCAGCTAAGATGATTCAACCGCTGTTCCTTGATTCCTATATGAGTACCCTATGCACTGATATTGCTGTTTCCGAAGCTTCCGTACGAAAGTTCATTACGCTCCTTGGTTCGCTGCAGGAGCAAGCGGATGCCTTTATGAGGGATCAGGTAATGCCCGCAAACGCGCTTTTATTTGATGGCACATCAATCTTCACCCGTTCTGCCGATTCCCTTGCGGCAAAAGGATACAATCCTCAGCACAGCCGCGGCACACAGGCGAGAATCCTGTATGTCTTTGAGAAAAATTCACATAAACCGGTATTTTACCGCGTGTTACAGGGTTCAATTGTGGATAAAGTCGCTTTCATGGAAACAGTACATGCTGCCGGCTGTAAAGATTGCATTATTATTGCGGATAAGGGCTTTTATTCCAAAGAAAATTTGGCGGCCCTTATGAATGCAGGTCTTCAGTTCATCTTGCCGCTTAGAAAAGATACCGTCAATGTTGAGCCTGCTTTTTATGAGAATACTGATGATAGCAAATGGGATGGTGTATTCACATATAACAAACGGCCTATCTGGTTTCGTAAAAAAACAAGCGGTACGAAAGGAAATTTTATCTACACCTATCGAGACGATTCTCGTAAGGCAGAATTGGTCGGTCAGTATGTAGAGAAAGTTGAAAAGTTTTATGGTGAGCGCACACATGAGCCGAAAGATGTTTTGAAGAAAATCAGAATGGGCTATTTTTCTTTTTGCAGTAATCTTGATGTATCCGCGAGGGATATCTACATGAATTATAAAGAACGCTGGGATATTGAGCAATGTTTTGACTACCTGAAAAACAGTGTATCTCAGTCGGCATCACATGCACATACGGATGAGTACTTTCGCGGTTGGGCATTTGTTAATCACATCAGTCTTTTGTACTACTATGGATTGTTAAACGCACTGCGGAACTCAAAGCTTGATGAACAGTATTCGGCATCGGATGTTTTGAAGCTTACAAAGAATATCTACCTTGTTGACAGCGGCGATAATCAGGGCTTCAAGCTGTCAGCTATACAAAAGAGAACTCAACGCATCCTTGATACCCTTGGAATCGAGCTATTATGTAACAACTAACGGGTTTGTGTTTTAAAGCAAGGCCGTTTACAAAGCTTTAAAACTCGCAGGTTTCATTTTGCCACGGACGGCAAAACTCAGAACCGCCACGGACGGCGGTGGTTCCACGCAGAAACGACGTTTTAAAGCAAAATAGTTTACAAAGCTTTAAAACTCGCACGGTATAATTTTGCCATGGACGGCGGTGGTTCCACGCAGCAGTGACGTTTTAAAAGCACAACCGCTTTCAAGTGCTTTTAAAACTCGCAGACTTAATTTTGACAAGGACGTCAAAATTAAGTCGTGGTATCAAAAAACGTTATACTGTGGTAAATTTTGGCATACAGTGTAGCGTTTTGTAATTAACTTCCTGTTATACAAATCGGGGTATCAACAATAAGGGACTGCGGATTTAAGCATTCCTATGGTAAATTACTCGCCGTTGCGCCGTGTCGAACTCTTTTTTATAAAATTTTTTACGTTTTGGGTAAGATGTATTAAAAACGAATTGACTTATTAAAAAAACATTATAATAGTGTATGTCTCTGTCCCGTATTTTAAGACAAACCTCTTAAAAATTGAAAACGCATTCCGTGTTTAACAGTAAGAATAAAGAAATCGTGTTTGGTAAAAATATCTTTGAAGCGGGGCGTTCAACTTTTAGTGTTTTTTGCCGATATATGAAAGTATGGAGAACTTTTAAAAATTAAATTTTAAAGGTTTTCTATAAACAAGCGCCGATAGATAAAAATCTGTTATTTTGAAGATTCCAGTAACAGTCTATCGGGTTTTCTCGGTATCCGATAATATAGAGTTAACGGCTAAAACGTTCAAAAATAAAAATGGAGGACTTTTTTATTTTATGAAGATTTGGTATTATATATATAGGGAGGTGAAAAATGATCCGTAGACGGACTCTACTGGCAAAAGTGTTGTTCTTTGCCACAATCTCCGTGGTCTTTGCGGTCTTCTTAATATTTTTAAGTCCGCGTTATTCTTTTTTGGGACGGTTGGTATCTGCACGAGATATGGCATTACTCATAACCAATTATGAAAGTTTCTCCGAATTTACCCTACGTGATAAATTCTTTTTAGCCTCTTTTATATTTATGATTTTTGCTTTAACCGCAAGCGGAATTTCTGAATATATTTCTTCTCAAATAAAGAAAAATGTATATTTGCAGACGGAAACCGCTCTTTTTAACAACTTTATTGAGCGACTCCGGTTCTGTTATCGGCATGAGGAGCTGGTAGCCGCCATTCAGGAAGAGTTGGAATATCAAGCCGACTGCGCCGTTCTTCTTGCGAACACCAAAACTGAACATGTTATTTACAATAGTACTTCCGCTTTTATTTCCGACCCCGAAACCTATGATTTAATGAGGCGGCGCTTTTCTACCGACTGGACATGGTATTGGGCAGAAGGTTTGTATTTTTTCGATACTAATATGCAGCTTGTAGGAGATAAGCGAAAAGCTCGCGGTCTGTTTATTGCAAGCGGAGATATACGCTTTTTTCTTATTTGTCGGTTTATCCGTAATACCGAGCCTGAAATTTTTCCTATTTTATTGCATGAATTTAATGACTATTTAAACAGGGAAAAAACCCTCGGGCAATTATTATACTATTCACAGCTTTTTCAAGAGTGGTCGATGGTTGCAAATACGCAGCGGTCATTCTTGCCCAAAAAACTGCCGGATACGACTTCTATCGAGGTCGGTGCCTATTTTCAACCGCTTGTGCATGTTTCCGGCGACTATTACGATATCATAAAAATTGATGAGGACAAAACATTACTGGTTACTGGAGACGTTTCTGGAAAAGGCTTGGCGGCAGCGCTCGTCATGGGTATTATTATGAATACCATTCAAATTATAGAAAATAAAGAAGATCTTGCAGGTATTATTTATGCAATTGATACCGCTATCAAACGCATGAAATTACAGGACAAATATACTGTTTTGTTTTTAGGATTGATTGATACTAAAAAAATGACAATAAAATATGTAAATGCTTCTATGGAAAAGCCGTTCATTCTTACCGAATCACGCCCGACATTTAAGGTCAAAACGCTTGAATCCAATTGCTCCGTTGTCGGTATTATTGATTTAGATGAAGTGATTGTTGAAGAGCGTCCCTTATATCACGGAGATGTTATATTGATGCTTTCAGACGGTATTCCAGAAACAATGGATGCAAATGGAATTGAACTTGGAGAAACCGATTATTATTTGGATTCAATAAAAGAGTTTGCGCATAATCCGCCTGCAGAAATGGTAAAAAACATAGCCGATATGGCTTTATCTTTTAGTGCAAATAATGCAATGCGGGATGATGTTACTATTGTTGCGGTAAAACTGAAGAGGTAAATAATGGGTTTATTGTTTTTTGCATATTTCTTTGCGGTAATTATTATTCTTGACTCTGTATATCTTAAATTTAACGACAGGCAATCAAGTGTTTTTTTAAGAAGGATTGCCCATACAGCAGGCATTGCAGCCCTTCTATCCGCAGTTTCTATAAGTTTTGTAATGTATAATAAAGTAGAAGCACAAGCGTTCATGTTTAAACTTGCAATGGTTGCGTTTACTCTTACATCTCATTCTTTGCTTAACATGACTTTTAAAGTACCTTATTTTGAAAAAAACAAAACATTCAGTATTCTTAATTTTTTACTGCATACTTTCGGTATTTTTTTAGTTTTTTTTGCGGTAGGACGGTTTAGTTGGAATTCTATAGTCAGCTTTAAGTTTTATTCAAAAAAGATACTTCCTTTTTTAACGGGGGCTGAACTGTATGTATATATTTTTCTTTTTGCGGTTCCTGTAGTTTCGTTTATTCTTCTTGTGGTAAAGGCTTTCAAAATCAAAAGTAATATTTATCGGCAACAACTTATTTTAATTGCTTTTTCTGTTCTTGCGGCGCTTATCTCATGGATTGTGATCGTAAGACTTTTTGCATTTTTTCCTTGGGTTTTTTCTTTATTCCCGATTGGCATCCTTTGTGTTCTTTTTATTTCTCAGGCAGCGTTTTCTCTTACCAGTGTTTTTGATTTAAAGCAAATTCTGCTTTCTTTTGCTCGGTTTATCTTTTTTACACTGATGTTTGCCCTCACGGCGGGGCTTGCGGCGGCATTTATTGTGCAAACGTCTCCGACTTTGAGGATGCTCCTTTTAGGCGGAATTATAACTTCATTCATACTTTTTATCACCAGAGATTTTATTACAAAAAAATTTGCTTTTCTGTTAGGTGATACTTCGGATTATGAAAGTAAATTAACCGAAGAGTTACAGCAATTTGATTACACCTTAGGGCGAGACAGTATTTTACAAAGTTTTGTAGAACTGATGAAAACCAGAATTGACTGCTGCGGTTTGGGAATTTTAATTACCGATGAAAACGGTGTTTTTAAAACGGTATATTCCGATTTTGAAAAACGCTTATCGATCCCAACCGGTAAAAAATGTTTTGCATTTTTAATGAATAGAAATGTTTCCGTTATTACAAAAACCGAAATAGTTGCAAACTATATTTATGAAAACATTAAATCAGAAATGCTGGACGTATTTACGGAGATGGATGCGCAAACAATTATTCTTATCCGTGAAGGGCAAAAACTTATTGGTTGCATAGGCTTAGGTGCAAAAAACCGTGGAGCCGAGTATAATCAGTATGATATACGGGTTTTACGCAATATTTACTCGTATTTCTTTTTAATTATTTATTATCTTAGCAATATTGCAAAGCAGGATATTATTCTCACCGTTGACCGTGAAGTTGAAATGTCTGACCAGATAATCGGCTCAATCCAAAAAAATATGGATAAAATTGAAAATAAAGCTATTACCGTAGGATCCGTTTCCTATTCAGCGCATCAGCTTGGTGGAGACTTTATTGATTTTATTAAACTGACTGAAGACAGGTTCTTGTTTTTAATCGGAGACGTCGCGGGAAAAGGATTGGCGGCAAGTATGTCGATGGTTATTTTAAAATCCGTTATTCATACTTTTTTGCAAGAAACCGGAGATTTTAAAAAGTTAATCATAAAAATAAATTCTTTTGTAAAAGATAATTTACCGCGCGGAACGTTTTTTGCAGGTTTATTCGGAATCATAGACTTTCCGACAAATACCGTTTATTATTTAAACTGCGGTATACCGCTGATGGCAATGTATATACAAACCTATCAAAATGTAATAGAAGTACAGGGAGAGGGGAGAGTCCTCGGGTTTGTAAAAAATATTGCACCGTTTTTAAAGGTTCGGAAAATAACATTGCATCCGAAAGATGTTGTGGTTTTCACTACAGACGGCGTGCTGGAAGCGCAGAACCTCAGAGGTGATAGATTTGGCAACGATCGTGTAAATAGAATTTTGCAGGCAAACAAAGATAAAAATACGGAAGAAATTGCAAAAGATATTTACTCTGGATTGCTTGACTTTATTTCAAATGAGATACAAGATGATGTTACGATTTTGGTAATGAAAAATAATGAAAAACCTTGAAAATTAAAACTAAAAACTGGAGGTAGCTTTATGGAAAGTGTACAAATTACTGAAAAAATTACACCGGATTATATCTTATTATCTGTTGTCGGATCCATTAATTCCTATACATACCAGGAATTTGAATCCAAGATATATTCTTCAATCAAGGAGAATAATATTGTCCTTGAGCTTTCTAATGTGACGAATATGTCTTCTTCCGGTTTAGGGGTGTTGATGTCTGCCCATGATGAAGGAGAAGAGCACGGGCATAAACTTTATATTTTAGCTCCGTCTGAAATTGTCCGATTAGCAATTGATTCTACGGGCTTTTCCGAAATGTTACCATCATTCACTCTGTAAGTGATTTAAGCCAATGAGTCGTGTTTGCAGATTGACTGTAACCCCCGACACTAAACATCTTGCTCAGCTTGAAGCCTTGATTGAAACTTCTCCGGCTATACCGGATAATAAGCGAATGAATATTTTGATTATCGTAACCGAAATGTTTGACAACATTGCGGAGCATGCTCTAATTCCCGACGGACAATCGGTTACCATGGAAATAAAAATAAGCAAACAAAATACGATTGTAACATTTATATATAAAACAAAAAACTTTGAGGAACTGCTGGAAGGTGTTCATACGGGACGTCCGCATTTTGATAAGAATGCAAAAAGATATCGGGGTCTTGGTTTAATTATGTCAAAGAATCTTTCTCAGAAAGTGAAGTATAAAAAAAGCATATTTAACACGGCACGGTTAATCTTTTATGTATAAAAAAAGAATCGGTCTTTGTTTCCTTATATGTATTTTTTTTGCCGGCTATTCTAAAGCTCATTCGGATGATTCTTTCCAAAAGGAAAAAAATACAATGATTCCCCTTACTGTTTCTCCTGCGGAAAAAATCTTTGTTGCTCCCTCATCTATTCCTAAAAAAATTATAGAGAATATAATACAAAACCAAAAAGAGTTTATTTTTGAATTAAGCGAAGTTCTTGCAGAGGAAAAGGAATATCTTTTAATTCTGGTAGACAAACAGCATCCGTTACCGGACGGATACACTCCTAAAAATCTTGTGGCACTTACCAATACGCGTGCGTATGCAATAAACAGAAGTGATTTATCGCTGACAAAAACAGCCGAAGAAGCCTTGCACATAATGGCTCGTGCAGCTCGCAAAGACGGGGTTACTCTTTTAGTAAGCTCTTCTTATCGTTCGTATCTTTATCAGGTAAATCTTTTTGCACGATATGTTCGAGAATCGGGAGAAAAGGCTGCGGAACGTTTTTCAGCTCGCCCCGGAACAAGTCAGCATCAGTTGGGAACCGTTGTTGATTTCGGTTCCATCACAAATGAATTTGCCAACACACGGGCAGGCAAATGGATGGAAGCGCATGCAGGAAACTACGGCTGGTCACTTTCGTTTCCAAAGGATTACGAAACTGTTACCGGCTATGTTTGGGAATCATGGCATTTCAGATATATCGGTATAAAAGCTTGTCGTTTACAAAAAAAATGGTTTAACGATATTCAACAATACATGCTTGAATTTATTGATGCATGGAAACGTCAGGTTGTTACGGCTGAGGAACAACCGAAAGCAATTTCAGAATAATATCGTCTGCGGAAAGATTGTCGGCAATAGCCTCATAGGAAAGTTTTAATCGATGCCGCAAAATAGCGGGTGCGCAGTCTTTTATATCCTGTGGCGTAACGTAATCCCGTTCTGAAAAAAGAGCTTTGATCTTTGCCGCTTTATATAAAGCTATTCCTGCCCGTGGAGATGCACCGAAAGAAATATAACTTAAGTACGAACCTTTTGTTACCGTGTCGGATTTTTCTGTAATAGGTCGTGTGGCGGCTACGATTGAAGCAATGTATTCAACAAGAGTTTCATCACAGTGTATTGCGTGCGCCGCCGTTTGTAAAACTCCGAGCTCTTCTTTTGATAAAATTTTTATAGTATCCTGTCGCTCAGATTCGGCGTTTGTAACAATATCGGAAAAGCCTGTAATTATTTTTTTCTCTTCCTCAAAGGACGGATAAGGCACAAAAAGTTTTGCAAAAAATCTGTCAAGCTCTGCTTCGGGAAGCGGATACGTTCCTTCCTGTTCAATAGGATTTTGTGTTGCAAGTACAAAAAAAGGTTCGGGCAAAATATAGGTTTTTTCTCCGATAGTAACCTGTCCTTCCGCCATAGCTTCAAGCAAAGCCGATTGAACTTTTGCCGGGGCTCGGTTAATCTCATCAGCAAGGATAATATTTGCAAAGATAGGTCCCTTCTTGACCGAAAAGTCTGCTTGTGCTTGATTAAAAATTAAGGTGCCGATTAAATCTGCCGGCAAGAGATCAGGGGTAAACTGAATCCTTTTAAAATCAAGCCCTACAATACTTGCGAACGTTTTTACAATAAGTGTTTTTGCAAGACCGGGAACGCCTTCCAAAAGAACATGTCCTTTTGCAATGTATGCTGTTAAAATGCCTTCAATGAGTGCATCCTGTCCTATAATAGTTTTTTTCATTTCCTGTTTAAAGCGCTGAATAATTTCTACGGGTTTTTGCATTTCCATAAATTTATTGTATGATTATATTAAATAATTGACAAGCACCTTATATTTATTCATAATAAACAGCATGAAAATACATCCAATTGCAAAAGAGTTAAATGAAATACTTGAACAGACTGTTGCGGGTAAACTGCTATCTAATTTAGGAAAAAGACTTTTTTTTCCTAAGGGAATTATTGCACAGGGAGCTGAAGTGAAACTTAAAGCGCCGAATGCGAATGCGACAATCGGTATGATGTGTAAGAACAAAATACCGGTTGAGCTTAATGCTTTGCACGATCTTTTACCGGCTTTTTCACCTTCTGAAATTGTTGCCTATACTCCCACTGCAGGTACCGAGACTGTAAGAAAACTTTGGTATAACAATATGCTACTGAAGAATCCTTCGTTAGAAAACAAAAAAATTTCTTTGCCGGTGCTGGTTCCGGGATTAACCGCAGGACTGTCATTTACCCTGGACTTATTTTTATCTTCAAAAGACCGGCTCATTGTTCCGCAGCCTGCGTGGGATAATTATCAGCTTATTGCGGAAGCAAGAAGAAATGCAAGTACTGCCGCGTTTCCAATTTTTGACGGAGATAATTTTAACATCAAAGGCTTTACGTCTTGTGTTGAACGGGAAGCAAAATCAGGGATGTTAAAAATTTTACTGAACTTTCCTCAAAATCCTTCCGGGTATACTCCCACGGAACAGGAAGTCGATTCGATGTATTCTATCCTGTTTGAGCAGGCGGAGAAAGGTGTTGCGATTCTTATTATTTTTGACGATGCATATTTCGGTTTAGAATACGAATCGGAGGCTATTAAAGAATCTTTGTTTGTACGATTTGCCGATGCGCATAAAAATATTTTAGCGGTAAAGATTGACGGACCGACAAAAGAAGATTATGTCTGGGGACTTAGAACGGGCTTCATAACTTTTGCATCAAAAGGTTTTAACGATATTCATTATGAGACGGTAATAAAAAAACTTCTCGGGGCAATCAGATCATCGGTGTCGTGCTCCGCAACGCCATCTCAAACCTTTGCAGTAAAAATTTTAGAAAATGAAAAAACCGATTCTGAAATACAGAACCTTCACACTCTTTTAAATGATAGGTATAAAGAAGTAAAGCGAGTGCTTAAAAAATTTTCATCATCAGAAAAATTAAAGCCGCTCCCTTTTAATTCGGGGTATTTTATGTGTATGCATTGCAGCGGTTTTAATGCCGAAACCCTGCGGCAAAAACTCTTAAACGAATATCAGATAGGTGTTGTTGCAGTAGATGATTGCCATATTCGTATTGCATTTTCTTCTCTCGATATAGAAAACATAGAACCGGTTTACACCGCTATTTTTGAAGCTGCGGAAAATCTTTAGCGGCGTTTAAAAAGCGCGGACTATTTATTCTTTTTAAAAAAAGAAAATAACGCTTTATTCTTTTTCGCTGTGTCTATATCCTTTTTTTCAGATTCAGTTGATATGTCCTTTTTATGAAAAAGAGAGAACCAGTCATACTCCTTTTTCTTGGACATATCAATAAGAAAGTATACAATGTTTCCAAGCACTGAAAAAACCGGAAGAAAGATAATTTCTCCTTGCGTTACCGGCGCATGAGTTATATCAGATTCGTGCATAACTTTGTTCATGTCGGTATCAGGGAAAATATCTTCGATGTTTAAGTCATCTGAAAATTCTATTTCAGTTTTTGCTTTTTTTGTCATATCGATAACGGTTCCATCGGGGGTAAGTAACAAAAGGGGAGAGTCAATAAATTCTATAAGTGTTTTTTGTAAACCGCTAAGTCCCGCGATCTTTATGCTTTTTTGTCCGGACAAATCAAGTAGTTCTCTGAGTATATTATGCATTTGGTCTCCCAGTACACCGAATTTTTTAAATTGTTTATCATTGATATTTCCTCCATACCGCAATATATCAACAAGTTTTTGCAGCTCCCTTTCTTTTTGATGCGCATGTGCTAAAAGATATACTGAAAGAAGAAGATGAATTCCTGCAAGGATAAAGCCGTAAAATAAAACAGTTTCTGCAGCTCCCTTTTGATTTGCATGTATACCTACAGTATATGCCCACGCAGCGCTTATAAGTATGGCAGCAAAAGAAATACACAAAATCAAAATCAATCGTTTTTTTTCAATTAATACCATAGTTTTTTCCTATTTTAAATTCTCCGACGTAAAAATTAATTCTTTGATATCATGATTTTTACCGAGTACAAATATTCGATCTGCACTTTTAAAAGTAAATATATTATCAGGATAGTATAATTTTTTTTTCGGAATGGAATTCCCTGCAGAATCAATATCTATCTCTGTTCGAACCGCTGCAATAATTTTAAGATTAAATTTATCTCTTAATGCAAGATCATCAATAGTTTTATCGTCAAAAAACTTTGGCGCAATTATTTCTCGTATGGTTACATCTTCCGTTATTGCAATTGAGTTGGTACGATCTGGAGCAACTAAGCGGCGCGCAAGGCTTGTCGCACTGGACACTTCAATATTCAGTACTTCGTTTGCGCCTACTCTTCGCAAAACGGTGGCATGCAGCGGCGATATTGTTCGCGCGACAATATACGGAATGCCGCGCTGTTTTAATAATGTTGTTGTCAGAATGCTTGCTTCAATATTGTCACCGATTGCTACAATTGCAATATCAATATCATCAAGCGGAGCTTTGAGCAAATCGCCTTCATTAGTTGTATCAATAAGAATTGCGGCAGATACAAAGTTTTTTACTTTATCAAGCGTATCTGCGTTTTTATCAATCGCAATAACATTCCCGCCGCCTTCAGTCAGAATTTCACAAATCTTATTCCCGAATGCTCCCAACCCAATCACCACAAAATTCTTCTTTATACTCATCATTTTCTCCTAAAAAAAGTTTTTGAGGAATTATCAAATTCCGAAAAAAGTTTTTTCACCGTATTTTCTAAGACAAGGTAAAAGTTCAAGTTTTAGAAAATACATACAATCCGCGACGTTTCGCGAAACTTTCTCGTAAGGCGAAACTCGTCTGTCAACCATGCAGGCGCTATTTCAGACTGCATGGTTGGCATCTTCTCCTAAAAAAAGTTTTTGAGGAATTATCAAATTCCGAAAAAAGTTTTTTCACCGTATTTTCTAAGACAAGGTAAAAGTTCAAGTTTTAGAAAATACATACAATCCGCGACGTTTCGCGAAACTTTCTCGTAAGGCGAAACTCGTCTGTCAACCATGCAGGCGCTATTTCAGACTGCATGGTTGGCATCTTCTCCTAAAAAAAGTTTTTGAGGAATTATCAAATTCCGAAAAAAGTTTTTTCACCGTATTTTCTAAGGCAAGGAAAAAGTTCAAGTCTTAGAAAATACATACAATCTGCGATGTTTCGCGAAACTTTCTCGTAAGGCGAAACTCGTCTGTCAACCATGCAGGCGCTATTTCAGACTGCATGGTTGGCATCTTCTCCTAAAAAAAGTTTTTGAGGAATTATCAAATTCCGAAAAAAGTTTTTTCACCGTATTTTCTAAGGCAAGGAAAAAGTTCAAGTTTTAGAAAATACATACAATCCGCGATGTTTCGCACTCTTCCTTGTAAAGCGAAACTCGTCTGCCAACCATGCAGGCGCTATTTCAGACTGCATGGTTGGCATCTTCTCCTAAAAAAAGTTTTTGAGGAATTATCAAATTCCGAAAAAAGTTTTTTCACCGTATTTTCTAAGGCAAGGAAAAAGTTCAAGTTTTAGAAAATACATACAATCCGCGATGTTTCGCACTCTTCCTTGTAAAGCGAAACTCGTCTGCCAACCATGCAGGCGCTATTTCAGACTGCATGGTTGGCGTTTTATCTGCACTGTTTATTTTATATTCTACACAGCTCCTTTAAACACCCTATCCGATTGCAAGACTGCTATACGCATAGGTAATATTGCTTTCCGGCTCGGGTTTGCTTACCGCCGTCAAAATTGTTAAGGGTCCGACTCTTCCGATAAACATAAGTACAATAATAATAAGTTGCCCATATACGGTGAGTTCCGGCGTAATGCCGGTTGATAAGCCGACAGTTGCAAAGGCTGATACAGTTTCAAAAAGAAGTGGAAGGAAATAAAACCGCTCGGTAATGCTCAAACAAAAAACACCGACACATACTACGGATAATCCAAAACCAAAAATCAAAAAAGCTTTTTCAATTTGTTTAATATGCAGTACCATATTCCGTATTTTTGCATGCTGCTCATTTTTTAAAAAAGATTTAAACGATGCAATAATCGCCGCTATTGTATTCAGCTTAATACCGCCCGCCGTGCTTCCCGATGCTCCGCCCAAAAACATAATAAAGACCATAAAAAATAATGTGGGCTGTCGGAATGAACCGAACGGTAAGGAAGAAAATCCGGCAGTCCGTAATGTTACCGCCTGAAAAAAACTTGCAAGATATTGAGTACCCAAACCATAGTCTTTCATCGCATACTCATGCTCAAGAAGATAAAAGCCACTGAATGAAACGATAAGAACTACCGCAGTTATTTTTAGCACTACATAAGTATTAAGGCTCATCGGCTCAAGGGCTTTTTTTTGTGCAGAAAAAAGATTCTTAATCCTTCTTTTTGAACGCATAGCCATTTCACTAATAACAACAAAACTTATTCCGCCTAAGATAATCGTACACGGAATAACAAGCCCTATAATATAATTGCCGGTAAACGATTCCATGTTATTCGGATACAACGAAAAACCCGCATTACAAAAAGCGGATACCGCATGAAAACAGGCATAGGCTAAAGCTTTTATACCGAAACCTTCGATTTGCATAAATCCGAAAAATAAAAAAAAGGCACTTATTGCTTCGATCGTGAATGTGGCAATAATAATAACTTTCAGTCCTTTAAAAAGGTCGCTCATATCATCTTCGTTTATCATATACGAAACGATTAACTTATCCTGTAAGCTTAATTTTCTTCTCAGTGCAAGCATTCCGAAAAAAGACAGTACCATAAATCCGAGCCCGCCTATTTGGATAAGCAGTATAAGAATAAGCTTTCCGAATCCGCTTAACTGTTCAGCCACATTGATAACCGTAGAGCCGGTAACACAGACCGCAGATGTTGCGGTAAAAAGCGAGGAGAGCAAGCTCAAGCCCACATGATCGGAAGAAGAAATAGGAAACTTCAACAAATAGGCACCGATGATGATGACAGTCAAAAAAGAAAGAATAAGGGTTTGGGCTGGATTGGTTACCGCCTGCTTGCTAATTTTTCCTTGGCCTCGTATTGCGGTAATGACAAGCGCAAGTAAAAAAATATTTTTAATCAAATTAAAAAGTGTATAAATATTTACTGTTTTTATTCCTGAAGTAATTTTTGCAAGAACAAAAAGAGCGATTAATAAAATAATAGTAAGCAATTTTAGAAGATTTTTTTGAATAAATATCTTTGCATACTTTTCGTTTTTCATCGGCAAAAGAATTGTTGCTCCTATCAGTAAAAGAATCAAAATATTTCCGCCGAAAGCAATATACATAACAGAAGAAAAAGAATTTATTTCTTCCAGAATAATTAACAAAATACTCATACTGGCAGCAAGAAAAAGCATACCGTTTTTTTGTTTCATGCTAAAAGTATAGTCAAATTTCTAAGTTGTTCAAGTATTTTTATTTTAAAAACTGACGATGAAGAAGCACTCTTTTAATAATAAAAAGGATTTAGTATACTACTTGCTGTGAAAAAAAATGTAATTTTTGTACTTTCCATATTACTGACTGCATGCGCCAGCTCTCCTAAAATTATTGTGAGTCCTACAACCGCTCCAAGGTTTTTATCGGAGCAACATGAAGCAGAGTTTCAAGTTGATACAGTGTTTCCAATTGATTTTAGCAACTATGATGATTCAATTTTAACAAATAATTTCATTTCTTTTATCGGATTTAGCGAACAGGGAAAGCTATATTTTACTGCAAAAGGAATAAAAAATTTTAATTTATATGTAAACGGTTATAATATAAATACAAAAAAAATTTGTGACCAAGAAAATACTTGCATAGATATCAGTACTATTACAAAAAACGGGAAAAATATTCTTTACATCGGAAATATTCAAATAGTAAAAAAAGGGGATCAAAAAACTGAAACTAAACCATTTCTAAAACTTCAAATACCTTATCCTGAAATTATCTATAAGCCCACAAATATCGGAACCGTTGATTACAGGGCATTTCAATTAGTTGATTCTATTATCAATGCTGAAGTGCAAAACGGATTCCCCGGCGCACAGCTTGTTATTGTAAAAGACGGGAAGCTTTTAAAGAGCAGCAGCTATGGTAATATTAGTACGGTTGATATATTCGGTAAACCGGTTAAAAAACCTATTCCGGTAACAAATTCAACTTTGTTTGATTTGGCAAGCAATACAAAAATCTATGCGGCAAACTTTGCATTGCAAAAACTTATTTATGAGCAAAAGATTTCTATTCATGACAGGGTGGTATCGTTTTTTCCCGAATTTGTTGATTCTAAAAAAGCAAAATTCACCGGAAAAAAATATATCACAATACATGACTTGCTTACGCATCAGGCAGGCTTTCCAGCCGGAGCGCGGTATTTTGCAAAGATATCAAAACCCTTAACAAAAACAATCCGCAAGAAAAATTCAAAAGGCAAAATAAGATACGTAATAGTTGTTTCGGATGAAGTATTATCACCGCGGGAACGCACCTTCCGACTTATAATGGAAACACCGCTAGTGTATAAACCGGGCACTCAAGTGTTATATTCGGATATCGATTATTTATTGCTTACCTTTATTATAGAAAAAATTACCAAGATGCCGCTTGATGAATATGTTACAAAAAATTTTTATAAGCCTTTAAACTTGAATAGTATATGTTTTGAGCCGCTTAAACATAATTTTATGCTTGATGAAATTGCAGCAACCGCAATTACCGGTAATACCGCATCCTCTACAGATGAAAACAAAAACCTTCGTCGATTTCTTATTCACGGAACGGTGCATGATGAAGAAGCCTTTCATTCAATGGAGCAGGTAAGCGGACACGCGGGGCTTTTTGCAAATGCGGAAAGTCTTGCGGTACTTGCACAGGTGATGTTAAACCGCGGCGGATACGGGACAATTAAACTTTTCGATGAGAATACTGTTTCTCTTTTTGCAAGCCAAAGCTATATAAGTCCTTCGTACGGACTTGGATGGAGAAGGCAGGGTGCGCAAAACTATGCGTGGGCGTTTTCGCCGCTTGCGGATTCGAATACTGTCGGACATACCGGCTGGACGGGAACGCTTACTGTAATCGATCCGAAAAAAAATCTCATTATTATCCTCCTTACGAATGCAAAGAATACTCCCTATCCCGATAAAAAAAGATCCGCAGTAAAAACCGAAGGCGATTATTATTTAGCAAAATGTTACGGTGCAATCACGACTATACTCTACAATGCCTTTGAAAATACCGACAAGGATTTTTTTGACTTTATGCTGATAGAGCTTGTGGAAAAAAAATATGCAATGCTCAAAGCTATAAAAAATTTTAATAACTCAGGATACATAAAAGATCTGCGTGCACTTATGGACACAGTCAAAAGCTCTGCAAAACACTCATCAAAGCTGCGTGCTTTTTTAAAATCCCCAACGGGAAAAGCAATCGAAAAAAAATTGGAGAGTATAAAATGAAAAAGCTTCTTTGTATATTCAGCCTTTTATGCTGTACTATTTTCTTGTTCGCCGAGAAAATTATTCTCGGTATTGAAAGAGTGTATGAACACCGACACCTCTTTGAAGGTAAGCGCGTTGGGCTTATTACCAATCAAACCGGCATAAATGCAAAGGGAGTTTCGTCCATCGATATTCTTGCAGAGGCGGTAAACCTTACCGCATTATTTTCGCCCGAGCACGGCATCCGCGGCGATGCACGCGAGGGAGCCGCAATAGAAGATACAATCGATGCAAAAACCGGACTTACCGTATACAGTTTATACGGTAAAACAAAACGCCCGACAGAGCAAATGGTGCAAGATATTGACATTCTCTGCTTTGATATTCAGGATGTTGGCGCCCGTTTTTATACATATATTTACACAATGGCATATGCGATGGAAGCATGCGCAAAGTTCAACAAAACTTTTGTAGTCTTTGATCGGCCTAATCCTATTTCCGGTTCCGCTGTTGAAGGAACCATACTCGATATGGAGTATCGCTCATTTGTCGGCTATTATCCGATTGTGCAGCGGCACGGCATGACAGTCGGTGAACTCGCACGGTTATTTAATACTGAGTACAAAATACAATGTACGCTGCATGTTATTGCAATGAAAAACTGGGATAGAAATTCTTATTTTAATTCATTGCCACTTCCGTGGATACCTACCTCGCCGAATATTCCGTCCGCCGAAACCGCCTTGCTCTATGCGGGCATCTGCGTTTTTGAGGGAACCAATATTTCCGTCGGCAGAGGAACCACTATGCCTTTTCAATATATCGGCGCACCTTTTATCGATGCGCCTGAACTTGCGGATTCCTTAAACCGATTAAACCTGAGCGGATTGCTTTTTGTACCGGCGTATTTTACTCCGTCGCTCTCGCTGCATAAAAACATTCCCTGTAAAGGAGTACAAATTATTGTAACCGACAAAGCGCAGTGTAAACCTGTGTATGCCGGTTTTGTAATTCTGTATACCATACGGGAATTGTATCAAACCGATTTTAAAATTATCAATGCTCCGAACAAATATTGCGGACTCAATCTTCTTACCGGCACAAATAAAATAACCGAAAACAAACTCAGTCTGACAGAGCTTGATGCTCTTATGCAAAAAGACACCAAACGCTTTATGCGCATACGAAGGAGGTATCTCTTATATTGAACACAATACAGACTATCACCGTTAAAAGCCCGATAGGCGTTCTTCGTATTGAAGAAACCGGCGGCGTAATTTCTTCTGTCGGCATACACAAAGAAAATGCACCGATTGTTTCCTGTACTTCGTCTTCGGTATTAAACCACTGTGTCGATGAGCTGCGTGCATACTTTGACGGCAAGCTCAAACGTTTTACCGTGCCGGTTATTTTTTTGGGAACCGAATTTCAGCAGCGTGTATGGAAAGCCTTGCAAGAGATTCCTTACGGACAAACTCAATCCTATAAAGAACTTGCGGAACTAATCGGTGCTCCAAAGGCGTACCGCGCTGTCGGCAATGCGGCAAACAAAAATCCAATTCTCATCATAGTGCCTTGCCACCGCCTTATCGGCTCCGACGGTTCCCTCACAGGCTTTGCCTGCGGCATTGAAGCAAAACGCTTTTTGCTGGAAATGGAAAAAGATTTACAACAAGCTTTACGGTAACTTTTTCGCCGGACTGTTTGGTTCAGGAATGTTCAAAAAAGCAGACTCATTTTTATCGGAGGGAATTTACGGGCTTAAACCCGCGGATGCTCCGGAAGAACATGTACGGCGGCGGTTCCACGCTGAAATGCGTTTAAAAGTTATCGCCGCTAGAAAAAAGCAATTTTAAAACGGCAGGCAAATTTTGAGAGAAAAGCTGCATTTTGCCTATGGTAAGTTTACTCACCGTTGCGCCGTGTCGGGCTCTTTTTATAAATTTTTTATGATTCGTATGTGATGAATTAAAACGGATTTATCAAAAGAAGCTTACACTGTAAATTGTTACAAAGCTTATTGCAGGCTTGTAGGAAGATCAAATTGTTTTACAAAGAAATCAATATTTTTTCCGACAAAGACCGCATAAAAGGCGGAAACGGAGATGGCGCAGATAAGGGCAAATGGAATGATAAAGGCAATGCCTAAGTGATTTATTCCCCATTGCCCTATTTCGGTAAAGGGCAGTATGATGAAGCCTATGACAATTAACAGGCCGGTAAGCATCCAGAGAAGAATTTTTGCATCGCTCAGGGTTTCTGTCTGAACAGGTTTTTCTGACAGTTGATATATGTTTTGCATTATATCTTCCACGAGTTCGGGACTGGGATTTTTCTCTTTTTTTCTGTGTTGTGTATAGACTTTTGAAAGTTTTTTTACGGTTTCCCTGCAAGACCTGCATCTAAGCAGATGCAGTGTAATTCCAATCGGGACTCTTTCATATTTATCAAGCTTTAAGTATGTATCAATTATTTTTTCACAAGTCATAGCGTAATTGAAAAATAGCAAATATTCCCGAAGAGGGGTTTTCATTACTTCTAAAAAGTACTTGTTCTTCCGTTAAGTATTCCCGCAAAATCTTCTTTGCTCTGAATACATGAGATTTTATGGTATTAACGGGCAAACCTGTTATGCTCGATATATCCGCGTACGGCATGTCATAGAAGAAATATAAATCAATACAAACGCGATATTTTTCACAAAGGTTTTCCACTGCTTCCCGAATTGAAAGCTTCACACAATTATTGATATGCCGCTCTTCGGGAGTTTCCCCCGGAGCTTCAATTTCAAAGGATTCCGCAAAGGAAACAAATCGTTGAGACCTTCGCATAGAATTGATGGCGGTATTATAGGCAATGCTGATAAGCCATGTAGAGAAAGCCGAGTCGCCCCTAAACGAGCCTAATGCTGTGTATGCTTTGAGCATAACATCTTGCACAAAGTCTTTGCTGTCATCCTCGTTTTTAAAAAAGCTCATCCCAAGCCGATATATCTGTTGCTGATATTTTTCTACCAATACGCTGAATGCTTGTGTGTTTCCGTTTAAAACCGCTTTACAAATTTCTTTATCAATTTTTTTCTGAGTCTGCTGTTCTTTTTTCGGATCGTTATTTGATAAAATCTTTTTTTTAAGCACGTTCGTCTCCTTTCCATAAAATTTCCGCATCGATATGGGTGGTGTAATAAAAAAAACTTAAAAAACTGATTCCAATAGCAAGCGGAATAAGTCCTCCAAGTAAAACATAACTTATTCCGTTTATAATTGCAAAAAGTATAGTTAAAACAAATCCTGTAATGGTGAGCATAATGCCTGCAAGCAAACAAAATGCAACTAAATTAAAAGAAGGACGGATGTAAATATTATTTTCAATTTGGCAGATAATTTGTTTATGTCTCCACAAAAGATAAAAAAATATAACACTGCCGCCGGTTACAATTCCTACAATAGGAATAATCGCAATAATAATCTGTGCTGCCGGAACCGCTTCGTGTGTCATTTGTCAATCTCCTTCATGATTTACGCTGAAAATCTGCAAATCTTTCAGTTTAGTTTAAGAGAGTTAACTCTTCAAAATAGATTCCTTTTATTTTACCCAAAACCAATTGCTTATTCAACTCTTCCAAAAGGAGTTTTTTTATTTTGTCGGGAGGAAACGTAGAAAGTTGTACGGCGTTTTTTTTCTCAAACCAGGAAATAATAACCTTTTTAAGTATTTCTTTCTTTCTTATAAGCTCTTCCTGCAAAGCGATGTCCGCTTTTGCATATTGCAAGAAAGGAGTTACGATAACACTTATCGGAGGAGAATCCGCACTGCTGATACGCAACCTGCCGATCTCTCCGTATAAAGCATCTTCTTTTTGCAATATGATGGGCGGAACTTCTTCCGCTATTTCATTTTGTTTTGCGCTAGCTTTTATTAACCCTGCCACTGTACCTATCATGATGATTCCGACCAGGATTATAACGATAAGATGCAAGACATGAATACATGTATTTTTTTCAGCCATGGAGATATAGTATCAAAAAAATAAAAAAAAGACAGCTCCCCGCCGCCGAGCTTTTTTCTGTGGAGTCTTTTATTGATTATAACAAAGTACAGCGTTTTTTTAATAAGTCGATTCGTTTTTAATACATCTTACTAAAACGTAAAAAGTTTTATAAAAAAGAGCTCAGGTTTAGTTTTGCCGTCCATGGCAAAACTAAACCTTGCGAGTTTTAAAGCTTTACAAATACTTTTGCTTTAAAACATCGTTTCTGCGTGGAACCACCGCCACGCCCTGATTTTTAGTATTCTTGATTAAATCAGTGCTGCGAGTTTAAAAGCTTCAATTTTATAATTTTGTATTGATGCTTTTAAACATCGTTTGAATTTTTTCTGAGTTTTGCCGCCCATGGCAAAAACTAACCCATCTGTTTGGAACCACGGGCGTCCGTGCCCGTTCTGAGTTCGACACGGCGCAACGGCGAACCCTTGGAATTTTACCTTTGGTTCGTCTACGAGTTTTGCCTGTTTACAATAAAGTACAGGCAAAACATCGCTTGGAATTTAGCAACGGTGAGTAAACTTACCATAGGGCAAAGCATTAATAATTTGCCTTCGCTTTGCCAACGAGTTTTAACGCTTCAATTTTACAGTTTTGTATTGATGCTTTAAAACATCGTTTAGAATTTAATAACGGTGAGCAATTTACTATAGGGAACACTGAATCCGCAGAGCACCTCCTTGCAGGTAAGGTTTTCACACGTATGGGTGTGAGGTGTTCACTCTTTGGAACCACGACCTAATTTTGACGTCCTTGTCAAAATTAGGTCTGCGAGTTTTAAAGCTTTGTAAGCAGCCTTGCTTTAAAACATCGCTTCTGCGTGGAACCACCGCCACGCCCTGATTTTTAGTATTCTTGATTAAATCAGTGCTGCGAGTTTTAAAGCTTTGTAAGCAGCCTTGCTTTAAAACGTCGCTGCTGCGTGGAACCACGGGCATCAGTGCCCGTTCTGGATGTAATATTTGCTATTCCTGTTTACAGTAGCTGCGAGTTTAAAAACTCCTATTTATGTCGGTGTGGTAGTTTTTAAACATCGTTTGAACCCGTATAAGTATCAAGGAATACAGAACCCGCAAACCGTTATTAGTGCTTGGATTAGTATATGTAGAAGTTAATTACAAAACGTTATACTAGGTTTAAGTTTATCAGAAATACAAAAAACTAAGTCATAGACTCCGCTGTTGCTGCGACGCTTTTTACCGTTTTAGGTACGCAAAAAGGATCCGGCTTCGCCTTTTGTATGCGTACGCAGCTTTTATTACATAAATAGGTTTTAGCGCTCGCTTGTTGATTGTTTTTCACCGTGTAACCCTTGAAAATACATTTGCGTAAAATACGAGTCGGGCAAATAAAAGCAGGGTTTAAAATTTTTTCATTTTTTCTTCCAAAGTGTCCGGTAAATCCACATCAATTTTAACGTGTGGAGAAATTTCTACCGCAACAACTATAAACGGATAGGTAAAAGCTTGTGTAACGGTTTCGTTGGGACTTGGATAAGAAAGCTTGAAAGAAATTTCAAGTTCATTATCATCATCGTCCTTCTCTATAGATTCCACAAAAAGATTGTATCCGCCGGTGCTAAACTCTCCGGCAAAAACCGCAATAACGGCATGTTTTGAAAAATCGGGAGCTGCCATATTGAGCCGCGAATTATAGTTTTTTAAGAATTTATCCCATGTTTTTTTATTGCGTATAACAACTGTTTTCGGATAGCGAACTGTACTATATACTCCGGAATCAAGTATGGTGTAAGCTGCGTCAAAATGCTCATTTTTTTGAGTTGCTGAACTTTGCGCATCTAAGTCCAACAGATTTTCTTCATAGCTATAAAGGGAAATTCCGCTTATTAAAACAAAACCGACAAATAGTACCGCATGTTTTTTTATCATAATACATTCTCCCAATTGTTTGCTTTATGTGCTTTAAAAGTGTCATTTATCTCCGGCTTTGGCACAAGTATAACGTTTTTTTAATACATCTTACCAAAAAAGTAAAAATTTTATAAAAAAGAGTTCGACACGGCGCAACGGTGAGCAATTTACCATAGGAATGCTTAAATCCGCAGTCCCTCATTGTTGATACTCCGATTTTTATAACAGGCAGTTAATTACAAAACGCTACACAAGGAACACTTTCTAATTTGTCAAACGTATAACTCTATCAAGATTAACGACATTTTATAGTGTAATTCATTGATACCCTCTATTCAAGGCATATGAAAAATTTAATATTTTTCATATGCCTTCTTACACATTTTATCTTTCAAACTTTAAATTTTTCAACCTCAACAGAGAGATTTACAATACTCTCTTTGTTTTTCTGTGATATCTCGTTTATGTCTTTAATAGCGGCATTTATTTGCAATGCGCGGGAAGCCATTTCATTCATGCTATACGTTATTGTTCGGGTAAGTTTGTCAAGCTTTCTCATTTCTTCCGCGATGCCTTGACCGCCTATCAGCATTTCGTGAGAGCCTTCACGAACATCGGTGGTTACGGAATTAATATTTTTAATAGCGGTAAGCACTTCTGCTCCGCCGTTTGCTTGTTCCTGCATTGCTTCCATTAAACGATCGCTCATATGCTGCACTTGACCGGATAGTTCGAAAATAATATTGAATTTCTCTTCCGTTTTTTTTGCCGAATTTGAAAGAGTTTCTATTTCTTCTGAAAGAGCTTTTAATGTTGTGGTGATTGTTTTTCCCTGTGTATTTGATTCTTCTGCTAATTTACGAATCTCATCCGCGACGACTGCAAAACCCTTTCCCGCATCTCCGGCATGGGCAGCTTCAATTGCGGCATTCATAGCAAGCAGGTTTGTTTGACTTGCGATATGCTGAATAACCGTGCTTGCTTCCAAAAGCCCGCCCGATTCTTCTGCTATTTTTTGCATTACAGCCTTAGATTCCGATACGGTGTTTTTTCCGTCTTCGGTAGCGGAGGCAAAGTCTTTAATTACAGTGTTTGTTTTTTCAAGTGTTTCGGTAATTTGTCCAATGCTGGTAATCATCTGCTCAACAGATGATGAAGATTGGATAATGCTTGCCGATTGGGTTTCAATACCGGTGTTATGCTGTTTTATCGTACGAATAATTTCTTCGATAGTTGCAGCTGTCTCCGATACGCTTGCAGCTTGCGTCAGGCTTTGCTCTTTTACGTTGTCAATGTTCATGTTGATTTGGTTTATCGCGCTCGCTGTTTCTGTTACATTGTTTGCAAGGTTTTCACCGACAGCCCGGAGCGCATCCGTATTTTCCGATACGGATTTAATCGACAGCCTTATTTTTTCAATAGCTTGAGTAAAATACCGGGATAAATCGGTAATTTCTCTGTTACCGATTAAGGGAAGACGGACTGTTAAATCAGCGTCTCCTTCAGCTATATTTTTTAACGCTGACACTAATGCTTTGAGTTGTTTTGTCATTCGAGAAGCTATGCTCCAAATAACGGCGATATAAAAACAAATAAAAACAGCGGCAAATATGTTTCCTTTGATTCTAAGATTAGTAGCATCTCGGTATAAGTCAACATACGGTATTCCGATGGCAAGAGTCCAATCTACAGCGGAAAAATGGTCTTTTATAAAAAAATATTTTTCCCCATTTATAACCGTTGAAAATTCCGTTATATCTTTATCAAACATCTGTTTAATGCAGTTTGCATATTTCTTATTTTCAACTTCCGTAATTACGTCACTGTAGGTAAAGGTGTTATGAAATAAAAACTTGCCGTTCTCATCCAGAAGAAAAATATCGGTTGTATTATTCCCTTGATTTATTTTAGTCATCATCTCTTTTAATTTACTCATATCAACATTTGTGGTAAGCACTCCAAGTAAATCTTTGTTTTGCATAACGGGAATACTTATCGATACCATCGGAATATTGCGTACAGAATCGACATAAATTTCTGAAAATGCCACCCCTTTTTTTTTAAGTGCTTTTTTATACCAGGGACGCTTTCGTGCATCCCAAGCAGCCGGCGGCTTCCAGCCTGAAGAATCAATATATCTGCCGTCTTCAAAACCCATGTATACGTCAAAAATCATATGGTGAAATGCGGTGTCGCAGCCGGTACAAAGCTCCAGCATTTCATCAGTATCCGCATTATTTAAAGCAATGACACTGCTCAGTGTTTCTATTATGGTTGCTCTCTGAGTTAAAAACAACTCAATGCTTTTATGATATAGTTCTTTCTTGGACTCCATTTTATCGGTGATATTATTTTTTATAATTCTGCTGGCTTCATAATACCATAGTAAGGAGAACGCAATAAGAAAAAAAGAAAGCGGTAAAACCAAAAGGAAGGGTTGGTTTTTTAACGAAAAACGAGCAATCATTCTTTTTTTGGAATGTGTCGGAAAATACTCTTTATTATTAATCATATACGCACCTCTCAATACAATTCAATTGATCAGATTGTATCATACCACTTGCGAGTTGTAAATATCAATTTATTTATCACATTGTTGTTTAAAGCTTACATTGCTTGAACCTTCACTCTTTTTTAAAAAAGTTCTTTAAATCAATATTCGACATGAGTATATTCAAAAGAAAACCCGTAACAAGAGCAATAGCAGATCCTTCCACAAAAAGCACTGCTGCCATAACTGACGCAATCATTTTATCCCGATCGTTTTTACAGTATTCCATTCCGATCCTTCCGCAAACAAAGGCTTGAAAAACCAAAGTTATCGATGCTCCGACGGGAAATAAAGGACGGAAAAAACTCACAACCGGAATAAGAAGCACCGAAATCAATGTGCTAATCTAAAAGAGGCCATTCCCCCGATCAAGCTCTTCATGGCATTTTTTCCTTCTTCATATCTTATAGAAACAGAAACAGTCATACCAACCCATAAAGGTCCCGCAAGCGGTGGAAAGGGCGCAAAAATTCCAAGTATGAGATTCCTGATGCCTGATATCAAGTTTGATCTGCTTGAATTAAAATCAATATATTCATCGTGCCTGGATTCTTTTGCTTCCTTAATAAGCGTTTCCGTTGTTACAAAATCGCCAAAGGCAATAACATAACTTACCAGCGCAAGCGGAAACGCTTGCAAAAAATATTTTGCGGAAGGAAATCCGATCCCAAATACCGAGACTTCTCTAAAAAGTCTTCCCAGTTCAGGAATTTTAATAACTGCAGAAAAGTCCGTCTTAGGCATCCCGATTTCACTTACTATCACACCGACAACCATTGCTAAAAGATATGGAAAAAGATTTCCGTACTTTGCAATAATATCTAATATTTTACTGTTTTTCCGTTTTTTTGCGTACTCATCTGAAAAAGAAATAAGCAAAAGCAGTCCAACTCCTGCGATGATTGCAATAGGATACTTTCTCAAATTCCCGTTTTTACCCAGCTGTTCCGCTATTACGTTAATAGGCGCGGCAAGCAGGATGCCTCCTTTTATTGAATCAGGCACCGAATGGACAAACCTATCAGCAAGCTTTGTAATTCCCATAAAAATAAATACACCTGCCAGTATAATTTGCAATGCAATCATCGCTTTGATTCTTTCATGCCCCATTGGAAATGCGCTTAAATACGCAAGGGTAAGCGGCAAAGTCGGTGTAATCCATCAGGGCACTACAGGATCGCCGAGTGTCGCATGTAATGTATATAGAGATACTTCCAAAATTATTAACGACCACGCAAGTTCATACGGCAAACCTAAATACTCCATCAAATATGGAAGAGAACTCAGTGCGGTTACGCCTAAAATTAATCCTTGAATAAATTCTACTTTTTCCAATGGATAATGAATAATAGGAAAGCGAAGTTTAAATATGCCTAGAGGGATATACGGCAGTTCTTTTTCATGAGGTTTTGATCTTTTCATATACACTCCTTTTTAAAAGACGGTCGAATTTTTTTTTACCTCTACAACGGTTTTCAATATCTTAAATTATATTTTTTAAATACTTGAATTGTCAAGCTAAACCGGACAACGATATACAAAATCTATAAAAAAGAGCTCAGGTTTGGTTTTGCCGTCCATGGCAAAACCAAACTTGCGAGTTTTAAAGCTTTGCAAAGTATTTTGCTTTAAAACATCATTTCTGCGTGGAATCACGGGCGTCCGTGCCCGTTCTGAGTTTTACCGTCCATGGCAAAACCAACCCTGCGAGTTTTAAAGCTTTGTAAGCTGTTTTGCTTTAAAACATCGTTTCTGCTTGGAACCACGGGCGTCCGTGCCCGTTCTGATTGTAGTTCTGGTATTCTTGCTTACAGGGGATGGGGATGCGAGTTTAAAAGCTTCAATTTTACAATAGGGTGTTGGCGCTTTTAAACATCGTTGTATTTGTTCTGATTTTGACATCTGTGGATGGTTATGATAGGGCTGCCGTCCTTTGGACCTCGGATTTCGGTGTACGGTAGGGGAGTGCTTATTTCGACACTCTCACTTTTTAATTCAAAGGACATTGAAGAAAACGGAGAGATTTGGTATTCATAATTATTTTTTATTTCGTGCTTGAAGAAATTTGATTTTTGCGTTATGGTGAATATGCGAGGTCAAATAAAAAATTTGTAATTTGCAACGGAGGTTCTTATGGCAATGACAGATGCTCAATTCCAATTAGTAACTTTTCAGCTTGGAGAGGAACTGTACGGAGTTGATATCATGGACGTGAAAGAGATTGTAAAAATACAAGATGTGCGTCCTATTCCGAATGCACCCTATTATGTCGAGGGTATTTTTAATTTACGCAGTGAGATTATTCCCATTATCAGTCTGCATAAGAGATTCCATTTAAAGAAGGCTGTTTTGGATGCGGGTGATGAATATTTGGGCGGTTTTATTATTTTGCATATTGATAATAATAAGCTTGGAATTATCATCGATAGGGTTGCGCGTGTTATTATGGTTAAGCAAGGCGATGTACAGCCACCGCCGCAGATGATCACCGGTATCGGTACCGAATATATTCACGGTGTGGTGCGACAAGGTTCCGGCTATCTTATTATGCTCGATATCAGAAAACTGTTTAATCCGAAAGAATTACAAAAACTTGCTAATCTTTAATATATGAAGATACCGGTTTATAGCTCAACAATACGGCGCAGCGAGATGGATGCCGTACTTACCTGCATGGTAGAAGAAAAAATCGGCCCCGGTGAAGCAAATCAAAAACTGATAAGGCTTATTAAAGATTCTTTTCAGGTTGAGGGTGCCGCAACATTTCGCAGCCCTGCAATTGCGCTTGCATATGCATTACGAGCCCTCGGTTTGGAACCGGGAAGCGGCGTGTTGCTTTCCGTGCTTGCGCCCGCATGGCAGTTTACTGAAGTTCAGCGGCAGGGCTTTACGCCGATTTTGGTTGATGTTGACGCGGAAACCGCGTTGATGACACCTTCGCTGATTGCAGATGGGATACAGGCAGGCGGGAAGGTAGTGGTTTTGCACGAGGCATTGGGTAATTTGCCTAATATGCAGGAAGTGCTTAGTTTGAACATTCCCGTTATCGAAGATATTTCTCAATCTGCGGGTGCCGAACTCGGCGAAAAAAAATCGGGTTGTTTCGGTGTCTTTGCGATCTTAGGGCTTGAGGAGCGGGATATTCTTACTGCGGGAGGAGGAGCAGCCCTGCTTTCCGCTGAACGCCGTAACGCGCTTGTACTGAAAAAACTCTACGATGTGGCACCGCCCACGGATATTTTGCCCGACATCAATGCTTCTCTTGCTTTTGTACAGCTCAAACAAATGGAAAAAAACATGCAGCTGCGCCAAGAGTTGTATGAACTTTACGTGCGTTTTCTTATGCAGGGAAGACATAAGACCATTGCGCCGGCGGAAGGTTTAAAAAATCCTGTGTATTCATTTCCGGTACTATTGTCCTCAGGGTACAAAGATGTAAAGCAATTCGCAAATAAAAAAGGTGTAGAAACGGAGCCTGCGTTTTCAGGTTCCATTATTGATACATTTGAAAAACAGGAAGAATATATTCAGGCAGCTTCTTTGTTATTGCGCTGTGTTTTGTTCCCGCTGTATCCCCGATTAGGCATGGCAAATGCCGAGAAAATTTCAAAAGTACTGCGCTCACTGCCGTAGAAGATTGATTATATGGGTACTACAGATAGTAGAGTGATTATTATAACGAGTACGTATAAGCCGCACGCAGTAAAGCTTTCAAAAGATATTATAAAATTTTTGGAAGCAAGAGGCTTCTCGTGTGATCAATACGAGTATGACGGTATGTCTTCCGAAAATCCTGTCAAACAAGACTATGCATTTGCCATCTGTCTTGGTGGGGATGGAACAGTGCTGTTTGCAAGTCGTTGCTGTGCTGCGCGAAAAATTCCAGTGTTCGCAATTAATTTCGGGAATTTCGGGTTTATTGCGGTTGTTGAACCGGAGCATTGGCAGACGGTGTTAGAGGATTATCTTGCGGGGAAAATAAAAATATTTGAGCGAATGCTTCTTTCCGCTTGTATTCTGCGTAAGCGGCAGGAATTTTGCGTTTTTGATGCATTAAATGATGTGGTTATATCCGGTAGCGGGATTGCGAAATTGGTAAATCTTGAAGTGTTGTTCAATGATGTTTCTTTCGGTACGTATAAAGCGGACGGTGTTATTATTTCAACGCCGACCGGTTCAACCGCTTATTCGGCGGCTTCAGGCGGACCGATTTTAGACCCGAACGTCTCCGCCTTTGTGTTGACTCCTATTGCCGCTTTTTCATTATCGAATAGACCGATTGTGCTGCCTGCGGAAGGAAAGATGACGGTGAAAGTTTTACCGACTCGCCATCGGGATACGATATTATCGGTTGACGGACAAGAGCTTTTTGTGCTTGAGGAAAATGATATTGTGTCGGTAAGTGCCTCTGTTCATAAAGCGCATTTAATAGGCTGTAATCCGGAAATGTTTTATCGGGCGCTTCGCTCAAAACTTGCATGGTCGGGCAATTCAACCTGTCCCGTTCCGATACAATAAAAACGTTTCGGCACTTTGAGATTCGAAATGCTTTCTGTTTTGATAACAAGCTTTTATAAAATTACGGTGTAAAGATAGAGAGTGGAATTGTCTGATAGAATTTTTAAGACAGTGTTGAAGGTCAGAGATGCCGAGAGCAATCAGCTGAAAGAAAAGCATAACTCATTGTGAAGCAGTGTGCATGGACGTGTGTTAGGCGGACGCAGGGCGGCGAAGCATTTTTTCAAAAATGCGAAGCCGTAACGATAGCGGAGTCCATCACTTAGTTTTTTGTATTTGTGATAAAACTAAGTCGACGAGTTTAAAACAGAAAAGCTCCAACAAGTAAAAAACTAACTCGGACAAAGAGAAAAATTTCAAACCGCAACGCCCATGAATGTATGATTTTTATTCTTCATGCGTGCGCCATGATAATTGTAGCGGTGCTGCTTGCGAACCGTCTCTGAAAGTAATATACTGCATGATAAATGCAAACGGAGCTTTGGCAATTTTACTTTAACCTTATCTTACAGGTCTAAGGACAGCCGGAATTCCTAATACAACGCATTGGCGGGTAGGAGACTGCAAGCTCTAAATAAAGGAGAATTACATGATAGAAAATATTATCGTAAAAAATATTGCATTGATAGATTCTCTGAGCCTTGATTTTGCATCGGGTTTTAATGTACTTTCGGGGGAAACTGGAGCCGGAAAATCAATCTTGATCGGTGCCTTGAGCTTTTTACTTGGCGGCAAAGCGGGCACGGATATTTTGAGAACAGGTGCAGAAGAAGGCTGGGTTTCTGGCTCCTTTTACCTTGATCCGCAGCATAAAGCCGCCACCGCCTGGCTTGCCGAACGTGATATTGAGCCTGAAAACGGGCGAATACTTTTGCGCAGAAGTATCAAACAAAACGGCAGAAGCGCCGCATGGATTCAAAGTTATCCGGTTGCAAGAACAGATCTCGAAGTTTTTACCTCTTTTTTAGTTGATATACACGGACAGCATGACCATCAGTCGTTGTTTAAAATTGCGGAGCATCGACGGTTTTTAGATGCTTATGCGGGGCTGGAAGAAGAAACCGCTGCTTTTACCGCCCTCTATACCGAACTCTCGGAAAAAAGGGCGGAACTTGAACAACTCAATATATCCGAAAAGCAATTAAATGAAAAAATCGAGCTTTTAAATTTTGCGGTAGAAGAGATTACAAAGGCGAAACTCAAGGCTGACGAAGAACAAGAGCTTGAAGCGGAAGAAAACAAACTTCTTCAGTATGAAAAACTATACGAACATATTGAAGAGGCGGACGCGGTTTTAACGGGAGAGCGGGGAGCGGTAAGCCTTTTAAAAAAAGCTATAAACGCATTCGGAGCAGCGGCTGAAATTGACGGAACCCTTGCGGAAAACATGCAGCGGCTTGAAAGCGCATATTACGACCTTGAAGATATTGCCTCAAATGTCGCCTCCTATTCCGCGAGTATGTCCTTTGACCCCGCCCGCTTGGAAGAGGTGCAGGAGAGGCTTTCGCTTATTTATAAACTCAAAAAAAAATACGGAAATACTATTGCCGAGGTGCTGGAATACTGCGATAAGGCGCAAAAAGAGCTTGAACAATTAGTACATAATGCGGACAGTAAAACCGAGCTTGAAAGCGAAATTCAAAAATGCACACAGCGTCTTTTTACTTCCGGAAAGGCGCTTTCAGAAAAAAGAGCTGCCGCCGCGAAAACGCTGCAAACAAAAGTGGAAGCAATTTTAGCGCAGCTTGGCATGCCAAAAACAAAATTTGAAGTGCAGGTACAGCTTAAAGATAAAACGGGCAATAAACAGACGGTCGGTCCCTATGGTTTTGATTCAATAGAATTTTTAATCAGCCCGAACCCAGGTGAGCCGCTAAAATCGCTTGCAAAAATTGCGTCGGGCGGCGAACTTTCACGCGTAATGCTCGCCTTAAAAACAGTGCTTGCCGCTGCAGATGAAGCGGACACCTTAGTGTTTGACGAAATCGATACCGGTATCGGCGGAGAGGTTGCCTTAGCGGTTTCGGAACATTTAAAGAAATTATCGGAGAAAAAACAAATTCTTTGTATAACGCATCTTGCAATAATCGCCGCACATGCCGATACACAAATTAAGATAGAAAAAACTTCTGACGGAACTTCTACCCGAACATCGGCCTTTATCATTGAAGGACAAAAACGTACAGAAGAAATTGCACGCATGCTTGCAGGCGATGAGGTAAGCGACGTTTCGCAAAAACATGCGCAAGAATTACTGCAAAAATATGGAACCGCATAACGGTGATTATACCGATTTATTGCGAAGGATTGACAATAGCCGGAAAAGGAAAAAGTGATGGCAAATGAGAAAAACAAATTTTATACGGAACGACTCAATTCTTATCAAACGGAGATAGAGCAACTTCTTGTCCGAGAAAAAAATATACTTGCGCTTATTTCCAAAGATGAATTCGGAAAAGAATATAAAAAAATGATGCTGGTGGAAGAAATGCTGTATTTAACCACGCTTTATTTTGCAAAATATCAGCTTTCCATAGCTCTAATTGGCGGAAAAAATGAAGATATACTCAACGATGCAAGAAAAACCGTGTATAAGGCACTTATCTATCTTGAAGAAATCGTAACAAATTTTATTGATGTTCCATTTTCCGACTATAAAGATAAAGTGGAAAAAATTAAAAAAATCGGGCAGAGGCAACGCTATTATCTTATCCGTAAAATGGGGCTGGTAATTGATATGATAATTGATGCGTATGGCAACAATACAAAATGGAAATGGACTTTTGTTGAACTTGAAGCTCGTTATGCCACTGTCGCAAAAAACATCTTGGATTTAAAAGATTCCAGCGCAACGGGGCTTGACCCTCATTCTCCAGATTATGATTCCACCGTCTTCCACTTGCGCTTGGTAAAACAGTTTTTGGCTCAAGCAGCAGACCGC
Organism: Treponema phagedenis; assembly: GCF_008153345.1. NCBI lineage: Bacteria > Pseudomonadati > Spirochaetota > Spirochaetia > Treponematales > Treponemataceae > Treponema > Treponema phagedenis. The sequence continues at coordinate 2,389,972 of NZ_CP042818.1, read as the reverse complement.
TATCGGGAAAAATACGAGATGGCAACTTTCAGTATCGAAGATTTTAGAATTGCAATTCAATATCTGCTTGCGCTGCGAAGAATTCATTTGATATTAAATGAGCACGAAGCCGCGGAAGAAGTAAAAAAGAAGGCGGAAATTTGGTCTGACAAAATGGAAAAGGATCATCAAAAACGCGAGGCTCGTAGAAAATAAATGTTTAATAAAGCAATTGTATTGAAGCTTTTTGAAGCGTTTTCAATTCAACGATGGAACGATTTAATCCGCCCCTTCGATATGGTAGAGATGGACAAAACGGCGGAAAAAATGTTCCTCGCCTATATTATCGGCAAATATGAAGAAAAGTCGGGGAAGGTTATTGATTGGAATAAAATAATCGACAATGCTTTTTTTGAACTTTTGCGAAAAATTGCTCTTTCGGATATAAAGGCTCCGGTACAGCGTATTATCAGAAGCGAATATCCCGAAGAGTATCAAAAACTTAATCTTTGGGTGTTCAAAAAATACGAAACGCTTTTTTCCGGTACTCCCTTGCTTGATGATTTTTTTGCCTACCTGAATGAAAAGTCCGATTATAATGATATAAGTTTGAGGGTGCTGCGGGCAGCTCATAAGTATTCGACTATCAGAGAATTTGAAATGCTTAAAATGGTAAACGAGCCGTTCAGGCTGAGTAAAATTGCTCCGGTTTTGGAGCAGGATATCGAAGACTTTACCGACTTACGCGGTATGCAGTTGCTTATTACCAAACGCAAACCCTATGCGCTTATTACCGAAATTGAAAAACTGCGGTTTCAGATTCGCTGGAATCAAACGCCGCGGGTGCCCGAAACCTCGGTGCTGGGGCATTCGTATTTTGTGGCGGCGCTTACGCTGCTTATGTCCAAAACGCTTGGGCGCAGCAGGCATCGCACGTACAATAATTTTTTCGGCGCACTCTTCCATGACTTACCGGAAGCAGTTACGCGTGATATTATTTCTCCGGTAAAGCAGGCAACCGAGCACTTGCCGGACATTGTAAAAGATATTGAAGACAAAATTGTCTCCGAAGAGCTTGTCCCGCTTATGGACGCTTTTTACAGAGACGAGGTATTGTATTATATTCAAGATGAGTTTGAAAACAGAATTTTAAAGGGCGGGAAAACCTGCATTGTTGATTATGCCGATCTGGAAAGCAAGTATGCCGAGCCAAAATACAAGGCGATTGACGGCGCTCTTATTCGCACCGCCGACCAGATTGCTGCCTTTGTAGAAGCGGACAGCTCAATTGAGTACGGTATTAAATCGGATCATCTTTTAGAGGGAAGAAATAAAATTTTACAACGATACCCGAAAGGAACCGGCGTAAACGGTTTAGCGGTTGATTTGTTTTTTAATGCATACCGCAACTAAGTATACCGTTTTATGATTACGGAGCATTAACAGGCGGCTTGCGAATCCGGCATTCCTATGGTAACCGCCACGTACGCCCGTGGTTCCAAGCAGATAGGTTTAGTTTTTGCCACGGAGGGCAAAATCAGAACGGGCACGAATGCCCGTGGTTCCAAGCAGACGGTTTAGTTTTTGACATGGACCTCAAAAATCAGAACGGGCACGGACATTACAACCGGATTCAGCATTACTATGGTAAATTGCTCACCGTTGTGCCGTGTCGAACTCTTTATATAAATTTTTTTTTGAGATTCGAATTTAAATGAATTAAAAACTAAAGTTTGCAAAAAAACGCTGTACTAAGTGCAGATAAAAAGAATTTTTTAGTACACAGAAAAGTGTAAGGAATAATACAATTGATGGAATACGTTTATGGAATATTTTGAAACAGTAGAATCCGCTGTGCACCCCGTATTGCTTTGGGGAATTGAAGTAATCAAAACAGTGCAGTTTATTGCCAATCCTATTTTGACAAAGATAACAAGCATTCTTTCGTTTTTAGGCGGAGAGGGCATAGTGCTTTTTGCACTCTTTTTTATTTGGTGCATTGAGTATCGGAAAGGGCTTATCATCTTTTTGAGCCTTGCAATCAGCAACGGCATAAATAGTTATCTGAAAAATCTTTTTAAAGTTCCGCGCCCCTTTGTGGTAGACCCCTCGGTAAAACTTGAGTTTGAAAAAAACTTTTCAACGCCGTCGGGACATTCTCAATCTTCGGTGGTTTTTTGGGCTCTTTTATTTTTTTACCACGATGAGTCAAGCGAAAAAACAGAGACAAAGGAAAGCCCGACGCATAAAAAACTCAAAGCGGTTTTTATGTTTTTAATTCCGCTGTATATCGGTTTTACGCGCGTGTACCTCGGGGTGCATTATCCCACCGATGTTTTATTCGGCTGGGTAATCGGAGCGGTGCTTTCGGTTATTGCCCTTTTTCTTTTGCCGAAAATCCTTACAGCCGTTACCGCTTTTTTTGCCTCCGCAAAAAAAATATCGAACCGCCGGCTGCGCGGTTTGGAGCTTGCGGTTTTTGCGCTTATTGCCGTGCTTTTTGTCGCCTTTGATTCTGACCCTTCAATGGGCGGTGCTGTTTTAGGTTTGGCAATCGGAAAAATATTTTTATTCGATTCCTATGCCGCCGAGTTTTCCGCCGCTTCGGGCTCGGTTTTTCAAAAGATTCTTCGGTATCTTGTCGGTCTGGTGCTCTGCGTAGGCGGACTCCTTGTATTAAAGCAATGCTTTTCTTTTGCGCCTGAAGAGTATACCCGCCTGCTGCGGTTTTTGCGCTATGCCATAGCCGCCGCACTTGTTTCGGGGGCGGCTCCCATTCTCTTCCTAAAATTGAGGCTGGCGTAATGAACCCGTCCGAATATGCTTTAGATGATGATATTGCGGCGATTGCCACCGCCCTTGCGCCCGCAGCCTTAGGCATTGTCCGCACTTCGGGGAAAACCTGCATTGAGCGGGTGAGCCGTTTTTTTTCCCGCCCCGCCGCATTGCAAAAGGCGCCGGGTAACAGCATTGTGTACGGCTGGATAATTGATGCGGGCAAAAAACTGGACGAAGTGGTCGCACTTGTGTACCGCGCACCGAAAAGCTTTACCGGAGAAAACTGCATTGAAATTATCTGCCACGGCGGCGTGCAAACCGTAAAAAGTTTGTACCGGCTTTGTCTGGATTCAGGCTTTCGGGCGGCAGAGAAGGGGGAGTTTAGTTTTCGCTCCTTTATAAACGGCAAAACCGATCTTACCGGAGCCGAAGCAATTGCGGAAATAATCGGCGCAAAAACGCTGCAAGCTCAAACCCTTGCGGCGGGAAGGCTTTCAGGCAATCTCTTTGCTGAATTACAGGCTATCAAAGAAAAACTGCTGACCGCACTTGCCGCCATCGAAGTTGAAATTGAATATCCCGAAGATGAGGAAACTATTGCGGATGCCTTTGACACCGCTCTTTTGGAAGAGCCGCTTACACGTTTGCAGGAATTGGAAGCTTCCCGGGCGGGCGAAAAGATTTTTCAGGAAGGAGTGCGTATTGTCCTTGCCGGCAAAACCAATTCGGGAAAATCATCGCTTTTTAATGCGCTTTTAAAAGAAGACCGCGCAATTGTTTCGGACATTCATGGCACTACCAGAGATTGGCTTGAAACCGATATTGATTTTTCAGGAATTCCGGTAAAACTTTTTGATACCGCCGGAATTCGGGAAACCTCGGACACAATTGAAGCAATCGGCGTGCAACGCAGCCTCGATTTACTTGCCGAAGCGGATGCCGTTTTTTACCTTGCCGACGGCAGAACAAAACTCAGTCCTGAAGATAAGGATTTTATCGTACAAAATACAAAACCGCTTATTGTGGTGCGCAGCCGCGCCGCTCTTATGACCGATGGGGAAAAAGATTATGCACTAAAAGAGATGCGGGCGCTTTCGGCGCAGGCAAAAAAGGAATTCTCCTGTATCTGCATTGATTCAAAAACCATGGAAGGAGTAGGTGCGCTTGTGCAGACAACTGCTGCGCTTATCACCGAAGGAAAGCCGGCGACTTCCGATATTTCGCTCGGAACGGAGCGGCAAAAAATTGCGGTACAACAAGCCGCCGCCGCAGCAAAACACGCACTGCATGCCGCACGGCAAGGCTTCCCCCTTGATGCCATTGTGCAGGACATTGAAGAAAGCCTCGCCTTCCTCGGTGAAATCACCGGCGAAGTTCGCTCCGACGACATCTTAGACAAAATCTTTTCCGGCTTCTGCGTAGGAAAGTAGGCAAGCGGCTTTCGACCCCCGGACTGTCACGATTATTCTTTTTCTATAAAACTTTATTATGATTCAAAATAAGATGTAGTAAGAACAGATTGAATTATTAAACAAGCCCTATATCAGCTTGCAAGAACGAATGAAGGTTGTCGTCCTCAGCTGATACGATGAGGTACGGCAAGCTTTGTGCGGACAAACGAAAAAACTTGACCGAAAAAGCGAGGAAGGCAGGGTTTTATGAATACAGGGGAAGGAAACCCTGACCTGGCTTTGATAATTTATAAAAATACAGTAATTTGCATAAAAATGCATAAATATACTTGCAATAATTTAAAGCATTGTATATAATGCCGCTCATAATAACTTTTTATGAAACAGGAGATAGAGTATGAAAAAAATACTATTAGTACTTGGGGCTTTTGTATCCGTAGCGCTGTTGTGTGCCGGTTGCGGCGGTAAGGCGGAAGCCGGCGCTGCAAACGATTCCGATGCGGAGTTCATTATCTGTAACGGAGCTGAACCGCAGAGTTTGGATCCCGCAAAGGTTACCGGCGTTCCGGAACATCGTATTAACATGGCGCTTTTTGAGGGGCTTGTAGCAATTGATCCGCAAACAGGCGGTGCTATTCCCGGTGTTGCAAAAAACTGGGATGTAAGCGAAGATAAAACCGTGTACACTTTCCACTTGCGTGATGTTGTATGGAGCGACGGCACTCCTATTACCGCACAAACTGTTGTTGATTCGTGGCTTAGAACGCTTGCCCCCGAAACTGCATCGGAGTATGCGTATATGGTTAGTATGGTTGTAAAGGGCGCTGAGGATTATAATACCGGCAAGGCTCCTGCAAGTGCCGTGGCTATCCGCGCTGTTGATGAAAAAACCTTTGAAGTAACCCTGAATGGGCCTATTCCCTATGTGCTGGATGTTATGACCCACTATGCGTTTAATATTTTCCCAATGCATGCAATTAAAAAGTTCGGTGCGGATTGGATTAAACCCGGTAATTTTGTCGGCAACGGGCCTTTTGTGCTGGAAAGCTGGGTTCCGCAGGAAAAATTGACTGTTGTGCCGAATGATAAATTCTGGAATAAAGATGACGTGCATCTTTCGCGCATTGTGTTTTTGCCGATTGAAGATAATAATACTGCGTACGAAAAATACCGCGCAGGCGAAATTGACTGGAACACAGCTCCGCCTTTGTCCCGGTTGGAAGAGGTAAAACTTTTGCCTGATTATAAAGTTGCGCCGCAGGTGGCAACCTATTACTATGCTTTTAACGTTAGCAAGGGGCCGCTTAAGGATGTAAAGGTGAGAAAAGCGTTGACAATGGCTTTGAATCGCCAAGAGCTGGTTGACAAAGTAACAAAAGGCGGAGAGCTTGCCGCACGCTCAATTTCTCCCGCTCTTTCCGGTTATACTCCTGCCGAAGGAGCCGGCTATGATCCCGAGCAAGCAAAGAAACTGTTGGCTGAGGCGGGATATCCCGAAGGAAAAGGCTTTCCGACTCTGACAATTATTTATAATACGCAAGATAAGCACAAGGTTATTGCCGAATATATACAAGAGGCATGGAAAAAAACACTCGGTGTAAATATTGCCATTCAAAACTATGAGTGGAAAACATATTTGGATGTTCGTCATCAGCATGATTTTGAAATTTCCCGCGCAGGTTGGGTAGGAGATTATCAGGATCCGAATACCTTCCTTGAGCTTTTTATCACGGACGGCGGAAATAACGACGGTCTGTACAGTAATCCTAAATATGATGAATTACTGCGTAAGGCTGCCACTATGGAAGGAGGGCCTGAGCGTATGCAGGTAATGCATGATGCGGAGCAGATTCTGATGGACGATCAGGCGGTATTGCCGATGTACTTTTATGTAAGTCAGAATCTTATTGATACCGAAAAATGGTCAGGCTGGTATGTAAATGCCCCCGATCAGCATCCCTATGTCGGAATGAAAAAGGTTAAGTAGTTTCTTAATTTAAAAATAAAAATAGCCGGAAATCGCTTGAACGATTTCCGGCTTGTTTAACGTTTTGCACTTTTCTATAATTATCATTGTTCTTAAACAAACAAAAAGAGCGTTTTTAGTATTGTTATCATTGCATTCATTGAGGGGAAATCATGGTTAGATTTATTATCCGCCGTCTTTTGAGTCTTATTCCGACTCTTTTTTTAATTATTACCTTTAGTTTTTTTATTATGAAGGCAGCTCCCGGCGGGCCTTTTTCCGCTGAAAGGAATATTCCGCCGGAGATTCTTGCAAATATTAATAAAGCCTATCATTTTGATGAGCCAGTTTATAAGCAATACCTGCGTTATTTAGGAAATGTCCTGCGCGGAGATTTAGGCCCCTCGTTCCGATACAAGGATTACACCGTAAATGATCTTATTGCCAATACCTTACCGAACTCTTTGATACTCGGCATCACAGCCCTTTGCATTGCCTTATTTTTCGGCATTTTTGTCGGGCTTATGTCTGCAGTAAAACAAAACTCAATCATAGATTATTTGACCATGTCCGTTGCCGTTATCGGCATTTCAATACCGCTGTTTGTCGTGGGGCCATTGCTTATGCTTGTTTTTGCGGTACAGCTTAAATGGCTGCCGACTTCAGGATGGATTACGGGGCGGCAGGGGTTAAAAACACTTATTATGCCCGCTGTTACTCTGTCATTGCCGTATTTTGCGTATATTGCCCGCCTTTCCCGCGCAAGTGTGTTGGAAGTGCTGCGTTCCGATTATATCAGAACCGCCTATGCAAAGGGGTTATCCTATCCTCTTGTATTGTTTAAACACGCCTTAAAAGGAGCAATGCTGCCGGTTATCAGCTACTTGGGGCCTGCTTTTGCCGGCATTATCACCGGCTCCGTTGTTATTGAAAAGATTTTTTTGGTTCCCGGACTCGGTACTTTTTTTGTGCAGTCAGCATTAAATCGCGATTATACATTGATTATGGGAACCGTCATTGTATACTCAATCATTTTAATACTGATGAATTTTATTGTTGACATTGTCTACGCTGCAATAGACCCCAGAATTTCTTATAAGTAAGGTATAATAAGGATGAACATGAAAACTACTGATAATATAACGGAAGACACTGTTGTAAGTGAAACTCCCGTCAATGAATTTAACCAACTTGTAAAGCCTGTTTCCCTTTGGGGCGATGCGTGGCGGCGGCTTAAAAAAAATAAAATGGCATTAACCGGACTCTGTGTTGTCGGGTTTTACCTGTTGATCTCTTTACTTGCTCCCGTGTTACCCATTTACTCGTATTCCGATCAAACGATTGTGCATCAGAATTTGCCTCCCTCGTTTTCTTCGGCGGGAGAAACTTTGCTGCGTGTTCGCCATGCGGAAATGTTTCGGCAGGCAAAGGCTGAGGGCAGGGCGGAACTTTCCGCTAAACAAACGGAAGAGCTTGCAGCTTTGCAAAACGAGATTAAAACTGACACAGTACATAACCGCCGCTATATTTTAGGAACGGATGCGCTTGGGCGTGATGTACTTGCCCGTGTGGTGTATGGCGGTCGCATCTCAATTATGATCGGACTGGTCGGAACTATCACGTCGCTTTTTATCGGCGTCTTTGTCGGTTCGGTAAGCGGCTATTTCGGCGGATGGATAGACAATCTTTTAATGCGCTTTGTTGATATTATGTACGGTTTGCCATACATGCTGGTGGTTATTATTATGATGGCAATCTTAGGGCAAAATATGATTATTTTGTTTGTTGCGATTGCCCTTGTATCATGGCTGACTATTGCCCGTGTGGTGCGCGGTCAGGTTATCAGTTTAAAAAATGCGGAATTTATCGAAGCCGCCCGCTCAATGGGAGCGTCAACGCCGCGTATTATTTTTAAGCACGTGCTGCCGAACACACTCGGCATTATTATCGTGTATTCTACATTGTCTATTCCCGGTTTTATTATGAACGAGAGCTTTCTTTCGTTTTTAGGCTTAGGAATTTCGGCACCGCGCGCCTCTTGGGGTTCGCTTGTTTCCGAAGGAGTGAATGTTATCACTCTTTATCCTTGGCAGCTTTTGGTACCGGCGATTACGATGACAGTCTTTTTATTTGCGATGAACTTTCTCGGAGACGGTTTGCGTGATGCCTTTGATCCTCAGAGTAAAAATAGGGTGTAATTATGAATAATCAAAAAACAGATGAAATAATCTTAGAAGTAAAAAATTTACGAAGCTGGTTTTGGACTGATTCCGGCATTGTCAAAGCAGTTGACGGCGTAACCTTTAATTTACACAAGCGAGAAATGCTTGCCATCGTAGGAGAGTCCGGCTCCGGGAAAAGTGTTACTAATTTAGCTATCATGAATCTGATTCCGAACCCGCCCGGAAAAATTGTCGGCGGAGAGGTGTGGTTTAATGGAAAAGATATTTTAAAAATGGATAAAAATGAAATCCGCCAACTGCGGGGAAATAAAATCTCTATGATTTTTCAGGATCCGATGACCAGTTTAAATCCTTTTCTTAAAATCTCTACCCAAATGATAGAGACAATCCGCTTACATCAGGGTTTGTCAAAAAAAGATTCACGGGACAGAGCCATTGAAATGCTTAAATTGGTAGGCATCCCCGCGGCGGAAAAACGTGTTGATTCTTACCCGCATCAGTTTTCAGGCGGTATGCGGCAGCGTGTTATGATTGCAATGGCATTAAGCTGCGATCCTGAAATTCTTATTGCCGATGAGCCGACAAGCGCCCTTGATGTCACTATTCAGGCTCAAATTTTAGACTTAATCGGAGACTTAAGCGCTCGGCTTGGAACCGCGGTGATTATGATCACCCATTCGCTCGGACTTGTTGCCGGCATGTGCGACAGTGTTTGTGTTATGTATGCGGGGCGCATTGTGGAACAGGGAACCGTTGATGAGCTATTTACAAGCCCCTCTCATCCGTATACGCAGGGACTCATTAAATCGGTGCCCCGCCTTGATAAAGAAAATGCGGAACGGCTTTTTTCCATTACGGGGCAGCCCCCCAACGTAATTGACTTGCCGCCTTGCTGTCCCTTTTATCCCCGCTGCAATCAAGTACAAGAGCGCTGCAAAACGGCATACCCTGCCTCGCATGAGTTTTCGGCACAGCACCATGCAAGCTGCTGGCTTTATACAGACCAAGCGGCAGCCCCATCGCCGGAAATACCGAAAAAACAGGCTTCTTTTGCCGCCGCTAAATAAACCGAGTACTTTGAGCATTATGTTTATGTACATTTATGTTCACTATAATGGAAGGAATAAGATATGAAAAATCAAGAAGATACAAACACACTGCCTGAAACAAATGATTTACTCACGGTTAAAGATTTAAAGCTTCATTTTCCATTCACAGAAGGCAGTATTTTTAAGCGGAAAAAAGGCGCAATCCGCGCAGTCGACGGAATCAGTTTTTCGATTAAAAAAGGAGAAACGCTCGGCTTAGTCGGCGAATCGGGCTGCGGAAAATCAACAGCTATCCGCGCTATTGCCCAGCTTTATAAACCTACCTCCGGCTCGGTAGTGTTTAAAGGCGTAGATTTGGCACGCTGCTCAAAGCAGGAGCTTATGCGCGCAAGAAAAGATATGCAAATGGTATTTCAGGATCCGTATGCCTCGCTTAACCCGCGCATGACCGCAGGCAGCATTATTGCCGAACCTTTGAAAATACTAACCAAGCGGGGAATCCTTTCGTATACAAATGACGAGATTACCGAGCGGGTTGAAGTGCTGATGGAAAAAGTAGGGCTTTCCCGTTTTTTTTCCAACCGATATCCGCATGAGTTTTCAGGCGGTCAACGCCAGCGCATCGGTATTGCCCGCGCCCTTGCCTTGCAGCCTGAACTCATCTTGGCGGACGAGCCGGTCAGTGCCCTTGATGTTTCCATTCAAGCACAGATACTCAATCTTTTTAAGGACTTACAAGAAGAATTCGGCTTAACCTATCTTTTTATCGCCCATGATTTGGCGGTTATCCGATATATTTCAACCAGAATTGCCGTTATGTATCTCGGCATTATTGTTGAAATTGCCGACTCGGTCGATCTCTATAAAAACCCTATGCACCCGTATACTGAAGCGCTTCTTTCGGCAGCTCCAATCCCCGATCCTGAAATTGAGCGCAAACGGCAGCGGATTATCTTATCAGGCGATGTTCCTTCCCCCGATCAGGAGCAGCAGGGCTGTTATTTTTACGACCGCTGTCCCAAACGAATGGAACGCTGCGCCTCCGCTATTCCGTCTTTGCAGGAAGGAAAAACAGGGCATCATGTTGCCTGCTTTTTGTATGAATAAAAACGCAAGCCGTGCATGAACGAATAGATTTCACGTGAGGCAAAAACCTGTTACACCGTTTTATAATTTAGTTGCTGTTAGTAATTGGAGCATTAAGCAAACCGTTGTGTCGGACTCTTTTTATAAAATTTTTTATGCTTTGTAAGATGTATTAAAAAATAATTGACTTATTAAAAAAGTATTATACTATGAGCAGGATTCTATTTGCTTGGGCGTTGGGTTTGAGCTTTTCCGTAAAACCGGCTCCGTATTTGCCTTTGCCGGAGCATTCCGCTTGCAAACCGCCGCGTCATTCCGGGCTACGGCTATTTGGCGACAGAAATTGCTGTCGCCAAATGATCCGGCGAACGGTTTTTGAAAAAACCGCTCGCCGCCCTCCAAGCCGCTAACGCGAGTGCTTTTTTGCATTTTACTCTTTTTTGCTTCATTGACAATTTTTTTTATTTATGGCAAGATATGGTGCTTTAATTATATAAACTTAAAACAACAGGGGAGTGTATATGTTTGCTTTAGCTGTAGGTATTATTTTTATTGCATTCACTGTCTTTGCAGCTCTCTCACCGGAAACTGCAGGTTTCGGTTTGGGATGGGGTAAAGATATTCTTCTTTTCCTGAGAGGAGGTTTGCCTATTTTTTCCGCTTTTATCGGCTTAATTGCTGTTTTTATCGGTGTTGCCGATATCAAAGATAAACAGGATGCAAAAAAAGAAGAAGCGGCGATGAAGGCAATGGAAGAAAATAAATAATCAGTAAAATTCTCTTCGTCGGATTTTACCCAAACTATTGACCTTGTTCAGATAATTATTGTATACTGGCATTCCCTGATTATCTGCAAAAATAACTAATATAAAGGTATTTAGACAAATGAAAACTATTTTTATGAAAGAAGCTGAGGTTCCGCGCGAATGGTATATCATTGATGCTGAAGGAAAACCTCTCGGAAGAGTCGCTGCAAAAGTGGCAAGCATGGTGCGCGGTAAGCATAAAACAATTTATGCACCGCATCAGGAAAACGGTGATTATATTGTTGTTATCAATGCCGATAAAATCGCCGTTACCGGAAATAAAGCAAGCGATAAAATTTATTATCACCATACCGGGTATGCCGGCGGTATTCGCGGAATAACTTTTGAAAAGTTGATCCAAAAGAAACCTTGGGAACCGCTTCGATTAGCTGTGAAAGGAATGTTGCCGAAGGGGCCGCTTGGACGCAAGTTGATAAAAAACGTAAAAATCTATGCGGGAGCCGATCATCCGCATGGTGCACAAAACCCTAAGAAGATAGAATTTTAAGGAGTAAATCGTGAAGAATATCGCAATAGGAACAGGACGGCGAAAAACAGCGGTTGCTCGCGTGTATATTCGTGAAGGAAAAGGAACCGTAACCGTCAACAATAAGGATATAAATGCTTATTTTGCAACACCGGAACAGGTACAACAGGCAAAACAACCTTTAATGGTTACCTCAAGTGATGCAAAGTATGATATTATTATCAATGTATATGGGGGTGGGCTGAACGGGCAGGCTGGGGCGTGTTCTCATGGGATTGCTCGAGCTCTTACACAGGTCGATGTTTCTAACCATACCTCGTTAAAAGCAAACGGCTTATTAACTCGTGATTCGCGTATGGTTGAACGTAAAAAATACGGGCAGCGCGGTGCTAGACGAAAATTCCAATTCAGCAAACGATAATATTATTTTACGGGATATTCATTATCTTGCTACAAACTTAATTAAAATATATACTGAAAGCGGAATTTCGCTTATCACAAGAAGAAATTATTTGCAGGATTTTTCAGATAATCCTGAATTGCTTTTAAACCGAAAACTAAGTGATCGCGAATTTGACATAGTTGCGTCTGCCGTAAATCAATATATTATAGAATGCTCTGCCGTAACATATTTGAATAGGGCAGAGCATTCTGTGTATCAGTTGCAGAACAAACTGATAAAAAAAGGTTTCAAAAAAAGAGATATAGAGCCTGTTATAGACTTGTTGAGAAATCTCGGGTATATTGATGATAAAAGATTTGCAGATGCGTGGCTTCGCAATCGTGCAAACGCAACAAATGAGGGATATGCTCGCTTATATGCAGAGCTAAAAAAACGCGGTATTTCAAAAGCTCATTCTATAGAAGCATTAAAGAGTTTCTTTGCTGAACATGATGAAAAACAACTATGCTTAAGAGCCACAAGAAAACAGCTGAAAAAAATGTGTGTAAGATCTAAGATCATTCAGTCATTACAGCGCAAAGGTTTTTCTTATGCAATGGCGGAAACATGTTTAAAAGAATGCGGGTTTTACAAAAATTCTATCCAAACCTTAGAGGAGAGATATATAAATGAATAAAAAAACTCAAAGAAGAAAAATACAAATGTTTTCAGCTCTTGAAGTGGCTGATATGTGTGGAGTAGTTAATCAAACGGCAATCAACTGGATTCGTAATGGCTATCTTAAGGCTTTTAACACTCCGGGTGGTCAGTATCGTGTATACAAAGAAGATTTTTTAGACTTTATTAAAGAACGCGGAATGAAAATTCCTGAAGGGCTTTTAGATGAAGAAGATGTCCCACACTGGAATTCATTGATTATCATTGATGATGACAAAGGCTTGAACGATGGGATAGCTGCATACTTGCGAAAGCATATTCCTTCTTTAACACTGTATCAGTCTTTTGATGGCTTTGACGCAGGCGCGCAACTTGTACAACATAAAGTTGGATTGATTTTGCTTGATTTGGACCTTCCGGGTGTAGGCGGAAAACAGATTTGTGCAAAAATAAAAAGTGAGCCGTCTTTTGGAGATCCCTATGTCATGGTTATCACTGCTTTGGATGATGAAGATATTGAAGAAGAAATGCTATCGATCGGTGCAGACAAATTTTTTAGAAAACCATTGGATTTTAAAGATATCTTGAATGAAATAAATAATCTTATTGAATAATTTTTATATAATCTGAATGGAGAATGCTTACCTTGTGGGTAATCCTATCGTAATGAGCGTTTCTTTAGAACAAACTGAATCAAATACTGGTGAACTTATACTCGTAGGTTTTGAACTTTTACTCAAAAAAAGCATTCACTAAAAAAATTGTCGGATTGTGATCCGAAGCAGTGAGTCTGCAAAAACTATTATAAATCTTTAATAGCGCTGGGGTATACAGATATCGCTATTCCGAATAATTTCGCGGGGTTTCATAATCCGGAAGGGTTTTCTTGCAAAGATTTACAAGCTTTCTACGATTCGGGAAAGAGTTTTAAAGCCTATACTGCAGAACATGCCGGTCGCTGTAGCGATGCCGAACTTTTAGAGTTTGAAACCGATGAGTTTATGGTACCCCCTAAATGTAAATTGACTCAATGCAGAAAATTCTAAAAGAGAGCCAGTGCGCAAATGATTATAGAATCTGCAAATGGAGTTATAAATCAAGATAGCAAGCAGATTTTTAAACCAAAGAGGAATATTATGCTTCCTAATAGTATGGGTAGCTTGAGTGAAATTATTACTTCATATTTTAAGCAGGTAAAAAATTTTAGGGTTTTTATCGAACAAAGAAAAAACACATGAGAAAGTCGTAGAAAAACTTCTTGAGTCTTTCAGCAATGTTTGAAAAATGAAAGGAGAATATAATACTTTACTACGGGTGGCTGCACATATGCTTGCAGTGCACCGATTAGTTAAAATCTCAATAATAGGAAGACACCTTTTATGAAAGATTTAACCGTCGGTAATGAGCTGAAAGCAATTACCTTATTTTCCCTTCCCTTGCTTTTAGGGAATATTTTCCAGCAACTGTATAATATTGTAGACAGTGTTGTTGTCGGTCAATTTATCGGGTCGCATGCGCTTGCCGCCGTCGGACAATCTTTCCCTATCATATTTATATTTATTTCGCTTATCATGGGCTTTACTATGGCGGCAAATATTTTACTTGCTCAGTTTTACGGCGCGCGGCAAATTGAGCAGGTAAAAAAAGTTATTCATACTACAATCATTATTTTATTTTGGTGCGGCATTGTTATCTCTGTTTTAGGATATATCACTACTCCATGGACATTGCGTATAATCCACACTCCTCCGGAAATATATCCTTCCGCAGTTGAGTATCTACAGATTATTTTTATCGGTATGCTTTTTACCTTCGGCTATAACGGCTATGCTGCATTGCTGCGCGGCTTCGGCGATTCGAAAACACCGCTTTATGGATTGATAATTTCAACCATCCTCAATATTATTCTGGATCTCTTATTTGTTGCCGTTTTTCATTGGGGCGTAAAAGGAGCCGCATGGGCGACCATTATTTCTCAAGGTGTTGCAATGTTTTGGCTTATCGCCTATGCACAAATTAAGATCAAAGAAATGCAGGTCAATTTTTTTAAGCTTCGTTTTGATAAAGCAATTTGTTCGGATTCTATTAAACTCGGACTTCCTTCCGGTATTCAACAGGCGCTTGTCGGCGCAGGTTTAACAGCAATGACCTCTATTGTAAACACTTTTGGAGCCGATGCCGCCGCCGCGTATGCCGCAGTAGGGAAACTTGACAGTTTTGCAGTAATGCCCGCCATTAATATCGGCATGGCAATTTCATCGTTTACCGGACAAAACCTCGGTGCAAAAAAAACAGATCGCGTAAGACGTGGCTTGCGAAGCTCGCTATTTCTCGGCTGTATAGCTGTCGGAATAAGTGTTCTGATTATTTTAACCTTTGCTTCTTTCTTTTTGCGCATATTCGGTGTAAACGACGAAGCACTGAAAATAGGATTAAGCTATCTGAAAATTGTGGCACCGGGTTATATATTGCAATCTACCATGTTCATTGTCGGCGGAGTTATTCGCGGAGCAGGAGATACACTTTTTGCAATGATTTCAACTCTTTTGGCTATGTGGCTCGTACGAGTCCCGCTCGCATACGCTTTATCGCCTCATCTTTCATATAACGGAGTATGGCTTGCGATTGTAATCGGGTTTGCAATAGGCTGCGCTGCTAATATACTGTACTACTTTTTCGGTCCTTGGAGAAAAAGAGCGGAAAAGATTTTACGGATGGGCGAAAGGTAATGTTTAGGAGATTCTGCCCTTATTTTAAAAGGGCAGGTAAAGGCTCGTATAACGTTTTGTAATTAAGTTACTGTTAGTAATCGGAGCATTAGCGATAGTAGTTTGCAGATTCAGCATTACTATGGTAAGTTTGCTCACCCTTGCTCAAATTCAAACGATGTTTAAAAGCATCAACACTGTTTTGTAAATATTGAAGCTTTTAAACTCGTAGGCGAACCAAAAGTAGCAATTCTAAGGGTTCGCCCTTGCTCAAATTCAAACGATGTTTAAAAGCATCAACACTGTTTTGTAAATATTGAAGCTTTTAAACTCGTAGGCGAACCAAAAGTAGCAATTCTAAGGGTTCGCCCTTGCTCAAATTCAAACGATGTTTAAAAGCATCAACACTGTTTTGTAAATATTGAAGCTTTTAAACTCGTAGGCGAACCAAAAGTAGCAATTCTAAAGGTTCGCCCGTGCTCAAATTCAAAACGATGTTTAAAAGCATCAACACTGTTTTGTAAATATTGAAGCTTTTAAACTCGTAGGCGAACCAAAAGTAGCAATTCTAAAGGTTCGCCCGTGCTCAAATTCAAAACGATGTTTAAAAGCATCAACACTGTTTTGTAAATATTGAAGCTTTTAAACTCGTAGGCGAACCAAAAGTAGCAATTCTAAGGGTTCGCCCGTGCTCAAATTCAAAACGATGTTTAAAAGCATCAACACTGTTTTGTAAATATTGAAGCTTTTAAACTCGTAGGCGAACCAAAAGTAGCAATTCTAAGGGTTCGCCCGTGCTCAAATTCAAAACGATGTTTAAAAGCATCAACACTGTTTTGTAAATATTGAAGCTTTTAAACTCGTAGGCGAACCAAAAGTAGCAATTCTAAGGGTTCGCCCGTGCGCCGTGTCGGACTCTTTTTATGAAACTTTTTACAGTCCGTATAAAGTATATCAAACACGGATCGAGTTGTTAAAAAACGTTATACCAGTTTTGATTACGCAAGAGCCTTTAAAGCTTTAATAACATCTGCGTAATCAGGCTCATGGGTAACCTCGGGAACAACCTGCACATAGCGCACGGTGTTGGCTGCATCAACGATGATAATCGCCCGAGCCAAAAGTCCAAGCTCGGAAATATACAAGCCGTAATTTTTTCCGAACGAGTGATTATAAAAGTCCGAATAAATCGTAAGAGTATCAATACCTGCGGCACCGCACCAGCGTGCTTGTGCAAAAGGGAGATCCATAGACAGAACAATTGTTTCTACCTGTGGAACAGCTGCCGCTTCTTTATGGAACTTACGAACTTCCATGTCGCAAACCGGTGTATCAAGCGAAGGAACCGCAACAAACAAACGAAGCCCCTTTGTATCCTTCAAAGCAACGTTTCCAAGCTCCTTATTTTTTACCAAAAAATCCGGCGCCTTATCTCCAACCTTAACAAGGGTACCCGTTAACGAAACAGGATTTCCTGCCATTGTAATATTCATACTGACTCCTCATAAAATGATTTATACCAAGCTGCTATTTTTTAACAAATCGGCACAAAATTAATATACCGATTTCAGAGCAATAAAACAAGCGTTTTTATTTTTTAGATAAAAAGTTTTCGCACGTAGGAAAAGCTTTACTGTAGGTTTTGAGTGTGAACTTGCAAGTGCTTGTTTTGACACGAATGTTAAAACGAATTTAAAACTCGCAGGTGAACTACAAGAATCAGGACAATGCAAAACAATGTTTAAAAGCAAAACTATTTACAAAGCTTTAAAACTCGCACGGTATAATTTTGACGCGGATGTCAAAATTAGGTCGTGGTTCCAAGCAGATAGGTTAGTTTTTGCCTATGGTAAATTGCTCGCCGTTGCGCCGTGTCGGTTTCTTTTTTATAAATTTTTTTTTACGATTTGTATAAGAAGTATTAAGCTCGAATTGGGGTATCAAAAGAACGCTGCATTAGTAGGTTGTGTCCATATTCATAAAATCGGCGCGTACTTTTGCGAGGCGGTCGAGCTCGCGGGTGATGGTTCGCTGATAATTAAGGTTGCCCGTTTTTATGCGCTCCCGCTCATCTTCCCAGCCTTGCAAATCCATGAGATACAAAAACTTAAACTGAGAAGCGTTTGCCCGTTCTGCCCAAATTTTTGCTTCCTGCCAATACACCAGAGCCGCCTTGTAGCAGTCCTCGGCGTTTTTTAAACTTTCGATGCTTTCTTCTTTCCACGGCGCGTTATAAAAATACGCAACTTGTTTATCGTATTTGAGCCCCAACCGAATATGCTGTTCGACAAGCTTTAGATTAATATGCATCATAAAAAGGTAGCGGTATTTTTCCCAATCGCTTTTATCCTGAATTTTACCAAGCGCATACAATGGATTGCAAAAATCCGCATTGACCGCCCGTTCAAGCCAATAGATATTTTCCATCGTATCATCGGGATACTGTTTATAATGAATATGATACAGCTTATAAAACTGCTCTTTATATTGCACAACATACGCGGGTGCCGGCTGCGGCATAAGAAAAGAGAATATAAGTGCAAAGAATAAAAGAAAATACCTGTTCATCACCTACAGTTTCGGCAGATTTTCTACAAAACTCCATATTTTTTGATGTATTTCCTGTATGTCCTTTTCCGCATCAATACGGATAATTTGCATTTCGGGGGCGGATTTTTCATATTCTTCTATTATACGAAGATATTCTTGGCGTACGGCTGTTTGAAAATCCTTTTTTTCGTAAATCTCCTTTTGTAAACCGCGTTTATCAATTCTGCTCATAGAGGTTTGTACCGGTATATCAAAAAAGAATAAGAGTTCCGGCAGGGGAAAATCTTCGTTCAGTTTTTTTGCAAGGCTTTTTCCGACGGAAAGCCCCTGATAGGCAAGGCTTGAAAAAAAGTATCTGTCGCTGAAAACCGCTTTTCCATTTGCCGTGTGCTCAATGATGCCGGCGTTTCCGTATATATGCTCGGTGCGGTCTGCGGCAAAAAGCTGTGCAATGGTTTTTTGCTCCAAACTGAGCTCTTTGGAAAGAGCCTTACGGATAAGTTTTCCGATTTCGGTATCGGTTGGTTCTTGCGTAAAAACAACTTTTTCCGCTTTGCCGATTGCGGCAAAGCGTTCCCGTAAAAGTCTGAGCTGGCTTGTGGTGCCGGTGCCATCAATTCCTTCAAAAACAATAAAATTTCTGATGCTGTTCATAGTCTCTATCATAACATGATTGTTTTTGATATAATAGTACCCCGATGAATCCTAAAACACGTACTCGCAGAATAGAACTTTCTCTTCTCTTTGCCGTAGCGATACTGGCGGCGATTATTTTCCAACCTATTTCAAAAGCGGTGGAAAAAAGGCTTGTTGTTGCCAGAGATGCGTGGATGGATTATGTAGAAGATCTTACCGGATTAAAGTTTGAATATGAATCTCTTTCTCCTTCTATTTTTCGCTCAATATTATTAAAAAATGTCTCAGTCTATGATGCGGAAAAAAATGAGAAGATTGCTTTTTTTTCGCGGATTAATTTAAAGTACAACTTTTGGGCGCTTTTTTCAGGAGATGCGCTTAGTATTATTAAAGCGGTTCATATAAATGACGGAGATATAGAATTCAGCACGGTTAAAAACAGTTCCGTTGCGGAAAAAATAAGCCGCCTTTTAAAATCCGATGAACCTGCCACTGATATTCCTGAACAAGAGACTGAACAATTCGGTTATGCGTTGTATCATAAACTAACGAATTTAGATATACGAATTCAAAACACAAAAATTAATTTCAGCGATTCGGTGCAAAAGCTTGCGATGATCATTCCGATAGGTAATTTTACGCTGGATGCCGATGATATTATTTTTAAAATGAATTTTGAAACAGAATATTTTAATACAAAATATGCGGATTTTGGGCAGTTAAAAACCGCCGTTTTTGCGGAAGGAAAATTTGATAAAAGAAATTCATCCGGAACTGCAAGCTTTGGACTTGAAACATTTAAAGGCGATCGTTTTGTTATCTCTCCTATCAGATTTTTTGCTTTTTATAGAGAAAGGCTTTTAACCGTAACAACTATTCGAGATGTACAACCCTTTGATATTTCAGCTACGTGGAAACCGAAAACGGGGGAAATACATGCCTCGTTTAACTGCGAAAACATGCGTCCGCTTGAATGGATTCGCTTTTTAAATCAGAATAATTTTGTGATTGATACGGACTCAAATATTAGCGGTGAAATTACTGCGGACTATGTTCCCTCAAAAGGACTGACATGGAATTCGGATATCCGGGCAAATATTCCTGTGGTAAAGTTTTCAAATTCATATCATTTAAAAAAGCTTGTCGCTCAGATTAATGCTTCGGGAGATGAATCAAAAATACGGGTAAAAAAACTACGTATTGATTCTCCGCAAGCGGTGCTCTCTTCATTTTTTACATTTGATCTTAAACAAAGAATCCCTGAAGGGAGTTTTTTCATTGATAAATTTACGTTGCCTTCGGGCAAGATCCTTTCCGCCCGTGCTTATTTTAACAAAAGGGGGAGACGGTACTTTTGTTCCGTGCCTTTATTCAGAATTGGTGCGGCAGAGTTACATGATATACAACTTGCCGCTACACCGGAAAAAATGAAAACCGATTTTAATTTATCCGCAAAAGATGAAAGCGGTTATTATAGCTTTGACGGTTCGATCACATATGGAGCGGAAGCGAAAAAAACAAAGGCGTTTTTGGAAGTTCACAGTGCCTTTGATGCGGTAAACGTCGGTACAATATATAAAATTGCCTCGAGCTTCAGTCCTCAAAAAAATACTTCTACCGACAGTATTGCGGATGCGTTATCGTCTATGCAGGCCACAACGGAATTTTATATTTCAAGTGATTTTTCCGATTTTTCATATAATTTTATTCGTCTTGTTGTCGCCTCAAATAAAGTTAATAATCTTTACGCATTGTTTTCATTAAAAGGAAATCAGTCTTCTTTCTCAATAACCGATATAAATTGTTCTTACAAAGGACTTGATATACGCGGTGATGTGCATGCAAATTTTGAGCAATTTAACGATATCATATTTGAAAGTTTTTTCGCGGTAAATACAACAGCATATCATTTTCAGGGTTTTTATACCGACCGCTCTCTAACAGTTTACGGGGATTACGGGCTTACCGTTGCCGCATATTTTGATTCTGTGAAAGGTCTTATCGGTTCCGCGCAGGTAAAAGAGTTGCCCGTTCCGCTGCTTCCCCTGTTTTTCTCTCTTGATTCTGAATTTTCGATTAAGAATAGCAAAAGCTGGGAATTTATTTGCAAATCCGGAAGGTTTGGCTATGATTCGCTGAGAACTTTTGTGCAAACAGGTTCAGGCTTGGATTTTAAAGGAAAAATAAACCAAGGAGGAGCTTTTTTTAACGAAGTAAAAATCGGTACCGACTTATCATATCTTTTCGGAACGGCGGCGTTTTCAAAAATACCGGACGCAGATCCTCAGTTAACCAGGTTTTCCTCAGCTATTTCTTTAAATTCAACAGACCAAACAGAACAATTTGCATTTAACTCAGACTTTACCCTCAGTGATACCCTGTATTTTAACGGTTCAAGTTCGATCGAAAATATTGATTTAAGAAGATTTTTGTCAGGACAAAATGAAGAAAGCAGAGTTTCCGGATCAATGAATTTTCTGGGAACTCCTCAGAATTTTTCTTTTAACCTTCTTGTAGAGAATTTTAATGCAATTATTAATGGTACAAAGACAAGCTTTGTCGGCGGAATCGGTATCGATGACGGAACGATTGCTTTCCTGCCGAGTACCTTACACTGGGGAAATTACGTTTTTTCCGAGATACACGGTTCTTGTACTCCAGAGCAATCCTTTGGGCAACTTAATTTTATGTTCAATGGCGGGTTGGCGGGAAAGGAGAGTAAAGCAAATTGTTCAATACAGTTTTCCGGACTGAAATCGGAAGAAGGCATAAAGCAGAATATGTTTGGCGCTTTTATGAATATGACAAAAGAGTATACGATTGTTGCGGGACTAAAAGATTGGGAGTTTGGGGAATACAGCGGAAAAGAAACTCAGGCTACTTTTATCCGTGAAAAAGGAGTAACCGCTTTGTATGCGGGAAACAACGATGAGATAACCGGATTTATTCTTGATGACGGAACACTTTCGCTGCAGCTTGCGGATTCTTTGCCGGTGCATTTTTCTTTAAACGGATCAATTAAAGATAAAAACTTGGATCTTAATTTTTCAAATCTTTTTGTACAATTAAAACCTGTTTGGGATTTTACCGGACTTGATTATGTGCTTTTTTATGACGGTACAGTTTCAGGAGATGTAAAAATTACGGGAACAGTTACCGAGCCGCAATTTAAAGGCAGGCTTGCCGGAAGAAAAATACTGGTAAATTCTCCGAACTATGTACCTGAAATATATGGTCCGGTTTCTCTTGATGTAATTCTTGACGGCACAAATCTGCTTGTACCCTACACGGAATTGCGCGGGCCGTCCGCTACCGTTTGGGCTGAATATCAGGCGGAATTTAACGGGTTTATCCCCGATGATATGATAATAAAATGCGGCACCATAGGCGAAAATCTCGGAGTAATGAAAACAAATAATCTTTTGTTTAAGGCTGATGGATATGCCGGCTGCGATTTGGTTATTGTTATTGATCATGAAAAAGTTGCACTAAACGGTTCCGCTACGTTTGACAAAGGATACTTTTTAATTAACTTTGCCGACTTTGATAAATTCAATGAAAAGTATTCTTCTAAAGACGGATCTCGAAGACGCCCCTTCCAAATGAATCTTGTTTTATCTGCAGGGCATAAAACCGAATTCCGCTGGCCGACATCGGACTTTCCCGTAATTCGTACACTGGTGCAAGCCGATGAGCCGCTTGAACTGATTGTTGATCCCGAAACGGGCTCTTTTTTTATGAGAGGAATTGCCGCTATGCGAGGCGGTGAAATCTTGTGGATCAAACGTAATTTTTATATTAAAAGCGGACAAATGGATTTTACAAATAGCGAAAATAAATTTGACCCCCGTATTTCTTTTCAGGCGGAAATACGAGATCGTGATATGAACGGCGATTCAATAAGATTGATGCTTTCCGCTACGGATCAACCCTTGCTCTCTTTTTCGCCTTTATTGACATCAGATCCTCCCCGCTCCAATGCAGAGCTTATGCAGCTTTTCGGGCAGGTTGTATTGGGAGATACATCAAAAGAAAATATCGGAAAAGATGTTGTCATTGTTGCTTCGGATCTGCTGGCTCAATGGGGACTTTTTAAAAAAGTGGAAAGTAAAATACGTGATTTTTTGCATTTAGACGTGTTTTCTCTTAGAACACTCGTACTGCAAAATGCAATTTTTGGGAATTTATTTAACAAAGCCCCGGATAAGCCTTTGACAATCGGTAACTATTTTGATAATACTAGTGTTTATATAGGGAAGTATTTTGGCTCTGCCATATATACAGATGCTTTATTGCATCTTTCACATTATGCTCCGTTAGTAGGACACTCTTTCGGAGTTAGAAGACCGGTATATGGGAGTTTATTGTTTCAACCGGAGCTTGGTTTGGAGGTTGCAACGCCGTTTTTCCTATTACGATGGGGATGGGCTCCCGCAAGACCGGATTCTCTTTTTGTTCCCGATACATCAATGAGAATTTCATGGAAATTTGCATATTAGCTTTGAAAAATTAATGATATTATTTTATTATAAAATAAGTGATCCGATAGGAGATTTTAATGTATAAAAAAATTGGTGTAATCCTTTGCTTTCTTTTTGGAATGACAGTGTTATTCGCAGAGGTTGCGGATAACTGGTATGTACAAAAACCAATTCGGGGAATACATTTTGAAGGGCTTGAGCATGTATCAAAAGCAGAGCTTGATGAGATATTTAGTTCATATAGAGGAAAAAAATGGTCTGACGATGTCTATTGGGAAATTTTGCAAAAACTGTATGCTCTGGATTATTTTTCCGAAATTGTTCCGAAAGCAATACCTGCAGATCCCGATTATGAGTCGGTATTATTGCAGTTTTCGGTAAAAGAACAGCCTGCGATTATCGGAATAAAATTCACCGGAAATAATCGCTTACGAAGCGGAGACTTACTTTCCAAAATTTTGCTTAAAAAGGGCGATATTTATAATGAAATAAAACTCAAAACGGATGAAGAAAGCTTGCGTAAATATTACCTTGAAAAAGGATATGCTGCTGTTCAGCTCTCTTCCACGGTTGATAAAACTGCTGATGGAATTATCATTCATTTTACCATAACCGAGGGAAAGCAAACCGTTGTGTCGGAAATTCATTTTGAAGGAAATACCGTTGCAACGGAAAAAACATTGAAAAAGACGCTTGCCTCTCAAGAGGTTCGATTTTTAACTGCTGGAATCTTTAAAGAAAGCAATCTTGAGATTGATAAAACCGCCATTCATAATTATTACGCAGAAAGAGGCTATATTGATGCGCATGTAGAAAATATTATTCAAAAAATAGACGATAAAACTAATCCGCAAAAGAATCTTGTAAGCTTAACCTATGTCATTATGGAGGGGCAGCAATATCTTTTCGGCGGGGTAACAATTTCAGGGAACCGGTTGTTCAGCACAAAAGAACTTGAATCAAAAATTTCTCTGAAAAAAGGTGCGGTATTGGACATGACCCTGTTTGAAAGCGGTTTTCAAGCCATTGCCGATACCTATTTTGAAAACGGATATACTTCAAATCATATCACAAAAGAAGAGCATCGAGATCCCTCAACAAAAGAAGTTTCTTTTACCATAACAATTATAGAACGCGCTAGAAGCCATATTGAAAATATTTTTATTCGAGGGAATAAAAAAACAAAAGATTCTGTTATCTTACGGGAAATGCTTTTAGAACCGGGTGATGTTTTTTCAAAGTCAAAATTTACCGACAGTTTAAGGAACCTTTTTAATCTGCGCTACTTCTCATCAATCGTTCCCGATATACAGCCGGGTTCCGAACAAGATCTTATCGATATTGTATTGAATCTTGAAGAGCAATCAACTGCGAATATTCAATTCGGTATTACTTTTTCCGGCGCCTCAACGGCAAACAGCTTTCCGCTTTCCCTTTTTGTACAATGGGAAGAACGCAACTTTCTCGGGCGCGGTAGTTCTATTTCCGTGAACGGATCGGTGGCAACCGATACACAATCTTTAAAAGCGAACTACACCGAAAACTGGTTTCTCGGAACTCCTTTAACTGTGGGGTTTGATTTCGGTATAACACATAAATATCTTTACAGTAATCAGGACGTTTTATATCCTATGTTTACCGATAAAGATGCCAAGGCAAGTAAAGGGCTGGTTCCGCCTGATCCTTTCTCAACCTGGGAAGAATATGAAGCAAATCCGACATTGGCTGAAGCATATAAGATGAAGTATAATCGACTGGAGCTTGATTTCGGTATGCATACCGGTTATCGCTGGTTTCCTCGATATGCAATGATAACATTACGAGGTGGTATAAATTTTTCTCTTGTAAAAAACTTTTATAATGCGGACTTATATCGGCCGTCCGACTTTGCGGTAAGAAATCAGCAAAGACGCTGGTCTTTAAGCAATGTTTTCTGGACAGGGGTTTCTTTTGACAATAGAGATTTTGCATATGATCCGTCAAAGGGCTGGTTTTTAAGCGAAAAAATTTCTTTTTTCGGCTTATTACCTAAGATTGAAGATGAATACTTTTTCAGATCCGAAACAAAAGGAGAGCTATATTTCACGCTTTTAAACTATCCGGTTTCTCCCGTGTGGAATTTAAAATTTGTGCTTGCTTTTTATTCAAGCTTTTCCTTCCAACTGCCGTATCCAAAACAAGCTATCGGAGAAAACAGCAAATTGCTTGTTGACGGTATATTTGCCGGATTTGGATGGACAAGCCTTGGAATGGCGGGAACCGGAGATGTGCTTATACAGCATAGGGCGGAATTCCGCTGGCCGCTTGCACACGGTATTTTATCATTTGACTTTTTCTTTGATGCGGCGGCGGTTAAGCAAGATTTAAAAAGCTTAAAAAAACTCACTATTAATGATTACTACTTTAGTTTTGGGCCCTGCTTACGATTTACCTTACCGCAATTTCCATTGCGCCTTATGTTTGCCAATACCTTCCGCTCAAACAACTGGAAGCCGTATTGGGGAAACGGAAAAGGTGCTGATTGGAAATTTGTGCTTTCATTTAATACACCTAATTTATGATATAAAGGAGATTGTTTCATAATGAAAAAAAATTTGAGTATTGTATTTTTTTTGATGTTCGGCGCTTTTTTATTTGCGCAACAAATTACCCGTTTTGCCGTCATTGATACATCGCGAATTTATACGCTTTTTTTACGTGATTCTCGGGCGGTGCGGGATTATGAGGCAAAAAAAGCAAAACATCAAGCCGAAATAAAAAAAATGTCGGATGAGATAATTATGCTTCGCCAAAAAAAAGTTGATGCAGAAGCGGTTGGAAAAGAAAATATTGCGCAAAAATATGACGCGATGATTGCCTCAAAAACCAGCTTTTTAGTGGAATACTCAAAAGCTTCAAATGATGAGCTTGCCGCAATTAGGAAAAATCTTACAAGCGATGATGAATTTTATGGTAAACTCTATAATGCAATAAAAAAAATTGCTGAAAGTGAAGGATATACGATGGTATTAGATCTACAAAAAGATTCAGGAATTGTCTGGTACAGTCCCACTGTCGATATTACCGAACAAACAATTAGGGAGCTCGGTTCCAGGTAAATGAACGACGTACAAACTCCAATGATGCGGCAGTACCAAGAGATTAAAGCGGAGCACCGCGATGCGGTATTGTTTTTTAGACTTGGAGATTTTTATGAAATGTTCAATGAAGATGCAATAGAGATTAGCAAGCTGCTTAACTTGACGCTTACGCAGCGGGGCAAAAATCCTATGTGCGGAATTCCTTACCATGCCGCAAAAATTTATATTGCCAGACTCTTACGAGCGGGGAAAAAAATCGCAATCTGTGAACAGGTTTCTAATCCTGTTCCGGGGGAATTAACCAAGCGAAGAGTTGTAGAAATCATCACGCCGGGAACCGCTGTTGAAGATGATTTTTTAGAACAAGGCAAAGCAAACTATCTTGCGGCGGTATACTGCACACCGAAAAAATATCGCACGGAGAAAGCTTTTGATTTTTACATCGGCTTTGCCTATATCGATGTAAGTACCGGATACTTTTTTGCCACCTCTTTTCCGTTGTCGGAATTCGCTGATAATTTTAAAAAAGAGATGGGGAAAATTCAACCGAAGGAAATCCTTATTCAGCAATCTCTACCGCAGGAAATCCCGGAGCTTAAAAACATCTGTGCCGAATATCCGGATATGTTTCAAAATCTTTATCCCGATTGGTCGTATAATCCGAAAACTGCGGAAAAGCGGCTTTGTATGTGTTTCGGCACTGAAAACCTTAAAGCATTTTCTCTTACCGTTGATTCTCCTGAAGTGCCGCCGGCAGGACTGTTACTGGAATATTTGGAGCAAACTTCCGGGGCGCCTCTTTCTCATGTTACCGGTATTTCCGTATACGGAGAAAACGATTTTGTTACCATGGACGACTCAACACGGAAAAATCTTGAAATTTTGCAGAATATTCGAGACGGGACTTCTGCTTACAGTGTTTTTGAAACCCTGAGCTATACAAAAACCTCAATGGGGGCAAGATTATTACGTTATCGATTGCATCGCCCCTTAAGAGATAAGGCGGAAATTCAAAAAAGATTAGAAAAAACGGACGTATTATATAAAAATCAGAGAGCGTTTAATCGGGTGCAAGAGTATTTATCCGATATCTTTGATATTGAGCGGCTTGCGGGGCGGCTTGCGATGGAGCGCGCTCACGCAAAAGATTTACTTGCCTTAAAGCAGAGTTTAAACGCCTGCATCAGCCTTAATCGAA
Organism: Treponema phagedenis; assembly: GCF_008153345.1. Taxonomy (NCBI): domain Bacteria; kingdom Pseudomonadati; phylum Spirochaetota; class Spirochaetia; order Treponematales; family Treponemataceae; genus Treponema; species Treponema phagedenis. The sequence continues at coordinate 2,362,513 of NZ_CP042818.1, read as the reverse complement.
TCAGCGCGGAAGAAAGCCTCTTTTTTTTAAAATTGTCGGACTTGGAAGTGCAAAAACTGATAGAGCTTTTCACATTACTGGAAAACTCGATACTTGAAGATTGTTCAATTATTTTTACCGAAGGGAAGCTCATTAAGCGCGGCTTTTCTGAAAAGCTTGATGAATTATATGATATGCGAAATAATGCAACAAGCATTCTTGAACAATATTTATTGGAAGAGCAAGAAGCAACAGGTATACATAATTTAAAAATAAAATATAACAGAATGCTCGGCTATTTTTTAGAAGTAACAAAGGGAAATTTAAAATCGGTGCCCGACCACTTTATTCGCCGCCGCTCTCTTGCCAATGCCGATCGATTTACTACTGACAAACTCGTAGATATTGAAACTAAATTAAATAATGTCGATGAAAATATCATTGCATGTGAACGGGATATTTTTTTTGAGATACGTTCCCGCATAAACAAAGAGAATCTTTTTTTGCGAAAACTTGCTGCTGAAATTGCAGAGCTTGATGTGTTTCAGTCCTTTGCGCAAGCTGCAAGTATACATGGCTGGGTAAAACCCTCGTTTGTTGATGACGGACAGCTGGAAATTATTGCAGGTAGACATCCCGTTGTGGAAAAACATCTTCCCGCAGGGGAGTTTATTCCAAATGATTTACACCTTTCATCCGAATCGGATTCTTCTCTGCCTTCGTTTGCTCTTATTACCGGACCGAATATGGCGGGGAAAAGCACCTATTTGCGGCAGACCGCCCTGATAGTTTTGCTTGCGCAAATAGGCTCCTTTGTTCCTGCCGAAAAGGCTGTTATTACTCCCGTTGACTGCATTTTTTGCAGAGTCGGCGCTTCGGATAATCTTGCGCGCGGAGAATCTACCTTTTTAGTTGAGATGACTGAAACCGCCTATATTTTACGCTCTGCAACTCAAAAAAGCTTGGTAATTATGGACGAGGTGGGCAGGGGAACATCTACCGAAGACGGGCTTTCTATTGCCCGCGCCGTAAGTGAATACTTACTCAATAAAATCGGTGCAAAAACGCTTTTCGCAACGCATTATCATGAGTTGTCGTATCTTGAGCATCCTCGCTTAAAGAATTTTTGTCTCGATGTGCTTGAAACAGAAGAGAAAATTGTGTTTTTGAAAAAGGTTATTGAAGGTGTATCCAATAATTCCTATGGAATTCATGTTGCCCGTCTTGCCGGGGTGCCCGAATCGGTATTAGCTCGCGCACAAACCCTTTTAGATCTATTTGCAAAAACAAAAAATCAAAACACTACAGCAGACATAATCAGCCCCGCAGCTTTTGAAAATCACTCTCCGCGTGAAAACTCAAACACTCTCTTTTCGGAAGAAGATATGATTATTAACGAAATTATTTCGCTTAATCCGGATTCAATAACTCCGCTTGAAGCGCTGCAGCTGGTTACTCGCTGGAAAAACAATTTATATCCTCAAAAATAGCGGACATCTTTTATTTTGGCACTAATCTTTCCTGTCAACAAAAAATGAAATTTCCCTTATTCGAGAGTATCAATTATTGACAAATACAATGTTTGATTATACACTTTAAAACATAATCAAAACAGCAATCAAACCGGTTAAAAAATGCTTGAGCCTTACATGGTTTAACTGATTATCCTTATCAACAAATAAAAATACGGATAGACAAGCAGGCGATTCCGCTCTGTTTATTTATCCATGGCTTGTTATGCAAGCGCGCTGAAAATTTTTAGATTTTTATTCCCTGTGTCCGCAAAAGCAGCTCACGATAAATTTCTTTGAATCAGTGCGAAGTGTAAGATTTTGACTAGTTCTCGGAAAAATTTTTTACGGAGGTAAAAATGAGTAAAATTGATGAAATTACAAGAGAAAAATGGATTCTGGAAACTTTTCCCGAGTGGGGAACATGGTTAAACGAAGAAATTGAGGGAGAGCAGGTTCCGAAAAATCAGGTTGCAATGTGGTGGCTTGGATGCACCGGAATTTGGCTAAAAACACCGGAAGACTGTAATATTACGATAGACCTCTGGAGCGGCAACGGTAAAAGAACCCACGGTGATAATAAAATGAAGCCCGGACACCAAATGGCGAATATGGCGGGCTGCAGAATGATGCAGCCCAATTTGCGAGCAATTCCTTTTGTTCTCGATCCATTTGCGGTAAAACATGTTGATGCCGTTCTTGCAACGCATTATCATCAAGATCATATGGATCCGAATTTTGCCGCTCATGTTGTAAAAAGCGGCATGAAAACCGTTGATATAAACGGAAAAGAAATCTTTGTGCCGTTTATCGGACCGAAAAAGTCAGTTGAATATTGGCTCAAATGGGGCGTGCCTGCCGATCGCTGCATAACCGTAAAACCCGGCGATAAAATTAAAATAAAAGATATTGAAATTATTGCGCTTGACTCTTTTGACAGAACCTGTCTCGTTACTACCGATGATACTTCGGAAAATCGAGAAGAGCTTACCGGAATCTGTCCCACCGATATGGATGATAAAGCGGTAAACTATCTGATTAAAACGCCGGGCGGAAATATCTATCATTCAGGCGATTCCCATTACTCTATTTATTTTGCAAAACACGGTAAAGATCATGAGATTGATGTTGCCTTCGGTGCTTTTGGTGAAAACCCCATAGGTATGGCAGACAAAATGACTTCCGTTGATATTTTACGCATGGCGGAAGCTCTGCGCTGCAAGATTGTTATTCCTATTCACCATGATGTATGGACAAACTTCATGGCGGATACCAATGAAATTAATGTATTATACGATATGAAAAAATATCGCCTTGATTATCAATTCCATCCCTTTATTTGGGAGGTAGGCGGTAAATACGTGTATCCACGGGATAAAGATAAGAGAATGTATCATCATCGCCGCGGTTTTGAAGATTGCTTTGAACATCCGCAGAATATTCCGTTCCGCTCTATGCTCTAATAAAAGGAACAGGTGTGTAAATGATAAAAGTGCATAAAAAATGCATTGATACATTATCAAAATGCTATGCGGTAAGCACGTTAAATTTCAGCGGCAAAGATCATTTGCTGGTTGCCGCTGAAAAACAAGATGCCTGCAATTTATATGATTTAGAGGGAAACAAGGTATCAAGCGTCTGGGACGGCCCGGGCGGCACAATGAGTATAGTTCCGCTTTCCGATTTTGACGGAGAGTTTCTTGCTACGCAGAAATTTTATTCACCGAATGATTCCGCCCAATCATGTATTGTGCATGTAAAGCCGAAAAATAACGGTGCCGAGTGGGAAGTAAAAAAGCTGCTTGATATGCCTTTTTTGCACCGCTTTGATATTCTGGAGCGGAACGGTTACCGATATCTCATACTCTGTACCATAAAATCGGAACATCATCATAAAGATGATTGGAGTTCTCCCGGTAAAGTATATGCAGTAGTGCTTCCGAATCCTTTTAATCCTGCAAATGTAAGGGAAGAGGATCTTCATATTACGTGTATTAAGGACGGGCTGACTAAAAATCACGGATATACAAAGGATATACACAACGGCGTGCAAACCGCCATAATCAGTGCTGAAAACGGTGTGTTTCGCTTTACTCCCCCCGAGCAGCCAAGCGGAGATTGGGGTATTGAACAACTGATAAACACTCCCGCATCCGATGCGATAATGGCAGATCTGAATGCTGACGGCAAAAAAGAGCTGCTGGTCATCTCGCCGTTTCACGGAGATGCTTTAGCAATTTACGAGTGCAAAGACGGTGTATACGTAAAAGTATATGACTATCCGGAAGCAGCCGAGTTTTCTCATGCAATAGAGCGCGCAACCGTTGCCGGAAAAGAATACGTTTTTATAGGACACCGAAAGGGTGCAAAGCGGCTTTTAGCGTTTTATTATGATTCGGAAAAAGGTTGCTATGCGGCGGATATGCTTGATGAAAATACGGGAGCGGCAAATGCCTGTTTTTTTAAACGAAACGGGAAAGATTGCCTCGCGGTAACAAACCGCGAAATTGATGAAATAGCAGTATATGAATTTTTATCATAAACTGAAATACAGTAAAAAAACTGTATAAATAAGGAGGATTTTATGGGTATTATTATTTCAATTTGGACGTTTTTTCAGAATAATATTCTGACAAAACCGGCATTTTTTGTAGGTCTTATTGTCTTTTTAGGCTACCTATTATTGCGCAAACCATTTTATAACGCGCTTGCGGGCTTTATAAAGGCAACGGTCGGCTACATGATTTTGAATGTTGCCGCAGGCGGATTGGTTGGAAATTTCCGTCCCATTCTTGCGGGTTTAAATCAAAGATTCCAGCTAAACGCTGCTGTTATCGATCCGTATTTCGGACAGGCTGCCGCACAGGCTGCTGTTGAAAATGTAGGCAGATCTTTTACAATGATGGTGCAGGTTTTGCTTTTAGCCTTTATATGGAATCTTGTTTTGGTTATCGCGCGGCGCTTAACAAAGGTTCGAACTGTTTTTATTACCGGTCATATTATGGTACAACAATCTTCAACCGCGTTATGGATCGTTCTTTTTTGCTTCCCCGCGTTGCAGGACTTTAATGTTGTTATCATGCTCGGACTCTTGCTTGGAACCTATTGGGCGGTTTCTTCCAATATGACTGTCGGTGCCACACAAGAATTAACAGATGGCGGCGGATTCGCAATCGGGCATCAGCAAATGTTCGGTGTTTGGCTCGTGGATAAAGTTGCCGAAAAAATAGGCGGTAAAAATAAGCAGAAGCTTGAAGATATAAAACTACCGGGCTTCCTTTCAATATTTAATGAAAACATTGTGGCAACAGCGGTTTTGATGACATTCTTTTTCGGTGGCATTATTGCAATACTCGGTCAGGATATCATGCATGAACTGGACAAAGGGTTTTCAACAAAACAAAGTTTTGGTTTTTATATTGTAGAAAAAGCTTTCACCTTTGCCGTATATCTTCAAATCCTGCAACTTGGAGTTCGACTCTTTGTTGGAGAATTAACCGAGTCTTTCCAAGGAATCTCTGAAAAATTATTGCCCGGTTCAATGCCTGCAATTGACTGTGCCGCATCATACGGATTTGGGCACCCGAATGCGGTAACAATTGGCTTCCTTTTCGGAGCACTTGGACAATTTATCGCTATTGCCGGACTCATTATTTTTAAGAGTCCCATTTTTATCATCACCGGATTTGTTCCTGTGTTCTTTGATAATGCAACCTTTGCGGTTTTTGCCAACAGAAAGGGTGGGGTTAAAGCTGCATGTATTTTGCCGCTTATTTCAGGAGTAGTACAGGTACTGGGAGGAGCGCTTGCTGCTTTTTATTTCGGACTTGGAAAATTCGGCGGGTGGCACGGTAACTTTGACTGGGATACGGTTTGGCCGGTTTTCGGCTTCATAATGCACAGCATGCAGTATGTAGGCGTTGCAATATGTATAATTTTCTTACTTGCGATACCGCAGCTTCAGTATTATTTTGGGAAGTATAAAAGAGAAAAATATTTTGTGGTTGCAGAAAATTTTGCATCGCTTTCTGAAGAAGAAAATTAAAAATCTTAAAATGCCGCTCATAGTGAGCGGCTTCTAAATAATATTTTATTGGAGGATATATGATTAAGATTGTAGTAGCATGCGGATCCGGTATGGGGTCAAGTCAGATTATCAAAATGAAAATGGCAAAGGTTTTGAAAAAACTGAATATTGCCGCGGATATTCATCACACAAATATAGGTGAAGCAAAAAGCACCGCAGAAAGTTATCATGCAGTTGTTTGCCCCGAGAATCTGATGGAAACTTTTACAACGGTAAAAGCGAAGGGTGTAAAAGTGATTGCGCTAAAAAATCTTTTGGATGAAAAAGAAATTGAAGGGAAAATACTTGAAGCTGATCTTGCTTCATTGAAGTAAGATATTTTTAAACCAGATAGCAAAATGGTAACAAATATAGGTTTTGGTATTAACGGTTTATGATAGCGATGGGCAAAAATATTCGTACATTATGCAAATAAAATTTATCTGTAATTATAATGCTGTGCGAATGTGTGTCTAGTATAACGTTCTGTAATTAACTTGCTGCTGTACTAATCGGAGCGGTTTGCAGATTCAGCATTCTTATGGTAAATTGCCCACCGTAGGCGAACCAAAGGTAGAAATTCCAAGGGTTCGCCCTTGCGCCGTGTCGGGCTCTTTTTTATAAAATTATTTATGATTTGTATTGAATTAAAAAAACTAATTAAACTATCAAAAGAATGTTTGTACTAGAATAAACCTCATTGTTTAAAGTATTGAATTTTAAAAATATGCTGCGTAACTATTGAGGTTTTGACAGATACGGTTTCGCTCAAAAGGATTGACGAAAAGAATTCTGGAATCTTGAGGATGATTGTTTTGATGACATCCTTAGTACTCACTATGGGAGGTGGATTATGAAAGAAGTAGAGCTTACCATTACAAATCCGACAGGACTACATACTCGCCCCGGCACGGAATTTGTCCAACTGGCAAAAAAATTTCAATCGGATGTTACTATACGAAAGGGCGATAAAGAGGCAAACGCAAAAAGTCTTATTAAAATGATGAAAATCGGTATTTCTTGCAATGATGCAATATCACTTATTGTATCAGGTGATGATGAACAAGAAGCTATCGATGCCTTAACCGACTATATTGTAAATTTAAAGGAGTGAGACTATGAAAAAATTTCAAGGTCTCGCATCTGCTGCGGGTTTTGCTCTTGCAAAAGCAGTTGTTTTAGAAACAAATCATTTCAGTGGAAATCGAGTATCTATTAACGAGAGTCAATTTCAGCATGAAATAGAATCTCTTCATGTGGCGCTTAAAAAAACAATAGCGGAAATAGAGCGGCTAAAGGATAAGGCTGCCGCAGACGGCTTTGAAGAACAAAGTGAGATTTTTGCCGCATATATTGAAATTGTCGATGATGAAGAATTGCGCAGCGATGTTGAAACTTGTATAAAAGAAAAATCGGTGGATCTTTCGACAGCACTCATGGATGTATGTAATGAATATGCCGCTGATATGGCAGCCCTTGATGATCCGTATATGCAAGCGCGTGCGGATGATTTTCGACAAATATTTAGAATTATCATGGATATGCACACCGGTGCCCAAAGTGGTAATATCGGCGAGGCGGCTGATTTTATTTTAGTTGCAACCGAAGTCGGTCCTGCCGATATGGCAAAAGCGGATAAAAAGTACTTAAAAGGAATTGTAGTTGAAACAGGAAGCCGCACTTCTCACGCTGCGATTGTGTGCCGCTCCATGGGACTCCCAATGCTTTCCGGTATTAACTATACGGAAGCGGGCATACAAACGGGAGATTTGCTGATTGTTGATGCTGTAGAAGGCAACCTTTTTGTAAATCCCGACTCTGCGTTAAAAGCGGAGTATGCGGAAAAAATATCCAAAGCTGAGGCTGAAAAAAAGTGCATGGAATCTTTCAGAGACAAAAAAGGCGTTACCGGCGCAGGAACCCCGATAATGCTCATGGCAAATATCGGTACGGTAGAAGAAATTGACGCTGTGCTGGAAAATAATGCTGAAGGTATCGGCTTATTCCGCACTGAGTTTTTATTTATGCAAAATCCGGAAAAATTGCCAACTGAAGAAGAGCAGTTTAAGGCATATAAAACAGTTTTGAGTAAAATGGGTGACAGGCCGGTAACATTTAGAACTCTTGATGCGGGCGGAGATAAACACATTGCCGCCTTAGGAATTCCTAAAGAAGAAAATCCCTTTTTAGGCTGGCGAGCAATACGATATTGCTTAAAAACGCCTGAGATTTTTCGCGTGCAGCTTCGGGCATTATTGCGGGCAAGTGAATATGGCAATTGCAAAATTATGATTCCGATGATAACCGGTGAAAAAGAACTTTTGCAAACAAAAAAACTGGTTGAATCCGTTTATCAAGAATTGGAAGAGCGAGACGGCAAAAAAATAAAACCGGTGCCGCTTGGTATAATGATAGAAACACCCGCCGCAGCTTTAACTGCGGAAACGCTTGCACAGCATGTTGATTTTTTCAGTATCGGAACAAACGATTTAACGCAGTACACTATCGCCGTTGACAGAGGGAACGAGTATGTTTCTGAGCTCTATGATGAAATGCACCCTGCGGTTCTTTCGCTTATTCGCCAAACCGTTCATGCGGCGTTGAAAGCGGGAATCGAAATACACATGTGCGGAGAAATGGCTTCTCTTACCGAATGTACCGAAGCTATTTTGGAAACAGGATTGCGTGAACTGAGTATGAGTCCTAATCGTATACCCTATCTCAAAGAACATCTGCTTACGTTGAAAATATAAATTCAAAGGAGATGAGAATCAACATGCTTGAAGAGTTAAAGAAAAAAGTATACGAAGCAAATATGGATTTGCAACAACATAAGTTGGTAACTTTTACGTGGGGAAATGTCAGCGGAATTGATCGCGAAAAGGGGCTCTTTGTAATAAAACCTTCCGGTGTTGAATACGAAAAGCTATCACCCGAAATGATGGTTGTTATGGATCTAAAGGGCAATAAAATAGAAGGCGATTATAACCCATCATCGGATACAAAAACACATCTTGTGCTGTATAATGCTTTTAAAAAGATAGGCGGAATTGTGCATACGCATAGCCCCTGGGCAACAAGCTGGGCACAGGCAGGTCGAAGTATTCCGTGTTACGGAACAACGCATGCGGATTATTTTTACGGGGCTGTTCCTTGCGTGCGAACACTCACACAAAAAGAAATAGACGAAGATTATGAATATAATACCGGTGTTCTTATCGCGGAGCATTTTACACAAATAGCAACGGCTGAAAAACAAAAAGGTGAAAGTATTGAACCGTATATTGCCATGCCCTGTGTTCTTTGTAAAAACCACGGGCCCTTTGCATGGGGTACCTCTCCTGAACAGGCAGTCTATCATGCGGTTGTGTTGGAAGAAATTGCTAAAATGGCGGCAAGAGCCGAAGCCCTCAACAACCACATTGAGCCTGCTCCGCAAATTTTACAAGATAAACACTATCTGCGTAAACACGGAGCAAATGCCTATTACGGGCAGAGTAAAAAAATATGATAGACTCTTCTTATTAAAAAGAATTACAAAAGAAGGTAATGCACAATCCGTTCAGGAATAACAACGGATTGTGTGTTTAACGAGTAACTGTATTTTTTAAAACGTTATTTTTGTGCTGTCGTCTTGAAAACATAAAAAGATGCTTTTGGAATTTGAACCGCGGGCAGCTTTGGTCGGCAGTTTAATTATTCCGAGTAAGACAGTATGGTTTTGACAAATCCTTCAAAAAATTTTATGGGAGCGTGTAATGGAAAAAGTATATCAGCTTGGCTTATATGAAAAAGCAATGCCTTCTTCATTATCGTATGAGGAAGCTCTGCGAACAGCTGCAAAATGCGGATTTGATTTTGTTGAAATTAGTGTTGATGAAACTGATGAAAAACTCAAACGGCTTGATTATTCTCGCACTGAAATACAACGTCTTAATAATATAATGAGTGAAACGGGGATTTGTTTTCGAAGTATGTGTTTAAGCGGACATCGAAAATATCCTCTTGGAAGCATGGATGAAAAGATTCGAAGCAAAAGTCTTGAAATAATGGAAAAAGCGGTTGTGCTTGCTTCTGCATTGGGAATTAGAATCATCCAACTTGCCGGTTATGATGTATATTATGAACAGGGCAATGAAGAGACGAAAAATTTTTTCGCGAGTAATTTGCAAAAGGCTGTAGATATGGCAGCAAAAGCAGGAATCATGCTCGGCTTTGAAACAATGGAAACTGAGTTTATGGATACAACAGAAAAAGCAATGCACTATGTAAAATCCATTCATTCTCCGTATCTTGGTGTGTATCCCGATCTCGGAAATATTACCAATGCTGCTTGCAAATATAAAACTGATGTATTGTCAGATTTGGAAACAGGACGTGGACATCTTATTGCAATGCACTTAAAAGAAACCGTTTCCGGTAAATACCGCGAAATCCCTTTTGGCACCGGACATGTAGACTTTGAAGGCGGAATACAAAAAGCATGGCAGCTCGGCGTCAGACGCTTTGTAGCGGAAATGTGGTACACCGGCAATCCTTCATGGGAGAATGATATCCGTGATGCGCACGCAATGCTGAGCGCTATTTTAGATAAACAGCAGACAGGGTAAGGCAAGCGCAGTGGTTACGCCAAAAAAATAACCGCATAGGGAACATGAAAACAATAAGCAGAACCGCTACAGACGGCGGCGGTTCCAAGCAGAAATGAGTTTTGTCCGTACTAAAAAGTAAACGGAAAAAACTCATTGTTCAGCATTATACAAGGATATACAATGCTGAACATGCGTTAGGCGGACGATAGCGCATTTTTCAAAAATGCGAACCCGGATCCTTTATGCGCGCTTAAAAGAGCACAACGACAGCAGAGTCCATAACTTAATTTTTATAATTGTGATAAAACTAAGTCGGTGAATTTAAAACCGAAATCTAAACATGAGCGTTTTCTGTTTTAAACATCGCTCTACAATGGCGGTTTGTGAGTATGTTCTGAGACCGGCGGAATTGAGTATACCATTTATTAACAAAAAACAATTTTTGTTTTGCAAAACTGTCATTTATCGTATAAAATGATACGTATGGAAGATATTGATAGCAGAGCTGTTTTGATTATCAAAACTTTGTTCGATTCCGAAGATTATATTTCCTCTTTTTTTATAGCTGACAAGGCGGGTATAAGCGAAAGAACTTTTTTTCGTTTATTACCGCAAATCGAATTTTATATAGAGAAGTTTAATTTAAAAATAAATAGAATTCGAGGAAAAGGTTTTTTGCTTGTAGGAGAAAAGCGTGACAAAATTGCTCTTATAGAAAAACTGGTATCAAACAACTCCAGCGATGCTTTTTCACAAAAAGAAAAAAGTCTTTTATTATTTTTTTCTTTGCTCACAAAAAAAAGTATCACGAAGCTTTCATTTCTTTCATCAAAATTAAAACTCTCCGAATCAACTATTTCCAAAATATTAACCGACTTGGAAAATTCTTTTATCGGCACAGGCTGCACAATATCACGAAAACCGGGAGTGGGAACTTGTATCGATGGAGAAGAAATTGATATAAGAATTTTTGCATTAAAGAATGCTTGTCTATATCTTGATCCAAATGAATTTATGACACTACTGTATAATTTCATATATAATGAAAATAGCAAAATGCAGTTTTATTCGTTTACCTCAACTGTATTTAATTTTTTCAGAAAACGAATCGATATGAAAAGACTATTTATCTTCACGGAAAACCTTGAGCGAATTGTGGGGTATGAATTTTCCGATATTGATTTTTTTGTTATTTTTTTTTATTTGGCAGTTGCGAAAATGCGGTGCGTGAACGGATTTCATATTCAAGAATATCATTTTGAATTAAATGATAAAACAATAGAAGGAAAATATAAAAATATCGCCGAATATTTGCAATACTTTTTTTATTGCTCTCCTTTATCAAAAACACATGTATATGAATCCGCCTTTTTATTTATCAGTATTTTAAATACCGAAACTATGAACATAATCGATGATTGGGAAAAATGTGAATCTGTGGCTAGAGGCTTTATGTCTTTGGTAGAAAATAATTTTAACGGATATATTACATCAACAAAGAGGGCGGAATATCTTTTGTACCAAAACATTCTTCATGTAGTGAATCAGTACAGAAAAATATTTTCTACGGATAAGAATATTAATTATTTATTTGATTTCCAGCATGTACAATATGCAAGTTCAGAGATAAATACTTTTATGCCAACAGCAAAGCAGTATTTGGAACACAACTTGGCAATGGAGTTATCAGATGAGATAGTGCATAGTTTTTTAGCTATTTGTTTTTTATTTTTAAAAAAGAAAAAACAAAATTTTTCCGTAGCGCTTGTTTGTGTTACCGGTATTTTAGTCAGCTCTATTCTTGCCAAGCAAATTAAAATGCGTTTTCCCGAATTTAAAATAATAGAAACTGTTTCGCTTAGAAAGCTTACGGACGATTATATCAAAGAAAAGAAAATAGATTTTGTTATTTCTACAATCGGAATTCAAAAGCTTTCGGTGCCAATTATACAAATAACCGTTCCGTTAAAAGCAGATGATATTACTCATATAAAAAATTTTATCATTCATTTTGAAGAACGTAAATTCTTATATTAGGAGGGCATACAATGCTTAAAAAATTTTTACTTGAAAAGGAAGCCTTTAAACTTCAGGCAGAGGCGGGGACATGGCAAGAAGCCATTAAACTGGGAACCGACATTCTTTTACAACATGATTGTATTAAGCCGGAGTATTACGATGCGGTGATACAGGTTGCGAAAGAACACGGTCCGTATTATGTAATTGCACCGGGAATAGCGATGCCACATGCGCGTCCTGAAACCGGAGCAAAGACTATCGGTTTTGCGCTTGTTACATTAAAAGAGCCGGTTAAATTTAATCACGAAGAAAATGACCCGGTAGATATTGTTCTTTGTATCTGTGCACCGGATGCAAAGGCCTTAACTGAAGAAGGCATTATGGAAGTTATGAACTTATTCGATGGCGATGAAAACATTCAAGCCCTTCGAGAGGCAAAAACAAAAAGCGATTTGGAAAATTTATTGAACAGTATTGAAGAGCTGTAGGAAGCCGAAGAGGTTAAAGAACGCAAAGACTTTTTTACTTGCCTAAGGTTTACTGCTAAAACTGCCTGATCTGAATGTAAGGAAACGGACTGCAGAATCCTTTTGCTTAGCGCAAATATTGAGGGGTGCTCTTGCCTTTTACGGAAAATTTTTAATTGAGGTTTGTATCTTGCTGTCGGTAAAATCTTTGTTTTGCAATAGAAGCGCTGATAAACAGCTTATCGGAATCTGATTTGTAACAGCATTGAAAAAGCATATAATCCATTTCTTTGCAAAGCATGACCGTAAGCGTTGATGCTGCTTCAAAACTTTTTAAGGGAGAAACTATGAAAACGAAAACACTATTAATTACATTGATGGTTTGTACGGTACTATCGCTTATGGTATATACCGGCTGTAGTAAACAAGATACTCAGCAAAATTCTGAAACAGCGATTACGCTTGTGCTCGGTATCTGGGATAAAAATCAAGAACCCGTTATGAAAAAACTTGCAGAAGCATATCATGCACGCCACTCAGATGTTACGGTAACCGTGCAACTTACGCCGTATAGGGGGCGCGAGTACTGGACAAAATTGGAAGCAAGTGCGGTAGGCGGAACTGCTCCCGATGTGTTTTGGATGAATGGATTGAATATCGAAAAATATGTTGAGGCAGGACTGGTTGCCGATTTAACCGAGCTCATGCGTGCCCAAGGCATTACCGGAGAAAATTTCCCTCAATCTCTTATTGATTTTTACACATTTGACGGAAAGTCGTACGGTGTTCCAAAAGATTTTGATACTAATGCTCTTTGGTTTAATAAAAAACTTTTTGACGAAGCGCAAGTACCCTATCCGACTGATAATTGGACATGGGAGGATATGAAGGCAGCAGCGATAAAACTTACCGATAAAACAAAACAAATATACGGTATTGCCGCTCCTCTGGATTTTCAAACCTGTTATTACAATACCGTATTCGGAGCAGGAGGGTATATCCTGAACAAAGACAAAACAAAAAGCGGTTATGATGATCCTAAAACAATAGAGGGAATTCAAATATGGGTGGATTTAATAAACAAAGGTGCTTCGCCGAGTTTTGCCGATCTGACTGACACTGGTCCTGATGCTCTTTTTGAGTCGGGCAGAATTGCAATGTTATGGGCAGGATCTTATATGACGCCCGAATATATGCAAAATGAGGTTATAAAAGATATCATTGATCTTGTGGAAGCGCCTGCCTATAAAAAGAAGGCAAATGTTATAAACGGTCTTGCCTATACAGTGTATGAAAAATCAAAGCATAAAGAAGCTGCAATAGACTTTGCCCTCTGGCTCGGCAGTTCTGAGGCAATGAAAATTCAGGGTGAAAGCGGTACGGTTATTTCCGCACGGAAAGATGCGCAGCATTATTTTTCTGAGTCTCAGCCTTCAATTAATTTAAAAGCCTATACAAACCAGGCGGATTTGGCAACGCTTTTACCCGCATGTTATGTTTCGTCCCAATTATTCACTGCCGAAGACAAGTGGCTTAAGCAGGCATACGCAGGACAAATATCGGTAGAAGAAGCATGTAAAAATTTGGCAAAAGAAGCAGACAAAATTTTAGCGCAATAAGCTCAAGGCATCTTGAAAACTCAGGCGGGTTTTCAAGATGCTCCAGTTTTCCGCTCGGTTTTATTGATGAGCGGACAATAGACTCGCCTTATCTCAGGCATACCGTATGACTACCTCAAGAGGCGCCTCTGTTGCCCGCTCTCTCAAAAAGGGGGCTGCATATAATGCATAGGAAAAAGATACAACAATCACTGTGGGGGTATTTTTTTATTGGTCCGGTTTTTATCGGATTACTTATTTTCTATATCTACCCGTTTATACAAAATTTTCTCAATAGTTTTTATGACATTAATAATTTTAACCGCGCAAAATTTACCGGAATTAAAAACTATACCACAATCATTGCAGATCCGGAATTTTGGTCTACTGCGTATAATACCTTTATCTATGCCATTATCTCTGTTCCCATCGGAATGGCAGTTTCAACATTCCTCGCAGCACTGCTTAATAGTTCTATCAGAGGAAAATCACTGTACAGAACACTCTATTTTTTACCCGCAGTAACAATGCCTGCTGCAATTGCGATGGTGTGGAAATGGATATTCAATGGTCAATACGGCTTATTGAATCAAATCTTAGCTGTTGCGGGAATGAGTCCAAGGAACTGGCTTTCCGAGCCGTCTACTGCGCTATACATGATTATTATTGTTGCGATATGGAGCAGTGCAGGCTACAACATGGTTATTTTGCTTGCGGGAATGCAAGGAATTTCACGCAGTTATTACGAAGCAGCACGGATTGATGGGGCAGGAGTGTTTACGCAGTTTTTTCATATCACCCTACCTCTTTTGACACCCTCTCTTTTTTTCGTAATGCTTACCTCAATGATAAGCGGGTTTCAAGTATTCGATACTATATACATGATGGTGGGAAAAGCGAGTATAGCCTATGAATCAACCCAATCTCTGGTAATGATGTTTTACCGCTATGCCTTTGATTATGGAAAAAAAGGTTATGCTTCCGCTCTTTCGGTGTTTATTTTTCTGATTATTATGTGTATTACTATTGTGCAATTAAAATTGCAAAAAAAGTGGGTCAATTATGATTAAACAGCATGCGGTAAAAAAAACAGTTATACATTTGCTATTACTCCTCGGCATCGGTGCGGTCATCACGCCCTTTCTTTGGATGATTTTTACTTCTTTTAAAACAAGTGGAGAAGCCATGCGCATACCGCCGGTATTATTTCCAAGCCGCCTGCAATTTAAAAGCTATAAAACAACAATAGCGGCTTTGCCTTTTGCCCGTATTTATCTCAATAGTATTATTTCTACCGTTGTTACCGTTTGTGCGCAAATACTTTTTTGTTCAATGGCTGCCTATGCTTTTGCGCGGCTGCATTTTTTCGGGAAAAATATACTTTTTATTATAATGCTTGCCATTTTAATGGTTCCGGGGCAAATTTTTTTGGTACCGCAATATATGATCATTTTAAAAATAGGAATGCTAGATACCATCCCCGCACTTTTTTTGCCGAACCTTTTTAGCGCCTTTGGTACTTTTCTATTGCGCCAATTCTTTTTAGCCTTGCCGCGTGAACTGGAAGAAGCAGCAATTATTGATGCCTGTTCACCATTACGAATATATGCCTCTATTATGGTGCCCCTCATTATGCCGGGCGTCGTGGTACTGATTATTTTTACCGCAAAATTTGCATGGAATGATTTTATGTGGCCGCTCATTGTCAACACCAAACCTGAAAAAATGATTTTAGGCCCTGCGTTGGCAACATTACAAGGCCGTTATATGAATGATTTACCCGGGCAAATGGCAGGCGCTGTCATGGCGGTGTTTCCGATAATCATCCTCTTTTTTATTTTTCAAAAGCATTTTATTGAAGGAATTGCACACAGCGGGGTAAAACTATAAATTACCATACTGCTGCCCAAAATAATTTCATACGAATCATACACAATTTTATAAAAAAGAGCCCGACACGGCGCAACGGTGAGCAAACTTACCACAGGGCGAACCCTTGGGGTTTCTACCTATGGTTCGCCAACGAGTTTAAAAGCTTCAATTTTACAAAACAGTGTTGATGCTTTTAAACATCGTTTGAATTTGAGCAAGGGCGAGCAATTTACCATAGGAATGTTTAAATCCGCAGTTCCTTATTGTTGATACTCCAATTTTTATAACAGGAAGTTAATTACAAAACGCTACACGAGGTTCTGAATTCCTTAATCAGTACTAAATATAAATGATGACTTTAAAATCGGCAGCTGTAATTTTGGCAAGCATACCAAAGCTACAATCAGAATGGGGACGGATGTTTGTGCGTGAAGGTTTTTCCCGAACGTTAAACCTTCATTCGTTACCTCTTGAAAACCGAGCATAGAAGCAATGCGATGTGTGTTCGATTGTTTGTCATTGGCTCACTTCTGATTGGTTTATTTGCGAATTGACGGTTTTTTGTTTTATGCAGACAAGTTTGATTGCGAGGTAGGAGACGGATTCGGGGAGGAGATCTTTGATGGGGCGCAGGTATTTGCTGCCTGTTTTTTCCGCTGCTTGTAAAATCAGGGTTTCTTCTTCCGGTGTTGTGAATGCGTAAATGTCGACGGCAAGGCCCTGCTCATAGCAATCGCAGATATGCTTTTCGATTGTTTGCGGGCTTAATGCGCGCTCTTCCGCTATTTGTTCAATACTCAAGCCTTGACTGTATAAGGAGTAGCTTTGCATAACCGTTTCGGATATTGCTCCTTTTTCCTTCTTTTTTGGCGGCTTTTTTATTTTTTGATTGAGCAGAATAGGCTTTTCATCAGGGTATGCGTTTCTGTATGCGGTAATAATGGTTTTCAGCTCTGCGCCGTATTTTTCGTTTTTAAACTCTCCAATGCCTTCAACCTGCAAAAGCTCTTCGGTTGTTACCGGCAGTAAGGCGGTAAGCGAGTGCAAGCTTGCGTCAGAAAGAATAATAAAAGGCGGAACGTTTTCTTTTTCAGCCCGCAGTTTGCGCCATGTTTGCAGCTCTGCAAGAAGTTCGGGGCGCAGTTGTTTGTGTTCTTGGCGTATCGCCTTGTGCTCCTTTATAAATACCTTTTCGCCCTTTAAGACTGCCCATGATTTCCGGTTAAGCTGCAAAATCGGGCGAGGGTAGCCGCTGCTGACCAAGCATTCCTGCGCAATAAGCTCGTCAATCAGGCGGACTACCGTTCTTTTTGTCTCTCCTTTCATAATCCCGTAGGTAGAAAGCGAATCAAAACCGAAATCTTTGACGCGTTTGGTGTTTGCGCCGATCAGCACATCCGCAATAAGCCCCGAGCCGAAACGCTCGTTCGTCCTTTTTACACAAGAAAGAATCTTTTGCGCTTCTATGCTGATATCTTTTTCGATAAACGCAGCCTTGCAGTTTGAGCACGCGCCGCAATCTTCAGCAAGTTCTTCATTAAAATAAGCAAGAAGTTTTTTGCGTAGACAGTGATTTGTTTTTGCGTAGGCAAGCATTGACTCCAATTTATCATACTCTTCCTGTCTGCCGCCCGAATTTTCTATTAAAAAGGTATTGATAAACTTATCCTGCGCGGAAAAAAGCAAGGTTGCCTTTGCGCTTTCTCCGTCTCTGCCGCAGCGCCCCGCCTCCTGATAATAATTTTCTATTGAGCGAGGAAGATTATAGTGAATAACTTCCCGCACATTTGATTTATCAATTCCCATGCCGAATGCCAATGTTGCCACCATAATCGGCTTTTTATCATACATAAAAAGTTCTTGGTTTTGCGCTCTTTCTTTTTCGCTCAATCCCGCATGGTATATGCTGACCGGATAGTTGTTTTTCTTTAAAAAGCTATACACTTCTTCGCAAATCTTCCGTGTGGCGCAGTAAATAATTGCGGAGGTATTTTTATTAAGGTTTGAAATAAGATATTCGTGTTTGTCCGCATTATGCACCACCGAAAAGAAAATGTTTTTCCGATTAAAGCTGGTAACCACCGTAAAAGGATTTTGCAAATTGAGCTGTTTGATGATATCTTCCTGCACGGGCTTTGTTGCGGTTGCGGTGAAAGCACTTACAATCGGACGCTTTTTAAGCGTTTGCACCATTGCGGCAATATTTCGGTAACTCGGTCTGAAATCATGCCCCCATTGACTGATGCAGTGCGCCTCATCAACCACCAGCATGGAAACAGAGATTTCCGAGATAAGCTGTAAAAAGAAACTGTTTTCGATACGTTCGGGGGCAATGTAGATAAGCTTAAAAGTCCCCGCACGGACACCTGAAAGAATGGCGCAATATTCGGTGTATTCAAGACTGCTGTTAATATAGGCAGCGGAAACACCGTTCTCGGTTAATGCATCAACCTGATCCTTCATCAACGAAATCAGCGGGGAGACAACAAGCGTTACGCCACTCATCATAATTGCGGGTATTTGATAGCAAAGCGACTTCCCCGCACCGGTGGGCATTACCGCAAGCGTATCATTGCCTGCAAGAATCGCATTGATAATATCTTCCTGTCTGCTTCTAAACTCTGTATGCCCGAAAATCCTTTTCAGCAAATCCTGTGCACCTGCGTTTTGCACCGAAACTCCTTCATGTATTTCATATATTATAGTAGAAAATAATATCATAAATGGCTTAATTTTGAAAGGATTTGTATGAAAAACACCGGGACTTACCATGAACAAAGGGCTGCCGCCTTGAACCCCCGCTTATGCTTCGCATTAAGGGCTTGGGCAGCCCTTAACCTGCCTATGCTTCGCATTAAGGGGAATGCTACCTCTTAGACCCCGGCTTTTGAGTGCTGCACCGGTAGGTTGTTTTTCCTTTAAGAGAAATCTTTTTTGCTTTAAGACAAATTATTTTTGCTTTAAGACAAATTATTTTAGATAGTATCGAAATCTTTTTAGATAGTACCTAAATCTTTTTAGATAGTACCTAAATCTTTTTAGATAGTACCTAAATCTTTTTAGATAGTACCTAAATCTTTTTAGATAGTACCTAAATCTTTTTAGATAGTACCTAAATCTTTTTAGATAGTACCTAAATCTTTTTAGATAGTACCTAAATCTTTTTAGATAGTACCTAAATCTTTTTAGATAGTACCTAAATCTTTTTAGATAGTACCTAAATCTTTTTTGCTTAAAGACAAATTATTTTCTGCGGCAAGGAAAATTCGGGTAATTTCCATACTTGTATAAGGAGGGTTTTGCATTTTAAGGGGCGGTTGCCCTTTAACTCCTGCACCGGAGGGTGGTTTTTATTGTGCAAACTATTTTCACTGATGACTTTCACACATAAAGATGCAAAAATAATCGACATAGGCAGAGGAGGGCGGAAGTTTTTGGGGTAATAGGGCATTGCGTTAGACGAACGGAGGACGGCGAAGCATTTTTTCAAAAAGAGTGTGTGAAACTTTTTCTGTAAATTGCCTTCCATGGTAATTTAGATATAGTAGAGAGCTTGATTTTTTAAGGCTCTCCAGCTAACAACAATATAATATACGGTTATTTACATGTCAAGGACTCCTTTCGAAAAGGAGTCCTTGCGTGCTATCGCATAACTAGTATAACGTTTTCTAATTAAGTTCATATTTGAGAGCGTCGGTTATAACCGCTTCAGAAACATCGAGATCATCAAGATTGTATTTCCAATGGAATACGACTGGCTCTTCATTAATCTCGTCAAAGTATTTATACAGTCGATTAACTAACTCTGTTTTTGATTTTACTCTCATGCCCCGCAACAGTTGTCTTGTTAGTTTGCTGAAAAATCCTTCAATCATATTTAACCAAGAACCATGTTTTGGCGTAAACACAAACTCAAATCTTCCCGGTACCGTTGAAAGATATCGAATGGTTTCTTTGGAGGTATGTACTTTTAAGTTATCCAAAATGATTCTAATTTTATCTTCTTGCGGGTATCGTTCATCAAGTATTTTAAGAAATTGCACATAATCTTTACTGGTGTGACTGTCGCTTACAAGAGGAATGGCATCCCCCGTCTGTAAATCAATGCCTGCTAAAAGTGAGAGCGTGCCAAGCCGTTTGTATTCATAATCACGGCGAATGCATTGATGGGTTTCATCAGCAGGTAAATCATCGCTTGTCGTCGCGATAGCTTGTATGCCGGGCTTCTCATCATACGAAACAACATGGATATTCTTCCCTTCTTCTGTCTGTAATGGCTTATTTTCCTCAAAATAAAGTTCAAGTTGCTTATAAACGAGTAAAACATTGTGCATTTTTCTATCACAGTCAGGGTCTCTGTTTTCACAGTAATATTCTATTTTGTAAGGTTTAATGTCTGCTTCAGTTAGTATTTTAAATACCGTTGTTTTATGGATAGTAGCGAGCCGTAGGTATCCTGCACTTTCAGCGGTGGTGTTAATATGCTTTGTTAACAGTGCGTAAGTCCATGTTTCTGCAGCATACCCAAAAGTAGTCGGTTTTTGACAAGCGAGATTTATAATCCACGATTTCTCTTCATCGGTAATTTCCGGATTGTTTCCGCGTCCGGGTGCATCGGTGAGAGCATGCTCTACGCCGCCCTGCTTATATTTCTTAAGGCAGAGCGCAACGCTTCTATACGTATAGCCTACCTTGTCGGCTGTTTCCTTAATGGACAGCCCCTTGCTTTTAAGCAAAAGTATTCGTGCACGCGTAAGCGTTTGTGCTTGGATTGTTCGTAAACGAACAAGTGATTCAAGGTACGTGAGCTCTTCAGGATTTAGTTCAAGTTTACTCGGCGGTTTGGGCATGCAATACTCCTTAGTGATAAAAAGCTGTTGAGATAGTATCACAAACCAAAGAAAAATACAATATACTTTTCAGAAAAACGCTATACTAGCTAAATAGGCATTCTACCGGCATACATTATCGAAAATTCGCCATACACTTTACCCCATTCTCTCAATGGCTGAGTCCATTTTTTCGTGGCCTGTAGAGTGGCTAAATACAATGCCTTGAGCAAAGCCATATCACTTGGGAATACCGCTCTCTGGCGATTTAGTTTCTTGTATGTACTATTTAAGCTTTCTATTGCATTGGTTGTATATATTACCTTTCGCACATCTGCTGAAAATTTGTAGATAGGTGTAAGTACATCCCAATTTTGTTCCCAGCTTTTCATTGCATTAGGATATTTACTATCCCATATATCTCTAACTTCTTGCAATGCATCATACCCATCTTGTTCAGTCGGTGCCAGATATATCCTTTTTAAATCTCCTGCAAAGGCTTTCCTGTCCTTGTATGACACGTATTTGAGGACGTTCCTAACTTGATGTACTATGCATCTTTGATATTCTGTTTCCGGGAATGCTGCTCCGATGGCTTCTTTTATTCCACTTAGACCATCGGCACAGATTATCATAATATCTTTTACTCCACGGTTTTTTAGGCCATTCAATACGCCTAACCAATATTTGCTACTCTCGTTTTCGCCTATCTCAAGGCTGATGACGTCTTTTTTACCAGCTAAAGAATATCCTAGGATTACATAAGCGGCAAGTTTCCTTATCCGGTTATCTTCACGAACTGAAAAATGAACTGCATCTATAACTACAATTGGATATATTTCGTCCAATGGTCGCTTTTGCCAGTCATCTATCTCCTGGAGTATTTTATCCGTAACATCAGAGATAAAGCTTTCACTGCATTCAAATCCGTATATCTCTTCTATTTGCTCAGATATTTGTCTCGTTGTCAGGCCTCTAGCGTACATGCTGATTATCTTCTGGTCGATTTCTGAAATGTCCTTTTGTCTTTTCTTTACGATTTGAGGTTCAAAGGAGCTCTCTCTATCTTGCGGAACATCTATTGCAAACTCGCCGTAATGACTGCGAACTCGTTTAGATTTTGTTCCATTGCGATAGTTATTGTTGTCACTTCGCTCGTAGCTTCCATAACCGAGATGTTCGTCCATTTCAGATTCCATCATGGATTTAATAGTTCCGCCAAGAAGATCTTTTAATGCCTCTTGGATATCATCTGCAGTTTTTATATCGTATTCGTTGATTAATTCTGCAATGATATTTTTCTTCTTTTCCGTTAGCGGTTTTACTTTGTAAACCTCTTTTTTCTTAGCCATTTTAAAAGCCTCCTGTGATATTTTTTATTTTACCACAGAAGACTCATTTTTTGAAATTTACAGACTTTTATTCATAGTCTCTTCAAAAATGCGAAGCCGGATCCTTTTTGCGCGCCTAAAATAGCGCAAAAAGAGCCGCAGCGACAGCGGAGTCCGTAGTTCCGCCGGCGGTTTGTAAGTATTCAACTCCGACAAGTAAAAAATAAGTCGGATAAGAGAAAAATTTCAAACCGCAACGCCCGAAAATGTATGATTTTTTTTCTTCATGCGTATGCGTTGTTGCTAAAATCTTTACTGATTGACGCAAAAACCTCTTTTGATTACACTGATTTACTATGAAAATTTGGTTAAAATATCTTATCGGCATAATTATCGGTGTAGGTTTTTCATTTCTTGCTTCTTCGGAAAATGTTTTTTTTGCGGAATCGGCAGCTTTTATTTCAAATATAACAATTTTAGCGGGAAGATATTCTTTGTATCCTGTGTTATTCTTCGGGTTTACCGTCAGTATTTTTGAATTGCGTGAAAATAGAGGGCTTTTCAGAATTGCCATTCTTACCGTATTGATTGCAGCGGGATTTGCGTTACTTCTTTCCACAATCGGGCTTATTTCGGTTCTTGTGCGTCAGCCTGCTCGAATTCCTATTTTTGTGGAAGGTATTTCGCAAATTCAGCAAATAGGGATTAAAGAATCAATTTTGCAGCTTTTTCCCTCAAGTGCTTTTGAAGCTTTTGTTAATGGCTCTTATATTTTACCGCTTTGTATTTTGGGCGGTTTTGCCGGCGCAGGTTGTGCGGTTGATAAGGCAATTGCAAAACCTTCTTTAACTCTTTTTGATTCTCTTGCTCGAGTTTCATACGCGGTGATGGTTTTTTTTGTAGATATTCTTTCTATCGGATTTATTGCCGTGTCTGCACATTGGGTGATTGAGTTTCGTGCGATGCTGTCAAGCAAGATTTTTATTGATTTTATTATTTTGCTTTTTGTTAATTTTATCATCATTGTCGGGGTTATTTATCCGATTATTATTAAACTTGTTTGCCGCGATATAAATCCTTACCGCGTTATTTACGCCGCTATGGCACCATGTTTTGCAGCTTTTATTTCCGGAGATGCAAATATGACGTTGTCTGTTCTTTTACGCCATTCAAATGAGAGTCTTGGAGTGCGGCGGAGAATATCTTCAGTTACGCTTCCAATGTTTTCGGTTTTCGGCAGAGCGGGAACCGCAATGGTTATTACGGTAAGTTTTATTGTTATTTTGAAATCCTATTCCAGTTTAGGTGTCGGCTTTCGGAATATGTTTTGGCTCATCGGCGTTGCGTCTTTATTTTCTTTTTGTTTAGGGCGCTTTTCGTCAGGCGGTGCTTTTATCGCCCTTACCGCTATTTGTATGTTGTACGGCGGCGGTTTTGAATCAGGGTATTTGATTTTGCGCCCGGCAGCATTTTATTTAGGCTCAATAGCTTGCGCCCTTGATGCGTTGACCGCTTTAACCGGAACTTATATCATCGGATATCTCTCTCAAATGACAATGAACAAAGATTTGCGGTTTTTTATTTAGGGGTTGAATTATTTTATTTAAAATTTAAGTATTTCTGTTCTGATATGATAAGAAGGGTTTTATAACAACCCTTCTTTTTGTATGCGTTCTTTGGTAAAATACTCAACAATAAAAAAAGGAAAAGCACTTAATATTGCAACACAATTATAGGGCTGCACAAATTTCCGTAACTGGTTATTGTAAATAATTTGTTGTGAAAATTTCTTTGCCGTATCAATATTGGGGAGAACGTTTAAATCATTTACCAAACAGTTTGCTTTTTTAAGATGAGCTTTAAAAATATTTATCCATAGAACTTTTGTATATTGGCTGAAATGTAATAAATCTTTGTGATGATTCCTTTCCGTAACGATTTTTTTGTAATTTGTAATATTATTCATTTCAATATTACACAAACCCCTTAGTTTTTACGTAATAGATCGATTCCAAGGGTATCAAGGATACGTTGAGTTCTCTTTTGTATAGCTGACAGCTTGAAGCCCTGATTATCGCCGCTGTCAACAAGGTAGATATTCTTTGTAAGCTTCAAAACATCCGATGCCGAATACTGTTCATCAAGTTTTGTGTTCCGCAGTGCGTTTAACAATCCATAGTAGTACAAAAGACTGATGTGATTAACAAATGCCCAACCGCGAAAGTACTCATCCGTATGTGCATGTGATGCCGACTGAGATACACTGTTTTTCAGGTAGTCAAAACATTGCTCAATATCCCAGCGTTCTTTATAATTCATGTAGATATCCCGCGCGGATACATCAAGATTACTGCAAAAAGAAAAATAGCCCATTCTGATTTTCTTTAAAACATCTTTCGGCTCATGCGTGCGCTCACCATAAAACTTTTCAACTTTCTCTACATACTGACCGACCAATTCTGCCTTACGAGAATCGTCTCGATAGGTGTAGATAAAATTTCCTTTCGTACCGCTTGGTTTTTTACGAAACCAGATAGGCCGTTTGTTATATGTGAATACACCATCCCATTTGCTATCATCAGTATTCTCATAAAAAGCAGGCTCAACATTGACGGTATCTTTTCTAAGCGGCAAGATGAACTGAAGACCTGCATTCATAAGGGCCGCCAAATTTTCTTTGGAATAAAAGCCCTTATCCGCAATAATAACGCAATCTTTACAGCCGGCAGCATGTACTGTTTCCATGAAAGCGACTTTATCCACAATTGAACCCTGTAACACGCGGTAAAATACCGGTTTATGTGAATTTTTCTCAAAGACATACAGGATTCTCGCCTGTGTGCCGCGGCTGTGCTGAGGATTGTATCCTTTTGCCGCAAGGGAATCGGCAGAACGGGTGAAGATTGATGTGCCATCAAATAAAAGCGCGTTTGCGGGCATTACCTGATCCCTCATAAAGGCATCCGCTTGCTCCTGCAGCGAACCAAGGAGCGTAATGAACTTTCGTACGGAAGCTTCGGAAACAGCAATATCAGTGCATAGGGTACTCATATAGGAATCAAGGAACAGCAGTTGAATCATTTTATCTGAGCAGATACTACCCACCAAGCGCAGCAGTGCTATCGTACGGATTTCTCTGAAGATATCGGGAAAATGTTGTTTGAGTTTATCATTAAGTTCCGGTGCCAATTGCTGAAGTAACTCATACGCACCATAATTTTTTACCGTAGGTGCGACATCAGCAGTGCTGCGCATTTGCTGCATCAAACGAAGTCCGTTTGCATTTGGAATAAACCCATCTGCTTCCGTGATTTTACCAATACTTTTGCCCGTGACTTTCTGCGCTCTGCCCTTTGCGCCATCCCACTTGGATGAGACTTGATACACATAGTAATAATTACCGATAAACCGAATTTCGACCGCCCCAAACTGAGTTGGACGAAATTGTTTAATTGATTGCGGAATACTCATAAAACGCCCTTTGTATTAACGTAAGTTACGTAATAAGTATACTACTTATGAGCGGCTAAATCAATAGGTTACAAGAGAAATTTGAGCATAATTTATGGGATTTTAAGATTTATTTGCAAGTTTATCGCATTAGTTAGGGAACAACTTTAATTTAGAAGGGCTTTGGGCGTGTTTCTATTACCGTAAATTTTGTGGGGTTAGTGATATTACATTGATAGGCACAAATGTTCCACTCAGAACTGCAATCTTTTATGGCTTCTACCATTGGATAGCTTATAAAAAGCTTGCCATATTCAGTTTCATTGTTAAATTTTTCCAGCATTTCAGGAATGATTTCATCAGCATTTTCAAATGATTGTGGATCATAGTCAAAGAATAAATACACCGCAGAAACCTCAGATGACGAAAAAATATCTTTTAATTCTTCGGGATGATCTTCTCTTAGTAATTTAACAATATCTAAATATTTATCGTTTTTCAATTTGTTATATAAGCTGTATATATGCGATCCATAACACAGGTATAAGTCAAACTTATTTTTAAATATTTCTTTATTTAAGTTCTTAAATATTTGCGGTTCTGTTTTTTTTCCTTCAAATACAAATAATATTTTCTCGCTCATTATCAAAAACCTTTGCACGATACATTTTTTCAATATTATGTGCTTCTCTAAGTTCTTTGTCAGTAAGAGAAGAAAGTGGCGCAATTTTGCCGTCTTTTAAAATAAAACAACAATCGGGGCGCATTAAATCATTGTTTAAAAGCCATGTATTATGAGTAGTTAAAATAATTTGACAATCAAGTTTTTTAAGTTGCTTCACCACAAATTCTGATAATTCATAATGATAAAAAGCATCAAATTCATCTATAAATACCAGAGAGGCTTTATGTTCTTCCAGTCTTTTTAGCCAAAAATAAAAAAGAGTCAGTGATGTTGTTCCTGTTGAAGCATTGGTTAAAAAATCAATACGAGAGCCATTGAATTCAAAAAACAAGCTATCTTTTCCTCTAACAAGTCGCGAAACTAGATGACAGTCAAACCCCGCCTCGCATAAAAATTTATTAAAATCTTCTGTATGATTTTTTGCAATATACTCTATTACATCTACAGATCCAACCTCATAGCCTTGATAAATCCGATAGTCAAGAGATTTAAATTGTAACATGCTATCTGTAAATTCAAAAAATGCCTGCAATACTTCCGACTCGTCATTTATTTCTAAAACTGTATTTGATTTAATGTATTTTACAACAGATATTTTTATTTGAGACAAATCTTTGATGAGGTTTTCTGTTCCGACAAGGCTTGTTTTAAAAAACTTTTCATTGCTGTTTCTTCTGTCATATTCTAAAACAATCGCATCATGTATGATAATTCGTTCATATAATAATGTATTAATATCAGTCTTTCCATAATGGTATTCAAGAATTATTCCGTTAAAATTAAAATAATATTTAAACTCAATAAAAGCATTTTTAGCCTTCGCATTGCGATAATCACCATATATTTTCCAAACTTTTTCCATATCGGTAAGGTGGAAAATGATATCAAATAGGGCAAGTCCCAGGTTTGATTTTCCGCAGCCGTTTATGCCGTAAATAAGAGCTGTTTTTATAACTTCGCCCCGTATACATTCTTTATTAAATTCATAATTTTTTGTATTGGTAAAATCGAAAGTGAGCCAATCTTTAAAATTTTTAAAATTCTTTACAGAAAACTTTGTCAACATAGGAAACTCTCTTAATAAAAATGTTATATCATGTATTTTCATTATCGGCAAGCATCCGTAAAAAAATTACGGCAACTTTTTATAATTTATTATAGCGTTTTTGATAACTTGATCCGTTTTCGATACATTTTATACGAACCATAAAAAATTTATAAAAAAGAGTCCGGCACGGCGCAACGGTGTTATTTTGGCATCCGTATCAAAATAGCACTTATGAGTTTAGGGCGCTTTCCGTCAGGCGGTGCATTTATCGCTCTTACCGCTATTTGCATGTTGTACGGCGGCGGTTTTGAATCGGGCTATCTGATTTTGCGCCCGGCAGCCTTTTATTTAGGCTCAATAGCCTGCGCCCTTGATGCACTGACCGCTTTGACCGGAACCTATATCATCGGACATCTTTCCCAAATGACAATGGACAAAGATTTGCGGTTTTTTATTTAAGGGGGATTATTTTATTTCAAGAGTTTGCGTTTTTATGCCGATCTCTTTTATATAATGTACTTTTAGCTGCTTTTGAAAAAGGTTTAAAACTCTTGTCGGTCCTGTTCTAAAACAACATTTTTGCAATGTTGACAAAGAGAGTTTTGCATACTAAACTAATTGTAATAAAGGAGTATACATATGGCTTCTAAAATAGGCATAAAGCTTGCAGATGGAAGATTTTTCCCTATTATGGACGAAAATAGTTTAAGTTCGGAAGAGCTTGAGCTTACAACAGTTCGTGATAATCAAACAAGCGTACAAATTAACTTATTTAAAAAACAGGATGTGGCGGAGCCTGAATATATCGGATCGCTTATTGTTGAAGATATTAAGGCGAAACCTGCAGGAGATCCCACAATTGAACTTAAATTAAGCTTAGATGAAGATAAAAATCTTTCGGCTGAAGCTATAGATGTGGATTCCGGTACGAGGCAAGGGCTGAAGGTTTCTTTAGAAACACTGGATTCCAATGCTTTCGATATTCCCGACTTTGATCTTTCTCCGGTAAACGATAATATCGATTTTGGAAGCGACCCCTCTTTTGATAATCTTGCTTTTTCTGCAGCACAGGAATCGGAGCAAAAAAAAGAAAAAGAGTACAAACAAGACCATAAATATGAAGAAAAAGAAAAACGCGGACTTCCGCTTTGGCTTTTAATTATTTTAGTTCTTTTGGGCATTGCAATCCTTGTATTAGCCATTCTCTTGCTTACAAGAAGCATCGGTCGATCAAGCAAAGAGCAAGACTCTCCCGCTCCGGTAGAAAAAACAATTGATAAAAAAGATACGGAGCAAATAGAATCGGAGCGCACACAAGGGAAGACAACCGAACCGCCAAAACCTGCGGAATCAGAAATAAAGGCAACAGAGTCTGTGCAAGTTGAAAAAGAGCCTGATGTTGTTCAAATAGAGACAAAACAGGACGAAGTGCAAAAACCTGTGCAGGAAACTGTTCAAAAACCAGCAGAAGAGCCCGTTCAAAAGCTTGCTCAGGTACAAGAAACTGTTGAAAAACCGATAGCTGATAAAAAAGAAACACGCCCCGAGCCGGTAACTCCCGGAGCCGCTGTGCGACATAAGATTAAGTGGGGTGATACCTTATGGGATTTATCGGATACTTATTATAAGAATCCATGGTTGTATAAAAAAATTGCGCGGCATAATAAAATTAAAAACCCTGATCTTATTATTTCAGGAAGATATATTGAAATCCCTCCTAAATAAGCAGAATCTGCGGAATGGAAAATACCATTCCGCATTTTTGCACAAAAAATTTCTTTTTTTATGCATTGTTTTTTGCAGTAGTTTTTTTTCTTGCTCAACAGGGAGCAACATTGGAAAAGTTTTCTCCGCTCTTAAAGATCACGATTATAGTTTTTTCGAAAATCCTACAAAAAAAACTATTAAACTTGTTTCCCGAAGCGGAGCAGGGGGGCTTTACTTTGTCGGTATTCATTTAAAAAATGCAAAAAACGAAGAAGATGCTCACAAGTTTTTTGTGCAAGGAACAAAAGGGAAAGCGCCTTTTAATCTACTTTGTGAAGAAGAAGCCGCCATAACCGGAACTCCTGAGCAACGACTCCTCTTTATTGAAACAGCGCTTAAAACTCTGTCAAAACAAAAAACAGCTTCTAAAGAACTTATAGTAAAAAAAGAGCATTTGGAAGACTTGCAGGAAGAGCTTTTATTTCTTTTAAAACGCTTTGATATACTTAAAAATTCAGTCAAAAGTATCTATATCGATACCGCTTTTCAGGCAGAAAAATGTGAGTATTTCTCGGAGGTGCTTGAAGCTTTTCCGGATTTACCCGAACAGTTTACCGATCTTGTGCAAGCTCGAATACTGCTTTTTTATAAAGATTATCGCCCCGCATGGCAAGGGTTTCAAAAGCTTTTAGAGGATCCTGTTTCCGTTACTGAATACCTTACTGACCCCGTGCTTTCCGATATAGGGCGGGCGGCATTATACGGTTCACAAAATGCAATAGAGGCGGCAATGCTATTGCGCTCGATATCCGATACGGTGAAGGGTGCAAGCGATTTACCAAAAGAACAAAATCTTGAGTTTTATACGAACTTTTATGCCGCAAGACTGTATACCAAAGCGGGTAGTGAAGGGCTAAAAAAAGCACTTTCGCTTTTTCAAACAGCACAACAATATGCACCAACTCCTGCCGATTCGGATAATACCCTTTGGTATTATCTTGATACACTGAAAAAATTAAGTTTTAATGATTTTTTTACCGCTCTTACAAAAACTTGTGGTACATGGAATGATCCTAATTGGTTTGCGGATCTTACTGATTACACAATTGTAGAGTTGGTCGGCAGAAAACAATGGCAAAGGTTAAAAATTCTTGCGGAAGCACTTGAAAACACTGCACTTCCCGACCGCCAAGCGCGAATTGCATATGTTTTAGCACGTTCAGGGATGCTTTCACCGGAAGAGACAACTGTTGCGTATCAAACCGCATTTCAAAAAGATCACTATTCTTTTTATTACCGAATACTTGCCGCAAATGTTTTGCAGATCCCTTTAACCGATTCTTTATATAAGGTACGAAAACAGCGCAATACACATAGTTTTTTCTCTGCGGAGCATTCTATGGAAATTCTTCGTGGTTATGCGGTATATGAGTTACCAGATTTAATTTATCCTTCAATCGCAAAAGTATATCCCAATATCTCTGTGGCTGAGGCAACGGAGTTGTCTCATATTCAGATAAGCCAAAACCGTTGGGCTGATGCAATAAAAATCATGTCGTATGCACTTCACTCGGAAGATGCGGTTTTTGACGATGAACAGTTAAAGCTGATTTATCCTCGTCCATGGCTTGATATTGTGCAAAAATACGCAAAACAATACGGTATTGCAGAGTATGTACTGTACGCTCTTATCAGAAGTGAGAGCCTTTTTCAGCCTGCAGTTATTTCACATGCGGGAGCAATAGGTTTAACGCAGCTGATGAAACCGACCGCCGCAGATATTGCACGAAAGCTAAAAATAACCGAATATGATCTTACCGATCCCGATACCAATATTCAGTTCGGTACATTTTTTATTACGGATCTTATTCGCAGATGGGACGGGGCGATTATGCCTGCACTGTTTTCGTATAATGCCGGCTATGCACGTGTTCGTAATTGGAAAAAACTCCAAAAAGATACTCCTGACGACTTGTTTTTAGAAACCTTAGCATATGGAGAAACGCGCGGGTACGGAAGAAAGATTCTTGCCGCAGCGGTAATGTATGGATATTTATATTATAATAAAACGCCCGCAGAAATCATTGCTGAAATAGTTGGAGCACACGACTGATTTAACGCACCAAAAATTTTTCTTTATTTTTCTTGGTTTCCTCGCTTCCGTATTTTTCGATATTTGCCAAAATAAATTGATTTATTTCTTTGGCGGTTGTGGGTTCCCAATACTGACTCATTCCGATACCGAGCCCGATTTCTCCGCGCAACTCCAGGGTATCAACCTTGAAGTTTTCCGTTCCGGCAGGATGAAAGGTAATATGGCATGTATATAACCTTCCGTTCCGAGCATCAATAATATGACCGTCACGCCATACTCCTTCGGATTGTTTTTGAACACCGTAAATCAGCGGAACATCAATTTGCCTCTGAGTACTCAGATCGATATCAAGCGGGTACCCCTTATAGTTTTTTTTGCATTTTGTTAAAATTCTGTCAACCGGTTCCTTCATCGCAAGCACGCAGGTGCCGTATAAAACATTGTCTTTTACCTCAAAACGCCATAAACCGGTAACTGCTTTTTTTCTTCCGAGACTTTTCCAAAAACCTTCGGCAGGGTCGGAAAAGACGCAAGCCATACACAGCACTGCCAAACAGATAGTTATAACACGTTTCATATTAGCTCCTTACACATTTTTTTTAACAAGAAATAATCCCTCTCTGCCAAATGCCGCACAATCCCTTTACGGGCTTATTTTAATAAGCATGATGACTGTTCTGCAGAGGTGCCAAGCAAAACTCCATCAGAGTTTTGCTTGGCACTTTCAGTTTCCAAACAATAACCGATTGTAACTTTTTGTTAAATTCGGTAAAAAGCTACTCTTCTTTCTGCTCTTCTATAAATGCTTTTGCAGCGGCGATAACCTCATCGGCTATTTTTCCTGAAATCGGATCATAATGATCAAAACTCATTTCAAATGAACCGGTGCCGCTGGTCATAGAGCGAAGGTCGATTGCATAGCGCAAAAGTTCTTTATGCGGAACCTGTGAGCGAATTTCTTCAATGCCGTTTGCCAAAGAAGATTGCCCGAGTATTTTTCCTCTGCGGGAAGAAAGATCGCTCATGATATCACCTAAATACTGGGTGTCAACATATACGGTTAAATTCATGATCGGTTCAAGCAAAATCGGCCCTGCATTGCGCATTGCATCTTTGAACGCATTGCGGGCTGCAATTTTAAATGCCATTTCAGAGGAGTCTACCGGGTGTTCTTTTCCATCAAGAACGGTGCTTCCTACATCAACTACCGGGTAGCCCGCCAAAACGCCGTGCTCCATCGCTTCTTTTACGCCCTTTTCAACACCGGGAATATAGCCCTTGGAGATTGCGCCACCGAAAACCGCATTGGCAAAACTATAGTGCTCCCCGCGCGCAAGCGGCTGAATGGCAAGAACTACGCGCCCGAACTGCCCGTGCCCGCCCGATTGTTTTTTATGCGTGTATTCGGCTTGTGCCTTTTGTCTGATTGTTTCACGATAGGCAATTCGCGGTACGGAAGTTTCTATCTCTATCTTATTTTGCTTTTTTATGCGGTCAAGAATAATGCCGGTATGCAGATCGCCCATGCCTGAAAAAACATTCTGTTTTGTTTCCGGGTTAAATTGGAAAGAAAGCGTCATGTCTTCTTCACATGCTTTAAAAAGCTGTTCGCTTAGCTTATCATCATTTTTCTTTTCATTTGCACTTACCGCAATTGAGTAAATCGGCTCCGGAGTGCGTAATTTAACAAAAGGAAGACCGTCTGCCGTCGCGGTAAAAGTATCATTTGTTTTTGCATTCGCAAGCTTTACCGCAACGCCGATATCTCCTGCGACAAGTTCCCGTATTTCTACCAGTTTTTTCCCTAGGGGGCGATAAAGTTTACCGATTCTTTCTTTTTTTTGCTCATTTACATTATATACTTCACTGTCGGCGTTCAGAATACCGGTAATAACTTTAAGGTATGAAAGTCGTCCGGAAAATTGATCGTTTGCGGTTTTTACCACAAGAGCGGAAAGCGGCGCTGTTTCGTCTACTTTAACGGTAACCGCTTCTTCTCCTTTTTCCGCTCGTTCAAGATAACCTTCCGCAGAGGGTAGAATATCCGTGATAAAATTTAATAAAGATGTTAACCCTGATTGTTTAAGGGCGGAGCCTGCAAAAGCCGGAACAATCCGATTGTCTTTTATTGCAAGTGTTAAGCCGTGTGCAATTTCTTCACTAGTAAGCTCTCCTTCATCAATGAATTTAATTAACAACTCTTCATCGCCTTCAGCAGCGGCTCCCGCCAATATTTCAAGCTGGCGTTTATACTCATCCATATACTCGGCAGGAATATCAACTTCTTTTTCTTTTCCGTCGGCTGATATTTCATACGCCTTTCCTTTTAAAACATCCACAATCCCTTTAAAATCAGCGCCCTTTCCCATCGGGAACGTAACCGGAAATGCTTCTACCGAAAATTGTTTTTTTATATCGCTGATACAATGTGCAAAATCAGCGCGCTCTTCATCCATTTTATTTACAAAAACCATGCGGGATTTATTTCGTCTGTCCAAATCGCGCCAGTATTTAATTGTTTCGATCTGAACTCCCGAGCGAGAGTCCAATAAAACCAAGGCAATTTCCGAGGAGCGAAATGCTGTTACAACCTCTCCGATGAAATCGGAAGAACCGGGAGTATCCCAAAAATTGATAGTCTTATTTTTCCAGGGGAGATGGACAAGCGAAGCATAAATCGAAATCTTTCGCTCTATTTCCTCAGGAGTATAATCACTTACTGTTTTTCCTCCTTGAACAGCTTCCGGTTTTTGAATAACTCCGGAAACCGCAAGCAGACTTTCCGTAAGGCTTGTTTTTCCTGATTGCCCATGTCCTGCAATAACTATTGTTCGAATATCATTTGTTGAAACACTCATTTTTATAAAACTCCTTAGATGAAAATAGAATTAGCGGTGATAATAAGATTTTTACTTTACAAACGTTATGCGATTTTTAGATTTATCTTGTAAAAATCAGCATTTTAATGCTGCACCTATAATTCTTCCTAAGAAATATTTTAATAGGTGTTTCATGGTATTGTCAAGGATAAAATAAATGTTTAAAATAAAACAATGAACACAGACAAAAAAAACACTGGGAGCCTTGCAAAAGATTTACACGAACGGGAGCAAGAGCTTAAAACCGCATATATTAATTTTGGAGAAAAACTCATAAGCGATAATACCTTTTTGCCGGAACGGAACAATGAAAAAAAAACCTTTGGCGAAGAATGGAATGAGTTACGGCAAGAAAGAGAAAAGGCAACAAATACCATTTTAAAAATTAAAGCTATTACGCAGAGGCAAGGAGAGCTTGTAACATTTGAAAAACAGCTTGAAAAAATCTCAAAAGAGCATATGAAAGACAATCAACGCAGCGCAAGCGACTTTGTATTGCAATTTTACAAAGCATATAATCACTTATCATTGGAATGTCTTGCCGATCTCAAAAACAAGGTTGAGGATATTGAAGAAAAAATTTCAGAGTTGCAAGCGAGTATAAAAAAGCAGGATGATGAAAAAAACGATGCAAAGTTTTTTGAAAAAATAGGCTTACAAGTTAAAACTTTTAGTACGGAAAATAAAATAAAATATCTGCAAGAAAAAATTAAAAAAATTATTATTCGGGAATCCTCGCAAATTCTTGCTCACAGCCAAATTCAACAAATGTATGAAAACGGAGAATTCTCCGATGAATTGGCAGAATCCTATCGAATTCTTTTTTTAAATAAATTAAAGCAATCGGAAAATGATGAACGCAAGCAAAATCTTGAAAAAGAGAAACAAAGCCTGCTGGAACAATTGAAAGAATGCGACTGCGGGACGAATCCTCAAAAGCGAATTGCAGTACTTACCGTGCAGTTTAAAGAGCTTGATGAAAATATTGATCATTTATGTAAAGAAGCAGCCTTTCAATATTGTGAGCAGTATCTTACCGACGAGGGGAAAGAGAAAGACAGCGCTCATTCTTTTCCGGCAGAGTATGCGGAACGATTACACACGATTGCGGCAATGCGAAAAAGCATCGCTCATTTAAAGTATTCTATAGAACAAAACGAGCTTATACAAAAGCATTCCGCAGAGGATAAAAAAATTATAAATTTTAAAAAATCCATTGATGACTATGAACGCGGCATAAAAGAATATCAACAGATGATAGAATCTGCAGAAAAGAATATTGAAATTTCAGAGGCGAAAAAACAAGAGCTTTCTCAAAAGATTGATGCGCTCTCGGCTAAAATCGAAGATTTAAATTAACACTACCGAAGTGATATCACTTAGTAAGTACTTTTATTTTTAAACGTTACTCATAAGTGGTATCAGGTCGGCAAAGCGTAATTATAAAAGCCTTTGTTTAAAATTAATATCAACTAATGGATTTTAATCTTGCATTCCGTAAACGGAGTATATAAGCGAATATGCAAACCGGAAAAAAACGCAGTTTATTTTATTTTTTTCTCATTTTGGTTGTGGTAGTTTTTTGGACAAGTGTCGGTTCGTTATTCCTTTTTAGCCGAGCAAAAAAATTACAAAACCATACCGCTCTTCCCCTTTCGGCTGAAGAACAAGTCTTACTTCTTGAAGACTTTTACGCAAAATACAAGGTAGAGGGGACTCCTCAGCTTGCCAACCTTTGTCCGGCAGCTTTGATGCGCGAAACAAAAATGCAGAATCCCGCACCGATACTTGCGGCGCAGTCGGTGATTGTCGCCAATGCGGATACCGGACAACTTTTATACGAATATCAAGCGGACAGAAAAATTCCGCCCGCATCGCTTACCAAGCTTGTTGCAATGTATGTTGCGATGCAAGCAATTGATTCCGGTGAAATCACCCTTGATCAGGTTGTTGTTCCGCCAAGAGAATCTTGGGCGGAGAATATTCCGCCCGGCTCGTCGTTACTTTTTTTAGGCCCTAATCAGCAGCTTACCGTATCGGAACTGTTGCGCGGTATGGCGGTTGTTTCGGGGAATGATGCGGCAATTGCGCTTGCTCATACGGTCTCGGGCTCTGTTCCGAAATTTGTGGAGCGCATGAACCAAGCGGTAAAAACACTTGGTTTAAAGCACACGGTTTTTACGGAACCAAGCGGTTTAAGCGAAGAAAACTATACCACCGCAAGGGATTTTGCCCGTTTTTGCCTTGTGTATCTCCGGGAATATCCCGAAAATCTTGAACGCTTTCATGCGCTGCAAGAATTAACCTATCCGCTTTCTCACAATGTAAAAAACCTGATTTCGATCACGCAGCCGGCAACAAACACGTTGCTTGGTAAATTAAAAGGCTGCGACGGACTGAAAACCGGTTTTATCTATGAATCGGGTTTTAACATTGCGCTTACCTGCAAAAGGGCGGGCACCAGAATACTTGCGGTAATTCTTGGCGGAGCGGGAAAAACAATTGCTCAAGGAAGGGCAATACGGGAAAAAGATGGTGAAAAAATAATGAACTGGGCTTTTCACAATTTTCAAACCTACCCGCTCATTATTGAAAAAAAAGCTTTAGCTCAGATCCCCGTAATTGGAGCTGCACGTCAAAGCAGTCAAGCATCGGTATATCCGATTATTGTATTCGGAAGGTTTGCTCAAAATAAAACCACTGTTTTCCGTTTAAACGAAAAAAACACCGACAATTCCTCAACCGAATTGCTTCATTTGCAAATACATTTACCAAAACAATTATACGCTCCCCTTGATAAGGGGGAAGTTATCGGTACTGCATATCTTATGCGAACCGTAGACGGAAAAGAATTTCCCTACGGAAGTTTTCCGCTTATTGCAGATCGGGATGTTTCCGCCGCAAGCGACTTAAGTAAAAAGCTCGATATTTTGAGTTTAAAGCTTTTCGGAAAATAACTGCCTGCGGCTTTAAACATTCCTATGGTAAATTGCTCACCGTTGTCAAACTTAGAATGGGCATGGACGCCCGTGGTTCCAAGCAGACGGTTTGGTTTTGCCACGGACGGCAAAACTCAGAACGGGCACGGACGCCCGTGGTTCCAAACAGAAACGATGTTTTAAAGCAAGACAGATTGTAAAGCTTTAAAACTCGCAGGTTTAGTTTTTGCCATGGACGGCAAAAACTAAACCGTTGTGTCTGACTCTTTTTTATAAAATTATCTTGATTCGCATAAAATTATCAAAAACATGTTATAATAGGTTGGTATGACAGACTCATTTTTATCGTTGCTTTTTGCAAGCCTTTCCGAAGATTTGCAGGCTAAATTAACAAGCAATCCGCTTTTTAAGAAAAAACGCCGCTATGTTCAAATTGAAAACGAGCCGCATGATATTGCGGTTCTCGATACGGAAGACGCAATCCTGTTGCAGTATACACACCCGTATCAAGCCGGCAGGTGTATTGCTCTTTTTTTTGAAAGTCTTGCCTTTGACCTGCCTCTGCCTCGCAAAGAAAAGAGCCGCTATCAAAGTCTCGGGCTGATGATTGACTGTTCCCGAAACGGCGTTTTATTGCCTGCGGCATTTAAGCGGCTGCTGCCGCATCTCTCGCTGATGGGATATTCGTCCGTGCAATTATATATGGAAGATACTTTCACGATTGATGAGTACCCGTATTTCGGCTATCAGCGGGGGCGGTATACTCAAAACGAGTTGCGGGAACTGGATGCTTATGCAAAAGAGTATGGCATAGAGCTTATTCCTGCGGTGCAAACCCTTGCGCATTTGCAACAGGTGCTGAAATGGCAGGCGTTTGCAAACTTGCGGGATTGTAATGACATTCTCTTAATTGACAGCGAGGAAACCTATGCCTTTATTTCCGCAATGTTTAAAAGTTTGACCGAATCGGTTAGCTCGAAAAAAATAAATATCGGTATGGACGAGGCTGCTATGGTCGGACTCGGCAGATATTTGGACTTGCACGGCTATACTAATCGATATGAGCTTATGCTGCGGCATTTTCGTACTGTGCATGCGCTTGCGGAAAAACAGGGATTTACCTCCGTGTATCTTTGGAGCGATGTTTTTTTTAAGCTTGCCACCGGAGAAAGCTATTTTTCCAAAAATTTGAGTTTGCACGCAATAGACAAAAATATTGCCGCCGACATTCCCGCCGGCAGCCGTTTATTGTTTTGGGATTATGCGCTGCGCCCGAGCGAGGATTATGAGTTGCCAATGCAGATTCATAAAGCG
This sequence comes from Treponema phagedenis, assembly GCF_008153345.1. Taxonomy (NCBI): domain Bacteria; kingdom Pseudomonadati; phylum Spirochaetota; class Spirochaetia; order Treponematales; family Treponemataceae; genus Treponema; species Treponema phagedenis. The sequence goes on along the minus strand of NZ_CP042818.1, from coordinate 2,324,132 downwards.
TTTTGTAATAATGCGGGTTTTGCGGCGGGCGCATGGAAGTGGGCAAGTTTTTTTACCTGCAATCAATTCAGCATAGCGGCTGCCGTCTCCGTGCACGGGGCGGCAAAAAAGACCGGCATACAAGAGCTGTTGGTAACCGCTTGGGGCGATGACGGCAACGAGGCGTCGCTGTTTTCGGTTTTGCCTGCGGTGTCTGCTTGGGCGGAGCTTTGCTGGGCGGATTCGCTTGAGCTGCTGCCTCGGCGGTTTGCCCTCTGCTGCAATGCGGACTTTGAAAGTTTTTTAAGCCTTGATGAGCCAATCCTCACGCCGGATAATCCCGCACCTGGAAAATGTACGGTCAATCCGAGTAAGTATATTTTGTATCAGGATATTCTTGCGCCCTTATTTGAAAGTCATATTCAAGGGGAAAGCACCTATGCGCACTATCGTCAATGCGCTGAAAAAATGAAACAGGCTGAGGCAAAAAATCCCGCATGGAAGGAGTTGTTTCAAACGGGTTTTGCCTTGTCGGATATTCTTGCGGAAAAAAGCATTTTACCGCAAAAGATTCGGCGTGCCTATGAAGCAAAGGACAGTGCCAAGCTCAAAGAAATTGCCGAAAAGGATTTGCCCGCATTGGCGCAAAAGATTCAAAACTTTATTTCTATTTACTCGCGGCAATGGCAGGCGGAAAATAAAATATTCGGTTTAGATGTCTTTGATTTGCGCATGGGCGGACTGTTGCAGCGGATTACACGCGCACAAGAAAGGCTTGTTCTGTATGCAAAAGGAACGCTGCGGGAACTCCCCGAGCTTAATCAAAAGCCTTTGAGCTTTGACCCTGAATATCCGAACGCCATGTATTCGCCGGGCTGGAAAAACATTGCTACCGCTTCCGTGCTGTAAAAGAATGCTGCGCAACGGTTTGGTTTTGACGTCCTTGTCAAAAACTAAACCTGCGAGTTTAAAAACTCCCTATTATAAAAAGAGCCCGACACGGCGCAACGGTGAGTAAACTTACCATAGGAATGGTGAATTCGCAACCCATCATTGTTGGTGTTACGATTATATACGCAATAGAAATATTTTACTTAATGGCGCCTCTTTACAATCTACAAAAAAAATGATATAAAAACTACGAAAAGTGCGTAGGAGGTGCTTTACATGAATGACTGTACTGCCCCCCCCCTCGAAAATAGGGAGTAAAAAGCTTTTTTCTATCCGAAAAAAGTTACTTATAATTTTTGGAGTTCTTGTTGTTGTTTCAGTTTTTATGCTTGGATTTCTGTCGTTATACTTCGCTAAAAAAGCTGTAACAGAAAAAGTCGAGGCACATCTTACCGACAAGGCTGTAGATACTGCAGAAATTATCAGCGGTAGAATAAATATTTTTTTACAATTCCTTGTAAATACGGCAAAAATGCCTATATTCGGTGATGATTCTGTTTCTTTTGAAGAAAAAGCTCGGTATTTGGGAACCAAAGTCGACTGCCCTGAAAGTGTTTATTTTATTAGTATTGCGGATATACGGGGAAACTTATACACACATAATCTAAAAACAGTGAACATAACCGGTCAATCATGGTTTACAGCAACGATGGACGGTAAGGATTTTATTTCCGAGCCTTTTATTTCTGTGGTTGACGGAGACTTCATCATGGTTGTCGGTGTCCCTATTTATGGCAAGGATAAGCATATTACCGGATCTTTATGTATGACTATAAGCGGTTTGTGGCTTTGTGATAATATCAAAGATATTATTGTAGGTAAAACAGGGGAGTGTTATGTTTTAGATTTAACCGGCACGGTAATTGCAGACCCTGATGTGAATTTAGTTACCAGTCAAGAGAATACTATTGAGCGTGCTAAAACAGATCCCACTTTGGCAAGTATAGCAGCTTTTGAAAAACAGGCAATTACATCGGAAAATTCTGTTATAGGGCTTTATACATGGGAGGGTAGTGACAGAATTGCCTCCTTCGCAAAAATAAAAAAAACAGGCTGGGCAGTTATTGTTTATGCACCCATTGATGAATTTATGGGAACAATACAGTTGCTTAGAAAATCTATATGGATTACCGGTTTACTCATTCTGATTATAGCTCTCATTATTATCTTTATCACTGCACGGCTAATAGTGCGGCCGATAACCGTTACTGTTAATGCCTTGCAAAACATTGCACAAGGTGATGGAGATCTAACAGTGAGATTACCGATTACCGGCAATGATGAAATAACAAAACTTTCCGATTATTTTAATCAAACTATTAAAAAAATTAGAGAGGCGGTAAAGCAAGTTGGCGATAATACGATTATCATGGAAGACATCGGCACGGAACTTTCAAGTAATATGGCAGAAACCGCAAGTGCAGTACATCAAATCAGCACAAACATCGACGGAGTAAAACGGCAAGCCCTCACACAGGCGGCTAGTGTTACCGAAACCGCCGCAACAATTGAAGAAATTATCCGTACGATAAAACAACTTAATACAAGTATCGAAAACCAAGCGGCAAGCGTTGAGGAATCTTCATCCTCGATAGAAGAAATGGTAGCAAATATAGGATCAATAGGAAAAATGCTTAATGAAAACAAAGAAGTGATTGACCTGCTTCATAAACAAACCTTACTCGGTAAAGAAGGTGCATCAATTGCCAATGCCGAGGTTGCAAAACTCACTGAAAAATCGGATACCCTTATGGATGCCAGTCAAATTATCCAACATATTGCAAGTCAAACAAACCTTCTTGCAATGAATGCGGCAATAGAAGCCACTCACGCAGGCGATACAGGGAAGGGCTTTGCGGTTGTTGCAGATGAAATCAGAAAACTTGCCGAAGAATCAAATGCACAAGGAAAAGAAATTAGCGCAATGCTCAAAGAATCTACGAAAATTATTGAGGATCTTGCTTTTTCCGGAAATGCGGCGGAGCATGTATTTGATGAAGTTGTAAGTCTTGCTAAGAAAGCATTACAGCATGTCGAACAAATTGATTCCGCAATGCAAGAACAAAAACATGGCAGCAGTGAAGTGCTGACAGCTATTAAAGACATACATGCTGTTACAAGCCAAGTAAAAGACGGATCCGCAGAAATGCTCACGGGCGGAGAAAGTGTTGCACAGGAAATGCAAAAGCTGGATAATCTAACCTTGATTATCACCGGCAGCATGAACGAAATGGCATCGGGAATTATGCAGATAAATAATGCGGTGCAAGAAGTCAATGAAATTACTCAGAAGAATAAGGAAAGCATTGAAAACTGGTAAGCGAGGTGAAAAAGTTTAAAGTTTGATACGTTGATAGTTTTAAAAAAGTATCTGCGACTAAACGCGAGTGCTCAACCTGCTATGTTGGAATTCTAACCCTAAAATAAAAAAGGCTGTCAAACTGACAGCCTTTTTAATTCGTCAACGTGCATATTCTATAATTCTGGTTTCACGGATAAGGGTTACGCGTATTCTGCCGGGATATTTGAGATCGTTTTCAATTTTTTTAGCAATATCTCTTCCAAGCACTTTTACGTCCTGATCCGGTATTTTTTCATTATTTACCAGAACTCGCAATTCTCTTCCTGCCTGAATTGCATAGGCTTTTTCAACACCGGGGAAACCTTCGGCAATCGCTTCAAGGTTTTCCAAACGCTTCACATAGTTGTCCATTGTTTCGCGTCGAGCTCCCGGCCGTGCGGCGGAAATCGCATCCGCAATTTGCACCAGCAAAGCTTCCACGCAAGAAGGCTCAATATCATTATGGTGTGAGCCTACCGCATTTACCACTCGCGGGTCTTCATTGATTTTGCGTGCAATTTCCATGCCGATTTCCGCATGGTTTTTATCGGAATCTGTTTCTACACCTTTTCCGATATCATGCAACAAGGCACCGCGCTTCGCTATTTCCACATCGGCGCCAACCTCTGCGGCAATCATCCCTGCAAGGACTGCAACCTCTTTAGAATGGTACAGGACATTTTGCCCGTAGCTTGTTCTAAAGTACAACCGCCCGAGCGCCCGTACACCTTCCTGACTCATGTCATGAATACCTAAGTCAAAAAGCACCTTTTCACCCTCTTCGTATATCTTTTGCGATATTTCACGTGTTACCTTTTGCACAATTTCTTCGATTCGTGCAGGGTGAATACGCCCGTCAAGGATGAGTCGCTCAAGCGCAATCCGCGCAATTTCTTTACGTACAGGGTCAAAACAGGAAATAACAACCGCTTCCGGCGTATCATCAATAATGATATCCACACCGGTTAAGGTTTCAAGCGCACGAATATTACGCCCTTCTCGCCCGATAATCCTTCCCTTCATCTCATCGCTCGGTAAACTAACCGTCGATACTGTTATATCACTTGTTGTATCGGTGGCAAGTCTTTGGATAGTTGTTACCAGAATGTCCCGCGCTTTTTTTTCAGCTACAAGATGTGCTTCTTCTTCTATCTTATTAATTAAAGCTTGCGCATCATGTTTTGCTTCCGCTTCAAGACTCGAGATTATCAAATCCCGTGCCTGCGCCTGCGTAAGACCGGAGATTTCCTCCAATCTTTCCCGATACCGCTCTTCTTCGCCGCTTAAATTCTTATCGCGTTCATTGAGTGCGGCTTCACGTTCAACGAGCTGCTTTTCTTGCTTTTCCACCGTTTCCAATCGCTTGTCGAGGACATCCTCTTTTTGCGCTAAACGGCGTTCCGAACGCTGGAGATCATTCCTACGTTCGCGGTTTTCCCGTTCCTGCTGATTTCTTTCCCGAATAAGTTGTTCTTTTGCCTCAAGAAGAATATCCTTCTTTTGAGCTTCAGCTTCTTTTTTTGCCTCCTGTAAAACCCGCTCTGCACGTTGTTCAGAAGCAGATAGTTGAAATCTGGCATACAACCAGCGAATCGTCCATCCAAGAATTAAACCGACAGCAACAAGGATAATACCGATTAAAATGGTCGTGCCCATTGGTATGCTCCTTAAAAAATAGTACTGTCCATACTTAATTTACAATCAAATTGGTATAATGTCAATAAATTATTGATAATATTATAGAAAGGTTTTTTAATGCAGAAACTGATTTTTTCCTATTTTGTAAGATGTATTAAAAAAACGCTATGCTCTTGTTGTAACCGCAGATTTTCCCTATTTACAGATTGACATTTGTTTGCTAATATATACTATATGCGTAAGTCTTTTTTACTTGCACCTTCTTTGCTGAGTGCGGATTTTTCAAAACTCGGTTCCGAGCTTATATATATAGAAGAAAACGGAGGAAAGCTTATCCATGTGGATGTAATGGATGGGCATTTTGTCCCTAACTTGAGTTTTGGTGCTCCGGTGCTGAAGAGTCTTAAGGGAAAAACGTCTCTTCCGTTTGATGTTCATTTTATGGTTACTAATCCATCGGATTTTGTAAAAGATTTTGCAGAAGCAGGTGCCGAATATTTTACTTTTCATATTGAAGCAGCGGTGCATGCCCATAGGCTTATCGGTTTAATCAGAGAGTACGGAATGAAGCCGGGAATAAGTTTAGTGCCTTCAACGCCGGTTTCCGTTTTACAGGAAGTTTTACCGTTCGCTGATCTTGTGCTTGTGATGTCCGTTAATCCCGGGTTTGGCGGTCAAAAGATGATCCCCGAATGTATAGAAAAAATACGACAGTTAAAAAAAATACGCGAAGAAAAAAAATTATCGTATCTTATTTCCGTAGACGGAGGAATCAATAGTCAAACACTTCCCGTTGCAGCGGAAGCAGGAGCGGATATTATTGTTTCGGGCTCATCGTTTTTTTCAGGAGAATTGCGGGTATGAAAAGATATTTACTTTTATGTGTATGTATTCTTTTTTCTTCGGCTTTTAGTTTTTCTCAAGACTACTTGACGGCGGGTCTTGATGCCTATGCGCGCTCGGACTGGTCTTCCGCAATTTTTTCATTTCAAAAAGCAATGAAGCCCCAAAGTGCGCAATATAATGAAGCTTGGTACTGGCTTATTATGGCTCACGCTTCCGCGCATAATTATCAAATTGCTTTAACTCAAGCTGAAAAGTTTATTCAGGCAAATCCTCGAAGCCAAAGAATGCCGGAAGTGGTATACCAGCGGGGAAGAATATTTTGCCTTTGTGGCGCGCATGAAAATTCAATAAATGAGTTATATGCATTTATTAAACGGTGGGCAAATCACAGTCAGGTGCCTTCCGCATATTATTGGATAGGAGAAAACCTTTATTTGACAGGCAGATTTCCAGAAGCGCGGAGTATTTTTTCACGTATTTTAATTGATCATCCTCAGTCGGCAAAGGTTGAGGCGGCGCGATATAAGATAGCATTGATTGATCAGTCAAAAACGCAGGAAGAACTATTAAAGCTGCTAAAAATGAGTCATGAAGAGTTTTTACGTTTAACAGAAGAGTCTGAAAAACGTGAGAAAATTTATAATCAAACGATTGAAGCTTATCAAAAAAAAATAGGAGAGATGAATAAGGATCCCAGAACGGCGGAGCTTGAGCAGCTTTTAAAGGAAGAGCGCCAAAAAAATATAGAGCTTTATGATGCGCTTACAATGGTTGAAATGAAGAACCAAGAACTTTCCGCAGCACTGATGCTTTCCTCAACGGAAAAACCGCCGGCTCCGGAAGAAAAATCGCCGTCTTTACCTGCCGATTACGCTGACCCGAATAAGCGCAGAAAGGCTTTGGAAGAGTTGCGGACAAAGGCGCGCAAGCTCAAATTTATGTATGATAACCTGTTAAAGGAGACAAAGTAAATGAGGAGATTTACTAAAAAGAGCATACTCATTTTTTGTATTGGTATCGGAATGCTTGTTAGTGCTGCCGCAAATGAAGCTCTTGAGTTAAGTTCCGGATTTTTAAAAGTTATGGTATATCCTAAAACAGGCAGTTTTACGTTATATCGATTTGATGTTTGTAAAAAAAATTACACACCGCTATACGACAGTACGCGAAGCGGCAGTGTTAATGTAATTTCTTTACATTTTAACCGAACAGTATATCCTCTTATTAAAAAGATCGGCTCAACAATTTTTGCGGAAAAAATTGACAATCGGATAGTAATGACTTTTCAGATTTCAAAGGATTTTAAAGTAACACAAACGTTTTATTTTATTCCCGGTGAAAAAGAATTAGGCGGGCAGTATTTAAAGATTGACATTTCCGTGCATAATCTTTCTGAAAATTCAGTTTTTGCCGCTTTTAAAGCATTAATAGATTCATCGTTGGGAGAAAACAAAAAACGTTTTTTATACACGGACACAAAACGCGATATAACTTCAGAAATACTTCTTCGACTTGATACTGAAAAAGATGCTACGATAGTATCCTCCGATGTGAATGCAGCCTGTCTTTTTTTGCTAAAGCACCCTCAAGCAATTACTCCGATAAATGTATACGCTGCAAACAGAAACAGACTTACCGGCCATGAATGGCTTCCGCACTACCAACAGGGAAGATCGTTTACAAAAGGAAATTCAGTAAGCGATGCCGCGATGCTTTTTATTTGGAAAGAAAAACTTCTTAAAAAAGGCAGCATAATGACTGTTTCAATGATTGTCGGATGCGCAGACTACTGCTTATTAACTGCTCAGAGAATAAGAGATTCTATAACTATAGCGGAAACGGAAAGCGAAAGAATAAAAAAGAATTACGACTATATACAAAAACTTTTGCAAAAAATAGAAAAAGTTGAAGAAAATCCGGATATTGTTTCGGACGAAGCAATATATGATTTAACGGATCAAACGGATAAAGCTATTAAAGATATACAGGAATAATTATGGCACTATCAGTACTTGAACGAGCGAAAAAAAAATTTGTACAGAAAAAATATAATGAAGTTATATCATTATTGGAACCCTGTGTATTGGACTATCACGAATCATTTTCTTTTCATTTATATTTAGGCTTAGCTTGCTTACATGAAGGGGTCATTGCAGGAGCTCTCGCATACTTGGATAGAGCAAAACAAATAAAAATAGCGCATCCCGATCCTGATCTTCTTTGCGCACAGGCGGCAATTGCATTACGTCGACGAGACACCAACAAAGCGGTTGAATGTTATCTTGATGCGCTTGAAGTTGATCCGAAACATCTTCTTGCAAAAAAAGGTCTGGATTTTATAAAAAACAATAATACCCCCGAAGCGATCGGAGACTTTATTCAATCAGGGGAGATTAAAAAACTATATCCGCAGCCGGGCGTACGCGAGCATCACAGAAAACTCATATTCAGTTGTGTAGGTACCGGCATACTCTGTGCTTTGGGAATATCTTTGGGAGTAGTGTTTTTTCATTCCAATTCTTCAGGCATACGCGGGCAACGGGCAGATCTATCCGCATTAGCTTTAGTTGCCGACGAAGAATCAGCGCCGCTTTCCGGCGAAGGCGATTTTCTTTACACTCTTACAAACAAAGAGGTTATTGCCTCATATAAGGCTGCGCAAAAGTACTTTCAATCTTTTAAAGACAACCTTGCGCAAGTGGAAGTAAACCGAATTCTCTACTCAAATGCATCGCCCGCAATTAAGAGAAAAGCAAAAACGCTTACAGAATACTTTACCGTTCCCGGTTTTGATACCATTAAAGACAGCTTTCCGTATAGCGAAGTAAATACAAATAAAGAGCTTTACCTTGATTGCTGGGTAGTATGGAAAGGGATGGCGACGAATATCAAGCAATCCGAACAAACCCTAAGTTTTAATCTTTTGGTAGGATATGATACCCGCACGGAACTTGAAGGAGTTGTACCCATTGTTTGTAATTTTTCACTGCCTGTTGATGCAGGCAAACCCATACAAGTATTAGGAAAAGTGCAATTGCGGAACGGGATTCTTTATTTAAGAGGAAAAAGCATTTTCCAAAGTCAACAGCCGGCGCAATAATCCGATATGTTGATAAAATTAAAATTATGTAAAACCTTCCGCATACTCTCGCCGCAGTATTTCCGATGAAAAACGTTTTTACCGCTATTGAAGTCTTCCCAAGCAGCTTCCAAGAAAGCGGTAAAGCAATAACTTCTTTCAATGCTGCAAAGTATAACTATTGCCTACTAAACACAACTGAAAACTGATATAACCTTCTTTTGATAGCTCAAATCCGCTTTTAATGCATTTTATATAAATCGTAAAAAATTTTATAAAAAAGAGCTCCGGTTTGGTTTTTGCCGTCCATGGCAAAAACCAAACCATGAGTTTAAAAACTCCTATTATAGAAGTGTGGTAGTTTTTAAACTCATTTCTGTGTGGAACCACCGCCGTCCATGGCGGTTCTGAGTTTTTGCCGTCCATGGCAAAAACTAAACCATCTGCGTGGAACCACCGCCACGCACTGATTTTTAGTATTCTTGATTAAATCAGTGCTGCGAGTTTAAAAGCTTGAATTTTACAATTTTGTGTTGATGCTTTAAAACATCGTTTGGTATTGTTCTGATTTTGCCATCTGTGCCTGTTCTGAGTTTTGACAACGGTGGGTAAACTTACCATAGGGCAAAGCGTTAATAATTTGCCTCCGCTTCGCCAACGAGTTTTAAAGCTTCAATTTTACAAAATAGTGTTGATGCTTTAAAACATCGTTTTGAAATTGAGCACGGGCGAAGTTTTGAAAATTTACTGTAACTTCGCCTACGAGTTTTGCCTGTTTACGTTGGAGTGTCAGGCAAAACATCCTTTGGAATTGAGCAAGGGTAAGCAAACGTACCATAGTCAAAATGCAAAAATTCACAGCGATTTTTAGCAAGAACAAAACCTTGTGTGCTTTTTTCATTAGTTAATAGCGGCTTGCGGAAACCCTGAAAGCGATAATGGGATTTGCACCTGAGCTTTCTTCCGCTTTCTGCAATGCCCCGGAGGCTTCTTCTAAAAGTCTTTCAGCAGAAGTAAGGCGGGCTGTTCTTGTGGTAATCCCGATAAAGACCTGCGCCTCTGTATCTAAACCTTCGATTTGAAGAATATCGGCACGCAAATTTTCTGCAAGCGGCATAGCTTCATCAAGACTGGTATCTTGCAAAATGCCGGCAAAACCGTCATTGCCGAATTCAAAAATCATATCTCTAAACTGAAAAGTTTCTACTAATCGATGGGAAATATTTACGGCAAGCTCTGATTCTTGCACAACCCCCGGTATTTTTATCAGCATCAGCGTAAGATCATTATCGGATGCTGTTGCCCTGCCCAACTCAGCTTCCAATCGTTCGGAAAGATAGGATTCCCAGCCAATTCCTGTTATCGGTGTAAACAGTCCCAGTTCCATTCGCTGATCATTTTCTTCTATCGGCTCATCAAACGCTGAAGCCTCAACTGTTGTACTGTCGGTTTGGTCAGGCGCAGTCTCTGTATTTGTTTTTGAAAACTCTTGATCATCAAAAAAATTATTTTCAGGATAGTCTTTATACAAATTTAAATTATCTAATGAATCTAAAGTAAGATCCGAATCTTTTTTTGCAAATGAAAAGGCTTCTTTTTTAGAGCTGTCATACGAGTCGGTACTTTCATTAGAGTCCTGCGAATACATTTGCGATGTTGTCGATGTGGCCGCAGGTTCGGCGGACTCAAAAGAAAACTTTTCTTTTTCCTTGTTTTGAACTCTTTTCGTAGAAGCCGGCAGATAGATATATTGCAAAGAGAGCAAAATAGCGGAAAGTAACGCAAGAAATAAAACAATAAAGAAAACTGCTCTAAATCGCGCAAAGATAAATTCCGTCGGCAAAATATTTATTGCAGCAGTAAAAGTCAATATGGAAGACTGATTTTCTCCAAGTTGCCCTGAAAAAACTTTTACAAAAAGCGGATTATCACTTAGTTCAAGTTCATTATCTTTATTGTATTTAAAGCCTTCACCGTCTTTTGCCCAGTTAAATAATTTCGATTGCGGACTTGCGATATGTAAAGCAAGTATCACACCGCTATCTTCACAAATTTTTTTTATCTCTTCTATATTTGCCTGTGTAACGGGTTTTTCAGGAGAAATCAGAGAAAAAAAACGTTGCGCTGTCTGCGAAAAAAAGACTCGTGCCCCTTCGGTGTTTTTTTGCACCGCACTTGACACCGATAAGGCAAACCACAATATGGTAAAAACTATTACAACAGTTACAAAAATCGCATATATGCGTATAGAAATCTTACTCATTTCAGTTTAGTATATCGTAGAATTTCCCCAAAGACAAGTTCTCTGATAGAAAAACTATCGAGGTTTTCTCCTTTTTTCTTTTTTTTAAGTTTATACCATGCAAAAAAAGGCAGAAGCGCAAGGCTGGTTTCGTGCCTTTCCTCTTTTAACGATTTTAAGAAAAACTGTATAAACTCATTGTAAGGAAATGCGCTGAAGTCTTCTTTTTTCCAAATATTTTCGGAGGAAAAAGAAAGAAATGATTTTTTATATCGGGTAAGCACATCGGTTGTGTACGTGATGCCCGAATCGCTTGTTATTTTTTTTGTTTGAGTTCTGAACATAAGGGCGGAAAAAGAAGTTTCCGCCGGTGCCGTCCGTACCGCTTTTTTTTGATATAAATCAAAAAGATAGGTTCCGCGTGCATACGGTTTTCCGTTTATGTAGGCGAAGTCCGCGCCGAAGGTAAGCGGTTTTGTAAATCCCAAGCTTGAAGCAACCGATAAGGCGGCAATGGTAACAGTTCCCGAGCTTGTTTCCATATACGGAAACGGAGAATACTCGGCAGCAAGTTGCGCAAGGGGATGCCCTCCGGCGGCAAAAATAAGCGGATTCTTGTTTTCAATAAAAGGAGTAATAGCAGAGGGGCAGGCGCAAAGATCAAAGATCGCCGTTGTGTTTTTTGGAAGAGGCGGAAATGAATGCGCATATGAAAGATACTGAGGGTCGATACCGATAAAAAAATCAGGAATCAGCTTTTGTTTTATACAGGCGGGAAAGGCAGTGTCGGTTGCAAAAACTGTGTATGCGCTTCGCTCTGATTGTATTTTTTTAATACCTTCTTCCAAGCTCGGTCCTGCACCCAAAACAGCTGCCTGAGTTCTTAAAGAAACTTTCGGCAGGCAGGGACATATTTTTGCCGCTGTTTGTAAATTGATAAAAGCATTCCGCAGCCAAAGCTTTCCGAAATGCGCTTGTACGGAATAATCAGCCCGTATTTTGTCCAGAGCCGCATCCACAAGATGGGAAAAAAGTTTTATCTCTTCGGGGAAAAATCGGGTCCATGCGCTTAGGCTGTATACCGAAAAATTACCGTGCATTGCTGGAAGGTATCGCTCTGCAAGTTCTTGGGGCAAACGCTGTACGCTTATAGGCGCAAAAAAATACAATCTTTTGTTTGCAATGATTTCAGTAAAATCAATGCAGTCAAAAGCTGAGCGAAGTGTCGGATAATCAGCTTCGCAAACTCCGCAAAAAGCTTGAGGAAAGGTTTCTAAAAAGAGTTTGATTTGAACACCGGAGCCTATTCCGCAAAAAAGTACAAAGCAACTTTCTTTGGGCAAGAGATTTTGTGCTTCTTTTTTCGGATCATATTTTGAGTGTAGGGGTTTTCCATTTTTTAAAAGAGGAACAAGTTCTCCCGACTTTGCGACGAATACGTTTGAATACGCGGAATTTGACTCGGTTTTTTCGAGTATGTCCGCCAGTCGAGTATTTTCTTTTTTTAATGCTGCTATATTTTCGGTAAAAATTTTATTCATGTATCTGCAACCTTTGTCGTAATTTTTTTATTTCCACAGATACTTTTTCACAAAGTTTTTGAGCGGCGATTGAACGCTCTTTTGTTCCTCGATTTTTTATCGCTACCAAAAGTTCCGGATAGGCAAGAAATTCAGCCGCCTCTTTTTCTATACCTCGCTCTAAAAATTTAGTCGCACCGTTTTTTAATTTTGCAGTTTTCTCAAGTAATAAAAGATATGTATGCACAAGGGCGAATCGATCTTTTTTTGATATTTTTTTAATCGTCTGAGTCCGTATCTGCGGCATAACGGTCGGCATCTGCGTTAAAAACGCTTTTAGCGATATTGTTTTTATTGAAGGTAATGCTCTTCCTTCTTCGCCCACGCGTATGAGGCAATCGGTTTTTTCCTTAGGCAGCTGCATAAACCAGTTTGCATAAATTTCTAAAGACTGAGGATTTCCGCCTTTTGCAATAATTGATGCGAGAGGCATCGTTCTAAATGTTTTAGCAATACCCGATGCATGAGGACGTGCATGCTGAAATCCTTTGCCTTCAGCTAAATCAAGCCCGCAAAGGTATATCTTCTTTATTCTGAAATTAAATAAGAGCTCTGCCATCGTACCTGAAACGCTTCCATTCCGCTGTGCTGATATCGACGGAGCTTGAAACGCATCTAAGAAAAAAGATTCGGTTTTTGATCCGTAATTTAAAAAAGAAAGCGGATTATTTATTAATACATTAGAAGGAATAGCTGCCTCAAGTGGGAACAAAACCGGAATATCAGTGGCAATTCTTTTTAAATGGGCGGCAGCCCAAAAACCGCCATCGGTGCTTACGCAAAAGATAGGTTTTACCCCGCGATATGCCAATGCAGAAAGCGCGGAAGAAACTGCCGCAATCGGAGCCCCAGTCTTTTTGCTCAGGCATTTTTCAAGGCTTTGCCCTGCGGCAGCAAAAATCACCCGTTCGGCATAAAAAGAAAAATCGATTACCTGTTCTGCAAACATGCTGTTACGCAAAATATTGGCAAGCCAGCGCTTCCCAAAAAATGTCCTTGTTGCCATCTCACTTTGAATCATTTTAATGGCGGTTGCAATTCCTTGCCAAACGAGCTTTGCTTCATTGGGAAAAGCCCGATCCGCCGGCTTCCAAGGAATAAAAATCGTATTGGATAACTCTTCATCGTGAATATTTTGAATTAAAAAAAATTCAAGGCTTCCTGCCTGCGGTCTCCAAACCGAATCCCAAAGAAAATCACTTTCTGAAAAAAGAGTTTGACTATACCGTAAAGCAATCAGTTTTGCAGAAGGAAACCTTTTGCGCAAAGATTCCGCTGCATAGGATTCTCCCGGTTCGCTAATAACGATTATTGCAGGATTTGTTTTGATAGAGCCGGCAAAGGTTTCAGCCTCTTTTTGCGGGTTGTATTTTGAATGTAGGGCAACCTGCGGAATCATCAGCCTTTTAAGTGAAGAAATTTCAACACTTCTTCAGAGTCTTTGCTGTTGCCTTTAGAAGCAATTAAAAGTTTTTCCGCAACACTTAAACCGAAAATTTCTTGCACTGATTGACGCAACTGCGTTATATACAACTCTGCATCAATCGGAGAGACGGAAAAAATAACAATTTGCATTTGGAGATCGGACTCAAATAAAAACAAATTTGAGGTGCCAACCAAAACCATTAACCGATTGATAAGCGCATAATAAAGGCGTAACTTACTGATGTCTCCGTGCAGACGAATAATATTTGGAAAAACAGCGCTGGTATTTAAGGTAAAAAGATTTGCGGTATTCTCTGCCATTATTGCCGCATCAATTCGCTCTTTTATAAGGCGTTGACCTTTTTGAAAAGGGTAAATCAACTTAGTTATTTTTATAACTGAAAAAGCCTTTTTAAGAGAGGGGAGAAAATTTTTAATAAGCGTTGCCGCCTTCTCAGGTTGAAAATTTTTTCCGGCAACATTTAAAAGAGAATCAAAAAAGATAATATACAGTGAAATATTCTGTATTTTTATCGGATAAAGATACAGACGTTTTAAAGAAGCAAATTCATGAGAAGAAAAATACACACGCAAAGCTTCCAAGTTGGCACCTTCAATACATATCCAATTATTTTGCGGTAAAACATTTTTTATTGTATTGAAGGGTATTACCATCCTAAGTAGCGTTGTGATATCAAGACCAAACGCAAAATGGAGTGCAAAAGTCTTTTTTTCATCGGGATATAAAAACCCTGCGCGCTCAATTCCTATCGCATCTCGAAGTTCGGCAAATTTTCGTTCCAGCTCTCCGTACAGCGAATTTTTTTCCGTATCAAAAAATACGGAACCGCGTAATATTTCCGCTTTTGCAATTAAACCCATCAGGAAATTCCCAGTTCATCAAACAAGCGTTTATACGTGTTAAAATATTCGGATTTTGCGAACTCTTCTATTTTTTCTTCCGGCAAGCTTTCAAGCAGTCTGTCCATATAACTTAAAACCGATTTGATTTCTTCTTTCAATTGTAGAGGCATACTTGCAGTTTCCGACTGTGCCGGTTCAGGTTTGATCTCTTCCGTGTGAACAGGTATTTTATCTGTCAGGGTTTCATCAAAAAAAGCGGCATCTTTTTCAGCCAAAGAAGAAACTTCATTTGCTTCAGAATCAGTTAACTCTTGAGATTCAATTTCAGGTAATTCAATTTCCTGCTCTGCGGGGATTTCCGATATATCTTCAGTTAAAAAGTCGATATCGCTCAAATCGTCCGCATGCACCGGAGCTTCATCAGTCTCTTTTTGTATATCTGCAATATTATCAGTTTCAAAATTAAGGGCTTCAATCGTTAAATCTTCAGGTTCTTCCAAAACTTCCGATTCAAAATCCGGTTTTGTAATGTAATCGTCAGCAACCGATCCCAGCATTGTTTCATCATTGGGAATATCACTTTGGTCATCAAGATAACTAAGGTCATCTCCGCTCGGAACAATATGTGCAGGCTTAAAGTCTTCAAGCTCGCTCTTTTCTTCCGTATTTTCTATTTCCTGTGCAGCAAGGTTTTCATTCGTCGAATCAAGGAATTCGGGGATTTCATATTCTTCCGTATTTGCTTCTTCGGTAAAATCCGCCGTGATTAAGATATTGTTAAGTTCATCTCCGGTAAGCGCAATTGTTTCATCCGTATCATCATCGGAGAAGAAACCCGAGCTTTTTGCCGCGGGTTTTTTCTCTTCCGTTTGGATGACATCATCTTTGTGGATGAGTGGGGCAGTCGCTTGTTCATTTACTTGTTTCTTAAGGTCAGCCAATTCGGTTTTAATGCCGGCAATTTCTTCCGCAATTTTTCGTAAAAGATTTTCAGTTTCGAGCGATTGGGCTGCGTGATGCTCAGGTACTGAATCCAGACTGTTTTCTGTGGAAGCAATTTCTTCTTTCATAAGGTCATCGGTTAAAGCACCGACATCATCAAAAAACATGTCGGTTTCGGGAACTTCAATGTTTACAGCCGACAGTTTTTCTTCCGGTTCTTCCTGTTTTGGCTTATCGGGTTCTTCCGCTTTTACCGCTACCTCAGGCACAACGGGATCATTGTCAAAAATGGAAATATCAACAGACTCTATATCCGTTTTGGCAAATTCAAATTCTTCAGCTTTGGATTCACCTGCATCTTCAATATCAACATTCAAATTGATTTCCGATTTTCTTTTATCAGGCACATTCACTGTTGTACTTGCCGAAGAAGAGCCAAGCCCGTCAAGAAGATCGTCAAATTCGGATGCTTCAGAAAATTCGGTCTTTATAGCGGAATTGGAACTTGAGCTCGGTGAAGAATCGGGAAGGTCAAAATGAATTTCCGTAATTGTATTTAAACTATCGTCTCCTTCAGAAGTTTCCGTGTTCGTGCTTGCTGCGGGACTGAAGTCTATATCAATATCTACCGGAGCGTGAGGATCTTCTCCCTCTTCCTCTTCGTTCGGTCTGCTAATTTCCGCTTCAAAATCTTCCATAGAAAATTCAACGGGAGTGAAATCTGCCTCTTTAATAGGAGTTTTATCTTGTTCATCCGACTGAGATGCTTGATCGGATTGGGATGAATCGTCAAAAGAATCGTCTAAAAAATCATCGAGATCCAGTGTTTCAAATCCGTTAATATCCATAGCTGCCATATCATCTCCTTGTCCATCAGCATGATTACTGCTTTCCTGTATAAATGAGTTTTCTTCGGAATGTATGCCTTGTTCTTCTTCGGGAAAAGATACGGCAAAATCAGACAAATTTTCAATATCGTCCGCCGGACTGCTCGCATCTTTATTGTTTTCTATTGCTTGAAAATCTTTATCTGACTCATCACGAGCGCTTTTTTTTATCCAAACTCCATACATATCAAGTTTTGAGTTGTCATCAAAATGCACCGGGAAAGAGAAATCATCTATTGAATCTTTTTTTTCATAATCTGAAGCCATGCTTTTCTCCACGTTAATATCGGATTGTTATAACGTATATCGGCATAAAATATATACATCATAAGTATATAATACTTTTTGTTTTTTTTCAATATTATTTAAAGGAAAGTCCGAATATGCCGTAACTAAAGAATGATATGAAGTTGTATTTGAAAATAATTTTTCCCGTTTTTGTTGCCGTCGGGCTATACGGGTTTTTGTCTCTTTTTTTCGGGCAAAAAAGTTTTTTTGCAATGAAACAAATGCAAATGCAGCGAGATGCCTTAAAATATCATGTTGAAGCCTTAGCGGAAACTACCAAAGAGCTTGGAATTATAATAGATAATCTTTCTTTTGACCAAGACACAATTGAGGTCTATGCAAATCAGTTAGGTTATGTGAGGGATGGAGAGTTTCTTATTAAGCCGACAAATTTTTCGGGAAGCTTTACACAACAACTTACTGCAGGGACATCGTTTAAGATTACAAAGCCGTATACTTTGAGTGATGATTTTTGTAAAAGTCTTGCAGCCTCTGCGGGGATTATTATTCTTATTTTGGAAATGCTATTTGGAATCAAAAAATGATTGTTTCAAAAATTGATGGTAATTCGGCTGATATTACCGCCGAGCTTTTGCGCGAAAAAAAAATTGTTATTATCCCAACCGATACAATTTACGGTTTTTCAGGTATTATGCCGGAAACGGCGGATAAAATTGCTGCAATAAAAGGCCGAAACGCTTCTAAGCAATTTATCGCCCTCATTGCCAAACCTGAAGATTATAAAAAATATACCGATATTTCTATTCCCCAAAAGTTTTTATCTTTATGGCCGGGTCCGCTTACGCTAATTATGAGGCTGAAAAACGGAAATACACAGGCTTTTCGCTGCCCAAATGATAATTGGCTTAGAGAAGTGGTAGAAAAAACCGGAAAGCCTATTTACTCCACCAGTGCGAATAGATCGGGTTTTCCTCCCCTGACAGATATAGAAGAAATCAAACAAGAATTTCAGCAAGATGTTTCTTTGATCGTAGATGCGGGAAAGATTACGGGGCTTGCTTCAACCATCGTTGATATTTCAGGAAGCGAGCCAAAACTTCTGCGGCAGGGTGCAATAGTACTATAAAAAATATTTTAACAGTTTAAAAATATTTTTATCTAAACTTCCTCTTAATTCACCTGATTTTCTCTTTTACAAATCGTTTTATAACACATAGATTCTTGTTTTTGTGCTTATTTTTATGTGGAGCTTTAAATGATACCGTAATATTTTATTTAAAAATATATTTTTTGGTAGACTTTATATGGCTTTATGATATAATTTCTGTAATATTATAGTGATATTTTGAAGAAGGCAAGTTTTCAACTGTTTGATAACAAGTCTCCTCTTTATGTCATATTTAAAATATGCACTACGGTTTTTACATTTTTCATCACTGAGGTGGTTTTATACGATGAGAAAACCGAAAATAATTGCTCGTGTGTGAATATAATAATACTCACTTTCAGCCGGATTTATACAAATATAAATGGAGATAAAATATGGGGAGAGCAGAAAAAAGAAAACATTCAATTACAATTAAATTAGTTTTTTATTTTGGTATCGTACTGCTATTTTCGATAGCGTTAATAAGTGCTGTTTTTTTACTTACATCATACAAAGCGTTAACGGATAATGTTACGGAGCGACTTACTTTACAAGCATACAATTTATCGGAAATAGTTAATGTAAACCTGCAAAGTTTATATCGGCAGTTGGAAACTATTGCAAGAAACGAAACTGTGCGCGACCCTAATTTCAATGTAAGTGAAAAAGCGCATTCGCTCAGATATGAGGCGGTAAAAAATACCAAAAATTTTATCACCAAGCTTTTTATTTTGGATACATCGGGAAAGGGCTTTCAAACAGACGGCACAGCGGTCAACCATAGCGGAAAAATCGGGGTTACTACTGTTTTGAATGGCGGAATGTTTATTAGTCAACCAGAGCCATCGGCTGCGGGCGGTTTTGTATCAATGTACTATTATATTCCCGTTTACAATGTGTCGCAGAAAATTATTAATATCTTAGTTGCCGAAATAAATGCCGCGATGCTGTCTCGCGATATCAAAAATGCCTCTATCGGGAAAACAGGAGAAGCCTTTATCGTAGGAACCGACGGAACTATCATAGCGGGAAAGGATGAGCAAATCGTAAAGGAAAAACTGAATGTTTTAGAAAAAGCAAAGCAAGACAATGCATACAAAGATTTTGACCGGTTTATACAACAAGCATTACAATATTACGGGTATAATTACGATACCTATGATTTTGCCGGGAAAAAAATAAGCGGAGCGTTTTCAAAAATCAGTACAACTGGCTGGACCTTGGTTATTTGTGCTCCCACTGAAGAGTTTATGGGTGGAGTCCATAAATTTATGATATCTGTTTGTGTTGTTATCATTATAACAATTGTGTGCGCAGGCTTTGTTATTCTGGTTATTGCGTATTAAATAGCAAAACCATTGCAGAAAACAGCCATGGCATTAAAAAACATATCGCAGGGTGAAGGTGATTTGACTATTTCATTACCTGTAAGAGGAAACGATGAAATATCCGATATTGCACTCTATTTTAATGAGACAATCAAGAAAATTCGCAATTCAATAGCCACTGTTACCTACAATATAGATAAAATGGAAGCGATAGGCTCGGAGTTAACGGAGCATGCAAGCAAAACGGAGCTTGCTGCAAAAAAAATTGAGGAAAGTATCGGAAATGTAAAAAATGATGTGCTAAGTCAAACAACCGGTATTACTGAAGTAGCTTCTGTAATGGAGCAGTCTGTTCGAACCGTTGAGCAACTTAATAAACATATTGCTACTCAGGCAGCAAGCGTTGAACAGTCCTCCGCATCAATAGAACAAATGGTTACGAATATCAGAGCGGTAACCGATATTTTGGAAGAGAACACCGAAACAGTTGAAAGTCTGAATGAGTCAACGGATATCGGTCATACAAGTTTGATGCACTCCGTTGAGATCACTAAGATGATTATTGAACGGTCTGACGGTTTATTGGAAGCAAGCACTATTATCCAAAACATTGCAAGTCAGACAAATCTTTTAGCTATGAATGCCGCTATAGAGGCTGCTCATGCAGGAAATGAGGGGAAAGGCTTTGCCGTCGTCGCTGCGGAAATACGAAAACTCGCAGAAGAAGCTGCGCGACAAAGCAAATCAATTACCATGGTGCTGAAAGAATTGAAAGCTATGATAGGTGAATTGGGAAAATCATCGGATACCGTACAAAGCGTATTTTCCGATATCTATCAGTTTGCCGAAACAGTAAAAACACAAGAAGATGTTATTATGAAGACAATGCAAATGCAAAGCGCCGGTGGCATGGAAATTCTCCGAGCAATAAAAAGCATCAATACTGCTACAACGGAAGTTGAACATGGAGCAACGGAAATGTTAACCGGTAGTAAGGAAACTTCGACTGAAATGCAAAAATTGGCATCGATCGCTGCAATGATTACCGAAAACATGAATACTATGAATACCGATACAATCAAGATTAACAGTGCAATTATAGGAATAGCTGAAATAAGTCGCAAAACCCATCAAAGCATCGAACGTCTTGCTGAAGAAGTTAAGAAATTTAAAATTTAATGATATAAAATTCGGATATAATGCTGAACCTATTTCTCTTTTGTATATAAAATTCGAGTGATTAAACAGGACTCGAAAAAAAGCATTAGTGTAGTGTTTTGCAATTAACTTGCTGGTATGCAGCGCGAAGCATCAGCAGGAGGTTTGCGGATTCAGCATCACTATGGTAAATTGTCCACCGTTGTGCCGTGTCGGGTTCTTTTTTATAAAAAATTTTGCGATTCAAATACGATGTAGTAAGAATAGATTGATTTATTAAAAAAAACGCTATACTACTTTCGAGAAATGGGAAAAGTGTAAGCTGGCAAGTCGGTAAAATCTTCATAAAAATTTATTTTTTCGTGGTGTTTTTTATTTTCCTATGCTATACTGATAGAGATAATCAAGAGTTTGCTTAAAAAAGAGAATATTTTAAGTCTCTTTAATTTTTTTTTAATAAAGTGGAGAAGTTCATGCATGTTGATATTTTCTTAGAATCCGTATTTTTTCCCGATAAAGTACATACTATTGACACTTATTATTTCAAAATTTATGAAAAAACACCGATTAATAATGTAATGCTTAAAAAAACGGAAACACCAAGTATATGCATGCAAAATACTTCATTAGTTTCTAAAATAAGACAAATTAAAAACAAATATATTATAAACTATTTATATCTGATGAGGTCTGTATGAAATTTACTATTCGTAAAAAACTTGTGCTGACATTGCTTGGGGTGTTTTCTCCTTTTGCACTGATTATCTTTATTTTTCTGATAACAGGCTTGACTCGGGCCTCATATGATTTTGCGTTACAACATTTATACGATCAAAGTATGACAATGGCGCGAGATGTACAGCTCATTATTCAAAATGTTTATGATAGAACCGTAAGTTTAGCCAGAACTTTTGAAAACTATACAATAATACCCGCAGATTTACGCCGTGAATATTTTAATCGTTTGCAGCAAACAACACTTTCAGAAAAAAATAATTTTGTTGATGTATGGACGGTGTGGGAGCCAAACGCACTCGACGGTTTAGACAATAAATTTAAAAATCAACCCGGCCATGATGAAACCGGCAGATTTATTCCTTATTGGACCAAGGTTAACGGAATCGTGTCTCTTAACCCCTTAACCGACTATGACGGAAGCTTCTGGTATGAAAATCCTTTACATTCAAAAGTGGGTATTTTAATAAAACCGAACCGTTATACGTTACAGGGCAAAACAATGTATGTTGCTGGAAGTGCCGTACCCATTCATGATAAAAACGGAAAACCGATAGGCGTTATCGGCATAGATTATTCTCTTTCTCATATGCAAGATTTATTTAAAACCGAGACCGTTTTTAATAAAGGAGCTCCTATTCTTGTTTCAGCGGAGGGGCTTGTTTTATTTCATAAAGACGATTCCTTGGTTTCAAAAGAATTACCTGAATTTTCTGAAAGTGATTTTTCAGTTTTTTTTAAAAAGGCCGCTGAAGACCTCAAACCGTTTCACTTTGTTAAAAAAATAGATGACGCTAAATGGATGTATGTATATGTACCGATAAAAATCGGAGAGACAAAGCAAATATGGTTTGCGGGAAGCGCACTTCCCGTATTTGACATATATGCGAACGGAATCAAGCTCACCATTGCGGTAATTATAATGTTAGCCATAACCGCTGTTACGGTATTTATTCTGCTTTTTTTACTCATATATAAAATTACAAAAAGAATCGAACAGGTAACGAATAGTCTGTATGATATTGCGGAGGGGGAAGGAGATTTGACGGTACATTTACCGGTAACAGGAAATGATGAAATTGCCGATCTTGCAACATTCTTTAATGAAACAATAAAAAAGATACGCAGTGCCGTTGTTACCGTCGGTAAAGCAGCCGGTAATTTACAAAAAGTAGGGACCGACCTCTCGGATAATATGAATGAAACCACGGGAGCAATCAGTCAAATCGGTGAAAATATTAAAGAAGTTAAAAGATAGGTGCTTTCTCAAGCATCAAGCGTTAACCAAACAGAAGCTTCAATGCAAGAAATGCGGAAAATTATCGAAAACCTTAATAGACATATTGAAATGCAAGCTGCAAATATTACCGAAAGTTCTTCGGCAATTACAGAGATGGTTGTCAATATTAATTCGGTAAGCAGTATTTTAAGTGAAAACGCAAAACGTATAGAAACTTTACAGGAAAAATCAAATTATGTAAGAGCAAAAACCGTAAATTCTGCTCGACTCACACAGGAAATAGCACAAGAATCCGAAGGGCTTTTACAAGCGAGCACAGTTATTCAGCATATTGCAAGTCAAACAAACCTTCTCGCTATGAATGCGGCAATTGAAGCCGCTCATGCAGGAAATGCGGGAAAAGGTTTTGCGGTTGTTGCGGATGAAATTCGAAAGCTTGCAGAACAGTCAAGCACACAGGGTAAACAAATCAGCTCTGTATTAAAAACTCTTAAAATTAAGATAGATGATATTGCATCCGATGCCGCAGAAGCTCAAAAACTTTTTGATGATACGTACAGTCTTACGCAAGAAGTGAAAACACAGGAAGACAGCATCATGAATGCAATGCAAGAGCAAAGCAGCGGTTCTGAACAAGTTATAAAAACGATAATAGATATTGGGGAAATAACTTCAAAAGTCCGCTCCGGTTCGGTTGACATGATGAATGGCAGCATTCAGGTAGCTGATGAAATACAGAGACTCACACATATTGCCGGCCAAATAACTACAAGCATGGATGAGATGGATTTAGGAGCAATACAGATCAATAAAGCCACTCAAAAATTAAACGAAATTACACAACAGACAAAAGAGACTATTGAAAATCTTGCGATTGAAGTAGGTAAGTTCAAAGTATAATGCAGCGTTCTGTCATTAACTTCTACATATACTAATCCGAGTGCTAATAACAACGGTTTGCGGATTCAGTATTCCTTGATACCTATACGGGTGTCAAATGATGGTTTAAAGTTGACTATTTGCAAAGCGTTAAAACTTGCAGGGTGTTTTTTGACAACCGTGTCAAGGAAGTAACCTGCGGACGGAGGGCTGCCGCCACTTATTCATGCGTAAGTCCTGAAAGTGTAATAATGCCCTGCTTGCATAGGTTATAAAAAAATGGTACAATCAGTTTATGATTTTTCCATTAAAAGAATTGATTGAATTTGAGGGGAATATTTACGAAATAACCGTAGCCGGTACTCGTAGAGCGTTTCAGCTTGCGACCATTAATGATCCAATATTAGAAGAAAATGACGGTAAAGTGGTATCAACAGCGGCGCGGCAAATTTTTACCCATGTAATTGATTATCAGCTTGAGTATCACCCCGATTATAATTAACGCGTGCACCTTTCTCAGAAAATTCCTGTTCTCATAATTTTCGGGGCAACTGCCGTAGGTAAAACGGCAGTTGCTGAAAATTTTCTTGTAAAAAATAATACCGATTATACGAACTTCAAGCCTGAAATAATAAATGCCGATTCCGTGCAGATTTATAAGGGCATGAGTGTCGGATCCTGTGCGCCCGCAGAAGCTCTTATGGAAAAGTTGCCGCATCATCTTGTGGCGATTTGCGAGCCGGATTGCGAATTCTCAACAGGAGATTTTGTGCGCGAAGCGGACAGACTTTGCGCGGAAATTTTTCAGCGCGGGAATTTACCGGTATTACTTGGAGGGGCTGCCTTTTATCTGCAAAACTTTATGTTCGGCTTACCGATAACTCCGCAAGCGGACGAGTCGGTTCGAAAACAGCTGCAAAAAAGAATGGCGGAGGAAGGAGCTGCTGCTTTATTGCGTGAATTGGAACAGGTTGATCCGCTTTCCGCAGAAAAAATTCATATTCATGACGAATATCGAATTATCCGTGCACTTGAAGTGTTTATCGCTTCCGGAAAACCGTTAAGTGCTTTTTCTCGGACAAAAGAATATCGCAGTGCATATGATTTCACAGCCGTCTGCCTGTTTCGCCCCCGAGAAGAATTGTATGCCCGCATTGAAGCGCGGGTTGAACAAATGTTTGCACAAAACGCTTTACAAAACGAGGTGTATGCACTTTTCGAACAAGGTTTTTCGCAACACGATCCTTCAATGACAGCAATTGGCTATCGGGAATTTTTTGAGCTTGGCAACGGAAATCCTCACGCCGCTGATATCGAAAAAGTTAAAGAGTTGATTAAGCGAAACAGCAAGCGGTATGCGAAACGCCAGGAAACCTTTTTTAAATCTTTTCCGAATGTGCAACCCGTTAATCTCAGTTTGCCTTCAGATACGGAAAGTCTCCGAAAAACCATAGACTCTTTTTTAAAACAAACCCCAAGTTAAGCGACTTACTCTGTTTGAAGCTTTAAAACTCGTTGCCAAAGCGGAGGCAAATTATTAATGCTTTGCCCTATGGTAAGTTTACTCACCGTTGTCAAACTCAGAACGGGCACGGACGCCCGTGGTTCCACGCAGACGGTTTAGTTTTTGACAAGGACGTCAAAAACTAAACCGTAGGGTCGAATTTTTTTTTATAAAATTTTTTTACGATTCGTATTTGGATGAATTAAAATCAAATTGAGTTATCAAAAACTTACAGCTGCAAGCCCTTGTTTATGCGAATGTCCTGGTTTCATTCTCAAATATATCTCGACAAAAATGCCAAAATAACGTACACTCTCGCCTAAATAATCAATTGCAAAGATTGTGGGTTGTTTTATTTTGATTTTTTTCAAGGAGTAAAATTGTGAAAAAGATGAGAAAGTTTATTGTGGCGGTATGTTGTGTTGCGGTTACAGCGCTGAGTCTTTTTGTTTCGTGCAGCAAGTCGGAGGCTGTTTCCGATGAGAAAGAAATTACCATCGGTATTGTTGCTCCCCTGTCGGGCAATGTTGCGGTATACGGCACCGAAGCGTTGAACGGAATTAAGCTTGCAGTGCAGGAAATAAATGCGGCGGGCGGTTGGAACGGTAAACAAATAAAATTGATTATTGAAGATGATGAAGGTAATCCCGAAAAGTCCGTAAACGTTTATAAAAAATTAACCGCAAAAGACGGCGTTCGTATGATTATCGGCTCGTTGACTTCAGGCTGTGTGCAGGCAATGACGGGGCTGGCGCAAATGCAAAAAGTGCTGGTAATTGCTCCTGCCGCAACAATGCCGTCAATAACCGATGCGGGCGATTTTATTTTCAGAATGTGCTTTATCGATCCTTTCCAAGGAAGAGTGATGGGCGAGTACGCAAAGAAGAATCTCGGGTTTAATACTGCGGCTGTTTTGTATGATCCCGGTAGTGATTATTCAAGCGGTTTGTACGAGAGTTTTACAAAAGCATTTGAACAAAGCGGCGGGAAAATTGTTGCTGCCGAATCCTATGCCGGTGGAGACAAGGATTTTAACGCGCAATTAACAAAAATAAAAAGCACAAATCCTGAATGTATTTATTTACCCGATTACTATGCGACGGTTATGTTAATTGCAAAACAGCTGAGAGCGCAAGGTATTACGGCTCAACTGCTTGGCGGAGACGGCTGGGCAGGTATTCAGGAATATGCTGGTGAAGAGCTTGAGGGTGCGTATTTTTCGGATCACTATATTGCCGATTCCAAAGATCCCGCCGTGGTGAAGTTTGTCTCTGTCTATCGTGATGCGTATAAACAAACTCCCACAGCTTTTGCGGTTCTTGGGTATGACTCTGTTTACTTGCTGGGAGATGCTATTAAAAAAACAAATTCAACCGATCCTTCAGTGTTAAAGGATACGTTGGCAACTATGGAAGGTCAGTATGTAACGGGAAAACTGCGCTTTGATTCAAAACGCAATCCTATTAAGGCAATGGTTGTGGTTGGTTTGACAAAAAATGCCGAAGGAAAAGTAGCGACTGTTTATAAAGATACGGTTAATCCTTAAATAAAGCGCAAAATACGAAAAGTTTACGGGGGCGGTTATGGTTATTCAACAGCTGATAAACGGGTTGTCATTGGGCAGTATTTATGCTCTTATTGCGCTCGGGTATACAATGGTGTACGGTATTGTGTTGCTGATCAATTTTGCACACGGAGATGTGCTGATGCTCGGCGCCTATGTCGGTTATTATGTGCTGCTGACTTTCGGTACATCGCCTCTGTCATTCGTTATTGCAATAGGAACGGCAATGGTTGTTTGCGCAGCGGTCGGTATTATTATAGAACGTTTTGCGTACCGTCCCTTGCGGAATGCCCCGCGGCTCAATTCGCTTATTACCGCGATTGCCGTTTCGCTTATTTTACAAAACGGAGCGCGGGTTTTGCCGTTTATCGGCCCCGACCCGCGTCAGTTTCCCACATTGCCAACTGTAAAAATTTCAGTTGGCGATTTTGACATTTCAAACATCCAGCTCATTGTTGTATCCGTTTCTATCGGGTTAATGTTTTTACTGAACTATATTGTAAATCATACCAAAGCGGGTAAAGCAATGCGCGCAGTATCGTTTGATGCGACCGCCGCCGGCTTAATGGGTGTGTCCATTAACGGAATTATTTCCTTTACCTTTGCACTCGGTTCCGCTTTAGCGGCTGCGGGCGGCGTATTGTTTGCCTTAGCCTATCCGCAAATTGAGCCGACCATGGGTGCGATGCCCGGACTGAAAGCATTTATTGCTGCCGTGCTCGGCGGAATCGGATCAATACCCGGGGCGATGATTGGCGGGTATATTCTTGGTTTGGTGGAAACACTTACAAAAGGTTTTTTGTCATCGCAGTATGCCGATGCAATTTCATTTTCGCTGTTAATTATTATCTTGTTGGTAAAGCCTTCGGGATTGATGGGTAAAAAAACAAGGGTAAAAGTATGAGTCTTGTACATAAAAAATACAGATCGATCGGTTTGTCGATAGCGGCACTTTTAGTATTGGTTGTCATGCCGGGGTTTTTTATCAAAAACGGAATCATCGATCCCTATACCGCACAAATACTTACGCTTGCCGCTATCAATGCTATTGCGGCAATCAGTGTTAATATTATTTGCGGATTAACCGGTCAGCTTTCCCTTGGACAGGCGGGCTTTATGGCAATCGGGGCTTATTTTTTAATCTGGTTTTATGAAACTTGCGCGATCCCTTTGCCGGCGGCTATTGTGGCGGCGGCTCTTGTTGCAGCCGTTGCGGGTTTTGTAATCGGGTTTCCGGTATTGCAGCTCACCGGCGATTATTTGGCAATTGTTACACTGGGATTCGGCGAAATCATTCGTGTGGTATTTACTAATTTTAAAAGTTTTACCGGCGGCCCGAACGGCAAACGAATTACCAGCATTTTAACCGTTATGCCTGAGTATGCGTGGTTTGCCATTGCATCGGTTTTGGCATTAGTAATTATCGTGTTATATAACGGCATGAAGTCTCCATACGGGCGAGCGGTTTTGGCTGTACGCGAAGATGAAATAGCCGCAAATTCTTGCGGCATTTCGGTGTTCCGCTATAAGATGGGCAGTTTTATTTTTGCCGCATTTGTTGCGGGGCTTGCCGGCGCCCTCTACGCACCCTTTCTCGGGTTTGTAAAACCAGATATCGCCTCTTTTAATAAGAGTGTTGATTTCCTCATCTTTGTTGTACTCGGCGGCATCGGTAATATTACCGGCTCAATAATCGCCGCTTTTGTATTAACCTATTTGCAGGAACTCTTGCGGTTCTTACAGGAATTCCGCTTATTGATTTATCCGATGCTGTTAATTATTGTTATGCTCTTCCGTCCCCAAGGACTCTTAGGTTCAAAAGAGCTATCCTTTAGCGCAGCGGCTCAAAAACTACAGGGACTTTTTGGTAAAAAACAAGCAGAAAGGGAGGACGCATAATGCCTTTTTTCTTTGTAAAAAAACAGACGGAAAAAGAATATTCCGGACGAATTAGTCCTACGCTTTTAGAGGCGGATTCCCTTTCAATGATTTTCGGCGGCTTATGTGCGGTCAGCAATTTTTCATGTGTGCTCAACCGCAATGAGTTGGTCGGGCTCATCGGGCCGAACGGGGCGGGTAAAACAACAGTGTTTAATATGCTCTCCGGTATTTATGCGCCCACTTCGGGCACTATTACGTATTACGATCGGCAGGCCAGCCGCTCTATGATGCAAGGAAAACAACCATGGCATCATGCAAAATTAGGAATTGCGCGCACATTTCAGAATATCCGCCTGTTTAATAATTTAACTGTGGAAGATAATATTCTGATTGCATTAAATAACGAAAAACGATCAACGGTTACGGATGCGGTATTCCGTATGGGAAATTTTTATGCCGATGATACCGCATTACGAAAAAGAGCGCGTGAATTACTCCGTTTGTTATCGCTGGAAGATAAAATCAATGACTATGCAAAAAATCTTTCGTATGGAGAACAGCGGCGGCTCGAAATTGCGCGTGCCCTTGCCGTTCGTCCGCAGCTCTTACTTTTAGACGAACCCGCAGCAGGCATGAATCCGCAGGAAACAAGCGAACTGATGGAAATTATCAGCTTTATCAAAAAAGAATTCCAGCTGACGGTTTTGTTAATTGAGCACGACATGAAACTTGTTATGGGCATTTGCGAGCGGATTATTGTGTTGGATTACGGAAAGGTTATCGCTGCCGGCTCTCCTGAGGAAGTTGTACATAATCCGCAGGTTATAAAAGCATATCTCGGCTCGGAGGACTCATTATATGATTAACGTACAAAATCTCGAAGTGTTTTACGGAAATATTCAAGCACTGCACGGTATTTCGTTTACGGTCAATGAAGGGGAAATTTGTACGCTCATCGGTGCAAACGGAGCCGGCAAAACAACAACCCTGCATACGCTTTCCAATATCATCAAAAAAAGAAGCGGAAGCATTTCCTTTTTGGATAAAGACATTACCGCATTGCCGCCCGCAGATATTGTACGCATGGGACTTGTGCAAGTTCCCGAAGGCAGACGGGTGTTTTTTAATTTAACCGTTATGGAAAATCTTGAAATGGGCGCCTATCTTAGAAACGATAAAGAAGGCATACAAAAAGATTTACAGCGCGTCTTTGATTTTTTTCCTCGCTTGCTTGAACGGAAAGGGCAAGCTGCCGGAACCCTTTCAGGCGGCGAGCAGCAAATGCTTGCAATCGGGCGCGCACTGATGAGCCGCCCCCGTTTACTGCTCCTTGATGAACCTTCGATGGGGCTTGCGCCGATATTAGTAGATGAAATTTTTAATATTATCCGTATAATAAATAGTGAAGGTATTACAATATTGCTGGTCGAACAAAATGCGTTTAAAGCTTTGCACATAGCCACCCGTGCCTATGTGCTTGAAACCGGCAGTATTGTAAAAACAGGGACGGGCGCAGAATTACTGAATGATGATTCGGTCCGCCAAGCCTATTTGGGAACAAAGTAAACTGTTCCCGTATATTATCAGGGAGGAATGCGTATGGATGTTGCAAGTATTATGACAAACACTCCGCTATATATTCATCCGGAGATGTCTGTCCCCGATGCTCTTGCGTTTTTAAAAAAAGAAGGAATAGGACGTGTGCCGGTGCTTGATCAGCGCAATCACCTTATCGGTATAATAACCGAACGGGATTTACTCAATGCAAGCCCCTCTTCTGCAACCGCTCTTGACATCTACGAAATAAATTATTTACTTTCAAAACTGAAAGTGGAAAAAGTGATGAAAAGAGATGTTATCACTATTACTGAAGATGTTGCCGTTGAGGAAGCTGCGCGCATCATGGTAGACAATAAGGTAAGCGCCTTGCCGGTTATGCGCGGCGATGCGCTTGTCGGCATTGTTTCCGACGGCGACCTTTTTAAACTCTTTATCAATCTCTTCGGAGCGCGCGAAGAAGGAGTACGTATCACCTTGCTGCTGAAAGAAGGACACGGAGTGCTTAAGCATATCACGGCGGGAATTGCCGATGCGGGCGGGAATATCATCACAATGGTTATCCGCGACGGAAGCTCTGCCGATACCAAGATTTGCCTCATCAAAATAAACGGCGTTTCTAAAGAAACAGCGGTAACGATCCTGTCTCCGCTCGCGGCTGAAATCCTTGATGTGCGGTAAAAACCGTAGCATAACGTTTTCTGATATTTTCAGCTGATTTTTTAATTCATCTATATTATAAAAAAGATCAGGGGCGAAGTTTTAAAAATTTGCTATAACTTCGCCTACGAGTTTTAAAGCTTCAATTTTACAAAACAGTGTTGATGCTTTAAAACATCGTTTGGAATTTTGACAGGGGCGAAGCTTTAAAAATTTGCTATAACTTCGCCTACGAGTTTTAAAGCTTCAATTTTACAAAACAGTGTTGATGCTTTAAAACATCGTTTGGAATTTTGACAGGGGCGAAGCTTTAAAAATTTGCTATAACTTCGCCTACGAGTTTTAAAGCTTCAATTTTACAGTTTTGGACAGAAAAAATTCGAGTGTTCCATTTTGCCTATGGTAAGTTTACTCACCGTTGCGCCGTGTCGGGCTCTTTTTTAATGACCCGGTATGTGAGAAGTTTCAGAGCCTTGCATTTGAAAACTTGCCGGTAAGGTGTTTTTTTAGTATTTTTAATACAGGGCTTTTTGTGCAAAAAAGGCTCGTCGGGTGTACGCTTGCCCGGAAAAAAAACAGCGCAATTTTCACGTAACTTAAGGAACATATATGGCAAAGTATGAATTTCAAACCGAAGTAAATCAGTTGTTACAGCTGATTATTCATTCATTGTACTCAAACAAGGAAATCTTTTTGCGGGAGCTTGTCTCGAATGCCTCCGATGCCTTAGACAAATTAAAGTATCTGACCGTTTCGGATGAGGCGTATAAGCAGGTTGTGTTTAATCCGCGTATTGATATTACGTTTGAGGAGGACGCAAATAAGCTGATTGTCCGCGATACGGGAATCGGCATGAATGATGAAGATATTCGCAGCAATCTCGGCACTATTGCCCGATCCGGCACCAAGCTTTTTTTGGAGCAGCTGGCGAATGATGAAAAAAAAGATTCCAACCTTATCGGGCAGTTCGGTGTCGGGTTTTATTCTGCTTTTATGGTTGCCTCAAAAATCGAGGTGATTGCCAAAAAGGCGGGCGAGTCAAAGGTGTGGAAATGGATTTCCGACGGGAAGGATTCTTATACGCTGGAAGAGGCGGAGGACACGGATTTTCCGCTTATCGATGATGTTCCTGAAGGCAGCCACGGCACCTGTGTAATTGTGCATCTTAATCAAGAGGATTCAGAGTTTGCTACCCGCTGGCGCATTGAGCAGATTATCAAAAAATATTCGGATCATATTGCTTTTCCGATTTATCTGCATTACACGCAAAAAGATTATGATGATAAGGGCACGGTAAAATCGGAGTCCGCTCATTGTGATAAAATAAATGACGCAAGCGCCTTATGGCAAAAAAATAAAAATGAGTTAAAAGAAGAAGATTATATAAACTTTTATAAATCGCTTTCGCATGATTCCGAAGATCCGCTTTTGTATTTGCACACCAAGGCTGAGGGCACACAAGAGTATACGACGCTCTTTTATGTTCCGGCAAAGGCGCCTTTTGATATGTTCCATGCGGATTACCGCCCGGGCGTAAAACTTTTTGTCAAGCGCGTGTTTATCACCGATGACGAAAAAGAATTGCTGCCGGTGTATTTGCGGTTTGTACGCGGTATTATCGACAGCGAAGATTTGCCGCTGAACGTGAGCAGGGAAATCTTGCAGCAAAACAGAATTCTCTCCGCCATTAGAAACGCTTCGGTGAACAGACTGCTTGGCGAGTTTAAAAAGCTTGCGGAAAACGATAAGGAAAAATACGGAACGTTTATCGCTGAATACAACCGTCCCTTAAAAGAAGGCTTATACAGCGATTTTGAGCGCAAGGATGAGCTTTTGGAACTAGTGCGTTTTAAGACAACCTCCTCCGAAGTAAAAGAAGATGAGTGGACAAGCTTTGCCGATTATGTATCGCGTATGAAGCCCGACCAAAAAGCTATTTACTATATTACCGGTGCCGATGAAAAGAACTTGCGTCAGTCTCCGCACCTTGAGGCGTACAAGGCAAAGGGTCTTGAGGTTTTAATTATGAGCGATGAAATTGACGATATTGTTATTCCGACTATCGGCAAATATAAGGACTGGGAACTTAAGGCGGCAAACCGTGCAGGCTCAGAAGATGAGTTGAATACCGAAGAAGAAAAAAAGACTGCGGAAGAAACGGAAAAAGATTTTAAGCCGGTTCTTGAAAAGGTGAAAAAAGCCTTAGGCGACCGCGTAAAAGAAGTGCGCATTTCCAAGCGGCTTGCGGAGTCTCCTTCCTGTATTGTTGTTGACGAAAATGACCCGAGCTTGCAGATGGAGCGGCTTATGCGCGCAATGGGGCAGGAAAATCATGCGGCAATAAAACCGATTTTGGAAATTAACGCAAACAATCCCATTGTACAAAAACTCAAAGACAATAATGACGAAACCTTTATCGCCGATGTTTCCATTGTCTTATTGGGACAAGCCCTCCTTGCCGAAGGCGGCGAACTGAAAGACCCGATCGACTTTATCAAACGCATGAACCGTTTGCTTGAAGCATAACCTATTTATAAAAAAAGAGAGGCAGCGTCCTCTCTTTTTTTTATTTGCGCATTGTCGGGAATACATGGTTCTACCGCAGTATTCTTTTGATAACTCAAATAGTGTTTAATACCTCTTATACAAAACATACAAAATTTTATAAAAAAAATTTGACACAACGGTTTAGTTTTTGCCGTCCGTGGCAAAAACTAAACCACGAGTTTTAAAGCTTTACAAACTATTTTGCTTTAAAACATCGTTTCTGTTTGGAACCACGGGCGTCCGTGCTCGTTCTGATTTTTGACATCCGTGCCAAAAACTAAACCGTCTGTGTGGAACCACTGCCATCCGTGGCAGTTCTGATTTTGACATCCTTGTCAAAAACTAAACCACGAGTTTTAAAGCTTTACGAATAGTCTTGCTTTAAAACATCGCTGCTGCGTGGAACCACCGCCATCCGTGGTGGTTCTGAGTTTTGCCGTCCATGGCAAAAACTAAACCGTCTGTTTGGAACCACGGGCGTTCGTGCCCGTTCTGAGTTTGACAACGGTGGGCAGTTTACCATAGGGTAAATGTTTTGCAGCAAGAAGGCTGTTGCAGAACAATAGGCGAAACTTTGGTACTTTCCTTTTGCTTCACTTGCGAGTTTTGCCTGTTTACGCTGGAGCATTAGGCAAAACTCTTTTATCACGAAATTCCTTCAAGCCAGTGTATGTGCACGCCGTTTTTTTCCATACGGCGGAACCATGTTTCTTGGCGTTTTGCGAATTGGCAGATGGCGCGGAAAAGTGTATCGATGTATGCCTCTTTTGAAGGGATTTTGTTTTGTAAATACTCGGCGGTGAATCGGTATTCAAGTCCAAGACTTTCAAGCTTTTCCCATGAATACCCGTTTTGATGAATAGCTTCAACCTCTTCAATCATGCCGGCTTCGATGCGGTTGACAAGCCGTGTGTAAATTCTTTTGCGCAGTGCGCTTCGTTCAAAGCGTATGCCGTATACCTTCGGTTGCATATGCGGCCGCTCTTTTTCCGCCGCGGCGCGCGCATTCGGACTCTCTTTATAAAAAGAGGCAATTTCTATTGCGCGTAACAGCCGGTCGCGCTGTTCCAAATCGGTTTTGTTGTGAATCGCTTCTTTGCTCTTTAATGAAAAAAGCATTGTGCGCAAGTCGTCCATGCTTGTATCGTGTAAAGATTCCCGCAGCGCCTCGTTTATCGGAACCGGAATAAGTTCGTAGTTTCGCAGCAAGGCATCAAGATATAAGCCGGTGCCGCCGCAGACAATCGGCAGCTTTCCTCTTTTTTCTATTTCCGGAATCAGCCGATACACCGCTTTTTGAAACTGAAATACATTGTACTCTTCATCAAGTTTGCAGATATCAATGAGGTGATAGGGTAGGGTGCCGTATTCGTGTAAGTCTTTTCCGGTACCGAGGTTAAGGTTGCGATATACTTGCCGCGAGTCGGCGGAAATAATTTCGCCGTCGTATGAGTGGGCAAGTTCTACTGCAAAGGCGGTTTTGCCTGTTGCGGTTGCGCCGAGCACCACCGCCATATTGTGTTCATTTCGGCTAAAGCTGACATTGTATTTCATGGCAGTTTTTTCAGCACCTCCGTTGCCCGCTCTTTTGCTTTTTGATACCGCTGCCAATCAGGCGCGGGCTGCGGCAGCGCCTTCCCTGTATCGCAGATAAGCCCTGCCTTTTGCTTTGCCTGCAAAACATGCAGCACCGCCTCATCAAGCCGAGCTGCAAACTCGGAATCTCTTTTTGCTTCTTCGGCAATTTTTTGAACAATCGCATGAATTCCTTTTTCGGAGCACATGAGCATGTCGCAGCCTGCCTTTAAGGCTCTAAGGGCATTGTCGGCGGTGGTGTGCCCGCCCTCTTTTAAAGCCCGCATTGCCAAATCATCGGTAATAATCAGCCCGGAAAACCGTAAGTCTTTGCGCAAAAGCTCAATGCCTTTTTTGGAAAAACAAAAGGGAACATCTTCAATGCACAAAACATTGGTGTGCGAGACAAGCACGGCGGCAGGCGTGGCGGACTCGATTATTTTTTTAAACGGTTCAACGCGGGTATTCAATTCAGATCGGGAAACCGATAGGGTTGATTTTTCTTTATGCGGATCTGAATTGCCGGTTGCGGGAAAATGTTTGAGCGTTGCAAGCACGCCTTCTTTTTGCATGCCGGCTACAAAGCTTGCCGCATAGGCAGCGTTTTTTTCGGGGCTTTCAGAAAAAGTGCGGGCGCCTAAGGTTTGCAGCGTTTCGGCAGCACTGCATTCCGCAACGGGGGCAAGGTTTAAATGGATGCCGATAATTGCGGTTTGGGCGGCGGTTGCCTCATACAGAGTTTTTGCCTCGGCTGACGAAAACGCTTCCGCCGCCGATTGCGCCGAAGGAAGCGCCGACTGAATCTTTTTCAACCGATACACCGCGCCGCCTTCATTATCGGTTGCGTACAGGGGCGGAATAAACTCAACCCGATGTTTTTCCGCATTTTCTGCAAAGCCCTTTGTACAGTCCCGCAAAAAACTTTGCACACCCTGCGGCGTGTCGGCAATATTAAAACCGAACAACAACACCGCTCCCGGCACCAACCGATTAAAAAACTTCTTTGAAGAAGAATCAAACGTATTTTTACCGTCGATACTTACCATCAAAACCTGCGCTGCCTTTTGCTCTGCCGGCAAACTCGACACAAAGCCGACAAGCCCATCCTGTGCCGCCGCACTGCCGACCGCAAAAAACAAAAAAAACGCCCACAAACCGCCGTATTTTCTCATGCGCTCTACTATAAGAAATTAGAGGCGCTTACACAAGGGGCGCTTTTTTATTAAAAAGATTCCGACACAACGGTTTGGTTTTGACGTCCGTGTCAAAAACTAAACCACGAGTTTTAAAAGCACTTAGAAAAAATTTGTGCTTTTAAAACTTCGTTTCTGCTTGGAACCACTGCCATCCGTGGCAGTTCTGAGTTCGACACTACGGGTTGGTTTTGACGTCCATGTCAAAACCAACCCTGCGAGTTTTAAAGCTTTACAAATTGTTTTGCTTTAAAACGTCGCTTCTGCGTGGAACCACTGCCATCCGTGGCAGTTCTGATTTTGACGTCCTTGGCAAAATTATACCTTGCGAGTTTAAAAGCTTCAATTTTACAAAACAGTGTTGATGCTTTTAAACATCGCTTCTGCTTGGAACCACGGGCGTCCGTGCCCGTTCTGATTTTGCCGTCTGTGGTAAAACCAAACCTGCGAGTTTTAAAGCTTTGCAAATACTTTTGCTTTAAAACATCGCTGCTGTATGGAACCACCGCCACGCCCTGATTTTTAGTATTCTTGATTAAATCAGTGCTGCGAGTTTAAAAACTCCTATTTATGTCGGTGTGGTAGTTTTTAAACATCGTTTTACATTGTTCTGATTTTGACGTCCGTGTCAAAAACTAAACCTGCGAGTTTTAAAGCTTCAATTTTACAAAACAGTGTTGATGCTTTGATTAATACATATGGAAGTTAATTACAAAACGTTATACCAACAATAGCTTTTAAAAACTCCTATTCAAAAGGTGCGACAGTTTTTAACCATCGCTTGGAATTTTCCGGGGTTCAATGGGGAGCCGCCCCTTGTGCACGCGTAAGCCCTGTCTCTCTTATCTTTTTTTCCTTGTTTTTTCAATACTTTTGATATATCTTGTGAGGTACGTCGATCATCTTTTTTCTTGTATGCAATAATAGAACGCCTAATTACGCTATGAGTATTTTCCGGTATTTTCTAAATACATAAAGCTAAATATCAGGAGGTTGTTATGAATTCACGATTTAGAGTATCAATTTCTGCCAGAATTTACGGTGTCTTTTATTCTATTTGCATTTTTCTCATGCTTGTTACCGCTATTACGATCGGCATTAAGCTTAAAACAAATGCGCGTAATTCTTTTCATAAAAGTGCATCGGCGGAACTATCGCATATAGGAAATAGTATATTCGCCTTTATTGAAAACACCGACAAAAACTTAACCTTGTTGTCAAAGCATCCCTATTCAAAAAATGCCGATTCTTCTCTTCATACGTATACCGCCGATACGCATGATATAAAAGTAAGCGATACCGTCAAAAGCGAAACCGAGCAAAGAATGGTGCAGCTATACAAGCAGTTCTATGATGCGTTTCCTGAATATGCCGAAGTTTGTATGGGAACTATTTGGGGAGGATATGCCACATCGTTTGACGGCGAGATGCCTGCCGGCTACGACCCCCGAAAGCGAGGCTGGTACGAGCTGGCAACGGCGGCAAAAGGAAATACTATCATCACAAAAGCCTACCGCTCAACAATAGGTAAAGTTGTCGTCTGTCTGTCAAAATCAATTTTTTCAAGTTCAGGACAAATGGTGGGAAATATGACCATTGAGGTTACATTAGATAACTTGACAAAAATGATAGGCGAAACAAAAATAGGAAACACCGGACATATAATACTTGTACAAGATGACGGTACAATCCTTGCAGATCCTAAACATCCGCAGTTAAATTTTAAAACGCTTAAAGACTCCGGAAGCGCCGACCTTGCCAAGCTACAGGATATTGAATCCGGTGGCGCAGCCATTATGATGGACGGGAAAAAATGGGTAGTAAACATTCATGTAATTAAAGGCTTGGACTGGAAAATTATAGCATTTATGGAAGAGTCGGAAATGTTTGCAATGTATATTGATATTATCCGATCCATAATCATCATCACACTTGTATTACTTGCAGCTGCGGGGCTCCTTATAGCCTTGATTACACAAAGAATTGTTAAGCCCATACGACAAACAGCTGCCCATTTAACCGATATTTCTGAAGGTGAAGGCGATTTAACCGTATCCTTACCGGTGCAGGGCAATGACGAGATAGCGCAACTTTCTATAGCATTCAATCAAACCATAAAAAAAATTCGCGAAAGTCTTACAACAGTGCTACACACTATTGAGTTATTAACACAAAGCGGCAACATCCTTTCAGACAGCACCGCATCAACGGCAGGAGCCATAAAACAGATTACCGTGAACATCAATGGGGTAAACAATAAGGTCATCCACCACGCTACAAGCATCCATGAGACAACAGATACTATGCAAGATATGACAAAAGGTTTAGGACATTTGAGCGCAAAGATTGATACACAGGCGGTGGCGGTAACCGAATCATCGGCGGCTATCGAAGAGATTGTCGCAAATATAGAATCTGTTACGCGTATCCTTGAAAAAAACAGCCTTCTTATCAAAAAGCTGGAGGATAAGGCAGAAGAAGTAAAACTTACTACGATGAATTCGGCAGCAGTTACGCAAGAAATCAGCAACGAGTCTGATAGTTTGATTGAGGCAGGCAATGTTATCCAGCATATTGCAAGTCAAACAAACCTTTTAGCCATGAATGCTGCAATTGAAGCCGCTCATGCGGGAGAGGCGGGAAAAGGTTTTGCCGTGGTTGCCGATGAGATACGAAAACTGGCCGAAGAGTCCGGCTCGCAAGGGAAAAACATAACCGCTGTTTTAAAAAAACTTAAAACAAAAATTGATGCTGTTGCCGCTGATTCAATCCGAGCGGAAAAATTATTTCAAGAAAGCTTTGATTTAACTACTGCGGTTAAAAATCAGGAAGAAGTTATCATGAACGCCATGTATGAACAGAGGCAGGGCAGCGCACAGGTATTACAAGCGGTATCTGAGATTAACAGCATCACCGATGAAGTAAAAAACGGCTCATTTGAACTACGAGATGAATGCAATCAAGTTCTTGTTAAAATGAAAAATTTAACAGAGATTGCGGAAACTATAAACAACAGCGTGCGTGAAATGTCCGCCGGTACAGGACAAATCAATGAAGCGGCGTATACTGTTGAAAGCGTTACAAAGGAAACCAACACAAGCATCAAAAAATTAACCGATGAAATGACAAAGTTCAAAGTTGAATAACACGCATTTTTTCACCCCAAACGCACGGCTTGACCAAGCGGCAAAAAAAGCATACTATCGTTTTCTATGATTAATTTAATTAAAGAGATTTTAACTTTTGAACCTGACGGACGGGAAATTGCCGTGTACGGCTGGGTGCGCACCAAGCGCGAAACAAAGAATTTAATTTTTCTGCAAGTAAATGACGGCTCCTGTTTTGGTTCAATTCAAATAACTTTTGATAGGGAGCGCGGAATAAGCGCCGAAACGGAAGCAGAATTAAAACGTATCAGTACGGGGGCATCGGTTTGTGCAAAAGGAAAATTAGTCCCATCCCCCGCTTCGGGACAGGCGGCAGAAGTACAGGCGGAAAGCATTCTGGTTTTCGGTGAAGCGCCGGTAGACTCTTATCCATTACAAAAGAAAAATCACTCGCTTGAGTTTTTGCGCGAAATTGCGCATTTGCGGGCGCGTACCAATACCTTCGGCGCAGTTGCGCGGATGCGAAATCAAATGTCTTTCGCCGTGCACAGTTTTTTTCAGGAACACGGATTTCAGTATGTACATACGCCGATTATTACCGGCTCCGATTGTGAAGGCGCGGGAGAAATGTTTCATGTAACCACGCTGAATATTCAAGAAATTGTGCAAAAAGCTTTAAAAGAAAAAACAAACCCCGAAACCTTTGCAGTCGATTACACGCAGGACTTTTTCGGAAAAGAGGCAAACCTCACTGTTTCGGGACAGCTTGAGCTGGAAACCTATGCCACCGCCCTTTCGCGCGTGTACACCTTCGGGCCGACATTCCGCGCCGAAAACTCAAACACCACGCGCCATTTGTCGGAGTTCTGGATGATTGAGCCTGAAATGTCTTTCTTCCATTTGGAACAGACTATGGACCTGGCCGAGCAGTTTGTAGTGCATTTACTGAAATGGGCTTTGGAAAAATGCCGGGAGGATTTAGCCTTTTTTGATTCGCGCATTAAAAACGGTTTGATCGATATGCTGACAAAGGTAGTAACCACGCCCTTTACACGCATTACCTACACGGAAGCTGTTGCGCTGTTGGAAAAAAACAAATCCGCCTTTGAGTTTACGCCCTACTGGGGCTGCGACCTACAAACCGAGCACGAGCGCTATTTAACCGAAACCGTCTTTAAGGGGCCGGTCATTGTAACCGATTATCCGAAAGAAATTAAAGCCTTTTACATGAAAATGAACGAGGACGGAAAAACAGTGCGCGCAATGGACGTACTGGTACCGTACTTAGGGGAAATAATCGGCGGCTCCGAACGGGAAGACAACTACGCAGCCCTTGAAAAACGAATTAATGAGCTCGGGCTTGCAAAAGAAAACTACTGGTGGTACTTAGACTTACGAAAATACGGCACCGTGCCCCACTCGGGCTTCGGACTCGGCTTTGACCGCTTACTGCTCTATGTTACCGGCATGGGAAACATCCGCGATGTAATCCCCTTCCCCCGCGCAACAAAACTTGCAGACTTTTAACCGCAAAAACCGGCAAAAAGCAAAGCGGCAAGATTTTCTTCTTATAAAAAGAGTTCGACACGGCGCAACGGTGAGCAATTTACCATAGTGATGCTTAAATCCGGTAAGCTTTGCAATCAGTCCTGCTTTAAAACATCGCTCCTGCACGGAATCACCACTATCCATGCCCGTCCTGAAATTTACATCCCTCCAGTGCAGGGGTGCCGTAACGCCCTGCATGCGAAGCATACGCGCAACCAGCCCTGCGCAGCAGCACCTGCAATCCGGGGTCTAAGGGGCAGCAGCCCCTTAATGCAACGCATAAAACGGCAGGTCTAAGGGCTGCCCAAGCCCTTAATGCGAAGCATAAGCCTGCAAAGCCCTGCGCAGCAGCCGCTGAGAACTTCCACAATACACATCCACTATTGCGTGCCCACCACAACTGAAAACTGGAAGGATATAATAAACGTACAGTCAAAAAAGCCCCTAAGGTATATAATAGGGAATAGTAGGAGGATACTATGCGACGTTATAGTCAAGAATTTAAACAGCAGGCATTACAACTGTCTGATGAAATCGGCACAAAAGAATCGGCGAAGAATCTCGGTATTTCATACGGGACGCTGACCGATTGGCGAAAAACGAAAAATCGCTATAAAGCAAGCGACGGAGCTGCAACGGCAAAAGCTATCGTTTTGGATGAGCGAGAGAGACAGCTCCAACGCGAAATCAAAGAGCTCAAAGAAGCCAACGAAATCTTGCAAGGCGCACTCGCTTTTTTCGTGAAGGGCTGAAAGAAGTGAAAAAAAGCACTATCTTTGCATATATTTTTTACACGTATGAAAATGCCGACGGCAAAAAAAGCCATCCGGTTTTGTCGATATGCAAAGCGTTAGGCGTCAGCGAAAGAGGCTATTACAAATGGAAACAAAATCGTAATAAACCGAAACGCTGGCAGCTTCTTCTGGCCGAAATACATAAGATTATCGAGGAAGATTATTACAATGATAATTATGGCGTTGTGCGAATGGTGAGCGCTCTTAAACAGCGAGGCAATCCCAAGTCGTATGCGACGGTACGAAATGCCATGAAAAAGGGAAATCTCCTGCATGAAAGCCGCAGAAGTCCTGACGGACTTACCAAAGCGGATAAAAAAGCGCAACGACCTGAAAATTTAGTAAAGCGAAACTTTTATGCATCAGAACCGGATACACTCTACTTCACGGACATAACAGAAGTTCCCTGCGCTGACGGAAAATTATACATCTGTCCGATGTTCGATGCCTGTGGCGGAGAGATTGTCTCGCTTGCGATGGATAGTAATATGAAAAAAGAGTTGTGCATACGAGCACTAACCGAAGCGTTTGAAATGAGGCAGCTTGGAGCCGGAGTCATAGTTCACAGTGATGCCGGAGGCCAATTTACAAGCATAGCGTATAAACAAACGCTTAGAAAATTCAGAGCTATCCAAAGCATGAGTGATGTTGGAAAATGTTATGACAATGCGCGCATGGAAAGTTTTTTTGCAACACTAAAGAAAGAACTTTTATATAGAATCGATACAACAAAGATGATGCGGGAACAAGTGAAAACGCTTGTATGGCAATACACCATGGTCTATTACAACCGGAAAAGAATCAGTACGGTCAATGAGGATGGTTTGCCGCCGACATTGTATCGGCTGAAAGTCACAAAGAAAAAGAATGGAGTGGCTTGAACATACATTTAGGGGATAAAAATACTGAACTGATATTGACATTTCCAAACAATAAATTTTACAAGACCTCCAACCGCTGGTGCGCAGCACACCAAAGCGGGGTTTAAGGGGCAGCAGCCCCTTAATACAACGCATCATCGTGTCTAAAATCTGCCAATTTTCACCCTTTCTCTTGACAACACTAAATATAGTGTTTATTATGCAAAAATACTAATAAAAACACTATATTTTGGAGTTTAAAAATGCGCTGTCCCCATTGCGGAAGTTTTGATGATAAGGTGATGGAATCCCGCACGCTTGCACAAGGCGATTGTATCAGGCGCAGGCGGGAATGTCTTGCCTGCGGGTACCGGTTTACCAGCTATGAAAAAATCGAAGAAAAACCTTTTATGGTTATTAAGCGCGATCAGCGGCGGGAGCCTTTTGACCGCAAAAAACTTGAGCGCGGTATTCAGCGTGCGTTAGAAAAACGGCCGGTTTCGATGACCACCATCGAAAACATTGTAACCGAAATAGAAGACAGTGCAGTGATGGCAAGCAAAGGCTCAAACGAAATCGAAAGCACCCGCCTTGGCGAAATGGTTTTGACGCGGCTGTACTCGGTTGATAAGGTAGCTTATATTCGCTTTGCCTCGGTGTATAAGCAATTCACCAACCTCGAAGAATTTGTCAATGAAGTAAAACAA
Source organism: Treponema phagedenis (assembly GCF_008153345.1). Lineage (NCBI taxonomy): Bacteria > Pseudomonadati > Spirochaetota > Spirochaetia > Treponematales > Treponemataceae > Treponema > Treponema phagedenis. The sequence goes on along the minus strand of NZ_CP042818.1, from coordinate 2,281,125 downwards.
ATAGGAGATAATTATGGAAATTAAACAAGAAAGCAGACAAACGGTGTTCCCTGAATGGAAACCTCTTTTGGAAGGCGGATTTGAACGAGAAAAACCCTTTCTGCGCTCGGTTGTAAAACGCTCGGGCGAAATTCAGGCATTTAATAAAAACAAGATTACCGCTGCAATTTCCAAAGCAATTACGGCGGCGGAAGGGGCGGAAAACCCTGAAAAGGCGGAGCGGCTAACAGAAAAAGTTATCGAAAACTTAAAAACCTTCCTTTCAGGGCGCCATGCGAACTCTATTCCCGCAATCGAGGAAATTCAGGACACGGTGGAAACCACCCTAATCGCCGAAAACGAGGCGCCGATTGCAAAAGCCTATATTTTATATCGGGCAAAGCGGGAGGCGGTTCGGAACGCACAAAAGCTCATGCTTGACATCAACGAAACAATGGACGGCTATCTCAGTCAATCCGATTGGCGGGTAAACGAGAACGCCAATGTCAACTTCTCCCTCGGCGGGTTAATTTTGCATAATTCCGGCACGCTTACCGCAAATTACTGGCTCAAAAATATCTACAGTCCCGAAATTGCCGAAGCGCATCAAACGGCTGCCTTTCATATTCACGATTTATCAATGTTTTCGGGCTACTGCGCCGGCTGGTCGCTTCGCCAGCTTATACAGGAAGGGTTAGGCGGCGTCCCCGATAAAATTACCTCAAAACCGGCAAAACACCTTTCCACCCTCATTCAGCAAATTGTCAATTTCCTCGGCATCATGCAAAACGAGTGGGCGGGCGCACAAGCATTCAGTTCCTTTGACACCTACCTCGCGCCCTTTGTCCGCAGCGATGCGCTCAATGAAACAGCGGTAAAACAATGTTTGCAAAGTTTTATCTACGGAGTAAACACGCCGAGCCGCTGGGGAAGTCAGGCCCCTTTTACCAATATTACCCTTGACTGGGTTTGCCCGAAGGATCTGGCAAACACTCCCGCAGTTATCGGCGGCGAAGAGCAAGCCTTTACCTACGGCGATTGCCAAAAAGAGATGGACGTTATCAATAAAATTTTTATTGAGCTGATGCTTGAAGGAGATGCGGCGGGGCGCGGTTTTCAGTATCCGATACCGACCTATAATATAACCGCCGATTTTAACTGGAACAGCCCGAATGCAAAACTGCTGTTTGAAATGACGGCAAAATACGGCACTCCGTATTTCCAGAATTTTATTAACTCCGATTTAAACCCGAGCGATGTGCGCTCCATGTGCTGCCGGCTGCAGCTTGATAAACGAGAACTGCGCAAACGCGGCGGCGGGCTTTTCGGCTCCGATGAGTTTACCGGCTCAATCGGCGTGGTAACCCTGAACATGCCGCAAATCGGCTATCTTGCAAAAACCGAAAACGACTATTTTGCCCGCCTTGACTATCTGTTGCAGCTTGCAAAACAAAGTTTGCAAATGAAGCGCAAAGTGGTGCAGCGCCTGCTTGACGGCGGACTTTTCCCCTACACCAAGCGGTACCTGAAACACCTGAACAACCACTTTTCTACCATCGGAATCTGCGGCATGAATGAATCCTGCCTCAACTTCCTCGGAAAAGATATTGTAAGCCCCGAGGGAAAGGCATTTGCGGAAAAGGTGTTAACCTATATGCGGCAGCGGCTTGCCGACTTTCAGGAAGAAACCGGCGACCTTTTTAACCTTGAAGCAACTCCGGCGGAAAGCACCTCGTACCGGCTTGCCCGTCACGATAAACAACAGTTCCCCGACATCATCGCTTCAGGCGAGGATGACCCGTACTACACCAACTCAAGCCAGCTTCCCGTCATGTACACAAACGACGTATTCGATGCCCTCGACCATCAGGAAAGCCTGCAGCGAAAATACACCGGCGGCACTGTTTTTCACATCTTCCTCGGCGAAGCCATCAAAGACTGGCAAGCATGCAGAGACTTGGTCAAAGCGGTTGCCTCAACCTATAAAATCCCCTATTTTTCAATTTCGCCCACCTTCTCGATTTGCCCCAAACACGGCTACCTCGAAGGCGAACAGTTTGAATGCCCGCACTGCAAACAAGAACGCATTGCCGAACTTGAACAGCGCTTAGCCGAACTCGAACAGGAAAAAGCAAAAAGCTAAAATCCGAGCGCAGTACTCTTTTCCCGGTGAGAATTTAGTTTTCTTAAAAAAGAGTCCAGGTTAGTTTTTGCCATCCATGGCAAAAACTAAACCGTCTGTTTGGAACCACCACGACTTAATCTTGACGTCCTTGTCAAAATTATGCCTTGCGAGTTTTAAAGCTTTGCAAATTACTTTGCTTTAAAACGTCGCTTCTGTTTGGAACTACCGCCGTCCGTGGCGGTTCTGAATGTAATGTTTGCTATTCTTGTTTACAGTGGCTGCGAGTTTAAAAGGTTCAATTTTACAGTTTTGTATTGACCGCGAAATGCTTTTTCTTTAACCGCAACTCATTTTTCTCTTAAGAGAAATTGTTATGTGCGGCAGGCAAAATCGGGGTAATTTCTAAATTTCACGCAATTTGCACAAGAGGAGAAAACATTCTGTAATTAAGTTACTACTAAAGAATGTATCAACAATAACGCTTACCGCTTTAAACATTCCTATGCTAAATTACCAACCGTTAGGCTGTGTTGAGATCTTTTCTCGTAGAATTCCCAAAGTTTGATTTTGCAGCTTTTATTGTTTTTCTTTTACTTTCTTTCCAACTCCCGTTGTAAATCCTGAAAATAGTGTTGCTGCTGTTTTTGTAAATAGCGGTCGATAAAAATCTTAAAAAAAGGTTTTAAAAAGAATTTCCTGCACTGAATATCTTCGGTAAAATCAATCATTGTTTTGTCTCCATGGTCAAAAAAGAGTCCAACCCAATGACCTTTTATATTTTTATTTTCCATATCAAATTCCCAGCGCTCATGCGGCATAAATACTGTTGTGGTAAAGACGGTTTTAAATCCGTCTTTTGTGTATTCAATAAATTCTTTGTCGCTTATAATTTCAATTTTTTCGATATCGCTTCGCCACGAATAATTTTTAAGATCCGTTACCGTCTCCCAAACTTTTTTGATAGGCTGTTGGATTGTGGCTTTAAAGTTTGATTTTGCCATTGGTGCGGTTTTTCCCCCTTTTAAAAATAATCGCTAAAATACGGCTGCTCGACGGGGATTATATCTTCGAGCAAATCAATAGCGTCATCGTTTGCGGTAATTCTTTCAATGCGGCGCAAATATGAAGGGCGCTTGTATCCCATCAGCATAGTGCAAAGCGTTTGGATTGAAAGCGTAACCTCAAGCCCTTCCGTGCCGCCGCGCGTGCACTGTGTTTTTCCTGCGGCATCCCATGTAACGGAAAAGCTTCCGCAATTCCACTCGGCCATCGGATCATCGATAATAAAATGCAGTTTGTATTTATCGAAGCGGGCAGCAAAAGGGAAATCTAAAATAAATTGCTCAAAGTCAATAATGCGCGCCATAAAATATGGGCGGATGTTTTCCGAGATTTCGCTGTCCTCAAGCAAAAACGCCATCGGCTCATTTGCGTAATTATAACCCTTAACCTTATCGACCATCGAAAAATGCGCGCCGATATAATTCCACAAAGCATGGCGGGCTTCCTGATTTAGATACACCAATTCTTTTATTTTAAAAACTTCTTCTTCCAATAAATAGACAATGTATCCTTGTGCAACATGGTTTTCATCATAATAAAGAGCAACGATAACATCATCCGAATCCCAGCGCCAATATTCTTCCCATGCAAGCTCATCTCGCAGCAACATTCCGTGCCGTTTTAAACAAAAGCGATTATGCAGCTCACGGTAGTCAGCGTTGTCATCATCAACCCGCTCAACCATGCCGGAAACTTTTACATATTTTGGCAGCTGTGTATCTTTAATAGTATAACTCATCTTATCGGAAATAATTTCCCACCCCATTTTACGATAAAAGGGAATTGAGTACGGATATAGAAGTGAAATGCTTTGATGATTTTCGCGCATGTCATTAAGTGATTTTATAATGAGCTCGTGCATCAATCCCATTTTTGTATATTCAGGATATGTCGCGACGCCGGTGATGCCGCCCATATCATAAATCTTTCCGTGTATATTCATCCTCATTGGAAAAATTACTACCTGCGATGCAAGCTTGCTGCCGTCAAACCAGCCGAATACCTTTGCCTTATCAAATATCGGAGACTTGGATTTTCGAATCTCTTCGTCCTCCCAGCCGATACTTTGCAGTTCTTTATCTGTTACTTGAAACGCATAACGCAATAGCGCATTAAATTGCTTTAAATATTTTTTTGTAACTTGTCGTAGCTTCAGCCTTTCTCTTATCTCGCTTCTACTCATAAAATCCTCGTGTGTTTAATTTCGAGTATTATATCACATCAATAAAATTTTTTCACTGAGTGGACTAGAGTTTTTTTTACAGGGGCAATTTGTAGAGGCTAATTTATAGGTATAGATATTTCGACTTCGGCTCCGGGATGGTGAGTGCAGTTTGAAAGTGATAAATTCCCTTGGTGCTGCTTTGCAACTTGATCGGCGATATATAAACCGATACCAAAGTGATTGGGTGAGTTTCTGCTTTTATCTCCGCGGTAAAATTGTTGTTTTGATTTTTGCAAATCTTCGTGAGAAAATCCCTTTCCGTAATCGGTTATACTTATGCTTATTTTTTCATCTCTGCTTTTAACTGCAATATCAATTATCCCGTTTTCCGCACCGTAATCTACCTTTGGTTCGCCTACGAGTTTTGCCTGGTTACGTTGGAGTGACCGGCAAAACATCGTTTGGAATTGAGCAACGGTGGGCAGTTTACCATGGGAATGCTTACATCCGCATCCCGTCTGCCATTATGTAGGCAGAGTGTTCACACGTATGGGTGTGAGGTGTTCACGGCATGTGGATGCACAACTTGCTGTTGACACCGTTACGCACCGAGCCGAAAAATATAGTCTTGAAGGAGTCCTGCTACATAGCGATCAAGGAGCAACGGTATACATCACATGCGTACCGAGAAAAACTCACTGAACTTGGAATGATACAAAGCATGAGCCGGCGTGGAAACTGTTGGGATAATGCCTGTATAGAAAACTTTTTTGGAACCATTAAGTGTGAGAGTGGTTATTATGGTACATTGGAAAATGGATTACTCACTTATAAACAGATGGAAGAACTTATAGGTAAGTACATTGAATTCTTTAACAATGAAAGAATTCAAAAAAAATTGGGTTGGAAGTCACCTGTTGATTTTAGAACGCAGGTTGCTTAAAAAAATAACTTTCGTGTCCAAAAAATGGGGGTCAGTACAAACTGCTTGTGCTTTTTTATGCTTATCGGTATACTTTAATAGGTTTCGCGCATCAAAACGTACTATAAGGAAGGAAAAATATGAATATAGACAGTCTTAATTTTTCAATTGAATCATTGGGAGAATGTAAAATTCACTCTCCAATACATTTATCAAATACTTCAGGGGATTATATTCCGAATTATGTGTATGATGATCAATACATACATTATCCACTTGATTCAAAAATAAATGAAGCAATCGGTCCTTTTGATCGAACAAAGCTGCTTGAGCGGGCAGGGCCGCGAGAGAAGATTTTTTTTAACCCTAACCATGTTCATGCGGGGATTATCACTTGCGGCGGCTTATGCCCCGGTTTAAACGATGTTATTCGCTCTATTGTTCGCTGCCTTTGGCGCAGATACGGCGTCAAAAGGATAAGCGGTATTAAATTCGGATTTAAAGGGCTTTTATACGATTACGGTTTTGATATTCTTCCGTTAAACCCCGATGTTGTTGATGACTGTCACAGAACAGGCGGATCATTATTGGGGACGTCTCGTGGCGGCGGCAATCGAGTTACGGATATTGTTGACGGCATTGAACGATTAAATTTGCACATACTCTTTGTTATCGGCGGCGACGGAAGTCAAAAGGGAGCGAAGGAAATCGCCGAAGAAATTGAACGCAGAAAATTGAAGATAGCGGTTGTCGGTATCCCTAAAACAGTTGATAATGATCTTTCGTTTATTCAAAAATCATTCGGCTTTGATACAGCTGTTGTAAAAGCGACAGAGGCGGTTGCTGCCGCCCATATGGAGGCACATTCTCAAATAAACGGAATAGGACTTGTAAAATTAATGGGAAGAGAGTCAGGTTTTATTGCCACACATACCGCAATTGCAAGCCACGAAACGAATTTTGTCTTAATCCCTGAAGTTCCCTTTGATATTGAAGGAGAAAACGGGTTTTTAAAACATCTTGAAAAAAGACTTTTAGCTCGTCACCATGCAGTAATCGTAGTTGCCGAGGGTGCGGGACAAGATATAATGGAAAGTAAAAATGCAACAGACGCTTCCGGCAATAAACGTTTGGCGGATATCGGGCTTCATTTAAAAGAAGCCATTGAGCGATATTTTAAGTTGATTGATATGCACATCAATTTAAAATATATTGATCCAAGCTACCAAATCAGATCCGCTGTTGCTGCGCCCATAGATTCAATTTATTGCGAACGCTTAGGTAATAACGCGGTGCATGCTGCTATGTGCGGAAAAACAAAGATGATTGTCGGACTTGTACACAATAAATTTGTGCATCTACCGATTGATGTTGTTGTAAGTCAACGAAAGTACGTCGATCCTGAAGGGTCGCTCTGGAGAGACGCCCTTGATGCCACAGGTCAGCCGATTGTTATGAAAAATGCTTTGAATTTTGAAAAAAAGCACTAAAAACTAAGCGGAGTTTCATTTTCCTATCAGTGTTTTGAAAAAGATTTTAGCAAATGTTCTAAACCTATAATCGCATTTTTTCCGCTTGAGAAAAAAAATACTCTGTTTCAATCTTTGATTCTTGTATTATCGGATTGTCTTCAACCTTCCCGAGTACGGCATCCCGTTCGGCTTTATTACGATACGTAATATCTCTAAAAGGATTAGTGTAATCTTTGAGTTTTGTTTTAAGAATCTCTTCTTCAATAAATTTTCTTATCCGAAGAGATTCATCAATATACTCATTCCAAAGCTCTTTGGTTAGTTTTGATACTCCTTTAATTCGGCAAAGTACGGCATACGCATTTTCCGCCTTATCATAAGGATATTGCGCATATAACACCTCGTATTCCTCGTGTATTTGATTCCAGGTTAAAAAGTCTCCGTTTGCTATTCTATCCATAAGTGCAAAAAGTTTTTTTTCAGGGACAAGTTGCCCGCCCATATTTACCCAGTTTCGTTCAACTTCTTCAAGTGTTATATGCTCAAATTTTTTAATTGAGCAATGTTCTTTTTCAAAAAAATCAAAAAGTGTTTTGACCCCATACCAGATAAGCATATCATGATACGCATGCCATGCTTCAATAGGTTTTAATAAAACACTCTCTCTTTCTTTTAATCTTTCCGCATTTGGCACAATAATCAGCATGTTTCTTATCTCCGCTTCATGCGATGCAATAATTTTTTTCGCGGAAAGGAACGGATTCCCCGCTTTCTGCCAGGTTTGTTCAATAAGCGAATTAAGTTCTGCAATTGCATCCTCCATTTCCATCGCAGTATCGGGAGCAAAGCAATTTGTTTCTATCTTTTGAATTTTTGTAATGCGTTTATCTCGAGTCGCAAATTTTTTGTTATTGCGTATGAGCGCATACATATTATACATCCAGTGATAAGCCGGCATTATTTCAAGTCTGTTTTTTTGAGCATTTTCACTGACAAGACTAAACGGAAAGCTTATATTCAGTTCAGACGGATAGTTTCCTTTATTAAGAAGCACAAAAGATGCAAACTTACAATTATGTTTTAAAGTACTTGAAAGTCCCGGCCAAAAACCTCTGCCGGCAATAATCTCTCCGTCATTGCCGCGGGTATTATGATTTGAGCCGACCGTTGCGCCGGCTGCCATGTTTGACTGTCCCTGTATCATGGTTGCAATCAAAAATGAATTATTGTGGTGCTGCTCATGATAAGGAAAAATAAGAGAGTTTAAAACTTCACAACAAGAAATAGTGGAATTGTCCCCGAGTATTGAGTGGATAAAACGTGTTCCGTATTTTAAGGCCGAGTTATTGCCCAGTACAAAACGTATCGCTTTGACGCCGTAAAAAATTCTGCATCCAAAACCGATAATACCGTTTACCAGCTCCACGCCCTCACCAATTTGGGTTGGTTCATTGGAGGATGATTTTACCGTCAAGTTTTTTAACTTATTTGCACCTTTTACGTAGACGGATTCCCCGAAGCTGACATCTTTAATAATACAGCAACTTTTTATAACAGCCTCGCTACCGATTATTCCGTAGTATCCTCGTCTATTATCCCGCTGCTCCTGAGTTATTTTCTTAAATCTTTCAATAAGTTTTTTATTGTCTCGATATCGTGCCCATAAAAACGCATCAGCGGGAATCATCTCCGCAAAGGGTAAAACCTCTCTGCCTCCCGCTTCATTAACCACCTCAATACTTATTCGTACAGATTCATCTTCTCCTTCTTTGATAATTCCTTCCCCGAATTTTGCATGATTTGTAGCACAAAGTTCATCAATTCTGCTTAAAATAACATGATCTCCAATGATATAATGAGAGATGTAAGCACAATCATGAATTGCACAGTTTTTGCCGATGTCGGAGGAAATAATTTTACTATTTGTTATGCCGGTCGGTACGGTAAAATCATGATATTTTAAATAATTTTCTTCTAAAGCTGAAATCCGCACAAGACCGGCAAAAAAGGAATTCTTGATCAGATGCGCGTTAAACGGATCTTCTACTAAGATTTTATTCCAATCAGTGCAAGAGTTACCGTTTTTGATAAGAGATTCAAGCTCTCCTAACGTGAGCGCGCGCCAGCGGTGATTTTTTTCCGAGTTTTGTTTAAAGCGAAGATAATATTCATCTTCTCCGACAGGGATATATTCTTTTGTAATGAAATTTAGTCCAAAACTATCTGCAGGCAACACATGCAGTTTTCCCATAACACCCTCCATCTGATTGATTATTTCTATCTTTATATCATTTACACCGATGCAACCGACTATAACCCATGCACTTTTATCTCATTATATAAATTTGGTATCAAGATTTTTTTTTAATATCGTCAATAAAACTTATAGGGGTGAAATTATCACAGATTAAAGACAATAAAACTTATACGGTTGACACTGATAATAAAACAAACGTATCAAAATTCGTAACTCGATACATATTTTTCAAGATTTAATTTGTAAGTGTTCATTCAAAATAGACACAAGGAAATTTCTAAAAACTCAGAAAACTTTTCAAAGAGACATGGCAAGCCCTTATCTTGTGGTTTAGTAGTAACCTTCAGAAAAACATCCCTATTAGAAACCTTTAAAAATTGGTATTTCAAAGGTTTCTATACGATTTAACCTTAGGCATATTGATTATAAACTCTTCTTTATAAATAATGTTTTTAATCATTTTTTGTACACAAATGTTAAAACCGCAATAACAGCAGTGACAACTGTAGCGCTAACCGTTATAATCGGGGCATATAGACTAAAATTATAAAGGAAAGAGTTACTTTTTGCATAAATTTCGGTTTCAGGCATAATCGGAGTTTTTTTGTCTTGTTTTTTTCCATAAATATCTCTGATAATTACAGCCGATCCCGTATTTCGGTTGGTATCAAAGCCGCCCGCAAGACCGATATAATAACTCCATGTACGGCCGGGTGCATAAGGGTATCTGCCGGGCCGCATAACAGCTCCCGACACGGTAACCTGTTGCACTAGAATAGGAACTATTAATCTATCACCTGCCTGTAATTCAATCGGACATTGATATTCGATATCGTAAAGTATCTTGTTTAACTCTATGGGGATCCGCTTGTTTTCACGTAATAGATATGCTGCCGCTGTATCGGTATACTGACCAAACCATGTCCTTCTTTCTCGTATTGCAGAAGCGAGAGTATCACCTCGTGTAAATTGTACAGGGATAATAGAATCCGATATTTTATCCCCTGAAACTATTTTATCCCCTGAAACTATTTTATCCCCTGAAACTATTTTATCCCCTGAAACTAAAGAGGAATTCTTAAAAGAAAAGGCTCCTTCAAAATAAACAACTTGATGTGAATCTTCTTTATCGAGCACAATGATCGTATCTCGGTTTTTTAAAGCAACATCCTGTGCTTGTTCAGACCAATCCGCAAATTCGGCATTTGCATCCGTTTCTTCCGTGGTTATCGCATGGTTTATTTTTATTCCGGCTAAGTTTGCAGAATCTGTAAATCCCTTGCCATATAAATTGATTAAGGTTTCCAAATTTTCATTTTCTAAAAGCTGGTACGTCCCCGGCCGCCTTACCGCACCTTTTAAAACAACCGAACGTTGAAGCTTTTGTATGGTAATGATATCTCCCGGCCGAAGATATGGATCTTCCGTCAAAGCACCCTCATTTGCAGCTTTAAAAATATCATAGTTTTTAGTTTCACCCGTTACCGATGTTATGGAAACATCTCTTATTGACGAATATTGTGTTAAAAGAGGAGTAACCACTGCCGATAGCCTTGTCAATGCCCAACAGGGAACCTCGGTGGTTGTTTTTACTTCTCCCTTGACGATGACCGAAAACCGGGCAGGAGAAATCATTGCCAACTGTACTGCACTTAAGGGATAGTTTTTTGAAACAATTCGCTCTGCCTCGTTTTTAAATGCTGAAAAAGTCATGCCTCGTACATTAATAATTGCTAAGTTTGAAATCCTCACTCGATAAGAAATATCTACCGCTATTGTATAATCAATTTTCGTTGTTCCAACTGCATAGGAAAGTCTGTACATATCCCCCGGGGTAACCAGATAGTTCGGATTTGACATCGCCTGTTGTGTATCTATTGTTTGTTGAGCAAGTATTGTCTGCTGGCATATACTATAAGCCAAAAAACAAAAAACAAAAAAAAGCCTCTTTTTCACAATTCCGTTCCTTTTAATTTTTTTAGTGTATCAGGATCATTTTTTATATTTTCAATTGATTGTAATATAAAAGCAAAAAATATAGAAAGAAAAAACACTGCAAAAACTGTTATGATGCAAAGCATACCTCTTGACGGACCTGATTTTTGATCGGGAACTTCGCTGGCGTCAAGTATCTGAAAAATAGGAACATTGGCTCGCTGCTCAAGATTCATCGTTTCTTCCTGCACCCTCAAATGAGTATAAAAAGCTTCTTGTGCGGCAATCTCCTTTGCCAAACGCTCCATTTCCAGGCTAATCGCGGGAATATTGCCGCTAAATCCCATCGAAACACTGGCTTCAAGTTTTTTTCTTTCTTCCATAAGTTTCTGTATTTTTTTTACCGCTAAATTCATAGTTTCCTGCATGCCTGCCTTTTGATGTTTATCAACATCTAGTCCAAGTTCATCAAATCTTTTTTCATAGTATTGAGCAATAAAACTTGTGACTTGGTGGGCAAAGACAGGATCTATATCGGTGAAGCTCACAGTAAAAACTCCTGTTTTTTCATCATATTTTGCTTTAATATATTTTTTTAACAGCCGTCTGCTTCCTGAGCGAGGGAATTTTGTGATTTTATATCTTTTTATTAAATCAAAAGTATCTACAACAGTGTCCAAAAAAGCATTTGTTTCTGTAAGAAACACCGCAAGCTGCCCGTAATTTAATCCTTTTTTTCCTGCCATACCACCTAGCATGCCTGCAAAAGATTCTAAACCGGCATTTTGCAATTGACTGCTCATTCCTCCTCCATGGCTATCATTGATGAGCATCAAAGCGGTAGAAGTATATACATTAGGTAAAAAAGACTTTTCTGCAGGTAGTACCATTGAAATAATGGAGAGAATAACTATAACTATCGCCGAACAAAGGGTGGCTCCTATAATCATTTTTTTTCTGCGCCAGAGCACGGCAAAAATATCAATCAGACTGATTTCATCATTTTGGTCATTCATATCTTTACGATAATACTAAATTCCACTGTATTTGTAAAGATGGTAAATGGTAAATTGTGTGTGTTTTTAATCCGTGTTAAGTTTGCTAGGAACTATACGCAAAACAAAAAACCTATAAGGCTTGAGGCGGCGGAAATACTCCATTATTTTAAGAATTTCTTGACTTTTGTAAAACATGCGGCATCCCCTATAGAAAATTTTGTGCACATAGGCTATAGTATACGCATGAGTGAAGAATTTGCGCAGCGATTGCAACGAATAGAAGAAGCATTATACGCGGCATTGCTGGAATATATTGATCAGGACTGGGTAAACCTCAGTTTTTCAGATATACCCGAAGCAGTTTTACCGCGTCATATTTTGCCGCTGCTTAAGCCTTGCAAAGACTTAGTACTGCGAGGCGGTAAAAGATGGCGTCCTTTGGTTGCAGTGCTATCCGCGGAACTTGCCTGCGGTGATGCGTACCGCGCCTATGCCTTAACGCCGGTAATTGAATTTATCCATACGGCGAGCCTTATTCACGATGATATAGAAGATTCCGCCGAAACCAGAAGAGGTGCACCGGCTATCCACATACAATACGGCACGGATACGGCGATAAATGCGGCGAGTTGGCTTTACTTTCATGCAATGTCAATTATCAATGCGTATCCTTCTTCTTCGGAATTAAAGCTTTCTCTGTATCGGACGGTTAATAAAAATTTAACCAACTTACATCTTGGGCAGGCAATGGATATCGATTGGCATAGAAACTCGAATTTTATCCCCTCGCGGGCAGAATATATGGCAATGATTGCGTTAAAAACCGGATCGCTTGCACGGCTTGCAGCGGAAATCGGATTTCTTGCCGGCGGAGCAGGGGAGGAAGCTACAGAGCAATACGGGAAAACAATGGAATCGATAGGGATCGGATTTCAAATTTTAGATGATGCAAAAAATATCACGGGAGGAAATAAAGGAAAAAATATCGGAGATGATATTGTCGAAGGAAAGAAAAGCTTTCCGGTAATATTTCATCTTGAAGAACATCCCGAAGATCTGCAAAAGATTCAAAGTTATTTTGAAACGGCAAAAAAAGAAGGAATAGAATCTCAGGCAATACGGGAATGCATTGAGCTCTTGAATTCTTCCAAGGCGGCGGAGCGGGCAAAAAATTACGGGATTCAAATGATAGAAGCTTCCGTACTGCAACTTTGCGGTCATTTTCCCGCTAAGCCGGCGGCAAAACTTATTGCCGATCTTTTTCATAGTATGGAGTAGGGTACATACAAGATTTGTTTTTCTTAAAACAAATGAAAATGTATGTTTGAGTATAATATATACGACCAGGAGGACAATATGAAAGAAACAGCCGATTATTTAAATGATTTTGCTGTAACTCTTGCTGCGGAAGGGTTGCATGCGGAGGCTATTGCCTGTCTTCGAAAAGGTTTAAGAATGGAACCTCATAATAGCCTGATGTGGTTTAATTTAGGGTTAAGTTATTATGCACTTAAGAAAAAAACGGATTGCACCAGCGCTTTGTATCAGGCTGCCCGTTGCGATCCTTTTGATGCGGACATCTGGGACACACTCGGCGTTATTTTACACGAAACCGGAGAAATTGAGGCTGCGCAAAAAGCCTATATGCGCGCACTTAACTTGGAAAGCGATAGCGGCAGAATATGGAATAATTACGGGACTCTTTTATTTAATAAAAAAGAATATACCGAAGCCTTACGCTCATTTGAGACCGCCGTTTCTTTGATGCCCGATCTCGGAGATGCGGTATTTAATTTACGGGATACGTATCTTGTGCTTAAAAACGATGAAAAAGCGGCAATTTGCACAAAACTTTTAGAACAAATGAATTACCCTGACGAGGAAAAGGAATGAAAATTATATATATAGCGGAACTTATCGGGAAAGTCGGAGTGTTTTTGGTAAAAGAATTATTACCTCAATTGCGTAAACAATATCGTCCTGATTTTATTATTGCCAATGCAAATTCCGCAACCGGTTTTTCCGGCCTTGGAAGGCAGCATGCGGGATACTTGCACAAACTGGGCGTTGACTGTATCACCGCAGGAGAATCTATTTTTCAAAAGCCTGATTTAACCGAAAAACTGGATACTCTTTCCTATGTTTTGCGTCCTATGAATGTATCTTCTGAAAGTCCCGGAAAAGGCATGGGAATCTTTTATTCAAATTTGAATAAAAAAAAGCTTGCAGTTATCTCTTTATTAGGAAGAATGGGAATACGGAAAATCGTTGCAGATAATCCTTTTCCTTTTTTGCTTGAAACAATAGAAAAAATAAAACAAGAAACTTCCGCTGTTATCGTTGATTATGCGGCTTTGTCAACCGCGGAAAAGCAAACAATGGGGTTTTTTCTGAACGGAAAAGTTTCCGCAGTAATCGGATCGGGAAACAAGGTTCCCACCGCCGATGAAACTATCTTATCTGAAAAAACCGCTTATATCACCGATTCGGGGAGAACCGGCAGTTTTTATTCGGTGGGAGGTTTTGACCCGCAAGGTAAAATACAAGAATATAAAACGGGGCTTTTTAATCTCACCCGCCATAGTTGGGAATGTCCCTGCTTACAAGGGATTGTATTGGAAGTCAATGATGACGGCACGGCAAAAACCATAGAGCGAATTATAGTATCAGGAGAAAAACATGAGAAAACGGGGAATAGTAAAAGCAATTGAAAAAAAATCAAAAGACGGATTTCAAAAACTAAAAATAGAACTCATACAGGATACGTGCGCCTGTTCAATTAAGTCTACCGATACTTTTAACGCCGCTTCCCGCCCTTCCTGCGCAGGCTGTAATTATGAACATGCGGAGACAGGGCTTTTTGTGATAAACGGAAACGAAGTTATCGCATTAAATAAAAAAGGTAAAAGTCTTTCGATTGGAGATGCGGTAACGGTAATCACTACAAAAATGCAAACGCTGATTCAAATCCTTATTTCAATTATCGTACCTCTTTTTTTAGCGGCGCTTGGCTATGGACTCATTTTTCGCTATACGGATAATCAAGGAACCGCCATACTCGGAATTTTGGTAGGATTAATTTGCGGAACCCTGCTTGCCTTCCTTATAAAACACGTTCTCGGCGACCGCGTTTTTCCCGAAGTTATCGGAAATTAGCTTTTAAAAAGATATGCACGTTTAGTACAGCGTTTTTTAATAAGTCAATTCGTTTTTTAATACATCGTACCAAAAACGTAAAAAATTGTATAAAAAAGAGTTTGACACAACGGTTTCATTTTGCCGTCCGTGGCAAAATGAAACCTGTGAGTTTGAAAACTCCGAGTGCGCTGTGGTAGTTTTCAAACTCAATTCTGCGTGGAACCACGGGCGTCCGTGCCCGTTCTGAGTTTGACAACGGTGAGCAATTTACCATAGTGATACTGAATCCGCACGCTTTTGTTGGTGATGCTCCGATTAAGGTAACAGCAACTTAATTACAAAACGCTACATTAGAGCAAACCTTGCGCGCTTTCAATGGTGTTCAGTTTTTTGCCGTTCATTTTGGTGATAAGGTAAAAGAGGAAACGCCGTAGCATTCCGTAGGTTTGTTGGGAAAGCGGCAGCGCCCGCGAATAGGCGGGAGGTTTTTCTTTCACGGCGAGCAGAAAAAAAAGCGCTTCTTTGCTTAGTTGAAAACCGCTTTGTGATATATCGCTGCAGCTGCTGCAAAGGCAGAGCTCCTCATGCGTATGATAATAAAAATATTCGTTTGCCAATAAATCGGTAAAGCTTTTTCGGCACGCGGCGCAGCAGTCAATTTCCGGAGCAATCCCTTCGCCCAATAATACTCGCCACAAAAATCTGATAAGGGCGACTTTGCACTCATTGTCCGGAAGGTTTTCTATGCCGTCAAGAAACGCGTTTACCAAAACCCAGCTGATATTTCCCTTTGTTGCATCGATAAGCTCCGCGCAAAGAGCGGCGCTCCATAAACGGACAAGACTTTCTCTAATACTAAAACGATATGAGGTAATGGCAAAGTCGGTTATCGAATGCGTGTTTTTGATCGGATTTGAATACAACCAGACGGTTCCGGTTTGATAAGGGGCAATAGAACTGCGTGCCTTACTTTTTGCGCCGCCGTACAGGGCAGCGTGCAAGAGCGAGCACGTAGTATCTTCCTTAATAAATAAACGCACCATTCGATGCCCTTCTCCGAATTCTCCTAAAGAAAGCACCAAAGCTTCCGCAGTTCGTGAACGATTTGCCATGTATAAAATAATAAAAAAAAGCGGAGATTAAATCAAGCTGCGAAATAGCGGCACTCTTTTAGATTGATGAATTTCGTTTAGCATTGGGATTTGTTTCGCAAGTGATAGAGCAGTTAAACCGCATATCTGAAAAACAATTGCGGAATCGGATTTTATACCATAAGCGATGAAGAAGAGCAGGGTAAAAAAAACTATTATTCACCATTGTATGCTTGTATACAATGGTGAATAATGATCAAATCGAAATAGCTTGCAGTAAAATACCGCACGTGTGTGTGATTTTTTTAAGAATGTATTCTTAATTAAGTAACTGAGCAATATCACTGCGTTTCCAGCGGAGGGCAACATCGCGGGGAGTTTCTCCGGCAGTGTTTCGTTCAAGCAGATTGAATTTATTCATACTGATGAGTTTTTTAACTGTTTGCGCATTTGCAATTCTTGCGGCATAATGCAATATGGTGTCTCCGATAACATCGGTTTTTTGAGCCGCGAAATTTGCAAAAATATCGATCATGTCTGTTTGCTCGGAAAGCATTATTGATAGCGGAGATTCTCCCGCATTGTTTGTTAAAAAAGGATCGGCACCCGCTTCAAGTAAATCTTTGCAAAAATCTTTTCTTCCGTTTTTTACAGCGGTAAGGAGAGCTGATGAGCCCGTTCTGTTTCGCTTGTTTACCTGATATTTTTTGTTCAGCAAAAGTTTTAAGGTGTGTTCTTTTGCATTTTCAGCTATTGCAATATGAAGCGGTGAGTCTCCGTCTGAATTTGCAAGCATTGGATTTGTGCCTACAACAGTGTCAACAAAGGTGTCTCCCATAAAGAGGGCAAGTGATAGCGGTGTTGTACCGAAGGAATCGCGTGCAAGCGGATTTCCTCCGGCGGTTCTAATTTCGGTAATAATCGCTAAGGATCCAAGATTTACCGCTTCATGGAAGGCTGTCCGTCCGTACATATCTTGCTGTACCGGGGATGCGCCATTTTCCAATAACATGCGTACCGCTTCTTTTCTTCCGTAAATTACGGCATCCGCCAAAGGAGATTTTCCGGTCTCGTCTCCGATGTTTATTTTTGCATAATATTCAATGAGTAATCGGATAAAGTTTAATTGCTCTTGCTCCGCCGCATCGTGTAAAGGGGCTTTTCCTGCAAGGTTTTGCGCATTTTGTAGCGCAATTTGTTTTAACTTTGCTTCTTCCAGTAAAGCTTCCGCCGCATCATACGACGACCAGCGTATGCAGGCATGCAATGCGGAATTCCCTAAAAAGTCTCGTGCATCAATATTTGCGCTCTTGCCTGTTTCGGGATGCAGTAAAAGCCGTATGGCATCGGCGCTGTCTGATTTTACCGCACTGAAAAGAGGCGTTTCCGCATTTGTGTTGCGGGCATCAATTTTACCGCCTTTGAGAATAATATAGTTCATAATAGAAACAAGCTTCCATTCGGCAGCATAATGCAGCGGCGTGTTTCCGGCACTATCTTGGGCATTAATGGTTTTTTGATTTAATATCCAACCTTCTCTGCCACCAACCTGTGTAAGGGCGGTTTTTAAAGGAGAAGCTCCTTGCATATTCGCCACAAAAATGCTGGCACCTTCTGCCATTAAAAGCTCCCCTGCAACTTTGTCATTATTGGCAACCGCATAATGCAGCGGTGTGTTTCCCATTTGATCTCCTGCTGATATTTGCTTTTTTTCGCTGAGGAGAAAGCGCAGAATATCCGTGTTGCAGGATTTTATTACTGCAATATGTAAAGGACTTCTACCGAGGGAATCTCTTCCGCCCAGGTTTTGCGGAGTGATAATTGCTTTAACGGTTTCAAGTCCTTTGTCAAACGCTTTTGTAAGAGGAGTTTCTTTATCAATGTTTTCCGCATTAATATCCGCTCCAAGCGTAACAAAATATGTTGCTGCAGCAATATTGTTTCGATCAATTGCAAGTAAAAGAGGTGTTTCTCCTTTTTTATTCCGTTCATTTACATCCGCTCCCGCACGGATTAACTGATTAATGATACTTACATCCATTCCCACTCGAGCTGCAATGTGTAATGGAGTTTCACCGTAAATGTCCTTTAAAGAAGGAAGCGCTCCCGCATTAAGTAAATCGGTGAAAATACGTATACGCTTTTCTTTTGGCATAACAATATGAAGCGGAGTATTTGAAGAAGCATCGCGCGCATTTGGGTCTGCTCCGGAAAGTAAGAGTACTTGCACTGCATCGGCATGACCGTTGCGTACCGCTTCGTGTAAGGGGGTTGAGCTTGCAACATTTTTTGCATTTAAGTCAACGCCTTGTGCGATTAAATACCGAATAAAACCAAGGAACCCTTCTTTTGCCATCATGTGCAAAGCTGTATTTCCGCTATTAAAACGCATTGAGTAATTTCTTTTTAATACCGCTATTTCAAATTCATCAAAACTCTTGTGTAAAGGTTCCGCTCCGGCACGTAAAAGCAGCGCTGCAATTTTTGCCGCTTCAATATGATTGGTTTTTTTATATACCAAATGCAAAGGAGTATTGTGGTCTTTATCTTTTTTTTGTATAGGATTGCCTTCTTTTAGAATATCTTTTACCAACTCTTCATCTAATACAATGGCGGCGTAATGTAGCGGCGTCCTTCCGTCCTTGTCCTGTTGTAAAACTGTTTGTGCGGTTAGAATATACTTTGCGCTTCCTTTTCGGGCAGCAAGAGCGAAAGGAGTATCATTATTACCGTCATACGCAAAAATATTTGCATTTGCTTCGGCCAAAACTTTTGCAGCCTCAAGGCAGTCTTCGGTTATAGCAAGCATCAAAGGTGTTCTGCCCATACTGTCGGTGTCTTCAGGATTAGCACGCATACTTAATAAAAATCGAATAATAATCTCATTATTTTGTTTAACCGCTGCGTGCAATAAGGTATTTCCCGCACTGTCACGGATATTTACGGACTCTTTACTAAAACGTTCTTTTAAGCCTTCGATATTTCCTTCTTGTATAAGTTCAAAAAGAGTTTGCTTCCGTTCCGGCAGAGGCGTAGAGGTACAGGAAAAGATTATACAAGCGAGTACAAGACTGCCGATGATTCCGGTAAGTTTTTTTAAAAATACATGAAAATTTCGCTGCAAAATAAGCCTCCCAATAGAATTTTCCTGAATTAATATTGCTTTAATTTTTATAATCAAAATTACAAAATAATAACGTACTATCAGCATCGGCAAAAAAGATATGCGCTTTAGGGGAATAGGTATGAGTCATTATGAAGCTATTGCGGTGTTCTGGAATTAACTTACTGCTGCACAATACAGCGTTTTTTAATACATCTTATAAAAATGGCAAAATTATGCCTTGCGAGTTTTAAAGCTTCCTGTTATAAAAAAGAGTCCGACACGGCGCAAGGGCGAAGTTTTAGAAATTCGCTTTAACTTCGCCAACGAGTTTTAAAGCTTCAATTTTACAGTTTTGTGCTGATGCTTTTAAACATCGCTTGGAATTGAGTAGCGGTGGGCAATTTACCATAGCAATGTTAAATCTGCAAGACACCTGTTAATGTTTTGATTAACCCAACAAGGAAGTTGATTACAAAACGCTATACTAATGAGAATTATTCCGGATACTGTTATTTTGCCTAACAAATACGGCTATCAAACTTTTTATTCTCTTGTGTTGAGTTTTATGCAAAATTTTGCAAATTCACATCTAAAGAAAAACAAGCTCTTTCAAATTTATTTTTTTACGCTTCCGAAATAAATATGGCTCTAATGTTTTACGCATTTTTTGCCGGCTCTTTGCAAAACTGCGTCATTGTGATACACTTTGCGCCATGAGCTATGTTGTATTTACCGGCGGAGGTACGGGCGGGCATATTTTCCCCGGTCTTGCCGTTGCCGAGGTAATGATTCAAAAGAAAGGCATTTCGATTGTCTGGATCGGAGACGAGAAGGGAGCGGATCGCTCGTATGTGGAAAGCGGAGGACTTCCGTTTAAGGGCATTCCGGCGGGAAAACTGCGCAGATATTTCAGTTTGCAAAACTTTGTTGACGTGTTTAAGGTTGCGGGAGGTTTTATAAAATCCCTGTATTTGCTGGCAACGTTAAAACCGGCGTTTGTATTTTCCAAAGGAGGCTTTGTGTCCGTTCCGCCTTGTATGGCTGCAAAATTTTTGCGAATTCCGGTTATTACCCATGAATCAGATTTTACGCCCGGTCTTGCCACAAGGCTCAATAGTCGCAGCGCAGCAAAAATCTTTGTCGCGTACCCTGAAACAATTCAGTTCTTAAAAAAAGAGCAGCAAGGGAAGGCTGTGTATACGGGGAATCCGGTGCGCCTTGATTTTTACACGGCGAAGGCGGATGCGGGCAGAAGCTTTTTGCATATTGATACAAAAAAGCCCTTGCTTTTTATACAAGGCGGCAGTTTAGGGGCGCGGCAAATAAATGATTTAGTGTTTGAGTCAATCTCTTTCCTTACGGAGCATTTTTATGTGGTGCATCAATGCGGGGCGGCAAATGTCGATCAGGCAAAATTGATAAAACAAAAAATTCATGCCGCTGATTCATATCAGTATTTTCCGTTTATTCGGGAGGAAATACCGCAGGTGCTTGCCGCAGCGGATATTGTACTTTCCCGTGCCGGCGCAAACTCTATTTGGGAGTGCGCTGCCGCAGGAAAGCCCATGGTTTTGGTACCTTTGGAAAAAGGCTCATCGCGCGGGGATCAGCTTGATAATGCCGCTTTTTTTGAAAAAAAAGGAGCTGCCTTTGTTTTAAGCGGCAATAAAACTACAGCGGAAAATCTCATCGCTCTTTTACAAGACTTGCTGCATAATCCGGAAAAATTGCGTGTTGCGCACGAAGCTGCTTTGCATTTAGGCAAACAAAAACCAGCCGAGTATATTGCGGATTTACTAATTGCGGAGTTAGAGAAAAAAATATGACAATAGTTGTTGCTGATTTAATCTTTGGAGCGCTTTTTCTTATTATCGTAGTAAAGGTTGCGGTAAAGGGTTTTATTGAAGAGTTTTTTTCAAAAGCGGCTGTGCTCGGAGCATTGCTGGCTGCCGTCCTTTTTTATAAACCCTTTACACCTTTTCTAGTTGGTTTTATAGGGAGAACGCTTTTCGCATCCATTGTTTCGTTTTTGCTTTTATTTGTAGTTACCTACATTGGCGTTAAACTGCTTCAACTGCTGGTCGGCTCAATGTTTACCGGAGCAACCATGACAAATCTTGACAGAGCGCTAGGCTTTTTTTTAGGGATTGCCGAAGGGCTTTTAGTTATTGCGCTTATCCTGATAATCTTGCATGTACAGCCCATTATCAATTTACAACCATTTCTGGCTGACAGTATTTTTGTAAAACTCCTTTCTCCTTTTATTGTTGACAGCTCAAGGTTTTTTCATCTTATTAAGTGAGGTTTTATGTTTGAGAATGTGATTGAACAACAAACGATCAAGCTTCTTATTGATGATATCACGGCACATACATTGCCGCCGTCTATTCTTTTTTCGGGGCCGGAAGCAGCAGGTAAACTTACTACCGCCCTCGAACTTTCGCGAATAGTATCTTGTACGGGTAATGCCGAATGGAGTTGTGCATGTCCTTCCTGTCTGAAACAACGGGAAATGACTTCACCCGATCTTATAATTATCGGGCAGCGAGATACGGGATGCGAAATACGAGCCGCGGCCCATGCTTTTTTATCTGCAAAAACAATACCGTCCCGCTATCTTTTTATTCGATCAATACGAAAGCTCACCGCTCGTTTTGATGCTCGCTTATGGGAGCCGACTGAAACACGATTTTTAAAAGCTGCTCCTCTGCTTGCGACATTAGATGAAGAACTGGTGGGTTTTATTGATGCAACAACAAAAACGGATTCGACGATTGATTATACAAAGATAGAAAAACAGATTGATAAAATCTGCGCTACTGCCGAAAAACTGCAACATGATTGCATGTATGAGAGCATTCCGATTGATCAGGTACGTAAAGTATCCGCATGGGTTAGACTTATGCCGATAGGTAAAAGAAAAACAGTGATTATCGAAAACGCCGATAAAATGCAAGAATCCGCCCGCAACGCCTTTCTGAAAATACTTGAAGAGCCGCCCGAGTATGCAACCTTTATTTTGACCACTGCGCGGCGTGCGGCAATCATTCCGACGATTTTATCGCGCGTCAGAACCTACGCCTTTGTTGATCGCAGTTTTGATGCGGAAAAAGAAGTAATCAAACGTGTATTCAGATCGGAAGTTCCCGATGAGAAAAACTTCGGACAGGTAAGTTTACTGCAGCAATATCTTTATAGCTTTTTGCCTGTTTCAGAAAAAGATATAAAAGAAGCTGCCGCGCTCTTTTTGGAAAATATGTTTGAACGCAGCAGTGCTCAAAAAAAAGCAATTCCTGAAACGCTTTTCGTAAGTGTGCAAACATATCGGAAAACTATTCTTCCGAAAACCGGTTCCGGCATATCGGAAATAATAAAATTATTGCAAGGATGTAAATCCCGCACAGTGTACCGATTATTTCTTGCCCATGTTATTTTATTTTTGCGGGAAGGATTGCGAGCGGGAACGCTCTCTGCAAAAGAAACGGAAACTTATGCAAATTTTTCAAAACTGTTACATACTGCGCAATCTTCGGTGGATATTTTTAATCTTTCTCCTCAAGCGGTTCTTGAAAATTGTGCCGAACAAATGAAAGAGGTGTGTTAAAAATTATGCACTGCAGCTATGTTCTAACGCTATTTTTGAATGACGTATAGTATAAAAGAAAATTAAACTTTGCCGGAATTTTTTATCTGCGCTTGAGTTTTTAATCTTTGCAGCGAAAGATCGCCGAGTACGTATTGTATAAAACACTGCAAAAACTTTTTATCTGTCGAGTTTTGGCTTTCAATTGAGATTGCCAAAACATTGCTTATTTACGGTGCTTTTTCGTTTTATTCCAAAAGCACGGAAAAATTTTTATGGAGGATAGTATGAGAGAATTTATCTCTCGGGCAATTAACAAATCTTCTAAAATGAATGAAGCACAATTGCGGGATTTGATCGGTCGTATTGCCGAAGAGTATTCATTACTTGAGGCAATGATGGACTCATTAAGCAACGGAGTGATTGTGCTTGACTCTTTTCACACCGCGGTAAAAACCAATCGGGCGGCAGCACGTATTCTCGGAAGAACATTTCACGAATCTTCCGACAAACCGTTTTGGGAATATATTGACGATGAGAAAATCGCCGCTTTTATTTCTTCCGTTATACAAAATGAAGAAGGGGAGACAACCGAAGAATTTATTCTCTCCCGAGATTCCGGAAGCCGTTATATAGAAATTTCAGTGCTGCCCTTAGTGGAAGAGCATCGGGTTCGCGGTACGATTATTTTACTGGAAGACATAACGCAAAAAAAACGAACTGAAATAAATCATCGCCGTTTGGAAAGTCTTGCAAGCTTAACCAATCTTGCGGCGGCGGTTGCGCACGAAATAAAAAATCCTCTTGCGGCTATTAGCATTCATGTGCAATTACTGCGCAAAAATTTTAAAGCATGTGATTTACATATTAATGAAAAAGCACAAAAACATCTTAACGTGGTAGAAGAAGAAATTGATCGCTTAAATAAAATTGTGGTAAACTTTCTTTTTGCGGTACGTCCATTGCAAGTTGAGCTTGCCCCGGTTAATATCAACAAAATAATAAATGATTTACATCAAACCTTTCTTGATGAATTTAAAAAAAGCGGTGTTTATTTCTCACTCCGCCTTGATAAAACCATCCCAATCATTCAAGGCGATGAGCGATTACTTAGACAGGCTTTTATGAATTTTTTAACTAACGCGAAAGCTGCAATGAAAACGGGAGGCGCACTTATTATTTATACCACCTGGAAGGATGATTTTATTGAAATCTATATTTCAGATACGGGGCAGGGAATCTCTGAAGAAAACTTACACAAAATATTTGAGCCGTATTTTAGCACTAAGTCTGACGGAACCGGACTCGGACTTACAATGGCATATAAAGTAATAAAAGAACATAACGGAGATATTCATGTAGACTCGGTTGTCGGAGAGGGAACCTGCTTTACGGTTTATCTTCCGATTCATCGGCATGAAAACCAATTACTTTTAGAGAATAAAAATGAAATGAACGATCCGTTTGATCTAACGGAAAAAACGAAATCTGATAAAAAGAAACGGGAGTCCATATGAAATTCAGTATTTTAATTATTGACGATGAAAAAAATATTCGGGAAGGTTTACAAATGTCTTTGGAAGATGAAGGCTATGAAGTGTTCACCGCTTCCGACGGAAAAAAAGGTTTGGATATTGCCTTCTCCAATGATATTGATCTTGTCATAACCGATTTAAAAATGCCCGAAATAAGCGGCGAAGAAGTGCTGCGAAGAATAAGCTCCGAAACTCCCGGTGTTCCCGTCATTGTGCTTACTGGGCATGGCACAGTGGAAACAGCTGTTGAAGCGATGCGTACCGGTGCCTATGATTTTTTAACCAAACCGCTTGACCTTGACCGGCTTTCGTTACTGGTACGCCGCGCCTTACAAAATCGTGAGCTTGTGTTACAGCACCGAGAGTTGCTAAAAGAGTTGGGAGACAAAAAATCTTTTGAGCATATCATCGGCAAAACCGCAGTAATGGAAAAAGTGTTTGAGACAGTCAAAAAAGCCGCCGCCTCAAAAGCTTCTGTTTTTATCACCGGAGAAAGCGGCGTAGGAAAAGAGCTTATTGCAAATGCTATTCATAACTTATCCGCCCGAAAAGATAACTCGTTGGTGAAAGTTCACTGCGCATCTTTTTCTGAAGGGCTTTTGGAAAGCGAGTTATTCGGGCACGAAAAAGGCGCTTTCACCGGCGCAATCAATCGGGTAAAAGGTCGTTTTGAACTTGCACACAAAGGCAGCATCTTTCTTGATGAAATCGGAGAAGTGAGCATGGCGGTGCAGGTAAAACTTTTGCGTGTGCTTCAGGAGCGGCAATTTGAGCGGGTGGGCGGTCAGGAAACCATTGATGTTGATGTACGCGTTATTTCGGCGACAAACCGAAACTTGGAAGAAGAAATAAAAAACGGTACCTTTCGCGAAGATTTGTATTACCGCCTTAATGTGGTGCATATTCATGTGCCGCCGCTTCGGGAGCGAAAGGACGATCTGCCGCTGATGATTACCGCCTTTGTAAAAGAGTTTGCAGATGAAAACGGCAAAGAAATAACCTCGATTGAGCCGAAAGCGCGCACCGCCTTGTATGCGTATGATTGGCCAGGAAACATACGGCAGCTTCGCAACTGCATTGAAAGCGCCGTTGTGATGAGCTCTGATTCAATTATCCGCTTTGATGATCTGCCCGAACCTGTCAGAAAAATCGAAGATTTTTCTTCCATTAGAGTACCGATGGGCGTAAGCATGGCTGAGGCTGAGAAAGAAATTATTCTGCAAACGCTTGCGGCACAAGGCGGAAATAAAACCAAAACTGCGGATGTACTCGGTATCGGAAGAAAAACGCTGCACACCAAACTTGATAAATATGAGCAAGAAGCAAAAGAGAGTGTGCAAGAAGTTTAAATGAATGCGATAATTATTACCGGCGGCAGTCAGCCCGATTATGCGATTGCCTCAAAATACTTTTTGCCCGACAGTATTATAATCGCTGCGGACTCGGGGCTTGAGGCGGCTGCATCCGCCGGCTTTACGCCCGATATTATTCTGGGCGATATGGACAGTTTGCAAAATAAGGCATTACTGCACGCCTACCCAGAAGCGCAGGTGCAGCTGCACCCTTGCGATAAGGATTTTACCGATACTGAGCTTGCGGTTTTTGCGGCAAAGGAAAAGGGTGCACAGGATATTATTATCTGCGGAGCCGGCGGCGGGCGCGCTGATCACTTTTTATCGGTTGCACGGATATTCAGAGAAAAAAAGCCTCCGCGGCTTTGGCTCTATGATGCAGGGCTTGTGTATTGCGTTGGTGAGGACTGCGCCGTCAAAACGCTCAGAATAGACGGAGCCGAAAACGCCGCCATTTCTGTTTTCCCCGCCGGTGAGCCGTGCGGTTTTATCTCTTCGCGCGGTTTGCATTGGGAACTTGATACGGTAAACTGGCAATCGGGACAGGTCAGCCTGAGTAACCGCTCTGACGGCAAACCCATAGAGCTTGCCGTACAAAGCGGAAGGTTTTTAGTTTTCCTTTCTCCGCTTAAAGAATACCGCTGCGGCTTCAATCTTATGTAGCGTTTTGTAATTAACTTCCTGTTATAAAAATCGAAGTATCAACAATAAGGGACTGCGGATTCAGCTTTCCTATGGTAAATTACTCACCGTTGCCAAAATCAGAACTGGCACGGACGCCCGTGGTTCCAAGCAGAAACGATGTTTTAAAGCATCAACACAAAACTGTAAAATTGAAGCTTTAAAACTCGTGGTTTAGTTTTTGCCATGGACGGCAAAATCAGAACGGGCACGGACGCCCGTGGTTCCAAGCAGAAACGATGTTTTAAAGCATCAACACAAAACTGTAAAATTGAAGCTTTAAAACTCGTGGTTTAGTTTTTGCCATGGACGGCAAAAACTAAACAGGGGCTCTTTTTTATAAAATTTTTTACGTTTTTGGTAAGATGTATTAAAAAAAATTAATCGACTTATCAAAAAAACGTTACACTAGTGTAGCGTTTTGTAATTAACTTCCTGTTATAAAAATCGAAGTATCAACAATAAGGGACTGCGGATTCAGCATCACTATGGTAAATTACTCACCGTTGCGCCGTGTCGAACTCTTTTTTATAAAATTTTTTACATTTTGGGTAAGATGTATTAAAAAAATACAATTAACTTATCAAAAAACACTACTCTAGTAAAAAATTTTTAGAAGCAGTTTTTTTGGTACAATAAAAATGGTAACTTCGATTAACTATCGGGGTTCTTATATTTGAGCTATTTTTATGTTGACTGATTATCGAATTATTAAACTACACAAAAATGATCTTGCATGTAAGATCCCCGTAAAGTACAAAACTCCTTCGTATTTTGATTTACAGATTAACCGTGATGGGGGAGGGGATGCTTTTAAACTTATTAAAAAGGATTTTGAAAAGCTTACTGAAAAACGCTATACGATTAATCTTTTTGAAGAAGCGGGTGCTATGGTATACGGTGTTGAAAACGAAAATGAGGTTATCGGCTTTATCGAGATGATTCAACAAAAATGGATTAGGCGTTTGCGCATTTTGAACATTTATGTAAAATCTAAATACCGCTCGCACCATATCGGATCTTTGCTGTTGGAATTTGCCGAATCAAGGGCTGCGCATTTGCATTGCCGTGCCGTTGTTCTTGATACTGAAAGCTGTAACTATAATGCTATCCGGTTTTACCAAAAACACGGATTTCAAATTACCGGATTTGATACACTCTGTTATACTAATAATGATGTTGCCCTGCATGAATTCAGAATTGATCTTGCAAAACAAATTTATTCTTAGCGGTTTTACACCTGAAAAATAAAGCAGGCAAGCTCATAATCGAGCTTGCCTGTGTCGGCTGCATAAAATCTTTTAAGGAAAATTATTCAATATCCTCTGATTTTACTTTGACCACATGTCCGGGGCCTGCATCAAAGATAACCGAAAAGTTTCCCTTAGGGCGCTTAAAAGTAAACTCGCTGTTTTTATCAAGTTTGCCCTTAATTAAAACTTTGTTTTTGTTATCGACCACGCGGATTTCTACGCCCTTTGCACTGGAGCCGTCTGAAAATCCGCCTTCGCAGGTGATAGTTCCGTCTCCGTTATCATAGCATAACAATAATGGAGTGTGAGCAATCAAAAAAGCAGCCCCAAAGGCTAAAAGACAAATAAGAATGACATTTCGTTTTTTCATTTTTTCTTCCTTATCATTGTTTGGTAAGAACAGACGTTTTACCTCTGTCTTATCGCAATTAGTGTAACGTTCTATCAACAATAATAGCTTGCGGTTCAGCATTCCTATGGCAAATTGCTCACCCTTGTTCAATTCCGAACGATGTTTTAAAGCATCAACACAAAACTATAAAATTGAAGCTTTAAAACTCGTAGGCGAATCAAAGGTAGGAATTCCAAGGATTCGCCCTTGTGCCGTGTCGAACTCTTTTTATAAAATTTTTTTATGATTCGTATGGAACGAATTAAAAAACTTTGTTGAGTTATCATAAAGAACGTTACATTAAATATAATCTCTGTTTTGCAAATCCGGTTTTCGGAAAAAGCAAAACCCGCAGGATACGCAAAGTGCTCGTATATCCGGCGCCTTGCGTATCGTATTAAAATAATTACGGTTTTATTTTATCAGGATTGAATTCAATACTGATCTGCATGATTTTTCAACACGTACCGCAATGTCGGCATTGCTTGTATTTTCGGGGATGCAGGTCGGTTTTGTGGTGAATTGCGTTAAATCAATATCACTTGCACCGTACCAAAGATGGAAATGCATCGGCGTTCCGTGTGCGCCGGTAAGAGAAATTGTCTTAAATTTTCCACCCTTGTCTGTTGCAACCGCAAGCATTCCGGGTTTTGACGGATTGTCTGCGACTCTTTTGTAAGCGGCTCTGTAAACTTCTTTGCCGTCTTTATACAGAACAAGTTCGTTTTTTCCTTTTTTGGTTACGAACTCAATATGGGAAAAATCATCGGTTGTGCCGTATGCTTTTTTCATTTCGGCAATGATATCCGCTTTTGAAAAGTCTCCGCCTTTGGGATTTTTTCCGGCAAATTCTTTGATGATTTTATCAAATGCATTCGAAACTTCTTTGCTTGTGTTGTCATAGATTAACGAGCTGTTCATCCAGCGTCCCTGTGCTGCATAGGATTCAAAGGGAGATTTATCGAACATGGAGCCCATTGCTTTTATGCCTTCTTTCGCTTCTTTTAAAAGATCTTCTTTTGACATTGATGCTGAAACAAAGGTCGGCCACCAGAAGCTTGTGTCTTTTGCTATGGCTTCGGCACTCCTTGCTCCGAAACGTGCATGCCAGTGAAGCATGCCGCCATCGTGAGAGTGTGGCGGAAAGAGAACCATGTATTTTGCCTGTGATAAACCGCGTACATCTTTTACCGCTTCAAAAGCTTCCCAAGAGGAGCCTTCATATCCGGGAACCGGAATTTTTCCGATGTACTTGTATTCGCATGCAATTTCTTTTTCTTTGCCGTCAGCATCACGTACGGTGAATTTTACTTTATTGCTGCCGTCAAATTTTGCCTTTACTACCGGTGTCTTATACATTGCGGCAAAAGCGGCTTTGAATCCCTCTACCGTGTAATTAGGCATTTTTTCCGCTGTTTCTTTATATGCGGCTTCTAAAGAAGGATCGTCTTTTGTATCACCAAAAGAAATCCATTCACCCTTCCACCCGGCAAGCTCTCCCGTCTTCGGTGTTGCACCGCTTTCCGCATCGGGTGCGGATTGACATGCGGTAAAGAATACCGCAAGCGCCATAAAAACAGGTACAAGTAAGGTACCAATTCTTTTTTTAGACATACATAACCTCCTATATGTCACTAAATTGTGTGGTAGCGTAATTTTATCTGTTTTTAAAATTACGCATTTTTATCAATCTCAGATTCAGGCATGATGCCGAATCGAAATTCCGTAAACTCAGTTTTCCGCAGTCAATGTTCTGCGGCATGTTTTTTCAATATAGTTTGCAAATGTTTCGTTTGATATTTTTGTTGTTGAAAAACAGGTAGGCACTCCTTCCTGATTTTCAAGGTCTGCCTCATTTCTGCCGTACCATAAATGGAAATGATACATAGGAGCTCCGTGTACTACCACAAAAGAGATGAGTGAGAATTTCCCCGCATCTTTTTTTTCTGCACGCATGGTGATATACGGTTTTGATGCACTTTGTGCCACCCGTTTATATTCTGATTGAAAAACTATTTTTTCCCCTTTGTATACAATGAGTTCATTTTTCTTTCCCTCAGTAATAAAAGAGAGGTGGGTGAAGTCATCAAGGGTGTTAAGAGTTTTATCGTTCTTTTTTATTTCCGCTATGATTTCTTCTTTGGTAAAATCTCCGCCTTTAGGATTTTTGCCGGCAAACTCTTTGATGATTTTTTCATATACTGCCAAAACTTCTTTGCCGGTATTGTCAAATACTGCCGGTCTGTTAATCCATTTTCCGCCATCCGCATATTGCTCAAATGGTTTTTCAGGAATTTGTGTAGGCATTGTGCGGATGCTTTCTTTAAGATTTTGAATCATTTTTTCTTGTGGCGTTGATTCGGCAACATAGGTAGGCCATGTTTTTTTTCCGTTTACAAGCCAGTCAATATCATGACTGCTTATGCGTGCATGCCAGTGCAGGATACCGTTATTATCTTGTTTGGGCGGAAGAGCGATAAGGTATTTTGCATTTTTTAATTCGCGGATATTTTTTGCTGCTTCAAAGGTATACCAAAAACGATTTTTTTCACCGATCACCGCAACTTTTCCTTTGTATACATACTCACAAGGGATTTCGACTATTACTCCTTTGTTATTTTGTACGGTAAGCAGGACGGTGTTTGTTCCGTCAAATTTCATTTTTACAACAGGTGTTTGATACATATCTGCAACAGCAGCTTTAAAACCTTCTACCGTATAATGCGCCATGCTTTTTGCAGCTTCTGTATAAGAATCTTCCAAAGCTGCATCTGTTTTTATGGTGTCAAGGGAAACCCATTCGCCCTTCCACGCCGCCATTTCATTCCCTTTCGCTATTGTTTCGGTTTCGGATTTTGGTACCGATTGGCAGGCAATGAAAAATACTGTAATGAACATAAAAAACGATATATGTTTTATATCGATTGTTTTTTTTAACATATCTATTGAATCTCCTCTATAGTCATGAATTATAACCGTCCGGTTATATGGTAAGGTTGATAGTATTCACTTATGCAAAATTTCCTGCTCTTTTGAATTCTTAATCTACCTTATCTTTTACATTGTGTTTTGACAGTTCCCGATATCAGCCTTGAATTGATACCGTTTATTGTCAGTTTTATAATAAAATAAATACTAATGTTAGTAAAGAGTTACTTTATGGGTTGTATATTTTTTATCCCTCCCCTTCGTTTTTTTCTTTTGTATCGTGGCATGCTGAACAGCAGCAGCCGCATCCGTTTTTCATATCGTTTTTTTCGCCGCAACTGCATGCTGAAGCTTTACCCGTAAATATTCTGTAATATTTTCTGACAAACAACAAAACTATTGCAACAACCGCAACACCGATAATAATTTTTTCGACCATTTATTTCCTCACTTTGGAAGACTTGCTTCAATCCATAAAACCGCATCTTGAGACAGCGCTTTGCCGGAGAATTCTTTTTTGTTTCCCGCACCCAAGGCGGAAAATCCCCAGTATCCGCTTTCAGTCGGCACAAAGGAAAAGGCACCGTTTGAATCGGTGAGAATAATTGCATCGCCCCGATTTGTCTTCGGTGTTTTTTCAAACGCACTTTTTTCCATATTTACATCGTAATTGATATAGGCAATTTCTATTTCTATATTCGGTGCCGGCTTACCGTTTGCGTCTACAACCACGCCGCGAAATACTCCGCCAACCCATACGTCATAGGGTTTTACCAAAGGGAGAATTTCAGGATAGCCTTCGGCGCAGCGATTTTTCCAATCGGTTGCAAGTCCCGCCTTGTTAATAAAAACCTTCGTGATTTGCTGAATATATCCGTCTTCCGCTTCTTCAAAATAAGGGTAGGGGACGCCGATAAGTGCCCAGTCTCCGCCTCCCCGAAAACCGTTTGTTTTATCCAGTACAAGGTCAAAGGCCAAGGCGGAATTTTCCGCGCTTGAAAAGCTTGTTTTTTTGAGGCTCGGAAGCAAATCCTGAATCTTTCCTTTATGCACTGAAAAAAACTTTTCAAATCCTTTTATTTCTCCTTGCTCATTTTTTCCGATATCCATGGTATGACCGGACACAAAGGGGTGCGTAAAAGTGATTTTAAAATTGACTTCATTTGATTCAATGACTGATGCAGGGGTGTAAATCATTTGATGGTGTGCAAACACGGTTGCGCCGATTGCGCATAAAAGCAGCAGTATTCCTATATTTTTTTTCATCATAAACTCCTTCAGTAATTCTTTGTTTAGATTAACTGTCTTTTTTCTCCGATTTTTCCGACATTTTTTTGAATATCGGCGGCCATGCAAACATAACCGCAAATAATAAAATAACAATAATTAAGGCTGCAGGAGAAAAATCATCCTTTCGGGGTTCCCGATCTTTTTCGGACGCTGAAGTTTCTTCACTTGCAGCGGTTTTTTCTTCATTCTCATTTGAGGCTGGGGCAGGCTCCGTTTCATCCTTGTTTATCTCAATCCAGATTACCGCATCTTGAGAAAGCGCTTTGCCGGAAAATTCTTTTTCTTTTCCTACGCCGAGGGCGGAAAATCCCCAGTAGCCGGCACACGGAGGAATAAATTCAAAAACTCCGGTTGCGTCAGCCAAAATAATACCGCCGCCCGCTTGTTCCAATTTTGCTTTTCCGGTAAATGCCTTTGCCTGCATATCAATATCATAATTGATATGTGCAAATTCAATTTCCGCGAACGGAACGGGCTTTCCGTTTGAATCCAAAACAACCGCGCGGAAAATGCTTCCCTTCCATATATCATAAGGTTTTACCAGCGGCAGTATTTCGGGATAGCCTTTTACACAGGCAGTTTGCCAATCGGTGGCAAGCCCCGCCTTATTGATAAAAACTTTTGTTATCTGCTGAATGTAGCCTTCTTCGCTTGCTTCGTAATAGGGATGCGGAACGGCAACAAGCACCCAATCGCCGCCGCCTCTAAAACCGGAATCTTTATCCAATGTAAACGTATATGCGGAAGCCTTATTTTCGGCAGAGGTAAATTCACTCTCTTTTATCATCGAAAGAAGATCAAGTTTTTTTCCTTTATGAATAGAGTAAAATTCTTTTAAACCTTTGATTTCTCCCTGCTCGTTTTTTCCGATATCCATGGTGAGTCCCGATTCAAAGGGGTGAGTAAAGGTAAGAATAAAGCCTGCCGATTTTGCATTTTGCTCAATTATGGAAGAGGAGGTATATATCATTTGAAAATGAGCAAAAAGAAAAAAAGCGGATGTAAATAAAAAGGCAGTGAGTACAAGTTTTTTCACAATGAACTCCTGTTTTTTATTTTCCTGAACAAGAAAAGAATTAACACAAGGTTG
Source organism: Treponema phagedenis (assembly GCF_008153345.1). Lineage (NCBI taxonomy): Bacteria > Pseudomonadati > Spirochaetota > Spirochaetia > Treponematales > Treponemataceae > Treponema > Treponema phagedenis. The sequence goes on along the minus strand of NZ_CP042818.1, from coordinate 2,247,772 downwards.
AGTATGGCAAGGCAAAGCGCTGCTATTGCAGTAAAGGATGGGCCGACACTCGGCATTGCGGAAACGGTATCCATAGGAACCCAGCTTGCGGACGGGGCTGCAACCGATCCCGCAGTAACGGTGCCGCCGTTTTCGGTAGCGTCTTTTTGAGCCGGCGCATCATCCGCACCTCTTTCATAAAGAGGTCCGTCTTTTACAACCACATGTCCCGGCCCCGCATCAAAGGTAACGGTGTACGGAACAGCGGGAATCTCAAGATTGATTTCTCCTACGGCGGGAAATTCCCCGTCCCAAAGTTTTTCGCCGGTATTTTTGTCGGTTAAATAAAGCTTAACTCCCGCCGCAGAAGCGCCGTTTGAAAAACCTCCCTGCACATATATTGTTCCGTCTCCGTTATCCTCAACGGTGAGTAGGGGAGTGTGCGCAAAAAGCACGGGTGCGCTTATTATCAAAACTAAGAGAAGGTATATTTTTTTCATTTGTACTCCTTGTCATTTTTTCTTATGGTTATCATTTTACAATCTCCTTAGGTTAAAATCCTAAAAGCCTTCCGAACTGGAAGACAAACACCGCAACCAGCGAACTTAAGACAACCGGATATATTACACTGAACGCTGTCCAACCGATACTTTGAGTTTCTGTTTTTGTTGCAATCATTGTTGCAATACAGGGCGGGAATAAAGCGATTAAAATCATTATGGTAAGTCCGTCCAAAGGAGTCATACCGGTTTCTTTATCCTGAATCCGTGCTTCCAAAAGCTTTCCGCTGTCCTCGCTTGCGGACTCCACACTGTAAATAGTGCCTAAGGTTGAAACAAGGGCTTCCTTTGCCGCAAAAGATCCGAGTATTGCGATATTTATTTTCCAGTCAAAACCTGCGTATTTGGTAACCGGCTCCATACCTTTACCAAGGTACCCAAGCGCTGAATGTTCCAGTGTTTCGCGGTGATAATGTACACTGATCAATTTTAGGTCTGCAAAAGCGGTGCGTAATGATCTTGTCATCGCCGCCGCATCGCGGTCAACCACGCTTGTGCCGCTTATGCTGATAGAGCCCGTACGCACAATTGCAAAAAAGAAAGGATTCATGCGCTGCCAATAGCCGTAAAAGGCGGATTTCATAATCGGTTTTTGAAAGTCGGGTGTTTTGGCATAAGCGTTTATAAAATCTTTTTCTGCTGCCGCATACCGGGTAAAGTAGTCTTTAAATGCGTGAATAGTATCGCCAAGCTCAAGTTTTCCGCGCAAAGCAATTTTGGTCATTTCGGGGTTTTCCAAAAAGAGTCTATTCATGCTGCGCGCCGCCGCCTTTTCTCCGCCGAAAGAGGTAAGTGTTTCAAGCAAATACATTCTTTCCGTAAGATTTTGATAATCTAAAAATCCTTTTTCAGAGGTAAAATACGGAGCATAGGAATTGTTCAGGCTGCGTACAAAATTGTGAATATAGGTGTCCCTTTCGGTATTAAATACTGCTTGTTCCTTTTCACCCATTGCGGGGAAACTGACGCCTGCCCAAATCACAACCGAAACGGCAACGACGGTTGTAGCAACTTTTTTGATAAAGCTCCACAATCGCTCAAAAGTTCTGGTAAGCACTCCGCGCACAGTCGGCAAACTATATGCGGGCAATTCAAGCACAAATGGTTCCGGCGTGCCTTGCACCACATATAAACTAAAATACTTTGCCACAATGAGTGCTACCAATAACGTAATAAAAGAAATGCCGCCGAGCACAAGCCACTGATAGCGCACAAAAAAGATTCCGGTAATAAGCACATAAAAAGGAATCTTAGCCATACAATTTAAAAGCGGCAAAATCAGAATGGTAACTAACCGGGATTTATTATCACGAATTGTGCGGGTTGACATAACGCCGGGAACAACACAGCCGCCCATAATAACCCCGGAGAGAATCATCGGTAAGGTAGACTGCCCGTGTAATCCGAACTTACGAAGAATCCTATCCATTATAAAAGCAAGGCGTGCCATATAACCCACATCTTCTAAAAAGGCAATAAGCGCAAAAAGGCAGAAGAAAATCGGCACATAGTTTAGAATCATAATCGCGCCGTCAATAATACCGTTTAAAAAAAGACCGCGTAACAGTCCTTCACTTATTAAACCTTGAGCGGGAATAAGTTGCGATACAATAGAACGGAAAAATTTAAAAACCGGAAAAACCTTATCAGTCATCTTATATCCGAGAATAACGGTTATCCAATAAAAGACCAGCACCAGTTCCACAAGAATAAGAATACCGAACACGCGGTGGCACAAGACTTTATCAACCCGGTCGGTGGCATTGACGGCATTTTCTCCGCCTTTCACATAGATAAAAGCAGCCCCGCCGGTAAAAATCCCTGAAAGCAGAAGATTTATACAAAGCCGCACGCTATTGTGTTGAAACACGCCGGGAAACATTACCAAAACCGCATCAAGAATCTGAAAGGTAACAAAAAAGAGTGTGAGAGCGGAAAGCCCTTCAAAGATTCTTCTTTTTAAACGTACCCGCTCAACTGTTTTTTTATCAGCCGCAACTTTGGTAACGCAATCGGCAATAATTTTTTTTGCGGCGCCCGCTCTGGCAAGGGCTATTTCAATTTCAAAGCTGTGTTTATGTTTTTCTTTGTGCTGTGCTTCAAGCTCGCTTATATATTGTAAAATAGAATCGAATTCTTCAAATTTTTCTTTTTGCTCATTGCGCACGGCGGAATCATTTTCGCAAAGTTTAATTGCAAGCCAACGCAACGGCACCGCATCTTCGGCATTTTTTTGAGCCTTTTGCAACCGTTCAACAATTGCTGCAAGACAGGCTTCCATATCTTTTCCGTACGAAAGCATATACGGGTTTTGTGTATGTCCCGTAGTTTCTGCTATGCACTGTTTAAGTTCCTGTGCATGCTCTTTCCTTTTTGCCGAACCGGCAATAATCGGAATACCCAGCGTTTGCGACAATTTATCGATATCGATTTTAAGCCCTTGATATGTTGCAATATCCGTTTTGTTTAAATACATGATAACAGGGCACTGCATTTCCAAAAGCTGAAACGTAAGATATAAATGCCGCTCTAAATTTGACGCATCGGTAATATTGACTAAAAGATTTGGCTTTTCAAAAAGAATAAAATTCCGGGAAACCCTTTCTTCGGGAGAGTATGAGGTAAGACTATAGGTTCCGGGCAGGTCGGTTATCAATACGGATTGTCCAAACGCTTGATAATTGCCTGTTTTTTTCTCTACGGTAATACCCGGATAATTTGCGACATGCTGGCGGGCGCCAGTCATCATGTTAAACAAAGTTGACTTCCCTGAGTTTGGCTGCCCCGCAAATGCGATATGTATCTGGTCCTGTTTCATTCGGCTAACTCTCTGATAATAATTCTTTTTGCCTCATCTCTTCGTACTGCCACAAGAGAACCGCAAATAGAAATATCGAAGGGATCTAAAAACGGCGCTTTTCTAACAACTGAGACTTCAGCTCCGGGGGTAAACCCTAAACTTATAAGCCGCTGCAAGGTGCTGCCTGTTATTTCTAAATTTTCAATTACTGCATTTTTACCCTGTTCCAGCTCATCAAGCGTCATTTCATTCTCCTAAAAAATTTTTCCGGATGTTGATAATCCCTTAATTTTTTTAACATTATAAGACAAAGCCACGTCTTAAAGTCTTATAAACTGCAAGTTAATCAGCAATGTTTCGCAAATACAAGGCGAAACTTGAATCGAACTTAAGATTCGGTTTCTATATAAGCACAAAAATTTTAGAAGCCAAGTTATAATCAATTGCATACTTTGCACCGTTTACCAACAACAGCATCGGCCCCTTTTTATCCGCTTGCGAGGTTACAACAGTTAGTTCCGTGTTAACGTCAATTCCCAAGCTGCGTAATCGGGTAAACTCGGCTCCTGTTCCGTCAAATTTTAACACCGAAGCCTTTTCACCTGTCTTTAAAACAATCAATGGTATCAATGTAAACTCCAGGTAACAATATCTCTGTGCTAAAAGTACTATAAACGGATATTTTAATCAAGTAGTAAAAAGCATTTTTGCAAACTTTTTGCAAAAAGAATGAAAAAAAGATAAAACCCGCTAACCGTTCTTTTGATATCTCAATTATTTAATTCATCTAATCATGAAAAAGAGCTCGACACGGCGCAACGGCAAGTAATTTACCATAGGGCGAAGTTTTGAAAATTTACAGCAACTTCGCCAACGAGTTTTGCCTGTTTACGCTGGAGTACAGGCAAAACATCGTTTGGAATTGAGCAGGGGCGAAGTTTTGAAAATTTACAGCAACTTCGCCAACGAGTTTAAAAGCTTCAATTTTACAGTTTTGTGCTGATGCTTTAAAACATCGTTTGGAATTGAGTAGGGGCATGCTTAAATCCGTAGGCTGTTTGTTAATACTTCGATTAGTATAAAGAGCGTCCAGTCTTTCACTTTTTTTCGTACATAATTCCGTACATATTTATTGAAGAATTTAATCAAAATATAGAATAATTCGCTCTTGAAAAAAAGGGATAAAGATAGTATCCTATAGGTAGGTATATTTTATCATTAACATATAGATAGAATATAGATATTCACACACTACTTATCAAAGGACGGTTTTATGTCTGAAAAAAATCTTGTAATGATTGACGGTAACACAGCCGCCGGCTATGTTGCCCATGCTTTAAGCGAGGTTATCGCGATTTATCCTATTACCCCGTCAAGTCCGATGGGAGAGCTTGCCGATGAGTATTCGGCTCAAGGGCGGAAAAATATTTGGGGAACGGTGCCCTCTGTTGTAGAGTTGCAGTCCGAAGGCGGCGCATCCGGAGCTGTTCACGGTGCTTTAACAACCGGTGCTTTGTCATCAACGTTTACCGCTTCACAAGGACTGCTCCTTATGATTCCGAATATGTATAAAATTGCCGGAGAATTGACCAGTACGGTTTTCCACGTGGCTGCAAGAGCATTGGCTACCAGTGCTTTGTCTATTTTCGGTGATCATCAGGATGTAATGTCCTGCCGTCAAACCGGCTGGGCAATGCTTGCTTCCAACAGCGTGCAGGAAGTTATGGATTCTGCGGTTATTGCGCATGCCGCAACTTTGGAAGCGCGGGTTCCGTTTCTGCATTTTTTTGACGGCTTTAGAACATCACACGAAATTCAAAAAGTAGAAGAAGTTTCGTATGAAGTTATGCAAAAAATGGTAAATAATACGTTAGTACGCGAACATCGCACGCGCGGTTTAACACCCGAAAAGCCGATGATTCGCGGAACCGCACAAAATCCCGATGTATACTTCCAAAGCAGGGAGGTTGTGAATAAGTATTATCAGGCAACTCCGGCAATTGTACAAAAAACAATGGATAAGTTTGCCGAACTTACCGGTAGACAATATCATCTGTTTGACTATTACGGAGCCCCCGATGCCGAAAAAGTTATTATTCTAATGGGGTCAGGTGCGGATACAGTAGAAGAAACTGTTGATGCGCTAAATGAAAAAGGAGAAAAATGCGGGCTTGTAAAGGTACGCCTGTATCGTCCTTTTGATGCCTCAGCCTTTGTAAAGGCTCTTCCTTCAACAGTTACCGCCATTGCGGTTCTTGACAGAACAAAGGAACCCGGAGCTCTTGGCGAGCCCCTATACGAGGATGTTCGCACCGCAATTGGAGAAATGCAGTTTAAAAAAGAATGCCCCTTTACGCATTATCCGCTTATCCTTGGAGGACGATACGGACTTGGCTCTAAAGAATTTACCCCTGCAATGGTAAAAGGTGTTTTTGATAATTTGAGCGGAAAGAAGATTGCGAATTTTTCAGTCGGTATTACTGATGATGTTACTCATACCAGCCTTGATTATGATCCCAGTTTCCATCTTGATGATAAGGATATGCATCAGGCAATGTTCTACGGGCTCGGTGCCGACGGTACGGTAGGAGCAAACAAGAACTCTATTAAAATTATTGGTGAGGCAACGGATAATAATGCACAGGCATACTTTGCCTATGACAGTAAAAAATCCGGCGGTTTTACCATCTCTCACCTTCGATTTGGAAAGAACAAAATCAGAAAGCCCTATCTTATTACCCAAAGCGATTTTATGGCTTGCCATAAATTTACCTATCTTGAAACCTTTGATATGCTCAAAACCCTGAAAAAGGGCGGTACCTTCCTTTTAAATGCTCCCTATGGTAAGGATGAGATTTGGCAAAAAATACCGGTTGAGGTACAAAAACAAATTATCGAAAAAGAAGCAAAGTTTTATGTAATTGATGCAATGTCTATTGCGGAAAAAGCGGGAATGGGCACACGTATCAATGTCATCATGCAGACAGCTTTCTTTAAAATATTCGGTATTCTTCCCGAAGATGAGGCGGTAGGTCTTATCAAGAAATTTACCGAAAAAACGTATGGCAAAAAAGGTGCCGAAATTGTTCAGAAAAATATTACAACAATTGATATGGCTCTTGCGGGACTTGAAAAAGTAGAGTATCCGAAAACAGCCGACAGCAAAGTAACTCGCCATTCGGCAATGACCGCCGATGCTCCCGAATTCGTACAAAACGTTCTGGGTGAGATGGCTCTTAATAAGGGCGATGAGCTGAAAGTAAGTCAGTTGCCGGTTGACGGAACCTTCCCGACGGGAACCACTCAATACGAAAAACGCAGTATTGCCGAGCATGTTCCGATTTGGGATTCCGAGGTTTGTATCCAGTGCGGGCAATGCGTAATGGTTTGTCCCCATGCGGTTATTCGCATGAAAGCATACGATAAAAAAGAACTGGATAAGGCTCCGAAGGAATTTAAATCATGTGCCTATAAAGGTAAAGAGTTTGAAAACGCTGCCTTTACTATTCAAGTGTCCCCTGAAGACTGCACCGGTTGTGCCCTTTGTGTTGAGCAGTGTCCGGCAAAGAATAAGGCTGATCCGACGCGCAAAGCAATCAACATGGAAAGTTTTGTAGAACACCGTGAGGTAGAATCAAAGAACTGGAAATTTTTTGTAAATCTTCCGGATCCGGATGCGCGAAAACTTAACTTAAGTGTTCCAAAAGGTGTTTCCATGAAGAGACCTCTGTTTGAGTTCTCGGGAGCCTGTCCCGGCTGCGGCGAAACACCGTATATCAGACTGATGAGCCAGATTGCGGGAGACCGCGCAATTATTGCAAACGCAACCGGGTGTTCTTCAATCTACGGCGGTAACTTGCCGACTACTCCGTATGCAAAACGTGCCGACGGACGAGGCCCTGCATGGTCAAATTCACTGTTTGAAGATGCCGCCGAATTCGGCTACGGAATGCGGCTTACCAGCGATAAACTTGCCGAATATGCACGCGAGGTAGCTGGCCAATTAAAAGACAAAAATATTGCGGCAGATGTCATTGCGAAAATTTTAGCGAATACTCAGGAAGAAGATTCCGCTGTTGAAGACCAAAGAGCCTTTGTTGCGGACTTGCGAAAAGAGCTGGAAAAGAGCTCCGATCCGCTTGCAAAAGAAATGCTTTCGTTAACGGATCATTTGGTACGCCGCTCCGTTTGGATTTTCGGCGGTGACGGCTGGGCATACGATATCGGCTATGGCGGTTTGGATCACGTGCTTGCATCGGGAAAAAATATTAAGGTACTCGTACTTGATACAGAGGTGTACTCAAATACCGGCGGGCAGATGTCAAAGGCAACCCCGATCGGTGCGGTTGCAAAATTTGCCGCTGCGGGTAAAACCACAAGCAAAAAAGACCTCGGTATGATGGCGATGAGTTACGGATATGTCTATGTTGCCAGAATTGCAATGGGCGCAAACATGTCTCAGACAATTAAGGCATTCCGTGAAGCTGAAAGTTATGACGGCCCTGCAATTATTATTGCATACAGCCATTGTATCTCTCACGGAATTAACATGACCAAGGGAATGTCTCATCAGAAAGAAGCGGTGAGTTCGGGCCTTTGGCCGCTTTACCGCTATGACCCGCGTCTTGTTGCGGCAGGTAAAAATCCCTTCCAGCTTGACAGCAAGGAGCCTGATTTCAAACTTGCAGACTTTATGTACAAAGAAGTTCGCTTTAAGACATTGAAAAATGCAAATCCCGAACGGGCAGAAATGCTCTTAAAAGCCGCGGAAGAGAAAACAAGAAGGCAGTGGCAAGAATATAAGTATCTTGCTGACAGACCCTTCTAATTCTTTTTGAGGTTGTAAAAAAAGCCCCTTTTGATTAGTTAATCGAAAGGGGCTTTTTATTTAAAAATTAAAATTGATCTTATGTCAAACCGCCACCTTGCCCAATTCCAAACGATGTTTAAAAGCATCAACACTGTTTTGTAAAATTGAAGCTTTTAAACTCGTTGGCAAAGCGGAGGCAAATTATTAACGCTTTGCCCTATGGTAAGTTTGCTTACCGTTGTGTTGTGTCGGACTCTTATTTATATAATTTTTTTAAGATTTGTATAAGAATAAATTAAAAACGGATCAAGCTATCAAAAAGCGTTGTGCCGGGTATATAGATACTTCTGTCATAAAGATGCATTGAATTTTCCTGTCAAAAATTCTGCAGAACCGTTTAAGAAATCTTTCCAGTAGAGGCTTTTTTTCCCCGTTCGCTGCAATTGTATAAGAGAAATGATTCCTTTTCCCGTTTGCACTAAAATGCCGTTTTTTTTATCCGCAGTCAAAATAGTTCCCGGCTCTGCATTCTGAGTATTTTCCGACGTCGCAATTGCAAGCGCCTGAATAGAAAGTTTTTCGTTGTTTTTATACGTAAAGGTTCCGGGCCACGGCACAAAAGCCCGATGTCTCCTATCGATTTCCTCAGCGGAATTGTGCCAGTTTATTAAGCCCATTTCCTTCGTAAGCATTCCGCAAAAAGTTGCCGCTGAATGATCTTGCGGCATCGGAGAAAGAGTTTTATCTGTTATCTTTTGCAAAACGGAGAGTGTTAAGTCCGCAGATTTTTGCGCACAAAGGTTTAAAAGACTTTCCGCTGTTTCAGATCCGTCGAGCGGAATTGTACATTGTGCAAGGATATCCCCCGCATCCATTTCGAGCGCCATTTGCTGTACGGTAACGCCGGTTTTGGTGTCGCCGGCTAAAATGGCGGCAGGCACCGGAGTACTGCCGCGCCACCTTGGCAATAATGAGGGGTGAATGTTGATTGCGTCTAGAGGAAATAAATCAAGCATGCTTTGCCCGAATATTTTTCCGTATGCAAAACATACCATGACATCCGGCGATACTGCTGCTATTGCTTCTCTTACATCCTTATTCAGCTTCTCGGGGGTAAAAAGAGGGGCGGCAGGGCTTATGCGTTTTTCTGATTTTAATACTTCCGTTGCAAGTGCAACAGCGGAAGGAATAAGTTTTTTTGATCTGCCGACTGCAGCGGGCGGGCGCGTTAAAATGCCGACTATATGATGCTTTTGTGCGATAGCATGTAAAACGGGAACCGCACATTCAGGGGTTCCCGCAAAGAGTATTTTCAGCATCAAACAGCAGCCTTTTTCTTTATTGGTTTTTTCTTTTTTTCAAAAAGTTTAATCGCTTCTTCTCGCAGCTTTTCGTCTATTCTGTCAATGAACAATACGCCGTCTAAATGATCGTTTTCATGTTGAATAACACGGGCGAGCAAACCGGTTGCCTGAAGCGTTTTTCGTCTGCCGTCAATATTTTGATATTGTACCGTAACAGTTTCGGGGCGCACAACCTTTTCATATATTTGAGGAATGCTTAAACAGCCCTCTTCATACGAGCAAACTTTTTCCGATGTTTCTATAATTTGAGGGTTGATAAATACCCGTTGTTCATTATTTACTCCTGTAACAAAGAGTCGAATATTCTTTCCTATTTGCGGGGCGGCAAGCCCAATTCCGTCTTTTATTTTCATGGTAACAAACATCTTTTGTACCAAATCTTTGATTTCTTCAGTTATATTTTCAACGGGAATTGATTTTTGCCTCAAAGACTCTTCCCCTAAATACAATATTTCCATACTTAAAAGATACAGGATTTTATATGGTTAAGTCAATATAAAAAAAAGCGCGGTTGTCCAAATGAACATTCCGCACTTCTTCCGTTAAAACACGCAATTAATACGCTTTTGAATCGTATGTTTTGCGGTTTTTTTTCATTAGTTTACGCTGTAACGCCTTCTTTTTTCGGTTAAGAATAGTTGAAGGCTTTTCATAATATTCTCTTTTTTTCCACTCACGAATAATGCCTTCTTTTTCTACCTGTCTCTTAAAACGTTTAATCGCTTTTTCTAAATTTTCAGAATCATCGACAGTTATATAAGCCACTTAAAATACTCACCTCCTACCGGTAGAACCGTTAATATAGATAAAAAAGATAGCAAATTTATTCAGCACTGTCAAGCAGCTTATAATGTATCAACAAAGCGGTTTAGGCAGTAAAAATAAAAATTATACCTATACGGGCGTTGCGGTTTGAAATTTTTCAACATCGGCTTAGTCGTAAGTTTGCCGAAGCGCAGTACTTACAAACCGCCGGCGTACTACGGGCTCCGGCTATCGCCTGCGGCTCTTTTTGCGCTATTTTAGGCGCGCAAAAAGGATCCGGCTTCGCGCTTTTGAAAAAGCGCTCGCCGCCATCCGTCCGCCTAACGCAAATCTCTTCTACGTAAAGCGGTATAAAGCTCTTTAACCACCCGTGAAGTTACGCTGGGGTAGCTGAATAAAAATGCTTTTATCAGGGGAGGGGAAAACAGGTATTTTATCGCACGCGGTACAACTGATCAAACGAATTTTTCCGCTATGAGAACGAGTTCGGATAATTTTGAATAATGTCAAATTGTCGGCTAAAGATCATAAAAGTACGGTCATCACTCTTGCGGAGCGTGTTTCAAAAGTAATTATCGCACTGAAATCGACAGGAACAAAAGATTAGCTGCAGTCTAACAAAGGCTTATTCACCGGTTTAAAAATTACCGAGAAACCTGTTCAAGTCGATAACCTTTGATTGCGGCAAGGAGTTCTCTAATTAGAGAAACATCTGTCCCTGCATGACAGCTCTATCTTTTTTCCAGACTCCGTTTTTCCGAGTCAATACACAATGAACGAAAACTCAAACGGGTTACTCAGAAGAGACGGACTGCCAAAGAAGAGCGACTTCAATATAAGTGAAGAATCGGAGATTATTTCGGTAGCCAATTACAGAAACAACATCCCACGAAAATCCCTGGGATACAAAACACCAATAGAAGTTTTTATGGATTTTGTGTATCCGTGTCTAGCTTAACTTGACAATTCAGGATGCATGAAAAATGGATTGAGTCATCAAAAAACCCGCTATCATAGTTCCCGCAGTTTCCAGCATATCCCATAGGTACCGTAATGTGTAAGTTCTACTTTTGCTAACCGCCAATTGCTGCACTGCAAGGGGAGAAAAATATTTTGCACCTTACTCTGCGCTTTTAACTCAGGCATGGTTTTTATCAGTTTTTCGGCATGCACACCGCCAAAACCTAAAACAAAACATTCTGAAAGTTTTTCGCCCTGCATACTGCATTGCCTAATCAAATACCCGTCTCGTAATTCAGGCGCGGAGATTTTTAATACGCTTTGATCATATCTTTTCTCATATTTCAAAAAAGGAGGCATTTTTCTAAACTGAGATTCTATCAGCGTTTGAAAAAGCCGTTGCTCCTCATACAAAACAGAAAGCAAATTACCCGGCAATACAATTGCATAAAAACATTCCGTATTCATGTTTATCCTTGTGGTTGTAAAGATACATAGGGATAATGTAACTCATCATTATAGAGTAATTCAGATTTCAATGAAGAAGGCGGCCCATGCCCGTGAAAAAGAATAATATTTTCATCTTGGCAGAGAATCTTTGTATGCAAATTTTTTAATAAGTTTTTTCCCGCATAGATATTTGCGGTTTCGCCAATCATTCCCGCAGATAACGAATCTCCGGTGAAAAGTACATTCTGTATTTTAAACATATAAGAATCGGGAGAGTATCCGGGAACTGAAAAATATTCAATCGTAAAACCTGCTCGCTCAATTAAACCGTCTCCGCGCAAAACGCTTGTTTTTATTGTATCAACTTCGGTGTCTGCTGCAAAAACTTCCGGCTGATATACATTCATAATTGTTTGCAAACCATGATCATAATATGTTGCATGACAATGGGTAATAAAAACCGCTCGCAAAGAAAAATTATTTTTTTCAATATTGTGTATAATCTCCGTTGTAATGCGTCCGGGATCAACCATAATAGCCTCGGATGTTTTTTCATTACCGACAAGATAGGAGTTAGTAAAACTGCCGATTGAATAATGAAAATATATTTTCATTCGGGATTTTCTCCTTTTCCAAAAAACGCTTCCCGTGTATTTGAAGATTTAAATGATACCGCATCATAGGTATTTTTAAAAAAACGAGTTTTACGTATATTGCAATTGTTAAAGCCGGTTAATTTCAGTTTTGCGGCAATAAAACGGGAATTATACAAATCCGAATCATCAAAAACGGTTTCATCGGCACGGATTCCATTAAAATTATTATGCAGTAAGACTGAATTTTTAAAGCTCACCTTTTCAAAACTACTTCCCGAAAACGAGCTGAATTGTATATCGGAATTTTTAAATGATGAATTCTGAAATTGACAAAACTCAAAAAAAGACATACGCATTCTTATGCCGTCAAAGATACAATTCTTAAACACCGAGTTTGAAAAGCAGGTGCCGGTAAGTATCTTTTCCGAGAAATCAATATTTTCAAAAACCTGATCGGAAACATTAACCGAGTTGATATTTTTTTCCGCTCCGTACTCTTTGAGAAAAACATCTTTTGTCAGAACGCAGTTCGTACTAAACATGGACACAGTGTACGGTATTGCAGCTTTTTTGTCAAAAGGATATTATTCAGTTACAGCTTAAGCATGAAGGCCTAAAAGGTATCATATGGGCGTTGCGGTTTGAACTTTTTCGTAAAGCCGGCTTTGCATTACCCATGCCGGAACTAAACACTCGCAAACCGCCGTGTCATTCCGGGCTCCGCCTATCGGCTTCGGTATTTTTGCGCTTTTTGGGCGCGCAAAAATGTACCATCGGACAAGTTTTGAAAAACTTGCCCGATGCCCTCCAAGCCACTAACGCGCAGTCCGCACCCTACACAGCCATGCGTGAAGGAACTTCGCAGTATTTTTTGCCGCTCGAATTCAGTAGCGAAAAATAGCGGAAAACGGAAAGCACACTCCGATAAAGAAGGTTTTCATGTTAAAGCTCTGATAACTCGGTATCGAGAAAAAGGCAGCGCTTTTACAAAAAAGAGTCTTCCTCTTTTATATTTTAACCAGTAACGGATAAAACTATGACGAAAAAAAACGAGCAATACCAATACGCATTTATAGATTCAGGAACCGGCGGCTTACCGTATTTGCAATACTTACATGAGCTTGAGCCCGACGCTTCTATGGTCTATGTCGCCGATAATGCACACTTTCCATACGGGAAAAAAACAAAAGAAGAGGTAATTGCCTTTGCTTCCGAAACGGTTGAAAAACTGATTGCACGATTTAATCCTGAAATCATTATTGTGGCATGCAACACCATGTCCGTAATGGCATTGGATTCATTGCGGAAAAAATTTACCCTTCCCTTTGTCGGTACTGTTCCCGGAATAAAACTTGCCGTTAAACAATCACGCAATAAACGCATCGGTATTTTGGCAACCGAACGTACGGTTTGTGATCCGTATACGGAACGGCTTATCGAAGAATTCGGCAGCGGCTGCTATTTTGAAAAAAGAGCGGATCAAGAACTTATTGCGCAAATTGAAGACGGACTTATTACCGATTCCTATGAGGAAAAATTAAAAGCAATACAGCCGGCGCTTGAGCAATTCAAAAAAGCAAATACGGATTCAATTATTCTTGCATGTACTCATTTTTTACATATCGAAGATGTCTTTGAATCGGCTGCCGGATCTGACATGCAAATAATAGACACACGCAGCGGAGTAATTCATCAAGCATTACGCATAGCACCCTGTAAAAAAAATCCTGATGCTCCGCCGAATTCCTGCTATGCAACCGCAGCACTTGATACTCATATTGAAGAACAATATCGAATGTATTCAAAACTATTTCAACTTCGATGGGGGGGGGCTCTTTGATCAGAGGAAAGGTTCTTTGCGGAGCCAATAATTTTTTTGATGTCAGCTGTGAAGACGGCACCGTTCGGTATTGCTCCATACGGGGAAAAAAACTGGAAGACCCGGTAGGGTATTATAACCCTTTAGCTCCGGGGGACTTTGTATTAGTTGATGAAGATACCCATGACAAAGAAAAGGGACAGATTGTTTCGTTGGAAAAAAGAAAAAATCACTTTGTGCGTTGGAATCAAAAAACGGATAAGCCGCAAATCCTTGCCTGCAATATTGATTTACTTGTTTGTGTTACCAGCCCCGCAAACCCTCCGTTTCGCCCGCGTTTTATTGACCGTGTTTTGGTGCAGGCGGAAGCCGAACAAATCCCCGTTTTAATTGTAATAAACAAAACCGACCTTGATACTACGGACGAAGTAAGACTGCGCATAAACGATTGGGAACGAATCGGTTATGAAACACTGAAACTTTCAGCGCTCAACAATACGGGCGTGGAACGCTTTGCAAAACGAATTGAAGGTTTAACCGTTGCTATTATCGGCCAGTCGGGAGTCGGAAAGTCAACCTTGCTGAATTCCCTTGATCCTACACTCAATTTAAGAACCGCCGAAATTTCAAGCAAATACGATCGAGGAATTCACACCACAACGCAGGGCATACTTCTTAAAGCAACACACCGCTTTCGGGACGGTACGGAATCAAAAACCGAAGTAATTGATACGCCGGGCATTCGGCATTTTGCTATTTGGGGAATGAAGCCCGATGAGCTTGCCTTGTATTTTCCCGAAATGCAAAAACTTTTGGGAACCTGTACCTTCGGGTTATCCTGTTCGCATACGCACGAAGAAGGCTGCGCAATTTTGCATGCACTGGAAAACGGCGGCATCCATCCCGACCGCTATGAAAGCTGGCGGCTTATCAGTGAAGAACTTGAAGCTCTTACCGCCGAGGATTATTCATGACGGAACACACACTTGAAGTATTGGAATTTAATAAGATATGCGCCGCCATCGCAGCATATTGTGTAACCGAAGAGGGCAGGGCAGCGTGTCTTCAAAAAAAACCGTTAACGGATAAAGAAAAAATTACTGCGGAAAAAAAACTCGGTTCGGATTTTTTATCATTGCTGCAAACGGGAGCGGAACCGCCGGTAAAAAAACGCCCGCCCCTTATTGAGTTTTTGCAAAGTCTCGGCAAAGAGGGAAGCGCATTAAGCATTGAGGGAATCTATTCGATAGGAATATCCGCAAAGCATTGCAACGAGCTGCACGCATGGGCAGATGCTTTTGAAAAAGCAAATGCAAATAAAACGC
This sequence comes from Treponema phagedenis, assembly GCF_008153345.1. NCBI lineage: Bacteria > Pseudomonadati > Spirochaetota > Spirochaetia > Treponematales > Treponemataceae > Treponema > Treponema phagedenis. The sequence goes on along the minus strand of NZ_CP042818.1, from coordinate 2,232,344 downwards.
CGCAGCAGGATGTATTGCAATTTATCAGAACATTTCCCAATCTTCTTGAAGTATACAAAGCGGTGTTTTCATTTATAGACGAAGACGGTGACCTAAAAGACATCCCGGAGCTGCGAAGCATAAAAAATAAAATTGCAGCCATTGAATCGGATATTGAAAAAACCATGCGCTCATATTTTACCGACGAACACACGCGGGATTTACTGCAAACAAATATTCCCGTGCTGCGAAACGGACGGCAAGTACTTTCGGTGCGCTCCAATTTTAAAGGAAGAATTAAAGGAATCATTCATGAGTATTCCCAATCGGGGCAAAGCTTTTATCTTGAGCCGGAAGAAATTGTGTTTAAAAACAATGAATTGCTTTCCGCTCATGCCGAGTACGATCGGGAATTACAGCGGCTTTTAAAAGAATTAACGGCAAAAATTGCAGCCTATGCACCCGCATTGGAAGAGCTTTCCGAAAAGCTTATCGCATTAGATTGCGTTTCCGCAAGTGCAAAGTGGGCAAAAAACTTTCACTGTGTTTTTGCCGCTCAGCCGCAAAAAGACACGGCGGCATTTTTTCTGCATCAGGCACGCCATCCGCTGCTTGGAAAAACAGCGGTGCCCATCGATTTAAAACTTGTAGCAAACGATCGGCTTCTTATTATCACGGGGCCGAATACCGGCGGCAAAACCGTAAGTTTGAAAACCGCTGCGCTTTTTGCTTTAATGAACCAAACCGGCTGGCCTGTTCCCGCCGGTGCGCAAACCTGTTTGCCGTATTTTAACTTCATAGCTTGTGACATAGGCGATGAACAATCCTTAGAGCAATCACTTTCAACCTTTTCCGCACATATGCAAAACATTGCGGAAATTCTTCGCTCGGCTGATAAGGAGAGCCTCATTATCCTTGATGAGCTTGCAAGCGGCACCGACCCTTTGGAAGGCGGGGCAATTGCAATGGCTGTCCTTGACGAGCTTGCAAAACGCGATGCGCTTGTTTTTGTTACCACACATCACGGCAGTTTAAAAAATTACGGATACACCAAACAGAACTGCGTCAACGCCTCCGTTGAATTTAACGAAAGCACTTTAAGCCCAACCTATAAAATTATCATGGGCGTACCCGGAGAAAGCCACGCAATCGACATTGCTGAAAGAAACGGCATGCCGCAACATATCATAGCGCAAGCTCGTGCATACATACAGGATAATCGTGCGGATGTTTCCGCACTCATTCAAAGTCTTGTGCAAAAACATGCAGACCTCAATAAGTTTGAAGAAGAAAAACAAATTGAGCAACAAGCCTTGCGCAGCGACAGACGCCGGATTGATTTAAAAGAGCTGCAATTAAAGCAAAAAGAATTGGAGCTGCGCAAACAGGGATACAAACGCCTCGATAATCTTTTCAGCGATAAGCGCCGAGAGCTTGAAAACTTAATCAGGGAAATTAAAGAAGGCGAGCTCACATCTGAAAAAACAAAAAAGGTAAAGCAATGGTTTGACAATTTTGAAAGCGAACTTGCCGAAGAGAAAACCGGCATGCGCGAAGAAAACGCGGAGCTTACTGCCTTAATTAAAAAAAGATCCGATAAAAATAAACACCAAACGCCGCAAACACCCTTTACCGAAGGCATGACCGTCTATGTATCAAGCTTTCGCCGCAAAGGTACGCTTATCCGAAAAGAAAAAAAAGACACATGGCTTGTTTCGTTCGATACTGTCAAAATGGTTGTGTTTGAAAACGACTTACAGCCGCTTGAATCGGAACAGCAAAAAAAACAACCCGTTCAAATTATAACCGAAATATCTTCGGATAAACGCCCCCAATTTGAATTGCGCCTGCTTGGCTTAAGAATCGAAGCAGCTGAAAAAGCTTTGCAAGATCAGCTTGACCTTTCCGCAATGCACGGCATAAAAGAGTTCGCCGTTATTCACGGTAAAGGATCTGGCATTCTACAAACCATGGTACACGAAAAACTCAAACAAACCACCTTTGTTCAAAACTTTTATTTTGCCCGCCCCGAAGACGGCGGCACCGGTAAAACAATCGTACATTTAGAATAAAAACTTTTCTTGCTTTTACTCTGTGGAACACCCGTTTTGTTTTCTCGGCTACTACTGTAGCGTTCCTGCAATTAACTCTCGGTATACTAATCGAAATAGCAACAGGCAAATCGCGGATTCACCATAGGAATGCAAAATCCGCAAGCCACTTTTCGATGCCTTAATCAGTGTATAATGGTAAGTGAGATAATTTGATTCAAAAAATTCGGTAATCCTCAATTGATTACTCCTTCAACTAAATAAAGATATGAATAATGCAGGAAAATAAAAGAGAATGTCAGTACCGCGGAAATAAGGCGTAAAATGAGCCGCAGTGAATTTTTTTTGTTCAATAGGCGACCAAGAAAACCCATGTATAAATACGAAATTAAAACCATTATAATAAACGGTAAAACTATCAAAACAGATACGTTCAGTTTGTTCATAATTATAGTAAGGAAATCCCAACAAGCGTTTTGCATTAGTTATAAAACAAATAATATGATGCGAATAAAACGATTAAACCAAAATCAATAATACATTTTTTATAAAGATATTTTACAAAAATTCAAAAACCATGTTACACTATTGCTGTGGTCATCAAAATGACAAGGAGTATGCAATGAATGAAACAAAACCGTTTAAGATTATTGAAGTTAAAAAGACTGTTTTTGAACACAATAATCGGCGGGCAGAGGCATTGAGAGCAGCATTAAAAGAAAAGAAAGTGTTTTTGCTAAATCTGATGTCATCACCCGGTTCAGGAAAAACTACGATGCTGTCTCGAACCATAGAATAGCTTAAAAATGAGATTCGTATCGCTGTGCTGGAAGCCGACATTGATTCTGATGTCGACGCAAAAACAATTTCCGAACTCGGTGTAAAAGTTATTCAGCTCCATACAGGTGGTATGTGCCATCTGGATTCAAGTATGACCACAGAAGGTCTTTCTGAACTTGGAATTGGCGACATTGATCTTGTTATCCTTGAAAACGTCGGCAATCTCATCTGTCCCGCAGAATTTGATACCGGTGCCGCAAAAATGTTATGATACTTAGTGTTCCCGAAGGCGATGACAAACCGCTTAAATATCCACTCATGTTTTCCACTTGTGATGTAGTCATCATTAATAAAATTGATGTGCTTCCATATTTTGATTTTGATATGGAAACTTGTAAGCGTAATATTTTGGAGCGTAATCCGGATGCTCTGATTATTCCCATTTGTGCGCGTACCGGTGAGGGTATAGACGTATGGATAACCTGGTTGAAAGCTGCGGTACAAGAATGGAACAATAGCTAATTGGCAAGAAAATACTCAATAGGAGGCAACTATGCCAGAACGAAGAGAACTGATAATAAAACTGGGGCAAAAGCTCACGGATAGACTTGGCCATAAAGTAACTACGGATGATCCTGAATATTGGGGCTTAGCGAGTGTTGTTACTGATGAGATGGCAGAACTTGCACTTAAAATGAAGATGCGCAAGCCGATGACCTTTGAGCAACTGCTAAAAATAAGTAAAAAGGAAGAAAAAGCACTGCAGCAATTGCTCGATGACATGAGCGAACTCGGCATCCTTGAATATAACTGGGAAAATCCCAGACGAGAAAAGCAGTATATCCTTCCCATGTTTGTACCCGGCAGCGCTGAATTTATGAACATGAATAAGAAGCGGTTAGAAAAGTATCCGGAATTAGCAAAATTCTTTGAGCGGATGTCACGGCTGCCGCTTGAAAAAGCAAGTCCCATGGTGCCGCCCGGAGGAGGGGGCATCGGTATGCCCTGTGATACCGGTGGAAAAAGCCATCGAACTGGAAAACCAATCTATCGACATTGAGCACATCTCTCATTGGCTCAAAAAATACGAAGGAAAATATGCCGCCGCGCCCTGTTCGTGCCGAATGTCTCGGCAGATTCTCGGTGAAAGCTGCGGCGATGACCCTGAAAACTGGTGCATAGGGGTAGGCGATATGGCCGATTATGCGGTACAGACAAACAAGGATGGGCGCTATGTTACCTATGAAGAAGTTATGGAAATCTTAAAACGAGCTGAAGACAACGGTTTTGTCCATCAAATTACCAATATAGACGGCAAAAATAAGATCTTTGCTATCTGTAATTGCAACGCCAACACCTGTTACGGACTGCGTACCTCACAGTTATTTAACACGCCCAACCTATCCCGCTCAGCCTATGTGGCCCGTGTAGAGGAAAAAGACTGTGTGGCATGCGGCCGCTGTGTAGAATTTTGCCCTGCGGGAGCGGTACGGCTCGGGCAAAAATTATGCACAAAAGACGGCCACATTGTATACTCCAAGCAGGAGCTTCCGGATAATGTCAAATGGGAGCTGGAAAAGTGGAATGAAGGTTACCGCGAGAATAGCCGCATTAACTGCTACGACACCGGAACTGCGCCGTGCAGACGGCCTGTCCTGCCCATATTGCCGTGCAGGGCTACTTGAAAAAGGCAGTGCAGGGTAAGTACACAGAAGCACTCGCATTGATCAAAAAAGAAAACCCCTTTTTCCGGCAGTATGCGGCTATGTTTGTAACCGCCGCTGCGAGGATGCCTGCACACGCGGCAGCATTGACCAAGCAGTTGCCATTGATGAAGTGAAAAAATTTATTGCCCGTCAAGATTTAGATGCAAAAACGCGCTATATCCCGCCGATAATACCGCCGACAACCGGGCGTTTATTTACAGAAAAGATAGCCATTATCGGAGGCTGCCCCGCGGGCTTGAGCTGTGCCTTTTATCTTGCTGAAAAAGGATATCGACCAACGGTGTTTGAAAAAAATGAAAACCGGGCGATATGATGATTTACACGCAACAGTGAGGCAAAATTTTTCTGCATAAGCCTTCTTCCAAAAAACTTTGGGCTCCTTAGTGTAACGTTTTCTAATTAAGTTGCTGTTAGTAATCGGAGCATTGGCAATAATAGCTTGCAGATTCAGCATTCCTATGGTAAATTGCTCACCGTTGCGCCGTGTCGAACTCTTTTTATAAAACTTTTTATGGTTTTTGTAAGATGTATCAAAAAAATATAATTGAGTTATTAAAAAACGCTACATTAGTTCCGCTTGTTTGCGCTTGCTGCTGCCCGTGCGCTTCCATACATCCAATCAATGGCTAAAAGCGGCAAATTGTGCGCGCCAAAATCAGCGCAAAAAGAGCCGCAGCCACTAGCCGGTTTGTGGCACATTCAAACCGCACCGGCCCGATTGGTTATATTCAATGTAATTTTCGGCGATACTCGATAAAGTCGCAGGTTTCGCCCTGCTGTAAGGAAACGCGTTCAAAGCCGCTTAAAAGATCATCACCGAAAAAAACATCGCCATCGTATGTTCCGTGAACCTCGGTAAGGTAAATAACCTCCGCAAAGGGAAGAAGCTGTTTGTAGAGGCTTAAGCCGCCAATGCAAAATACGTTTTGCCTGCCTTGGCAAAGCTGCAGTGCCTCTTCTATGCCGGCAGCTGATTGTACGGTATCGCTTTGAACGAAGGGACGAGAGGTTATTACAATAAGACGGCGTCCCGGCAGCCCGCCTTGCGGCAGGGTTTGAAATGTTTTTCTTCCCACAAGGCAGAGGCTGCCCATTGTGCGTTTTTTGAAATACGCCATGTCTTCGGGGCAAAGCCACGGCAATCCGCCCGCGTAGCCGATTGCCTTGTTCTCACTTCTCGCTAAAATAAAAGAAACTGTCATCCGTAGAACTCCCTGAGGTTTGTTATCATTACGCTTTCAAAATTAGTGTCTTAGCACTGTTTTGTCAATCAGACTGAAGGTTTTTGCAGGGCTTACGCATGAACAAGTGTAGCGTTTTGTAATTAACTTCCTGTTATACAAATCGGGGTATCAACAATAAGGGACTGCGGATTTAAGCATTCTTATGGTAAATTGCTCGCCGTTGCGTCGTGTCGAACTCTTTTTTATAAAATTTTTTACGTTTTGGGTAAGATGTATTAAAAAATATAATCGACTTATTAAAAAAATATTATACAATGGCCGGCTGTCCCTATTCATGCGTAAGCCCCTGAGTTTTTTTTGATAAAGTATCTAAGTATGAGCTGAAAAAAGCCGATACCTACTATAGTAGTTTATAGTAGTTTTGATAGAAGTAAATAATAAAAACAGGGGTGCGATATGATTAGAAGTTTATGGACAGCGGCAAGCGGTATGAATAGCCAGCAGGCAAATATTGATACGGTGGCAAATAACCTTGCAAACGTAAATACTTCCGGTTTTAAAAAACAGCGGGCGGAATTTGAAGACCTTTTGTATCAAACGGTAAAAAGTGCGGGAACACCCGCTACCGAGGATACCATTACGCCGGTTGGCATTCAAATGGGGCACGGCTCAAAGCTTGCGGCAACACAGCGTATTTTTGAGCAGGGCGCATTGCAGCATACCAGACTTACCAGTGATGTTGCTGTTGCGGGCGAGGGTTTTTTCCGCGTTCTGCAATATGACGGAACCTATGCGTATACGCGCGACGGCTCTTTTAAAATTGATGCAGACCGTCAGCTGGTTACCTCAAACGGTTTACGCGTTTTGCCGGAAATTATTTTCCCCGAAAACTATGTTGAGCGCAGCATTGCAATATCACAGGACGGGCGCGTTACCGTACGTGTTGGGGAAGAAGATGAGCCCATTGAAGTAGGTCAAATTGAGCTTTATAGATTCCAGAATAACGCCGGACTTGCGGCGGAAGGAAGCAACCTCTTCAAACAAACACCTGCTTCAGGACAGGCAATCCCCGGACGGCCGGGCTTTAACGGCTTTGGTAAAACCGAGCATAAGTTTTTGGAAATGTCAAACGTTTCTACCGTCAGCGAAATGGTCAACATGATTGTAGCCCAGCGCGCCTATGAATTTAATTCAAAGGCAATTCAAACCAGCGATAATATGCTCGGCACCGCAGTTGGCTTAAAACGATAAGGTTTTACCTAGCTTAAAATTAAAAGATGAGTGTAAAATATGAAAATAGAAACCGTACAGACAGTTCCGATACAAACTCCGCAAAAGCCGGAAATTTCGCGCGCAAAGGATCATACGCAGACGGGCAATTTTGCCGAAATGCTTGACCGCATGCGCAATCACGGCATGCAATCGGAGGTGGTGCATAATGGCGGCAGTCTGTCTGCAACACAACTTCCGGGCGATTATATCCGCTCCTTTGAAAAAGAAAATCCCACCCAAGCCGACACCGAGGCAAAACCGCACGGTCTTGCACGGGAGCGGTTCGGTGAGGAAAAAACAATCGATAAAACAAGCAAATTATACACACAAGCATTGGAGCTTGAATCTTATTTTGTAAAAATTATGCTTAGCTCAATGCGGAACACCCTGTCGCATACGTCTTTAGCGGGAAAGCAAAGCTTTGCGGGTAAAATGTATGAAGATATGATGTACGACCAGCTTACCCGCGATGTAACGACAAATGCAGGTTTCGGTTTGGCAGACCAAATCTATTTACAATTAAACGAAAAAGTATAAAGCGGTTTTCTGCCGCCGCTCATGCGAACGGTTTACACTTCAATAAAAGACTTTGTTTCATAGTACGTCTCCACAGATACAATAAGGGCTGCCGGCTGATAACCGGCAGCCTGTTTTTATAAGCCTATTTAACCTTTGCAGCATTCCAACACATCAAACAACGCGTTGTAAATAATGATTATATTGTTCGATATGAAAATAAATTCTTCCAAATACTAAAAGCAAATAAAAAACTTCCAAGACCGAAAACAGCAATTACCGTACGGAAACGTTTGGATGGAACGACACGATTGGTATGGAATAACATGAAACTGAATTTTATAGAACTTACTAATAAACCAGGCAAGGAGGTCGCCAAAGCTCATTTTCGCATAATAAAAAGGGGACATTTTTATAGTGGCTTGACACAAAAATTATTCTCCCTTGACTAAAAAATAGAAAACGTTATAATGTTAAACTATGAACGAAGCATTGAAAGTATTACAAGAGCGAGGATTTTTCCAACAGTGTACGAACCTTGAAGGCCTTTCCGAAAGAATGGATAAGGGGCCGATAAGCTTTTATGTAGGCATTGACCCCACAGGGCCAAGTTTACATATCGGGCACATGTTGCCGGTTTTTGCTGCGCGGCATCTATGCGCTTTCGGGCATAAAGCCTGTATTTTAGCGGGCGGAGGTACGGCACGAATCGGTGATCCTTCAGGAAAAACAGAAATGCGAAAAATGCTCAGCTATGAAACTTTAGACAAAAATGTTGAGTCCATTATTGCACAGTTGGGAAGGTTTTTAGACTTCGACGGCAAAACTATTTTTCATGCAAATAATAAGGACTGGCTTGCAAACCTTAACTATATCGATTTTTTGCGCGAAATCGGCTCACAGTTTTCAGTAAACAGGATGCTTTCTTTTGAATCATATAAAAGAAGAATGGAAACCGGTCTTTCTTTTATTGAATTTAATTATCAACTCTTACAAAGCTATGACTTTTTAATGCTCAATGAAAAACACAATATAGAAATGCAAATCGGCGGTGATGATCAATGGGGAAATATTGTTGCAGGCGTGGATCTTATCCGACGGTTACGCAGTAAAGAGGTTTTTGGGTTAACGTTCGCACTTGTAACCCGTGCCGACGGGCAAAAAATGGGCAAGTCTGAAAAGGGTGCGCTTTTCCTTGATCCCGAACTGGTTAGCCCGTATGAGTTTTTCCAATATTGGCGCAACACAATGGATGCTGATGTTCGAAAATTCATGCTTCTTTTTACTTTCCTACCAATAGAAGAGATTGACTCTTATATTGCTGAAAATATAAATAAAGCAAAAGAAAAACTTGCCTATGAGGTTACCCGCCTCATTCACGGAAAAGAAGCGGCGGACAGCGCCTTGGAAGGAGCCAGAGCAGCCTTTGGAGCAGGCGGCGATAAAAGTTCCATGCCAACAATAGAGATGCCGTATACGGTTTTTGAAAAAGGTATTGACATCGTTGCGCTTTTTGTCGAAGCGCAATTAGCGTCTTCAAAAAGTGAGGCTCGCCGTCTTATCGAACAAGGCGGTGCCTTTGTCGGTGAGGCAACGATAAAAGATATAAAAGCAATGATTAATACGGAAAATCTTAATTCTGAAAAAGAACTCATTCTGCGGGCAGGGAAAAAACGATTTGTTCGAATAATCGTGCGCTGATTGTTTAAAAGCCTTAGGTCTTGCTAAGGCTTTTAATTTTACTATCAGCACTTAGTATTGTATCAATACGGCGATAAAGGATTTTTTTAAAGGAGTTCCACACTGAATAATATTTCGTCAAGGCTTCCGATAATGTCCTTAAACCGAAATTCACTTTTTACCAAGACAAGTTTCTTAAAAATAATCAGCGAGTCAGATACTTTTTTTCCGATAGCGCCCGGCAATTTTATCGGACAGTTAAGCATCCATCGGGAAGTATAAATCATTCCTTCAAGAATTAGAACCTTTTCTATGCCGCGAAGCAGCGCTCCGGCAGTAACAGGAAAATCGAAGACGGAAAAAAGCACCTTTCCAAAAGGCGGCAAAAGATTAAAAACAATAATGCTGACCGAAATAAGAAAAAGCGAGATAAAGTGAATTTTTTGTCTGTCAATTAAACAGAGAATGAGAGCAGCACCGAAAACTATCGCCTTGGCGGCAGGCAGATTGACAAAAACCAGCAACAAAATAAAAAGGAACCCGACTGCTATGCGTATATAAATTTGAGTAAGAGAAACAGTATCCTCTTTTTCTGCAGTTTTTATCATGAACGTATAATTTTCATCGGTAATTTGTTGATACCATGAGGAATTTTCAACAAAACTGTTTACAAAAGAGCCAAGCGCAACGCCGGTTATCGCTCCGATAATAAAAAACGGCGGGAGAATATACCATACGCCTTCACCAAAAATAAGAAACCGTGCAAGTAATAACTGCACCATGTTTGATGAAAACGAACCTGCTACGCTTATTCCGATAAATGACAGGTATTTACCTGAAATTTTTCTTAAGCCGAACATTACCAGCGCCGAAGAAATACTGCCCGCCATCGAAAAAAGCAAGATATAAGAAAAGAGCGTTCCGTTTATAACCGCCTGGCCGATTATCTTGATAAAAACAAGTAATAAATATCCGGAAAAAGAAAGAAGGTCTGCCGCAAATAAAAGCGGGAGGTTAGCGAGACCCAAGCGCAAAAAAGGTAATGGCTTGGGGATCATAAATTCGATGACGGAAAGAAAAAAACAGACAGCCCCGAACAGAGGTATGAGGCTGTCTTGTTTTTGTTTACTTAGTGGCATCCGCAGCAGCTTCCGCAGCCTGTGCTACAATCATGATCATGATCGCCGCAATCACAACCGCCGCCGTATAAAATAGAAGCTAAATCTTCTTCGCTTGCTTCTCTGACGGAAAGCACTTCAATATCAAAATGTAGAGTTTCGCCTGCAAGCGGGTGGTTTGCATCAATAAAGATTTTATCACCGTCAATGTCGGTAACGGTAACCAATCTGCTTTCGTGTCCGGATCCCGCATCAAACTGCATTCCTACTTCAATCTCAACATCGGGAGGAAATTGACTGCGATCTACTTCCAGTTTTAAGCCTTCGGCTATCTCGCCGTATGCTTCGGCAGGCGGAACGGTAATATCAAAACTATCTCCAGGCTCTTTTCCTTCCATTACTTTTTCAAGTCCGGGAATCAACATTCCGTACCCTTGTACATATTCCAAAGGACCCATCACAGCGGAAGAATCAAGAATTTCTCCCGCCTCGTCTTTGAGTGTATACTCAATGTTTACAACACAATCTTTCGTAATTTTCATAAGGCTTATACTAGCATTTTTCCTTTTTTGGTACAAGTAGAAATTATATACCAAAATAAATTTGCAAACAGATTTGGCTCATAGTTTTTTAAAAAACATAGCCGATCGATGCTTTTATATAGTGATTGCCGCGGTACTGCCCGAGTTCACCCGTTTTTTTGCCGCCAAAGAATCCAAGGCTGCAATCAACAAGCAGGGTTCCGAACTGCCAGCTTACCGCGGGACAAATCATAAAATCGGCATCTTCAATCCCGACAACCGTATTCAATTTTAAGTGCAAAGAGTCTCGTAACAAAGTTTGGTCAATTACAAAAACAATTTTTGTATTCGTCGCGTTGGTGCCTTTTTCAATATCAAATTTATTTTCATTTGTTTTCTTTTGCATTAAACGAATGTTTTCCACAACGGTTCCGTTCAACATCATACCAAAAGGTGTAGTATAATCAAGTCCGAAGTTCCATGCTAAGGACGGATTATACACCGAGGGGTCATTTCCTTTTATATCGTAGGTGATATTTGCCGCGAATTCAGCCCTAAGATTTACCGGCCCCACAGTAGTCCCGTAATCAATACCTATTTGGTGATAGGGATTGTAGTCAAATCCGATAGCATCTGTAGGAAATTTTATCGTTTTTAGCTCTTCTATAGCCTTTTCTTTTTCTTCTTTTTTAGCTAGAGGATCCAATACTCTTTTAAGCAAATCCGTATATTTTTTTATAGTGGCATTTATTTTATCAATATCCATTTTCATAGCAGGACGATGCCATCTTCCGTAATAATATTGAAAGCCAAGATCATGGGCGCCGTTTATTGTAGCAGTGTAGCGAATGCCGCCTTGCGCATATTTAATTGTCGAGGTCTTTTTTTCCAAATCGCTAAAAACACTATCCATTATTATATCGGGAATTTTGTCAGTTTCTATCTTTGGTAAAGATGCGTTTCCGATTGGGGCTGAGATATCATGTAATATACTTTCAGGTATGAGACCTTTTAACCCGGGAGGAAGCATGTTTAGTGGATTCAGCATCTGATCTTTTATCTCTTTTATTTTTGCAAGATTTTCCGTAGACAACAAAGATTCAACGGAGGTTTTTTCGGTTAGCTGTACGGGCGCCCATCTCCCAGTTAAAGCAAAACGATCTCCTTCAAAGACGGGCAAAAAAACCGCCTCAAGGCGCATATCATGCGGAAGGTAACTGGTAAGGTAAAACATCGGACGGGCAATTTTCAGTTTTTCAAAATCGAGCACGGACATATCGCTGTAATCTTGCGGGTTGATAACATCAAGCACGCTCATTGCATCCGCCCTTCCCCAAGTCAGTTTTTTTATGCCTCCGCCGAAAACAACCGGACCGACCGATAACTGCATATATGCCTGCTCAATAAAATTAGGAATTTGCGGTTTAGGCGGGAAAATTTTCGGTTTATAACCGAGATTAATCGGAAGCGTTTGATCGCTTAAATCCACCCCGAAATATGCTTGGGTAAGCGGGGCTTCCGCTCGTATATGCAAATTGCCCCATACAAGAGAGCCCGGATGAAAATCTTTGAACTTTTTAAAGTCATTAAAAAAAAGTCTACCGCCTGCATAAAGAGCGCCGCCAAAGGAAATCTTAAAATTTTTTTCAGCGTCTTCAGCCGAATCTCCCTGATGATCAAAACTGCCAAAACCGAAATCATCGTTTTGACTGTCGGTATCAGCAGATTCGGCAGAAGCTTCTTCGCTGTTAAAACTTTCAAAACTTAATGGGGCATCGGTATCTTCGGTATTTTCTTGTGCCCATATATAAAAAGAAAATAGGCAACAAAAAATAAACACAATCTGCTTCATACACGCTCCTTTTGCAAACACATCCTATGCAGAATTATAACTTAAGAATTAGGTTAATACGGAGAGCAAACGCTCTCCGTGTTGTAACTCTTATTTTCCAAGCTCAAGATATTGAGCAGTAAAAACTTTTTCAGGTATTTCCATATTATATTGCATTTTAAGGACTTTGATCAATGTAGATGTTTTTGCACTAAGCGTTGTAAGTTTTATTGTCATTGGCGTATCAATACCCTGCAGCGTTTTATAATTGGACAGCTCAATACGTTTTACCGCGGCACCTTTTTTATCATAAAATTCCGCTTTCCAAAAACGATTATTCCCTTTTTCTATCCATAAAAGAGTTTTTGAGTATTCATATTTTGTATCTTTCGGCACGGATTCAATAACATTACAATCTTTACCGTTAAAGTTTTCGGTGTTCACAATTTTGTATACATCAAGATCAAGGTCTCTGCTCATAAATGAAATATCATTATAGGAAAAGTCTGTTCCCATAAAACTGGTGGTTCCTTCGGTTGCTCCCGCAATACGACGAACTTTTCCGAGCGACGGTAAAAATATACGCTGATCGAGAGCTCCCTTCTTTTTTTGAATAGTTAAAAAACGTGTTCCGCGTACATTTGCCGGTGCGGTAAAAGCAATAAAAGTTCTTTGATCACCGCTCTTATTTTTTGACGTATACTGATTTATTTTCAGAATATTTACGGTTTTACCGTTATTTTGTAAGTGCATTTCCGCCTGTGTGCCGACAGAATCCACATCCGCATTTTTTCGTGCCTGTTTCATAATTTCCGCAGCATCATCCGCAAAAATAAAACCGATTGCACAAAAACCGATCAGTAATGCAAAAAATTTCTTTTTCATTTGTTTTCCTCCATACTGTATTCCGACGAGGGTTCCTCCTCGCTCGTTGCATCAATTAAAGCTTCCACCCTGTCTGCTTTTAAAACCTTTGTAATAAACTTAGGTTTCACAATATTTAATATTGTTGGTAAAATGGTTAAACTTGCAAAAGAGCTTGTTACCATCACAATTGCAATCAAAAGACCGAGTTCCGCAAGCATATTAAACTTTGAAAGCATCAGCACCGCAAAGCCCGCTCCAACCGATGCCGCATTAAACAATATTGCCTTTCCGGAACCGTAAAATGTTTGCGGCAAAAAGTTTTCGCCCTTATTTTGAAGATATGCGGAATGATAGGCAGCAAGGTAGTGTATCGTATAATCAATACCTATTCCTATTGCAAAGCTTGCAACCATTGCAGTACCGATATTAAGCTTAATCCCGAAATATCCCATTACGCCAAAGTTAACCATGATTGAAATAAACAGCGGCACACTTCCGATAAGCCCCGCAACAACCGACCGATAATAGATCGCGATAATCAAAAAGACAATTACAAAAGAGACCGCGAGCGATATAAGCTGTGATTCAACAACTAGGTGATTAAGTGATTTTTCAATCAGTGCATAACCGCCGTACTCTATTTGTAAATCTTGCGGAAATTCATTTTGGATATATTTTTTAACCGTATCCAATACTTGGTCGGAATCTTTTTGTCCGAGAGTCCGTAATTGCAAATTCATTTTAAGTATTCGCGGTTTTATCGGCTCATCGACAAATCCCTTGGAATTCCCCGCAAGCAACACTAAATAATCATTAATAATTGCCTCTAACTCTTTTTCCGTACTTACACCGTATTTTTTAGGATCTGAAGGAATCTCATAATATGCCAAACCTCTGTAATTGTTTTGTTTTTCAAGCTCGGTTACAAGCTCATCCGCGGTCATGGTATCCTTATCCGAATTTCGTATTATCTTATTCAGATTGGTTAAAAGAGTCGGGAAATTGTATTCCGGAATTTTATAACTTGAGCTGTTTGTATGCTCAGCGGTTTCCGATTCGTCAATACTGAAATCTCCGAAACTATCATCATTATCGCTGCCGAAATCACCAAATCCGTCATCGGCTGACGAGCTTTCCGCAATAACCTTCCTTTCAGGTAAACCTTCCGGCGAAGCATCCGCATTATATACTTGATTGATTCGTTTAATGAGCGGAACAATAGAAGTTACTTTTCCTACGTCCGGAACATTTTTTTCAAGATAGGTTGTTAATCCGTCCATTGCCTGCAAAACATCGGGGCGTAATATTGTCTCGTCTTTATCGGGGGTTGAAATTAAAACATTTAAGAGTTTTGAGCCGCCGAATTTTTCACGTATAAAGACATCAGACTGTACAACAGGAACGGTCGGTTCAAAATATTCCATCATCACATTATCAATCACCAGCCTAGACATTCCTAAACCAGAAAAAACAACGAGAAGAAGCATGCCGAACAAAATCGTTCTGCGGTGATTGTTAATTACCAATAAGGTGCTTGTAATAACCTGATCCATTCGGCGGCTTCGTTGCTCAAGCTGTTCTTCCGTTTTTCGTCTTTTCTTAAATAATTGACTCATTATGGGCTTTCTGGGACCGCGTAAAATCAAAATAGCGGGAATCAAAGTAACCGCAATACTGAAAGCGGCAATAACACCGAAACTTGAAAATATCCCGAACTCAAAAATAGGAGGCACGGAAGTAAAACAAAAAGAAACAAATCCGGCAAAGGTTGTAAGTGCCGCTAAGAATACCGGGCGTATAATATGCCGTATTGAATTGATAACTTGTTTTGCATGCTCTTCTTTGGAAATAGTAGTATCCTGCACTACTTGATCAAAATAGTGATTGATAACATGGATTCCGTATGCACTGCCTATGGCGATTAAGATAACGGGCAAAACGGTAGATAAAATTGACAAGGGAACTCGGCATAAAGACATAGCACCGATTGCCCAGATTGTAGAGATGATAACCGTTAAAAGCGGCAAGTAAATACCGGTAAAGCGCCTGAAAGATAAAAAGAGAACTACTACCACAACAATAATTACCAAAGGAATGAGAAATTTTAAATCGTGAGCGGTAGCCTCGTTAATAATTTCACTGAAAATAGTCATACCGGTAATATAGGTTTCGGCATCGGGGCAGTCCCAGTTGTCCAGCATTGCCATAATTTGCTGACAGGCAGCCATCGCCTCCGGCCCGCCGCTGCTTGAATGCTCCGTATCCAAGAAAATCATAATTTGCATAGATTTCAGATCGTCCGAAATAAGGCTGCGTGCATACAGTTCCCAGTCACGCAATTTTTCGCGCACGGCACTTATTTCCTCAGGACTGCCGGTAAAGTTTTCAGGAATCAAATCATCGGTGTGAATTGATTCTCCACCGATGCCGCTTTCAATATGTTTTGTAGACAAAACAGAGATTACCCCATCGGTTTTTACCAACTTGATAGTGTCAAATTCCTTTATCAGCTCTCTTACCTTATCAAGAAACTGTTTATCAAGGATTGTAGAATATTCCCGCTTTATTCCGATCATGATAGGCAGTTCGGGACCGAATATTTCGGAAATTTTTTGATCCGCCATACGAGCCGGATCCGTTTTCGGAATAAATCGGAAATTATTATTGTCCAGCTGCACATATAAAAGCTGTAAGGCAAAAAATATGGTGATACCTAAAATAACTAAAAGCATCACAAGCGGATGTGCATAAAACCGTTCAAAACTAAAAAAACGATTTCTTTTTTTTGTGCTTGATTTTTTCGGTTGTTTTTCTTTCATACTCTTATTCCTTCTATCTTTTGTGATATTTATAAATGTAAGTTTGTTTTATCTACCCGATCCGAAGCAAGACCGCGTAAAATAATTTCAAATATCGATTTCATTTCTTGAGTAATTTTGTTCGGGTCGCGTAATTCTTCCGGTAGTTGGGCCACACTTTGTATAATACCGGTAGCAATAAGAATTAACATTTTAGTTACCTGTGCGGGCTGGATAGAAGCATCCAAGGTTCCGTCTGCAAGTCCGTGCTGTAAAATATTGTTAATCAGACTGACTATTTTTTGCATAGAAGAATTGCCATCTCCTGAAATGGCGGTGTGTAAAGGCATTCCTACGGCAAGGGTGTTTTGAATTCCCATTGCCAAAAAAAGTTCATTTTCTTTACTGAAATTTTCAAGATAACAAAGCCATAACTTACGCAAGCCTTCTATTCCTGTCTTTGAATCGCTGATTTGCGGTTCCACCGAACGGATAAACTCATCCAAGGCATCAGACATGAGTTCAGATAAAAGTTCTTCCTTACTCTTAAAAGAAAGATACAAGGTTGCCTTGCTCAGCTCTAACCGATCGGCAAGATCCTGCATATTGAACGAGTTTACTCCTTTTTCATGAATGAGCTGCATCGCCTGCTCAAGAATAGCTGCCCGACGCGCTTCCCGTTCACGAATTTTTCTATCTGCAATTCCCATCATAACTCCGTTTACTGACTGTTGGTCATCTTATAACTCTTGGTCATAAATGTCAAGCTCTAAAAAAATATTTAAGAAAAACTGAACACCAAAATCCCGGTATAGCGTTCCGCAATTAACTTCTCTTATACTTAAACGGAAAATCAACAGGCGGCTTACCGAATGTTGGATTTAGCATTCCTATGGTAAGTTTACTCACCGTTGTCAAAACTCAGAACAATGTAAAACGATGTTTAAAAACTACCACACCGACATAAATAGGAGTTTTTAAACTCGCAGCACTGATTTAATCAAGAATACTAAAAATCAGGGCGTGGCGGTGGTTCCACGCAGACAGGTTTGGTTTGACATGGACGTCAAAAGTCAGAACGGGCACAGACGCCCGTGGTTCCAAGCAGCAGCGATGTTTTAAAGCAAGACTGTTTCCAAAGCTTTAAAACTCGCAAGGTATAATTTTGCCACGGATGGCAAAATCAGAACGGGCACAGACGCCCGTGGTTCCACACAGAATTGAGTTTGAAAACTACCACATTTGTATAATAGGAGTTTTCAAACTCATAGGTTTCATTTTGCCACGGATGGCAAAATGAAACCGTTGTGTCGAACTCTTTTTTATAAAATTGTCTTGATTTTTGTAAGGTGTATTAAAAACGGATAGAATTATCAAAAAAACGATATACCGATTCCGCCGGAAGTTTATACGTACTAAACTCCGACAACTAAAAATAAGTCGGATAAAAGAAAATTTCAAACCCAACACCCACAAATGTATGTTTTTATTTTTTGTGCGTACAGCCTGTGATTTTCGTGTAAGTGCTTGCGTTTTTCTTTTGTTTTCAGATACAATAGCATCCTATGGCAAATCCTAAATTATTCAGAACAATCGATAAAGCGGTATCTGATTATCAGATGATAAAAGATGGAGACCGTATTCTTATCGGAGCATCGGGTGGCAAGGATTCTACCGCTTTGGCTGAATATTTTGCGGCGCGTTTAAAACGACGAGATGCGCAATTTACGGTAAGCGCAATGCATATTGCAACGGACATCGGAAGTCCTTTTAATCAAAATCTTGCAGAGCTATTTGAGCGCTGGGGCATTCCGCTGATTATAAAAACAGTTTCAGTGTTGGGACGGCTTAAAGAAAGACATCGTATGAATTGCTGGTGGTGTTCAAGTCAGCGCAGAACCGAGCTGAATAATTTTGCATTGAAAAACGGATTCAACAAAATTGCGCTCGGGCATCATCTTGATGATATTTTGGAAACACTTTTAATGAATGCACTCGGTAAAGGTATTCTTTCCACAATGCCGCCGGTATTGCAATTTGAAAAGTATCCGATAACGATGATTCGTCCGCTTTGCCTTGCGGATATTCCGATGATTGTCCGTCATGCACAAATGCAAAACTATTTTTCTTCTACCTGTACTTGTAATTACCAATCAAATTCTACGCGAAAGGAAGCTCGATCCCGCCTTGACGCTTTAACCGGCGGCAGCTATGAGCTAAAGCTAAAACTTTTTACTTCACTCAAAAACATTCGTCCTCAATATCTTCCTTGAAAAAACACAAAAAACCTTTGCTTAAATCGCAGCTTTCAAAGTAATTGAATCTTACGCAAAGAATAAAACCGTACTTCCGTGGGCTGCGATTTAATTTCCTTCGCTATGTACATTCTGATGGACTGAGGTACGGAGATTGCTACCTAAGATTTATTTTGACAGATTAAAGATTTTGCAGTATAGTAAAACTAAGACTAGGATATGTTTTTATACATGTAAGGAGAAAGAAATGAAGCGACTAATTGCTTGTGGTATATGTATTGCAATGCTTGGAGTACTTGTCGGCTGTACTAATAAAGGCGTTAAAAAACCTCGCATCGGAGTGGTTGTTTATAAATATGATGATAGTTTTATCACAATTATGCGGTCGACGATTAATGCCGCAAGCAAAAATAAGGCAGAGCTCCTTATACTTGACGGGGAAAATTCTCAACCGATTCAGAACAAGCAAGTTGACAGATTAATTGAAAGAAATGTCGATGTGCTTGCGGTAAATATTGTAGACAGATCACAGGCATTACCGATCATTAAAAAAGCAAGAAAGGCAAATTTGCCGATAGTGTTTTTTAATCGGGAACCTTTTGCACAAGATTTAAAATCTTATGATAAGGCGTTTTATGTCGGCGCCCTGGCGGAACAGTCGGGAACAATGCAAGGACAGCTTGCGGTCAATTATTTTAATAAAAATCCGCAGGCGGATAAAAACAGGGACGGTATTATCCAGTATGTTATGCTGGAAGGAGAACCGGGACATCAGGATGCCGAGCTGCGCAGCAAGTATTCTATTCTGGCAATGGAGAATAGCGGCAAGAAAATCGAAAAGCTTGCTTCTGAAACTGCAAGGTGGAATAGAGAAGATGCAAGAAAAAAAACAAGCGAATTTTTAACAGCCTTTGGAGACAGTATAGAACTTATTCTTGCAAATAATGATGATATGGCGTTAGGTGCAATGGATGCGCTTAAGATTGCAAGATATTATCAGGATAAAAAATACATTCCCATTATTGGAGTAGATGCTACCACAGAAGCTGTTGAAGCGATTAGGGATGGTTATTTATATGCAACTATTTTGAACGATGCAAAAGGACAAGCTGCTATCGTATTTAAACTTGCATATGAGCTTGCCTTGGGAAATCCGGCATCCGAGTGCGGAGAAAAAATAGTTGACGGAGTGTATATCTGGGTGCCGAGCAAAATGGTAACAAAAGAAAACTATACAGATTTTGACTAAGCCTTTATAATTACTCGTTTTAGTTTACAGTTACGCGTAATATGGCGGCTCAACCGTAAAAAGGTTGAGTTTTTGTTTTTCTTTCGTCAATTTAAAAATCTCTTGCAAAAATATCTAATCAATATAATCAAATATTTTTATGCGATCAATTGCAATTGCTTTTTTTGTTTCATTATGGATTTCCGCAATTATGCCTGAAAAAATAGTTTCCCCCTTTTCAGGAATTGTAAACTTCTGCGGCACCTGTGTGCGGGCACGCTTTATGATCATTTCCGGATCTCCTCCGATAACGGAATATCTTGCGCCTATCATACCCGCGTCGGTAATATAGGCGGTTCCGTTCGGAAGAATTTTTTCATCGGCGGTTTGCGTGTGCGTATGAGAGCCGGCAACAAGTGCAGCTCTTCCGTCAAGATAGTATCCGAGCGCTTCTTTTTCCGTAGAAGATTCCGCATGAATATCAACAAGGATAAGTGCATCAGGATATTGTTTGAAAATAGTATCATAAATTCTATCAAGTGTTTGAAAAGGGCAATCAATCGGCTTCATGTATTCCCGCCCTTGAATATTAATAACAATATAGGTAAGCGATTTTTTTTCCGTGATATATATACCGGAACCTTTTGCAAAAGGATAATTTTCAGGGCGCAAGATTCGCGGTTCTTTACCGTATGTATCACGTAAATCAAAACGTTCCAGACTATGGTTCCCTCCCGTAATAACATCAACTCCGGACTCAAAAAAAACATTGGATTCGGAAGGACGTATTCCTACTCCGGAGCTCGCGTTTTCACCGTTAATATATACAAAATCAATTCCATATCTATCAATAATTGAAGGAAGATTTTTTTTAAGCGTTTTGACTCCGATTAAACCGCAGACATCTCCTCCAAAAAATATTTTTGTTGTTTCCATTTCCTTCATTGTAAGCATAAGTTAAAAAAAAGTCAAATCAGAGATTTTATTTTTGCTGCAAATTCATTGCCGAATTTAAAAACTCGTATAGAGTGTTTTTGATACCTTGTTCAGTTTTAATACATTTATACGAATCGTAAAAAAAAATTAATTTATAAAAAAGAGTCCGACACAAGGGCGAACCCTTTGGAATTTTTACCTCTGGTTCGCTACGAGTTTAAAAGCTTCAATTTTACAAAACAGTGTTAATGCTTTTAAACATCGTTTGAATTTGAACAAGGGCGAACCATTTGGAATTTTTACCGTTGGTTCGCCACGAGTTTAAAAGCTACAATTTTACAAAACAGTGTTGATGCTTTTAAACATCGTTTGAATTTGAACAAGGTCGAACCCTTTAGAATTTTTACCTCTGGTTCGCCAACGGTGAGCAATCTACCATAGTGATGTTGCAAGCATCCTGTTAATGTTCCGATAGATATAGAAGTTTTTATCTTACATTTTAACACAATTATTTTGTAAAACCTATCTTGTGTTTTAAGAAATCCCCGCGAGCAACATTAACGCGGCAATGGTTTCCCTCATCGCGTCCTCATCGGTGAGAATAATTAGCCTGTCGCCCGCATAGATTTTAGTATTGCCGTTGGGAATAAATTCTTCTTCACCGCGGCCAATCCCTACAATTAAGCAGTGCTTTGGCCATACAATTTCTTTTACAAGTTTTTCATCAAGTTGGGAGCCAGGATTTACCGACAGCTCCGCAATTTCCTTTTTTGTTTTGTTGGCACTTTTCTCAGCTTCGTTTTTTGATTTTGCAAGCAGCCGATCAAGTAATACCTCATACACGGGAAGAGATTTTATCAGAGTAGAAAAAGCAAAGGCAATAGCGCAGGTAAATACCAAACCGCCAAGATGCGTAAGCTTTCCGCTCATTTCTAAAAGGAGGATTGCTCCCGTAAGCGGTGCTTTTACCACCGCGGAAAAGCACGCCGCCATTCCGAAAATCATAAAATTAAGAGTATACAAGGGTTCCAGCATCTGAAAGTGCACTAACGCCTTTGAAACAATAATTCCCGTAAGCGCACCGCAGGCAAGAAGCGGCAAAAAAATACCGCCTGAACTGCCTGACCCGTAGCACAAGCCGGTAAAAATAAGTTTCACCACAAGAATAACAAGCAAAAGAGAAAAAGAGTATTCCTGCGATGCTAGTTTTTCTATTAAGGTATGCCCGCCGCCTGAAGCATCGGTTAAAAAAATCGCAATCGGAACTGCAACAAGCATCGGAATGATCGGACGAAACGCAACAGGAATTTTAGATTTATCAAACAAATCCTGAGAAAGATACAATCCGCGTTTAAAAATATCTCCGACAATAGTAATGATGATACCAAGCAGTATAAGCCAGGGAAAATATTTGAGCGGCAAAATGCTCAAATCGTTAAATTTAAAAACAGCTCCCACCCCGAAAAAATGACCTGCAATAAAGTCTCCGGAAACAGAGGCTATCATTACACAGATAAGCAAGATCGGATTAAAATGTTTATGCAACTCTTCTAACGCAAACACAGCCCCGGCAAGGGGCGCATTAAATGCGGCAGCCAACCCCGCTGCGGCACCGCTTGTTACCAAAAAGATTCGTTCCATCGGAGTACGCTTGCCGATTTTTTCCCAAGCATCTCCGACATAACCTCCTATTTGAACAGAAGGACCTTCCCTCCCAAGCGACATCCCCATACCTATTCCAACCGCTCCGGTAATTATTTTAAGCGGAAGCTCCGGCCATGTTTTTAATTCAAGCCTATGCAAAAAAGAACCTTTTAATTGCGGAATACCGCTGCCTTTAATCATCGGATACAGTTTACTCATAAGCCCCAGTAAATACGCAATAATAACAACGGCAAAAATCCAAAGCAAAAAATACCATATGCCTTTTGTTTCCAAGATCGCATACAGTCGCATTCGCCCGAATGTAACATATTCGATTGCTTTTCTAAAACCTACTACTACAAAGCCTGTTAAAACACCGATCACAAGGCTCTCAATCATTAGCATAAAATTGGAGCCATACCACTCAGACAAAAGTTCTTTTGTTTTTGATTGCATGGTTTTTATCATACTGATAATGCTTTTGTTTGACAAGCAGAAATTTATTATTTGACGAGGCATACGCAAAAAATAAAAGCATACGTTAATGGGCACCGTGATTTACAATTTTTTATCCGATTTTTATCCGACTTATTTTTCGGAGCTAAATACTTACAGCCCGCCGGCTTGCAGCGCAATGCTTTGTATCATATTCGGTAAATTATAAAAGACAAAAATGCAGGGTATCGAACTGCGATCCCCTGCATTACAGCCAAAGCATATTTTTTATCGACGTTGCGGTTTAAACGCAGACGGACTATTGCATTATTTTTATGCAAAATTCCAAATCGGTTTTTCATCCTTAATACAGCGTTTTTTTAATACATCTTACCAAAACGTAAAAAGTTTTATAAAAAAGAGTTCGACACGGCGCAACGGTGAGCAATTTACCATAGGAATGCTTAAATCCGCAGTCACTTATTGTTGATACCCCGATTTTTATAACAGGAAATTAATTACAAAACGCTACATTAGAGCATTTTTAAAAGAGCTGCTATTTTTGCTCCTGCTTTTCCGCGGTGTGAAAATCGGTTTTTTTCTTCTTCGCTCAGCTCTGCAACCGTCTTTTGAAATGTCGGAAGATACACAATCGGATCATAGCCGAAACCGCCTTCCCCGAACGGTTTATCGGCAACAATCCCTTCACAAGTTTCCTGAACTGTGTATATCCTGTCAGACGAAAGCATGAGCACAATACAGCAAACAAAACGACAGCTTCTTTCTTGCTTTCCTGTCATTTGTTGCAGCACAAGCATGTTTTTTTCTTCAGCATTAAGAATCTTTCCGGCCTTATCTCCATATCGTGCTGAATACACACCCGGCATTCCGCCAAGTGCATCAATACAAATCCCTGAATCATCGGCAATAACCGGTTGCTTAACTTCCGAAAAAAGAGCCTTTGCTTTTATTAGGGCATTTTCTAAAAAACTCGATCCCGTCTCTTCCGGATCAAAGGAAATTCCTTCATCCTTAGGCAGCACGCAGTGTATGCCTTGTAAGATTTGCATAAACTCTTTCTTTTTATGCTCATTTCCTGTTGCAATATATAGTTTCATAGAAAGAGTTTATATGTTTTCTTCTACCTGCGCAAGATACTTATCAACTGATCCCCTCGACATAGCGATAACTTCTGCCAATTTCCTATTACTTGGAGTTTTTTTCACCTGTTTATAATCATTGCATGCTTTTTCCCAATTCCGCCGATAAAACTCAATTCGCTCTCGGTACCTTTCCTGATTTTCGGAAAAAGGTTCTGTTCGACTATGCAACTTCTCATACAGCAACGCTTTTATATAATACGCATTTCTCCTTTCACGAATCTTTTGTAGTTTGTGATCTTTATTTGCCAGTTTTTGCCGTTGATTTAAAATAATTTTATATAAGTCTGAAAATTCCATTTCTATTGTTGCTGCAATTTTTTTAATTAAATCATCATCGATATGAAGACAGGATTTACAAGCAAGAAGCAATAGTGTCTTATTTCGAATTTTCTTTTTACGTTCCGTTTTTACTTCTTTCATTTTTGGTTCAACTGATACGGTATATGTAGGTTCGTTTGAAGCTGCAAAAGCTGATTGATATCCGGTCTCAATATGGTAGGAATTTTCTGTTTCCAAGCCTGACTTCTCATGATATAAAAGCGTATTCTGCATTATTTTATTTTGCATCTGTTTTCTCTTAAAGCTTTTATACGAAAATCGAAACGATCCGATAATGTAGGTTGAAAATTTTGATAAATTTCTATTATATTTTTTTATCGTGGTTGTTAAATTTTGATAAAATAATAGAAGAAAATCAAATAATTCCTCTTCAACATACCGCATCGGATACAGTATCCGTGCGGAATTAAAATAGAGCACTTCAAAAATTGCATCTGCAAATTCTTTTTGCTCTTCTTGTGATAAATCCGCAAAATTCTCCGGAATATCGGGCAGCATAAATTTACTCATATCAATTTCCTCGCTTTATAGTTATTATTACTGAATCTAAAGCAAATATCATGCCTAAAAATAAGTAAGAAAAATGTAAGGTTCTTACATTAATTATAGAAGAAACAACGGTTTGGTTTTAAAAGCACTTGGAAAAAGTTTGTGCTTTTAAAACATCGTTTCTGTATGGAACCATCGCCACGCCCTGATTTTTAGAATTCTTGATTAAATCAGTGCTGCGAGTTTAAAAGCTTCAATTTATAATTTACTGCTGATGCTTTTAAACATCGTTTGGACTTGAGTAAGGGCGAAACCTTGGAATTTTTATTTTTGCTTCGCTTTGCATAACAGGTTAAGTTAATTACAAACGCTACACCATCCATATAAAATCTCTGTGCCCAAATTTTTGACTCTTCTATTCTTAATTTTTTTTTAAATATTTTATATTTTTTTATGTCAATAACCAGTGAATATTTCACCCCTAAAGGGGGTTAATTTTGCAATGAAAATTGCACCCCTTAACACATCGAGTTATCCTGCTTTTGCATCTTTAAGTAAGAATTCATAAATCAAGTCAATAACTACTTGAGGCAGGTCTCCGGTTCGTCCAACCGTATCGGTTCGGTATATATCATCGAGCGGTACAATCGGATAGAATTCATCATGTATTAAAGCGCGTATACCATGCTTTTGGGAAATCAATACATTTACCATTGTGCCTGCGCCGAATTTATTCTGCTCAATTTTAAACAAATGGTTTTTGATTGAGATGGTAGATCCGCTTGAAAGTTTGCGCGTAATAACCGATGACAACAGTTTATCAAGATCGAGTGTTTTTGGCGTCGGTACAAACATTGAATATGAATCGCAGGCAGGAACACCAAACTGTTTGTTGAAAATACCGATATACTCTTTTAAGAATTGATTTGCTTGCTCTATGGTTGTAATTCCGCGTCGTGCAAATTCAACAGGGAGTCGGCTTTGTAAAGTTTGCCATAATCGCTCAACACGTCCTTTTGCTTGTGATGAATGAGCCGGGAACATATCGATTCCTAAGTACTTGATAATTTTGCCGAATTGTGTTACTTGTTCCTTGGTTCCTTGTAATTGCTCCTCAATGGATAACTGTTTTTTTGCATTAACAAAAAAAACGCTACACTTATCCGGATAAAGAGCGGCAGGGAGTCCGTAATTTTCGAGTGTCTGCCGCAGAACTTCTAAATATCCGAGCAGGCACTCGTTTTTGCATAAATAAAGACCGGTAATCATTCCGCGCGCATCATCAATAAAAGCATGTAATGCGGATTTTTCTTTCCCGCCGAACCAAGGAAACGGGGTTGCGTCCACTTGCAACAGCTCTCCGAAGCAAGCTCTTCTCTCGCGCGTTTTATGCACCTTCTTTCGTGTTCGTCTTTTCTTTGGTGAATAAATTCCATGTGATAACAGAATACGGCGCAGAGTCGAATATGACAGCTGCAATTGATATTCTTCAGTTACTATTTCATGAAAATGCAAAAAATTGCTTTTTGACAATGCGGGATCGCTTCGCAGCGCAAGTAATCGCTGCTCAATTTCTTTCGAGGTCTTCTTTGCAGAGGGACGCTGACTGTTGCCATGCAGCATTGCTGCTAAACCCTTTTCTTTGAACGCCTTTTTTAATTGCTGTACGCGTCTTCGTGAAAGGTTTAATCGAAGCGCAGCTTGTTGTACCGTACATCTCCCCTCTAAGCAGTTGGCGATAACATGTCCTCGTGTAATTTGATCAATGCTCATAAATAATTTCATTCCTCCAGTGTAATGTAATAAGTCAATAATTTCACCTCGGTAAAATATAGGGGTGAAATATTTATTGAAAACTTATAGGGGTGAAATTATCACAGATTAAAGACAATTTTATATTTTTTTATTGACAAATGAGAATTCTGCCCTTATCATTTTTATTGTAGCAATAAAAAATATCATTTAAAAATTTTTTTATGAATGGTTCATACATTAGGTGGAGTGTATCATTTTGAAAGATATTTTACAAAAAGCCTATGATTACGGAATCGCATATGCGGGAAAAGGCGTGCCGGCAAATTATATTCCCGAGTTGGAAAAAGAGAATCCGAATATTGCGGCGGCGGTAATCATCGATAAAGACGGGCAGCAATATGAAGTAGGGGAGCCGCACCATAAATTTACTATTCAGAGTGTAGTAAAAGTTATTATATACCTTTGCGTGCTGGAGCATTACGATTTAGATTACATAGAAAATTTTATCGGTGTAAAACCATCCTCAAAACCGTATAATAGCATTTTAGATTTAGAATTAAGCAATAAAAATATTCCTGTCAATCCTTTTATCAATGCGGGAGCAATTGTGGCAACCTGGCTGCTGCATGAAAAATACGGCAATAATACTTTTGAAATGATTTTAAACAGAACTCGTGAACTTGTTGGTAATGAAAAAATGGATTACAGCCGAAGCATTTTTGAATCTGAAAGCTCCTGCGCTTTTGCAAACAGGGCGCTAACCTATATGCTTTTGAATGATAAAATTATTGCTCCGAATGTAAACGTAGAAGATTTATTAAATGCTTATTTTAAAAGCTGCTCTATTTTAACGGATACCGCTGACTTGGCAAATTTAAGTTTTGTCTTGTCT
Source organism: Treponema phagedenis (assembly GCF_008153345.1). Classification (NCBI taxonomy): domain Bacteria; kingdom Pseudomonadati; phylum Spirochaetota; class Spirochaetia; order Treponematales; family Treponemataceae; genus Treponema; species Treponema phagedenis. The sequence goes on along the minus strand of NZ_CP042818.1, from coordinate 2,204,884 downwards.
CAAGACGGAGTCGGCATTGACGGAAAACAACGGATGAAGCCAGAGCATGCGAAAATCTTACGCACCGTTATGGCAACATGCGGTATGTATGATTATTCCGGTGAGTTTGCACTGCGGGTAGGTATTCCGTCTAAAAGCGGAGTAGGGGGCGGCATTGTAACCGCAACAAGGGGCGGTTTCGGTTTAGCGGTTTATTGTCCGGGATTGGATTCTCACGGGAATTCCTACGTCGGTATCAGAATGCTTGAAAGCATTTCAAGAGATTTGGGACTCAGTATCTATTAAGAGATAATATAGAGTAAGAATATTGAGTAGTTTTATTGAACGAGGAGATTTATATGGCATGGTTTAGTAGCGCTCTCGGAATGATCAACGGATTATTATATTATCCGATTTTGATTATTCTGCTGCTTGGAGTAGGCTTGTATTTTACCCTGAGGACAGGGTTTTTGCAAGGACGGTTACTGAAAGAGACAATTCGCATTGTGAAGGAAAAACCCGAACATGCGGGAAGCGTTTCATCTTTTCAGGCTTTGATGGTATCGACAGCCTCTCGGGTTGGAACCGGAAATATTGTAGGGGTTGCCAATGCGATTTGTTTGGGCGGATACGGTGCTGTTTTTTGGATGTGGGTGGTTGCCATTGTTGGCGGCTCTTCCGCATTTATCGAATCAACGCTTGCGCAGATTTATAAAAAAAGAGATGAAAACGGTGGCAGCTACGGCGGTCCTTCATACTATATAGAAACAGCGCTCAAAAGCAGGGCTCTGGGCATTGTCTTTGCGGTTAGTTTGATTTTAACCTATGCGGTCGGATTTAATATGCTTGCAGCGTATAATTTACAAACCTCATTTCAACTCTATGAATTTTATAACCCGAATGTAACTCCTTGGATTATCGGGGCGGTACTGGCTCTGATCACCGGATACTGCGTATTAGGCGGTGGAAAGCGTATTATTAAATTCACCTCGACCTTGGTTCCTTTGATGAGTATTATTTATATTCTTGTTTCACTTATCATGCTCGTTGTGCATATCGGTTTACTGCCGAGTATCTTTGTAAAAATATTTCAGGATGCCTTTAACTTTAAAGCAATTTTCGGCGGGATCGCAGGTTCTTGTATGGTGTACGGAATTAAGCGCGGTTTGTATTCAAACGAGGCAGGTATCGGTTCCGCACCGAATGCGGCTGCTGCGGCGGACGTAAGCCATCCGGTAAAACAAGGTTTGGTGCAAATGCTTTCCGTATTCATCGATACTGTGTTGATAGGTAGTGCTACCGCCTTTATGTGTCTGGGCTCGGGAATTGAACCAAGTGCAGAGCTGGCGGGTGCTCCCTATGTGCAAAAAGCACTTTCGGTCATTATGGGAAATTTCGGCCACTACTTCATTACTTTTTCGTTGATTTTATTTGCCTTTACCACTTTGCTGGGAAACCTTTTCTATGTGGATAGCAACTTAGCGTATATAAACGGTAAAACACCGAGCAAAACTTTTATGACGATATACCGCATTTTTGCGGCAGTTATTATCCTATTCGGAGCGGCTCAACAACAAGCACTCGCATGGGATATCGGAGATTTCCTGATGGGAGTGATGGCGCTCATCAACTTACCGGCAATTTTAATTTTAGGGAAAACAGCAATCCTTGCGCTGAAAGATTATGAAAAACAGCGAAAAGAAGGAAAGGATCCTGTATTCCACGCGAAGGACATCGGCATAGACACAAGCAACTTGGATTATTGGAAGTAAAACGTATTGCATCTGGTGAGGGATTTCCCTCAGCAGATGCTTTGTCTTTTTGAAGCCTAAGTAAAAAAGTTATAACCATACGGCACAATTTACGCTATTCTTGAACAAGAAAACTATTTTTATACATGTTTTCATCTGCTGCAATGCTTTTGATAACTCATTCCGTTTTTAATACATCTTATACAAATTGTTACTATTCCGATTAGAGTTGCGATTACACGCAAGCTTCCTGTTTGTATGCTAAACATTTTAAATTAATTCGGCGAAATAAAAATGCTGACATAACGCTTGCGAGAAACTTACGAAAAGCTTTGTAAGATGAAGATTTTTCGGGGCTTTTTCTTTATAATAGAACAAAGTATCATTTAATTTTAGACAAGAGGTATTCCGTGCATTCAAGTATTGTAAAAATTGCCGTAACATTTATTTTTGCCTGCTTTGGCGGTTTTCTCGGCATAAAACTCAAGATTCCCGCAGGCGCAATGATTGGTGCCCTCATCGCAACGGCAGCGTATAATATTCTAAGCAATCAAGCTCATATCCCGCCTAATCTAAAGATTATCGTGCAAATTGTCATGGGCGCAAGTATCGGCAGCAGCTTTAAAAAAGAAGTGCTTGTGCACTTACAAGAACTGCTTGTTCCTATTTTTATGGTGGTCAGTTGTTTATTGGTTTTTTCTTTAATACTCGGTTTTATTTTTTATAAGCTTGGAAGGGTGGATATTATAACCGCCTTTCTGTCAACATCACTGGGCGGTTTAACCGATATGACAATTTTAGCCGATTCCTATAATGCGGATGTAAAGGTAGTTGCAACCGTGCATACTATTCGGCTAACGTTTGTGGTTATTTTAATTCCTCTGGTAATAAAGTTTATAAGCAAATTAGTGTAGATCTCGTATGAATTTTGCGCATACTATTGCTTCATATTGTGTAAAGGCTCTTGTTTATGAGGTTATCGCCACGCCGAAACCCGGTCTTGTGGATTCCAATGATTCAGGCGCTCATACCGATATGAATCTTTTCACCTTTTTTGAAAGTGCTTTTGCCTTGTATCCTTATTTTCTGCAGTGCGCGGAATATGGTGTACAACATACCGGTACTCCATCGGAACTTTTTGTAAAAGCTCGCTCGCTCGGAGTTGAAGCGGAAAAAATCATGCTTCGTGCAACTGGAGGAGTGAACACGCATAAAGGGATTATTTTTTCTTTCGGACTTGTTTGTCTTGCTGCAGGTTACGTGGAAAAAAATAATCCTGAAAAGCGAAATGATCCGCATGGTATTTCTGAATATATTACAAAAATGGTTCATAATATTTCAGAGGAAATGCGATATAAAATGCCTGGTAAAACATACGGGCAATCCGCATTTTTACAACTTGGAATAAAAGGCATTCGCGGAGAGGCGGAAGAAGGTTTTTCAAAAGCACTACATATAGGGCTGCGAGCTTTTGAATCTTTTTACACGGGAGAAAATATCAACGATGCGCTTTTATACACCATGCTGCATATTATGAAATCCTTAGATGATACAAATGTTATCGGCCGCGGCGGATATGAGCATCTGCGGTGGCTGCAAGCAGAGGCGAAAAACATTTTAAACGATGAAAATAGTTTTAGAAAAAATAATTACGAGATGCTTAAAAGGTTAAATGCTTCATGTATTAAAAAGAACATAAGTCCCGGCGGTGTTGCAGATTATCTTGCCTTAACCTTATTATTTTATTTTTTAAAACAAAGAGTATAGGAGAAAGAACATTGTACTACGATTCTGATACGGAAAAGAGAATGCTTACAATATTGAAAGCACGGGAAGAGCGGAGTTCATTCCAAAAAGAGTTAATCAATCGGTATCATCAATCGCTTATCTCGTATACGCTGAACATTCCGGGGAAAATAAAACGCTCAACCGAAATCGATATGTTTTTTTATGTGGGATGGGAAAAAATTCTTTCCCTTTTGACGACTGAAAATATTTTGCATCTTAGTGTAAAAGACAAGCCGACAGGGTTGGAGGGGTTTGTTGTATCAAGCGAAAATGCTGAACAGCTTAAACGCCGTATGATACAATTAGAAGAAAGCATTCCGCCCTTTCGCTTACTTGATATCGATGTTTTTGACAAAGATTTTACTCAAATTTCGCGCAGAGAATGTAAACTTCCGCCGCGCCGCTGCTTACTCTGCTCGCAAGAAGCGGCGCTTTGTTGTAAAATGCAAACTCATAATTCATTCGAGCTTTCCGCATATTGCCAAAAACTGATACATGAATTTTTATCTGAGCGCCGAGCTCAATCTTAATGATAATAACAAAAAAAGGAGATACAGAAATGAATATCACATACGAAAGAGCTTTTTTAAGTATTGCATCCGAATATCACGCGCTGAAAAATTTTCTGGTGGCGCAGGACTTATTGCTTGATGATGATATCGAGTACACCGTTCTTGCAAAGATAGGCGACACGATAATCGGCTCCGCCTCGCTTGCGCGGCATGTAATAAAATGTATCGGCGTTGATCCCGAATATCGCGGTATGGCGATAACCAATATGCTGATAAGCAAGGTGATCGAATACGCCGCGAGCATCGGAATATTTCATCTTTTTATTTTTACCAAACCTGACAATGCCGCCTTTTTTTCAAGTCTCGGGTTTACGCAAATCGCCGAAACGGACAAGCTTGTTTTGTTTGATAATAATCCTAAACTTCTTTACGAGTATGTAAAGAGTCTTGAGTCGTACAAGCGGTCGGGGAAAAAAATTGCGGCGATTGTAATGAATTGTAATCCGTTTACCTACGGACATCAATTTTTAATAGAAACCGCATGCAAAGAAAATGATGCTGTGCATCTTTTTATTGTAGAAGAAGATAAATCGGTTTTTCCGTTTGCCGTTCGCTATGATTTGGTAAAGCAGGGAACCGCGCATCTTTCCAATCTGCAAATTCATGCGGGCGGAAAATATATTATTTCATCATCGATTTTTCCCAGTTATTTTTTAAAAGATTCAAAGGTGATTGTGGAAACTCATGCCCGTCTTGATGTAAACATTTTCGGCTCTTATATTGCACCGGCTTTAAATATTCACTATCGCTATGTGGGAACCGAACCGAATGATCCGGTAACTAAAAACTATAACGAAGTAATGAAAGAGCTGCTGCCGGATTTTGGAATTACCTGTGTGGAAGTGCAGCGGAAAACCCATGCGGGAAATCCAATCTCTGCGTCGGCAGTGCGGAAAATCATACGGGAAACCAGCGGACAGGAAGAGTTGTGTGTATTGAAAGAGTTTGTGCCGGAAGCAACATACCGTTTTTTACTTTCTCCTCAAGCCGAACCTGTTTTAAAAAAGATACGGGAGCCGGTGCGCATGCCTGATTAACCGTGCATTAACGGAAGGGATACGCGCGGCGTTTTGGTATAATTCGACTGTTTTATTTTAGTAAGAGGTACGTACGAAAATTTTTCTACGGCAAAGGGCAGCTGTAATGCGTGTAAAACCATCAGTAAAAACAATTGCACAATGATTGAAGCTTTTTCCCTATGCTAAATCGTCCCCCCTTACTCAATTCCAAACGATGTTTTAAAGCATCAATACAAAATTGTAAAATTGAAGCTTTAAAACTCGTTGGCGAACCAAAGGTAGAAGTTCCAAGGGTTCGCCCTTGCGCCGTGTCGAGCTCTTTTTTATCACAGGAAGTTTTTAAACTCGTGAGTTTAGTTTTTGACATGGACGTCAAAACTCAGAACGGGCACGGACGCCCGTGGTTCCAAACAGAAACGATGTTTTAAAGCAAAAGTATTTGTAAAGCTTACCGGATTCAGCATCACTATGGTAAATTGCCCACCCTTGCGCCGTGTCGAGCTCTTTTTTATCACAGGAAGTTTTTAAACTCGTGAGTTTAGTTTTTGCCATGGACGGCAAAACTCCGAACGGGCACGGGCCCGTGGTTCCAAGCAGAAACGATGTTTTAAAGCAAAATAGTTTGCAAAGCTTTAAAACTCGTAGGTTAGGTTTTGCCATGGACGGCAAAACTCAGAACAATGTAAAACGATGTTTAAAAACTACCACACCGACATAAATAGGAGTTTTTAAACTCGCAGCACTGATTTAATCAAGAATACTAAAAATCAGGGCGTGGCGGTGGTTCCAAGCAGAAACGATGTTTTAAAGCAAAATAGTTTGCAAAGCTTTAAAACTCGTAGGTTAGGTTTTGCCATGGACGGCAAAACTCAGAACAATGTAAAACGATGTTTAAAAACTACCACACCGACATAAATAGGAGTTTTTAAACTCGCAGCACTGATTTAATCAAGAATACTAAAAATCAGGGCGTGGCGGTGGTTCCAAACAGAAACGATGTTTTAAAGCAAAATAAGTTTGCAAAGCTTTAAAACTCGTAGGTTAGGTTTTGCCATGGACGGCAAAACTCAGAACAATGTAAAACGATGTTTAAAAACTACCACACCGACATAAATAGGAGTTTTTAAACTCGCAGCACTGATTTAATCAAGAATACTAAAAATCAGGGCGTGGCGGTGGTTCCAAACAGAAACGATGTTTTAAAGCAAAATAAGTTTGCAAAGCTTTAAAACTCGTAGGTTAGGTTTTGCCATGGACGGCAAAACTCAGAACAATGTAAAACGATGTTTAAAAACTACCACACCGACATAAATAGGAGTTTTTAAACTCGCAGCACTGATTTAATCAAGAATACTAAAAATCAGGGCGTGGCGGTGGTTCCAAACAGAAACGATGTTTTAAAGCAAAATAAGTTTGCAAAGCTTTAAAACTCGTAGGTTAGGTTTTGCCATGGACGGCAAAACTCAGAACAATGTAAAACGATGTTTAAAAACTACCACACCGACATAAATAGGAGTTTTTAAACTCGCAGCACTGATTTAATCAAGAATACTAAAAATCAGGGCGTGGCGGTGGTTCCAAACAGAAACGATGTTTTAAAGCAAAATAAGTTTGCAAAGCTTTAAAACTCGTGGTTTAGTTTTTGACAAGGACGTCAAAAACTAAACAGGGGCTCTTTTTATTGTAATAAAACCGTACTGAACCAAGGGATATATGTTACTATTAAAAGTATAATCAGCTGTACTCCTAAAAACGGTAAGACCTTTTTCGCAATTTGTAGAACAGGTTTGTTAAATGTATAACTTGAAATAAACAGGTTCATTCCAACCGGAGGAGTTAAAAAGCCGAGCTCAAGGTTCATTAAAAATATAACGCCCGTATGTACCGGATGAATGTCAAAATTTAAGGCAATCGGCATAATCAACGGAGACACAACCATGATAGCCGAATACAAATCCATTATACATCCCACGATCAATAAGAGAATATTGAGTAAAAGTAAAAATACATACTTTGAGGTAACAAAAGTTTGTACTAATCCGGTTAGCATATCGGGGACATTTGCATCAATGAGGTAAAAGGAAAGTCCCTTTGCCGCCGCAACAATGACTAAAACGCCGCCGGCTATCGGAACGCTTTCCAAAATAATCGATGCGGCTTTTTTAACATCAAAATCTTTACGAATCCATACCTCCATCACAAAAGAAAAGAGAACGGTAAACGCCGCTACCTGTAAAAGATTGAATGCGCCTGAAAAATAACCGACTATAATCAGTATGGGCAGTAAAAGCTCTATGATGCTTTCCTTGAAGGCAATGAGCAGGGCTTGAAAAGAAAATGGTACGCGATGTTTATTTTTGTCTTTTATGATGCCGAGCACAATCATTGAAAGCGATAAAAGAATTCCCGGAATTAAAGCACCTTTAAACAGGTCAAAGATATTGACCTTCATAATATTTGTTGCACCGAAAATAATAATCGCCATGCTGGGCGGAAACAACAAACCTATGGCACCGGATGAGGTAATAAGCGCTTCCGCATTTTCTTCGTCGTAGCCGCTTCCGGTAAGAATTAAGCTTAAAATACTGCCAAGCGCCAGAATGGTTACTCCCGATGCGCCTGTAAAGGTTGTAAAAAATGCCGCAACTACCACCGCCGCAATCACTACGCCGCCTCGGAGCCAACCGACGCTGCTTTTTACGAGCTCTAATAGCCGTTTGCCGGCACTTCCTTGTGCAAGAATAAAACCTGCGATGGTAAACAGGGGAATTGCCGCTATTCCGCCCGTGTCGGTTAAAATTTTATATCCTTCAAGCGGCACAACATCTACATAGCCGCCGTCAACACTGGTTGCAAGATATGCAATGGCGAGCAATACAATATAAAGGGGCGTTCCGAAAAAGGCGGAAGCTATCAATATAAGGATAAGCGGCCAAAACAGCAGCGATCCGAAGCTTTTCCAATAATTAAAAACGGAATCAAGAAAACCGATGTCCGCTTCAAAAAGATTATAGATAATCGATGCAAGAGATCCCGTACTGATAAACAACCCGATCGCAATGCCGAGTATGATCGGAATAATCTTTTGAGTTCTTGCAATTTGGATACCGAGAATCCCGATGTACATTATCGGCAAGGTAATGAAAATAAAACGTATTGGGATTCCCCAGAGATTATCCGCAGGATCAAAAACCGCAAAAACATTCGGCCATGCGGCAAAAAACACCGACACCAATACGGTGATTATTAAACCATCAATAGCAAGCCCGACAATATGCTGAGCTTTTTCACTGAGCTTTGAAACAAAAACTTCTATATTGAGCTGTTTTTTATCCGCTGAGGTAATAATACCGGCAAAGCAAACAAAAATAAACACAATATGAGTTAATACGCCTTCCGACGACAAGATAACCAGTCGTATCTGTTCGGCAAAAACGGTATGCGATGTGTTTGAACTATCGGAAAAAAACGGGATGTTTATAATCTTTCCGGCAAGATAAAAACACAGAGGCAGGACGGTAAGAATTCCTGCCAAAGTGAGTACAATTATATTTAAAATTTGTCTAAGTTTTAATTTCATAAGATACGTATTTGGATATTTATTACTAAGAAGCCAGTAAGCTTTGAATTTTCTTATACAAAGGCATGCTGAAAGCGCCCGGAAGCGATTTGTTTACCTGATCAATATTCATATTGAATTCCTTTTGCCATTCCGTAAGCTCCTGCGGAGTCAGTCTAATCATCTTTACCCCGGCTTGTTCCATTTTCTTGACATATTCTCTGTCAGAAGAGTCAAGCGATTCATTCAATGCTTTACGGGCTTTTTCCGCTGCGGCAAGCATCGGTGCCTGATATTGTGCCGGTATTTTATTCCATGATTCTTTGGAAATAACAAAACCCGCCATAATCGGGCATATTCTTGAATCAAGAGCATAGTTTATATCTTTATAAAAACCGGTAGCCCAAGTGGCTAAATGCACTGCAAGAAAACCACTTACACCGCCGCTTTTTAACGCTTGAGCAAATTTTGTAATAGGCGTATCTTTTACATTAAAACCGCTTACCTTAAAGCTATTACTTAAAATCGGGCTATCCATGCCGGAAAGAGAAAGCTTGATGCTTTTTAATTCCTTCAAAGTTCGGTATGATTCTTTTGTGTAAAAAGAAAGCCAGCCGACATTTGACCATGTAATGAGCTGGAAACCCGCATTTGCAATCGGATCTTCAATATCTTTTCCGTATGTTTTTAGCACAAGGTCCAGTTCTTTTTGACTTTTGATAAGAAAGGGAAGAGAAAGCGTATAAATGCCGCTTTTAGGTTCCAATTCATGTAATCCAAGACTGGAAAAAATTGCTCCATCCATCGGAGCGGGCTGTCCCGGACGCGCGGAGCGAAGTTTTTGTACACCTGCTTTTTCTCCTCCTAAAACAGTCATGTTATAAAACCGTACCGAAACCTGTCCCTTGGTGATTCTATTCCACTCTTGGGCAAGTTTTTTTAGCTCTATTTCCCACGGGGAGCGGGCAGGAGCCACGGTTGCTATTTTTAACGTAATTTTTTCAGCAGCGACAAATCCGCTCAGAAAAAAAACCGCAAAAATAAAAAGTACACATCGTTTTTTCATAAACATCTCCTAAAAATAAATTAAAAAACTATTCAATAAAGAAATCTTCTTTATGTTCTTTAAGCCATTGAGCCTGTTGTTGCGCTAAAATTGTTATAAACCTATTATGCGGATCAGCATTCGGATCAATTGCAAGTGCTTGTTCCAGCGCTTTATCGAATCCTTTGGTATCCTGTTGGGGAATACAGAGGGAACGGGCATAGGTTACATATGCTGATGCGCTTTTCCCTTCCGAAAATTGCAAGAGTTTTTCATAGGCTGTCTTCGCTTTTTCCATTCCGCCTCCAAGCGGTTCTGGAGCAGCCGCATAAAATTTTGTCAGCAAGTCCCAAACAGCTCCCTGGTTATATTGAGGATCAAGCTCCGTAGCTTTTTCCAGCATGGCAACCGCACCTAAAACAGACTCGGTGATAGCAGGATCAAGCGGTTCCAAACTGAATGCACCAAGGAGTCCCGCTCCTGCCCAATATAAACTTTCAACATCAAATTTTTTGCATTGCTGTAGCGCATTTGCAATTTTTTGCTCATCGGACGATAAAATGTTTTCCGAAAATCCTGGGTATTGTAACTCAAGACTTTTTAAAACATATTTGGCACCGCGTAAATAGAATTTTTTTGCGCGTAAGTATTCCGCATTTTGTTTTTCATATTGATTGTCGGGAAGAAATTCCGCTGGGGTTTGGATAAAGGCATTTGCATACATGATAAACAGAGAACCTGTCATCATAGTTAAGCCCCTATGTTTTGGATTTTGTAACTGCAGCAGCTCATATGTTTTCAAAAGAGTGGGAAAAAATTCTGCTGCAAGTGTAATATCATCTTCTCCGGCAATTACTAAAGACGGATCGGTTTCGGAAACTATGTTTTTCTTCTTTTCCGGATGCGGAGCCATCATATCGGATATAGAATTAAAAGCCATCTTTTTAATCGAACATGAGCTCATTATAGAGATCATACAAAGCATTAATAAAAGTTTTTTCATTTTTTTAACTCTCCTTTCCATTCATAAATAAAATGCTCATAGGCGGCGATTGTGGCAGATAAGCTGATTTGTTGTACAGTGCTTCTGCCTTCTTGGTTATTGCCGTCAATAATATACAATGAGTGCAGGATCCCTTCTATATCCGAAAGAGTACAGCTCGGATCATTTTTTCGCCGTCGGCTTAAAAGTCTCAACTCATCCTCAAAGATTTCTTTATACTTTTTGTCTTCCCAGTCAATAATTTCGGGCATAGGATCTTACTGTACCTTTTTTTTTCTTTATAATCAAGTATTTATCAAAAATCTCGCTAAACCAGTATCTAAAATTCTCGGGGCTTGCAGATTTTAATTCAAGGAATTTAACGTTAACTACTGCAATGATTAAACTCTATCCTTTTATAAAAAAGTTTAATACCAAATAGATGATATATAAAGAGAGTAAAAGGGCGCCTCCTCGATGACTAATAATACCGCTTTTTCGGGTTGAAAGATATCTGAATACAAGCAAAATGATAATCATGGAGGGAATTTGCAAATAAAAAAAGTATACCGGTACTATGATGCCGGCCGGAGTTACCGCTGCAGCTGTCCCCAAAACAAAAAGCACGTTTAGAATATCCGCTCCGATGATATTTCCTACCGCTAATTCTCCGTGTCCTTTTCGTACCGCAGTAATTGCGGTAATAAGTTCCGGCAAGCTTGTTCCAAAGGCAACCAGGGTTGCGGCAATAATGCTTTGCGGTATGCCGACGCGTATTGCCACTACCTCTACAGCAGGAATAAGCGCCTTTGACGAAATAATGATTACCGCAATGCCGATTATCATAAAAATAAAGGTTACTACGAGCGGCTTTTGTTTTTCTTCCGCGGTTGCTTCCAAAGAGTCTGCTTTTACCGTTCCCATTGCATCCTTTGTCCATTTAAAAGAAATATACAAATATCCGGCAAGTAGGGCAACAAACACCCACCCCATCCACTGGTAAATTTTTCCGGTTTCATCGGGAGAAAAAAACGGAAGCGAAACGACTGCAAGCAATACGGCTGCGGAAATTTGCAGAAGCCCCTGTCGATGAATAAGCTGTTTGTTCACCGGCAGTACACCGATTATAGCTGCAAGTCCTAAAATAAGCCCCGTATCGGCGATGATTGAGCCGATTGCATTGCCTAAAGCAAGATCGGCATTGCCGCGTATAGCCGCCAGTACCGAAACCGATGCTTCTGGCAATGTAGTGCCGAGGCTGACCAATGTTGCGCCAAGAACCATCTTAGGTACTCCCCATCTGAGGGAAAGTACTACTGCATTATCCACTAAAACATCGGCGCCCTTACCAAGCGTATATAGGCTGAGACAAAGCAAAGCGAGAGAAAAAAAGATATTACTATTTGATAGAAACGAATGAAGTGCGGTTTCCATTGGAGCTCCTTGAATTTCACTATAATGGGTTAAGATGTTTTGCTCAATAGTTTTACAAAAAGTTTTTCTATATCCGGTTTTATACCGAGTACAGCGTTTTTTTGATAATTCAATTATTTTTCTTAATGAATTTTATACAAATCGTAAAAATTTTATAAAAAAGAGTCCAGGTTAGTTTTAAAGCTTTACAAATTGTCTTGCTTTAAAACATCATTTTTGTGTGGAACCACCGCCACGCCCTGATTTTTAGTATTTTTGCTTAAATCAGTGCTGCGAGTTTAAAAACTCCTATTTATGTCGGTGTGGTAGTTTTTAAACATCGTTTTACATTGTTCTGATTTTGACGTCCGGTGAAAAAAACTAACCCTACGAGTTTAAAAGCTTCAATTTTATAATTTACTGTTGATGCTTTTAAACATCGTTTAGAATTTCGCAAGGGCGAGCAATGTACCATAGGAATGCTTAAATCCGCAAGCTCTTATTGTTGATACTCCGATTTTTATACCAGGAACTTAATTATAAAACGCTACACGAGGAGTAATAAAAAATTATATTACTATTTCAATCTGTTTCAGTCTTTCTTATATTGAGATAAAAGGTTAGAATATAAACATGCAAATGAAAAATTTTCTCTTACGAAACTGGATAGAAGGGCTTACCTTTCTTTCGGGATTTTTAAATACTGCATTGATTCAAATATATGCGGTTTCGGTCAGTCATCATACCGGGAATATGACTCGACTCGCTCTGTCGCTGGGGAGCTTTGATTTTCATTCCGCGCGCTTCCTTTTTTTGTCGGTTTTATGTTTTTTTGCAGGCTCCTTTGTCGCGGGATTTTTGTTTTATGATCGGGTTTTTCATTTGCAAAAAACATACGGTCTTTTTTTGATAGGATTTTCTGTTGTATTTTTAAGCTTATTTTTTCTTGATTTTTGGCAGGACCTTTGCGTATTTATAACAACTTTTATTCTCGGAATGCAAAACGGAATGTTTATATTTTTTGATGGGATTTTGGTACGCACCACCCACGTTACCGGCTATTTAACCGATGCGGCAACATCTTTCGGAATGGCGATGCGGGGGAAACCGAACGAGATGCGGCGCACGCTGTTTTATATAAAAAGTATGTGTTTTTTTATTTTTGGAGGGATCTTTTCGGTGCTGGCGGCAAAAGACTATGTTTTTCTTATTGCCAGCTGTTCTTATCTCTTTTTGGGAGTTGTTTATTTTATTTTGAGGCGGACTAAGGAAAACCTCTGAATAATTTTATTCAATAAAAACATGTATTTTTTTCCCGCCTGGCTCAGATACATTGATGATATCGCCGGAATCAACGGTGTCAACAGCTTCTATAATTTTATTAAGTTGCGCTTCATTAAGCTCAAGGCGCTCATCAAGCATTGATGGAATAAGCGCCTTATTTATTTTTGCGAATACAATCGGAATATGTGTATGTATTGTGCCTGCCAGTCTGGGGTCAAATACCTGAATTTTCAGTACTTTACCGAAAAAAAACGGCGGGTCGTGTTCAGCAATATTGCTTTCGGTTTCCGGACTCGGCTCATTCTCTTTGATCTGATTTTCCAAAAGTCGGATTCCTTCTTCCGCAGTAATTTCATTATTTTTTACTTTTTGTAAAATTGCAAGTTTTTCTTGAGAAATCATTTTTGCGTAAGACCTCAACGTGTTTTTGCAAGCGATTCGGAAATATTAAATGCATAATCCCCTATTTTTTCTATGCTTCGCACAATGTCAAGATAGAGTAACTCGGAACGTACATCCGCTCCGTCTTCAAGCCGTTTTCTTGCCAATTTTTTTAAGTCGGTTCTTTTTGCATCAATAGTATCTTCCATTTCGTGCGCAAGGGCAAGCTGATTCGGCGCAAGGCGTTTATTTAAATGATCATGCACAAAATGCATAAATCGATTTACAATACCGAAATAAGGTAAAAGCTTTTCCATATCTTTTTGTTTAATCGACATTTTCTTTTGAACACTTTTGTTGATATGCAATCCAATCTCATATAATTGATCGGTGATATTTTCAAGATCATCAACGATGCGTAACATCATGCGTACGTTATGTTCCGCCTTTGATGTGAGAGAGAGCCTGGAAATCTGAATAAGATATCGTGAGAGCTCTTCTTGCATTTGGTCGGCACAGTCTTCCTTTTCTGCAAGATTTTTTACAATTTGTTCAAAATCGGTTTTCGGCTCATTTTCAAGCATTTCTTTGATTAAATCAAGCATGCTTTGTACATGGGTGGACATTTTTACAATTTCAAGCTCGCCGCGGAAAATATATGCTTCGTTATTTCCCTTGATTGCCGGATGTTTAAAGATAATTTGATACCGCTCGGGCGCATCGTCTTTTTTAGGTTTAATAAGCCACTCGACAAATTTAGCAATTTGATTGACAAAGGGGAGGGCGATGATGGTGTTGATAAGATTAAATAATGAGTGAAAGAGGGCCAACCGAGTGGTAATATTATCAAGTCCCGACTTTGGCGGTGTAATAAAGTATAAAAGATCCAAGGCGGGATAAAATAAAGCTAAAAACAGTATTGCGCCGAAAACATTGAAAAGAACATGGACAGCCACCGCTCTGCGGGCATTTAATTTGCTGCCGGTAGCCGCCAATACGGCATCGACAGTGGAACCTATATTACTGCCCAGCACGCTTGCCGCCGCAAAATCAATACCGATTACATTGCTGTATGCCATGGTTATTACAATACTGGTTGTAGCGGAAGATGAGTGCAGGATAACAGTCAATATAAAACCGGCTATAAAACCGACAAAAATACTCGCAAAACCGCTCTTCGAGGCAATGCTTAAAAAAGTAAGGTTGTCGGCGGAAAGAGACGGCATAAGGGATGAAAGGAAATCAAGTCCGGCGAAAAGCAAGCCGAATCCCATGATACTTTCGCCGAGGCTTTCCTGTTTAAGCTTTTTAAAAAAGGTTAAAAAATAACCGATTCCGAATGCGGGGATGGCAATAATTGCCAGATTAAGCTGAAAGCCTATTAAAGCGACAATCCATGCGGTAACAGTTGTTCCGATGTTTGCACCGAAAATAATTCCTATAGCCTGTTGCAGAGTAAGCATTCCGGCATTTACAAAAGAAACAGTCATGATCGTTGTAGCTCCCGATGACTGTACAATAGCCGTTACCGCAAATCCCGTAAGAACGGCAAGGAATCTATTTCCTGCCATAAAATTGAGAATTTTATGTAAGCTTTCTCCGGTGCTTTTCTGAATTCCGTCACTCATCAGCTTCATTCCATAAAGAATGAAACCAAGGCTTCCAACAGCTTGTAAAACAATTGATACCGTTTCCACTTCGACACCATATCAAAAAACGATAGCTTATGCAATCGGCTCAAGCATTTTCAACAGGGCTTACGCATAAACAAGGGGCAGCGATGTTTTGCCTGATACTCCAGCGTAACCAGGCAAAACTCGTAGGCGAACCATATGGAAGAAACTCCAAAAATTCGCCGTTGCGCCGTGTCGAACTCTTTTTTATAAAATTTTTTATAATTTATTTACAGGTAATGATTTAAAAATTACAGTAGGCTTCTTCTAAAAATAGCTCTTATGAGATTCTCTTAAGCTAAGTATCATCTTTAAAACTGCGCCGCTTTTTCCGCTCGCCAAGTTATCTGTTTTTTTATGATATCAATGTTTTGTCAGTGAATGCTATTTGATTTTAGGGGATTTTTGTATAAACGCTCATCGAATCGTTTTATTATTCGCAAATATATTCACAGTTTTAAATTATGCTTTTTTTCTTTGCTTTTCTCGTTGAATGTGTCGCGGCACTCTATAAGTTCTTTGATATGAATTGTGATAATTATTGTTTAATCTAAATCGTCAATTATAAGCCCGTCATACGCAGGACTTATTTTGATTTTGGCAAGTTCCGGATCATTTTGTTGTGCTTCTTCAATGATAGCACATATTTCTTTATGCGAAACATCATGGCAGATATGTGTGAGCCACGCTTTTTGCGGGGCAATTCTTTTTATCGCATCGAGGCTTTCGGCAAAACAAAAATGGGTGATATGTTTGCGCACCCGTAAACCATCAATAATTAAATTCTTTAAGCCTTTTAGCTTTTCAAAAGAAGAGTCCGGAATAAAATTGCAATCGGTTAAGTAGGCGGTGTTCTTGATTCTCCAGCCAAAGTCGATGATTCTGCCGTGTATAAGCGGAATGGCTTCTATTCGCACGCCTTTCAGATAAAAAACGGGGTTGCTGTCTTCAATAACATGTAATGAAAAATGCGGTATTCCTCCTCCCTCATATGCATGCGTAAAAACATAGCTAAATCGTTTTTTTATATCCTCTGCACAATATTTTTCAAGATAAATAGGCAGAGAGGTTTTGTAGCTAAATATTCTCAGATCGTCAAGTCCGTGGACGTGATCCGCGTGAGAATGAGTGAGTAATACTGCATCAAGGTTTTGCATTCCTGCCCGCAAGGCTTGTAAGCGGAATTCCGGGCCGCAATCAATGAGAATTGAAGGTTTTTCCGAATTATTTTTTGGGCGAATCCATGCGGAAGCCCTGTATCGGGTATCACGAGGATCAGCGGATGTGCAAACACTGCAATTACAACCTATTACCGGAATTCCGTGGCTTGTTCCGGAGCCAAGTATTTCTAAGCGCATATTTGTATAGATAGGATAAATGCTTATGATTATTCAGTCAAGGGTAAAAAAGCCGAGTACGCATAAAGCGTATTCGGCTTTTTAAAAGCTCCCCCGCGCGGGTTCGAACCACGGACCCAGTGGTTAACAGCCACTTGCTCTGCCTGCTGAGCTACAGGGGAAAGTTATTTATAACGATGGTTACTATAATAAAAACAATAAAAAATGTCAAGCGGAAAAAATCGGATTTTTAATTTTCATTAATTATACATAAAAATACATTGCATTTCTATCTTCTTCTCGTAAACCTTTTAATCGGGATAAGTCTTTTATAAGGGCAGGATCCTTTGATATTCTTGTTTGGAAGTAGTTTTGATCTGCCAGAATTTTATTTACTACCAGCTGATCTTTTTCCGCTAAGCCTTGCACTCTGCATGCAAGATTGATGCCGTATCCCACATAGTCGCGGTATTTGAGCAATGATGTTTCTGCGGATATTTCGTATTTATAAATAAGATCCTGCACAAGAGCTCCGGCAAGCCCTAATTCGGGGTACGGAGGGAAAAGCTCTTCTTTTGCAAAATGAAGGTATGAGGTAAACACGGATAAAGCTTCCGCAACACTATCCTCATTTGTTTGATCCCAGATTACAAGCGCTCCGTCTCCGAGCAATTTGTAGTACGAGCAACCGTATCCGAATTGGTTTACACATGAAAGAAAATTTGATGTAAAAGAGGTGATGAGACTGAAAACCGTCTGTTCGTCATGACTACAAAGGAAGTTGCTAAAGCCTCGAATATCAATACATAGAATCAATGCATCAGGTTTTACCTCTCCCAAATATACATTGTCAAAAATGTCAATGGGCATTTTTTTTAATCCTTCCAGAGTTGTAGGATCAAGCTCTACACTGCCATCTTCTTTAAGATTTAAACCTAATAAATTAAACTCTTTGCTGTCCATTTCTTTAATATAGTAAAAATAGAAAAA
This sequence comes from Treponema phagedenis, assembly GCF_008153345.1. Classification (NCBI taxonomy): domain Bacteria; kingdom Pseudomonadati; phylum Spirochaetota; class Spirochaetia; order Treponematales; family Treponemataceae; genus Treponema; species Treponema phagedenis. Next base: position 2,187,111 of record NZ_CP042818.1, on the reverse strand, counting down.
AAAGGCTAGAGCTATTAAAAAAGCTATGCAAAAAATAAGAAAATTTGTATACTTGTTAACAGCATGAAAAATATTATTGTAGCAGTTGACGGACCTGCCGGATCGGGAAAAAGTACTATTGCAAAATTACTTGCCGAAGAATTGCATCTTACTTTTATGAATACCGGCAGCTTTTATCGAGCCTTAAGTCTTGCCGTATTGCGTTCACTTGGGGGAAGTGCCGATGGAAGTGGCGCTGCTCCCCCCGATTTATCCGAAGAAGAGCGATGGACGGAGTTTGCCGAACACACTGACTTACGCTATAGCAACGGATCTGTATATCTCGGAAATGAGAATGTCGAGGCTTTTCTGCGCAGTGATGCGGTTGAAAAAATTGTTGCGGCCCTTTCCGCCATTATTCCGATTCGCCATTGTATTAACAAAAAGATTCGCGATGCAGCCCGATCGCTCGATATTATTTGCGAAGGCAGAGATATGACCACCGTTGTATTTCCTGATGCGGATTTTAAATTTTATCTTGATGCTTCTGTAGAAGCTCGGGCAAAGCGGCGGTTTAATCAGGGTACCAGCAAACTTTCTTTAGAAGAAATTACAGCAAATATTGAGGAAAGAGACCAAATTGATAAAAATAAGAAAGAGGGAAGCTTAAAAATTGCAAAAGATGCCGCATATTTAGATACTTCTCGCTTGACCATAAAAGAAGTTTGTGAGATAATAAAAAACAAAATACACAGTAAAGGGTTACGTATGGAAGATATGGAAGTGGAAAAGAATGCCGTAAAAAACTCCCAAGAAGGCATTCAAGCACAATTACAAGAGCAGTATTCATTTGAAGCTCCTCAACCGGGAACGGTGAAAGAGGGGATTATTATTCAAGTTACCGACGATACGGTTTTTGTCGATGTCGGCGGGAAGTCTGAAGGGCATGTTCCTTTGACAGAATTTGAAACTGCGCCTAAAAAGGGAGATGCAGTTCGCGTTTATATTGAAAAAATAGGAATGAACGGACCTGAGCTTTCAAAGCTGAGAGCCGATAAAATGACTATAAAAGATTCTTTATACTCTGCTGAAAAAAACAAAGAACCGATTGAAGGAAAAATTATAAAGCTTATTGATAAGCGATCCGGATACGATGTTGATTTGGGGTCGGGCATTATTGCTTTTCTTCCGATTAGTCAGGCTGACAGTCAAAAAGTAGATAACCCCGAAAGCTTGGTAGGCGTTTCCGGAAAATTCTATATTGAGAGAATTTCTCCCAATAGACAAAACAGAGAAAATGACAACATTGTTGTAAATAGACGAAAATATCTTGAAGAGGTTACCGAAAAAACACGGGATGAATTCTTTCAAAATACGAATATCGGCGATGTTGTTGAAGGCAGGGTAAAGAGCTTTACCAGTTTCGGCGCCTTTATTGATCTCGGAGGTTTTGACGGGTTGCTTCATGTAAATGATATGAGCTGGGGACATGTGATGCGCCCTAAAGACTTTGTTAAAAAAGGTGAAAAAATAAAGCTCATGGTTATTCGTCTTGATATGGCGGAGAAGCGGATAAACCTTTCATTAAAGCATTTTACTCCCGATCCGTGGTTAGAATTTGAAAATAAATTCCAAGTGAATGATATTGTAAAAGGGCGAGTAACTAAAATTACTGATTTCGGTGCTTTTATCGAGCTTTCAGAAGGGATTGAAGGTTTGGCGCATATCAGTGAATTCAGTTGGGTTAAGAAAATCAACAAACCGAGTGATATGGTAAAATCAGGCGATGAAGTGGAATGCATGATTCTCGGGTATGATATTCAGGCCGGAAGAGTTTCTCTCGGTTTAAAGCAGGTTACCGCAAATCCATGGGACGATATTGATACACGCTATCCGGTAGGAACAAGACTTACCAGAAAGGTTGTAAAAATTACCAATGCGGGAGCATTTGTTGAGCTTGAAGAAGGTATTGACGGATTTTTACACAGCGATGATATTTCTTGGACAAAGAAAATTCGACATCTTGGCAGTGAACTTGAGGTAGGGCAAGAAATTGATTGTATGGTTATTGAATGCACTCCCGAAACGCATAGAATTCGACTTGGTATTAAACAACTTACCGAAGATCCGTGGGAAACATTTGCCAATGCCTACAAAATAGGTTCTTTTGTTGAAGGTGAGGTAACATCTATTACCGACTTCGGAATCTTTGTAAAAGTGCCGGGAGATATTGAAGGACTTATTCATAAGCAAAACCTGGTTGAAGGACGGGATGCTAATCCGGACGAAGCCTTACAAAAATATCAGGTTGGCGATAAGGTTAAGGCTGTTGTTATCGATATCAATCCTCGCGAAAAGAAAACCGCATTCTCTATTCGGGATTATAAAAAGAAAATGCAGCAAGAAGAGATTTCACAATACATGGCTTCCGGACAGGAAGATGATGCAGACTCCTTTACGTTGGGAGATCTTTTAAAGAATAAACCTTCAGAATAATATATTTGAATGAGAGCTTTTTATGAATTTAAGCACTAACATCGATGCTGAAAAATTAAATGCTCTTATTCAAATCAGTCTCCTTATCAACTCAAACTATTCGGATCTGAATGCTCTTTTGGAGAAAATAGTTCAGTCCGCTATGGACGTTGTCGGAGGAGATGCGGCTTCGTTATTGATAGTAACTGCCGATAAAAAAAACTTGCGTTTTGAAATAGCGCTCGGTCCGAGAGGAATTGAGGCAAAAAAAATTCTTGTAGGACTAAACGGAATTGCGGGTTGGGTTGTTAAGCATAGTAAAAGTGCAATTATTAACGATGTACAAAACGATACGCGGTTTGATTCAAGTGTGCAGGAAACAACCGGATATGTTACCAGAAACATGTTAGCGGTTCCAATGCGGATTAAAACCGAGTGTATCGGTGTTATCGAGGTTTTGAATAAGGCTGATAACCAAGATTTTACTCTTAATGATTTAGAAGTGCTTGAACTTTTTGCAACGCAAACCGCTCTTGCATATCAAAACGCATCTAATTATAAGCAATCGCAAGAAGAAATTATTAGATTGCAGGACCAGCTCACACAGGAGCAAGGGTATCATACGCTGATTGCCGAAAGTCCCATTATGTTGGAAAAGCTTGCGATCTGCAAAAGAATTGCAGTGTCGGATGCATCGGTTTTAATTTTAGGCGAAAGCGGGGTAGGGAAGGAGCTCATTGCGGAGCAAATTCACCTTAATTCTGATAGGGCAGGGGAGCCTTTTATTCGTGTCAACTGTGCCGCTCTTCCGGAGGGATTGCTTGAAAGTGAGCTTTTCGGACATGTTCGGGGCGCTTTTACCGATGCGGTTGCTGACAGAAAAGGAGGATTCGAAACGGCAAATAAGGGTACTATTTTCTTGGATGAGATCGGGGAAGTGCCTCTCTTTGTGCAAGCAAAGCTTTTACGTGTTTTGCAGGATAAAACGTTTGAACCGGTAGGATCCAGTAAAACTTTTGTTGCGGATGTGCGAATTATCGCCGCCACAAATCGTAATATAGAAAAATTGGTTGAAGAAGGGACGTTTCGAGCGGATTTGTATTACCGCCTTAATGTGTTGCCGATATATATTCCGCCGCTCAGGCAGCGTATAGAAGATATTCCTGCGTTAGCAAATTTTTTCTTAAAAAAATTTAATAAGGCGGTAAAAAAGGACTTTGCAGGTTTTACGGAAACAGCGATGAGTGCAATGCTTGCATATCATTGGCCCGGAAATATTCGGGAGCTTGAAAATGCTGTTGAACGGGCTTGTGTTGTGGGAACTCCTCCATATATAACGGAAGATGCGCTATTTTTTACTACAAACAAAACATTTGTTGAAAATCCTGAGGATAAGACCTTAAAAACCGCAATAAATGTATTTAAAAAACAATATATTTTATCGGTGTTGGAAAAAAATAATTGGAACCAAACCTCCACTGCGGAGGTTTTAGATATACAAAGAACATACTTATCAAGACTACTGAAAGAGCTTGATATCAAGGAGAAATAAATGGCTTTACAAAATGAAAACAATACTATAGGTGTTGTCATAAATGATTTTTTAGCCGCAAAACGGAGATTTATTTTAATCGGTTTTCTTGCAATTATTGCTATTATTGTCGGTGTAACGGTATATCTGACAATCACTTCCAAAATGCACCGAACGGCAGCAACAAAAGTTGAAGAAATAAGAAACGAATGGGTAAGCGAAAAAGAAAAAAATAGCGAAAATACTGGAACTAAGGAAAATGAGATAATTCAAAAACTTGGAAAAATCGCCTCTTCAAATAAAAATTCTTATGCCGGCACTCGAGCATATACAACTATTGCGGAAATTTACTTTTCTCGTAAAGATTGGGAAAATGCAATGAAAAATTATGAGCTTGCAGCTGAATCAAGTAAAAAAACATATCTTTCAGGCGTAAATTATTTTAATGCAGCGGTATGTGCCGATGAATCCGGAAAACAAGATCTTGCTTTAGATTATTATAATAAATCTGCCGGGGCTCCTGAATTTCCTCTTCAACCTCGTGCTATGTTTAATATCGGAAGATTACAGGAAGCTCTTTCTCACACCGAAGAAGCAATTGAAGCATATAATAAACTTTTGGAAAAATTTCCCAATGATAACTGGGCACTGCTCGGTAAGTCAAGGATAATTGAGCTTTCTCTTTCTCATTAAGACTACGCATTGAATGGGTCCCGGTATGCTGCCGCATCATAAATATTATCTTCTTTTTTTATGTTTTTTATTTATTTCTTGCGGTTTGGATGATATTTTTTATCTTTATCCGCCTACAAATTCAAAAGACGGAAGAGATGTCGCCGACCCGGTAGAAAGATATTTTTCTTTCAAAACAACGGATCAAGAAAACATTCAGAATACTTTATCAAATTCTTTCAAAGGGTTTGAAATTTTTTATAGAATTTATGAAGATATAGCAGTATGTGAAAGAGAGCGGGTTGAAATATCCGATTATAATAATAAGAACCCCTCCGACTCGCTATCTTATTTGTTGAAAACAAAGAAGTATGCAACATTGCAAACAACGGGGAGTGATAAAGGCTTTATTCAAGGAGTAACAGTAACCCCTCCTTTCAATCGATATGTATATTTACGATTGACACCGTTCGGCTCTTTTAACGCCTGTCTTGATCTTTTTCATACCTATACCGTTTTTCCTCCTACAACTCCGGCTGATGAACACTTAGGCATTCCAATCCGATCGGGATCCGATTCAAAAGAGATACCGGTGGAAAGAAAAGAGTTCTTTTTAAAAAATATAAAAAGAGATGATTCCGACGTTCTAGCTTCTACCCGAAACGATAAGCCGGATGAAAATAATATAACCGCCTGGTATGTAAACATGTATACGGTAACCTATGGCTTTGATACTTCGTTTAGAAATATTTATAGTGAACTTTTACCGCTTGGGTATGTAAGAATAGAGTAAACCAAATTATAGCAGTCCTAATATCGATAAGGCTTTAGAATTGCGTAACTGTTACAATAACTAATAAAAACCGTAAATTTGCAAAGGCTTACGCGTTCCGATATTCTTGCAAGTGATTGGGAGGAAACAGCCCTTTATCAGTAGCAATTGCCGTACAAAGTTCAGGCGGCGTGATATCAAAAGCCGGATACCAAGCTTTAACCCCGTCAATGGCAATACGCATTCCGTTAAATTCAAGAATGCCTTTCGGATTACGCTCCTCAATATGAGTGGTTTGTATTGACGGATGCGCGGGATCAGGGATACCTATTACATAATATGGAATCTTAAAATGCTTTGCAATTAATGCAATTTGAAGGGTTCCGACCTTATTAATTATATGCCCGTCTTCAGTAATTACATCGGCAGCAGAAATAAAAACCTGCACCTTATTTGCTGCCATTGCGGCGGCAATCATATTATCAGTGATAATAACCGTATCAAAACCTTGCGAATAACAGAGAGAGGCGGTAAGCCGAGCTCCCTGCAAGTAGGGGCGTGTTTCAGCACAATACATCACAAGCTGTTTTTTTTGTTCATTTATTTTTCGCAAAAAAGTACCGATAGTTGTTTCTCCGAAACATTGCGTCAGCACTCCCGAACCGTCTGGAATACAGTCCGCAAGAAAACTGCTTGCAAGAGCATTTTCTGCGTATCGCTTATTGTTACAATCTATGGCAAATTGAAACAACTCATCAGTAATTTCTTTTGCAGTTTTTTTTTGGCTAATGCTGTTCTTAAAAACAGAAAGAGCTTCATTAGTTATTTTTTGCATTGCTTTGGTCGTGGTGGGGCGCGCATGAGAAAGAGTATACGCTGCGTCTTCCATTATGCGAATTGCTTCCTCTTCCGAAAAACGCAGCGCATTATTTGCGGCAAGCACCATGCCCATTGCTGCGGCTGCAAAAGGCCCGCCGCTCTGCGTTACCATATCTGTAATTGCTTGAGCAACTTCCGTATAATCGGCACAAAAAACATACTCAACCTTTGAAGGATATTTTCTTCGATCAAGAATTTTTACCGCACCGTTTTCATACCAGGCAACATTTTCGTACTGTAATAAAAACCCCAGATTATAATCTTGCCGCATTTATTTTAATTGATAAATTCTACCGGCTCGGTTCTTTCTTTTATTTCCGGTGTCTCAGCAGGATACCCGAGTGCCGAAAAACCGCAAACTTCATGATTTTGGGGAATATGTAAAGTGTTAAGCACTTCGCGAATCGCCTTTCTATCGCAATTGTTTTTAAGCTGATTTATCCACACAGAGCCCAAGCCCAATGCATGAGCGGCAAGATAAATATTTTGCATTGCAACCGAAGAATCGCAGAAACCGTGTTCATCACCTTTTTCATAACTGATAATAATAATCGCATCGCAATTATAAAAATTATAATTACTGCGATCTAACTCTTTTGCAATAGCGGCTGCAAGCGCATCAATTTTTTCTTTATTATGCACAACAGTGAATTTTCTTGCTTGTCGATTTTTCGCGGTTGGGGAAGCTTTCGCGCATTCAACAATTGTTTTAAGCGTATCGGCATCAATTTTTTGTGCAGAAAATTTCCTCACACTCGTTCTTGTTAACATATTCTTAATTACTTCATTCATTATCCGCTCCTTGTAAAATTATTAGATAATACATAATTGTAGCCATGATTCAATAAAATTGCAACACTGTCAGGCGTGTATCCACGACAAGAGCATGAACAATACAATTCATCTATAAATTATGGTTATGGGCGTTGCGGTTTGAGTTTTATTTAAAGCCGGCTTTGTTCTTATACCTTGCCGGAATGAACCAGTTACAAACCGCCGGGCTTTCCGGAACTCCGCCTATCGGCTCCGACCAAAATTGCGGCTATTTTAAGCGCCGCAATTTTGTTACCGGCTCAGTTTTGAAAAACATGAGCCGGTTTCCTCCAATCCCTAACGCGAGTTAAAATCTTGCTCGGAAAATTACCGCAAAATCTTAACCATTAGTTTTGCTCTTTGCATTAAAGTATTATACTAAAATCTCAGTGTTGGGCGTTAACGTAACGCTAATCAATTAAATGCTTAGGAGTACCTCGCTGCGCATATTTTGCTATTTTTTCTTTTTCATCATTCAAGATTCTTTCAGCGAATTGTTCTATTTTATTGCATAACCACATATAGGCCATTGTTCCATCGCGATAATCAGCCTCCGCATACATATTGATTCTTCCATCTTCGCGCATTTGTTCTACCTGCTTCATTGCAGGCATATTACCTTTCGGATAAACAGCAAAGGTAGCCCCTTTATTTTGATTAACGAGGGAGAATGCACGGATATCGCTCGGTCCGTCAGCAATATAAATCATGTTGCGAAAATGCACCCTTCTTTTTTCTTCCGGTATTTTTGTGTTTACCTGAACACCTTCGTGACGATTAACTCCTTTATTTATTTCAAAAAGAGCCCTTGTTTTTGTAGTATTATCAATTGTGTAGACAACTTCGCTGATAACTTTTTCTCCATTAATTTCTTCTTCAATTAATTCGCAGCCCCAAATATCGGTAACATATTTTTCTACCAGAGATCCTCTTATAACCTCCGCCATTCCGGTACTTACAATATAATGCTCTATTTTAATATCATATTCTTTATAACTAGAATTTTTATCTATCACATCTTTTGTTCTTTTAAATATTTCTGGAATACCTGAGTAAAATTTTACTTTGCTACCAAAATCTCTTAATTTTTTATTATTCAACCCTTTAAATTTTCCGTTTTTAGCTTTAGCCTCTTTAATAAATTGGTTAAGATAAATCGTATCAGGGTTTACTCGCACATTTTGTTCTTTTTCATATTTTGCGGGAAGGCTATTTACCTCATCCCAAAATTCTTTTGAATCAACCCCATACTCTTCAAAAATCGGATCCTGCATATATCCGTCAACAAGTGTTTTATCAAAATCCCAAACAACCGCAATAATATTTGCCATTGATAACCTCCTTTTTTTATAATATCCATTTGCATATTATAATATACAAAAATTTTACGCATAATGCAAAAATAACCTTTTAGTAGTTTTGTAATTAAGTTCCTGTTATAAAAATCCGAGTATCAACAAAAATGGTTTGCAGATTCACCATTACTATGGTAAATTGCTCACCCTGTAAAATTCAGAACGATATTTTAAAGCATCAACACAAAACTGTAAAATTGAAGCTTTAAAACTCGTTGGCAAAGCGGAGGCAAATTATTAACGCTTTGCCGTATGGTAAGTTTACTCACCGTTGCGCTGTGTCGAGCTCAGAACCGCCACGGATGGCGGTGGTTCCACGCAGAAACGATGTTTTAAAACCACAAATTTTTTCCAAGTGCTTTTAAAACTCGTGGTTTAGTTTTTGACAAGGACGTCAAAAATCAGAACGGGCATGGACGCCCGTGGTTCCACGCAGAAACGATGTTTTAAAGCAGGACAGCTTACAAAGCTTTAAAACTCGTGGTTTAGTTTTTGACACGGATGTCAAAAACTAAACCGTTGTGTCGAGCTCTTTTTTATAAAATTGTCTTGATTCGTATTGATATCGAAATTAATATCCTTCGGCTCTGGGTATATCCATGCTCTTCCCTTGCTGGACTAATCCAAGGAATTATATTAGGATTGTCTTATTATATGGAGGAAGCTATGAAAGAATCCGGTTTACAAATGTATTTGAAAAATATCTCTATGGAAAATATAAACACCGCCCTTGTTGCCTATCTGGCAAATCTGGATATGGTTGCAAAAACGTTTCCGGAAATTGCGGAGAATATCGTAAAGGAATTTTCTGACCAGCGGACGCATCTAAAACTTATTGCAAGCGAAAACTATTGCTCACTTTCGGTGCAGGCGGCGATGGGGAACTTGCTCACCGATAAGTATGCGGAAGGCTACCCCGAACATCGCTATTACGGAGGCTGCCAAAATATTGATGCGATAGAATCAGCGGCTGCAGAGGAAGCAAAGCTTTTGTTCGGCGCAGAATATGCCTATGTGCAGCCGCATGCGGGAGCGGATGCAAATATTACCGCCTATTGGGCAATTCTTTCCGCAAAAATAGAGATGCCGGCACTTGAAAAAATCGGCGAAATGAATGTATCGAATTTAACCGAACAGCAATGGGAAGCGTTACGGCAAAAATTAGGGAATCAAAAATTGATGGGCTTGGATTATTATTCGGGCGGGCATTTGACGCACGGCTATCGGCAAAATATTTCCGCGCGTATGTTTCAAACGTGCTCATACACGGTTGATAAAAAAACCGGCTTACTGGATTATGACCAAATAGAGGAGCAAGCACTAAAAGAAAAACCGCTTATTCTGCTTGCGGGATACAGTGCCTATCCGCGCAGCATCAACTTCCGCAAGTTTAAAGAGATTGCGGAAAAAGCCGGTGCGGTGTTAATGGTTGATATGGCGCATTTTGCGGGGCTTGTTGCAGGAAAGGTTTTTACCGGCGATGAAGACCCGGTGCGCTGGGCGGATATTGTAACGACAACAACGCATAAAACACTGCGCGGGCCGCGCGGCGCTTTAATTTTGTGTAAAAAAGAATTTGCCGATGTGGTAAACAAGGGCTGTCCCTTAGTGCTCGGCGGTCCGTTGCCCCATATGATGGCGGCAAAGGCGATTGCCTTTCGGGAAGCGCAAAGCAAGGCGTATCAGGACTATGCGCATCAGGTACGCGATAATGCACGCGCCCTTGCCGATGCGGCAATGAAGCTCGGTATGCGTTTACAAACCGGCGGCACCGATAATCATTTAATGCTGATTGATGTGCAGCCCTTTGGTTTAACCGGCAGACAGGCGGAAACAGCTATGACCCAATGCGGCATAACACTGAACAGAAACGCCCTTCCCTTTGATCCGAACGGCGCATGGTTTACAAGCGGCTTACGAATCGGAACGCCCGCGGTTACCACTCTCGGCATGAAAGAACCCGAAATGCAAGAGATTGCGGAAATGATATACGCGGTGTTAAAAGCAACTAAGCCTGCAAAAACAAAATCGGGAGGGCAAAGCAGAACCCATGTTGAAATCGACTCAAAAGTAAAAATCAAAACGGAGCAAAAAGTAAAAGATTTACTCAAACGTTTTGTATTATATCCCGAGCTTGATTTGGAACTTTTAAAAAGAATCTATATTCGATAAAGGAATTTGCGTTTTAGCTTTGCGGCAGAGGCGAAGTATCGATGCTCAATCTTTCACTTCGCCTAAGATATAGGGTTTGTTGTATAAAAAAGAGCTCAGGTTAGTTTTTGACGTTCTTGTCAAAAAACTAACCTGAGCTGTTTGGAACCGCCGCCGTCCGTGTCTGTTTTGAACGCTACTAAGATAGGCTTTAGCTTCCGTTTTATTTGGATCAAACTGATTGCAAAAGTCGTGCTGCAATGCTTAAGGGGTAAAACTTTACCGGGAACTTTTAAAAATTGATATGTTTGGCGGTTCCCGTTATTTTATTGATACATAATTAAATACGGTCTCGGGTGTAAGTTAAATACATCTTTCGGTGTCATGAGCGGCTGGTCATATCCTGCTCCGGCGACAGTCGGTTTTAAAAAGAGCTTAAAGGATTTTAAGGGGATGTTTTTTGCAAGCGCATTGTATGCATAGGATTCTCGCTTAAGGCGTGGCGGGCCGAACCCGTCTGCACAATGGATGAGCTGTACCCGTTCGTAATTGCTTTTTACCAGGTTTCTTCTTGCTATCATTTTTGCATTAAATTGATGGATGACAAGCATTTTCCTGCCGAAAATATTGTGCTTTATGATATAGTCTTGCATCATTTTCTGGGCGGTGTTTACTTCTTCGCCGGTAACATATCCAATAACACGCATCGGTTTGGTAGTTCTCCATTCGGGATCGATGGCGAGGTGAACATTCGGGTATTTTAAAAAAGGCAATATAGTGTTCATTGCTTGCTCAACCGTGTATTTACCGATTTGATGATCAATAAAGACATACCAGCCGCGAGTGGCGGCAAACTCAATGTATTGCTCCGTAATTTTTTTTGAAAGATAGCCTATTTCTCCTTCAGGCCAACAGGTTCCGTAAATAATGTAAAAAGCGGGAATAACGCCGCGATCTCCGTTTGCATCATCGTATATTTTTACAAACTCATTCATAATGGGCTCAATGTTTTCAAGGCTATACTGACCGAGTATGCCCATCGTATACGCGTTCGGTTTTCCGTATAAAGCAAAAATATCATTATTTAATAACACTGATTGCAGGCTTTCTTCTCTTTTTTGATACTCTTTTTCAATATCCTCACGAGAAGGAATTATTGCTTTCTTTGTCCCTATGCTTCGAGGAGGCATATTACGCAAAAATAAAGCAGCGGGAAAAAGAGGCGACCATGTTTTATTTTCCGTCGCATTGATGGTTGCATCTTTTGCAGTTGAAGATTCAATGCCGAAAAAAAAGGCAGAATAAAAAAAGAAACATATAAAAAGTATTTTTTTTACCGGAGCATTCATTATCTGTAAGTATCGGAAATACCGGTAAGATATTTAATGAAAGAGACGGGGAAGCGAGAAGTTTTATTCGTTTATGCGTTGCCGTAATGGCTTTGACAAATCTTAAACGTGCCTGTTGATTTTAGAGCGCAGATTCCTTAAAAAACAAATGTTCGTGTCCAAAAATCTTAATACAAATCGTACATAATTTTATAAAAAAGATTTCGACACGGCACAAGGGCGAAGTTTTAAAGCTTCAATTTTACAGGTTTGTGTTAATGCTTTAAAACATCGGTTGGAATTTGGCAACGGCGAGCAATTTACCATAGGAATGCTTAAATCCGTTACACGAAAAACTCGGAGCTTTTAACCATCAAGGCAAAATTGGGGCGGAAATATAAAATTTCGGTTCCTCTTGTTTTTTCTTCTGTATTTCTGTTACAATGTGCCTATTATTTTCGGCAATTTAAAGTTGCGGGATAAAAATAAAAAGCTTGAGGGTTTTATTTATCCTGAATAAAATCACATGAGCAAAATCTTAGGAGGTTTTAAAATGAAGAAAAATCTACGCGTAATTATGGTGCTGGCATTGATGATTTTTGTGGCGGGATGCAGTAAGAGTGATCAAAGCGGACAGCAAGGGGATCAAAATCAATCAGCGTCGGCAGGACTTGCCGAAATGAAAGGATTATCTCAGCCAATAGCAGAGCAGCCTGCTTTGTTAACAACGGTTGGGCAAAGTGCGGATGTCGCAATGGTGAAAGCTATGTTGGATAATATAGGCATAAAGTACACCATGAACAATATGGCTAAAAAAGGAGAGCTTGGAGATGCAAAAACGCTTGTGCTTGCGATAGGAGGCTCATCCAAGGGGCTCGGAGCAGCGGGAATTGATTCAGCGGCGGAACTTGTCAGAGTTAAGGGACTTATTGAAGATGCGGTAAGTAAGAATCTGACAATTATCGCTCTCCATATCGGCGGTGAAGCACGAAGAGGAGAATTATCGGATCAGTTTATTGAGCCGAGTTTTGCACATGCAAATTATGCTATTGTCGTCGCAAAAGGCGATGCTGATAATAAAATGAAAAATTTAGCCGCTCAAAAAAATATTCCGATTGATGTGATTGAAACAATGACTGATACAATCGGGCATTTAAAAGCGGCATTTAAATAAGAATACTCTTTAACTCATGTTTGAAATGAGGTATTGATGTGAATTTTGAATTAATTATTTTTTTAGTAATGGTAGTGTCATTTGTAATAGGCACTTTAGTGTTAAAATTGCCGGTCAGTATTTCAATGGTAATAGCGTCTATTATAGGGGCTGCTGTTGGAGGATACGGATTTCCGATACGGCATTTGGTTGAAGGAACCTTCGGATATATTGATACGATTTTAGTTATTGCAACAGCGATGATTTTTATGCGAGTCATACAATCATCGGGGGCTTTAGATGCTTTATCAGCGGTAATAATTGAAAAGTTTCATAAAAAACCAAGAATGCTTTTATGTTTTATCATGTTTATCATAATGTTTCCCGGCATGATCACAGGGTCATCGACAGCGGCGGTGCTTTCAACAGGTTCAATGATGGCTCCGATATTATTGGTTATGGGAATTCCCAAAGTTGAAACTGCAAGCATTATTGCTATGGGAGCGATGCTCGGAATGATTGCACCGCCTGTAAATGTTCCCGCAATGATTATTGGAGGAGGAGTAGATATACCCTACGTCGGCTTTGAGCTTCCGCTTCTTCTTTTAACAATCCCATTGGCTATCGTAATAGTATTATTTTTCGGATACAAATATGTAAAAAATATGGATATTGAGCTGATACGAAAGAATCTGCATTACGAATTGAGAGAAAAACACGGCATAAAAATATATGCACCGATTTTTGCAGCCTTACTACTTATGATTCTTAACAAAGCAGTACCCGCAATACCTGATGTCGGTATGCCGTTCGTATTTGTAATAGCATCACTGGTGGGACTGGTTACGGGTGAAAAGGTTAATATTTTAAAAACTGCAAAGTCAGCCATAAATGATGTGCTTCCGGTAATTGGCATACTCATGGGAGTCGGCATGTTTATTCAAATAATGACCTTAACAGGTGTAAGAGGTTTTATCGTTACAACTGCTCTCGATTTACCGGATGTGATGAAATATATTGCGATGGCAATTTCAATCCCCTTATTCGGAGCGGTATCGGCATACGGATCGGCATCGGTATTGGGAGTTCCCTTCCTGCTATCATTTATGAGACATAATACCATTATCACAACAGCTGCAATATCTTTAATCGCAAGCTTAGGCGATTTAATGCCGCCAACCGCATTAGCCGGAATATTTGCCGCTCAAGTAGTCGGAATGGACGGATACGTACCCGTACTTAAAAAATGTATCATACCGGCAATATGGATTATTATTTGGGCATTACTGATTATAGTATTTTCAAACACCTTAGCACCGCTGCTAATATTTTAAAAGGAGAAAAATATGATTACTCTTTTATATAGATGTTTAATATTGATTGTGTTGGCTCTTACAACATGGAATTTGTTTTCTGAAAAAAAGATATTACGCCAAGTAAACGCGGCTCTTGTACTGATTCCGTTACTACTTCGTTTATTGATGATTAAATGAGGTGTTTATAATGAAGAAAAACATAGTATCCGGCGCAATCTGCCTGGCAATAGCATTGGCGGTTGCAGTGTATACCGGAATCGAATTTAAACAAATGTGGAAAGTCCCTGAAATTACTAAGGGACCAGGCGTAACGGAAATCAAAATGCTGTCGGAGTATTTTGAAGGGCTCAAAGGTACCGCCGCCGATACGCCGATTTATATTATGCGCGGAGAAGAAACCGGCGGAAAAGTATTAATTTTAGGCGGGACGCATCCCAATGAGCCGTCATCAAATCTCTCGACCATTGTATTTATTCAGAATGTAAAACCAAAGAAGGGAACAATTTTTATTGTACCCTATACCAACAGAAGCGGCTTTACACACAATGATGCACAAGAAGCTTCGCCAAGGGACATGCATTTTACAACACGAGACGGCGAAGAAGTGGTATACCGATTTGGCTCAAGAGCAAGCAATCCGATACATCAATGGCCTGATCCCGATGTATATATCCATGCCTCTTCAGGACAAAGATTGTCAGGCTCCGAAACAAGAAATATTAATAGAGCGTATCCGGGCAGAGCTGACGGAACGCTTACGGAAAAAGCGGCATACGGAATTGTACAATTAATACAAAAAGAAGGAATTGATTTAACGTTTGACTTGCATGAAGCTTCTCCTGAATATCCTGTTATAAATGCAACGGTCTCCCATGAAAAAGGAATGGATATAGGAGCAGTGGGCGTTATGAACCTACAACTCCAAGGCATCGACATGACATTAGAGCCGTCCCCTGTCAATTTACACGGACTTACGCACCGAGAATTGGGAGATTTTACGGAAACAGTCCCTCTTTTAATGGAAACAGCAAATGCATCGCAGGGACGGATTAGAGGAGCGACAAACGAAACCTTAGCGCTTACCGGCAAGGACAAATTCTATGTTAAAAGTGCAAAAATGGGACTTCTCTACGTACCGTATGACGAAGCGGGACATCCTATCGAAGAAAGAGTAGGCAGACATTTGCAAGGTATAATTGAGTATACAAAAGCATTTGGAACTATGTACGAAAACAAAAAAATTGAATTTGAAAACTGCCCCACCTATGAGAAAATTTATAAATCCGCACCTGAAGCGGAGCTGGGAGGAAAATGGCTTGGGAAGTTTATGATTAAGTAAAAAAACACAAAAGATATAGCACCGGTCTGAGCATCAGAGTATGCTTTAACGGTGTTAAGTATAGGGCTGATGTTTTATAAAGCAAGTGAACGCAAAACGAGCATGTAAATCGGAAATATATTGGATTTAAAATATATAAACAAATAAGGTGGGCGAATACCGATTTGCAAGTAAAACAAAAGAGTAAAAAATATTTTGTAAATTTTTATGATATGTTAATTTAGAACTATGGAGGATGTATGAAATCTAAAAAAACGGTATCGTTATTATTGGTATTGGCTGTACTGCTTGCAAGCTGTACAAAATCTAAAACCGAGTCCGAACAGGGAGCGGTTTCCAAAACTTCAAAACTGACCCCGGCGTATTCGGTAGAAGGTTTTAAAACCGTAGATGCGGATGGCAGCAGGATAACAACAGGCAGAGATGCAACCGGCAAAAGCGCTATGGCTGCGGCATCTAAGTATGAAGTATCGCAAGTCGGTGCGGAAATAATGAAAAAAGGCGGAAATGCAATAGACGCTGCGATTGCTATGGGATTTGCGCTGGGAGTTTGTGAGCCCTTTACAAACGGATTGGGCGGCGGAGGACTTGCTACAATCCACACTGCCAACGGAGAAAACATATTTATTGATTTTAGAGAAATAGCTCCGAAGGGAGTAAATCTCGAAATCTATCTTGATGAAAACGGAAAATCAAACGGTAAGATACGGGAAGGCGGACTTTCCTCTGCAATCCCCGGAGAAGTAGCCGGAATGCTCTACATGCTTGAGAATTATGGTACAATGTCTCGTGCTGAAGTTATGGCTCCGGCAATTAAAATGGCTGAAGAAGGCTTTGTCGTTTCAACCTATGCGGCAAATGCAATTGCCGATGCGTATGAAAAAGCAACTAAGTATCCGGAAATGCAAAAAGTATACTGGAATGAAGCTAAACTCCCTTTTAGTGCGGGAGATGTTATTAATAATCCTGATCTTGCAAAAACGCTTAAAATTATATCGGAAAAAGGTTTAGACGGATTCTATAAGGGAGAAGTAGCGGAAGCTCTAATTGAAACTTTGAAAAAGTATGAAGGAGTTATGACTCTTGAAGATCTTTCCGATTATAAAGTGTCCGTAGCAAAACCCGTAATAGGAGATTATAGGGGATACACGATAATTTCAACACCGCCGCCCTCATCAGGAGGAACGCACCTAATTGAAATACTGAATATTATCGAAAACTTTGATGTCTCAAAATATGAGATTAATTCTCCGGAGTATATACACCTGTTTACGGAAGCATTTAAGTTATCGTTTGCAGATAGGGCAAAATATATGGCTGACACAAATTTTACAAGCGTTCCGCTAGGAGGCCTTACAGCTCAGGCATATGCTGACGAAAGAGCAAAATTAATTACCGATAAGGCCATAGAAGAGGCGGTAAGCGGAGACCCCGTATTGTATGAACACACTGACACGAGCCATTATTCTGTGGCCGATGCTCAAGGGAACTGTGTTGGAGTAACCAAAACGATAAACTATTATTTTGGAAGCGGCGTTATGGTTGACGGCTATGGATTTATGATGAATAACGAAATGGATGACTTTTCAACTAATCCTGCAAGTATTAACAAAGTTGAACCGAATAAAAAACCTTTAAGCTCAATGTCTCCGACTGTTGTACTTGATAAAAATAAGAAGCCCTTTATGATTCTCGGCACACCGGGCGGGGCAAGAATATTTTCAGGCGTAGCACAAGTAATAAGCAGAGTAATAGATAATAAATTATCCTTGCACGATGCAATTTCTGTTCCGAAAATTTGGAACAATGGACCAAAGAATAATTTTCAATATGAAGTTCCTTTAAAAGGCTATGAAAAATACAAAATAACGGAAGATACAATTAAAAAACTGGAAGAGATGGGGCACGGAAAAGCATCAACAGCAGCCAGCGGTGCTGTTCAAGCTATAATGTTTATGGAAGACGGCTCCATATACGGAACCTGCGATCCGAGACAAGACGGAAAAGCCGCAGGTTTTTAAAAACAGGGAACCTCTAAACTAATCAATTTTTAGAATCGTTCCTTAAATTTTCTTGCATAGAAAGAGACTGTTGTAAAACCGATTTTCTGTTTTGCAACAGTCCTCATTTTTTATCAGTTTTAAATAGCAGTATCAGCACTAATGAAAACAGCAATGAACTAATTAACGGAAGCTTTGAGTACTGCGTTGCATAATAGACGGAACTTTTGCCATACGCAAGAATAGAAACGGGATCATACGGAAGTCCGTAATCAGAGACAATTTTTTTAATATTTAAAAGATGTATAACGGGTACATGACGTATATAATAATTAATGAGACCGATGTTTGCATCATCTGTTTTATAAAAATGAGGCTTTTTTAAAATTCCTTGTTCGGTATACTCAGCTTCATTTGAATTTTTAAATGTTATGTTTCCGCCAACCGCAACAAAACAATCCGGTTTTTTTCCTGCATTAAACAATGCAATTTTATTTTTTATATTTTTAGAAAAATTATCTTCAATCATTATATGCAAACCGCGTTTTTGATATCTATCAAAAATTGCAGCAAGCATATCTGCGTTCATATCGCTTCCGATATCGCCTGCGCCTCCGGGAGTAACAAGAGAACTGTTAAAATTTAGTATACGGTCGTTATACAGATTGTCCAGTATTTCAGGGAAGGTTAAGTGCGTATTGTTTGCTCCATAAGTGGAAGAACCGACACTTGAAATAATTACAGCGTCAAGATTCATCGCTTGAGCTGCACTAATTACCGCTATATTCAAACCGGGGAAAGAGCCTGAAAGTCCGAAAGCAATTTTATCTCCCGGTTTGAGATTTAATTCATGATACATCTTTACAATCATAGGTGCAATGTCCGGATTTACGGCAGTTCTTTTTGCTTTAAGGTTTCCTAAGGTTGTGGTAATACCGGTTTGTTCTTCTCCGATAAGCCCCGTGTTAAGAATGTCATATTCGGAAAGCTCAATATCTAAATTTTTTTTATATTGACGAATCCGAGCCAAAGCCGCTTCAAATATTTTTCTGCTCTCTATTTGAATCTCATAGTAAGTTGTTTTTACTGTTTTTTTATTACGGTAAGAAATAGCAAGTGATAAAATATTTATCAGGATAAGCAGCGTCAGCAATATATTTTTTCTCTGTAAAGCCATAGATTAAAACACCTGCATGTTAAAAATAAGCAAAATCATCGTAATGAGAATCACTGCAAAGGTCATTGCCAATAAAGTACTTATAATGCCTTGTCTGTCTAATTGATTTGCAAGAATTCCCGGTACCAAATAACCTATTATCCCGGGGTTTGGATTATAGATTCCTGAGTAGACAATAAGCAGATTTAAAAAATAAGCCGTAAGTATCATGAGCGCAAATTTTCTTCTGCCATAAATGATTACGTATCGTGAAAAGAATTTAATTACTAACATAGTTAGAAGTGAGATCAGTATGGTGTAAATTATTTTCGGATAATTATTAAGATTTAGTACTAAATATCCCGGAACAATAATGCCGCCCGGATTAATGCCCATAAATTCACAAAACAATAAAGACAATATAATGCTAAGGAGCAAAGTTTTCTCGTACATACAGGGTTCCTTTAGTCTCTATATAACTGATGAGCTCTTTTCCGGAATTGGCAATATTCCCGACAGAAAAAATCATCGTATTTTTCAAACGCTCAATATCAAAATCCGCTCTATTGCTAAGTATTTCAACATCGCCGTGTTTTATTTTTTTCTTCAAAACATTTGCAAAAGAGCCCATGAGTATAGTTTTATCGGGTTTCAATTCGTTTGCTACTTGAATCATTTCCAGCGCTCTCATTCCCCGATCCGCCCTATTATTAATTAACAGGACAAAGTTCAAATTTTTTAGGTATGGGAGCAGTTTTAAATAGCTAAAAACAATTTTTATTGAATCACTATCATTTATCGACAATCCGTTTATAAAAAAAGAGTGCGTACCGACCGCATAAATTTTTAGATCATAAGGATCGTGTTTAAAATTTTTTATTCCCTGCAAAGCGAGGGTTTTATCTATGTGTAAATATTTGCCGATATCCAATGCTAATTGGTAATTATCGCTGAATAAATTATCATCCGTTGGTACTGAAAGATATGTTTGTGTATTATATTTATTGCCAAAACGTTGAATTCTTTGAAACATATTTTTATCGGCGGTGAACATTACGCCGTTTTTGGGCATGGTGCTACAAAGAGAATCGCAGATTTGTTCAAGAGAGTCTCCCATTTCTTCTACATGATCATGCCGAATATTGGTAATCACCCCAATATCGGCTTGAACCATCTGATTCTGCGATATAAATTGCAGGTCGGGATTAACGGCCATACATTCAATAACAAGAATTTCCGCACTTTCTTTATATGCTTTTTTCATAGTCCAAAGCTGCTCTTTAATATTTGCACACCCTCTTCTCTTTATCAAATGCTCAACACCCTTAGTATCAATATAAATCGGTTCAGTTCCGGTGGTCTTTGAAAATACTTTTTTTCCGCCGGCTCTTAACACGGAGTCGATAAGTCTTGTAACTGAAGACTTACCCCTCGTTCCGTTGACGTATATGACATGCTCAAAACTCTTTCTGTATTTTTTTGCATTTATACTTTCAAAAAATAAATAGAGAAAAAACAATACACTCAAAACTAAAATTATCAGGTTCACACTGTCCTCGTAATGTATAAAATATTTTATCATAAAATTAAATGAAAATTAAGATTAAGAGAAATAAAAAATATTGTAACCCTTTTCTTCTAAAAAAAAGATTTCGACACAACGCAAGGGCGAGCAACTTACCATAGGGCGAAGTTTTGAAGATTTACCTTTAACTTCGCCTACGAGTTTTAAAGCTTCAATTTTACAGTTTTGTGTTGATGCTTTAAAACATCGGTTGGAATTTGGCAACGGTGAGCAATTTACCATAGGAATGCTTAAATCCGTTACGCGAAAAACTCGGATCTTTTAGCCATCAAGGCAAAATTGGGACGGAAATATAAAATTTCGGTTCCCCTTGTTTTTTCTTCTGTATTTCTGTTAGAATGCTGGTATGGATTTTGTACATTTACACGTTCATTCGGATTATTCATTGCTGGATGGAGCTTCTTCCATTCAAAAACTTGTTTCAACCGCAAAAAAACTCGGGCAGCCCGCGCTGGCGCTTACCGATCATGGGAATATGTTCGGGGTGTTGCGTTTTCAGGAAGAGTGCAAAAAGCAGGAAATCAAGCCGCTTATCGGCTGTGAACTTTATGTTGCGGCAAAAAGCAGGTTTGATCGTAATAAACAAATAAACGGACGAAATTATTATCACTTAATACTTATTGCAAAAAATGAGATCGGTTACCGTAATTTGATAGTGTTATCTTCTAAGGCGTATACCGAAGGCATGTATTATAAGCCGCGTATCGATGATGAACTTTTGCAAGCGCACTCGGAGGGGCTTATCTGTCTTTCCGCTTGTCTTGCCGGACAGTTGCCGTATCTTTTGTTAAACGGGCGGAAAGAAGAGGCTGAGGCACATGTACGGAAGTATCTGGATATTTTCGGTGATAATTATTTTATTGAAGTACAAAATCACGGGCTTGCCGAGCAAAAAAAAGTTACACCGCTGCTAATTGAAATGGCGCGAAAGCTTGGCATTCCGATGGTGCTCACCAATGATGTACATTATGCAGAGCAAAAAGACTCTGTTGCACAAGATATTTTGCTTTGCATCGGTATGAAAAAAGTGCGTACCGATACTAACCGCATGAAATTTGAAACCGACCAATTTTATTTAAAATCCGCGGAAGAAATGGCAAAACTCTTTCCCGAATATCCTGAAATGATGAGCAATACGCTTCGTATTGCGGATATGTGCAATGTAGAGATCCCGCAGCCAGGTCCGCTTTTACCGGTGTATAAAATCCCGGAAGAATTTGCTTCAAAGGATTTATACATCCGTCATCTGGTAGCAGAAGGCTTAAAAACACGCTACGAGGTAATCACCGATGAAATAAAAAAACGGGCTGAATATGAACTTGATATCATTATTAAAATGGATTTTGTCGGTTACTTTTTAATTGTCTGGGACTTTATCAACTGGGCAAAAAATCACGATATTCCTGTCGGTCCTGGGAGAGGCTCCGGGGCGGGTTCCATTGTTGCCTATGCAATGCGTATCACCGATATAGATCCGCTGCGTTATAAACTCCTTTTTGAACGCTTTTTAAACCCCGAGCGTATTTCAATGCCGGACTTTGACGTTGATTTTTGCTTCGAAAGAAGACAGGAAGTAATTGAATATGTGCGTCAAAAATACGGGGACGAAAGTGTCGGGCAAATTATTACCTTCGGAACCCTAAAGCCGAAGGCGGCGATCAAAGATGTCGGAAGAGTTTTAAACATTCCTTTGGCTGATGTAAATATGATAACTAAACTCATGCCTGAGGATCCTAAACTCACTTTTGAAAAAGCACTTACAATTCCTGAACTTGTACAAATTAAAGAAACGCCTGAATACACCGAGCTTTTTCAAATTGCGGAAGCTCTTGAAGATTCTAACCGAAACACCAGTTTACATGCGGCGGGCATTGTAATCGGAAAAACAAAACTTACAGATTATGTACCTCTTTATAAAGACTCAAAAACCGGAAAAATTGCAACTCAGTTTACCATGGATTTAATTGAGCAATGCGGTTTGGTAAAAATGGATTTTTTGGGATTAAAAACGTTAACGCTTATAAAACACACTGAAGATCTTATCCGAAGACGAGGCGGAGCGCTTGCAAATTTTTCAATCCAAAATATCTGCGACGATGATGAGCGCACGTATAAAATGCTTGGAGAAGGCATGTCCGCTGCAGTGTTTCAATTTGAAAGCAAGGGGATGCAAGGCATTTTAAAACGGGCAAAACCCGATAAAATTGAAGACCTCATCGCATTAAATGCTCTGTATCGCCCCGGGCCGATGGCTTTTATCGATCAGTTTATTGAATCAAAATTTGATAACTCAAAAATAAAATATCCGGATCCATGTTTACAAGATATTTTGGAAGAAACATACGGCGTCATTGTGTATCAGGAACAGGTTATGCAGGTTGCCCAGAAAATAGGTGGCCTTTCCCTAGGAGAAGCCGATATTTTACGCCGGGCAATGGGGAAAAAAAAGAAAGAAGTTATGGCTGAGTGGAAGGTAAAATTTGCCGAGCGCGCCGTAACGCAGGGGTTTGATAAAAAACATGCCGAAGAAATATTTGATATTCTTGTTCCTTTTGCCGGTTACGGCTTTAACAAAAGCCATGCAGCCGCATACTCGGTTCTTGCCTATCAAACCGCATACTTAAAAGCAAACTTCCCTGCGGAATTTATGGCGGCGAACCTCACCAATGAAATTACCTCAGTCGATAAACTTCCGGTTTATATTGAAGAAGCTGAAAAAATGGGGCTTACGATTGTGCCGCCAAGTATAAACAAATCGGAACCTTATTTTAGTGTCGATAAAGGAGAAATTATTTTCGGCTTTTTAGGCATTAAAGGAGTCGGAGAGCAGGCAGCAATTGATATCTATAACGAAAGAAAAACTAACGGTATGTATAAATCTTTTATTGATTTCTTGGATCGGGTAGACTTACATACTGTCAAGAAATCAACCGTAGAAGTGCTTATTAAAACCGGTTGCTTTGATGAATTTGACATAAACCGTGCAACGTTAATCGGTCAGTATGAAGCGGCAATGGGCTATGCCGCTCAAAAAAAAGAAGGTCAAGAAAGCGGACAAGTAAGCCTTTTTGAAAACACCGGCATTAAAGAATTTTCCGATTTTGTTTTTGCACGGGTTGAAGATTTGCCTCAAAAAGAAAAACTGCGTATGGAAAAAGATCTTGTCGGGTTTTATATTTCAGGGCATCCCCTTGATGAATATCGTAAAATAATAGAAACAACCGCAACATTGGATTTAGGACATTTGGAAAGGGCAACCCCTGAAAAAAAATACCTCATTGTCGGCATGCTGAATGCAATTAAACCATATACCACAAAAAAAGGTCAAAGCATGGCGTTCGGCAGTTTTGAGGATCTGCACGGAGTAATTGATCTTGTATTTTTTTCAAAAATATGGGAAGAACAAAGAGCTCGATTTTTGCCAGAAACTGTTATGGGCCTTATCGGCACTGTTGATACCAATAGGGAAGAGCCTTCTTTTTTAGTAGATTCTTATATTAGTCTTGATGAGTTAGAAGAAAAATCTATAAAAGAAGTGCATGTAGAAGTTGATTCTCTTTCTATGTCAACCGATAAACAATTTCAGCACTTAAGAGATTTTTTGCTTGGAGCGGAGAACGGTACCTGCGATGTTTTTATTCATATTGCGATTGAAGATAAAATATATATTGTACAAGCTTCATCGCAGGTAAAGGTTTCTTCGGATGATAATTTTTTATCAGCTCTTGGAGAGCAACCGGGCGTATTACAGGTTTGGAAAGAGTAAAAAATTATCTTGCTGTTTTAATTAACACCAATCGCAGGGTGTTAATACTATTTCTTAAGGCTTAGCCTTATAAAACTACTTAAAATTACGGGAGTAACTATGATTCGTTCATTTTTTTCAACATTATCAACCTTTATCTGGATATATTCACTTTTATGCATTGCAAGAATCTTCCTTTCATGGGCACCGCAATTATTATACTCACAAGTAGGAACATTTTTGTCGACTATTTGTGATCCATATTTAGATTGGTTCAGACGCTTTAAATTTATGCGTGCCGGTATGGTTGATTTTTCTCCGATTGTATCAATCGGCTTGCTTACGGTATTATCACAGGCAGCCTCAAGCATTGCGATAACAGGCAGCTTTTCAGTATTGCAAATCATTATTCAAATAATCTTACTTATATGGTCTTTTTTCAGATTTTTCCTCAATTTATTGTCAATTCTTTTAATCATACGGTTAATTTATCACTTTATGCACACAAAAACATATTCACAATTTTGGATAATGCTTGACAAATTTCTTGCGCCGGTTATTACCAAAATAACACGAATAACCTACGCGCTCAAAATACATCTGTCTTATTGCGGCTCTTTGATCCTTTCCATCATTGTGATCCTGACTATCAGATTTTTGCTTGGAGCATTTATCGGCTCTCTCATCACATCGTTAATGATTGGAGCTTTCCACTTTAGCATTCTATAAAATCGGACTTTTGCTTTTTTCTTATTTTTAACTGCAAAGAAAAGAATAAAAATCTTCTTAGCGTTTGTCGAGCGAGATGTTTATCTTGACTAAGTGGCTCTTTCAATAGTAAAATATAGATATGGTTAAAGCGGTTTTTGCAGGTTCTTTTGATCCTCCTACGTATGGGCATTTAAATATTATTGAAAGAGCTCGAAAGCTTTTTTCAGAAGTGCATGTGGTCATTGCGGTTAATCAGGAAAAACAATATTTCCTGTCAAATGAGGAAAGACTGCATATTATGGAAAAACTGGTTACGTGTTGGACAAATGTACGCGTCAGTACGTGGGATTCTTTAATTGTCAACTATGCAGAAGAGGTTGGGGCTGAGGTTCTCATCCGCGGTGTAAGAAATACGTCCGATTTTTCTTATGAATTTGATTTGGCAATGATGAATAAGGGGTTAAAAGACGATATTGATACTATTTTTTTAGCGCCCGACCCTCAATTTTTTGTTTTACGTTCAAGCTCGATCAAAGAGCTTGCTTTATTCGGAGGCGATATTTCCGCTATGGTGCCTCCGATTGTAGAAAAAATAATTAAGACAAAACTCGGTACACGGTGTAAATCCTGATTCGCCTTATGCCTTATCTCTGCCGATAAGTCCCGCGATTTTATCGGGATAATCGGTAATGATTGCATCTACACCGGTTTCGATAATCTTTTTATAATCTAATTGAATAGAGCCGAACCATGTGTTTACTTTAATTCCTTTACGGTGGAATCTTTGTACCAGTTCTTTTGAAATACTGTATGCTGATGGGTGCCAACATTCAATGTCGAGCTTTTGTACATAATTTTCCGGATCGATTTGCCAGCTGTCAACTAAAAGTCCACAGACAAGTTTTGAATCGATCTCTTTTACTCTCATTATTGTCTCATGGTTAAAAGAAGAAAGAATAACTTTTTCGCACATATCAAACTCTTTAATAAGCTCATATGTTTTTTGCTCTATGCCTTCGTACGGGAAAATACCGGTTTTTAGCTCAATATTGGTGATAAGTTTTGTTTTTTTCGCAAAGGCAAAATATTCTTTTAAAGTGGGAATCGCTTCAAAATCTCTTGGTTTGTTAGATTTTGCAGCGGCGTTAAGTTTTTTTAATTCTGCAAGTGTTTTATCTTTTACCAAACCTTCTCCGTCTGTTGTGCGTTCAAGCGTTTCATCATGGATAATAACAAGCTCTCCATCTTTTGAAAGATGCACATCAAATTCAATACCGTCAGCGCCGGCTTCCAACGCTTTTTGAAAGGCAAGCATGGTGTTTTCAGGATATTTACTGCGAAAACCTCTGTGTGCGATATTTAGCATTTTTATCTCCGTTAAAAAGAATCTATCTATAGCGTATTGATTTTTCGTATGTTCATACCACAGATATCTCTATAAAGCCTATCTCGTCTTACATCTCTGTTTTTACTGGTTGTAAAAGTTCTCTTTCTCTTTTATGCCGTTCAAAGTCCGCTCGCTCATTTTTTGAGTAAATACAGCCGCAATAATCTTGCCGATAAAGCCCGAATCGCTTGCTTAGCTCAATTGAAGAAAGATACCCGTTTTTTTTCTTAAAATCGCTTGAAAGCCAGCGGCAGTTTTCCGTCGAAAGCGCAGAACCGATTTTGTTTATTTTTTCCGCATTTTTTAGCGGACTGACCGAAAGGGTAGAGCAAAAATAATCAAATCCGTTTTTTTGTGCCGCTTCGGCAGTGATTGAAAGCCGCAAATGATAACAACGAAAACACCGTTCGCCGCCTTCTCGGCAGTTTTCGTATCCTTTTGCAATTGTATAAAATGCTTCAGGGCTATACTCTGCAGTAATAATTCTAACGGGAATCGGGAAAAGCTTTTGCGCATTATAAATTTCGATAAGCCGCTGCTGTTCTTCCGCACGTTTTTTGTATTCGTTGTCGCTGTCAATATTCGGGTTATAATAAAACACCGTGAGTTTAAAATGCGGAGCAAGTCGTTTGATTACGGATGAGCTACAGGGTGCACAACAGGAATGCAATAATAATGTAGAAACTATACCCGATGTTTTAAGGTTTTCGATAGTTTCTTCCATAAATATATTATAATTTATTTTCATGATAAAATATGATTCCTAATATAATGAACAAGTTCATCAATAAAAAAGTTAACATCGGGGATTTCTTCTTGAGAAAATCTAAATGCAATTGCTCCCTGATGTCCGCCCCCGTTTCTGATTTGCATGTCTTTTAAAAGCTTCCGCAAGTCAACTCCTTTAAGGGATGAGTCCACGCGAATTCTAAATTGAATTTTGTCGGAAATTGAATCAAGATCTCTATAGGCGGATATACCTAATCCCTTTGTATTTTCGGCTACATCGTTTGTTGCTATTTTTATCATACCGATGAATTGACTATAATCAATTTCCTTTGTTATTTCTTTGGTTGCTTTTTCATCTAATGAAATTATTCCTATTTTATCGTAGAACTCAGCCCGTTCCATTATTTTTTGATATGCATCTTTTTCTTCATTGGAGAGGGCTTCCAAAACTTCAAGGATTTCTTCCATTGATTTTATATTTTCAGTTAATGTTCCCGTTTTTTTTCGTAAAATTCTATTTAACTTTTTTGAAAAATAAGAAAAAAAAGCCTTATCTCGTCCGGTAAAAAGATACACGCCTTGTTTTGCGTCTCCCATCATGCCGGTGAGCATTGCAAGTACAATATTTCTTGAATACAATTCACGGATACAAAAGATACGTAATATTTCAGGATACTGCTCTAGCTTATAGCAGATGTACGCAATTATTTCGCAGGTGCTGGAAGCTCGCATAACAAGCGATAAATTTTCCTCTCCGCAATAACATGCATCTGCCGACAAATGATGATCCAACTCTATTTTTCTTATAGCAGGATTTTTTAAAAATGCCTTACTCCGCGCATCGGTAAAAATCATGGAAGGTTTTGGCGTATCTAAAATAACGACTACCTCAGGGTCTTTCATGTCAGAGATTGTATTGATATGCACTCGCACCTTATTATAAATACAAATATCAATGAGAAATAAAAGCTGCTCTTGAATAGGTCCTTGGAAGAAAATATCAACAGTTTTTTCAAATTTACGCAAAAGCAAGGCAGCCGCTACTAACGATGCGATACAGTCTTCATCGGGGTATTCATGTCCCATCAGCAAAAAAGAATGATGACCGATGAGAATAGGATAAAAATTCTTTATTACGATATTTCTCTTGGTTACCGAAAGACCTTCTTCTTTTCTCATACTCGGAGCACAAGCGGTTTCTAAAGTTACACTCTCCATAATACCATCATAGCATAAAACAAATGAAAATACAGTGTTTTTCATGGATTTTCTTGATTATGTCTTTTTTTTTGTTTTTACTTGTTTCTTGGCAAAAATTAGAGTATTTTAGTAGTATGAACGATGAGATAAAAATAGAGTCAACGGTTCTTATAAAAGAAAAAATAAAAGAACCGGGGTTTTATCGTGTATTACTTCTTAATGATGATATAACAACAATGGATTTTGTTATATCAATACTTATAGAGGTTTTTCATAAAAATTACAAAGAAGCTGAAATTATTATGCTTACCGTTCATACCCAAGGGAGCGGTTTAGTCGGCACGTATACCTATGATATTGCTGCTACCCGCTGTAAAAAAGTAGAAATGCTGGCACAAGAAAACGGGTTTCCGTTAAAGTGTATAATGGAGAAAGAATGAAAATAGCAGTGAGTCCCATAGTTCAGAGTATTTTTGATCAAGCATATGAAGCAGCGGAAAAAAATCATCATGAATATGTTACTCCGGAGCATGTTCTGTTTGTTGCGCTTAACCATCCGGAAACCCTACGAATTCTTACACTTTGTTATGCAAACATAGAGTATATCTATGATAGTTTGGCTGAATTTTTACGAACACAGATTCCGATCGACATGAAAAATGCTCCCACTCAGTCTTTGGGCTCTCAATACTTACTTAAACGCTCTCTTTTGTACTGCGAAGCAAATCAAAAAGATACTCTTGAAGTCAGCGATTTGCTTATATGTATTTTCGAAGCTGAAACAAATTTCTCATCATACTATATGAGAATGAGCGGCATCAGTCATTTGAAACTAACCGAAGCAATCAATCATCTGAATTCAAAAGAGATAAGCGAATTTTCCGCTTTTTTTGATGAAGATATGAACGATCTGAATGAGCGGGAATTGGAAAATCGGGGCTTTAGCATTTTTGACAGCTTTTCACAAACTGAAAATGAATCTGATTCGGATGAAGAGTACTCAATGAATGAAAATCTTTTTCGTCAAAAGAAAAACAACGCACAAAGTGCTTTGGAGCAATATACTGTTAACCTAACAGAAAAAGCACGCAATAACGAGCTTTCTCCGCTTATCGGGAGAGAAAATGAGATTGAGCGAACTATTCAAATTCTTTGCAGAAAGCAAAAAAATAATCCAGTGCATGTCGGCGAAAGCGGCGTAGGAAAAACCGCAATAACGGAAGGCTTGGCACAACTTATTGCTGAAAACAAAGTTCCGCCGCTTCTTCAAAATTATGATATTTTCAGCCTTGATATGGCAAGTCTTTTAGCCGGAACAAAATTCCGCGGAGATTTTGAAGAACGGCTTAAAAAAATATCGGATGAGTTAATTCAAAAAAAGAAGGTTATTCTATTTATTGATGAAATCCATACAGTTATCGGAGCGGGTGCAAGCGGAAACGGAGGGTTGGACGCTTCGAATTTATTAAAACCTATTCTCTCTTCAGGTAAAATTCGTTGCATCGGCTCGACAACATACGAAGAATATAATAAGTATTTTACAAAAGATCGAGCTTTGGCACGGCGCTTCCAAAAAATAGATATTGAAGAGCCGAGTGAAGAAGAAACTCTAAAAATTTTAAAAGGTTTACAGCCTTTATATGAAGCATACCATCAGGTGCGGTATACTGATGGTGCTCTTCAATCAGCGGTACATCTTTCAGCCCTCTATATTCAAGATAAATTTTTACCGGATAAGGCAATTGATGTAATTGATGAAGCGGGGGCAAAAGCAAGAATTTTCCAGTCAAAGCAAGGGAAAACTCAATGCGAAATGATAATTGAAGAAAAAGACATTGATGCAATAGTTGCTAAAATCGCGAAGATTCCCGAGCGAACAGTTACAATCAATGAAACGGAGCGATTAAAAGAGCTGGAGCAGCATATTGCCGCAAAGGTGTTCGGACAGGAAGAGGCGGTTCGTGCGGTTGCTCAGGCGGTAAAACGCTCCCGTGCAGGTTTCCGTGCAAAAAACAAACCGGTTGCAAATCTTTTTTTTGCAGGTCCTACCGGCGTAGGAAAAACTGAGCTTGCCCGTTCGCTTGCGGAAGAACTCGGTATTGCACTGCATCGGTTTGATATGAGCGAATATCAGGAAAAACATACGGTCAGCCGTTTAATCGGCTCCCCGCCGGGGTATGTAGGTTTTGATGAAGGCGGCCTTTTAACCGATGCGATCAGAAAACAGCCGCATGCGGTTCTTCTGCTTGATGAAATTGAAAAAGCTCATGCGGATATTTTTAATATTCTTTTGCAAATTATGGATTATGCAACGCTCACGGATAATCAGGGCAGAAAAGCTGATTTTCGGAATGTAATTATTATTATGACAGGAAATGCCGGTGCCCGCGATATCGGAAAGCCCATTCTCGGGTTTGGCGATGAATACCAAACCGATAGTGCGGTGGATGAGGCGGTGGAACAGGCTTTTACTCCCGAATTCAGGAATCGATTAGACATGGTGATAAAATTTAATGCGCTGAGCAAAGACGCAATGGTTCAAATTGTAGAAAAAGAATTAGCCGCTTTACGCTCGCAGCTGGCTGAAAAAGGTATTTTATTTGAGGTTCCCGCCGATTGCATTAAATTGCTTGCAGAAAAAGGCTATTCAAAAGAGTTTGGAGCAAGAAATGCCGCTCGACTTGTAGAGCGGGAATTGATAAATCCTCTTGTTGACTTGGTGCTCTTTGACGGTTTACGAGAAGGCGACACTGCCACATGTAAAATTCACGCAGGCTCAGCCGGTAACGATACACAAGCTCTTTTAACGGTGTATAAGAAATAGGGGTATCAGAAAAAAAAGCCGAACGCTTAAAACGTTCGGCTTTTTTTTCAGTTTCTCACACCGGCAGATGGATTGTTTCTACCATATAGCGAATGGATAACCCCTTCGAGCTATATTCATGTTTTTCAACTATAAAAATAAGTGCATTATTTTTATCATTAATGAGAATCTTTTTAAGTGCATAGGTTTTTGTTCCGGGGCGAACATAGCCGGGTCTTCCTGTTTTCTTTGAAATTTTACTTCCGTTCGGAAGCACAATATCGACGGTTATATAAAAAGAGGCCTCTTGCTTTGTTGTCTTATCAACATGTATCATAACCGTATATTCATTTTCAGTTTGAAAGTCCCTAAAATAAAGCGTTTGGGTCCCTGTTTTATCCTCTGCTTGAGAATACAGAACTCTTCCCAACCGAGATTCAGAAATATTATTTTTTATTAAAGTTGCCTGAGCTCTGTTTTGTAACGCAAGAAAAACACTTTTGCTGTCTTTATCGCGTGTTTCTTTTGTCGGCGAGGTTTTAAAAATTCCGTTTTTTATAAAAGAATTGGATTCAACATCGACAATGCATATATCCGAATATGCCTGATATGTTTGATCGGTTAAGCCATATTGCCCAAAAGCATATTTTGAACCATCCGCTGAAAAGCCCAAGTTGACAAAGGTTGCAACATCTCCTGCAAAAAGATTTACCGAATACAAAAGCAAGCAGATAAAAATATTTGTTTTTCGCATAAAGACTCCTTACTTACCAATATCGGAATTCGGGAAAAGATCTTTACAAATCTTTTGTTTTTTTTTATATTATGCCAATGACGCTTGCTGCAAGAAATAAAACACTTATCACCGGTATAATTTTTTCTTTTCTTTTTCTTATTGGAATCGGAATTGTAGTTTTTTTTATTTTTGCAGATAATCTTTTAGCAAACAAGCCGCTCCCCGAACCTTTTTTTCAGTGGGTACACCGACTCCCTTTTTATAAACCTTCAAATATGAGCATTTTAATAAGTATTGTTTTTTTTGCTTTTTTTGTGCCTTCCTTGCTTGCATATACTTATCTCTTGTTTGAGAAAACACATGCAATTGAAATATCATTTTTTGCACTTTTTATATTTACGCTTAGCTTTGAAGGCTTGCGTTTATTATTTCCGTTTTACCCCTTACGAATAAGCAGATTTATTTCTATCGCGGGAATTGCTCGGATTGTTATTTTTTTCAGATTTTTAGCAATTCTATCTTTACTGACCAGCAGTTTATTTGCAAATAGAATTATGACAAGAGAGACAACGGCTATCGGCTTTTTAATATGCTGTGTTGCCTTCTCAATCGCACACGCACTGCCGGTAAATACCTATGGGAACACCTCGGTTTTTTTCTTCTCTTATGGCTATGAGTGGTCAACTACGATTGTTTTTGCAATTTTATGCTTACTCAGCGTTATTTCATATTATTTAATCGGAAAAATAAAGGATATTAAAGAGTACAAGCTTGCAGCCCTTGCCCTACTTGTTTTGCTTTCAGGTTATGCACTGCTTTTAACCGGAGTCTCATGGTTCGCTATTATTTTTGGTATTGTATTATTTGCATCAAGCAGTATCTTTTTTATAAAAAAAATACATGAATTTTATCTTTGGCAATGAGAATCAAGACGATGTCTGCAATCTTTTTCATGAACATTTGCCAAAATAAAAATATAGTATGAAAACAATCATTGTTATCTAAAGGAGTAAAAATGAGAAAAACTGCCATTACAAGAGAAAAGGCCTATGAGCTTTTAAAAAAATATAATAAGGAAGCTTTCCATATCCAACATGCACTAACGGTAGAAGCCGTTATGCAATATTTTGCAAAAAACTTAGGCTATGCCGATGAGAAAGAGTATTGGGGCATAACCGGACTCTTACATGATGTGGATTATGAACTTTGGCCTGATCAACATTGTAAAAAAGCCCCCGAGCTTTTGAAAGAAGCGGGAGTAGGGGATGATATGATTTATTCAATCGTATCGCATGGTTACGGGCTTTGTTCAGATGTTGAACCCGTCCATGAAATGGAAAAAATCCTTTTTGCCGTGGATGAACTGACCGGCTTAATTTGGTCGGCATCTTTGATGCGTCCGTCAAAAAGCTGCACTGACATGGAGTTAAAAAGCCTAAAGAAAAAATTTAAAGATAAAAAATTCGCCGCCGGTTGCGACAGAACAGTTATTGAAAAAGGCGCAGAACAACTAGGGTATAGCTTAGATGAACTCCTCGATAAAACCTTGGCAGCAATGAAAAGCTGCGAATCGGATATAAAAAAAGCAATGGAAGCTTTTGAATAAAAACCGACCGTAATGAATAATGGTGGGGTGTCTTTTATCCATGCATAAGTCCTGCCATAGAAAAAAAGGCGCATAATACAACCAGGGTTTTGCAAAAAGCTTTAAACTGCAACACTAAGTTTACATTCTTTCATACTTAGACTTCTGAACTTACTCCTTGTGCAGCATTCTGTAATTAACTTCCTCGTATACAAATCGGAGTATCAAGAATACGGGCTTGTGGATTCAGTAATCCTGTGGTAAATTACTCACTGGCGAAACGAAGGTAGAAATTCCAAGGTTTCGCCCTTGTGTCGGACTCTTTTTTATAAAATTTTTTACGATTTGTATAAATGCATTAAGATGCAATAATCGAGTTATCAAAAAAACGTTCTACTTGTTTTATCAGACTGTATTTGTTATAGTGTTTTTATGATAAAAGCATGTATTTTTGATTTAGACGGCACGTTGATTGATAGCTTAGATTCCATTCATTATTTTGTAAATACCGAAACGGCAAAACACGGGATTTCGCCGGTTCCAAGGGAAACTTTTCGCTATTTTGTCGGCGATGGGGCAAAAATTTTGATTCAGCGTGTGCTTGCATATCATAATATTAATGATAAAGAATTAGAGCAAAAAATTATTCGAGATTATAATGCCGCATACGATTCTAATTATATGTACTTATGTACGGTGTATGAAGGAATCCACGAGCTTATTGCCGAATTAAAAAAGAAGAATATACGGCTTTCGGTGCTTTCCAATAAACCACATCCTACAACAGAAAAAATAGTTACCGCATTTTTTGGGGAAGGTACTTTTTCCCCGTTATTCGGACAAAGAGAAGGAGTTCCGATAAAACCGAATCCTCAAGCAATATATGAAATACTGGATATTTTACAAGTGAAAAATGAAGAATGCCTGTATATCGGGGATACTTCAATAGACATTAATACGGGAAATGCCGCAGGCTTACCTACAATAGGCGTTCTTTGGGGCTTCCGAGATCGAGAGAATCTTGAAAAGGCGGGAGCAAAAACAATTATTCAAAAACCTATGGATTTATTACGTTATTTATAAGCGAGTAAAAAATATTGCGACATTGTTTGTGCGTGCCTCAAAACGTAAACATCGTACTGTAGAAAAATAAATGGGAAGAATACGGTACGATAACAAATTAAAAATTCAAAAGAACGTAAAGTGTCAGCAAGCTAAATTCAGCGATATAATGTAATACTCTCATTCGTGGTATGAGCCTCTCAAGATAGAGTAAAAATACTATGAAAAAGAGATTTAGAAAAAGGATTAACAGTTTAAATTAGTACAGCGTGTTTTAATAACTCGATCCGTTTTTAATACCCCTTACAAAAACCATAAAAAGTTTGATAAAAACTCCCTGTTATAAAAAAGAGCCCGACACGGCACAACGGCGAACCTTGGAATTCCTGGCTTTGGTTCGCCTACGAGTTTTAAAGCTTCAATTTTACAGTTTTGTGTTGATGCTTTAAAACATCGTTTGGAATTTTGCAACGGCGAGCAGTTTACCATAGTAAGGCTGAATCTGCAAACTACCATCGCTAATGCTCCGATTACTAACAGTAACTTAATTGTAAAACGCTATACTAAGCAACGGTAAGCGAAAGCTCTGCGTTAGTCGACATTGGTTTCTTGGAAAATTCAAATCGCAGCGCTTGTATTCAGATTAAACGAAAAAAAAACGGCTCCTTGTTTAAGAGCCGGTTTTGCAGGTTTTAGAGTGCGCTGTCGCAGTAGAGCAGCGAGAGGTTTTGCAGGCGGTCTTTATGCGTTTTGAGCCTGCCTACAAAATCCTTGTAGTCTTTTTTCTGCGGTTCAAGCCAAAGCACTTCGGCAAGGGCGCAAAGGCGGGGGAAGAGCATGTATTCCGCAATTTTTGACGCATAAATAACCTCAGTCCAAAGGTTTCCCTGTCCGCCCAGCACCGCCGAGTGATATTCTTTTGGAAGGGATTCGGGCACCGGATAAAAACTGTACACGCGTTCAAGCGGGAGAATGCCGATGTTCCCGGGCTCTTCGCAGGAGTCGGTGTTGCGGTAGTCAAGGTAACAATGCTCGGTTGGCGACATGATAACTTTAAAGCCTTCCTGTCCCGCTTTAATGCCGCCACTCATGCCGCGCCATGATTGGATTACAAGGTTTTTCGGCAATGCCTGTGAGCCCGCTTCAAGTACTTCATCCCAACCGATGGGGATTTTGCCGCGGGCTTCAACCATTTTTGCCGCTTTGCCGGTTATCCACCCTTGCAAGCCGTTTTCGTCTCCGAGGTTTTCATTTTTAATGCGTGCTTGACACTTAGGACAGGTTTTCCATGCTTCGCGCGGGCATTCATCGCCGCCGATATGGATATAATCGCCGGGGAAAAGCTCGACAACCGCATCAAAAATGTCTTCAAGCACTTCAAAGAGTTTGTCGTTTCCGCCGCACATCACTTCATTAAAAACACCGAATTCGGAGCGCACGTGATACGGTCCGCCGCTGCAGCCAAGCTCGGGGAGGGCGGTTAAAAAGGCAGATGCATGCCCCGGTATTTCTATTTCGGGAACTACAATGATGTTGCGCTCTTTTGCGTATTCCACCACGTCGCGGATTTCTTCTTCGGTGTAAAAACCGCCGGTTTTATTGTCGGGCGGATAGCGAACGTCGCGGCGCCAGCCTCCCTTTTCGGTAAGATCGGGATACTTTTTAACCGGAAAGCGCCAGCCTTGGTCATCGGTAAAATGCCAGTGAAATCTGTTCAATTTGTGAAGAGCCGCCGCATCAATAATTTTTTTTACAAAAGCGGCGGAATAAAAGTGGCGGGAGGTGTCAAGCATAATGCCGCGCCATTCATACTGAGGATAGTCTTCAATATAAAAGTGGGGAAGGGGAACACCTTGCGGATTCTTACCGTTCCGCTCCGCTTTAACAAACTCCGTGATAAAAATCTGCCGTAAACTTTGCACCGCATAAAAAGCTCCCGCCTCAGATTCGGCTTTTACAAGAATTCCGTTTTCCGATTCTATTGCATACGATTCAGGCTTTGATGCACAGCCGTAGTCGGAGGACTTCAATAAATACAGAACATCGACGCAAGGCTCTGCCTCCTGAGTTATTTCAGTACATTGCACCTTTACGCCTACAAGCTCTGCAAGATAGCTTTGTAAAAAACGTGCTGCAGAAAGAAATTCCTTTGCATACATAATACGAACGCCTGTATATGGAAGAAAAAATATTCTGTCCTTTTGCGTATAAACTTGCGGCCGGGGAACCAGCTCTAATAATATCTTATTCATAGATTAAGTATAACACGGGTTGTTTCTTTTTGGTAGATTTTTAATTTATTTTTTCATTGAGTTTACATACTCACAAAAAATTTTAATCGCTTACTCTTGCCTGTCCTTTTTATCGGTGTTGCATGTATACGATTGTTCGTTTGTTCTGCGTTTTTTTTGAGAAACATAGTTTTTTTGATGTTGTAAAAAAAGATATATTTTTTCAAACATAAAAATAAATACCAGCACTCCTACGCAGTATTCGGCAAATAAAAATATCGGAATAAATCGTGAATTTTTCAAAAAGAAAAAACGCAAAAGCTCCACCACGTATAAAAGCATTACCGATGCAATAGTTATTTTTCCGCCGATGGTTGACTGTACTTGCATCGGATGGTCTATAAGAGTATAGATGCACATTCCAAGTGTTTGCAGAGAGAGACGAGCAAGGATAAGAATAAAAAACCATGTGGGTAAAATATTATTTTGATAGTAGATTACCGAAACAAGTCCGATTAAAGCATAATCGCTCATAGAATCAAGCATTTTCCCAATCTTTGTTTCTTGCTTGTACCAGCGAGCTATTTTTCCGTCTACAAAGTCGGTTACAAAAATAAGAATTAAAGAGACTGTTAAAATAATATCCATATACGGCAGGCTATTATATCGCAGTAAAAATGCAATAACAGGCAAGAAACTTATTCTTATCAGTGTAATTTTATTTGCCAAATTTAATTCATGCATTGGCTCTTGTGTTGAAATATTATAAAACTCCTTGCGATACGTAAGCAAAAAAAAGAAAATAAGGGTATTCCATAAAAACAGTGTAATTAAAAATGCTAAAAAAGAATTTATGTGAATTGCATAGACTTCATATAGAATAAAAAGAAAAGTTGTTTCTATTACGGTATATATAAAAAGTATTTTTGCAGTTTTCCGTTCCATAACAGATTATTATACAGAGGATTAAGCGGTTTATCAAGGCAGTTTAATAAAAAGAATAAGCGTAAGCTTACATGTTAGACAAG
Organism: Treponema phagedenis; assembly: GCF_008153345.1. Classification (NCBI taxonomy): domain Bacteria; kingdom Pseudomonadati; phylum Spirochaetota; class Spirochaetia; order Treponematales; family Treponemataceae; genus Treponema; species Treponema phagedenis. The sequence continues at coordinate 2,149,390 of NZ_CP042818.1, read as the reverse complement.
TAAAATATTTACCGATCTTGTGTAAAAACACTTGAAATAAATATATTCATGCTTTAGACTATTTTTATGCAATTGTTATAAACTCATCAATAAAAATCTCAGGACAAGAGCTAAGAAGATGTTTATTCTTTCCTTTGCAGTAAAAATAATCTTTTTTTACGTCTTCCGTGGAATCATTAGAGTAATAAGGTTTGTGTTAAACTGCAGAATAAGTCTAAACTTATTGCATAGTGCTGCGGTGGAGCTGCGTTCAGTGAATATTTTTGCCGTGGATATGTTCCACTCGTTTTAGAATTGCAAGTGCCCATTTGCGAATGCTGTTTTGGTTTATTGCGGCATGCTTGTCTATCGTGGTGTTCGAGGTTTCTTTGAATGTCACATCCAAATGTCAACGCATACTTTCTATCGCCCAAACCCCGCGTCCCGCTTTTACAAATAGGAAAAATTAAAAATATAAAACAAAATGAGTTAGGAAACGGATATATTGTAATGGAAGAGTAAATTATGTAGGGAGGGCTTCAAGCGGTCATCTCTCTGTCGTATGCACGATTCTATATAAGGCAATTAAATTAATCTTGATACTTGCCTATCGTAGTGCTTGCACTGTTCCGTTCGCCTTTTTTTATAGTACAAGGTTTTGTAATTAAGTTACCATTCGAGGATGTATCGACAGTAAAGCTTACCGACTGTAGCATCACTATGGTAAGTTTGCCCACCCCTACTCAATTCCGAACGATGTTTTAAAGCATCAACACAAAACTGTAAAATTGAAGCTTTAAAACTCGTTGGCGAAGCGGCGGCAAATTATTAACGCTTTGCCCTATGGTAAGTTTGCTCACCGTTATCAATTCCAAACGATGTTTTGCCTGATAGTTTATTGTAAACAGGCAAAACTCGTAGGCGAAGTTACAGTAAATTTTCAAAACTTCGCCCTTGCGCCGTGTCGGGCTCCTTTTTGTAACAGGAAGTTTTTAAAACTCGTAGGTTTCATTTTGACACGGAAGTCAAAATGAAACCGTTGTGTCGGGCTCTTTTTTATAAAACTTTTTTATGGTTTTTTTAAGATATATTAAAAAACGCTGTACCAGGATAGTAAGGATATTATTTTGATGATGCGGCGGCATAATTATACCGCAGCTCAATTTCATAGGGATAATAAATTTGCAAGCCCGGTTTCCATTTGTCATATATTTTATTGTCCGAAATAGTATCAAAGGGATCATAGTATACCGGATAATTTTTGTTTTCAGCGATGGAGTATTGCGGCTGCACAGTGGTGTCACAGGTAAAACTTACCGGTTTTTGTGTATCATAGCGGAAATCACAAAAGAAACTATAATCGTACACGGCAAAATATAATTTTTCCGCCGGATAAGCGGATAAGTCAACATAGAAGCGATAAAACAGGATGCCGTCTTTTTGCCAAACACTGAATTGGCTTACCGATTTCGGGCTGCTGCGTGTTGCCCCTTGCCTGATAAAAATAAAATAATAATAGTTTGAGGTATAAATAAAAGCATTATTATAGACATCGTCTGTTTCTGTTTTGTTAAAAACGCCGTCTTTATTTGTATCGTAGCCTTGAATAATATCTGCACTGAAAAATCTGTCAAACTTCCATGTTACATAGGCACCTGTTAATTTACCCGCATCCCAAACAAAATTAACTTGAGAAGTAATAAACATATGCGGATGGGCAAAGCCGATCGCTGGGATCAAAATCAATAAAAATAACAGGAATTTGGTTTTTTTCATGCAAGCTCCAAAATAATTTGTTTAATTGGTAAGGGGAGAGTACCTAAAACAAAGGCTTTTTGCAAGAGGCTCAACAACATCCCCCAGGTGTACGCATGAAGAATAAAAATCATATATGTATGGACGCTGCGGTTTGAAAATTTTCTCTTAGCTGACTTTTTTTGCTTGTCGAAGTTGAATACTTACAAACCGCGGCGGAATTAGTACAATGTTTTGTAGTTACGTTGCGGTTCTGGTTATTGTTTTCACGTGTACGCTCTGCGGCATATTCAGTTTTTATGGACATTTTTTGTTTTTTGCAGTACGATAAACGACATGGGAAAGTTGCAATTATATTTTAGCTATTTTAAGAACCGTATTTTTAAAAAGAAAGAAAAGAAGCAAATAGATTTAGAGGATATTGTCCACGAGGTTTGGCATACGGATTTTAGTAATCCACAGGAAGCGCGGTTTGAATCTGAGGAGCATGAGGGCTATACTGCGACAGTTAGCCAAGAAGGGGTTTTGCTGCGGCTTGAACGAAAAAACGTGTATGCATGGACAGTGAATAAGTTTTTTCGTTATAAGGACTTTGTGCTTACCGCAGAAGTTGATTTTTCAGCAGTGCAGCCTGATTCCGATTCGCAGGCAATCGAAGTAAACACAAGCTCTGCCGGATCTTGCGCGGCGGGTTTCTTATTTCGGTACATCAGTGAAGCCGCTTTTTATTCACTGCTTATTTCTAACCACGGATGGATGCGCATTGATGCGGTGGTAAACAGTACTCCCTTACCCTTAGTAGGGTGGACAAAAATACCGGACGTTCCCGGTTCACTCTATACCGTAAAAATTATTGTAAATGATCTTAACATAACCGTTTTGATTAACGATAGTTGGATTGCATCATGCGAAGATGACACGGTGCAAGCGGCAGGAAAAATCTGCTTTGCCGGGCAAAACTGGGGGCAACACGCAAAGGCGGAATTTGCACTGCGAAAAATCGGTATTGATTCAAAACCTCTTTCGGTTGAAGCGGCACATACAGCTGCAAATGCGCCTGAGTCAATCCCCGCAGAGGCTCGGCTTAATTTAGCACAATCTTTTTATGCGATGGGAAAAAACCTTCCCGCAATTTTTCAATTCAAAGAAATACAAAAACAAAGAGCTCTTAATAACGAGGAAAACCTGACGCTTGGGAGAATTTACTTTGCGCAGCGGTTATTTCCGGAAGCAATTCAACATTTTGAAGAAGTTTTAGCAACTGAGCCCGATAACGAACAAGCTCTTGCGGAATTGGGCGGACTGTATTATCACACCAGTCAGTTTAAAGCGCTTGCAAAATTTTTTGATCGCGTCAACGAAAAAATGATTCAAAACTCATCGTTTCTTTCAAATTTAAAGGGGCATCTTTTGCATGCGCAAGAAAAATACCGTGAAGCGGCGGATGCGTATCATCATGCGCATACGCTTAACCCTGAACAAGGACTTTTTGTTTTGCATGAGGCAAATGAGCTATTGGCACTTGGAGAAAAAGAGCAGGCAATCTCACGCTATGTTGAGGCAGGAAATATTTTTTTACGGAATCAAGCCTATGATGACCTTGATGATATTTTACTGAAGCTGAACAACATTGCTCCTGAAGATGAACGAACGCTTACTCTTGCCGGTAAATTTTATTACGCGATTGACAATAAAGAATTGGCGCTGGTTAAATTTGAAGACCTCTGTAAGGCAAAAACCAAGGACGCAACGGTTTGGTATTTGTATGCAACCTTACTTTCTCCAACGGAAAAAGATGCCACCCTCAAGGCTTTTCAGAAAGCCGCATCATTGGATCCCGATTGCGGACTATATCAGTTCAGATTGGCGGAGGCTCTTTTTTTGCAAGGAAAGCCGTGCGAAAAACAGCTTGAAAAAGCACTTGAACTTGAACCGGAAAACGGCTGGATTCGAAATCTTTTAGCGCAAAAAGCGCTTACAGAAGGTGATATAAAAAAGGCGGCTGCCGAAATACTCTATGCGCGCGAACTCTTACCTTCGCAGCCCATTGTGCTTGCAAATTATGTGGAGGTAAAACGCCTTTCCGGTGAACTTGATTCCTGTATGCCATTATTCGATTTTGAATCCGGAACTGCGGATCCCGCAGCAACCGTAGATAGGGGAGGGGCATTCCATATTTTAGCAAATGCCTTATATGCCGACGGGCGATATGAGGATGCCGATCTTTGGTATCGGCAGGCACTGAAAGCGCTCCCCGACAATTCAGAGCTTTTAACCGACAAAGCTGAGAACGATTTAAAATTACACCTCCTCAATGAAGCTGATGATAATTTAATTAAAGCGCTTGACATAGCTCCTTCGCCGCGTATTTATCGGTTGGTAGCCCTTACCGCAGCGGAAAAGGGAGATTATGCGCGTGCCGAACTCACCCTGCGCCGGTCAATGCAAGACTATCCCGATAACACTGACTTTCTCGCAGACTTGATTAACCTTTACATGGAAATGAATAGACCGCAGCAGGCAAAAGAACAATTGAAACTTTTAAAACAAAAAGAAAAATCAGAGCGCGTTGAGCAACTGCGACTTTTATTAAAAGAGAAATTTAATTTAACATTGAGATAAAGAATTGAGAAAATATTTTGTATATCGTAAAAAGAGATGGAAAATATACGCGTATCAACATGTGTATTAGGTATAGGCTATCTGTAAAAAACCGCTTAGCGTTTAGAGAGCTGCATTAAGCCTATGGCAAGTTTACTCACCGTTGCGCCGTGTCGGACTCTTTTTTATAAAATTTTTGATGATTTGTATCGGTATGAAATATCACTGTGTCAAGGATTGATGAAACCTCCGGGAGGGTCGTTTGTTTTACTGAAAGCATGAAAAAATAATATCGAAATCAATTTTTGTTGGTAACGCAGGAAATAATTCGCAATGAATATGGAGGTACATAATGCAGGTTGCAATTAATGATATTAAAGTGAAAAAACGTGTACGCAAGGAAGTTGATAATATAGAAAAATTAGCCGAGAGTATGAAGCAATATGGACTGCTGAATCCTATTATTCTTACCGGAGATTTTGTTTTGATAGCCGGTGAGCGTAGATTGCGCGCTGCAAAGTTGCTTGGTTGGCAAACTATTGAAGCAACGATTTTCGATATTGAAAATAAAATTCATGCATTAGAAATAGAAATTGAAGAAAATGTACAGCGGCAGGATTTTAACGATGAAGATTTATCGGACGCTTTTGCTCAATTGGAAAAATTGAAAAATCCGAATGTTTTTGTTCGAATATGGGAAACAATACGCAGTTTTTTTAAAAATTTATTCAACAAGGAAAAATAAAGTCTTAAAATCAAGGAATTTACGTTACTATCGAAGATTTTGTTTGATTATTATAATTATAAAAAAACATGCATAAAACGGGCTATACATATTTTTTTATTCATTTTTTATTGACATTTTTACATATTTATGCAATATATAAGCGGGTGCCAATGTGAAACAACGACTTGCACGTTTAAAGACAATTAGAAAATTAATAAAATCTTATCCTATTGAATCTCAAGAAATGCTTCTCGGCTACCTTGACCGTGAAGGTTTTTCAGTTACTCAAGCAACTTTATCTCGTGATTTAAAAATGCTTAAGGTCAGTAAAATTTCCGACGGAAAAGACGGTTATGTATATATGCTTCCAAGCGAAGATGAAAAAACCGAATCCGAGGAAACCGGTGCACAGGACTTTTTGCGCGGCTATGTTTCAATTGATTATTCCGGTAATATGGTTGTGATAAAAACATATCCGGGATACACCGATGTTGTTTCCATCGCTTTAGAAAATATGAATATGGAATCAATTCTCGGTATTATTGCCGGAAGGATAAATTCCATATTTGTGTGTTTGAAAGACGGCATTTACGGAGATGCTTTTATGGCAGAGTTAAAGCAGAAAATTCCTGAGATTGATGAATAAGTTTATATTCATATCCTAAATAAAAAGAAATATACAAACAATAGAATAATTTTTTGGAGGTTTTAAGATGAAGAATGTTATTTCAACGAAAAATGCGCCTGCGGCAATCGGCCCGTATTCGCAAGGGATTTCCGCAAACGGGTTTATTTTTGTTTCAGGACAACTGCCGATTGACCCCGCAACAGGGGAGTTCGCAAAAGGCGGGATTGCAGAGCAAACCCGTCAGTCCTTAACCAATGTAAAAGCTGTTCTTGAACAGGCGGGAAGCAGCCTTTCTAAGGTGGTAAAAACAACAGTTTTTTTAAGTGATATCAATAACTTTGCGGAAATGAATAAGGTTTATGCTGAAATTTTCGGTACGGAAAATTTCCCCGCGCGTTCCGCAGTTCAGGTCGCCCGAATTCCTAAGGATGCCTTAGTAGAAATTGAAGTAATTGCGCTTGCCTAATAAACTTCGTTTTATATTCATCTATGTTTTCATCAGCCTTTTTTTTCCGGCTATTATAAGCTGTAAAAAAAAGGCTGATGAAATTCCTGCTCAAATCCCCGAACCTCCGCCGCAAATAGTTGAGATTCCGATGGATTTTTGGTATGCCTTTTCCTTTAACAAAGAAGGCGTTCCCTGTGTAAAAATTATTAATACTGTTTACAGCTTAGAAGATCAACCTTTTTTTCCATGGACAGAATCCTTACGCGTTTCAGGTATCGGGTTAATGTATCCTTCTGCGAAAATACTTATCAATCATGCAGGCATCATTGACAGCCGTGAATTGCTTGCCGGCGAATCTTTTCAAATGCCGATACAAAACTATTTTTTACATCATACTGTTTCTGGATTTTATACGAGCGAGCAGGATGCTTTTATCAGAATCTATAAAAACACGGTATTTTCTCCGCTTTTACAAAATGATGTAGGAGAATCTCCTTTTCTGTGCAAAGTGAGCGAGAGCGCGGAGTTAACGCCCGCTTTTTTTCCTTCTTCTATCGGACTTTCTAAAAACGCTCAATGTGTAAGTTTACAAAAAAAGAAAGATTCTTGGTATGCCTCGTTTAAAACGGAAACAAAAACACAGGTGCAATTTACCTATCTTGTTTTTAAAAGCTTCAATGGCTTGGCAAACGGTAAATTCTCAACAGTTTCCGCAGAAGCGTTTCGTTCGGCGTTAATGCCGATCCGTCATTCCGCTATTGCTGCCGATGAGGAAGAGTCTCGCATTTTGCATCTTATCAATAAAGCAAGCGAGCAAAATCTGCGGGTAATGGCCTTTACGCCGAGCTGGCCTTCCGAACGTGTGTACGAAAAAAAAGAGCGGGGTAGTGATGGGGAAGACTTTTCGGAACGGGAAGCAGTTGCTTCCGTTTTTGCACAACCTTTTCACGGCATCATTGCAGGACTTTTGGTGAATAACGGAAGCTTTTATTTTTTGTCTGAAGGAACGGAAGAAGTCAAAAAAATAGAACTGCCACCCTTACCTGAAAACTTTGTATACACCTATTTTACCTGCTGCAATGATAAAATAATCACAGCATGGGAAGAACAAAATTTCTATGCAGTAGGCAGAAGCGGCATTGCGGTATTAGATATACAAAAGCATTGCTTCGGTAATGAGTGAAAGGTATGCACGGGAAAACTCTTTTCTAACAAAAGTTCAGAAAATTGAGAAAGGGGAAAAGGGGAGGGGGGAATGAAAAAACTTTTCTTATCGATACAATCAATTGCGGACTATTTGCATCAGAATCTTTTACATTCAAACAATAAATCGTTTATACAAAGAGCCCGACACGGCGCAAGGGCGAACTCTCTTGGAATCGCTACCTTTGGTTCGCCTACGAGTTTTACCTGTTTACGCTAGAGTATCAGGTAAAACATCGTTTGAAATTTAGTAAGGGCGAACTCTCTTGGAATCGCTACCTTTGGTTCGCCTACGAGTTTTACCTGTTTACGCTAGAGTATCAGGTAAAACATCGTTTGAAATTTAGTAAGGGCGAGCAGTTTACCACAGGAATGCTCGAATCCGTGAGCGTATTATTGATCCGCTGCAGGGTAGCGTTACGTTGATTGGAGGGTGCAGGCTACAAGCGGATCAACATTATCTATAAACTGTTTAGTTATGGTTGGGGTTTTATTCGGTGTAAAAAAATGTTCGATAAGAAAATAAGTTATCTTTTTGTATAATTTTTTTCAATCCAGTTACGGTATTCTCCTGAACGAACATTGTTAATCCATTCTTTATTATTTAAATACCAGTTAACAGTATCGGTCAGCCCCGATTCAAAATCAAAATTTCGATGCCAGCCGAGTTCTTGTTTTATTTTTGTGCAATCTATTGCGTATCGGCGATCATGCCCGAGCCTGTCGGTTACATGCGTTATGGTTGATTTTACTTTTTCAATATCAAGTCCCGCTTTTGAACAGACAATTTCAATAAGTTTATGCAAAAGCTTAATATTTTCCCATTCATTCTCGCCGCCGATATTATACGTTTCGCCTAATCTGCCGTTTTCAAGAATTAGAAAAACCGCTTCGTTATGATCTTTTACGTGAATCCAATCGCGGATTTGCTTACCGTCGCCGTATACCGGAAGATCTTTCCCTTCAAGCATGTTTAAAATCATAAGCGGAATTAATTTTTCGGGAAACTGGAAGGGGCCGTAATTGTTTGAACAATTTGAGATGGTAACCGGTAAGCCGTATGTATGGAAATAAGCTTTTACGATATGATCGCTGGAAGCTTTGCTTGCCGAATAGGGCGATCGCGGATCATAGGGGGTCGTTTCTTTAAAAAGTCCTTCCGCTCCGAGTGAACCGTAAACTTCATCCGTACTGATATGATGAAAAAGCACATCCTCTCGCATAGAACCGTCTTTGGTTTGCCAGTATTTTTTTGCGATTTCAAGTAGTGTAAACGTGCCGAGTACATTTGTTTTTAGAAACACTTCAGGACCTAAAATTGAACGGTCGACATGACTTTCTGCAGCAAAGTTAACGACGGTGTCGATATTATACTCGTTAAATATTGTATCAACAATTTCTTTATCACAAATATTTCCGTGCACAAAAGAATATCGTTTGGTTCCAAAAGTTTTTTCAACATCGTCAAGATTCAAGGCATTCCCTGCATAGGTGAGTGCATCAAGATTGATAATACGACCAGTAAAATTTTTTTTATCATTTAAGAGTGAGTGAATAAAGTTAGAGCCGATAAAACCTGCTCCGCCAGTAACAAGAATATTTTTCAAACTTCGCATCAGCGTAACTCCTTTAAATAATTTTTTAAACTTTCCTTCCAATCGGGAACCATAATCTGTAATGCTGTTTTTATCTTTGTTTTATCCAACAAAGAGTATGAAGGACGTTTTGCTTTTTGAGGAAACTCGGAACTTGTGCACGGTATTATATCACAGTCATTATGAATTACATTGAGGTGTTTTCCCTGTGTATAAATTTCGCAGGCAAAATCATACCATGAGATATTCCCTTCATTTGAATAATGATAAACTCCCGTAGGTATTTGTTTTTGTATTATTGAGACAATAACTTGAGCTAAATCAACCCTCATCTTCGGGATGGTAAAAGTCCGTACATTTATAAGCAAAAATCGCTTCATCGCTTAAAACTAAAAAACCATGCGCAAATCCCGGCGAAATAAAAAATTGATTTTGTTTTTCTGCAGAAAGAATTACTCCGAACCATTTTCCAAAACTGGAAGAATTTTTTCTAATATCCACCGCAACGTCAAAAACTTCTCCGCTTAAAACCCGCACTAATTTCCCTTGCGGATGTTCGTTTTGGAAATAAAGACCACGCAACACTCCTTTCGAAGATTTGGATTGATTATCCTGCACAAAATCATACGTAATTCCCGCAGCCGCAAAGTCTTTTTTTGACCAGCTTTCAAAAAAGTAGCCGCGATTATCACTAAAGATTTTTGGTTGAATTTCATAAAGTCCGTCAATCGGACAACTGTTTATTGTAAAAGGCATTAATAATTCTCCGCAATGTATGTAAGATATGCACCGTATTCATTGTTATATCCTGAGGCTAAATGCAAAAGCTGCTCGCGGGAAATCCATTTTTGCGCATAGGCTATTTCTTCAATACAAGAAACATACATTCCCTGCCGTTTTTGAATTGTTGCAATAAAGTTTGATGCCTCAAGCAATCCATCATACGTTCCGGTATCAAGCCAAGCCATGCCTCGCCCTAATTTTTCAACTTTTAGTTTACCTAATTCCAAATAGGCATTATTTACCGAAGTAATTTCAATTTCACCGCGTGCGGACGGCTTCACATTTTTTGCAATTTCCACAACATTATTATCATAAAAGTATAGCCCCGGTACCGCATAATTCGACTTTGGTGCTTTCGGTTTTTCTTCAATACTTATGGCTTGCCTGTTTGCATTAAACTCGACAACACCATAGGCAGTGGGATCTTTAACATAATAACCGAAGATAACCGCTCCTTTTTCATTATTGATAGCTGAAACCGCATTTGCTAAGGTACCGCTAAACCCTCTTCCATAAAAAATATTATCGCCCAAAACCAGCGCACACGAATCACCGGAAATAAATTTCTCACCAACAATAAAAGCATCTGCAAGTCCGCGAGGGCTTTCCTGTATCGCATAGTCAAATTGTATCTCGAGCCAATCGCCTGAACCGAAAAACTCTTTAAAAAGAACAATATCGCGAGGAAGTTGATATAATTAAAACTTCGCGAATCCCTGTCAACATCAAAACCGGTAACGGATAATAAATCACCGGCATATCATACATCGGCAAAATCTGCTTAGACATCGCTTTTGTAAGCGGAAATAAACGAGTGCCTGGTTGTCCCGCCGGCTAAGATTATTGATTTCATGGAACTCCTTATTCGGTGTAAAATACGTGATCATCTACTTTATCAAGGAATTCGTATTTTATTGTATTATAAAGTCCTTGCTGCAGAGAAACAGGCGGTTTAAAGTTTGTTGCCGGTATGTTTATAGAATCAAATAACGTATTTGCACAAAATTTTTTAACTCGAATTGAACTGATTGGTAATTTTTTTCTGGTGATTTTTGCGATTAAATCAAAGCAAAGTCCTCCAAAAAAACCGAGCCAATATGGCCAATGAAAAATTTTCTTGTTCTTTTTGCCAAGAATTGTATAAACCTCAAGAGTCAAGGTATTCATATCAAAATCAGGTTTATCAATATAATTAAACAAATGTTCCCCTGCTTCGTTATGTAAACAGAATTCAATAAATGCGGTAATATTTTCAACATAGGCCATTGATTTTTTATTTTTACCGTTTCCGATAAACGGAAAAAACCCTGAGCTAATTTGCCTTAGTAAATTATACACATTTCCTCTGTTTTGTTCCCCAAAGACAACTGTCGGACGAATAATTGTAAGTGAATTATGCGCATCCGTTGCCAGCCAAGCTCGGTATTTTTCCTCAGCAAGCCATTTTGTTCTTCCATAATCGTTAAAATAATTTATTTCGCCGGTCTCATTAGTGTTCAGCGGCGCAAAACCGTATACCGCAACAGAACTGGTAAAAATAATTTTTTTTATGCCGAGTTCAGAACATACCAAACAAACATTTTCAGCCCCGGTAACATTAACATCATCATATAATGATTTTGGAGTAACATCATCCCGATGCTCTGCAGCTAAATTAATTACATAGTCAAAGGTATTATCCAACTCTTTTCGCAAAGAAGTTGTATCTCGAACATCGGCATACACCCACTGTTCCGGATATGCTTTGCTTTCTTGTTTATCAAGAATTTTGACTGTATTTCCCGAAGCTAACAGCCTCTTTGTCAAACGGGTTCCAATAAAACCTGAACCGCCTATTATTGCTATTTTCATTCTGTATTTGTCCTTTTTAAATAATTTTTCATATGCAATTAATGTTATTAAACATTAATTATCACTGAAAAATATTGTTTATAAATTTATATAGATATTTTATTTATTGCGGCTAAAAATTTTTGAACCAAAACAGAATACACATTATTTTTTAATATGTATTCACGTCCTTTTTTTCCCATTGCTTGGCGTTCCCAGTCGGTCAATTTTGCAAGTTTCATAATCCCGTCAGCAATTGCTTGAGGGTTTTCCGGTTCTACACTGATACCGCAGCTTGCTTCGTTAACAGGATTATTGCCGGCATTAACCGAGTGTACTATCGGTTTGCCGCTCATCATGTAATCCATCAGTTTATTGGCACTTATGCCAAATCTGTAAATAGGCAGATTACGCCACCCTATATACAAAATATCAAAATACCTTAAAATATTAGGAATTAAAGTTTTTGGTACCGAATCAAAAAAATACACATTTTTAAGATTTAGTTTTTCCTTCATATTAATAAGTTTTTCTTTTTCTGGCCCCATACCAAGTAATACAAAAGTAATATTAGCATTTTGTATAATCTTTGCCGCATCAAGCAAATACTCAAGCGCATTAGCTGTACCATGAGCTCCTGTGTATCCTACAATCATCTGACCTTGCTTTTGTTTTTTTTCAATAAAATTACATAGGTTTTTATCCGGTAGTTCTCTTATATCGATATCTGTCCAATCATCTTCTGCAATACCGTTCGGTATAATTGTTAATTTTTTTAAATCAAGACCACGCGATTGCATATATTCATGTACACAAGGCAAAACAGAAACAACAGCATCCGCTTTTTTATATGCAGTATCTTCCGCATGTTGCATCAGCATAATAAAAGGATTATATTTTGAATATCCCCCAAGTTCAATTGGTGTTAATGGCCATAAATCCCGTACCTCATAGATTAATTTTGCTTTAGAATAATAAGCTATTTTGATTGCGGAGAAAATATCAAAATTATAGGTAGATGAAGAAATGACAATATCAGGCGCATATTTTTTAGTTATAAACCTCGCATTTAATCTTAATTTAGAAACAAAAGCAAAAATGTTTTTAACCCGTCCAAGAATGCCGGAATAACTCGGTGTCTGAACAAAAATATATGATACATCATCTATTTTTTTTTCTTCAAAATCTTTATGTATATTGGGATTTTCTTTCCGTAAATGCGTATAAGATGCTGCTACTATATGAACTGTATGCCCGAGTTTTTGCCATTCACGAGCGAGATAATAGTGGCGAAAAACCATTCCCATAGATGGAGAGCCGGCATAATGGTTAATAAGTAAAATATTCATTACAGTTTAAACACCTTTTCATTTTCAATATGAACGGTTTTGACCGCATTACGCAAGTCAACTACAAGATGAGCCATTTCAACAATATGCTCTATTTCGAAACAGCTGTGGTTTGTTGTAAAGACTACACAATCGGCTTTTTTTAATAGCTCATCGGTTAATTCTACACCGATCCATTTTTTTCCGTTATCGTCTACGCACTCTTTTATATAGGGATCGTGGTAAATAACATTTGCTCTTTTTTTTGCGCATTCTTCCATCACCAAAAGAGCGGGGCTTTCACGCGGATCGTCAATATCGGGTTTATAGGCAACTCCTAAAAATAAAATTGTGGCACCGTTCATCGGTTTTTGCTTGCGATTCAGCGCATACATTATTTTATTCATCATCTTATGCGGCATTTGGTTGTTGATGTTCCCCGCCGTATTGATCATGGTTAAGTCAAAATTAAAACCTTTTGCAATGTGTTCAAGATAAAACGGATCAAGCGGAATGCAATGCCCGCCGATTCCCGGGCCGGGATAAAAGGCTTGGAAGCCATAGGGCTTGGAACTAGCCGCCTCAATCACTTCCCAAATGTTGATATCCATTTTTCCCGCAAGAAGAGCAAGCTCATTGATTAACGAAATATTGATAAGACGATAGGTGTTTTCCAAAATTTTCACCATTTCGGCAACGCGCGGACTGGATACTGGATACAAATGCTGTATCGCTTTGCCGTATAAGGCAAGCGCAATTTTTTGTGCTTCTTCTCCCAACGCTCCGACAACTTTAGGAGTATTGTCCGTTTTATAATCTTTGTTTCCCGGATCCACACGCTCGGGGCTGAAGCAAAGCCAAAAATCTTTTCCTTCTTTTAAGCCCGATTCTTTTTCAATAATCGGTTTGATAAAATCTTCCGTTGTTGTCGGATACGTCGTGCTTTCCAAAGAAATAAAAGTGCCGGCTTTCATGTTTTTTCCGATATCAATACAGGATTGTTCGATAAATTTCATATCGGGCTTTTTAAAATGATCCAACGGCGTCGGCACACAAATAATCACCGCATCGCATTCTTTGATACGGGAAAAATCCGTTGTAGCGGACAGTTTTTTTGTCTCTTTGACAACCTTAAGCAAATCTTCATCTTTGATATCACCGATATAATTTTTTCCGTTATTCACGGATTCCGTTTTTGCATGGCTTTTTTCAAAACCTAAGATTTGCACATCTTTTTTGGCAAAAGAAACGGCAAGAGGCAACCCTACATAACCTAAACCGATGATGCCGATCAATTCATTATTTGAATTAATTTTGTTCATAATATTTTCAAAATTCGACATAATTTTCTCCTTCCTATGATTTATTGAGATGATTCTAATACATTTATAATGTGTTTTGCTGTATTTCCGTCTCCGTAAAGATTTGGATATATATTCGGAACAGATATATTTTTTATTGTGTCTACAATTTTTTTTCTATCACTGCCGACAAGAATATTCCAGCCGGAGTCTACCAATTCAACCCACTCCGTTTTTTCCCGCAAGGTAATACAGGGTTTTCGGAAAAAGAAGGCTTCTTTTTGCACACCGCCCGAATCGGTTACAACCGCTTCGCAATTTTTTTCATATTGCAGCATTTCCAAATATCCGACAGGTTCTGTCAATGTTACATGACTGCCGAATTTGAGGTTGTGCTCGGATAATATTTTTTTTGTCCGCGGATGAACGGGAAAAATAAATTTCTTTTCGGGAAGTGCATTGATAGCCGCAACGATGTTCTCCAACTTTTCGGGATCATCGGTATTTTCAGCTCTGTGAATCGTAAGCAAAATAAAATCTTCCGGAGTTTGCACGGAAGATAATTTTTCTCGGTAATAAAGAGAGGCATCATACATAATATCGCCTGTTTTGCAAACGCGTTTGTTGTCGGCAGAGGCTTTCCCCGCAGCGTCGACGATTCCTTCATGCCGTAAATTTTCAATTGCCGTATCGGTCGGGCAAAAAAGCCAAGTGGAAAGATGATCGGTAAGTCTGCGGTTTTGTTCTTCCGGCATTGCCATCATAAAGGAACGCAAACCAGCTTCCACATGAGCAACAGGTGTATGAAGTTTACTCGCTGCCAAAGCGCCTGCCAGAGTGGAATTCGTATCCCCGTATACAAGGAGGATGTCCGGTTTTAATTCAAGAAGCAGCTCTTCTATTTTTTCAAGCATGAGCCCGGTCATTTTTCCGTGTGTGCCGGAGCCAACTTGCAAATTATAATCGGGCAACGGAATATCCATTTCGGTGAAAAAAACATCACTCATGTTTTTGTCGTAGTGTTGCCCCGTGTGAACGAGCGTTTCTTTGATGCCACATTGCGGATTATTTTTAATGTAACGGCTTAAAACCGCCGCTTTGATAAATTGGGGACGCGCCCCGATAACAGTGAGTAATTTCATTTTAAAAGTTCCTTATATACCGCTAGAAGTTTCTGTTCTTCTATGCCCCAATTATAGATATTTTCAACCGCTTTTCTTCCGTTTTCGCCCATCATTTTTGCTTCTTGTGGATTGGAAAGTATGAAATTGATAGCCTTGGCTATCTCTTCTGGATTTAACGGATCAACACAAATTCCGCAGTTATTTTTCTCTATAATTTCTCTCCACAAACTAAAATTTGAAGCGATCACGGGAAGCCCCGCACTCAAATATTCAAATAACTTGTTTGGTTGCGCATTGATATGGTTTGGATATGGTAAAAATGTTACCAGCCCGGCTTTTGATTTTGCTAAAATTTGAGCAACTCCAACTCTATCTAAAAATCCCAGCTCATCAACTTTTTCAAATCCTTTTAGTTTTCTTACTTCATCGCCAAAAGTTTGAGGCGAAAATTGACCTGCCAAATATAGCTTAACGTTGCAAAACTCCATAGCCTTTACTATCTCTTTAACGCCTCTAATCTCTGTCATACCGCCAACATAACAAACAGCATTTTCCTTATCTTGGAGCTGTTCATCGGACATTAATTCGTCTAGGATTGGGTAGTTATTGATATTGATAGAATTTTGATTGATTTTAAGAAAATTATTATTTATATATGGTGTAGCTGTTATAATAGCATCTAAATTTTTACATATAGAGTTTTCATAGCTTTTATACGCTTTTGATACGGCTTTTCTAAAAAGCTGCGGTATGTATGACTTGCCAAGAATTTGTTCGGCAACATCTTCATGCGAGTCAAATATCACTTTGGCTCCCGTTTTTTGCAAACTTTTGGCGATGGTTAAGAGTTCCGGATCGTGAAAATGGTAAATATCTGCATTAAGCTCCAAAGCTTTTTTTAGGACTTGTTTTGTTGTCTTTGTCATGCGAGACAGGCGGTCTCCCGTTTTAGCTCCAGCATCTATAATCTTTACACCGTTTTTTATCTCATCACCTTTGCCGTCTGCTACTACTAAATTTACACTGTAGTTTTCATTTCTTGCCAAAGAGCTGCACATTTTTATAAAAATTCTAGTATCATATCTTTGGTGGGCAGATGTAAGGTGGGCTATTATTTTTTTCAAAGTTGTTTCCTTCTTGTCATTCCGGCTATTGTAAATTTCATCTGAACATTGGGGTAATTAAAAATCCTATTATTTCTAGTATAACGTTTTCTAATTAACTTCCTGTTATACAAATCGGAGTATCAACAATAAAGGGGCCTGTGGATTTAAGCATTCCTATGGTAAATTGCTCGCCGTTGCGCCGTGTCGAACTCTTTTTTATAAAATTTTTTACGATTTGTATAAAATGCATTAAGAAAAATAATCGAGTTATCAAAAAAACGTTATATTAGCATGATGAACGGGATGGTACATAACAAATTTTCATATCTAACACCATTTCTATTTTTTAGTTTGCTTTAAGGTTTTTTAGTTTTAATTTTTGTCTGAATATACTGATACAAGTAAATAACATATACACTAGAAAAAAATTGAGAGTGATAGTTAATAACAACATTTTATTGTGCTGGAGTATAGAACATTGTAATTATTCTCAATCTATTTATTAAAGACTTCACTCTGTTCCCAGCCATAATAAATCATTAATTTATCGTACAAGGATAAATCAGATTTTTTTTCTAAAGTTGCAGTAAGATAGTTGGTGTAATATTTAAAACAATAGTTTTCATCTATTGATTTATACATACCGAATATCCAAAAACAAATACTCATTGTAAAAGCAAATGTTTGTAACATGTAGCGAATAGAGAAAAGTTCTGCTATCGCTATTATAAAAAATATAGAATAAAATAGTCGTACTCTTCCAATTGGACCCATGTACATAGTGGTAACATAAATAAAGAAAAATAAAATAAGTCCTACAAAAAATTGTTTATTGAAAGCAGTATGTTTTTCAAGCTGTTTTCGATATACTAAAATTAATATTAAAAACAAAAGATGCACAATGTTACCGATTGCAAAGGGATTGACTTCATTTGATTTTATAACCAGTTCCAAATAGCCTATAAGCTTAAGAGAAAAAACACTGGATGAAGAGCCAAATATCAGTTTTGCAAAAAAAAGCAAGCTTTGAGGGGAAAGAAAAATAAATATTCCTGCAAATAACACACAGAGCCATTTTGTTGAAAGTTTTATCTGTTTAATAAAATATAAGGGCAATACTATGATTGCTGTTCGATGAAACAAAAAAGCAAGAAACAGTAAAAACATAAAAGGAAAAAATTTTCTTAAAAAAAGATATTTATAACTTTTAATTACAATTGCAAGTGCTATAGAAAATCTTATTATTGTTTCAACATATAGATACATACAGTTCGTTGTATAAAAAATAAAAAGCAAGAAAAAAATATTTTTTGCATACCCTTGTGCATATTCAGACTGTGCAAACGTATAAAAAAAATTAGATATAAGGACAAAAGAAAAAATTTTCATTACTATCAAAGATAGCATAAAATTCAAACCAAGAGTTTTTAGGAACAACAGAGAAAACGAAAATCCTATTTCAAAGCCGCGTAAACCAGCTTCTTTGATTAAGTTATTAAAATTTATTTCATTAAAAAATATTTCATAAGCGGGCCAATCAGAACCATTTAAATATACACAGCAATAGATAAAAATAGCAGACAATGAAAGTAGGATGTAGACCGCTTTCTTTATAGAATTAGTAAAGCCTTTTTCAAAAATCGAAGCAAGAAATGCAAACACAGGAGGAATAAAATACGGAAAAATCATGCTATCCCTTTTTGTTTTTTTTCAAATGCGGCTTTCTTATCTTTTCAATAAAATGCCTAATGTAAGTAGCTAAGAAAAATAAAACTTTTGAATTACTCAGAAATTTAATAAATTTCTTGTCGGGATTAAAAGGAATTTGAAGTAAATCTCTTGCAAGTGCATGAAGAAAATAAATATGAATACAATGTTTTTTTCTTTTACTGCGTCTTATTCTAATCCAGTCGTCAATAATTTCTTTGCAATTAAAAATATTTAGCAATGTAATGCCTGCAGCCGAATAAATAGTGCGGGCATAACCTGCCCAGCGCCCGCACTGATCTTCCAGTCCGAATAAATCATATACATATGGCCAATTATGTTTTTCTTTTTTTATTCTTTTAAGATAAATAGCTACTTCTTTTTTGGCATCAGGAGAAATATTCTGTTCTTTTGCAACAAAATAGCTTGGTGTTGCAAGGAAGGTAGGCAGTAGGTTTACTAATGCACTCTTCCCCAAGTGATCAATTATATCGCCGGTTATTGAGGCAGAAGCTCCGAATGTATCCTTGTATGTATAAGCCATTGCAATATCACTTTTATAATAATGCTGTCCTATTATTTCAGTTATTTTTGAAACAAATTCATCAGAAGGCTGCAAATCAGGAATCTGAATGTACTTTTTATTTTTTAGTTTACATATTTTTTTTGGAATTACAATATCAGGAGTTTCCGCAGTAAAATTTTTATGAAAGAAAGTATAACTCTGAATATCGGGAATATTACGAGTTAGAAAAGAGAACACAACCCGTGAATCCCACCCGCTTGTTAGTGGACACACCAAGTTATTGTATTTTGCATATTCTTTTACAATATTATCAATTAAAACAATATGGCGATTTAAAATATCTGTATATGAGTCATAATATTCCAATTCTTCGTAAGGATAAAAACGGCATACATCAAATTTATTGATATGGAAATAATGGTTAGGTAAAACAGTTTTTATATTCTTATAAACGGTAATATCATTCGGCATAGCAGCAACATAATCTGCACTTTCACGTATTTTTAAATTGCATTCATCAAAGGGCTTGTTTAAAATTTTTGCAACAAGATGTGCGAAGGATGAAAAACATATTGCATCTTTTGAATAATTGATTTGTAAAAAAGCTGTTGCATCAGTATATGCAAATAATTCTTTTTCCAATGACACCAATACAACATAATTACCGGCAAACCTAGCTGACATTTTTATGATTTCATCAATAGTGCCAGGGTTATTAGTTAATAAAAACGCCGGTATTTGAGATCGTTCCAATTCCGCGTGAGAATCAACACAGAGTCCAATAATATAAATACTATTTTCATTGTTCGTATAATATAAAACTTCTGTTTTTTTGCTATAATTTAAATATAAATTATGCTCTTTCAAAAGAATATGATTTGAAAAACCTTCATGCTTTTTATCATATACTAAATATGCAAAAGCAGCATCATCAAGTGAAATATTATAATTAACCATTACTCATCCTCTTCATTCTAGTTTGCCTGCTAAGTAAGTCTTGTTAAATTTATAAAAAAATTGTTCCATTGTTCAACCAAGGTTTCGTCAGAAAACATCTTTGTAATTATTGACTCATTAAGCTCTCCGTCTTGTTGCGAAAAATATTTAAATTCTTCAAACGACATATTTTCTATATCATCTGTAAAAAAAAACTTTAATCCGTGTAAAGTGAAATCAAATTCGGTAGATATCCCTCGTCGTATAAATACTTTTTTTTGGAACTTTAATAGAACCAATAAATTCCCCCAGCCCTGTTGTATATTATGGTTACATACCATTATGTCTATTTTTGATAAAAATTCCTGATAATTCTTTAAATCCATCATATCTGTGATTGCGATATATTTATCGCCAAATAATGTCTTTCCTCTTGCGTTAACAGATTCAACATATCCTTCAGGACATTTACCATAAGAAAGAGGTACATAGACTTTGATATTTTCATTTTTAAATTTAGATAAAAGTTCTAAAGCGTCTATATGTTCGTTCTGAGGAGCACGAGAATTTCCAATCAAGATAGAAATATACTGACTGTTTTTTATTATAGAAAAATTAAAAAAAGAACGAGGATACATTGCCTCAAAATTTTGCCCCATAATGTTATAATATTCTTTTGCTAAGTTGTACTCAAATGCACCGGCATTTATATAACCAAATCTTTTTATAGTAAACTTTCGAAATAATTCATAACACTTATACTTTATATTTTTTTTGGGAGAATTATACCAATATAAATCCCCACCCCATATCTTCCATGCTATTTTTTTTAATTTCCAGCACATACAAGCTGTTGATAAGTATAGATAGGGGTGTGTATAATTGTGAATAACGAATCTATCATTTTTTTTTGCAAATAAAAATATTTTCAAAATTGAAAAAAAACTATATACATTAGCACAATCCTTAGAATCAAATATTTTATTTGGCTCAGTTTCACCGTAAGATAAAAACAAAAATTTATGCTCATTATACAATTTACCCGCATTTATACGCATAAAATCTATAAATTGATCGGCATACACCCCTTGTGGAAAAAAGTGATAAATCATTTTATTCTTCTCCTTTCATAGTAAGCAGTAAATTTCGAATGAATGTCCTTTCAAATATCCATAAAATAAAGAAAGCAGTAGCAGTAAACAAGAACCCTGAAATTAAAAAAGTAAATAATACAGGAATAGATAAAAAATAGATTAACACTAATGATACAACAATAGGCAATATAAAAATAAGGACAGAGCGAAAAAACGACTCATAATACTTCAAAAATGGAATTCCTAATAATTTCTTTGTATACATATACCATCCCGGATAGCTTAATAGTAGTTGCCCAAGTAATAAAGCCAGTGTTACTATTTGTACGGAATACAGTGAGCCCAAAAGGACAAAAAAAGGCGTAATACAAACAACAATTAAATTCCACCACATGTCAATATCAGTTCTTCCTTTTGCAATACAAACCATACCCATGCTGGCACCGTATTGACGCAAAAAATAATACAGCGCAAGGATCTGTACAAGATGTACGCATTCATGATAACTGTTTCCATAATAAAGAGATACAAAAGGGTTTGCAAGCGCAAATAGTCCCAAATAAACTAACCCATTCAAATTTGATACAAGTTTCTGTACCAAAAAAAAGCTTTTTTTAAGTTTTTCTTTGTCATTTTGAAGTTTTGAAAAAATAGGGGTAGCAACTTTTGAAGTAATTGGATCAATAAGGGATGCGGGCTTTAGAACAAGATCTTTTGCTAAATTATATATTCCGACTGAATCGGTACCAAGCAGTTTTCCTATTATAAGCACGTCAAAACTAGTAGTGAAATAATTGACTATTTGTGAAACAGTATGATATCCGCCTATTTTTAAAAAAGGCAGTGTTTCTGCGAAAGAAAGATGCAATACTATTGGCATCCGCCATATACCTAAAAAGAAATAGATTATATTTCCTACTGTATACCTTACTAAATTTGAGATTACCAAAGCATAGACGCCCCAATGAGCATATGCAAGACAGATCGCCGAGCATAATCCTAAAAAAGCAGATACGATATCTGTCACTGCTATTTGTTTAAAATAAAGTTCTTTTTGTAAAAATATTTTTTGCTGGCGCCCGATTGAAGAAAATGGGATAGCAAGACACATCAACGGAATTAACTTAATAAGTTCTTCCTGACCATAAAATCTGGAAATAGTTGGAGTAGAAAGATAGATTAATCCATAAATTACAAAACCTATCAGCATATTAAACCAATAAAGACTGCTGTACTGATTTTGGGTAATATTTTGCTTGTGTAAAATAGCGGTTGTTATACCGAAGTCCATAAATAAATCGGCAAATCCTTTTACCACCATGACAATTGCCATAAGTCCAAAATCACTTTTTTTAAGCAATCGTACCAATACCGCAGTAGAGATAATTTGGGTAATAACCAAAAAGAAGGTCGATACGGTCATCCATTTTACACCGCTTGTAGCCTGTTTATTTAAATTAGACAAAAAACTATTCTTCTCCAACTTCTATTTTATACTAATATTTTGAAGTATTCATAATTTTTTTTATATCGCGCAACATTTCTTTATGAAAATATTGTGGCTTATAACCTAAATCTTTAATAGCATTTTCAATATCATAATGATAGCTAATTTCCGGAATATCAATATCAGGGCGATAAATTATTTTTGATTTATTATTTTTAGGGGAAAAGACATCGATGATATCTTCAACTTGTTCACGAAGTGATATTGCTTTACCGTTTGAAACATTATAAACAGCTTTATCTATATTCTTCTCTATTGCCTTTCTAATCATTTGAGTTAAATCTTTTACATAAACTATATCGCGTTTTGATTCATGATTTCCCCAAATTTCAATTGGTTTTGAATTGATGGCTTGATGAATCATATAGCGGTATGCAATTATTGTTTTTTTTCCATCTTTATAGTAGTACATATCAGGATGATATGCATAGATATTAGGACACCGAAATATGCAATATTTTATTTTATATGCTTGATAATAATGCTCCAATAATGATACTGCTGCTAATTTTGAGATAATATACACGGTATGATCATTATTGTAATTTAATGAAATATCTTCATATGGTGATATAATATCCTTTTTTCCCCACCAATTTGCAACATCACTATGAGATTGAGTATAAATGATCTGCTTACATCCTATTTTAGCACAATATTCAAAAACATTTAAAGCTCCAATAGTGTTTACATAAAAATATTTTTCAGGTTCATAAACTTCCATTCCAGCGGGTAGAACACCTGCTAAAAATACTACAATGTCAATACCGCTTTGAGGAAGCTTATCAAAATTATGTTTATTTTGTATATCTATAGAATCATTAGGAATATTTAAATTTCGATACTTATCTTTATGAGAGTTATTATGCTCAACACAAAACAGTTTATATCCATGTTCAAACAAATCATCAACTAAGTATTGACCAACCAAACCACCGGCACCAAATATCATTATAGATTTCATTGTTTATTCCTTTACTAATATACTATCAATTCCTTCTAAATATAGAGTGTTATTTTGCTAAAATATAGTAACCATATCTTCCACTACTATCTAGTACATTACCAATGATTTTTTTTTGCAAAATAGACTCACGGATAAAGCTATCTTTTTTCTTAACTTCTTTTAATTGTTTAATGTCAGTTTGTGTAAGCAAAAATTTAATCATTGCATTCTTATAGTGAGAGCCTTTGCTAAAATCCGGAACTTTCCCGCAAGATATATCAATAATCATTTTCATATAATCATAACCAGTTGAAAGAGGAACCAAATCAGATGCGATACAATCTCCCCCTCCTCGAGAACCTATCTCAATAATTTTAATATTATTATCTCCATCTATTTTTATTTCCGTATGTGATGCACCATATTCTATATTTAAATGAGTCAAAGCATTAGAAACAACTTTTTGTATTTCTATTAAATTTTTACTTTCTAATAAAGCCGGTTGCTTATGACCATATTCAATATAGTGTGGATGACCTGTTGTAAATTTTTCGGTAAGTGCGATGAAAGTATGGAGCCCTTTATAGGAAATATATTCTACACTGTATTCTTTCCCTTCTGCAAACTCTTCAACAAGTGCTTTCTTCTCAAATGATTCATGACAAGAAAACTGAATAGCTTTACCTAAATCTTTACGATAAAAAATTTTTGTAATTCCTCTGCTACCCGATCTATCAGTCGGTTTCACAATTACAGGAAAAGATAAATCAATAGAATTGAAATCAACGGACATATCTACTAATATACTACGTGGAGAAGGATCGTTGTTTTTTTCAAAGACTTTCCTCATCTCATGTTTATTTGTAGATACAAGTACACAATAAGGCGAATTCGAAACCAATCCTAGCTCTTGAGCTATGTATTGAACCGTAATATTCGCAAGATCTGAGCCTAAAGAGCAAATACCCTGAGGCTTTATTTTTTTACACTCGGATAGTATTTCATCTTTATTTATAATACTTATTGGATAAAAATAATCCGAATCTGTTTTACCTATAGCATCTTTTTCCCAGGCAAAAACATGGGTTTCATATCCAAGCTTCTTTGCTTTTCGTATCAATTGTGCTTGAAAATCATTTGCACCGATAATGACCAATTTTTCTTTCATCGCTATTTTCTAAAAAATTTATATACCTGTTCTACAACATAGTCAACGTCCGAGTTTTTTAGTCCATAGTACATCGGTAATCGTAGTAATCGTTCACTTTCTTTAGTTGTATAGGTATCGCTTCCTTCGAAACGTCCATATTTTATGCCGGCAGGTGCTGAATGCAACGGAACATAATGAAATACTGCGCCGACATCCTTGGTTTTTAAATATTGAATCAACTGTGTCCTTTCTTCTATATCTTTTACTTTGATATAAAACATATGCGCATTATGAATACAATTGGAAGGCACGGTCGGTAAATCAATAAAACCTTGTTGCTGCAAGGGTAATAAACCCTTATAATATTGTGTCCAATTTCCCAGCCGCCAGTTATTGATTTCGTCTGCTATTTCAAATTGCGACCATAAATATGCAGCATTAAGTTCGCTTGGTAAAAAAGACGAACCATATTCAATCCAAGTATATTTATCTATTTGCCCACGCAAAAACTGACTCCGATTAGTTCCTTTTTCTCGTATAATTTCAGCTTTTTCAATATAATTTTTATCGTTAATTACAATGGCTCCACCTTCTCCCATGCTATAATTTTTAGTTTCGTGAAAGCTATAACAGCCGAATGTTCCGATTGTACCGAGTGCCTTATTATTATAAGTAGACATAACTCCTTGTGCCGAATCTTCTACAACAAAAAGATTATATTGTTTTGCAATCTTCATAATTGTATCCATGTTACATGAAACACCCGCATAATGGACAGGGACAATTGCCTTTGTTTTGCTTGTGATAGCTGCTTCAATAAGTTTTTCGTCTATATTCATGGTGTCAGGACGAATATCAATAAATACAATTTTTGCACCTCGTTGTACAAAGGCATTTGCAGTAGAACAGAACGTAAAAGAGGGCATAATTACTTCATCTCCCTGCTGTATGCCACACAAAACAGCTGCCATCTCAAGTGCGGATGTCCCTGATGTTGTCAGCAATACTTTTAATGCGGAAAATTTATCTTCCATCCATTTGGAACATTTTTTTGTGAATTCTCCATCACCGCATATTTTATGATTTTCTATTGACTTTTCAATATAGCGATGAGCAGTTTCTACATAAGGTGGAATATTAAAACTTATCATACTTATTTTCTCCAATCATTTTAATAATTTATTGCAAAACCTTATTCGCCATATATTTCTGCTATATGACGCAAATAAGCTCCGTATTCATTATTGTACTGTTTTGAAAGTTTGAAAATTTGAGAAACATCAATCCAACCTCTTAAATAAGCAATTTCTTCAACACAAGACACGTATAAACCTTGTCGTTCTTGTATCGTTGCTATAAAATTTGCTGCATCCAATAAGCCATTAAAAGTGCCGGTATCAAGCCATGCCATCCCTCTGCCGAGTTTTTCAACTCTTAATTTTTTATTTTGCAAATATACATTATTTACTGATGTAATTTCAATTTCACCCCGGGCAGACGGTTTTATATTTTTTGCAATCTCTATTACTCCATTATCATAAAAATATAATCCAGGTACAGCATAATTTGACTTAGGTGTTTCTGGCTTTTCTTCAATCGATATTGCTTTTCCTAAGTAATCAAATTCTACAACACCATAATCTGAAGGCTCTTTGACATAATAACCAAAAATAAGGGCGCCTTTATTTTCTTCTATATTTTTTTTTGCATTTAATAAAGTTGTGCTAAAACCATTCCCATAAAATACATTGTCCCCCAATATCAAAGAACAACTGTCATTCCCTATAAACTTTTCACCAATAATAAAAGCATCGGCAAGACCTCGAGGTTTGTCTTGAACAGCATATTCAAATTTCATCCCAAGCCAATTGCCATCACCTAACAAACTTTTAAATAATTCTATATCACGAGGAGTTGAAATAATCAGTACCTCATTAATATGAGCAAGCATTAAAGTTGATAAAGGATAATAAATCATCGGTTTATCATACAAGGGTAATATTTGTTTTGAAACTGATGTCGTTAGGGGGGCAAGTCGTGTACCGCTTCCTCCTGCTAAAATTATACCTTTCATCACTCCTTCTCCCCCGATTCATTCACCTTTCCATGCACTTGCGCAGGGTTGCCGTAGACAAGGGCATAGGGAGGAACGTCTTTTGTTACTACGCTGCCAGCGCCGATAAGGGCGTATTCCCCAATGGTTACACCGCATACAATTGTAGCGTTAGCACCGATGGATGCGCCTTTTTTTACAATGGTTTTTTTGTATTCATGTTTGCGCTCAATAAAGGCGCGAGGATTTATGACGTTGGTAAACACGCAGGAAGGGCCGCAAAACACATCATCCTCGAGAATAACATCATCGTATAGCGAAACGTTGTTTTGGATTTTTACTCCGTTTCCAACGACAGCTCTGCCGGCAATATTGACATTTTGTCCGATGGAACATTTCTTTCCGATTTTTGCGCCGCTCATGATATGTGTAAAATGCCAGATTTTTGTGCCTTCGCCGATTTCGGCACCCTCGTCGACATAACTTGATTCATGAATAAATGGTTTGTCCATAATTCTTTCCTTAAAGCTTTTTCAAATCTTTTTATCTAAATCACTACCAACACTTTTCCCGCACTGTCAATATGTTCTTTTAATGCAGGGTTTTCCAGTTTTTCATATTCAAGCACATCGGTTAAATACGGAAAATCCGATTCATCAAGCTCATCACATAAAGAGCAAATTGAAGATCCTTTGAGAAAAGCGCCGTTACGAATTGCAATATCAACATCGCTGTGCTCGGTATTCGATTGTTTTGCCCGCGAACCGAAAATAATAATTTCACCTTTTTTGATATGCTTTTTTAAAATTTCAATAAGTATGTTTTTTTGTGTTTCGGTTAAATCAAAACTCATGGGCAAAATTACTGTACAACTTTTTTATTTCGGGATAATAATGATTTTTTATTGCCGTAAGAATTTCAGCTAATTTTAAAAAATCATACGTGTGGCTCATTAAATTCCGGTCATTTGTCATGCTAATCCAAATTTCAATCGCATCAATGTATTTACTATTGTATGCGAGTTTAAAAACATATTTCGGAGAAATTCTTTCAACAATAACGCCGTCATACTCCATCTTATCTTTTAAGCATTATCTCGTCCACAAGACTATTCTCTGTTTATACGCATTTTGAGCAATAAGCCGTTCATTGTTAAACCTCGTTGAAGTGATCATATCAATTCGCCACTCTCCGAGTTTTACATGAATTGCAGCCAATGCGGTAATTTTTTCATTGAATAATTTTTCAGCACTGCCTTGAGTTTAGACAAGCAGATCAATGTCTCCGCCTTTTTTGGTATCATCGGTGCGCGAACCGAAGAGAATAATTTGTTCAGGATCTGAAAAATGTTTAAGAATTCAGTCAACGATTGCTGCTTTTTCATGTTCGGTTAAACGCATATCAGTATAAGATTCCGTAATTAACTACTATGGTGCTTAATTGGCGCATCAACAGAAGTCTCGTGAAATTCAGCATTCCTATGGTAAATTACCCGCCCTTACTAAATTTTAAACGATGTTTTACCTGATACTCCAGCGTAAACAGGTAAAACTCATAGGCGAACCAAAGGCAGCAATTCCAAGAGTTCGCCCTTGTGCCGTGTCGAGCTCTTTTTTAAAATTTTTTTATGATTCATATTAAATGAATTAAAAACTAATTGAAGATATCAAAAAAAATGCTCTCTTAGCATATCGCCAAAACTTGATTAGCGCTGATAAAATTTCTTAATACACTCGCAGGTGTAGCTGACTTCGTCTTCGGTTAATTCGGGATACATCGGCAGAGCTAAAACCGATGCACAGAGTTTTTCGGCAACAGGGAAGTCGCCTTTTTTATAGCCTAAATACTTAAAACATTCTTGCTCGTGCAGACTTTTAGGATAATATACGGTTGTACCAATGCCTTTTTCTTGTAAGAAATTTTGAAGTTCATCACGTTTTTCTGCCAGTAGGTTAAACACATAATAAACTTCTTTTCCCTTTGTTTTCACCTTTGGAAGCTGTACCTGCGATACAGTGTTGAGTAGCTCGCGATACTGCTGTGCATGTTTTGCTCTTTTTTGAATTGAGTCATCGATGTGGTTCAGTTTTACGTTTAAAATAGCGGCTTGTAAACTATCCAGTCGGGAATTATAGCCGATATAATCGTGATGGTATTTTTTTGTTGCTCCATGAACGCGAAGACTTTTTGCTTTTGTATAGTATTCTTCATTATTGGTAACAATCATGCCGCCATCACCGTAGCCGCCAAGCGTTTTTGTCGGAAAAAAAGAATAAATTCCTATATCACCAATTGTTCCGGAAGTTTTTAACTGGCCTTTGTATAAATCTTGCATTCCGAATGCTTCCGCAGCATCTTCAAGCACTTTTAAGTTATGTTTTTTTGCCAGATTCATACAAGCTTCCATATCGGCAGTTTGCAAAAATAAATGTACCGGCAATATCCCTATGGTGTTTTTTGTAATTCGATTTTCGGCATCGTTCATGTCTATGCAAAAGGTGTCTTCATCTACATCGCAAAACACCGGTTTCCCGCCTAAACGAGCAATACATGAGGTTGAGGCAAAAAAAGTAAACACGGGGGTTAAAACTTCGGCGCCGTCTTTAAAGCCTAAAATATCTGATGCAATAACAAGTGCATCGCTGCCGTTTGCAACCCCTACGGCATATTTTACGCCGCAATACTTTGCGACAGCTTGTTCAAGTTCAGTTACCGCCTTGCCTAAAATAAAATCGCCGGTTTCAAGCACGGATGAAATCGCGGAATCAAATTCCTGCTTATAGTTTTGATATTCACGTGTTGAAGTATAAAAAGGTACGTTCATTTTTCTTCTCCTTAATCAGGCATTTAAAAAAGCCAGTATGATTTGAGTAAATGTATGAAAGCAGTCTAATTCATTGGTAATAATTGCGTATAAAATAGTCATGTTTATGCTATCATATTCATGTACCGCTATGTTTCTAAATCCAACCGCTTTTGCCAATTTTACCGCAAGCTCTTCATCAATGAGTTTTTTCTCTGCAAGGAGAAAAAACAATTCAGCCATTGTTTTAGCTTGCACATTAAAACCCTCGCTCAAAACATGAGATGCAATATCGACCGAAATTTGCACCGCCCTTTGTAGATTGAGGGTTATAATATCCTGTACATCAAAATCATCCTCAAGCGATTTTATACTGACCGGTACATGCTCTTTTATACGGCTCAAGCATCTATCAAGCGAATGCAGTTTTTCTGCTATGATTGGTGTATCGTACATGGTTAAACAGAACCAAAAGCTTTTTTTAGTATCACTTTTTGTGAACGAAGATATAACGGATAATAATCTTCATACCAAAACAAGGCGGTCATAATGTTTTTATGCAACAGTGATTTGCCGTCATTTTCTGTTTTTTTTATACAAATCCCCTCAGTAAAAACTTTATAATGCAATAAACCGTCTATTTTTCGTATATCAACTAAATCAATTTCTTTTTCGAACAATAAAGAAAGCTCCATCCGCAATGTCAAAAAATCATCAAGACTTAAATCCGTCCGTGCAGCAACAGCGAGATCCACATCACTTAACTCGGTTTGACTGCCGCGCGCATAGGAGCCGTATAGCAGAACTAAAATAATGGTCTCTTGCTTGTCAAAAAAACGGTTTAGTTTTTGAATAATAAGATCTTTCATTATTTATGAAATTAAAAAACACCTTTCATATCTAAGGTTGAAAACTCACAAGGAAGCGTAACAGGCAAGCCTGTTTTTTGTGATTTATAAATTGCTAAAATTATTTCGAGTGCTTTTTTCCCTTTCTCCCCTGAAACAAGCGGTTCGCGATTTTGCTCAATCGAATCTATAAAGTCTTTAAATAAAGCTGAATGCCCAAAGCCGTATACCGTGGGCGGATCTTTTTCATTGGGATTTAAGACTTTTTCTTCTGTATCCCCAACTTTTTCCGCATCGGCAAAACGCCACGTTTCCATTTTGTTTACCGCCAAGCCGCCGATAACAACGGTTCCTTCAGTACCGAAAAGGCTGATAGTTTCGTTTAAATTTTTAGGATATACATCGGCGGTGCCTTCTATAATTCCGACAGCGCCCGATGCAAATTCTACAATGGCACAGCCAAAGTCTTCGGCTTCAATCGGACGCATAAAACGCCGTGTTTGCGCTTGCACGCGAACCGCATCTTCTCCCATCATCCACTGTAAAAGGTCAATGCCGTGCGTACACTGGTTCATTAACGTACCGCCGTCCTGAGCCCAAGTGCCTCGCCATTTTGCTTGTTGGTAATATTCTTCATTGCGGTTCCATCGTATTTGAATCATTCCATGTAATATCTTGCCGAAACGTCCTTTTTCATAAGCTTCGCGCATTTTTACAACGGGAGCATTGAAGCGATTCTGAAAGCAAACAGCAAGCTTTTTATTATTTTGCTTTGCCGTAGCAATCATTTCCTGTGCGTCTGAGGTGGATAAAGCCATCGGCTTTTCACAGATAACATGAGTTCCATGATTTAGACAATATACGGCAATCTCTTTATGCTTGCCGGATTCTGTTGCGATTGTTACAATTTCAGGATTACAAACATCAAGCATTTCTTTGTAATCCGCAAATATCTGCACAGTTCCTTTAGCAGTTTTTTCATATTCCGCTTTTTTTTCTTGAGCGCGCTCCAAAATAGGATCACATACGGCAATTAAATCAACCCTATCTTGCATTGCAACAAAGGCTTCTATATGTTTAAAACTAATGCGGCCGCAGCCGATTAACGCTACTGAATGTTTCATTAGGTTTCCTTTAATTGAAATTATTTTTCGTTATTTATATTAAAGTATTTGAAATACTCAACTATACAAAACTCAAACTCCAATTTCCCGCAGATATTCTTCCAGTTTAAGGGTGAAGCGCTGCATTTCTTCGGGTTGTATGTCGCCGATGTTGGCGATTCTAAATGTGTTCAGATTGCCGAGTTTACCCGGATAAATGGTGAAAGCGTGTGATGCGGCAAAATCATGCAGAACCTGAAAGCTGTATTTTTCGGTTTCTGGTTCTAAAATTGCGGTTATCAAATGGCTTTGATGTTCTTCTTTTACAAGCATTTTGAGTCCGAGTTTTTTTATCGCTTTTACTAAAATCTCCCAACATGCGGTATAGCGTTCATATCGTTTTTGCACTGTTTCCTGTTTGGTTTCGATAATAGCTTGGCGCAATGCGTACAGTGTTTGGACGGGCGGAGTAAAGCGGGTTTGCTTTGTTTTTGCAAAATGCAGGTATTGGTCATATAAATTGAGATAATAGTTACGCATCGGATAGTTTTTGGTTTTTTCAAGCTCCGTTTTGTTTGCAATGATAAAGCCGACGCCTGCCATCCCTTGGATGTTTTTATTGCTGGTTGAAGCCATAAAATCTATACAAAGTGTTTTTAAATCCATCGGAATACCACAATAAGCACTTACCGCATCGACGATTGTGGTCATTCCATATTTTTTTGCCATCGGACAAATGATGTGCAAAGGATTCAACAAGCCTGTTGTTGTTTCGTGATAAACACAGGCAAGATGCGTGTATTTTTTTGAGGCAAACTCAGCCTCAAGTTTGGCGAGATCAATGGGCTCATAGGTTGAGCTTTTGAATACGGTCATCGGTATCTTGTATACTTCGGCTATTTTTGCAATACGCGCACCATAGGAGCCATTATCGATAACCAATAAATGTCCGTCATCGGGAACGCAGGATGAAACCATCACTTCATCGGCACCGGTTCCGGAGCAGGCAAACAAAATAGTCTCATACCGATCGGGATCGGTATTTTTTCCAAGTGCAAAAAGTTTTAGCTCATCGCAAATCCATTGCATCATGTTTCCGAATTCTTTTTCCCGCGGGCAAATATCCGCCACAACTTGTGCATATTTTACACTGTCAGTGGTAGTGGCCGGCCCGGGATTGAGCAAAACTTCGCGGCGAACCCTGCGCAAACTTTCGTTTTCCGCAATGCGCGGGTAAATATTTTGTATCGCCATTTGCAAATGTTCTTCATTGTCGATTTCCCGCCATGTAAAATATTCTATCTTTTTTATTGCGATAGCTTGTGTTCCGGCAATAGCCAAAAGTGCGTGCTCATATTCCATTTTTGGAGTATCCGCATGATGAGCAGCTGCATGGGCGCACATCGCATCTAACACCGATTTAGTTAAGCGGCTAATACCGACCAATTCTCCACAGACGGTTTTTAATTCATTTTTGTTTTTTGAAAGTCCCGTTAAATTACCGTCGGAATCCGCTTGTAAATATACTTCGTCGCCTGAGTTTGTTGCGCCGCTTGCTAAAATAAGATTTTTACGTTGCTCGTTTATAAGCGTAAATAAACCGATAGAATCATAAATGAGATCGGATTCTAAGAGTAAAAAATCTTCTTGAACGAGCGGTGCGCATATTTCCAAGGTTCCCATGCTGCCGGTATTTGCGTAATTTTCATTTTTTATCGTTATAATTGCAGGATATTTTTTTGCCAATCGTTCATAATACTCGTTGCAATGACCGGTTCCGATGATGATTTTTTCAATTCCGTGGGCTAATAATTTTTTTACCGATTGCTCTACAATCGCAACGCCGTCTATTTCAATAAACCCTTTCGGCATTGTTTTTGTTTTATTTTTTAAACGGGAACCAAGCCCACCCGCTAAAATAACAGCCTCTCGTATCATTTTTTTACTCCTTTTAAATATGCCATAAACGCTTGCTTATTCTCAAGCGGAGATGATTTCGGGCGACCTAAGTCAGAGCGAGCTCCTTTTGTTACCAATATTTCTATAAAAGTTAGACATGAGTACGTTTTACTGTCTTTTAAAACCGAGTCTAATTCTTCTTTTGTTTTTACGCAAACCGCATATTCATATCCGCAGGAGCGGGCAATATCGCAGAGACTGATATTGCGCGCAACGGTCGGCTGTCCGCCAACCGAATCATGTGCTCCATTGTTAAACACAATATGCAGTATGTTTTGAGGTTTTCTAGTGCCGATTATTGCCATTCCTCCCATGTGCATAAGGGCAGCTCCGTCACCGTCAAGGCAAAATACAGGAACATTCGGTTTTTCTAAGGCAATTCCAAGCGCAATTTGCGAGGCATGTCCCATTGAGCCGACAGTTAAAAAATCTTTATGATGTCCGCTTTGGTGTTTGTCACGCAGCTCATAAAGCTCGCGGGATGCCATGCCGGTAGTCGATATAAAAACCGCATTTTCAGGAGCATGCAAAACAATTTCTTCTATTGCTTCTTCGCGGCTCATTTGCGCAGGAACGTTTTCGTTTGTTTTAAGCGTATACGAGTCAAATGTCCCTTTACGAACAACAAATGCATACGGTGCATTGGTTTCTTCCATTATAGTATATGCTTGCTGAATTTGAGCGGCTGCCTGTGTTTCTTCAAGCGCTAATATAGAGTAGGGGATTTCCATTGTTTCAAGGAGCTCACAAGTTATTTTTCCCTGTTTAATGTGCTGCGGCTCATCATGTACGTTCGGCTCGCCACGCCAACCGATAAGAAGCAGAATAGGTACGGAATACACTTCTTTATCCGCAAGGGAAAGAATCGGATTAACCGTGTTTCCAAGTCCGGAATTCTGCATGTAAACCAAAGGAATGTTTTCCGTTGCAAAATAATGTCCCGCTGCAAGCCCTATGGCTCCGCCCTCATTTGCAGCGATAATGTGATTATCTTTTTTTACCGTATCGGTAAGATACGCACAAAAATTTTTTAAAAGAGAATCGGGAACGCCGGTAAAAAAATCAGTTCCGTTTTTGATCAGTAAATCATAAAAAAAATCAGGACGTATCATTTTATTTTGTTCCCGGTATTAATTCTAAAATATTTTTGATCGAAAGGCAGAGATCATTCACTTCTAAAGAGCGTTCGGTTTCCAAGATGGTTTTTGCAACCTTGTGCATTGCCGGATATGAAGCCCTCAGCATGTGATTTGCATATATGATGATATTTGCTCCCCAAGATGCCAGCTCCCTTTCTGTAAATTGATTATAGGTTGTGGGAACAAGCACAATGGGCACTTTTTCATACTCTTTTCTAAAACGCAGACAAAAATCTTTTATATCCTGTCCGTCTTTTTCTTTACTGTGAATCATCACGCCATCGGCGCCGGCTTTTACATATGCAAACGCACGTTCCAGTGCTTCGTCAACAGTCCTTCCCGCAATCAGAGATTCAAGGCGGGCAATAATCATAAATTCTTTTGTAACTTGAGCCTTTTTACCGGCACTTATTTTGTAACAAAAATCATCAACCGGAGCGAGCTCTTGTTTTGCTTCCGTACCGAAGAGACTGTTCTTTTTTAATCCAACCTTATCTTCGATGATAACTGCCGAAATACCGTTTCGTTCAAGCGTTCTGACTGTAAAAATAAAATGCTCAGGTTTTCCGCCTGTATCTCCGTCGTAAATAATCGGTTTTGTTGTGCACTCAAGAATGTCCGTTAATGTTTGAAGTCGAGTTGTCAGATCAACCGCTTCAATATCGGGCTTTCCCTTGCTGGTGGAATCCGTAAGGCTTGACGACCACATACCGTCAAACCGGTGAGTTCCGCCTTCTTTTTCAACTTCAAGGTTTTCAATAATGAGTCCGGAGAGTCCCGAATGCGCTTCCATAATCCGCACAATAGGCTTTGCTTCTATAAGGCGGCGCAAGGTTTTCATTCTAATGTCTGGAGTTGTACCGATGGTATGTATACTTTCTACAAAAGCGGAAGAGTTAATTCCTTGCGTATACGGCACTTCGATAATTTTTCCGCCCCATTCTTTCAGGGCTTCCACAACTTCGTCTCTAATTTTGGATAATGAGCCACGCAGCCAGTCGTCTCCGTGAATAATAAAATCAGGCTTCAGTTTTTTTAAATTCGGAACATATGACCAGTCTTCTTGTGGTATAACCTTGCTTACCCCTTTAATATGCTCAACAACTTGCTTGCGCTGTTCGTAGGTGAGGTAGGGAAGCCTTTTGTGGAAAGCAATAGCGCTATCGGTCAATAAACCGATAATCAGGTCGCCGTGTTTTGCTCCCTCGCTTATAATATTAATAATTCCCGGATGTATTATATCTCCGGTAAGTCCTAAGTATACGGTTTTATTCATAAAAATAAGCCTCGTTTAGCTAATTGTATTTTTATAATTATTATGTACCTTATTACATAAAAAATTGCATAAAAATCGTTTTTTAATTTTCGTTAACATGATTGTACGTTTGAATAGATTTAGCAATAATAAATTTTATCCATGCAAGAAACTTCTTAATACTCTCCCGGCAAGAGAGTGATTGTAAAAATTTCTGTTTTGTTTTTATCACGGTAGATATGCTTGAGCGTCATGTTATTAATTCTGAAAATATCTACCGCCGCATTGTCTTTGTAATTTTCTATAATGGAGTTTTTGAGCACTGTTTGCAAAAATTCTTTTTTTGAACCTAATTTTTTTTCTTCAATATTTAAAATAGTATAATAATATTCATAGACATCGGGCTCTTTAAATTTTACTTCATCCCAATTGGTAACCGAGTCAATCATCCTTGGTAGTGTTGCATTGAGCATTTTTTCAGATTCCTTAAGTTCTGCAATCACTTGTTTGTCGTTTGCAGATGTCTGATTTTTAGGCTCGCCGGCACAATTTGTAAAAATACAACTCCCCGCGAATGCGAAAGCTGCTAAAAAAATAGCTTTTTTGTTCCTTTTCATAATAAACTCTCCTTTTTAAAAATTTTCTTTAGGCGCTCTTTGCGATATTCTTTTGTAAGGGATATGCTCATTACCTTACTGTTATGCTGAAAAAAGCGAGCAGCAATGATGGCTTGCGGATTCAGTATCCCTGTGGTAAATTGCCCACCGTTGCGCCGAGTCGGGCTCTTTTTTATGATTTTTTGCGACTTGTATCAAATGCTTTAAAACGGATCGAGGCAGCAAAAAACGCAATACTAGGTTCTTTCCAAAAGCTGATCAAGTTTCTGCAAGATATCCAAATATATTTGTCCATAAGGGTGTAACTATTTTTATTCTTTTTGAAAAATAATAATCGCAACCGTATCATCCCGTTTCGGGTTGTATGTCGAAAAAGGAATAACACGAGAGATTGTCTTTGGCTTGTGGAAGCTCTTTTCTTTTTGAGCGATAAAATCGTTTATAATTTTTAAGGCATCCTCATAATCCTTTCGGAGGATATAAAAATAGGTATCGTTTTGTCCCGCGACACCTTGACCGATCAAAACGGAAGAAAGATGCTCCTGCTTAACATGATACGGAATGCCTTCGCTTTGTAAGATCGATTTGACAATCATACAATCCTGCTGATAAAAAAGTTTTACAAAAGGAAGCGTTTGCTCACCCGCAGCGGTTTTTCGATAATACTCATCTTCCATCTCTACAAGGTTTTTTAAACGCTCCTCTTCGGTTGATTCCGGTTTTGACGCCTTAAAAAAATTGTCTTTATTCTTAAAAAGGAGTAGGGCGAATAATAAAAAACATACAATAACCAGTATTTGCATAAAGTGCTCATTAAATTTTAACAAGTTTTTATACAATTTATAGAAGAACCTTCTATAAATGTATAAAACTATAGAAAACTTCTCTCACTTAATTTTTTGATAAATTAAGGAAGCAAGAAATCTGAATAAAATATAAAATTATTTAGAAAGCTTCATCCGAATTTAAAGCAAAAAAAGAGGTTTTAAAAATTCTGTTCTTTTTCATACGAAAAAAACAAAAGAGTGCAAAAAGCCATTTATCCTTTGTCGGATAAATTTTAAGAAAAAATCATGTACGAAAAACACCAAAACGCTGCCGAAACATGCTGTTTTGAATTCTCTTTCGATTTTATCGCAATACACCCGATAATACAGTAAATCATGAAAAAGTGCAAGCTCTTTTCTTGATTTATCCAAGCGTTCTGTAAAAGACCTTTTCCCCTCTGTTTTAAAAAAGCGGCATGTTTTTTCAACGGACGTAAAATGCTTGACAGTAAAAGGGTTTCGTTTTATATTTGTTATGTAAACCGAGTCTAATTTTAAAAATAAACGCTTTTAAAAAATTATACTCTTTTATTATTTTAGCAACGAATACAAAGAGCGCACTATGTTGGAAATGAGAAAGCATTTATCCGATGTTGATGATACAAAATTGCAGCTGATTTTGCAGATAAAAGATGCATATAATGCCGGAGCCATCGATTTGGAAGAGGCACGAAAGCAGATACGGGAAAAGGTTGGAACGGTAAAGCCGTATGAGATTGCCCTTGCCGAGCAGGAATTAAAAGAAATTGAAGATGACGAGTGCAGAAAAGAAAATATTCAAAAAATGCTTGAGCTTTTTGAAGAAGTAATGGACACAAGCCGTCCCGATTTGGATAAAAACCATCCGATTATGTGCTATTATCGGGAAAATGATGCGCTGCAAAAAATCTTAAAAGAGATTGAAGACTTGGTGCAGTATCCGCTGATTAAAAACCAGTGGCTGGAGCTGTATGAACGATTGGAGCAGTTTAAAATTCACCTTTCAAGAAAACAAAATCAATTGTACTCAATTCTTGAGCAAAAAGGTTTTGACCGTCCGACAACCACCATGTGGACGCTGGATAATTTTATCCGCGATGAAATCCGAAATGCGGCGAAGCTTTTGGCGGAAGATAAGGACGATGAATTTATCGCAATGCAACAAACCATCGTTGATGATATTCGCGACCTTTTACTCAAGGAAGAGTCTGTGTTATACCCAACCTCGCTTGCAATGATTAGCGAAAAAGAGTTTGAGGAAATGAAGGCGGGCGACAAAGAAATCGGCTTTGCATGGATTCAGGTTGACGAAAAGGAGCCCGCACCTGCCGCAGCCGAGCCCGCAGCGGAGCATTCTTTGGCGGAAGACCTTGCGAAGGTGTTGCAAAAACACGGCATTGCACACAGCGGCGGCGTGTTGGATGTGGCGATGGGCAAGCTGACATTGGAGCAGATCAACCTGATTTATCAACATTTGCCGGTAGACCTTTCCTATGTTGATGAAAATGAGCTGGTATGTTTTTACTCCGATACCAAGCACCGCGTGTTTCCGCGCAGTAAAAACGTTATCGGGCGTAATGTGGCAAACTGTCATCCGCGGGCGAGTGTGCACATAGTAGAAGAAATAATCGAAAAGTTCAGGTCGGGGGAGCAGGACACGGCTGAGTTTTGGATTAATAAACCCGATCTTTTTATCTATATTCAGTATACGGCAGTGCGCGATTCTGACGGAAAATTTAGAGGCGTGCTTGAAATGATGCAGGATTGTACGCATATCAGAAGTTTGCAGGGCTCCCAAACCCTTTTAACCTGGGAAAATAAAAAAAACGAAAGCACTGCCCCCGCAGAACCAGTTACGGAAGAATGCTCTCAGCCGAGCGAGGGCGCGGCTAAAACCTTTACCGCCGACGACATTACTCCCGACACGATGCTCAAAGACCTTTTGGCTGCGGCTCCCGAATTGCGGGACGCATTGGAAACAATTAATCCCAAATTCAAAATGCTGAAAACGCCGTTAGCCCGAATTATGCTCCCGAAGGCAAGTATCCGCATTATGAGCGAGCGCTCCGGAATGCCGCTTGAGGATTTACTGAAAGCTATCAAAAGTTTTTTTTGAAAACCGCTGCTGCTATACCTGTTATAATATAGGAGCTTATTTTTCACCGAGCAGTTGTTTTAGTTCAAGAATTTCGGCGGCAAGTTTTGAGCGGTCAAAGTTTTGGTATTTTTTCGGGATCATCTCTTTGCTGGTACATTCAAGCACCGCCACAAGATTTTGTAATTCAATCTCATACGGGTACGAAGGCGGAATAAAATCCTCAATGGTTTGCTCAATATCCGCATTGACGATCATCATGCGGTTTTCCATTGCCGCATTCAATTTTGAGCGCACCAATATTGCTTCCAAATCCGCTCCGGAGACGGGAAATTTCAGTTTTTTAATAATGCCGGCGGGATTTACATCTTTGAGCCGTATTTTAAGTTTTCGCTGCAAGGTTTCAAGCAACTCAATCTTTTCCTCGGCTGTTTCGGGATAAAAAACCGCCAAATGCTCTTCCGCTCTTCCCTGCCGTTTTAAGTCAATCGGAAGCAGGTCGGGACGCGAGGTGATTAAAAACCAAATAATTTTTCCGCGATAATCGGTGTTTCCCATAAAGCTACTGATTTGTGCAAAAATTCTCGACTCTCCGCCGGTTGAATCTCGTTTTGCATTAAACACCGCATCCGCCTCGTCAACCATCACCGCAACGGGCGCCATCGCTTTGAGGATGTTCAGAACTTTTTCAAGGTTTGCCTCCGCGGTGCGCTGCTGCATTGAATGAAAATTGCACAGCCGCACCATCGGTATGCCTATTTCACCCGCAAATGCGGAAACCATAAACGTTTTGCCCGTTCCGATCGGGCCGGTTATTAAATACCCCATCGGCAACACATCGGCTCTTCCTTGCCGTATTGCCTTTGCGGCATTGACAAACCGTTTTTTTACAAAACTATTACCGGCAATATACGAAAGATTATGATCTGTATTGACAAATTGCAACATTCCCGCAGCCTCGGTTTCGATAATCTCTTGTTTCTTTTGTTTTAAAAATTCAAGCGTTACCGGATCCGACTGCGTTGAGCCCCTGATTTTTCCGTCATCATCGCTCATCTGGTAGGTTTCCGCCGCAAGCTGATTCAAATTGACAAGATTAAGCCCCGCGGTAAGCTTTCCAAGCTTTTCGGTATTAAGCCCTCGCTCAAGAATTAACAAATCTTCCCTGTTTTTTAAATCGTTCAAAAAATCAATTCTGATTGCTTCGTCGGGAAGCGGAATATGTATTTTTACCGTAGAAGGAGAGGCGGTTATTCGTGTATTCAGATCGGCGATATTTTCCGTCAGCAACACAATAGAAATATCTTCGTTGGTAAAAACCGGATCATGCGACCAACGGTTTAACGTTACCAAACAATACCGGTCGGTTTCGTTAAGATATGCAATATCCTCTGCGGGAGTTAACGACTCGGCATAATCAACGATAAGCACAATCCGCTTACCCTGCCGCATATTCATTCTGAAATACTGCTCAAGATACGAAAACGCTTCCACAGGGTCTTTTGAAAGCAGATTTTCAATCGGCACATCGGGATACTTTCTGTGCATAATTGTAAGGTATTCTTGCAACATGCTATTCAGACAAAAATTAATCCCGCTTGATTTATCATAAAAAATGATAATGTCCTTATTACCGAAAATAACTTCAGAAATATAATCTCGAATGCGCACAAAGGCAAAACCGCCGGCAATATCGCGGTGCGGCAGAAAATCACGGATATTCCCGTGCACAATATAAAGATTAACGGTTTTTGAGCAATATTTTTTTGATAATTCCTGTGCCCATGCGTGCAGCTCATTAATGACATGACTGTTTTTTGCAAGAAGCTCCTGACCTGAATGCATACCCACCCTCCGACTGCCCACTATATCGCAAAAAGGGCAAGAATTCAATAGAAACCGGCAGTTCCTCAGGGCTTGCGGATATACAAGGGCAGCGGCCCCTTGGATAGGCTTTTTTCCTTTTATTAAAAAAAATCCACGGTTTAGTTTTTGCCGTCCATGGCAAAAACTAAACCATGAGTTTAAAACCTTCTATTTATAAAAGTGTGGTAGTTTTTTAACTCATTTCTGTATGGAACCACCGCCACGCCCTGATTTTTAGTATTCTTGCTTAAATCAGTGCTGCGAGTTTAAAAACTCCTATTTATGTCGGTGTGGTAGTTTTTAAACATCGTTTTACATTGTTCTGAGTTTTGCCGTCCGTGGCAAAAACTAAACCGTCGGCTTGGAACCACCGCCACGCACTGATTTTTAGTATTCTTGATTAAATCAGTGCTACGAGTTTAAAAGCTTCAATTTTACAGTTTTGCGTTGATGCTTTTAAACATTGTTTGGAATTTGGCAACGGTGGGCAGTTTACCATAGGCAAAATGTAATTTTCGAATTGGCAAAGCATTGCTTTTGCATGTTCTTCCCTTCGCTTTGCCGTAATTTTTAGTATTCTTGTTTACAGTGGCTGCGAGGTTAAAAATTGTTTTTTTAGTACTGATAATTTACTATAGGCATGCGGAATCTGCAGGCTGTTATTGTTGATACACCGATTAGTGTAACAGCAACTTAATTACCGAATGCTATGAACGGTTTACGGGTTAAACAATCCGATTTCAGGGGCACGGACTCTTACCAAGGAAATATAATCTTTTTGATTATCTTTGATAATATCCTCTATTCTGAATTCCGAAATTTGCTGAAATGTTTCGATTCTAAAATGTCCATAGGTATCAAAATACGGAAAGAATACCAGCACCTGTTTATAATGCCGAATCTTTGGTGCTGTTTTTTCTTCGTTGATGACCCCAAGATAAAAGTGCCCCGGCTCGGTTGCGGCAAGATAGTAGAGCAGGGCGTGTAAATATTCTATTTGATATCCGGTATCTTTAAGATAGCCGACAAAAGGGGGGCTTGATTTATCATTCATAGGTACCGAGAAGGTCAATGCAAAAGGTTCTATTTTAACATCTACACCGGATTTATCGGGATATACGGTTCGTTTTACATCTAAACTAAAGGCAGCGGAGGCAAGATTCCTGATCCAGTCAATGCTTAAAAAGGCTTTTCTATCTTTTTGATCCGCCTTGTTAAAATGTGTGTCAGGAATTGATGTAGCTTTTTTTAAGGATGAAACATAAATTCCTTGTCCCGCAACCGGATAAATAATACCGTCTATAACCCATTTTGCAAAACCGAGCGTATCCACTCCGCCGATAACTTCTTTGGGAATCTGATCAATACGCAGATTGCGAATAATTTCCACATCTTTTTGCGGTGTTCCGTCTGAAATATGTACGGGCCTGCCCGATTCATCAAAACAACCATTTGGAAGCGGTACCAGTCCATAACTTTTTTGCTTAATGATTTTGGTCATCGACTCAATCGCGCTATAACTTCCCGGCGGGTTAAAAAGTTCCCACGGCAGAACGTCTTTACTAATGCTGCGAATGTTAATTAAAGAGAAATATAATAAGTCATTAAAGGAGACGCCGAGCGGCATATCTTTTCTGACGTATGCATTATACAAACAAATATCAATAAAAGATTTTCCTTTTTGCTCAACTGCTTTTGCGGGGTGTAAGAGAATATATAAATTCGGATTTTCTCTTGGGAGTATTTTAATTTGTACAGGCTCACCGCTTACGTCATTACGATATAAAATCCACGTACCTTGCGGAAGCATATTTTTTCCTGTTGCGCTATACTCATTTATTTCAGGGATAACCATCACAGCTATTTGTTTTTTTTCGGGTAGAGCCTGTGCTTTAACCGTAAAGGTATTGCCGTTAATATCGGTGTACGTTTTTTCTGAAAGGCTTAACACATCTTGAGGAGCAGCAAAAAACCATGTTTTTGCAATAACTTTTCTGATAAGCGAAGAATCGGGAATTCTGTCAAATGAAAAAAGCGGTTGTTTGTTATCAGGTCCAACAAATTCAGGTTGGACTCGAATTTCTATATTATATTTTTTCCCTAAAGCTTCTTCCGTTTCTTCGGAAAAAATCGGCATTAACAAGAGAATGCAGCAAGCAAAAGATACGTGTTTTAGTTTCATACTTTTCTCATATCGGCAAAAATTGATAAATACATAAGCCTTGTGTGCGGAATACATATAGAATGTGTACAACAAAGGGAACATGAACACCGCTGTTGAAAAAACTCATACATCAATTTTTACCGAACTCCTTTTTAATAACAGATAAAATCCTTATCGATAAGAAAAATCGCTGTCGCCGATAAATTCTCTTAAAATAGACTGTCCCGGTACAAATGACGGAGAAATAGATAAAAAGTTATTTAAGAACATAAGTAATCTTGAAGCTTCGCTATAGGAGGGATCCGTCGGTTTTACCGTGCGTAACAAGGGCTCCGCATAAATTTTTAAAACCGAAAGTTCATAGTCTAACGCGGTATTGAACATCGCATCCGCATTTCCCTGATAGGGAAAGATATATTTTGCTTCTCCCGAGCGTACATTTTCCCACATTTCGATTGTTTTTGAAGCGGCGGTGCTTCTGAATTGCGCATCGCGGACAATTCTGCGCAGCAGTCTATTGTCGGATGTCGGTATTCTGTTGTGATCGTCAAGATTGAGTTGAGTTAAAGCTGAAAGATAGATTTTGAATTTTAGATTAGGATCTATTTCTGCGGTTGTTTTATCGTTTAAACCGTGAATTCCTTCCATAATTACAATAGAGCGTTCATTGCATTGCAATGTTTTTCCTCGATACTCACGCTCTCCCGTTTTAAAATTATATGAAGGCAATTCAACCATTTCTCCATTAAAAAGTTTTAAAAGGATTTCATTGATAAGCGGAACATCAATTGCTTCCAGACACTCATAATCCGGCTTGCCGTCTTCTCCGATCGGTGTTTTTGCCGAACCTAAGTAAAAATCATCAAGGCTGATAATATGAGGGTCAAACCCGAGAACTCGCAGCTGCATAGAAAGTTTTTTTGCCGTTGTTGTTTTTCCGGAACTTGAGGGACCCGCAATCAGAACAAGTTTAACGGTTTTCTTTTCTTCTATTTGTCCGGCTATTTTTGCAAGTTTATTATTTTGCATTGTTTCGATAATTTCAACATAATCTTTTGTTTTTCTTTTTTCGATAATAGTATTTAACTGTCCGACAGCAGATACGCCGACCAGTTTTCCCCATTGTTTATATTCTTTGTAAACAGTAAAAAGTTGCGGTATGTCATCAAATACCGGTAATTTATCAGGCTCCGCAGTAGAAGGAAAACGCAGTAAAAAACCTTCGCCGTATGGCATAAGTTCAAACACCTTTACTTCTCCCGTTCTGTCCATTACCGGTTGAAAAAACAGGTCATGAAAATCTCCAAGTTTATTAATCAGAATTTTAGGTTTACTTATATAAGAAAGAAGTTTATACGTGTCGGGTTGATTTGAATTTTGGAACATTTCAATCGCTTCTTCATAAGAAAGCCAGCGGGTTTGAATTGGTATATCAGCTTCCACAAGCTCCCGCATTTTCTCTTCAATTTTTTTAAAGTCTAT
The DNA here is from genome assembly GCF_008153345.1 of Treponema phagedenis. Classification (NCBI taxonomy): domain Bacteria; kingdom Pseudomonadati; phylum Spirochaetota; class Spirochaetia; order Treponematales; family Treponemataceae; genus Treponema; species Treponema phagedenis. The sequence goes on along the minus strand of NZ_CP042818.1, from coordinate 2,104,926 downwards.
TTTCTCGGTATTATTTCCTTCAAGTGTATAATAATAACTATAGCCAAGGCTGTGGCCTACCAGCAGCCTTGGCTCTGGGTAGAGTGCTTGTGAGGCGGCTGCAAGCAGCAAACACAGGGTTCTGCGATAAATTTTTGAGCCTTCTTGAGTACCTTTTAATACAGGCTCTACACTTGCGCGTATATCAATGGTTTTACTCAACGCAACGAGCTCATTATTAACCTTCATACCGTAAACAGTTTTATCAATGTTTGGCATATAGGCCAATAAGGCTCCGGCAGAAATAGGTTGCACAAATCGCTTTTTTTGTTCGTTTGGAAAGCGTATGGTAAATTCACTCATGGTTGTTCTCCTTGCAAAATTATTTTATTCAAGATTGATATTCTACTTGACAAAATATACCTTTTCTTTTATTATATCAACCAATCGGGATGTAGCCTAGTGGCTAAGGCGTCTGGTTTGGGACCAGAAGATCGGGGGTTCAAATCCCTCCATCCCGACCTTGAAGTGTTGTGCTTGGGATCATAGCTCATCAGGATAGAGCAACTGCCTTCTAAGCAGTAGGTAGGGGGTTCGAGTCCCTCTGGTCCCACTTTAAAAAAAACTGCAAATTTTGGGATTTTATCCCCTTTTTCCCTGTTTTTTTAAAGTTTGCTGCTTAACAATTTAATTCTATTTAAGTCCAAAATGCTAATTTATTGCTACATATGAAACGTGCAAAGCTTGATATTTTTGAAAAATTTCTTGGTATCAACAAAATGTCAACAAGGAGTATGTAGCCAATGGATTATCATATTTTTAAAAAGCCTGAATTATCAAGTTAAGCTGGTATAACGTTTTTTTAATAGCTCGATCATATTCTTTAATAAATCTTACAAAAATCATAAAAATTTTTATAAAAAAGAGAGTCAGACACAACGGTTTCATTTTGACGTCCTTGTCAAAATGAAACCTACGAGTTTTAAAGCTTTGCAAATAGTTTTGCTTTAAAACGTCGTTTCTGTTTAGAACCACCGCCGTCCATGGCGGTTCTGAGTTTTTGACGTCCGTGGCAAAACCAAACCTGCGAGTTTAAAGCTTTGCAAGCAGCCTTGCTTTAAAACATCGCTTCTGCGTGGAACCACTGCCACGCACTGATTTTTCGTATTCTTGATTAAATCAGTGCTGCGAGGTTAAAAGCTTCAATTTTATAATTTTGTGTTGATGCTTTTAAACATCGTTTGAATTTGTTCTGAGTTTGACAACGGTGAGCAATTTACCATAGGAATGCTGAATCTGCAAGCTATTATTGCCAATGCTCCGATTAGTATAGCAGCAACTTAAGTTAGAAAACGTTGTAGTAGACAGGGATATACAAAATCCATAAAAACTTCTATCGGCAGTCAAAAATACTGAGCTGATGTTGACTTTTCCAATACCTAAAAGGTGATAATATTTTATTCATGCATAACCCTCTGTGCCACGTTTTAGGCTTACGCACGAAAAAAATAACCGCATAGAGAGCTAGAGGTGATAGCCGAAGTCCGTGATTTAGTTTTTTATGTTTGTGATAAAACTAAGTCGACGAGTTTAAAATGAGAATTTTTGGTTTTAAACATCGCTTTACAATGGCGGTTTGTACCTAATTTAACTCCGGCTATTTACAAGCAAATCGGATAAGAGAAAAATTTCAAAGCGCAGCGTCCATAAATGTATGATTTTATGTCGCTAAAAGTGGGGACATTTTTATAGTGGCTTGACACAGCATTTTTACTTCCCTTGCTTTTTCTTTTTTCTTGTGGTAGTATTCTATTTCTAAAACAAAAATTTTATCAATTCGTATAAGGTATTTACCCAAGAGGAAGAAAAAATGCTTGAAAAAATAACCGATACATTCAGCGGAATTATTCGTAAAATAGGCGGAAAGGCAACAATCACCGAAAAAAACATCGAAGATGCGGTTGAAGAGATAAAAACAGCCTTACTTGATGCGGACGTCAACTTGCGGGTTGTGCGCCGCTTTATCAATGCAACAATTGAAGAAGCAAAGGGAGAGACCGTATTAAAATCGGTTAATCCCGGGCAGCAGTTTGTAAAAATTGTGCATGATAAGATTCTTTCCTTTTTAGGGGATGACAAACAAGATTTACAATTGAAAGGCCCTGATACTCAATCAGTAATTTTATTTTTAGGGTTGCAAGGTTCCGGAAAAACAACTTCTGCGGCAAAACTCGCCGCGCGCTTAAAAAAAGAAGGAAGAAAACCGCTTCTTGTAGCCTGTGACCTTGTTCGTCCCGCCGCTATTGAACAACTGTCTGTTTTAGGCACTCAAATTGAAGTTCCTGTGTATAAAGAAGAGTCTAAAAATGCGGTTCAAGTAGCAAAAAACGGACTTGCTTTTGCCAAAAAAAACTTTTATGACACGGTTATTGTAGATACCGCCGGGCGCTTACAGATCGATGCGGAAATGATGAATGAAATTATTGCAATAAAAAAAGCGATAAATCCGGTAGAAACTTTGCTTGTTGCGGATTCTATGACTGGACAAAGTGCCGTAGATATTGCAAAAGAATTCGACGGTTCGGTAGGTCTGTCAGGCGTTATACTTACTAAATTTGATTCGGATACAAGGGGTGGCGCCGCTCTTTCATTAAAAACAATTACCGGCAAACCGATTTTGTTTATCGGAACAGGCGAAAAAATTGAAGATTTAGAGCCTTTTTATCCGGAACGAATTGCAAGCAGAATTCTCGGTATGGGAGACATTGTTTCATTAGTGGAAAAAGCGCAGGAAACAATAGATGCCGAGGAAGCAATGCGTTTGCAGAAAAAGATGGCAAACGAATCCTTTACCTTATCTGATATGCTTACACAACTTGAGAGCTTTGAAAAAATGGGTTCAATAGAATCTATGCTTGATATGCTTCCCGGGTTAACGGGAAAAATTTCTCAAGAAGATATTGATAAAGCAGGATTAAAAAAGCAGAAAGCGATTATTCAATCAATGACGATTAAAGAAAGAGAAAATTTTCGCATTATCGGGCCTTCTCGCAGAAAAAGAATTGCACGCGGATCCGGCACCTCTGTCGGAGAGGTGAATAAACTTTTAAAACAATTTGAAAAAACCCGTCAAACCATGCGCAAAGTTGCAAAAAATAAAGGCTTGCAGTCCAAATTGATGGGCGGAGGTATGGGAAATTTTTTCGGGTAAACGCCGAAAAATGAAAAAACCGGCAGTCCTCATTTATTCAGTATTTTTTCTAAGTGCTCTTTTTTCCGAAACTCCGTTTACAGAAATCTGGTACAAAAACGACGGTTTGCAAAATTGCTCCGTGTCCTTTATCCGAAAAAAAGACAGAATTGCCTTTGTGTTTCAATATACTGTTGATGGAGAATTTTACTGGGATTCAGGAACTATAACCGGACAAACAGATAGCGAGGCTGAAGGTGTTTTTTTTCAGCAAAACAAAAATATTACAGAAACATGCAAAGCGATTTTTACTTTAGATAGTACCGACTTGCATATACGAATAAACGGTACACCGCCTACTGCCGGAGCACAATTTTCATATGCCGGAAGGTATTGTCGTGATAAATCTCGTTTGCGGGTTATATCTGATAATTCTATTTTTTTTAAAACAGAGAAACAGCGGCACGCATTTCAATCACTGTGTGGCAGCGAGCAGGATTTTATTCTTAAATATATGAAATACTATCTGCCTATTCCCTCAAAAGATCATTTTATCACAAGAGCATATGAAATCTTTTCCTCCCTTGAACAAAAAAAACCGCCGATGCTCCTTGCGTTTAGCGATGATTTTGTTTATTTTATCTTTTATGATCCTCGCCCCCGACCTTATCCCGAAATACGTTTTTTCTTAAATGCACCGCGGTACAAAATGTTACCTTCCACATTTTATCACTATGTTACAATTCATGATGATGCGGTTTTTGTCCGCCATTAAAAAAGATACGCGTGCATAACGGCATCCGGTTATATACATAAAACTGACCTATATTAAAACGCTATCTTTCCCGTACAATTATAAATTGTAGTATAGTGCTTTTTAATTCGTCCAAATATAAAAGAACTCGACACGGCGCAACGGTGGGCAGTTTACCATAGGGCGAAGTTTTGAAAATTTACTGTAACTTCGCCAACGAGTTTTAAAGCTTCAATTTTACAGTTTTATGTTGATGCTTTAAAACATCGTTTGGAATTGAGCAACGGTGAGTAAACTTACCATAGGAATACTAAACCCGCAAGCCACCTGTCGATGCGCTGACATATACAGGGCGTTAATGGCAAAACGTTACAGTAGTGTACATCCGACTTGCATTTTGAATAGCTTGTGTGGAAACCGCGCTGTAAAAAGAATGCAGCACGGAGAAAAACAGATTCAAAAAAACTTTTAGCCTCAGATTCGGTCAATCCTCTTTTATTTTTAATAGGGAAAGGAAGGCGGAGCGTATCCTTGGATTTTAAAAGTAATAGTATTTTATCGGGTATCGTGATATAATTTTTTTGTAGACAAGCCTATTGACGGTTTTTCATATAAGGGAGATTAACATGAGAAATGAAGATTTATCGACACGGGCTTATGCTTTCGGAACTTTTGGCAGAGATATGGTATTCGCCCTCGTGAGTATGTATTTATTGTATTATCTTACGGATGTAGTCAATATTACCAAAGAAACTCTGGCATGGGTTTCTCTCATCATGGTGAGTTGCCGTATTTTTGATGCTCTGAATGACCCAATCATGGGGGTAATTGTTGACAATACCGAAACTGGGTACGGCAAATTTAAGCCTTGGATACTCGGCGGTATGATTTTCTCCGCATTGTTTACCGTATTACTTTTTACTGACTTTGGATTACAAGGAAAAAAATTTCTGCTTTCTTTTGCCGTTCTATATTTATGCTGGGGATTAAGTTATACCGCACATGATATTTCATATTGGTCAATGCTGCCGGCTCTTACGCAAGACCAGAAAAAACGGGGAAAAATCGGATCTTTTGCAAAAATTTGCGCAACTTTGGGGCTTTTTTCTGTTGTAATTAGTATTATTCCCATCACGAATTATCTTGCAGAACGTTTCTCAAGTAAAACTCAGGCTTTTCATATATATGCGTTCGCCGTTGTATTATGTATGCTTCTTTGCTTAACTCCAACACTTTTATTTACCGTCGAAGATAAAACTATCCAAAAAACAAAGCCATCAACTCCTTTAAATGAACTTTTTTCGGTTATTGTAAAAAACGACCAGTTGCTTTGGATCACAATTTCTATGGTATTATTTACGATCGGATATACAACAACCTCGAGTTTCGGAATTTATTATTGTAAATATCTTTACGGGAACGAAAATGCGTATAGCCTTTTTGCTCTGGTTTTAGGAATTTCCCAAATTGCTTCTTTAGCGGCATTTCCGATTTTGTCAAAAAAACACAAACGTTCAGGGATCTATCAACTTGCGATTGTGCTTGTTATTTGCGGATATTTTCTGATGTATTTTTCAGAGTTTTTACTTATCCTTATTGCAATTGCAGGTTGTTTTATATTTTTTGGAAGCGGATTAATACAGATTCTTATGCTTATGTTTATAGCCGATACGGTTGAATACGGACAGCTAAAACTTGGCAGAAGAAATAATTCTATAACTCTTTCTCTACAACCGTTGATTTATAAAACAGGCGGCGCCGTTGCAAGCGGAATTGTGGGAGCCACACTTATTTTTTGCGGTATACAAGAGCAAGGATTTGAAATAATGTCGCCGGCACAAATAACGTTATTTAAAATAGCGATGCTTGTATTTCCTCTTAGCTGTATTATTTTCGGGTATTTTATTTATACCAAGAAATATATTATTGATGAAAAAAAATATGCCGAGATTCTTGCAAATCTAAACGAGGATAATTCCGATTCCGCACCCTCTAAATAAGCCGGATTTTTTAGCTATCGTTGTAGAATTTTTCAATTTCTAAAAAGAGTTGCGAAGTTTTAAACGGATACTTGTTTTTTTGAAACCCGCATAAAAAGCAGGAGCGAGAATATTGTTACAAGAGTCAGTATGGCGGAAAGGGCTGCGGCAACGCCGTAGTTTCCGCGAATTACTTCTGTGTAAACCGCCACGGTGAGTGTTTGCGTTTTTGCGGTGTACAAAATAATCGCCGTGGACAATTCGGTAATCATGGTAATCCAGCTTAAGATAGCGCCTGAAATAATTCCCGATTTCATCATTGGAACCGTAATCTTAAAAAACGTGTTCAGCTTACTGCTCCCGAGAGAGAGCGCCGCTTCTTCAATACTTTGAGGAATCTGCTGAATGGTTGCAACACTTGAGCGAATGGTATAGGGAAGCCTTCTGATAATGAGGGCGATGATCATTATAGTAAAACTGCCGGTCAGTAAAAAAGGTCTTCTATTAAATGCTCCGAGTAAAGCAATACCCACCACTGTTCCCGGAATAATATAGGGAATCATCGACACTATATCTATTGAAGAGCTTAAGAGATTTTTCTTTCGCACAGTGATATACGCAATAAAAACCGCAAGCGAAATAATTATCGCTAAAGAAATTCCCGGTATGATAATAGTGTTTTGAATTGAAGTACCGAGTTTTGAAAAAGCGGTTGTGTACGAGATAAACGAATATCCTTTTTGAAAAACCATCCCTTTTGTTTTTAAAAAGGAAGTATAGAGCACATAGAGTTGCGGCGCTATTGCCAGCGCGACAATACCATAGCTAAAAACATATATCAGTATTTTCTTTATGCCGTGTAAAGGCTGCTCATGAATCGGGTGCAAAGAACTCATGCTCACCGCATTCTTTTTTGCAACATATTTTTGCAGTAAAAAAACTATTGTGGTAATAAGAATGGCAAGCACCGCGATTGCCGAAGCAAACTCATCACTTCCGCCAAGCTCGTTGATAAACTCATCAAAGATTAAAACAGGAAAAGTACGGTAGCCTTCACCGATGAGCATTGGGGTGCCGAAGTCGGCAAAGGCGCGCATGAATACCAGTAAGGCACCTGCTAAAATTGTCGGCAAGATGAGCGGAACCAACACGGTGATAAACCGCTTTACGCCCTTTACGCCAAGGCTTTCGCTTGCTTCAAGCAAAGAGTTATCAACTGTTGCAAGCGCTCCTTCAACATACAGGAATATTAAAGAAAAAAGCTGCAGCACAAAAACAAGCAGTATGCCGTTAAATCCGTAAATAGTCATTCCTGTTAATCCAAAGGCGGAGTGCAGCAAACGAGTGATGACGCCGTTTCTTCCTAAAAGCAAAATCCATGAGTACGCACCGATGAACGGGGCTGACATTGAAGATAAGATGATGAATACCCTGAGAATTTTTTTACCGCGTATACGGTAAGCGGTAAAAAAATAGGCAAGCGGCACACCGATCAGTAATGACAAAACGGTCGCAACGGTTGAGATGACAAAACTATTAGAGAGTGTGCGGTAATAAAATGCTTGCGAAAAAAACTTTTTAAAATACGCAAGCGTAAAACTGCCGGAGCTTTTATCAAAAACCGCTTTGAATAAGAGCACACAAAGTGGATACAATAAGAAAAGTGCGTACCCGAAGGCAATCACTAAGGTAATTATTGTCCATGAATCAAATTTTTTCTTTTTCATGTGTATAACAGGTTTATAGAGCCGTCAGCGTTAAAAACATTAATTTTTTCGGTTTTAATCTTCAAATGAACACTGCTCCCTACGGGAATTTCGCTAACGTCGCTTTCTTCAACAATGTCAATTTCTATTTCATCATTGAGCGAAACACGGTAGTGAGTTTCCGAGCCTAAGAAGGTACTGTCAAGAATTTTTGCCGGCACTCCTTCATCAGCAAAAGAAAAATCTTCGGGACGAATCGAAAGCTGTACTTCTTGGTCTGCAAGCGGCAGCGGCATAACCGGCACCGCGTTAAGCAGCACGTGCTTATCTTTTATCATTGTTTTGATAATATTGTTTCTGCCGATAAAGCCTGCCACAAACACATTTTTCGGCCGGTGATAAATTTCCCGCGCGGTGCCTAAGTGCTGAATCTTTCCATCTTTCATAATGGCGATATAATCACTGATTGCCATTGCCTCTTCCTGATCATGCGTTACATACACGGTTGTAATTCCGATTTCCCGCTGAATACGCCGGATAACACTGCGCATATCAATCCGCAGTTTTGCATCAAGGTTTGAAAGCGGCTCGTCCATCAGTAATACGCTCGGATGAATTGCCAAAGCGCGGGCGAGTGCAACGCGCTGCTGCTGCCCGCCCGAAAGCTGCGCCGGCATTCTGGTGCGGTATTGTTCAATTTGCATCAAACTTAAAAAATAATCAGCTCTGCGTTGAATCTCTTCTTTGGAAAGGTTCCGTTGTTTTAAACCGAACTTCACATTATCTTCAACCGATAAATGGGGGAATATTGCATAGTTTTGAAAAACCATGCCGATATTCCGCTTACTCGGATCAAGGTCATTTATCAGCACATCATCGAAAAAAAAGCTGCCGCCTTCAATAGAATTAAAGCCGGCAATCATGCGCAAAAGCGTAGTCTTTCCACAGCCGCTCGGCCCAAGCAGGGTGAATAAAGAGCCGTCGGGAATTTCCACGCTTAAGTTTTGTATGACAACGGTCTCACCGTATTTTTTTACCGCATCTTTGATAAGAATTTTACTCATATCGACTAATTGCTTAATTCTACAAATATTTTTTTATACTTTTCAACCAACTCTTTTTTATGTGTATACACATAGTCCATATCTTCATCGATAACATGAATCTGAGAAAACTCTTTCATCCCTTTTGGTGTTTTTCCGTTTTTGATAACCGGACGATTGCTGGTTGTTTCCGCAAAATTATTTTGACATTCTTCGCTGATAATAAAATCAATAAATTTTTGCGCAAGAGAAAGATGTTTTGCATCTTTTACGATTGCACTGCCAGCGGGTAAAAACACCGAGCCCTCGGACGGGAAAATGATTTTTACCGGTGCTCCGGACTGTTCCAAGGAAACAGAAGGATCCTCATAGGTTAAACCGATACTCATTTCTCCGTCGGCAACCGCCTTATACACGCCGGAAGAACTTCCCTTTATTTTTCCGTCAACATTGCGATACAAATCTTTTACAAATTCCCAAGCCTTTGCATCTTCATACCCGCCCATTGCCAAAAGAATATTGGTAAGCTGCGCAAAGGCACTTGAAGAGTTTGAAGGATCCGCACTCGAAATTTTTCCCTTATATTCTGGATTAAGCAAATCGGCATATCCGGTAATCGGCGCTTTCACCAAGTTGGTATTGATAAGCAGGCAGCTGCCGTCTAACGTATAGGGCGTAATAAAGCCGGTGGTGTTTTGATAAGCCGGAAGAACATTTTCATTATTCGCGGAAACATAGTCCTGAAACAAATCTTTGTTATCGCGAATGCTTGAATAACTGCCGCCCCAAAGCAGATCCGCATAGGGGTCGGCTTTTTCCGTTTGCAATCTTTTCAGCAACTGTCCGGTGCCCGCCTGAATTAACTCAACCTTTACATTATACTTTGCCTCAAATGCGGGGATTGTCGCTTTTACCAAGGTTTCACTGTTGGGACTGTATACAACCAAAATGTCCTCTGTTTGACCTTCACCCTTCGCACATCCGAATACTGCACAAGCCAATAACACCGCACAAATAATACCGATAATTTTCCGCATATTTTTCTCCTAATAAAAATTATTGTAAATATTGCAAAACGGAACTTAAAAAAACAAAGCCCCAGCAAACTCTTTTTAATTGTAACAATTATAATAACTGAATTTATTATAAGTCTTTCCAAGTCATTTGTCAATTATAATAAACTACCGCTGCATTCTTTTGATAACTTGTTCTATTTTTAATGTGATTTTATACACATTATAAAAAATTTTATAAAAAAGAGCCCCGGTTTAGTTTTTGCCGTCCATGGCAAAAACTAAACCACGAGTTTTAAAAGCACTTGGAAAAAATTTGTGCTTTTAAAACATCGTTTCTGCGTGGAACCACCGCCATCCGTGGCGGTTCTGATTTTGCCGTCCGTGGCAAAACCAACCCTGTCTGCTTGGAACCACGGGCATCCGTGCCCGTTCTGAGTTTTTGCCGTCCATGTCAAAACCAAACCTGTCTGCGTGGAACCACGGGCGTCCGTGCCCGTTCTGATTTTGCCGTCCGTGGCAAAAACTAAACCTGCGAGTTTTAAAACTTTGCAAATACCCTGTTTTAAAACATCGCTCCTGCTTGGAACCACCGCCATCCGTGGCGGTTCTGATTGATATATTTGTATTGATGCTTTTAAACATCGTGTGGAAGGCAGGTCTAAGGGCTGCCCAAGCCCTTAATGCGAAGCATAAGCGGGGTTCAAGGGGCAGCCGCCCATTATTCATGCGCAAGCCCTGAATCTCTGCTTTTTTTGTTGAAAAATATTGCAATTCCTGTTATAGTTACCTCTATATAAGGAGTAACCGAATGCGTGTAATTATTAAGCCGAATTATGACGGTTGTGCAAAGTGGGCGGCGGATTATATTTGTAAAAAAATCAATGTGTTTCAGCCGACGGAGGAAAAGCCTTTTGTGCTGGGACTTCCGACCGGTTCAACGCCACTTGGAGTATATAAAGAGCTTATTCGCCTGCACAAGGCAAATGAGATTTCTTTTAAAAATGTGGTAACCTTTAACATGGACGAGTATGTTGGACTGAAGCCCGACCATCCGCAAAGTTATCATCGATTTATGATGGACAATTTTTTTTCGCATATCGATATTGATTTAAAAAATGTGCATATCTTAAACGGGCTTGCAGAAGATTTAGTAAAAGAATGTGCGGACTATGAGGCGGCAATTGCGTCATACGGCAAAATTCATTTGTTTATGGGCGGCATCGGGCCGGACGGGCATATCGCATTTAACGAGCCCGGCTCTTCACTCGCTTCCCGTACCAGAGTTAAAACATTAACGCAGGATACGGTTATTGCAAACTCAAGATTTTTTAACGGGAATTTGAATGAGGTTCCCAAAACCGCTTTGACGGTCGGCGTAGGAACCATTATGGATTCTGAAGAAGTGATGATTTTGGCAACCGGGCACAACAAGGCGCGGGCGCTGCGGCACGGAATTGAAGAAGGGGTAAACCATCTGTGGACTATTTCCGCCCTGCAGTTACATCAGCATGCGATTATTGTTTGCGATGAGCCGGCAACCTATGAGTTAAAAGTGGGTACGGTCGCTTATTTTACCGATATAGAAAAGAAAACCATCGGCTGAAATTTGCTTCCGAATACAAAACCTCATAAAACAAGATGACAACAAAAGAAATTGCGGATATTTTAACACAAGCCCTCAGCACGGTTATTAAGGGGAAAAAGCGGGAAATCAGTCTTTTTCTGACAGTCTACCTTGCAGGCGGGCATATTCTTATTGAAGATATTCCGGGAACGGGCAAAACAACCTTGGTAAAAAGTTTGGCAGCCCTCATCGAAAGGAATGGGGAGCCGGTACAATTTCAGCGGATTCAGTGTACACCTGATTTGTTGCCGTACGATATTACCGGTGTTGATGTTTTTAATGCGGCGGAGCAAAGGTTTGAGTTTATGCCCGGCCCCGTGTTTGCGGATATTCTGCTTGCCGATGAGTTAAACAGAACGCCGCCGAAGGTGCAATCCGCCTTGCTCCAAGCAATGGAAGAGTGGCAGGTAAGCATCGGCAGAGAAACACATGCGCTTAATCCGCTTCTTTTTATTGCCGCAACGCAAAATCCTACCGAAACGCTAGGAACCTATCCGCTGCCGGCAGCACAGCTTGACCGCTTTGCCGCAAAGATTTCTTTAGGCTATCCTGATGAAGCGGCGGAGCTTGCTATTTTGCAGGAAGACCCCGCCGCCTCTGAACTGCCTTTGCTGAAACCGCTTGTTTCCGAATCGGATATTCTTGCTTCGCGGCTTGAGCAAAAAAAGGTATTCATTCACCCCGCCTTGGAAAAAGCGATTGTGCAAATCTGCAATAAAACCAGATTACATCAGGAACTGAAACTCGGCGCCTCTCCGCGGGCGGGATTGCAATTAGCAAAAAACATCCGAGCCTATGCGCTTATGCAAGGGCGCTCGTGGGCGGAAGACAAAGACATTGCATTATTTGCTCCCTATACCTTAGCACACCGTTGTATCGGAGCCGAGCGCGGCATCAATGTATTTGCGGTTATAGCTGCTGTTACCGGCGAAGTATTATCAACGATGAATAAAAAAACAGATTGGTCAAAGGGCGCTGAATGAAATTCCGCATATCGATCGGCGGAGGTCTGTATCTCGGTTTGAGTGCTTTGTTGCTTGCGCTCGGCATGTATCGCATGGAATTGTTTGCGATAATTTCCGGAGCGGTGCTTCTTGTCTGCCTCCTGTTTGCCCTAATTAATCTCGGACTCTCTCTTTTTTTGTGGCGGAACGAAACCCCGCTTTTACTGCAAAAAGAAAAACAATTTACGGTTATTCCTCAAAACAAAAAAAATACATTTCCGCTCACACTTCCGGGAGTTGCGTGTTTTTATGAATTAGTGTATACGACAGACAGAACGCAAATACGAAAAGAGAAAATACGTATACAGTTGCACGGCGGCGAAAAGACAATTCAGGCTTCCGATTTTTTGCGCGGTAAATACGTTTGTGAATCTTCATCGCTGTGCTTTCGCGATCTCTTTGATTTTTTTTGTATAGAACTGCATACAAAAAAGGAGTCCGTACTTCGTCCGCTTGTTTTCCCTGCGCAAACGGCGGAATCCGTGCAGACTCCCATTCCCTTTATACCGGCGCTTGAATCCGACAATAAAAACAGCAGCCTGCGTACGCAGGATATGTATGAATCCCGTCCGTATATTCCCGGCGATGACCTGCGGAAAATTAACTGGAAAGTGTATGCGCATACGCAAGAGCTTGCTGTCCGGCAAGGGGACTTTACGCCGCCGCCGATACAATCCTTTTTTGTTTTTATCGAAGAGCCCTGCGGAAGGCAAAACAAAAAAGTTCTGTCCGCAATATACGATGAGTGTATTGCAAAAGTTTGCGGCTTTTTACTAGAGCTGCAAAAACACGAACCCGATATAATTTTTTTATTTGCAGCAAAACGCGGGGCAATTCAAACGGCAAAACTCTTGCACACCGATGCGGAATCGCAAAATAAGATACAATCATTATTGGCAATTCCGCAGGTGCAAAAAACACCTCATGGTATTCAGATACAAAACTTGCTGCCGGTGCTGGCTGCGGAAAGTATTCTATTGTATTTTTATCTGCCGCTTGAATCAAATGTACATCCTTTGCAAACGCTTAGCGCTTCACCGGTAAACAAAAAAATTGTTTTTTATCCCGTATCGATAAAGCCTTCAAAAACTTTGAGTTTGTACGAAAAACTTTTGTATCAAAATAAATTTGAAAAGCAGCGGTCAACGCTTTCCGCCAAAATTGCATCGGCAGCTGAAATTCATTTAGCGGAATATGAGAGGAAAAACCTGTATGCCTATGCGATTTAAGATTCTTTTTTGTTTTAGAATTCTTTCATGGCTTTTAGTGTTGCTTATTCCCTCGCTGCATTCGGCTGCCTTTTTTCCTTTTTTTGTGCTGCCGCTTACCGCTCTTTTTTCAATTACTGCGGCAAGCATTATCTTCGGCAAAACCACGTTAAACACGCGGGCGGCTTTCTTGTTGAGCTGTGGACTGACTGTTCTGTTTTCGTTTTTTATTCTTGTCTTCCTTGCGCTTATTGCAAGTAGCTTCACCGATATTTTGTATTTACGCATACGAATCCTTTTGCCGGTTTTACTGCTTGTGCAAATACTCTGCGGCGGCAGCACAATTGCTTACCTTAAAATAAAACGATGGAAAACATTTGAGCCTGTGGTATTGCTGATTCTTTTTGCCTGTTTGTTTTGGAATCAAGCGGATTATCAATTAAGCGTTTTCTCTCATTCGTTTTATGCAGGTGTTTTTGCCGCTGCTTTTACGCTGCTTTGTTTGGTGCCGATTATTGTCGAAGTAAAACCCTTTAAAAAGCTTTTCATATTTTTTACCCTATTTATTCTGCTTATTGCTGTTTCTCTTTTACTCATTTTAAACACATATAATAAATTTTCCGTTGCAAAAAACGGCGGCTTATTGCAGCAGACATTGTTTAAATTTGATTTCTCTCCTTTTTTAACCTTACAGGATGAAATCAAAATAAGCGACAATTTACTTTTCCTAGTGCATATTCAAAATGAGTACTCGTACGCGTTTTTACGCAGAATGTATTTGGGCGGCTGGGAAAAGGATAAAGGCTTTTACGAAAAGGCAGCCTATGATGAGGTGCCGCAAACAACGCAGCTTCCGAAAAACGCAGAAGATCTGCCGCATCAAAAATTCGGATTGCGCGAAAAGGTGAGCCAAGAATACTTTATTGTAAACATAGACTCACGCTCTTTTATGGCAATTGATTATCCGACAAAGGTTATCCCCTATAAAATCTGGGATACGCTTTCGTTTAACAGCGCCTATCAGGTTGAAAGTGAAATGCTGCATAATATTCCTCAGGATATGTTTACCGCATCGGCGCCTACCGGAAATAGCTCCGAAGGTTTATCAAAAAAAGATTTTAACTTTTATACACAAATAGATTCGCAAACAGCGGAGCTTGTGCAACCCATTGCAAAAGAGGTAACAAAAAATGCCGCCTCGTACAATGATAAGATATTATTATTGCAGCATTTTTTAATTGACGGTGAATACCGGTATTCCTTAAAACCGGGAAAGGCTTCCGACGGCGATCAGTTAAAGCATTTTTTAACGGTATCGAAAAAAGGTTACTGCACCTATTTTGCTTTTGCGTATTGCCTCATGCTGCGGAGTCTCGAGATTCCCGCCCGCGTAGCCGTAGGTTTTTTTATGCAGCCCGAATCGGGCGTTTTAAATTATTATCCGGTGCGAGCAAATATGGCGCACGCATGGGTGGAAGTTTTTTTTCCGAATATCGGCTGGGTAACATTTGACCCAACCTCACAGCAGCTTGCGGAAGGTGAAAACTTGGAGTTTTCGTTTGACAGCGGCGGCGATGAGTTTAACCGCCTTTTATCGGAAATTCTTGAAAACAGAAAATCGCTTACCGAAGCGTATTCATTTGAGCCGTCCGATTCTCAAAGTTATACGGAAAGAATAAAACTTTTTATCAAACAGAATAGGTATGCTATGCTCATTATTTTTGCCGCTGCGCTGGTGCTGACTCTTTTATTGTATGCAATAACGCCATATCTGATTATCCGTTATTCTAAAAATAACAGAAAGATAATTTTAACCGCTGACAAAGTTACAAAACATACAATTGCCGCATTACACCCGCTTGTGCAAAAGGCAAAATTTGCTCCCGAATGTACCGATGAAGATTCGGCAGCGGCGCGTACAACCGTCAAATCACAAAAGAAAAAAATCGGCATGTTTTTCTTTTGTATTTTCTCCTTTTCGTTTTTTAATCTCTTTGCGGAAACACCGGAAAATTTATTGCGCCAAGCGGAGATTGCATCAAATGCTGAAAACTGGGATAAGGCGATTGAACTTTTACAGCAAGGCATTAAAGAGTATCCCTTAAACACAAGCTTTGCGTTGCGGCTTGGCGAGTTGTATTATGATAATCAATTATATCAGCCTTCATACAATGTGTTAAAAAAGGCTTTAAAGCTCAGTAAAGAAAATGCTAGTGTTTTGCATGCACTTGCAAATTCAGCCGCCGCATTAAATAAGGATGAGGAAGCCCGCGAGCTTTTTCTTCAATACCTTGATAAGGTTCCGGCGGATCTTTACACTTGGGTTTCGTACGGCTGGCAATGTTTTAAAACACACAAGGCGCCTGAAGGAATCAAAGCGCTTGAAGCAGTGAGTAAAAAATACGGCGAAGACAGCGGCATTTATAATGTGCTTGGCAATTTATATTCTGAGCTTTTTAATTATCAAAAAGCGGAGGAAGCATACAATAATGCAATTCGCCTTGCTCTGAAAAATGAACAGCGATATTCGGCATCCGTATATTATTATAACAAGGCAATCCTTGAATCAAATTTTTATCTTTTTGATAAGGCTGTTGAAAATGCAAAAAAATCAAATGAGGTATACGAACGGGCTTCGGGAACACTGATGCTTGCGGAGCTTGAAGCTCGGCAAAATAATTTTTTGCAAGCCTTACAGTATTTTATCAAAGCCGCTGCGGAGGACAAAACGCCGCTTTCATACATGGGACTTGCTGAAACCTATCTGCGTGCGGGTAATATTCAAAAAGCGGAATCCTTTCTTTTGCAAAGCTTGCAAAAAAAGGATGAATCATGGATTTCAAATTACGGCATGAGTTTGTCGGAATATCGGGCAGTTTTATATTCTCTTTTGCAAAAATTATATCAGATGAAATATGCAAAGCAAAAAATAACGCTTACCAAAGGATTTAGAGAATGGTGTGGCAAACAAAAAAACTTACTTACCTATTCCTTTTACGCACATTATTATCAGGGGCTTGCGGATGTGTATAACAGCCGAGTGATAAAAGAGTATGAAAAAAATAAAGAAGAAGATGAATCTTATCGCTTGTATCGCTCCGGTTTTTATTATAAGGCATTACAAAGATTTCCGCATAAGGCATTGCCCTATCTTATTGAGGCGGAAAAAACGGAAACCTTTTTTATTCCGACGGCAAAGCCTTCGTACATGGCGGAAAAGGCATTGCTGCTTAAAGATCCCGAACTCATCAATAAAGCTTTGAACGTCCTTGATTCACAGTGGGAAAAAGAATTGCTTGAAAAACTTTTGGGAGCTGCCTGCTCTCTTGAAAAAAATAAAAGAAAAAAAGCGGAGCTTGCCGGAAAGTTATTCAGAATAAACCCCGCCGCCTTTATTCATCAGGGGCTTAAGCTGCCGGTGCGCATATTGATTCAATTTGATGCGGCGGGTCAGCAAAAAATATCGGAAACAAAATTTACGGCACTTTTGGAAAAATCGCTTTTTACACAAGCCGAAGATTCGCCCTTACAATTTGAATGCCGATATCAGAACTCCGTTTTTTATATTGCAATAAAACAGAATGCAGCGGTTTTCTTTGAAAAAGAATTCCCTTTGCAAAACATGGATAAAAAAAAGGCTATTGATATCATCAATAGCCTTTCAGACAGTATTTTTACAAGCGATTACTGAATAGCCAGTAACTCAAGCTCAAATACCAAATACGCATCGGGAGGAATAACGCCGCCCGCACCGCGAGAACCGTATGCCAATTCCGGCGGAAGAATAATGGTTCGTTTTTCTCCTTTTTTCATTTCCGCCGCCTGCTGGTCAAAGCCGGGAATAAGCTGCCCCGAACCCGCTTGAAATTGTATCGGCTCATGCATATCGGAATCATCAAAAACTTTTCCGGTTTCAAGCAAACTGCCCTTGTATTTTATTGTGAGCGTTTGCCCGCGCTGTGCTGTTGCTCCGCTGCCTTCTTTTGTTACCAAATAAAAAATACCGTTTCCGGTTTGTTGTGCCTTCGGCCATTTTTCTTTAATTTTGGCAATCATCGCTTTTTTTTGATTTTCTTTATGCACTTCCGCCATTTTTCCCGCTGCTTCCTGATAGGTGTCAAAATGCTCTTGGTCGGCGATAAATTTTTTTGCAGCTTCTCCCTTACGGAAAATCTTTATTGAAATAATCTTATCCCCTTGCGCAATTTTGTTGACTACCGGCATTCCTTCAACAACTTTTCCGAATACCGTATGTTTTCCGTCAAGCCACGGTGTTGCAACATGCGTAATAAAAAACTGAGAACCGTTTGTGTTCGGGCCAGAGTTTGCCATCGATAAAATGCCGGGGCCGGAATGTTTTAACGAGGGAACAAATTCATCTGCGAATTTATATCCCGGTCCGCCGGTGCCGTTTCCTAAGGGGTCGCCGCCTTGTATCATAAAGTCCGCAATAACTCTATGAAACTTCAGTCCGTCATAAAATGGTTTACCCTTTGCCGCATCCAGTTTTCCTTCCGCCAAACCTACAAAGTTACATACGGTAAGGGGCGTTTTGTCATAAAATAATTGCAAAACAATTTTTCCCTTATCGGTTTCCATCACCGCATATAAGCCGTCTTTTAATGTTGCTTCAAGTGTTTCGTCCATAATTGATCCTTCTTTGGTTGTTTTTCCGGTAAAAATAATTGCCGTAGCGGTTGCCGTGGCAATTAAAATAAAAGCAATAGATAAGATAATAAGCAAAAGCTTATTTGTTCTCATTTTTTCCTCCGTGTTCTTTTTATATTTTTGCTGCTTAAAACCGGCGAATTGTTTTATGCCGGTCAAAATGACAGTATCGGTATCGGCATAATCGGGACAAAGACTGATTAAAAGTTTTTAATTCCCGAACCTTTTATAACGTTTTGTAATTAAGCTGCTGTTATCTAATTGGAGTATTAGCAATAATAGCTTGCAGATTTAAGCATTCCTATGGTAAATTGCTCACCGTTGCGCTGTGTCGGGCTCTTTTTTATAAAATTCTTTGCAAGTTATATTAAGTGAATTAAAAGACTCGATCGAGATATCAAAAAACCGTTACACTATTCTTCCGCCGCCTCTTCTTTTGGTTCGTAGTGTTTTATAAACCATGCAAATAAGGCATCTGATCTGTTTGCAAGAGAATTTTCAAGTTTTTTTGCAATGCCCGCAAGACGAAGAAAATCAGCTCGCGTTACGCAGTATACGAGCAAGTAATCCCCTAAATTATGCACGGCGATTGCCGCTTTTAATTGTTTTGGTTTTATCACTTTAAAAATAGAATATTTCAGCGTATCGATATTTTCTGAACAAAAACCGGTACCGTCCTCTTCTTCAAAAAAATGATATTGATAAATATATTCTCCGAATGTTAAATCTTTTTGCAGCGCAAAAACCGAAATGTTTTTTTCAGGGTTATCAACCGGATCCGCAATTCTGTTTTTGTCTTCCGGGTTATCCACTACATAGGATTTTTCATACAGGGTGCGCATTTTTTTTCTGCTTGCGGAATAATATTCCAAGCCTTCCAGTTTTGAAAGGGCACGCAATACGGAAGTTATGCTTTCGTGATTTTCTATAGGCTCATTTTTTTTATATAAATAAAGAGATTCCAAAATAAAGGCAGGGGAGGAACCCTCCCAAAAGCGAGCTGCTTTTTCTGCTGCCTTTGTCATTGGTTGCAACGTCGCCCGCATATCTTTTTGCCGATATGCCGAATATCGCAGCTCCCCGTTTTCCAGTAAAGCGTTGACCGCAGGAGAAGGCAATATCTTCTCGAGCTTTCCTTTTATATTATCGTCAAATGGAAGGGCTGCATCGGAAAAAGCAGCAGCCATTACAAAAAGAAACAATACACAAAATCGCCACGTATATTTCATAAAACCTCATCAGAAAGAAAAGTGTTTTGGATACGCGTATCGTTATAAACCTTTATATGATACTCGCACCTGCTTATATAAACCGTTTCCTTCGCTTTTGGTTTCAATTCCGTTTATGGTACTTAAGGCGGTGTGAATCAATCGCCGCTCATAGGGATTCATCGGCTCAAGTAAAATAGAGTTTTTACTCATTGCAACCTTGTCCGCCGTGTTATATGCAAGGCGTACCAGCGTTTCTTCTCGACGTATCCGATAATTTTCACAATCAAGCATAACTTTAAAACCGGGGTTTTTAATTTTGCTTGCATAGACATTTGCCAAAAATTGCAGAGAGTCCAATGTCCGTGCTTTTTTTCCGATAAGCATGGAAGAGTTGTCGGATATGATGCGCATAAGCGGTCTCTTATCTTCACGTCCTGAAAGCTCAATTTTAGCCTCATAACCCATCCGTTCAATAATTTCGGAAAGAAAATGCATAACTTCTTTCTCGTCTTCGGTTGCTTCTCCCGTATTCGCAATAGCGGCGGGGCTTTTTGTTTTATGTGTATCTTCACGTTTTAGTTGAACGCTTTCATCAACATGTACTCGTATTTTTGCAAAGCCCTTTTTAAATAAAGAACCTTTTTGGATTTCGATAATTTCAACATCAAACTGATCTTTTTCCAAGCCGAGTTCAGCTACAGCAATATCAATAGCATCTCGCTCATTTTTACCTTCAAACTCATAGGTCATTTTTTCGCTCCTTTCCCGTATTTTACTTCTTTTTTGTTTTTTGCATCCGATGTATGATGCATTGTTTGCTTAATAAAAAGTTGTTGTACTAATGTCATTAAGTTCATTGCCGTCCAATATACCAATAATCCTGATGGCGCATTATAAAATAAAAAGAAGAAGAAAACCGGCATAAAATACAACATCATTTTCATTGAAGAGTTTTGCTGTTCTGTTGCCGGAGGTTGTGTTATTTTACTGAATACAATTTGAGAAACCACATATAAAATGGGCAACAAACGCAGATCCGTCCAACCGAAGAAGGGCACTGTAAACGGTAGCTTCCAAATACTGTCTCCAATTGAGAGATCGGGAATCCAGTGTGGAATAAACATTGCGCCACGGAATTCAAAATAGTTGTTAAACAATCGATACATGGCAAAAAGAAAAGGCATTTGCACAAGAAGCGGAAGACAACCCGAAAGCGGATTATATCCGGCTTCTTTATAAAATTTTGCCATCTCTTCATTTAATTTTTGCGGGTTGTTTTTATATTTTGCCTGAATTGTCTGCATTTGCGGCTGTAACTCTTGCATTCGCTGTGATGCAACAAAACTCTTTTTTGTTAAAGGATAAAAGAGAAGCTTTATGAGGAGTGTTACGAGAATAATTGCAACACCCCAGTTGGGAATGATTTTATAAAAGAACTGCAATACCCATTTTAAGCCGACTTCAAGCGGATAAAGGAGTCCGCCGCTTGCCGCAACCGAGTCAATGCGAATATTATCCAATTGGAATGGATTTTTTGACGGAATATTATACGGACTTAAATAATTTTCAGTGCAGGGACCGATATACACGTGATAGATATCGATGATTGCGCTACCGGCAATGATTTTACGGATGAGCGCAATTTGATTATCCTGTATAGGAGACTGCGCATTTTTGGGGGCAAGTAAAAAAGTTGATTGAATGGTGTTTGAATCCTGCGGTATAACGATTGTCGTAAAATATTTACCCGAGATACTTACCCAACCGACAGGGTCGGTTATTTCCTGCACACTATCTGTTTTTAGCGTATAACTTTTTGTCTTTTCTTTTTCTTTTGAAAAACTCATAAAAGTTCTATACTCATACTTATCGGCTGTATTCCAGTCGGGACCGATTTGCGGTGGAGTTTTTAGCGTATATCCTGCCGAATTAAAATTTAATCCTTTTAAGCTCTCATCTCCGTTAATCGAAACTTGTAATTCAAACATATAATTGTCAGGATAAAAAATATAACGTTTTGCAAGGATGAAAGATGAAATGCTTGCATCCTGATTGCGTATAGAAATTGTTTTATAAAAACCGATAGCCTGTGCACCGCCCGACAGTTTTTCTTCTTTTACATGAAAAAGTTGATCAACAATCGGAGCAGTCTGATTTCCAAGTGCAATAGAAAAAGCACGATTTGATTCTGTAAGGTTTTTAATCATTTCAACATTTTCTGTGCTGTCGGCACCGTAATGTTCCAGCAGCTTGTATGAAATAATATCTCCTCCCTTATTGGTAAAGCTGGCTTCTACCAGGGAAGTTTTAACAGTATATATTTTTTCCGTTAAGTTTTGATCATTCGAGTCGGGGTTTGAAAGGAATTCAACACCGCCGGCGGATTTGCTGCCGAGCTCGGTTTCAGCAACAAAGGTGTTTTGCGGAACAGTTTCTGTGGACTGTACCGATTTTTCACTTTGTGCAAGCTGCTGTTCTTCCTGAGCTGGCGGCGGATAGAGCTTCAACTGCAAATACGTTGAGCCTATTATTACCAGTGTTGACAAAATAATAGCAATAAGAGTATTTTTTTTCATTTATTCTCCAAAATTACATAAATAAGATTTCCGTTTTTAAGGGACAGGATCATAACCGCCCTTATGAAACGGATGACAACGCAAAATCCGTTTGATTGCGAGAAAAACGCCTTTGAAAGGACCATACTTTTTTATGCTTTCAAGCGCATAAGCGGAACAGGTAGGGTAATATCTGCATGTGGGAGGAAAAAGCGGAGAAATTGCTTTCTGATAAAATTTGATAACTCCGATACAAATTATACTTAGAATTTTCTTTATTATTTTCATCGCTATTAGTTTATGGAAAATAGACCCGCTTTATTAAACAATACTTTTAGCTGCCCGGTACGAGCAGCAAAAGTATTGTTTCCCGGAAACAAAAGGAGAATTAAATCAAAACCCTGATTTAACTCTTTTTTCATTTGCCTATACACTTCCTTGGACAATCGGCGTGCAGCATTTCTTTGCACGGCGTTTCCATATCCGCGCGGGAAAGTGCATAAAAACCGATTATATTCGAGCTTATTCGGCAATACAAATAACTTTGCTCCGTTGCAGTAATACTTGTTCCCTTGTTTGAAAACAGATTTAACATTCTGAGCGCCGCACAGACGCTCTCTTTTAGAAAAAAAAGAGCGTTCCATGAGAAGAAAATCAGTACGGTTTTTTTTCGTCAGATACGGTAAGCTTGTATCTGCCTTTTGCTCTGCGGCGCTTCAGAATTGCGCGCCCGCCCCTTGTCTTCATCAGTGCACGAAAACCGAATCTGCGCACGCGCTTTGTTTTGCTTGGTTGATATGTCCGTTTCATAAAACTAGACTCCTTATATATTGTAGAGTGTTTAAACCACTCAAGGTTTATAATTTATTGCTGAAGCCATACTATATTGATATTTAAGATAAAAGTCAAGCACAGAATTTGCTCCTGTTGTAAATCTGTAATAATTTTGTTTGCATGTTGATTGTAAGATGCGGATTGCGTAAAAACAATTGTCGAGCCCAATACATGAGGGGGAATGTAGGACTCGATATTAAGCTTGCTTTTTTTCAGAACATGGCTTATACTTACGACATGTGCGCAAAAATAACTGCTTCAAAAGAAGATTATTTAGAAACTATTTATGATTTATCTTTAGTTGATGAACACGTTCGTTCCATTGATATAGCAACCGTTCTCGGTGTTTCAAGGGCAAGTGTGAATAAAACTCTGGGGATTTTAAAAGAATCCGGTTTTATTAAGCATGAACCGTATGGAACTGTGCTGCTTACCAAAAAAGGACAGACAATAGCAAAAAATGTACGGCTGAGACATAACGCTTTGCATATGTTTTTAGAAGAGGTTTTAGGAGTAGAAAGTAAAAAAGCTGCTGCGGAAGCTTGCGAAATGGAGCATGCAATTAGCCAGGAGACAGCTCAAAAACTTTATGAGTATTTAGAAAAAATCGGAAAATCCCCCGGTTTGGATCCTTTATCAAAAACCCATAAAGTCCAAAGTACTTATGAGCGCTCTCTTAAATAACGTACGTGCGCTCATATTTGAAGCTTAGATTTTTTAAGTTTCTTTAAAAAAGTAAAGTTTCTCAACAAAATCAATGATTAATCGATAGGATTTTATTTTCTCCCTCTATCTTTTTTCCTTATTTTAGTGTATACTTTTGGTATGAGGGCAAAGATATGAAGCTTTTTCAAGATAATAAATCTTTATATGGCGTGGTAGTTCCGGTTTCCGCATTGCGTTCAAAAAAAAGTTTGGGAGTAGGGGAGTTTCTTGACCTTATTCCCTTTGCGGATTTTTGTAAAAAGGCCGGTTTAAAAATTATTCAGCTTTTGCCGGTAAATGATTCCGGTACCGATAAATCCCCGTATAGTATTTTATCCGCCGTTGCTTTGCATCCTCTTTATCTCTGTTTACAGATTATGCCCGGTGCAAAAAAATTTGAAAAAGAGATAAAAAAAATGCAAGCTGAAGAAAATAAGAAAAATCGCTTTGATTACGAAAAAATACTGCATGAAAAGGTTGTTCTTTTGCACGCCATGTTCAACGTGGAAGAAGAGTCTATTATAGAAGATGCAAAAAACGGAGAACTCGCCGAATGGATCCAAAAAAATACTTGGATAAAAGAATACGCTGTATTCAGAAATTTAAAAAGACAAAATTTTAATGCATCATGGAAAACTTGGACATATATGCGATCTCCGACACAGACCGAAATCATGAACGCGTGGAATGACTCTGAACTTTGGCATGAGCATTTGTTTTATGCATGGATTCAAATGCATTTGCATAAACAGCTTTTAGAGGCGGCGCTGCATTGTGAAAAAATCGGTATTGTCCTTAAAGGGGATATTCCCATCATGATGAATGAGGATTCAGTGGACGTTTGGGCAAACCCTGAGTTATTCAGGATGGATTTACGGGCAGGGAATCCGCCTGACGGAGATAATCCCGACGGGCAGAATTGGGGCTTTCCGATTTATAATTGGGAAAATTTAAAAGAGACAAATTACGCATGGTGGAAAACAAGGCTTATCCTTGCTTCGCACTATTATGCCGCTTATAGACTGGATCATATTCTTGGTTTTTTTAGAATCTGGGCAATTCCGGAAGGGGAGTGTACAGGCTTTCTTGGCTGGACTATTCCTTATGAGGAAATTCTTTCTCGTGAATTATTGGAACTTGGATTCACAAAAGAAAGAATCCGATGGATGTCTGAACCGCATGTGCCCACGCAAGCAATTGAAGCAGTTAATAACAATGATTATCTATACACTCACGGACTCTTACATAAGCTTATGGATAGAATAGGAGACGAAGAGCTTTGGCTTTTTAAGCCGCAAATAAAAACAGAATCCGACATCTATGCAGAGAATCTTCCGTTTGCAGTGCAGACAGAACTCTGTAAACGATTTCGCGATAGAATATTTATCACCATCGGCAGAGATACTAAGGCACGCCCCGTTTTCATGCCTTCATGGAATTATAAAAATACTACCGCATGGGGCTCCTTGTCGGATACTGAAAAAGAAGAACTTAAAAAACTCTTTGATAAAAAACAGAATATCCAAGATGAGTTGTGGAGAAAACAGGCAAATGAAATTCTCGGCCAGCTTTGTCAATCGGTAGAAATGCAGGCTTGCGCCGAAGATCTTGGAGCCATTCCTGCCTGTGTTCCCGAAACGCTTGAAAAACTCGGCATTTATAGCTTAAAAGTATTCAGATGGGAGCGAAAATGGGAAGAAGCACAGACTCCTTTTATTCCTCTACAAAATTATATTCCGATGAGCGTTGCAACAACCTCGGTGCATGATTCTTCTACCTTGCGCGGTTGGTGGGAAGAAGAGGCAAGCCCGTCCGATATCCTTTCTTTTGTAAAGGCAATCGGCTTTTCAGATTCAGAATGTATAACCCTTAATTTCGCTAATCAAGGTGCCGATGGATTGCTTCCTGCCGAACAGGTTTGTCCGTACTCCGAAGAGGTTGCAGAAAAAATACTTCAAGCTCTCTGTAAAGTGCCCTCAAAGCTTATCATATTCCCGATTCAGGATTGGCTTGCGCTTATTCGAGATAAGACAGGCGGTGTTGCAGCATCAGATGAACGTATTAACATTCCCGGAACAGTTAATAGTTTTAACTGGAGCTACCGTCTTCCTCTTTTTTGTGAAGACTTGATACGCGAAAGCTCGTTAATAGAAAAAATAAAACAACTGATTCAAAATTGCTGATGACAGAAAATTTTAAAGGACTGCGGCTCCCTGTCCTGCTTTGCAAGCAAACATTTCTGCGCGCAGTCCTGTTTTTTCAAAATACTCTTTTGACACCGACTCTATAAAGGCATCGATAGAATTTTTATGTACCAGTGCGATTGCGCAGCCGCCGAATCCTGCACCGGTAATTCGTGCGCCAAGACAGCCTTCCTGTTTTACCGCTGCTTCCTGTAAGCAATCCAGCTCAAAACCGGTAACCTCGTAATCGCTTTTTAATGATTGATGCGATTGATTTAATAGTTCTCCGAGTGTTTTTAAGTCTTCTTTTTGTAAGGCGGCAACAGCCTTATACACCCGCTCATTCTCAAAAATACAGTGGCGCACACGCTTTTTTATCGTTTCATCGGAAATCAGATGTTGATTGGCAAAAAAATCATCCGCAGTGATTTCGCATAAAAAGTTCACGGGCAGCGCTTTTTGTAATAAACGCAAGCCTTCCTCACATTCACTGCGCCGTTCATTATATTTTGAGTCCGCAAGGCTCCGCTGCTTATTTGAATTCATTACAATAAATTTATAAGATTTAAGCTCAAGCGGCACATACTCATACTCCAATGAAGCGGTATCCAAAAGCATTGCATAATTTTTTTTACCCATTGCAATGCTGAACTGATCCATAATCCCGCAATTAACCGACATAAACTCATGCTCTGATTGTTGTCCTGCTTTTGCCAAGGCTATACCGTCAATTTTAAAATCAAACAGTTTTGCAAGAGCCAAACCGAAACCTATCTCCAAAGCTGAAGAGGATGAAATGCCGCCGCCCGCCGGAAGTTTGCTGAATAGTAAAACTTCAAAACCGCTTAAAACATTTAATCCCTTATTTTGCAAAATTGTATACATTCCGTTTAGATAATTTGCGTAATCATTTTTTTTATCATAGGTAAATGTATCGTGAATATCAAACACAAGTCTTCCGGGGAACCGAATATCGTCATAGATAATTTTTGTATCGGATCGTTCTCTGATGAGTACATATAAAAACCGATCAATTGCAGCGGGAAACACTTTTCCGCCGTTATAATCAATATGCTCTCCGATAATATTAATTCTTCCCGGTGAAGCAATAACAATAACTGAGTTGTTTGATTCTCCGTATCGGATTTCAAACTCTTTCAGCAACTCTTTTTTTGTATCTTCTTCATTTAAATCGGTTAAAAATTGAATATGCTTTTGTCCTTGCATAGATCCCTCATTGCAGTATTTAAAATAATTCGTTATATTTTCAAAAGGGCGGGACTGTTGGTAATCCATACCGCCGGGATAATCTTTAAAAATAAAATATAATTAAAGATTATAAAAAGTATATAGAGAAAAAAAATGAAAATCAAGAGGGGCTATGTTAGAAAAAAAACAAATAACTATTCCTGCTCATGCTCCGATTATTGCGCAAACACTTGCATATACGGATTGCACGATTATGCAGCTTGCAGAAATTTCTGCAAACAATGTTGTTGCCGCCTTAAAAACCGACTCCGGCAGAAAACACTTCAGCTTTTCTTCAAAGGATATCAGCTGGGGAATACTCTATTTTACACAGGAAGAAATCGGATTTTATGTTCCCGCCTCGGAGAATTCCATGCAAGCACTATATCGTACGCTCGGTTCCATGCAAAACAACCTGCCAAAAGAAATACATTGCATCCTAAATCGACAAACCCATGCGGCAGGATTTCTCTTCCCCGCGCCGCAGAAACGCAATCTAATTCTTCGGCTTCTCATTCCCGACTCTGAGCCGCTATGCATACTTTCCTGGCAGATGCACGGCAAACCGCAATCAGTAAGGTTTCAATTACACTCAGCAAATAAAAAATTCATCGAAACCTGCCCCCGCCTCATAATCTAACTGCCTAACTGATTAATGAATGCAGCCAAATCGAAAAGCAGCGCTTCCTTATCATAGGTGTAAGCTCCGCAAACAAGGCGTACGCATGAAAAAAATACCAGCATGGAGGGAGTAAAAATTATTCGAATATACAGAAAATTGCGTTAGGCGGACGGAGGACGGCTTAGCATTTTTTTAAAAATGCTAAGCGAGACTGTGTAAAAGTTTGTGTATGAAAGGCCTCCTGATTAGGATAAAATAAAATCATAATCAGGAGGAATTTTTATGGCAAGAAAAAGACCAGAAACAAACAGAACAAAAATTGCAAAGATGTTGATAGAAGAATATCAGCCTAACTCTGTTCAAGACATCCAAGACGCTATCAAGGACCTTTTGGGTGACACACTTGAACAAATGCTAAAAGCAGAGCTTGACGAGCATTTAGAGTATGAATATGGTGCTACACCTTTAGGGCTTAATACTAGGAATGGATCTAGCAAAAAGACCGTAAAATCTTCATCTGGCGAAATAGAAATACAGATACCCAGAGATAGAGAAGGTACTTTTGAACCACAGGTAGTTAAAAAATATCAAAAAGACATCTCAAACATAGAAAATCAGATAATATCAATGTATGCAAAAGGGATGACAACAAGAGATATCTCAAACCATATCAAAGAAATCTATGGATTTGGGCTGTCAGAATCCATGGTATCAAAAATAACAAATAAGATACTTCCAAGTATCGAAGAATGGCAAAACAGGCCACTTGAGTCAGTTTATCCAATAGTCTTCTTAGACGCGATACACTACAACGTAAGGGAAAATAGCATAATAGTCAAAAAAGCTGTCTACATAGCCCTAGGCTACACATCAGAAGGTTTCAAAGAAATACTAGGCATGTGGGTAGGAGAAAACGAATCTAGCAAATACTGGCTAATGGTCTTAAATCAGCTAAAAGATCGAGGATTAGAAGATGTACTAATATTCTCAACAGATAACCTCACAGGCTTCACACAAGCGATAGAAGCAGTCTATCCAAAAGCAGAAATACAAAAGTGCATAATACATCAAATACGCTCCTCAACAAAATACGTCTCATACAAAGACATTAAAGAGTTGATGAACGACTTAAAAACCGTATACAAGGCTCCAACCGAAGAAATAGCCCTAATACAATTAGACGAATTTGAAGAAAAATGGGGAAACAAATATCCAACATGTGTAGATAGCTGGAGAAGAAACTGGGCAGAATTGTCAACATACTTCAAATATCCACAAGAAATGAGGACCCTGATATATACAACAAACTCCATGGAAAACTTCAATAGACAGCTAAGAAAGGTAACCAAGAATAAAAGCATCTTTCCAAGCGATTATGCCCTACAGAAAAGCCTTTATTTAGCCATGATAGATGCATCAGAAAAATGGACTCAAAGGATCAGAGGATGGGATAAAATTAAGTCCCAGTTGAGCATTTTCTTTGAAGGGAGGATATAAGTTAAGAAAAAATACCTTGAGAAAAGACAAGATTGGCTAAAATAACACATTTGCCTAAGTTATAACAATCTTGCCTTTTCACAAGGCTTAAAAAAATAAAATAAAATAAATATTGACGGCTCTTATTTGTATGTGCAATAATAGAGCCAATACCAGAGATAATGAACTCTAATACAAATCTAAGAAAACTGCTTTTAACCTAATCAGGTAAAAGGCCCAAACACAAAACTATTCACAGACCCTATGCACAATTTTTATTCTTCATGCGTACACCCTGAACTCCGCACTCGTAGCATGGACACTTTTTTTAAAATTGTATATAATTTTTCTTGGCGGGATTTACGGTGGAAGATGTATTTACAGTACTTGATTTATTAGATTTAAATTTAAAAGAACATGATTCTCTTGATCTGCATTGCATCAGCGGGCAGGACGGGCTTAAACGGGATATTACAATACCCGATCTGAATCGTCCGGGACTTGCGCTTTCAGGCTTTTTTGATTCTTTTGCGCATCGGCGAATCCAAATTTTCGGACGCGGAGAATGCGCATATCTGGAAAAATTACTTGAAATGCATGAGTATGGCAATATTGAAAAAATGTTTACGTATAACATGCCTTGCAGTATTTTTACCCATGCCATTCAACCGCCGCAAAAATTTTTAGCTATTGTTAAATCTTCAGGGTGCCCCATTTTACAAACAAGTCTTTCCTCAAGCGACCTCTCGCTGCGTTTAATGCGGGTACTTTCAAATATCTTTTCCCCAAAAATTTCCATACACGGAGTATTAGTGGAAGTATACGGTTTAGGAATTTTGCTTTTGGGGGATTCAGGTGTGGGAAAAAGCGAAACTGCCCTTGAGCTCATTGAGCGCGGGCATCGGCTTGTTGCAGATGATTTAGTGGAAATATCCTGCTTAAACGGAAACAGTTTGATCGGACGTGGTGTAAATCGGATTATTGGACATCATATGGAAATACGCGGACTCGGTATTATTAATATAACGCAGCTATACGGTGTCGGTTCCATACGGGAACAAAAAGAGATTCAACTGGTAGTAAAACTTGAAGAGTGGAATTCATCAAAAGTATACGATCGACTTGGAACCGATGAGCTTACAACAGAGATCTTAGAGGTAAAACTTCCTCTTATAGAAATTCCGGTAAAGCCCGGAAGAAACATTCCTATCATTTTAGAAACTGCGGCAATGAATGAGCGCTTAAAAAGCATGGGGTATTTTTCCGCAAAAGAATTTAATCAAAATGTTATGAAGTGGATCGAAACAGATGCCAAACGAAGTCCGTATTATAGCGGAGACGATACATACTGAAAAATTGACAGCGAGAGGAGTAAGCGATGATAACTAAAAAACTAAAAGTATTAAACAGGGCAGGAATCCACGCGAGACCTGCTGCGCTCATTGCGCAAACGGCAAACAAGTTTTCTTCAAATCTCATGTTTAAAAAAGACAATGCGGAAATAAATGCAAAATCTATTATGGGAATTATCACTATGTCTGCTGGGTATGATACAGAGCTTATTCTAACTGCCGAAGGAGACGATGCGGCGGAGGCAGTTGCTGCGATTGAACTTTTATTTACCGGTAAATTTGAAGAAGAGTGAAAGAAATACGTAAAGCAATTCAAACAGATTTTTTTCATATACCTTTTTTAGTTTTTCTCTTATTTCTTGTTATTCTTGCTTGTTCCGTTGCGGCTGCCGCAAGTGCAAAACTCTTTTTGTCGGAAGGTATCGCACACGGCGGGCGGTTACTTTTCTTTTTTGTACTTACTCCTCTTATACTGATAATTGCCGCCATTGTTATTTTCTTTGTGCTTATGTCATCGGCAAAAAAGAAAAAAAGCAAATTACGTGCAAAACTTTTTATCATTGTTTTTTTTATTTCTTTTTTCCAAGCAGTATTGGTAACGCTTATAGCTTCTTTTTTTATCACGGCTCCGATAAATGAATTTTTTACTAGCGAGTTTGAAAACAGTGCTTTTGCGGCTAATGAGATTCTTAATTTATACACAAAAGAAAGAATTGCAGAAGTGGAAAGAATTTGTGATCGGTATTTCACCGGTTTGAATCTCAGCCATTTTCTTCAATTAAATAAAAACTATCTTAAAGAAATGCGAATAATTGATGGAGGGGCGGCTGCGTATCAACTGTTTGAAATAAAAGATGATTTGTTACGGTTGCTAAAAGCTTCAGGTGACAGCGCTCTTTTTTTGTCCATAGAAGAGTGTAAGCTTGCTAAAACAGAAACAGCTATTAAAACGCTTTCCGATGAAAAATCGGTTATACGGGCGGTGCGATATATTTCGTATGGAAGAAAAAAATATCTTGCAGTGTATACTTCCACCATGCCGGATAGCTTTTTTAAAAATGCAGAGCAGATTAAATCTCTCCACACACAGGTGCTTCGTGCAGAAACAATTAAAGAAATTATAGCGGGTATACCTATTCGTATACTCATTTTATTTATTTTACCGATTATTTTATTTTCCTCCCTTGTGTATTATAAAATTATTATTTTTATCGATGAGTATCACAGTACCCTTATCGCCTCCGTTTCCGCATTAGCGGAAGGGCATCCCGCACTGTATATTACAAAACAAAATTTTTTATGTGCAGAAGTTAGCGACTCAATACATAATCTCATTAAAACAATGCGGGAAGAAAAATAAAGAAGGAGAAGTTATGGCTGCGCCTGTATGGCTTTTTTTAGGTTCTGAAATAGGAGAAAAAAACACCGCGATAGAAAAAATAAAAGAAAGAGCGGCAACGTTAGGCGTAATTGATGTGCAGACTTTTTATGCGATAGACACACGCATACATGATGTGGTCAGTCTTTTGCAAAACGGCTCTCTTTTTTCTGATGTCCGTTTTATCATTTTTCGTTCGGCGGAATTAATCAAAAAAAAAGAAGAGATTGAAATACTGACTACATGGATAAAGTCCGCAGAAAATACAACCGACAGTTTTTTAATTTTGCTTTCAGATGAGACAAGCATTGATAAAAAAATTGAAGCGGCAATTCCGCCTACGCAAAAAAAAATATTCTGGGAATTATTTGAAAACAAAAAACAGGAGTGGATTAAAAATTTTTTCAGCAAAGAAGGCTTTACCATTGAAAATGAAGCGGTTGCAACACTGCTAGAATTAGTTGAAAATAATACTGATGCTTTAAAAGCAACGTGCACACATTTAGTGCTCTTTTTTAAAAAAGGAGCGCGTATCAGCGCTGCCGATATTGAAGAGTTGCTTTCGCATAATAAAGAAGAAAGCCCTTTTACACTCTTTGATGCGCTTACAAAAAAAAAGCTTGAGCTTGCTTTAGATATCAACCGTAAATTATTACTCTCCAAAGATTCATCACCGATTCAAATTATTGCAGGGCTAACCTATACATTTAGGCGTTTGTATGATTGGCATGTATTGCAATTGCAAAGCGCAGGAAACGCAGATGATAGTAGTTTAAAAAAAGCTGGTTTTATTTCAAAAAAAGCAATTGAGCAATATCGACGTGCTGCTGCTGTATGGGATAAGGCGGCAGTATTAAAAATTATCGCTTTACTGAACAAAACCGACTTTGAGATTCGATCATCCGGAACGGTATTGCAAACAGCTTTGATGGAAATATGTCTATACACTATTTTGGTACGCGGCGGAAATACACCCGGACAATACCAACCCTATTAAAGCCGGCGCTTTTATAATCCAGGTAAAATTTATAAAAAGGAGTTCGACACGGCGCAACGGCGAGCAATTTACCATAGGAATGCTTAAATCCGCAGTCCCTTATTGTTGATACCCCGATTTTTATAACAGGAACTTAATTACAAAACGTTACACTAGGTAAAATTTATAAAAAGGAGTTCGACACGGCGCAACGGCGAAGTTTTAAAGCTTCAATTTTACAATTTTGTATTGATGCTTTTAAACATCGTTTTGCAATTGTTCTGGTTTTAATATCCATGGCAATTTACTATAATGTGTTGAACCTCTATGATGATGTCCCTTTGTAAGCATCGTAAAAATGACCCCATACTGAAGTGTTGGATGGGCAGCATAAAAGGCAGAAAAACTACTTATGAAACTAAGCGTTTTTTCGGGGCGATCTTTCTGCGGAAAGCATGTAACAGTAAATTTTCACTTTAGCAGGGCAACAGCGTTAGGCGGACGGAGGGCGGACGGCAAGTTTTTCAAAACTTGTCGGCCGGATCATTTAGCGGCAGCAATTTCTGCCGCTAAATAGCCGGAGCTTTAAGCGGAGACCGTAGTACGCCGGCGGTTTGCAGGTGTTAGGCTCCGGCAAAGTTAAAGTTAAGCCGGCCCTTGAAAAATTTCAAACCGCAACGCCCAACTAAACATTTTCGCTCCCTATCTTCATACGATGACTCTGACAATTTATACTTTTGCTCTCGACTTTTTCACTTGTTTTATGTATTATATACAGGGAGGTGTTTTGAATCCATATGAGTGAAAATGATAAGAAAAATAGGAATGAAGATCCGAATGATCCGTTTAATTTTTTTAACCGGGGTCAGGATACTAATTCTCCCAACGATAAAGAGCCGAAGCATAAAAAGCCGCTATGGCTTATTATTGCAGGTGTTTTTATAGCCTTACTTTTTATAAATCAATATCTTTTAACAAGAACCGACAATGCAATTCCGTTTTCTGAATTTAAGGATAGAATAGAAAGCGGTGAAATTGTACGGGTAAGAATGGGTCCTTCGTATTTTTACGGATACACGAAATCAAAAGAAAATACAAATACAAATCCTTCATTTTATTCTTTATTTAATTCCACCGATGATGCCGCTTATCAAACAGTCGGCGTGCTTTCAGACGGGTTTTTAAAGCTTTTGGATGATCGCAGGGTAATATACAGCATAAAGCCGCAAGAGCGAAACTATTTGTTTGATATTCTGCAATATCTTTTTCCAATCTTAATTTTGGTGTTGATCTGGCGCTTTTTCTTTAAACGAATGACTTCCGGTATGAACGGACTTGGCGGCAGTATTTTTTCCGCAGGCCAGGCCCGCTCCGCCGCTGTGGAAGAGGGAAAGGTTACCACAAGATTCAGCGATGTTGCTGGTGTTGATGAGGCAAAAGAAGAGTTGATGGAAGTGGTTGACTTTTTAAAATATCCAAAAAAGTATACTGAAATAGGTGGTAAAATACCGCGCGGTGTGTTGTTGGTCGGCCCGCCCGGTACCGGTAAAACATTGCTTGCGCGGGCGGTTGCCGGCGAAGCAGGCGTGCCTTTTTTCAGAATAAGCGGTTCCGATTTTGTTGAGATGTTTGTCGGCGTCGGGGCTTCCCGTGTGCGGGATCTTTTTAAGCAGGCACGGGAAAAGGCTCCCTGTATTATTTTTATTGACGAGCTTGACGCAATCGGTAAGAGCAGGATTAACAGCATCAATTCCAATGATGAGCGTGAGCAAACCCTTAACCAGCTTTTGGTAGAGATGGACGGCTTTGATAACACAACCGGTCTTATTTTGCTTGCAGCGACAAACCGCCCCGATGTGTTGGATCCGGCTCTGTTGCGTCCCGGACGGTTTGACCGTCAAGTAGTGGTTGATCGTCCCGATGTAAAGGGTAGGGAAGCTATTCTTAAAATCCACGCAAAAAATGTAAAACTTTCTCCCGATGTTGATCTGAAAGCCGTTGCGCGTATTACCAGTGGCTATTCCGGTGCCGATCTTGCAAACGTTATTAACGAAGCTGCCTTGCTTGCGGTTCGTTCGGGCAGAAAGGTTGTCATTAATACCGACTTGGACGAGGCGGTAGAAAAAGCGATGATAGGTTTGCAAAAGAAAAGCAGGGTAATCAGGGAAGAAGAGCGCAGAGTCATTGCATACCATGAAACAGGACATGCGCTTGTCAGCACCTTTACCGACGGTGCAGATCAGGTACATAAGATTACAATCATACCGCGCGGAACCTCCACGCTTGGGTACACCTTTCACATTCCGGAAGATGATAAGCATATTGTAACGCAAAAACAGTTGCTTGCAGAGGTTGACGTATTGCTTGGCGGGCGCGCGGCGGAAGATGTAACATTCAATGAGATTTCTACCGGTGCCGGAAACGATATTTCACGAGCATCCGACATTATTCGCGGCATGATTACCGATTACGGAATGAGCGATAAATTTAAGAATGTTGCCTTGACTAAGCGCGGTTCAGGCTATGGTGCGGGAGACCCGCAGTTGGTAAGAGAATATTCGGAATCAACGCAACAATATGTTGATGAAGAAGTTGCACGAGTTATGGAAGAGCGGTATCAAAGGGTTACAAATCTTTTGACCGAAAAAAAGGATTTGCTTACCTACATTGCGGAGCGGCTGCTGGAAAAAGAAACCATCGAATTTGATGAGTACAACGAAATCATTAAAGCGGAAGGAAACCTTTCTTCTCTTAACGGTAACGGAAAAGAAGAAGCCGAAACTCCTTTGGTGCAGGCTGATGAAAAACCGCAAAATGATGCTTCCGAAATTTAAATACATGTTTTGATTAGACCATAACAAAGCGGCTTACGTAAAGCCACTTTGTTATTTCCAAACGAAAACCCAAACACCACACAAGCACACATCCGCTCTACAAAACACAACATAATAGTAAATAATAATTCTCTTTGCACATCAAAACATATGCAAGATTACACAAAGTTAACTTGACATGCCATTAGCAAGTGTCAATTGTTGCTATATGTATCGGCATGTTTTCTCCAAAAGTTAGTTGTGAATGTCCCGTTATTCTATATACCATGAACGATTATCAATTAACTTTAATGCAAAAATTATGCGAAAGCATAAAAACGGGAGATGAGTTGATACATGTTCAATCAAACATGTTTGTATGTTTTTCAAAAAAATATGAAGAGCTGCAACCACCGGATATCATCGAAGACTTGATAAATGGCGGGGCTTTAAAACCTGAACAGAAAGACGGGAAATACATAACCTATCATCAAACAATGGACTTATTCATTGCGTGGATTTTTGAAAATAACTACGGCGACATTCCACCTGCATTTATTTCGGAGAATATCCGGACAGAAAGGAAAGCTGATTATTCGCTTGAGACAATAAAACGTCTTATGCGTGAATATAGGGACACTCAATAAAACGGTACTATTTCGGTATTGCAAACACACCTAAACACAAAGACACACAAAAACACGGTACTATTTCGGATATTGCCATCTTAAAAATCTGATAGACTTCGCCTTATGAAAAATA
Source organism: Treponema phagedenis (assembly GCF_008153345.1). NCBI lineage: Bacteria > Pseudomonadati > Spirochaetota > Spirochaetia > Treponematales > Treponemataceae > Treponema > Treponema phagedenis. The sequence continues at coordinate 2,068,640 of NZ_CP042818.1, read as the reverse complement.
CAACAAACATACAGAATGAGTATTTTACTCGGCAAGACCTATGCAAGATTTTTCAATTGAGCATGGGAACGGTGGATAAGCTCGATATTCCACGAGTTTATTTTGGGCGGGTTGTTCGGTTTAGAAAATCGGATGTAGAGGCGTTTATAAAAAAAGGGGGGCGAAAATGCACGAGCAGCCGGACTTTGAAATAATCAGTAAGGAATTAGCCCGTCAATGTAGCGGTGTTGAGTTTGGAGAAGTAGGACTACGGCTTGTAATTCATCAGGGAAGAATAACCATAATCGAGTATCTAAAAACACAGAAAGAGCGGCAGAGAGCGGGGGCAGCTATTTAATATCGTCAAGCGTCCGCATTGCTTCAGCGAGAAGGGTTTTAGTTCTATCGACAGTTTCAGCGTTATTTGGGTGCCGTCCGGTTATAAGGTACTCAACAGAAACATTGAGTGCGTGGGCAATTTTATACAACGAGACGGCATCTGGAATTATGGATTTTGAAATCCATCCTTGAAAAGTCCTAAAAGGGATATCGCATTTTTTTGCAATAGCTTCTTGTGTGGTGTTTTGCTCTTTTATTAGAGGTTTTACATTATTCCAGATAGAATCAGCGTCCATACTCTCTATATCGGTATAAAAAAAGAAAAAATAACGCAAAAGAGCGTAAAAGTATATTGACATTAACTCTATACAGAGTTAATATAAAGCAATAAACACTCTTTTTAGAGTGTATTACAGACGGCTTGCCGTCCTCTTAAAGTACTCTGTTTCGGCGAGGCTTACAAAGGGTTTTAGGGAAGGGTTCGCTTTATGCGGTCTGTGTTGTCGGCAAGCTCAAGTGGCTATGAAAATTCTCTAAACAGAACTGTTTACGTTCTTGTTTTGGGAGTTTTGCCCACCAACACGATAGAGATACACGGGGTTCATTCTCTATTGTGTTTTGGGGAAGCATGTTTTTTTGGAGGTATATTTAAATAGGAAAGCGCAAAAAAGCCGCCCGTTATTCTGATTTGGTTTTTTGCAAAATATATAAAAACTCCTCATAAAGAATATATATTTACTTCATCGTATCCAAATTCTCGATAGCTTTCAAGAGGAGGTCTTTAGTTTCTGTGATTTTTGGTGCGTTATCTTTTTCTTTTCCCGTTACTAAATACTCGACGGAGACGCCCAGAGCGTCGGCGATTTTATAAGATTGTTCGGCATTCGGCAATCGGTCTTTTTGTATCCACTTACTGAACGTATCAGGAGGAATATGAATAGATGTTGCTATGTCTTGCTGAGTTATATTAACAACCTTTAGCAGCTCTTTTACACGTATCCAAAAATCTAACATACATAGTTTATCGGAATAACGGACAAAAAACCTTATAAAATGATATTTTTTATAAAAAAACTAAAAAAAAAAGGACAAATATCCTGAAAAGTACTTGACAAAAAAGGATAAATGTCCGATAATATAAATACAGTTAAGGATTAAAGCACTAAAAAACTTGCAGTGTATTTTTTTAGTGCCTTATAGCACTAGCTAAAAAGCGACTTAAGAAACACTGCATTAGTCTTAGGTCGCTTTTTTATTTACCTGTTAGGAAAACAGGAAAGGAACAGATGATGAAATATTTTAAAAACAACATGACCTTAGAAGAAGTAAAAGCAACTTACAAAAAAGAAGCTTTAAGAGTACATCCGGATGTTGGAGGGTCTACTGAACAAATGCAGCAATTGAACAATGAATTTGACATTGCTTTTGCAGTGGCTAAACGCTATGCGCCTGTAGAAGTAAAAGAGACGGCGAAAGAGTTCACGTCCGACTTTTACGCACAACGAGGATGGACAGGCAAGCGTTACACTAGCGGCTTAAGGAATAAAGACATAACCGCTATTATTCGAGACTATGTCAAATATGTACATCCTACATACAAATTTTCAGTTTCCACAACAGACAGCCGTATAGATATAGCTTTAATGGAACATCCGATTGAATTCACAAACAGAGAATTAGTAGAAGGGTACGTAAAAAGTTTATCCCCTGATGAGCGTTGCTTTGTGCCTTCTCTTAACGATAAACTTCGCCGCTGTCAACTTACAAAAAAACAGCGTGAAGAGTTTATCGAGTGGACAATCCAAACAAGCGGAAGATGTGAATTGGGTTTTGGTGCTTTGCACAAAGGTTTATGTCCATATATCAATCCTGTAATATGGACTGTTATAGAAGACGTTTTCAACTTTGCAAATTCATACAATTTTGATTACAGCGACGTAATGAGTGATTATTTTAATACTAATTTCTACTTGTCGATGGAGGTTGGCAAAAGTGAGAAGCCCGCAAAGTTTGTAGAGCGCACCGCACGAATAGCACCGACTAAAGAAGCGAAAGGCGCTAAACGACTTACGGCATAAATCAAAACTTCCGCCGGTGAATAAAAGCCGGCGGAAAACATGGAGGAATGAAAATGGATTTAACAAAAAAGATTAATGATTTAATCAAGGCAAAAGATGCTTCGGGATTGATGGCACTTATTAAAGAACATGGCGGGTATATCTTTAGAGCGGAACTTACTACGGTAACAACTGAAAAAGCGGTAAACTGCGACTACCTTTATACAACTTCATTTGAAGAAGCTATTTCTAAAGCAGAAGAATACCGATGTTATTCGTTCGCCCAAAAAGAAATCAGACATTATATAGGCCTCGATGTGCTTTATGCAATCGATACGGACGGAGAAAATTATGGCTACGTTCTTTATTCAGAAACGCAGGAGTGTGATCGCAAAAACAATCTCAATGATAGCAGTTTTTTTGAGCGTGTAAAAGAAGTATTTGAAACGCTGCCGGAGGATAAACTAAAGCGGTTTAAGAAATGTATTAAGGCAAGTTTAATGTAGGAGAAGTATGAAAAATGAATATTGAGGAAATTAAAAAATTATCTTTAAACAGAAGGAAGACAATAGCGAAAAGTGAAAAGACGCCGCAAAACATTTTATTATCTCTTGCCGCAAGCGATCCTCATCGTTATGTACGGGGTGCGGTTGCAGAAAACATAAACGTAACAGCAGATATTTTAGAAATCTTATTAGAGGATGATGACCTATATGTACGGAATAAAGCACGTGAGCGGCTGGGACTTTTTAAGCTCCGTTTATCAGAAGAGCGAGAAAAAACGATTGAGGAAAAAGCGGAAGATATAGAAGATGAATGCGACTGCTTGGCTGATTTTGAAACAAAAAAAGAACGAGGAAAAGCAATAGAAAAAGAACAAGAAAGATGGGCAAAGGGAGTGGTGGGATTTTGTCAATAAAAACGCCGACTTGTTAAGCAGGTGTTTAGAAGATTTTGAAAAAGCGGAAAACGTAAGCGCAGGACGTTTCACGCAAACAGATATTTGAAAAAGCGGGTTTATTTATTTTCAAGTGCGTAAGGGAAATGTAAACCCTGACAGAAAAACAAGGGAGTCTATTAGTATTGTCGAACATCGCAGACAAATAAACATGGTGTTATTCCTTTACTAGACCGCTTACCATTTTAAGGACTACTTCTAAATCTTGGTCTGACAAGGTTTCGAGAATTTCCACAATGGGAGCGATGCGGGCGGGCGGTTTCCAGTGCGGTGGATTTTTGCCGGTTACGAGAAATTCCATAGGGACATCAAGATATATGGCAATTTTATACAAAACATCGGCTCTAGGGAAATTGCCTCTTTTATCCCAGTCGGTAAAAGATTGAGAGGTTATATTGATAGCGTTTGCGAGAGCCTGTCGTTTTTCATTTTTCAGTTTCAGTAGGTAGTCAATTCTTCTTACTAATTCTTGCCCTGTCATATATATTCAATATCGGCTGAAAAAAGAGAAAAAAAATAAGAATTTTCTTAAAATTCTGTTGACACTTCAGCAAATGCTTGTATAATATAAATATATTCAGCGAATGCTGATTATAGAAAACAGAATAGAGCATTAAAAAGAATTAGTCGTGTTCTTCTTTTTAGTGCTTTCGCACGAAGAAGCGACTTAAGGAAACACGACATCTGCCTTAAGTCGCTTTTTTTTCTTAAAGGAAAAAAGGGAGCGGAAATATGTATTCCTTTCAAGTAACGAAAGATGGATTTGAATTAACAGACAGAAGTATAGGACTAATTGTTAAAACGGGAACTTTCAAAGAATGTTGCAGATACATCATCGAAAGTGAAAATAAAAAATCTATAAACCACAAGAAGGAGTAAAAAGATGAGCGAACCTATTACCAAAGTATCCGAAACAATCAGCTTTGAAGATGATTGCACTTTTGGGAATGTTGAAACAAAGCTTTCTAATGGCTGGACTGTTACGCAAAAATTTAGCTGGAGCTTTGATAGTTATTATGAACCTGAAATTGACTATCAATGCGAAGACGTCGGGGATTTATCCATTTTTGACAAAAACATGGAGCCTTATTCTAACGAGCTGACCAGCGAGGAAGAAAAAGCGCTTGCGCGGTTATGTATAAAAGACGCTGATGAATTGACAGACGCCGTATATCAACAAACGGACTGGAAATCACTAGCGGAAGAAGTGCGGGAATACAACAAAAACCCTTATTCATACTATGGAGTAACTCCACTTGATTTTATTTAAAAGGTAAAACGGATGACAAAAGAGCAAGTAATTAAAAGTATGACATTTTTTAGGCACGATGAGTACATGTATATCTTTTGGCGGAATGTATATAACCGTCAATATAGCAACGTATCCGGAAGCAATAAATGCTCCGGCGCATGTGAAAATTGCAAATGCAAAAACAAGGAGTAAGCAAATGGCAGTAGTAGTAATGGTAATCGGGGAAAGCGGAACCGGTAAATCAACGAGTTTACGCAATTTCAAAAGAGGGGAAGCCTCAATCGTAAACATTTCAAAAAAACCTTTACCGTTTAAATCTGAATTAACGGTTTTAAAATCGGATAATTACGCAGAGATAATGACGGTATTAAAAAGAGCAGCGGCAAAAAGCATCGTAATTGATGATTGTCAATACCTGATGGCGTTTGAATTTATGAACCGAGCAAAAGAAAAAGGTTTTGAAAAGTTTACGGATATCGGGAGCAATTTTTTTCAATTAATCCAAACGGCAATAAACCTTCCTGATGATAAGATTATATATTTTCTTTCGCATATTGAGCAGCTGGACGGCCGAGAGAAATGTAAAACAATCGGTAAGTTACTCGATGAAAAAATTACGCTTGAGGGACTTTTTACAATCGTTTTAAAAACAGTTGTAGCAATTGATGGTAATAATCAGCGTCAGTTTTGTTTTGCAACAATTAACAATGGAGCCGACACCGTCAAATCCCCGATGGGAATGTTTGACTCGCTGCTTATTCCGAATGACTTAAAAGCGGTAGACCGAACAATACGAGAATATTATTCATTGCCCGCAAATGAAGGTGCACCTGCACAAAACAAAAGCAAACAAACACAAAATAAGGAGACAACACATGTTAAACCGTCAATCATGCAATTTGCAAGATAATAAGTTTGTGTTTGATGAACAAACGCATACGTATAAGGTGAATGATGTAGTAATCCCTTCTGTAACGCAAATCATCCGTTCTGTTACCGGTGAGGACTTGTCGCATATTCCGCAGCGCAATTTAAAAGCTGCTGCGGATCGAGGGACTGCAATTCATAAAGAAATAGAAACCGGCAATATTCAATCGGCTGAAGCTAAATGGATTGAAAAGAACATCAACCGTTCAGCATGTTTGTTTGAGGCAATGTTTTATCACAATCATAACGGCTTTATGTTTGCAGGGACGGCGGACATTGTTGGCACTGATATTCTTTTTGACATAAAAAGTCAGGCGAAAGAAAACATACCGTTATGGACGTTACAGCTTAATCTTTATAATCTCTTTTTTAAAAGTAAAAAATTAAAAGTTTTACATGTCCCAAATACGGGAATATTTAAAGTGTATGACATTCCGTTTCTTTCGGAAGAGGCAATACAAGAAGTATTTGATTGTTATCAATCAAAAAAAATTTTAAAGGAGTTTAACACTATGGCAAAACAAACAAAAGAAATTGTGGCGCAGCCGATAGCCTTATCGCTTGAGGTATACACACAAAACGTCGGGGAGCTTACAACAAATGCGAAAGAATTAAAAGAGCAGGTTAAAAATCAAATTAAATTATACAAGGCGGAAAATTACACCCCTGAAAATATTGATGCTGCAAAAAAAGATAAGGCGGAACTGAATAAGTCAGCAAAGCTTTTAAATGACAAACGCATTGAAATTGAGCGAGCATTTATGGCTCCGATTGAAGAGTTTAAAACAACCGTAAATGAAACAGTCTCTTTAATCAAAACCGCTTCAAATGCAATTGATGAAATTGTTAAGGAAGTAGAAGCTCAGGATAAGGCGGTTAAAAAAGCAACTATCATTGAATATTTTAATTCGCTTAATTTTGACCTTGTAGATTTTGCGCTGCTTTTTAATGAAAAATGGCTTAACAAAACAATGAAGCTTGATGATGTTTTCGCTGAATTGAATAGCAAAACAGAAAAAATTAAAAACGATTTAAAAATACTTGACCGGCTTGGAGAAGATGAGGCAAAAGAATTTTACCTTTCAACGCTTGACCTTGATGCGGCCTTTGCAAAAGCAGATGAGATAAAGGCAAACAGGGAGCGATTAGCAAAGGTTGAAAATCAGAAAACCGTAATTGAACAGATAGAAGATATTCCGTCAATCGAGGCTGCTCCGTTTATGGCAGAGCAGGGACAAACAGAAATCGTTGATGTTACAGGGTTACTGCAAGAACCGCAAGCGGCACAAACAGCAACGGCGCAATTATATACGGTACAGTTTTCAGTAAGCGGATCGGAAACTCAGTTGTTAGCTTTGCAATCATTTATGGATGAACAAGACTTAGAATATCAATTTTTAAAATAAGGAGAAATACTTATGAAATTTGGCAGTCGATATCAGGTTGATGAAAACTGGAGTGATAATAATTTTCAACCAGGCGAGTGGGAGTGTATCATTACAAAGGCAACAGAGACTCTTTCAAAAACAGGAAAGGCAATGGTAGAGATGGGCTTTTCTATTGCAGGACAAGGTGAATTACGGTACTGGCTTGTTGACGACCAGTCAAGTCAGGAGGCGTGGGAGCGAACAAACAAAAACATTACTCGGTTTTTTGATTGCTTTAATATTCCTCGTGGTAATTTTAATGTCCAGTCATGGCTTGGAGCTAAAGGGCGTATTTATATTGACAAGAGCGAGCCGAACAATGACGGAAAGCAGTTTTTTGAAGTGCAAAGACTTATAGCGGAGAAACCGCAAACAAACGGATATCCGCAGCAAAGACAACAGCCGCAAAACCCACAAGCATATCAAGCGTATCAGCAGCAGGGACAGTCGGCATTTCATGCGCCTAGTCAAAACCAACAACAGACGCAAGGAGCGCAAAGAAACAATGGAAACGCTAATAAATGGCAACCGCAACCACAACAAAATCAGTATAACGATTTTGATGACAAATTACCATTTTAAAAACACTGTATAATAATTTTTCACTTTCTACTTTTGCCGTGTGAGGTAGAAAGTGAAAAACGGGAGGCATTTGCAATTTGTACACCGTGGCAGAGGTGGCGAGAAAAACAAAAAGCAGCACGGCTGAAGTGCGATATTTTGCGCGGAAATATACCATTCCAAAAATAACAATAGACAATACGCCTGTTTTTATTTTTGGGAAAAAAGAATATCGGCTTTTTTTGTTTTATAAAAATAAATACAAGCCAAAAGAAAGTCCGCTGCAATTAACATTTGATTTTTATAACCAAACAGCAATTATAAAAAAGCAAAATGTAAAAAGCGCAAAACAAAAAAGAAAAGAAAAGGAGTTAATCAAGAAGATGTGTACGTTATTACAAAAAGCAGGTGAAGCGGGAATTGAAAGAGTTTTTCTTGAAAAGAAACTAAAACTTGATAAATACGCACTTGAAAAGCTGCTTGCAAAATGTACACGACTTCCAATAGCGGAAGATGACCGCATCGACAATAAATTATACTGGGTTGGGAATGAAAATGACATCATACAAATGCTGTATCGGTCTTTTAAACGATAAAACAAAACTATAACCGATGAGGAGGTTTATATGGATAAGGTAACATTTGCAGGAATAGGAAGCGAAGGGTATGAGAGTATACTCCTCAAAAGAAAGTTTATAGGAATTGAATTAAAAGAAAGTTACTATAAGCAGGCGTGCAAAAATTTAAAAGCAGCGGAAACGCATGTTAAAAGTGAAATGCTTTTTTAATGAATTTGCAACATAAGATAAAATTATTGGAGACAGCAAATGGATAAAATACGAATGAGGACAAAAGCGGGTAGTATTAATCTGCGTGTTACAACAAAAGACGGCAGCCCGTGTGAAGTATGGAACGGTGGTAAGAAAATTGCGGAGATGCAAAGCGACAACTGGGAAAACATTGCTGTCCAGAATAACGCAGAAGAGATAATCATTAAGGGATATGACATACAAGAGCTGGGCTGCCAATACAATCAGCTAACCAAATTAAACGCAAGCGGCTTAACAAGTTTGCGACGGCTGAGCTGCTACAACAATCAGCTAACCACATTAAACGTAAGCGGATGTACGAGTTTGCAAAATCTGGACTGCCAATACAATCAGCTAACCAAATTAAACGTAAACGGTTGTACGAGTTTGCAAAATCTGGACTGCCAATACAATCAGCTAACCAAATTAAACGTAAGCGGTTGTACGAGTTTGCAAGAGCTGTACTGCTTCCGCACCCAGCTTACCGCATTAGATGTAAGTGGTTGTACAAGCCTGCAACGGCTGGGATGCTCCAACAATCAGCTAACCACATTAAACGTAAGCGGTTGTACAAGCCTGCAATGGCTGGGATGCTCCAACAATCAGCTAACCACATTAAACGTAAGTGGTTGTACAAGCCTGCAATGGCTGGACTGCGAACACAATCAACTAACCGCATTAAACGCAAGCGGTTGTACAAGTTTGCAATGGCTGTACTGCAACAACAATCAACTAAGTGCCGAAGTTTTCAAAAAACTTTTTGAAGATTTTCCTGAACGCAAATGGAATTATGGAATAAAAAGAGAACAACCGCAAAAAAGGGGTAACATATGAAATCAAATTTTAAAAGCTGTATTTTTTCAGAAACAACCAAAAAACAAATTGATGCAATGACGGATATCAACATGAAATTACGCTTTTATGAAGCAGTTACTAATTACGGAATTTACGGTATAGATCCGGATTTTGAAGGGATTGATTTACTTATTTGGATTCCAATGAAGGATATCATCGATAACGCAACAAACAAACGAGGAGCTCCTGTAGGAAATGCTAATGCCAAAAAAGCTAATAATAAAACTAGCGATAGCGATACAGAACAAGAAAAACAAATAAAATATAATGAAACAAAAAAACTGCCTGAAAATATAGAAAGCAATTCAGAGCAGAAAAAACAAATGGATTTAATTGAAAACAAAGAAAACAATTCAAAACAAGAAAAACAAATAAAACAATTGAATTCAATAAAAACAAATAAAACAATTCGCCCTAATGATAATGATAATGTTAATGTTAATGTTAATGTTAATGATAATGTTAATGTTAATGATAATGTGAATCATCCTCCTCCTGAAGATACAGCAGGACAAGATATATATACATGTTCTGACAAACAGGAGGATGAGGAGGTTTTCTCTGACTTTTCAGAAAACGAAAATTTAACCCAGCTTGCAAAAGACATATACGGGGTTTTTGTTGAGGCGGGAATAAACAAACCAAATACCTTTTTGCTCTTCTTGCAGCGAGACTTTCAGCTTGGACTTGATAAATTACGGGAGCAGGCAATTCCTGTTACCCCTGACATTCTTGCGGCATGCAAAAACTACGCAAAGGTTTTGGCGTTAAAAAAACAACAAGCAACCTGGTGGAACTTTACCGGCGGGTTTGACGGTTTTTGCGGGAAAAACATAATCCTTAAGTTTTTGCCAGAGCGATTTACTCTCACGCAGTTTGAAAAAAATAACCGCTCCCCGCAGGCGGAGAAGGATTATTCAAAACAGGATTTTTCGCAAAGCAGCATTGATGAGTTTTTCGGTAAGCCACAACCGCCGCCACAGGTGGTGAGTGCTGACGTCGGCGATGAACTAGAGGGCGTTATGTTTTAGGGGGTAAAAGACTATGAGAGTTTTAAAACAAGGGAAATGGCAACAGGTAAATATTACGCAATCTTTTTTGCCGGACTATTTGCGGCAATCAAAAGCTTTATGTAAAACACACGGTGAATACAAATGCCTCATTGACACAAGAACAAACGAAGCATCCCCTTGCCCTCTTTGTGAACAAGAGCGGAAGCGGGCGGAAATCGAAACGCAAAAAGAGCTTGAGCAGTTTGAAGCACGCTTAAAAAAAATAGACGGGCTGCCCAAGCGGTACCGCAATGCCGGCTTTAAAAATTTTGTCGTTGACGAAAAAAACAAAACCGCACGGGATAGCGTTTTGTCGTTTGCGAAAAATCCGAATAACAAATGGCTTTTGCTGCTCGGCAAAAACGGCACCGGTAAAACTCATCTCGCGCATGCTGTGCTAAAACTAACGGGCGGCATCTTCCGAGATTTTGACGACGTCTCAACCGACTTACTGGACGCACAAGCGGGATACGGCGCAGGCTTAAACAAAACGCTTGATAAATACGCTAATGCGCCCATGTTGGTGATTGACGAAATTGACAAGGTGAAAAACACCGAAGGGCGCATAACTTGGCTTAATACAATCTTGCGCCGCCGTTACAACGAAATGCTGCCGGTTGTGCTTGTTGGAAACATTGACCTTGAACGTCTATGTCAAATTATAGACTTGCACGGAGGAGAGGCAATGCGGGACAGAATTAAGGAGTTGGGTATAGTTGTCAATTTTAATTTTGAAAGTTATAGACCCGTTTTAAGAGGAGAAATAAAACATGAGCATTGAGAAAAAAATGAAATTAACCGAAAATATCGAACTACTGCATGGCGACTGTTTAGACTTTTTGCCGAAAATTCCGGATGAAAGCATACAGTCAATAATTACTGATCCGCCGTATTTTTTAGGCATGACTCACAACGGACGAAAAGGCTGTTTTAATGATTTAGCTATTTGTAAGCCTTTTTATGAAAAGCTTTTTAAAGAATATAAGCGCATTTTAAAGCCTGACGGCTGTATATATTTCTTTTGTGATTGGCGCAGCTATGCTTTTTATTATCCGATTTTCAATACAATTCTTACGGCAAAAAATTGTCTTATTTGGCAAAAACTCGCCCGCCCAATTATGAATAATTACGGTTTCGGCTATGAAATGATTTTATTTTCCGGAAAAACAAAGACAGCCGACACAAAAGGGCTTTTTTCAAATATTATACAGAATATAAAAAGTTTTAATAGCGGAGCGAGAAAAACAAACGGCGAAAAAATACACCCGACGCAAAAACCGATAGAACTAATGGAAAAATTTATTTTTGACAGCACCGATGAAGGCGATGTCGTATTGGATTCGTTTATGGGTTCCGGCACAACCGGCATTGCGTGCCTGAATACAAACCGCCGATTTATCGGCATGGAAATTGACGATAATTATTTTAATATCGCAAAAAACAGACTGGAAACCGCGATAAAAGGGCAATCAAAAAAAGCGGTTTAATGGGTATTAAAACGGCGTAAAAATCCGAATAAAAAGCCCTGTAAAACGATGGTTATCCACAAGCCTTGGCAATGTATGACGGTATGAAATTTTGGGATGCTGTCAACAAAGGGGATTATCTCGAATTGGATGATTGGAATTATGTACTGATTGTGCATAGCGAGCAAAGGTTTAAAAAAACTTGTGGTTATGAATACTAGTGGGTACGGAGAGCGAACATAATGAAAACAGATGCGAGGGTAGAAATTGTTCATTATAAAAACAATGAGCTTACAGTAAGAATTATCGGCGATATTGATAAGCGGCAAATGGATTTATACATTCAGCATAGGCGGGATTTGTTTAGAAAAGAGGCGCAGAGCCTCAGGGCGGGAGAAAAGCCATACACAGTGCCGCCTATAGAATTAGAGTTATCTGATAAGCGTAAAAAACGGACAACAGGCAAGAATTCGCAGAACACAAAACTTCACGGCATAATACGGATTATTGCAAACAGCACAGGGAATGCTTTTGATGTTGTGAAATACGAAATAAAACGGAAAGCGATGAATGAGCTTAACTATCCGGTAATGAAAAATGGATGGGGAGAGGTTGTGTGGAATACGATTTACCATGAGCCGTTTCCGCAAAGCGAGGCGGACTGTTCAACGGTCGAGGCAAGTTTACTAATTGAAGCTGCGTATTTACTGGCGGCAGATTTAGGAATTTTTATCGGGGATATTTAATATATATTTGCGTTACGTCTTTCCAGTGTGAATAATAATGACATCGGAGGTTTTGAAATGAAAACGAAAATACTATTTATTGTGATTGTCGGGCTTGTTTTGGCAGGCGTATTATTTATGAACTACGGACAAACCGTTCCGATTGATTGTGTCGGGGCAGCTATTGTTTTAACAGGAGGAGGATTAGCTGTTTATGACAGCGTGAAGGCAAAACGAAAAGCTGCATTAATTCCCCTTGCAGTAGGACTCATAACTTTGATTATAACGGGATTTATTCAGTTTAATGGCGTTATTGTTGTTGCCGCATTTGGGTTTATTGCTCTCGGCATATATTTATATTTACGGTTTCATAATCAAAAAAAAAACTGATACTCATTGCCTTTCAGAAAGCACGTGCGTTTTTTTTACTCCTTTTACGCAAGATGTTTTTCTGAAAGGCGTTTTTTAACGGGAGAAAAAAAAGATGAACGAGATAACAAAAAATAAAACGACGACGACATCTGTACCGCCTAACCTTACATTTCAAAGTAAGGTTGAAAACGCCGGAACAGAGTTTGAGCAAAATGAAATATTGAAAATTGATACCGTAGAAAACCGTCAATATGTAAATGCGCGGGAACTGCATATGCAATTACAGGTTGGCAGAGATTTTTCAACATGGATAAAAGAGCGTATTGAGAAATACAGCTTAATCGAAGGGAAAGATTATCAATCTTGCTCACCGAATTTGGGGAGCGAGATTCACGGCGGGCAAAACAAAAAAGATTATTTACTAACCGTCCAAGCCGCTAAAGAATTGGCGATGGTAGAAAACAATGAGCAGGGGCGGAAAATACGGCAATATCTTATTAAGGTTGAGGAAGCGTGGAACACTCCCGAGATGATAATGGCAAGAGCCTTGCAGGTTTCCCAAAACACAATCAATTCATTAAATGAAAGATTAACCATAGCGGAAAAAACAATCGAAGCGCAAAAACCGAAAGTAGAGCTTGCCGATGCCCTCACCTCAAGCAAAGGGGCTATCAGTATGGCGGAGGCGGTAAAGGTTTTACATTTGCCATTCGGGCGCAATACCGCTTTTAAAATGCTGCGGAATGCAAAAGTCCTCAATGCAGATAACATCCCATACCAAGAATATATCAATCGGGGCTATTTTAGAGTGCGGGAAAGTAGCTGGAGGAATGCAAAGGGCGAGACAAAAATATCACTTGTAACAGAAGTTTTCCAAAAGGGCATGGATTATTTACGCTCATTTTTTATTAACAAAGAGGTACTATCGGCATGAGACCACCATTTATCCTTGATAAGGGGCAAGAGGCAAAAAAAGAAGATAGCAGCATAGGGCAATCAGAATTAATCTTCGAAAAAGAATTAAGCGAGGAGCGTGCATGAAACTCTATATTTCGGGCGGAATAACGAATGTTCCGGATTATAAAACACAGTTTAAAGCAGCAGAAAGGAAGCTAACGGAAAGCGGCTATACGGTTATCAATCCCGCCGATTTTGAATTTACCGAAGGGGCAACTTACGATGAAAAGATGCGCTTTGATTTAATGCAATTGTTAGGATGTGATGGAGTAGCTCTTTTAGGCGGCTGGGAAAAATCAAAGGGAGCGAACATTGAGGCTTCGACCGCATTGAAAGTCGGCATCCCTGTTTACGATGTTGATTATTGGTTGGTAAATGGTAAAAAAGAACTCGACGAGGTAGGTGCATGAAAGGCTCTATGAGAAAAACACGCCTATACGTATTTAATCGAGACGGTTTTAAATGTACCGTTTGCGGTAAAAAAATAGATTGGACAACAGGACAGATGGCGCACAGAATACCAAAAACAAAACTAAACATAAAAAAGTACGGGATAGGCATTATAGACCATGCTTTTAATTTGCGAACAACATGCTCATTAAAATGTAATTCCGCCGTTTTAATTGACAACAATCCGGCAGAAAAAGAACAGCTCATTGAGGCGATACGGAGGCAGGGGAAGAGGTGAGCTATAGTCATTGGCATAAATATAAAACAGCCCCTAAAGAGCAGCGCACGGCAGACGGCATAGTTTTTGCAAGCAAGGCGGAAATGTTACGATACAAGGAGTTAAGACTTTTAGAAAAATCAGGCGTGATAAAAAACCTTGAATTACAACCTAAATTCTTAATTATCCCTGCAACGGAAAAAGGTGGAAGGGCAACCCATTATGTCGCCGATTTCCGCTACACGACAAAAGGCGGGGTAGAAATAGTCGAGGATGTGAAGGGTGTTAAGACGGAAGTGTATAAGCTAAAGAAAAAGCTTTTATTATGGCAATATCCGGAAATCAATTTTTACGAGAACAAAGTATAAAAAAGTATACATGGTGAGAAAAGGTATAAAAAGAAACGTATTGACTTTATTGAGAAGTTGCTTATAATTTTTATAGGAGTTGAAAAAATTGGAAGTAAAAGTTTTGAGTGTAAAAAATCCGTTTGCATATTTAATCATGCAGGGCGGAAAAGATATTGAAAATAGAACATGGAAAACAGACTATCGAGGAAGGCTCTATATTCACGTTGGCGGCGAAACCTTACCGTTTTTTACCATCGATGAAAATCCTCCTCAATTTCTTAAAATAAACAATGAAAAGCAGATTTTACAAAAATACAAAAACTATGCTGAAAAACTTGAAGATTACTATTGTGATTTAGCAAAACAGTATGTAAATGCAGGCGTTCCGACAGGTAGCGAGTCGGAGGATGAATGGTTGAATAAAATAATTGACCGCCCCGACTTATGGCTTTTAAAATCTCAAACAATAATCGGCTATGTCGATTTAGTTGATATTGTACAAGATAGCAATAGTCCATGGGCTATAGAAGGGCAGTATCATTGGATTTTGAAAAATCCTACACTTTTGGCAGAGCCTATTCAGCAAGTAAAAGGTCGTTTAAACATTTGGAATTATAACATTTCAGAATAAAAATAATAAAAATAACAAGCATCTCTAAACAAAAACCCTCTTTCATTTTTATCCTTTCTATTTGATTTACGCATTCTTGTTATTATATGATTATAAATCATAGTATTAACAGGAGGTGTTTATACATGCTTTTTTTTGGTAAATCTTTCAAGTGTTTTGACAGTTCCGGCGGCATTGGCATAGGCTCGGCGGGCAGCGCAAAAACAAAAGCCTTGCGAAGAGCAAAGCGATATAGTAGACATGGCGGAGCTTGCGAAAAAGACGGATAGGCTTAAAGAGGCAAGGCAGAAAGAAAGAGACTTAAGAAAAGCAGAAAACAGAAGCGATACAGACTATCAGGCGAAAAACGATGACTATGTAGTTTCTTTTGTTTTTGAGAATAACGCGGCAAAGCAAGATTTTTGCAGGCGTGCAAATATACCTATAAGCGAACGGTTTGTAAAATCAGCACTGCTTTATGATATCGCAGACGGTAGAATTAAAATGCGAGGAGGTCGGTAAATGCAAGTTTGGCAGCGGCGAGCGGATGAAAGCTCACGGCAATACCAATATTTTAAAAACTTCTTAGAGCTTGGAACATTGCGAACACTGCAAAAAGTACAAGAAAAGTACAACAAAAGTATAGCATATTTCCAGAAATTGTCTTCTAAACACGAATGGACAATGCGGGCAGACGCATACGACCGCTATATCGATGAGATTGTACGGAAAGAAAATATTGAAGCAATCAAAAAAGCCAACAAAGAAAACGTGCAGCTTGCACAAATGATAAAGTATGCCGCAGGGAAAAAGGTACAGGTTATAATCGACAAGATAAAAGATGCAGGAGGAGACATTGAGGCATTAGAGAAAATAACGGACGGCATATCGTGGAACGTATTACCTACACTGTTTAATATTGCAACAGAAATAGAGCGCAAGGCTTACGGCATAAATGACGACATGTTGAAGCTGTCAATAACCGACAGCGGCAATAACGATGTGGAAGTTAGCATTGCTATAAAGAAAAAGCAAATCTTAGAAAAACTCCAAGCGGAAGAAGAAAGCAACAGTCCCGCAGAAACGCAAGAGGCGATAGGCGATGTGGGCATGCAGGGAGAATAGAACGCTTACCGCAAGCATATTGCGGAAAAACAAAGAGCTAAAAGACCTCTTTATAAACAGCCTTACGGCGGAAGAGCTGGACGCCCTCAATTACGATTGGAGCTTTTGGGCGAGAGATGAACAGCTGCCGCCCGATGAATGGATAAACGGCAATAAATACATTTGGAACTTGCGATGCGGGCGCGGCTGGGGAAAAACAAGAACCGCAGGTCAGACGTTTATAGAAGCGGTAAAGGCAGGGTACAAGCGGCTGTCATTATGCGGCGCAACGGCTGAAGAGGTGCGGGATATAATGATAAACGGCGAAAGCGGTATAGCGCAGTATTGCCCGCCTGAACTTGGGATGGACTATAAGCCGTCGCAAAAAAAGATATTTTTTAAAAACGGCGCAGTTGTAAGTATTTTTTATGGCTCCGAGCCTGAAAAGTCGAGAGGTGCGCAGTCGGATTTTATTTGGTGTGATGAAATACACAAGTGGCAATATCCGGAAGAAACATTTGACAACCTTATATTAGGCTTGCGACTGGGAAATAACCCGCTCTGCATTGTAACAAGTACACCGAAGCCGACGGCATTCGCCAAGAAGTTTGAAAAAATGACGGATGAGAAAGGCAATCCGTGCGTAACTACGACTGTGGGAAGTACCTATAGTAACGTTGATAACCTATCTAAGAAGTTTTTCAGTACAATTATTTCGAAGTACAAGGGCACACGGCTTGCGCTACAAGAGCTATTCGCTCAAATACTCGACGACAACCCGAACGCACTCTTTAAAAAAGAATGGATTGAATATAACCGAGTTGATGAGTTACCGCTGCATGTTAATCGATATCGAGTTATCACAAGCGTAGACCCCGCAACATCACACAACCCCGATACATCAAACCATACGGGAATTATAACAATCCTTGAAGGGGCTGCTCCTGAAAAGCTTATTATGAACGGTGAGGTAAAATGCAGGAGAGAAAATCACTATTACGTTTTACGGGATAGCTCGGTAATTGGAACGCCTAATACTTGGGGCTCAATGGCCGTAAGTAATGCGGACTTGTTTAACGCAGTAAATATCGTTATAGAAGATAATCAAGGCGGCGACTTAACAGAACTTGCCCTTATAAATGCGGGTTGCAAAACGGCTATTAGCAGAGTAAGGGCGGTAAAAGATAAGCAGACAAGGGCAACAACAGCTTCTATGCTTTGCGAGCAGGGGCGTATTCACTTTTACCGAGACCCGAAAACATATAACGTATTACACGGGATAGATAACTTAGATGTGCTAGAGCAGGAGCTCACGGATTGGGTACCGGGAAGCGACAGCCCTGATAGAATGGATGCTTTTGTGCACGGCATAAATTGGCTACAGCCTAACATGAAGGACACGGGGACGGAGGTTATCGCAAGTAATATAATAGCCTCTGCTTTTGCTACTTCCGGATATTAGCTTTATTTTAAGGAGATATAGAGAAAGATGAAATTGTTAGATTTTTTTAAGCGTCCATTTTTTGGTATTTTTGTTGACAGCAGCGTAAAAGGAAAGGGTGTTTTTGACAATGTAAAAACGGACTATGTATTGTCAAGAGCCTTGTATACCTCCGCTCCTGTTGGTGATGACTATCTACAGTATGCGTTAGGGAATTACTGCACAAAAACATACATTGATACGTTTAGTTCATTTGTTGGCTTGCCTGACATTACATCGGCAAGCGATGATTTTACCGCAAGCATTCAAGCGTTTTTACTAAAAGAAAAGCCGACCCTTATAAGGATTTACCGGCAAACGATGATTGACGGGACGCATTACGTCTGGGCGAGAATTGAAAACGACATTAAGGGCATGCCGAAATTAAAACTAAAACAAATACCGTTTGAAAACGTGGTGGAAAAAGATTGCATTAAAACAATAGACGGTGTTTATAAAAAGTTTGTAATTGAGACCGTTGAGAAATGGATAAAAGGGGGTGATGAAAAAACGGCGATCGTAAGAATTGAGCTTGAGCCCGGAAAAGAGACAATCACGATAGACGGTGATTTGCCGCCGCAGTACTCAAAAGGGCAAGACGTCATTCTTACAAGTTTTAATTTTGTGCCGGTGTTTTGCCTTTACAATAACAAACTTACTTTCATGAAAGACGGAATACCGGAGATTGCTCCTGTTGTGCCGTTTATCCGCCGTTACGATGCGACATTGCGAATAATCGGGAAACATATAGACAATATTTTAGACCCGAAGATGAAGATTAAAGTAGAAAACGCAGATAATTTTTTAAAACGCTCCTTTGGTTTATCCGCTGCTGAATATGCTAAGGCCGTTTCAGGGGAGCTAACAGTAGACATTACACAATTCAAGGCGGCTATGCTTGCAAACAAGGATGACGATTTAGAATTTATTACGCAGCAAGACAACACACAATCGGCGATTGAATTATTAAAGCTTTTACACTGGATAATCGTTGAACTTACCATGCCTGAATATCTCTATGGAACAGCGATGAACTCAACAAACGCAAGCGTAAAAGAGCAATCACCTGTTTGGACAAAAAAGGTTGAAGATAGGCAAAGCGACTATAACGAGTTTTATTATTGGCTTGCAGACATATTCTATTTAGCGCAAACGGCAATAAACGGACGGGATATATACGCTCAAGACGGCGGGGCTGGCAAAGTCCTTGTTAGATGGGCAGAGCTTACGGCAAAAGACGATGTAGCGGTTATGAATGCGCTTAGTACTTTTGTTGGCGCAATGGACAAGGCTATGACGCTTGGCTTAATTTCTCCTCAAACAGCATTTAACACAATGAAAACCTTTATATCAATTCCGAATGATTACGAGGATGAAAAGAAGGCGGCGGCGGAGTGGATAAAATTAAAATTACGAATTGAAAGCATTCAGGACAGAATACGTAGCGGCGATGTGGACGCCGAAGACGCTATAAACGAGTTATTCAGCAGGGAGGCTGCATAAAAATGATAATACAAATAAAACACGGCAATGAAATAAAAAGATTAGACACCGACACACTATCCGAACAGGAAATTGAATTTTATATCCGGTATTGCCAAAGGTCAATGCAGGAAATAAACAATAGGCTTTTACAGCTTAAGGCGGAGCAATCCTCTACATACTCAGAAGAAAGGGGGGCTCTTATTATGAAGTGTCAGGAAAGTTTTTTTATATATGAGAAAACAACAAAAAAACTTATGCGGTGCTTAGAGGAAATGCCCTGCTCCACAGTCGGGATAAATCCAAAAGACTTTATGAGGGCAGCGAGAAACGTTTTATATCCTGAAGTATTAAATAAAGTTATTACCGAAGCAAGAGCTATACAAGAGCGCAAGGCGGTCGAATGAAATTTAATCTTGACGGATTACCTGAAGAACTGCGGCAGTATATCCGAGACGCAATAGAAATGCGAGCTGATGCCTTGCGTATGGTTGATAAAGAAATTAAACACGCTATGCAAGAGGCGATAAACGCCATTAAGAAAAATATCGGGCGAGGAGTGTTTACCGGCGTAGGGAAAAACTTAGCAGAAATTATAGAGGAACAAAAGATAATTTTTGCAGCAGAACTTGAACGGATAATACAGGAAGGATTAACAAAAGCGGGCTATGCGGGGCTTTCTATAGGTGCAAACATTCTTAATCACTATCAAAAAAAAGGGCTGATTAAAATAACACGAGTCCATAAAGATGTTTTACGGCAGGCGGAACTTATAGCCGAAAGCACTTTTAAGAAGCGGCGAAAATTCAAAGAAAGAGAGTTTGTTTTGTCCGATAGAATATGGGATTTATCGGGCAACAACATGGAAAAAATAAAAGAGATACTCGAAGCCGGAATAAACACCGATTGCGTGGATGTTGCAAAAGCTCTTTCTAAATATGTAAAAGAAGGTTCGGAAACATTAGCGAAAGAATACCCAAACATGATGGAGAGAATGGGCGGGCGGGTGCCTAAAAACTTAAACTATGAGGCGTTACGCCTTGCCCGAAACGAAGCGGCGGAAACATATTGGCAAGCGACGGTAGAGGGTTTTAAGGATAACCCCGCCGTAACGGCATGCAAATGGCTTATATCAAACAACAGGATACCGGGCTTTCACGACATCTGCGACGATTACGCATACGCCGATAATTACGGACTGGGGGCGGGGATATACCCTGTAGCAGAAGCACCGGATAAACCGCATGTAAATTGCCTATGTTGCCTTGCGCCCGTAATAGATAAGGCAATACAGCGGGGTGTAGGGAATACGCCGCCTGAAAACTGGGATGAGATAAAAGAGCGGCTAAAAACGACTAAAAGTTTTATCAACATGGATGAGCTAACGGAAGAACAAAAAGAAAAGATACGAGAGCAGCGGCGAGAATATTACAGGAAGAAAAAAGAAGAGCGAGAGCTGGAAAAATCACAGAAAAAAGGGTATAATACAGGAGGTAGCAAAGATGAAAAAGGAAACAGCGGAAAAACTAAAGACACTGACGGAATACGAACAAGAAGTATTCAAAGAAATGCAGACACACAAGGAAAGGTTCCATTTAACGGACGAATTTCTCATGGAGGAGCTGCTGAAAAATCGGGGGGACATCGAATCAATGAGGACGGCAACGCATTACGCCTTCAAGCCGTATCATATAGCAAGGGCAATCCTCGAGATTATCTAGTAGCAGATGATGATATAAAAATTGATAATCGTGTTTTTGGGAAAAAATTAGGACAACATGCTCAGGAATTTGGTTTTAGTGCAAATCGAGAAACCGACAGAGGTAGCTTTAAAGATATTATTTTAAATATTAGGAAAAACAGCGATGAGGTATATTTAGGGACATGGAGAAACGTTCCTAAGGTGTTATTTTATATCAAGGGGGATGATGTCGTTGTTACCGATACTGAAAATAATTTTATTACAATACTGAAAGATGGAGTAAATAATGCAAGGGTTAAAAACGCAAGAAAGCAATAAATTTAATAAGTACTGGGATTTAATACAGGCAGAAGCAAAAAAGAAAAATTCTGTATTTTTTGCCGAATGTGGCGAAGGCAGAGATTTTGAAACCGAAGAAATGGAAGGAGAAGACTTTAGCGGGTGGCTTGTCCCGCAGAATAAAGTAAATGAATTTCAAATAATATGGGATGCCGATACCATTGAAATATGGAATCATGAAGAATATAACGAATATCATAGGTTTATAAATTGGAAAATAAATAATGGGATTGTTAGTGTTGATTTTCACAAAATCGATAGCCTTACATTCCAAAAAGTGATGGATTAAAGTCATAAGCCTTTTTTATAAAATCTATAAGCCGCTTTTTCTCTTCCTTAGGGATATTTATAAATCGTATTTTCCGCACTTCTTTATAACCTTTTCTAATAGCTCCGCCGAAACACTCCTCTAAAAAGCTAGGCGTATATACAACAGTTCCGCTAAAATCAACGCAGAGCTCAGGATTATTTTTATTTTTCTCAAGAAACGGAATTAAATACGTTTCCCTAAACGCTTCTCCGGAACAGGGGGACAGTGTAACAAACCGCCCGCCTTGATATCTATAGTCGCTGTCGCATTCTATTATTTTTAACGTTTTCAATTCTTTCCTCTGTCTTTTTAATAAGCCAATTCGATATTATAGTTATCTGCAAAAGAAAACTCAATTTTTTTTTCATATTTTTTTTTAATATAAATTTGCGTTACGCCCCCATCATGTTGTATCGTTACGCCCATAAACGGGAGTGTTTTAACGATGAGCAAGAAAAAACGAAAAAATAAACGTCTCAAACAAAAACGCAAGACAAAAAACAGGCGGGTTATCTCAATTCTACCAACAGGAGAAATGAGTAAGCTATTAGCAGAACCGGCCGTATGCGAAGGCGAAATGTTATCGGAAGCGGCGGCTAATCTTCTTAGGGCAAGTATTCCGCTTAACCCGCTAGCAACAGAGGAGCGAATACAAGAGCTTAAGCATGAACTTGAGCCGATGGATTGTATTTTTGCCGTTAAGTATCGGACAAGCCGCAGCGGGAAGGAATACGCCGACAGCGCATACGAGGAAATCGTCAACACTATTCTTACCGCCGATGTTTTTGTGCCGGCGTGCTACGGGCACCAATCGCAGGCAGCCGTAGTATACGAAGGGCGTCCGCTTATGGGTAGCGTTATAGGGGCATTACTTGATAAAGCGACAGGTACTGTTTACTACCGCATAATACCTGACAAGGGGGAGAAGGCAGCCGATATGCGCAGGTGGCTTAAAAACAAGCAAATCAACGCAATATCAATCTGGGGGTATCCGACGTATGAGAGCAGCGAAAGTAATACTGTAGTAGGTTATCGGCTTTTGTCCGTTGATTTTGTGCCGCCCGGTACGCAGGGGCAGGAAAACGTAGGGCTTGCAATCGGGCAGATGGCAGACATGAGCTATTCAGAATTTCGGCAGAAAATACGCGCAGTGCTTGAAAAAAAGTATACAGACTATGTATATGTCGAGGATGTATACAATGAGTACATAATAGCCGAACATGAAAATCAATTTTACAAAATCCCATATCAAGAAAATCAAGGGAATATTCTTTTAGGCACGGCAAAAAAAGTGCGCCGTGTTACTACATATGAACCGGTGGAGGTAGAAATGGAAAACATAACGAACGATGCGCTTTTGGGGGAATTGAAAAAGCGCACAAACGAGGGGCGGCTTTCAGCAGAGAAGGCGGCGGGGGAAATGGGCTTAAAGCTTGAGGACGCTGAAAAGGTAAGAACTCTTGAGGCGGCAAAAACAGAGCTTGAAGCATTGCAAAAAGCAGCAGGAGAGATGGGTTTAAAACTTGATGAGGTTTTAAACACTGCAAAAGCTGCAAAAGAAAAAGAGCAAACAGAAGCTAAGCTAAAAGCGCACGGCGAAATGGTTGAGTCTTTGAAGGTTGAAAAAGGGCTTGTTAAAGATGGTAAGCCTACAGGCGAGATGGCGGCGATGGTTGATAAGTTTGCTCATATTACTATCGGCATGACGAGAGAGCAAATCGCAGGCGAGATGGACAGGGTTATAAACGACGCTGACATTCAAAAGCTTGTGCAAGGCAAGTCCGCACAACCGGCAATCGGGGAAATGGGCGGGCAAGCGGCAACAAGCGGCGATGATGAGATTATCAGGTTTTAAGATTAGGGGGTAAACATGGTAGGTGAATATAAATTGCGGTCAACGGTTAAAGCCGTAAAAATCACAGATGTAGAAGTGCCGGCAGGACAAAAGCTTGAAGCGCACGGCATCGTATTTATCGGGGAAAAGGTTGGAGTTGTCGTTGATAAAATTGACGATAAGACAATCACAGTCAACATTGACACACAGCGGGAGTTTACGACAGACACTTTTGACGAGGCAAACTTGCCGAAAGTTGGGGAGAAACTTTTCCTTGACGGCACAGGCAAACTAACAAAAACATCAGACGGTAAGTGGGTTGGGTATTTTTGGAGCAAACTCAACAATCAAATCGCTTTTTCATTACGCAGCTAAAAACATGAGGAGGTTTTACGAGTTATGGAAATTATAACAAAACAGTCAATCCGTGATAAAAACAAGGCGGAGAAACAGCAAATAAAAGCGCATTACTCTGTTCCTGGAAAACCTGAAGGGGAAATGACTTTTATGCACACAGGCGAAGGGGCGAAAAAGTTTTTTACACAGGCGATGTTTGACGGGCTAAGAGCGGCGGAAGGTGAGATGATGGCAGAAGAAAGCATACGGGCTTTTGTCCGGCAAACTGTTCTTGACATTACATCTGCCGCAGCGGAAAACCCCGCCCTTTTTACGGAAATATACGACGTTATTACAAACCCCGCATTTTCTGAAATGGTAGAGGTTAGGGATTTAATCGGGTTACAGGCGGCTTTCGGTATTGTAAGCGACGGCGAAAGCGTGCCGCTTGCAGGCTTTAAAGTCGGTAAAATGGAGGCGGTCAGACTTCTAACGTATGCGCTCGGTTATTCTATTTCAAAAGACTGGGTAGCGTATAACAAGTTATGGAAGATAGAGCAGGCAAACAAGGCAATAGGCGTTGCTTATACCGCTGTTCTTGACCATATGCACCTATCGCCAATTATCGAGGGAAAATACGAAAAAGAAGCTGTTACCGAAAAGGTAGCAGGCAGCACAGACCTTGAAACAGTATGGCTTACCTTGCGCAAGGGATTAAAAGACGCATTAAAGCGAAAAGCAAAAAGCGGCTACAGACTTCGCCCTTCTATTGCTCTTTGTAATACGGCGACGGCGATGGATGTAGAGGCGGCTATAAGCGGCTTGCTGCAAAAGGGGACGCAGCTTGGCACACTCGGGCAAATACAGAAAGTACTTGCCTATGACGGTTGGGACGGCGAAGTAAACGGCAGAGTTTACAATTTCCCCGCACCGAAAGACGGCGAAGTATTTTTGATTGAGCCTCGAAAGAGTTTTAAGGCTCTTGTAAAAACGGATTTAACAAAGCTCGAACAGAAGGGCGACATTATGAGACTTTCCGAAGTTGACGTTGCCGCGTTCTTCCGCAGGGCTGTTGTTGCCGATATTTCCGGCTCCGTACAGAAGGTAACTATTGCATAAGATGAGGGCGGGGAAACCCGCCGCTTATCATGTGATATAAGGGGTGAAACAATGAATAAAGAAATAAACAAAGTAACAATGACATTCAGCAGAACAGCTAACGGCTGGTATGTTGAATACACAGCGGAAGGGGAGCGGCATGGCTACTCTGTTCCGTGCGATGGTGAATGGGAAAGTCTTAACCCTGTTTTACATGGTGTTGCAGCTCCTTTTGTTGCAAAAGAGAAAGACGGCAAGGAAAAAACAGCGGTTCAGGCTAAAAACAAAAAAGAAACCGTAACCCCTGAAGCAGGCTAAGGGAGAAATAAAAGAGTATGACAATCACAGCCGAATTAGTGCAAAGAATACGGGCACTTCTCAATGAAAAAATACCGAATGGCGGGACGGCGGCGGATACTAATTTTGCCGATACAGACATCGCCGCCGTTTTGCAAATTGCGGAAAGCGAAAACCATGCTCTTTTTATTTTATGGACACAGAAATCGAGCCTTGTGCAGAAAGACGCTAATTTTATTAAGCGCATTCAAGCGGGAGGCGAAAGCGTAGAGCGATACACGGCTGGCGATTACGCAAACCTCTTCTTGAAAATTGCACAAGGCTACAAAGATTTATGGGAAGCGGAAAAGAAAAACAGTTCGCCTTCTTTTTTAATGTTTAACAAAAAGGATGATGCGTTATGGTAAGCGAGTTTGACATTTCGGCATTGCGAAAAGACACAGAAGCGATTATTGCCATAAACCCTTATGACGTTGAAATAACACGGCGTGAAGAAACAGAAGACGGATACGGGAATATAAAAAAAATAGATACAGTATTACCAAAACAAAGAATGCGCATTGCGGAACTTTCACACAAAGAAACGGAACGCCTCAAGCAGGAGGGCGTATTTAAAAATCACGGTGTAAACATTACCGCCTTACATGATGCGGATATTAAAAAAGGCGATAAGTTTACGTTTTTGGGGAACAGGTATAAGGTTGTATTTATGCGGGCAATTACAATCGGCGGATACGAAAAAGAAAACGGATACAAGCTGTCGGGACACGCAGAAGAACTCGAGGAGGAAAGCTAATGGAAGGGCATAGGGCTAATATTGAAAAAATGGCGGTGCATATTTTAGAAGCTGCCGAACGAGTAGCGCAAGAGACAGCCGCAGAAATGGAATTATACGCAAAAAGCAATTTTAAATGGACGCCAAGAACGCATCATGCGAATGAGTGCTTGCGAGGCAAAT
This sequence comes from Treponema phagedenis, assembly GCF_008153345.1. Lineage (NCBI taxonomy): Bacteria > Pseudomonadati > Spirochaetota > Spirochaetia > Treponematales > Treponemataceae > Treponema > Treponema phagedenis. The sequence continues at coordinate 2,042,337 of NZ_CP042818.1, read as the reverse complement.
GGTCGAGAGGACAGCAAGGCGGCACAATCACACACGAAGAAGTAAGTGCGGAGATATGGCAGGATTTATACGGATTAAAGGGGGAAGAGTACGGCTATTGGCTTGAGAATGCAAAACGCTTTCACGGCAAATACGCTATTTTGCAAGAAACCGCAAATGTTCATGCCGGCATGTTTTTTAACGGCATGATGGATGCTATTAAATCGGCAATGGAAAGAGAAGGGCAAGGGGATTAAGAAATGCGAAAGGCTTTATATGCTGCATTAAAAGAAATAGCGGAAGTGTACAACACGGGGCGGACGCAAAAAATAAAGGGAAAGCCTTTTTTAATTTTAAGTTTTGACGCAGAAATAAAAACAAGAATGGGCAATTGGACAACATTCAGCGTTTTCGTTTTTTGCGAAGCGGGGGATTTATCAAGCCTTGATGAAACATGCGAAAAAGTAATAAAGGCTCTTGATAAAAAAGTATTACATCGAGTCGAGGATGCGTCATCTTTTGTTGTCAATTACACAGGATGCGGAACTGAATACGTAGAAGATGAGTTTTCCGCAGTGGCGAAACAGTTACATTTTAGAATTCCGTCGTTTGGGCGGGATTTTATGTAGTATAGATTTTAACTTTGGAGGTTTATAGGTTATGGAAGAGAGAAAACCGGAATATGCCTACTCGGTAGGGATTACAGGGTTTGCCTTACTCAATCGAGATGGTAGTTATCCGACGCCTAACGATTGGGAGCATAAGGACAAAAGCGGAAACAAAATAAAGCACAAAGGCGGCATTGTCGGGGGTGCTGAAAAAATCAACATTGCCGGATGGAGCGATGAAGATTTAAAAGTTGGGGTTGTTTACGGTGTTAGAAGGGGAGAGTTTACGCTCACCTGTACCGCTGCAAACGAAGAGGCTGTTACTATTGATGAAATGGTAGCGGATTTGAATACGGCATTTAAAACGCTTGAGGCTGAAGGAATAAAACTTAAAGCAGCGAAAACACCGAAAGGCAGCGATTACGATGATGGCTACTTGCGTATTACAGACGCCGCAATAGGCGAGGACGCATTACCATTCTATGCGCCCATCGGTTTTTCGGGACGTCTTGCAAAGACACTCGGGATAAACGGTTGGGTTTTCACGAGAGAAGCAAAAAGCGTTAAAACTGATTTTGAAAAAGAAAGCGGGAAGCGTGTAGACGCAACAAGCGGACACGGTATTCGCTGCTCTGTAAAAGAGCCGGACAAAATCAAAGGTTCTAATCTCACGATTAGCGCAGCAGCGATGGACAACCAAACGCTTGCGATGATTACGGGGAATACATACAACGAGGAAACAGATGAGTTCTTTTATGACAACACAGGAGACCCGCCTAACTTCGCATGTATGTATTTTGTAATGCAGTTTTTAAGCGGTGTAAACACAAAAACAAACTTCGCAAAAATGAAAGTATTCTGTTTGCCTTCTTGTCAGGTTGCTCCTTCCGGAGAAGAGGCGGGAGAAGATAACTTCGGAACAAAAGAGATTACAGGTTCGGGCGGCGAAAACAAACGCAGCGCATTGCCGCTTTTATTTCACAAAGGTATTAGTGCAAACGACTATAGGAAGTTTGTTGACGCAGAATAATGATTTTAAAACGGGCGGCTTACTTGCCGCCTTGTCTTTTAATTTTTTTTAAGGTGGGAAAATGTTACAGAGAATAAAAGAATATTTTCAAGAAAAGAAAATAATTAAAGACGCAATCAAGAAAACAAAGAATAGAGAAGGAATAAGCCTTGCCGAAGACTTAGCAATTGATACATGTGAGTGGGTCGATTTGTACTGGAACGGCAAAAAACGAAAGTTTTTTATTCATGAAATAGATTTTCAAGAATTGTTAATGTGCGGAAGGTTCCCAAATGTTATTTATCATTTTTCAAAAAGACTATTTAAAAAACTACAGGCGGATGATGAAGACTTAAAAATACCCGAAGGAGATATTAAGCGGATGCAAGAGGAGGAGGCGGAATTTAAGATAGAGCTTGCAAGGCGGAGCATGGTTCAGCCTCTGTTTCAAGAAGTATACGATGCGATTTTAAAAATGCGAAGTATGAATGAGTCGGATGTAGCAGACGTAATACCGCCTGATTTTTTAAATGACTTATTTTTATGGTACTTAAAAACTTTGGACGAGAACATAAAAAAAAACTCGGAAACATTGATTTCGAGCGCATTGGTAGAAATGCAAAACAATGGAAAATAAGACCGAGTAGTTATTTTAAAAATTTAAATGACTATGAAGCGTTTGTTGTTGATGAGGCATGTATCGTTGCACTTGAACTTGATAATCGATATCAAGCGCGGTTAAAAAAAGAAAATGAAGAAGAAAAGAAAAAAAAGCAAGAAGAAGAAAAAAGGCAAAAGCAATTTAACGCGGAGATGGACAAGTATTTTGCGGAAGAGGGAGATGAGTATTAAAATATGGCGAATGTATCAATAGGCAATTTATATGCATCCTTAAGTTTAAAAAGCGAAAAGCTGAAAAGCGGAGCGATTGAAGCTGAAGGCGTCATGCGCAAGCTTGAAAAAGACATTGATGATATAAAGGACGCTATTAATAATAAACTTGCGATGATAGGGGCTACATTGTCCGCAGGCGTAACGCTGCCGCTTACTCTTATGGGAAAGAGTGCGCTTGATACCTTCTCTCAATTTGAGCAAGCCATGCAAAATACTTTTTCCGTTATGGGAGCGACGGCTTCCGAAATGGAAATGCTCCGTAAAAAAGCGGAAGGCATGGGAGCTGCGACCCGATTTAGTGCAAGCCAAGCGGCAGATGCTCTTTATAGTTTAGGCTCGGCAGGACAAAGCGCAACCGAAGCGGCAGCAAGTCTTGACGGTGTATTAAGCTTAGCAGGAGCGACGGGGAGCGATTTAGCCTTTACTTCAGAAACAATAACATCAACATTATCACAGTTTAACATGGAGGCTTCAAAAGCGTCGCATGTCGCAGATGTATACGCAAAGGCAATTAGCAAGAGCCAAGCGAACATGACAAAACTTTCGTATTCAATGCGGTATGTCGGGCCTGTTGCATCCGGACTTGGGATAAGTTTAGAGACAGCAACGGCAGCTTTAATGCGCCTTTACAATACCGGTTACGGCGGCGAGATGGCAGGTAACTATCTTAAAAACGGATTGCAAAGATTAGCAAGCGGCGGGGAAGACTTCAAAGCAAAACTTGACGCCATCGGGCTTAGTTATGACGAAGTAAACCCTAAAACCAACAACCTTGCCGACATTATAGAACGCTTACGGGAGAAGCAAGTAGACGTAACAAAGGCGAATGAATTATTCGGAGATGCGGCAGGCGGCGCAATGCTTAAGCTTATTGAAGGCGGAGGGGAAGCAATACGAACAATGGATGGGTTGCTGCAATCTTCACACGGAACGGCGGAAGAAATGCAGAAAATGCAAAATACTTCTTTTGCAAATACAAAAGATGAATTGTCATCGGCGTTTGAGGCGGTGCAAATTACGCTTACCTCTAATGTAATACCGGCGGTTGACATGGTGGCGAAGGCATTTACTAAAGTATTACAGTTTGTCAACGAGCTGCCCGTTGGGGTGCAAGTAGCAGGAACGGGATTAGCGACAATGGCGGCAGCGGCGGGACCTTTATTGCTTGTTGCCTTGAGTGTAAAGAAAATAAAGGCGGAAATGGCAGCCCTCAATGTTACGATGATGTCTAATCCGATATTCCTTATTGGCACGGCAATTGCGGCGGGGACGGCTTTAGCATTAGGAGCGATTGCACAAATACGAAAAGCAAATGATGATTATATACACAGTGCAAAACGGAGTATTGATGATATTCGGAAAATGCAAGATAACGCCCTTGCTGAAGGTAATAAGGGGCGGAAGATTAACTCACTTTTGGATGAGTATGAAACGCTCAAGAATAAAACAACAAGAACGGCCGATGAACAAGCTCGATATAATCAACTGTTGGCAGAATTACAAGAGCTTGTTCCTGATGTTGTAACAAAACTGAACGCGCAAGGGGAAGCATTTATTGAGAATGCGGAGAAAGCTCGAGAGGCGGCACGGCAGCAATTAGAAACAGAGAAAGCATTAAACGATATGGCACTTGTAACGACAAGAGCAAAAGCAGAACATGCCGAAGCGGTTATTGCAAAATACAAAAATAAACCGAAAGAGCTGCAAGCGCAGTTAAAAATTGAAACGGAAAATGTAAAAGCGGCAACATTACTATATCAGCAGATACAAGCAAAATACGAAGAGTTTAAACATTTGCAAGAAGCGGGAAGAGAAACCGCCGCCGCAAAAATAAGAGAAGAAATTCAGCATCTGTATCTTTCAAATAACGGGGTACAAGCGGAAGGCGGGGTATGGGATTATGGCAATGTAAAAAAAATGGTAAAAGCGTTTGAAAAACATCTTAATACGGTTACTGGTAAACAACAGAAAACGCTGAGATTATATGAGAGCATTAAAAACGCTGTAGAAGAAAATATTGCAGCAAAGAAAGAGCTGTTAGATTTAGAAGCAAGGAGCCTTGCAATTGCAAAAGCTCAAGGGGAATTATCAGAAGAAGCAAACAAAAAAGAAACAGCAAAAACACGTCAGCAGCACGCAGATACTTCTTGGGACGAATATGAGACAAGAAAAAAACGATGGGAAAAAGAAAAGAAAGAAGCGGTCTTTTTAGGACAGGAATTTGATGAAGTTGGCAAGAAAATAGAATTCTTGCAAGCAGAAATAGGCAAGCTATTACATCTTAACGCTGCCGATGTTGCAGATGGAGTTTTTGCGCTCAATTCAAAAGAGCTTAAAAAATTAAAGAAAGAGCTGGATACCCTTCTTAAGCTACAGGGAAAAAATAAAAAGAATGGCAGCGGCGGCGAAAAATCAAAAGATTTGCAGGCACACATTGATGAGCTTGATAGTTACTATCGCAAGCGTATTTCAATGGCAAAAGAATACGGCTTGAATGAAGCAAAAGAAACAGAAAAATGGTTGAAAGAACGAAAGGCGCTATTAGATAAATACGATAATGAAAAAGAACTCCGGAAAAAAGAAGCAGGGGGAAGCGGTATAACTGTTGGAGATGAAAAAAAACGAACAGAGTTTTTAGGTTATGCCGATTTTACAAAATATCTTAATGAGCAAAAAGAATTACAAAAAGAACTGGATAAAACAAGAGAAAATATAGAAAAGACGAAAGCATTGCTTGCGTCAAAAGGGCAAGACCTTACACCGAACGAAAGGCGTGCAGCAAAAGATTATTTAGAAGACTTACAAGAAAAAGCAAACAAGTTAGAGATAGAACTAAAACAATCTCAATTTACATTGGCAGAAATTGATAAAACTTTAGAAGCTATTGAGAATTGTAACAAGTCTGATTTTGAACTAAAGCTTATTAATATCGAAAAAGAAAAAGAGCGATTACTGCAAGTCATAGATGAGGCAAAGAAAGCAGGGAAAATAAGCGAAGAAGAAGCGGAAAAAGCGAAGAAAAAAGTTCAAGAAAAAACAAAAAAGGACAAGCAAGGCGAGTCAGTTAAAAATGCTGATCCATACGTAAAGGGAGCAATTGGCATTGCAAATGCGATTGCTGATGTTATCGCTGATGCGATTGAAAAAGGTGGCGTTGACGGTCTTACCGCTATAGCAGCAGCAGGAGAGATTATCGGTCAAATTGGGGATATGGTCGGAAACTCTGTGGCAAAAGCTGTCTTGGGGGTAACAAGTGCGGTATTCGGAATAACTACAAAAATTATGGGCGCAATCAGGCGAAAGAATGCTGCATATTCAGCAGAACAAAGAGAGAAAATGAAAAATTTTAATCAGAAAGTACAAGAAGGAATAGAAAAAAATATCCGCAGAGCAAGTGAAATCGCAGGGGAAGTGCCTAAAACACTGGCAAAAGCTTTTAGCGGAAAAAAACTGTCAATCGATAGTATTTTTGATAGTCAATCAGTGGAACTACAAAAGAAAAAAATAGACTCATTTCTTGATACAGTAAAAGATTTAAAAACTGAATACCAAGAAGGGGTGACAAAACAAAAAACGGTAAAAAAGTATAGCAAGTGGGATCCGCTGCATTGGTTTGGGTGGGAAGAAACAGAAAATTATACAGAATACACAAACTTTACGGTAGCGCAAGTTTTAGAACAGTATCAAGCCGCAATGGATAAAGGAGACTATCAAGCGGCGATGGGTTGGAGGAATTTTGCGACAAAGGCTATAAAAAAAGGATTAGCAGACGCAGGGCTTGCAGGCAAAGATATTGACCCGATTACCAATTATTTAGGCTCTCTTGATGGAGCATTAGCGGAGTATGTAAAACATCGAGATATGAAATCTTTTAAAAAAGCCTTAGAAACGCAGCTTTATGATGCGTTGGCAAACAAAGCGGTTACAAATGTTATGTCAGGGCGGATTGGTCAAATTTTTGCACAAGTTGAAAAAGGGACTATTACTTATGAAGAAGGCTTAAAGAAAATTGAAGGCATCGGAGATGAGGCGGCGAAGATTTTCGATGAGATGAATGAACGATTTGGACTTACTGCCGAAAAAGCAAAAACAGAATGGGAAAAAGTCGGGGATGCAATAGCTTCTTCTCTTACTCAAGCCTTAGGGGATGCCGCCTATAAGGCGGACTGGGGAAGCTTTAAAAAAGCTTTTGCGAATGAAATGAAAAAGGCAATTATTCAATCGTCTTTAGAAAGCGCCGGTGTTAAGGCAAAAGTGGAAGCGATTATAAACAGTCTTATGGAAGATGGGAAAATAACATCGGAAGAAATAAACAAAGGCATACAAGAGCTACAGCCGATTTACGACAATATGGAAAAAGTGATGGCGGAGGTTGCAAAAGCGACAAAGGCTCTCGAGGGCGGCGTTGAAATACAAACGCATAATTCAGGTACTATCTTTCAGCAATTATCCGGTGCTGACAGAGATTTTCTTTCGGAAATATTCAATGAGGGACTTTCAAAAGTAAAACAAACATTTGATTTTGATACTTTTAATGTGCAGCAATTACAAGCGACGCAAATTATTATCAATTCAATGACATTCAATTCCTATAATGGGGTTGTGAACATTACCGCAACCGAAAGTACCGATTTGCGGGCGGTACTGACAGAGATAGTAGAGGAAGCATTAGCGGGGTAGTGGAATGAGAATATATGCGGATGGAAAACAGTTAGATATACCTGTATGGATTACGGCAACAGATAATACAATTACCGTTAATACCCCCTCTACTAAAATAAACGATAGGGACGGTGAGTATTTACAAGGCGGCACCTATTACGCAGTCCGTATCTTTAACTGTTCGGGGAATATTCCCACAGATAAATACAAAGATGTTGAGCACGAGCGCTCTCGGCTTTTTAATTTGCTTGTGGGAAAAGAGCTGCACGTATACAGAGATGATGACGATGATATTTTTTATAAATGCAGGTTAGAGGGAACTGTAAAAACAACATATAATGATGGATTTAATCTTGCGAAAGTTTTTAGCATTAGTTTTCAGTTAAAGGCAATTGAGCCTTTCGGATTTGGTGAAACAGTTATAAAAAAAATTCACGCACTTGAACAAAAAGAAACAATACATTGTGAAGGAAACTATCCGACTCTTCCAGAAATAGAACTTTCAGGCATCGCAAGCGTCAAAGGATTATTGTTAGAATCTGGCAATACATATCTTGAGGTAAGTAGTAAAATTGATATTCCGATAGGGGATTCACTTATTTATAAAAACGGATTATTGTTTTTAAACGGAGAGGACATAACAATAAACTTGACAGATCGCTGCATCCTTAATCCGCTTACCTTTCAAGCAGGAAAAAATAAACTCAAAATAACCATAACCGGCGGAACAGTGAAAATAACATACAATGGGAGATATATGTAAATGGTTATATTGTATGATAACAACGGGAAGCGTCTTATAAAAGGACTTGATATCGGATGGAGCTTTAGTCAAAAAAGAAACAAAGAAGGCACCGGTAAATTAGAACTTGCTGAATATCCTGTAAATGCTAAATATGTAACGTTGTATAAAGATAAAGAAAAAATAAAGGATATGGTTATATCCGACAATGCAAGCAACAATAAACAAACAACAACAAATATTAGAACGCTTGAAAGCCTTTTTAAAAATTATAAAATACCGGAGAGCTGGCACGGATGGGATGATAAGCCGCTTAATTTTGTTTTATCTGATTGCATTTACGGCTTTGATTATATCCGCCGTTCAACCTTAGAAGATTTTACGAATTATATCGAAAAAGTGAATATTGATTTAAATAAAATAAAAGACGGCGATATACATTTACAGTTTCATGAAGTGGGAGATGCAATTCAATATTATGAGGAAGGCTCTATCACGTTTGCGTTTGATTGTGGGGATGTTGTAAGTGATAGGTATATTAGATGGACAGCGTCTATCGGAGAGAAAACGTATATCGGAGTACAGTCCGTCTCATCGCATAATCCGATAACAAATATAGGACAAGTTGATTTTTCACATGCGCCGATTTTGACCGCTAACAGAGGCGTTGAAGAAGATAGCAGTATTCGTGGCGTAAAAATTGCAAGCGACAAGCGGTATGTTGCAGTCCGTTTTATTCTTAAATATATCAATGCGGACTGGACACAAGATTTCGCGACACACAAAGTTTACAACGAACATAATATACTTGTTGACAGAACTGTCAGAGGGTTTACACCGGTACTCCGTGCATTTGAAATTATTACACGAAAAAAAACCGAGTTCAATCTAAAGTTTATTCCGCCAGAATTGCAAGATTTAGTAACGGGTTTGGAATTATCTAATTGTACCCTTTGGGAAGCGATACAAAAAATACGGGAAAAATATACTTTCGATACACGCTGCTACTTTGAAAAAGGTACGGTATATTTTGAGTTCAATGCTTCTTTTGTAAAGAATAAAATAAAACAAGCAGATTTTATATTGCGAACAAGTGATAAAAAAAATACGCAGCTTAACAATACTAATATAAAAGAGCTGAAAACAAATGTTCAGAAAATAAATGTTTTACACTGTTACGGCGAGGGGGAAAAGCAACAGCGGCTCTATGTCCGAGTTCCTGGAGTTGGGACATATGATGGGATGCCAACCGTTGAAGATATCTTTACTGACACAAAAATAAAAACACGGGAAGAATTGCAAAAAGCGGGGCTTGAGAGGCTGAAAGAAAAGCGAGGGGATGACAATCCTATCTTTGAAGTTGAAACATTACAGCCGATACGCCTTTTTGACAAGGTAAGTTTAGTGCATCCTGAAACAGAAACCGTATACAATGTAATTGTAGAAGAAGAAAGTATTGCGTATAAGGGCGGCGTCTTATCGCAAAAGTTTGGACTTGGCGGATTTTTGTTTAATCCGTTTGATAAGCTTGTACAAAAAAAACCGACAGACACGGACACAAAAATAATACTTCCTCCGCTTGGAGTTACTGCTACTGCAAAAGATACTTCAATTGTCTTAGAGTGGGAAGGTGCTGCGGAAGATTATGTTATTCAATGGAAAGAAAAAACGCAAAGCTATTATAATTACCGGACAGTAAATCAAAAAAAAGAAACCTTTGAGCGCCTTGAAAACAATAGTACGTATTTATTTAGCGTTGCTGCAATTTTTAATGGGGTGCTTTCTCCATACTCGGCAGAAATCGAGTGTACACCGACAAGTGACAAGGTATCCTTCCCCGCTGAAACAGAATCTCTCGCCTTCTATCCGGCAGACGAGACGCCGCAAGAATTACCCGAGCCCGACCCGTCATATACAGCGTGGCAAAAAAACATAATCGAATATGAATGCTCGGGAAAGACGATAATTGAAATGACTTTTAAAGAGGCGTTACACGATTGCATTATTTTAAACGGAACTTTAGAAAATGATTTTGTGTTAAAATTATTTTTTGATGAGGCAAACGGAAACGGCACAAAATATTATTTAATTATTTTTAAATTAGAAGGCAATTACAATTTAACAATTACAACAGGAATAAAAAACACACGCAGTGTTACGCATCCGATTACAAACGAAACATACGGGCTCGGCTGTTACGTTGTTGTTGATAGAAAAGGAAACGTATTTCATTTTAAGGGTGAAAAGGGAAGCGGAAGTTTCGGGGATATCGACACAACAAACATAATAAACGATGAAGACTTTTTTATAATCGAGCAGGACAGAGAAGCTAAAAAAGCGGACAAGGTTACAACGCTTACCGCAATTCAAAAATACGACAGCCCGATCGGGGAAATAAAAACATTTTACGATGATGAATACAAGCATGGATTTTTGGAATGCAATGGTGCACCCTTTAGCCCTGATGTATTTCCGGATTTTACCGAGTATGTAAAAAACACCTTTCATTTAGGAGTTGATACGCATACCGGCTGGCCGTTTCGCCCGCTTTTAAAAGACTCTGATGCTTTTTCCTCTCCTTTGGGAGAGATAAAAACATTTTACGATGATGAATACAAGCACGGATTTTTGGAGTGCAACGGGTTACCCTTTAGCCCGTCTGTGTTTCCTGAATTAACGGAATATGTCAAGCGGATATTTAAAACAAAACAAGACAAAGCTACCGGATGGCAGCTTCGCCCGCTCATCGAACGGACGGACGGGACTAAGGTGTTTATAAAAGCCGTAACCGACAGCGGCAAAAAAATATATATTAAAGCAGTACAGGGGGTATAGTATGGCTTACACGAATGAGGCATTAGGCAAGGCATTAGAAGATTTGACTATTGCGTATAACAATTTTCTTACAACCTTAAAAGGCCAAGTAGTGGCGACGATAAGCGACGCGGTCATTGAGGAAATTAAACAGGATGCAAGAGAGCATATAACGCACGAGCTAAGTGAACAAAAGGCAGCGCTTGAGCGGGCAATTGAAGCGGCAAAAGAAGCGATGGATAAAAGCGCCGCAGAAGTGGGAAAAAAATTCAACGATGAAGTTGAAGAGAAGCGACAAACAATCGCCGATTTGCTTGAAAAAGCAAAAGAAGCACTGGATACAAAAGTTGCGGCAACGGTACAAGTTATCGATAACAAAGTATCTGGTCTTAAAAACGAAATACAGCAAACAATTACTAAAAAAGTTACTAGTGAAGTTCAAGGGTTAAAAAAAGAGTTTATAACACTTGATGCGCTTGCAGGACAAGGCGATTATACTGATAAAGACCCGCAAAAGGGACTCGGTGTTGTTAAAACGACAAACAGAACGCCAAACATGGCTGAATGTGAAAAAAACGAACCGTGGGCTGCGAGTCCTAATTGGGTATATAATTTGTTACTTGGAAATTGTTCAGGGGATGTAAATGCGAAAATTACCGAAGCAGTCAGAGAAAAGATTAAAAGTGACAATAATTGTTTTTATTACAGAAAGTCAATTTATGAATCGGAAATTGATAGTACTATTTTGTCGGGAATGTATCCTGTTATGTATAAGAATTACACCGGAGCCTTGTTGGTGTTTGGGTTTGGTGGTTCGGTTGGCGTTGTGCAGTTTTTAAAAAATTATTATGAAGGGAACGAAAATTGGCAGTTTAGAAATGCTATCGACGGCGATACATCTCGCTGGACGCCGTGGCGCACGTTTGCAGCAACTGATAATTTGCCGACTAAAGCAAGCAACAATAAACTCGGGCTTGTAAAAACGGTATCGGGGACACCAAAAATGTCGGATGTCGCTCTGGGAATCGAATACGCAGCAACACCTCAGTGGGTATATACCTTGTTGAGTAGGTATGGGAGTGATGCTATAGATAGCCAGGTAACTAACGCTATCAGAAACCGTAGCGGAGTTGATCACATGTTTATCGCGCTTTTCCAAAATACTGTTTATTTGCAAAGATATAAAACCCATAGCGACTATACTCCGGCACCAGACAAAATCTTTAATTTCCCAGGTTATCGATGGAAAAATACGGATGTGCAATTAAAAAGTAATTACTCAATGATTTTTTATTGTTGGAAATTAGAAAAAATAGAAAGATAGGGAGTAAACAAATGGAATACTTAGAAATTAAAGACAACATTGTAATTGGTCATTACTGCGGCGAAATGCCGGAGCCTAAAGAACCTGATATTGAATACCGGATAATTGACGGGTGCTATGTCAATATCGGAGACGATGTTCGCATGTATGCGGATTTGGATAAGGGCGTATTAAAGCCGCTGAAAACGCTTGTGGATGAAAAATTGATTGAAGTTCCTGAAGGAAAAAAACTCAACGATGAAGGTACCGAGTTTATCGACATGACCGAAGCGGATAAGGTGAATGCGGGACTTGTTGCTTTGCAGGCGGACGAAAAACTTGAAGGCGATGTAATTGTTAAAAAAACGCAGGAAGAGTTATACGCTGAAGGAGTTATTTCAAAAGAGGAGTACAACACTTATATTGACGGATTGCGAGAAGCGGCGTACCGGAGCGAAACCGACAAGCTGGGGTTAGAAGTTTTGCGCGGCGAGTTAGATAAATCTGTATGGCTTGAAAAAATAGCGGAAATAAAAAACCGCTATCCAAAAGTATGTTAAGGAATAAAAGCATGGAAGCGATAAATTATGTAGGAAATCAAAACTTGCAGATGCCGAAAGATGCGCAGATAGTGCCGGGTGTGTCGGGCAATGCGATGTATTACCCCGCAGGAAAAGGCACGGCGGCGCTTGCAGGCGACAGAAACGAGCTGTCTGTTTCGCTATGGCGGCGATGGGATGGGATTGTGAATAGAGACGCTGAGCGGGGAATTTTCCGCTTTAAAAACCTATATGTATATTTTGACAGCAAAACGGAATTATTAACGGTTGAACTTGCAGGCGTTAAAAACATGAGTGCTATTAAAGACGACCGGCAGCAAACACACTGGTGCTTTGTGTTTGCAAAAAATAATTTTTTCAGCGTGTACAAAAACGCACGGCTTTTATATAAAATTGAAACAGGAGATTATCCAATAGATTTTTCAGAAGGGTTTGAATTAGGCGGCGGACATACTCATGCGATATTTGATGAAATTCGCATTTATAAAGCTGTTTTACCGCAGTCAGATATAAACGGACTGTATTACTTGGTAACTAAAGGTACTAATACCAAACATATCGAGTCAGTTGTAAATAATAACATGGCGGGCAATGTTGCATCCTACACCCCGAAATACTTAGGAGCATGCGCAACAGTGCCGCCTCATCGGACGGTAGTAATAACGAAGGGGGAACAGCTGGGCGCCGTTGACGCAAACAAGGGCGACTGGGTACTGATGACTAAAAACACAGGCGGCTGGAAGCAGGGCGTTTGCTACCGATGGGAAGGCAGCAGGTGGGTAAATTTAGAGCCGGTATATAACTATGACCAGCAATACCAGTGCTGCCTTTTGCACTTGATGGAAATACCGGAGCTAAAAGAACAGACCGGACATTTTGGCGCAATACTCTGCGGGGCGCTTGTTTCGCAGCGGGCATTGATTGATGAGCTGGTAGCTAATCAGGCGTTTATTAAAAAGCTGGTGGTACAACAGTTACGAATAGATAGCGACCCGAACAGCAATCAGGATTTTGAAGCATGGTTTGACGAAACGAACGGATTGAAAGTTAAAAACAAAGGAGAGTCAATTTTTAATCTTAGCCCATCCGGAGAATTAACACTTTATAATAAAATACGTTTTGATAAAGCGAAGGAAACGTTAGCCGATAGTATTGTTTATCAAAATGCTAAGGACGAATCCATAAAATCAATATATGACAGATACGGAGAACAAATTGGGAAAATCGGTTATGGGCTTCTTTATGGTGATAGGATAAAAAGGTTTTCAATAACAAACAAAAAATCATCAAATAAGGCATCATACTATTGCTTTCTTTTTGTTGGAAATTCTATATTTGGAGAAGGTTTTTGGTACGAATTTATAGTAAACTATGATTTATACGAAATTATTTTTGAAGCTGAAAATAAAACATATAAATTTTGGGCTGAATACTATCCTTCACTTCAATATCCAGATGACGGAATGAAAATTATTCTTCCGGATCGTTCCGTACAGAAAATATTCTGGTTTGATGAATTAGCGAAAACAGGAGGATGTAATAAAAAAATATATAAAACAAAGGGAACAGGAAGAGCATTTTGGAATGCACGAGCTGGTCTATCTGGTGTGTACAATATTAGTTTTACACCTGGAACAGAAGTGACTTTTGGAGAAGCAGTGAATGGAACGAGTCCCCCTGCAATAACACTTTATCAATCAATTATTTATAAAGGTTCCGATATGTTTTTTTTAGAAAACATTCCGTCTCAAAAACCGCTTTTAAAAAATATGGTATGGAATGATAATGGGACATTGAAACTGAGCTAGAAATTTTAAAACTTAAGTGTTGAATAAATTGTTTTTCTTGTCACGGTTGCAAATTTTAAGAATGTATAATAAAATTAGGTATGAAAAAATTATTATTTCTTTTCAGCACTATATTGTTTGCTTTTTTCTTTTTATCATGCTCTCAGAATGTTTCTCAAGATAAAAATTCATTGCTTGGAACATGGGAAGGTATTTGTACAGCCCCTTATGATAAAAGCAGCCCAGTGAAGGCGATCTTTCAAGAAGATGAATTTTATTTATATGATTCACGATTTTTTATAGATCAAGAAACAAACGCTGGGTGGTCAATGGTTGTGAAGCACTATTATACTGTAGACGGTAATACTATACACGCAAAAGCGAAAAATCTTTATGGGTATAGAACGTTTGACGATTTTGATATTTATTACTTGATAAAAGGGAAAACGCTTATTTTAGAGTATAATATCAAATATTATGGTCAAGACATATTAAAAACGTATACATTGAAAAAGAAGGAATAAAAGTATGAAAAAAACGATGTTTGTTTTTACTACAGTTTTTTTAGCGTGTGTGTTAACTTCATGTAATCCGCTATGGAATATTCCAAAGCAGAAAAGACCATTAATTGGTACTTGGAGCGGCACATATCGCTATTCTTATGAGGCGTATGGTCAAGAGCATGTTTATGTATTTGAATTTGAAAAAGATAAAATTATTATAACCAAATGGCCGGAAACATCTAAAAATCAGGATTTAACAGAAAAAAAAGTCATAACTTATACGTATTCAGTTGATGGAAACGTTATACGGGCAAAACGAGAAGGTTATAAAGAATATGGAAATGATCTGATTTTGTATATACCATTTTCAATACAAGATAATACACTGACACTGGTATTTTTATCACCAAATTTTGTAATTGATAAAGAAGAACTTGTAATTGACAAAGTATCTTTACTTAAAACACTTTAAGCTTTTTTATCAATTTTTTTCTCTAAATGCTCTTCCCTTTTTATCATGAAGGGTTCCTAAAATTATCTTAAAGCTAATAATGTATGATAATAGAACGTTCTTGTAGTTCAGGTTTTAGAATAATGTTATCGTTAGCAGTCATTGCTTTAAGCTGTAACTGTGCAGAATTAAATACAGAAATTTCTTTTTCTTCATCCCTTGCGATGGTTAGTTTATCAATTAGATTATTTTGATCAAACAAGACAACATCTTCATTTGTTTTATTATAAACTTTAAAAAGCATGGCAACGCTATCCAAAATTTGATATTCATTTTGTGATATTTTCTTTAAAGAATGCCGATTGATACTTGCCAATTTTATGTGTTTATCATCATACATTGTTACGACGATTGATTCTCCTTTTTTTAATGGAAAGATTACATCGCCAACAATTTTCTTACTATCCTCCTTAAAATTCCGCAAAGCAACTACAGCATCATAGCTAGAGTTATTTTTAATAATTACGTCAGCCGTTTTGTTTGTTTGGCATCCAAAAAGACCTAAAACGCAGATCACAGCACCTAAAATTAAAACCATCTTTTTCATTTTACGACCTCTTTCTTAAATATCGTTATTAGTATTTTACTTGTTTAACAAAAACTGTCAATATTATTATTCCGGTTATAAAACTTCTTCCCTTGTTTTGTGTATGCTTAATTTGTGTTACGTGCGGCTTGTCGTTATAATGCGAGTAACAGGAGTGTTAGAATGGAAAAAGCAGCGGGGATACCGCCTATCGGGTGGGGCGTTATTTTAGTTATAGCCTTCCTTGTTTTTATCGTGATTATGATGAAGGGCATCCGCTTTGGGATGGGCGATAAAAGCCTTTCTATCGGGAAGATGGACGAGAAAATAGAGGACATAAAACAAGATATTGAGTTAAAAGAAAAAGAGGCGGAGCGGAAAACGGCAATGGTGATGCACGACGAAGAATTGCGGAAAAGTCTTTTTAAAAAAAGCATGGATATTGACGCACACTTAACCGCCGATTTGCGGCGATCGGTGCGTCGTATGGATGAAAAGATAGCGACAATGTTTGAACCGTTTATCCATTGCCCTTTCCCGTCAATATCTACAATCAACATTATTAAAGATGAATTGAACGAGCGGCTTGACTACAACAACATGCGGGAGAAGTTAAGCGGCGATGAGCGCAGGGCGTATCTAAACGATATCCTCAAAGATATTAGAGATGCCTACTCAACATTTTTATTGCGTATATCAAAAGTATCATGTGGCGAAAAATATCCTGAATGGGCGGAGGTAAAAAAACCCCTAGAGCAGCTTATATCAGAATGGGAGGACGAAGTTATTGACCTTTTCACAAAACACATTGAAGAAAAAATCCGCATGTATGAAATGTCAAAGCGATATTTTAAAACAGATGAATACATAGAAAACAGTATTGCATATCCAATCGAAAAAAATAAAAAATACTTATCAAAATTGAAAAATGTCAGTGTCAAAGGAAGTGAAGGGGGAGTAAATGAGCTTAGATGAGTTTGTAAAAAAATATCTCGGGAAAAAAGTAGACTATGACGGGCATTACGGCGCACAGTGCGTTGACCTTTTCCGGCAGTACTGTAAGGACGTGCTGAAAATCCCGCACACAGGCGGAGTAATCGGCGCAAGCGAGTTATATACAAAATATGAAAAGCTGCCGCTAGAGATGAAGTATTTCGAGCGAATACCGCGTACAAAAGGAAAGCCGCAAGCAGGGGACGTTGCAGTTTTTATGCCGACAAAAGGGAATAAATACGGGCACGTGGCAATTGTTATCAGTGCCGACAAGGAAACACTGACCGTATTTGAACAGGATGGCTTTGCACAAACGGGGACGTATATTGTTACCCGATCGTATACCTATATTTTAGGTTTTTTGCGAAAAAAGGAAGGGATTGGATGATTGTCGGTAGATGTTTTGTATTATTTCTTTTATTCGGTTTTGCATTTGCTGCGATATTTTTAAACCTGTTTTCAGGAGAGGAACATGAAAAATGAAAAGATTATTTTTTTGCTTGCTTGTCTGTTTTTGTTTTCCGGCTGCTGCACACGAGGCGGAATACACAATCTCGGAGACGGAGCTGATAAGGTTAGAGACAATCTGTCAAAACTTGGAGACGAGCAAACAAGCGCAGCAATTACTAATACAGAGCTTGAGGGAAAAATTGAACAAAGCGGCGAGCTTGCAAGCGAGCTTGAAAAATCAATTACAGACGGAGCGGGAGACATTACAGAGTTTAAAAAAATCCTACAGCGCATACGAGAGCGAGGCACAGGCGGCACTAAGCAAAATGACGGAAGACAATCACAAAAAGGAATTGAAAATTGAAAAGCAAAAGCGGACGATTGTGATTTTGTCAGCTGTTGCAGGAGCGGCTTTTATTGCACTCGGTGCGATGGTGTTTTTGAAGGTGAAGAGGGGGTGGCGGTTTTAGGAGAGCATTGTTTAACAATATCGGAAATCTTAAATTTATTAAAACGAGCTAATATTTTCAGGGTATTAGCCCTAATGTAATGTTGCCCATTCTCTATTATTACATCAAAAACGAATATGCCTTTTCCTGAATAATAGAAATATGATACTGTGTACCATAGGCTTCTTTCATCTTTTCTACTTCCGCTTGCTATTTCTTCTCCGATAATTTTTATATCTTGCAAATATTTTAAAACACAGTCAAATAATAAAATCTCTGACATTATGCAACCTTATAATAATTCCCAGAAGCGGAAAACGAATTATCTTTATCAAAGCTAAGAGGCAGGCTTGAAAATGTTTTATGAATTATTGAAAGTCTCGTAAATTCTTCAAAAAAGTCAGCCATCTGCTTAGAGTGCGTTACATATTCAGTAGATACTTTTGTTTTAGCAAATGAAATAAAGTAATTAAAAATATTATGCCCGAGTCTGCGAATTGCTTCATCTTCTGTTTTGCCTGAGGCTAATATTCCGAAATTAATAGCAATAGCTTCATATATTCCGTCTTTTGCTAAAGATACCATGAAAGGCTGTAGAGCGATATTCGTTTTAGTATTATGTATAGCGATAGATATCATTCCAATCCCAACAAAATGAAAATCCTTAATCGATAGTTTTGTTCCCATAGTAATTCTCCTATATTATTTATATTACCATAAAAACAATTGTTTGTCTCTATGTTATTTCTTTATTTTATTTACAAAAGCCGATTACAAGCGGTTCCTTCGTTCATGCTACTCAGTTTCGGCGAGATTGTAGTGTGTCTAGGGAAGGGTTATTGTATTGTGTCTACCTCATCGGCAAGTTCCAGTAGTGCGTTTTTTATCTTTTGCAGTTTTTGAGCGTTTTCAGTGGTTTGTCCGGTTACTAAGTATTCTACTGATACATTAAGTGCTTGAGCGATTTTTACGCATTCATCTCCTCGCAGAATATTCCCGTATTGGCGAGCGGAAGTGTAGGAATTATAGTTTATTCCAACCTCTTCGATAAACGCTTGTAGCGTAACTTTTTGTTGAGACTTAACCAGTGTTTTTATTCTCTCATAAAAAAAAGAGGCATTATCACTCATATAAGTAATTATCGGTTAAAAAATACAAAAAAATATCTTTTTTAAGCAAAAATATAGTTGACTATTTATTAAAACAAGTTATAATAACTATATAATAAACTTAAACAAGTTATTATAAGCTATCAATCTTACGGACTACTTCAAGCAATGTGTTTTTAATATTTTGCAGTTCCTGTGTGTTGTCAGTGGGGGCACCGGTTACGAGATACTCAACCGACACCCCGAGAGTTTTAGCGATTGTGTATACTTGGAAAGCGTCAGGGAGTTGGTTTGCGGCAATCCATGTTTCTATCGCACGGGGCGCGAAGCCGCAAGTTGTTGATAATCCCCTTTGAGTTGTGTGGCGTTGCTTTATAAGGCTTTTTATGGTTTCCCAGAAAGATACAATGTCCATATTGTAATTATCGGCAAAAAACACAGTAAAAACTGTAAAAAAACTATTGACAATTACAATAAATGGTGTATTATAAATATATAAATTACAGTGTTTACTGTAGTTTGTTCATCAATTACAAGGCGAATGTTCGCCCGTTCATGCTACTCAGTTTCGGCGAGGGCGTAGAATGTTTAGGGAAGGGTTTATAAAGGGATATTGAAGAATAGCGCTTTTTACAGGATTATAATACATCCGGTAAAAGATTGCCGAATGTGTCATTTTGCGCCTTTGCGATTTTCTGAAAATCATCTTGCATTTCATGGTCGGAGTAATGATTGAGCATCGCAAGGGTTTTGTGCCCTGTTTGTGATTGTAAGAGTTTATCTTCAATTTTGCCTTTCATGTGGGATGCGTAAAAGTGCCGCCAACCATGGAAACAGTATTTTTCGCTTTCTTCTTTACTCATCCCTATGTTTTGCAGTGCAGCTCTAAGTTCAAGAAGAATCAGCTTACGGTCAATAGGGTTGTCTGCTCTCGCCGTTGACCAAAAAACATAGTTGTCTTCGCTATAAGGATGGGGCGTATTATTTACCAAGTCGATTAAGCTTTGTATTAAAAATCGCGGCACTACAACAATACGAGGTTCTGTATTTTTAGGTACTTTCAATTTATCAATAGGGCTCCAAGAATTACGTAAGTATATGCAGGATTCTCCCAAGTCTTTACGTCTTAGCCCTTGAACTTCTCCAACACGGAGCCCTGTAATCATTGCTAGAAGGTTTGCAAGATACGCCCTTCTATCATTCCATTTGGCTTGAAAAACAGCTCTTACTGTTTCCGGAGGAAGAATATCCCGTTTTTTTGTTTTTCCACCAAAAAAGACCAATCCAGCCATAATGTCATCTTGAATAATTTCGTTGTCATATGCATATTTTAAAGCAGTGCGTGCGGTTCTTAGAATATTATTTTTTGTACCAAAAGAAATGTTAAGTGGTTGTAAAACAATATCTATAAAATTTTTAAAGTCTTTTTTTGTTAAAGCTCCTAATGCTTTGTCTTTAAAGAAGGAAACATAGTATCTATCAATACGCGTATTTTGTATATACACATAAGTTTTGTGTATACTTTTTTCTTTTCGTCTTTTTTCTTTGAGCGCCTCGCTGTTGTCCCAGTCCCAATATTGCTTTAAATAATCGATAAATGAAATATCGTTTGTAGCATCAGGCAGTACATAGGTTTTCAGTAAGCCTTTTTTTTGTAAAATCTTTAGAATAAGTTCTGCCTCTTCTTTTGTGTTTATTTCAGTCTGACACAAATTGACAATAGTTAAGATTTGCAGGCTTTTTTTCTGAGTTGTCCCGATTCCGTTAATGAGCCAATCAATAGCTACTTTTAAAGCTTCCGCTTTTGTTTTCTCTTTGGTGCTGTATTGAGTCGTAAAATATTTTCCCGTCTTTTCGTTTTTAAACCTGACATAGTAATAAGGCGAATTCTTGCGTTTAAACAAGGTAAAAGGATAGCCCCGCATTTAGTCTCCACATTCGCAAATTAATCTTATTTGTAAGTGTCATTTTAAGTGTCAATTTGCGTTTTTATGGTTTTGCAGAGCCTTGTAGTGAAGGTATCTGTTTGCTTATATAATGGTAGATACTATAAATTATTGAATTAGTCAATAGGGATACAGGAGCTGTTTTCGTAATCATTTCCAAACGAAAAAATACACACCGATATTCCAGCAAAAGTGAATACAGGCAGCTATGAGCAGGGCACAAAGAACAGAAATCCCTTTTTTCCGCACTGCGAGAATGAGCATTCTAAACATTGTCCCCATCACAAAAGCAAACACTACGGCGCCTATGCCGAGATACCGATGAGCCGCAGCAAATAGCAAGAGCGGGAAGCATTCTATTATAACTTTTTGTCCAAAAGATAGTGAAGTGTTGACCGTTTTTAAAACTAATTTTCCCCGTTCGGGTAAATACCAGCGATATAGCACTTCCTCATATAACGCAAAGAAAAACACCCGTAAGGCAAAAAGCAGTTTTTCATAACTGCCTGTCGGAACGGGAGGAATAGCAGCTGCCTTTTCCATAAAAATAGGAAGCCCACCCAACACTAAAGCCACAGCTAAAAACTCAATTAAAATATATATATGCGGTACCTGCTTATTCATCTTGTAGGTGTGATTATACGGTGCTTTTCCGTCTTGGGCTAGTGCAGTGTTTTTTTGATACCTCAATCAGTTTTTAATTCATTTCATTTTATAAAAATGAGTTCGACACGGCGCAACGGCGAGCAATTTACCATAGGAATGCTTAAATCCACAGCCCCTTATTGTTGATACCCCGATTTTTATAACAGGAAGTTAATTACAAAACGTTACATTAGTATAACGTTTTTTTTGATACCTCAATCAGTTTTTAACACATCGTATACAAACTCAAAAAAATCTAAGTAGCTTGAACAAAACAGTACTGCAAAAAAATCACCTCTTTAAGCAAATAGTCTTGAGAAGAAAAAGACAAAAAAAAGACCGCTAAAAAAGCGGTCTTTAAGGTTAGACTATTTTGCGTTTTTAGCTGCAGCAACAACTGCGCTCAAGTAGCCTTTAGTGTCTACCAAGGTAGCTCCGGAGACTGCATCCATAGCCTTTATATTGCTTTTATTTGCCACATCTTCAACTTCCGCAATAGTTTTTCCTATGCAGAAAGCTTCGATAGCATCAAAGTTTGCAGCAATAGGCTTTGTTGACTTACCATGCTCGGCCATCAACTTGCTATAGAATTCTGAGTTTACTCTCTTGGAAGCGGGAACTACGTTCTCGTCTTTGAAGTTCAAACTCATAGTTTTTTCGCCCTTGTGCTCACTGTTGGGAACTCCTGCCGTGATGTTATTCTTGTTCATGAATTGATATTCATCCAAAAACTCTCCTTTCACAGAACATGAGCATCATTAACGTGGATGCCTTATATGCCAATATCACATCATTTACATTTCCATTATACAAATAAAACAAACACCCCCATCGGGTTAATTATACTTCATTCAAATTTTTTAGTAAATACTTTTTTAAATTATTTTGTGATTAATTTGTCGTTCTATATACAACAGCACGTGCATGCATTGAAATTGCTGCCTTTTACAAATGTCTACATTGCTTTTTATTTTTAACATTTTTGTAATAATTACAACGCATAATTAAAAACTTCATATACTATCAAATTATAAATTGGTGGCTTACAATAGTAATATTAAAATAAGTTTTCTAATTGATAAGCATTAAGTGTATGACCCTAAACATACACTTAATTTACGCTAATTCAAATCATAGGTGGCATCACAAGAGCATCGCCAGTTACAACAACTTGCTCATTTGCATTTAAACATTCGGTTTTTAAACCAACTCTGTTTTTTTCTATATTGATATCCACCACTTCCACACGTGCTGTAATAGTATCGCCAATACGAACAGGTTTTAAAAATTTCAAATTCTGCGATAGATAAATAGTACCAGGTCCTGGCAAATGCATTCCGATTACAGCCGAAATATATCCAGCACTAATCATACCATGTGCAATTCTGCCCTTAAATATAGTGTTTTTAGCATATTCTTCATTAAAATGTGCAGGATTTAAATCTCCGCTAACCGCACCAAACAGCACAATATCTGCTTCACTCACAGTTCTTGATATCTCTACAAAATCTCCTACTTTAAGCTCTTTTATATTTGACATATCTTCCTCCATATTTGTTATAACGATATCATAATCCCATTGATTGATACTATCATGTCAATTCATGCCAATTATAGTATCAATCCGATTTTATCTTCTTTAAATAAATTCGCATCCATAGTTTTGAGATTTTCTGCAATTTCCGGTCTAAAATCCATTAAATCAAGCACATCTCGTTGTAAATCAACACCTGGAGCAATTTCAATTAATTTAATAGACTCATCACCAAGCGTAAACACAGCTCTTTCTGTTATATAATACACTTCTTGCTTTATTTCCCTAGCATATTGTGCTGAAAAAGTTACTTGCTCAACTTCGTCGATAAATTTCTTGGATTTGCCCTCTTCTATAATTTCCAATTTACCATCACCTATTTTTTGCTTCAAACCACCCGCAGTGAAAGTTCCTATAAATATACATTTCTTAACATTTTGCGATATATCTATAAAACCACCACAGCCTGCCACTCTAGTGCCAAATTTAGATACATTGACATTTCCATATTTATCCACTTGTGCAAGACCTAAAACAGCTATATCCAATCCACCACCATTATAAAAATCAAATTGATAAACTTGATCAACTATTGCTAATGGATTTATAGATGCACCAAAATCAAGCCCACCAAGCGGCACACCACCAGTAATACCCGGTTCGACAGACATGTTTATTTTATCTCCCTGCCCCTCTTCATTTATCACCATAGCGACAGTTTCGGGCATACCTATACCTAAATTAGCAGTATATCCATCTTCAAAAAACTCAGCGGCACGCCTTGCACATACTTTTCTATTAGTCAATCCGACAGGCGGAGTTTTGGACAAAACAGCTCTTGTATTACCACAAAGAGACGGATTATATAATGTACCAAATGTTTGACAGTGATATTTAGCTACATCGCTTGTTTTGACTACATAATCCACCATAACACATGGAATTTTAACCAATCTAGGATCTAAAGTACCCTTTTCTACAACATCTTCTACTTGCACGATAACTTTAGCATTACAAGCTTTACCAGCTGCAGCCAAACTATACGCATCTATCGTAAGTGCTTCATTTTCCAAACTGATATTGCCAACTTCATCAGCATACGTTCCTCTAAGTATTACAAAATCTAATTTAGGTGTTTTATATTTCAAAAACTCCTCACCATCTATCTCTATTAACTCTACTAAATCTTCTGTAGAAATGGAATTTAATTTACCACCTTCAAGTCTTGGATCACAATAGGTCTTCAATCCCACTTTAGAAATAGTAAAATTCAAACCTATTGCCCTATCTCTAAACATATGACTTATAACGCCTTGCGGAAAATTATATGATTGCATTTTATTGCTCAAAGCCAATTCCTGTAATTTGGGAACCAAATTCCAGTGTCCACCTACAGTCCTTTTTACCAATCCTTCATAACCTAAGTGATTTAAACCCCTATCTTTTGAATCCCCTTGTCCGGCTGCAAAATACAACTCCAGATTTTTAGGAGATTTAGTTTCTAAATATCTATTTTCCAACGCCGTTAAAATTTCTTCAGCTACACCAATACCCACAAAACCATTTGTTGCAATCACACTATTATCAGTTACAATATTTGCAACATCTTTAGCCGAACAAAACTCAACCATATTTTCCTCCTATCAAAAATGTAACTATGTTTAAACTATTCCTAATGATGACAACAAAATAATTGTTATAACAGAAATAGTAGGTATAACCACAGTACACATGCCAATATCTATATATGATTCTTTATGAGTCATACCTGTTATGCCCAATAGCGTTATCACGGCACCATTATGCGGTAATGTATCTAAGCCTCCACATGCTATGGAAGCTACTCTATGCAATACCTGTGGATCTATACCTACCTGTGATGCCATTTTCATATATGTTTCGCCCAACACTCCCAAAGCTATAGACAGCCCACCTGATGCAGAACCCGTAACACCTGCCAGTGCAGAAACTGAAATAGCTTCATTTACAAGTATATTACTTGAAACTGACATGAGAGCATCTTTAATGATTACAAATGATGCTAAACTAGCGATAACATTGCCATAGCCTGTTTCTGATGCAGTGTTAAAAATAGCCAAAAACGAACCAGATACGCCTGTTGTTAATGTTTTTAGCACTGAATCAATCCTCTTTAAATTAAATACGATAGTTACCAAAATACCACTTACCAATGATGCGATTAAAGACCAATTACCTATCACCGCTTTAGCTGTAGTACTATATCTATCCGCTTCCAAGTAAGATAAATCCATATGAGGATAAACCATCTTTGATAATATGAAATTAAGCCCTAACACTACAATTATAGGTAAAAACGCTACCATTGTATTTGGCAAATCAGATTCCTGATTTACTTGTTCACTTTTATTGTCCATATCATGATCGCCGTAGCCCTCACCTTTTGCCATAGCAGATTTAGCTCTATAATTTAGCCATAAAATACCACCTACTGCCATTATCAAACTTGCAATCAAGCCCAAAATAGGAGCTGCAAATGCATCAGTACCAAAAAATTTCATCGGTATGGTATTTTGAATTTGTGGAGAACCAGGAAGTGCAGTCATAGTAAATGTAAAAGCTCCAAGTGCTATAGTTCCAGGCAAAAATCTCTTTGGAATCCCAGAAGCTTTAAACAAGCTCACACCTATTGGATAAATCGCAAATACTACTACAAACAAAGATACACCGCCATATGTCAACACAGCACAAGTTACCATAATCGCTAAAATAGCACTACTTTCGCCTAATTTAGTTGTGATAAACTTTGAAATTGCCGCAGCACTTTTGGAATCTTCCAAAAATTTCCCCAAAATCGCACCCAGTAGGAAAATTGGAAAGAATGAAGCGACGAAATTACCTACACTTTTCATAAAAATCTGTGTATATGTTGCCATCAAATGGAAATCTCCACCAGTAGATATTGCAACAAATACGGTTGCCAATAATGCTAGTAATGGTGCTATAGCTATAACTGAAAAACCTTTATACGCTAAATACATCAGCAAAACTAGCGAAACGATAATGCCTATAACTCCTAACATATAACCTCCCAATCTGACATGCCGAGAAAACTATTTCTTAAAATCTGCACATCCGCTAAAATTTAAACTCCTACAGCAAAAGTCAATATATCAAGCCCATGATTAAACAAGATTGATATGTACTAAACTTACGCCTAGATCAATTAATATATATATATATATATAATGTCAAGCATTTTAGCAAATATTTGTCAATAACCAGTGAATATTTCACCCCTAAAGGGGGTTAATTTTGCAATGAAAATTGCACCCCTTAACACATCGAGTTATCCTGCTTTTGCATCTTTAAGTAAGAATTCATAAATCAAGTCAATAACTACTTGAGGCAGGTCTCCGGTTCGTCCAACCGTATCGGTTCGGTATATATCATCGAGCGGTACAATCGGATAGAATTCATCATGTATTAAAGCGCGTATACCATGCTTTTGGGAAATCAATACATTTACCATTGTGCCTGCGCCGAATTTATTCTGCTCAATTTTAAACAAATGGTTTTTGATTGAGATGGTAGATCCGCTTGAAAGTTTGCGCGTAATAACCGATGACAACAGTTTATCAAGATCGAGTGTTTTTGGCGTCGGTACAAACATTGAATATGAATCGCAGGCAGGAACACCAAACTGTTTGTTGAAAATACCGATATACTCTTTTAAGAATTGATTTGCTTGCTCTATGGTTGTAATTCCGCGTCGTGCAAATTCAACAGGGAGTCGGCTTTGTAAAGTTTGCCATAATCGCTCAACACGTCCTTTTGCTTGTGATGAATGAGCCGGGAACATATCGATTCCTAAGTACTTGATAATTTTGCCGAATTGTGTTACTTGTTCCTCGGTTCCTTGTAATTGCTCCTCAATGGATAACTGTTTTTTTGCATTAACAAAAAAAACGCTACACTTATCCGGATAAAGAGCGGCAGGGAGTCCGTAATTTTCGAGTGTCTGCCGCAGAACTTCTAAATATCCGAGCAGGCACTCGTTTTTGCATAAATAAAGACCGGTAATCATTCCGCGCGCATCATCAATAAAAGCATGTAATGCGGATTTTTCTTTCCCGCCGAACCAAGGAAACGGGGTTGCGTCCACTTGCAACAGCTCTCCGAAGCAAGCTCTTCTATTGCGCGTTTTATGCACCTTCTTTCGTGTTCGTCTTTTCTTTGGTGAATAAATTCCATGTGATAACAGAATACGGGGCAGAGTCGAATATGACAGCTGCAATTGATATTCTCCAGTTACTATTTCATGAAAATGCAAAAAATTGCTTTTTGACAATGCGGGATCGCTTCGCAGCGCAAGTAATCGCTGCTCAATTTCTTTCGAGGTCTTCTTTGCAGAGGGACGCTGACTGTTGCCATGCAGCATTGCGACTGCACCCTTTTCTTTGAACGCCTTTTTTAATTGCTGTACGCGTCTTCGTGAAAGGTTTAATCGAAGCGCAGCTTGTTGTACCGTACATCTCCCCTCTAGGCAGTTGGCGATAACATGTCCTCGTGTAATTTGATCAATGCTCATAAATAATTTCATTCCTCCAGTTTAGTGTAACAAGTCAATAATTTCACCTCGGTAAAATATAGGGGCGAAATATTCATTGAAAACTTATAGGGGTGAAATTATCACAGATTAAAGACAGTTTGCAAATTTGCCCTATAACATAAGGTATAAAAATACTTGACGTACGCACAAAAAATAAAATCATACATTCATGGGCGCTGCGGTTTGAAATTTTTCTCTTATCCGACTTATTTTTTTACCTGTCGGAGATGTGGAACACTTACAAACCGCCATTGCAGCGCGATGTTTAAACTCGAAAATTCTCATTGGAACTACGAGTGCCCGTGCTGAATGTAATTTTTGGTATTCGTGTGTACAGTGGCTTGCGAGATAGCGCTCTATAATTAAGTTACCATTATTTTAATCGAAATATCAGCAACAGTAACTTGCAGATTCAGTATGCCTATGGTAAATTGCTCACCGTTGCGCCGTGTCAGGCTCTTTTTTATAATTTTTTTGATTTGCATACGTGTATTAAAAATATAAACACCTTATCTAAAAAACACTGCACGAGTTTGCAAACAAAACTTTATTATTTGGGGTTTTGTTTGTAAATATCACTGCTTGGAACCGCGGGCGTCCGTGCTCGTTCCGATTGTGTTTTTGCTTCCTCATGTAGTTTTTTCATGTGTAAGCTTTATGAAAAAAAAGTAATAGAAGGTTGACAATAAAAAAAAATACCGTTATATTGTCTATATGTTGCAGAATACTAACATTGAAAAGCTTTTTGCTTTTCATTGTGCGCCCTGTCTTGCGGGAATTAAACCGGCAAATTTAATTTCTTTGTCGCAATCTTTTGTCGAAGAGCTTGCTGAGTATCGTGAATGTTTTGCTCAAAAAGGTGTTTTCATGCACATGCTTTGTAACTGCGAGCAGCGGGCACAGATTCTTGTATACAGAAAAAAATTGTTGGAAGAATACTTATCGGGAGCCGAAGTTACCGAAGTATTAAAGAGTTTCGGGTATCATGAAAGTGGTTGTGAGTCAATGTTAACAATCCTTGCGCAAAGAATGAGTAGGCGTAATATTCCTAACTCTTGTGCAGAATCTTTTCCGCATGAAATCGGTTTGTTTTTAGGTTATCCTCCTGCTGATGTGCTTGAGTATATACGAAAAGAGGGGAAAACCTATTTATTTTGCGGATACTGGAAAGTATATAGCGAGCCTGAAAAAGCTCGGGAGATATTTAATCAATATACTGAATGTAGAAAGCTTTTTGCTCTACAAATAGAACGCGGCATAAGTATCTATGATCTTGTGCTGGCAGCATAGACCATAAGTTCAGGAGGTTTTTATGGCAAAAATAGCAGTGGTGTTTTGGAGTGGCACCGGAAATACGGAAGTCATGGCAAATTGTATTCTTGACGGTTTGAAAGCGGGCGGTGCGGATGCCGAGTTGTTTAATGTGTCTGATTTTAGTGCCGATAAGCTGGACTCATATGATAAAATAGCTTTCGGGTGCCCTGCAATGGGTTCGGAAGAGCTTGAGCCGGATGAGTTTGAGCCTTTTTTTGCCTCAATTGAGGGAAAGCTTGCTGGTAAAAAAATAGCGTTGTTCGGCTCTTATGAATGGGCGGGCGAAGGTGCCGGCGGTGCATGGATGGACAGCTGGATTGAGCGCTGTGATAAAGCGGGTGCAAGTGTTTTTGAAGGTAAGGGAGAGATCGCTTACGATAACCCCAGCGAAGAAGCTCAGGAAAGTTGTAAAGAGTTCGGCAAACGCTTTGCGCAATAAAAGAAGTACTGTAAATAAAAAATAAGTCCGTTTCGATAATAATTCGTTCCGGACTTATTTTTTTCGGTATTTTTGAATAATTTTATTAGTTTGGCATTGACAGTTTCTAATCTTTTATGTATAGTCAAAAAGCTTGTTTCTATAAAGCTGTGCTTTGATAAAGCGCTCTTGCTTCTGTAGCTCAGTCGGCAGAGCACAACCATGGTAAGGTTGGGGTCAGCGGTTCGATTCCGCTCGGAAGCTGAAATAAAAATTAT
Organism: Treponema phagedenis; assembly: GCF_008153345.1. Classification (NCBI taxonomy): domain Bacteria; kingdom Pseudomonadati; phylum Spirochaetota; class Spirochaetia; order Treponematales; family Treponemataceae; genus Treponema; species Treponema phagedenis. The sequence goes on along the minus strand of NZ_CP042818.1, from coordinate 2,012,712 downwards.
GGTTTATTGTAAAAATGATAAACGCTTGTGCTGAAAAGCATTGGTTGTTTATCAAGTGTTTTCACTTTGCCTTTTCAAGGCAAAGTATTCCGCAGGATCGGTGCTTTTATTATAAAAGCTATGAACCCATGAAGGCTATTTTAGGAGAATTATTATGGCAAAAAAAACAGCAGTTGAGCTTATCGCATTGCAGTGTTCGGAATGTAAACGAAAAAACTATACCACGGCAAAAAATAAGAAAAATATCCAAGGCAAGCTTGAGTTAAATAAGTATTGTCCTTTTGATCACAAGCACACTTTGCATAAAGAAGCAAAGATAAAATAATTGACGGCCGAATATACTTGGGGTTAATTATTTTATCTTTATAGGTCAGTAGCTCCAATGGTAGAGCGTCGGTCTCCAAAACCGAATGTTGAGGGTTCGAGTCCTTCCTGGCCTGGAAAAATAAACAGAGAGGTGGATATGTCAAAAATCATTAAATTCAGCAAGGAATGTGTGGCGGAGCTTAGGAAGGTTGTTTGGCCGACTCGAGCTGATGTATTATCATCGGTTAAAGTTGTGATAGTATCTACAATTATTATTGCCGCCTTTCTTGGAATTCTTGATTCAATTTTTGTTGCTGTCTTTAGCTGGATTTTTTAAGAGGTTTGCATGGCTAAAGAATGGTATATTTTGCATACCTTCTCCGGGTATGAAAATAAAATAGAACGGACAATCAGAACGCTCATTTCAAACGGTGAAATTCCTCAAGATGTAATATTTGATATAAAAATTCCGGAAGAAGTTTTAACTGAAATTAAAGACGGCAAGAAAAAGACTGTTAAAAGAAAGTTTTTGCCCGGGTATCTTTTGGTTGAGATGGATTTGCCGGAGATGGACTGGAAGGCTGTTTGCAATTCGGTGCGAAGAATACATGGTGTTACCGGTTTTCTCGGGACGGGCGGAAATGCAAAACCGCAGCCTGTTTCCGCTGCGGAAGCTAAAAGTATTCTTCAGAAAACGGGAGAAATTAAAGGGGATAAAACTGCACGATTTGCTAGGACTTTTACGGTTGGCCAGCAGGTTAAAATTATTGACGGGCCCTTTGCCACTTTTTCCGGCGAGGTTGAAGAGGTTATGGCGGATCGTAATAAACTACGCGTTATGGTTACAATTTTCGGCAGAACAACTCCTGTCGAACTCGAAATGCTTCAGGTCGAAGCTATTTAAATTAAAGTATTTATTTGAATCATTTTGATTCGGTTATTTTACGGGAGGAGCGTTGCTCCGTTAGTACCGGAAGGAGAAATTTATGGCAAAAAAGAAAGTGGCTGCATTGATTAAACTTCAATGCCCTGCAGGAAAAGCCACACCGGCGCCGCCCGTAGGTCCTGCATTAGGACCGCACGGTGTAAGCGCGCCGCAGTTTGTGCAGCAATTTAATGACCGCACGAAATCTATGGAACCCGGAATGATCATTCCCGTGGTTATCACTGTATATGCGGATAAAAGCTTTACCTTTATCCTTAAAACCCCACCTGCGTCGGTTTTAATTAAGAAAGCTTGTAATATCCAAAAAGGTTCTGCAAGTTCGGTTACTCAGAAGGTGGCAAAACTTTCCAAAGCTAAACTTGAAGAAATCGCAAAGACTAAGTTGCCCGATGTTACCGCAAATGATCTTGAAGCGGCAAAAAAAATTGTTGCCGGAACAGCGCGCAGTATGGGCGTAGAGGTGGAGCGTTAGTATGAAACGAGGTAAGAATTATAAAAACGCAGTTGCCAAATACGACAGAAACGAGGTCTTTGATTTGCAAAAAGCGGTTGCTTTGGTAAAAGAACTTAAATTTGCAAAGTTCGATGAAACTGTCGAAGTGCATGTAAGTTTAAAATTATTGAAAAATCAAACTGTACGCGATACCGTTGTTTTACCCAATCAGTTTAAGGGTGAGAAAAAAATACTCGTTTTTTGCAAAGATGATCGAGTGCAGGAAGCTTTGGATGCCGGTGCTGCATATGCCGGTGCCGATGAGTACATTGACAAGGTAAAAGGCGGTTGGCTTGACTTTGATGTTGCCGTTGCAACACCCGATATGATGAAAGATGTCGGTCGTTTGGGTATGATTCTCGGACGAAGAGGGTTAATGCCTAACCCTAAAACCGGAACTGTTACTCCTGATTTTGTTACCGCGATCAATGAACTTAAAAAAGGCCGTGTTGATTTCCGCGCGGATAAAACAGGTGTTATCCACCTCGCAGTTGGAAAAACCTCAATGGATTCTGATAAGATTGTTGAAAATATTGAGACTTTCTTAGCTGAAATGAGCAGAAAAAAGCCAACAGATGCAAAGGCTGATTTTGTACAGTCTGTTTCAATCAGTTCTACAATGGGGCCGGGCGTCTGGGTTGACTACCGGATAGGAGAGTAAAATGGCAATGCGAGCACATAAACCACAGCCAGCAAAAACGGCTGCAATTGAAAATATTACTAAAGATTTGCAATCTGCATCCTCCTATATTTTTACCGAATACCGAGGGTTGACGGTTGAGCAAATTACCGAATTAAGAAAAAAACTCCGGGAAAGTTCTTGTACCTATAAGGTTGTTCGCAATAATTTTGCAAGAATCGCTTTTGATTCAATTGAGATTGATGCAAAAGAATACCTGATAGGGCCGACCGCGGTTGCGCTTGTTGATACGGAAGAAGCAAATACTGCTGCAAAAGTTCTATTTGAATTTGCAAAAGAAGCTCCTTCTCTTGTAATTAAAGGCGCAATTGTTGACGGTGAAGTGTATGATTCTGCAAAAATAGAAGCATACTCAAAGCTGCCCGGAAAAAAAGAACTTATTTCCATGTTTATGTCTACAATCAATGCGACAACATCCAAATTTGTGCGCACATTGCAGGCAATTGTGGATAAGGGAGATGCTTCTGGTGAGAAGCCTGTTGAGCAAGCTGCTTCCGCAGCAGAAAATTCTGAGGAAAAACCTGCTGAAGCTACTGAGCCGAATACCTCTGCAGCTGAAAGCTCTGAAAAAGCGGCTTCTGAGGAAAAATAAGGTTTCCTCACAATACAATAAACCTGAATCGAGTATATCGATTCTTTATAAGCAGTCAGGCTTCACAAAGCTGTCTTCCTGTCTGCTTACATAGAGTGTAAAACACTTAAATATATTTTAGGAAGGAGAAGATAATATGGCGGCATTAACAAATGAACAAATTATTGAGGCAATTAAGGAAAAAACAATCCTTGAGCTTTCGGAACTCATCAAGGCGATGGAAGAAGAATTCGGTGTAACTGCAGCTGCGCCGGTAGCTGTTGTTGCAGGTGGTGCCGGTGCCGGTGCTGCAGCCGCTGAAGAGCAAACCGAATTTACGGTAACGCTTAAAGCACTTGCCGATCCCGGAAAGAAAATTGCGGTTATCAAAGAAGTGCGCAACGTTGTTGCAGGACTCGGCTTGAAAGAAGCAAAAGAGCTTGTTGAAGGCGCACCGAAACCGTTGAAAGAAAACGTGTCCAAAGAAGAAGCTGAAAAGATTAAGGAAGCTATGACTGCTGCCGGAGCTGTCATCGAAATTGCTTAATAGTAAAAAATTGCTATTCTTATTCAAGAATAGCAATTGCTGTAATTATTTATTTCTCAAATCTGCATCGAAAGGTTTTTTCGATGCAGATTTGTGTGTATAGAGTATAAAAATTTTGTATAGTGAATCGGTTAAAAAAGACTGTTCTTTGTTTTTCTGATTCAAAACGCTATTATAATAACAAAATGGTTTTAAGCGGTTTTTGGTGTGCACTGTTTGATCTTGGCGGTTTTCGTTGCAAAAATCATCATAAAAACAGTTAGAAATCACTTATCGCTTTTTAATGACGGAAGACCGATCTTGTTGATAGGTTTACTCCGGCCTTCTATTATTTTTCTTTATTTTTGCCGAGCAGACACTGTTTTTGTGTAGCGGGCAAAGGAACTGCGGATTTTGAGAAATCGAAATTTCATCATAATCTTGTAGAGAAAATAAATGCAACTCATTCTTATAGCCTGTGAGCAGTTACGTGCTCTTATCTTATATTGTCTAGTAATTCGAGGGAGGAATGAATGCCTGCAAAAAATCGTAAAATCAAACGAACGTACATCGGAAAAAACATCCAAAATTTTATGGAGCTTCCGGATCTTATCGATATTCAACTAAAATCATATGATACCTTTTTACACTGTGGAAATTCCGCAAATAAAGCCGAAAATCCCGACGACAACACTATCTCTTCGGAAGAAACCGGACTTGAGGATGTGTTTAGAACAACCTTTCCGATAGAAAGCCCAACCGGCGATATGACGCTTGAATATCAATCGTATACGCTTGATGAAAAAGAGATTAAATTCTCTGAAATTGAATGTAAACAAAAAGGATTAACCTATGCAATTCCTTTAAAAGTGCAGGTTGACCTTCGGTTTAACGAAACGGGAGAGATTCGCCGAAAGGATATTTATCTTGGCGATATTCCTAAAATGACCGAGCGCGGCACCTTTATTATTAACGGTGCCGAACGTGTAGTTGTTTCTCAAATACATCGATCGCCCGGTGTTATCTTTTCAAAAGAAAAAGGAATTTTTTCAAGCAGAATTATTCCTTATCGAGGAAGCTGGCTTGAGTTTGAAATTGACCAAAAAAAAGATCTTATTTATGCAAAACTTGACAAGAAAAAGCGCATATTAGGGACAATTTTTTTGCGTGCGGTTGGTTACTCTTCTCGTGAAGAAATTATCGATGCTTTTTATAAAACAGAAAATGTAGAAGTTTTGCCGGATCGCGCAGAGCATGAGCATCTGGTAGGAAAAATACTTGCAAAGTCCGTTATTGTAAAGGATGAAGAAGGGGAAGAGCGAAAACTCTATAAAGCGGGTGAAAAAGTGCATCCGCACGTTATTGATGATTTACTGCAAAACAACGTTGGTGAAATTTCCGTTATAAACTTTGAGGCGGAAGGCTCGTTAAACTCTCCGGTTATTATTAACTGTTTTGAGCGGGAAGAAATGAAATACCTTGACTCAAGTGAAGGAGATGATATTTCCAAAGAAACAGCCCTTTCCGTTGTCTATACCGCCTTAAAGCCGGGAGATCCGATGACCGTTGAAGCTGCGGAAAAAGATTTACAAACAATGTTTTTCTCCGCACGCCGGTATGACCTCGGACGGGTAGGGCGCTATAAGCTTAATAAAAAATTTGACTATCAGCCTCCGCTAAAAGAGTGTACCCTTGTGGTGGAAGATATTATTAACACGATGAAGTATCTTATCCAAGTGTATGACGGAGATGAGTCTGTTGACGATATTGACCATTTGGGGAATCGCCGTATTCGCTCTGTCGGAGAACTTTTAACTAATATCTTGAAGTCCGCTTTTTTACGCATGGAACGAATTGCAAAAGAAAGGATGAGTGCAAAAGAGCTTGAAACAATAAAGCCGCAGGATTTAATTTCCATTAAGCCTATTGTCATCGCATTAAAGGATTTTTTCGGCGGCAGTCAACTCTCTCAGTTTATGGATCAGGTAAACCCGCTTGCGGAACTTACTCATAAAAGACGTTTGAACGCTTTGGGACCGGGTGGTTTATCACGGGATCGTGCAGGATTTGAAGTGCGAGACGTTCATTATACGCATTACGGAAGAATGTGCCCGATTGAAACTCCCGAAGGCCCAAATATCGGGCTCATTGTTTCGATGGCAAACTATACGCGGGTAAATGAATACGGATTTTTGGAAGCCCCCTATGTAAAGGTTAAAGACGGAGTTGTTACGCGTGAGGTTGAATATCTTGATGCAATGGATGAGGATCGGTATTACATTGGACAGGACTCAATCGCGGTAAATGCGGACGGTACTATTTCCATTGATCAAATTTCTTGCCGGCATCAGGGAGATTACACCACGAGAAGCCCGAAAGATATACAGTACATGGACGTTTCTCCTAAGCAAATAATCTCCGTTTCCGCTTCGCTTATTCCCTTTTTGGAACACGATGACGCAAACCGTGCATTGATGGGCTCAAACATGCAGCGGCAGGGAGTTCCCTTAGTTTTCCCCGAGCCTCCTCGAGTAGGTACCGGAATGGAAGGAAAGTGTGCGTATGATTCCGGGGTACTCATCAAAGCAAAAGAAGCAGGAACCGTTGTGTATACCTCTTCGGATAAAATTATTGTAAAACCGAAGGGGGCAAAATCTGATGACGAGAACATGGAATACCGCTTGCTGAAATATCAGCGTACCAATCAGGATACCTGCTACCACCAAAGACCGATTGTTTCGGTCGGCGATACGGTTGAAGTCGGCGATGCTTTGGCTGACGGGCCGGCAACGTATCACGGAGAATTAGCACTTGGCAGAAATATTCTTGTAGGCTTTGTGCCGTGGAACGGTTATAACTATGAAGACGCTATTCTTATTTCCCGCCGTGTTATAAAAGAAGATATGTTCACCTCGGTTCATATTAAAGAATTTTCTACCGAAGTGCGCGAAACAAAACTCGGTGCGGAACGTATGACCAGCGATATACCAAATAGGTCCGAAAAGAGTTTGGATAATCTTGATTCTGAAGGTATTATCCGCATTGGTGCAAAGGTTCGCTCAGGTGATATCTTAATCGGAAAAATAACTCCGAAAAGCGAGTCCGAAACCACACCCGAATTCAAGTTGCTTAACTCAATCTTCGGTGAAAAAGCAAAAGACGTACGCGATTCTTCGCTGCGAGTGCCGCACGGTGTTGAAGGCACGGTTATTGACGTACAGCGATTAAAGCGATCCGAAGGGGATGATTTAAGTCCCGGCGTTTCGGAAGTAGTGAAAGTCCTTATTGCAACAAAACGAAAATTGCGAGAAGGGGATAAGATGGCAGGACGGCACGGAAACAAGGGTATTGTTGCCCGAATCCTTCCCGAAGAAGATATGCCCTATCTTGATGACGGCACCCCGCTTGATATTTGTTTGAATCCGCTCGGTGTTCCTTCCCGTATGAATATCGGACAAATCTTGGAATCGGAGCTTGGACTTGCGGGCTTGCGCCTTGATGAATGGTATGAATCGCCGGTATTCCAGTCGCCGACTAATGAGCAAATTGAAGAAAAACTGAAAGAGGCGGGATTCCCCGCAAACTCTAAGGTGATGCTGAGGGACGGGCGAACCGGGAATTACTTCCAAAACCCGGTATTTGTGGGCGTTATTTACTTTATGAAACTTGCACACCTTGTTGATGACAAAATGCACGCCCGTTCAACCGGACCGTATTCTCTTGTAACGCAGCAGCCGCTCGGCGGAAAGGCTCAGTTCGGCGGTCAGCGTCTCGGTGAAATGGAAGTATGGGCGCTTGAGGCATACGGAGCGGCAAACACGCTTCAGGAACTCCTCACGATAAAATCGGATGATATGCACGGGCGGTCAAAAATATACGAAGCAATTGTAAAAGGCGAAGCATCATCTCCGGCAGGAATCCCCGAAGCGTTCAATGTTTTGGTACAAGAACTGCGCGGCCTCGCTCTTGACTTTACTATCTATGATGCAAAAGGAAAACAGATCCCCTTAACAGAACGAGATGAAGAGATAATTAACAAAATCGGATCAAAATTTTAAGGAGTGCGTGAGAATGAGGGATATACAAGACTTTGACAGTTTAAAAATGAAACTTGCTTCTCCTGAAACCATTCGAGCATGGTCTTACGGAGAAGTAAAAAAACCGGAAACTATCAATTATCGTACACTACGGCCCGAACGAGACGGGCTTTTTTGTGAACGCATTTTCGGTACAACAAAAGAATGGGAATGTTTTTGCGGAAAATTTAAATCAATCCGATATAAGGGAGTAATCTGCGATCGCTGCGGTGTTGAAGTTACTCACTTTAAGGTGCGCCGCGAGCGGATGGGGCATATTGAATTGGCTGCTCCTGTTTCTCATATTTGGTATTACCGCTCGGTGCCGAGCAGAATGGGACTTTTGCTTGATTTGCAAGTGGCTGCACTCCGTTCCGTACTCTATTATGAAAAATACATTGTAATTGAGCCGGGCGATACCGACCTTAAAAAGAACCAGCTGCTCACCGAAGACGAATATAGCGGCGCCCAGGAACGATACGGCGGAGGCTTTACTGCCGGAATGGGAGCAGAAGCTATTAAAACTTTGCTGCAAAACCTTAACCTTGATGAGCTTGCGGCGGAACTTCGGGTAAAAATGATCGAAAAGGGCGCAAAAAGCGATAAGCGTCTTTTACGAAGAATTGAGCTTGTTGAAAATTTCAGAGTTTCTGGCAACAAGCCCGAGTGGATGATCTTAAATGTTATTCCGGTTATTCCGCCCGATTTGCGCCCGATGGTACAGCTTGACGGCGGGCGCTTTGCAACCTCAGACTTAAACGATCTTTATCGTCGCGTAATACATCGGAACAGCCGCTTAACCAGATTAATGGATCTCAAAGCGCCCGATATCATTATCCGCAATGAAAAGCGTATGTTGCAAGAAGCGGTTGACGCGCTTTTTGATAACTCAAAGCGAAAACCTGCGATAAAGGGCGCCTCCAACCGTCCGCTGAAATCCATTTCGGATATGCTGAAAGGAAAGCAGGGACGTTTCCGCCAAAACCTGCTCGGAAAACGTGTTGACTATTCCGGTCGCTCGGTTATTGTTGTCGGTCCAGAATTAAAACTTTGGCAATGCGGACTTCCCACCAAAATGGCGCTTGAATTGTTTAAGCCCTTTATTATGAAAAAATTAGTGGAAAAAGAGATTGTTTCCAATATTAAAAAGGCAAAAATTCTGGTTGAGCAAGAATCTCCGAAGGTATTTAACGTACTGGATGAGGTTGTCAGCGAGCATCCGGTTATGCTTAACCGCGCTCCTACCTTGCACCGGCTCGGAATTCAAGCGTTTGAACCCGTGTTAGTAGAAGGAAAAGCGATTAAGCTGCATCCGCTTGTATGTAAGCCGTTTAATGCCGACTTTGACGGGGACCAGATGGCTATTCACGTGCCACTTACGCAGGCAGCGCAAATGGAATGCTGGACGCTCATGCTTTCCAGCAGAAACCTGCTTGACCCCGCGAACGGAAAAACAATTGTTTATCCGTCGCAGGACATGGTTTTAGGTTTGTTTTATCTGACCAAAGCACATAATTTAAAAGAAGGCGAGCTGCCGCGAAGATTTTCATCGGTTGATGAGGTTATGATGGCTGCGGAAAACGGTGTAATTGGCTGGCAACAACAAATTCAAGTTAGATACAAAAAATGCAATAATGAACTTGTTACCACCACTCCCGGTCGTCTTGTTTTTAATGAAGAAATGCCTGAGGAGATCCCTTTTGTAAATGATCTCCTTGATGATAAAAGAATTAGAAGCCTTATTGAAACAGTGTTTGCAAAACAGGGCTCATGGCTTGCAGTGCAAATGCTTGATAAATTAAAATCCGTCGGTTATAAATACGCAACATTCTTCGGTGCAACATTGAGTATGGATGATATTATTATCCCCGATCAAAAAACCGAAATGCTTGAAAAGGCAAACAAAGAAGTTCTTTCTATTTATAACCAATATCGAGGCGGTCATATTACTCAGGAAGAGCGGTATAACCGTGTTGTTGAGGTTTGGTCAAAAACAAACGAAAAACTGACCGACCTCATGATGGAAACCCTTTCTAATGATAAAGACGGTTTTAACACCATTAATATGATGGTTGCATCGGGCGCGCGAGGAAGTAAGAACCAGGTTCGCCAGCTTGCGGGGATGCGCGGACTTATGGCAAAATCAAACGGTGATATCATTGAGTTGCCCATCCGATCAAACTTTAAAGAAGGTTTGAATGTTATCGAATTCTTTATCTCTACTAACGGAGCGCGAAAAGGTTTGGCTGATACGGCTCTAAAAACCTCAGAAGCAGGTTACCTTACTAGACGCTTGGTTGATATTGCTCAAGATGTGGTAGTAAATGAAGAAGATTGCGGTACCATTAACGGAATTGATTATCGAGCTGTTAAATCCGGTGATGAGATTATCGAATCTCTTGCGGAGCGGATTGTCGGAAAATACACGCTTGAGCGGGTAGTGCACCCGATTACGCATGAACTGCTTATTGACGTCAACGAATACATAACCGATGAAATTGCTGAAAAAATTGAAGAAGCGGGAGTTGAATCTCTAAAGTTACGTACAGTTTTAACCTGCGAATCCAAACATGGAGTGTGCGTAAAATGTTACGGCAGAAACTTGGCACGGAATAAAATCGTTGAAATAGGTGAGGCGGTCGGAATTATTGCCGCACAGTCTATCGGACAGCCGGGAACGCAGCTGACGATGCGTACGTTCCAGGTTGGAGGTACCGCAAGCAGTACAACGGAAGAAAACAGAATTAGCTTTAAATACCCGATTATTGCAAAAGATATTCAGGGAACAAATGTTAAATTGGAAAACGGCTCTATGCTCTTTACACGACGCGGGTACCTTATTTTTGAAAAAGTTTTAGCGGAATATGAACTTGATGAGGGAGCGGAAGCTCTTGTAAAAGATAACGCACGAGTTTTAAAAGGTGATTCGGTGTACAAATCCTCGAATCAAGAAACTGTTTTAGCGGAAATAAACGGTTTTGCGCGAATAATAGATTCAACAATTTATTTAGTAGGAACCGAGCAAAAAGCCGAAATACGAAACGGATCGGAAGTATCAATAAAAATCGGTGGCTATATTCCTGCCGGAGCAACAATTGCGATATTTGATCCGTTTAACGATCCTATTTTGGCAGAACAGGACGGCTTTGTCCGCTATGAGGATATTATTCCGGGCTCAACCGTATCTGAAGATATAAACGAAGAAACCGGTGTTATTGAACGCCATATTACTGAGCTCAAAACGGATACCCAGTTGCAGCCTCGAGTATTTATTTCAGATGAATCCGGAAACGCGCTCGGGTTTTACTATTTACCCGGTGGTGCGCAGCTCATGGTTGAAGAAGGTAAGCAAATTAAAGCGGGTTCGGTTATTGCAAGGATTGCAAAGGCCGCGGTAAAAACCTTGGACATAACCGGTGGTTTGCCACGGGTTTCCGAATTGTTTGAAGCAAGAAGACCGAAAAACCCTGCCGTTTTGGCACAGGTAAGCGGTACTGTTGCTTTTAAGGGCTTACTGAAAGGTAAGCGCATAATAATCGTGCGCGATTACTACGGAAAGGACTACAAGCATTTTGTACCGATGGGAAAACGTCTTTTGGTACGGGACGGCGATACGGTTGAAGCCGGAGAGCGACTCTGCGACGGGAATCTTGACCCGCACGACATTTTGGCAATTTTAGGCGAGAATGCGCTGCAAAACTATTTGATGAACGAAATCAGAGACGTATACCGCGTTCAGGGAGTATCGATTAACGACAAACATATCGGTATTATCGTGCGGCAAATGTTGCGCAAAATCGAAGTTGTCTCCGTAGGCGATACTCGGTTTATTTATGAGCAGCAAGTTGATAAATACCGATTCCATGAAGAAAACAAACGTGTACAAGCGGAAGGCGGTCAATCTGCGGTTGCTCGCCCTATGTTCCAAGGTATTACAAAAGCAGCACTCAATATTGATTCCTTTATTTCCGCCGCCTCATTCCAGGAAACAAATAAGGTTCTTACCAATGCGGCAATTGCGGGGGCGGTTGACAATCTGCGCGGATTAAAAGAGAATGTTATTATCGGACATCCGATTCCGGCAGGGACAGGGATGAAGCAATATAGGAGCATTAAGCTTTTCGATAAAAACAAAAGCGACTTGGATCTCCAAATGGAAGAAATTATCAAGCGAAGAAAGCTTGAAGAAGAAGCACTTGCACAAATGTCTGCGTCGAATATTGATTTTGATTCGGATAACGAAGCAGACGCTGATTCCGACTTTGATGATGAAAAAAACAACGAGTAAGCGAATATAAAACCGGGAACCTTTTATATCCATAAAAGGTTCCCTATCGCTTCTATGGAAAGCACCACCGGGCAGTTTTTGACTGCGAAAGGAGGTAAACAATAATGGCAAGATTACAGATTGCGCCGACAAAATCAAATTTATTGGCTCTTAATGATCAGCTTGCGGTAGCTCAAAACGGGTATGACTTGCTTGAGCAAAAACGTGAAATTCTGGTTATGGAGTTGATGAAAATGGTAGAAAAAGTAAAGCTTCTTGAACAGGATATTGAAAAACAAATAGAAATAGCCTATCCTTCGTTGCGCAGAATGTTTATTGCGGTAGGAAGAAATCAAACGGAAAGAATTGCACAAACGGCAAAATATCAATTTGATTTAAGCGAAAAAACGGTGTTTATTGCCGGAATGCATTTTTCAACACTTGATGTAGAATTGCCGAAAAGAAAATTGAATTATTCCTACTTAAATACTTTTGCCGATTGTGATAAGGTGATGGTGGATTTTTTTGAATTATTAAGATTGCTTACGGAGATGGCTTCAATTAGAACAATCGTCTGGCGGCTTGCCCGAGAAGTTAAAAAGACTCAGCGGCGGGTCAATGCACTTGATAAACAAATAATTCCCAAAACGCAAGAAACAAAAGTGTATATTGAAAGTATTCTTGAAGAGCGAGAACGTGAAAATGTATTTGTTCTTAAAGCCTTAAAGGCAAAAAAAGAAAGGAGATTCGATGAACAAGCAAACTGAAACAGCTTGCCTTGTTTATTTGATATATAAGACTTGGTTTAGACATTTTGTCTTATAAAACGCGCAAAAATTTTTATGGGAGAAGATAGATGATACAGCCTTTGTTTAAGGATATCATAGTCTTGGTAACCGGAAGTGAATCATCGATAAATGCGGTGAAATATGCAATAATTATGGCAAAACAGTATAATTGTCATGTCCACGCAGTTTATGTTGTAGATACTGCAACCATTAACCAGCTTACTCTCAATAAAATTTTTATTGAAGAAGAAAGTAAAGAATACGAGCAAAGTTTGGAAGCAACCGGCAAACGGTTCCTTTCATACGTAGAAACAATCGGCACGGAAAAAGACGTAAAAATTGAAACAGAGCTGCGCCGCGGTGCGGTATGGACAGAAACGCTGACCGCCGCAAAAGAAAAAGAAGCAGACCTCATTCTTATCGGTGATACCGAATCGCATCACAAAGCTTCCCGCGATATTGTGTCGATAACCGTAAACAGCATTATCCTGCATGCGCATTGTTCGGTATTACTGGTAAAAAATGAAGATGTAGGCCAGCTATATAAGCTATTGGATTAAATAGAAAAAGACTGACAACTTATAGAGCGGCCTGTTGGTTGTATTGAGTGGGCGTGCTGGCAGGCTAAATCTCAAGTGCTGCTCGTAACGGTTTTTACAATGTTTTTATTTTCCTGTTGAATAAAAATATACAGGGGAAGCGGTGTTGAATGGGCATAATGATTTTCAGTAGCCTTTCTTGTCTCTTTTCATTACGCCAATCCTCGTGTTAACCTAGCACAACGTTCTGTAATTAAATTGTTGTTAGTAACCGGAGCATTAGCAAGTGGCTTGCATCTTCAGCATCACTATGGTAAGTTTACACACCGTTGCGCCGTGTCAAACTCTTTTTATAACAGGAAGTTTTCAAACTCGCAGCTACTGTAAACAAGAATGCCAAAACTACATTCAGAACGGGTATGGACGTCAAAAACTCAGAACTGCCACGGATGGCAGTGGTTCCAAACCGACTCTCTTTTTTATACTTTTTTTATGAGAAAATCTTACTCTTGCCATGGTTCCCGAATTACCACCTTGAAAAAAAACGGCTAATACTTTATAATAGAACGTATATTACAATACATATTATCTTTCAAAAGTGCCGGCAGGCTCGGCAAAATAAGGAATAACATATCATGGCAAATGAAAAAAAATTACTGCATTGGGCAGATCAAACGGCGGAAAAGATTATTCGTGAATGCGGGGATCTTGAGCAATATACTTGCGCTTCGGGCATAACGCCTTCGGGAACCGTGCATATCGGTAATTTCCGCGAAATTATTTCGGTTGATTTAGTGGTGCGCGCGCTGCGGGATCGAGGTAAGAATGTGCGCTTTATTTATTCATGGGACGATTATGATGTGTTCAGAAAAGTGCCGGAAAACATGCCGAATCCTGAGGTGTTAGCGCAGTATCTTCGCTTTCCCATTACCATGGTGCCCGACACCTTCGGCAGGGACGAAAGTTACGCCAAACATCACGAGCATGATGTGGAGTCTGTTTTGCCAGAAGTGGGAATTTTCCCCGAGTATTTATACCAAGCGGAGCGGTATCGGGCGGGAATGTATGCGGAAGGCATGAAAACCGCAATGGATAATCGGGAAAAAATAAAAGAACTCTTAAACACCTATCGAGATGAAGATCATAAAATTACCGGTGAATATTGGCCGGTCTCCGTATTTTGTACTGCTTGCAATAAAGATACCACAACCGTAGATTCATGGTCGGGTGAATGGTCGCTGCACTATACCTGTGAGTGCGGAAATGCCGAAAACCTAGATTTACGTACCGCATCGGTGGCAAAACTCGGCTGGCGTGTTGACTGGCCGATGCGCTGGGCGTACGAAAACGTTGTTTTTGAACCTGCCGGAAAAGACCACCACTCGCAAGGCGGCTCTTTTGACACGGCGCGGCTTGTTTCTTCCGCAATATACAATAAAGAAGCGCCTATCTCATTCCGCTATGATTTTATCGGCTTAAAAGGCTTGCCCGGCAAAATGTCTTCATCAAAAGGAAAAGTTATCAGCCTGCCCGATGTGCTTGAAGTGTATCAGCCGGAGGTGGTGCGCTACCTTTTTGCTTCTACCAGACCGAACACCGAATTTGCAATCAGTTTTGACCTTGACGTAATCAAAACCTATGAAGATTACGATAAAACCGAACGCATTGCCTGGGGTGTTCAAAAAGCAAAGAACGAAACCGAGTATGAAAAAGAAAAAAGAATTTATGAGCTTTCTCAAGTTGCGGGAATGCCTTTCTGCATTGCCTATCAGGTGCCGTTCCGCCATCTTTGTAATCTTTTGCAAATAAACTCAGGCGATATTGAAGCGGTTATCAGCCTTTTCCCCGATATGAAGCCTGAACAAGTTGAACGGTTCCGCCGCCGCTGCACGTGCGCATGGAACTGGATTCGAGACTCCGGCGCTCCTGAAGACTTTAAGTTTGCCTTGCGCACCGACGGCTCAAAAGCGGAACTTTCGCAAACGATCACACAGGCTATCCAAAAAATTGTTTCGGAGCTTCTTCCTAAAATGGATTCGATGGACGAAAAAGAATTTTCAACTGCCCTCTATGATGTTGCGCGGCATTTTGAGCTTGAGCCGAAAGACCTTTTTGTCGGCATTTACACCGCACTCATCGCAAAAAGCCAGGGGCCGCGCCTTGCCGGCTTTATGAAAATAATCGGTGCGGAACGATTGCGCGCAATACTGTCGGTGTACTAAAAACGCCGTCGATCTTTCATCGGCGGCAGAGCGGTATAATTTTGCCATCCGCAGCAAAATTATACCTTGCAAGTTTTAAAACGTTGCAAAGAGCCTTTATCTTAATCAAATTTATTTTATATAAAAAGAGTGCGACACAACGCAAGGGCGAACCCTTGGAATTTCTACCTTTGGTTCGCCTACGAGTTTAAAAGCTTCAATTTTATAATTTACTGTTGATGCTTTTAAACATCGTTTGAATTTGTTCTGATTTTGCCGTCCTTGGCAAAATTATGCTTATGAGTTTGAAAACTTCGAGTACGCTGTGGTAGTTTTCAAACTCAATTCTGCTTGGAATCACGGACATCTGTGCCCGTTCTGAGTTTGACAACGGTGGGCAATTTGCCATAGGAATGCTTAAATCTGCAAGCTATTATTACCAATGCTCCGATTAGTATATCAAACTTAATTATAAACCGCTATAATAGTTTTCATATCGCTCTTATAGATGCGGTGTATACCTATTCTTTCTCGCCGTTGTTTTTAACCAACCGAGTAAGCTCTCGCCCCTTATCGGTTAAAATACTGAGATCTGAGCTTACCAGTGTTCCTTGCCATTCATATGGTTCAATATTTGTCCATTTCAAATTTGCGGTTAACTGCTCATACTCTTTTTGAGCTCCGCCTGACCAGCCCCAGGATCCTATACGCAGCACTTTTTTTTGGTAAAAATGTTTACGGTTAAAAAGATCCAAGACATATGCCATCGGAGGAAACATTTTATATTCATACGTAGGCATGGCAATCACCAGACCTGATGCACTGTAAGCCGCATGTAAAATATATGAAACATCGGTATCGGGAATTTGATACATATGATAAGGAACGCCTTCTTCTTCAATTCCTTTTATAACTGCATCAATTCCCTGTTTAGTGTATCCGTACATTGAGCCCCAGATAATGCAAATTTCTTTTTCACAAGGTCCACCGGTATTGTACCCTGCAAATTTTTTATATAATTCAATAATACGCTGCGTATTTTTTCGCCACACAATACCGTGACTTGGTGCAATCATGCGTATATCAAGACTTTGGAGTTTTGCAATTCCCCGCAGCACAAAGTTACTGAAAGAAGCAACAATGTTGGAATAATAGCGAAGTGCTTCATTTTCAAAAAAATCTAATTCTTTTTCGCTATGCAAGTCATCAAAAATTTTTTGCCCGATACAACCATAAGATCCAAAACCGTCGCAAGAAAAAAGAATTTTTTCATTAACATCATATGTCATCATTGTTTCAGGCCAATGAATATTCGGAGTTTCGAAAAATTGAAGAATCTTTCCTTTTCCTAAATCAAGAGTGTCTTCATTTTTTACAATACGCAAATTCCCTGAAATCTTAAAAAACTTCTCAACCATTGCAATGCCCTTTGCGGAAGCAATGATTTCCACATTTGGATTGGCTGCATGTACCGTTGCCAATAAGTCCGCATGGTCGGGCTCAAGATGATTTAGAATAACATAATCAATTTTTTCAAAAGAGAGATTTAAGCTCGCCAATTGTTTTTTGTAACTTTCCAAAGAATTATCCCAATCTCTTACAATATCAATTAAAGCAACTTTTTCACCGAGGATAATATATGAGTTAATACTCACTCCTTGCGGCAGCATCCATAAGCCTTCAAACCTTGCGGTTCTGTCATGGATGTCTGCATGAATACAATACACGGAATCCGTAAGTTTATTATCATTCATAAATAAAACTCCTTGTACAATTGAATAAAGAAAGTATAACAAAAATAAAAAGAGCTTGCTAGAGGATTATATGCGATTTTTACTCAAGATAAATCTTACAGTATAATGAGAGAAAATTATAACCGAGCGTTTTTTTGTACGTATCGCTTGAGAAAATTCTAATACCACAGCGATCATTATAGTTTATGCATGAGTGAATTTTTTTAGTATGTATACTCACAACAAAACAGTAATTTTTAAAGTGCTATTAAAAAAATATTTTCTTTGTGTATACATCAATACTTAAATCCGCTTAATGCTCATCACGTATCAAGGCTTTATTTTGATCGGAGTCTGTTCGTGGACTGTTTTTATTTTCAAGTACATCGGAATACAACTCTTTGGTGATATGCACAACCTTATCTTGAATAGCCATATCAAGCGTTATTTCAAACCAGTTATCATGTTTAATAATTCGAGCTTCCGCAAGATAGGGACTTTGAAAAGATTCTTCTTTGCCGCTGTATTTTGATGTCCACGGAGCATCTTGTTCAAGATCAGTTACAAGTAACAAAACTTTATATCTTCCGTTGCCTGCTCTTCCTTGTTGTATCTCTGCTATTTTATCTAATGCAAGACCGATGTCGGTGTATTTTCCGTTTGGAGAAATAGTGTCTACCGCGCGAATAATTTTATCTCTGTCATTTTCTGTTTGCATTGT
Organism: Treponema phagedenis; assembly: GCF_008153345.1. NCBI lineage: Bacteria > Pseudomonadati > Spirochaetota > Spirochaetia > Treponematales > Treponemataceae > Treponema > Treponema phagedenis. The sequence continues at coordinate 1,994,845 of NZ_CP042818.1, read as the reverse complement.
TAATGTTAGAAGCTCTTCCGGTTTTTCATAAAATTGATACACGGTAATCCAATCTCCCGGAACCATCATTTGTCCGATAAGTTCGTCTCGCACCCAATGATATAAGCTATCGAATTTACCTTTTTCTTGCATTGAAAGTGACTTATCAATCATAAGATAAATATCAACCGGCATCTTTCTTTCAACGGCAAAAGAGTTTGTAAGAATTGTTAGCAGCATAATTATGGTAAAATAAAATTTTCGAATATTCATTTTTATTCCTTTTCTTCAAATTTAAGTTTTATTATACAGCATTCCGTAAAAAAAAGCAGTAAAAAAGTGAAAAAACTCTTTACATTATATGAAACTTGTTTATAATTGTGATATGATGTTGGATAATTAAATAAATTACCACTATAAGGAGATAGCAAATGGCAATTTTAGAACTACCCCAGAGCCCTAATGTATTTCATCCGGAAAAACCCAGTGCGGTCGGATCAAGAAATTCATTAGCTCAAGATTATCGTGATCAGCAAAAAGAAGTTAATCAGCTGATTGAAGAAGAAACTAATAAAGTGTTGCATCACTTGAACACAAAGCTCCCCAAAGAAGTCCTTGAAAGATTAGACATAATGGGCGGCTTAAAAGAAAAGCTGTACAATTACTTTAACCAGAATTATCAAAACATGTTCAACCGGTACATGGTAACCGCTGAAGATGAAATGTTGAAAAAAGTGCGCGGCTTTATTGACCGGGAAGAAATGAAAGTTCTTAACCGCTATACCCCAAAAGAAATAGCAGTCTTACTTGATGAGGTTGGAGGAGCGGATAAATTTAATACCGGTGAAATTGAAAAATCAATCGTTAACATGTACGGGCACTTACAGGGACACGTACAGCGCGGTGTCAACGATTTGGAAACATTGACAAACTCCCTTCTTAGACAGAAGGTTGACGTAGGAGCATTTGTTCGAGGTGAAAACGCGTATGCGGTTGTAAAGTGCGCTTTTAAAGACAACCTTGCAAAACCGAAGACCGTAACCGATGTTAAACTTTCGATCAATATCCTTGACACAGAACTTATCAGCCCTATCTTCCATTATCAAACAACAGTAGCCTACCTTATCAAAGATCTTCTTTCCAATCGCTATATGGAAATGATCGATAAAGAAATTGAAAAATTAAAAGATAATTTAATTGATCAGGGCAAGGAGGAAATGTCCGACAGCGATATCATCTTCCAAAAAATGAATAAGGTTCCCGACTTAACCGACGATGATGTTGATAATCCTAAGAGCAAGAGATACGATGCTGTTTCCAAAATGTTGATGGAAAGAATCGATAACCTGCGTGCGGAAATTGACCCTGAAACATTTGATCAGCTAAATATCCGCGAAAATATTAAAAAGATTATTGATCTTGAAAATATCAGAAACAGAGGATTTAACACTGCGATTAACTCAATTACTTCTATTCTTGATACTTCAAAAATGGGATATCAGTATATCGAAAACTTTAAGAATGCGCGCGAATTGCTTTTGCGTGAATATGATGATACCGATGTTGCCCACCTCCCTGATGAGCGCTATCAACTTCGCTTAAAGTATCTTGACAATGCTCAGCTTAATGAAGAACGAAAAGCATACGAAGTGATGATTCGCTCTTTTGAAACTGAAGTTGAGCATCTTTGGGATGTAATTCATACCAGATATGATAAATCAAAGTTTATGACAAGAATCACCGACTTTGATGATCTTGCGGCAATTTATAAGAAATATATTAAGAAAAATTATAAAGACAAGACGGGCGAGCCTGTATACGAAGACATTGCAAAAGTTTGGGACGAAATTTCTTTTATCAAGCCGGTTGAAACCGAAGTTGAAAAAATGAATCGAACCTTTGTATACGAAAAGGATAAGATGCGCAAAAAGCTTATTCTGATGCGTGAAAAACTGAAGCAAATGTATGATTATCAGTATCCGATTGAGCGCCGCGTAATGGAAGAGCGCTTGGCATTCTTGGAAGCCGAGTTCAATAAATTCGACTACTTGATTAACCCCTTCCATCTGCAGCCGGGACTTTTACTTGATATTGATATTACCTCAATTAAACGAAAGAAAGCGACACTTGACGGTATGGCAAACGTCTTGAACGAATTCCTACACGGTATTTCTAAAGGCTTTGCCGATGCGGCATTTGCAACATTCAGTCGCCGCCGTTCAACGGTGCGTGCCGATATTGCTCAAAGCTTTGCAACAGCTGATGATGACGGTGATATTAAAGCCGGAACACCTGCCGGACGAGCATCTTTTATTGATATGGTTGATGAAACTCCCGCAATTGAAGCAGCACCGATGGCTGCTGAAAAAGTATCAACAAAACCTGCAAGGGGAACAAAAGCAAAGAAAGCGGGCACTGTAGATTCAGGAAAGGGACGCAGAGGAAAAAAATCTGCAATTCGTGAACTTTAGTAATTGCTTTTCTTTTGGATGAACTTTTAAATTTAAGAAATGCCCTTGAGACTGTTCTGTTTCGGGGGCTTTTCTTTTCATAATTAAGGAGATTGTCTTATGTTAAAATCATTAGATTTGTATACACCTTTAGCTACAAAGGAGAGTTTTAATGCATCTGTCCGCCATATTCAAAATGTTTTAGCAGTGTTGGATGATTGCGACCCCAAAATGAATATTGCGGATCAAATCAATGAGTTGCTTGTTGAAAAAAAAATACAAAATGATCAGGTCGCCGCTTTACTTTCTGTACTGTTAATTGATATTTGGAAGTATAAAGTTGTTTCTGCTAATCTGAAAAATATTCCGGCCGACCCGCAAAAAATTGCTGCCGAAACAGGAAAATGGAAAGGGATTGACCTCGTTTTTGGCTATCACCATCCTGATTTGGGGTTTTTAGCAATAAACCCTAAAAATCCTGCAAATGCTTCTCTGATAGAAAGTTTTAGAAAAAATGAACTTTTATTAATTTATGTCGGACAACAAGACAAGGGCGCTCTTGCAGATGATGTTGCGGATAAAGTAATAAAAGCTGTTTTTAACCTCCTTGACGATAAAGTGGCTTCAGTGCCTCCCGCTGTTTTAAAAGGGAGTTTTGTGTATGCTGAACCTAAAAAAACGGTAGAAAAACCGAAAACTACAAAAATGCGCAGAACAAGAAAAACAACTGTTGCTCAAAAGGAAACAGCCGCAGTTGCTTCGCCGCAGCCTTCTGCGACAGCTCGACCGCCGGTACAAGCACCAACCGGACCTGTTCGCATGTCTCAGCTTATTTCCGTTCCCGTATCAAATGAGCTTTTTCATAACGGGAATGTTGAAGCTTGGAAAAGAATAATCCGTAGTTATAATGCAAAATATCCGACACTCGAGGTAATTGTTTTTTACGATGGAGAGCGGATCGTCGATATCAATACCTTATTTAAATGGGGAAAGGTAAAGCACGGTAGTGTAATTCAATTTGCCGTTTCAGGTGAGGATATTAAAGATTTATCTAAGCTATTAAGGTATTTTAAAGAAGGGGCAAGCCCTCGCTTTGAAGCATTTCTTCGCGGTTCTCCCGATACCGTATTAAATCTGTTCTAAAGGAGTAAAAAATGAGTATTTCCAAATCGATCCATTTTTTTAGTAGCAATGAAGCGGTTAATAAAAAACTTGATAAACAGTTGTTGGGGATCAGGGGACGACAGGCAAATGAATTTGCAGAACTTAGGCTACCTATCCTTCCCGGAATAATTATTGATGCAAGTGTAGCATACGACCTTGAAAATGAAAAAATTATTCCTGTTTTAAAACCATTTTTAGAGAAATTTGCAACGATAAGTAAGAAAGCATATGCCGATGAGACTAACCCTATGTTGCTTAAAATTGTTGTTTCTCCCAATTTAGTTATTGCAAATTACCCGACTTTACATAACTTCGGTTTAACAAAAAACACTTTTGCCGGCTTTGCAGGAAAAGTGGGAGACAATTTTGCAAGTCATGAAGTATATTTTTTACTTCGAGGTATGTTGCAAATTCTTTTAAAAAATGCAGAACTTGAAGAAAATAAAAAAGCTTTTGATCTGATTGATCCCGCATTAAAAGAAATTGATGAATCGTTGCAAAAGAATTCCCTGTCACTTGACGGAATTGCAATCATGGAAAAGTATCAAAATCTTTTGCCTGAAGGTTTCTTTGATGATGCATATATTCAACTTGAGCAAGTCCTTAAGCAAATCAGCAAGCTTTTGAGCCTTGAAGATGATAGTGAGGGCGAGGTTGCTCTTGTCATTCAGCCAATGGCATACGGAAATTATGGTAAAGAATCATATTCCGGTAGGTTTTTTAGCCGTAATATTGTTACCGGCGAAAAGAAACTCCAAGGTCTGTTTTATGAAGAAAAATTTGACGACAGGGATTCTGCCGGAAAAGATATTAACAGCATAAAACCTGCTTACCTCAAACAATTACAAGATATTGCATGGAGTCTTGAAGACCATAGTAAAGAAATTCGCGAAGTTCGCTTTACAATTGAAGCCGGAAATCTTTGGCTTATTGAGCAGCGATCTGTAGAAGCAAAAAGCACTATTTCACTCGTGCTTTTACTTTTGGATTTATATAATCGCAAAATTGTTGACAGTGAATACGTGGTTAAAACTGTAAAACCCGGTCAGCTGAATGAAATCCTCCATCCTGTTATTGATATTGCAAGCGTAAAAAACTTAAAATCTTCTCATGGCGGTATCGCCGGTGCTCCGGGGGCTGCTGTCGGTCGCGTATATTTTTCAGCGGATTCGCTAATTGATGCACAGCGTATTGCAAAACTTGAAGGCAGTGATACTCGATGTATTCTTTGTATGCCTGCCACTTATGCAGGTGATGTAAAAGCGATTGAGGTTGCAACCGGCGTTCTTTCAAATGAGGGCGGTTATGCGGCCCATGCCTCAGTTGTTGCGCGACAATACGGAAAAATCTCGCTGGTTCGTTCTGATATGAAAATTCAAGCTAAAAAGGCCATTATTGACGGCATAACCATTAATGAAGGCGACTTTATAACCTTGAATGTTCCCTATTATGGGGAATCTACCGTTTATTTCGGAGCGGCACAACTTATTGAGCCGGATCCCGAAACTTCGGGCCTATTGGATTTTATAGCGCTTGCAAAAAGCTTTATGCAAGACTTTTATGTGCGAGCCAATGCGGACAGTCCTCATGATGCGGAGCTAGCTCTTGCCTTCGGTGCGGAAGGTATCGGTCTGTGCAGAACAGAGCACATGTTCTTTAAAGAAAGCCGCATCAATATTTTCCGTGAAATGATCCTTTGCGAAGATTCGGAGAAGAGAGCAAAGGTTCTTAAACAGCTGCAAAAACTGCAAACGGAAGACTTTTACGGTATCTTAAAAATAATGGCAGGAAAAGATGTAACCATTCGCTTGTTGGATGCTCCCTTGCACGAATTCTTGCCGTATAATGATCAGGATCTTGACGTCTTTATCGAATATCTTTCAAAAAAGACAAAAGAAAAAGTAAGTAAAAAACAGCTTCGAGATCAAATGACAATGCTTTCGGAAATAAATCCGATGCTTGGACACCGAGGCTGCCGTATTGCTATTTCTTATCCTGAGATTTACGCAATGCAAATTCGCGCAATATTCGAAGCCGCATATAAGCTTCAAAAAGAGAAAATAACGGTTTATCCTGAAATAATGATCCCGCTGATAATGAATTCCCGAGAGCTGAAACAAATCATATACGGTAAAAAAATTGAGGGACATTCATATCTTGGCATTAGTGCGCTTGAAGAAGAAATTCGAGCGGAGTTAAAGGCAAAAACAATTCCTTATAAAGTAGGCACAATGATTGAACTTCCTGCGGCTGCCTTAAGTGCTGATGAAATTGCCCGCTATGCTGAATTCTTCTCTTTCGGAACAAATGATCTTTCCCAAACAACCTTGGGACTTTCCCGTGATGACTTTAACAGCTTTATGCCGGATTATACCATGTATGATCTTATTGACGGAAATCCGTTTGCGGTCCTCGATACACGTGTCAGAGAGCTTATTGAAATCGCGATAAGACGCGGAAAACTTTCTCGTCCCGATATTCATCTCGGACTTTGCGGCGAACATGGTGCACGCGCGGAAAACATTCGCTTTTGCATGGATGCAGGGTTGGACTATGTCTCATGTTCTTCTTACTCTGTGCCGATAGCCTTGCTTTCAATTGCGCAGGCAGAAATTGAAAATGCGGAGAAAGCAGGCATAAAACTTACGCCTAAACGAGTTGTCCTTTCAGATAATGCTGCAGCTAAGAAAAAGCTGGCAAAAAAAGCTCCTGCAAAAAAGAAAAACTGATTAAAAACAACCGCTATTCAAATTTCTTTATAATCGCGAATAGGGGAGGGAGGCACGCTTTGACAGCCTCCTTTCCCTGTCTTTTACAAAGCTTTCAATCCACTTTTATCAATGGTTTTATCATTAAGAACTAATATAACGTTTTTTTAATAAGTCGATTCGTTTTTTACTACATCTTACCCAAAACGTAAAAAATTTTATAAAAAAGAGTCCGACACGGCACAAGGGCGAAGTTTTGCCATTTTCTCTTTACTTCGCCAACGAGTTTTAAAGCTTCAATTTTACAGTTTTGCGTTGATGCTTTAAAACATCGTTCGGAATTGCGTACGGGCGAACCCTTAGAATTTTACCTTTGGTTCGCCTACGAGTTTTGCCTGTTTACAATAACGTGTCAGGCAAAACATCGCTTGGAATTTAGCAACGGTGGGTAAACTTACCATAGGGCAAAGCGTTAATAATTTGCCTCCGTTTTGCCAACGAGTTTTAAAGCTTCAATTTTACAGTTTTGCGTTGATGCTTTAAAACATCGTTCGGAATTGCGTACAGGCGAACCCTTGGAACTTTTACCTTTGGTTCGCCAACGGTGAGCAATTTACCATAGAAATGCTGAAATCCGCACGCTATTATTGCCAATGCTCCGATTACTGACAGCAACTTAATTAGAAAACGTTATACCAGCCAAAGCCAATGTAAGCCTTAAGGTATTCTTAAAAAAACAGAGAAAGCCTTATAACAGCAATTTTTAGAAGTGTTTTTTATGTGATGATTTGTGTAAATGCCCGATAATATCAAAGCTTTTATCAAAAAAATACTTGACTTTTTTTTCCCTTTGCAATAATATTATAGGTAGATAGGAAACTATAAGTAAAAACTACACAAAAGGTGTGTTATTATAAAAAAATTACAATAAGCTTTTTTAGGAGGTTTAAATGGATTATGATCCGAATTATCCTATTTACTTACAAATAATGGACAAGATAAAGCTTTCTATCTTAACCGGTAAATTAAAACAGGGCGAAAAGATGCCTTCACTGCAAGATATGGCGTTACAAATGGATGTTAATCCGAATACAATGTACCGTGTGTATACCGAGCTTGTATCAGCCGGCTGCATAGAAAGTCAGCGCGGAAGAGGCAGTTTTGTCTCTAATGATGAACATCTTGTAGACAAGCTTCGACAGGAAAAAATTGCGGAATTGGCAAAAAACTTTATAACAGGACTACGGAACCTTGAATTTTCTGATAAAGAAATTATGGATATTATCAGCTCAAAGCTAAAGGAATACTGAAAATGAGTATAATTTTACAAACAGAGGATTTAAAAAAATCCTATCTTATTAAGCAGGTATTGCATGGAATCAGTATGCAAGTAGAAAGCGGAAGAATACTCGGACTTTTAGGACCAAACGGATCGGGCAAAACAACCTTTTTAAAGATTATTGCCGGGCTTTTAAAACCTAGTTCGGGTAGTGTACAAGTGTGCGGTATTCCGCTCGGACTTGAAACAAAAAAAATGGTTTCATTTTTAGCGGATAAAAATTGCTTATATTCATGGATGACCGCCCTTGATGCGATAAATTTTTATGCTGATTTCTTTGAAGACTTTGATAAAAACAAAGCGTTGGACATGCTTCATTTTATGAAACTTGAAAAATCTCAGCCGGTTAAAACCATGTCTAAAGGCATGACTGAAAAGCTTAATTTAACATTAAGCTTTTCCCGCAATGCCCGGCTTTTTATTCTTGATGAGCCGCTTGCGGGAACCGACCCGGTTGCTCGTGAGCAAATTATAAAAACCATTATTAAAACATGGAGTGAAAATTCAGCAATTATTATCAGCACACACTTGGTTTCCGATATTGAACACGTATTTAATGATGTTATTTTTCTAAGTGAAGGTGAAATTGTCTTATCAGGCGATGCGGAGCAACTGCGCGTAAGTCGAGAAAAGTCTATTTATCAACTATATATTGAAATCTTCGATGTTTAAAGGAGTATTCCACCATGAAACGAATTTTTATGTATGAATTAAGACGAAGAAAGAACGCATTATTTCTTTATAACAGTATTATGCTCGGCATTTCGCTGGTAGCGATATTTATTTTGTTCACTGCGAAAGAACCTTTTAGCGGCGTATTCGCTTTATGGACTTTTATCACAGTGGCGGCACTTACCGTAATTCCTACGGTTATGTTTGTAACTTGTAGCAGCGGGCATATTCGAGATCTTTTATATACCAACGAAAGCTATCTCATGCTCACCGTTCCGGTGCGTTCGACTCATATTTTATTGGGAAGAATGCTTGCAGGACTTGTAGAGTTTATTGCGTGTTTTGTTACCGCAAGTATTTGCGGCATAGTGTATTTTAGTGCATGGACAGCTGTAACCGAAAAAATCGGCAGGTTGCGTTTTTTCAACATGCTTTCAAGAAGCATAAAGCATATTTTTGCACTAAATTATGATTTCTTGTTTAAAAGTCTTTTTATCGGACTATGTATTTTTTGCTTCTTAGGGGCAATCATTATTTTTGTGCGCGCCCTTACCTGTTCCTTTATTAAAAAAAGAAGAATTGCCGAATTCTTAGCCCTTATCATCTTTATATTTATTGTGTATTTGGTACAAGAGTTCAGCAATTGGCTCACAATAAAATTGAATTTGCAAGTCTCGGCTTATTTGTATGTGAATCAACATTTTTTTGATCCGACATTGCAATCCTATCTCCATAGGTATCCGGCAGAACTTCCCATTATAGGATCTGTTTTTCTATTGATAATTGGCATTAGCTTCTTTTTTGCTTCCGCATGGCTTTTTAAGCATAGAATAGAGGTGTAAAACTGAAAATAAAATCAAGGCAATTGCAATCCGATGGTTAAGGAACTACCATTCATTAAACAGTATGGTAAGTTTGCCCGCCGTTGCGCCGTGTCGCTCTCTTTTTTGATGAAAAAAAATGCGGCACGTTTTTTTAATATGGTTTTATCTCATTGATTAAGTTTAAAACTCGCGGGTAAGAGTTTTGTTCGTGCGTAAGTTTCGTAAGTTTTATGCAAAATCTTGCAAAGAAAGCTGTTACGTGCTATTATTCTGACCATGATGAAAAAAAGAATATTGACGGGTGACCGTCCGACCGGAAAATTACATTTGGGGCATTATGTCGGCTCCATACGCAATAGAGTGCGTTTACAGGATGAATATGAGTGTTTTTTTATTATTGCGGATTTGCATACGCTTACCACAAAGCCCGAAAAAGAACATATTGAGCAAATAGGGGATAATGTCAGGCAGATGGTGTTGGATTATCTTGCCTGCGGAATTGATCCGGAAAAGTCTCTGGTGTATTTACAGTCAGCTGTTCCGGAAGTAACCGAATTACAGTTGTTTTTTACCGACCTTGTAACGGTTCCGCGTTTGCAGCGAGTTCCTTCAATTAAGGAAATGGCAAAAAATGCGAATCTTTCCGAGCTTCCTTTCGGTCTTTTAGGCTATCCGGTATTGCAGGCGGCTGATATTCTTTTACCGCGTGCGCATCTTGTGCCGGTAGGAAAAGATAATGAAAGCCATGTAGAACTTACACGGGAAATTGCAAAACGGTTTAATTTTTTGTACGGAGATGTTTTTCCCATACCTGATGTTATGGTGAGCGAAATGGGCTCGCTGATTGGAACAGACGGGCAAGCGAAAATGTCTAAAAGCATAGGAAACGCAATTTTTCTTTCGGATGATGAAAAAACTGTGCAAAAAAAGGTGCGCGGCATGTATACCGATCCGAACAGGGTGAGTGCGGATGTGCCCGGAACGGTTGAAGGGAACCCGGTGTTTATTTATCACGATGCTTTTAATCCAAACACCGCGGAAGTCGAAGATTTAAAAGACCGGTACCGAAAAGGCAAGGTTGGCGATGTTGAAGTAAAGGATAAACTTGCGGTTGCCATCAATACCTTTTTAGAGCCGATGCGGGAGCGCCGTGCTAAATACGAAAATCAGAAAAACTTTGTTGATCAGGTAATTTATGAAGGTACGATGCGTATGCGGGAAGAAGCAAAAGAAACTTTGAAGCTTGTAAAAAAAGCGATGGGACTTTCCGGCATTTGGAATAAAATAAGCAGAAAGGCAAGAGGCGAATAAGCCTTGAGTTTTTCTGTTTGAATATCGTTTATATCGCAGTTTCGGCATTCATCTATATAATTGTGAACAAATCGGAGGAAAAATGAAAGCTCTGCGTTTTACTGTTTTTTTATTTTGCATACTATGTTTTGCAAGTTGTGCAAGCGTTAAATCTGACAAAATCCCCGAACTTATTGTCAGACAAGAACGGATGCTCTGGGAAATACGCAGCGAAAACAGCTCCGTATTTATTGTAGGAACAATTCATGTAGGAAGTGAAGAGATCTATCCGCTTGATGAAACAATCCTTGACCTTTTTGATTCGGCAACAAGGATTTATGCGGAATTAAGCACTGAAGATATAAACAATCTTTCGCTCAGTCTTCAAAAAATGATGCTGCAAGGTATGCTAGAAAACATGGGTAAGCCAAAATTACTGAGTAATCTTTCCATTCAAGAAACAGTGCTATTAAACAAAATACTCGGCGCAGCAAATGTACAGGCGCTGAACGGATTTGAACCGTGGGTGATGAAGGCTGCCGTAGAACAGCAATTGTTCAGCGATGCAAAAATTGATCCTGCAAAAGGACTTGATTTATTTTTTTATAAAAGAGCCGGAACCAGAAAAGTACTCGGCTTAGATGATTTGCAAACGCAACTTGATTTACTGTCATTCGGTACCTATGATGATCAGCTGTATCTTCTAAAAGAAACCATAAAAGAATGTCAGGATTTGGAAGATTTTCAAGCAAACCTGAAAAAAATTATGCAAGCATATGTGCATGATGATAGAAAAGAGCTCGGTACTCTTGTGCAGTCGATAGAGCTTTTATTTCCTGAAGATGCTCCGAATGATTTATACACAAGGTATCTTGAAGCGCTATTGTATACTCGAAATCAAGACTGGGCAAAAAAAATCATTGACGTAACGGCACAACCGGGAATTACTTTTATTTTTGCAGGTGCGGGACATTTTTGCGGAGAAAATAATGTATTTGATATCCTAAAAGAGAAAAAACTTTTGCGAACAAGTTTTTAGGTTTATAAAATTATTTTTACTCAAACTCTTTTTTAAAGAGAGTGTGAGTGTGTAGAAAAAGATACGCCTTCAGATTAAAAAGCGTGCTACGCTTTGCTCGAGTTTTTTGTAAGGTATTGTATGGTTGCCTTACAAGAAATATCGCAAATAAATTTAAGGGTTCCCTCTAAAAATTGATATTTTGAGAGCATCCTTATTGAGATTACTGTAAAAGAGAAATGACGATGACGGAGTATAAGATGGAAAAAGAAACAGCTCTTATTGAGGCAATCCTCTATCTTGAGGGTGAGCCGATAGATGAAAATAATTTAAGTAAAATTTCGGGGCTTTCAATTGATGTGGTAAAACTTTGCCTTGAAAAATTACATGAACTGTATGCGGACTCCTCAAGCGGAATAGAAATTGTTCAACTTATGGGCGGCTGGGTTATTATGCCGAAAAAAGAATTCTGGGATGTATTGAAAAATCGCTATGGCAAAAAAAACGAAACAAGACTCTCTCGTGCGGCAATGGAAACTCTTTCGATCATAGCCTATTCTCAGCCGGTAACGCGCGGCGAAATTGAAGCTATTCGAGGCGTTTCCGCAGATACAATGATTCGGCTTTTAGTTGAAAAGCAGCTTATCAAAGAAGTAGGGAAAAAAGATGTTCCGGGAAAACCGGTGCAGTACGGCACTACAAAGGAATTTTTAAAAGTTTTTCGTTTAAACAGCATAGCGGATTTGCCAAAGCTTGACGAAACCGAAAAGGAGCGTTTTGAACTTGCCCGATAAAGAAATTCGATTACAGGTATATCTTGCAAAATCGGGGATTGCATCCAGAAGAGCAAGCGAAAAACTTATCTTGGACGGCAGGGTGAGCGTCAATGGGATTAAAGTAACCGAACTCGGCACCAAGGTTTTACCAAGCGATATTGTATGTTTTGATAATCAACAGATTAAATTTGAAAAAGAAAAGCGTTATGTGCTGCTCAATAAGCCGGTAGGTTATGTATGCTCTTTGTCTGACGAGATGGGAAGGGCAACCGCCGCTGATTTGCTGAAAGAAGCTTATACTGAACGGCTCTATAATATCGGCAGGCTTGACATGTATTCGGGCGGCGCTATTCTTTTTACCAACGACGGAGATTTTTCTGCCCGTATTGAGCATCCTTCCGCAGAAATAGAAAAAGAGTATCTAATTGAAACAACGCAGGATATTCCCGATACGCTCATTGAAAGGTTTACACGTGGAATACGAATTGAGGGTATTTTTTACCGCTGCGTTTCCGCAAAACGCCAGGCATCCCGTAAGGCAAGCATTGTTCTTATTGAAGGAAAAAACAGAGAAATACGAAAAGTTTTTGACTTTTTTAAAATTCCGATAAAGCGGCTTATCCGCGTAAGAATAGGCGGCATTCAATTAAACGGACTAAAACCGGGGGAATTCCGCAATCTTACCAAAGAAGAAATTGCGGAGTTATTACACAACAATGAGGCTTGAGCTCGGGATTGTTTAACTGCCTGCAAATCTGACACAACACGGAAAAATGTTAAAAAAAAATAGATTGCAAAGCTTTAAAACTTGTAAGTTCATTTTGATAAGGGCATCAAAAACGACTCGCATTAAAAAATTCACTTTATCGAGAAGCAATAGCGGTTCATGCGGTGGGTGCGGAGCGCGCTCTATCTTTGATAAAACTCTTATCAAAGTTAATGCAATATGTTACGATAGTAATACCATGAACTGTTATCTGAAAGTTTTAATCGTAAATAACTTACAGAAAAGTATTGTGAAAAATCTAAGGGAAAGGTTTTAAAAATTGATATTTTTAGAAATTCCCTACCAGGAGTTTTATGTATGAAAAACCAATCAAAAATCTTTTTGTGTTTTCTGCTTGCCTTTTTGGCTTTGGCGGGAGGATGTACTTAAAAAAATTGCAGAGGGATGGACGCCTGACGTTATTATCGGACGAAACGAGCGCAAGTTTTCAATGTCGGCACGCACAATGTACCGCCGCTTCAGAGATGACCCGACGCTTGATATCAGTGCGTTACCGATGAAAGGCACAAAACCGAACGGACATAAAGAGTGGAGAGGAAAACAGGCATTTCGTCGCACGCTTTGCGACCGAGCAAGTGAATTTTCCAATTATGAGAGCGAATGCGGACATTTGGGAGGAGATACTATTGTCGGCAAAGACCACAAAAGTGCGGTCATTACGCTTGCAGAGCGTGTTTCAAAAGTGATTATCGCATTGAAACCGGCAGGAACAACCGCAGCAGCGGTTGAACAAAGGCTTGATCAATGGTTTAAAAAATTGCCGAGGAACCTGTTCAAGTCGATAACCTTTGATTGCGACAAAGAGTTCTCTAATTGGAAAAACATCTGCAACCGGCATGACATCTCAATTTTTTTTGCAAGCCCCCGGTTGCCCGAGTCAACGCGCATTGAACGAAAACTCAAACGGGTTACTCAGAAGAGACGGACTGCCGAAGAAGAGCGACTTCAATATAATTGAAGAATCGGAAATTATTTCGGTAGCCAATTACAGAAACAACATCCCACGGAAATACCTGGGATACAAAACACCAATAGAAGTTTTTATGGATTTTGTGTATCCGTGTCTAGCTTAACTTGACAATTCAGAATCGAAAAATCCTATCAGTTGTAAAACAGCGGATTGAGAATCGTAAAATTCTCAATCCATAACTTTATTCATAAGCTTATTTTATTTACGCGCTTTCTATTAATTAAACATGGTGTATAATTATGCAGAATTACCGGTATTATTTTAATGCGGATAGCAAAATAACACCGTTGCGAAATTTTAAACGATGTTTTAAAGCATCAACAGGAAACTGTAAAATTGGAGCTTTAAAACTCGTAGGCGAAGTAAAGGGAAAATGACAAAACTTCGCCCTTGTGCCGTGTCGGACTCTTTTTTATAAAATTTTTTACGATTTATATAAAGTATTACAACCGTATTGAATTATCAAAAAAACGTTTAGCAGTTTTTATTTTTGTTTGTGTTAATTACCATGCAGAGTTTATAAGCACTTCTTCACCGTAGCCGCCATTAAGTTTTTGGCTGTTTGTAGAATTATAAGCTCTTTGTACACGGATTGCGCGTATTCCAACCTCTCGGGCGGCTAAAATATCATCATCGCTGTCTCCGTAATGGATAGAAACTTTGTGTTTCTTAATATAATAGGATTTATCATAATTAAACCCTTTTACCGGAGTGCCTGCGGTATATTCCACAAATATTTCTTCAGGAAGATCAAAAAAACGCTTGAGTGTTTTTGATAATTTATTTGAGGTATAGTTTTTTGCTGCCGAATGTTTTGTTCTGCCGGTAATAAAAAATATCTTGTCTCCTCGTTTTAAATGCATGTCAATAAGATCTTTGGCGGATTGCTTTGGAATTGAATGTTCATCTCCCATCTCCGCTACATAGTCCCAAAATTTTTGATTAAAAAGATAGCTGATTTTTCCTCTTGGATCATTTGGAATCTGAAAATAATCCTGTCCGTAGCGAAAGTATCCGCTTGAATGCAGTAATGTATCATCGATATCAAAACTGACATTGATAGGCTTCATGCCTTCAAGACTTTTTTCAATATCTTCTACAGAGACAAAGTGAACCGCCTTTTGTATTTTATCGGTTGAATAAAATCCGTCATGCGTATAGGGAACTTTTGGCCCTGCGGAAAATACGGCAGGCAAGGCAAAGATAAATGCAATAATGCAAGAGAGAATAAAGAGTTTCTTTGTTTTTTGATAGTTTTTCATAATTGCTCCTTGTTTAAAAATTATTAGGGCACCTCTAAAAACCTATTTTTTAGTGTACCTATTTATTATTTTAGTAGCTTTTTTATAAATTGTCTAGTGTAAAACTTGGATTCTTTATCTTAGTTCTCTTACTTTTCCATTTTATTACCTATATGCTCTCTCATTTTACTTCTTTAGATAGCAATATCGGCATAAGTTGTATGTTAAGTTCATCATTATTATCGAAAATGTTGCACGAGCTAGTCCTATCGTTCTTACATAGATACCTTTCATTGAGTTTGTCATAAAGCCAAATACATGTTCAACTCTTGCCCGTATTTTTGATTTTTTTCTGTTACCGATTTTTTGTTTTTTAGTAAGAGGTTTCCCTCTTGCTCCTCTTTCACAAATTTGTCCTTCTATCCCTTTCGCTTTTAAAATCCCCTCTATTTCTTCTCCTATATAGGCACTATCTGCGTATAATCTTTCATCTTTCCTTTCAACTAAATTTTTTAACTCTCTACTATCATGAACATTGGCTGCTGTTACCGTTGCTTTCAATATAAGCTTACTTTTTTTATCTATTTTTATATGATCTTTATAACCGTAATAATTACGTTTATGCTTCTTTGTCCACCTCGCATCACAGTCTTTTTGCGATAATTTTGCCTTATTTTGTTTTTCTTGCCATTGTTCAGGAATTTTTCCGTTTTTGATTTGTTCATTTTCATCTTTGCTGTTATGCTGTATCGGTGCTTCTACTATTGTCGCATCTATTATCGTTCCCTCTTTTCCTATTAAGTTATTTTTAGCTAATTCTTTTCCAAACTTTTCAAATAATTTTTTTGATACTCTCGCTTCAATGAGTTTTTCTTTAAAAAGCCATATTGTTTTTGCATCGGGTACTTTATCTTTTAATTCCAATCCTAAAAATCTCATAAAGGATAGCCGATCGTTTATTTGATATTCCGTTTGGTCATCACTTATGTTGTATAATTTTTGTAAAATTATTATTTTAAACATCATTACATAATCGTATGCAGGTCTTCCGCCTAAACCTTTTGGCTCTTTAGTTAATGCTTTTTTTAATAGGGGCTTGAATATTTCCCAATTTATTTTTTCGTTTAATTTTTCAAGACTATCTCCTAGCTTACTTAATACTCTTAAACGATCTTCTTCATCAAATAATCCTTTTTGTTTCATACCTCATTTTATCATCTTTTTAATCTTTTTTAAAGGGGGTTTTTAGAGGTGCCCTAGTATTTGTAGCAATAGTTAACTCGTTTTTAAAATTCGATAGTTTACTTTTCCGATTTATGAAGATCATTCCAAGCAAGCTCAGCCACCGCCTGGGCGGCCTCTTTTTTGCTTTTTCCCGTTGCCGGTCCGTATTTTTCAGTATGGATTTGCACTTCCACCCAGAATGTTCTGTCGTGGTCGGGTCCTTGCGCTTTCACAACCGTATAGAGAGGCAAAATCTGAAATTTTTTTTGAGACAACTCTTGTAATGCGGACTTATAATCCATGTGAAGATTTTCATTTCGGACTAAGGGTATTTTCGGGGTGATTATTCGCAAGACAAATTTTTCAGCAACTTTAAAGCCTGAGTCAAGATACAGAGCTCCGATAATTGCTTCCATTGCATCGGCTAAAATTGCTTTTTTTCTACGTCCACCCGACATTTCTTCTCCTCTGCCAAGCATGATATATTTGTCGACATCTAAACTTAGAGCAATATCGGAAAGTGTTTCTTCAGAAACAAGCACCGCCTTTGTTTTTGCAAGTTCTCCTTCTGAGCAATCCGAAAGAAGATTGTATAAACAGGAAGCAGTAACTAAACCTAAAACAGAGTCACCTAAAAACTCAAGGCGCTCATTATTTTGAAACGATGCTTCATGTATGTGGGAAAACGAACGATGATGAAAGGCAAGATTAAGCAGCTTTAAGTTTTTAAACTTAAAGCCTGCTTTTTTTTGAAAATTAAGAAGGACAGTTTTCCTCTGCGGTGAAAGTGAATTATTGCAGGAAAACAAAAGTATTTTACCGATATGTTATTTTACTTGTGATTTAATGAATTCGTATGCGTCTTTTACTGTTTCAAATTCATTTGCTTTTTCATCGGGGATCTTGATATTCATATCTTCTTCGATAGCGTACACTAATTCATAGGTATCCAGACTATCCGCGCCGAGATCTTGGCGAAAAGAAGAGTCCATCGTAATTTTATCCTCGTCAATTTCCAGCTTTTCAGCAATTAATTTTCGTATTTTAATAAATAATTCGTCCATTGTTATCTCCTCTTTTAATTAAGTGTATCCGGATCTACAACTTGACGTCCCTTATAAAAACCGCATTTTGGACATACCCTATGAGATTGTATTAAATTACCGCAATTTGCACATTCCACCAAGTTGGGAGCAGTCAGTCGCATATTTATGCCTCTTCGTCTGCGAGTGCGAGCTTTTGACGTTTTAGCGCGTGGCACTGCCATATTGAAACCTCCAAAAATCTGTTAAAAACCCGAAGGCAATTAAACAGGTAACGTTAAAAAAACAGAACGTATGATAACGAAGAAACAGAAAAAAGTCAAGTATTTTATAAAAAGTGTGCCAAGGCACTATAAAAATGTCCTCACTTTTACCGACAGACTCAAGTCCATTCATCGGCATTTGCGATTGTTGCAACGAGAACGATAAAAATGATATCGGATAGTGTATGTTTTACTTTCCATTGTTTGATAAAATGTTTTTACAGACCTTTTATCGACAGATTGCCTGCTGTACACGAGAAGAGTTTTCTCAGCTTTTGTTGTGGTTTGTTTGATCTCGCTGTTGACCAAAAAACATAATTGTCTTCGTTATAGGGGTAGGGAGTGGAGGGCAATTTAGCATAGGAATGTTTCATTCGCTAAGCTTTATTGTTGATATTTTCTCTAATGTGAAGTTAATTACAAAACGTTATAGCAAACGATATAAATGATTTAATGGATTGCCGTCGGACAGAATCGAACTGTCGACACAAGGATTTTCAGTCCTTTGCTCTGCCAACTGAGCTACAACGGCATAACGGTAGGAAATATATACGATTGAAAAAAAAATGTCAAGCGGTTATTAGAAAAAAATCTCAAAGCATTCGCTTCTTGTATAAAAAAAATATTCGGAGTATTATATTTAATGTTAGAATAATTTAACCGGAGACGAAAAATATGAACTTTATTTTTTTGGGCCCGCCGGGAGCAGGCAAAGGAACGCTCGCTACTGAAATTTCAAAACGCTATCAAATCCCGCATATTTCTACGGGACAGATTTTCAGAGAAGCGATAAAAAATCAAACTGAGCTTGGCAAGCAAGTCAAAGCGGTAATGGATTCAGGGGCTCTTGTAAGCGATTCTCTTACAATAGCTCTTGTGCGTGAACGACTTTCAGAACCCGATATAAAAGAAGGATTTATTCTTGACGGCTTTCCTCGAACAATTCCGCAGGCGGAAGCTTTGGAGGCAATTACTAAAATCGACCATGCGGTAAATTTTGTTATTTCTACGGACAAAATCCTTGAGCGTCTGACCGGACGAAGAGTCTGCTCTTCTTGCGGACGGAATTATCACGTGCTTTTTGCACAACCGAAGGTCGCCGATTGCTGTGATGCCTGCGGTGAAAAACTTATCATTCGGGAAGATGACAAAAAGGAAGCTATTCTGAAACGGCTTGAAGCTTATGACAAGCAAACAAAACCGCTTATCTCGTTTTATGAAAAGAAAAATGTACTCGCAAACATAGATGCGGAGCCTCAGGTTGACGAAGTACTTCAGCTTTTTCAAAAAGCTTTCCCAAGATAAACGAAAGGCATCGAACTATTTTCTATAAACAAGGAGTACTCAAAATGTATGAAGTAAGAGTTGAGGCTGATTTTGTCGCTGCCCATTTTTTAACCGATTATCACGGAAAATGCGAGCGATTGCATGGGCACAACTACCGTGTGCTGGCGCATGCACAGGGCACCGAGCTTGATGAAGGCGGTATGCTTTTTGACTTTGGTATTTTAAAAAAAGCCCTTCGCGAGGTATGTGCGCAGCTTGATCACCGCAACCTCAACGACTTTTCCTTCTTTAACGGCAACCCAAGCGCAGAGCGGATTGCGGAATTTATTTTTACCGAAATAAAAAAGCTCAGTCCCGATTGTCCGCTGGTTGCCGTCGATGTCTACGAGACGCCTACTTCCCGTGCACGGTTTTATCAGGAAAACCGGCTTGTGCTTAAATCATAAAAAATTTTATAAAAAAGAAAGAGCTCAGGTTTAGTTTTTGACGTCCATGTCAAAAACTAAACCATCTGTTTGGAACCACGGGCGTCCGTGCCCGTTCTGATTTTGACGTCTGGCGAAAAAACTAAACCTCTGAATTTAAAAACTCCCTGTTATAAAAAAGAGCTCGACACGGTGCAAGGGTGGGCAAACTTACCATAGGGCGAAGTTTTGAAAATTTACTGTAACTTCGCCAGCGAGTTTTAAAGCTTCAATTTTACAGTTTTGTGTTGATGTTTTAAAACATCGTTTGGAATTTCGCAAGGGTGAGTAAACTTGCCACAGGAATGCTCAAATCCGGTTTTGCAGTCCGTGTCGGTTCACCATAGAAATGCTGAATCCGCAAAGCCGGCTGCGTTTTAAGTTTGCCGGAACGGAGCAGTCGAATCTCGCCGATATACTTGCAGGTATTGAGGAACGCTGTGTAAGATGCCGAATGGTCAAATTTATTTTGATGCGCTATACTGGTATCGGGGTAAACTCGAAAATTATTGTTTTAGGGATAAAGTGAAAAGACTTTGCATAATTCAAAATTCCTTTCTATTATACTATACCGTAAGGAGATTGCATATAGATATCTACAATAATTTCGGAGGTAATTATGAAAAAGATTTTAGTTTTTATTTTACTGCTGCTTATTTTTATCGGCTGCACAAGTTTAAAAAACACGGATGCAGATGAGTCAAAACTTGAACAATCAACGTCAACTAAAGGAGGAACAGTAAACATGAGTGCAAAAAATAGTAAGCTTGAAAAAATAGAGAATTCATGGCTTTTGAAAGACTTTTCCGATGAGCAAAGAAAGCTTTTAGAGCAAAATGCTTTTTTATTACGCCCGAATCATATGAGCAACCCTTTTTTTTGTATAAGGATAACAAAGACTATATTCCAAGTTTTGTTACAACGGATTCTGTTTTGCATATTTACCACATATTCTACGATTTTCTTTTGCGCAAACTCGAAGCCGAAGAATTTTTACCGAAGCTTGAAGCTCTCAATGACGGACTGTTAAAAAAATCAATTGAAGTTTACAACCAAGTTAAAAACCCGCAATTAAAAAAGGCTGCCCTTTTAAACTGCGCGTACTTTGCGGCAGGGCAAAAACTTTTAAACAAACCGCTTCCAAAAAGATTACCCAAAGAGGCTGCCAAACTGGCCGCAACAGATTTTAAAAACGTAAATGCAGTTTTTGGAAAAAATGCCTTATCTTTACCTTGGCCGAATGTTGATTTTACGCAGTTTACGGTAAGAGGTCATTATACAAGGAGCCCGGAACTTTCAAATTATTTTAAAACAATAATGTGGTACGGACAGCTCGGATTTTTCGCGCTCAACTACGAATCAGACAATAAAGATTATTTTAAGAATCCCCGCAATGAATTTATAATGATGCGTGCGTTGATGATTTCAAAACTGGTTTCCGATTCGCCTGAATTTTTAAAATCTGGGAATCTCTTTATGAGCCGATTTGTTTTTTTGTAGGCGAGGCGGATGATTTAAGCGTAAAAGAATTTGCCTCTCTTATAAAAAGCGTGTACGGTGAAAAAGCAGACTATAATGATTTTGCCGATAACGAAAAAATGAATTCGTTTTATACGGAATTATTTAAGTTGCCGATGCCGAAGGTGCAAAAGCACAAGGGATATAACGTTCGGCTTTTCAGTCAGCGTACTGTTTTTGATGCGGAAGTATTTGAAACACTTGTAGATATGGCACGCTTCGGCTCTCCATCGCGGAGGCCCCTTGCATCGGGTTTAGATGTCATGGCTGCCCTCGGCTCAAAAACCGCAAAAGAAATTCAGTTAAACGAGCCTGTTAATCAAAAGTGGGAAGAGTACGCACCGCGCCTTGAAAACGAAATAAAACGAGTTGCTGCAATCCCGGAAACGGAAATGCAAAAAAATATTTACACAAAGTGGATTACCATTGTAAAACTTTTTGCCGAGTCTACTCCGAAAAATTATCCTGAGTTTATGCAAAGCGATGCGTGGAGTAAAAAGAATTTAAACTCGGCACTGGGAAGCTGGGCGGAATTAAAACACGATACGGTTTTATATGCAAAACAAATTGATCCGAGGGTCGAGACCTCTGCCACTCCCGTGGTTCCCTCTGATGAACAGGAACCTCCTAAAAGTTATGTCGAGCCTTCAATTAAAATTTACGAAGCCCTTAAAAAATTAATTGAGGATTCTGCTGCCGTGCTAAAAGAAAAAGATTTACTGAAGGACGACACCGAATATTATTTGCAGCGCTTTTCCGGATTAATTTCGTTCTTCATAGACTGCTCGAAAAAAGAACTTGCAAATAAACCGCTTTCATCTGATGAATACGAACAGCTTAATACAATCGGTAAAACGCTGGAAGGTATTTCAATGCTGTTTGTTGAAGGGAGTCTCAGAAAATGGTATCAGATTGAAAACGAAACCGATCGTAACATGGCAATAATAAGCGACCTTTATAGAATCCCTACGAATATTTTTAACATTACAGGATTTTTAGAAACGGGAATTGGTCCCGCCTATATAATTTATGTTGCGGTTCCGATTGAAGGAAAACTTTATTTAACGCGCGGCGCAGTTTTCAGCTACTATGAATTTGCTCATGATGAGCGTCTTACGGATGAAAAATGGCAAGCAATGCTGAAAAATAAAAAGGCACCGGAGCATCCCGGCTGGCTAAAAACAATAATGGCGGAATAAGTTTCTTTGCATTGCAGTTTTAAACTCGCAGCTACTTGTAAACAAGAAAAACTAAACCAACAATCAGAACCGCCATGGACGGCGGTGGTTCCAGACAGTAGCGATGTTTTAAAGCATGACTATTTGCAAAGCTTTAAAACTCGCGAGGTTAGTTTTTGACAAGGACGTCAAAAACTAACCTCGCGTTAGCGGCTTGGAGGGCGGCAAGCGCTTTTTCAAAAGCGCGAAGCCGGATCATTTTTGCGCACCTATTTTTGCGCAAAAATAGCCGGAGCCCGGAATGACGCGGCGGTTTGCAAGTTAAAGTCCGGCAGCTCAATACAAAGCCGGATGATACGGTTTAAATCTCAAACCGCAACGCCCTGTACGGTAATATTCTTGTGTAGACTTTGATGGGGATTCGGCAGATGGCGCGCAAGTTATCTGAGTTCAGCGCTTGGAATGAGGCTTTGCGCAAGGCGGACAAGTGCTTCAAGCTCGCTGCGGGAGTAGGGCAGGGCAGCATTCCATAGCGGATCCAAGCATTCACCGGGAAGAAAGGGGGCGAGTTTCCAGTCAGCCGTTTTCGGCAAAAGAGCGGCTATTGTTTTTATTTCGGTTTCGGTTATCAGTTTCGGTACCAGCACCGTGCGGTATTCCACGGTAAGCGGGCGGGCGGCTTTCTCCGGTTGAACCAAAAGGGAAAGGCTTTTGAGCAGGGCTTTTTCGGCAAAGGCAGCCGTTTGCGGTGAATCTACCGGCATCAGTATGCCGTATCTTTTCGGCGATGTTTTTATGTCGATGGCAACCATATCAGGACACAGTGTTTTACTTTGCAGTAACTCGGCAAGCTTTTCCGGCACTAATCCATTGGTGTCGAGTTTTATGGCTAAACCAACCGAGCGGGCTTTTTGTATGAGGTCAGGCAGCGCCGGCGAAAGCAGAGCCTCACCTCCCGAAAAGACAACGCCGGTTAAAACGCCTGCGCGTTTTTCTAAATGCCGCACCGCTTCTTCTAACGGAACATACGAGTATTTTTCATTTGTTTCGGGGCCGGTTGTAACAGAGGCGCAGGCAAGCTCCGCATTATAACAATAGGGGCAGCGCATATTACAACCGGGTAAAAAAACCGCCGCGGCGACGCGGCGGGGAAAATTCACTAAGGTGGTTTTTTGTAAACCGACACGCATTACGCTATTATTGATTCGCGAACCAATCCGAAAGCATGTAATTCTTCTACGGAAGACGCGCGGGCAAGCTCCTGTCCGTCTCTTCCGTATAAGATTGCAGTTGGTGCGGCACAGACCTCTTTTGCCGCCGCTTTTTCAAAACCTTCAGAATCGCTCACATTTATTTCCGTAACGGGTACCGCCGTTTGTGCGCAATAATCCCGCACCTTCGGACATTTCGGGCAATTCGGCGAAACAAAAAGCTCTATTGACTCGACAAACGCGCCAGCCGGCATGTTTTCCGTTTTTGCCTCAGCTTGTTGTAAATCAAAGCCGCATTCGGCTATCTTAGGATTCAAGGGGTCAAACATCTTGCGATACTTAAATTCTTCTTTTTTTCCCTTATTCCAGTTCCTAACCGAGCGATAATACCCGACAATGCGTGCATATACTTCGGTTTCCGTACCTCGAACGTTTACCATATCCTGCTTTACTTTTGCGATTTCCGCATCAATTTCAGCTATAGTCCTCATTCGTTCCTCCAATAAAATTATAATAAAGGGAGCATAGCTCCTCGTGTTTAATATCGGCATAATAACACCATATATAGCGCCTGTCAACCGCTTTATTAAAAAATAACACTTTATATAGTGTTTTTAAATAACGGCTCAAATTAAAGGCGCCAAATAAGACTTTTTACAACCGAAAAAAGTCCTTTTAAACCTTATCTTTATAGTGATACAAAGAAATTCATCTGTTTGCTTGGCGGTCGAAATGTCCTCATAAAAGCTTTGCCGGTTAAAAAGAATAAAAAACAGCTTGAAATCAATAAGAGATAATAATGAAAGTTTTATTGACATCTTGACAAAATTCTTATTTATGTTCATGCTGAGAGTATGCTGGATTCCGTTATTTTCAATAATAATTATTTTGCCTCCCCGCTTATAAAAGCAGCAGCACAACAAGCACTACCGCTTTTTATATCAACGGATAGTGTTGCCGAAGTGCAAGAGGCGGTAAAAACGATTGCCGAAGCCTTTGGCGATGTCAATGTTTTTCTGACCATAATAGCAGAAGATAATATAAAAAGTCATGAGGCGGAAAAAAAGCTCACCTTAAGCTTTCAAAAAAACATTCGGCTTTTAGTGCAAAAAACATGGGTAGAAAAATCCAATGAAGATTTAAAAGAAGAGATTCAATACAGAATTGATGATTTTTGTAAAGTGTTTTTAGAAGACGATGAAATAAATTACCAAGAACTCTTGCCGATTTGTTTAAGTATTCTTCACGACACTGTATTGCTTTTATTCGGTTCAATGATTGATACGGATATGTTTTTTGAATATGCTTTTAGAATTGACCCCGATTTCGGACTCTTTTGGTACTATGTTGAAGAGATTCGAAAAGCACATCCTCTGTCCGAAGAAAAGTCCCGTTTTGGAATGCTCCTTGCAATGCTTTTTTTAAGCAATTTCTGATAATTTGAGAGTATTGCCATGAAAAATATCTTTTTGCAACTACGCGCCGCGTCAAAGCGTTTAGCTCATCTTCATGCGGAGGAAAAAAACAAAGCCCTCCTTGCGGTGCGGGATTCACTGGAAAATAATAAAGAGGCGATTTTTGCCGCAAATGAGCGAGACATTGAAAGGGCAAAAGCGGACGGTTTATCCGCCCCGCTGATAGAGCGGCTTTCGCTGAATGCAAAAAACTTTGCGGAAATTCTGCTTTCGTTGGAAATACTTGCAAAACAAACCGACCCGATTGGAGAGCTTATCAGCGGAAAAAAACTGCCGAACGGGCTTGAATTAAAACAGATACGGGTTCCTATCGGTGTTGTCGCTATTATTTATGAATCACGGCCGAATGTAACGGTTGACGCCTTTGCCTTGGCATACAAAAGCGGCAACGCCGTTTTGCTGCGCGGAAGCTCTTCCGCAAAAGAATCAAACAAAATGATAATTGCGGCGATAAAAGAAGGCTTGCAGAAGGCGGGCGGTATCACCGATGCAATCGCTTTTTCAGAATCCGAAAAAAACTCTTATACCGATATAGATACGATTCTTTCCGCACGGGGGTATATTGATGTGGTATTGCCGCGCGGCGGACAAAAACTTATCAGAAATGTTGTTACCAATGCAAAAATACCGGTGATAGAAACAGGCGCGGGGCTTTGCCATATTTTCATTGACGAGTCGGCAGACCTGAAAATGGCGATACGCATTATTGAAAATGCAAAACTGCAAAAACCGGCAGCATGCAATTCCATTGAAACACTGTTGGTGCACCGGACGGTTGCCGAAAAACTGTTATGCGACTTATACGAAGCCTTCTCCGATGCGGAATCCTTAACCGGAAAAAAAGGCGGCGTGGAGCTTTTTTGTGATTCCGAATCGTATGCTATTCTTAAAAAATATCCCGACAGCTCAAATGTTTTTGCCGCAAACGAAACCTCATGGGAAACTGAATACCTTGATTATCAGCTTTCGGTAAAGGTTGTGGAAAATATTGACCAAGCGCTTGACCATATTTCCGTGTATTCAACCAAACATTCCGAAACAATTATTACCGAAAACAGAAACAATGCGCGCCGTTTTCAGGAAGAAATTGATGCGGCCTGCGTATACGTAAATGCTTCGTCCCGATTCACCGACGGTGGACAATTCGGCTTCGGAGCGGAAATAGGAATCAGCACACAAAAACTGCACGCGCGCGGCCCGATGGGGTTAACCGCTTTAACAACCTCAAAATATATTATCGACGGGGACGGACAGGTACGCAAATGATTGACACTGTTTTTAATGCTGCACGTAAAATTGTTATTAAAATAGGTTCAAACACGTTGGCAAACGCGGACGGATCTATGAACCTTGACTTTATAACAGCTTTTTCCGAATCCTGTATGCTGGCAAAAAAGCAGGGCAAGGAAATTATCATTGTTTCCTCCGGAGCGCAGATTGCAGGCTTAAGTACCATCGGCAGCTGGAAACATAACGATAACATTCACCGTAAACAAGCACTGTGCGCTATCGGGCAGGTTGAGTTAATCGATACGTGGCGGAATGCTTTTGCTCGATTCGGAGTGCATATCGGGCAGCTTCTTTTAATAAAAGACGATTTTTCCAACGAGCAGCGCCGTGCCAATATTAAAGGCACGCTTTTCTCGCTCCTTGAGGAAGACATTGTTCCGATTATCAACGAAAACGATTCCGTTTCTTTTGATGAAATCAAAATAGGCGATAACGATAACCTGAGCGCCCTCACTGCGATTTTATGGCAGGCAGACCTTTTAATTTTATTAAGCGATATTGACGGCATCTATGATAAAAATCCCAAAGAACATCCGAATGCAACACGAATCCCGATTGTAAAAGATATTCCTGATTTGCTTAAAAACATCAGTATCGGCGGCACCAATAGTTTCGGCACCGGCGGCATTGTCACCAAAATAGAAGCAGCATCAAAAACGCTTGCGCACGGTATTCCGCTGCTTTTAGCAAACGGGAATGATCCTTCCTTGCTGCAAAAACTCGGAACCGGCTACTGTATCGGAACTATGTTCGTCCATGAAAATTAAAAATCTTTTAAATGAAAATGAGGCAGGCAATGGAGGGCTTTTTGTTCAATGCGTTTGCTTAAGTTTTGACGTTGCAGTCAAAACTTAAACTGCTTCTTTTGCAGGACAAGAGCGGAGAAAACTCTTCTCATGTACAACGAATAATAAGTCGATATTATTTTTATCGTTCTCGTTGCAACAATCGCAAATGCCGATGAATGGACTGAAATAGAAATGTTTGCACAAAAAATGAACAGTTTTTTAGGCAATACATTGCACTCGAAAACGGCATTCCCACACACGACACTATCCGTCGTGTTATGGCCCATCGGAACACAAATGAACATTGCAAAAATGATAAAAAAAGAGTGCAAAGCCGATTGTGTTCTTGCGGTAAAGGAGAATCAAAAAACACTCTACGATGATATTTCTGACTATTTTCGTATTGACGAGATAAGAGAAAACCTTACAGCGTGCGAAAATTACCGAAGTACATCTGAAAAAGCACACGGACAATTTGAAATAAGAAAATACTACATAACAGATGAGACATTACATGGCTTTCAAATAAGAGCAAGTGGGAAGGCATAAAAAGTATCGGCATGGTAGAAACCGTTATCACAAAAGGAGAAAAAATAGCCGTTGAGCGGCGGTATTATATAAGCTCTTTGGCTGCTCATATCGACTTATTTATGAAAGCGGTGTGCGGGCATTGGGCGATAGAAAGTATGCATTGGCATTTGGATGTTACGTTCAAAGAAGATGCGAACACCACGATAGACAAGAATGCCGCAATGAAGCGAAAATATTATTCGCAAATGGGCACTTGCAATTCTCAAACGGATAGAACATATCCACGGCAAAAAATATTCAGGTGAAAGCTAAGCGCTACGCAATGAGTTCAGACCCGTTCGGCAGTTTAGCACAAGCATTATCAATCTAAATATAACGTTCTGTAATTAAATTGCTGTTAGTAATCGGAGTATTAGCAAGCGGCTTGCTGCTTTCAGCATTAGTATGGTAAATTGCTCGCCCTTGTCAAAATCAGAACGGGCACGGACGCCCGTGGTTCCAAGCAGATGGTTTGGTTTTGGCACGGACGGCAAAACTCAGAACCGCCATGGACGGCGGTGGTTCCAAACAGAACTGAGTTTGAAAACTACCACAGCGTACTCGGAGTTTTCAAACCCGTTGTGTCGAACTCTTTTTTATACAATTTTTTACGTTTTGGGTAAGATGTATTAAATAACGAATCGACTTATTAAAAAAACGTTATACTAGTCGTGGCCTTATCCGAGTTTGTTTTAAAAGAGAAAAAGTAAAACGACGCTGCAAAAACTGTTTATCGTGCTGTTGTTCCTTTAAACTGAGCTTTTTTAAAACTCTTATCACCAAGTTTATACGATATAAAAAATACAACCGCACTTACAAGGTAAACTATTGCTGTAAACACTAATAGATGTGTTTTATATTTTTCGGACTCATATAAATACTGTGCTACAGAGCTTACTAACTTTTGAGAATATCCGGGCAGCGATGCAATTATTGCTCCCGTAATAAAAAGACCCGTTAAAATAATACCGGTAAAAACTATAGTCTTTGTTTTCATCGATAAGCAAAGGCTTATAAAAAAAAGTTTTAGTGCAAGTAGAATAGGTATCAAAAAGGAATAAAGTATTAATAAAAAGAAAAGATTTTGTATCGGAAAATAAAGATTGGCAAGATACATACACACAGGCGGTATAATAAAAATCGGCAAAAAAACAAATGAGCGTATAATTTCGGCTTTCATTATATCTTTACCGGAAACAGGCATTATTAAATATCCGTTATTTCTAAAAACAGCGGTATAGTCATGACTGAGCAGTAAGCCGTTAATAAGAAAAAGAATTCCAAGAGATATAAATACAGGTCTAATATGCTGAATAAAAATTGCTATAATTAAAAATAAAAAACCTAATAAAACAAAGATCAATTTACCAATAATATTCTGATTGTAAAATGAGTGTAAAAAAATTCCCTTCCATGTTTCTTTCATTTTAATGTTCTCCTTTGCCGGCATAAAAATACATAATGTCTTCAAGTCGCGCATTTTCGCACGTCATTCCACTAAATTGCGGTTCGTGTTTTTTATTGACTAAAACTTCGTAAGCATATTTTGTTTTAATATATGACAAATAGCTTGTACGATTTAAGTTTTTAAAAGAAGCTTCATCAATTTTTAAAACACCCCAATTGTCTGCTATATTATCCATTGATTCGGAAAATAAAACCTGTCCTTCATGAATAAAAGTAACGGCATCGCATAATTTTTCCAAATCATTTGTTAAATGACTT
The DNA here is from genome assembly GCF_008153345.1 of Treponema phagedenis. Taxonomy (NCBI): domain Bacteria; kingdom Pseudomonadati; phylum Spirochaetota; class Spirochaetia; order Treponematales; family Treponemataceae; genus Treponema; species Treponema phagedenis. The sequence goes on along the minus strand of NZ_CP042818.1, from coordinate 1,965,591 downwards.
GAAATTAAAATAGCATGCTCCTCAGTTTGCATAAAGTCTAAAAAAACATCTATGAGATACCGCCTTGCTACCGGATCCAAATTATTCATAGGCTCATCTAAAATTAAAAGCCTGGCCTTGTGGCTTAAAGCCATCGCAAGTTGGAGTTTTACAAGTGTTCCCGCAGAAAGAGCGGTAATCCGTTTTTTTTCCGGTATTTTAAACAGAGCCAAATACTTTTGGTAAGTTTCATCATCCCATTCGGAATAAATTTTAGAAAGTATTTTCCCCGCGCTTTTTGCAGTATGCAAAAAATAAAACGGTGTCCAGCCTAAAACCACTCCGATTTTATCCCGATGTCTTATGTTTTCGCGGGACGCTTCTTCTTCAAAAAGCTTAATGCTTCCCGATTCTTTAAAGTACATGCTTAAAAGCAAATGGATTAGGGTAGTCTTTCCCGCACCGTTTTCCCCTATAAGCCCCATCACCGTTCCTTGCGGAACCGAAAAAGATACGTCTTTAATCGAAAAAGTTTTATCATTCTTTCCGATTGTAAAATTTACATCTTCCAATTCAATAGCTGTATTCATTGTAAACCTCCGCTATTTTGTTTTATTAAAAACTTCTTTTAAAAGTTTTGAAATTTCAGAAAAACTTAAATCAATTTTTTTAGCTTCAATACAAGCTTCAGCTAAGTTTTTTTCTACCATTCCGACTATCTCTTTTCTAACTTTGCCTTTATCCAGCTTTGCGACGCATACACCCCTTGTGCTAAGTGAATATAAAAAACCTTCACGGATTAAATCTTCGTATGCACGCTTTGTTGTAATAAGACTGACACGCAAATCGGCAGCTAATGCCCTCATCGACGGCAGCATTTCATCTTGCTTTAAAGAGCCTTCAATAATTTGAGTTTTAATTTGCTCTTTTAGCTGCTCGTAAAGAGGAACCCCGGATGTATTATTTAAAAATATATTCACTTACTATACCCTTTGTTTATATTGTATATATAGATTATATACAAACGCTGTTTTTTGTCAAGAAATTATTTTAAAAATTTGAGCGTAAAAATTAGCATGACAAGACGGGCACATAAGCTGCGGCAATTTTTTTAAGTTTTGAGCGTGTGTAACGTTCTGTAATTAAATTGCTGTTAGCAATCGGAGCATTAGCAAGCGGCTTGGGGTTTTCAGCATTAGTATGGTAAATTGCTCACCCTTGTCAAATTCCAAACGATGTTTAAAAGCATCAATAGTAAATTATAAAATTGAAGCTTTAAAACTCGTAGGTTTCATTTTGCCACGGACGGCAAAACTCAGAACGGGCACGGACGCCCGTGGTTCCAAACAGAAACGACGTTTTAAAGCAAGGCTATTTACAAAGCTTTAAAACTCGCAGGTTTAGTTTTTGACAAGGACGTCAAAAACTAAACCGTATGTATTCTTCAAACAACGCGTAAATTTTATATTATTCCTATAAAATTCAGTAAGAATACCGTTGCGAATATTGTAATACATGATACGACAGTCGAAAACGCTACTACTTGAGCTGCAAGTTCGTAATCGCAGTCAAATTGGTGCGCCATCATTACCGAGATAACTGCTGTCGGTGAACTGTATAGCGCGATTAATGCGGCAATTTTATTTGCTCCAAATCCCAGTATGATTGCAATAGTTAGAAAAACCAGCGGCATACCGATAAGTTTTCCCATTATGGTTATGATAAGATTTTTGCGATTCGCTGATATTTTTGAAAAATCAAGCATTGACCCGAGTATAATAATCGGCAGGGTGCTTCCTATTTTGCCGATGTCAAGGAAAGGCTTATCAATAAAAGCGGGAAGCTGCAATTGTATGACCGAAGCGGCTATCCCGATGAGAGATGCTGCTACCATATGATTTTTAAGTATACCGATAATCAAATTTTTTTTGCTTACTATCTTTCCTCCGTAGTATGACAAAAGGACAACCGCAGAGCCGTTAAAAATCGGTATAATTACCATGATGAGCATTGACGCAATCGCTGTGCTTGCTTCACCTGCAATATACGTTGAAAGAGGAATTCCAAGCATAATAAAATTACTTCTGAAAGAGCCTTGAACAATCACTCCCTGTTTTTTTCTATCTTTTTCAATAAAAGGGACAAGTACCATCAAAAGAAATATCGCCGCAAAGATACTTCCTGCGGCATATAAAATAAAATGCAAATCAAAAATATCACTCAAGCGTGTTTTTCGGATATTGTTAAAGGTAAGAATTGGCAATAATAAATCAACGCAAAGCTTATTTAATTTTAAGATTGTGGTTTGGTCAAGATAGTGAAACTCTTTTAAAAAATATCCAAAACCCACAAGAATAACCATCGGCATCACCGCATTAAAGGCAAGAAAAAAACTCCCCATCACACTACCTGTAAAAATAAAAATAAAGAGCGATTCATGTCTCTCGTTAAACCGCTAAAAAGAGTATATCATAGTTTTTTGTTTTTTGTCTATTTTCAGCATTTTTCGATTTGAACCCGCAAGCCCTTCAATGCAAGAAGTGTCAGCCTTACATCCCGCTTCGGAGTACTGATTTCGAACGATGTTTTAAAGCAAGGTAAATAGCAAAACTGCGCCCGTGCCGTATTTTTTTATAAAAAAAGAGTCAGACACAGCGGTTTCATTTTGACGTCCGTGGCAAAATTATGCCTTGCGAGTTTTAAAGCTTTGTAAACTATTTTGCTTTAAAACATCGCTGCTGCTTGGAACCACGGGCGTCCCGTGCCCGTTCTGATTTTGACGTCCGTGGCAAAAACTAAACCGTCTGCTTGGAACCATCGCCACGCACTGATTTTTAGAATTCTTGATTAAATCAGTGCTGCGAGTTTAAAAACTCCTATTTATGTCGGTGTAGTAATTTTTAAACATCGTTTTATATTGATGCTTTAAAACATCGTTTGGAATTTGGCAACGGTGGACAATTTACCATAGTAATGCTGAAATCCGCACGGCACTTGCTAATCCTGCGATTACTAACAGCGATTTAATTACAGAACGTTATATTAAGTTGTATGGTTCCACGCAGATAGGCATAATTTTACCAAGGATGACAAAATTATGCCGAGGTTTCATTCAGGAATGAGTTTTGGCTAAAATAACATTATTCCGCCGAAACTGTTAGCTTATTTCTTTTTGCTAAAAGAGGCATAATCGCACCGAGCCCTACTAGCGCAATCGGTGTTATAATGTTCATTGTAATCTCAAACGGAGAGCCTTTAAACATGCCTAAAGTGCATGAAAAAGCGGTTACGAAAAAACACCAGACGCCGAAGAATTTTGCAATAGCCTGATTTTTTACAAACTTATACTCAGACTGAAATTTATCCATACTCTTTCTTAATGCAATATATGCGGCAAATACCCAAAGATATCGAAGCGGCATGCAAACCGAATTTAATTGAGTTAAAAATCGCAAGAAAGCGGTTACGGATTTTATGCCTAACATCGGAATAATAATAAGCGGTGTTACAATTGCAACAACAAGCCAAATTCCGTTAATATACGCACCCTTCTTGTTCTTTTTAAGAAGCGCATGCGGAATATAATCCTTTGCGGTATCGGAATCCAAAAGCATTCTCAGCGGCGCATCAATAGAAACAACAAGCGTTGAAAGCTGACCTACCATATTGCAAAGCGCATAGATTATCATAAACGTATTTCCGATTCCGTAATAGTTACCCAATTTTTGGAATGACCAATACGCACCGTTTGAAACATAGGAGTCAAAGTTTGCGTTGATTTCATTAACATCAAACATGCGTCCCAAAGATATTGAGCCTAAAATTGCACAGACAATTACCATAATTGCCAAAAAAATCATACCTTTCGGAAAACCCTTTGCGGGGTCTTTTACTTTATTGACATACGGCGAGATTTTTTCGCAGCCGCCGACCGCAAACACCAATATTGAAAGAGAGGTGAAATATTCAAATCTGAAATTCGGAATAAAATTTCCGATACTCCAATCAATCTGCTGATAGCCGCCATTCGGATTTATCACGGGAGCTGCCATCATAAGCAGGATAAATAATATACTCATCACAAACATGGATGTTCCCGCAACTGTTGCAAGAATCTTCAGCGGATTTAGCCCGCGCGATGCAACATACGAGAAAAATAAAAACACCGCAAGCGTGATACACTGCACCAACCGTATATCAAGCCCGTCATAAAGCGATGAGTTCTGAAAGACAACCCAGCTTAAAGCTTTTAACCCGCCGGACGCTTTTGCCGCTATATACGGCATATGCACCACCCAATAGGTCCAGCCTGCATAGTACGCAAGCTTATTCGTCGTTGTATTTTGAATCCAAGAGCTTACACCGCCGCCTTCGGTTTTAAACGTAGAACCGAGCTCGCCGACCATCAGCGCATAAGGCACAAAGTACAAACCAAACATAAGCAGCCAACTGAAAATCGCCTGCACTCCGTTAAAATAGACAAAACCGTTTACAACATTCCCAAACCCCCACACGGTGGAGAACGCCATAAAAGCCAAGTTATACCAAAGAATCTGTTTGTTGTTTTTTTCCATAAAATGATTTCCTAAAAATTGAATTTATCACGGCAGCACTATCGCTTAAAATTTATTCTTTGTCAATTGCATGCCAATATGGTATTCTGCAATTATTTATGATATCAAAATTAAAGATACTTATTATATTCGGTTTCGGTTTTATCTATACGATTTATATTTTGACTACTATTCAAGCTTCAGAAAATATTTTATGGGTCGAGACGTGTAAAAAGCGGTTTTCTGCTTGACATTTTACGTTTTTTTTGACATGATGTTCTCATCCTTTTGGTGGGTGTAGTTCAGGGGTAGAGCGCCAGATTGTGGATCTGGTTGTCGTGGGTTCAAATCCCATCACCCACCCTGATAAGCTGGAAAGTGTTATGCTTTACCGGCTGTCTTGTTTAGCGCCTGTAGCTCAGTTGGATAGAGCAACAGACTTCGAATCTGTAGGTCGCACGTTCGAGCCGTGTCGGGCGCAAAATTCTAATAAAGTATTAAGATAATTTCTTAATATATATAATGAACGGCTTTATAACATCACGTTTTCCTTCGGCATTACTTTAAAATGTCAAGCAGCGGAACAAATCCTCTTTTAGTTTAGTATTCTTTAAAAACCAAACAGAAGTCCGGCGGTTATCGCTCCTGATTACATTTCTAGTATAACGTTTTTTTGATAACTCGATTATTTTTCTCAATGCATTTTATACAAATCGTAAAAAATTTTATAAAAAAGAGCCCGACACGGCGCAACGGCGAGCAATTTACCATAGGAATGCTTAAATCCGCAGTCCTTTATTATTGATACTCTGATTTTTATAACAGGAACTTAATTACAAAACGTTATACTAGCAGAGAGCAGTATCCCAAATTATGAATGGACAGGTATTTACATAGCCTCTGGTGAGTTAAAGGTTATCTTGGGGGCTTCTTTAAATACAGTGCGTATGCATAAAGAATAAAAAACATACATTGATTGGCGTTGCGCTTTGAAGTTGTTCTCTTATCCGACTTTTTTACTTGTCGGAGTTGAATACTTGCAACTGTGGCGGACATAGACTTAGTTTTATCACAAATAGAAAAACTAAGTCATGGATTCCGCTGTCGTTTCGGCTCTTTTTGCACTCTTTTAGGTGCACAAAAAGGATCCGGCTTTGCCTTTTTGAAAAAATGCCTTAGTCTTCTTTCATCCGCCGGTCAAGATATTTTTACTTAGAAAATGTTGTAAAAATATCTTGACCTCAAGTTTTGCATGGGTTACAGATGGATTATCAGGCAAAACATTGTTGGGAATTGGATTTTGCCTTCCATGGCAAAAACTAATCCATGAGGTTGAAAACTTGTCTGTTACAAAGACAAGGTAGTTATTAAACTCATTTCTGCGTGAAATCACGGGCGTCCGTGCCCGTGCTGATTATTGTTTTTTGTTTGAAAAGCTTTCTTGCAGTTGACACTCGAGTTTAAAAGTTTTGTTCTATATGAGGTATCGTTGAATTTTATCGTCTCTTATCGATACAGAGTATGTGGGTAATCACTAAGCCTTGTATGCACAGTCTAAACGGTAAAGTTGTGTATACTATGGTAAATTACTCACCGTTGCGTCGTGTCGACTTCTTTTTTATGAATCTCAATTAAAAATCTTCTTAATAATTTCAGAGTTGGATAGTTTTTTCAGGGCAGAGAAGGCGGGGGCTTTTCAAAGTATAACTCGCTGATTTTAGACTTGATAAAATTGTCACGATTTAGTATAGTATAGCAACGATAATATATCAATTTTAATTTAATTCTGCGGAATTTTTTATTGGAGCACTAATGATTTATAACGAAAAAGAAGAACAGGATAACGGAATTGGCAGTAATGTGTTAATCGGAAAGTTTCTTGAAACAAGACAGATTCTCTTGTCCGGCGAGGTAAATAAAGAACTTGCGGAAAAGGTAATCAGGCAGCTTTTAATTTTAGAAGCGGAATCCGCAACAAAGCCGATTTATGTATATATCGATTCTCCCGGAGGAGATGTCGATGCGGGGTATGCAATTTTTGATATGATTCGCTTTGTAAAGCCTCCTGTGTATATGATCGGTATGGGGCTTGTCGCCAGCGCGGGAGCGCTTATTTTGCTTGCCGGAGCAAAGGATTATCGACTCGGTTTGCCGAATAGTCATTATCTTATTCATCAACCGCTTTCAGGAATGAAGGGGGTTGCAACCGATATTGAAATACATGCAAAAGAGCTTGAAAAAACACGGCAAAAGATTAATGAGCTGATTGCAGCGCAAACGGGAACAGAAATAAAAAAAGTGGAAAAAGATACCGATAGAGATTATTGGCTTGATGCTCCTGATGCGCTTTCATATGGGCTTATTTCAAAAATTATTGCATCAAGAAACGAGTTGCCAAAAAAATAGTTTTATTAATAAAGATAAAGACTATGTAAAGAGTAGCATAAATTCTATTTTTATTTTGATTGTTAGTTATTTGAAATTATACCATTTAATACTTTTTATGGGAGATGAAGTATGCACACTATTTTAGAAAAAAAACAAATGTCGTCGGCAGTGTTTTACTTACGGGTAACTGCCCCGGGTATAGCAAAAAATAGACATCCGGGACAGTTTGTCCTTGTTCAACTTGATACTGAATACGGAGAACGTATTCCGCTCACCATTGCGGATGCAAATGCGGAAGATGGCTGGATTGCTCTTGTGGTGCAAGCCGTCGGAGCTTCAACAATAAAGCTGACTCAAAAAGAGGTAGGGGATACTATTGCGGTAATCTTGGGGCCGCTTGGTAATCCGACTCATGTTTCAAAAGTCGGGACAGTTGTCTGCGTTGGCGGCGGTATCGGAGCGGCTCCGCTGCATCCGATTGCGCAAGCGTATAAAAAGATGGGCAATAAGGTTATTGTCATTTTAGGAGCTCGCAGTAAGGAACTGGTTGTCTTTGAAGATGAGATGAGAAAATTTGCCGATGAAGTAATTATCGTAACTGATGACGGCTCTTACGGAAGAAAGGGGTTGGTTACGGAACCTTTAAAGGAATACTGTGAGCAAAATCCTCCTCCTAATGAAGTGGTCGCAATCGGACCGCCTATTATGATGAAATTTTGTGCGGAAACAACAAGGCCTTTTGGTATTCATACGATTGTTTCTTTAAATACTATCATGATTGATGGTACCGGAATGTGCGGCGGCTGTAGAGTTACTGTTGACGGCAAGACAAAATTTGTTTGTGTTGACGGGCCTGAATTTGACGCACATAAAGTTGATTTTGACGGTATGATGCGTAGAATGAAAGCTTTTAAGGCACAGGAAGAACGAGATGCACATGAGTGCAGAATTGGTATTTATTAATAAACTCATTCGGATTTAAGCCGGAGAATAAAGGAATAATTACTTATGGAACAAAAATATACAGAACATGTTTCTGCCGAAATACTTGCCTCTGAGGCAAAAAAGTACTGGCAGGAACTCAAAGATAAAGAATTAAAAATGAAGGACCGTGCACAAATTCCTGTACAGGAAATGCCTACCCTTGATCCCAAAGAACGCGCCACTTTAATGGACGAAGTTGCAATGGGGTATACGGTTGAACAAGCTCAAATTGAAGCAAACCGTTGTTTGAATTGTAAAAATGAGCCTTGTGTAAAAGGTTGCCCGGTAGGTGTGCGCATTCCTGAATTTATCATGGAGATCCAAAAAGGGAATTTCAAAGCATCAGTTGACATCATTAAAACAACCAATTTGCTTCCCGCTATTTGCGGGCGAGTTTGTCCGCAGGAAAAGCAATGTCAACTTGTTTGCACTGTGGGTAAAATGCTTAAATCGGTAGAAAAATCGGTTGCAATCGGAAGACTTGAACGGTTTGTTGCTGATTGGGAAAGAGAACAAAACCAGGTTACCATTCCCGAGTGTGCACCGCCAACAGGAAAAAAAGTTGCCGTTATCGGCTCCGGACCCGCCGGACTAACCGTTGCGGCGGACACTGCGCGTGCGGGACATGAGGTTACTGTTTTTGAAGCCTTTCATAAAACAGGCGGCGTTATGGTATACGGAATCCCTGAATTTAGATTGCCTAAAGAAATTGTTGCAAAAGAAACTGATAACCTAAAAAAAATGGGCGTTCAATTTAAGATGAATTTTTTAGTCGGACGAACCGCAACCATTGATCAGCTTTTTAATGATTATAAATTTGATGCGGTATTTATCGGCAGCGGTGCGGGGTTGCCGCGTTTCATGAATATTGAGGGCGAAGATCTTATCGGTGTTTTCAGTGCAAATGAATATCTTACACGTGCGAACCTTATGAAAGCCTATGAGCATACAAAGGCGGATACGCCTTTGTATCCGGCGGATACTATTGCTGTTATCGGCGGCGGAAACGTTGCGATGGATGCAGCGCGTATGGGGCTTAGATTGGGAGCAAAAAAAGTTTACTGCATTTACCGACGTACTCGGAATGAAATGCCCGCACGATTGGAAGAAATTGCCCATGCGGAAGAAGAAGGCGTTGAATTCAAGTTCTTGCAAAATCCTACCAGAATTATTGGTGATGAGGATGGAAGGGTTATTGCAGTAGAAGTACTTGACTATACGCTTGGTGAGCCCGACGAATCGGGACGGAGAAGTCCTGTTCCAATTGAAGGTACGGAGCATAAGATTCCGGTGGATGCCATTATCGTAGCGCTTGGAAACAGTTCAAATCCGCTAATGTCAAGAAGTACTAAGCAGCTTGAGGTTAATAAATACGGCAATATTGTGGTTGATGAAAATCAAAAAACAAGTCTCCCCGCCGTATGGGCAGGCGGCGATATAGTGCTCGGCGCATCTACTGTTATTCTTGCAATGGGTGAAGGAAGAAAAGCGGCTGCATCAATCAACGAGTATCTTACAAGCATCTAAACCGATGTAATCATCCTTAGGTTTTAACGTGCGGCATAATTATTCTAAAAAATAATTATGCCGCACGTGTTATTCCGTCCAAGTTCTATATATTTCGCAATAGTTTTTTGTGATGAAATATACATAAATAAAACAACATCCAACAACCTCCAAATACTAAAAATACGCTGTAACTCAAAGGTAAAATTCAATCTTTATCTTATACATATTACTTGTTGTGTAATATTCTAATTTGAGTCGGAACACCAAAATTATGATATATTTATACGTTTATGCAATAATGAGGTTGAAAACTACCGCGGCAAAAAAAGATCGGTTTTAAGCTCATAGGATGAGGTAGGTAAGATATCAACTAACCCTTATGCCGTGCTTGAAAAGCATTTAAAGGTCATGGTCAGTTCTGATGATTTTGAGATAAAATAGCACACCGGAAACTTAAAAGATTTCTGAGAAGGAGCTTGTAATGAAAACAAAAACTAGGTATCGACAAAAACGATTATTTTACCCTCTCATACGCCTTAATCTTGTATTAGCGATTATTTTGACTTTTTTGAGCTGTGCGACAAGCCCGCAAAAACGGGGTTTTATTATGGACAACTCTGGTATGGTGTTGTGTTACGCAGGACCGGAAATTACAACCTTGGTTATTCCGCCGCACGCAAAAGGGCGAGCAATTAGCGCAATTGGTGATAAGGCATTTTTTATGCGCACCGGTATCATAACACTTGATTTTTCCCACTGTAGAACGCTTACCTCCATCGGAGATGAAGCCTTTTTCGGCTGCGAAAGCATTAGCAATCTTGACTTTTCAAATTGTCCTGCCCTTGTTGTCATCGGTACGCAAGCTTTTGCAAATTGTTATGGAATTGCAAATCTCAAGCTTTCAGGTTGCAGGTCACTCGCCTCAATCAAAGAAAGTGCTTTCGTTGATTGTAAAAGCTTAGCCGTTATAGACTTTTCCGGCTGTACAGCGCTCACCGATATTAACGAATCCGCCTTTGCCGGCTGCGAAAACATTATACGGGTAAATTTCTCGGAGTGTACCGGACTTACCTCCATCGAAAAAGCGGCTTTTGCTAATTGCCTAAACCTTACGAATGCGGATCTTTCAGCTTGCACTATGCTCAACTCTATCGGCACATGGGCTTTTTCCGGCTGTCCGCGGACGGTTGTTACCTTGCCCGCAAGTATCAGCGAAATAGCGGAAGATGCCTTCGGAACTGTGGACTCTATCGCCGATTATCGGTGTAAAGAAGTGATCGTGCCGAATGAATCCGTAAAAAAGCTTGTAACGGATTCAGGATACACCGGAAAAATTACCGTGCAAAATCGGTAAATCAGCGGAACTTTTGGCAAGTTTTTTTTCTATAAAAAAGAGGCTTTTTGACGAAACCTGGTATAACGTTCTGTAATTAAATCGCTGTTAGTAATCGCAGCATTAGCAAGTGATTTGCGGATTTAAGCATTACTATGGTAAATTACCCACCGTTGCTCAATTCAAAACGATGTTTTAAAGCATCAACACTGTTTTGTAAAATTGAAGCTTTTAAACTCGCAGGTTCCATTTTGACACGGAAGTTAAAATGAAACCGTAGTGTCGGACTCTCTTTTTATAAAATTGTCTTGATTTGCATACAATCGCATTAAAAACGGATCGAGTTATTAAAAGAATGCTGCACTCGTTTATTCGGGGTATTTACAAAAAATTAACTCGCATTTTTGCAAATACCCGAGTGCGTGTTACAGCTGTTTTAATTCCACAGAAACAGAAAAGCCTTGTTTTTTATTTCCGTTAATTTCCGCCCGCGCATATCGTCCTTCAACCAAGGCGCCCGGATTTACCAACACCGAATTGCCTAAGGTGTCGGTTGCAAAAGATTCGTGAATATGCCCCGAAACAACCAAAAGCGGCTGATGTTTTTCGATAAAGGAGCGGATTAGCGGAGAGCCCACATGCACAAGGGGGGCAACCTTATCAAGTTTTGTTTTATGCGGAGGGTTATGCGCTACCACGATAAGATTGTTTATCGGCGCTTCGTCTTCGCTGAAGTTTTCTTCGACAAGGTGCAAGTCGGAAACAAGTTCTTCGTCCGTTCGTTCGTAGGGAGTAGTTCCCGTAAATTTACTGCCGCCGCCTGAGCCTGTTAACATCAGTCCCTCATACTGCGAAAGAGATTTTTCGATTGATATTCCCGCAGCATCAAGATGCTCAATAAAATCAGGCTCATCGCAATTTCCTAACACGGCAAAAACAGTATCATGCAATTTAACCAGCTCTTTTAAAAACGGCAACCCTGTTTCGGGTTTGTTAAAAGCAGCAAAGTCTCCGCCAAAAATAACAAAGTCGCATTGCTCCGCCTCCGATTTTAACAAGCGTAAATTATCAATCGCCCCGTGTCCGTCCGAAATAATCAATACTTTCATAAAAATCTCCTTCAAAATGCCTACTGTCTATTATACCTCTGCATATTTTTTTGGCAAGTCATTTACGATACCGTTTACCTTTATGATTTTTATGGATAGATCGTAAGAAGAATTTTAAACGATACCGTTTTTGAACGCAAATAATGCAAGCTGTGTTCTGTCGGCAACAAATGTTTTTGAAAAAATAACCGAAATATTGTTTTTAATTGTTCCCTCGGAGAGCTGTTGCTTATGTGCAATTTCTTTATTTGAAAAGCCCTCGGCAACAAGTTTAATTATTTCAATTTCTTTTTGCGTAAGTTCGTATTCATTTGCAAGCGTTGTAATTTCTTCTTCCGTTTTAGGTTCTCGCTTTTCTGCTTTTCCGAGCAAAATATTTTGAGCAATTTCCGGATTGATAACGACGTTACCGGACAGTGCAGCTTTAATACCGTCATAAATAACATCGGGTGCGCTGTCTTTTAAAAGATAGCCCGATGCTCCGTTTTTTAATGCTTGCTGAATATAGTCAATATCGGTGAATGTTGTCAGTATAAGAATTTTGATATTGGGATATTGCTCTTTAATTTTTTTAGTCGCATCAACGCCGTTATAATTCGGCATCCTAATATCCAAAAGAATTAAATCAGGAGCATGTGTTTTACAAATATCAAAAGCTTCATTTCCGTCCGAGCCGATACCGACAACCTCAATATCCGGATAAGCGGAAAAAATAATCTTAAGGCCTTCTCTGATTAAACGCTCATCATCTATAATTGCAATCTTCACAAAATAATTGTAGCATAGACAGTAACGGAAAACAAGGGAGGCATTCCTGCGCACATGAGGGATTGTATAGAGGTTTGAAAACTCCTAGCATAAAAAAGAGCTCGACACGGGGCAACGGCGAACCCTTGGAATTGCTGCCTTTGGTTCGCCTACGAGTTTTGCCTGTTTACAATAAAGCACAGGCAAAACATCGTTTGGAATTTTGCAACGGTGGGTAAACTTACCATAGGCAACGGCGAAGTTTTGAAAATTTACTGTAACTTCGCCTACGAGTTTTAAAGCTTCAATTTTACAATTTAGTGTTGATGCTTTAAAACATCGTTTCTGCGTGGAACCACAGCCGTCCGTGGCGGTTCTGAAATTTATATCAATCCGGAGCAGGGGAAAGTACATAGGGATTTGAAAAACAATAAATACACAACACCATATAAAAAAACAAATGTCTGATTTGCAGTAAAACCGCCTAAAACAAATGTCGGATTTGTAGTAAAATGCCATTGTAAATTTGTCTGATTTGTAGTAAAATCAGCTAAAACAAACGTCTGATTTGTAGTAAAACTGCATTAAAAACTTGTCGGATTTGTAAAATCCAATAAAAACAAGCAGAATTTAAAAACTCGGCACCTAAAAAAGGCAAATTTATGAAAAACAATGTGTTTAAGCGAAAAACATATCAACAATTGTTGGAATGGAAAAATAACTCAAAAGGAAAAACCGCACTTTTAATCGAAGGAGCGCGGAGAGTCGGAAAATCTACAGTAGTAACAGAGTTTGCAAAAAACGAATACGAAAGCTATTTGATAATAGACTTCGCTTTTGCCCCGAAAAATATTCACCTTTTATTCGAAGATGTTTCCGACCTCAACTATCTTTTTCTTCAATTACAATTGCAGTATGGCGTAAACTTACAAGAGCGAAAGTCTTTAATTGTCTTTGATGAGGTTCAATTTTGTCCAAAGGCGCGGCAGGCAATCAAACTGTTGGTTGCGGATCATCGCTATGACTATATCGAAACAGGCTCGCTTATTTCAATCAGAAAAAATGTTGAAAACATTCTCATCCCGAGTGAAGAACGGCATATCAATATGTATCCGATGGATTTTGAGGAATTCCTTTGGGCTACAGGCGACACTGTTACAACCGAACTACTGCATGGTATATTTAAAAAAAACACTTCGGTAGGCGATGCGCTCAATCGCGAACTCATGCGAAAATTCCGCTTGTACATGTTGGTAGGCGGAATGCCGCAGGCGGTGAACACTTATATTGAAGAAAATAACCTTGCCCGTGTCGATGAGATAAAAAGAGACATCATCCGATTATATTTTGATGATTTTTACAAAATAGACAGCACAGGAAAAATATCCGCTTTGTACAAGGCGATACCGGCGGAGCTCAGCAGAAAGGCAACTCGCTACCAAGTTGGAAGTGTGCTGCCGTACGAAAGAGCTTCTACCATATCGGAGGAGCTCGCGGAACTAATTGCTTCTAACACCGTCTTGCCGGCTTATCATGCCAATGACCCGGGAGCCGGCTTGGCTGCAAACATGGATACGCGAAAATTTAAATTGTATTTATCCGATACAGGGCTGATGGTTACTCTTATGTTTGAGGATAGGCCATTCACCGAAAACTCGATTTATAAAAAATTGCTCAGTGATAGATTGCCGGCAAATCTCGGCATCCTGTATGAAAACATTGCGGCGCAAACCCTGGCGGCTAAGGGCGAATCTCTTTATTACCATACTTTTCCAAACGAGAACTCAACAAAAAATTACGAAATAGATTTTGTTTTAGCACGGGGCAATAAAATTTGCCCAATAGAAGTAAAATCATCGGGGTACAAAGCGCATACTTCGCTGGATAAGTTTTCGGAAAAATACTCCGCACGAATCGGAAAAAAGTATTTGCTTTACACAAAAGATTTAGCTAAATCGCAAGACGTTTTGTATTTACCGTTTTATCTTGCACAATTTATATAGACTATTATAACGTTTTTTAATTCATCTGATACGATTATAAAAAAGAGCCCGACACGGCGCAACGGTTTGGTTTTGACGTCCTTGTCAAAACCAAACCTGCGAGTTTTAAAAGCACTTGGAAAAAGTTTGTGCTTTTAAAACATCGTTTCTGCGTGGAACCACCGCCGTCCGTGGCGGTTCTGAGTCCGACACGGCGCAACGGTGGGTAGTTTACCATAGGGCGAAGTTTTGAAAATTTACTGTAACTTCGCCAACGAGTTTTAAAGCTTCAATTTTATAATTTTGTGTTGATGCTTTAAAACATCGTTTGGAATTTATCATAGCAATGCTGAATCTGCAAGCTATTATTACCAACACTCCGATTACTAACAGCAACTTAAGCACAAAACGCTGTACTAGTATAGCGTTTTGTAATTAACTTCCTGTTATACAAATCGGAGTATCAACAATAAGAGGCTGCGGATTTAAGCATTACTATGGTAAATTGCTCACCGTTGCGCCGTGTGAGCTCTTTTTTATAAAACTTTTTACGTTTTTGATAAGATGTATTAAAAAAATTTAATCGACTTATTAAAAAAACGTTATACTAGTATAACGTTTTCCTGAAAAGTATATTGTATTTTTCTTTGGTTTGTGATACTATCTCAACAGATTTTTATCACTAAGGAGTATTGCATGCCAAAACCGCCGAGTAAACTTGAACTAAATCCTGAAGAGCTCACGTACCTTGAATCACTTGTTCGTTTACGAACAATCCAAGCACAAACGCTCACGCGTGCACGAATACTTTTGCTTAAAAGCAAGGGGCTGTCCATTAAGGAAACAGCCGACAAGGTAGGCTATACGTATAGAAGCGTTGCGCTCTGCCTTAAGAAATATAAGCAGGGCGGCGTAGAGCATGCTCTCACCGATGCACCCGGACGCGGAAACAATCCGGAAATTACCGATGAAGAGAAATCGTGGATTATAAATCTCGCTTGTCAAAAACCGACTACTTTTGGGTATGCTGCAGAAACATGGACTTACGCACTGTTAACAAAGCATATTAACACCACCGCTGAAAGTGCAGGATACCTACGGCTCGCTACTATCCATAAAACAACGGTATTTAAAATACTAACTGAAGCAGACATTAAACCTTACAAAATAGAATATTACTGTGAAAACAGAGACCCTGACTGTGATAGAAAAATGCACAATGTTTTACTCGTTTATAAGCAACTTGAACTTTATTTTGAGGAAAATAAGCCATTACAGACAGAAGAAGGGAAGAATATCCATGTTGTTTCGTATGATGAGAAGCCCGGCATACAAGCTATCGCGACGACAAGCGATGATTTACCTGCTGATGAAACCCATCAATGCATTCGCCGTGATTATGAATACAAACGGCTTGGCACGCTCTCACTTTTAGCAGGCATTGATTTACAGACGGGGGATGCCATTCCTCTTGTAAGCGACAGTCACACCAGTAAAGATTATGTGCAATTTCTTAAAATACTTGATGAACGATACCCGCAAGAAGATAAAATTAGAATCATTTTGGATAACTTAAAAGTACATACCTCCAAAGAAACCATTCGATATCTTTCAACGGTACCGGGTAGATTTGAGTTTGTGTTTACGCCAAAGCATGGTTCGTGGTTAAATATGATTGAAGGATTTTTCAGCAAACTAACAAGACAACTGTTGCGGGGCATGAGAGTAAAATCAAAAACAGAGTTAGTTAATCGACTGTATAAATACTTTGACGAGATTAATGAAGAGCCGGTCGTATTCCATTGGAAATACAATCTTGATGATCTCGATGTTTCTGAAGCAGTTATAACCGACGCTCTCAAATATGAACTTAATTACAAAACGCTGTACTAGCACTTACTGTTCTGTTGCGCTCTTCCCAAGGCGACGAAACACGGTTTGTATCGGAAACTACAAAAACAAACAGTTGCTTTGTTAAACCAGGCGGCATTGTCGTCGGATTTGCGTAAACGGAGGCGATCGTAGAAATTAGGTGTTTTTTCTTCATCGGAAACTTTCTCTTTTTGCGTTTCGGGGTTGTCCAATTACATAAGGCGAAAATCAAATTATGTCAGGCATAAATCTTTTTATCCCGGGCGTAATCGGAATCTTTAAAAGCTCCTGTTATGAGGTTCCGTATAATCGGAATTGCGCAGAGCGATGGTTAATAAGCCTAAGCGGATCATACTTCCGAATTGAGCATTATTGTTTTGCGGTATGCAAGGTTGCCCCCTGCCATTCATCGGGGAGGGAGTCGGCACAGTGCAAAAACAGTTCTGCAATGGCGGCGGTTAGGCCGAAGTTACCGTCGATTTGAAAGGGCGGGTGAGTGGCTAACAGATTATCGTAAATGCAGGTTTGAATCATTGTTTGTAAAATTGCGTATGCCCGTTTGCCTTCGCCCAAGCGCGCCCATGTGAGTATGCGCTGCGCCATTGCCCAACCGGTGCTTTTGTCGCCGCGGGCTTCAAGCGAACGCTTTGCGGCGGCAGCCAAGTCCGTATCTTCTTTTGTAATGAGCGTTCCGGGATACACGCCGAGTAAATGAGAAATATGCCGATGGTGCTTTTCCCCGATGGAGCCGAGCTCTTCTTCCGTGTACCATTCAAGGATTTGTCCGCTTTTTCCGATAACAATTGGTTTAAGATTCTCTTGCACTTTTTTCCACTGTGCAATAAGCGCCTTTTTTTCTCCGCAAAGCTTTGCAGCCTCAATGCCTTGCTTAAATAGCTCCCAAATAAGACTTTGCTCGTAGGTGTTTCCGTTTGTGCGCGGCCCGTGTTCGGGCGAATAGGTTGGCGATGAAACAAGTCTGTTTTGCTTTTTATCAAAAACTAAGACGGCAGTGTAAAATTGCATCTCTTTTTTAAAAAGCGGATAAATAATTTCTTTAAGCCGTGTGAAATCGCCGCTTGCGCAATAATACTGCCAGAGGTTTTGCAAAATCCACGGGAATGCCGCAGGCGACCAGCCCCAGTCAAATGACCAGCCCGGACAAGTCCAACCGAAGGGCGTGTTTTGCGTGTGAATCATCAAGCCGCCGTCAAGCCCCGTGTATGCTTTTGCGGTGCGCTCGGCGGGTTTTTCCAAGGCTGCCACATATTTGACAAGCGGAATGCAGCATTCGGGAAGTCCTGTAACGCAGGCAAGCCAATAATTCATTTGCAGATTGATATTTAAATGATAATCGGATGCCCACGGCGGTGAATTTGAGTTATTCCACATTCCCTGTAAATTGGCGGGCAGAATATTTTTTTCTCTGCTTGAGGAAAGCAGCAAATACCGCCCGTATTGGAAGAGCAGGTCTTCAAGCTTCCGAGAAAATTTTCCGTTTTTATATTCGCTGAGTAAAACATCGGTCGGCATATCGGGTTCGGAATCTTGCCCGATGTTCAAGCGGCAGCGGTCGAACAGCGGGCAATAATCTTTGATATGTTCGGCAAGCAAGGCATCAAAACTTTTATTGAGATTTGCTTCATCAATATGCGGCGGAAAACCCGTTCTGTATTTCGGATACGAGTCGGAATAATCGGTTGCGCTGCAAAGAAAAAATTCAAGAAATGAGGCTTGCGTAATCGATATACCCTTGTCTGAACAGGTGGTAATTCCGTCGGTGCGAATGCGGCAGCGTAATAAAAATTCCAAATCATTGTCTTCCACCTTCCCCGAAAGTGTAAAACCGTTTTGCGTATATGAAATGCTGCCGCCTTGGTCGGATTCAAAATGAACGGAGCAATGCAGCACCGGATTGCTTGCGGTAATTTTTCCCGCCAACACATTGGACGGATAGTTTGCAAAATACATTCGCCGGTATTCTGTGGTATTGTATTGATACCGCACTTCTACAAGTGCCTGATTAAGGTCAAGCTCCCGCCGATATGCTTTAATTTCCGCCGGAGGTTCAGAAAGGGCTGTATGCGCGGAATAATAAAAATCGATAAAGAACTTACCGAAGCTTTGATACGCACCGTATCCTTCGCTTGCCTTTTCCCCGACAAGTTTATCGCAGAGGGCGGCGGCTTCTGCATCTTTTCCTTCTGAAAACAATGTGCGGATTTTAGCAAAGTAATCCGCAGGAGTGTAGCCGTTTTCGTCAACGCCTGTTTTATTCCCGCCTGAATAATTCGGACGTTTTTTGCACGGGCCTCCTGTCCATAAGGTTTTTTCGTTAAGGTGCAGGTATTCCCGCCTTATTCCGCCGAAAATAGATGCGCCGATAAATCCATTCCCGATCGGCAGGCTTTTCTGTTCCCAGCCTTCTGCGGTTTGTTCCGCCGCTTTTGTATAGTATAGTTTCATATCCCGAATACCTAAACTCTGATTTTTCTCTTTTGCAAAAAGATGTGTTCTTGTCAAACAAAGCAGAAATAATACACGTATAATACACTTCGCTTTTTTAGTTTGCATCATGCACGCTCTTTTTATATCATTATAATATAAAACCCGCTTTTGCGATCCCTACTGCTT
Organism: Treponema phagedenis; assembly: GCF_008153345.1. Classification (NCBI taxonomy): domain Bacteria; kingdom Pseudomonadati; phylum Spirochaetota; class Spirochaetia; order Treponematales; family Treponemataceae; genus Treponema; species Treponema phagedenis. Next base: position 1,946,501 of record NZ_CP042818.1, on the reverse strand, counting down.
AATTTAAAAACAGAATTGCTAAAAGCGGGCTTTGCATTGGTTATAATTTTGAATTGTATAAATTCATCGCCTTTTCAATATCTCCCATACTGTTCAGTTTTTTCAGATAATTATCCCATTGAGAGAAGGGTTGGTCTCCTTTTATAAAAAGAGCTTTTTGTTCACGCGCAAAGGTGGAAACAGGTGTCATAATGGTTGCGTATTCTTCAAGCTCATCTTCGGAGAGTTTGATTTTTGGTACATTATCATTGGGAGAAGTGTTTTGAGGAGTTATGCGTGCGCTGCAAAAAGGAACCAGCTTTTCAAAAAAATATTCCCCTTTATAGTATAAAGGAATTTTCGGTTCCGCCGCAACGCGCCAAACCACCATGTCCTGCGGCTGAGGAAAAATACCCGAGCGGCAGGCACTGGATAAGGGCATTCCGTAAGAAATCATTTTTCGATTGGTCTCACTTGTATTTTCGCCTATTAAAATTTTCTCGCCGTTTTCCGCTACGGTAAATGTTGTACCTTCAATGCCCCAGTTTAAAAGTGAAATAATAGCATCATCATATTGAAAATCGATAAACTTTAAAATCTCATCAAGATTTTTAGCTTTTGAAGATACAACTATCGAATAACCGGCATCAAGGTTATAGTCGGAAGGGAATTCCCGCTCAAACTGCCAAGGATTATCCGGATACGCTTCCGAGCTTGGCAGGGGAATGGCAACCCATTCATCATCAGGGAATTCCGTTTTCCACCGTGCGGGATATCCTTCCCAGCAGGAAAGAATAATGCATGCAGTTCCCTTTGAAAGGGCGGCGCTGCCGTCCGAAGATTTTTGATTAAAATAATCGGGAGAGATCAGCCCTTCTTTGTATATTTTGTTCATGTATTGCAAGGCACGCTTATAATCATCGCTTACGGGGCCGTAGGCAAATTTCTTGCCGTCATAGAATCGGTCGCTTGCGGTATGGTATGCGTTAAAGACAGTGCTTTCGGGATTCTGCCACTCTTCATGTAAGATAATCGGATAACGGGAAACATTCAGTTCTTTGAGTTTTTTTGCACCTGCGTATACTTCATCAAGTGTTTCGGGAACCTTAATGTTATTATCTTTAAAAACCTTGGATTTTATCGCCATCACTGAATATGATTTTGAATGTACCGAAGACTTTGACACCAATGCCAAGTTAAAGGCTCCATACAACGCTCCATTCGGTGCGTATAAATATTTACTGTTGGGATCTTTTTCAAGCGCTGCTTTATAATGCGGCATCTTATCTAAATGCTTTGATAAATCCACATAGAGCCCTTGTTTTCCGTACTTGTCGACATCGGTTTTACTCATCGCAAAAATACTGAGTACGTCGGCAATGTCTCCTCCGGCATTCATAATTTTGAGTTTTTCACCGTAGTCGCCCATTGCGACAAACTCAAATTTAATGTCCAATTCTTTTCCCATTTTTTCGGACATAAGTTTGAGCCACTCATTTTGAATGAGCGTGCCGGTCGGTCTTTGTCCGAAGTCAACGGTTGTAACGGAAAAGCTGAGTTTGCCTGTGTCGGAATCCGTTTTTGCTTTTTCATCCGAGCAGCCGATAAGCAGTGCTGCTACTACCAATACCGATAAGAATTTCCATAGTTTCATAATAACCCTCCTTAAGGTTAAAATCAGTTTTACAGTTCTATTATCGTGTCCTGTAATTAACTTCCATACATGCAGCCGGAGCATCAACAGGCGGACTGCGGATTCAGCCTCCCTATGGTAAATTATCCACCGTTGCGCCGTGTCGAGCTCTTTTTTATAAAATTTTTTACAATTTAAGACGCATTAAATCTAAAGGTTTTTCACGGGTTGATTTTTCAATGGTGAAACCTTCCAAAACTTATCCTTTTATTCCTCCCAGTAAAACTCCTTTTGTAAAATGTTTTTGTAAAAACGGATATATGCACATAATCGGAAAAGAGATAACCACAATGGTTGCCATTTGAATGGTCAGCGGGTTAATGGCGTTTAATCTGAAAATCTCCATCATGCGCGCATCGTTCATATTAAGTGCGGTTGAATTAAAAAGTATTTTTCGCAAAATCATTTGTACCGGATATTTTTTTTCGTCGGTTAAATATATCAGGGCGGAAAACCAGTCATTCCATTTTCCGACCATTGTGAATAAACCGACTGTTGCAATAATCGCTTTTGACAAGGGGAGAATAATTTGAAACAAGATTCGCATTTCACCTGCTCCGTCTATTTTTGCCGATTCGCGCAGCTCGCTGTTAATGCCGAGAAAAAACGTTCTGAATAAAATAACATTATAGGTACTCACCGCAAAAGGAATAATCATCACTAATCGGTTGTTAATTAAATGAAGATGACGCATCAATAAGTAGGTGGGAATTGTTCCACCGCTAAAAAACATGGTGAAGGTTAGAAAAATGGTAAACCCGTTTTTAAAAGGAAGGGTTTTAATCGAAAGCGGATAAGCGGTCATTGCCGTCAGTAAAATAACCAGAACGGTATGCCCTGCGGTGTATATGATAGTGTTCAAATATGAGTGCATGATTAAATTATCGGAAAAAACAAATGCATAGGCTTTTAAATTAAAACCTTTGGGAAAAGAAACAAACCTCCGTGTAATACTGAATCCGCCGAGCTCAACGATACCGAGATTACGTGTATGATCGGTATAATCATTATCGCGGTCAAAATCAACATTAAAAGTATGTTTACGCTGTCAAAGACTAATTCTCCGATTGTAAGCCGTTGTTTTGTAAAATATTTTTTCATTGCCTCCTCAAGTTTACCATAAACTGTTTTCAGTTAAACGTTTGCTGATTGTATTTGCCAACACCAACAGGATAAATGAGACAAAGGACATTAAAAGCCCGATTGCGGTAGTATACTCAAAACGCCCGCCGAGGATTCCTTCTCGATATACATACGTACTGATAACATCCGCTGTTTCGTATGTTGCCTCGCTGTATAATAACAACACTTTTTGAAAATTGGTTTGCAAAATTCCGCTTATGCTTAAAATGAGCATGATGGTTGTGGTGGGCAAAATTGCCGGCCAGGTAATATGTCTGACTTTTTGCAGCCGATTGGCACCGTCAATGGTTGCCGCTTCAATTAAATTCGGATCTATTTTTGACAGGGCGGCTAAATAAATAATGCTTCCCCAACCGATTCCCTGCCAGATACCGGAAGAAATAAAAATGGTGCGAAAATAGGCGGGATTGGTTAAATATGAAATTTGTTCCAACCCGAGCCATATTCTCAATTTATTAAATATACCGTCATCGATAGCACAAAAATTGCTGATAATTCCGACCACCACAATAACCGAAATAAAATACGGCATATACGAAATTGTTTGCACAAGCTTTTTAAAATGGCGATTTTTCAGCTGGTCAAGCAGCAAGGCTAAAATAATTGAAGCGGGAAAGCCCCATAAAAGCGAATAAATTCCTAAAAGCAAGGTGTTCCGCAGTAACCGAAACAAATATGGATTTTGAATAAATTGCCGAAAGTATTTTAAGCCGACAAAATCGCTTCCGAAAAAACCTTTCATCGGATTATAATTTTGAAATGCAATAATAATCCCGTACATGGGAATATATGAAAAAATAAAAACCGAAACCAGCCCGGGAAGAATCATAAAAAGCAAGGTCTTATGCTCCCTGATTTTTTTGAGGCTGTTTTTTGAACGGATTTTATTTTGTTCCATTTACACCGCCCTCTCCTTATGTAAGCGTTTCATAAAGTATAGCATAGGAATTTAAAAAGGGGATAAAAATTTAAAAATTATTTACAGGAAAAGGCATCATTGTAAAACAAAATAACTATTTAAAGGAAAATTGCAAAGTATACAGAGATAAAAATAAGCGATAGATTAGTTCAGCGTTTTTTTTGATATTTTTAATTTGTTTTTTAATTCATCCAATACCAAACATAAAAAAAATTATAAAAAAGAGTCCGACACAACGGTTTAGTTTTTGACGTCCGTGTCAAAAACTAAACCGTCTGCGTGGAACCACGGGCATCTGTGCCCGTTCTGAGCTTGACAACGGTGGGTAAACTTACCATAGGGCAAAGCGTTAATAATTTGCCTCCGCTTTGCCAACGAGTTTAAAAGCTTCAATTTTATAATTTTGTATTGATGCTTTTAAACATCGTTTGGAATTGAGCACGGGCGAAGTTTTGAAAATTTAGTGTAACTTCGCCTACGAGTTTTAAAGCTTTGCAAACAGTCTTGCTTTAAAACATCGTTTGGAATTTAGCATAGGAATGCCTAAATCCGCAAGCCATTCTTGTCAATACTCTGAACACATACAGCAAGTTAATTACCGAAACGGTATGGTAGGACGGTATGCCAAAACAATTGAGCGCTGAAGATACAGAAGAAAGTGTATTAGTCATAAAATAAGCAAAGCGCGTAAATTTCTTTACAGCCTGAGTTTTTCAGCACTTCCGCGCAGGTGTTGAGGGTTGCGCCGGTGGTCATGACGTCGTCAATTATTAAAAGCTTTTCGGGTATACGTTTTTTGCCGCCAACGGCGATTTTCCCTGAAAGATTTGTTTGTCGCTCTTTTCGTGAAAGTTGTTTTTGTGCGGTTCCATCTTTTCGGGTAAGGCAGCGGTTTATACTAAAACCGCTTGCTTCAAGTCTGCGCGCAAGGTCTTCAATTTGATCCCAACCTTTTTTACGTAATTTTTTCGGACGGGGCGGTACCGGCACAATAGCGATATCGGCAGGCAGCATACAAAGTCTTTGTGCGGTTTGTATAAATTCTCCGATAAGCTTGCTAAAAAGCGGAGCAAAGGAGCGTATTTCCTTATTTTTCCATAAAGGCAGAAGTTTTTGTCCTAAACCGATATAGGGAAAAAGAGCGAATGTCTTTTGTATCGGAGAAACAAATGTTTCCGCTGCAAAGATTGCCGAATGGCACGCAGTACAGTATTCTTGTTCTGAAATAAGCTCCCGTCCGCAGCAGGCGCAAAAAAGCTCAGGATGCACCAGCGGGTACTGCAGCTGAGTGGAAAGCAACCGCTCAGCACATTTTTTGCAAAGGGGAATTGCGCGGAAAGTATCTTCCCCGCAAACCGCACATTGCTGCGGACACAGCAGATTCGCATAAAATGCCGCAAGTACATCGGTTAAAATAAAAGCAAATCTTTTCATACTGTATAGTATCGCAGTAAAAAAAAGATTTGCCATATTTTTAGTGTATTTTTTTAGTTTTTCTTTTTAGGCTGAGGTTCAGCCTTCAGTTGCGATTTTGATTCTGACTCAGGGTTTAATTCCTGTGTTTGTTTAGAATCCGATTGCTTTTTTTGTTCAGGGTTTAGTTCCTGTTTGGACTCAGGAGGTAACTCCTTTGTCGGTTCGGATTGAAACTGAGTTTGTTCAAGCTCCTGTATTAGTTTATCCGTTGATTCTTGAGCGTTCCTGTTTTTCTCTTCAATTAATTTTTGCCGCTCTTCATTGCGTTTTGCAATATATTCTTCGACAGCTTTTTCGGTATTTTCTCCTTGTACTTTTTTTTCTACTCGTTTCATATCTATTAAAGCAAGTTTATAAAATTCTGGCGGAAGACGGGATGAACCCGCTCCCTCATATTGGTTTAAAACATACTGTAACCGCATATATGCTTCCTGCCATTTTTTTTGCTTTAACCGAATATGTGCAATTTCAAAATCAGCCCCTATGCAAATAGATTCGTCATCGCAGAAACGCTTTAGAATTAAATTATAATAAAAAAGAGCTGCTCTTTTGTTGCCGATATCATAAGCTTCCTGGGCGCGCAAGTTCAGCTCCGCCGGAGTTAAATTTTCCGGAACGCTTGATTCTTTCGGTACAGTCATACAAGAAAAGAACAACAATATCACGAGAGTGCTCCCGAATATTCTGATGCAATTTTTCATTCTTCCTCCAAGTGTCATAATTAATTTTATAAATTCTTACATAATCAACAAGAGACTGGTAAAAAGAGTTACAAGCCTTCGGGTTTATTGTGTTTATTGTATCGATGGTTAATCACGCATAATAGTAATTTCAACGCGCCTGTTTTTTGCCCTATTTGGCGATGTATCATTCGGAGCAATAGGTCTTGTGCCGCCGTATCCTGCGGTGGTCATTCTGGAAGCATCAATACCGCGTTTTGCAAGTTCTTCCGCTATTTTATCCGCTCGAGCAACTGAAAGGACTAATTGATTTTTCGGTTGATTGATATCCGCAGTATGTCCTTCGATTAAAAATTTCGTATAAGGCCCCATTGCTCTAAGCGCTCTGGCAATAATGTCAACGCGTCCTTTTTCTTCGGGTAAAATTTCAGGAGAGTCTGCAATAAAACGAATATCATACATGGTTATTTTTATTGTATTAATTCCCGGTCGCATATTGATGCTGTCAGGCGTTTCTTTAGAAAACATTTTCTTTATATTATGATACGCAAAATAAAAATTCTCATCCGGCAGCGGATAGGGGAGGCTGGTGCGTAAATTTTCTTTATTGCAGATAATAATAAGTTTTCCCTCTTCCAAAAGTTTGAGGTTTTCCGGCTTTGCAAGGATTTGTGCCGCATCGCTGCCGGCAATGATCGGATCTGTCCTGTTTTGCCCGAAAACGCCGCGCGCAACAATACGCAAAGGATTTACGCCAATAATATCCCGATAGTCTTTTTCATTCAGTGCAGATGCATACCTGATAATTCCCTGTTTTTTTGCAATAGCGGGCAATACCATGTTTTTTTCATAAATAAGATTCATATCTGTGTCCCAAACTTTCGGAAAAAGACAGGGTTGTAAGGTTTCCGTTTCATACTCTCCGTGGACAGGCAAATTTCCCCGTGCATCAATGAGAATCCCTGAGTACACCTTGCTTACAGTGGAAGAAGGAGGCACTGCTGGTTTATATGGAACGGAATGTTTAACAAAAAGCTCACCCGCTTTTCCAAGCTTCGCCTGATGATACAGCGTTAAATCTTTCAAATCTTGCGAAAAAGCTGCCGGCGTTTCCGTCCCCTCTTCAATAAGTTTATTGATATCATTCATGGTAATTTGTTTTTCCGCAAGGTAATCTCCCATACGATTTGAGGAATCGACAAGGACGGAAAGATATACGTCTTTCATAAGTCTGGGAGATTCTTGGTGTATACGGGCAAGGGCGGTGTTTCTATCTGCCGGAAGATGAAGCGCTTCTTTATTGATATCTAAACTTATTTTAGAATCTATGGTAGTGTTTTCCCAATCCTGTACAACCGTTGCACCGATTGCATCCTCTTCGGCAAAGGTTGAAAATAAAAAGAAGGATACGATAACTAAAAAGAAATTATATTTTTTTTTCATTTTTATGCCTTATCTTTAAAAATAAATCGGGAGATTCCAAAATTTAATCCGAGTTTTAGAAAATTTCCGATTGTGTCTGTATTTACAATTATTGTATCGGCACATTTAAGACCTTTCCTAATGAAAGAATTGAATTCACCGACAGCTTGTTTTTTTCGGCTAAGGTTTCCACTTGCACATTATACGCTAAAGCAATTGACCAAAGGGTATCTCCCTTGCGTACCACATATTTTCCGCTAAAATCAATATTTTCGCTTGGGTTTTTACCCCGATACTCATGCACTGTTTTTAATGCGGGAATAACAATGGTTTGGCCAAGGCGCAAAGCACTCGGTTTTAAGCCTTTATTATAATTGATAATACTGTCAACACTTACGCCATAATGATTTGCAAGTGCATACAGGGTATCGCCTGAGCGAATTTTATAAAGATAATATTTAATGAGAATAGAGCTTTTATTATTAAGAAGTTGTTTTGTCGCTTGCTCATATGCAACGGGAATGCGCAAGGGGTACTTAGTATTCGGCGGGGTGATTGCGTGTTTTAATGAAGGGTTAATTTTTTTTAAGTCATTCGCATCAGCCCCGATTTTTTCCGCAAGCATTACAACATCAATTGCCCGCTTTACCGTGATTGTAGTGGTTTCAGGATGTATTGTAGGATCCCCCCAATCAATTCCATACTCGGAACTGCGCGAAAGAATTTCCGCAATAGCTAAAAACTTCGGCACATACAATACTGTCTCTCGTTTAAGAAAACCTTTTTCGCAAAGATACCAGTAATCCGCCTGTCCGGCTTTTTTTATTGCCTTATTGATCGCCCCCATTCCACAATTATAGGCGGCTAAGGCAAGCGGCCAATCTCGCAGCTGCTCATAATTCCACTTCAGTTTTTTAATTGCCGCAATACTTGTTTTCCACGGATCTCTCCGCTCATCCATCCAGTCATTGATATGAATATCATATCCTCCAATACTATTGCGCATAAATTGCCAAATTCCTACCGCACCAGATTTTGACACTGCTTTTTCTGAAAACCCCGATTCTATAACCGGCAAAAACAGTAGTTCAGGGGGGAGATTTGCCTGTGCTAATTCTTCGATAATAAAATTACGATACGGGGAAGAGCGCTGCATAATTGACGATAAGTATCGTAAGCCGCCTTCAGTTGTGTACTGCTTTTTAAATCGCTCAATTAAAGGATTGGAAACCAATAAAAGCGGACCGTTGAACAGGGAATTAATTTGAGTACTTTTTAGAATACCCACCGCAGCAAAAAAGCCTTCAGGCGGCTGTCTGTCTCTATTCTGTATCGAAGGGCTAAGTGAAGAAAAACCAAATAAATGAATAAGTAAAAAAGCATAAAAGCCGATTTTTTTTCTCATTGTTTCTCTCCATAATATACTCCCGCCCACTCCCATCGATCATGAATATCAGGATTGGGGGGAAAGTTAATTTTTTTAAAACAAAGATACCAAGTGCTGATATACTGATTCCACCCCGAGGTTCGAAGATATGCTTCATAAGGAGTGGATGAAGGATCAAGAGATGAAGCCACTCTGATTCTTCTGCCCGCCATAAAACTCTCAAGATTAAAATATGGCTGCTCCTGTTTTTCCGCCTGCTCCTGCTTCCAAGACATTGCAAAAAAATCAACCTTTGAGCGATAATTTTCCAAAGTATTTGGCGCTCCTTTATGAATTGCTGCGGTAATCGTTTTCACTAAATCATCGAGGGAGGCAAAAGTCCAGTTTTTAGAAGAAGCCGCCGCATTATAATTAACAATTTTACTTGCATATCCGAAAGAATCCGGAATTCCCTGGATAATAACATCGTAGCGTTTTAAACTTAAAAACTGTGTATAGGTTTGGATAGCCGCCTGCCATTCACCCAAGCCTTCATAAGCGCGCCCCAGCATAAAATACGCATACGCAGGATCAATTGAAGTGTAAAATTCTGATAAAAGTCGAGAATAATAATTGACCTGCCTGAGTGGATCTTTTGAAAGCTTTATTAAATTTTGTAAACACAGTAAATGAATTGATTTTTCCTGAATTTCAATATCATGATAATTTTGAATAATCCGCTCAAAATAGCAGGCGGCAATTTCCGGCATGTTTTGCTCCTGATAGCAATATCCAAGCATTAGAAGCCAGTATGCGGTATACGGATTTTTCTGATCGGTGTTGATAATATTTCCAAGAAAAACCGTTAGGGTTTTATACTGTTTTTCCTGCCGTAAATTTGCGGCAATTTTATCAATTAGTGCAAATCGCATTGATTCGTTTGTTTCCGTTTCAAGCAAGTTGACAAGCTGTATTTGCTCATCCCTGTGTTTTTTAAGGCCCTCATATAAATAAGTATCGGATGAAGCATTACAAGCTATACACAAAAAAAATACGCCGGCTGAAAAAATCAAAAATTTGAACGTTTTCACTTAGGCATCATAGCATATCTATTGTAATTCTGTCAAAGGTAGAAAATACTGACCGGGCGAGCGTTTTTTTAATAACTCTATCCCGTTTTTTAATACATCTTACAAAAATGGCAAAATTATGCCTTGCGAGTTTTAAAGCTTCCTGTTATAAAAAAGAGTCCGACACAACGGTTTCATTTTGCCATCCGTGGCAAAATGAAACCTATGAGTTTGAAAACTCCTGTTTATATAGCTGTGGTAGTTTTCAAACTCAATTCTGCTTGGAACCACGGGCGTCCGTGCCCGTTCTGAGTTTTGACGTCCGTGGCAAAACTTAACCTACGAGTTTTAAAGCTTTGCAAATAGTTTTGCTTTAAAACGTCGCTGCTGTTTGAAACCACGGGCGTCCGTGCCCGTTCTGAGTTTTGCCGTCCGTAGCAAAATTATGCCTTGCGAGTTTTAAAGCTTCAATTTTACAGTTTTGTGCTGATGCTTTTAAACATCGCTTGGAATTGAGCAAGGGCGAACCTTGGAATTGCTGCCTTTGGTTCGCCTACGAGTTTTGCCTGCTTACGCTGGGGTATCAGGCAAAACATCGTTTGGAATTTTACAACGGTGGGTAATTTGCTATAGGAATGTTTAAATCCGCAGTCCCTTATTGTTAGTGCTCCAATTTATATAACCGGAAGTTAATTACAAAACATTATACTACGAAAATACGGATGGGGATGCACCGCATATAAAGATTTTTTTATAAAAGAGAACTTGTTTTGATAAAGAGCTACTGGGAAAAAAGACAGCAGCATTGATAAACGCCTGTCGTTATTGTCGGATAAAATGAGCAGACGTTTTAAATGTCAGCAGAAACAAACTCTGCTGCGATTGAACAAAGGATTCTGTAAAACCCGAGTAAGGGCAATTTACTCGGTGACGGATATCAAAAGTTTTTACATGCTTTTCTGGCATTACTCACAAACTATTAAGCTTTTTATGCCTAAATTAGACATTTTTTTGACAGTACATCCTTCTCTTCTTGACTGTTTGGCGGTTTTCGTATACATTATAGATATATTTATAGATTAAGGAGATTGTAAAGTATGAAAATAGCAATCAATGGTTTTGGTCGTATCGGTCGCTTGGTTTTTCAAGCCTTAGTAGAACAGGATTTGCTTGGAAAAGACAAATACGATGTTGTTGCAGTAGTTGACCTTTCCACCGATGCAAAGTATTTTGCGTATCAGTTGAAATATGATTCGGTGCAGGGAAAGATGAAAGCAAAAATTGAAACCGCTGCAGACGATGTACTTGTTATTAACGGACATCAAATCAAGTGTATTTCCGGAAAAGGGCTTTCCCCCGAGCAACTTCCGTGGAAAGATCTTGGTGTAGATGTAGTAATTGAAGCAACCGGTATTTATGCAAATGAAAAAGCATACGGACACATTGATGCCGGTGCAAAAAAAGTTATTATTACCGCCCCCGGAAAAAGCAGCAATCCCGATAAGCCAATTAAAACCTTTGTCATGGGTGTAAATGAAAATGAATACGATGCTGCAAAGCATAATGTAATTTCAAACGCAAGCTGCACAACAAACTGTTTGGCACCTGTAGTTCATGTTATCTTAAAAGAAGGTTTTGGTATTGAAACCGGTCTTATGACCACCATTCATGCCTATACCGCAACACAAAAAACAGTGGACGGCGTTTCTCAAAAAGACTGGAGAGGCGGGCGCGCTGCCGCAATCAATATTATCCCCTCTACAACCGGAGCTGCAAAGGCGGTTGGTGAAGTTCTTCCCTCCACAAAGGGTAAGCTCACCGGTATGTCTTTTAGAGTTCCCACACCAACAGGGTCGGTTGTAGACCTCACCTTTAGAACAGAAAAAAATACTTCGATTGAAGAGCTTGATGCTGCTTTCAAAAAAGCTTCCGAAACTTATATGAAAGGTGTACTTGGCTACTGTGATGAAGAAATTGTTTCCACGGATATTATTCACGACAAGCGTTCTTCCATATATGACAGTAAAGCAACCTTGCAGAATAATCTCCCGGGAGAAAAAAGATTCTTCAAGGTGGTATCGTGGTACGATAATGAATGGGGCTATTCAAACAGAGTTATTGACCTTTTGAACTTTATTTCCAAGAAGTAAAGTTTACATAATTTTTCTTAAAAGCCCTTTGCGCGCGTAAAAGCTCGTAAAGGGCTTTTTTATGATACAGGATAAGCATCTATATTTGCTATTGTATAGTAAATCATACAACCATAGAAGCGTTATAAATAATTCCTATTATAATTCACTGTTTTTTAACACGTCTGATTTTTCATACAGTATATTTTATTATGTTTCATGCTACTTCACGTTGCAGTTCAAATTTTTCTCTTAATCCAGGTTTATTTTTAAACAGTCTTGCGGAAACTACTATGACATTTTGTAATTAAGTTACCATGTACTAACCGAGGCGTTATCAATACCGGCGTACAGATTCAACATCCCTGTACTAACCGCCACGGACGGCGGTGGTTCCAAACAGAAGCGACGTTTTAAAGCAAGACTATTCGTAAAGCTTTAAAACTCGCAGGTTTCATTTTGACAAGGACGTCAAAATGAAACCGTTGTGTCGAACTCTTTTTATAAAATTTTTTACGATTTGTATAAAATGCATTAAAAAAAATAATTGACGTATTAAAAAAACGCTGTACTAGTGTTTGATATGGATGTCAGGGTATCGCCGTTGTTTGCTGCAATTTGTCTAGCTTATTTTGTTATCGGCGTTTGATTTTTTTTACGCTGTAGGCAATCTGGACAGAGTCCGCTTAATTCCACCGTATGTCCGGTAATTAAAAAACCGGTTTCTTTGCTTATTTTGTTTTCTATTTCAGTGATCGGACAATCGTCAATATCTACCATTGTTCTGCACTCCACACAAACTAAGTGATGGTGGTGCGCCTCGTTTGTGCAAGGACGCTGAAAGCAGGCGGTACCGTCTTGACGAATACTTTTGATAAGAATCCCTGATTCAGCTAAGGTATTAAGGGTTCGATACACGGTAGAAAGATTTATTGCCATTTCCGCAGAGCAAAGCGCATATACTTCTTCGGCTGTTTTAATAATACCTTCTGTCATAAACAAAGAAAGAATTTTTCTTCTCGCCTTTGTTTTCCTCAGCTTTTTATTTGAGAGTGTAGAACCTTCCATATCCACAATTATATCGATTCTTGTATGAATACGCAAGGAATTTACGTACAATGATGAGAAAATAATACCGTTCAAAGGCGGTTAGAATTTAAAACTTTTGTAATTTGATTATTCAATTACGGAATATTTTACTCGGAACTCAGTTTTTCGTAAATGCTGTCAAGATCATCGCGAGTGAAATACGATATGTAAATAACTCCTTTTTCAATATCTCCCTTTATCTGTACCTTTGTGCCGAGCGCATCAATAAGCTGTTGTTCCAAGTGTTTTATTTCTGAAAATCCGCTTTCCTTAGGGCTGTCAATAAAAGAATCTGCGGTTTCTTTTTTTGCTATTCGACCTCCCTTGTTTAAAACGGCAGCTTGATTTTCCGCATCGCGAACAGAAAGATTCGATGAGGTAATTCTATTAAAAAGTATTTGCATGTCGGCGGGGTTAACCAATGAGAGAATCGCCCGTGCATGTCCTGCGGTAATTCTTCCGTCTTCAATAGCATTTTGCATTTCTTCAGGGAGTTTGAGTAAGCGCAACGCATTTGCAACAGTGGAGCGGCTTTTTCCGATTTTTTTTGCCGTTTCTTCCTGATTAATCTGATTCATTTGCATGATAGACTGATAGGCAAGCGCTTCTTCAATCGGATTTAAGTCTTCTCGCTGAATATTTTCTATAAGGGCAACTTCAAGTTTTTGTGCATTATCAAATTCACGCAAAACAACAGGGACTTCTTTTAAACCTGCAAGAATAGATGCGCGCGTACGGCGTTCGCCTGCAATAATAAAAAACTCTCCCTCGGCATTTTTTCCTGCAATAATAGGCTGAATTATCCCATGTTCTCGAATAGAATCCGCCAATTCCCGTAAATTTTCCTGATTGAATGTTTTTCGAGGTTGAAACGGGTTCGGTTTTAGCAATTCAGGGTCAAGTTTTATAACCTCATCGCCGGCTGCTGATTGTCCTGTGCTACCGTCAAAATCCGCCATAACTGAAGGATCTTCCATAAGCGCATCAATGCCTTTTCCCAATTTACTTTTTTTTGCCACGTTCCAATACCTCTTTTGCTAATTTTTCATAACTGCGAGCTCCCGCACAACCGGGATCGTAGGCACAAATGGGTAATCCGTGAGAGGGAGCTTCGGATAATTTAACATTACGCGGAATAATTGTAGAAAAAACCCTGTCTTTAAAATAACCTGAAACCTGCTGTACCACCTCTTGTGCAAGTTTTGTCCGCGAATCATACATAGTAAAAAATATTCCGCCAATCGTAAGATCGGGATTAAGTTTTACCTGTACTCTTTTTACAGTTTGCAACAGTAAGGTTAAACCTTCGAGAGCAAAATATTCGCATTGCAAAGGAATAAAAACTTCATCTGCCGCAACAAGACCGTTTAAAGTTAAAATTCCTAGCGAAGGAGGACAATCTATTAGAATATAATCATAAGCATCTTTTATTTTTGCAATAATGTTTTTCAGATAGTATTCACGGTGATTTTCATCAACAAGCTCAATAGTGGCACCGGATAAATCAATAGAAGCGGGAATTGCAAAAAGATTTTGAATGGCAGTTGGGCGAATCGTCTGTTTTATTTCAGATGCTTCTGCCAGTAAATCATAAATAGTAGGCTTGACATTGGCGATTCCGACACCGGAAGACATATTCCCTTGCGGGTCAAAATCAATTAAAAGGGTCTTTTTCCCTGCCAACGCAAGATATGCTCCAAGATTAACTGCGGATGTGGTTTTTCCTACCCCGCCTTTTTGATTTACAAAAACTAAGGTTTTTCCCATTTCTGAAGTATAACCTATTTTTAAAATAAATAAAAGTAGGTATTCACAGGGCAAGCGCACGAAAAATATCCTAACGTGTGAACGAAAGCCGTATTGCCATTAACGGGATTAAAGACCGATACAACGTTTTTTTGATAACTCAATTTCAAAATTCGTAGGTTGGTTTTGCACGGGCGGTAATACTAATGCAGTATTCTGCAAGTAACTCCCATTTTACTGATCGAAGCATAATGTCTTATGGATTCAGCGCCCCTATGGTAAACTGCCCACCCTTACTTAATTTCAAACGATGTTTAAAAGCATCAACACAAATTGTAAAATTGAAGCTTTTAAACTCGTTGGCGAAGTTACAGTAAATTTTCAAAACTTCGCCCTATGGTAAACTGCTCGCCCTTGCGCCGTGTCGAGCTCTTTTTAATGAAATAAAAAAAAGATTTAGGTACTGAAAGAGGGTATCCCGCAGGATTTAGGGCTGCGTTCTGTGGCGGGGGAGTACGGTGAAGCGGCGGCGGATTTGTCTGCCGCGGTTGTCGGTGAGGGTGAGGAGGTGCTCGCCTTTGGGGGCTTGTATGTTCCATTGGTGATACGCTTGTGTTTTTCCCAAGTAGGTGCCGTCTAAGTCCCAGTAAATAATCGCATTCGGGTCTGAATGTACCGCCTCTGCGGTCATTGCGCCGAGTGAGCCTTCAATTTCTATCGGTATAAATACTTGCGCTGCCGGCTGCGGGAAGAGTATGTCAAATTCGGGTGCGGTGTTCCCTGCGCTTTTCGGCAGCCATGGCGGCAAGGGGGCGTAGGTTCTATGCTGTTTTGCGTAATAGTAGGCAATGCCCGCAGGCAGGACAAATCTGTTTTCGATTTTCGGTAAGACGGGAATGTCTGCGGCAATCGCCTGATATGCTCCGTCGGGGGTGAGGGAGACCGCTCTGCAATAGGGGCAAATAGTTCCGCTTTGCGCATCTTTCGGCTTGAGCATTTGCGTTTTTTTTTCGCAATAGATGCCGGCAAGATACCCCGAGTTTGCACAAACCTGTATGCGCTCAAAATCATCGGGATTTTTTGATTCCCAGCTGCTTGTCGGCAATATGCTGAAAAGTTCAAACATCAGCGGTGCGGCGGCGGCGGCGCTTTTTATTGCGGGGTTCCCTTCTCCGGTGGCGTTTCCCGCCCAAACGCCGACAGTGAATAAGGGCGTTACGCCGATTGACCATGCGTCTCTATTGCCGAAGCTGGTGCCCGTTTTCCATGCAATCTTTTGAGATGAGGCGTATGAGAGCCAGAGGGCTTCTTCGCCCGGCCGGTTTCCTTGTATGAGGGCTTCAAATGCAAGTCTGCATGCGCCCGAAGACAGCGGATACTGTTTGTCGGGTTGGCGGTGCATGCTTTGTAAAAGCATGGCGCGATATGCCAGCACTGCTTGGTATAGGGTGAGCTCTCCGCCTCCGAGTATGAGCGGAAGGCCGTATTCATCGGCGGTTCTGTCAAAGGTGGTAAAGCCGCAGCGTTTTAGTAAATGCAAAAATGCGGGGATTGTATAGGCTTGTAAGGCGCGCACAAAGGGAATGTTTAATGACATTGAAAGCGCTTCGCTTGCGGGAACAGCCCCGCTGTAGGCGTTACTGTTATTTTGCGGAATATAACTTCCCACGCGTGTAGGAAGGTCTATCATAAGCTGATCGGGTAAAAGCATACCGGCATCAAGTAAACCGGCAAATAAAAAAGGTTTTAATAAACTTCCCGAACTTCTTCTTGCTTGAATCATGTCCACATCAGCATTTTGCCGAGGATTTCTTGCGGCGTTGCCGATATACGCAATCGGCAGTCCTGTGGCATTATCGATAATAATGGCTGCGAGGTTTGCAACTCCTTGTTCCGCAAGTTTTTCCGCGTGGCGGCTTGTAATGGCAAGGGCGGTTGTTTGAATATGCGCATCGATTCCGCTGCTGTATTTTTCGGTTCGGTTTTTTTGCTGCTGCTTAATAAATTGCAGGTAATGGGGCGCAGCTTGCGGCAAGGGGCGGGGTGCTTCCGGCACCGGCTCCGCCAACGAAAGCTTATAGGTTTGCAAATCGATGTACTTTCTTTGATACAATCGTTTTAAAAGCATGTCCCGTTTTGCTTTCAGTTTTTCTTTTTGCAAGCCCGGTCGGACAAGCGAGGGTTGATTCGGCAGTACCGCAAGGGTGCAGGCTTCCGCCCATGTCAGCTGCTCGGGGGAACGTTCAAAATACCGCCATGAAGCGGCTTCAAGCCCCACCACATTGCCGCCATAGGGTGCATGGGCTGCATATAAATAGAGAATCGATTCTTTTGAATACATAAGTTCAAGTATGCAGGAGAGAAAAACCTCTTTTATCTTTTGCGGGAGTGTGCGCGGTGCCTGCTGCTGGGAAAGGCGCACCGTTTGCATTGTTATGGTTGAGCCGCCCGAAACAATCCGCCCTGCGCGGAAATTACTGAAAAAAGCCCTGCCGATTGCAATCGGGTCAAATCCCTGATGCAGGTAAAAAAAACTGTCCTCATACAAAATTAAGGCAATTTTATAGGATTCGGGAATTGTTTTCGGGGGAGGAAAGCGCCACTGCCCGTCATCCGCAACGGAGGCGCCGAGTAAGGCGTCTCTTTTATCGTAGAGCGTAAAGGAGTAGGGCACCGCAAAACGCGGGCAGACTGAGACAAGTAAAAAAAGAGCCGCTCCCGCAAGCGCTCCCGCAATGCTTATGGCGGTAAGCATTGAGCGGAAAGACGCCGCAAGCTGCGGTTCCTTTTTGTATTGTACAAAAGGAACCTGCCGCTTCATAGTTTATGCGGAAAACCTATTGAGCCCGCGATGCGGAAAATTTTTCTCCCGGCACAACCGCACGATACGCGGGATCATACATTGCTTCCGCATAAGCTGCCGGAACATAATACACTCCTCCGTAGGTTACGGTTCCTTCAAAGGTAAAGCTCTTAAGCTCATTCGGGTTCATATCAAAATAAGTGTAAATATGCGTGTCGCGTATGTCCTGATAATCACTTTGCGAATTCAGTTCTTTTGAGGACTTGTCATCGCCGGTGTTTTCCGCAAGGCGCTTATTGGTGTATTCCCAGCCGGTCGGTATCGGCAATACGAGGGCAACATTTTCGACTGCTTTTGCCGTGGTGTTTTTTACCCGCACCTCTACGGTAAAACGGTCGCCGTTTTTAAGCTCGTGCGGCTGTACAAACTCTTTCTGATTATTTTGATAGCTTACCCAAAGCGAAAGTCCGCTTTGAGCCGCCTTTTCTTCTCCGGGCGGCACCGAGGTTGCCGTGCTGATAGTGGCATACAAAATTGTTTTACCGGTATTTTGAATCGTAAGTGTTTGCGTATTTTTATCGCTCGCAGGCAGACTGTACAACCGAGAGGCCGCCTCTAAGCTGTCTTTGACTGTTTGCCCGTTTGTTTTAATTGTGTATGCAACCTGTTTTGATTTGTCATAGCTGTAATAGGGTGCTATAGAAATAAGAATCCATGCAATCTCCTGTGTGGAAAGCCAGCTGTTTGAGCTGCAAATTTTTGCAAGTTTCGGCACCAAGCTGAGTGCTTGGGCGTTGTCATTTACTGTTCGCAGCGTATACACTGTAAGGGCAGTGTCGCGGGTGCTTGAATCCCAAGAGCCGCCGCTGTTTCGGTAAGAGTTCGGCTCAAGCGCTACTTCCCGCATAAGCGTTTTTGCGGCGGAATCTTGCCCTGAAAGCGCATAGGCGGCGGCGAGCATTGTTTTTGCGGAAACGCTGAGATCCTTGACTTTTTTCAGCCTGTTCATTGCGCCGATATCCGCTTTTCCCGCCAAGGCAAGCGTATATAATCGATATGCCTGATCTGCGGGATTTTGCAAATAACCTACCGACCAGTTTTTTGCCTTTGCTATCTGATACTCAAGCCATGGTTGATAAATCGTATCATCAATATAATACCCCTGCCGTTTTGCCTCAATCATAAAATGTCCGGCATAGTTTGTAGCCCAGAGGCTTTCGTTCATGCCGCCCGGCCAATACGCAAAGCCGCCCGAGCGCATTTGGTAATTCGGGTAGCGGTCAATAACCGATTGCACATTGTCTTTGGTTTTCCGTATCTCTTCCTGACTCATTTGGAGCATTGAGGAAAGATAGAGTTGCGGGAATGCCCGCGATGTTATTTGCTCAAGGCAGCCGTGCGGATATTCCAAAAGGAAGGAAAGTCTTCGTTCAAGTCCGAGCGCGGGCATCTGCGAAATTTCCGCCGAAAGTTTTTTGGTGCCGGCTTCTCCGGGGCTGTCAATGTTCACCGTAACTGTTTTGCCCGGCTCCACCGAGACTAATTCTTGTGTCGTATAGGGGAAGCCGCGGGAAAGCGTTTGTATAATTGTTTGCGCGTGAGCTTTTTTTGCAATGCCCGACGCCGAGGCTTCCGCTTTTATCGTAATGCTGCCGCTTGTTTCCGGTTTTATTGTAAACAATGCGTTTGCGTTTCCGTTTGACGGCACGCTCAGTTTTTTTGTTTCCGACAGTGTCAGAATTCCTTCGGTGTTCAGTCTAACCGTTGCCTCTTTTTGACTTGCGGTGCCGTTAAATACGGTAATCGGCACATCAATTTGCTCGCCGATGCCGAGGGTGCGCGGCAGCGTGGGCATAACCATTAAATCGCTTTTTACTTTTACCGTATTTTCGGCAATGCCGTATGCGCCGTTTTTGCCGGCAACCGCCATAATGCGCACCGAGCCGATATATTGCGGCATATCGAATTCAATGTTTTTCTTTTCGTTTGCCTTTAATTCGTACGGGCCGAAAAAGAAAACAACCGGCTTAAAGCGCTCGGAGTCCTTGCCGCCTTTTCGCTCGATAAAGTCGCCGCCGCCGATTGCAAGCAGGGTTTCAAGTTTTCCGCCAAAGGCTCCGCTCACATATGAAAAAATATCCCAGGATTTGAGGGCGGAAGCTTCTTTTTGATAAAAACTATTCCAAGGATTCGGCGTGCGGTATGAGGTAAGCCCGAGTAATCCCTCATCAACAACCGCAACGGTAACCGTCATCGGCTTTCCTTTTGACTCGGAAATGGTGAAGCTTGCTTTTTGATTGGGCTCAAATTCTTTTGCCGCCTGAATAGCGGGCGAAAGACGCGTGTCGGGATTTTCCACCATAATCGGAATAATGCCGTATAATCGAATGGGCAAGCTGTTTTTTGTTTGCTGATATGCCTGCAGCAAAGACACGTGCACGTATACGTTCGGCGCCATTTCTTTTTTTAAAGGGAGTGTGAATTTATTGCTTCCCTTTACGGTTTTCATCCATTGCTGACTTAAAACCGTTCCGTTTTTTTCTACGGTAATAAGAGCCTGTGCGCCTTCTGCGGAGGTAAAGCTGATTTCGGCACTTTCGTTTGAAAGATACTGTTCTTTGCCGCTCGAAAGCATGAGCATGGCGCTTGCCCCCGAACTGCCGTCGCCGCCTCTGCTTGACCACCAGGGGGTGTCAACGTATATAACATCGGAAGTGCTGTGTCCTTGAGCGTCTTTTGCAACAATTAGATAGCGCCCCCAGTCATCTCCCGTTATTTCAAAATCCCAGACAGCCTTGCCGTTTTGCACCGGAACTTTTCCGCTTTTTACCAGTTTTGTGCTGCGGTTTGAGCGGTAGCCCGCATCGCTGTACGCATCTTTTTCCCACCACCAGCGCCATTCAAGTTTATACATTTGTATATCGAGGGAGCTTGCCGAAGTGATTGATTTACCTTCGGGATTAACAACCACAAAATCAACCGAATGCTTTTTATCGGTAAGCAGAAAATCTCTGCCATTGTCTTTATCCAACGGAATACGCAAACCCACATATTGCGGGTAGGGCGAAAGATCAAAGGTTTTATTTTCGATAGAGAATGCACCCGAAGGTTCGTAAATGCGGGTTTCAAAGATCGCTTTCAGTTTGCCCGGCGCCTCTTGTTTGGTATGTAATTGAAGTATTGCCGTTGCCGTGCCGTTTTCATCAAGTTTGCCTGACCATAACTGCTCATTTGTCGAGCCGAATTTCCGCTCGTTGTTGGTAAACACATACTGCGGAAATTGGGGGAAAGGATCGGGGTTGACAACAAACCTGCCGGTAATTTCCGTTTTTAAATTACTCGCCGTTGCGCCGTGTAGCCACTCTCCCGTAACATTAATATGGTTTTCTCCCGAAACCAGATAATCGCCTCGCGGTTTGAGCTGTACAAAAAGTCTGTTCGGCACAATTGATTCTATTTTAAGCGATTTTGTCCACGTATTTCCTCCCGCTTTTATCCGTGCAGTCCATGAACCGGTGGTATCGCTTGCACTTGTTTTGGTGTCAATACGGTAAAACCCGTCAACAGATTGAGTAAAAATTTGCCGGTCAATAATTTTGCCCATCGGGTCTTCCAAGGTGAAGGTTACCGGAAAATCCTTCGGCAGGGTTTTTTGTAAATCCTGCAAGACAAACACTAAGTGAACGGCATCGCCCGGCCGCCAAACGCCGCGCTCCCCGTATAAAAATCCTTTCACGCCTTCTTTTGCCTCAACGCCGTCTACCTGAAAATGGCTTATCGAAAGTGCGCCGTAATTCACTTTCAGCCATGCTTGGTCGCTGCCTTTTTCGGCGGTTATAAAGGCAATCTCTTTTTCGGAAGAAAGGCGCACATTTCCGTCAGAATCCGATTTTCCCTGCGCAAGCTCTTTTTGAGAATAGGAATAGGCTTTTACCGCCGCTCCCGAAACAGGTTTTCCTTCGATAAGGTCGGTAACGGTGATGTGATAGGCATCCTTGCTATCCTTTTTTGCCATCAGCCCTAAATTGGAAACCAGAATGTTTTTTGTTTTTACAATATCATCGTTATAATACAGATAAAAAGCGGGGTGACAGGGATTTTTTCGCTGCTCCCAAAATTCGTTGCGCTGTTCGTAGGTAAGCCCGGCAGTTTTCCAATACGAAGAATCATAGCTTGAGTTATCCGTTATATCATCGGAAGGGAAGGGGAGGTTTGAAAAATCTTCCGCTTTACGCTTGGGCTCATACATGCTGTGGCGTTTTGCAAAACTGATTCGAAGATTAAACATACCGTCGGGGAATTTCTTCACCAAATCTCCGATATCAAAGCCGCGGGCTACCACCCTGTTTTTCATATCGGGCTTCCACTCAAAATCGATACTGCTTTTCCACACCGGATCTCCGACGTTGCGCAGATAACTGTGCTCGTCGAAACTGTTTTCCTGTAAAAATTGCAGCATGTTAAAATTATATATTTGAAAGGCTTCAATTAGCATTCCGGTGATATTTTTGGTGTTTACCACCACCAGCGCATCCTTGCTTGAAGGAATAATTACGCCGTCATCGGCAAAAGAAATGCTTGGAATATCCCAGCCGCTTCCCAACTGAAACTGCGCCTCTTTTTTTAAGAGTTTATCGTCGACGCTTTTTATGCCGCTGCCTATTGTCAGCACCGCATCATCGGGCCATGAAATACCGGTAACGTACACGATGAGTTTATTGGAATCAATATTCCAGCGATAATTAAAGTTTGAAGCGGATGTAATTCCGATAAACTCATTTAAATTTTGACTTTTATCGATCGGGTCGCTGAAACATACCTCCGCCGTACTATCGTCGGATACAGAAAAAGAGAGAATACTGAATTGAGTTTTTGAAGGAATAATAAAGGAGGTTGAGGATTTGGTTTTTGCCCCGATGGCGGCGCCGTCCCATTCAATGTGCATTTGCTGATCTTCATCAAGCCGCTCAATATTATTTATAACAAAACTGAAACGCCGCTTGTCCTCTCCGCCCGAAACGGAAAGCGGAATATCCTTGGTTCCTTTTTTTGCAATCAGTTTTGCCTGAATCATTTTTTGCACTGTTTCGGCATCACAGTCTATGTCCGTTTGTACCGTGCCTTCAATAAGCAGCTGTGAGCTGTTCAGCGAAAAGCTCGGCGTATCGGCTGTTACAATTAAGGCAGCCGGCGCAACGCTGAAGGTTGTCATAAAACCTTCCTTATTGGCGGAAAGTCCCTTCAAAACGCCCATATCAAGGCGCAAAGAAATTTCACTTTCGGGCGTATAGGGTGCGGTCGGCATAAAACGCACGGTTGTTGCATCGACAACGCTCCATTCTCCGGTTAAACTCGGGGTAAATGAGGCCGCTTTTCCGATTTTATCGATTTGAGCCGGCGCTTCTTTAAACTGAATAAGAATCGGATCCATCCTGCCGATAAGTGCGGGGCTCATACTTGCAATCGCATCCGCAGAGTCCGCGGTAAAGTTCTCCTGTTGTTTTGAACACGCAATCAAAAGCCCGCTTACAAGCACCGCAGTGATACACGCGGCTGAAAATATGTTTTTAAGAAAATTTTTCATATCTGTCAGTATATACCCGAAAGCTTGGGAATTCAAGGAATGCAATTGGGTTTTCAATTATTTAATAAGAGCCCGACACGGCGCAACGGTGGGCAATTTACCATAGCAATGTTAAATCTGCAAGACACCTGTTAATGTTTTGATTAACCCAACAAGGAAGTTGATTACAAAACGCTATACTTTTGTAGGGTCGTTATCTTTTATCAGCCGTGCGCGTACAAGGGCGGTTTTTCCTTTTGCTTTATTGATTTGCATCATTGCCTCTTCAATCTTTCGATGTTTTACCTCTTCTTCATTGGTAAATAACGAAAGTTGTCCTTCTTCTACCGCATCCGAAACGTTCATAACGCCTAAACCAAGTAAACGTATCGGCTGCTGAGCAAGATATTTTTTTGAAAAAATACTTCGTGCCCGCAAGTATAAATCCTCCGCATCGTTTATCGGGGACCCCGTTTCTTGAATGGAAACAGTGGTAAAGTCGGCATAGCGGATTTTTACGCAAACCGTTTTACTTTGTATTTTTT
Source organism: Treponema phagedenis (assembly GCF_008153345.1). Taxonomy (NCBI): domain Bacteria; kingdom Pseudomonadati; phylum Spirochaetota; class Spirochaetia; order Treponematales; family Treponemataceae; genus Treponema; species Treponema phagedenis. Next base: position 1,922,878 of record NZ_CP042818.1, on the reverse strand, counting down.
CGTCAAGCACGCGGTACATAACTTCGGAAGCAAGAAAAAAAAGAACATCGCTTGCAGCCTCAATTCCGATAATATCCGTTTCAAAGGTCCTTTCCGAGCTGACAGATCTGCTTTTTACTTCTTCGTTAAATACATGGGCGGTATCACCTCGCACAGCCTTTGCAAGAAAACTGCCTGCACTGTTCCCGATAATGCGCTGCAAAGTTTTTAGCTCTGTTTTTAAAATTTTTTCTACCGTATAAATACCGGCGTCTTCGAGCCGCTGTCTTGTCTTGCTCCCTATTCCCCAGATATCTTTTAATTTGAGTTTTGCCATAAATGCCGCCTCTGCTCCAAAAGGAATAATAAGCAAACCGTCAGGCTTTGATTTATTTGAAGCGATTTTTGCAATATATTTATTTGAGGCGGCACCGACTGAAATATTTAACCCTGTTTTTTCTTTTACAGCTTTTTTTAACTGCTTTCCGGAATTTTCTGCGGGACCGAAAAGCCGCTCGGTACCGGTCATATCCAAAAAAGCTTCATCAACCGATATCTGATGCACGGCAGGACTGAACTCGCGGAGAATTGCCATTACCGCCTTTGAAACTTCATGATAGCGTTTCATACGAGTCGGAAGAAAAATCCCTTTCGGGCAAAGTTTACGTGCCTGCATGATGGGCATTGCCGAATGCACCCCGTATTTTCTCGCTTCATATGAGCAGGTTGAGACAACTCCGCGTTTACTTTGTCCGCCGATAATTACCGGCAAACCCTGATACTGTGGATTATCAAGCTGCTCAACCGATGCATAGAAAGCATCAAGGTCTACATGAAAAAAAAGCGGGCGTATCGTCATGTGGGTTCCTTTATCAAAACAGCATCTTCGGTTTTCACAATTTTAAGGAGATACGGAGCATTTTGTAAAATCGAATCGCGCATTTTTTTTGTTTGAAAAGGATCGGCTTTAGTCCACAGCGAAACACTTACCCGTATTTTTGTTATATCCTTATCTCCGGAAAATTGCACGACAAAAGGCATTGAAGGAGCAGCAACGGAAATAAACCGAGCTGTCTCTCCTTTATCTGAACGCGTAAAAGCTCTGTCCGCTTCGTATACTGCCAAGCCGTCTTCAGAATAAATATTCAGCTCAACCGCTTCTGTAGGCAAAAGAGAAGCAACGGTAACAGTGCTTATCCGCCTTTCAAGATAGTTATGAGAAGAAATCGACACAGAAACAAAATGATTTATATCATCGGAAATTGTCATCGGCTGAAAAGTTTTTTCGGATAAGGGAATCGATGTTTTAAGTTCGGTAGTAAGAACTCCGTTTTCAAGCGTTTGACAGATAATTGTATTTTCATGATTTGCCTTTAATCTATGAGAAAAAATAAAAACAAAAGTTGAAGAAACTAAAACGGCGGCGCCGATTAATGCTAAGTAGATTCTAAATAACAGCCTTTTTTTTCTAATTGCAATCGGATATAAATTAAAAAACAGTCGAATCCCGAAAAGATTGAGCGGAATCAATGCAAAAGAGAAAAATACACTGTGAAATACCATGCGTTTCCATATCACTGTGCTATTTTGAAAAGCGGATGTAATAAATGGAAAAAACATGCTGAGCATTAGAAGGAAACAAACCGCCTGAATCGGTATACGAATATTTCGATAGCTGATAAAAGAAATTAAATAAAAAGCTAAAAATATAATTGAAAGTGAAAAATTCAACGCGGAAAAAATAAAAATATTGATTAAACTCAAAGAGCTTCCAATATACCCGTACATAAAAGTGCTGCTCGGCATCGGAATGATGTTATGCACAAAAACATTCATTGCAATGAGTAAAAGAGCGGATGAAAAATAAACAAAGAAACTCAGAGCGGGTAGGGCTTCTATTCCGCTTTTAGCTCCGAATTGAAAATAAAACAAAAGCTCCGTGTATTTTAATGCAATAAAAAAGCAGAGCATGTTTGCCAAAAAATAATAGAGCGGAAGATATGAGGTTCTGATTAAGTCTTTGATGTGCCGATCGTGTTTATGTTCCGAAAGAAAACTGAACATGATAAATATAAAAAGAAAAACTGCAATAACAATTGCAATAAGAATAATCAAATGTTTTTCCGGAAAAATAACACAGTGCTTGCCGAAAGAAAGAGTCAGATAGTGTTTATCCCGATCATTGGCAAGAGTATCTTTTATCGTTTCGGGCAAGGATATTAGGGCGGAAACAATCGATGCCTCGGTTTTAATTTTTATTGCCGGAATATTATTCTCCGTATACAGCTGCAATCTTGGGTCATCAATAAGCCAATGAAGACGGCGAAGAATGGTATCAAAATCCTTATATCGCGGAACAATTGATGAGCGAACCAGTTGTGTATATACGGACTGAAACAACCACGGAGGGCACACAATCCCGTTTGCGCCACTTTCAATTTGAGGACGGACAGTGCCCGTGTCAAGCAAAATTACGGCGGGGTTTTTATACCGCGCTATTATCCGGATTAAACTTTTTGTGCCTTCCAGCGTATTCACCGGAACAAAATCAGGCAGCGGGCTTCGGTCATTTGCGGTAATGGCAATAATAACCGAAAGAGAAGGCGGAGTTTTTTCAAATTGCTGCGAAAGCGTATAGAGTTGTTTTACCGCGGATGTTTCCGTATTATTCGTTCCCAACGATGCGGTAAAAACGATCGCATTTTCGGTTTTCGGTCCAAAATAAAGAATAGTATTTTCTATCGCAAAAAAGGCTGTGTGAAAAAAAAACATAAAAAGACAAGTGAAAAAAAACTTTGTTTGTCTCATTTTACAGTTCTTTATCTTCAGGGATTCGGCCTGTTTCAAACCACTTCTCAATTCGTTTATAGGATCTGTTTATTCTGCGGATTATTGCCGCAGCTTCGCCCTGCTTTTCCACTTCAGTAATTGTATCGGGATGATATCTTTTTACCAAACGTTTCCACGACTGTTTGCAGTCGGCGAGCGGCATACCCGACGGTATTCCAAGCACGGCAAAATCTTCGACAAGTTCCGGCGGCACGGGTATGCGAATAGGCTCAGCCTTTTCTTTTGTATAATCGGTTTTAGGAGGCGGGCGACGCTCCATCGTCCCTGCGGCGGTTCTGTATTTTCCGTTTCTATTGTTATCCCATTGATAAAAGGGATCTTCATCGGAATCAAGTCTGTCTCGTAATATATCGCCAAGTTTTTCATAATAAGTATTCATCTATTTCACCTTCTTTAATCGTCAACGCTTTTATTCCGTATCGTCTGTTTTCCGAATAATATCCGAAAAAACCGCTCCGTCTCCGGCATGCACATCTCGTTGCAAAATACTGTTTATAAAAAGCTCGTAAAATTTCGGACTTTCTCCGACAGATAAGGTTTTTTCCGTTCTGAGAATTCCCATATCATTTGAGGTAATAGTGCTGCCGGCGGGCAGGTCGCGATAATAATGCAAAGAACGATTTGTTCTGCCGTAGTTTGCAGCCTCTGATTGCGCAAGTTTTTTTATTCCGCTACCGGCAATCTCTTTCAACCGAGTCTTATCATAGCCTTTTTCAATAAGAAACGTATAGCACGCATCGTTTGTACGTTTTTCGCATTGTCTTACTGCCTGTACCATCTCCGCAAACATTGCAGGTTCCAAAGCGATTTTATCATCAAGCCCGCCTTCCGCTCGTGAAAGGCAAATATGCTTTTCGATGATACAAGCACCGTGCGCAACGGAAAGAGTCGGAACCAAAACAGGGTCAAGGGAATGATCGCTTAAGCCTGTCGGCACACCGAAAATTGCCGAAAGATTTTTCACAAGCGAAAGATTATACTCGCTTTCTGGTGCAGGATACGAGGTTACACAGTGCAGCAATGCCCTTTTGCAAGGATCGGTCGCAAAGGAATCAACCGTTTGCATTGCCGCTTCGATATCCCGCAGCAAAGACACGCCGCTTGAAAGAATAATCGGGAAACCGGATTTTGCCGCCCTTTCTAAAAGCTGCAGATAATTTAATTCGGGGGATGCTATTTTAATAAAATCCGGCTTAAGAGAAATAAGCTCATTTAAAGATTTAAATCCAAAAGGAGATGCACCGAAAAGAGCTCCTTTGCTTCTAGTATAGGAAAAGCATTCTTCATAAAAAGAGAGGGGAACTTCAAGTTCCGTAAATTTATCGTATAGAGGGATCCTCCCCGACGGTAAATCCACAAACCCCGAGTCAGGATGCAGTATTTCATCCGCATATACAATCTGGAATTTTACCGCATCTGCACCGCTTTGCACCGCCGCATCAATAAGCTTTTTTGCCCTTTCAATACTGCCTTCATGCCCCGTTCCGATTTCCGCAATAATCAACACGGAATTTGAAGAAAACACCCTGTTTCCGCACATAAAAGAATTCATATGTTCTTCATTATACGGCATACAAGCGGTTTTGTATAGGTTAGGGTAGAGCTTGCCCTCGACAAGAGCCCCAAGAATAAAAATCATACATTCATGGGCGTTGCGGTTTAAGCTTTACAAACGGTCGTGCTTTAAAACAATCGTTTTGCGCAGAATACACCTGCCGCGTGAGGGATTGGAGCAATAGTCGCCGTGTTTTTCAAAACCGGCGGCTAAACAAAATTGCGGCGCCAAAATAGCCGCAATTTTGGTCGGAGGCGATAGCCGAAGTTGCGGAAAGCCCGCCCCTCCGTGCGGCGTTACCCAGAAAAGTAAAAACGCCGCACGGAGGGGCACGCCCTGATAACGCACTGTCATGCCGAGATACCGCCAAATTTTTTCTCCGTATTGTAAAAAAATGATGAATACTTTATACTTTGCTCTCATTTGATGTTGAGTGAGGAGTTATACATGAGTACTTATCCGTTTCGGACATTAGAGGCTAAGTGGCAAAAATACTGGGAAACAAAAAAAACGTTTCAGGTAACCGAGGACAATTCTTTTCCAAAAGATAAAAGAGCGTACGTGCTTGATATGTTCCCCTATCCTTCGGGCGAGGGTTTGCATGTGGGGCATCCGGAAGGGTATACCGCGACAGATATTTATTGCCGCTATTTACGCATGAACGGATATAATGTGCTGCATCCGATGGGGTTTGATTCGTTCGGACTTCCGGCGGAAAACTATGCAATTAAAACGGGCACGCATCCTAAAGTTACTACTAATAAAAATATTGATAATTTTCGCCGGCAGATTAAATCATTCGGGTTTTCTTATGATTGGGATCGCGAAATATCTACCAGCGATGAATCGTATTACCATTGGACGCAATGGATTTTTCTTCAATTATATAAGAGAGGGTTGGCGTACGAGGCGGAAACGCCGATTAATTGGTGCCCGAGCTGTTTAACGGGGCTTGCAAATGAGGAAGTAAAAGACGGACACTGCGACCGCTGCGGCACGCAGGTGGTGCGGAAAAATATCCGCCAGTGGATTTTGCGGATTACCGCTTATGCGGAGCGGTTGCTTGAAGATTTGGAGGGTCTTGATTGGCCCGATTCAATTAAACAGATGCAGCGGAACTGGATAGGCAAAAGCACCGGTGCGGAAGTTGATTTTTTTATTGCAGACTCCGAAGGAAATAAAACCGATCAAAAGATTCGTATTTATACAACCCGCCCCGACACCTTATACGGTGCTACCTATATGGTGTTAGCGCCCGAACATGGGCTTGTTGCGAAAATCACCACCGCCGATCAAAAAAAGGCGGTAGAAGCGTATATCGAAACTGCGGCTAAAAAAAGCGATCTTGAGCGAACCGATTTGGCAAAGGATAAAACCGGTGTTTTTACTGGTGCTTATGCGATTAATCCGCTTACCAATACAAAAATACCGGTGTGGATTTCCGACTATATTCTTATTTCATACGGAACAGGCGCGATTATGGCGGTTCCGGGGCACGATGAGCGCGACTGGGAATTTGCGGAAAAGTTTCACTTGCCGAAAATACAAGTGGTTGCAAGCAAGGAAGAATGGGCTGCAAAAGGTGCCGGCGGAGATTATTCGGCGGAACCGAAAGAATGCACCGCTGCGGACGGTTTTTCGGTAAACTCAGGCTCATTTAGCGGCTTACCGACTGCCGAAGCAATAAAAAAGATCACCGAGTATTTGCATGAGCACGGAATCGGAGAAAAGGCAACCAATTATAAGCTGCGCGATTGGGTGTTCAGCAGGCAGCGCTATTGGGGCGAACCGATACCGATTGTACACTGCCCGCATTGCGGCATTGTCTCTTTAAATGAAAAAGACTTACCCCTTACGCTGCCTCAGGTGGAAAGTTACCAGCCGACCGGCACCGGCGAAAGTCCGCTTGCCGGCATTACCGACTGGGTAAACACATCCTGCCCCAAATGCGGTGCGGCGGCAAAACGGGAAACAAACACCATGCCGCAGTGGGCGGGTTCCTGCTGGTATTATCTGCGGTATCTTGATCCGAAAAATACAAAAGAATTCTGTTCCAAAGAAAAAGAAGCCTACTGGATGCCGGTAGACCTCTATGTGGGCGGAGCGGAACATGCGGTACTCCATCTTTTATATGCGCGTTTTTGGCATAAAGTACTCTATGACCTCGGCTTGGTACACACCAAAGAGCCTTTTCAGCGCTTAATCAATCAGGGAATGATCACCTCGTATGCGTATCAGCGTAAAAACAAAACCCTTGTGCCGATCGACGAAGTTCGCCGCCTCTCCGATACCGAGTTTGAAGAAATAGGCTCAGGCGAAAAGCTTACCAGAGTTATTGCAAAAATGTCTAAGAGCTTGAAAAACGTTATCAACCCCGATGACATGATCAAAGAGTACGGGGCGGACTCGTGCAGAATGTACGAAATGTTTATGGGGCCGCTTGAAATGTCAAAACCCTGGAGCACGCAGGGACTGATCGGCATATACCGCTTTTTGGAAAAAGTCTGGGCGCTCTCCGAAAAGCCCCTTACCGACCAAGCGGGCAGCGATGCGCTGATAAAACTCCTACATAAAACAATCAAAAAAGTGGGAGAAGACACGGCAAGCCTCAACTTTAATACGGCAATCAGCCAAATGATGATATGTATCAATGAGCTGAACAAACAAGACAGCCTTCCCCGCACCTTGTGGGAAAATTTTGTCAAACTGCTTGCTCCCTATGCGCCGCATTTGGCGGAAGAGCTTTGGGAAAAACTCGGGTACACAAACAGCATCGCACATGAATCCTGGCCTGTATATGATGAAAAACTTTGTATCGACAGTGTTTGCACCATAGTTGTGCAAATAAACGGCAAATTACGGGATAAATTCGAAACCCCGATTGACACCGATAAATCCGACCTCGAAGCGCAGGCGCTTAACACCGAAGGCGCAAAACGCTTTATCGCCAATAAAACGGTAAAAAAAATTATCGTTGTCCCGAACAAACTGGTAAATATTGTGGTTGCATAAGAAGGTAAAACAACGGGGCGTTGCGGTTTGAACTTGGTACCAAACCGGCTTTGCCGGAAAGCAATACCGGTACAAACCGCCGGCGTACTGCGGGCTCCGCTTGCGCTGCGGCTATTTTGCGGCAGAAATTACTGCCGCAAAATGATCCGGCTCGCATTTTTGAAAAAATGCTTCGCCGCCCTCCGTATGCCTAACGCTGCGCTTCCATGTTTCTATATGAGATAGTGCAAAAACGTACGTTTACCCGTAAAAGCGGCAAACTAAAAAAAGTATAAAATTTAAAACCCCTTTGACCTTTACAGTAAATTGTATCAACCGTTATGTTTTTAATTGACTTATTTCTTATTTTGACTATACTCTAGCAATACATTTTGGGGGTGTTTATGATTAAACTGGCAACAATTGCCGGATCCGATGCTTCGGGCGGAGCGGGACTGGAAGCAGACCTTAAAACATTTCAGGAATATGGCGGATACGGAATGGCGGCTATTACGGTAATCGCCACAATGAATCCGAATGCGGAATGGGAACATGCAGTGTTTCCGATTGACGAGCAATGCCTCAGATCTCAATTGGAAACAATTTTTAACGGCGTCGGGGTTGATGCGGTAAAAACAGGTATGTTGGGAACTCCTTATGCGGTACATCTTACCGCCGAATATCTCAACAAATATAAAATTAAAAACTTTGTACTTGATCCGGTGATGGTTTGTAAAGGAGCCGACCTTGCCCTTAATCCCGAATTAAATGAACTTATTGTTCAAAAACTTTTGCCGATTGCAAAAATAATTATGCCGAATTTGTTTGAAGCGGGACAAATCGCAAAAGTACCTACACCGAAGACTATTGAAGAAATGCAGGAAGCTGCAAAAATTATCCATGATATGGGCTGTCCCTTTGTTTTTATCAAAGGAGGCGCACACTTGCAAGGGCAAAGCTCGGCGGTTGATGTTTTTTATGACGGTACTGAATTTCACAAAGTAGAAGCGGAGCTTATTCAAACAACATGGACGCACGGGGCGGGCTGCACAACGGCGGCGGCAGTTACTGCGGGACTCGGTGCAGGACTTGCTCCGTATGATGCCGTATTGCGGGCAAAAAAATTTATTACTCTAAGTTTGCGTAACGGATTTGAAATGAACCGATGGGGAGGAGCAGGGAATCCTTCCGCATGGCGCAAGCCTTTCAATTAAAACTATGGCACTAATAACCGTTAAAAATTTAACATATGGATATTCCGAAGCAACAAACATAAAAGCAATCTCCGATGTAAATTTCACTATTGAGCGGGGAGAATACATTGTGCTTGCAGGGAAAAACGGTTCGGGAAAAAGCACCCTCGCCGCATGTCTTGCCGGACTTATTGAACCTGTTGCCGGCAGTATTGCTTTGGAGCAATCGCTTATAAAGGCTGAAAAAAATAATCCTAATTCAGAATATACGGTTCCGATAGCACTTATCTTTCAGAATCCCAATAATCAAATAATTGCTGAAACGCCTGAATTGGATATCGCATTCGGGTTAGAAAATCTTGGTGTTGCAACTAAAGAAATGCACAAAAAAGTAGCTTGCATGATTGAGTACTGCAAGCTGAAAAATCTTTTTGATGCGGAAATAGAAGATTTAAGCACTGCTGAAAAACAGCGACTTGTTTTCGGAAATGCACGAATTTTACAGCCGGCGCTGCTTGTCGCGGACGAACCCTCTGCAATGCTCAGCTCCAAAGAGCAGGAAATCTTAAAAAGTTTTTTAACCGATTTTCATCAAGCGGGCGGGACTCTTATTCTGATAAGCCACAATATTGACGAAATCAAAAATGCAGAGCGCGTTTTGGTGATGAATCAATCAAAACTTGTTTTTGACGGCAAACCGGATGAGCTTTTACAAAAAGAGTCTGAGGTTTTAGAAGAGTGGGGGATTATCGCAAAGCCTTTACAAAAACTCCAAGATTCTTCCGCCGAACGCAAAACTTTTTGCTCCTTTACAGATGCAAGCTTCGGGCATGTCGATAATTTTTCCGCAGAGATCCAAAGCGGTGCAATTACGGCGGTTTGCGGTGAATCGGGAATTGGAAAAACGCAATTACTTGAAATCATTGCGCATATTCAATCTTTATCAAAAGGTTCTTGCCAAATTCACAATGAGGCGACAATGGCTTTTGCCGTGCAGGAAACCGAAGCCGCATTATTTGAGGAATTCGTAGTTGATGATATCGCGTATACGCTAAAAATTGCCGGAGTTCCCAATGAGGAGATTCTAAAAAAAGTTGAATCCGCAATGAATCTTGTCGGCTTATCGTATGATGTTTTTAAAGACAGAAAAACATTCTCTCTTTCAGGCGGCGAAAAACGAAAAGCCGCGCTTGCGGGAATTTTTATAGCCGACCCCGATGTTGTCTTGATGGATAATCCCTGTGCGGGACTTGATATAAAAAGCAGAGGAGAATTACTATCTTCTGTCATGGAACTAAAAGCAAGAGGAAAAACTGTGGTGTTTACCACCAATAATCCGGAAGAAATTGCAATCGCAGACTTTTGCCTAAATTTAAATGACTATCGGGCGGATTTAACACAAACCGTGAAGGAAGCTGCTCATCAAAATTTTTCAAAACAGCAGGATATTGATCCACAAATTGCGGGGATTAAAAAAAGACTTGATACAATGGCTGAAATAAAAAAAATAAGAAGAGAGGTAAAAAATTCCGATACTTTAGCACGGCATTTTTTTACCATACATCCTCTTATCAAATTTTTAATAACCCTTTGTTTTATTGTTGCAACTCTTGCCGCAAATCAAAATGGTATTATTGTGATTATTATAGCAGCCCTTGCCTTTGCGTTTTTTTGCTCTTATCCGATTATGCGCTTAATCAAAGGTATTGCAAAAATATTTTTATGGCTTGCAATTATTGCGGCTCTCCAATATTTATTACTACGAGATTTGCAGTCCGTCATTTTATTTTTGCTTCGCTTTTTTGCTTTGTATATTCCTTTAGTTCTTTACACCTTTATTAATACCCCTACGGAAATAATGCATGCAATCGAGGATTTTTTGTTTCCGCTCAAAGCACTTGGTATTCCCGTACGAAATATTTCTTTTATTTTTGCAATTATTTTTAGATTCATCGATATTTTACGGGAAGAAGCTTTTAAAATCAGTATTGCTCGGCTTATCAGAAGGGGATTAGGAAAATCTCAACAAAAAAAAGGAAATCGACTTCTTGCGCTTGTGTCGCTTTTTGTGCCGTTGATTTTAAGAACACTTATACGAGCGGATGCGTTAAGTCAAGCAGTAAAACTGCGGTATTATTCGCCAACAGGAAACACTCGTTATCAAAAATACCGAATAAACCTTTTTTCACTTTTACTCCTTGCGCTGTTCTTTTCCGCAACCGCCTACATTTGTTTTTTTTAGTAAAGCGATCGCTGCTATAAACGCAAAAGTTTGAGCAGAAACGTATATCCACAGTGTTGAAAAAATCTATTTATAACCTCATACCGGCAATTTTCAGAGGTTTTTGTTAAGTTAGTGCTACCGATTCTATAATTAATTCCCTGCATAATAATCAGAGCATTGACAAGGGTGTTATTTTGATAACGGATCAATTTATCAAAAACGCTACACTATTTGAGCATGGTACTCGGGTTGATTGTTGCGCCGTTTTTGTAGATAGTAAAATGAAGGTGCGGACCTGTTGTTCGTCCGGTATTTCCCACGGATCCTATCCGAGTGGATGTGTCAACCCAGCGCCCCGAAGAAACCGAAATTGTTTGCATATGCCCGTAAAGAGTCTGATACCCTGAATGATGGCGGATAATGACATAGTTGCCGTATACTGTGCTATATCCCGTTGCTATCACTTTTCCTTCCAAAGCAGGATACACAGGAGTTCCGCGTCGGCTCACCATGTCCAACCCGTTATGAAAGCTGCGTGTTCCGGTAAAAGGGTCATTACGCCATCCGTAGCGGGACGAAATATAATATCCGCCGCGCAGGGGTTTTCGAAAAAGGTCGCCGTTAATTTCCTGTAAGGTGACCCAGTTCAGTTTTGCATCGGGCAAGAAAATAACCGATGAGGGCGTAATCACATTATCCGTAACATTATTCACTAAAGCAAGTTTTTCCAAAGAAATCTGATATGTGTCGGCAATTTTTTCAGGAGTATCATTTTCCTGAACTGTATAAATAATGCCGTCTATTGAAGGAATCTTTAATAGCTGCCCTATCTGTAACGCTCGTGTGTTACGCAGTTTGTTTACGCTAATAATAGCATCTTGACTTATCCCGTATTTTGACGCAATAGTTCCCACCATATCGCCTTGCTGCACCTCATACACTGTATAGTATAAATCAGGTAAATCAATTGTTTTTTCTTGAGTATCAGGACGTTCGGTAGGTAAATGCAAGTCTCCGCCACCCTTTCCTTCAATTTCATCAACCGGATTTTGCGAAGTTTCTTTTATAATAGAAGTAAAGCAAAAAAGTGAACCTAATATTAAAACTGTGATAATGACAGGATAATAGCTATTTTTCTTCATAACGTAATCAGTATCGGATGATACCTATGAATATATTATATACCTAAATAAGGAAAATTTTCAAGCAGCCAACGGAGAAAAAACTGTATTATTATATTTTGCGGAAATATACAGCCACGGTGAGGGGAGGAACGTTTCGATATGCATATAGTAAAGCACTACCATAATATTTTGTAATTAACTTCCTGTTATAAAAATCGGGGTATCAACAATAAGGGGCTGCGGATTTAAGCATTCCTATGGTAAATTGCCCACCGTTGCAAAATTCCAAACGATGTTTTGCCTGACACCTTATTGCAAACAGGCAAAACTCGTAGGCGAACCAAAGGTAGCAATTCGAAGGGTTCGCCCTTGCGCCGTGTCGAACACTTTTTATAATAAAAGCTTTTAAAACTCGCAAGGTTTAGTTTTTGACAAGGACGTCAAAACTCAGAACCGCCACGGATGGCGGTGGTTCCAAACAGAAGCGACGTTTTAAAGCAAAGCAATTTGCAAAGCTTTAAAACTCGCAGGTTTAGTTTTGACTACTAAAAAGGAAGAGATTTTAGAGAACAAGCGTTTTTTAGCACTTGTTTTTGTGTTCTTTTACTACAATTTTTACTACAGTTTGATTATAAAAATAATCGCTACTGTTTCAATGAAAATCTATACTCATAATACCACTTAATGTGTTTTTGTCAAGCGAAAAAATAAAAAAACTTTGGAAAAAACAGATTTTATACGGTTTTTTGCATCTTTTTTTACTGCAAAGAACATAAGTTCCCTTTTCTGTCCTTTTTTGGAAGAAATAAGAAAGAGAATAGTATTTAATTTTTTACTGGGCTTTACGCAAGCTCGTCTATCAACTCGGCAGCCGCTATTTTTTTTCGTTGCATTGCCGGCGTTACATGATTGGCATAATGGTATACTAAGTCAATGCTATCGTGCCGAGTTAGATACTGCAATTCAGAATCGGAATAACCGGCATCGCGCAACATGGACGCATACGTATGCCTGTAACTGTGAAGTGTAAGATTCTTACGCGTAATTCCAAGTTTTTTCATAGCAATTTGAAAATCACGATTGACGATTGCATAAGACAGCGGTTTGCTTTTACCGAATTTCGGCGAATAAAAAATAAACGCTTCGGGGTCATCCTTGAACGGACTTTGTTCAATACAGTGTATAAGCTTTTCACCAAGTTTCTTTGTTATCGGCACAACATCTTCCCGCTTTGTTTTTGTCGGCCCTAACGCATGCTCTCTAAAGTCATAATTGCTGCCGATAAAAAGCTCATATCCGTTTAAGGTTTGGCGGAAATCTTTTATTTGTAATGCAAGAATTTCGCCAATGCGGCAGCCGGTTTTAAACAAAAGCTCATTAATAAGCGCATACCGCTCATTATTAAAAACATTCTCACGCTCATCAAAAATTCTTTTAAGTTCAGAATTAGTAAAAATTTCTTTTTTCTTATTTTTCTTTGAGAACCGCGTAATTTTGCTGGTTATCAAATGCGAAATGACATCATTTTCGTACGCAAACTTGAGTGCTTGACAAATACTGCTAACCAAAGCGCACATTGAAGAATCCGCAAGATTTCCGGTATTTTTTATCGCTCCTAAAATACTATTAATCTCATCCGCTTCAATATCTGCAAGCAGTGTGTTACTAAAAAAACGCTCATAGAGCCTGAATGTCAAAAACATATTTCTAAATCGCGGCCGCATCGGCAGAGACTTGCCACGTTGTTGTAATTGCGTAATATACGGACTTTTGTCGTAATCAAAAAAATTAAACAGATAGTCCTTAAAAGTAACCCCATCAAACTTCTCACCGGGCTCTCTCATTTCTGCGCTTTTTTCTTCAATGCTTTCTATTGCGCGTATTTGGTTTTGTATCGATTTTTTATCTTCTCCCTTTATTGCAGCATCAACAAAAAACTTGCTCAATGTTTCGCTCACTGTTTGATCAATTGTTTGCGAAAGAGAAGCAATAAGTTTTTCATCATGTTGAATATCGATAGGCACCGCTTTTTGCAATGCTCGATGCGTTGCATTTTCAACGGCAAGTTCTATTATACCGATTTTATCGTCTTTTTGCTTGATATTAAAAAAACTGTCTTGATTGTAGTACCATTGATGTATTATCTTCTCAGCTTTAGCAGGGTCTCGCGTTCGGGTACTTTTTGCCGTCATCTTTTTACCGGTTATTTTATTAATGAATTGTACATAGATAAATCCATTGCGTAGATACGTATACCATTCCTTCCTCATTTTTTCCTCCGTGAAAAAGCATCTACCCACCCTAATCTGTATATCGTCATGGCACCTCAGAAACTTGAGTCTTTAGCGATTTCAGCAAAAATCAACTCATTGGCTTTTAAACAGATAAAATTGCTCTCATGTTTTGTTTTAGAAATTGAGTTTAAACGGTAAAGTTTGTTTTTCTTCATCCTTTGCAACAAGTGTATTTGCGGAAATTATTTGTAAAAGTTCATCGGGAAACCCACAGCGGCTTATTAATGAATAACTGTCAATGTGCTGCTCGAGTAAGGTATTGACTACCGTCTTAACTAAAAAAGGGGCTTCCTTTTCTCGGATTTTTGAACCTTCTTCCTCTTTACGCTCTTTTCGCCGGCTTTGCCCGGTAAAAAAGGATATCTTTTGAGTATCTCCAATGAGTTTTAATGAATGAGCTCTCTTAACAATGGCGGCTTTGGAAAGGCCCCACTTTTTTTTTGTTTCAAGTAAAAATCTGTTATCAATTCCCCTGAATTCTCTTCTAAAAGATTCTTTAGGAAATAAAAAAGCCCCTGCAAATACATTTGCTTGCCTTTCTATCATTTTATAAAAGTCAAAGCTTTGAGTTTTTGTCTCATCAATACCCGAATGTAATATGATGTGTCCTAATTCATGGGCAAGCGTGAAGCGCATTCTGTCCCATGGGTAGTCAGTATTAATATATATAAACGGTTGCGATGCATACATACAGGAAAAACCATCTATTTCGATAATTGAATTATCGTACAAAAAAATAATAGCACCTCTATTTTCAAGAAAAATCATCAAATTTTGTATAGGCCCTAAGCCGGCATTAAACGTTTTTCGTAATGTTACTGCGACATCTTCAATATCTTCGCTTGATAATTCTTCACAAGAAATATCAATCGGCTTGATAGTACTTTCTTTAAAGGAAACATAACCTGAAAGCATAGCAATAAACTCAATTGAAAACTGCTTTAAAAGTTCCGCCCTCTGCTTCTCCTTTTTTTTAGTTGAGCTATTTTTTCGATATGAAATGCGGGCATTAGAGGTATCAAATGATGGTTTATAAAAAAATTCAATTGGAAAACCTAAAGCTTCGGCAAGCCGTATTTGAACAAAGGCATCAGGATTGCGCGCTCCTTTTTCATACAAACTGACAGAAGCCTTTGTAACGCCAAGCATTCCGGCTAAATAATCAAGCGTATAATTATTCCAATTTCTAGCCTGCGTTAGCCGCGCCGGATTAAAAATTTTCACGCCTTTTCCTTATAATTAATAGATAAATCTTTCATCTACAGCCTCCTATTTAATATTGACAGCATATCAACCTTTTATCAATTTTGTCAACACCATGTAAACAAAGCTTCCCATTTGCATATATAATAACCTTTTACATAAGATTATTAAAGGAAATTTTTTGTAAATATCTTGAGTAATTGACTTTATATAGAATATCAATAAACTTTAAGCAAATAAAAACAATTTTCGATAACATAATTGTAGCATTATTTTTTTTGGAGACAAAATGGCAAGAAAAGAGACAGTAACTGATTTATGGGTAAGCAAATTATTAGAAGAAGCGCGCATACCATTTTATCCGCAGGGTAGCAATATAAAAGAAATAGCAACCGCTTTAAAAACAGCATCTAAAAGCGGCACCGGCAAATCAGGCTTTCCTGAATATACGGCAGTAATAAAAGATTTTTTACTTGTCATTGAGGACAAAGCGGATATTGCAAAGCACGAAAAAAAAACAAAAAACAACACACTTGCCGATGACAAAGATGCAGTAGTCAATTATGCGGTAAACGGGGCAATCTTCTACGGTAAACACCTTGCCACTCATACAAATTATAAAAAAATACTATCAATCGGAATTTCCGGAGATGAAAAACGACATAAAATATCTCCCTTTTTTATTGATGAAAGAGGATATCATACAAAACTGCCTGAAATTGAAACTCTTATATCATTTAACGAACAAAATATTGACGAATATTATATTAAAGAAATATTAAAAGAAAGAACAGATTTTGAAAAAACAACCGCAGAGATATTAAGGGAAGCTCAAAGCCTGCATGAAGACTTGCGAAATTACGGCAGCATTCAAGATAAAGACAAGCCACTAGTTGTCTCCGGCATTTTACTTGCTTTGCGTGAAATTGAGTATCGCAATTTTGATATAAACAATCTTATCGGTGATAAAAAGAAAACAGACGGGCAAAAAATCTATAACGCAATAAAGGACAACTTAGCAAGGGCTAATGTTTCGCCTGAAGTAAAAAAAGACAAACTGCTTACTCAATTTGCGGTTATTAAAGATACCGCTAAAATAAACGAAGTGAATGTGGGACTTGGGAAAACACCATTAAAACATTATACCGAGTTTTTATACAAGAGCATTTATCAAAACATTAGATATAACACATCTGCTGAAGATTTTTTAGGAAGATTTTACGGGGAGTTCACGTCCTATTCTGGCGGAGACGGACAAGCACTCGGAATTATTTTAACTCCCCGTCATATAACAGAATTATTTTGCAATTTAGCCGACTTAAAACCTAATGATAAAGTTTTTGACCCCTGTTGCGGAACCGCAGGTTTTTTAATTGCAGCTATGCACAATATGCTTTTAAAGGCAAAAACACTTGATGAAAAAAATGACATCAAAAAAAAGCAGCTATTTGGTATAGAAATACAGAGCTATATGTTTACCATAGCTACTACGAATATGATTTTACGAGGAGACGGAAAAAGCAATCTATACAACAAAGATTTTTTAAACGAAAATCCTTTTGATCTGCAAAAAGAAGGCTATACTGTCGGTATGATGAACCCGCCGTATTCTCAAGGCTCAAAACAAAATCCTGATTTATATGAAATAGCTTTTACGGAACACCTACTCAATTCCGTTACCGAAGGAGGAAAAGTAATTGTTATTGTTCCGCAAAGCTCAATGACAGGCAAAACGACAGAAGAAAAAAACATAAAAACAAATATCCTAAAAAAACACACACTGGAAGGCGTAATTACCTTAAACAAAAATACTTTTTACGGTGTCGGCACAAATCCGTGCATTGCAATATTTACAGCACACATTCCGCATTCAGAAAATAAAGTATGTAAATTTATCAACTTTGAAGATGACGGATATGAGGTTGCAAAACATATCGGTTTAGTTGATAATGGAAGTGCTAAAGATAAAAAGCAACATTTATTGGATGTCTGGTTCGACAGAACAGACGCACCGACAAAGTTCTGCGTAAAAACAACGATTGAGCCAGATGATGAATGGCTACATTCCTTTTACTATTTTAATGATGAAATTCCTTCCGAAGAAGATTTTAGAAATACAATCGCCGACTATATTACCTTTGAAGTAAATATGATTACTCATGGCAGAGGTTATCTATTTGGTTTTGATGAAAAAGAAGTAAAAGAGGAGTATCCAAAATATAAAAATCACTTAAGCCTTAAAGTTGCGCAAGAGGATGGTGATTATAATGAGTAAAAGGTTGTCATTAAATGATGTAGAGTGGGGAGAGTTTAGAATTAAAGAATTATTTGATGTAAAAGGCACAGTCACTACGCACCCTTCTGTATTAATAGCAGGAGGAAAAACTCCTAGAATTACTTGCGCAGGCACTAATAATGCATTAGATAACTTTTATAAAAACAATCCAACAGAAAAAGGCGAAGTCTTAACGGTAGATAGTGCAACAGATGGATATGTCTTTTATCAGAAAAATGATTTTTTGGCAACAGATCACGTTGAGGTAATTTCGAGAAAAGATGATAAGCCTATTTCTAAAGAACTAGGTTTATTTTTAAAAAGTGTGATTGACAAGTCAAAGGGCGAAAAATTTGGGTATGGATATAAATTTAGTCAAACTAGGATTAGGCAACAAATCATAAAGATTCCTGTCGATCAAAACGGCGAGCCTAACTGGCAATTTATGGAAGATTACATCAAGCAGGAGCAAAAGATAATAGCTCAAAAAGTTATAGATTATTATGAACAAAAAATGCTTGAGACTGCTTTTGATTTGGTAGGTCTAGAAGATGTTAAGTGGAAGAATTTTAAACTTGGGTCATTATTTACGTTTGAAAGAAAACCGTCTAAAGGATTAAATCACTTGGATACAGACAAAAATAGAGGCATTAGTTATTTAGGAGCAACAAATAAAAATAATGGAGTTTTAGAATTTGTAGATCCAATTTCTAACTTAGTATATAGAGGTAATTGTATTGCCTTCATTCGAAATGGAGAAGGTTCAATGGGATATTCTGTATACAAGAAAGAAAACTTTATGGCAACTCAGGATATCTCAGTAGGATATAATGAGAATTTAAATCAATATAATGGCATGTTTATTACTACCGTTGCTGATAGAGTCAGAGGTAAGTATAATTTTGGGTATAAGAGAAATCAATCTCGTTTAGAAAATGAAATTTTAACACTTCCAGCAGATAAAAACGGCAATCCTCATTGGGAGTATATGAGTAAGTTTATGCAGAAGCTGGAAGTGGAAAAAATAAGCAATTTCCTTCCATATATATATATATATATATAGGTTAGCAATGCAATATAAAGAAAAAATGATACCGCTCGAGCAAAAAACTTGGTCGGAATTTTCTATAAGCCAATTATTTAATGTTTACACGGGAAGAGATATAATAATTTCAAAATTAGAAAAAGGTATATATCCTGTTGTATCTCACACAATAGAAAATAATGGAATAAATTTCTTTACTAAAAATTTAGAAAACAGAAGACTGTTCAAGCATGATAATACAATATCATTGGCAGATAGGGGTAATTTTCATTCATTTGTACAACCGCATAATTTTTATATTGGAACAAGAGTGAAAGCCCTAGAATATACCGCAGATAATCTTAATAAAGATGTTTTAATGTTTATCAGCCAAATGATAAATAAACAGAAAGTTAGATTTTCTTATGGATTTAATGCGACAGATAAAGTGGAAAATTTAAAAATAATGCTCCCTGTAACTATCGAAGGAAAACCTGATTACGACTACATGAAAAAATACATACCAATCCAAGAAATAAAAGAAATATACAAAGCTCTACAGTATTTACATACAAGCTACTAGACTCCGCCCCGCTATAAATTATACCACCATTTATTGACGTGTAAATACTGCATTTTCAATATATTCCGAAAAGCTTAATCTTCAGAGTTGATCATATCTTGCAAATGAGGACGGTATAAGGCTGGTAAATGTGCCGGAACAAGGAATTCATTTGCCTTATCTATATATACCTGCTGCATTTCCTTAAAAATGCTGTCTTCCAGTTCTTTGTTACTTTCATTTTCAAAATCACAAAATATAACCATATATTTTAAAGCCATTTCCGCCAGCGTTTCTTCATCTTCGGTTATTGTAAATACTATTGACTGAACAGCAAGAGCTTTATCGTGTTCTTTATCTTTCATTTCAGTCGCAACTTCTTTTGTAATGCTTAAATCTTTTTTAGGTAATCCATAGCTACTAAATCCTGCTTGTATTAAAAAGATATTCAGTATTTTCATTGTATACATCCTTCATTGTTTTGTAAAAATCATTAGGGAGACTTGTCATAGATTTTTTAACAAGCGCAACCGGCTTTTGAAAAATAGATGGTTTTGTTTTTTTTCTCCCGGTGTTTTCCTTAATACTTGATAGAATTTCGTTTATTTTTAAAGTTGGTTCACTCATGTTTATACGTTCTTTTTTAATGTCCTGATACATATACATATAGACAATACCAAGAGCTTTATGTTCTTTTTCCTTTAAATATTCATCAATCAGAGGTACCCCCTCAGTGAGAATCTTAGGAAAGCTATCAGTTTGCACCATAGTTTCTTTATAAAGCTTTTCATACTCTTCAACAGTCATATCACTAAATGTCTGTATCAATTGCTTTAAATATTTTGTTCCTGCATCCATAATCAGCTCCTTTCCTCACAAACAAGCTGCATGTTTTTAATACAACTCTTGTTTATAACACAAATCTGAATTTGCGGTCTTCGTACTATATGCCCAGTATCCTTAGCAGCATTTACGAACGCCCGTATAAAATCAATTGAATTATTTTCCTTTATTCGTATAAATACGTGCCAATCATTAAAATCCTCATCTTTATATTTTGATGCGGAATGCAACGCACGTGCGATTTTTAGTACCTTATCATATAACTTTCGATGTTCTACACAGTTACATAAATCTAAAAAATCATTGCTTTCAATTTCTGCGGAAAGTACTGAAATTTCCTTTTCTTTTTTGACATATAAAGCCCAGTGTCGTGCTTCTTCAATCCCATCACTGTAGCCTTTTAATGTACCAAAAAAATACACTCCATCACCCAACCATTGTTTGATACCAGTTGAAGCATTAAATCCATTTTTTAAAATGCTAGTAGCATTTTTAGTGCTTGTTCCATGATATCCTGTTATTTTCATATTATATGTTTAAACCTACCCCCATCAGATGCTTAACCACTCCAATCCTTACCTTATATTAACACAATAATAACAACCGCACAAGAGTAGTGTAACGCTTTGTTTTACATCTATCTTATAATTAATACGGCATAAAAACGGTTTTTTCAAGTATTTTTATCCTTAACGGATAAACAGAATCCATTATAGGAAAATTATTTTCTATTCGTTGACAACTGCCGATAAAGTCGTATACTTTTATAATTGACAATAAGCGGTAAATTGCGTATCATATTATCAGTGTCAGTACTCTAACAGCTTTTGGGATATATCGTTTTAAAAGGATTGTCATGTCATTTCAACAAAAAATAAATGAAAATGAACGAATAGCACAGGAATGTAAAAAGCTCAAGGCTTTTAATGTTGGAGCTTCTCGTGCATATTATTGTGCCTTCTTAAAGGCAAAAGACTATCTTATAGCTAATGGCATATCGAAACAAAAATATAAACAAATGGTGAAAAATAAAAAAGAGCGGGCGTATTCGCATGGGTCTATTCAAAAGGTCTTATACACTGTAAAAAGCACAAAGAATAATAAAATCGATTGGTCTACGTTATTTCTTTGTTGGGATAATCTATACAAACAACGTATAGTTGCTGATTATGATGAACAGTTAATTACGGAAGATAACTTTGATAAAATTCTTAGCGATTTACAGTTTGTATTAGCGATATTTTAAGTAAGGAAGAAGTTTTATGAGTAATAATAAAAAAATTATTTATGATATCAGGGAGCAACTAGCAAAAGAATTCAATATCATGGTTGAGTTGCGCCGTCTTAATAAATATAATGAGTATGAAATAACAATTTTTGATAAAAACCGCTACCATTCAAAGGAATTTGCATCTTTCGTATTCGAACTAAAGAAAAAATTATGGGATAATAATATTTATGGCGTTTATTTCACATTATCAATACCACAAAAATCAATACCTCAGAAACTAATAGTGCAAGAAAATTTAGATACATGTATCCAGCATAAATATAAAACGCATGAATACAAAACGAATATACCCATAAAGCAAGATACTTATAAAAAAGGAGAAAACGAATGGATCAGTCTAGCAGCATAAAATCAAGTTTTCAACTTATAGACTATAAAATTGATCAAATAAATTTTTCTCTCACGCCGGAAACTCAATTTCTTGCAGAGGATCACGGAAATAAGCTATTCGATATTGAATTTATGTTTAGAGACCCTCAAAAATTTATAGATAACGAAGAAACATATTACGTAAACGGTATACAGATGCTTCTAAAAGTCTTAGTCAATGAAGAAGTTATGGCAAATGGCACATTCTCGATATCAGGCTTGTTTAAAACAACAGGAGAATTTTCACAAGATATTGAACAAAGACTTGTCAAAGAACAAATACCGGCTATTTTATTCCCGTATTTACGTGCCGCTGTTACTAACATACTCGCATCAGCCGGTTTCGGAAGTGCTATCCTCCCTCTTGTCAATATTCAAAAGATGGCAGGATCATTGAACTTGGAAATAATCGAAAAAAAACATGACAATAAATAAAAAAGGCAGACCTCATCAGCCTGCCCCTTAGTTTTTACTGCTTCTTCGTAAACACTGCATCTTCAGCATACACCGGTGTACCGTCTTCTTTTACATCTGTTACCATCTTCTTAATTGTAATAGTTTGCTTATCCGCCGAGAGAGTGCCTGTTACAGGGTTGACGGTTTTTAGGGCGGCGGCGAGGCGGTTCTTCCATTGAAAAACTTCTTCCATTCTTTTTGAAATGTCTGCTTTCAGCTGTTCATCGGTCTGCGCCAATTTTGCGGTAATTTCATCAATTTGTTTTTGAAGGGCTTGCTTTTCTGTTTCATTTGTTTCTTTTTCTAACCGTTTCTTAAAATAATCGAGCGATTCCTTTTCTTGAGCACGTTCATGTTTAACAGCTCCGTCTAAACTTGAAAAATATTCTTTTTTTTGCTTCGCATCATTGAGAGCTTTTTGCATTTCTTTTTTACGTTTATCCGTAAGCCCTTCCTTATTCAGTTCTTTTTCACAGAATTCTATTGTATTCTGCGCCAATAACTGAAGTGCTTTTAAGTAATTTTCCACGTTTATATTTTCATATGCTTTAATTTGCCGTGAAAAATCAAAAGTAATAGTATTTCCGTCAACCGTATATTCAGCAATCTCGTTTGAAAAACAAGCTATATTGGTAGAGTCAGGCGATGAAAATCGTATTCGTTCTCCCTCCGGCGTAAAATACTCGCCATCAAGCATAGCGTTTTTTGAACCCCCGGTAACAATCAGCATATCCAATAAATCCTGCTTCTCCTGTTGTTCTTTTTTTTGCTGTTGTTGCTGTTCTTTTTCCTTTTCCACTCGTTCCTTCTCCGTTTTCTTTGTTCCATTCGGGTCGCAGCTTATGATCAGCGCACCAAAAGCCAGTAAACCAATTAAAAATATAATTTTTCTTTTCATAGATTTCTCCTTGTAAAAATATTAGATATAAATAGTTTATCATACTAATAGTTTATTTACAAGTAAGGAATTTACATAACGACAACGCGACCATTGATTCCTGCAGAACCTTCAACTGTTGCCTTACGTTTTTTCGTAGCAGCATAAGACTTCGCTGTATGCTTCGGGGGAAAAACATCACCTCTGGGACCTCCGCTTCCGCCTGAACCGCCTTTCCCATTTGCGCTGTTAAATACATGAGCGTTTCCGCCTCTTCCGCCGTTTCCGCCATCACCACTTTTTCCTAAACACCCCGCATTGTCATAATATCCTTCACCGCCTTTGCCGCCGTCTCCGCCATTGCCAGCTTGTGCATATTCATGTACAAGAGGGCTTTTCATCGTGCAATTATAACAACTATACACAGCTCCTCCGTCATATCCTGCTCCACCGTTATCACCAGACAATCTCGATGGTATTATACCTTTAAAAAAAGTATGATGTCCTCCCCCATATCCTCTACCGCCGTTTCCGCCGTACACAATAGCGCTACATCTATCTACTATGCACTCATAATATCCCATTGCGCTAGTTCCTGCTGTTCCCGGACTACCGTTTCCGCCACGCTCACCATCACCGCCATCAATTCCATTCCGCCCAGTCACATAAGCCGTGCAATTTATACAGGTACACTGCTCGAAGCCAAGCACCGTGCCATTATTAATTGTTCCCGTTACTTCTAAGTAGATATTCCGTACTATTCTGCCGGTGTCGTCTCCATCAATACCTACTCCAAAATAGGAACTGTCACTGAAAGATACAATTCCTACTTTAATTGTCGCCCCCAGTCCAATTACTTCTTGCGTGCCTATCAATGCAAGATTGATTGTCCCGGACCTGTTAAACGTTCCCTTCAAATATACATACGTATACGCCTTATTATTTGTTTGCGATAGCCAAGTGTTAAATTCTTCCTGATTGGTAATGAGTTTACTCATTAACACGCGCATGACAAAATCGGGGCTCCATTCGCGGGTAAGGAAGTTGACGTTTACAATGCTTTCGCCTGAGTTTTTGTCGGTGCTTGCAACCTGCATTCTGCCATTACCGTCGCGCATGGCAATGCGGTGGGCGGTTGGGTCGCTGGTTGCGCTGTGGACGTTGGTAGCGTTTATGTGGTTGGTTAAAACTTCGCCGACTCTGTTAATCTTGCTGTTGAGCGTTGTGTTAACCGTATCAATTTTTTTGTTGAGCGTTGTGTTAACCGTATTAGTTTTTTCATCCGCCGCAATAAGTGTTTCGGCAATGACAAGTAAGCCTTTTTTTATATTCTCTTTTGATTCTATTTTTTTATTATGCGGCAAGGAGATATCACTGTTTCCGCTTCCGTCATCAGGTCCGACCGGTATCAAATCTCCCCGCAATGTTTCGGCAATGGCACGTAAGCCTTTTTTGACATCATCGTAGGATTTTATTTCCTTGTTATACGGCAGCGGAATATCCGCATTGCCGACAAGGTCAATCGGGATTTTTTCGGCGCGCAATGCGTTTGGATCTTCCGGGCGTAGGTTGATATGGTCAAGCCGTATTACTCGTTCTTTTATGTCGCCGTCAGACTTGTGCATTTTGTAGAGCTGCTCATTGATTTCGGCAATGCTGCCAAGCCGGTAGGTGCGGGTGTGTTCCGCCGTCCAGCGGTAGTTATAATGCTCCGCCCGCCATGCTTTGTTGTCAAGGTTTATGCCTGCAATCCGTTTTTCTTCGGCTTTCTGGTTTTGTGCATTCTGGTTTGGTTTTGCCACCTTTGCATGTTGTACCCAAACCGAATCCGCCGCCTTTGCTTTTTCTATGACTTCTTCTTGCACTCTCCAGTCAAAATAGCAGCGGGCGGTTACAAAGCGCACATCGTCTTTTGTTATGGGCTGCATTTCATAAATCCAATTTGTTTCGTTCCGTTTAAAACATACCAGCACTTCGGCAATTTTTACCCGTTCGCTCCAAATGCTGCGCTCGTCGGGTATATTCGCGCTGGCATCAGCTGCGCGGGGTACCAGTGCACCAAAATCAACAAATAAGCGTACCGCTTGGCTTTGCCGCTTGTTAAAGGTACTTACCTGCATAGTATCGTTTTCGCCGACACGGTAACTTCCCCGCCATTCCGTTTGAAACTCATCCCATATCGGATCGCTCTTTTTTATATTCGCCGTTGTGCCGCTTGTCTCTTCTCCCGTATTGGCATTGCCGATATACACACTTTCAATTCGGTACAAATAATCTTCTTTATGCGTGAGAATAAAACTGCCTGAGCCGCTGCCTATTTCTATCTCGATGGGCTTATTATCTTTATCAAGTCCATCACTGATTAAAAGCCCGATTTTATTATTAAATGCCAAGATCGGCAAAAGGCGCAGCTGTTTATTGCCCGCATCAACTAAGCCGCCGCCGATAATAAAATCTTTTTCTTTTTTCCCGACATACTTAAGCTCGTTACTATTATTAAATCCCGCCTCATCGACAAGCGGCGTGTGTGTTGCCCCGATAGCATTAAGCAGCATGCTGAAATTGTCGAGAATACTCCTAAATCCGAATTCCATATCGCTTGCTTTTGCAATCTCATATGGATTAACCTTTACCGTTGTTAGTACCTTTCTGTCTTTGAACGCCATAACAACCTCCCGTTTGTTTTGTTCTTTGTATTTTTCGTATACTGTTTTGTACTGAATTCCTTACAAAACTGTAAAATTAAAGCCTTAAAACTCGTTGGCGAACCATAGGTAAAAATTCTAAGGGTTCGCCCGTGCTCAATTCTAAACGATGTTTAAAAGCATCAACACTGTTTTATAAAATTGAAGCTTTTAAACTCGTTGGCGAACCATAGGTAAAAATTCTAAGGGTTCGCCCGTGCGCCGTGTCGCTCTCTTTTTTATAATTTTTTTTTACGATTTGTTTTGCATCTTTTAACTTCCCCTCCGTGAGGAAATAATCGTAAATACTTTAACACCAACCGGTAGTAAGGAGTCAAGCAGTGCCGACACGTATAATAAATCAAGCCAGCGGATGTCCTCCGTCCAGTAGCCCCAGTGTTTGTCGTTAAAATCAATTTTAAGCCGCAGCCGTTCTCTTTTGCTTTCCGAGTCATCTGCAAACGGAAACCAAAATTTGTATTTGTCCAGTAAATCAAAGACAATAAACTCATTGTCCTTAAAGTTTTTTTCATCGTCTTTATCTTTCGGGTCCGCTACGTGCGGCGCAAAAAAGATTGAAAATAAATCCCGCATGCCGCCGTGCCCAATCAGTATTGAAAGTGATGGATACGGTACTTCCGGAAATAAGTTGATAAAATCAATGTCAACGTTTTTTTCGCACGTAAAGATACAATCGTATTCCCCGTCTTGTTCAAAATACAGGTGTTCCTGTATGTTTTCCCAATGCATGCCGCAACGGTAGGTTTTCGTAAAAATTGCCGCACCGTCTTTCCGCACAATTTTTAGATTGAGTTTTCCCTGCCATACGCCTTTGCTGTTTCGCATTGCTCCTCGAATAAAAAAATGCAGTGAGTAAATGCCTTTCGCTATGCGTACCGCCTGAGCGGTTTGTAATACGGTGTTGTTTATCATGCGAATGCCGTTCACGTTTACCAAGCTTGCCTGATCATTTAAATGCGGGCTTTTTTCTACCGGCAATCCGTCAACCTGCCACCCGTCAGAAATAAATTGATTTTTTAAAAGGTTTTTTTCTTGTTCGTTGGTAAACTCCATCACAAAGCAATCATCATTGTTAAAGTAATACCGCAGCGCATGCTCCGCATTCCATTTGGTGCCCCATACCGTATCAAGCGGCGCATCGTCATCAACCCGTATCATCATCGCTTTGTATTTATGTTTTGTTGATGAGTATGGTTCTTGCCGGCTTTTTTTAAGCCCTGAAAAAAAATTCAGCCCTTTTAATAAATGCGTTCCCTGATGGTTAAAGATTTCAGGTTGCCGATAATAATCGATAAAATCAAATAACTGACAAAGCGCATTTTCAATTGCCCCTTGCTCTTCCGCGTGCTCTTTTCCACTTGCCATAATCTTTTCATACACTTCGCCTCCGGTGTTGATGGCGCTTGCGGTATACTCTTTTAATCGTTTCCCTATCGGGTTTTTTTTCATTTCATAGCCTCCTTTGTTTACTACCTTGTGTTTTTTTTAATTCCTGCACAATTTTATTAAAAGACTTTAAAAGCAAGTCATACATATTATTACGGCGGTCTGTTTCTTCCTGTATTGCGGCTATATCCCACTTCAAAAGCATAAGCTGAATGCTTACCATGTTACACCTCGATACAAAATCCTTCGGCAAGGCTGCATTTTGCGCCCTTGCTTTTTTTTGTGAATGTGGTATACTTGTAGTGCAGGACTTGAGAGCTTTCTCTTGCTTCCTGGTTGGGTTGACCACCGACTCATCGCTTAGATGATGCTGCTCAGCCATTCGGTCGGGTTGGCTGTCTATATAGATAAGCTGACCGACCGTTTCTATTTTGTTTAAAACGTTACTTACATCCTTTTCATGTGTTGATATTGAAATATGCTGTCCGTCAATATCAATTACAACCGACTGCACTATTTTATTTTTTTTGTCCTTTATAAACGATTTTACATATAGGTTTGATTTTCTCCCGTCCCGCTCTTCTCGAATAATCGCTACAGGATTTTTTAACGTTGTGGCAACCGCACCCAATAAATAATTACGCCCAAGTGCTTGCAGTTTTTCAAATTGATGTTCTCCAAGTTTTACTGATCCTAAAGGCGTATCAATTCTATTTCTCGGAAACAGTTTATTATAATTTTCTCGGGTAAACGGAATATCCGGCATTGGAACCGCTTTATCCGTAAATACCGCTCGTAAACGCTGCCGTGTTTTATGCACTTCCTTGCTTACGGGTCCCTTATCCGTAAACCGTCCCGCCTCGTCTCGCGGGTGTTCCGCCTCATTAAAAGTCTTCTGCATTCGCTCTAATATTTCATGAAACTGCTGCTGCTCATCTGTTTGATGGGTCTCTCGCTCTCTTGCTTTTTTTTGTGAATCTGGTATACTAAAAGTGCGTGGTGGTGTATTCTCAGGGATACATGTTGCGTTAGATTTTCTAACCGCCATACCCAAGCCCTCGTTTTTGAGGGCTTTTTCTAATTCCATTACTTCAAGTGAATATATTTTATGTCCACTTATCCTAGCTTCCTTTACAGTAATATAAGCATTTGCTGCCACACCACTCGGCAATCTAAACCTGCAATTAAACCGCTTTATTGAAACAATATCCTTGCTGTTATTTTTATCTTTATACACTCCCCTTAAATCAGCTTTTTTAAATAATGGAACTATGTTACTTGCCGCATAAAAATGGTCATCAACAGTAAAGCCGTTTGCTTTTGTTTTTTCTATTGCTTTTTCACTTGAAATTTTATTTATACTTTCATTTGATATATACGCCGGTATTCCTGTTTTTTCATTTTTAATATCCTTTCCAACATAGTCTTTTAACTTCTCTTTTAATTTAAGCCGCTTTGCCCGCACATAACCGCCCTTTGAAGCAAACCTTCCCTCTTCATCGCGCGGGTGTTTGCCTTCTACAAAAGTCTTCTGCATAAGCTTTAACACTTCATGAAACTGCTGCTGCTCTGATAATCTTTTGAGAGTATGTATAATCTGTTTTGAAGCATCAGCGTCTATTACTATTCTCATACCGCTGCCTTATATTTCTGTACTCCAGTTATTTTTATAGAACTTCCAACCTTTCTCTTTTGCAGCTTTAAAGGCGGCTGCAAGTTCGGGAGGCTGCGTAAAATCCTTGTAGTTGCTATCGCCGTCTTTATATAACAATACCCTTCCATCTTTCTCTTTGCGTTCAGGCAAATCTTCAAAAAGTTTTTTGAAAACTTCGGCACTTAGTTTATTGTTGTTGCAGTCCAGTCGTTGCAGGCTTGTACAACCACTTACGTCTAATGAGATTAGTTTGTTGTTGTCGCAGTACAGCCATTGCAGGCTTGTACAACCGCTTGCGTTTAATGTGGTTAGCTGATTGTTGGAGCAGTCCAGCCATTGCAGGCTTGTACAACCGCTTGCGTTTAATGTGGTCAGTTTATTGTTGAAGCAGACCAGCTGTCGCAAACTTGTACATCCGCTTATGTTTAATGTGGTCAGTCGATTGTTGTCGCAGTCCAGCTCTTGTATGTCATACCCCTTAATGGTTATCTCTTCTGCGTTATTCTGGATACTAACTGTTTGATACGTGTCGCTTTGCATCTCCGCAATTTTCTTGCCGTCGTTCCACAGTTCACGCGGGCTGCCGTCTTTTGTTGTAACACGCAGATTAATACTATCCGCAGACGTTTTCATTCTTATAATGTTTTCTCTCTTTTTTTCGAATACAACCACGCCGTTACAGAGAGCCTTTTCTATCTCTACACCATTATATGTTAGTTCTGTTATTTCCGTTCCGTTTATCGTTATCATTATTCACCTTCCTCCCTGTACCTCTTATTTTCCTGTTTTAATAACAGGCGTAATAAACTCATGTTCAACATGCGGCAAGGCTTTAATGTATACATTGCTGCCTGCAATGCTGCCTTTCAGTTTAGGGCGCAATGGCCACCCGATACTATCTTTGCCTAAGTGGCTTAAATGTTTTTTCCAGTACTGCTCGTAAAACTCGGCGTATACATCAGGGCTAAAAGGTCCCCCATCGCACAACAAAAATTCATGGTGGTAATCCGTTCCGATAAAGCTGACAACCTCGCCTAAGCGGCTATAGTCTGCTGTTTCTACATAAGGCAAAAAAGGCTTTTTTTCATTGTCTTCACCTAAAAAAGCTAAATGCTCTTTCCAGTATTCGTAAAAGCGCGGATATTCGGCGGGCTCAAAACTTTTACCGTCAAGCTTTAAAAATGTTTTGTGCTCCTCATCATCATATATACCGAGTGTTGAACCTTCCGGAACCGATAAGCTGATAGCTTCTTCTGCCAACTCTTTAATTTGTTTATCGCCTGCAATGCGCGCTGTAGCTTCTATTTCATCTGCTTCTTTGCGTTCTTGTGCTTCTTGGGTTATTGCTTCTTCTGCAAACGTCTTAATTTCTGCATCCGCCTCTTTGCGCTCTTTTGCTTCCTTCTCATCAGCTTCTTTGCGCTCTTGTGCTTCCTGTGCAATTGCTTCTTCTGTAAACGTCTTAATTTCTGCATCCGCCTCTTTGCGCTCTTTTGTTTCCTTCTCATCAGCTTCTTTGCGCTCTTGTGCTTCCTGTGCAATTGCTTCTTCTGCAAATGTCTTAATTGCCGCATCCGCTTCTTTACGCTCCTTTGCTTCCTTATCAATTGCGGCAATGCGTTCCTGTATTTCTTTTTGCAAAGCCTCAAAAAAAACTTTATTTAAATCAGCAATCCCCAAATCGGTATATCCTTGCGCATATCGATACACGGCGGCATCATTTGCGATAAATGTTTTCCACACATACGCAAAGGCATTAAAAACAACATCAAAAACTTCTTTTATTTTTGCAGACTCGAAAATAGTAAACTCTAGGCGCTCGGTACCGACAAATGGAATAGTATACTCAAATGCTCCTGTTGCGGGATTTATGCTGCCCGCTTTTACTGCAATCTTTTTTCCAATCACAATATCATCACCGGTTAACATGTCGCCGCCTGAAAGCGCAAGGTTTGATTTTCCGACAACACCATCTTTTAGTGTTCCGTCCGGTTTATGGATTTTAAAAAAGCGCATTGCCGCTTTGCTCATCGGTGCAAGTGAGAAGGTTCTCATTGTTTCATTTGTCCAGCCTGCATTTTCTTCATTCTCAGCTAAGGCACTTACCGCAAAAATATCTTCTTTGCCGAACTTTGTCTGAGATGCTTTTACCGATATTTCACCTAGTTTTACACATTCTTCATCGCAGTACTTTGCAGTCCCTGAATTGTTTTCTCCGCTTATAACGGCAAGTGCAACCTTAAACGCTTGCCGCTTATTAAGCGGTTCTACCTTTGCAAACCCTGAGTTTTCTTGCCCTGTCTGTCCCGCATTTCCTCTTGCAACAAACCAACGGGCTCTGTTTTCTTTTTTAAAATCAACCCAACCTTTTTCGGTAATAAAAAGTACGTCTCTTCTATTTTTCGTTGCGTGGGCGGCTTTAAGTTCTACAATCGTTTCCGTGCCCTTACACAAAAGCCGTTGTGTTTTTTTGTTAAACGCAATAAAGGGGGAAACCCGTACGCTTAAGCTATCTTTTATCGGTGTAACCTGTCCGCCTATGATAAAATCATGTTCTGCCTGTACCGCTAAGCGTACAAGAAAGCTTGCATTATCGACAATCGATTGGAACCCTACGTCCATATCGCTTGCTTTTACAATTTCAAACGGATTTGTTTTAACAGTTGAAAAAAAATCTTGTATTGTCATTTACTACCCCTGTTGTTTTATTGTGATAAGCACATCTTCTTCTTTTACAACCAAGAGTTTATGCGACTCAGTTGCGGAAGGGTTTGCGCTGCCTTGCGGAAGGTTCATATCTTTAATGATTACATCGGTAACCCAATCAAACTGTCTGACGGCAAGAATTAAATCAGTGATAATAAGAGATTGACCTACTTCAAAGCCTTGAAAAAATTCTATAACCTTTTTTCGTACTCGTTCCTTTGCCTCTTCTTTATCAGGAAGAACAGAAAATATTTCAAGATTTAATTTATTGCCTTCCCCTTGAAACCGTCTGTCTGCAACAATGGGAGCGACAGCAAGATGAACACCCGCAGGTGTGTATCCGGGATTGTTATACGTGCCGTCTCCGCGTAATGTTTTGCGCACCTCATCAAGTAATGCCCCTGAACACTCTCCTTCTTTGTCGCAAACATACACCGCACAATTTACATTATGCTCTGTTATGGGGTTTCCGTCAAAATCTCGGGTGGGAATATCTTTTGGCGGCGCACATAATACCACGTTCACGTGATATGCTTTTGTGCTAAGAGCCGCTTCTTTTACCCCGTAAAAGTTTGTCCGTTGTAAGCCTCGTAAATAATTTACAAATCGCTTTCGCAGCTCCGGATCGGTTTCGGCGGAAGTACCGTTTTCAAACGGCCGTATATTTTTTACTCCCGCAATACTTGAATGTAAGCCGCTTAAAATAGTGTCAACGCTTTCAGATGGCACATTTCCTTTTTCTCCTATTTCTTTTGCTTCAGCAAAAATAGGCTTTGACTGTTCCGTCCCCTTATCTATCATTCCCGATTCTGTGGTAACAAAAACAGTATCACCGCAGGCAATTTCGGTTCCTACCGCTATATAAAGATGACTGGCTGCAGGTTTTCCTTTTTCGGTAAAAAAAACAACCTTCCCCTTTGCCTTAGTTCCTAAAAGCCTTTTTACGCCAAAAGCCCCTTCCACTAAATCTTGTAAGTATTTTGCATACCCTATTTGGCAATGCAAATACGCTTCAGCAATTAGCCGTGCAGTTGCCTCTAATAAAGAGCAAAGCACACTGCCTGAGTTAGCGTCCGTTGCGGTAAGTATTTTACCGAATACCTTTAGCTGCATTTCGGTGTAAATCTCATCAAAGGTTTTTATTTTATAATCAAAATCCATTCTTTTTTATCTCCTGTTCATCTTCCGTTATATAAGCTCGCTTAAAGAGCGCCGCTGTCCGCCAATATCGGTGTATTCTATATCAATTCGCAAAGCGTCCCCATCTCCTTTAAAAGAAACGCTCAACAATTCTTTAATACGCGATTCTTGTTTGAGTGTTTGAATTATGCTTGATAAAATATAAGCCGAGCCTGCACTTTCACTGTCGGGAATTGTTGTTTTAATTCCATAAAGTTGCAGCATCACTCGTTTATTAATATTTTCACGCAAGCGCATAAGTACCGCTTGCGATATGTTTCTTCTGCCGGTAACAAATTTAAAATCTGTTTGCAGATCGTTGAGTAAAATATTCCCGTTTTCGTCTAACGCAATATCGACCCCGTAATTATCGCGCTGTCCGCTTAAACCGATTATCCTATTTTGATAATTAGAAGCGCTTCGCTCCAGCACTGGGATTAGCACATTCTTTTGTCCGCGTGCGCTTAAATCATCAATACTGCCAGCGCTGTTTGCAGAAGCAATAATATACGCTTTGCTACTGTCTCCGTAATGATTTTGGGCGATGCTTTCAAAACTCATGCCATCGGTAATTAAACCTATTTGCATTCCATACGTGGTTATTGCAGCGCCACGTGCAACCGGTAATGTGTATTCTTTCGGTCGTTCCATTTGAGCAGAGACAGATAAGGCACATAGTTCATTGTAAATGCCGCTACACTGCAGCTGACTTAAGGCGTCAAGTTCTTCTATAGTAACTTCCCAATCTTCAAAAACGCCAGCAGGAATATAAAATTCTTTTTTACTCATTGCATGTATGTTGTTTGCCAATACGTTTATGTTGGTCATAAAATCAATAAGCATTGCCGCAACAAAATCACCCGTTTCAAAAATAAGTGCAGGTATTCCTTCTGCTCCGACTGTTTCTCGGTATAAGGCAATAGCTGAATGGCCAAGTTGAAAAGTGTCGTCAAGCAGTATCCTAAAGGCGTTAATAGTACCGCTTATCGCATACAGGGCAACTTCTTTACAGGCGGCGGCAAAACGCCTCGCCTCGTTGATTTTTTCTAAGACGGATTTAAAAAAACTCAAACTTTTTTCTAACTTTTGTAAATACTGTTCAATTGCATCAAAGGCCTTATTAAAATCAACTCCGAAGATTGTATTATAAAACACAAAGGTATCTTTGGCCGGAATGGCGGTAAACTCAATTGAATACGTATATACATTAGGCTTTTCTTTTGTTCGCTTTATTTTAAATTCGCCCGGATACACTTGCCAGCAAAAACTGTCAATCGTTTTTTTTCGTCTGCTCCTATTTGTATGTTTTGATAAATCATATAAAAGGATTTTTTTTCCAAGCGTGTTTATATTACCTTTGTATTTTTCAAGCAATGTTTTGAGCCTAAATATTTCTTCTTCGCCGGTAACATACTCACTCGCTCCGGTTGTATGGTACATTCGCCTAAGCTCATTATTTACCGTACTTCCTGAAAGCGTTATTTTAAGCGCATCATGACCATAGTCATCAATGACAAGTCCGCCAAAAGTTTTAGTTTCGGTTTTCCGTTGCGTTAAAACAAACTCTTCACTTTCAGGCGGTACCCCGAAGGCAAAAGACTCGGACGGGGAAGTATTATTGTCAACATAAAATTCAATGAGGTATACATTCTGCCATAATCCCTCTCGTAAATATCCTTGTCTCACTGCTTAACCTCCGTGCACTACCTTGTCATTTTTTATATTTGAAAAATCTTCTTTTACCATAGTGCCTATTACGGTTTTCATTGCGGTAGCTAAAGCAGCACCTCCATCATTAGGAACAGCAACCCACCCGTTAAAAGTATTTACCATTTTATCAATTCGTGCCGTCATCTTACCAAGCTGCGTTTTTAGTTCATCGGCTTTTACTATACCGCTTAAGTTTTCGCCGTTAAGGCTTATTTTTTTATCCGTTGCAGCCTTCACGGCAATATTGCCGTCTTTGTCAATTGTAATGTTTGCACCGAAAGCGTTTACACTCACTTCCTTTTTATTGTTATCATCAGCAATTGCAATCTTTACCTTTTCATTCGAAGAGGTAAGCTCAAGCTGTCCCGTTTTATAATTGTATTTTTCAATCCATTTTCCCGGTCGCACCCGAAGCCGCTCAACATTTTTTTCAGCTCGTTGTTCCTTTGTGCTCATAAATTTTTTTTGGTGTTCTTTTTCAAACATCGAAAGGCTTGAGCATAAAACAAAAGCGCCTTCAAAGGTGCCTGTAGGCATCAGCACAAAAACCCGTGCATTTTCAGGCGGTAAGTTTCTGCTTCCCGACATATAGTCCCCGTCTTTAAATTCACAAATCCATTCATCCAAGCTGGCAACCGGCACATCTTCCAATAACACACCGCCGGTAAGTCGAACATTCACCGCATTTCTTGTAGAGTCAACATCGGTTACTGTTCCCCACATGCCTATTCTCGGCACTGTATTTTGTAGCGGCACTTGCCCGGTAACCTGTCCGCTTCGCTCTCGTATTACAATTCTCATAGCTTTTTACCTCGCCCAACTTATATCTACTAAACTATTCGTTTCTTCCCCGTCAAATTTAAGTTCGATATTGCTTGTTCCCATTTCAGGCATTACTTTTACAAACTCTCCTCCCTTGTTATACTTTCCGCCTCGTATTACTTGTAGGCTGATTGTGGGAGTCCCTCCGTAGGACCATGAATGGTCGCAACTTCTAACATAAAACTCCCCGCCTAAAAAGCTTACTCGCTCTCCGCAGCGTATTTGTTTTTCAGAAAAATCGTTGATAATGCGAATGCTTCCTGTGTACATTTCGTCAAGTCGCCCGAACCAAGAGCGAAGGCGCAAAGAAAGTTTGTGCATTGCATTGGTAATTGTTTCCGTTTTTTCCGTTTGTTTTTTATAGCCTCTGAAAGCAACCTGTAACATTTTCATGCCGTATGTTTTAAGTTTTTTTTCATCAACTTGTAAAATCTTTTTTTCTATTTTGTCGCCGTCAGTTTGCTCAATTACAATGTACTGATCAGCCGAAAGAGAAGAACCCTCGATATAGGCAAAAAAAGTTGTGTACACTTCATCAATACTTAAACGCAATGAATAATCGACGAGGTGCGGTGATTTTATTTTTCTTATTGGTAGTTTGCCCCAACGGTTATGCACTATTCCGTTTTCCCTAAAACTAAATGGAAGTTCACGAACAACTATTTTTGTTTTTCCTTTTTCATTCACCCGAGAAAACATTTCATACACAGGAGGCGCTAAAATCGTTTGCCATATTTGTTGTACCGTATTTATTCCTTGATTAAAAAAGGTATTAGCAATCGGCACAGGAATACTTTCTGCTTCTCCTACTTCAAAAAAATCATTCCCCATAAAGTTTTTAATTATGTCATAGACTATTTTATTTGATTCTCCCGCCTTTCCTTTTACCGGAGCTTTATCTGCGGTAGGTTTTAAATATCTAACACCTACATAGCCTAAATATGTATCCCATGTAAGCTCTAAAAACTTTTTTATTTTTAAAGGTTCCTTAGTTTGCAGTTCATTTATGCGTAACACCATATCCTTGTTTATCGTTTCCGCACTCATTATTTGTGTTAATGATAAAAACTTAATATCAAGAATGAGCTGAAAGTTTGCAATTAACCCCGTAATACTCATCCCGGAAAAATTGATTTGTCGTTGCACGCCACCTTGACTCATTGTGCAACTTAAATCTTTATTTGCAATTACACCAATAAACACAGGAGTATTTGCCCCCTCGTAAATCTTTACAATTTGAAGCGGCTGTATTTCATTAAAAAGATTATTGTCTCCGCCTGCAATGCTAAACTGAAAACGCCCCTTTAAATCCATTGTGCTTTCGGTAAACGAATAGCTTAAAAGTTGCGTATACTCATGGGTTTGTGCCGATAATGTAAAAGCAGGCACTGTTGGCGCATTATAATCAAAGATTTCTATTTTTGGCTGCGGGCTTTTGTGAATGGTGATCATCATCGACTTTCAACCTTTATTTCCCCGTTCAATAATAACTCAAGTTGCGCGTTTATCTTTTTTAACTCTTCCGTATTTTCCTTAATTTTTTCTTGGTCGGGGAAAAAGGTATTATACAGAGTCTGGAGTTCAAATGCTAAATCTTGTTTTCTTTGTTGTAATTCTTTTATTAGTGTAACATTATTTACACTTCCTTCGCCCATGCCCGGTAGCTTACCCGTATTAAACTCTTCTTGGCGAGTGCCGGATAAAAATACCGAGAGAAATTTTGTCAGTTCCGCCGGACCTTTTCCCAATTCAGCTGTCCAAGTCCTCCACAATTCGGCAGAACCGGTAGATGCTCCGACACGTGAGGTATATTCAGGGCGTATACTTGCATTTGTTATTGATTCATATGCGTCTTTATTTATTTCCCCGTTGTTCATCAACTCATAAAACTGCGCCGCCTGTATATAGTCAAAGCCGGTATCTTTTCTAATCATTTCGATCATCCCTGCTTTATTACCTTTTCCCGACATTTGTTCAAAAAGACCCATTTTTTTCTTGTATATTTCCGGTAAAAATCCAAGTTCCGCAATTTGCATATTATCAAGATATCCGCCTTGCGATTCTAATCCGTGCTCTTTTAATATGCGTGCCTTTTCTGCATCCGATAAACTTGCAATAGCTCGGTACGTTAAGATATCCGAAACCGAAGAAAGAGATGTTGCACTGCGCCCGCTTTCATTTAATTGCTGATATCGACTTGCGCCTTGTTCTCCCATCCATAACGGATTATTGCCGCTTGCATTTTTTAAAAAAGTCATTGTGCTGCCTATTTCAGCAATCGACTTTGTAAACCCTTTTGATATACCATCAGTAAAAATATTTTGTAATAAACCAAGTGTTTCACTGTACTGGCCTTCCTTCATTCCCATAAAAGAGCTCGCTCGATATGCTTGCGCTAAACTGTCCGCGTCCTTATTTCCGTAACGGGAAAAAGTACCTTTAAAATCTGCTGCCTCCTCTTTTTGGATTCCCATCATTCTTGACCAGCCGAAAACATTACGGGCAACATCATAACTGCCCGAAGAAAGTCCGTATTGCGTAAGGTGTTTAACCATACTCAACCCGTCTTCCATTGAGTAGCTGAAACTGTTTGCGGCAGCACTTGCTTTGGTAAACGCATCTTCTATATTTTTTGTGTTCACCTTATAACGGCTTTCCAATGTTTCAATCATGGTTTTACCGTCTTTACTTATCTCAAAATCATTTTTTCGTTCGGGATAATCTTTTGCAAATTGCCGCCACTCTCCACGTCCTTCCTTAGTACTTAAATCAAAGCGAGTGCGCATGGTGTTATTAAGGCTTGCATTTAATGCTTCTGCCGCATCATCATGCGATGTATAAAGGTCTGAAAGTTTTTTTACCCCCCAACCGGCGCCAACTGCCGCAAGAAGTCCTGCTCCTGCAATTGCTCCGCCTGTTCCTAATTTACCAAGTAAACCGGCTCCTTTCCCTAAAAGTGTTAATCCACCGCCCGCAGCATCGCCCGCACCAATTTGTCCGATAACCGATTGTGCAGTATTAGAAATGCCCCCTACTGTATTATTAAACCCTGCAATTCCTCCGCCTCCGGCTTGATTCCCGTTTGCCATGCCGTTATACACTTGCTGCATTTGTTGTGCCGCTTGCGAGTATTTCGCAGCTAAATCAAAATCGCCGACTTCTTGTGCTTCTTTCATCTTGCCAAGCATTTTATCAAAAGCATCGGATATCGTTTGTGCAGATGATGAGAAACTACCGGTTTCTAAATTAAGCTTAATCGCAACTTCTTTCATTCCCATACGCGTCTATTCCTCTATTGCTACCCTAAATCGGTTGCAAGAGCGTTTTGGATTGCATCGGCTATTTCTTTTTCATGCAAAGCCTTTAAACCTTCCGTTACATTGCGGGCGGGAATGCCCTTATTTATCCAGCTGTTCTTCGGAGACTTAGCGGAAATAATTCTAAACGTCCAATAGGT
The DNA here is from genome assembly GCF_008153345.1 of Treponema phagedenis. Classification (NCBI taxonomy): domain Bacteria; kingdom Pseudomonadati; phylum Spirochaetota; class Spirochaetia; order Treponematales; family Treponemataceae; genus Treponema; species Treponema phagedenis. Next base: position 1,884,149 of record NZ_CP042818.1, on the reverse strand, counting down.
TGACTTACCTGTCGGAGTGTCAGACATTCTTACCATACCGTCTGCATTGCCTAAGTCATTTTCGTTTAATCTATCTGCCCACGTATATTCATGCCGCTCAATAGCTTCTCCTGCCCAGTTTTCCTCAAAATGCGTTTCTTCCATTACAACACTTTTTTTCATGCGCTCTGCAATTGCATAAATGTCTTCTGTCATTGTGTTTTGAAACGTTACGGTTCCCGGCGTTCCCCAACTAAAGGGCACAATCAAATACGGAATGAGTTCTATCATTTTTGTTTTAGGATTTTTTTGTTTACTTACCCTGCTTTTTTTCCCGTATGGATGCGTTGTTTTCATATCATAACCATCGGTGCCGTATTCAAGTAAGGGGGCTGCCTTAGATTCATTCGATATTGTGTATTCAAGCGGTGCGCTTTTTTTTACCTTTACACCGCCTGAATAATTGCTTGAAGGCTTTTTCATCGGCGGCACTCCCGGAATATCTTTTTGTCCCTGACCGTAGGCTCTCCAAGAGTCCGCTACCATTTTTGCACAACCTTGAAACGTTGCATCGGTTGCAGGAAGAATATCTGAGCGTCCTATTTTTTTTACCGCAGCTGCGAGTTCTTGCAATGCGGGATTATCCGCTGTTATTTTAATCTTAACCATTCGTGTGTACCCTCCGAGCATTTTGATAACTTGCAAATAGTTTGAGCACCACTTTGCGCGGTATGCGCTGATCCTCACTTGTTCGCAAGGAAGGAATATTTTGACAAACCCGATATGTCGGATTATACCGATACGTTATTGACATGCTCTCATTCGCTTCAGGCTTTGCAGCTCCAAGCCAATGAATACGGTTTGTCCCAATCAAAATAAAATCTTCTCCTTCTTTAAAAACACTTGTTTTAGTTTCAATTAAATCAATTGAGTCAACAAAAAATTCAGGGATGATATCATCTGCAGTTTCTCTCCCTCGTTTTACAATAACCTTGTTAGTCATTGTTCCTGAAATAATTGTAATAATATCTCCTTCGGAAACATCAAACTTATACGGGAAGGTGCAAACCGCATCCCCGTTGTGTTTTTGAATTAAGGCTAGATTTTCTTTGTTTAAGTTTTGCGATAAGACAATAAACTTTACAGGTTTTATGTATTCAATATTTTTTGCAATCAAATACGGATAATCTTCTTCGCTAAGAACTTCAATGCAATCTTTATAATAGTTTAGAATTTCAACATCGGCACCATCTTCGCTTTTTAAGTTTTCTATTTTTAGAATGTCGCAACAGGGACTGTAATATACTCCCTCGATAGTCGATTTTGGCATGCGTAAATCAGGGATACGATAAAAGCCTTTACATATACGCTCTGCCTTTGTTTCTTTTAAAATGCAAACTAATTCTTGCTCAAAAATTATATCTACCGTCTCTCCTTGCGTAAGCGTATGCTCCTTGTCTTGAAGCTGAATAAAACGATCTTCTTTTTTAAACTCGAACAAAACGCCTGCATAGTTGTAAATACTTTTTATAACACAATCCGCTATGTCTTCCGGTAATTCGATAAGCCCGTCAAAAACAGAAAGCCTCACGTTATCCGTATACTTTTTTTGATACGAATACAGCTCGCCAGAGCCCCCGCATTTTTTACAATGAATATCCGGTTGGTTTCCCGTAGAAACACAGGGGCATTTTTTAGCAACTCTCCAGCGTACATACTGCCCGTGCCTTTCAATCATCGCCTCATAACTTTCTTTCCCAAGTGCAAGAGTAACAGGTGAATTTTTGCCTAAACCGTACGCCATATCAATTTCCTTCTGTTTATAAGGTGATTTCCAGTGTCGTACCGCTTAACGCAAACGCAGCCTTCTTTATAAAGGCTTCGTCAGCCTCTGTCTTTGTATACCTATTTGTTAAGGCTGCGTTTATTGCCGCCATTCCATCTTCATTTGCTTTTAAAGCGTCCGCCAATTCTTTGAGTGTATCGAGCTCTTCAGGCGCATTGTCGACAAGCTCCGCAAGATGCGCCTTTATTTCCTCTTTTACAAACTTCATGTTTGCAGCTTCATTATCGCCTTGAGGATTGGGCACCGCAATTGAGCCGTTCTTATTCCGAATTACATTATGGTAGTGTTCCGTTTTTTCAACGTGCGCATCTAAAGCTTTTTGTGCCATCTCTTTTTGGTTTTGTGAAAACTCAAAACTGATAGTCTCAATTTTTATATTGCTCCACTCAACTTCGCCCTTATACTCGCCCTCATTATTTCCTACGACAAAATTTAAAGATATTTCTTCATCGGGAGCATCAGGCTCATATAAAAACTCAAGGCTTATGCTCCCGTTTGCCATAGCTTGTATCTTATCAGATTCAGATAATACGCCGCGTTTATTGCTCATGCAAACAATTTGCGCATAATCGGGTATAACATAAGTCGTTGCTCTAAAATCAGAGGAGATACCATACCTCGTTCCGTGTTTAAAAACATCAAGCCCCTTTGCAACAAGAATAAAACCGTCTTCATCTTTTACCGTTTGCACAAATCCTTGTAAACTTACAGGAGTACTGTCGGTAAGAACCTTTTCTTTTTGTCTTGTTATAAAATCATCTACACTTACTGCCGCTTGTACAGCTTTTAATGATTTTTCTACAACAAGAAATGACGCATTATGCATACCGCCGTTATCTTTAAGCTCTTTTTTTAAATCATTATAAGCTTTTGTTAAATCTTCAAGCGCCTTGCCAAGCGCGGGCATTGTCATTGCCACTATATTCCTCCTATTCTTTTAACAAATCCATTTCAGAATACCCAAGATTTTTCATTACGGCTTTTTTAGGAGCCGCAACTTTTTGCTCTTCCATTTTTTCCATTTGCCTAAGCATTCTAAATTCATCTCTATCATACTCAAGCGAAAACTCATACAGTATTTTTAACGTCCATTCATCAGTCGGCACTTCCTTCAAGCCCGTCAAAAATACCATTGTCCACAATAGGAGCAGCACTTTCTCCGGTAGATACTCCTGTAAGCTCTTCTGTCCCCGCCTTAAGGCGTTCTTGCACCTGATCACGAAACTCACATGCCTTTTGGTAGAGTTCGATTAAAAACTCATCGCAAGGCACCTCCTCAAATCTAAAACCGTTTTGCTTTTTCTTTACCGCCTCAAGCCATTCAGGTCCTTTAACGATAACCACGTTCAACGTTGAACAAACAAGATTCCTGGTTTCCGTATCAATATCAAAACTTGTGGCAGGAATACCGCATCTGTTTATACCCATAAGACGCCCAATTTGCAGGCGGTCTTTTTCTTTCGGAAACTTTACCGTAAAACTTCCGCGCGAAGTTTCTATTTCGCCTGTTGCATCCTGCCCAAGCAAAAGCTGTATAAATAAATCTTCGCGCTTTGAATCGCTTAAAGATTTATTTTCAATATCTGTGCCCGTTACAGACACCGCATTTTCAACTACCTTTATTTCCATTTTTTTTATTGCTCCTTTTTATGTTATTTCAAAAATGAATTGTTGTGTTCTTGTACGCTCCAATCAAGAGCTTTCATGCTTACATCGCCTTTTACATAACTTGAACCTTGTCCGCTTATAGTTCCTGAATCAACGATAATACCTTCAAACGTTGCTACTATATTTCCATTGTCTTCATCCTTGAAGTCCATGTATGGAATTTTCGTAACAACCTTATCATCGCGGATTGATTTCGGACTGGGGAAAAAGGTGTAAAGCGATATCTTTACATCATTTGTTTTACTTATCGATATACCGTTTTTTATTACATCCTTCGATGGTAAAAACCCTGACATGCTTATTGAGCATGAAACTCCTTGAGCATCAATCGACACAGGAACTAATTCTCCCAGTACTCGTGCCTCTTGTGTCATGTACGATAAAGAAGCGCGAAAGCTTTCTACAAAGCCTATAACTTTTGCGGTACTCGCATTTTTCCCGGATCTAACATAACAGCGGTATCCTTCGGTTAATATTTTTTCACTTACTCTCGGTAATGGCATTTCCTATCCTCCTAAAAAAATTATATAGCGACCGTAACAGCCGATCCGGAATACACATGATTGTTTTCCGTAATAAAAATAAAGTTTCTTGGAGCTACCAAATATCTACTAAACGTGATAAATGTTGTATCCCCCTCTTCTCGAGTTGATATGCCCCAAATAAGCTCCCCGTCATCACTTTTTAAAATTAAGCCTGCGCTAAACCAATCATTAGCCGCCTGCAAAAGAGTTGCTAAATCATCTTCTAAACTTCCGGATATTCCCGGTGTGCCGATTGCAGCTCCAAGCCGTTGGCGTAAATCCATGCTCATGTATATTGATTCCCGTACCATACTGCGCTCAACATCTTGTAAGGTGTCTCCCTGATAGGTTGTCATAGCTCTAATTGTAACAAGTGCTCCGTCATCATTTTTACCGCCTGCCAATACGCCTGCTTGAATAAGTTTTTTAAAATCGGTAGGCGAATGTTTTTTAGTAAACTCAACAACATCAACAACCTTATTTGTAAGCGGCTCGTTAATTGCAAGACAACTTTCCAAGCCTGCAAGCTTACAGGCAAAATATGAAGCGGGGAAGGTTTCAATGCGCCCCGTCATCGGGTTGACTGCTTTAATTGAATCACCTGTGTAAGAACATAAACGGCTATTAAACATTTTCGCTTTTTCAATTGATTTTTCATTTGTCTCGTTTACGCCGCCGCCTAAAATACAAGTTCGCTCCTTGCGGTTATCAACACTGCTCATCAGTTCACAATGTCCGACAATGAGATTGTGTATCATCTCATCTTGACAAGGTGTTGTAATGATATTGATTTGTTCCGCTTTTAAAGCTTGCAATGCTGCAACCCACTCAAGAGCTATTTCACTCGCGCCGACACCTCCCGCAAAATTGACAAAATCTGAATCGGTTTCAGGAAGATTATTATCATGCGAAAGTAATTCTACCTTGTCGATAAAATCGCTTTCGGTAAGTTTTTTAATCATTGCATAAAGATTGCCGAACATAAAAAAGTCTTCATCTTTATTTGCTGTTTCTTTTGCAATAAAATCTAATTCCCTCGATGAAGTGGTAGGCTCCGCATTTGCATTTATTGACGCAACATAACACCCCTTTGCAATAAGCCTATTTGCCACAGCTTCAATAGTCGGATATTCCTCAAAAAGAATTTCTATGCCGTCTACCGTTTTATCGGGCACTTCAATTTTTAACGCATCGGTGTGTACCGAAACTTTGCAGGCTGCCCCCGTGCCGGTATATTTTATTTTTAATAGCTCATTTTTAATCGGTCCGATAGTTTCAGTCTTTGTGCCGTTTTTCAACACAAGAGTTACTGTGTGCGCACCTGAATCATTGGTAAGCTTTAATTGTAAGCTGTTTGCTCCAACTCCGTATTCTTTAGAAAAAAGTTTTAATACATCCGTTCCGCCCGCTTTAAGTGTTCGGGTTGCTTGCTCCGCATTTCCGACACGCATTGCAAAAACGCTCTGCGGTGTATAGCCCTTTGCCGGACTAAAGGCGTGTGCTATTCCCTCCAGCAATTCGCCTCCCTTTAATACCGCTTGCGCCTCTTCAAGAGAGCCAAACTCATATAATGTATTCGGCTTTCCCGCAATTGCATAACCTAAAACTACAAGATTACTTGCGGAAACCCCGCCGCCTTTCCCTTTAATTGACGCGGATCGAGAAAACACTCCCGGCTGAAGATGACTTGTCCTCCGTCCCGCACTTTCGAAAATTCTTGGTCTTACTCCCATTGTTATTCCTCCCAAATCCTTACACAATTTTTTGTTCTAAAAACTCTTTCACTTTTAAAACCCACTGCGCTTCTGTGAATGCCACATCCGCATACATTTTCTGCAAAACAAAAATTACCTCATCATCATACTCACCCTTGCGGTTTTGAAAAAATGTAGTAATACCTATTTGTTTTTCACTTACTTCCTTTGACATTATCAATCACCTCCCAAATAATGTTTTTATTTCCATCGATTTTTGTATCGATTATTGATTGCTCAATAAAATAATCAGCGTTAAAACTTAAGCGGCTGCCTGCAAGTTTTACCCCGAAGTCATAATTAAAATTCCCGCTTCGATCCCCCTGTATGGTGTTGTCAAAAATGACTACATTATTTTTCTTGCGATATTCGGCAAGCGCATCCTTTATGCCGCCCGCAAGAAACAAGCGGCACATTTCATACAGTTCATTTTTCAGCTGAATATTCTCGCTCCATATTTCTATACTTATCCGCTCTTGCCGCCGTATTACCCGTGATACTCCGCAGAGCTTTTCTTTTTTTGCAAACTCATTTTCTAAATCTTTTTTTAACTCATCGCAAAGTGCATAGCCTTCTTCTTCAAGTAACGGGATATCCGTTTTTTCAAGAATAAAAAAACTGCTTTCTACAAGGTTCATCAACTCCGAAGGTTTTTCATCGCTTTCGGTTGACACCACAACACAAGGGAATATACTTGCGTTATAAGTAAAATCAGGTATCATCAAAGAAAAGGGGTGTTCATTCGTAACGTGAATACTCCAGTTCCGGTAATACTCCTGTGTGCGCAATGCCTTAAAATAATCATCAAAAGCTTTTACTATTACGTGCTCTAAAATGAGCGGTCTATTTAAAAAATACAGCATATAAATTATCCTGCCTTTCTGATACTTGACTTTTCGTCTGATTGTGGTATACTTGTATTAATCTGACCGTCATTACGGCTTAGGACGTTAGTCTCAGGGGACGTACTTTTACGTAGCATTGAGGCGTTGGCGGCAGATTTTCTTTTTTTTCGATAACACGTAACTAATTCAAGCTGCCCCCTTTTAGCTCTAAACTCTTCAACAAATGTTATTTCTCCGCTAATATCTTTTCGAAACTCAATTACAGCATTATGGTAATATTTTTGCTCTGATAATTTTATACTCGATGGATCATTTATAACTTCTTGCATATATTTCAAATCCTCAAGTTCCAAATTATGAGCTTCTTTGTTCATCACATGTCGAACAGAATTGCTATCAAGAATAATACTTTTTGCATCTAAGCCTGTTACCTCTTTTATTCTTTTTTGTGCTTCACTGCTTACATATCCTACAAAAAGCCTTTCGTTTGCGTTTTCCTCTATTGCCCTTTTTGCAAAATCGAGTAACTCTTTTTCTGTTGCTGGAGGCTTTTCATACCATTTCTTTTCAGCTCCATTGTCTGTAAATCGTACATGGTTTTCCTGCGTTTCATCAATAAACTTGCTTAACTCTTGAACAAAAGGCAGCGGGTTTCCGTTTTTATCACTGAACCTATCTCTATTTTCAAGAATAATATTCATCATGTCTTTTGCGTTATCGCAAGCGGCAATCTTTTTCTTTAACGCACTAATCGCTAATTTTGCACCGCGTGAATGGCTTTCATATTTCGGCTTCCATTTTCCGGGTGCAGTTTTAATAAACTTTTTTCCCTTCCAATCTCGTACCGTGCCGACAGGCAAACCCTTGCCACCTTTTGCAAGCATAAGCATTTTTGAAAAAGCTTTTTCAATTGCCGCTTTTTCTTTTTTTTCTAAGCTTGCTAAATAGTCAAGTATTTTTTTCTTTATTGCGTTAAAAATAAACTTTTCACTTTCAGCTGATTTTCTCAATAGTAAAACTGTTCTCATAACGCTCCCATCACCACATGCCCGAACTTCATTTTGTTTTCTTCGATATAATTTTTTAATTCATCTTCATACACCTTAATGCGTGCGCCATAGTACGCACTGGTTGCAGATTGAGTGGAGCTAAAGCTTTCACTTACTCCATCCATAGAAAGGCTTGAAGATGAAAAGCCCGAGATAAGTCCGTCTCCAATGATATTCAATAACTCAACAGCGCAGAGCTTTGCGATTACTGCCCGCAAATCCGCCGGCACATCGTCAGAGCTTTCATAACCTGCAACATAATCAATACTGTAAAAAAGATTGCTCTCCCATGTCGCAGCTCCATAAGGAGAAATAGAAGTGTGTATTGCTTTTCGTGTGTCGCTCATTCTAAAAGGACGATTAAAAAATTTGATTAAGCCCTTTGTTTTATCAAGCGTGTAACAATCCATAAGACTTCGCACCTTTTCGGTGCGGCTCAATAAATCAAGCTTTGAAACTTTTATAACAGGTCTTTTCCGCGTAGGAATAAATCCCTGCCGCTGAATGCGGGATTGATGAAAACTATAAAACGATTCTTCTTCGTCATAGTCAACGCCTTTTTTTAATCCCCGCCGTTGCGGCTCACAAGCGATGCGTTTTTTTTCAATTGTAATATTGAGCCTTCGCTCCATTTCACGCAGCGAAGAGTTGATATGAAAGCGCACCTGTTCATCAGTATAAGGCATTCCGTTACTTGCCCTAAAATCAACACCCCAAAGATAGGTGTAATGTAAATCATCCGGCGTAACAATTTCGCCCCACTGTCCTTCAGGTGCTTTATAATTGCCGAATGTATAGCCGACAGGTTTTCCCGCGCCGCACTTTACCCAAACTGAATACTCCCAATCCGCTGCGGCGTTTGTTACATCCTGCACCCGATACCCGTAGACGCCGTCCTTGACATTTTTATCTAAGTAAACATCTTTAACCGGAACGGGAGGCTCCGTTGTTGTTTTTATAAAGCCTGAAGCGGTCAGCGTTTCCCACTCGCCGTCAATACCTGCTTTCCTTTCAAGCCTGTATTCCTGTGTAGAGTTTGGCATTTTGATAATGCAATAATTTTTAGCACTAACCACTTCAAGCATTTATACACTCCTTAGCTTATACTTCAGAGTAAGTAGGAATAGTCAAAAGATATTCAGCGTATTTCTCTTCAAGCTCCGCTATTCCTTTTTCATCGAACGAAACTGTAGAACCGTCAAAGACAATGATTTTTTTCTTTTTGAGTTGTTCATTTTTAATACGTCTTTTACTGCCGGTTGACTTTTGAGGTTTTTTATTTTCCTCTTTTACGTCTGTGTTCTCTTTCTGAGTTTCTCCGCCCGCAGCATCTTTGTTATTTTGCGTTTCGGTTTTCAGAGCCTCCTCATTTTGAACACTCGTATTTTCGTTTGAAGGATTTTGATTTTCACCGGAAGTGTTTTCGGTTAATTTATTTCCTCCTTCGGTTTCTTGATTGTTTTGTGCTGCATCAAGTTTTTTATTTTCAGTTTCTTTTTTTGACATAATAAACCCCTGTTTTTTTTAAAAGAGCTTCAAAGTGCTTAAGATTTCACGACTTAAGCACTCCTAGCTCTTTTTGCTTTTACCTAGTAATATAAGCCGCCTCTGTATGCGATATTTTTTGCAATAGCGCACCACTCGGGAGCCTTAACATCCAAAGCTGCAAAAAGCTGAATGAGGAAAGGTATCTCGGCTCTGTTACTTTCGTACAATGGACGTGAACGCAATGGACAGAACTGATCCCAGTTAATTACTTCCTGAATTTTTTTCTCAGTTAAGAAAACCATTTGAGCAGTACCCGGCAATTCGATGTTGAAGTCATTGAACTCGGTTGTTCCGCTTTCATCTTTTCCTATTCTCACCATCTCCATTACTACATCCCCGTCTTTTGCAGAGCGGCAAATAACATAGCCTGATTCTGTGTTTTCGGCACTTGCTTTTATTTTAAGAGTAACCTTATGTCCTGCACTTACCGCAACAGAAGCGTCTATTTCCTTGCCGTCCGATATTCCGTATTTATTGACTGAGTGAACGGTGTATTTATAATTTCCGGCATCGGCTGCCGCAAACTTTGATTTTCCATCGGCTGCACTTGTTGTCGTTACTTCAGTAGGAGCTTTCGGGCGTTTCAGAGGCGAACCGTCAGCAGTAACTAAGCCTTTTACATGGAAAAACTTATCTGCACCGGCTTCCTGCCCAAAATATATAGTGGAACCGTACGGCGTCGGGTACTGGTCAACGACAAGGTTCATTGCACCGCTTCCTGAAGTACCAAAGCGGATTCGGTCCCTTATAAGGTCTTGAATATCTTGCGCCAAAATTGGCGGAAAGAAAAGTTTATTGGCATCTCCGCCCGCTTCAAAAATCATTCCTACAGGATCGGTAATTATTCTTTCGCCCACCGTTGCAATGCTCTTGCCGCGGACATCGTAAATGTTTGCATTTTTCGACTTTTCAATCTGACGCAAAACACCGTCAAACTGTGTAGGCACGACAGTTTCATCACCATGAAAACAAAAGTATTCAGCAGCTTTTAAAACATTAAGAGTACCTGCTATCTTTTCACTTGTGTACGCATCTTCAAAACCGTCAACTAATGCCATTTGGTCGGTAACAGCTCTGCGGTCTTGCAGATATTTAATCTTTACAGTTTTTCGCTCAAGCTCTTGATCACTTGTTTCAGAGCCTCCGCCTTCTTCCGTTGTCAGGTACTTATAATTACCTACACCGGTGCGGCGATTATACTCATGAATAGTCGAGTTCACTGATTTTTTCTTAACACTATTTACAAACTTACAATCTTCCTTTTGCTCGCGCATAGCATTAACCATTGTTCCTTCAATATCCTCAGGTATTAAAGTTCGTCCGCCTACCATCTGTGCAGAGTCGGTTTGGTAACCGGCTTGCAATGATTTTAAAAGTTCTGCCTCACTCACAGAAGCTGTTTCTACTGTTGTAAAAAAACCCATAATCTTTTTTCCTCCTCATCCTTATTTTGTTAACTTTTCCTGCAAAAACCGCACATACTTTTGGTCAAGCTGGAATGCGGGATTCTGCAGGGACTTATTGATTTGTGCTTCAATTTTTCCGAATTCGTGTAAAGTTATCTCGCCGTTTTCGATTGCTTTTGAAAGCACCTCCATTGCGGTCTCCTTGTCGGCTTGTGTAAATTGCCCATGCCGCACCATTGCAGCAGCACCGCCTTTTGCCATCGGCTGTTGTCCGCGTGTTGAAATAACAGCACTGCGCGGCAAGGGCTCATTTGAAAGTTGTTCAACCCGCTTCATTGCAGCGGTTAAACCTTCTCCCATGACTTCTTGTTTTTCGCGGCTATGCTGAAAAGACTTAGTAAGCGTAGCGAGTTGTTCTTTAAGTTCTGCAATATTCTTTGTTATTTCGCCTAAGGCTACTGTTGCATCAAGGCTTTTTGTAACAAACTCTTCGCTATCTTTGTCATCGTCATCGTCATCGCTAACACCCTCAAGTTCCTCATCATCATCGATAAGGTCCTTATCATCTAATTCAGGCTTTTCGTCTTCTTTTTTTTCGTCATCCTCTTTCCCTTTTGACTTACCAAATGCTTTTTGCATTTTGGTCATAACATCATCCCAGTAATTTCCTTTACTCATTAAAAAATCCTCCAAAATATTTTCTTGATTTTGCAGTACAGCTTGGATATATTTTTCAGCTGTATCCTCTTCAATGCCTAATCCGGATAAATAGGCTCTTGCCTCCCTTTCATCCGTAATAGTCCCATCAACCACTTTTTCAACTAATGCAGTTAAAATGTTTTTTCCATCTTCGTTTTTCCCTCTCTTATTTCCTTCGATATCTTCGGGAATTAAAGTCCTCCCGCCGGTAAAGGCTTCCGAATCGGTGCCGTAGCCCGCTGACAGTGCCTTCACAAATTCTAAGCTGCTTAAAGACTTAACTACATATGCAGGAGCGACAGTCGGATTAACCGGAGCAATCGTCAGAGCCAAGTCATTCCATAACACCGAAACAATGCGCCCTAAATCCGTCCCGCCTTCTTGGATTCTTTCTACAATTGGAGAAATGCCGCCGACACTTGCCTTAACTCGTGTTGAGCCGTTTTCCAATAGCTCGATAAACTTCTTTGCGTATTTATTGTTTTTGTAGAGCTTGCCGCGAACACGAGTAGAGCTGCCGTCTGTGTACACGCTCAATGGCTCTCCGATAACGTAGTCTTCATCAAAAACCATTTTTGCATTTCCGCCCTCAAGAATTCTTGACTGGTGCAAATGGTCTTTGCTGATAACCCCGTTTTTTAAAAAGTAGTCTTTTGAATCAAGAAGGGCTTGTTGTAAAACTTTTTGCTGTTCAAGGTCTAAGTTTTCATTACTTGCCTCAACATCAAAAATAAAATCCCCCGATTCATCTTTTGAAAAAGAGCCTTTTTTTAATTCCATCTGTAGATAAATACGCTTCTCTTTTTCGTCCATCGTTTTCTCTTGTTCCCCTCCTCATGCTTTGATAACGGAAGCTTAAACCCTCGCCTCGCCGAAACAGAGTGCAAGGAGTTTAAAACTTCCAAAAACTGCCCTTAGCTTTTTTAAAAAAAAAGCAAAAAAAAAGGCTGTGAACTCACTTACAAGAGCGTACCTCGCCCGTCAGTCGTAAAAAATGAGAGTCCTTGCTCATTTTCAGACCTTGTAAATAAATTCACAGCCTTCTTTTAAAAGTGCCGCTTTCTCCTGCCCGTTATTCCGCCGCGCCCGTAAAAGAGCCATACAACGGCAAGCAGCTAAAAATGTAAAATATCAATTACAGATTTTTATGTTTAATCTGTTATACCTATTATATATTTTTTTTAAAAATAATCAAGAGGGGAATTCAATAAATGTAATATCGAAGCGCAGTTTCCGCAATTTCTTTCATTATTGAAAACATTTCTTCAACAGTCAGTTAAGTTAATAAGGAAATAATGTAACATCTTGTTCTTTCTGTCCAAATGAGCCTTTGAGCTGCTTATGCCTATAATATGATCGTAAGCCGTCAATATGTTCCATTAAATCAGGTAAAATTTTATGCCCCATTGGATCAACTATAAAATCGATACCTTCCCGCCGTGCAAGTTTTGCAGCAGAGACAAAATCACTATCACCTGTTATAAGAACAATTTGATCAGCCAGTTTTTTATAGGCAAGTGTGGCTATATCTATCCCTATCTTCATATCAACGCCTTTTTGCCGTAAAACTAAATCAAAATCGGTTTCGGTTATATCGGTAACTTGCAAACGACCGGAGAAAAGTTTCTTTGCTATTTCATTTTTTAAGCCATAATAGGCGGTATTATCAGCTAATACGCCCATTCGTAAGGCAACTTTTCGTTGATGTATTAAGTTTTCGATAAATTCCTTCATCCATGTATAGGTTTCAGTCTTTGAAAAATCAATACTCTTTTCTAAAACTGGGTGATATAATGCTTTACTGATTGGAGGGCAATCATAATAAAATATTCGATATAAACTATTCCATTCATATATCCGTTTTTGTTTTCCATCGCTATCACTTATAATATCAAATTGAGAACGCTCTTTAAGGTGCATACGGCAATATTTTATAAGCTCATCTACACGCTCATGTGCCGATTTTTTTCCAAAATGATGTAAGGCTTGCTTTCGATAAAAGCCACCATCAACTAAAATAGCTGTTTTTTTCCATAGGTAAAAAAAAACCCGTAACTCCGACCTATCCCGGATAAGTGGGAGGCCGTACTATACAGGTTTATTAAAATGCTGCCAATAAAAGCAGCTTTTATCAATATATACTATTTTTCCTTGTACGTCAAGTAATGAGTTTGCCTCTACGCAATCATCTTTCCCTTGTTTTTCTTATCCACCGTAAAAGTTCTTTTTTTATTTCAGGCGGAATATTTTTAAATTGAATTTTCTGTACCTCTTTTTGAAACCCGCGCCGAATTGCTCCGCCAAAACTTTCTTCCAAAAATCCCGGAGTAAACACAACAGTGCCGGCAAAGTCAACACACAACCGGCACGCGGTTTTATTTTTTTTAAGAAACGGTATTAAAAATTCATCTCTGAATTCTTCTCCGGAATCGGGGCTTAAGTGAATAAATCTTGAGCCTTGAAATTTATAGCCACTCCCACATTCCGCTACTCTTAATATTGCCTCCTTCAATTTTCTCACCTCTTTTTTTGCAGTATATCACAAAAAAAATTGCCTCAAAAAAATGAGAATACTACATTAGCTGATGACACCTTATCTTTGACAAATCATCGCCACATTACGCAATCATCTTTCCCTTGTTTTTCTTATCAAATGCTTTTTCCTTAAACTCCTCAATACTCATTTCATCCATGCTGCCGAAAAAACCAGGTCTATCGTATTGGCGCAAGTAGGCGGCTTTTGCTTCCGCTGCGGAATTGAACCCAAGCATAACCTTGTCTTCATCATACGTACCGGTTGTCGGGTCGTTTTGGTGCACAATAAATACTTGTTCGCTTTCGGGATTGTTCCCGATGTAAGCGTCTACATGGTCTTTATCTTTGCCGACAGTGCCGCGAATGTAACCATAATCATACGCCATCTTAATAGCCCATTCGTGCCCGTCTTTATCAACGCCGCTTCGCACGCTGCCTTTTTTATTTTCGATTGAAATATCCATGCCGTGTATTTTTGTTCTGCCCTGTAACGGGTATCCTGAATACGTAAGCGATTTATAGATATTTTCCGCTACCTTTTTTGCAAATACTTTTATAAAGGCTTTTTCCATCGCTTTTTGCATGCTTGATTTTTCCGCAGATTGTGGTATATTAAGAGAGGCAGAACTGCCGGTAAAATTCGCGCTGCGGGGTTTTTCATTAAACTGATTGGACTGCGCCCTTTCCTTTTCTGCTTTTTGAATGCCGTTTATAGGTTTTTCCCATAACGGCATTTTCTTTTTTAAGAAGTCTTGTCTTGCAGGAAATATCGTTTTTACATCATAAAAATCACCATCATCTGAAGCCGTCAGCTCCACATACGCAACACTATTTTTATCCCCTCTTTTGTAAAGAATTAAAGAGCGCCCATTTTCATAAATAGCATCAAAATCATTGCAAACATATTCGACAAAATCTCTTGCCGTTGTAAATCCTACATTGGCTAAATCTTTTAATCGACCTGTTCGCTCTATATGCTTTTCTCCGAAATTATCTTTTTCGCCTGTAATATGCTTACCTATTCGTAAACGGATTTTTCCCGCTTGCCGTCTAATCTGCTTCGCAATATCTTCTGTTATCTCCCCAAAATCTTTACGCCCTGAACTGGTTAAAACATATTCTCCTGAATGTATGACAGGTTTATCTGCGGCATTGTTAGATTTATCCCCCTTATCCGTGAACTTTCCGTTCTCGCCTCGAGGGTGTTCGCCTTCTTCATATGATTTTTTCATTTTGCTGACAGGAACTTTTACCGTTAAAATATATCGTATCTTTTCCTTTATGTTTTTTTTAACTGTGTTCTTTTGTTCAACCGCTATCGCTTTCCGGATTGCGCCCGTTTGTTTTACAACGTCAAAAAGCTGCTTAAAGGCGGCATTGATTTTTTTTCGCTCTTCGCTTTCGGGGTAGGGCTTTTGTTTATTTTCGTCATCCCCACTGTCATAATCATCATTTTCGGTAGCATATGCAAGATAATCATTTTTTCTTCCGCTTGCTTTTAGCATATCGTCAATATATGCAGAAAACGCCCGTGCTGCCATTTCATGTGGAGCTGACCAATACGGTTTTGCTTTCCCCCTGTCAAGAGCTTTTGCATCTTCATGAAAAGCAGAACCCTTTTTGCCGCTATCAATTGTTGCCCGTCCGCCTTCAGCGTTTCCGTAGTATGCGCAAATCATTCTAATCCATTCGTTTTTCTGTTTTACCTCATTCTTTGTAATTGGTATTCCCCAGAACTTGTGTGCAAGCTCAATTGCTTTTTCTAGGCTGCCTGCATACCGTATTTTCTCTGCGAGCCCGCTTGTGGCTTTATCAAAATTGAACTTTGCAAGCTTATAGTCTGCACTTGAATATTCAACTTCTTGTTTAATCGGTGTATTCCCTTCTGTCATAGCTTTTACAAGATTGTCAAAAGCTGTCCGCACTTGCAGTACGTGTTCTTCTTGACTGTTTTCTACGGGAGGAGTAATTCCTGCTTTTTTCAGTTTATCTCTTTGGGTGTCAAGTAGGAAATCCTTATACTTTTGTGAATATGAAGTATTGTTTTTTATCCTCATATACTCAGTAAGTAGGTCTTGCTGTTTTTTGCTTAAATGATTCATAGGGTTTGTTAAGAAAACATCGATTTTTCCACCTACCATAGCCTCTGAAATGAGGTTGTCGAAAGCGTGAAACCATTCATGTGCGAGGTTTCCGCCTCCTTTCATTTTTGTGAGGTTGATAACACGCTCCACATGTTCATAATGTGCCTCAGCCTTTGACTCTCCTCTCGCTCCAATTGCAAGAGCGAGCCGTCCGTTTAGTGAAATAAGACTATCTGGAATGCCGGTAATATCCGCCAAATCTGCAAAAGCCTCGCACGCATGATCAACATGAAACTTTGCGCTCATCGGGTCTTTCAATACCCAATTCCCGGACTGAATGTCTCGCAAGTTAAACATTTTCTTAAGCTCTTCGGTAGAATGTGCTTTTACATTTCGCCCGCCTTTTCTACTGAATTTTGAAGCAACAATCAATTGAAAAATTGCCCGTCCTTTTCCCTTTGCAGAACGTTTCCCTTTTAGTGTTCCTGTTTCTTTCCATTCCCAATTATCATAATTTCCGTGTTTTGCTTGTTGTATGTGCTTTTCAAAAGTTGCAGACCCGCCAAAACCGCTGTAGTTTATCGTGGCGATAAATTTATTTCCTAACGAGTTCCACGCCGCATAAAGTGAATTTGAGGCAATGGCTTTTTCATTTGCTTCTTTTTCAAAAGCTTGAAGCCTTTCCCGTGCTGCCACCCTTTCTTTTTCAAAATATCCGGATCGAGTTTTTCCATCCCCTACATCAACATTTGAATCCCATCCATTTGCTTTTTGAAACGCCTGTATTTCGGGAGTTTTTTCAAGCTCAGTAAAACTTATTTTAGCTCCGTATTTCTCCCGTCGTAACTTATCCATTAAAGCAGTTTCTTTCATTTCAATATCATGCTTTTTTTTATGCACTTCATCGTATTCTTTTTTTAAATCTAAGTATTTTTGTTGTTGTCGAACTGATAAAAACACTCCCTGTCTTTCATCGTTTATTTCATTAATAGTATCTATTACATCTTGTACTGTTTTACAATCTTCCAACCGCCCACGTAAACCGTTTATTGCGATAACATAATTATGCCTTCCTTCGGGATTGTCGAAAGCTTCTGTTGCAACAGAAGCATAGACTCTGTCGATTAAAAAAGCCGCTCCTCTTGCCATGCCGTTTTTTATCAGCGTATTAAAATTAACCTTGCCGAACACGTTTGATTTTTTTATAAGCTCTTTTGCCATTCGAGGGTTTTCCTCTAACCCTTCCCAGTCGATTTCATGTTCAAGTATTTGCTCTTCGGCTTTTGCCATTTGCTTAATATAGTTTTGAGCAAGCTCTTTGCGGCTGCCTGCAATATAGCCGGTGTCGCGATAACGGTATTGCTCACTGTTCGGGTCCCATGTTGCGTCTTTGAGTGCGCTCTCCCGTTCGAAAAGCTCTGTTTGCGGTAAGCCTTCTTTTTTGCGTGCTTCATTCTTTTTTGCCCGCTCTTTTTCTTGCGCCGCAAAATCTTTTTTTGCGTTTTGATTTCCTTTCATTGCTTCAGAGCGATTGCTATTTGTGCCGGATTGTGGTATACTGGTCTGTAGAGAGGCGGTAACAGCTCCCACCTGTTTTCGGAAGGAAGAGAATTCAGGAGTGTAGCTATATTGGGCGATAACCGTCTGTATAGCATCTGTTGCCTCTTTATCTTTATTCCAATCGGCAAAACCTGTTAAAATCCATTTTGTATTACGCTCCTCATTTTCTCTTCGCAAAATCGCCACAATACCATTTTTTGACACTTCAATAGTTCTTTCATTGGTTCGTGTTACTGTTCCATTCTTTGTTGCATCAATAACTAATTGCAACAACGCCGTAATTTCATCTTCATTTTTTCCGTCCTTGCTATATCGCTGTTCAATAATATGTTTTAGCCCATAGCCGGACTTTCCGGTATTTCCCACATCAACGATTATTTCCCCTAAGTCCTTATGCCGAACACTTGAAGACTTGCCCGTCTCAAGCACTGCGGTAAGTTTTTTTAAATCTTCTTTTACTGTTGCTCCGCCTATTTTGTTTCCGTCGTCATCTTTGCTGTCCGCTGTTTTTTCTTGCTTATTATACAGGCTCCACACCTTATACATAAGGCTGCGGTTTATTTTCAGTACCGGTTGCGCCTTCTTTTCGGTTTGCTCGGTTGCTTCTTTTTTATTATCTGTTTTTTCACCGCCGCTTTGCTTGGTGCTGCTTGTCGGTTGCTTTTTACCTGCAGCCTCGGCTGTGCCGCTTACAGGCTTTTTAACAGCTGTCTTATATTTTTCTCGTGATTCTTTTTTACTGAAAATCCCATCCCATTTAAGCCTATTGGTTAGGTACTCAAGAACATGCGCTGCGTATGTTTGTTTATCCACACCGTAATTTTTCGCAATGCTTTCTTTTTCAAACTCATCATCTATTTTTTTTGAGTGAATATTAAACATTGTTTTTAAGAAAGTAAAAGGCTTTTTAAACGTTTCAGCATACATATAATAAAATCCCTTACCGCTTTTTTTCGGCACCTTTCGGATATATTTATGTCCTACCGCTTTTTCCAACACTCTTTCAATCCGCTCGCTTCCAGTATCAAGTTCTATAAAACCGCTCAGTGTTTTCATTATGCGAAAATGCTCATCTTGTCTAATTGTCAATATCATTTATTTATTTCTCCTTACTATAATTAGTGTAATTGCCCGTTATGAAGTAATACTTCGCATTCAAATTCGTATTCCTCTTGTACGCTCAGTTGCGGATGCTCTCTATGCGCTCGCTCGCCTCATAAATACCCGCATGAGAAAAAACGGAGTCAATGTCTTCTTTGCTTTTACATGCTTTTAATTGTTTGAAAAGAGGCGGCGTCTCCTCTTCTGTTTTTAACACAAGCCCCAGCATATCTAGCTTATTAAGAACATTTGACAACCGTCTTACATTGAAAAACAAGGCAGTTGTCATTTTATACAATTCTTTTTGTGTTGTTTTTCCATCCGTCATGCTATAATCATTATTAAGCATTGCAGTTAAAAGATAGATTTGCTTGTCTTTTAAATTTTTAATGTGAAAGCGCTTAAAACTATCCTCTATTTCCGCTTCGTTTTTGCATACTCGCAAAACTGCAAGAACTCTGTTATCAATATTCAAGGTTTCTCGTACCTCCTGCTAAAATAGTTTTTTTACCTTCAAAAACACCATCGCACCGAGAGCAATAAAAGCCGCTCCAGCAACAGCTGACAAAATCACAATAGCCCGCTTTTGCTTTTCAATTTTCAACTCCTTTTTGTGATTGTCTTCCGTCATTTTGCTTAGTGCCGCCTGCGCCTCTGTTTCGTATGCGCTGTAGGATTTTTTTAAACTCTTCAATACTTCCCGCTCCGTCTGTAATTGATTTTTCAAGCTCGCTTGCAAGCTCGCCGCTTTGTTCAATTTTTCCCTCAAGCTCTGTATTAGTAATTGCTGCGCTTGTTTGCTCGTCTCCAAGTTTTGACAGATTGTCTCTAACCTTATCAGCTCCGTCTCCGAGATTGTGTATTCCGCCTCGTGTGCAGCAGCCGGAAAACAAAAACAGACAAGCAAGCAAAAAAATAATCTTTTCATTTTTCATGTTCCTCTCCTGAAAACAGGTTTAAAAATATCGCAGCAAATGCAAAACCGAATAAAAGAAATAATACAAAACATCTACCGACAATCATCCAATCCCTTCCTTTTTTCGCAAAAAACCTAAAATATAGGTATACGATCGGATAACAATATACGTCCCCGTTTGTGCAAAGCCATCCTGTTCAAATACGCGCATACTTTTATTGTCTGCCGAAATAACAATTGCCACGTGCCCGTATTTATTCCCTTTTGTCGGCATAAAAACTGCAACGTCCCCTGCTTGCGGCTTTCCTTTTGTACGCGATATTCGCTCGAAATACTTCATCTCTAGCGGCAGCTTTTCATATTTTGTATATAACTCGCTTGCGCCGATTACTACGCCTGTGTGCGGGATTTTCAGCACGTCCTTACAGTACTGCCGGAAAAGGTCAACGCACTGTGCGCCGTAATGCCCGTCATAGTCTACTTTTTTCCCGAGATATTTTTTTACAAACTCATCTAAGCTCATTTACTCCCCCTTCACTTCCTTTGACACTGACATTTTTCAATTTTGATAAGTATTTTTTATTTTTTTCGATTGGATATGAGATACTGTTTTCTATGTATTCATCTGTTTTAAAATATCGCTTTGACATTTCATACATGCGGATTTTTTCTTCAATGTGTTTTATGAAAAGGCCAATAACTTCGTCCTCCCATTCTGATATAAGCTGCTCTAGGGGCTTTTTTATCTCCGCCCATTCAGGGTATTTTTCCCCACACGAAACTTTTGATATACGCAATAAAAATGTTGAGTAGGCATCTCTAATATCTTTGAGGATATCGTTTAGATACGCCCTGCGCTCATCGCCGCTTAACTTCTCCCGCATGTTGTTGTAGTCAAGCCGCTCGTTCAATTCATCTTTAATAATGTTGATTGTAGATATTGACGGGAAAGGGCAATGGATAAACGGTTCAAATATTGTCGTTATCTTTTCATCCATACGCCGCACCGATCGCCGCAAATCGGCGGTTAAGTGTGCATCAATATCCATGCTTTTTTTAAAAAGACTTTTCCGCAATTCTTCGTCGTGCATCACCATTGCCGTTTTCCGCTCCGCCTCTTTTTCTTTTAACTCAATATCTTGTTTTATGTCCTCTATTTTCTCGTCCATCTTCCCGATAGAAAGGCTTTTATCGCCCATCCCAAAGCGGATGCCCTTCATCATAATCACGATAAAAATAAGGAAGGCTATAACTAAAATAACGCCCCACCCGATAGGCGGTATCCCCGCTGCTTTTTCCATGTAACACCTCCTAAAATCAAAAAAAAATAAAAAAAGGCTGTGAACTTACTTACAAGGGCATACTATCCCCGTCAATCTAAAAAGGGTGCTCTGTATCCCTTAAAATTAGATTTTGTAAATAAATTCACAGCCTTCTTTTAAAAGTGCCGCTTTCACCTATCCGTTTTACCCGCTGCGTTCTTAAAGCACGAACCATACAACGGCAGACAGCTAAAATTGTAAAATATCAGTTATTGATACTCTTGTATCAACCGCCGGCAGTATAACTGTTTTTTTTATTTTTTGCAAGTATAAAAATATTAGTGCTTATTTTTTTTCTCCGTACATTTGCTTGTATTTTTCGGCAAGCTGCATTTCGTAAATTATCGGCACCTTCTTTTTTCCGCTTGCTTTGTATTCTTTTTCTACCGCT
This sequence comes from Treponema phagedenis, assembly GCF_008153345.1. NCBI lineage: Bacteria > Pseudomonadati > Spirochaetota > Spirochaetia > Treponematales > Treponemataceae > Treponema > Treponema phagedenis. The sequence continues at coordinate 1,862,922 of NZ_CP042818.1, read as the reverse complement.
GCAACAGCAGCATCCCATTCTTTTTCTTTGCCGTTTTGTTTTGCGATTATTGCGTTCATTTCATCAGTTCCCCACCGCGTCCAACCGCCCCTGCAATGCGGATGAATAGCACCGACCACTAAGGTTTTGTTTTTTGCATCAGGTTCTTTCCCCTCCCAAATTGCAACACTCGCATACGGGTCTTTTATTTTATCACTTGCAAGCGGAACATCTGACCACAGGGCTATTACGCCGTTAAACTTTTTACAGGTTTCGCAACAGTTCGCCATTTCGAAACGCTTAAAATATATTTTTCCGCCTTCAGCATTGCCGCTTTGCTTCGCCTCCTGCACCTCATTAAGAACCCGCGCGAGGTTTGCCGTGTTTACCGTTTCGGTATCAACTATTCTTTTCCAGCTGCGATTTTCTTGTGCAAATTTATTATACAGCTCCTGCGATATCTCCGACTTTGATTTTCGCCCTCTAATTCCGTCAAGCAATGTTTCTTTAATCCCATTTTTTATCTCATCATTTGCCCTCGTGATTAAATGAGTAGCATAGTCTTCGCATACTTGATAGCGGGCTTTTTCCGCTCGTGATAATGGCTCTCCTAAAACGCTTTCGAGGTTGCGATAATCTTCGCGTATCCACTCAAATGTTTTTCCTTTGTATTTTAATTCACCGATTGACAGCTTCTCCATATCTTTAACGGATGAAAGCTTTGCTATTCTTTTTAAGAGTTTTTCTGTGGTAACCGCATCAAGCGTTATTTTTTTGGCTGCCTCTTTTGTGTTCATATTGAGCACGTTTTCAATTGCCTTAATGAGTGCGTCAAAATCCTTTTTTTTAAGCGGCTCCCCCGTTTCAGGGTTAAATATGATTTTTCCGTTATAACGTAATTTTGTATTTTTAAGATTAAAAAACCTTATTAAAAAGCTTCTCAAGTTTTCAATTGTACTTGAAAAAAGAGCCTTACGCACGATTTCAATATTCATAATCGGCAAACCTAAAACAGAGGCAATATCTTCATAGAGTGATTGAAGAATGAGCGGGTATAAATTATACCAATACTCGGCAAGCTCCTGCTTAATCGGAAAAATATGCTTTTCCCCGCTTTCGCTTGGCTCTTTATCAATACCTATCGGTATATCAAGCTGTTTTGATACGGCTCTAATTGCTTTTAAAAACTTTTCTTGACTGTTTGCCGGTGTGGGATTTTTTATTTCTAAAATAATATCAGGATATGACTTGTTTTTTTCCGCTGTCTGTGGTACAATATCCTCGGTTGTAGGACGTGATACGTTGGGGTAAGGCGGCAGGAATAAGCTTTGGTTGATAGCTTCACCGCCATTGTGGGTAGTCTTTCTTTGAAAGATAGTTTCAGGACGAAAGTCTCTGGCAGCCACTCCGCCGCCCGTAACACTCGAGGGGCTATCTCTGTGAAGCAATATAGAGATAGCTTTTTTTATTACTGAATTGATTTTTTTATCTGAATGTGATATACTACTTTCAGTTGTAGGACGTGATGTATTCACGCTTGCCGTGTTGGATAATGACGACTCGAACTTACGGAGATACGCTTCACTATCTCTATGTAAGGCCTGCCCCTGCAAAGGGTTGATGTGGCACGTGCCGCCGTCCATGGCATGATTATTATTTGAACCGTCTCTGTGAAGTATTTTGGAGACGGCTTTTTTTATTACTGAAATATATTTTTTAGCATCTGATTTGAATTTTGAAACAATAACACTGATTGCTTCTTCTTTTCCGTTTATGTTTGCCCTTCCGATAATTTCATAATAGACAAGGTCTTTTTCAACCCGTACTGAATGGCAAACCCCCTTATTTTCGCCTTCCAATATTTCTTTGGCAAAAGGGAGCAAGCTTACACGTTCCGCAGTCTTATCTTTTCCTCTCGGCTTATTTCCACCTTTAAGACTTATATGCTTAAAGCTGATATTACCAAAGCTTATCTTAGTATAATTCAATGCGGGACATTTTCTTTTTTCAGGGTTACGCTGCCAATCTTTCTGCCACTCTTTGATAAATTTATTTCCTATTTTTTTTGCATTTTCAGGTATAACCGCAAGCGGCTTGGCTGTGCAAACCTCAACCTTTGCCCGTGCGGTTTTGCGGTCGGTTTCGTATGTATACACCCATTGCCCGTTTTTAAACTCTTTTTTAATGTACTTATGGGTTTTTGCCTTTTCCAACAGTTCTCCGTTTAACTCACAGGGCACATTAAGGAAGGCGGAAAGCACCCGCACAAGGTTTTTTAGTTTTTCTTTTTTGTTTTCTTCGGTTATGCCGCTAATTGCAATTTCTATATTTTTTATTTTCATTTTTCTCCTCGTTTTATTCTCATCATGTATACTTTTTTATACTTTGTTCTCGTAAAAATTGATTTCCGGATATTGCCATAATAAAAGCTTTTTCTTTAGCTTATACACTTCCGTCTTAACACCCTTCACATCCTCGACTATTTCTACCCCGCCTTTTGTCGTGTAGCGAAAATCGGCGACATAATGGGTTGCCCTTCCGCCTTTTTCCGTTGCAGGGATAATTAAGAATTTAGGTTGTAATTCAAGGTTTTTTATCACGCCTGATTTTTCTAAAAGTCTTAACTCCTTGTATCGTAACATTTCCGCCTTGCTTGCAAAAACTATGCCGTCTGCCGTGCGCTGCTCTTTAGGGGCTGTTTTATATTTATGCCAATGACTATAGCTCACCTCTTCCCCTGCCTCCGTATCGCCTCAATGAGCTGTTCTTTTTCTGCCGGATTGTTGTCAATTAAAACGGCTGAATTACATTTTAATGAGCATGTTGTTCGCAAATTAAAAGCATGGTCTATAATGCCTATCCCGTACTTTTTTATGTTTAGTTTTGTTTTTGGTATTCTGTGCGCCATCTGTCCTGTTGTCCAATCTATTTTTTTACCGCAAACGGTACATTTAAAACCGTCTCGATTAAATACGTATAGGCGTGTTTTTCTCATAGAGTCTTTCATGCACCTACCTCGTCTCGTTCTTTTTTACCATTTACCAACCAATAATCAACATCGTAAACAGGGATGCCGACTTTCAATGCGGTCGAAGCCTCAATGTTCGCTCCCTTTGATTTTTCCCAGCCGCCTAAAAGAGCTACTCCATCACATCCTAACAATTGCATTAAATCAAAGCGCATCTTTTCATCGTAAGTTGCCCCTTCGGTAAATTCAAAATCGGCGGGATTGATAACCGTATAGCCGCTTTCCGTTAGCTTCCTTTCTGCTGCTTTAAACTGTGTTTTATAATCCGGAACATTCGTTATTCCGCCCGAAATATAGAGTTTCATGCACGCTCCTCGCTTAATTCTTTTTCGAAGATTAATTCTGATTGCCCTATGCTGCTATCTTCTTTTTTTGCCTCTTGCCCCTTATCAAGGCTAATAGGATAGTTTGCGGTTAAAACCTCTATTTTTTGATTTTTTTTGTTTCCGTTTTGTGTCATTGTGTTTACCATTTTAAATTCGATTTGATACCATTTATTATTTTTTGTGTATTCGGATAGCTTCTTATTTCTAAAAGAACTAAGCAAGAATTTCCCCTGTATATTTTGCAGCATTCCTAAAAGGTTATCAAAATCTTGTTGCGTATAACCGTCATAATGTCCTTGATCTGTACCTACATAGGGCGGGTCAATATAGTGGAATGTATCGGCTGTATCGCGGGAAGCAATAACCTTTAAGGCATCGCAATTTTCAATTTGCAGCATTCTAATTCTATTTGATATTTTATCCGTAAACTCATCTATTTTATTTACAATCGTCTTTGTTATACTCTCATTCTTTTTTGCATATGCGAAACCACTATTAAGACAATTTCCAAATGACATATTAGCTTGCACCCATACAGCCCATGCTCTTTTTACCGTATCAAACATGTCAGGGTTTTCGTAAATTATTTTGGCATGTCGGTGCATTTCACGGCTATGCAGCGTTTTCATAATTTCTTTTTGGAGTGCAGGGAAGTCTTCTTGTACAACGTGGTAAAAGTTGATGATTTCCGCATTTGTATCGTTGATGACTTCAGCTTGTGAGGGTTCTTTCGCGAACAGAACAGCAGCACCTCCGCAGAAGGGTTCGCAGTAGATTTTATGTTCAGGAATAAGTGATACAATCTTTTTTGCAAGCTGCTGTTTGCCGCCGTAATAGCTTAATGGTGGTCTCATGCCGATAGTACCTCTTTCTTAATAAAAAATGAGCGTAAATAATCCATGCCCTTTTGGAAAACTTCTGTTACAAGTGATATTTTTGTTTCGCCCTTTGCATTCCTCCAGCTACTTTCCCGCACTCTAAAATAGCCCCGATTGATATATTCTTGGTATGGGATATTATCTGCATTGAGGACTTTTGCATTCCGCAGCATTTTAAAAGCGGTATTGCGCCCGAACGGTAGGTGTAAGACCTTTACCGCTTCCGCCATACTGATAGCCCCTTTGCTTGAGGTGAGGGCATCGGCAAGCTCTACTCTTGGTTTTTGCGCTTCGATTGTTTTTTCCGCTATGGTTAATCTTTCATTTAATGAATTGATTGTGTTTTGGGAAACCTGCAAGGCTCTTGCCATTATCATCTCGGGAGTGTTCCACGCTTCCTCAACCTTAATAAGATATTGCCTTATTTTCCGCCCCTGCTCATTGTTTTCTACCATCGCCAATTCTTTGGCGGCTTGGACGGTTAGTAAATAATCTTTTTTGTTTTGCCCGCCGTGAATCTCGCTTTCCTGATTTGGAAAGCAAGTTTTATAGTCTTTTCCCTCAATCAAGCTGTATTTCTCAATACGCTCTTTTATCCATGCCGCAAAAATTTTCCCAACTTGTAATTGCATATGCAGCTCCCGCGCATTTACATATTGCCGGTTTTCTACGGTATCAATTTTCAATATTTCATTTTGCTCAAACTCTGTTCCGGCGTTTTCAACCTTACTTTGAAATGTAAGGTTAGGCGGTACAGATGTCGTCGTCGTTTTATTTTTTGTTATCTCGTTCATCTTTTTTTTCTCCCGTTAAAAAACGCCTTTCAGAAAAACATCTTGCGTAAAAGGAGTAAAAAAAACGCACGTGCTTTCTGAAAGGCAATGAGTATCAGTTTTTTTTTTGATTATGAAACCGTAAATATAAATATATGCCGAGAGCAATAAACCCAAATGCGGCAACAACAATAACGCCATTAAACTGAATAAAGCCCGTTATAATCAAAGTTATGAGTCCTACTGCAAGGGGAATTAATGCAGCTTTTCGTTTTGCCTTCACGCTGTCATAAACAGCTAATCCTCCTCCTGTTAAAACAATAGCTGCCCCGACACAATCAATCGGAACGGTTTGTCCGTAATTCATAAATAATACGCCTGCCAAAACAAGGCCTACAATTAAAATAAAAATTCGTGTAATTTTCATATTGTTCCTCCCATCCATAATTTTAACTCCTTTATATTGCTATGCGTATTGCTTCTCTTTTAATGCCGAAAGATTTTGATAGATTATTCCATTGTTTATTTTCATTGTTGTTTTTATCTCCTCCATGCGGCGCATCCTGTTCCGCTTGTTCGATTTCCGAATTGGCTTGCTGCCCATCGTTATCGCCTTCATTTTGTTCATCATCACCTTCGTTATGTTCTTCATCATCGATTATACCGCCCATGCCGCCGAACATACCGCCTGCATCTTGCTGCTTTTCTGATTGAAGAATCTGTACAACTTGCGGATTAAGCGGTACGGTAGACCATGACTCATTAAATGGTTCTAAGCCTTTTTCAATGCGCTTTTCATCGATTGTTTTAAACGTTTCTACCTCGCTTCTATCAATTTCTAAGACAAGGCGGGAATCGCTTTTTTCGTAACCGACAAACTCAAATTCATAATCGGGGTTCTTTTCCTGCAAGATTTTATTAAGGTGCTTTTGTAAGAAGCTGAGCATGTCTCCAAGCACAAGACTTTTACTTGCCTCGAGTTTAGGGCTTACATCGGCTCCGATAAGCGGTGCTGACTTTTGGGAGTGAAGCCCTAGGTCTTCCATACTGAAGCCGAAAAGCCCGACAATGCCGGAAAGCTGCAAGTCAAACCATGATTGAAACTCCATATCCTTATTGCTGCCTTGTAAGTTTATCCACTCAAAGCGTCGATTGCTTTCGCCGCCTGCGCTTTTACCGCTCGGGATAATCGGCACCCGCCACTGGCTGGACGGTGCGCCCGACATAAGATTGACAATGTAGTCTTCAATCTCTTCAACCTCATCGAGATCGGCATCGCCGTTAAGCAAGAGCATTCCTCTCGGCAATTTGTTTTCGACAAAGAAACCTGCGTTAAACATGAAAGTATTTATCGAGGAGGTGATTAAATCGATTGCTTGTTCCACAATTGAATATCCGTATCCGGAACGCTCAACATCGGTTCTCGGGTTCATGCAAGTGAATATAAAATCGCTTCGGCTGTAAAACGCATACGGAATATTGTTAATAACCTGCACGTATTTTATGCCGGTTTCTTCTTCGCTTTGCGGTAATGACATTTCAATCGTTGCGGGGTCTACTGCCCAAAAGGCTCCGAGTTCTCCCGAGCGTGTCCGCTGTAATTCGGTTGATATTTGGTCAAGCTGGCAGATGTCCCGGATTATTTTGGAGGCGTACGCATCCAAATCATCTTCGCGGTTATTGTCTTGAATATCTCCTGTCTTAAGCATAAAATCGGCAAGCACTTCGGCGGTTTTCCGCTCTCTTTCATTCATACCTTCTTTTTTGTCTTTCGCGCTTTTTGCAATAATTCTAAACCCGCGCGTGTTTTCATCGGTAGACACTTTTAAGAAGGGGCGCACTTTTCTAATGAGGTTACTAATACAAAGATTAAGAACCCATGCCTTCTCTGATACTCGGCGCAAAATGCGGTAGGATATTTGCCTGCCGTAATACGGGGATAGAGTCCGCACTCTTCCCCATGCGTTCGTATTCATTTGTAACGGGTCGTAAAAAAGCGACTGCAAGCCTTTTTGTTTGTCTACTGTGCCAAAGAGGGCACTCTGCTGTGAAAATGCCGTACGGCGAGCAACTTGTTTTCGCACCATTTTATCAACGTCGATTTCTTCAGTTTTTATTTGATTTGGCGCAACAGCCTTTTCTACAACCTGCACTTCATTTGAAGCAAGCCCGGTGTTTACTGCTTTTTTAATCTTGTCTTTCCGTTTGTTCTTTTTATTCTGTTTTCTCATGACGTATTTTCCTCCCCCTCATCTCATCATGGTTATTTTATCTTTTTATCAATTTGCGCAAGGGTCTTTCCTCTAGTCCGCCTGCTTGAGCTTTTTTTTGTTTCTTTTTTTCCGGCTTCATTCCGTTGTTTTACCTGTTGATAAAAGCCTGTTGTCGCCTGCGCCGTATTCCCAATAATCGCATGATTGGCAAGGGCAAACGCCCAAAAGCTGTCGGCGTGTCCGTCTTTATCCCGCGTTGAATCATAGCGGAAGCTCCCGCCTGCACTCGGTATTCTTTTAATTGAGTGAATTTGCTTGCGAAATTTTTGGTCGTTGGGCAATAAAAATTCCCTTTTTTCCAAACCGGTACGGACACCCATCGCAAGCACTTCTTTTGCCGGTGTCGTAAAATCAATACCTTCAAGTTTTGATTCTCCAAATTCTTTTTGCAATGTTTCTGTTGTGTCTAAGCCTTGCCCTGTGCGGTCAATGCAGCCGCGTACAACAGGTAACTGCCTCATTATCTTTCTGATTTCATCGCGCTGATATTCAAATTTTTTATTTTTCATTTCTATTTCCGCAACGCATTTTTTTTTTCCGTCAACCACGCCCAAAACATAAATAACGGCGGCGTCCCGATAACGGGCTACGTCATAGCCTAAATAAAGGGCTCCATGTTCTTCGCGAGAATAACCTGCACAAAGCTCATCGCTTGTACGAAAGATTTTTATTTCAAGGTCTTTTTCATCCTCAATGTCTGCATCTTCAATATTGCCGCCTCTAATTTCTTCAGTGCGGTCTTCCGCTCTCATACCCGGCGTGTTTGCATAGATTAAATCAAGGGTAATAAAACTCAACGCTGAATCAATAAAGGTGCATTCAAATTCTTGTTGGAAGTCTTCTAAAAGCATTGCCTCGAAGGCTTCAATAACAGGAGGCGTTCCATAGCGATACACCCGCTCTTCTGTATCCATTGCGGGAGCGTTGCGCACCGCCTCTTCAACGTTTGTACAGAGTGCTGCAGAAAACCACCAGGGAATAGTGTAGCGGTTATAGGTTCTGTATTTTTTCTTGTCGATAAACACATCGTAGAACCGCCCGATTTTACCAAGAGGAGTGGAGCCTATTTCCACGCACCCGCCGCGCGCTGTTACAGGGATGCCTGCCGTGTAAATAACTTCCGCCTTGTTCTCAGGGTATATAGCCATCTCATCAAAGACTATATCGCCTCCGCGCCCTCTCGGCGGACGGCACGCTATTGAAATAAGGCGGCTTACTGTTTTACCGCTTTTGTCGTAAAACTCCATTGCAGTTTTTGTACAGGAGCGCAGTTTCTTTTTTGCCTTCGGATGAATGGATGCATAAAACTCTTGTGCGTATTGTATTTTTTCTTTTGCGTCTTCTTCGTTATAACTTACAAACTGCCTTACGTATTTTGTGCGGTTACCATCCATCGCTTTTACCAAGCCTTTTAGGGCGGTGATAAATGAAAACCCGGTACGGCGGCTTTTTAAAACAATACTATGCCGCTGTGCATCCATTAAAAACCGCTCTTGCCAAAAGTCCAGGTCAATCGGTTTTTCATCTACTTTTATAAAGGCGTCTGTATAGTTAAGCCGCTCATCCGGTGTAAACAATGCCCCCATTTTTATACCTCCGCCGCCTGCAATTGTGCGGCACAAAACAGAAAAAAGAGGGTAAAAAACGGCAAAAATATAGGCGAATATAGGCGTAAATAGGCTCTTTTCATCATTTTAAAACTCCTCGCTGCCCTCATTGCTCAGCTCGAGAAAGTCGGCCGATTCGCTTATTGCGCGCTTTTTATTACGTGCGGAAACTTTTAACGCCAAGCCCTCTTTGATAATCTCCGCAACAAACTCAATATTATCCCCTTCATCGCCTTGCTCTCGCTCAAAAAGCTTTTCACGGATGCGAATAATATCCGCCATTGCTTTATCCCGATCGGCGAAAATATACACCCATGTATTGTTGCCGCCCTTAAGGTCCAGTCCGTCAATTACCTGCCGCTGCTGCGGGGTAAGGTCTTGTAAATCTTTCAGCTCTTCAATTTCAATTATTTTTTCGATACCCTCTTTGGTTATAATTGTCTTTTGTTCTTTCTTTACATAATCAGCTAAGTCATAATGAATACGCCTTTTTTTTAGTTCGAGTATTTTATAATATTCTTCATCGAGGTCTTTTTTTATGTTGGTGTCTAATACATACCGGATTGCCTTTGCAACAGTATCTTTTTTGCGCAAGCGATAGCCTTCACTCGTTGGGCTTTTATAACCCGCCAGCTCTGCAGCGCGGGCTTGCACCATAAAGGCATCGCTTCCGGGATAGGTATACCAGAACACAAACCGCTTTTCTTTTTCGGTTAGTTTTGCATCGCCGACATCAAACGTTTCCATACTGATAAGCACGTCGTTTTTCGAAAGCGATGCTTCTTTTTTTACGCTCTTTTTTGCGGCGCTTGTTTTTGCAGCGGTTGTCTTTTTTAGTTTTTCTTTCGGCTTTTTTTCAGGTGGAGTTTCTTTTTCTTTTTTCATGCTTGCGCCTCCGCTGTCGGTATTGTTTTTGCTGCAACTTCAGAAGGACATTCATGCAGTTCATATCCTTGAATAAATCGCCCGCGCTCATTGACTAGCGTTTTTAATTCGGCGTTTACGATGAGAATAGTGTTATCTTTTGAGGCAATATATTTGACAGGCTTCTTGCATGAAGGGCAGACAATCATTTATTCACCTCCTTGCAAGTGGAGGTCTTTTTCTTTTGTTGAGATTGTACTTTTTTTATTATTTCATTTTTTGGAATACGTGAAACCGTGCGGCAATATTCAATATTTCCTTTTTGAAAATAAAAGATGAGTTCCCCGTAAAAGCTCTCTTTACAAAGGGAGTCAATAAAGTCGTGGATTTCAGATTCGCATTTGGCGTTTTTGGCGTGTTGTAAATTTGAACAGTGTTCTTGTTTCTCCCCCAGCATACTTCCCCAAAAATGAACAAACCTTGTCCTTATTAAAAAAAGACAAGACGCTTAAGAATGTTCATTGAGGGCACGGCTAGGTTACTCTCAAGAATTTAAATAATACTTTTTATAGTATAGACAAATTAAAAATAATTGCAAGCGGATGAAATGTAAATAGCATTAGTTATAATTATATTGACAAAATTTATCACTGGGCATTAAAACCTTGCTACTTTCCGCTTTTTACTCTGTTGCAATGTTTGCAAAGCATTTGGCAATTTTCTGAAATGGTTTTACCACCACTGCTCCATGGCGTAATGTGGTCAGCTTCCATTTCGTGCAGTTCAAAATGTTGGTTACAGGCAGAGCAAGTCCCTTGCTGTCGCTCATAGGCTTCTCGTTTCATATTGTCGCTAAAGATGCGAATACTTAGGTGCTTTTCTTTGCCGTCAATTAAGTACTCGTATATTCCGGTCTTTGATGTAACATCTTGCCTCCTTCTCCTACATTAAAACTTCCTCAATGCGGTTTTTAAAACGCAGCAAATCATTTTCTGATAGCATTTCAGCTCCTCGTTTAATTTCTTCAAAATTACTGCAATCGCTTAAGTTGCAAGTTGAGGTGATTCCCTTCCCTGTTTGTTTTTTAGAAAAGATATTTGCGCCGTATTCTAATCCGCCATTTAAAAACTTAGTTATTAATTCAAGAGATATTGAAAGTCCATCTTCTTTTTTTTGTAAGGGAATACTTAAATATTCCTTTGTTTTTCCCACGGCTTCTTCAAAAGAATTGCTGTAAAAATACTCTCCCATAAGTCCGTGATTACTCGTAAAACCAAGGTACTCCGTTTTAAAAATATATCCGCCATGTTCTTTGATAATCGCATCCAATCCCGACTCATCATTTGCCGCGATTAAATCGTCAATCTTTTTTGTTAAATCCATTTTCATTCCTCCTAAAAACTAAAATGGTATAGCCTCTTCATCAGCCGCATTGTAATTACCTAACACCCCGCCCGAGTTTCCGCTTGCTCTCTCATTGCCTCCCAATAGCTGCACAAACTGAACATCAATGATTACGCGGCTTTGTGTCTTCCCGTCCTTTTCCCATCGCTCTTGTTTCAGTGAGCCTTCAATTGCAATCTGTTTGCCCTTCGTTAAATACTGCTGAAGGCTTTCTGCCGTTTTACCCCATAACCGGCAATCAAAAAAGCTTACTTCGTTTTGCCACTCATTGCCAACCTTGCGGCTTTGATTAACCGCAAGACTGATATTCCCTACGGCTGCTCCTGAAGCCGTATAGCGTAGCTCAATGTCTCGGACAAGCCGCCCAACTAACATTACTTTGTTTAAGTCTGTCATAAATAAAACTCCTTATATTTTTATGGTTGTTTATAAGTCTATTTTTCATTCTTTTTTATTTTACGGATAGTAATTCTTGCATACGTTATTTTGCCGTTTATTTTTCCCTCCGCATTTTTAATCATTCCCTGAATTGCTGTAGCAGACTCGCCTGATAAATATTCTTGCATATACAAGTTTTCCACTAACGGTCGCTCGGTCATTTCCCGAGAATTGGTTTCGTAATTCGTTGTACGAGTATCCTGAAGTAAGGCTGTCTTCTCTTCTCTTCTCTTCTCTTCTCTTCTCTTCTCTTCTCTTCTCTTCTCTTCTCTTACCTCTCCTTCATTTCTGGTTAAAGAATAGATAAGGTCTTTGCCATCATTTCCTTTTCTAAAAGCAACTATCTCAAATTGTTCAGGATTATATTTATCTAAAAACGTGATCGGTACCCCCATAACGCCGTAGTAGTCGCAGGGGATGTCGGCTACTTTATCTACGTTGATTGCATCGTAGTTATCGTATGTCGGGTAGACTTCTGGGCTATAGTTTCTGTACAAAACAAGTTCCTCGTGCCGTTTTTTGTGGTCAAGGTTAGTAAACCAACATCCGGTAGATCTAGCTTTAACCACCCCATTAACAATTTTATATTTACTGCCTGGTTTCCCTTCAAGAAGTTCTGCTTGTTTCTCTTGAGGAACATCAAAAAGTATATCAAAGCCCATAGGCATTACACCCATCCACAACTTATTTCCCGCGATAAGCGGAAAAATCTCCTTGTAGGTAATAGCATTTTTATTTCCGATGATGACAAATTTTTTTTTGTATTCCACGAGTTGGGCAACATATTCCCTGAACAGGCTAAATGGGGGGTTGGTAATTACAATATCGGCTTTTTTTAAAAGCTCTACACATTCAGAACTTCTAAAATCGCCGTCTCCTTGCAGTTTTTTTACTTCTATATTGTCAAAGTTGTTGATATTACCACCACCTTTGTATTCTATCCATACAGCTTTTTCTGCCGCATTCTGCGAAAACAGGTCAATGTCTTGGTTTTTATAACAAGTGGTTATAAGACTTTTCAACCCGAAATGTTCAAAGTTCAAATAAAAATACTTGAAGAAGTTGCTGATACGCGGATCATCACAATTGCAATAAATTATTTTGCCTTTAAAGTGTTCTACGTAGTGCCGCAGTTCATTTTCAATATCAGAAAGCTGCGTATAAAACTCATCATTTTTTGCTCTATTGGCAGCGTGCAATGCTTTGTTGTTTGCCATATCTATTACGTCCCAAAACATATTATATACTAGTATAGCGTTTTGTAATTAACTTCCTGTTATAAAAATTGGAGTATCAACAATAAGAGGCTGCGGATTTAAGCATTACTATGGTAAATTGCTCACCGTTGCGCCGTGTCGAGCTCTTTTTTATAAAACTTTTTACGTTTTTGATAAGATGTATTAAAAAAATTTAATCGACTTATTAAAAAAACGTTATACTAGTTTTGAAAAAATACTAGAAGTAGTGGTCATATATTTTATAAAGGAAGATTTTTTTTCTATTTCCTCTTTTTACCGTTTGTTTTACAGCAGATTATAGCACATATTGCGGCATTTCGGAATACGTCTGCCCGTTTAGTTCCCGCCCGTTTTTCTTTTTATTCACGCCGCCACGTTGTTTAAAAAAACGGGATTCCATGTTGTGTCTGTCCATTCAATTTTTGTTTGCTGTGCACAAATGGGCTTTCGTCTTTTGTTTTAATTAAAAGCCTAATGCTCTCCGCTTCTGTTCTCATCCTTATTTCATTATTAAAAGCACTCATCTATTACTCCTTTTATAATTCATTTTTAGGGGCTTCATAATTTTTATAGAATTTATCAGCCCCTGTCAACATGGCGTCTACTTTTTTTTCAATCTCTTTTGCCTGAAATAAGACCATTACATCTTTTGAAGAGTATGCTGTTTTTGTAACCGCCGCATGTCTTTTACTAAATCGATAAAAGTTTTAATGTCAAATTCATTCTTCATTGATTACCTCCAAATTATCTGTAAATTCTTGTCCGCTTTCCCATAGCTTATATAGACAACAATACAACTATTTATTTTTTCAATAATATTAGTTATTGCAACTAGCCAATGTGGAGGGGTTGATGGACGAACTACATCCGCAAAAACAAATTCACAATCTGCTGTTGTTAAGTTATATGTTTCCATAAGCAATTTTGCTTTTGCCAAAGCCGCCGCTCGCTTTGCTTTTATCGATTCGTACTTCTCGCTTTCTTGGTCTATCCTGCGTGCGATTTTTACCCATAAAGCCCATTCAAGCGAGCCTTCCCTGATTGGCGGTTTTTCTCCACTTAAAGCATAGCTTATTGTATACATTGCAAAATTCGCCTTGTATTCTTCCGGTAAATCTGCGATGTATTCACTGTGAAAAACAAACGATTCTCTCATTTTTGCCCCTCGTATTTTTGTAATTCTATTTCATATATTTTTTTACAAAGTTTCACAACCTCGCCCGTGTCTTTGCTTATATCTAATAAGCCATTGCATTTTAGCGAGCAGGTCATTCCCATATTCAGGCGGTGGTCGATTACAAAATCTCCGTACTTAGCCCGATTAGCTTTAGTGTTGCCTATTCGGTGTGCCCCTTGCGGCTGTCCTTCGTTCAAAGGCCGCCCGCATACTTCGCAAACTCCGCCGCTTGTTGCAAGTGCACAGCGGCGTTGGTCTTTTGGATTAGACATTGGCTTTATGCTCCCTCTATCCTTTTAATCCTTTCTCCAATCCACCGCATTACCGGCACAGCCATACTGTTGCCGATTGCTTTATAACGATGACTATCGGGGCATTGGTCTTTAGGCTTGCCGTTCCATTCAATTTGAGTGTAATTATCAGGAAAGCCCTGTAATCGTTCACATTCAAGCGGGGTAAGACGGCGTATACTGTTCCCTTCTTTAATTATCGTTTCACTCCCACCGCCGAAGTCTCCGCCGCTTGCTTTCAATGTCCCCACGCCCTCTTTATATTGAGCAAAAGAAGATAGTGTATAGCTTTCAACGGCGAATTGATTGTTTAAGATTGTATCGCAGTCAAAGACTCTTGCTCCAAAGCCTGTCGTAAGCGTTCCGGTAATTTCTTTTTTCTTATCTTCGCTCGCTTCAAAAGAAGTTCTAGGTTTTTCTGGCTCAAATAATACTTTTGCGGCAAGGTCTGTCCTATTATCAGAATGTCCGATAACGAAGACTCTACGGCGTCTTTGGGGCGCTCCGAAATATTGAGCGTCAAGCACCCTGTACGCCCACCCATACCCGAGTTTTTCCAAACCAGCGAGGAAGCTTGCAAAATCAAGTCCGTTACCCGATGATAATACTCCGGGCACATTCTCCCAAACGACCCATTTCGGTTTATATTTTCCCACAATTTCCAAATAGCAATACATGAGCTGTCCTCGAAGATCGTTTGTGCCTCCTCGTTTTCCTGCGATTGAGAAAGATTGGCAAGGAGTTCCCCCGACCACAATGTCAACTGCTTCATTTTCCCACTCCTCATATTTAGTGATATCTCCCCAGTTAGGTACTTGCGGAAAACGTTGTTTTAAAACTTCGCACGGGAATTCTTCAACTTCCGCAAATGCAACAGGTTTAAATCCTAGCGGTTCCCATGCGACTGTTGCAGCTTCAATACCGCTGCATACAGATAAGTAGGTCATTACGACTCCACCAATTCCCCGCAGGGGCTATTATCAGATAAAAATACAAAATTATCTAAAAGCTCTTCTGTAGTACAAGATACTTTATCCCCATAAGGTTGTCCAAAAGATTGTGAAAAAGATTTATCAATAATAACACGATTATTAAGTGTCATGCCAACAATAGTACTTTCTTTTTGTCCTGCTATCGATTTCACAGTTTCCCCGTGTTTTTTAGTCGCCGCAATCAACTGCTTCAAGTTCTCCCTTATGGCTGTAAACTTTTAGTTGATAGCCACTTTTAAAACCATCAACCTTTAATTGCCGGTTCACACGCTCCGCTTTTCGGGACGGGAGCTTTCCCAGTTAAAAAGTACTACTTCTCCGGCTTCTTCAATTCTATCCCGCATAGCCTTGCCTTCGTTAAGGTCTATATGCCTGCATAATGTTTCTAGGTCGATATTACCGCAAAGAATAACAGGCAGCCTCTCGTTGTATCTGCGGCGTAAAATTATATTAAGCCAACCAATACGGCCTTCTGTTTTTTTCGCTTTGTCAACTTCGTCTACTACAAGCATTGGGCAAAAAGAATACTTGTTAAGTACGGCGTTTTGCGCCTTCACCAAAACCGACTTGAGCGTCAAGGCATTTTAATTGTTTTGTAAATGTTTCATAAAAAACAAAACTCATTGACATTTTATATACTCTCTCCCTTACAAGCTAAACTTGGAATGATAATGAAGTCTTCATAAGCAAAAACTTTCTTTTTTGTTTCAAAAAACGACAAAATATCTATAATTTTGTTTTTACTCATTTTCGCCCCCGTATATTTGCTTTTCTGATTTTTCGATTAAAGCAATAACACATACAAGTTCGTTGATTATTATTTCAGCATTATCTTTTACATCTTTTAAGAAGCGTTTTTGCTCATTTGTTTTCATCTCCTTCACCTTTTCCCAATAATAATCAAACTCCATGTTGGCTCTGTTGACATGTTTATTCGCCTCATCAATATGCGTCTTCATAAGTGCGTATGCTTGATAGCAATCACACAACACACATTTGTTTAATTTGTTTTCAGAATGTGATGCTATTGCCTGTTGAATTAAGTTATAAGATTCCCCAAAAATCATTTTTTAATTCTCCTTTCTTTCATAAATTTCATAGCCTAACGCTTCCGCAATTTGTAATTCTAATTCTGCGCCATTTGAAGCATACGGCGTTTCTATTTTTGCAATACCTAAGTTTTTATGTCGGCTTAAAATAAATAGACACTTCCGCATACAGTCGTCCCAAGTTTTTAACCCTTCGCAAAACTTAACAGGATTAAGTATTGCCGAATATCCCGCTTTGTGAAGTTTGTTATAGGCTGTTTCAAAATCCTGTTTGTAGTTTGGATTATTGCTTATTGCCCCACTTAAATAAATCTGTTTCATTTTTTTACTCCTTCTCATTTCTTAAAACGGGTCTATAACTTTCAAAATTAAAATTGACAACTATACCCAACTCCTTAATTCTGTCCCGCATTGCCTCTCCTCCGTGCAAGTCTATAATTTGACATAGACGTTCAAGGTCAATGTTTCCAACAAGCACAACCGGCAGCATTTCGTTGTAACGGCGGCGCAAGATTGTATTAAGCCAAGTTATGCGCCCTTCGGTGTT
The DNA here is from genome assembly GCF_008153345.1 of Treponema phagedenis. NCBI lineage: Bacteria > Pseudomonadati > Spirochaetota > Spirochaetia > Treponematales > Treponemataceae > Treponema > Treponema phagedenis. The sequence goes on along the minus strand of NZ_CP042818.1, from coordinate 1,846,059 downwards.
TTTCACCTTGTCAATTTCGTCAATCACCAACATGGGCGCATTAGCGTATTTATCAAGCGTTTTGTTTAAGCCTGCGCCGTATCCCGCTTGTGCGTCCAGTAAGTCGGTTGAGACGTCGTCAAAATCTCGGAAGATGCCGCCCGTTAGTTTTAGCACAGCATGCGCGAGATGAGTTTTACCGGTGCCGTTTTTGCCGAGCAGCAAAAGCCATTTGTTATTCGGATTTTTCGCAAACGACAAAACGCTATCCCGTGCGGTTTTGTTTTTTTCGTCAACGACAAAATTTTTAAAGCCGGCATTGCGGTACCGCTTGGGCAGCCCGTCTATTTTTTTTAAGCGTGCTTCAAACTGCTCAAGCTCTTTTTGCGTTTCGAGTTCCGCCCGCTCTCGATCCTGTTCACAAAGAGGGCAAGGGGATGCTTCGTTTGTTCTTGTGTCAATGAGGCATTTGTATTCACCGTGTGTTTTACATAAAGCTTTTGATTGCCGCAAATAGTCCGGCAAAAAAGATTGCGTAATATTTACCTGTTGCCATTTCCCTTGTTTTAAAACTCTCATAGTCTTTTACCCCCTAAAACATAACGCCCTCTAGTTCATCGCCGACGTCAGCACTCACCACCTGTGGCGGCGGTTGTGGCTTACCGAAAAACTCATCAATGCTGCTTTGCGAAAAATCCTGTTTTGAATAATCCTTCTCCGCCTGCGGGGAGCGGTTATTTTTTTCAAACTGCGTGAGAGTAAATCGCTCTGGCAAAAACTTAAGGATTATGTTTTTCCCGCAAAAACCGTCAAACCCGCCGGTAAAGTTCCACCAGGTTGCTTGTTGTTTTTTTAACGCCAAAACCTTTGCGTAGTTTTTGCATGCCGCAAGAATGTCAGGGGTAACAGGAATTGCCTGCTCCCGTAATTTATCAAGTCCAAGCTGAAAGTCTCGCTGCAAGAAGAGCAAAAAGGTATTTGGTTTGTTTATTCCCGCCTCAACAAAAACCCCGTATATGTCTTTTGCAAGCTGGGTTAAATTTTCGTTTTCTGAAAAGTCAGAGAAAACCTCCTCATCCTCCTGTTTGTCAGAACATGTATATATATCTTGTCCTGCTGTATCTTCAGGAGGAGGATGATTCACATTATCATTAACATTATCATTAACATTATCATTAACATTATCATTATCATTATCATTAGGGCGAATTGTTTTATTTGTTTTTATTGAATTCAATTGTTTTATTTGTTTTTCTTGTTTTGAATTGTTTTCTTTGTTTTCAATTAAATCCATTTGTTTTTTCTGCTCTGAATTGCTTTCTATATTTTCAGGCAGTTTTTTTGTTTCATTATATTTTATTTGTTTTTCTTGTTCTGTATCGCTATCGCTAGTTTTATTATTAGCTTTTTTGGCATTAGCATTTCCTACAGGAGCTCCTCGTTTGTTTGTTGCGTTATCGATGATATCCTTCATTGGAATCCAAATAAGTAAATCAATCCCTTCAAAATCCGGATCTATACCGTAAATTCCGTAATTAGTAACTGCTTCATAAAAGCGTAATTTCATGTTGATATCCGTCATTGCATCAATTTGTTTTTTGGTTGTTTCTGAAAAAATACAGCTTTTAAAATTTGATTTCATATGTTACCCCTTTTTTGCGGTTGTTCTCTTTTTATTCCATCCATTTGTTTTTCTCCCTGTCAGGTTTTTTCTATAATTCCATCAAATCATCATTATTAATTTTATATAATCTCCAACCCTTCGCTTTTGCAGCTTTAAAGGCGGCTGCAAGTTCGGGTGGCTGCGTAAAATCCTTGTACTTGCTATCGCCGTCTTTATATAACAATACCCTTCCGCATTTCTCTTTGCGTTCAGGCAAATCTTCAAAAATCTTTTTGAAAACTTCGGCACTTAGTTTATTGTTGTTGCAGTACAGCTTTTGCAGGCTTGTACAACCGCTTGCGTTTAATGTGGTTAGCTGATTGTTGGAGCAGTCCAGCCATTGCAGGCTTGTACAACCGTTTACGTTTAATGTGGTTAGCTGATTGTTGTTGCAGTACAACTCTTGCAGGCTTGTACAACCACTTACGTCTAATGAGATTAGTTTGTTGTTGTCGCAGTACAGCCATTGCAGGCTTGTACAACCGCTTGCGTTTAATGTGGTTAGCTGATTGTTGGAGCAGTCCAGCCATTGCAGGCTTGTACAACCGTTTACGTTTAATGTGGTTAGCTGATTGTAGGAGCAGTACAGCACTTGCAATCTTGTACAACCGCTTGCGTTTAATGCGGTTAGCTGATTGTTGTCGCAGCCCAGCTCTTGTATGTCATACCCCTTAATGATTATCTCTTCTGCGTTATTCGGGACAGCAATGTTTTCCCAGTTGTCGCTTTGCAGCTCCGCTATTTTCTTACCACCGTTCCACAGTTCACACGGGCTGCCATCTTTTGTTGTAACACGCAGCTTAATGCTACCCGCATTTGTTCTCATTCGTATTTTATCCATTTGTTTTTCTCCCTGTCAGGTTTTTTTTATAATTCCATGTTTTTTAAAACTTTTTCAAGCTCAACATTGAAAAGGTCGATAGCTGCTCCGCTGTTTAAGGTTTCTAATGTTACCTTATCCATATAAACCTCCTCATCGGTTATAGTTTTCCCGCCATTCTGTGGGCTCGTTTAAACTTGCCTTCAAGGTGCGGGTATTTTTTTAAAAATGCTTTTTCGCCGTAATGATGCAGCTGCTCATGTTCGTCAGAAGTTAAGGCGCACCAATTCCACGCTTTATCGATTGCCGCCGCATTCGCTCCACGCGTTACGATATGATGAAGATGAATTGCCTCATGCAGTCCGCTTGCTTCACTGTACTGATGAAGTTCCCGCCAGTCCGCCTCAGAAATAAGTTGCGTGCATTCCGTATCGTAATAATCAAGCGGGTCTTTTTCTTCACCGCCTCTGTGCAGTTCCCATTCCCATAAAAGATTTTTTACATCGGATTGCAAATCCAAATCTAAATCGCATTCGGTTGCAAGGTGCAGCATAAGTCCGTTAATAAAATGAGCGGCTTCAAAGGTGTTTGATTCAGATAGATGAATTGTTCGCAGAGTATCAGGTTTTATTTTGCTCGGCGTTTTAAGTGCATACACATCAAGCAAATCCAAATACAATGCGTATTTTTCTTCCTCAGTCGGAAGCCGCCCATCCATCGAAATAAAGATTGCAGTTACAAGGGCAAAAACCGTGCGCAATTGTTTATAAGACTTTTCTCGATATTGCAAATTAAACGAAACATTCAAGAGGGATTCGTGTCCAGCTCTTGCGTCTCGTTCCGCTTTTCGTTTGAATAGCGTGTCCAGTAAGTCAGCTTGTTTTTTATCATCGATTTTGAGCATGACAAAATGAACATTGTTTGAATAAACTTTACGCGCTAAGTACTGCCCTGTAACCTTCATCTGACTTTTACCTCATCACATGGGGAATTCAGGAGCAATGTCAAACATCGCATTTTGCTGCAGCTCAAACTTTTCAATTGCTTGCTCATCTTCGTTTGCCATTTGTTGTTCTTTGCTCATCTGTGCAGCAGCTCCGGATTTTTGTCTTTCGGAACTGCGCGTTTTTCCATTCGCGTTTACCGGATCCTGTTCTGCATATTGTACCGCTGTTTGTTGTTGCACCGGTTCCGTATATTCAATATTTGTTACAATTTCTGCTATTCCGTCATTACGCACAAGTTTTTTATCGATGATGCCTTCATCAAGATTTGCCGCTTCCGCAAGTTCTACCGCCTTTGGTGCATATTTTAAAAGAGCTTTTAAAACGGTTTTCTTTGCCATCTCTTCAGGGGCAGTTTGCCACGGTCCGTTTCCAAAACTTTTTGAAAAAGTCATTCCATGCTGCATAACTTTTTCCCAAGTCCAAACCTCAAAATCAACACCGCCGTTAGTAAGTTCGTATAAAGCATATACGTGGGTAGGATTTCCGTTGCCGCTTGGCGTGTGCTCAAGAATTGCATTTAAGCCATATGAGTAGGTGAACTCATCTCCTTCGTGGACTACTACCGCTTTAATGCGTTTGAATTGTCCGCTGCGGTAGGCAAGTTCAAGCATGCCCTGATAACCGAGTTGAAACTGACATTGCAATCCATTTTTACTATCATAAGGCAAAAGATACGCTTGCCCGAGCGGCGTGTTTACTTCTAATCCTAATTGAGCTGCCGTTAAAAGAGCTCCAAAAAAAGAATTTTGATTACAAAGAGCAAGCTTCGGGTTCCGTGTAACCGCTGTCATTGCAATACGAGTCATTCGTTCAGGCGTTATCGCCTTCGGCAATGCCATCTTAAACATATCCATGTTTGCCATAATCATCGACCGCAAGTCGCCGCCTTTTGTTTTAGCGGTAACTTGATTTTTGTTTGTGTTGTTTACGTTCATACATTACTCCTTCAGTTCTGTTTTTGTTAAAGCACAAATGTGCTTTTCTTATTCTACTTTTACACCGCGCTTAAAAAGCTCGATACAAAGAGCCTGTGTCGCTTGAATGTCTGCCAACGCCGTGTGAGCATTTTCAAGATTAACCCCAAGAGATTTACAAACCGTTCCGAGTTTTAAATTCTCAAGACGCGGAATAGCTTTTTGTCTTGTTGCTTTTTTTACAAACTTCAATGCGTCAAACTGTTTGGAAAAATAATCGGCAAGTGTAAGCCCGCAGCGATTAAACAATGCTTCTAAATGCCGATAGTCAAAATTACAGTTATACCCAGCAAAGGTGAGCTTCTCTCCGTCTCCGAATACGTGAATTGCTTGTTGAAAAAAATTCGCAATATTCGGCACTATTTCTTCGGCAGGCGGGAAAGACCTGATTTCTTCTTCACTTACACCGTGTGTTTTTGCAGCTTCTTCGTGATAAAGAATAGTTTCATTTAACGGATTCAATTTAAATAGACGCTCGCAAGGTACCTTTCCCTTGCCCGCAAAAATAAATGCAATTTCAAAGGCTCCCGAATTCTCAGGCTCTAATCCGGTTGTTTCCGTATCGCACCAAATCGTGTTCATATTGTTACTCCTTTTTTATAATCTGTTTTCAGATGTTGCAAAATCTTTATAGAACCGCCAGCCTTTACCTTCTGCTGCTTTAAAAGCAGCTGCTAATTCAGTCGGGTGCGTAAAATAATGGTAGTTGTTCTCTTCTTCTAAATCTGCGTATAAAACCGCTTCGCAATACACACCTTTATTTTCAGGAAAATCTTCAAAAAGTTTTTTGAATGCTTCGGCACTTAGTTTGTTGTTGTAGCAGTACAGCCATTGCAAACTCGTACATCCGCTTATATCTAATTCGGTCAGTCGATTGCGGTAGCATTCCAGCTCCTCCAAACTCGCACAACCACTTAAATTTAATGTGGTAAGTTGATTGCCGTAGCATTTCAGATACTGCAAGCTTGTTAAGCCGCTTACATCTAATTCAGTTAGTCGGTTGAAAGAGCAGTTCAGTCTTTGTAAAGCCCTACAATTCCTTACATTTAATTCGGTTAGGTCATTCTCGGAACAGTCAATATCTTCTAAATTCACTAAACCGCTTACGTCTAACTCGGTTAGCTGATTGTCGTAGCAGTCCAGCAGTCGCAGGCTTGTACAACCGTTTACGTCTAACTCGGTTAGCTGATTGTCGGAGCAGTCCAGCCATTGCAAACTTGTTAAGCCGCTTACGTTCAATGTGGTTAGCTGATTGTTGTTGCAGTACAGCTCTTTCAAACTTGTTAAGCCGCTTATATCTAATGCGGTGAGTTTACTACCACAACAGTACAACTCTTGTATGTCATACCCCTTAATGATTATCTCTTCTGCGTTATTCGGGACAGCAATGTTTTCCCAGTTGTCGCTTTGCAGCTCCGCTATTTTCTTACCACCGTTCCATACTTCACACGGGCTGCCATCTTTTGTTGTAACCCTGAACCCAACCCAGATTGCGGTTGTTCGCATTTTTATTTCATTGTTAAATTCTGTACTCATTTGCTACAACCTCTCCGTTTTTCAAATAGATGATTCCCTCTTCTAATTCTTCCGGAACATCGCCAACTTTGAGCATGATTACAAGGAAGCCCGATTTTTCAGCCCACTCTGAGATAATTGCAGTGTGCGCTTCGTCAAGACTTTCAGCGTTATCAACAACCATCACTTTCATTTCGCCGGAAAACCGTACACCAAGAGAAAAAAATACTTGTATGCTTTGCGCTGTCGACCAGTTGCCGATTGTGTTCGTTTTTGTAATTCCGCGAATTGCACCATTATGAACAAGCTGATTGTCTTCGTTTATTTCCAATCCGGACACACCTAAGTCCATACTTGCAAGTGTGTCTTTTCGCTCTTGCCGCTTTGCTTCTATTTTTTTTGTCAGTCCGTTATATTCATCTTCAAGCTTTTTAATTTCATCGCAAGCGGCAATGTAGGCATCGTATGCGTTTGCAGCTGTTTCATTTTTATTCCACTCAAGAATTGCAGCGTCAATTTCGGCGATATCCTCTTTTGAATATTGCTTATGATTTTTTGAAAGCCATTTATGCAAATTCTCTTTTGCAAGTTCAAGCCGCTGAATTGCAGCATCAATATCGCTTTCCGATTCAATATTTAGCGTGTGCATTTCCTGATTGATGTTAGAAAAGGCATTTTTAAGAGTTGATAAAAAGTTTTGCGCTTTTTCTTTTTCCGCCTGCAGTTCATCAATCGGTTTTGCATGTTCTACTTTCGGAACAGGAGTAGGCGTGCCAAGCCGTTTTTTATCCCGTCCTGTTTGTGTTCGTGCCTCTTCAAGTCTTTTTAATTCTTCATCAATCAATGCAATTTTTTCGCTTGTCCCTGTTCTCTCTTTTAAAAGCTCGATAATTGATTCGTCTGTCCAATCTTTAATTGCAAACGGCATTTCAAGACCTGAGCGAATTGAATCAAGAAAAGCGCGCACGCCGCCTGAAACTTTTGCATAGCGACCTGTTAGCTCATCAAGCCGCGAAACATCTTGCGTTACCTTCTCGCCGATGAGTGTGCGGATTTTTAATTCATCGTCTGTATACGCGATAATTTCCGCTTGTTCTTCTCCTACACTTATCATTCCCGGCACAAAATCTTTACTGCCGCCAAGCGTTAATGCAATTGATTGCGCAATTGTTGTTTTGCCTGACTTGTTAAGTCCTTGAATTACCTGTACACCGGCACCGTGAAATTCAATCTCGGCTTGTTTGATTTTTCGCACGTTTCTAATTTCAATATTTTTCAATAACATAAAATGCTCCTTACTTTATTTTGCTTTTGGTTCCGTAATGCGCAGCATTGCAACTTCGCTCTCTTTCAAATACTGCTCATACAATCCGTCTTTTTTTAATTTTTCCGAGTCAACTGTTCTTCGTATTGATTTTGAAAATGAGAGGTTGTACTTACCGGCAACAGCTTTTGCTTTTTTCTCTTCGCTGTTGGTTTGTTGTTCGATGATCTTTAATTTGAGAGATGATGAAAGCTTTGATTTTTTTTCTTCAAGCTCTTTTATCTGTGCATTAATTAAAAGATATTCTGCCGACATGCTTTCAGCTTCACCATCAAGGATGATTGTGTTTTCTGCACCCTCAAACATTTTTGCGATAGCTTCATCTTCGGCATCCACTCCGGAAGGAGCAGGCATTATGTTTTCTTCAATAAAGTCTTCCCAAAAAGTTTTCTCTGCTTTCACAAGGCGAGTAATAAACGCTTCATCTCTATTAATGGCATAATGTCTTAATTCATTTTTATCAATGATGTACGCCGACAAAACAAACCAATCAAGATTGAGCACGGACATGTAGTGCTGCACTTGCGCAAAGTAGCTATCGGGGATTTCATTTTCTCCAAAGCCGTCTCCACGCTGAGATGTTTTAATCTCATGGCCGCCAAGACCTGATACTTCAATGCCGGAAATTGTTTTCGGCTCTTGAACATAGATGAGTCCGTCAATATTTGCACTCATGAATTTTTGTTCGCCGCTGTAAAACATGTACGGCACTTCTTCGATGAGTACGCCGAACTCTTCTCTACATCGCTGGCGGATCGGGTCTTCAAGCCATGATCCGCGTTCGGTGAACATGTTCCCTTCAAATGAGTGTAAGCCTTTTTTATCAAGGTATACCGTCAATGGACTTGCCCATTTGTTAAGTCCCATGATTGCACCGGCATCACTGCCGCCGATACTTGAGCGGCGTGCGTTGCGCCACTCATCCTTTGCCATGCTCTTCGTAAACACATAGTTTGTGTCTTTCCCTAAAAGTTGTTTAACTAAGTTTTCCATTTGTTACTCCTTGTTTCTTGTTTTTGCATTTGCAATTTTCACATGCGCCGGAGCATTTATTGCTTCCGGATACGTTGCTATATTGACGGTTATATACATTCCGCCAAAAGATATACATGTACTTATCGTGCCTAAAAAATGTCATACTTTTAATTACTTGCTCTTTTGTCATCCGTTTTACCTTTTAAATAAAATCAAGTGGAGTTACTCCATAGTATGAATAAGGGTTTTTGTTGTATTCCCGCACTTCTTCCGCTAGTGATTTCCAGTCCGTTTGTTGATATACGGCGTCTGTCAATTCATCAGCGTCTTTTATACATAACCGCGCAAGCGCTTTTTCTTCCTCGCTGGTCAGCTCGTTAGAATAAGGCTCCATGTTTTTGTCAAAAATGGATAAATCCCCGACGTCTTCGCATTGATAGTCAATTTCAGGTTCATAATAACTATCAAAGCTCCAGCTAAATTTTTGCGTAACAGTCCAGCCATTAGAAAGCTTTGTTTCAACATTCCCAAAAGTGCAATCATCTTCAAAGCTGATTGTTTCGGATACTTTGGTAATAGGTTCGCTCATCTTTTTACTCCTTCTTGTGGTTTATAGATTTTTTATTTTCACTTTCGATGATGTATCTGCAACATTCTTTGAAAGTTCCCGTTTTAACAATTAGCCCTGTACTTCTGTCTGTTAATTCAAATCCATCTTTCGTTACTTGAAAGGAATACATATTTCCGCTCCCTTTGCCCATCTTTCTTGTTCTTTTTTTCTTGCTTCAAAATCAGCCAAGCAGTCGCATTCATCTTCTATATCTTCCGCTTTTTCCTCAATCGTTTTTTCTCGCTCTTCTGATAAACGGAGCTTAAAAAGTCCCAGCCGCTCACGTGCTTTATTCCGTACATATAGGTCATCATCCTCTAATAAGATTTCTAAAATATCTGCTGTTACGTTTATGTTTTCTGCAACCGCACCCCGTACATAACGATGAGGATCGCTTGCGGCAAGAGATAATAAAATGTTTTGCGGCGTCTTTTCACTTTTCGCTATTGTCTTCCTTCTGTTTAAAGATAATTTTTTAATTTCCTCAATATTCATTTTTCATACTTCTCCTACATTAAACTTGCCTCAATGCAATCTTTAAAATGCATTAGCTCATCTTCCGACTTCAATTTTTCCAAAACCGATAAAAAAAAGCACGCAAGACTAAAATCGGGTCGTCTCACGTGCTTAAAAGGATTCGTCTATGAAAAGACGAAATAATTGACCCGAAAAATTATTTCGTCTTTCCTCAAATAGCAGCACAACGACTCATCCCTAGCCGATATTTCGTTGTGCTTAGATTGCACAAAGCAACCTAAAAGATGAGTTTATGCTAAACTATCTTTTACGATGCCTTGACTTATTGAACAGATAACCGAATTGCCTCGCCGAAACAGAGTTCAAACGACTTATCTGCATGTTCTGCAGTTCATTTTTGTTACAAAAATTACTACAGTATAGATTTTCATTTTGATTTTTTGTAAAAGAAGTGGTAAGTTATTGATTTACAACAACTTAGAGTGTTTTCCTGTTTTAGGGTCAAGATTAGCAGGTTTGGTTTTGACATGGACGTCAAAACTCAGAACCGCCACGGATGGCGGTGGTTCTAAACAGAATTGAGTTTGAAAACTACTACATTTGTATAATAGGAGTTTTCAAACTCGCAGGTTTGGTTTTGCCATGGACGGCAAAACCAAACCGTTGTGTCGAACTCTTTTTTATAAAACTTTTTACGTTTTGGTAAAAGATGTTTTAAAAATATAATAGACTTATTAAAAAAACGTTATACTAGGCTCTTTTTAAAAATTTATATTAACCGTTTTTACTCATTTATTTTCATACGTGTATTAACACAAAAAAAGTTTTGCCGATAGTATATACATGGACATTATTACCTATCCGCAAACCGATATTGATTTAGAACCTTATGTTGATACATCTACAGATTATTTTTTCTCCGATAAGACAGAGGAACATACAAGAAAAAAAACAAAAACTTTTGATTTTGACTCTTTAAATTATGATTCCAATTCAGATTTTTTTTCTTTTAACCCTGATTTAGAACAAAAAAAGCATTCTTTTCATTTACATACCAAAAGACGTGAGACTCGAGCCGCTATTTTGGCAACACAAGAGCCTATATTTTTTTCTCCAAAAATACGTTCACAGTATCTTATGGTATCTTTTATTCTTGCTTTGGTTTGTACGATAATTATTTTTTCCTTACCAACATTTGATTTTCTGCTTGGCATGTATCGATTGGCAAATATACGGTTTGCCGATGATCCTGCTATTTCTAAAATTTTGCATACCAACGCATTTCCGGAAGAAGAAGCAAAAAATACCTCACAAGCGCTTGCCGATGCTCTGCCGATTGTTTCGTATAATACTTATACCGTAAAACGAGGCGATACAATCAGCGGTATTACCGTGCGTTACGGATTAAAAAACATGAGCTCGATACTTTCGGTAAATAATATTTCCAATGCACGACGGCTTTTAGTTGGAGAGACTATAAAAGTGCCGTCAATGGACGGAATTATGCATACGGTGAAAACCGGAGAATCTTTGCAATCCATTGCCGGAAATTTTAATATTCCGGTTACCGCGCTGCTTGATGCGAATGATTTAAGCTCGCAAATACTAAATATCGGCCAGCAGCTGTTTATTCCGGGGGCAGCCCTTTCAATGTTTGATTTACGGAAGGCGCTTGGAGAACTGTTTGTCTATCCGATATTCGGACGTTTCACTTCAGGATTCGGATACAGAACAGATCCGTTTACCGGGGCAAAAAGCTTTCATAATGGAATTGATCTTGCGGCTCCGCAGGGAAGCGCGGTAAAATCTTCTCTTGACGGAAGAGTGGCGGAAATCGGGTTCAGCAGAGTATATGGAAATTACATTATTTTAACACATAGCGGCGGATACCAAACCATGTATGGACATTTAAGTGCGGTTTTGGTACGGCGTGGTACTTATGTAACGCAGGGAACAAAAATCGGACAGGTTGGAAATACTGGCAGAAGTACCGGACCGCATTTACATTTCTCCGTATTTAAGAACGGCAGGGTTCTCAATCCGTTTACGGTGCTCAAGTAGAACAAGAGTTATACGCAGAGAAAAAGTGTAGGGATATTACCAAAGGTAGAAGCGGCAAACCGCCACAGACAGAAGCAGCTCTATACTGCGAATCTCTTTTACCAAAAAATAAAAAAAGGGATGGTTTATACTAACAAACATGCTATACTAAAACTTATGCTGCGATTATGTTCCGCAGCAAAAAATAATATTTTTCATGATGAGATGGAGGCGTCATATGAAAAAAAAGATTGTAAGTATACTGGTATGCCTGTGTATATTGTGCTTTGCAAGCCTGTTAAGCTGTGGCGGCGGTGATCAAGGCGAAAAAAAAGAAGAGAAAATCACCCTTAAAATCTGGGAATCCGAAGGGGTTGAAAAAGATTTTATGCTCGCCATTGCCGAAGACTATAAAGCAAGTCATCCTGATATTGAGATTGTATATGAACCCGTGCCGGCTCCCGATTCCCGCTCAAAAATAGAGCTTGATGGGCCTGCAGGTGTAGGTGCCGATATTTTTGTTGCACCGCATGATCAGATCGGAGCCTTGGTTGCCGGAGGACATGTTTTGCCTTTGGATAGTATGGAGTTCCTTAAAAACTTCATTTTTGCCGCAGTTATGTCTTCCGGCTATGGTGGGAAAGCGTACGGCTATCCGTTAGCTATTGAGACTTATGCGCTCTTTTATAACAAAGATATTCTGCCTACACCGCCAGAGACATGGGAGGAAATAGAAGCTTTTGCAAAAACATGGAATGATAAAGCACAAAATAAGTACGCTTTAGTGTGGGAAGTAGGAAATGCCTATTTTGATTATATCTTTATGAGCGGCTTTAATGCTCCGCTTTTCGGACCGAAGGGCAATGACCGCACGCAGCACAATATTAATAGCGCAAATGCAATTACTGGTTTAAAATATTTTCAAAGCTTACGGAAAAAATACTCGATGTTCCCGCAGCCGATGTAAGCGGAGATTTTTGTAATTCATCTTTTACGGAGGGGAAAGCTTCGATGATTATTACCGGTCCCTGGAAGATTGCGGATTTTACAAAAGCAAATATCAACTTCGGTATAGCTCCTATCCCTATTTTTCCTAACGAGTCAAAAAATCCTGCCTCATTTTCAGGGGTGCGCCTTGCCTTTGTCAGTGCATACAGTAACCATGCCGAGCAAGCAAAAGATTTTGCAACTTTTCTCATGTCAAAAGAAGCGCTGATAAAACGATTTGAAATGACTAAACAACTTCCTCCTCGCGCTGATATCAAGATTAAAGATCCTTTAAGTGCAGGAATTTTGGAACAGGCTCAATATGCATCTCCTATGCCTACCATCCCTGAAATGGGAATTTACTGGTCGACTATGGCTACAACCTTTGCCAATATTTGGGACGGCGACAGTGTCGAAGAAAATCTATCTACTGCTGCAAGTGCAATGGAGGCTGCTAAATAATTACCGCTTTAAGCTGTCTGAATATTTCTTTACAAAGAAATTCAGACAGCCTACAATAGAAGTGCGGTAGTTTTCAAACTCATTTCTGTTTGGAACCACGGGCGTCCGTGCCCGTTCTGAATGTAATTTTGGTTTTTTGCTCAAATTACCTCATTGTCATCCGTGACAATTTACCATAGTGATGCTGAATTCGCAGGCTGTTATTGTAAATGCTCCGATTTGTACAATTAGACAGCTGTTAGTTGTGTTCTGAATCAAAAAAATCTACTTTGTCGGGAAGCAAGAGCGGTTCACGCGACGGGCGGCGGAGCGCATTGTGTTTTGTAACCTCGGAATCAAGGTCGGTTATTTTTGATCGCATTAAAAAAGGTGCTCCGTATGAAAATATCTGCCCTGTTTCCGTAATATAAAGCGGTAAATCGGTTATTTCGGGATATTTTGAATTGGGATATAGATTCCATACCGCATGCGTGCCAGGACCAGCCTTTTCCGGTTTGAGGCTTAAGGTTAAGCCTTGAGTTTTATCACCCGTGATTGTATATGTTCCCTGTTGGTAATTTCTCAACTGTCTGCCTCTTCCGGTGGTGCAGGTGTATACCGCTTCACCACGCTGCAAATACTGCGGAATCTCATAAACCTGTTCGTCATCGGCGGTAAAAGAGCTGCTGCTTTGACGATACTCTAAATCATCTTTCCAGTACCGAAAGGCGATATATCCTTTTTCGGTAAAAAAGTACGCGGTAATATGCTGCGGAATCTCATTCGGATACAGTAAAATACCGTCAGGAGTTCCTTCTTCAACCCAAAAACCGAATAAAAGACTTTTGTGTTCCCCACGAATTTCTGCTTCCTGCTCGGCGGTAATACCAACAGGAATTGCTTCTTCGGGGATTTCCTCCCGATGTGTATAGTATGGCATGCGTTGAAAAAAAGAGGTAAACAAGGCATCTTGGAAAATACATACCGGAATTTGAACACGGTGTCTTTCGCGCGGATATTCAATGCCCAGATAATATAATTCTGAAATATCGAATCTGTTTTTCACCGTAGCGGAAACTGTTTTAAGCGGCTCAAAAACAAACGCATAATACGGTTTTAACACCATGCGCATATTGAAACTGCGGTTTTCGTCGTTGAGGGGTTGTGCCGAATCGGCATTCTCCTGCGCCGCAAATTCAATAATTTTACTGCCGTTTTCCCAGATTCCGCTCAAGTTTTCGGAGTAAAAGAAAAGCGGAATGAACAAGAACAAAAGCACACAGAACCTTTTTTTCATACTTCTCCTTATTTTTATCGCTTTGCCAAATTTTTTACAGCGGAGAACCGCACCCGCATGTGGAACTTCTTAAAAACGGTTTACTTTCCCGTACCTACGATTACGGAAAAACGCGGGGATCGGTTGCTTTGTTATTCCAACGGCGCAAAATAACCGGTTTTATCCTTTCCCGATCTGCTTAAAATATGTACCTCGGCTTCTATCGGAAGATACGCCCTGCCGAAATCGGTGGGTAAAATTGAGGTGTACGAAAGCATATAGGTACCGATTGGGGCTTCCAGTAAATCCTGAATAAGCGGTGCAATACCTCGCTCCGCATAAATATAAGCAGTTTTTCCGCCGGTTTTAGCAGCAAGATAGTTTAATTCGGTTGACGAAGCCTGCTTTTTTAAACTCACCGCATAAAACTTAATCATATTATTATTCAAATATGCGGTTAAATCGTTTATACCGTATCGATCAAAACTATGTGCAAAAGTGTTATCCGACGACAAAAATATAACCGCTCTTTTTTGTTCCGCATTGATAAGCTCGGTTGCGGCAAGTCGTAAGCCGAGATCAAATTTTCGATGAGCAGACTGTCCCGCTTTAAAATGAAAGTCTTCAGACACCAACTGCGAAGGAGAGAATTTTCCTTCAAGTACGGGAATATTCGAGGCGGAAACAATATGTATCTGTCCTTTTTCCCCCATCGCCTTTGCAATCTCTTTAATTGCCGATTGAATAAGTTTTTTTTCTTCATCCGAAGAAGGCGCCTGATCAACCAGAATGCAGATATCGCAATTGTCATTTAAGTATGCGGATCCTTCAAGCTTTAAATCATTTACCGGATGATTTTCTTCGGTTATCAAAAAGTTTGAATCATTTAATCCGACCACCGGCGTTCCATTTCTGTTTTGTACTCGTAAATTCACCGTTACCTTCGGAAAGCGATCCGAATATACACGCTCAATTGTTACAAACAGCCCGCCCGCAAGTTCGGTAATATGAGAAACGATTTCGATTTTCTCGTTTTTATAATCCGCAAGCACGATGTTGCCGTTTGCATCTGGTGCTACTCCGATAATTCTGCTTGGAGCGGCTCCGAGACTTGCAATGCGATAAATTGATGCAAGCGAAATATCAATCAAAGATACGGTGCTTAAGGAAGAGACAAGTAAATTATTTTTCCATACGCGCATGGACTCAATATATTTTAATGAATCATCGGGCAATAAGGTTCCGATATAATTGCCTGCGGTATCAAAGGTGTATATGCAGCCCTTTACTGCATCGGCAGCATACAAAAGCCCGTTTATAATCGCAATACCTGCGGGAGCAATAAACCCGGGAAAAATGCCATCCTTGTTTCCAAATGTAAATAACGCTTTTCCGTCGGGAGAAAAAACTACAATTCGCGCATTTCCGAAATCAGTTACATAAATATTATCATAATTATCTACTGCTAAAAATTGAGGGCCAATAAACTCTCCGTTTCCTCTTCCTTTTGTGCCGAATGAAGAGATAAATTTTCCGTCCTTTGTGAGGCGGGAAATTCTATCGGCGGCGAATTCCGAAACCAGCAAATCTCCATTATGCATACGAATTACATCAAAGGGACGATCAAAACCCTGTATCGGCCCCTTTGTTCTGGTAAGGATAACACCGTTTACGTCAAATCGAATAAGCTCATTGGAGCCATAAGCGGTAAGCCAAAAACTTCCGTCAGGCATCGAGACAATAGATGCGGGACGGCGAAAAAGATAGTTGCCGTCATTCAAGGCTGAAAAAGAAATACTTTCGGAAAAGGTCAACATGTCGGGGAAATCCGGCAACATGTTGCGGCGCTCTTTTACAATCTCTATTTTATTTTTTAAAAGAATGCTGCCAAACTCTGTTTCCTCCGCATGTTCCCAATGCTGCAAAGCGGAGCCTTCAACGCCGCTTCGGTAATAGGCATTGCCAAGCCATTCAAGAATCAGGGGATTTTCAGGGATGTATGAAAGCGCTTTTTCCAAAAGTCGAATTGCATCGTTAAAAGCTCCGCGGTAGTAAGCTTGGACTCCACGCCTAAATTCTTCGGATCCGAGTGCAGTATCCGCAGTAGTGATTTTCGGCTGCAAAGAATTTGTCTGTGCGCGCAAATTCACGCCTGTAAAACAGAAAAATAGAAAAAAAAGAAAAATATTTTTAAGAATGCCGTGCTTCATTTTTGCCAATCCTCTTTATGCTCTGTCATAATTATTGTTTTATGTTTTTGTACTAGTTTATTATTCGGAAGTTTTTCTGCCGCGCGTTTAATATAGGTACGTGCTTCCAAGGAAAATCCAAGTTTGTGATATACCCATGCCAAAGAGTCAAGATATGCACCGTTATCCGGTTTTTGTTCTACCGCTTCTTTGCATAAGGATAAAGAACGGGTAAGCTCCCTGCCGCTATCGGCAAGAATATACCCTAAACCGTTTAAGGCGGTAGCATTTTCCTCTTGCATATCCAATGCCTTTTGATAATATTGAACGGCTTTATCCGTTTCTCCGTGTTCATAGGCTAAAAATCCTAATGACGCATAGACTTGTACGGATTCATACCCCGCCTGTATTAGTTTTGACAATTCAAATTCGGCAAGTCTTGTTCGATCTGTTTTTGTGTAGATATATGAAAGAATCAGGCGGCACTGATATACACGGGCAATATCCGCATTTCCCGTTACAATTTGTTCAAGATATATAAGGGCGTCGTCAAAACGATCCAAACGCGCATAGCAAAGCCCGATATAATACGCTAAATCAATATTTGTTTCGGACGAGGTTGAAGTAATTTGTAATAATTCCGTTAAAGCATCCGTATAACGGCCTTTTTTATACAGTGCTATTCCCTCCGCTAAGGCATTCATTTTTTCCCCCTTAAAACTTAAATATAGGCGACTCGGAAGTTTTTTTGTCCAAAACAGGTTGTGCATATACCTGCGAAACAGAAATACCGCCGTTCATTACAATATCCCAATCGCTTGTTCCGTCATTTTCGGTTTCTATTGTTCCTCCGCCATACAAGAATTGCTTTTTTCCCTCTGCATGCGTAATAATTTCACCCTTTGATTTAAATATTCTGCGCGATATTGAGGCAAAAGAGGCGTGAGAATATGAAGGAGCGGACTTCGCGTTGATATTTACTAATACATCGAAATAAGACATTTTTGCTAATGTGTCAAGATTTTGCAGTACAAAGTTTGCAAGAGCGTCAAAGTTGTAGTCTCCATTGTCGGATTGCATTAAACTCACCGCAATTCCGGGAATCGCATGCATAACCGCCTGACGGGCGGCAGCCACCGTGCCGGAAAATACAATATCCGTGCCGAGATTTCCTCCGCAGTTAATTCCCGAAAGCACCAAATCAGGTTTTTCTCCGTTAAAAATACTCATAATTCCGGCTGCAACACAGTCAACCGGGGTACCTGAACAAGTATACATGTTTTTTTCTTTTTTGATAAATTCTATAGGGTCATTCATGGTGATCGCATGAGAAATTGCCGACCGATCAATGTGGGGAGCAATCATCACCACCTCATGTTTTCCTTCTAAAAGTTCAAAAAGTGTTTGGATTCCCGCCGAGCCGTATCCGTCATCATTTGTAAGTAATATTTTCATATAATCCGTGCACCTCCTGAGGGTTTTACCCGATAATATAGGGGCTTAAACCCGAAAATTCTTTCATAATCGTTAAGTTTTTCGATGTAAGTTTCCACATCCTCCGTTTTTAAGATTGAATATGTACAACCGCCAAAGCCGCGCCCTGTCAGTCGGGAACAAATCATATCGCTTGATTCTTGTTCGACAAATTCAAGCGCTCGCTTTACTAGCCAGTCAAGCTCAGGGCAAGAAATTTCAAACCTGTCACGTAGCCCTTCATGTGATCGATTAACAATGCGGGAAAACACTAAATCATCTCCTTTTTGTAAGGCATCAACGGCATCATCAACACTGAGCGATTCTCGAATAATATAAATCACTCTGCGGCGTACGGATTCAGGGATTTCAACTTCATCAAGCATTGTTTCGGTAAGCTTTGTCATATTTTTCGGTATATCAGGATTTTTTTTAACAAGTTCGTATGCTTCAATACATTGCTGCAGCCTATTGCCGAGTTCTTCGCGAGCGAGCAGACGCGGAATCCTTGAATCGGTAAGAATAATAGTTTTTCCTTCAAGCGGAAACGGGTATAGATCCGCTGTTTTTTTTCGGTGATCGGTGCGAACGCAATGACCTCTTTTTGCAAAAAGTGCACAAAGGATGTCCGCTCGGTGAGGATATGTTTTTAAATGCTGTACATTCGCATGTTCAAGAATATCTAAAAGCGCTTCCTTGGAAAGCTTGGATGCAAAAAGTTTTCGTAAAGCTAAGGCGGTTGCCACCTTTAATGCATTTGGAGTACCTAACCCGGCATCTGCGGGGATTTCGGAGAGAATCGTGAAATTTAAACCGGTTACCGGATAACCGCTATCGATAAACGAAAGAATAACCGCCTTTACGGAATTTGCCCATCGATCTTCTTTTCGGTACCGTAAATTTGATGCGGAGATCTTTTTACGTTCCTTTAGTGAAAGAGAAAAAAGCCTAAAGTTGCTGTCCGTCCTTTTTGAAACACAAAGATATAAATAATGATTTATAGCCATTGACAAAGTATTTCCTTGTGCAAACCATGTATGCTCTCCCAGTAAATGAAAGCGCCCGGGAACAATGGCTACCGCTTCCGGCTCATCTCCATATTCATCAATATGAAAAGGTACTATTTTTTGCATAAGTATATCATACTCGTTATATTGAAACAATTCAATAAAAATGCTTAAATTGAGTCAAAATTATGTTCGTTATTTTGTATTTTTTTGCAGTTTTAAGCTCTGCAGGGCTTTTAGCCCTCGCTAT
Source organism: Treponema phagedenis (assembly GCF_008153345.1). Classification (NCBI taxonomy): domain Bacteria; kingdom Pseudomonadati; phylum Spirochaetota; class Spirochaetia; order Treponematales; family Treponemataceae; genus Treponema; species Treponema phagedenis. The sequence goes on along the minus strand of NZ_CP042818.1, from coordinate 1,827,052 downwards.
CCCTAATGAATTTCTGCTTTCGGGTTCTTCCATACTCGGCATTGTATCGCTTATTCCTCTCTATACTGCCTTTATTGCGGGAAAATCAAAAAAAGCGATTATGCTAATGTACGGTTTTTTTGTGCCGCTTTTGCATCTTTTATCAAGCTTTTGGCTTGCGTATTTTGGAGATTTTGCAATTTTTACGCTCGGCGCTTCTACGCTTGCATATTTTTTCTTGGCGCTTCCTTTCGGAATTGCCTTTTATTATTTTTCACGCTTAAAAATCCCCTATCGAATATTCGGCTTTGCGCTCACATGGAGCCTTTGGGAATATTTTAAATCTACCGGTTTTTTAGGCTACCCGTGGGGAACCGTTGCAATGAGCGCAACAAAATTAACTCGCTTTATACAAATTGTTGATATCACCGGCGTATGGGGAATCTCTTTTTTGATACCGCTTATTTCCGCATGCTTGGCGGAAACAATCCTTGCTGCCGTAAAACTTTCCAACGGTTTTGCCAAAGAATCGCGGCGCCCACTTGTGCGAACACTTATCTTTGTCGCTTTTCTTGTCCTAAGCAGCATTTGTTACGGACAGTATAAACTGACACATACACAGGAACCTGAAAAAAAACTCAATATTGCGGTGATCCAGCAAAATGCCGATCCATGGGATATGAGCAATTTTGAGCAAATACTGCTAAGCAGTGAATTGCTGAGCAAACGAATTATCAGTGAAGCTTCAGAACCCACCGATCTCATTATTTGGAGTGAGTCCAGTTTAAGCTATCCCTATCAGGAAAATAAGTATTATTACGAAATCGCACCGGCAGAATTGCCTGTTACCGACTTTTTGAAAGAGGTTGACACTCCGCTGTTTAGCGGCTCCCCTTTGCTTACCGATCCTGAAAATGACGGTTATTCAAATGCCGTTTCTCTGATCCTTCCTGATGCTTCCGTAGCGGAAAGTTATGCAAAAATGCAAATGGTTCCCTTTGCCGAATACATTCCCGGAATCAATAATCCTTTAGTAAAAAAACTTTTCAGCGCAATTGTCGGTTTTTCATCAGGATGGGTACCCGGCACTGAATGCAAACTTTTTTCCTTACAAACGAAAAACGGAGAGTCTGTACGTTTTGCCACTCCTATCTGCTATGAAGATGCTTTTCCCTCCGTTTGCGCGCATCTTCATCAACAGGGGAGTGAGCTTTTAATAAATCTTACCAATGACTCATGGTCAAAAACCGCAAGTGCGGAATATCAGCACTATGCGGTGGCAATGTACCGCACGATTGAGTTACGCACCTCTATGATTCGCTCTACCAATTCAGGCTACACGGTTGCAATAAATCCTTACGGAAAAACAATTGCAAGCCTTCCGCTTTTTGTGCAGGACGGCTTCTTTTTATCCATGCCGGTGTATCCTCATACCATGACCTTTTATGCCCGCTACAAAGATTGGCTTCCGCTGCTTTTATTCTGTACTTTTTTAGTTTGTATGCTTTCTTTAAAAAAAGAAAAACACAAAAACCTTCTCCTCAAATCCGCCGAAAAAAACATCGCGGAAATGAAATACAAGTCGGTGTTTATTAAAAAAGAGTTCGACACAACGGTTTGGTTTTGACGTCCATGGCAAAACCAAACCTACGAGTTTTGAAGCTTTGCAAATTGCTTTGCTTTAAAACGTCGCTTCTGTTTGGAACCACCGCCGTCCGTGGCGGTTCTGAGTTTTGACGTCCATGTCAAAAACTAAACCGTCTGCGTGGAACCACCGCTACGCCCTGATTTTTAGTATTCTTGATTAAATCAGTGCTGCGAGTTTAAAAACTCCTATATTATGTCGGTGTGGTAGTTTTTAAACATCGTTTTACATTGTTCTGAGTTTGCCGTCCATGGCAAAACCAAACCTGTGAGTTTTAAAGCTTTGTAAACACTCTTGCTTTAAAACGTCGCTGTTGCGTAGAACCACGGGCGTCCGTGCCCGTTCTGCGTTTTTGACGTCCATGTCAAAACTTAACCTGCGAGTTTTAAAGCTTTAATTTTACAGTTTACTTCGCCTAAAAGCGGGGCTCAAGGGGCAGCCATTCCTTGTGCATGCGTAAGCCCTGCCGTGGGGGAGAAAAGGGCTTGCGTAAAACGATTTTTAAAGTATACTAATGTTGCACAGGTATGGTTGCATATACTGCTTTAACTATTGAGGTTCTTTTTTAATGAAACATTATAATTGTATAATTGTCGGCACCGGTCCGGCAGGGCTCGCCGCCGCATTTGCTTTGCTTGAAAAAAAGCCTGCAATTTCTATTTTGCTTATCGATAAAGCAAAGATTTCTTCAGGCGGGTTACGAAATGATTGTAAAATGAATTTTACCTATCCTATCGGGTTTCCTATTGAATATTGGAATGAAGAAACAGCCAATCGATATTTGGAGCAAACTGAAAAATTTTTAGAACCTGATATTCTCCCGCGTACTAATATCGAGGTTTATCAAAAGAGAGCGGAGCGAATAGGCGTTAAGCTGTTGTCCATTCGTCAATCTCATTTGGGTACTGACGGAGGCGTTAAGCTGATAAAAGAGCTACTTGACCGTTTGGCAAACGCAAAAGTGGAAGTATCATTAGAGGAAGCGCTTGTTTCTATAGATAAGCAAAAAAAGATTGCAAACACTAGTAAGCGGACAACTACGTATGACAGTCTTATTGTTGCGCCGGGAAGAAAGGGGTTTGATTTTTTGCGTAATTTTATGAAAGCAAACGAAATACCCTATACCGATAACAGTATTGATGTTGGCGTCAGAGTCGAGACAAAAATTGAACATTATCCTATTGTAGAAGATTATTATGATCCAAAGTTTTTGTTTCCTGAAAAAACAAGGACTTTTTGCACTAATTCGGGGGCTGCCTCTGTGGTGCAAGAAAAATATACCGCTGCAAACGGGCAAACGTATTATAGTGTGAACGGACATGCTTATTCTAATAAGCGAGAATCTAACGGGCTTGTCAACTTTGCAATGCTTCGTACGGTAAATTTTACCCAGCCGCTTGCTTCAGGACAAGATTATGCCGAGTTTTTAGCTTCGCTGGTTATGCTAACCGGCGGCGGGCATCCGATTATGCAGCGAATCGGAGATTTTAGGTTGGGAAAACGGAGCACTAAGGAAGGCTTAAACGGAGATTTATTTCATTTTACGCCTTCACTTGCTTCCTGCACGCCGGGCGATATTACGCTTGCAATGCCGGCAAAGTTTTTGCATTCAATATGGAAGGCACTAAAAAAACTTGATAATATTGTGCCGGGCATTTTGCATCCGAGTACCGTATTATATTATCCGGAAATAAAGCTTTATGCAAATAAACCGCTTTTTAAAAATAACTATTTTATGGCGGATGAGGATATTTACTTAATCGGAGATGGGGCAGGCACTTCACGAGGCATAACCGGCGCATGGGCATCAGGTATTCGTGCGGCGGACGGCATATTGCAAAAAGGAATGGCATGAGAATTACCGGCGGCACACTGAAAAACAGGCAGATTATCTGCCCGAAAGGCATTATTCGCCCTGCAATGGACAGAATGCGGGAATCGCTTTTTGCCATTCTTGGAGATTTGCACGGGCTTTCGTTTTTAGACCTTTTTAGCGGTTCAGGGATTTGCGGACTGGAGGCATATTCTCGCGGAGCCTATCCGGTTGTTCTTGTGGAAAAAGATACCGCAAAATTCCCCGTGTTGTTAAAAAACGCAAGTATGGCGGAAAAACGAATCAACTGCAAAAACCTCTCTGTTGAACTTTATCTGAAGCGGACGCAAGAACAGTTTGATATTATTTACATTGACCCGCCCTTTCCGTATCGATTCCATCAAGACTTGCTGTACAGTATCGGAGAATCTTCAGTCTTATGTGATAAAGGCTTAGTCCTGATGCATCGCCCAAAAGAAAAAGAATTACCCGATCGCATCGGCTCCCTGCAAAGAGTCGATCAGCGTATATACGGCAGATCAATTGTAGATTTTTATCAAAAGAGTGTGTAGGCGGTTTGGTTTTATCGTCCGTAGCAAAACAAAACCTGCGAGTTTTAAAACTCCTATTATAAAAAGAGTCCGACACGGCGCAACGGTGTGTAATTTACCATAGGGATGGCGAATCCTCAAGTCTCCTGTTGGTACTTTGACTATATATAGATTAATACATACATGGAAGCTAATTACAAAACCTTATGCGAGATACTTCTACAATTTACCGCCGAAATAATACCCGATGAGTCGGATGTTCCTGTAAAAGCGGCGATACAGTTCATAATGTATTGCATGAGGTACGTCAAAGGGCTGTCGAGCCCTTTGACTGTATTTTTTACACTCCGTAAGCTGCCAGTATTTCGGATAGGAGCGGCATCAGCTGCTTTTTACGCGAAACAATGCTTTTTAATACATACACCGATTCTTCTTGCTTCGGTACCGTTATTTGCGATAAAAAATCAGGCTTTGCAGCAATAAGTAAGAAACTTGTAAGATAGGTAATGTTTGTTATCATCAGAGCGGCAAAAAGCTTATCACCTTTTTGCCGTTCCGCTTCAAGCACATCGATAAATTCCTGCTTTCTTTCAAGCACCTGCGATTGATCTTCTACCTCAATCTGGCTGACTGTAAAGCTTATTGAACCTTCGTGGTACTCTTTCATGTCTTGGTGAATCAACTGATCTGCACTTCTGCCCGCAATATTACTTGCCACATTAAGCAGTTCCTTCCCGAGGGTTTCCAGATCAATATTGGTAATATTTGCAAGATATTCTGCGGTATTCCGGTCGATATCGGTAGTTGTTGCCGATTGAAGCATAAGTGTATCCGCAAGAATTCCGCAAAGTAAAATACCGGCAATATTATAGTCAAGAGGAATACGTTGTTCCCGATAAAGATTTGCAATTATCGTGCAGGTTGCACCGACCGGCTTATTGATGAACGTTATCGGATGCTTTGTGGGCATATTTCCGACTCTATGATGATCGATAATTTCTATTATTTTAAAATTTTCTACACCTTCAACTGCCTGCGTCTGCTCATTATGATCAACCAAAATAATTTCAATATTCGCTTCTCGATAAATGTCTCCTTCGGTTACAATTCCTATCACTTTATTGTCGTTGTCAACGACAGGAAGTGTTTTTGCCGGCGCATCGGCAAGCATTGTTGCCGCTTTTTTCACGGTAGTTTCACTGCGTAAGGGAGTAATTTCCTGAGAAGATGCACCGGTAACCGGCATTGAATAAATCAGCAAAAGGGCTGTAGAAAGCGTGTCATAAGGACTGATAATAACCGATACTTTATGCTTTTCAGCCAAGCTGCGCAATTCTTTGGATAATACAATCCCACCCGTACAGATTAAAATCCGCACATTGCTTTTTATCGCATATTCCTGTATATCTCTGCGATCTCCGGAAAGGACAATAGTATTTTCCGGAATATTCATTTTCAGATGCTCGCAAAAAGTAGAAAATTCGGATCCTGCAATAAGAATTGGACTTTTTTTAAGCTCATCAGGCTTATAGGATAAAATAACCTGCGCATCTATTACCGAAGAAAGAAGATTTAAACTGGTTTGCACCACAGTTTTTTGCTGCGGATTTACCATTTGTAATATTTTCTGTGCAAAAGCACTATAATGTAAAATTGAATGAAAAGTGCCGTCTTCGGTAATAACCGGCAACACTCTAATTCTCTCCGCTTCTATCTTTTTTAATGCTTCCCAAAGAGAAGCGCTTTCTTTGACACTGATTACGGGCTGCTTGTAATAATACTGCACCTTCGGAATGAGATCAGGAATAAGCTCAGGCATCGGAACCTTGAATCTATTAAAAATATATTCTGTTTGAGGAGTGGGCTTTCCTGCTCGCGCGGCAAAACAATTTTTTACTCCTTGTAATTGTTTAAAATTTGCATAAGCTGCAGCGGCAACGACCGAATCCGTATCTGGATTTCTATGACCAATAACATAAATTTTTTTTTCTGTTGGTTGTGCTCTCATATTGATAGTATATCCTATTTTCATGAAGTTTGCAATTCTTTTGTTAAAACGCAGGTATTAAAAAAACTCATTTTTGCGGATGCTGCGTGCAGCGTTTTGTAATTAACTTCCTGTTATAAAAATCGGAGTATCAACAATAAGGGACTGCGGATTTAAGTATTCCTATGGTAAATTGCTCACCGTTTTCAAAATCAGAACGGGCACGGACGCCCGTGGTTCCACGCAGCAGCGACGTTTTAAAGCAAAATAGTTTACAAAGCTTTAAAACTCGCAAGGTTCTGAGTTTTGCCACGGATGACAAAACTCAGAACAATGTAAAACGATGTTTAAAAACTACCACACCGACATAATATAGGAGTTTTTAAACTCGCAGCATTGATTTAATCAAGAATACTAAAAATCAGGGCGTGGCGGTGGTTCCATGCAGAAACGATGTTTTAAAGCAAAGTAATTTGCAAAGCTTTAAAACTCGTGGCTTAGTTTTTGACAAGGACGTCAAAAACTCAGAACGGGCACGGACGGCGGTGGTTCTAAACAGAATTGAGTTTGAAAACTACCACAGCTATATAAACAGAAGTTTTCAAACTCATAGGCTTCATTTTGCCACGGACGGCAAAATGAAACCGTAGTGTCGAACTCTTTTTTATAAAAATGTTTTACTGACCTTTTATCGGCTGATTATTCGCTGTGTTATTGAGAAGAGTTTTCATGTTCTTATCGTGAAAGAAAATGAATTTATATAGATTTTCCTTTTATTCTTTGATATAGTTTTTCTTCGGATTGTTTATGCAAAGAAAAAAAATTATCTATATACTGGTCGGCTTTTTCTCTTTTTTTGTTTTATTGAAGTCTTGTTGCCTTGATGTAAAAAAAGTTGTGGGGAATTCCATGAAACCTACGCTTTATAGCGGAAAGAGAATCATTCTTTTTAAACTTGCATACGGAATAAAAATGCCTTTTTCAAATCGGTATCTTATTCGTTGGGCATATCCGAAAAAAAATGACATTATCGTTTATGTAATGCACAATCGTTTTGTTATTAAACGATGTGCTGCAACGGCAAATCAGCCTCTGGAATTTTTACCGCATTCCGATTATAGTACAGACAGAATGTATAAGCTTATAATTGAAGAAAAATCAGTTCCTCTTACCTCTTTACAATTTAAAAATCTTTGTGGAAACAGAGAATTTCGCTCTTTTGTTCCTAAGGGGAGCCTCTTGGCTTTAGGAGATAATGCTTCCGAATCGGAGGATTCTCGCGATTATGGTTTTGTTTCAATTGACAGTATTTATGGGAAGGCATTTGCGCGGTGAATACGGTTATTAATAAAAAGAGGTTGGCAGCTTTTATTCTTTTTCTTTTTCTTTGTTTTGCATTATTGGTATTTCAGTATGCAAAATACATGCTTTTCAGAGAGCCTGAAATTAAAGAGCCGATGATTGTAACTGCGCGCGGTTCTATTCTTGATCGAAACGGAAAAATTTTAGCGGTCGAAACTACCTTGTATAATCTTATTGCAAATAAGAATCTTATTACAGATAATTCGGCTGCGGCAACAGTACTTGCGCCGATTTTAGATGTAGATGTCTCGGAGCTTACGGAAAAATTAAAGACTTCTCGCTCAAACTTTATGTATTTAAAAAAGAAAATGAGTGAAACCGAAATGGAAATGATAGCGAAAGCTTTGAAAGATAATAAATTAAGCGGTTTTCGGTTGGAAGCAATACATAACCGTACTTATCCGGAAAACAGTCTTGCTTCAACAGTTGTAGGCTATCTCGGAGATGACGGGAAAGGTTTAAGCGGGGTTGAATATTCTTTGCAAAATCTTCTTTCTCCGCCGCCGACTATACAAGGGTATACCGGTTCAGGTTATAACATCATGCTTTCCATTGATAGTAATATTCAATATATAATGGAAAAAATTGGCGAGCAGACAATGAAAGAGACAAAGGCTGAAGGGCTTATGTTTTTAGCGGTAGATGCAAAAACCGGGCAGATGCTTTCATACGTTAATCTGCCTTGTGCAAATCTTTCAGACTTTACAAACAGTACCGAAGAACAACGGTTTGATCGCCCTGCCTATTTTATTTATGAGCCCGGCTCGGTGTTTAAAGTTTTTTCTATGGCGAGCTTCCTTGAACTCGGCTCAACCTATGATGGAGAGAGCTATACTTGTGACGGGAAATTTTTGTTTACTCCGTATGCTCTTCGAGAAGGACAAAAACCGAATGCCATTACTTGTTTGCGGGTGCATGGAAAAGTAACCCCGCGAGACATTATCCGCCTATCCTGTAATGACGGCACTGCGCAAATCAGCGATAAAACAGATGCCGCTTTGTTTAATGAAAAACTGCGCGGGTTTGGGTTCGGAACAAAAACGGAAATAGAGCTTCCCGGAGAAACAGCAGGACTTTTTGCGCCCTTGGATCGTTGGTCGTATCGAACCAAGCATACAATTGCGATGGGGCAGGAGATCGGAGTTTCCGCCTTACAAATGGTGGAAGCGGCAACCGCGTTGACGAACGGCGGTATTCCTTTAAAGCTTTCTCTTTTACATAAGATTTATACTTCTGAGGGCGCTTGTGTGTATACGCATAAAAACAAGCCGCGAGAACAGGTTATTTCCGCGCAAGTTGCAAAAACCGTTTTAAGTTATATGCAAACCGCCGCGGAGGAGGGAACCGGACACCGAGCGTTGGTAGGCGGTGTTCCTATTGCGGTAAAAACAGGTACCGCACAGATGGCAAATACAAACGGTCGCGGCTACAGCAAAACGGATTATGTTGCAAGCTGCATGGGGATTTTTCCTGCAAATAACCCTGAAATTATTTTATACATGGTGGTAATTAAACCGGTAGGGCAAACATACGGTGAGCTGATTGCGGCTCCCGCAATTTCAAAAGCAGCAAATGAAATTATCGATTACCGCGGCATGCTGCGTACCAATGCGCCGGTGGTAAGTCATTCGGGGCTTATCCCTGTTTCCTCGGTGCAGTCGGTCGAAATCGGAGTCACAATGCCCAATCTTATCGGAAAACCGAAACGCCTGCTTGCCGAGCTTACCAATAGAAAAGATATTACTGTGATAATAAGGGGAGAGGGCTATGTGGTTGCACAAAAGCCTGATGCAGGTATGCCCGTTACCAAAGGAATGACGATTGAGCTTGACCTTAGATAATACAATCGAAATTTTAACCGCAAACGCTCAAGTTTTTACGCAGCGGTTTCCCGATTTGGCAAAAACGATGGGGCTTAGCGAAAAAGAAAATTGCGCTGTTTTACTAAAGCAAATCCCCGAAAACTATCGGCTTGAGAATACTCGCCAACTTAATCCGCCTGCACCGACGCTGCGTGTAAATGGTAAATATCTGCACTCAAAATACAATCCCTTACGAGAAGCCGAACAAACTTTGCAAACACCGTTTTTCTCTACGGAAGAGACGGAAAAATCCTGTTGTTTTTTAGGACTCGGCCTTGGCTACACTGTTGAACTTTTTGCAAAAAAACATCCGTCCTCCTCAATCCTCATTATAGAGCCGGATATTTTTATTTTCATTCTTTTTTTAGCAAGCCGCCCTTTGCAAGCCCTGTTGCGGCACGAACGTTTGAGCATTCTGCCGGGAACACCTGCGGAAGATGCTGCATTTTTTATCAATGATTTTGAAACCGATGCCGAGGTCAGTGAGAGTCATGACAGCGGAATGGAATCGGTGAGTCTTGCAATGCCGATGTTTAATGGTATTCCTGCTCAGGAAGTAAGCGCCGGCTGGTTCAAAGATTTTGCAGAGGTAAAAAAACGTATTCTTTCAAAAGAGAAAATCAATGCCGCAACGCTCAAACGCTTTGGATTACTTTGGTTAAAAAATACGGTAAAAAATATTCCGCGTCTGCCGGATCTGCCCTCGATTGCGGCATTCAAAAATCGCTTTAAAGAACAACCCTGTCTGATAATTGCCGGCGGTCCGAGTTTAGATGAGCTTTTGCCTAAGCTTGCCGGCATTCAAAAAAACTGCCTCGTGATTGCGGTAGACACTGCTTTAAAAGCTTGCGTACGGGTAGGTATTGAACCGCATTTTCTTCTGGTTTTTGACCCACAATACTGGAACTTTCTGCATATTGCGGGCACTGCGCTGCCGAACACCGTATTAGTTACCAACACCAACGTTTTTCCCGCTGTTTTGCGCCTTTCCTGTAAGGGTATTTTTCTTTCAGCCTCCTCGGTGCCGCTCGGGCAATACTTTGAAAAACAACTTGGCATTTGCGATGCTCTTGCGGAAGGCGGATCCGTTGCAACAAGCGCATGGGATTTTGCCGCGTATCTTGGAGCACGCAACATTGTTTTTGCCGGACTTGACCTTGCCTTTCCCAAAAAACAAACGCACTTTAAGGGCAGCACCTTTGAAGAGCGGACGCATCTGCACTCTTTTCGTACTTGCCCTGCGGAAACGGAGGCGTATAAAGCACTGTATGCAAGTATTCCTGAATATACCGAAAGTTATACCGGAGAAAAAGTGCTAAGCGGAAAAGCATACAAACTCTACTCGTGGTGGTTTGAAAACCGCAGTTTGCAAGATTCCGGCATTAAAACCTATAACCTTGAACCGCAGGGCATGAAAATTACCGGCATTCATCCCCTCAAGTTTAAAGAATTTGAAGCAATGCTCAGCGTAGATACTCTACGCCAACACATGGATACAATAATTGAAGCGTGCATTGCCGCAAACTCCTATGGTGCCGCAGAAAAGCTGCACAACACAGAGCTTCTCCTTGCCGCAAAAAAAAATCTGAATAAAGAACTGTTGCATATCATCAACATCGCAAAAGAAATTATTTTATTTGCGGAACAGGCGCGGCAAAAGCAAGATTCGCAAACCGGCTTGCCGCTTCTTACAAAAAAAGAACGTGTGCTTGAACAAAGTTTTGCAAAAAACATCCTATCCTCGCTCTTTTTTATTACCGCCTCAAATACAAAACTTCCCTACCTTGAAAAAGTTTTGGATACCTACACCTGCATCCGAAAAGCCGCCGAGCAACTTTTATATGAACTTAAAAAAAACTATTAACGCCTCTTTTTTATTGGTTTTGTCTTGCCGTTCAAACATTGCAAGCGCATCGGCTTTATGCCTCGGCAAAATCAGCACAATGCCAAACGGTGTTTTAAAGTAAGACTTGTTTGCAAAACTTTAAAACTCGCAAGGTTTAGTTTTTGCCATGGACGGCAAACTCAGAACGGGCACGGACGCCCGTAGTTCCAAGCAGAAGCGACGTCTTAAAGCAAAAGTATTTGTAAAGCTTACCGGATTCAGCATCACTATGGTAAATTACCCACCGTTGCGTCGTGTCGGACTCTCTTTTTATAAAATTGTCTTGATTTGCATAAAATTGCATTAAAAACGGCTCGAGTTATTAAAAAAACGCTATACTATTGAAAAGCGAGATAGAAAAAAGGATACGGTTTTGATATTGAGGAGGAGATTGCTTAAAAAATCAATTGGTGTCGATTTTGCTATATGTTTCCATGATTTCATCAAGTTCCGCTTCGGTGTCGCAGACAATACTTGCCGCATAGTATAAGGCGATGGCGGTTTCCGTTGTCAAATTTCCCATTGGCACAGCTCCTTCTTTCCATACACTATGTGAACTTACATAGCGGGAAAAGTCCACCGGCTCTTCTTGCTGAGAAGTACAATAAAATCTGCACTGTTGCTTCCCGCCTCTTCTGAAAAATTCGTTCAGCGAGTAAAGACTGTTTCTCATATTTGCGGTTCCTCTGCCATAAAGCTCAAGAAAGAAATGAGAAATACCTTCATTCAAGCATTTAAGAAGAAAATCTTTTCGTATTCCCGGATACATTTTGATTAAAAGCATGTTTTCCGCAGCCGCTGAAAGAAGGCTTTCAAAAACTGCCGATTCCATTTCCGAATAGTCGGTGAGTAAACCTTCTCCGGTAAAAATGGGGGTGTTCATATTCCGGTTTACAAAGGAATTTCCCGACGATTTTAAGAATTTCAGATTGAGCGGAGATAATATTTCTCCATTAAAAACAACGTAAACTCCCTCGGTTTTTTCATGGGCAAGATTAATCGCCGCATTCAAATTCTTGCCAGCTTCATTTTCGGCAATGTTTTCCGCGTGGTGATTCGGCGGCGTGTTTGAGGCGGTCAACACAATCGGCACGGGAGAGTCTGCAAAAAGCCAGTATATGAGGGGAGCGGTGTAAACAAGCGTATCCGTGCCGTGTGCGAGGACTATACCGTTTGCCGTTCCGCTTGCAATTTTTTCGCAGATTGCGGTAATCAATTTTGCCCAATCCGCAGGCTCAATTTCTTCACTTAGCAGCGCCTCTGAAGAGACGGTTTCAAATCGAATATATTTTTCATTTTGTTGATTTTTTACCAGTGTGCTTAAAATTTCCGCATGTCCTGCCTCGATCTCTCCTTTTTTTATCAGTGCAGATATAGTGCCCCCCATCGAAAGCACATAAACAATGTTGATATTTAATTCTTCTTTAATAAGTTGTTTAATTGTTTGCGGATCCGCGAGCCCGCGTGTTTCTTTCATTAGAATCCCGGTAAGAAATTCCAGCGGACGCATATCGCCTTCTTTTAAGCGTTCCGCTTCGGATGGGTTAGCAATAATAGCCGTTCTGATAAGTTCTTTTAATATCTTCACATCAGTAACCTGTTGCCATTGTTTTTGAGTTAAAACAATTTCAGGTTCCGCATCCGAGATAAGCAGCTCTTGCAATAATTTTTTGGCAATATTTCGATTAATATGTTTTTTTTCAAATAAATGCAGTACCTGAGCAAATTTCTCGGCGGTAAGAGAAGATTTTTCTAACGATAAACTCATTTTTTTTAAAGAACCTGGGATTTCCGTTAAAAACCATTGTGCCGCAACATAGGGTTTTATCATACGATTAACCGTTTCTTCAAAAAAATCAGCCCAGTTTTTATCGGTACAAAGTGTTTTTGCAGTTTTAAGCGGAAGTCGATACTGCCGAACAAACCTTAACTCTCTTTCATTCGGGTCTTCAATTTGCATGGTGAGCAGTTTTTGTTTACATTTATCCGAGGTAAGATACGGGGGAATATTTTTTAAGACTACAGCTTGTACTGAATCGATAAATTCTCTTGTTTTATAGGATTCAGTGTAGCCAAGCCGTTCATTCCACAGTCTGCTTTCAGAAGAAACTTCTTTTCCGTTTTTGAGCAAGGCTTCTTGACGTCTGAGATCTTCATTGATTGCATTCCGCACAAAGTTAAAAGAGTTGAGGTTACGTAGTTTTACATAATGCTTTGGTTTGTTACGATATTCGGTTACTGCCGCATAGGCATTACAGCGAATTCTATTAACAGAACCCTCAGAACCGATTCCGATGTATTCAAGTTTTTGTTTTAAATCTGTCAGAAAAACTTCAGCTTCCTCTCCAAGCTCAATATTTTCCCCTGTTCTGATTCGAATGCTTGGCATTCCCGCACAGGTATAATCCATAAAAGTTTTCTCTGCGCCATGAATAAGTTTTCCCGCATCTTCTTCAAAACGGATTTCAGTAATAGCAATACGTTTTTTATGTCGATGAAATTCAATATTAACATATCCGTTTTCGGCAATTTTTAATGAAGCACCGAATAAACTGTATTTTTTCGGAGTTTCGGGAGTACCGATGAGCCGTTCATAAGGAACTTCAAATAAAAGGGTACAGTGCAACATTTTTGCAAGTTGATATGCATGACAAAGAGCCGAATCCTTAGGTATGGGGAGAGCCGAGCTGATTTCTTTTCGACAAACAGAACAGGTTTCCGGACTGTTTCCTGTTTTACAATCACAAAACGCCTTTTTATCGGAAGGCATAAGCACTCTGGTTTCAAGAAAAACAAAGGATTGATACACCGATTTTCCCCTTTTTATTTTATAAAAAAAATCATTTTATTATATAATTTTTCCAAAAAATATGATATACTACCCGCTACAATATTTTGCACTTTTACTTGAGAGGTTACGGTGAATAAACGAGATTTTCCGCGGGTTCATTTTTACGATCAGGATTTTGTTGATATTTATGACAGAACATGGGCGTGGATACAGGATTTTTGCATATCGAAAGATGGTGATAAAAATAATTCTGAAGGATATTTTATATATCCCGATAAAGAAGGCTCGATTATCAATCAATATGAAACAATTTTTTCTTCTTTTTTTCTGGTATATTCAAATAGAAATTATAATATCCATAAATCATTAGATTTTTTTTATCGAATGCAGGAAGAGTCAGGAGCAATTCGTTGGAAGTATAATCTTGATACAAAAGAGCCGGTAATAATTAAAGGAAATCCCGAAGGTATCGGAATGCCGCTTTTTGCGTGGGCTGAGTTTAATATATTTCATAAAACAGCTAATAAAAAACGTATAAAAGAAGTTATGCCGATATTAGTAAAATACATGCGTTGGATTGAAGAAACCTTTAAAAAACCGAACGGACTATATAAGGTCCCGCTGCTCGCAACGGAAATGCAAAATTCTCCGCGTAAAAAAGCAGCGTATCTGGTAGATTTTAATGCCGCATTGGCAATAAATGCGCTCTATCTTTCTGCACTCGGAGATATTTTAAATGATAAAGAGTTAAGTTTTCAGTATAAGCGCATTTATTTTACCTTAAAAACGAGAATCAATAATTTGATGTGGGATAATGAAACAAATTTTTATCATGATTTGGATGCCGATGAAAAACGATTGCCTGCTAAAACCATTGCAGGATTTTGGCCATTACTGGCGGAAATTCCGAATGAAGATAAAGCTGAACTGCTTTCACAGCATTTGACTAATCCTAAAACATTCGGTCTTGATCATCCTATTCCAAGTCTTTCCGCTGATGATGAAGAATTTGATGAAAGAGGAATGGGCTATCGAGGCAGTGTTTTCCCTCCGCTTAATTTTATTGTGATCAAGGGGCTTGAAAAATACAATCGCTGGGAACTGGCTCGTGAATGTGCGATTCGGCATTTATATTATATGCTGGATGCGCTTGCCCCTAACGGTAATCATAAAAAAGGTGCACTATGGGAAGCATATCTGCCTACCAAAGAAGGGCCTGCACAATGGACAAATAAAGAAGGTTTTCCGCGTAAACAATATCTTCCCTTTGCCGCCCTTTCTACCATAACATTGATGATAGAAAATGTTGTAGGTTTGTCTATTAGCTTACCAAGAAAAACAGTTGATTGGGTTATTCCGAATTTGGAAATTATGGGCATTGAAAATCTAAGCTTAAAGCGAAATTTAATCACAATACTTTCTTCAAAAAGTCAGCGTGGATGGGAAATTCATATGGAAAGTGAAAAACTATATTACTTTACCATTGATATCCTCGGTCAGAAAAAAAAGACACTGCCCATTCCTTCAGGAAAATGCTCTATGCTTATTGATAAACTATAAGTTCTCTTTTTAAACTCAAGCTTAGCTTTTTAGCCTCCCGATAACACTTACTATACGGAGTTTTAATAAAAAATGTAACGTCCGGTGATTAACTTGTATAACGTTTTTTTAATAAGTCGATTCGTTTTTTAATACATCGTACCCAAACGTAAAAGTTTTATAAAAAAGAGAGTCAGACACAACGGTTTGGTTTTGCCGTCCATGGCAAAACCAAACCTGCGAGTTTGAAAACTCCTATTATACAAATGTAGTAGTTTTCAAACTCAATTCTGTTTAGAACCACCGCCATCCGTGGCGGTTCTGAGTTTTGACGTCCTTGTCAAAACCAAACCTGCGAGTTTTAAAGCTTGGTAAATTACTTTGCTTTAAAACGTCGCTTCTGCATGGAACCACGGGCGTCCGTGCCCGTTCTGAGTTTTGCCGTCCTTGTCAAAACCAAACCTGCGAGTTTTAAAGCTTTGCAAAGAGCCTTTATCTTAATCAAATTTATTTTATATAAAAAGA
This sequence comes from Treponema phagedenis, assembly GCF_008153345.1. Taxonomy (NCBI): domain Bacteria; kingdom Pseudomonadati; phylum Spirochaetota; class Spirochaetia; order Treponematales; family Treponemataceae; genus Treponema; species Treponema phagedenis. The sequence goes on along the minus strand of NZ_CP042818.1, from coordinate 1,811,113 downwards.
GTTCGACACGGCGCAACGGTGGGTAAACTTACCATAGGGCAAAGCGTTAATAATTTGCCTCCGCTTTGCCAACGAGTTTTAAAGCTTCAATTTTATAATTTTGTGTTGGTGCTTTAAAACATCGTTTGGAATTTTGCAACGGTGGGCAATTTACCATAGGAATGCTGAAATCTGCAGCCCCTTATTGTTGATACCCCGATTTTTATAACAGGAAGTTAATTACAAAATGCTACACTTGCTGTTATATTGCTCGGGAATGTCAGCAGGCGGTTTGCGGGATTTAGCATTTCTGTGGTTAACCGCCACGGATGTCCGCTTTACGATTTCTATAAATGTGTCCGATATTTTAAAAAACATGTAACAGAAATGCTGAATAAAAAGGGTAGGGGAAGCAGTACTTTTTTTACTTGTTTTTATAAAAAGAATTTAAGTATTTGTTTTTGGTGCCGATAACATAAAAGAACGGCATACAGACTGACATCCGGATTCCGTTTAGCAAAAACAGTAATTTTGCTTTGAGTACCTCTGACAAAAATATCTTTTTGTCAGAGGTACTATTTTTATGTGAAAATCCAATCATTTGTTTCTTTTATAATTTTTGTCAAAACCATCACATCGATTTCTTTTTTCTCTTTTTCGATATATTCATCCCATTGATTACGGTTATATTTTTTTTTGATTTCATCTTTTATTGATAAGGCGAGTTGATTAACCTTTTCTTTTTTTCCTTCCAAATACGGTGAAAGTACTTCTTTAATAAAATACGCACTTAAAGCCTTTATAATAAGATCGGTACTTGTTTTTGCAAGTGTTAAAAATTTTTCCGCCGCAACAGTATACTCTTTCAACATTTGATGAGAAAAAGCTGCATAAAAATTTATCCACGGATGAGTATTGTCAGGACGGGCGGCAAGTTTATTGGAAAAGGCACAAAGTTCTTGATAATTTCCTGAAAGCATTTTTGCTGCTGCGAATTTCGGGGCAAGTTTTATTATATAGCCGGGCTTATTTGCTCGCAGTACGGTTTCCAGTTTAGACAAACCGGAAAAATCACTTAAAAGCAATAAGGTTTCGCTGAGAAGACGAACTTTTTTATAACTCAATTTTTTTTTATCAAATATCTCTTGTTCAAGATACATAGTCAGCGCTGTCCAATCTTCTTCTTCAATATAGGAAACAAGTTTCCAATTCTTTAAAAAAATAATATTAACTATTCCTAAGAGAATGAAAAAAATCGGTAAAAAAAACCAGTTTTTTATCCAAAACTCGTGCATAAAATCACCATTTAAGAAAAAAACCGGAAATAGAAAAATAACGGAAAACATAAGAATTAAAACAGTATTAAAAATAATTACAAGTACTTTTAATTTCATCAAAAATCTCCTATACTACAGAAAGCGCAGATATATGTCGATACTTTTACAAGGTGCAGATAATAATACTAAAAGTTGTGCGTGTTGTATTTTTCTTCAACCTTAAAAATAAAAACAAAACTATTTTACTACAGGAGTAAATTAAAGTGAATACATATACCGTTTCAGAATTAAAAAATCCTATATATTTTTCTGACGATGTTTATATTGATAAGAAGTTTTTAATTTTAATTCCCGAACAACCTTTTACCGAAGATTTACAACAAAAACTCCTAAAATGGGATTTTACCGCTATTTATACTGACGGAAACTTTTCTGTTGCTCCTCAGCAAAAAACAGTCGCCGTTGTTGCTGAAAGTAGCAATTCTCCTAGCTCTCAAACCGATGAAAAAGCTTTAGCAGTAAAAAAAGAGCAGCAAGAAAAAATTCAACAAATCGGGGAAAAATATAATAGCTTCCAATCATTCGTTAAAGAAACCTATGAAGGCTATAAAACAAAACAAAGTTTAAATTCAAGACTTATTTTTGATACTGCAAAAGAACTCTGCGAATTCATAAAAGAAGATAAGCAGCTTGTTTTAAGGCTTCCCGCCTTTATGGAGTATAAAGTTGAAGATTATTTGGCGGCTCATTCTCTCAGATCGGCTATTTTTGCAATTATTATAGGATTACAGCTAAAAATGCAGCCACATAAACTTATTGAACTTGCGGTCGCTACCTTATTGCATGAAATAGGAATGATGCGGATACCTGAGCAGGTATATATGGCAAATGAAACATTGAATCCTACAGCGCAGCGTGCAATACTTGCCCATCCCATTCTTTCGTATAATATTTTAAAAGAACAATCATTTGCATTACCGATTTGTCTCGGTGCTCTTGAGCATCATGAAAGAGAAAATGGTAAAGGTTACCCGAGAAAGTTAGATGGATTTAAAATTTCAAATTACGGAAAAATTATTGCTGTGGCATGTTCATATGAAGCGGCAACTGCTCACCGTCCGTATAAAGAAGCTCAAAATGCTGCCTCGGGAATAGTGAACCTGATACGCAATGAAAACAAGCAATATGATGAATCTATTTTACGTGCACTGCTTTTGTCTCTTTCATTTTATCCTATCGGTATTTATGTGCATTTATCAAACGGAAAAATGGCACAGGTTATTGATACAAACCCCAAGGATCCCCGATATCCGATTGTGCAAATTTACGGAGAAACAACAAAATCCGGCGGTCCAATCATACGCGGAACTTCGGCAAAAGATGTACAAATTGTACGACCGGTATCAAAAGCTGAAATTGAGAAAATGAAACAAAATCAAGGTTTAGTTTGAGTTTTGAGTACAGCGCCCTTTCATTTCAGTATTTTAAAAACTGTAGTTTTTTGAATATATTTGAATATAACCGATAAATAGCTGATACTTTTTAACCGCATGCGCCGCAACTTGCACAAGAAAAACCGATGTTGACATCAGCTGAGCCGAATACTTTTTTTTGAAGTTCTATTCCTGTTTGAGTTACAGCAAGCCCTCCCTCCGCTGTTTCCTTTAAGCTGCTCGGCATACTGTCTCCTATGCGTTTCATTGTAAGAATAACTTCATCGACAGGAATAATGCTTTTTATGCCTGCTAAGGCCATTTCCGCAGCGGTGAACGCAAGGGTAACCCCCGAAGCATTTCGCTTTATACAGGGAATTTCAACCAGCCCCGCCACGGGATCACAGACAAGACCAAGAATACATTTTAAGGCAATTGCAACGGATTCTTGAACCATTTGCGCAGTACCGCCTGATAGTTCTACAATACAGGCTGCTGCCATAGCGGATGCGGAGCCGCATTCTGCCTGACATCCTCCCGAAGCTCCTGCAATGCTTGCTTTATTTGCAATAACCATTCCAATGGCACCGGCGGTAAATAAGGATAAAACAGCATCGGCTTTTGCTGTTTTCTGTATTTTAATCATTGAACCGAGCGCTGCAGGTAAAATGCCGCAGGATCCTGCCGTAGGCGAAGCAACTATTTTTCCCATTGCAGCGTTGATTTCAGAGACGGCAATTGCCATTTGAATGGCATTAGCCATTAACGGTCCCGTCAAAAACGAGTCAGCTTCAATTTTTTGTTTTAATAGATACGCATCCCCGCCTGTAAGTCCGCTTTTTGATTTTACCCCTTTCTGACTGCCTTTTTCAATAGAATCAAGCATCACATCGAGGTTTTCTTCCATCCGCTTCAAAAGCTCATCTCGAGGTTTTTCCATTTGTACTATTTGATCCTGCAGTACTATTTCAGAAATTTTTTCATTTTTTTGTATTGCAATCTCTACCAATTCCGAAATCGTTTCATAGCTAATCATGAAGACTCCTAATAAGGTTGAATAAGAATAACTTTTTGAACATTTTCAATTTGTTCAATCGTTGATTGTAGTGTGTGATTTAAGTTTATACCATCTACCTGTAAAGACATAATAGCGGTTCCGCCTCTTTTATCACGTGCAAGATCGAATTTATATACATTTAATCCTTGCTCTGCCATAATTTTGGTTACTGCAGCTATCATTCCCGGGGTATCTTTATGTACGACAACAAGGGTAGGGGATTGACCCGTTATTTTGACCGCCATACCGTCAATTTTTGTAACAATGATATTACCGCCGCCAACAGAAGACCCTTGTAAAGATATTTTTTTATTTGTTGCCGATGTTAGAGTTATTAATGCGGTATTCGGGTGAGCGTCTGAAATTTCTCCCGGTTCAAATTCTACGTGTAAACCTTTTTCCTCTGCAATTTTTAGGCTTTTTCGGATACGTTCATCATCTGTTTTCATTCCCATGATGCCGGCCACAAGAGCTCTATCCGTTCCGTGCCCTTTATAAGTATGAGCAAAGGATCCGTGTAAAAGAATATGCGCATGCACGGCTTCTTCACCCAATAAAAGCCTTGCCATATAACCTATACGTACCGCTCCAGCAGTGTGAGAACTGGAAGGACCTATCATTATAGGACCTATAATATCAAACACATTCATTGCGCTTTAACTTAAATCCTTCTTTAAAAAATTTAAATTTTTGACTTCAAAATCATCTTGTTTTAGCTACTACTATAGTTTAGTTATAGATAGATAATACCATAAGAGTAGGAAAATCACAAGCAAAATATTCGATTATCTTTTTTTCAAATTTCAAGAATTTTAACATGTGTAAAAAATTACAACAAAAAAATCATATAAGCCACCAAGAGGTGTTAGACTGTATAAAAAATAATACACGACCATTAAGGGGTAAACCGGAGCGTTAATTAAATAGTTTTGCTTTTTAAAATTTTAAAAAGCCAAACGCTTGAGTGTTGTGATTTGTGATTAATTTGAAGAAGTGAAAAAGCTCCTTAAGGTGTGTATCGCCAAATGACTATGGTAAACTTTGCTCACCGTTGCGCCGTGTCGGTTTCTTTTTTAAAAATCGCTGTTTATTAATAACGTCCGTAGGTGTTGTAGATAACGTTGGCGGTTAAGTTTTATTTTACCATAATTTTGGTGTTTGCGCCGGTAAAAGATACAATCAAGTAGACAGAACATACATTATACATAGTTAAAAGTGTGCAAAAAATAAGAAAAAAGCTGAGGTTTAAAAGAATTTCTCTTGTTTATAAACCTCAGCCCTCTTTCTTTATTTTGTTTGGTGTTTATTTTTTGGTAGCGGCAACTTGTGCTTGTGCTGCAGCCAATCGTGCAATCGGAACTCTAAGCGGTGATGCGGAAACATAGTCCATGCCGCTTCTGCAGAAGAATTTTACCGATTCCATATCGCCGCCGTGTTCGCCGCAAATACCAACTTTTAATGTCGGGCGAACAGAGCGTCCTTTTTCGATGCCTGTTTTTACTAAGAGCCCGACTCCTTCCTGATCCAAGGACTGGAACGGATCTGCCGGGAAAATACCTGTTTTTTGCTCATCTACATAATCAGGCAAGAATTTTGCCGCATCGTCTCGGCTTATACCCAAAGTCATCTGAGTTAAATCGTTGGTACCGAATGAGAAGAATTCTGCGTATTCGGCGATTGTATCTGCAAGAATCGCCGCTCGAGGTGTTTCAACCATGGTTCCGACAAGATATTTTACCGTACTTTCTTTTTTTGCAATAACGGCATCGGCAACAGAACGAACCCTTGTTTCAAGAATATGAAATTCTTTTGCGTCAATCGTAAGCGGAATCATAATTTCCGGAAGAACGGTAATGCCCTTCTTTTGCATATTGCATGCGGCTGTGATGATTGCGGTTACCTGCATATCAAGGATTTCAGGGAATGTTATTGCAAGACGGCAGCCTCTGTGTCCAAGCATCGGGTTTGCTTCATGTAATTGGGTTACTCTTCGCTTTACATCGGCAAAGGCAATTTTAAGGTCATCTGCAAGTTTTTGCTGTCCTTCTTTATCGTGCGGAACAAATTCGTGTAGCGGCGGGTCAATCAAACGGATTGTAACCGGTTTTCCGTCCATTGCTTTGAATATTCCTTCAAAATCTTTTGTTTGTATCGGTAATAATTTAGAAAGAGCTTTTTTTCTTCCTTCAGAGGTTTCCGCAATGATCATTTCACGAATTGCGGATATACGCTTTTCATCACTGAAGAACATATGCTCGGTTCTGCAAAGACCGATACCTTCAGCTCCGTGCTCAATTGCCGTTTTTGCATCAGCAGGACTGTCAGCATTTGTACGAACCTTTATTTTGCGAATATCGTCAACCCAGCTCATAAGGGTTTTATATGATTCGGGGAGTTTCGGGGGAATCAGCTGTAATTCTCCCTTGTAGATATCTCCGCGAGCTCCGTCAAGGGTGATGTAGTCCCCTTCTTTTAAGACTATGCCGTTATAAGAGCACTCGCCTGCTTCATAGTTAATAGTGAGCTTTTCGCATCCGACAATACAGCATTTTCCCCAGCCACGTGCAACAACCGCCGCATGGCTTGTTTTTCCGCCGGTACCGGTTAAAATACCTTGAGCGGCATACATACCGCCGACATCTTCGGGGCTTGTTTCTTTACGGACAAGAATAAGTTTTTCTTTTGATTCTTTCCATAATTGTTCCGCTTTCGATGCAGAAAAACAGATTTTACCGGTAGCAGCTCCGGGAACTGCACCTATTCCGCTCATAATGTATGATTCTTTTAAGTTTTTTTGTTTAGGGTCAATTGCCGGATAAAAAACACCTTCAATATCGCTTGCTTTAATGCGCATAATTGCTTCTTCTTTGGTAATAAGCTTTTCTTTTACCATATCAACAGCCATTTTAAATGCTGCTGCCGGAGAACGTTTCCCCGTGCGGCATTGCAGCATGTAAAGCTTTCCTTCCTCTACGGTAAATTCCATATCCTGCATGTCACGGAAATGATTTTCAAGTAAATCGCGCACATCGCAGAGTTGTTTGTAGCTTTCAGGATCTTTTTTTTCAAATTCAGATAAATGCATTGGAGTTCGAATACCGGCAACAACATCTTCACCTTGCGCATTAATAAGATAATCACCGTAAAAAGCATTTTCACCGGTGTTCGGGTCGCGGGTAAAGCAAACACCGGTACCGGAAGTGTCTCCCTTGTTACCGAAAACCATTTGCATAACATTCACCGCGGTACCTTTAATACCGACAAGGTTTTCAACTTTTCTGTAGGTAACCGCTTTTTCAGCCATCCATGAATTAAAGACCGCACCGATAGCACCCCAAAGTTGCTCTTGAGGATCTTGGGGGAAATCTTCTTTTATTACTTTTTTATATAGGGCTTTAAACTTTTCAATAATTATTTCAAGTTCAGACTCATTTATTTCGGTATCAAGAACTTTTTGGTCAGCTTGAATATTAAGCCGCACCCGCGTTTTCTTTTCTTTAACCGAATTAAAGATTTCGTCAAATTTTTCACGGTCAATTCCCATAGCAGTTGAGCCGTACATCATAATAAATCGGCGATAAGCATCAAGTGCAAAACGTTTATTTCCTGTTTTTTCTGCCAACCCGTTTACAGATTCATCGGTTAAGCCGAGATTTAAAATTGTTTCCATCATACCGGGCATGGAAACCGGCGCGCCTGATCGAACGGAAACAAGTAAGGGGTCTTTAGGATCGCCGAGCCTTTTTCCGGTAATCTTTTCAAGCCTATTAAGATTGTCCTGCACCTCTTTTTTTAATCCATCGGGGTAGGATTTCTTGTTTTTGTAATACAAGTCACACACTTCTGTTGTAAGTGTAAATCCTGCGGGTACCGGAAGTTCTACTTTTGCCATTTCTGCAAGACCTGCGCCTTTTCCGCCGAGCAGTTGCTTCATACTGCCATCGCCTTCAGCGGAACCATTTCCGAAAAAATACACGTACTTTTCTTTTGCCATGATTTTTCTCCTTAAGTGTAAAGTTAATATCGTATTTTTATTGAATATCAAAATATCGTTTCTTAATTGAAATATATCAGACTATTTTATCTTGTATAAAACTTCATGTCAATATAATATAAAATTTATGAAGAAAATAAATACTATTTGTGTTTTGACGGTTCTTTTGCTTATTTTTTCCTGCAAAAGCAATGAGACCGCATCTGAGCAAGATACCGAAGTTTCCGAGCAAAAACCGAAAATCGAAACACTCTCCCTCACCTTTGCGGGGGACTTAATGGCTCATGATATAAATTACAAAATGAAAAACTATGACCTTATTTACGATGATTTGCGGCAGCTGCTTCTTTCGGATGATTTAAGCTTTATAAATGTAGAAACGCCGGTTTGCGATTCGTTACCGATGTCAACCTATCCTTGTTTCAATGTTCACCGCTCTTATCTTCGCGCAGCAATATCTGCCGGTTTTGATGCGTTCAGTTTTGCAAATAATCATACAAATGATCAAAAGGTAAAAGGAATCGAGGGAAGTATACAATCAATACAAGCCTTACAAAAAGAATTTTCGGCAGCCTCCCCTACCCGTCTACTTTATTATACAGGCTTAAAAAACACCGTTGATGAGCAACTTTGTCCTGTTATGATAAATCATAACGGTTGGAAAATTCTTTTTCTTTCGGTAACGGAAATTCTTAATTCATACGATGCATCAATGAAAAGATTGAATTATAGTCCGCCGACAAAAAAAGGAAGAGCGCAATTACTGGAAAATATAAAAAAAATGCGTAAAGAAAATCCCTGTGATCTCTTTGTTTTAAGCCTTCACCTCTATGAAGAAGAATATAAAAGAACTGTTTTAGAAAGCAAAAAAAAATGGTTTCGGCAATTAGCGGAAAACGGCATTGATATTGTGTGGGCACATCATCCGCACGTTATGCAAGAATGGACGATCGCAGAAATTGAGCGAACTCCTTTACCAACGGAACAGGGAAAAACCGAGATACCGGTTGAACCGAAAAACTGCCTTTTTATGTATTCAATGGGGAATTTTATTTCGGGGCAACGTGTAAAAGTACAGTATACTAATCCTGATTACTATCGGGAATATACTGGAGATGCGGTTGTTATTCAGGCAACTTTTACAAAAGCAAACGGTAAAATCAAAAAAAACATTGAGCTAAAGCCTTTTTTAATTACACAATACAATCATGCGAGCGGTCCTATAGTAAAACTTTTTACAAAAGAATGGATTGAAACCCTACCCCAAAAAGAAAAAGAGTATTTTTTGAAACGGTATGAACTTATGCACGCATATTTGCCGATTAAAAAAAACAAGCAAGCCGCTCGATATAAAAACAATTTTAGAGGAGATTTTATTACACAATAAAAAAAATAGCCGATACGCAAATGCCGTAATTTAAGGCATTGCGTATCGCAAAACCGAGTATTTTTTTATAACAGAATATCAGACCTTTAAGGTATCTTCTAAATAGTCGAGGGCAAACTGAGCGTATAATTTTGTGCCTAATTTTAGTCCGTCCTCATCCATATTGAAACAATCATTGTGGTGCGGAGCATTTATTCCTTTTGCGTCATTTCGAATGCCGATAAAGGTCAAAGCACCGGGAACTTTCTGTGTGAGATAGGCAAAATCTTCCGCACCAGGTGTTTTTTCATACTCAACAATGCAATCTTTTCCGCCGATTTTTTCAGCTGATTTTGCTAAAATTGCTGAAATTTTTTGATCATTAATGAGCATGGGCGTAACCCTTGTAAAGTCTATTTCTGCGCTTGCTCCGTAGGCGGCACAAGTATTATCCACTACCCTTTTCATCATGTCGGGGATTTTTTCCCAAACCTCTTTAGAGAACGATCGGGCGGTACCTTCAAGAAACGCTTCTCCCGCAATCACATTCATTCTTGTTCCTGCAACCATTTTTCCTACTGTAATTACCAAAGTATCCATGGGATTAGTATTTCTGCTTACCAAATGCTGCAAATTCATTACTACAGCCGAAGCGGTAAGTGCCGCATCAATTGTATCCTGCGGCATTGAACCATGCCCCGATTTACCTATAATTTTGATTTTAAAAAGGTCTGCAGCCGCCATTCTTGCTCCCGCTTCCAGAGAAACTTTCCCGACTTCCACCCCTTGCTATAAATGGATCGCAAAACAGGCATCGACGGTATCGAGAATTTTACTTTCTGCAATCATTGTTTTTGCACCGGATGCAACTTCTTCAGCCGGCTGGAAAAACAGCACAACTTCTCCGGATATCTGATCTTTTACTTCGTTAAGAATATGTGCCGCGCCGAGCAGCATTGCCATATGCCCGTCGTGTCCGCAGGCATGCATCAATCCCTCATTTTGAGATTTATATTCCACCTCGTTTTTTTCATATACTTCGAGCGCATCCATATCCGCCCGCAAAAGGACTCGTTTTCGGGTTTTGTTCCCGTAATTCTGCCGATAATGCCTGTTGTCGCAAATACCTCAAACGGAATATTCAATTTACGCAATTCGTTTTGAACATACTTTGAGGTTTCAAATTCTTTGGTGCTTGCTTCCGGATGCATGTGAAAATATCTTCGCTGCTTAACAACATAGTCTTCATATTTTTTTGCTCTATCGTTAATATTCATAGTATAAACTCCTTCATTTAAATTATTTTACTATTTTATCTGCATAAAATTTTTATATCTAAAAACACTCTTTCAGAGCATTCCCGCAAATACTCCGCCGATAATTACCGACGCAATGGTTACCGAGGTAAATCCGCCGATTAACATTTTTGGCATCATAATATCGGTCAAATACTGTATTTCTTCTTCATCTTCGGTAAGAGATTGTATTGTTTCTTTTGTTAACACATAGTTTGGCGGAAAGCCGTATAGGGCATTTAATGCTATAGGTAAAGACATGAATTTTGATTCGCCAAGAAAATTACCGACGATAATTGTTACAATGATCAATCCTATTACTCCGATAATAATGATACCGGCCAATGGGAGAACAGCTTGTAAAAGCATGTCCGGCGTAGCAAGAGACAGCCCTTCAAGGACAAATGCCATGAGAACCAATATGAGCCAGCCGAATGAATTTCCCTTGTTCAGCGGGTTTCTGTCAACCAAACCGATTTCGGCAGCTATTACACCGAATATCAGACAGGCTACAAACGGCGAGAGTGCTTTCGGGTTGTGAAAAACGTAGGTGTTGAGTGCTTTGGTACATATATCTGAAAGCCATGCCACAAAGGCAAGCCTTAAAAGTACCATATACGTGGTATCATATTTTTTAGGCAGTTAAGGCAGCAGTTTTTTGGCATCGCTTTCCGAAGTTCTGGTTGTTTGGACGGAAACTTTTTCACCCTTTCTAAAACCTTCCAATAATCTCTTACCCACTTTTTTTAAAAGTACCGATGTTATCGGATAGCCGACAAAGCCTTGTACAACATAAATAAGAATTGCAACTATCGCAAGGTTTTCATTGCCTGTGGCTTTTGCAGCCTGCTGCATTAAAAGCGCTGCAACAATACCTCCGGTAAGCGGCGGAGTTCCTACAATTGCGGTTTCTCTGCCAAGGATAAGAACGCCTATTGTCATCAAAAAAAGGATAATGCCGGCAATTCCTGCAATTGATATAACCACTGTTTTCCACTGAGACATCAGCTCTTTTACATTCATCATTGTACCCATATGCGTGATGAGTATGTAAATAGCTACTCCCGCAACAGGTTGACCGAGTGTTGCTATTGAAATCATGTCCGTAGGAAACACAGCCCAAAATCCCAGTAGGAAAATAACTCCCGCAACAAAAACCGACGGCACAAAGGCTTTTGTCTTTGTAGAAACTATGTCTCCGATTGTCATGGTTACCAATACCAAAACTAATGCTAAAATTGCACTCATTTTCAGTAACCTCCTCTATAAAGAAAATTACAAGACATTCAAGCTCAATACCTTTTGAACATCTTGTTAGCAGCGGATTATATTACATCTTTTTAATAATCACAACCGTATATATATACAAAATTACAAATATTTTAGTATTTTTATACATAAATTTGAATTATGCTAATTAAAAAAGAGTTTTTAGAGGGTGCTTTAGATGAAAATGGGACAGTAAAAACTGACGTATAACTCGCAAACGCGGTAAATATGTAAATTGATTTGATTTTAAAATAAAAGATTATTGATTGTGTGATATTTATTTACTTTCTGAAGTTTATTTTTTAGCTATTGTATTAAAAGAAAAAGCCCCTTGCTTTTTTGCAAGAGGCTGTGTTTTTTACCAGTTTTCTACAAGACGCTCAAAGTAGCCTTGCGGGTGTGCACATGCGGGACATTTTTTAGGCGCTTCTTTTCCTACGTAGATAAAACCACAGTTCATGCAGCGCCAAGTAGTCGGACCTTCCTGAACCCACATATCGTTATCTTCAAGATGTTTAATAAAGGCTTCATAGCGTTTTGCATGATGTTTTTCTGCAATAGCAATATTTTCCATAACAACTGCTGCTTCGGTAAAACCTTCTTCACGGGCAACTTTTGCAAATGAAGGATACATTTCCTGCCATTCATAGTTTTCCCCTTCGGCAGCAAGTTTTAAATTTTCCAAGGTGGAAGTGATTGTTCCTGCTCCGGCGGAAACCGTTAATTCTACTTCACCACCTTCAAGGAAGGAAAATAATCGCTTTGCATGCTCTTTTTCCTGATCGGCAGTTTCCGTAAAGATTGCCGCAATTTGCATAAAGCCTTCTTTTTTGGCTTGACTTGCCCAAAAAGTATACTTATTACGTGCCTGAGATTCGCCGATAAAAGCAGCGATAATGTTTTTCTCTGTTTGAGAACCTTTGAGTGATTTCATACTCTACTCCTATAAAAAAAATTTTGTTTTTGCCCCCTTGTTATTTCGTTTTACACCTGTTTGCATACTCAATATAAAACGAGAGGGAGCAAAATAAGAAAACCTCTTCGCATATTTAGCAAAGAGATATATAATTATCGTTGTGATTATAGAAACGGTAATTATATACCGGATGATTGAATTTTTTCCTGCGATTCTTGACAATCAGGACAAATCCCGAAAAAATCAAGATTATGATTTTCAATTTTATAGCCGCTTATCGCTTCCGCTTGAGCATTTTTTTGCATATCCGGCGGCAACGTAATGTCTTGCACTTTACCGCAGCAAGTGCATATTACATGATAATGTGGAGACATATCGGCATCAAAACGAGCAGCCTTTGAACCGGAATTTATGACGCGCACAAGCTTTTGCTCCACCAATACATTTAAGTTTCTATAAACAGTTCCTTGACTAATGTCAGGAATTTTTCGACGAAGTTCATCATAAAGCCAAGCAGCGGTTGGATGATTTTTTGAAAACCGTAATAATGAAAGAAGTGCCTGTCTTTGTTTTGAATGTTTATAAATTTTCATGCTAATACCTGCTCCATATTAGTATCTATTACTAATATATAATAATTAAAAATAAAAGTCAATCTTTTTTATTGTTATAGCGTAAAATGAGTTTTTTAGATATTTTTAAACAATGTACAAATAATTATTTGCTGTTTTATAAAATGGACATCAATTAATAACACGTTTTAATAAAAGAATCAATTTCAATTCTGACTCTTTTTAAAAAACTTACATCGGTAAATACCTTATCGGAAATTTTGGTAACATCAGGAAAGTGCAAATATAAATAGTCGGATTCCTTTATTATGTGCTTTACTTTTTCAGGATCATCTTTTGCAACTCCGGTAAAAATTGCTTTTAACTCAATGAGACGCTTTTTCTCTGATGAAAAAAAGTTTTTTATTTTCTCGTTAAATACGCTTTCTTCCGTTTCAGACAAAAGCTTGTTCCCCTTTTTTTTTGCCGAAGCTAAAATTTTTTCTGCTGTATTGAAATCAATTCTCTTGTTTTTAAACAGAATCCCTTCGGTATCAAGGTTATAGAGATTTTTATACTGCCCGAAAACCGTATCGCAAATTTTTGCATAACTGAGTAAATTGGGCGTTGTCGTTACCGTATTCTGTATTCCCTGCATATGTTGGTACCCTAAAGGAAATACCGTATTTTCAGGATAGAGTGAATAAAAACGATCGGTAGTATTATAGAGAGTGCGAGTCTGGGGTGCTTTTTTCGCATGTGTAGCGGCTTTCCCCCATGAAAAATTTAATCCGGTATAAAAAATGGGCATGTCATTTTCTGAAAGCGCTAATGCTATCTGCAAGGCTGTTAAACCTACAGAGCCTAATGGCGGAAAAACGGCGGGAGTCTCCCCTACCCTTTGTAAACGATCTAACCAACGAGCCTTTGTGTATTGGGTAAAAAAGAAATACACTGTCTCGCTTAAAGCGTTTACTGCCTGCGGAAAAGCGGTTAAGTCGGCAAAAAGCGGAATTTTGCTATTTGTAAAGCCGATAAAACAAGGCGTAATCCAAACTTGTGATTCAAGGAGTACAACCGCATCGGGGATAATTTCCGGTGCTAAGGCAGGAAGAGCCGCATCAACGGCAAGCAAAAAAAAACTATCTCTGTTTTTTTTTATAAAAGGCAGCGCTTTATCAAGCCCCGGCCCCGCAGCCGCAACAAGAATCGGTACGGAAAGACATTTTTTCGGAAATTTTTTAAAACGTGTAAGATTTTTTGCAGCCTCTTTATAGTTTGCAAAAAAATTCCGTGCATATTTTTTTCCCAGATGAATGAGCGTTGCTTTATTTACCCAATATCTTTTGACCGCTTCACGAGCAAAGGTTTCGGCGTTCTCATAAAAATCCCGATAAAAAAAGGTTCCCGCCGATCCTTCTATACACAGAACCTGCTTAAACGGAAATAAAGGCAGATTTTCAATTTTCCGTATAAGATCGGATATACTTTTAGTATAAAGTACTGTGTAATTGTCGGCAGTTTGCAGCGTTTGCTGTGTATAACCGGTAAAAAGCTGAAAAAGAGCTTCATCATATTCAAGACAGAGTAAAAATGAGGAGCTCGGGAGTTTTTGCAGAATTGTTTTTAATCCGTATCCAAGTACAGGTGAAAAACAGAGTATTAAAGTATTTTCCGCAGGAGATAACGCTTCAGCGCGCTTCTCATGTGTTCTGGCTGCATTATATTTTGAATAAAGATACGTGTTTCGATAAAAAACAGAAAAGCCCCCCGCTGTTTTTACCAGTTGAGGGGCTTCCGATACTGATTTATGCTCCATGTTTAGCGACGATACATATTTGAAAAAGTATCCTTAAATTTCGGACTGTTTAAAATATAGTCGATGCAGGTTTGCTGCCCCCATGGAAGCTGCATAAATCCGAGTATAAAAATCGGGAATTGATCATACCATGCATTTACTGCTTGTTTGTAGCTATCAGCAGTGGTATTAAGCACTGATTCATCTGAAATCTTTTTTTCATGCAATTTTAATACTACTACCTGATTTCCTAATAAAATAGGATCCGATATTTGCCCTTCTTTTAAAGAAAAGGCTGTTTTAAAAAAGTTTTCATTTCGTTCAATTCCTGAAAAAGCGGGATCCGATTGTCGAGGCAGCTGCGGTAATACTGAAACATTACCGTAATTAATCGAAAATGACTTACTGGTTAAAACATCAAGATTTGCTTTTTTTGCCGCTGCACCAAAACCAGACTCTTTTTTTGCTTCGTCAACAAAACGTTTTGCTTCATCAGCTATATAATCTTCAACAATTCCGCGCTCATTATTTAAAAGATAATTAAAAACATGCGTTCGCATTTCTTCGGAAGCAAAATCAGGTTCTGTCGGCAATGCATCGCAGCGTACAATGGCAAAACCGCTTCCCGTTTTTACCACAGCACTCAGTTCCTGCGGCTGCAAGTTAAGAACTGCATTAAGATCCGTTGTTTCAGGAAACATAGCATTTACATCGCTGCGATATGATTGAGTCATTTTGCCGGCGGAATCTGTGCCTGTTTTAGTCGATCCGGTTGCAACGGCATCTTCAAAACTTGTCTCTTTTTTATTAAGCAAATCCAAGACCTTTTTTGCTTCTTCCTGTGTTGCATAGGTCAACATGGATAAATGATGTACGGCAAATAAATCTTTATGTTCTTTTCCATATTTAACAATATTTTCTGCAGGAAAAACTTTATCGGTAATAACAATATACTGAAAACTTCTCTCATCCTTTGTCATGTCTTTAATGAATTTCACCTCATTTTCGCTCATTTTTAAACCGGAAAAATCATTTCCGTTACTGAATAAATTTTGAAAATATTGAGATGAATAAATTGCATCGGATACTTCCTTACGGCGGGCAAGCTTTACCTGCTCGGAAGTGTTTTGATAAATTTGCGGAGAATATATACCATTGGAATCCGAATAGAAAGGAATAAGATGTTTGTTAAGCATATCAGAGGTAAGCACAAAACCGCTTTTTTGTGTTGTTTGCATGCTTGCAAGCTCTATTACTGCCGCCTGAAAGGCAATATGCATTATTTGATAATCTATCATTTCGCGTTGCGCGGGATCATTCGGATATAAACCGTATTGTTCTGCAGCCCTGCTTATCATGGCATATTGTTTTGCAAACAACCCGTCGGGCGTATTTTCTATCCGAATTCCGTCCCACGTCCCCAGCGAGATAAGCCCGCTGTTTCTTCCGAAGCCGCCCGCTCCGGGAATAAATACAAAGGCAATTACCGCAAACAAAAAAATGATAATGCCGCCGACTGTTAATATGATTTGTTTTCCGAATTTCATCGTTCTCATTCCTTCAAAATATGAATAGTGCTGTATTTTAATGGTAAATAAGATACCATTAAAAACATGCAATGTCAATTACCGTGATTTTTGTTGTCTTTAATCTGTGATAATTTTCTTTTTTTAGGGGCAAAATATTCAAGGGCGCACACGCGCGAAGAATAAAAACATCTTGACATTGAGTTTTGCCTGATACTCCAGTTTATTTGTTTTATTGTAGAGGTTAATAAAAACGCCGCCGTTTATAGCCAATAAAATCTGAAATAACATAAAGCATGAAACTATTTTTAGTGTAACTGATTTACGCATTTCTTCAATTTTGGCATCACTATACTTATTTTGTAATGAGATTACGGACATTTAACACACTCCTTATTTGAAATCTAATCGTCTTTTGTTTAAATTATATGTTAATCTCGGCTAATTTGCAAGGAAAATTTTGGACATTTTTTATAAATTTATGTTTTATCTTTAGTGTGACAGTATTAAGGTGCACGGTAATGCCAAAACCAAGTTGCTTTTGACTGTTTTGGTATCTCTGTATTGCAATTTATTCCTTTATTAGAATTAGAGACACCGTCTGAACCGGTTATTGGGAAAACCGGTTTGCGGCATTATAAACACTATACTGGGGTTAAAACAAAAAACGCCTGAAGAAATAAAAAAGGCAACAGCCTTAATTTGCAGTTAAAGGAGAGAATGTAAAGACTGCAAACAGACTGTTGCCAAAACTACTTGGATGATACTATAAAAAAAATTACTTTGCAAGCGATTTATAAATTTTTTCTATATTATTTTTCATTCTATTATAGTAGGAGAGATCATCTTCAGCACTTTCAATTGTGTAAATAGTTTCTACAGAGGCACCTACTTCTTTTGCAAGTGTTTGACTTACTTTCGGGCTCACCATTTCTTCCATAAAGATAGTGGTAACCTTATGTTCTTTACAGAAGTCCGCCAATTCAGCAAGTTTTTTTGCGGTCGGTTCTCCCGATGCAAAAACATCTTCTACGCTGTTTTGCTCAAGCCCGAAATCTCTGCAAAGATAGCCAAATGCGGCATGACCTACCACAAAATGCTTTTTGCTTACATTTTCGAATTTTATCTTGTATTCATCATACAAGGCTTGAAGTTTTCCTGCATATTCTGAAGCATTGGCAGTATAAAAGTCTGCATTAGCCGGATCCGCCATTGCAAGTCCTGCAGCAATATTTTTTACCATTATTTGCGCCGAGCTCAAGCTAAGCCATGCGTGCGGGTCAAATTCTCCATGGTGATGATGACAAACCCCCGGATGATGATGGTGCTCATCTTCACCGGATAACGCAATGGATTCGATGCCTCGAGAAGCAACAACTTCTACTAATTGAGGATTTTTTACCGATTTTATTGCTTTTTCCATCCACGGCTCCATGCCAAGCCCGTTATACACAACAAGTTTTGCACTGCTTAAAAAGCCCAAATCTTTTGCTTTTGGCTCAAAATCATGCGGCTCAATGGAATCGGGAATGATAGTGGAAATATAAACTTTGTCCTTTCCAATCGCTTCAGTGAGTTCTTTCATTGCGTTAAAACTGACTGCTACGGAAAGTTTCCCTTCGGGGATAACTTCTTTTCCGCCTGCGCCAAATGCCGATACGGCAATAAAAACTAAAATCAAAAAACTAATAAGTTTTCTTTGTTTCATATATGCTCCTATTTCTGCAAATGATTTGCAAGTGTATAGTATTTGCAAATTTATTGCAAGTACTTATAGAAAAAAAAAAGGAAATTTTGTATAGTGGCTAGTGTAGCGTTTTGTAATTAACTTCCTGTTATAAAAATTGGAGTATCAACAATGAGGGACTGCGGATTTAAGCATTCCTATGGTAAATTGCTCACCGTTGCTCAATTCCAAACGACGTTTTAAAGCATCAACACAAAATTGTAAAATTAAAGCTTTAAAACTCGTAGGCGAACCAAAGGTAGAAATTCCAAGGGTTCGCCCTTGCGCCGTGTCGAACTCTTTTTTATAAAATTTTTTACGTTTTTGGTAAGATGTATTAAAAAATGAATCGACTTATTAAAAAAACGTTATACTAGATATCTTTGCTTAGATAATGCTGTTTTTGAGATGGTAAGAATAAAAAATGGATGAACAAATGATATTACGTATTGATGATCTTAGCTTCCGCTATGAATCACATGAAAGATTTATTTTGCATGGGATCAATTTGCATGTGCAGCGGGGCGAATATATTTCAGTATTAGGTGAAAACGGAACAGGTAAAAGCACCTTAATAAAACTTATGCTTAAGCTTTTAACGCCAACCAATGGAGTTGTTATAAATTCCGCAAAAAGAATCGGGTATGTTCCGCAACGAAAGGAAAATCTTACAAATTTTCCGATAACAGTGGCTGAAATGCTGCATTCTTACCGAGCTCTCTTAAAAGAAAAAAATAAGGCGCTGGTAGATTCAGTGCTTTCAGAAGTCGGCATGTCTGATTTTAAAAATGCTTTGGTGGGAACCTTATCCGGCGGGCAGGTACAAAAGGTGTATATTGCGCGGTGTCTTATCGGAGAACCTGAGCTTATAATCCTTGATGAGCCTTCTACCGGAGTTGACTTTCAAGGACAGCGAGATATTTACGCTTTTATTAAAAACTTAAATACACAGAAGGGCGTAACAATTATCTCCGTTGAGCATAATCTTGATGCCGCTTTGCTTAACTCTACTAAAATCTTTCATATCGAAGGAAGCCACGGGCATCTTTGCACGCCGGATCGATATGTGGCGGAGTTTTTGAATCCGAAGCAGGCAGAGTCTTGCCCAGTGTGTAGAGAAGAATGATGATACAGAGTGTCGCTTGTATGTTTTTATCCCTCGTATAAAAACATACAAACGTTTTAATTTTTTTTAATCTTTATGGATGGAATATGCTGCAATATACCTTTATGCAAAATGCGTTTATCGTATCGTTTTTTATCGCAATTCTTTGCCCCCTAATCGGCATTTATCTTGTACTGCGCCGGTATTCAATGATAGGAGACACCCTTGCGCACGGCTCTTTGGCGGGAGTTACTCTCGCCCTCGCCTCGGGGCTCAATCCGATTTTGGGCGCCTTTGTGTTTACCTCACTTGCGGGGGCACTAATCGAAGCTTTGCGTAGTTTTTTTAAGCAATACACCGATTTGATTTTATCAATTGTACTTTCTTTAAGTGTGGGAATCGCTATTACAATTATGAGTTCAGGGCTTATTCGAGCAAATGCGGAAAGCTATCTTTTTGGCAGTGTGCTAACCGTTTCAGAAGCGGATGTTCTTACGGTGATTGTGTTAAGCATTCTTTCGCTGATTGCCGTTTTTATCCTCTACCATGAAATGCTGTATATTACGCTTGATGAGGATATTGCACGGGTAATAGGAATTCGGGTGAAGCTTATCAACTATGTGTTTTCAATTCTTGTTGCGGCAAGTATTGCCGTTTCCATTAAAATTGTCGGCATGCTTGTTTTAAGCTCAATGATTGCGCTTCCCGTTGCCACAGCACTGCAGCTCAAACAAGGTTTTAAACGAACGATTATATTTTCATTTGTATTCAGTATTATTGATATTATGGCGGGGCTTATTTTTTCGTATTATTTGAATGTTGCGCCAGGCGGTTTTACAGCCCTTGTATCGGTGATAGTGCTGGTGTGTGTAATTCTCATAAAAAAACTTTTACGCTAAACAATAAGTTTTCTCCGGCAACTTTTGTTTTTGAAAATTTACTATAACTTAGCATAGTGATGCTGAATCCACAAACCATTATTGCCGATGTTTCGCTTTGCATAGCAAGTACGTTAATTATAAAACGCTGCACAAACGAAGGCGGATACTCCGCATCAAAGAATATCCGTCTTCATATCAACACCGCATCCAAGTAATTTCAGTTAATTTTTGCTTGATTGCTGTGCTTTATGGTTATCAACGCCGGCGTATAACGCGTTTTATAAGTTAAAAACATGCGTTACTTATGCCTTTTTAGCCATTCTATTGCAACGGTTGTAAATACATCCACCCCGTACGGCATCGCATCTTCATTAAAAAGCACTCCGGGATTGTGGTGCGAAACATTAATTCCGTCAACCTTACAATTCATCATTAAGTAGGTTGTAGGGACTTTAACCGAAATATCAGCCATGTCTTCGGATGCCATAATTTTTGCATTGGGGAGCATTTTGATTTCCGGACATTTTTCGGTTACTATTTCCACAATTTCTCTTGTAAGCTCGGGATTTGAGTATAGCGACGGCACTCCTGAAAAATAATCTATTTCAATTTTGCAGCCGGTTGTCTTTGCAATTCCTTCAAGTATCTCGCCCATTCGTTTTTTCATTTTCTCTCGAACATCCGGATCGTATGTTCTCATTGTACCCTGCATTCTGGCGGTTTCGGGAATAATATTGGAACTTGATCCCGCACTCAACTCACCGAATGTCAGTGTTGTTGTCGCTTGCGGAGGATTTTCTCGCGAAAGTAATTCCGCAAAATTTTGATAGATGTTTACCGCCGCATTAATCGGATCAATACCAGTGTGAGGGTAGGCTCCGTGAGCGCCCTTTCCGGTAATATCAATTTTGAAGTTGTCGCAGGAGGTCGTCATATATCCGAGGTTATAGCCGAATGATCCGGGACTTTCGTCAAGATTTGTGTGCATTGCAAGGGCGGCATCTACTTTTGGATTTTCTAAAATTCCCTCTTTAATCATCATTTTTGAACCCTTAAAGATCTCCTCTGCGGGTTGGAACATCAGTTTTACTTTTCCCGGGAATTCATTCTTATGCTCAATAAGAATTTCCGCTGCGGTAAGAAGCATTGCGGTGTGTAAATCGTGCCCGCATGTATGAGCTTCCGCCCCTTGTGCGGAAAATGGAAGATGAGAATTCTCACACATAGGAAGCGCATCCATATCTGCCCGCAAAAGCAAGGTTTTCCCGTCTCCGTTACCTTCAATGATAGTACTCAGTCCTGACTCTCCGAGCTCTTTTACTTTTAAGCCAAGTCCTTCAAGTTTTGCTTTTACATACGCCTTTGTCTTCGGAAGGTTAAGACCTACTTCCGGAATTTGATGTAACGCTCTTCTTATGCCGATTGTCTTTTCTTTTAATTCATTTGCCTTAGTTAAAAACATAATTATACTCCTTGTTTAATTATTTCTTTTTTATCCGCTATATATTTTGCAATAAACGGAGTGATTGCACTTGAGATTACTACTCCGAGTGCAATTTGTGCTACTGCAGTTTCCGCCATCGGGGCAAGCTCCGGATATGATAATGCAATTATAGACGGCACAGCTACCGACAAACCCGCTATTGAGGTCATCGCTATTGATGAAATTCCGCTTTCTTTTAATAATTTAGTTTCTACCAGGTATATCAGCGGTAAAACCAATATGTAGAAAACAACGGTAAGGATTATACCTTGAAACCCTGCCTTGAATGCATCTATTAAATTGATTCCTGCCCCGAATGACCATCCCATAAATACCATCAGCACTCCTACGATTGAGCCTAAGAATTTTGCAAATTCTTTATCGACATTACCGATTAAAATACCGATTCCCATAGGAATTAATGTTGAAATAATCGGATTCCAGTCTATTGTTGTTGCCATTGATACACTGAAAACAAGGAGCGGGAACCGCCGGCACACAGAGAAGTCCCAAAAGCCCGAATGCTCCCTGATCATTTTCTTCGCCGTAATCGTTTACAAGCGCTAAATAAAGGGGAAGGATTTGTCGAGCAGATAGACGCAGTAAATGCAATCGCCGATATTCCAAGAATTCCGTTAATGCCGAATAACCGCATAAATACGATACTGAATATTAGACAGAGTATGATCTTTGCCAATATTAAAACGCCCTGCTTTTTAAACACTTTTATCAGTGACCTAAAATTAAGAGCTGTTGAAGAACAAAGTGTGATAAGTCCTACAATGTAGTTTATTCCTTTTGTTGTAAACAGCGCATCGGAAATACCGCCGTATTTTCCAAAGAATCCCGGTAAAAATGTGTTGAACAGTGCACTGATCAACATCGGTACCAAGAGTATCCCTCCCGGTACTTTTTTTATGATTTTTAACATATTTACATCTCTCATTTGTTATACCACCTGATAAGTGTTTTAGCAATATGTTTTTCATTCATTATATATATTTTATCAATAAAATTAAACATGTTTAATAGTCTTAATTAGATCGATATTTATATAAAAATACTTTTCTGATTGTTTATGTTTTTAACGGCTAATGCAGCATTTTTTTGATAAGTCAATTTTAAAACATTGCTGCTGCGTAGAACTATGGGTATCCATGGCGCTATACCAGCTTATGCATGAACGAAGAGTAGATCGATATATCGAAAAAAAAGACCGAACAATGTTCGGTCTTTTTAGGCGCCGATCAGAATCGAACTGATGAATAAAGGTTTTGCAGACCTCTCCCTTACCACTTGGGCACGGCGCCAATAACTTTTGCTATCATAGCAAAATACAAAGATTTATGCAAGTGCCTTAACCGATATATTTGATATTTATCTTAAAATAAAAGATGTATACCACGCGCTAATGGCAAAATCATCGTTGCTGCGCTTGTTTTTGCAGCACCCTTTTAGTTTTTCTCTTTTAAGACAAACTCAGATAAGGCTTGCAGAGCTTGACGGGAAACATTACCGTCGATAGAGAGTGCGGATAGAAAATCTTCTTCGGGGATTCGGACGGTCAGCACATCGGTGAGCGCCTTTGCCGTTGTCAGGCGTTTGCCTTCCACCATGCAGGCAAACTCGCCGAATGTATCTCCTTTTTGCAATTCAACAGCTCCCTTTTCTCCGATAATGCTGACAGTGCCGCTTATGATATAATAAATATCGGTGGTTGCCTCTCCGGCGGAAAAAACAGTTGTGTCTTTTTTAAAAAAGGCCATGTTGTGTTTATATTCTTGTGGCGGCTCTATAAATAAGGAGCGAATAATTTGGTTTAAAAATTTCGGATCGTTATGTTTGGGTAGGCAGTATAAGTATGAGGTAATAAAACTGTTAAAATATTGAGTTACATACATGAATTGCGCAAAGAAAACAAAGAAGAAAAAAAAGAACCACACTTGCGCAAGCAGTAAAATAAAATTGCTGAAAAATCCATACACAAAATCAAACTTTGCCCTATCATGCAAAAAGTTCAAAGATATTTTTAGCACCAGAAATGAGAGCGAGCAAGTAGCCGCACAAAAAAACGCATTTTTTTTTGTCGGTCGCACGGGCGGCATAAAATAATAGATAGTAAAAAGAAAGATAAGTAAAAAGAATATCGGCGCATATCGGATTGCGTTTTTTACTACTAAAATATTTGACGGAGAAAATATTCTTTTGGGCAACTCTGTTTTAAAAACCGCATTCCCCGCTGTCAAAATAATAATCGAAAACACAATAAAAATAACCAATGCAATTTCTCCGATAATTACAATGATACTCACCTTAAACGGCTCTATCTTTATTTGCTTTTTATAAATCATTCGAATGCTGTGCTGAATTGAAGCAAAAAAACGGCGAGACATCCAAAAAATAAACACAATGAGGGCTGATTCAAAAAATGCAAAATTCTTTACATTGCCGATATAGGCAACCAAATCACTGATGCCAAGAGGAATAGAAATAATTTGACTGCGTTGTAAAAAGGCAAGAATTGTTTTCGGATTTGCGTGTAAAACCTGCAACAGTATTATCAGCACTAAAATAAAAATAGGCACGGCGGATAATAAAAAATTATATGCACCCGCAGAAGTGATTGTTGCCAAATCATTGGTAATAAAAGCCATAAAGGTAATATACATTTTTTGCACAAAATCATAAAAGCCTTTTTTTTGCTTTTCCATGGTATCCGAATACCAGAGTAATACTGACTGAAGCTTTCCTTTCGGTTTTTCTTTCATGTGGTAAAAATCTGCTGCACCTTTATTTTAAATTGCCTGCCGCGGTCAAACTCATTTTGGAACATCCCGAAACTGGTTGCCCCCGGAGAAAACACTACTCGGTCACCTGCTTGCACACAATCCTTTACACAGATAAGTAAATCATCAAGATTGGCAAACGGCCCCCGATACGCGATATTTTTCTTTTCCAAAAGAGGCGCGAGTAAATCGGTTCCCGTGCCCGCTAATAAAAAAATTTCTTTTGCCTTTCCCGCCGCTTTGGCTATCGGTGTAAAGTCCAACTTTTTATCTGTGCCGCCACAAATTAACACCGGCTTTTCGGTAAAGGCATCAAGTGCCGCAGCCGTTGCTTCGGGAACGGTGGCAGTAGTGTCATTGTAAAAGCGCACACCGCCTTGCTCATAAAAAAATTCAAGCCGATGCTCAAGTCCTGGATAGGTTTTCATAACTGCGGAAAGTTTTGCTGCCAGCTCTAAATCGCTTAATGCCGTATCGGCAAACGAACCGCGCTGCTTTCTGACAAAAAGAAAAATCGCGGCGGCGGCATTCATCACATTCTCTTTTAAAATAGAGCCCGGCACCATAATTTCATTTGGCAAAAGGCGTAAAGGCTCGGCTTGCGCGTGCAGCCTAAAAAAAACTTCGCCGCTTTTATCAAGCCACGCGCCGCAAAGATTTTCCGGCAGCGGCTTGATTGAATACCAAAACACTTGCGCCGCGGTTTCAGAGGCAAAAATTTTTCCCCATTGATCATCATAATTGCAAAAGCAAAACTCTTCCGGAGTTTGGTCTGCATACAAAAGTTTTTTATCGGCAACATACGCTTCCATACTGCCGTACCAATTTTGATGGTCGGGCATAACCGGCGTAATTACGGCGACTTCCGGCTTCAAAAGTTTTTTCCCGCGAAGGTCTGCAAGCTGCCAACTCGAAAGTTCAAGCACAACGGGCGTGTCTTTGCCTGTTTCGCTTAAAAAATCAAGCGGGCTGATAGTAATATTCCCACCCAAAAAAGAGCGAAAGCCCATGCCCTGCAAACCGTACTGCAAGGCACTCACCGTAGATGACTTTCCCTTACTTCCGGTTACCGCCAAAATCGGTGCGTCGGTTAAACGCAAAAACACGGAAACATCGCTCTCGATATGCTTAGCCGCATCCAGATACACATTCCCTGCACGCTTTACCGCCGGATTTTTTATCACCAAATCCGCCGACTCAAAATCCTTGACATCATGCCTGCCCAGCACAAACCGAATTGACGGATACTCCTTCAGCTGCAAAACGGATTCTTCCAAATCTTTTTCGCTTTTCATATCGGTAACGGTTACAACCGCCCCGTGCTTTGCAAAAAACCGCGCACTTGCAAGCCCGCCTCCATTCAGCCCAAGCCCCATCACGGTAACACGCAACCCCTTTATCTTGTCCAAAGAATCAATCATGCGTTCATCATAATATGAAAAAGCGGAAAAGTATAGTGCAGCGTTTTTTGATAACTCAGTTATTTTTTAAACTCATTTTTGTTTGGAACCACCGCCATCCGTGGCGGTTCTGATTTTGCCGTCCGTGGCAAAACCAAACCCACGAGTTTTAAAACTTCCTGTTATAAAAAGAGCTTGACACAACACAACGGCGAGTAAACTTACCATAGGCAAAAACTAAACCCGAGAGTTTAAAAACTCCCTGTTATAAAAAGGAGCCCAGGTTAGTTTTAAAGCTTTACAATTGTCTTGCTTTAAAACATCGTTTCTGTTTGGAACCACTGCCGTCCGTGGCAGTTCTGAGTTTTGCCTGCTTACAATAAAATCTCAGGCAAAACATCGTTTGGAATTTAGCAACGGTGAGAAAACTTACCATAGGAAAGCTTAAATCCCTACCACGCCATCATCGCTGATTCTCCGATTAGTATACCAGCAACTTAATTACAGAACGTTAAAATAGTTACCAACAAACTTGAGCGTGTCCCGCGTTTCACATCGTGCTGTGTGGAAGAGTAAAAAAAATTTAAAATTATATTTGACATAATATAAAAACCAGGATATCATTAAACAACAAAGATACAAAAAAATGAACATTGTTTTTATGGGGTTAAAGGTACAGTTAATTTAGGTCTTAATTTTACTATCAGCCTTACTTAAAAGCTTGCCTCATATGAACATCACAATCGGTTATTTTTACGAAAGGGCATGTGTTTATGAATCTGAACATTAACAATATATTATACCAAAAAAAGGGAGTAACTATCAGCAATCTTGCTATGGATTTGCTCTCTAAGGATGTCGGAAATCGCATTGCTTCAATTTCAAATTACCAAAAAGAGTTTCAGGTATCACGAGGAACTATGCAAAACGCTTTCAGTTACTTAAAAGAAATTGGTGCTATCTCACTTAGAAACCAAGGGTATCAGGGAACATATATTGAAAAAATCGATTATAAAAAACTTCAAGAAAGTTGTTTAAAACAAGAGATTTTAGGAATAATGCCCTTGCCATATTCAAGGACATATGAAGGGTTTGCAACTGCAATTTATGAGCAGCTTAAAGATCTAAAATTTAATATGGCGTATACGAGAGGAGCTGTTGTAAGACTCCAACTGGTAGAATCAGGAATTTATCAGTTTGCAATAGTTTCTCGGTATGCAGCGGAATATGCTATAGCCGATGGCAGAGATATTGAATGTATCCTGAATTTCGGAGCGGGGAGTTTTTTATCAAAACATATACTGCTCTTAAGAGATAAGCGGGCAACAGGCATAGAAGACGGTATGAAAGTCGCATACGACGAAGAATCACTTGATCAAAGCGGGATTACATGCAATCTAATTAGAAATAAAAAAGTTCAATTGGTTAGCATTCGAACACAGCAGACAATTTCAGCCTTATTGGACGGCACAATTGACGCTGGTGTGTGGAATTATGATGATATTATGAAAAATGACCATGCCTATGATTTGAAGCCTATTTTCATAGAAGATGATAAATATAATGCTCAGTTTTCCACAGCAGTACTTATAACCAAGAAGAAAGATAAATATTTAAAGGAGCTTCTAAAAAAGAAAATCAATGTGGAAGATACGATACGGATAATGAATGAGGTAAAAACAGGAATAAAGGACAAGTCTTTCTAAATTGACAGGATAAATTACATAGTGATTCGGATACAGGGAACTGAGCTGAGAAATAAAGCGTGTAGAAAAATGGTTTATGTATAATAGTACAAAAAAATGTATTTTAAGGAGGAACTATATGGACTTAAAAGAACTCTTATATATGAGAACACAAGTACTAAAAGATAATAATGTGATTGATGATAAGAGTGCCGACTATACGATGAACATGATAGATTTAGTGCTTGCAACTAAGCCAAATATTGAGGAGGACAAAGCCGAAATATTTTTTACACATCTTGCGATGGCAAGTCAACGAGCCATAGACGGACTTATAGAAAATCCATTAGACGATGAAGTACTTTTAACTGTAAAAGAGCATCCTTTGTATAATGAAGCTCTTGCATTAAGAAACGAAATGCTGTCGAAAACAGATATCGAATTCTCACAATCGGAGAAAGATTTTCTGTCTGCGCATATATGTAATTTTTTATAATAAAGACTAAGAATAATTTCTGAAAAAGAAAGAGGTGTATAGAATGAAATTAATGAAAAAACTAAAAGCAGTATTGGTGCTTAGTGTTATTATAGTAATTTCCGCGTTTCTGGTAAGTTGTGGAAAGACTCTTGAAAAGACTGTTACGACTCAGGATAAGAAAATTCAGGAAGATATGCATCTCCCTAAAGAATTAGATGCTTCGCTTGATACAAAAATAGACGGTATTGTACAAAAATACATTGAAAACGGCACCATCACGGGAGGAGTTATATTGGCTTCCAAGGATGGAAAGATTGTATTTGAAAAAGCTTATGGGTATGCTCATTTGTACGAACTTACGGATGTGCGTGATCTCGCAAATCCAAAGGCTAAAAGACTCAAAACTCCACAAACAACGGAATTGAATACATTATATGATTTGGCATCGTGTACTAAGGTAATGGCGACCACTCAGTCTATTATGAAGTTATACTTCGAG
This sequence comes from Treponema phagedenis, assembly GCF_008153345.1. Taxonomy (NCBI): domain Bacteria; kingdom Pseudomonadati; phylum Spirochaetota; class Spirochaetia; order Treponematales; family Treponemataceae; genus Treponema; species Treponema phagedenis. Next base: position 1,782,609 of record NZ_CP042818.1, on the reverse strand, counting down.
GGAAAACTTACTGTAACGGATAAAGTTGCTAAGTATTTGCCTGAATTTGCACAGAACGGAAAAGAGAATGTTACTATTGAACAGCTTTTAACTCATACCTCAGGATTACCTCAGTGGAAACCGACTTTTTTATATGTGAATAAAGACAGGAATGCGGAACTTCAATTGATTGAGCAGCTTCCGCTGATTTTTAAACCGGGAGAAGTGAAATACAGTGACTTTGGTTTTATGACGCTGGGATTTATTGTAGAAAAAATTACAGGAATGGGAATGGATGCATATGTGGAAACTGAGATTTATAAACCGCTCGGTATGACGAATACGATGTATAAGCCGCTCGACAAAGGGATCCCAAAGAATCGTATAGCGGCAACTTCGTGGGGAAATCCGTTTGAGTACAGGATGGTGGATGAGGAACGATTTCCGGACTTTGGTTATGATTGCACCGAAGATAAAGAAGCGTTTAAGAAGTTTAAAGGATGGAGAACAGAAGTATTAACAGGGCAGACTAATGACGGTAACACTGCTATGGCAAACGATGGAGTTGCAGGACATGCAGGCGTTTTTTCAACTGCGGAGGATCTTGCAATCCTAGGACAGCTCATGTTAAACGGAGGAACTTACAACAGTATAACTCTTTATGATCAAAAGACTATTGATTTGTTTTCTGCAAACCACTTAGGCGAAAACAATAGAGGTTACGGATTTGAGATGAAAAAAAAATATATGGGAAAAACGGCAACGGATAAAATGTTCGGGCATAATGGATTTACAGGAACGCACGTGACCTTTGACAAAGAAAATAATATGCAAATAATAGTTTTAACGAACAAGCAGAATCTTGGATTGACTAAAGCAGGAAAGTATCACAGCACGTTTGATTTGGCAGCAGAAGTGGCAGATGTATTTGTGGAAAAATTAACAAAAGAAGCGTTGTAATATTTTAAGATGAATCGGAAGAACAGGAGGTAGCTTTTGATGAGAATTGTTATTGGGGGACAAATTGACAAGGATGGGATCGCTTCAATTGTCAAAGCGCAGCTCAAAGATCGGGCTGAGGTGACAATAGAAGGAGACTTAAATGCGGTAATGGCGATGAAAGCCGGAAAATATGACTACTACATCGGGGCGTGTAACACGGGAGGTGGCGGAGCACTTGCAATGGCGCTTGCAATTCTTGGCAGATCAAAATGCGCCACTATCTCCATGCCCGGGCAGATAAAAAGTGACGCAGAGATTGAACAAGAAGTACAGGCTGGAAAAGTCGCATTCGGATTTACGGCTCAGCATAAAGAAGCTGTTTTGCCTATATTGCTTAACGCATTTGTTACAAAAGAGGAGGAAAGAGTATGAGTTATTTAGTAATTGCTTTGATCGGAGCTTTTGCATCCGTTCTATCAAATCAGGGTATAGCCGTATTTAATGACGGATTTCGCCCGATTGTAGGTCAATATTTCAATAAGGAGATTTCAAGAAAAGAATTAGCTGCCATGAGCTTTGCCATAAGCTTCGGTTTGGTTATAGGTTTTGGTATACCGACTTCTATTGCTGCCAGTATTATTTTGATTCATTGCCTGTTATTAACAACTGATATTATAGGCTCGTTTTGTCCTGATACAAAGCTTGGAATGATTTTATCAGCAGTAATTGGTGCAGGCTATGGACTTGGAATCTTGTTAGGGCTTGAGTTTGTCGTGAATCTGTTTGCACAGATGCCCTACAATTTTACAAAAGAACTTGGCAGTGTTTCAGCATACGTAACGGTGGCATTTGCTGTTTTTCCTGCTATCAGTGTTGCTGAGCAGCACGGATTTAAAAAGGGTGCTATTACGGCAGCTGTCTCGGTATTGGTGTACTACTTAATTAAAAAGTTCGGCGTATTCTCCATTTCGGGAAAACCGGTTAGGTTAAATGCGGAAGGCATGGCTATGTTGATTGGAATGCTTCTTATGATATTTTATGCTGCTCAAAAAAAGGGAACCGATGCTAATAATGAAGCACTTACCATTGGCTTTGAGGGAAATGTTGCCCGTATTCGTAAGAACTGGCCTTTTCTTATGGTTATGGGAGGATTAATTGCCGTAGGAACAAGTATGTCAATGATTGCAGGTGACCCTGTATCTTTAGCCTTACTTGGAAAGGGGGAGTATACCAATGCGGCTTTAACTGCGCTTGCAAGAGCAATCGGCTTTGTTCCGTTGGTATTTACAACTGCAATTGTGACCGGAGTCTACGGTGCGGCAGGCTGTACTTTTGTGTTTGTGGCAGGGCTGTTGCTGCATGGTAATCCGATTGCGGCTTTTTTGGTCGGAGTAGTTATTATGCTGGCTGAAATTGCGCTAATCAATCTATTTGCCAAGGGTATGGACAGATTCCCTGGTGTAAAGGATATGGGAGAATATGTGCGTACTTCCATGAATAAGGTACTCGAAGTATCACTACTGGCTGGCGGTATAGTTTCGGCAGAAAAGATGGCGGGTGCAGCATCGGGATATTCAGGAATCGGAGCATTATTTGTAATAGGGGCGTTTTTACTTAACAAAAAATCCAAGAAGCCTATTGTAGATATGGCTATCGGACCGGTTGCCTGTATTATCTTCGGTATTCTGTTAAATGTTTTAACCATAATCGGTTTGATTGTAGCTCCAGAGGTGAAATGAAATTACTGAACGGATATACCCTGATGCATGAACATGTGACAATAGATTTATCAGGGGTAAAAAAAGATTATGATTGCAGGCTGGATTGCTTTGATGAAACAGTTAAAGAATTTAAGACTCTGTACGAGTATGGAGTACGCAACATACTTGAAGTGACAAATATAGGTATGGGCAGAGATGTGAATTATATTCGTAGGGTTGCAGATGCGACAGGAATTAACATTATAGTTTCAACAGGGTTTTATAAGGAGCCTTTTTTGCCGGATTGTGTGCGCAGCAACTCGGTTAAAGAATTAGCGGATATTGTAATTAAGGAGCTTACAATAGGGATCGAAGATACAGGCATAAGAGCAGATGTAATAGGTGAATTCGGAACGAGCAAGGACGAAATGACATTGATGGAGCAAAAGGTGTTCGATGCAATGGCTATTGCGGCAGTTAAAACAAAAGCGCTAGTTACAACACATACCACCCTTGGAAGTATCGGCGATAAGCAGGCGGATTATCTGATTGCTCATGGAGTAGACCCTAAAAAGATTATCATAGGGCATATGGATTTGTCTCAAGATATGGAATACATGATTTCGGTTTTGAAAAAGGGCGTTACGATAGGGGTTGATACAATAGGCAAGCTTAATTATTGCCCGGATACTTTTAGAGTCGATGCTCTGAAGCGTATTAAGGATGAGGGGATGCTTTCTCAAGTTGTGCTTTCCATGGATATTACAAGAAAATCAAGCCTCAAATACAGGGGAGGAATCGGGTATACGTATATTTTTGAGGAGTTTTTGCCAATGCTTAAAAAAAGCGGCTTCACGAAAAATGATATCGATGAATTGTTATTGAGTAATCCCAAGCGTATAGTATCACAATGCGGTATTTAGATTATGCGTGACGAGTATGATATTCTGTAATTAACTCCCTGTATTATAATCAGAGTATTACCAATTATGACTTGCAGATTTAGCATTCCTATGGTAAATTGCCCGCCGTTGCGCCGTGTCGAGCTCTCTTTTATAAAATTATTTATGGTTCTGATTAGATGAATTAAAAAATTAATTGAAGATATCAAAAAATGTTGCACACCGAAACCAAGTGTTATGAGTGCTTGTGACAAAAAAATCATTAGAAGGAAGGTGTGATTATGCGGACATATCCGTTACGCAGTTTATCGTTAAACGAAGCTATTAGGCTTCAGTTTAAGGTGGTTGACTGTATTACAAGAGAATTTGAAGGGCATACTTTTTTGAATAGAGGCGATCTCGGAGTAGTAGAGGGGTTTAACAAACCTGTGACTACCGCTAAGGCGGAAAAGGTAATTGCGAGCATTTTTGATGCGGAAGCTTGTATTTTGCTTAGGGGTGCCGGAACAGGGGCAATTCGATTCGGTTTACATTCCATGTTTAATTGCGGAGACAAGGTATTAGTTCATGCCGCACCGATTTATAGCACGAGTAAGACTTCGTTTGATATGCTCGGGCTTATACCAATTGAAGCGGACTTTAACGAAATCGATGAGATTAAAAAGGCACTTAAAAATAATTCTGATGTGAAAGGTGTATTGATTCAACATACAAGGCAAAAACCGGATGACAGGTATGATATGCATACGGTGATTGAAACAATTAAAACAATGAGGGATATACCGATTTTGACGGATGATAACTATGCGGTAATGAAAGTAAAAGATATCGGGGTGCAGTGTGGTGCGGATGTATCATGTTTTTCATCGTTTAAGCTGCTTGGGCCCGAGGGAGTCGGCGTTATTGTAGGGGAAAAATTATATATTGACCGTCTGATTTCTGAAAGTTACTCCGGAGGTATGCAAGTCCAAGGACATGAGTCTATAGATGTGCTGAGAGGGCTTACGTATGCGCCGGTATCTCTTGCAATTCAAGCGCAGGTGAATGAGGAGTGTGTCGGAAGACTTAAGTCAGGGAAGATTCCTCTGGTTAAAGATGCATTTATTGCGAATGCACAGTCAAAGGTTATATTGGTGGAATTTTCTGATACTATAGCGGAGCGGGTGCTTATAGAAGCGGAAAAGTTGGGAGCGGCGCCGAATCCTGTAGGTGCTGAATCGAAGTATGAAATAACACCAATGTTTTACAGAGTATCCGGCACATTTCTAAAGGTCGATCCCACACTGAAAGACCGTATGATAAGAATTAATCCCATGCGTGCGGGTGCCGACACAATTTTAAATATTCTTAGAGAATCAGTGGAAAGAGCGAGATAAATGTTTCTGAATCAAATTGAAAAAAGAAATAGACAATTAGTTAAAACCGCATTTTTATTGCATCAAAACCAGGAAATTCTTCCGGATTCATATATTGTTGATGTTGATGTGTTCCTTGAAAATGCGGAACTGATTTTAAAATCAGCTAATGAAAAAAACATAAAATTATATTTTATGCTGAAACAGGTTGGCAGAAATCCGTATCTGGCATCGGAATTAATGAAGCTTGGATATAGCGGTGCAGTAACTGTTGATTTTAGAGAAGCCCTTGTTATGATGCGGCATAAGATTCCTATAGGGAACGTTGGACACTTAGTACAGGTGCCACAGGCAATGATAAAAGAAATCGTTGCTTATAAGCCGGAGGTAATTACCGTTTATTCAAAAGAAAAAATACAAGCGATAGAAGATGCGGCAAAAGAACTCCGCATTAAGCAAGGGATTATGCTAAGAGTATATGGGGATAATGATACGCTTTATTCAGGGCAGATGGCAGGTATTCATCTGCATGAACTAAAGGAAACAGTGCTTTGGATTAAGAGCAACTGTTTACATGTGGAAATAAAAGGTATTACGTCATTTCCATGTTATCTATATAGTGAAAAAGATAAGGATATTCTGCCGACTGCTAATTTGGGAACTGTACAATTTGCAAATGAGATTTTAAAAACCTGTGGTGTTACAGCTCAGATTATTAATACCCCCGCTTCGACATGTTGCAGGACACTTAATCAGATGCTCAAATACGGCGGAAACTGTGGTGAGCCGGGGCATGGACTGAGCGGAACTACAATAATGCATGCCGACTTTGAACTTGAAGAAAGACCGGCTGTGGTATATGTCAGTGAAATTTCTCATAATTTTGGAGGCAATGCTTATTGTTATGGCGGCGGGTATTATAGGCGATCACATGTAAAGAATGTTTTGGTCGGAATCTCCTATGAAGAGCGCCGCAGACTTCTGGTGATACCCCCGACTCATGAAAGCATAGATTACCATTTGGGCATATCCGATGAATGTAAAATCGGCGATACAGCACTTATGGCATTCCGCTTTCAGATTTTTTCGACAAGAAGTGATGTGGTATTGGTAAAAGGAATACAGCATGGCAAATACGAGATTGTCGGTATTTATGACAGTCACGGAAGAAAGAAGGAAGAATTGTGAAACGATTTGTGGTTATTGTGTTGGATGGATTCGGCGTTGGAGCAATGGATGACGCTCCTATGGTGCGCCCGGGTGATGAGCGAGCCAATACGCTGCGAAGCATTATAAATGACAATCCTGACTTGAAGCTCCCGAATCTTGAAGCCTTGGGGCTGATGAATGCTTACGGCAGAGAGAGCAATTCAATGAAGTTTTATCCTACGGCGAATTATGGGAAAATTAATTTGATGCACTATGGAGCGGACACCTTTATGGGACATCAGGAAATAATGGGAAGCTTGCCGAAAAAACCTGATATTCACCCGTTTCAGGAGAAAGTAGATGAGGTAGCGGCTTATCTTGTGTCCAAGGGGCATACGATAAATGTTATTGAACAGGAGGGACTAAGGTTTCTTTTGTGTGATTCTTACGTTACAATAGCTGATAATTTAGAGGCTGACCTCGGTATGTGCTATAATGTGACGGCTCCGCTTGACTATATTTCTTTTGATAATGAGTACGAAATAGGAAAACTTGTAAGAGATGTTGTAACTGTCGGAAGAGTTATAGTTTTCGGCGGTACCGGAAATACTATGCAGGATTTATGGAATGCGCAGGAAATAAAAAACGGTAAGTTCATCGGTATTGCTTCGGCTAAGTCTAAGTCTTACGAACAAGGATACAGGTGCCTCCATCTTGGGTACGGCGTTGATAAAAATGTACAGACTCCGACAATCTTAGGAAGAGCCGGAATACCTGTTACACTTATCGGGAAAGTTGCTGATATTGTCGCAAATGATCAAGGTAGAAGCATTTCCTGTGTACCCACGGAGGATTGCATGCGGCATACTATCAGTGAATTCAAAAACATGGATACAGGTTTTATTTGTACAAACATACAGGAAACCGATTTGGCAGGGCATTCCATGTCCTCTAAAACATATAAAGAAATACTTGAAATATCTGATAGAAGCATTGGAGAACTGTTAAAGTTTTTTAAAGAAGATGATATTTTGCTAGTTATGGCGGATCACGGTAATGACCCGAACATAGGACATAGCAAACACACCCGTGAGTGCGTTCCGCTGCTTGTATATAAAAAGGAAGTACACGGAAAGAAGCTTGGAACAAGGAATACTTTATCAGACGTGGGCGCAAGCATTTGTGAATATTTCAAAGTGGAGGTACCAGAGAACGGGATATCTTTTATGCAGCTTTTAAACACTTGAATTTATAAAAAGAGCTCCGGTTTAGTTTTTGCCGTCCGTGGCAAAAACTAAACCACGAGTTTTAAAGCTTTGCAAATTACTTTGCTTTAAAACATCGTTTCTGCGTGGAACCACGGGCGTCCGTGCCCGTTCTGATTTTGCCGTCCGTGGCAAAAACTAAACCACGAGTTTTAAAGCTTTGCAAATTACTTTGCTTTAAAACATCGTTTCTGCGTGGAACCACGGGCGTCCGTGCCCGTTCTGATTTTGCCGTCCGTGGCAAAAACTAAACCACGAGTTTTAAAGCTTTGCAAATTACTTTGCTTTAAAACATCGTTTCTGCGTGGAACCACGGGCGTCCGTGCCCGTTCTGATTTTGCCGTCCGTGGCAAAAACTAAACCACGAGTTTTAAAGCTTTGCAAATTACTTTGCTTTAAAACATCGTTTCTGCGTGGAACCACGGGCGTCCGTGCCCGTTCTGATTTTGCCGTCCGTGGCAAAAACTAAACCACGAGTTTTAAAGCTTTGCAAATTACTTTGCTTTATAAAACATCGTTTCTGTTTGGAACCACGGGCGTCCGTGCCCGTTCTGAGTTTTGACGTCCGTGGCAAAACCAAACCCACGAGTTTAAAAACTCTCTGTTATAAAAAGGAGCCCAGGTTAGTTTTTGCCGTCGTGGCAAAAACTAACCCTCGAGTTTTAAAGCTTTACAATTGTCTTGCTTTAAAACATCGTTTCTGTTTGGAACCACTGCCGTCCGTGGCAGTTCTGAGTTTTGCCTGCTTACAATAAAATCTCAGGCAAAACATCGTTTGGAATTTAGCAACGGTGAGAAAACTTACCATAGGCAAAAATACGCCGACGAAAGCATCCAAAAGAGTATTATAAGCAGAAAAAGGAAGAACGAAAAAATCTTCCGGCAAATATTCTTAACCGAGAGTTTGTCGCAACGGCATTTTTAAGCAAGCTGGTTACGGACATATCATATTTTAGAGTAAAAGACGGCTGGTTATATTTAAGCGCAATATTGGATTTATACAATCGAGAGATAGTTGCCTATGTGTGTTCACGGCATGTGGATGCGAAACTTGCCGTTGACAGCGTTACGCACCTAGCCGAAAAATATAGTCTTAAAGAAGTCCTCCTACATAGCGATCAAGGAGCAACGTATACATCACATGCGTACCGAATTATCAGGTGGCACAACACCAATGAACAGTTTACTGTAAAGGAATACTATGTTAGAAAAAGAAGAAAGTATTTTGATACATGGATCAAAAAAGACGGATCCGGATTAAAAGCTATTTTTATAAAGGACATTATTTATCTTTTATATAAAACAAAGGTTATTGAGGAATATTGTAAAGTTAACTCATCATCTTTAATTGAGTATGAAATATCAAAAGGGTTATACTTAAACCCAACCTCATAAGCAGGAAGAATTTCATCATCGTTATCGTATCGTATTCCCGTTGCATTTGCTTTTATTACATCTTTCTATCTGGTATAAGTATAAAATATGGTTCCTCCTGTTTCCTCGTCAAGCATATGCGAATGATATAAAGTGAATGTATTCTCTTTGAAAGAAGCTTTTACGTATAATGGCTTTCCATTTATAACAGTATACCTGTCCCACGATCCTAAGAGAAGGTTTTTCTTTTTTCCGTATGACTGATTACATGAAAACAATAAACAGATAAACAATGGTACTATTAAAAAACCGGATATTTTTTTCATAAATTTTTCCTCCGTTACTGTTTGACCATATTTTATTATAGTTTTTTTAAATTAGCAATATTAACTTATTTTACTACACGACAAAATCCACAAAAAACTTATTTTTGTCATTTAAGCAGGAATTTGACTCAATTTCGAATAGCTTGCACCTGATTTCAACATAAGAGTCTTTAAAATTTATCTCAATGTATAAAAATCTAAGTAAGATTTTTACCAAATTTAGATTTGATATAGTTTATTGCATTTTATGAGGCATTAGTATCGGAATAAATACATCCGCACTTTAGGATATTCTTCGTGCTCTTGTCGTGCCAACCCTGTCGATAAGATTGACAATATTCCTTTCTTATCGTATTCTCATTGAGCTTTTTTCGAGTAGATGCGCTAAGGCACACGCTCTGTTTTTACATTTAGAAATAATACTATAAGGAAGGTTTTTTATGCTTTTAGAAGAATATAAATCAAAAATAAGTGAATTAAGGGCACAGGTAGCTGAAATTTGGAGGCATCTTTGACTCCGATACTATCTATGAAAAAATAAAAGAGAAAGAAGATTTTTCCGCATCAGAGGGATTCTGGAATGATACCGCAAAAGCGGAAAAAGTCATGAGTGAATTGAAAGTTTTGCGCTCTCGTGTAGAACCATGGCGTGAACTTCAAACCGATATTGAGGATCTGCAAGCTTTATATGATTTAGCGGAAGAAGCCGAAGATGAGCAGATGACGGATGAAATTGATTCGGTATATCAAAAACTTTCCGAACGTTTTGAAAAATTGAATGTATTGCACCTTCTTTCCGGAGAGGTTGATGCAAATGATGCCTTTCTTACCATCCATGCAGGTGCAGGCGGCACAGAGGCTTGTGACTGGGCGCAAATGCTTACCAGAATGTATTTGCGGTGGGCAGAGCGTAACGATTATAAAACAGAAACACTTGATATGCTTGAAGCTGACGGCGGTATTAAATCAATCACCTTAAAAGTGAGCGGTGAATATGCCTTCGGTTTTTTAAAAGGAGAAAACGGCATTCATCGGTTGGTCAGAATTAGTCCCTTTGATTCAAATGCCAGACGACATACCTCATTTACTTCAGTTTATGTATTCCCTGTTTTAGATGACACCATTGAGGTTGAAATCCGTCCAGAAGATTTACGGGTTGATACATATCGAGCGGGCGGCGCCGGTGGACAGCATGTTAATAAAACAGATTCAGCGGTTCGTTTAACGCATCTTCCGACAGGGATTGTGGTTGCCTGTCAAAATGAGCGCAGTCAAATAAGTAACCGCGCAACTGCAATGGCAATTTTAAAAGCACGGTTGTACGAATACTATCGAGAAGAAAAAGAAAAGGATAATCAAAAATTTGCAGCGGAAAAAAAAGACATTTCCTGGGGCAATCAAATCCGCTCATATGTATTTCAGCCCTATACAATGGTAAAAGACCACCGTACAAAATATGAGACGGGAAATATTCAGGCGGTTATGGACGGCGATATTGACGGTTTTATGGAAGAGTATTTACAGAAAAACGTATTGGAAGCTTCAGCCGATGAGGATGATTTTATATGATTTGCATTGTGTGTACATCAGCCTATCTCGGAAACAGAATGGCTGATGCCCTACGCCGACGGGGAGAACAAGTCTGCACATACACTGAAAATATTAGAAAAAAGTCGGGACTGTTACAAAATATGACTCGGGCATTCTCATGCGATTGGCTTATGCAGATGCTGCAAACAGAAGAGGTTTCGAGGGTTTATTTTGATTGTGCATATTTTACGGACTCCGCGACATTTCGAAAAATAAGCCCGCATACAAAATTTATCGCCCTTTCTTCTCTTTTTGAAGAAGCCCGTATTAACATGGCCCTTTGTTGCGGAGCAAAAGATTTTCTGATGCAGCCATTTTCCACCGATGATTTTGATGAAGTATATGAAAGAACAAAATAAATGGCGAACCCTCGTACTCATCCTTTTTCTTTTTAGCACCCTACCCTTTTTCGGACAAGAAAAAAAAGACGATAACTGGGTTCTTGCCGCAACCGAATTTTCAATACAAGATCTGCCGGAGCTGTACAAAGAATACGCAATTACCGTACCGAAAATGGTTTTACTTTATTTGGATACCGACATGAGGCGTACTGTTCCTATGGATGAGAAAAAAGCACGCAGCCTTTTGGAAACCGGACAAAAAAAACTAAAACTTATTAAAGAACGAGCTGCCTTAATAAAAGAAAAAGATACCCTTTTTCTCTCGGTGGAAAGCAAGGCGGCTAAAAAAAAGCAATTAAAAAAACTAGAAAAAGATATTAAGAAAAAAGAGCAAGAGATTGAGCGAGCAAAAGAAAATATAAAAATTGCCGATGCGCGGCAGTTTTCAAAAGAAGATATAAAAACCGTAAGCTTATGGAAAACTGGTAGCGACTTATTTAATACGGAGAAACATACAAATCTTGCAGAAAAACTACAAGAACAAAAAATTTCAGCTCTTGTATCAGGCACGCTTAAAGATATTGCAGGCTATCTTTCCGTATCGGTGAGCATTACAACTGGTTTAGCAAATATGCCTCAATATCATTTTTCAGATGCAGGAAAATATGAGGATATTCAAGAAATAGTAAAAAACCTATCTGAACAAATGCAGATGGTTATTCAAAACGCAAAGCCGGTAACCGTGTATTTTGATATTGAGCCGAAAACTGCCAGTGTTTATATTCAGGATAAAAAAATAGAAGATTTCTCAAAACCGATTATACTCTACAAAGGCTCATATACGGTCAGCGCTTCGGCAACCGGATTTATTTCCGCTACTCAAGATGTTCAAATAAAAGATGATACGCTATATTCGTTGAAAATAGCACTAAAAAAAATGACCGCAAAAACGGTAACTTTTTATATTCCAAAAGGACAGGCTGATATTTTTTTTGATACAAAATATTTCGGTCTTACTCCTTTTGATGTTCAATTGTACGGCGATAAAAATCTTTTAGATATTTCTCATAACGGCGTGCGAACCTTTGTTCTGGTTAATTCAAAAAAAATAAAAGATATACGAGGAAGCGTGCCGATAACCGCATCCTTGAATAAAATAACTACAAAGGATAAAATAGAAAAACAAAGAAAGGTGCTGTATTGGTCGCTTGGCGCATTTTATATTGCACTGCCGATTGATATGATTCTGCGCGGAGTTTTGGCGGATAAAAGAAATGCCTATGAATCCGGAAGATTACCACAAACAGATAAAAATGCTTCGTCAATAAAAGCTTTATCAATTAGCTCCAATGTTATGCAGGGAGTAACCATTTGCCTTGGAGTAAACTACTTCATCCAGCTTATTCGCTATTTAGTTGCAGCTGACCAAAGCTTACCGAAAGAAGCAATACCGACGGAAAATGTACCGGTGCAACGCAAAAAAACATCCTCAGCGCTCGTTGAAAAATCGGATTTACAAACCGATGCAAAACAAGACCTTTCGCAGCAACCCTCAGGAGGAAAAACACAATGACAAAAAGACGTTTTTCTGAAGGCTTAAAGCGCTTATTCGGAATGCATATCAACCTTGATGATTCATTTTTTGAAAATCTTACAGACTCTCTTGTTGAAGGAGATGTCGGAGCAAAAACAGCATTTGATATTGAAACATTATTGCGACAAGAGTGTAAAAAACAAAAAGCGGAAACCAAAGATGATATCATTCGTATACTTACCGGTATTTTAACTCCTTTGATCAAAACCGTAACCTTTATGCCTGAAGAAAAGAAAACCTCCGTGTATTTAATACTGGGTGTAAACGGTGTAGGAAAAACAACCAGTATTGCAAAAATAGCGAATTATTATAATAAAATTTTGACTATGCCGATTGTTCTCGCTGCTGCGGACACCTTTCGAGCAGCGGCAATTGAGCAATTACAATATCACGGGAAGGCGCTTGGTTTGCGCGTAGTAGCGCATCAACACGGCGGAGATCCGGGAGCAGTTGTATTTGATGCGGCAGAAGCAATAAAAGCTCAAGGCGGCGGGCTGGTACTTGCCGATACCGCCGGCAGACTTCATACAAAAGAAAACCTTATACGAGAATTAGGCAAGATTGATAAAATTGCAGAATCAAAAGCGGATACAGGCTGCTATAAAAAAATTCTTGTACTTGACGCAACAACCGGACAAAACGCATTCCGGCAAGCGGAAGCGTTTCATGAAGCTATCTCTATTGATGCAATCATGCTGACAAAATATGATTCGACGGCAAAAGGCGGTAATGCCATTACCATTAGTAAAGAACTCAATATTCCCATGCTCTTTATCGGAACGGGAGAACAGTATTCCGATATTGCCCCATTCGACACAAAAGAGTTTATCAAGGAATTTATTGGAAGAGATTAAAATAAATGCAGATACGTATCGCTATTTTTTGCTTCCTTTTTATAATAAGCAGTATTTTTTTATCCGCGGATGAAAAGCAGTCAAATGCAAACTCTCGTTCTTCGCAAAGTGAAAACAATACAACGGCAAAAGAAAGCGATAATCAGCAGAAAAATGAGGCTGAAACTTTAGATACTGCAAAAAAAGAATCCGATACCGAAGCAGATCAAACAAGCAAAAAAAACGAGTTGCCAACAGAGTCCGATAAAAATACTTCTGAAAAAAAAGAAGCATTAAAAACAAATAAACTTTCCGGTTTTTCTTCAATAGAAGATACCGGTTTAACGCTTGCGGATAACGACACGTGGTATTATGAAGAGTTTGATTCCTTAGGACGCCCTTCCCTTGCCGTCCTGTATAGCGGAGCAAATCTTGCAGAGAAAACAGAATGGAAATATGAAAGCGAGTCCTTGTATCCTTATTCTCAAACTGTTACAAAAGACAAGCAGCATGTCATGACAAAATATTCGGCGGCAGGATTCTTAATTTTAAAAGAAGTGTACAATGCCGACAACGGTTTAGAGCAAAAAATTGAAAATACGTATAACGCAAAAAATGAGCTTGTCAGCAGAGAAGAAACAAAGGGAGACGTTTTATATCGACGAGAATGGACCTATGAAAAAGGCAAAAAAAAATCGGAAATAGTTTACCGCAATACGGTGTTACAAGCCCGTATTTATTTTTTTGACTCTTATAAAATGGTTCATGTATATGAAAATGATAAAGAGATTCTAAAATTAAAAGAAGCGTTAAAGGAAGATCGATAATAAGGAAAACTATGAAACTAAAATCGTTCCAATGGATTTATTTTATACTAAAACGATTTAATGCCGCTGACACCCGTGGTCGATCGGCAATCACCGGTATTTTTTCTATTGCGGGGATATCTCTCGGAGTAACCGCCTTAATTGTTATTTTATCAGTGATGAACGGCTTTCAGATGGGCTTTATTGATGCGATATTACAAGTAAGTTCCGCCCACCTGCGTCTTTCAGGGGCAAAGACGGATATTGAGCACGCGGAAAAATTCGGAGGGTATGTTTCCTTTTACCGTTTTTCAGAAGCGCAAACACTCATGGAAGGAAACTTTTCCCGACAACAGGGAGCGCTGTTGCGTGCGGTACCGACCGATCTGCGTGCAAAAGATTCAGGCTTTAATGAGATTGTAAAAATAATGTCGGGAACATTTGATCTTGAGAAAAAAAACACTGTGGTGCTTGGCTATGAACTTGCACGGCAGCTTTCTATCAAAACAGGAGACATTATAACAGTACTTGCCGTTTCAGGCTCTTCGGATACAAATATATTTCCCGAAAATAATCAGCTGCTGGTTACCGGCACTTTTAAAACCGGTTATTATGAAATTGATGCAAGCTTTGCCTTTGTATCTCTCGAAACAGGCACAATAATATGCGGTGAGTCCGAGACATACAATGCAGCAGTAAAACTTGAAAATCCTGAACATGATTCAAAGTATCTACATAGTTTACAAAAAACGATTCCTTCGCTGCATGCGGAATCTTGGAGAACCTATAACAGGGCTTTTTTTGGTGCCTTACGAATAGAAAAAAACATGATGATGCTCTTGGTTATTTTGATTTTCTTGGTAGTTACCGTAAATATTTATAACGGTATGCGGCGCTCTATTTATGAACGAAGAGAAGAAATTGCCGTATTAGCCTCACTCGGTGCAAGAATACAAGATATTCGTTTTTTGTTTATGTGTAACGGATTTACAATTGGCTTAATAGGCGGCATTATCGGATTATTATTAGGGCTACTGCTTTCCGCACAAATAAATGAAGTGTTTTTTTTAATAGAAGTCAGTATCAATATAATCATTCATTTTATCGGATCCCTTGTTTCGAACATCACTGAAATGCCTTTTGCTATTTTCAGTCCTGAATATTTTTATAATGTGGAAACTATTCCGGTACGAATCTTTTTTAAAGAAACAGTTTTTATTTTTTTATTTGGAGTGTTTTCCGCTTCATCGGCAGCATGGTTTGCCGCAAGAAAAATCCTTACATTAAAACCCGCGGAGGTATTGCGCTATGAATAATCCGGTTCTTTCGGTAAACAATTTATATAAAAGTTTTACATCGGCATCCGAAGATTTACACATACTCACCGACTTACATTTGGAAATTCCTTCCGCCGCAAAAATTGCTATCACCGGAGAATCAGGCTGCGGAAAAAGCACCTTACTCAATATTATCGGAGGAATGGAAGCAGCCGATTCAGGGAAAATACTGGCCGGTTCGTATAATCTGCTTTCTCTTACTGAAGCTGAATTAACCGAATACCGTCGGCATTTTTTAGGTTTGATTTTTCAGTTTCATTATTTACTAAAAGACTTTACCGCTCTTGAAAACATTATGCTGCCCGCACTCATTGCGGGAAAAAATAAAAAAGAAATAAAAGAGCGGGCGCTTTCTCTGATTGCCGATGTACGGCTTGAAAACAGAAAAGATCATTTTCCCGCTCAACTTTCTGGTGGTGAACGGCAAAGGATTGCGGTTGCTCGAGCACTGATTAATGATCCGATGCTTGTTTTGGCGGATGAACCGACTGGTAACCTTGATCCGCAAAACGCCGCATCGGTTCAAGACCTGCTCTTTTCACTTACCGACAAACATGGCAAAACACTGTTAATTGTAACGCATGATCCGGGAATTGCTTCAATGGCGGATAGCTGCTATCGATTAGAGCACGGAAAGTTGGTGGCAGTATGATAAAAGTTCCCTTTTTATTTGCGCTAAGATTTTTAGGAATCGGTTCAGGGCGCTCCGAATCAAATGCACGCAAAAGTCTTTTCGGTGCAGTATTGGGAATCGGTGTCAGTATTATCCCGCTTGTTATCGTTCTTGTTGTTTCCGACGGAATGATTTCCGGCATTACTTCACGAATGATTGAGCTTGGTTCAGGACATTTACAGTTTGTTGATTTACGCCCTTCAACAAACTATAAAAATCCGCAAGAAAGCTATAATCAATTACAGAATAATTATGCAACCTTTAAAGAAAACTGCTCAAATGAATATATAACCGGCGCGTGGATGCAAGTGAACGGCAACGGAATTGTCATCGGTAAAAACGGCAGAAAGGGAGGTAATATCCGTGCCGTATCGGATAATTTTTTTACCGAGAATCAGGCAGCCTCTCAATTACTGACAGTTGTTGCTGGCTCTTTAGAATTTACGGAAAAAAACTCAATTTTACTGGGTAAAAAAATTGCGGAAGACCTCGGCATTACGGCAGGTGATTCATGCAGAATCCTTACGCTTTTCCCCTCTCCTACAGGCAAAAGTATCCCGAAACTTTTTGTCGGAAAAGTTTCGGGAGTTATTTCTTCAGGATATCAGGAACTTGATGCGCTTTGGGTTTTTATGCCATTAGAAACGGGAATGAAAATTCTTTCTCCTGATGCAGCCCTTGCCTCTATTCTGGTGCAAACAAAAGATCCCTTTGATCAGGCTGCTATGCAAGAGATAATACAAACAGGTATGAGTAACCTTCCGAGAGGATATTCTCCATTCAGCTGGCAAGATATGAATCGATCTCAATTTCATTCTTTTCAAACTTCAAAAAATATTCTACTTTTTATCATGTTTTTAATCGTACTTGTTGCCTCTGCAAATATCTCATCCGCTCTCGTTATGCTTATTATGGAAAGACGAAAAGAGATTGCAATATTGAAAGCAACCGGCACAAAACCTGAAACCATTATTTTTTCATTTTTACTTGCAGGTTTGGCAACCGGCTTAGGCGGACTTGCGATCGGCATGCCGATTGGTATTACTCTTTCAATACATATCAACGAGGTTTTTAAATATATCGAAAAAACCATCAATGCACTTAATATGCTTTTAGCACTGAGTATGGGACAGTCGACAGCAACCGGCGAAATTCATCTACTTGATCCTGCCTATTATCTTGAGTATATTCCTATTGTATTAAACTTAAACGAATTGTATCTTATCGTTTCCGGAACATTGATTTTATCGGTTACTGTTTGTATGATACCATCAATACGGGCAGGTAAAGAAAAACCGATTGATATTATGAGGAAGTTATGATGAAATGTAAATTATGCGGCACAGAAGGAGCAGAAGTTTTTGTACAGCAAATAGTACAGAATAAAATAAAAGAAATGTATATTTGTAGGGATTGTGCAGAAAAATACGGGCTTTACGCAAAAGATAATTCCAATATTGATAAGGCAATTTCTCATATTTTTTCTCATGAAGAAATTCTCAATAAAGAAAATTCCGCTCATGATGAAAACTCATCCGCGCCTTCTTGTCCCGTTTGCGGCTCTTCCTTAAATGATATTCAATCAAAAAAGATGATCGGCTGTCCAAGCTGTTTTTTTTATTTTCAAAATGATGTTACCCGTATTATGCGGGAAAAATCGGTTTCAATCATATATACTGATGACGTACCTCGGGAGCTTTCCGCCCCTATTCCGCAAGCAGCCGATATCTCCGAATTAAAAAATAATTTAGCGCGTGCCATAGAAATGGAAAAATATGAACTTGCCGCTTATTATCGAGATAAATTAAATGAGTTGAAGGAACAAATAAAATATGATCACTGACAGCTCTGCATGGTATATGGAAACAGGGCCTGATATTGATATTGTGCTTTCAACAAAGGTTGGTATCTCACGTAATCTTTTAGATTTTGTTTTTCCATCGGCTTTAAATAAAGAAGATGCCGAAAGAGTTACCATTCTTATTTTAGATGCATTTAATCAATTACCCGATGCGGAAAAATATAATTCATTACGCCTTGTGGCAATGGATACAATCGGAAAAAAAATTTTAGAAGAAAGAGGAATATTAGCTTCCGATACAGAGCCTGTTTTATCACGAGCGGTTATTATTCATAATGACGGAGCTATCGCCGCAACTTCTAATATCAGAGACCATTTACATTTACTCTCTTTTTCCGCAGGTTTTGCACCTGAGCAAACTGCAAAAACTATATTGCATGTAGAAAACATTCTTTCAAAACACTTACGTTTTGCGGCGGTAAAACATTATGGCTATTTAAGTTCAAATATTTACCGAATAGGAAGCGGAATGAAAAATTCCATTCTTTGTTCCTTGCCCGGTCTTTCATTAACCGGTATTCTACAAGAAGAAATCAATAAGCTTGCGGAATTAGGTTTTGAAATACATGCCTATTATGCAGCCGACTCAAAGCTGCTTTTAGGTTGGCTTTACTTGATTTCTTACGGCAGCTCTGCCGGCAGAACGGTAAAAGCACAAATTAGTTTTTTCCACTCTTATATGCAATCGCTTATTGAAAAGGAAAGAACCGCACGTAATTATATAACCGAACAAAAAATTTATCAAATAAAAGATATTATTGCAAAAGCATTGGCTCTTGCAAAAAATGCCGTTCTGCTTGATATAAAAGAAGCCATTGATATTACCTTAAAAATAAAATTAGGAATTTCGTTAAACCTTATTCGTTATTCTTCGATCCAAGATTGCAATGCTCTTTTATATCGAGTGCAAACCGCCCACCTTGCCTTCTTATTATTAAGCGGCGCCCTATCCATTGACGAAGATATCCCGTTTGACGAAATACGCGTGCAACGCATGCGGGCAATCTTTGTAAAAAAAATATTTCAACGCGCAGAGTTGAATTATTAATACAGGATTTGACTTTGAAACACCTCTATGCTAGTATAACGTTTTCTAATTAACTTCCTGTTATAAAAATTGGAGTATCAACAATAAGGGGCTGCGGATTTAAGCATTACTATGGTAAATTGCTCACCGTTGCTAAATTTCAAACGATGTTTTAAAGCATCAACACTATTTTGTAAAATTGAAGCTTTAAAACTCGCTGGCGAACCAAAGGTAGCAATTCAAATGGTTCGCCGTTGCGCCGTGTCGAGCTCTTTTTTATAAAACTTTTTACGTTTTTGATAAGATGCATTAAAAAAACGTTATACTAGAAAACAATTTTTTCGTAAAAATTATTTTCGTCCAAGTCGTGATCGTCGTACCAAACTTGTGCATAAAACTTACTGTGTTTTGCAAGTTTATCGAAATTCCATGGGGGAGCGGCGCAATCCGGACACCAATGTCCCGCTTTCAGTACAAGATACGGCGTCGCGGTAAACGTGTGTCCGCAAGAGCACTCCCATTTAAGCGGTGTATATAAGTCGCCCACGGACATCGATGAGCTTAAACATTTACCACCGCGGAATACTGCTGCTTTTTTTATATCTTTTATATCGAGACTGCTTTCTGGCTTTGTTTCGTCATATCCATGGTCTAAAAGTAAATTACCTGCAAGGCTTTCATCTTTAATTTTTTCGTAGTCCAAGTATTCACCGGTTTGCGGATTTTTGTTTTCGCATAAAAGATTATATTCATCCCAAGTTTCGGGTATTTTTTTAAACGCTTCAACGGAACCGAAAAAAGCCCGTATCTTTTTTTCATCCTTGCTTTGAATCCAGTACATCGGGGCATTGGTGGTTTTTAAAAGCGGTTCTATCATCAGTTTGCGAATCAAAAAGCGAAAGGGTTTTCCCAGTTTAAAATACCAAAATTTTTTTTCTAATTTTAAAAAAAAATCTTCAAAGCCTTCATGTTGAAAATCAAGATATTCATTTAAAACTTTTGAATCATAAAACCACCCGCAATGAAAATTGCGTGGCGGATTCCAATTCGGTTTAAAAATATCTTTTACACTACACCCCATCATGGTAAAACCTCGGTTAAGAGTTTCAAAACCTGTAACCCTCGCAAATTTTCCGTTACCGATATTATAAACTTTTTTCCAGAATTCCGATGAAAGAGTTTCAGTGTCGGATTTTTCTAAAATATTTTTTAATAAAAGCCCACTCATCTCCGCAGTTGCCCATTCAATTGCCGTATTCCATGGTGTATGAAACACAATCCCGTCACTCATATTATTCAGCATAATTTTTTCGTATAAAACGCCGGATTGACGAAGCGATACCCAAAATTTTAATCCGGATTCAATAACTTCTCGTTCAGCCATTGTCTTTGTCGCCCCGTAAAAATCAAGCGGTGAAGGCAGTAGCGGATCTCCTGTGCGAATCCACGGATGCTTAAATGTTCTGTTGCCGTATTGGGCTACCGTTCCTATATTAATAAATTTTACTTCCGCACTTTTTGGAGATGCTTTTGCGGCATTGATTAAATTTACCGTTGCCAAAAAATTTGACTTATATGTTTGACTCGGATTATGATCCGCCGCCGGAGGAATAATTGCCGCACAGTGAATTATGTAGTCCGCATTCCGTACGCATTTTTCGCAAGTATTAAAATCGGACAAGTCTCCGAAAATTACGTTTAAGACTTCCCTGTATCTTTTTTTTAAAACTTTTGCAAGTTTTATATTAGTTTTTTTTTCTCGTAAGAGAATCGTTATATTATACTTATTTGTTTCCGCAATTTGCTTTAGAGCGGCAGACCCCATTGAACCTGATGCTCCGGTAATTAAAACTGTCTTTTTCATATTTATATAGTACCGACTCTGCAAGGCTTATTCAATAGTAAAAACACCGCAAAAAATAACCGACATGAAGCAAGTAATTTGAGTGATAAAGGATTGTCTTAGTCGGCAATATGTATTGGAGCAAAAAAGAAAAAAATGCAAATTAAAATGCTTTTTTAAAAATAGATTTTAGAAAATAGAGAACAACTACCTGTATTCACATAAGATTCATCGGATCAATATCTATTTCGATATACACGCCCGACATTACTTTGTAGCCTTGTACAAATTGCCGGAGGGCTTTTTGCAAAGGTTGAATTTGTTTTGCGCGCAGGATGAGCTGGCGGCGGTAATTGCCCGCAATAAGAGAAAGCATACATTCAGCGGGACCGAGCAGTTCCGCTTCGGGCGACAACAAGGTGCCAAGGATTTTTGCGGCACCTTCGGCGGCGGCAGCGGCTTTTTGTTCATCCTTACTGCGGAATACCAACCGCGCAAGCCGTGCAAAGGGCGGAAAGTGAAGAGCCTCCCGCTGTGCAAGTTCTTGGGCGTAAAAGCCCTCACTGTCGGCACGGACGGCGCAAACAATTGCCGGATGACCGGGGGCAAAGGTTTGCACAATCACCTTGCCGTCGGGAATATAGCGCCCCGCCCTTCCCGCAACCTGCGTAATGAGGGCAAAGCTGCGCTCGGCAGCCCGAAAATCCGGCATTTGAAGTCCGGTATCTGCAAGGGCAATTCCCACCAGCTTAACCGAAGGAAAGTTTAACCCCTTTGCCACCATCTGTGTGCCGAGCAGGATATCAATTTCGGCATTTTTAAATTCGGTGATAATTTTTTTTAGTTCCTGCGGCTTAACCGAATCGGTGTCTACCCGCCTGATACTGCATTGCGGAAAATTTCTTGCAACCTCTTCTTCAACATACTCGGTACCGATTCCGGCATACCCGACATCCAGCGAACCGCATTCAGGACAAACCTGAGGCGGCTCCGTCTGCATACCGCAATAATGACATTTCATCACGCCCTGTTTTTTATGCCAGGTGAGCGGAACGGAACAATGCTTACACAAAAGCTGAAAACCGCAGGTTCTGCAATAAAAAAAGCGGGAAAAGCCGCGCCGATTTAAAAAGAGAATGCTTTGTTTCCCCTCCTCTTTTACTTTGCGAACCGCTTCGATAAGCCGCTCGGAAAGCAATGTCTTTTCCCCGTAGAGCGGAACCACCTCAATTTCGGGCATGGCTCCGCCTGAAAGCCGCTTGGTCAGCGTGAGTTTTCGGATTTTTCCTTCTTGCATTGCGTGCCATGCTTCTACTGAAGGCGTTGCAGAACCCATTACCAGCGCACAGGACTCTTTTACACAAAGATGCATGGCAACCTGCCGTGCATGATACCGCGGTACCGAACCTGATTTATATGAGCCGTCATGCTCCTCATCAATAATTATGAGCCCGAGTTTTTGCACCGGTGCAAAGATAGCACTTCGTGCGCCCACCACAATTTTTGCATCCCCGCGCTTAATCCGCATCCATTCGCTGAAACGTTTGGTTACCGTTAAGCCCGAATGCAACACCGCCGCAATATTTCCGAACCGCTCCATAACCGAATCGATTACCTGATGCGTTAAAGCAATTTCCGGCACCAAATAAATAACCGATTTTCCTTCGCGGATAACCGCCTCAGCGGCTTGCAAAAATACCTCGGTTTTGCCCGAACCGGTTACCCCATAAAGATAAAAAAAACCGCTGCCCTTGCATGCGGTAATCTCGGTAATTGCCCGCTGCTGCTCCTCCGAAAGCCGCAACGAAGAAGCGCTGAAATCCTGCACATCAAGACTCATATTCTCGAATGAGGCTTCGCGTCTGCCCGACGGCAACATGGCAGAAAGCGTTTCGCCGACTGAGCAAAGATAAAACCCGGCAATCCATTGCGCAAGCGCTATTTGCTCTTGTCCGAAAAGCGCTTCCTTATCCACAATTCTGCTAACCGTTTTTATATCTTTTTCTTCAACCGGAAAATGGGCAGGCAGCGAATCAAATTCATCAATGATAAACCCGATCAAATTCCTTGAGCCGAATTTAACCGCCGCGCGCCTTCCTTTCAAACTCTCGAATTTATATTCGTCAAGATTTTTATACGTAAAAGACTGATACACCGGAATATTAAAAATAAGTTCAAGCCACTGTGCCATATACGAAAAATCTTATACCCGTTCAGCCCTCAGCTGCAAAAGCTGCGTGCGGAATTTCTTTAAGTCTTCCCATGCGGGGCGCTTTAAACTTTCGTCTCGAAGCAAAGCACTCGGGTGATAGGTTGCCAACAAAGGTATTCCATTATAATCAAAAAAACGTCCGCGAAGTTTTCCGATTCCTTCCGTGGTATTCAGTAAGAGTTGTGCGGCACATCGTCCGAATACAAGAATTGCCAAAGGTTTTTGCAAACGGATTTGAGCTTCAAGAAACTGCGCACAGGCTGCACATTCAGCGGGCGCAGGATCCCTGTTTTGAGGCGGTCGGCATTTTACAATATTGGTGATGTAACAGTTAGTCTTTCTGGACAACTGAATAGCCTCAAGCATTTTATCCAAAAGCTGCCCTGCCTTGCCGACAAAAGGCCTACCGGTTTTATCCTCATCCGCGCCCGGCCCCTCGCCGATAACCATTACTTCCACCGAATTCTGTAAGCGGGAAAGTTCTTCGGGGCCTTCCCCCGGAACCGCATGAATGCGCGTTGCCGCAAGTCCGCAGCCCCTACAAGCATGTACCGCCTGCGCAATATCCGCCATAGTCGAAAAGCGAGAGTCTTGCCCTGCTTGCTGAAAAAGCACGTGCGGTTCCGTGCTCGGGTTTTGTGCAGGGGCGGCATCCTGTTGAGCCGCTTCCGCAGGCGCAATTTCGGTATCAACAAAAACAGGCTCTTCCTCCGAAAGCGCATACCCGCGCAAATAATCGGCCGATGTTTTAAAAAATCGGTACAGTATTAATTTTTCCGTTGCCGTCATAAGGCAATACTACCGCAAATATACCGTAATTTCAAGATAAGAGCTCGACACGGTGCAAGGGCGAACCTTTAGGAATTCTACCTTTGGTTCGCCTACGAGTTTTGCCTGTTTACAATAACGCGTCAGGCAAAACATCGTTCAGAATTTCGCAAGGGCGAACCTTTAGGAATTCTACCTTTGGTTCGCCTACGAGTTTTGCCTGTTTACAATAACGCGTCAGGCAAAACATCGTTCAGAATTTCGCAAGGGCGAACCCTTAGGAATTCTACCATTGGTTCGCCTACGAGTTTTGCCTGTTTACAATAACACGTCAAGCAAAACATCGCTTGGAATTTAGCAACGGTGAGTAAACTTACCATAGTCTTGAAATCGTCCCCGCCCGAAACTAATCCGAAATCAAGGTTATCACAGAGTAAAAAAATGCTTTTCCGCTGATTAAAGCTTGCAGCACCGCTCTTACACACTGTTGAAGAATTTTACCGTGTATACAATTTTAACACCTATTTTTATGACAAGTACATAAGAGAATTAGAGACTTTTAAGATGTATACTTTTTCATAACATATTTTACAGCCTTACCAGTTTTCGTTTGATTTTTTACAAAAATGAATACTTTAATGTACACTCATATAAACTATTTAGTGAATAAAGATACATCTTTAGATCATAAAGCTAACTACAGTTATGCTGTTATAAAAAACTATACACGTTATCAGTAGCCCTTAACAAAGATAAATAAGGGTTAATTGTTTTTTAACTTTTTTAACAATTCTTCATACGCTGCTTCTAATCGAACTCGCTCTTCTTTTGGAATTTCCATAGAAAGTTTTGAAAAAATTTCTGTCATTCGAAACTGCAAAACCATTTTATTGATATTTGGAGGATCACTCTTTTCGTATTCTTTAAGATTTCCTGTAATTGTTTTTATCTTGTGATTTTTTATGATAAGCAATCGATTTGCAACATTGTTAATAAAAGCCTTGTCATGTGATACAAAAATAAACGGCCGGTCATAATTTTGTAAGATTTCTTCCAGCACTTCAATAGCACTTATTTCAAGATAGTTAGTCGGTTCGTCGAAAATTAAAAAGTTAAAATCTCCCGACACCATTTTTGCGAGCTGTACTTTTGCTCTTTCTCCATCGCTTAAATTTTTTACACGCTCCCCCACCCTGTCTCCGCGGAAACCGAGTCGAGCAAGTAAAACACGGATAAGCGTTTCATCATAGATACTTGTAAGCCGAATGTTTTCAACAATACTTTTTTCAAAATGTAGGTTTTGATTGAGCTGCCCAAAATAACCGATTTTTAGTCGCGGATGTTTTTTTATCTGCTCTCCATTAATGATCATTTGAAGCAAAGTTGTTTTCCCACTTCCGTTTTTTCCGATGAGTGCAACCTTGCTCGTATTATCAATGTAAAAATCGGCTTGGTCAAAAATCAGTTTTTCGCCAAATGATTTTCTGATCTTTTTGCCTTCAATTAAAATCTTTGAGTGAATTTTTTCATGATCTGGTATGGACAGTACAATCTTTTTTTCTTCTATTGGTTTCTTTTTTACTGCAAGTTGTTCAATGCGTGAGCGTACCGATTTAATTCGATTGTCCACTTTCTTTTTGTTGCTCTGTCCGCCCATTTTATGAAGCCGCGCTTCCGAATTGCCGAACCGCTTCGGTGTTGTCCGTATTTTATCTCTGCGCACCGTAAGCTCATCAACCATTTTAGAAAGCCGCTCTGTCTCTTTAGTATATTTTTCATACTCGCCCTGTGCGAATTTTTTCTGATTTGCCCGCTCTTCAAGATAAGAATGATATGAACCCTTGTACACAAAGATTTTTTCTTCCCGCAACTCAAATATTTTTGAACAGGTTTTTTCGATAAAATCTCGATCATGCGAAATAAGTAAAAAACCTTGTTTTCTTGTATTCAGTTTATGTATTAAACGCTCCTTTGCGGCAAAATCTAAATTTGCGGTTGGTTCATCCATTAATAAAAAAGTATTATTTTCAAAAGCGGAAAATAAACGTATCTGATATGCTTCACCGGGACTTAAACTATCTGTGCTATTATGATCAGAGATTACAGCAGTCGCAGTCAATTTGTCGGATAAGGTTTTTTCAACAAATTGTATGTTCATTGTTATATCAATGTTTCCGCTAAAATCAGAATCCTGTCCGGAAATCATTTTCATAAGTGTTGTCTTACCTACCCCATTGTCTCCGATAAGGGCAATTTTTTCATCGGAAAATATTTGTAATAATTCTATAAAAAATAATTTGCGGTCTGCGAACTGCTTTTCAACATTTTCAATTTTAATCATAGGTCTCCTCGAGTTACAATAATTAATTATCTTCTGATTACGGTTGACCTATTCATGGCAGGAAATCCTCCTTATATATTTATAGATTTATTTTACGCATAAAAATTATGCGTAGATTGTGTAATAATCACAAAAGAAATACCGTATGTACTTCAAAACAAAATATAAAACGGATTACATTTTTCCGTCTTTTATAATATTCACTAATGCAAGAATAAAAAAAACTAAAGGCATAATATGAAAAAATATATTTACAATTGAGATATCACCGGTAAATGGCGGATAGGTAGGAATAAATCCAAGCATAGATACAAACAAATATAAATATAAAAGATATAAAAATAAGATTCCCAATAAAAAAAAGAGTGAGGCAAAGGTACGTATTTTTTTCCATGCAATAATTGCTAAGAACACCGAGATTGCGCTAAATAATAATTTTATTACAATAATAAGCAGTCCGGTTTTTAAAAATATAAGCACTAGACTTTTCCCCTTTGCGTTTTTAAAAAATTGATTAACTCTGTGTATATGTTCAAACGAGGCAGTATTGAAGGCCTATGATACTCGGGTGCAATAAGGATATGAGCATCCAGGGCAGATTGGAAAAAATCGGTATAGGCACTTTCGGGCATTTTAGGAAAAAGATACACTTCTTTTTGTTCCCAAAAATATGGAATAAGGTTGTCAAGCGTTTTTTTATCGGTATCTTTTTTTTTAAAGGAGATTGTCTTTAAATTTGCCCGTTGTTTTTCTTCAATATATTTTTTTGTCTCTGCCGCAAGATCAAAAAACGCGCGAGCAAGCGTTTGCAGCATCGGCGGAAATAATGCATCGGATTCAGGAATATCTGTGAGCTCCGAAGAAAAAACCACAACACCGTAATCTGCCGGAAAAGGAAGTGAAAGTACAAAGGCGTTTTCTTCTATTTTTTTGTCGGGCAGAAAAGGTTTCCAAATTACTGCAGGCTTAGCGGTAATTGATTCACAAATACTGATTGCTTTTTTTTGCGTCTCATACCATCGTACCTGCATCAGCGGAAAAAAATTATTCACTGCTTTTTTTAAATTAATCTCGGCTTGTGTAGGCAGGCGGCAGGTAAGTCCTCTGTCAAGAAATTGCTTAAACACTAAGTGTTTTTGCCCGGTTCTTCGCCCGAGAATAGACTGACCGCCGTCAAGATACATATCGATAAGCCGAATGTTTTTGGAAGTATAAAGATAGAATCCTCGCGCTCGCCGTATTGTACCGAAACGAGTGTAAATTTCGTTGTAGTAATCGATCATTGGATTCCTCATTATGTTAAATTAGAAAATGGACGATACCGGGTTTGAACCGATGACTTCTACCGTGTGAAGGTAGCACTCTACCACTGAGTTAATCGTCCGCTTATTACCGTGAAAGTAACGGAAAGTATCATAACACTTTTATTTTTTTTTTGCAATTCCCCCTTTTAAGAATTTTGTATCAAACGCTATAAAAATGTTCTCAGGTTTAAAATCTTAATAAAGCATCAGGGCGTTTTTAAAGATATCCGAAGAATTTTTATTTTGAAGTTCCGGCAGCACTGATTTGCAGAAAAACATCAAAGAAAAATTTAGCAAAGGGCTTCGGCTAAATGCCTTCACACTTTCAGGGCAGCGTTTAAAAATCTACCGCATTCCGATATTGACGGTTTGTAATTAACTTCACATTCGAGAATGTATCGATAATAAAGCTTACCGAATAAAACATTCGATATTTTTACCTGATACTCCACAGCGTAACTAGGTAAAACTTGAGCGTTGCATTTTGCCACGGACGTCAAAATCAGAATGGGCACGGCCGCCCGTGGTTCCAAACAGCAGCGATGTTTTAAAGCAAAACAGATTGCAAAGCTTTAAAACTCGCAAGGTTTGGTTTTGACATGGACGTCAAAAACTCAGAACAAATTCAAACGATGTTTAAAAGCATCAACAGTAAATTATAAAATTGAAGCTTTTAAACTCGCAGCACTGATTTAATCAAGAATACTAAAACAACAATCAGAACGGGCACGGACGCCCGTGGTTCCACGCAGAAGCGATGTTTTAAAAGCACCGCCGCTTTCAAGTGCTTTTAAAACTCGCAGGCATAATTTTGCTATGGACGGCAAAATTATGCCTGCGGTGGTTACAACGTATGAACACCTCACACCCGTACGTGTGAACACTCTGCCTACATAATGGCAGACGGGATGCAGATTTAAGCATTCCTATGGTAAACTGCCCACCGTTGCGTTGTGTCGGACTCTTTTTGATTAGAAGAATATTACCCTGCTATAGCGCATCGCGCACAGGGTTGCATGTTCCTCCGCCAAGCTCCAGCTTTTCAAGCGCTTCCGTCATGTGAGCGGGAAGCGGGGCGATAATTTGCCGTGATTTTCCGTCAAGCGGGAGGGTAAGCGAGTAGGCACTCAGCTGCATTTTTTTAATGCCGAATGCTTTTTGCAGCGCTTTGTTTTGTTTAAAGTCTCCGTATTTATCGTCGAGGATAATCGGGCAGCCGAGCGAGGCAAGGTGAATTCTGATTTGGTGCTTTCTGCCGGTATGCAGCGCCAGCGAAAGATAAGAGTGGTTTTCCGTTTTTTTTAAAACACGGTAGTCGGTAACCGCCGTTTTTTCCGTGCCGTTTTCCCGCAGCGGCGTGCGAATACTGCCCCGTTGTTTCGGCGGCGCATAAAAGCAAACCGCCCGATATTCTTTCACAATGGTTTTTGCTTGCAGGATTTTTGAATACTCCGCCGCCGCCTGCGAAGTTTTTGCAATAAGCAGAACTCCGGAAGTTTCTTTATCAAGGCGGTGCACCGGAAAAAGTTTTGCCGCACATTGCCGCTCCAAAATATCGATAATGCAGTTTGAAATACCTGCCCCGCCCTGTACCGAAATTCCCGCCGGTTTGTTTATTATAAAAAGAGAATCATTTTCAAAAAGAACGGGAATCTCTTTTTTGGGATTTGAATTCATAACTCGGAGTATACAATGAAATTAAAAAAAAATCTTAAGATAATCAGCGTTGCCGCAGTTTTTTTTATAACCGCAACCGTTTCGCTTTTTGCGGATTTTATGACATCCCCGACGTGGGGCTATGCGCTTGATTTACCCGAAGGTTTTCGACTGGTGCAAAAAGAAGGCAATTCACGCTATTTATTTCAGTCCGAAATACTGCCGGTAGACGTGCAAATTGCCCTGTATCCCCAAACTCAATTTAAAACAATTGATGAGGCTGCGCAGCATATTTTCACACAACTGTCTGCGAAAAAGCAGATCACTTCTTTTATATGGCGGGATAAACCCGCCCTCAACGCAACCCTGTCTTTTACCGCAGATAATAAGCAAATGACGGGCAGACTGTTGACACTGCAGCTTGCCGACGAAAAAGGCTGGTTGGTACTGTTAAGTTACTGCGAAAAAGAAGCGGAAAAACGCTGCGAGCCGCTGATGCTTTCCGCCTTGGATGCGGTTTTTACCGACGGAGCCTCATTTTTTACGCCCGGGCCGATAACAACCGCAGCCTATCCGAAAAAAGGTTTGGAAAAAAAGACGGTTTCTTTTCACGAATCAAAAATATCCGTTCTTTTTGATAAAAATGACGGGCAGGCAAATCAGGCGGTTGTTGACAGGGAATTTTCTATTTTAACGCTGTACCGCCAAAATCCGGAAAAAGTACAGGCTGCTTGGCAGCGCTATTACCGCATGATATATCGGGACGCGTGGGACAGACTTGCTCAGTTCAGTTTTGCAATAGGCACCGCACTTCCGAAAGAAGCCAAAAAAGATGCGCGAAAAACCGCCGCACGCATACTGACTTGGCTGCAGGGTTTTCAATACAAACGAAACCCAGCGGGCAGCGATTTTATCAATATACCCGATGCGGCTATCGAAAAAAAAGGAGACTGCGATGTACGCGGCGTATTGATGGCGGTTGTGTTACAACAGATGGGAATTGATACAATTCTTATGGTTTCGCCGCAAAAAAGCCATGCCCTCGCTGCCGTTGACTGCAAAGGCAAAGGGGCGCGCTTTCAATATAACAAAAAACAGTATTTGATTGCGGAAACAACCGCTTCAGTTGAAATCGGAAAAATTGCGGCAGACCTTGCCGACCCCGCCCTCTGGTTCGGGGTTGATTTTCACACACCGCAACCAAACGCAGAGTAAAACGGAACTGTTTTCAGAACGTTACTGCCGCTTAGTATCGTTTTTCTGAGAGCTTTAGCTTTTAATACTATGAATCATAAAAAAATTTTATAAAAAAGAGTCCCGGTTTAGTTTTTGACATCCGTGTCAAAAACTAAACCACGAGTTTTAAAGCTTCAATTTTACAGTTTTGTGTTGATGCTTTAAAACATCGTTTCTGTTTGGAACCACGGGCGTCCGTGCCCGTTCTGATTTTGCCGTCCGTGGCAAAAACTAAACCGTCTGCTTGGAACCACCGCCATCCGTGGCGGTTCTTATTGTAATTTTTGGATTTCTTATTTACAGTAGAGCTACGGTGGGTAAACTTACCATAGGGCGAAGTTTTGAAAATTTACTGTAACTTCGCCTACGAGTTTTAAAGCTTCAATTTTACAATTTACTGTTGATGCTTTAAAACATCGTCTGGAATATTGCTACGGTGGGTAAACTTACCATAGGAATGGTAAAACCGCAAGCCATAACTGTTAATGATTCAATTAGTATAACGGCAACTTAATCCTTACACTAACTTAAACGCCTGATACCTTCCGCCGCCTCTTTATAGTCGCCTTTCAGCCTGACCGCACGCTGATAGGCTTCCAGTGCCGCCTTTTTCTCGCCGGCATTTTCCCGCGTAATGCCCAGCCGGTACCACCACAACGGATTTGAAGGCTCGTGATGCACCGCCGCAGAGTATGCAATATCCGATTTCTGAAACCGTTTGGTAAGCCGGTAAATTTCTCCCACATAAAAATAGGCAATACTGATTCTCTCGCCGCCGGGAGCCATGTCAATATACTTTTCCATTTGCCGAAGAGACTCTTTATAATCGCCCAAAAAAAACTGAGCTTCGCCGAGCGTTTCTATAATCCGTACGTCATTTGCAATCTTCAACGCCTGATTACAGATAATCACCGTATCCGCATACCTGCCTTGCCTGAACAATGACCACGTATACACCGTATAAGAATCCATATTCTTCGGATTAGCTTGAAGTTCCTGTCTGCAAATCGCAATCGCCTGACTATAGGCTTTTTGCGCATCATCCCTTCGCCCCGCAGAATCCATACTGCGTCCGTTTCGGTAATACTTAAGCGCATCCGGCTGAGTTTGCCCAAACGCAAAATTAAAAGCAAACAAAAAACAAACCATGCACATCCAAAGTCTTAAAAATGAAAACCGCATTCGCATAAAAACTCCCGGACTTAAAAATTATTGTCTATCCGCGTCAACGCATACGCGCCGATTTCTCACTCGCACTATTTCTTGCGGATTGCCGTATACTAACACTAAAAAAAGATTATTGCAAGGAAATATAAAGAAAGATTTTGATACACAATGATACATCAAATACTCCTCCTTAGTATTGTCAAAATACAATAATGCAGGTTTAATAAGCGAAACTTGTTAAATCCGCACTGCTGCTTTTAGTTTTTTGAGAGTCTTCATAAGCGAGTGCTATTATTCGGGTAATTTATCTTCTTCCACAAGTCGATTCACTGATTTTTTTAAGTCTCTTAAAACGGAGAGTATGGGATAATCAACAGGATCAATTAACTTGATTTGTATTTCGTTGGACCCGGTCGGTGTTACTTCAACAACAAATTCAATTTTTCCTTTTTTAACTGATCCGAGAAACTGATAATGGGCTGTTGCCGAGAATTCTTTTCTGTAGTAAATAAAGGATGATTTTTTCTTGATGTTATCAATAGTTTTTACCAGCACTTGAATAACTCCGTTTTATATATGATGTATGGAAGATAGTCCTGATGCAAAATCTTTTACCAGAGGACCGAGCTCATATTCAGCGATATCTCCCGCCGTTACAATGTCATTTTCTTCTACCGCTTGTACAAGATCGGGCAGTAAGGGCGAAATTTCCGTTTGGTATTCTTCAATGGATTTTTCATGTATTTTTAACTGCGGATCTATCCCCGCAATGTCAAACAGTGTAAAGCAGTAATATAGTTTATTTAATAATTCGGAAAATTCACTTAACAAGTTAAGAGAGTTGTTTATTTCTCCCGATTGCATGTGCAACGGAATTTCTTTTAACTTTTCTGCAGTATCAATAAGTTGTGTGCAAATTGATTTTATCAATATTTTTACATCCTGTCCTGATAAAGTACTTAATTCTATTTTTATATCCGTATCAACCGGTTTATTAAAAAGATCATCCAATTCCTCGGGTAAAAGTTCTTTTCCGTCAACCAGTACCTGCGCAACGGTTGCCTTTGCTTCCTTGCATTGCAATTCAATAAACCCGAGTACCTCACCGATTGTTTTTTCATGTTCGATAGTATACTGCAGTATTTCTCCGTTTATCGTTATTTCCATACGCGCTTAGTTTCCTTTATTTTGATTTTGCAAAGATTTATTAAAATTAGTTATAGATTCGGACTGTTTTTGCAATGATCGTAAGGTTCCGTCCATCGCCTCATATTTATATTTTAAGTCTTTTTCCTTTTTATCAAGTTGTTTATCATACCCTTCTATGCGTTTTTCGGTTGCTCCTATTCTGGTACTTATGCCGTTTGCTTTTGTCGAAAAAATACCGCCTCGTTCCAAATACGGATTTAATTGAGTGTATAATTGATATGCAACGCCTTCGTCAACAAGCAAATCACCGTCCGTATCGGAGCCGAATAAACGCTTTACCAACTCCATGTTGTTTTTGAGAGCATCATCAAGCTTTTTTTCATCAATTTCAAGATAGCCGCGTAGCCGAGATGCTTGAATTCCGCCCCGCATCTCTGAATTGGTAGAAATTCCGATTTGAGCAAGACTTTTTATCGGGCTTTCGGGATCGGTAATGTATATATTACTCATATGTTGCCGCAAATTATTTTTAAGCGTAAGGAGCGTCATATCGTTTGAAAGACTTCCAAGCCGCTCTTCTTCAACCTTTCTTTCATCTTCGGAAAGATAGGTCAGTTCTTCCAGTATTTTGGACTGCGTCCCCTGAGCGGGTTTTCTTGCGGTAACAATATTTATTTCGGCAAGCAGCCGGTTGTATTTTGCAACAAATTCAATAACCGAAGTTTTTATCGCCTCAATATCCGGTTTTATCGAAATAGTTTCTTTTTTGTCGGTTTTGTCGTGTAAACTAAGCGTTACCGACGGAATCAAATCATTAATTTCATTTGTAGAGCGAGTAATTTGAATACCTTCAAAATTGATAATTGCATCCTGAGCCTGAGAAACGGCGGATACCGGCACATAATCACCGGAAACCTTCGGGTCAATAATTTTTATATTTTGAATAGAGAGATGTACATCGGCATTTGTGTTTTGAACGGAAAGAGCAGTGACATCCCCGTATTCGCTGAGCGGAATTGTAATTTTCTGCGGCTCGGTTGTGTCCGCGAGGGGCGGCATAGGAAGTGCAACGCCGCGTACCGATTCCAAAAATAAAAGGTCATAGCGACGCTGCTGAGCAGCCCCGGATTGCGGCGTATTTTCATCAGGAATACTGGGCGGGAGTCCTGCTTGGGATAATTCGTTTTTTACCGTTACTCCTTTAAACGAAACCTCCCCCGGAGTTTCATAGATAGGATTACCGCTTTCGTCGAGGGAATGTTCTTGTTGGGCGGAGGAAGCTTGCTGAGAAGAATTCAGCTGAACAGTACATTCAAGCACAGAACCGTCTTTTGCCCGCACCGGCTGGGAAAAAACGGCTTTTGCGGTACTTTGCGGCTGTACCTGAAGATTAACCTTATCCACTTGTACCGTAGCGGAATCATTCTTTTTTATTATTCCTGCCTGTAAAGCAAAAGACAAGGCATCATCCGAAAACTGCAGCCTGTTATCTTTTCCCGGTATCAAGGATTTAAAAAGAAGCGAGCGTGTTTCGGGGGTGGTTTTTATTTCGGTTACTTGCAAAAGCCCCTTACCTTTACTATTAACGCGCTCAATAAAATCTTTATAATTTCCGCCCTTCCAATTCACACTCAGTGTTTTATCTCCGATACCAAAGGTATACGTACCTTTCGGAATCTTATAATTTTTATCAATTTCAGCGGAAAGGAAGGCATCGGCTTCCGCTGTTTGCACCACGGAAATTTGGAAATTTCGCTCTTTTGCATCGCGCCCCGCTGTCGCGGATATGGCGGCTTCGTTTGAAGAAGATACAAGTTTTTCGGCAAAAGGATTGTTAAAAGAATATAAACTGCGTGCAACATCACGCAAATCAAGTGAGAATTTATTTACTGCGGCTAAAGATCCGCTTTGTATCTGATACGTTTTAAGCTGTTCCGCAGCCCTATCACGCGGAACACGCTCTTTTTTCATCAACGTTTCTACAAGCTTATCATATTTTCCGGTTCCAACGCCGGGGATACTTATATCAGACATATATTATTCCTCATCTCTCCGGCAGTTAAAACAAAAACTAGATTGTTTCGTCAAAAAGAAGACCGATTGTTTCCTTAATACGTTCCTGGAGTTTTTGGATTTCTGCTGAGGGGACTTCCCTAATAACCTTGTCGGTATTACTGTCAATAACCTTTACCACAACTTGGTCAATAGCCTTATTCACTCGAAATTGTAATTTTCTACCAAACATATCGGAAATTTTGCGAATACGCTCTATTGCTTTTGCCAGCTCTTCATTTGTCAAAGCGGGAGGAAATGCCGCTTTTTGGTCTTGCGTCAAGCTGACGGAATTAACTCTTGTCTTCGCGACTGCAGCTGCCGAATTTTCCGGCAATATCTGAGCCGTTGATGTTACTCCTTTTATAGCAATACTCATAGCAACCTCCTTGGTTCTTTTTGTCATCCTTGACATTGAGTTTTCTATAATATAAAAGCAGAAAAACTGCTTATTGTATTCAAACGGAAAAAGGAGGCGCAACTCCTTTTTCCGTTTAAAGGGGGTAAGAGATGACATCCGGAAGTCTCTTATACCTGTTCCTCGCTTTTTTGGAAAAATTCATCCTCTTTGCGTTCCAGGTTATCCCCCGTACCGATTCATTGCATCAGGCGCAATATCGCTTGCGGCTGTGTGTTTGCCTGTGCGAGCATTGCCATTGTAGATTGCTGCAGAATATTATTCTTTGTATAATCAACAATCTCCTTTGCCATATCCGTATCACGAATACGTGACTCTGCCGCCTGCAAGTTTTCCGCTGCAATGGCTATGCCATTATAAGCCATTTCAAAACGGTTCTGATATGCACCGAGATCGGCTCGCTGCTTATTAATTGTTTTTAGTGCATTGTCAAGGCTTCCGATAGCTTTATTTGCTCCGTCCACTGTTGACATGGAAATCATTTCATCTTCACCGCCCTGCGCTTCTCCGACAATACCGAGAGCAACAGCGGTCATTGTGCCGATAAAAATTTTCTCATTTTGATCCATGTTTGCACCGACATGTAGCTGCATCGGACCTAATTCTGAATTTCTGCCGAATCGTCCGGTCAAAAGATTCATGCCGTTAAACTGAGCTTGACTTGCAATTCTATCAACCTCATCAACAAGCTGAGAAACTTCAACCTGTATCTGCATCCTATCTTCAGCGGAATAGATTCCATTTGCAGCTTGTATTGCCAACTCTCTCAAGCGTTGTACGATATCAGTTGTTTCTGCTAAATATCCTTCGGTAGCCTGAATAAACGAAACCCCGTTTTGGATATTCTGTCCGGCTTGATTTAAGCCGCGAATTTGGCTGCGCATCTTTTCCGATACTGCTAAACCGGAAGCATCATCACCTGCGCGATTAATACGCATGCCGCTTGAAAGTTTTTCAATATCTTTTACAATCAAGGCACCGTTAATACCGCCTTGTCGCTGTGCAAACATTGCACTCATGTTATGATTAATAATCATATACCCCTCCATGAAGTTTTATTCCGGCTTCCTTGCCGGGATACTGATACTGTATGTTATTGCATGAATTAAGATTATTGCGCCTCTTATCATTTCAATAAAACACACAGTGTTGGTGATTCTATTTAAAATCACCAACACTGTGATACAGGGCTTCTTAAGGGAAATTTTTCAAAGATCAAGTTAAATAAAGAGAATTTTCTCCTTATTTACGACCATTATACTCCCTCGTTGACAAAAAAACAAGAGAGATCCAAACAATTTTTTGCCGCTTAAAGGCTTCCTATCAGTTAAAAGCTCTTTAAGAGCAAAAAATAGCCAAACTTTAAACCGAGCGTTTAAAGTCTCTTATCGCAACAGTGATAATACCAACTGGGTATTATTGTTTGCCTGAGCAAGCATTGCGGTACCGGACTGAGCAAGCACTTGATTTTTTGTGTACTCAACCATTTGCTTTGCCATGTCTGCATCGCGAATTCGTGATTCCGCCGCTTGAAGATTTTCAGCTGCAATATCAAGACCGATAACGGTATAGTTCATGCGGTTTTGATATCCGCCGAGGTCGGCTCGCTGTTTGTTAATCTTTTTTAATGCGGCATCAATTGTACCAATACTTCTGTTTGCGGAATCCGCTGTATCAAGGGTCATAATGCTTTCATCGGTAGCATCGCGAACTCCAAGCGCTGCAGCAGTCATCGTTCCAATGTATACGCGCATTCTTTGATCCATGTTTGCTCCGATATGGAACCACATTGATCCCGCAATAACATTTTCCCCTGTTTCGCGGGCAAAACGTCCGGTCAGCAAATTCATACCGTTAAATTGTGCTGAACTTGCAATGCGGTCAACTTCTGCAACAAGCTGAGAAACTTCAACTTGAATGTACATCCGATCTTCTGCGGAGTAAATACCGTTTGCCGCTTGAACAGCAAGCTCACGGATTCTCTGCATAATGTCGGTAGTCTCTTGCAGATACGCTTCGGTAACTTGAATAAAGTTAACGCCGTTTGATGCGTTTGTCGATGCTTGATTCAAGCCGCGAATTTGGCTGCGCATCTTTTCGGAAACTGCAAGACCGGAAGCATCATCGCCTGCACGGTTAATACGATAGCCGGAAGACAGTTTTTCAATGTCTTTGCCGATCGCATTGTTGGTAACCCCCAATGTTCGCTGTGCAAACATTGCGCTCATGTTGTGATTAATAATCATGATATTCCTCCATGGAATAATGTGTTTTCAGAAAACATCCTTGTTTCCCAGGAATTCAGACGAACTCCATTATCATTATCGGAGGTTTTATATAAAAACTTTAATACTTTTTTTAATACATCTTACCAAAACATAAAAAGTTTTATAAAAAAGAGTTCGACACGGCGCAAGGGCGAACCCTTGGAATTTCTACCTCCGCTTCTCCTACGAGTTTTAAAGCTTCAATGTTAGGCTTTTGTGTTGATGCTTTAAAACATCGTTTGGAATTTTGCAAGGGTGAGCAATGTACCATAGGAATACTTAAATCTGCAGTCCCTTATTGTTGATACCCCGATTTTTATAACAGGAAGTTAATTACAAAACACTACACTAGAAATTTCCACCTTTTTTCACATCATCTTAAAAAAATACAGAAACCTCTTTAAACATAAACATTAAGATTCAAACTATAAAACTTTCGGATTTTTATGGCAAATTAAATTTGTTTTTCAATAATAAAGAGAGATAAGAGATTTTGGCAAACTTATTGATTATCTTGTTTCAAACTAAAAAACCAAACCAAGATGAGTTTTTGCTATAAAAATTAGTGATCACTACTTGAGGAATCATTATGGAAATTATGAGTTTTTCTTCTTTTGGATATGAGGGAGAAATTGTAAAAGTAGAGGCTGATTTAAGAAGAGGACTGCCGATTATTGATATTGTAGGACTTCCCGGTTCAGCCGTAAAAGAGGCTCGGGAGAGAATGCGAGCGGCAATACGAAATTCAAACCTTATTTTTCCACAAGAAAGGGTGCTTATCAACTTAAGCCCCGCAAACTTAAAAAAAGAAGGCAGCGGTTTTGATTTACCTATTGCACTTTCGGTTTTAAACGCGGGGATAAGCGGCGGCGGAAAGGTGATGGCCATCGGAGAGCTTGAGCTTTCGGGAAAAATACGACCGATTCGCGGCGTATTAGCAGCGGTTTCAGCCGGTGTAACAGAGAATATCTTCTACTACATTGTACCCAAAGAAAACGAAGCGGAAGCCTTAATCACTAAAAATATCGAGGTATTTGCAGCAGAGAATTTACAGGAAGCGGTAACAGCTCTTGAGCTTATCTTACAAAAATCATCAATACAGGCTCCTATACGCAGCAGTAATTTTTCCGAAGAAAAAACACTTGAAATAAAATGGAACGGCTCCGCTGAAATGCCGGAAGAATCCTTTCCAGGCGGTTTTGAAGATATTATCGGGCAGGATACCTTAATTAAAGCCCTTGAAATTGCAGCCGCCGGCGGGCATAATCTTATTGCATACGGACCGCCAGGCTGCGGAAAAACTCTTTCACTACGGCGATTCCCCCTGCTTTTACCCGATATTGACATAGAAACCGCATTGGAGGTTACCAGAATTTACAGTGTAGCCGGATTACTGCCTCTGTCTGCGGATAAAGACATACTTATTACGCGTCCTCCATTCAGAATGCCACATCCGAATGCGAGTCTTGAAGGTATTATCGGCGGTGCGGGGAACTGTATGCCCGGAGAAATTTCCTTTGCGCACGGCGGCGTTCTTTTTTTAGATGAGGCAAGTCAATTCAAGCAGTCTGTGCTGGAAACACTGCGCGCTCCGCTGGAAACGGGGATGGTAACAGTAAGCAGGGCGGGAAGAAGCAGCACCTATCCTGCTGATTTTCAGCTTTTACTTGCAATCAATCCTTGCCCTTGCGGTAATTTCGGTACTGAAACTAAAGTTTGCACGTGCATGTTAAGTGCTGTTGAAAAATATTGGAAAAAGCTTACCGCTCCCCTACTCGACCGTATTGATTTACGTATTGAGGTGCAGTCGCCCGATACTAAAAAACTCATCTCAAAAAGCACCCATTCTACGAAAGACTTGCGCTTGAAAGTTGCAGCAGCTATTGAAAGACAGTGGCAGCGACACCGAAACAAGCGCATAGCGGCAAAATACAAAAATGCCTATCTTTTACCGGAAGAAATAACCAAGGTTTGTATACTATCCGCAGAAGCAAAAAGAGCCCTAGATGCGGCAGCCGAAAAAGAATCATTATCAGGCAGAGGAAGCCATGCGTTATTAAAAATAGCGCGTACTATTGCCGATCTTGAAGGAGAGGAAAAAATAGCTTCCGTTCATATTGAAGAAGCGTATACTCTCCGCAAATGGAGTCCAATTTTACCGGATTTTTTATAAAATCGAAAAATTACTAAACTGCAACCCTGATTAAATTTTAGATAGCAGGCGGAATAAAAATCTTAAAAAATAATTTTGGCGTAACATAAAACCTTTTTTTTTGTTATAATCATTAAAGGATATATATGCTATGGTAAATAAAAGAATTCTTGTTTTATTTCTGTTCTTGATTTATACGGTAGCGTTGGTGGCTGCGTATAATCCTCCCGCAGGCGGAGAATCTGTACACAACTTACTTTCAACCGACTTAGCGGCAAGACAGATAAGTGCTGCCGGCGATCCCTTTGATGATGGAGTACCGGCAGGAGCAGCTGTTAACCCCGCACTTATTGCGGGAGAGCAGCGTCCTATTATTGATGCCTCTTATTTAGCGCTTATCGGTTTTAAAGAGGATAAAAACTGGGGACATGTTATCAATTTAAGCGGTTTATATCCTGCTCGCTGGGGTGCAATTGCCGGAGGGATTCATTTTCTTACCTCCCCGTTTCCTGGCATTCCGCTCGGCACTGCGGGTTCTTTCAGGTTTTCTTATGCTAAAGATATAACCGATAAGCTATATCTCGGTACCGGAGCCTATGCAACTGTAGGGGCTGGCAGTACTTGGGGGCTCGGTCTTGATATCGGCGGCTTATATAAATTCGGAACACTCGGAATTTTAAAAGACGCTCGGCTCGGTATTTCTCTTACGGGAATGGGAAAACCGTATAACCCGAATACCGAAGGCGTAAAAGGAGAAGGATCCGACGGATATGCGGGAATGTTTACGCCGCACATAGGATTTTCCGCCTTGCTAGTTTCCGTAAAGCATTTTAAACTCGGCACTTCTTTTGATCTTTCCTTACCAACTTTTCAAAACCTTGTCTTTTCCACAAGTCTTCAGATGAAATTTGACGATGCCGTAGCATTAAAAACAGGGTGGACATTCAATCTTGTAGAAACAATTCAAAAAAAACAAACATATATTCCTTCTGTTGGTATTGCATTTCATGTTAATTTAGAGCCTAAGCGCAAGCAAAAGCCGGAAAGCTGGAAAAACAGCGAACTGCGCCCCGAACTTGCCTTTAAACCTTACAGCAAAAATATTTGGGCAATGGGCGCCGGTGTGAATGTACACGTAGGCATGAAGGACAATGAGCCTCCGGTCATTGTCCTTGATTATCCTACCGAACAGGCCTTTTCTCCTAATGATGATGGTATTCAGGACTCCCTTGAAGTGCCTATGACTATCCGAGACAGACGCTATGTTACTGCCTGGCAATGCAAAATAGAAGACAGCCGAGGAATCACTGTACGTGTTATCGAAAACAAGCAACCGATACGTGAATTACAAAATTTTAAAAGCTTTTGGCGTAATCTGACTGCTGCAAAAAAAGGTGTGTATGTTCCGGAATTCTTACGCTGGGACGGCAGAACCGATACCGGAGAGGTAGCACCGGACGGTAAATATTATTTTTCGGTAACGGCTTCGGATGATAATAATAACACGGCAACATCTCCTCGCTATGCGGTAACGCTTGACACGGAAAAACCTTCTATTGTTATTCAACCGCCGAAAGAAAAAGAAGACATGATATTCAGTCCTGACGGCGACGGAAACAAGGACACTTTTCTGATTCAACAAGCAGGATCATTGGAAGAAAAATGGCATATCACAATAAAAAATACGGCAAACAATACGGTATTTACCAAGACGCTTGAAAACAAGGTTCCGTCGAACTTCGAATGGAATGGAAAAGATACCGAAGGAAAGCTTGTCCCTGACGGCGTATACACCTATACAATAGCCGCAACAGATAGGGCCGGTAACAGCAATTCGGCAACACTTTCCAATATCATTGTTAACACCGAACATCAACGGGTGAATATCGGTATTGATACAAAAGCATTCTCACCGAACGGAGACGGAGTAAAAGATACCGTAAAATTATATCCCGATCTTTCAAATACCGCTAATTTACATTCTTTGAATATCGAAATTAAAAATAAATTAGGGAAAACAGTACGAAACTTTGCAAGAACCACTAAAGAATCCTTTTATTTTGACGGCAAAGATGATTCGGGAAAGATTTTACCTGACGGCAATTATCGGGCTATAATTACGGCAAAATATAAAAACGGATATGTGGCACAGGCACAATCTCCAACCTTTGTTTTAGACACAGTTCCGCCTACCGCTTCTGTACAGGCAACAAGTTCAATATTCTCTCCCGACGGAGACGGTAATTTGGATACGGTAACCTTTGCACAAAATTTCTCAAAAGAAGATTCATGGATCGGAGAAATTTATGCGACAAATAAAGCGGGAAAACTTACCGGAGAGCCTGTAAAAACGATTATCATCAGAAACTCTTTAAATGAGTATGTTTGGAACGGCAGAACCGATTCGGGAACCGCAGCTCCGGACGGCTTGTATGCGTATCGCTTATCGGG
The DNA here is from genome assembly GCF_008153345.1 of Treponema phagedenis. Taxonomy (NCBI): domain Bacteria; kingdom Pseudomonadati; phylum Spirochaetota; class Spirochaetia; order Treponematales; family Treponemataceae; genus Treponema; species Treponema phagedenis. The sequence goes on along the minus strand of NZ_CP042818.1, from coordinate 1,740,539 downwards.
AATTGACATAGCGGGAAATAAAGGCTACTCAAATACCGCTATTGTTGAGTTAAATACCGAAAAAGCGGAGGTTATTTTATCTTCGGATATCACCGCATTTTCTCCGAACGGAGACGGTATAAAAGATACGGTGCGCCTCATACCAACGATAAAATCGAAAACAAAGATTGTGTCGTTCTCTTTAACAATAAAAGATTCAAGTGGAAAAAATGTACGCGTATTTGACGGCAACGGAAATCCCAAGCAGGAATATGTTTGGGACGGAAAAAATAGCTCTGCGGAAAAATGTACCGATGGACTCTATTCCGCAAAACTCAGTGTGCAAATGGAAAACGGACAAGAAGCTACTTCAAAAATAGATGCAATTACAATAGATACCGAATATCCGCAGCTGGAAATTTCCGTGCCCTATTTAAGTTTTAGTGCAAAAGAGGAGTCAAACCGCCCGACATTGCCGATAAAGCAGCATTCTTCTCACGAAGATTTGTGGACGGGAATAATTTCCGATGCAAAAAATAATCCCGTGAAAAAATTAACATGGGCGGGTAAAACCGAAAACTTTACTTGGGACGGCAGCGATGATGCGGGGAACAGAGTTCCGAACGGCACGTACTCTTACACTGTTTTCGCAACAGATGCAGCGGGAAATGCCACAAGCAGAACTCTCAAAGGTATTACGGTAAATTCCACAGAGCCTAAGCTCTATATTACCTACGCACTACCCGCCTTTTCTCCAAACGAAGACGGGATAAAAGATGTACAAACTTTTTCGCTGCACCATAATATGGGTAAAAATGTCAGCGATTGGTCGGTTTCAATAGTGGCAGCAAGTGGAGAAATTATCCGCACGTGGAATAAAAAAGAGACGGGGGAACTTCCCTCCACACTGGTATGGAACGGACTGGATAACAACAAAAAGCCGCTAGCCGGTAAGTTTTTTGCAAAAGCAAAGATAACAACCGTTGCAAATGACAATGCGGAAGCAAATACCAGTACCTTTGTGTCGGTTCTTACGCCTCCACAAATCGACGTAAGCTTATCGCCGAAATATTTCAGCCCGGACAATGACGGCATCGATGATGAATTGTATATCGGCTTACGCGTATCAGCTCCGGCAGGTATTGCAAAATGGGTGTTTGAAATTCATGAGCCTGAAGATGCCGGTTATAAGCTTTTCTGGAAAACAAGCGGTTCAGAAAAAATCTCCGATAAAATAATCTGGGACGGAAGGTCTTCAGTAACCGGTGAAACAGTGCAATCGGCAACCGACTATCCGTTTACCTTTACGGTAACCGATACTACCGGACTTGTCGGAATCTATAAAGGCTTCATTCCGGTTGATGTTCTCATTATCAGAGACGGAAATCGGCTCAAAATTGCGGTTCCTTCAATTATTTTCCGTAAAAATGAGCCTGACTTCCAGGATTTGCCGCAAGTAACGGTAAATAAGAATTTGCAGGTTCTTAAACGTATTGCACAAATACTGAATAAGTTCCCTGATTACAAAATCCGGGTAGAAGGACATGCAAATACCACAACCGGTACATTGAGGGAAGAAAGAGAGTACTTACTTCCCTTATCTGAAAAACGTGCAGAAGCAATTCGCCAATATCTTATAGAAAATGGCGTTCGCGCTTCCCGCCTGACTGCAGAAGGCAAGGGCGGCACCGAGCCGGTAGCGGATTTCACCGACAGAAATAATTGGTGGAAAAATCGGCGGGTTGAATTTATCTTAATTAAGTAGTCCCCTTGAAAAGGGCTTTTTGATGTGTTTTGCACATCGAAAAGCCCTTGTTTTTTACGTTCATACTATCCTTTACCAACACACTCTTGCGCATGTTTTGATCAATATAAATCAAACTTATACACCTACTTCAAGTAGAAGAAAAACATAGTGTTTTTTATACCTTTTTCTACTGTCTCTATCGAAAGGCTCCGGTCTAGTGTAGTATTTTGTCATTAACTTCCTGTTATAAAAATCGGAGTATCAACAATAAGGGACTGCGGATTTAAGCATCACTATGGTAAATTGCCCACCGTTGCAAAATTCCAAACGATGTTTTGCCTGACACCTTATTGCAAACAGGCAAAACTCGTAGGCGAACCAAAGGTAGCAATTCCAAGGGTTCGCCCTTGCGCCGTGTCGAGCTTTTTTTTATTACAGGAAGCTTTAAAACTCGCAAGGCATAATTTTGCCACGGACGGCAAGGCTCGAAAAACTTATTTTGGCATTTAAGTACATATCGTTTTTCAGATTTCCTTAAACTCTTGCAAAAATTCTCTTTTATCTTGAAGTTTTTATATAAATGTGGCATAGTTCTGTCAGCATACTTTTAATATATGCGAATTATATCTCGCAAAGGAGTTTTTATGCGTAGAAGTATTGGAGTAACTATTCTCCAGATAGCATTGGCGTTTTTTTTGTTAGTCAGTGGAATTACCGGGTTGATGTATTCAACCGCCGGAGAATTCGGCAAAGTAGTTGATTTTCTTAGTACTTTATTCCAAAGTAGAACCGTTTCTACCATAATTGTTATGGCTATTGCAATCTGCGAGCTTATCGCAGCAATATTTCTTTTAGTGGACTTGTTTAGCCCCAGTCTCGCCGTGGTAAGAATAATCCTTATCATCTTTATTGTATTATGGATTATTAATCTGGTATTGGTGGATATCATCGGTGCATTCGGTGCGGGAAATGTTTTCAGAAACGTGGGCTCCGTTCTTCAGTATTTAAAGCAGGTTTCCTTTGACCTTATGGTGCTTGGAAGTCTCATACTGGTACAACGAAGATCTGAATAAAGTTTTGAGGGGGGCTTTCCCCTCAAAGTTAAAAAATAGGTCAATTACCGGTAATATCGGTAAAAAAAAGCTTTTCGCATTTTGCAAAAATATAAAGTTTTGAATAAAATAATTTGTCTTCTTTTGATTTCTATTATTGCAAATATATCCTATTACGGTATAATTATTAAAGATAAAATTGAATTTGTTTTACTGCGAAGATTAAAAAATAGATAAAAAGGAATATCAAAGTATAATAAGGCATCGGCTTTTACAAGAATCATTTCCTTTCCTAAAAACCGAGATATCAGAAGAAAACGATGGTATTTTCTTCTTTGTAAACAACTTTTTGATAAGGAGCAGGATGAAAACTAAATTTAAACCTTGCAATTCAAAAACATATAGACGATAATTAAGAAAGAGCTTGGAGCCGGACTGACTAAAATGCTTATTAAAGTTAAGCAAAAAAATAAAAAACGTAATAAAAAAGAAAAACGATACTAAAAGGGGTATCTGATGAGTAAAAAAGAAAAAGATGCTTTTCGTACAAAGGTTCGCTTTCCCATAGGCGTAAAATTGGTACTTATTATTTCGGTGCTTGTAGTAACATCACTCGGTGTTATAACCGCACTTGTAACTTGGTTTGGAAGTCAGGATGTACAGATAAGCGCCGAGGAGAACAACAGGACGGTAAATGTACAGGCTGCTACCGCAAGTGAAAAGGAATTGCTCACCATCAGAGCAAATACCTTTCTGCTCTTAGACATTCTAAACAGTTTTGAAACATCATCTGCGGAAACAAAGCAAACCGCAAATTTTTATTTTGAACGAAACACTTCGGTGGCAGCGCTTGTGCTTACCGACCCTAAGCGCGGAGACAGAACAGACAGAAAGTTACTTAATCCCGCCTTCTTTTTAGCAAATGAAATAGATCCTTCGGTTGTAGACACTTTTATGGAGCAAAATAAAACAGCCGTTGAACAAACCGAACGAGGTCTTCTACAAGTATTAAACGGCTCTCCGCTTTTTAATCAGCCGGTACTTACCCTGCTATATCCGTATAAAGAAAAAGGCTTAAATCAAGCCTTGGTTGTCTTTTTTTCCGCTGAAAAGCTTGCAAACAGCTTTGGCTCAGGAGTTTTACAAACAACCTTTTTAGTAAACAGCGATGGAGACATTCTTATTCATCCCGATTTTGAATTGCTTAAACATGGAGTAAATGCAAGCGAATTTGAAATTTTTAAACAAATGAGAAAAGCGGGAGATAAAAGCAGACAAATCCTTTTTGAAGAAAGCGAAAAAAAATACTTCGGTTCATATTCACGTATTACCGGAGACCTCGCGGTACTCACGGTCGCGGAAGCGGAAAAGCTTTTGGAGCCCGTTATTGAAACAACCAAGCGCAATATTTACTTGACCTTGGCGGTGCTTTCGCTTTCCATTCTTTTTGTATGGTTTTTCTCAAAATCCGTCAGTACGCCAGTAAAACTTTTAGCGGCAGCGGCTCACCAAATTGAGCAAGGAGAATACGATATTGACTTAAAGCCGAAAGGTAATGATGAAATCGGACTTTTAACCGCCAGCTTTGTGCAAATGGGAAAGGGATTAACCGAACGGGATCGCTTAAAAGATTCATTCGGCAGATTTATCAATAAAGAGATTGCAGAGCTTGCCATGCGCGGCGAGCTTGTCCTTGGCGGAGAAACAAAAGAAACAACAATCTTCTTTTCCGATATTCGCTCATTTACCGCAATTTCTGAAAAACTCACTCCTGCGGAAGTAGTTGAATTCTTGAACGAGTATATGACCCTTATGGTAGAATGTGTAAACCTTACGCACGGCGTGGTGGATAAGTTTATCGGAGATGCTATTATGGCAGTCTGGGGAGCGCCCACTTCTACCGGAAGCCCTCAAAAAGATGCGCTTAACTGTATACGGGCAGCCTTACGCATGCGGGCAGCATTGATTACTTTTAACGCCAATCGCGGCGGTGATAAAAAACCGATTATACGCATCGGTTGCGGAATCAATTCAGGACCCGTTGTTGCAGGGCAAATCGGATCACAAAAACGAATGGAGTACACGGTTATCGGAGATGCGGTAAACCTTGCTTCTCGAACCGAAGCTTTGAATAAGCCGCTCGGCACCGATATCCTCATAACGGAAAACACGTATCGATTAGTGCAGGGCGCGGTACTTGTTGAAGAAATGCCGCCGGTAACCGTAAAAGGAAAAGAAAAACCTGTCAGAATGTTTGCTGTTGTAAATATGCCAAAAGAAGATACCATCCCCGGCGCAGGATCCATGGGACCGAAAACCTTAAGCGAGGTACGGACATTACTGGGTATTCCCACACCCGATTTTGAAAAGGTTGATGTAAATGAAGACGAAAAGAAATACAAAATACAATCCTAAAACAGTAGGAAAATCATCCCTGGATATACCGGTTATTATCTTTTCTCTCCTTTTGCTCTGTCTGTCAATCGGTTTATTGATACGAGATTTAAATAGAACGTTTACCCGAGCCGATAAAACAATGATTGCAACGGTTAATTATAAGTATAAAACCGTGCAACGTAAATTTATTGATAGGGCAGTTTGGGACAGACCTCTTCAAAACTCTCCCATTTATAACGGAGACGTAATCAGAACAGCCCCGCAAGCTGCCGCAACCATTCATTTTATTGACGGTTCCGCGATTGATATGGATTCAGAGACAATGATTCAAGTGTTTTTTGATGCAAAACAGGCATCTCTTAACCTGCAAGAAGGCTCCATATCGGTAGAAACAGCCGGCGCTGATATACGCCTCCATTCACAAGACAAGGTAATTTCCCTTGCAAAAAATTCATCGTTACTTGCAGGTGCAAAAGAAGAACAAGGCTTACAACTCGTCATGCAAAAAGGAGAGGCATCGATAATAACAGAAGGGGAAGATGAAAAAGAAGCTGAAAAACAGATGCTCACTGAAGGTTCTGTTTTTTATACGGGCGAACCCATAAAACTTGCTGTAACAAATATAGCAAATAATGCAAAGATACTTAATCAAAGTTTGCAGGGACAGGGGGCTGAATGCCTCTTAAAATGGTATAGTGCCTTTTCCGATGATGAAGAGCTTATTTTAGAAACATCCCGTGCAAGTAATTTCAGCAGCGATGTAAAAAAATATTCGGTAACCGGTTTACACGAAATTGTCTTGATTGAAAAAGCCGGTACTGTTTATTGGAGGCTATATTCGGAAAAAGAAGGACTTTCGGCAGATTCCGCAATACAAGGAAAATTCACGGTTGTAGATGCTCTTCCGCCGCAATTACTTTTACCCGAGCAAAATGCTTTGATTACCTATTTTGAAGAGCTCCCTTTAATTCGCTTTGCATGGACGCAAGATGACTCAATAAATTCATACCGGCTGGAAGTTGCAGACAACCCTGAAATGCAAAATCCTCAAATAAACAGAGTGATTAAGACAACTTCTATCGATCTTCCTATACCAAATGAAGGAGCATGGTATTGGAGAGTTACCCCATACTATGCATTTATTTCCGCAGCTTCTTCCAAAGCCACCGAAACAGCTGCTTTTACCGTGAAAAAAAACACGGAAACGATATTTCCCGAAATTATTTCTCCCGGCGCTTTTACGGAATTTGCAGCCGGACAAACGGTAAAATTTGCGTGGAAAAATATCCCCGAAGCAAAAAAATATCGCATTCAAATTGCTGATGACAAGCAAATGCAACACCTTCTTGTTAATACAACTGTAACAAGAAATTATTTTGAACTTGAAGATTCGTCTGTTCTTGCGCCTAATAGAGAATATTATTGGACTATTGCAAGCATTACTCAAAACGACAAAATATTGAGCGTGATAGAGCCGAGAAAATTTATGTCTAAAAGCGGTGAAATTATTTTGCGCTCGCTATATCCGCCCGACGGATATGTGCTTGCCGACACGTTTTGTGAAGATATCAGATTTACATGGAAAACCAATTTAGATACCGACCTTCTCTTTCAAGTTTCACAAACTCAAAACTTTGATACAATCAGTTTAGAGAGAAAAGTTGTCGGTTTAGGCATCGACGGAATTAAATTAAAGCAAGGAGACTGGTATTGGCGAATTACGGGAAATACGGATGATGTTCCCGCTTATTCAGAAATAAAAAAACTAACGATTGCCGAGCCCTTAGACAAACCGGAATTGATAAATGCAAGACAAACAGTCGTCATCGCTCCAAACAAAAAAAATAAATTTCAATGGCAAGCGATTGACGGCGCGGATTACTATCAGGTAAAAATAACAAGCGTAGCAGCAGGGAGTCGACCTTTTTATGAAAACGGTTTTGTAACTTCAACAGAACTGGAACTTGACTTGGAATCTCTTGTTGAAGGAAATTATGTACTTAACATACAAGGCTTTGCCTCCCCTACTCTTATGTCATCCCGTCGGTATAGTCTGACAAATGATCATTACTGCACGTTTAGACATTTAAAGCCGATTGAACTTGTATATCCCGTGCAAAATGCAAAAATTAACGGCTTAGATGCTCTTGAAAAACCTATTCTTGCAACATGGGAGTCAATGGAAAAACCGATCAATGCGGAGCTTAGTCTTTATAAAAAAGGAAGGAAAAGCCCTGTTTTTCTTGCAAAAGACCCCGCTTTTAAAACGCGCCTTCCGGTCTTAAAAGAAGGAACCTATACATGGAAAGTCACGGCTCTAACCGTTGACGGTTTTGATATCTCCTCTCTCAAAGAAGAAACCTTTACCGTCTTACCAATTCCGCCGTTGCCTGCTCCGCGGTTTTTTAATCCGCAGCATGATGCCGTGATGGATGTTGATTATTTCAAAAAAAATCGTACCATTCGTTTTTCATGGGAACGGGTAAGAGGCGCAACTCAGTATATTATCACAATTTACAATAATAAAAACAAAGTTGTTGCGACAAAAATAATTCCTGATAAAGCAAAAAAAAGGATCGAAGTTAATTTTAAAGATATACACCTTCTATCACGAGGAAAATTCCGTGTTGAAGTAAAAGCACAAAATTTGCTTAAAGACGGCACATTATTCAGAAACGGAAAAACATCACGGCTTACATTTAATATTGATTTACCTAAACTGAAAAAAATAAAAACTGATGATGCGGGAGAGCTTTATGGAAATTAAAACAAAACGCATACAACTGCTTGCTGCTTTATTTATTTTTTTCTGTATTCCCTACGGTATTACACAAACAATCGAGCAGCAAAATTCTCTCAACGAAACAATACCGCCGATACTTGAGGATGAACAGGAAACCCAAAAAAATTATTTTGTTAAGCAGGAAGGAGCAAATTCTGTTTTTTATCAAAGACTTTCATGGGAATCTTTGGATAATATTCTATACTTTATATTTATCCTTGAGCACCACAATGCACAAGGAGCATGGGCACAAATTGATAAAAAAACAATAACAACAAACTTTATTGAAGTTTCCTTGTCTCCCGGAAAATATCGATATAAAATAATAGCGGTAAACCTGTTAGGTCAGGAAGAGTCGATAAGCGAATACCGTAACTTCAATATTCTCATCGCCCATCAACCGGAAGTTCATTCGCTTTCACCACGAACGATTTACTTTGATGAAGAACATACTGACTATCTGGAAATAACCGGAAAAGAATTTTACGAGACAACCGACTATCTGCTCGTCAATACGGCATGGGGTACACGACTGATAAAGGGAACTATTGCCGACATCAGTGCCGATAAAACGCAAGCAAAAATTGGGTTTAAAATTGACCGGTTGGCACCGGGAGAGTATGTTCTTATTGCAAGAGATGCGAGCGGATTAACTGATCAATCAAAAACATTAACACTTAAATTCCAAAAGCCGGTCGACACCTATCTTTCTTTAGGATATCCGTTTACGGTTTTTATTGGAAACAGTGTTTTTAAAGAGTTTTTTAACCGCACGTTTACTCCGTTCGGTTTGCTGCTTCGTTTAACCTGTATGCCTATAAAAAGAACGTATGGCTCCTATGGGTTTAATCTGACAAGCTCGGGACTGTATATAAAAGGCGAAGGGGCAGATTATACGCTTTCTGGATATTTTCTAATACCACATCTCAATTTTACGTACATATACCCGATAAAAAGGCGAAAAGTAAATTTTGATATCCACGGGGGAATAGGAGCACTTTTTCTACTTCATACAAAATTTCAATACCCTGAAGTTTCAAGCCCTAAGTTTTGGTATTGGGGGGTAAGTGCGGATTTTGGAACCGCTTTTCAGTTTTATATGTATAAAAGGCTTTATTTTGAAATAAATGTCGATCATATATTCCCGTTTAGAAAAGGATTCCCAATATACATCGTGCAGCCCTCAGTTTCCGTCGGATGGGAATTCTAAGCGCAAAAGTTTCCAAATAAAACATATCAAATTTCTTTTGGGAAACCTCATAACAGCAGTTTTTTGAGATTTCCCACAGTTTCTTTTGCATTTTTTGTAAGTCTTTGCACAACAAAAGACTTACAAAAATCAGATCAGACATCCCTAAAAACTGACCGGGTTTTTTGTAGTATAGCGTTTTGTAATTAACTTCCTGTTATAAAAATCGGAGTATCAACAATAAGTGACTTCGGATTTAAGCATTCCTATGGTAAATTGCTCACCGTTGCTCAATTCCAAACGATGTTTTGCCTGATGCATTTATTCTAAACAGGCAAAACTCGTAGGCGAAGTTAAAGCGAATTTCTAAAACTTCGCCCTTGCGCCGTGTCGGACTCTTTCTATAATAGAAGCTTTAAAACTCGCAGGGTTAGTTTTTTATAAAACTTTTACGTTTTGGTACGATGTATTAAAAACGAATCGACTTATTAAAAAAACGCTGTAGTAGTTGTCCGTTGCCCGATCAAAAGCCCGCTAAAAGAATTCCGAGATAATTCTCTTGTCTATCCGCTGTTCTCTGTGTATAGTAAGTATATGATGAAAAGTCAGAGTGAAGAAACCAGAAAAAAGCTACATGAGATTGCACTTAAAGCACCAAAGTCAAGCGGTGTGTACTTATGGGCGGATGCTGGCGGTGTTATCATCTATGTAGGAAAAGCAAAATCACTTAAAAATCGATTAAGCTCTTACTTTACCTCAAAAAAAGATATTAAAACACGTATACTGGTATCGCGTGCAGCAGGACTTGAGTATATTCAAACTAAAAATGAGTATGAAGCCCTGCTCCTTGAAAATACCCTTATTAAAAAACATAAGCCCCGATATAATATCAATCTGAAAGACGGAAAAACCTATCCGGTGCTTAAACTCACCAATGAACAGTTTCCACGGTTATACCGCACTCGAAATATCCACAATGACGGAGCACAATATTTCGGTCCTTTCCCAAATGTTGCCGCCGTTGATCAATTCTTAGATTTGGTTAAGCGCAATTATAAACTGCGGCAATGTAAAACGCTCAAAAAAAGAGCTCAACCATGCCTGTATTATCATATCGGTCGGTGCGATGCCCCTTGCTGCGGGCTCGGTTCCCGCGAAGAATATCATAAAGAAGTTGAAGAAATAGCACTCTTACTTGACGGTGATGCCGATACTGCGGTAAAAAAATTAACTGAAAAAATGAAAGAAGCAGCGGCTCAAAAAGAGTTTGAAAGAGCTGCAAGAATCAGAGACGGTATTCAAGCAGTATATGCTATCCGTGGGCAAAATATCGTTGAGGATATGGATCCTGAAGGAAGAGATTATATCGCGTGGGCATCGGAAGCCGCGATGGTAACCTTTGCCGTTTTACGTATGAGAGGCGGCAGACTTGTCGGAAGAGATTTATATCGAACACAATCTTTAAAAGACGAAGAGGAAATTCTATCCGAATTTTTAATAGCCTATTATACAAAAGCGGAACTTATTCCACCTCATATTTTTGTGCCCTCCGAATCAGGACATGAGTTGGCTGAAAAGTGGTTTAAAGAAGAATTCAATGTGGAAACAAAAATCACGATGATTCCTTTGGCGAAATCGGAGGAAAAAAGCTTTGAGGAATCATCAAGGGCGGCTGCAATACCCGAACCAAAAGAGAAGTCGTTTTTATCCGTTTCTCTTGCAAATACATGTGCAAATAGCGAAGTTGCCGAACCGGAAAATATGTATGCAGGCAATTCTTTCGGTTTGCCGAATTCCGTGCTTGCGCATCACCGTGCGGCACTTGCAATGGCGAAATTTAATGCTGGAGAAGATGCCGCGCGCCGCTTGCGCGAAGCCGGTGATTATCCCGCCCTTGAAGAATTACAGAAAATACTTTCTCTTCCCAATATTCCGCATAGAATTGAGGGGTTCGATATAGCGCATCTGTACGGAAAATACACGGTTGCAAGTCTTATTTCATTTAAAGATGGGAACCCCGATAAAAAAAATTACCGTATTTTCCGATTAAAAAATACCGATGGGGTTATAGATGATTTTGAATCTATGCGAGAGGCAGTTGCACGCAGATACACGCGCTTAATCAATGAAAAAGCGGATTTACCCGATCTCATACTGATTGACGGAGGAATTGGGCAGGTAAATGCGGCAAAAGGTATTCTCGATGCGCTTGAGGCTGATATCCCCATTGTAGGACTTGCGGAAAAAGATGAAGAACTTTTTTTACCGCACACCTCAAAACCTATTGTGCTTCCAAAACGCAGTGTCGCGTTACGCATGCTACAGCGTGTTCGCGATGAAACACATAGGTTTGCCACCACTAGGAATCGGCATCTGCGCTCTAAAGAAGAATTAAAATTACGTTTTGAAAATCTCCCGCATATTGGAAAAAAACGGGCAGCTATGCTGTTAAAGCAATTCGGTTCAATTGAGGCGGTCGGAAAAAATTCGGCCGAAACAATTGCTGCAGCTGCAAAAATTTCTTTGCAACAGGCCTCAGAGGTATTGGAAAAAATAACAAAAGAGTTGTCATAAGCCAAAGAGCTGGCGGACTCTTTATTTATACGGATTAATTACAAATAAATTTAATTCCTTTATTTTTACACTTGAAAAAGCTTTACAAAAAGGATACAGTAGATATAGATGAAGTTTATCAGTAATTCAAAAGAAGATACAATACAAATCGGAACACTAATCGGCGAAAAACTTAAGCCCGGTTCGGTTATTGCCTTGCAAGGAAATCTTGCCGCAGGCAAAACATGTTTTACAAAAGGACTTGCATTAGGACTCGGTATAGATGAAGATGTAACGAGTCCTACGTTTACCTTAATTTCAGAGTATTATGGCAGACTCCCCTTATATCATATGGATATCTATCGCCTTGACTCCACTGAAGATTTTATCGGAATCGGTGCTGAAGATCTTCTTTACGGACAGGGCGTTTGTGCTATAGAATGGAGCGAAAAAATTATGGAAGAACTTCCCGATTATACTATCAGTATTTTGTTTGAAGTAAATAATGACGGATCGCGGACAATTACTGTTTCAAACTGCCCTTTTCCCTTACCCGAAGCAAAGGATTTAATGGTAGAAAAATGAATATCTTGGTTATCGATACAATCTCTCAAACTATGACAGTTGCGGCGGAAAGCGAAAACGGCTTTGCGTCGATAAATCTTGCTTGTGGCTTGCATCATGCAGAACATCTTTTACCGCTTATCGAAATTGTATCAGAAAAAGCGGGGTTTTCAGTACAAGAAGTCAGTACTCTCATTTGTCCGCAAGGGCCGGGCTCTTTTACCGGTTTGCGTATAGGTTATGCCGCTGCAAAGGCTCTACAGCTCAGTACCGATGCGAAATTTCTTACCTTTCCTACGCTGGAAGCGTTAGCCTATAAGTTTCGTTTATGGCAGGGGCAAGTGCTCGCTATAATGGACGCAAAAAGAAATAGATTCTACGGTAATATATATAAAAATGGAAAACCTCTTTTTGAAGATTCTGACAGTTCCGCAGCGGAACTATTAGCTAAAATAAAAAATTCAGAGCCTTGCATTGTTACTGGCTACGGTGTGAATCTTTTTATGCAACAAGCAAAAACGATCGCAAACACAGAAAATATCATTCCGATTGAAACAGGAAAAACCGAGCTTACGGAAAGTCTATTGCAAATGGCGAAAGCATGCAACAATCAACAAGCAGAATCGGATACGGCTGCTCCGGTATATATCAGAAAATCTGATGCCGAAGGCGGGTAATTTTTGGGTAAAGGGATGAACATATTGGAATTCGATACACCTGCCGAACTTGAAGACTTAGAGCTTTTTGAAACTCCTTCGGTTAATTTTAGCGATAAAATAGATACTCAGATAAACCACCGTGAAATTCTTCTTGGAAATTCAATTGACTTATTGAGTAATAACCATTTACCGATGTTATTCCTTGATAAAGATATGGTTGTTACGCATATTACTGATGAAGCAAAACGGTTATTTGAGGGCTATTATGTACTTGAAACAAAGCCTTTTTTTAATATTTTCGGAACAATTTTTACACAAGAAGAATTGCACTCTTTTTTTACCTCATTAACATCGCCGACAAAGGGCTATACGTGGCGAGGAACAATTACGCATAAAGCCCTTACAAAAAAAACATTATACACCGAAACAAATTTCATTCCGCTATTCAATCAAGGATCCTCCCCTACCGGATTTCTTGTGCTATTTAGAGATATTTCAAACATTTACTTGCAGTTATCAAAAAACATGCTTACTGCCCTGCTTGAAGCCTCTAAATTGAAAGATAATGAGACAGGCTTACATAATGAACGGCTTAATTATTATTGTAAAATAATGGCGGAGTATTTATATCAACTAAATATATATCCGCAAATAGACAAAGATTTTATCGAAAATATTGCATGCTTAGCTTCGATGCATGATGTTGGAAAAATCGGCACACCTGATTATATTCTGCGAAAAAACGGAAAACTTGATACAATCGAACGAAAAATTATGCAAGAACATACAATCAACGGCGCCTTGGTTCTTTCATCATATCCTTCACCAATGGCAAAAGAAATAGCGCTCAGCCATCATGAACGGTGGGACGGCAACGGGTATCCGTATAAACTTGAAAGAGAAATGATACCTCTCTGCGCAAGAATTGTGGCTATTGCAGACGTATATGACGCATTGAGAATGAAACGACCGTATAAAGAATCCTATTCTCATGATTTTACCGTTAATTATATTCTTGCCGAAAAAGACAAACATTTTGATCCCGCTTTGACAGCCGCATTTGAAAAAATACATATTGAGTTTGACCACATATGGAAAAAGTTTGGTGATAATCAATAACAATAAACATTAATAAATTTTTTAAAATACTGGCAAAACGATTTTTATCTTCAATAATGATAAAAAGGAGGGCTATGATGAGGATCAAACGGATAAGAGCCTTAGTTTCCATAGCGGCATTAGCTGTCTTTCTTTTTTTCATTCCTATTTCTTGTATCGGTTGTTCGACAGTCTTTGGGTTTTCTTCCTGGGAAAGCCCGAAAACTCTGTCTCTGGTCAGCTATAATACCCAAACCTTTTTTGATGCAATTGAAGACGGACAGGAATTTAACGGATTCAAAGGAAGTAAAAGCAGATGGAGCCCCGAGCGATATAAGGTAAGACTGAATCGCTTGCGCGAGGCTCTAATGATTGCTACCGAAGCTTTAACGGGAGACATAAACAGCTTGCCCGATATTCTTATATTACAAGAAATCGAGGGAGAGCGCGTTATAAATGATTTTTGCCGTCAGCTATCCCGAAAAGAAAACTATAATTATGCCGTTATTACGCCTATTGAAAAAAATGCGGCTTTTACCACAGCGCTGCTTTCAAAGTTGCCAATATTGGATGTTTTCATCCATCGATTACACACAGAAAAAGAATCAGTTCGCCCTCTTTGTGAGGTATGGATAAATATCGGATCAGAAGAATACCCTGAACCGCTTGTTGTTTTTAGTACCCACTGGAAATCAAAACTCGGGAAAAATACTGCAGAAATACGCCGCATGCAAGAAAAGCAAGTGTTTCAGAAAATACAAGAACTCAAAAAAACAAATCCCGATATTCACTATGTTATCTGCGGAGATTTTAATCAGCCTTTGGAAGAATTCGATTTATTGACAGAACTACCGAATAGCTGGAATCGTTGTGAATATTTACGTGCGTTAAGCGTTAATGCGCAACCGGGAGGAAGTTTTTGCTATAAAGGAAACTGGCAAGCAATTGATCATATTTTCTATTCAGAAAATCTTTCGGATAACAAAGGGCTTGATATTGAACATTTTGCTGTAATTGCAATTCCTCCGTTAATTACATCCGCCAGAAAACCGAACGCATATTCCGTATTTAGCGGTAAAGGATATTCAGATCATTTGCCGATCGGTGTACGATTAAAAAAATACAATTCGGAAGAATAGACATTTTTCTCACTATAAAATATTTCCATTCTTTGCCTTTCTTTTTTACCGATTGTACGATATAATTACATTAATGAGCTATAGGAGGCGAAGATGAATAGTTTTTATCAATTTATGGAATTTCATATTGCAAAAGAAGTACGTAAAAAATGTAATTTTGATAAAAGTATCTTCGCATCTACTGGTAATGTATTTTTACGAAAAATCTCCGATCTGCATAATTTTGTGCATATATATAATGAGACGCTAAAAAACGGAGGTTTCGGTTTGCCGGTGGATGACAGCCGGTACTTGAAGTCCGGTTTACTCAATGCAATGGGGCTAATTGACGAGATTTTCCATTATGTTTGTAGGCTTTATCGGCATGATAAAAAAGAAACTTTCTTTATCGATGCCTATGTCTTTATTCAACAAGCCCTGGAAAAAGATAAAAAGCCGAGCCTGGATAGTTTATTGGAATCTTTTTGCACGGAGTTTCCTCCGCAAGCAGTCTACCATGAACAGACCACCGTTCAAGAATGGTTGGCGCAAAAAGATCCGGCATCCGGCATCGATAATAAATATCTCGCATTGGAAGAGCTCCTTTTGCTTAAACTTGCAAATGAAAATCCTGCATGCGCCCCTTTCTTTCCTCTTTTTAACGATAAAAAATTGGCAAAGCATAAAGGTTATAAGATATTCTGGAAAGCATTTAAACAATGGTCAGCTGCAAACCCGCCTTTTGGTCCCGAGCAAAAGGATCTTATCTCATTATTAAAAACTCCGGTAGAATATGCCCCGTATAGTCTGCGCGGTCAGCTTGAGTATATCAAAAACCATTGGGCGGAACTACTCGGCGATTGGCTTAAACTGCTTTTACAGGGAATAGATCTTATTGCTGAAGAAGAAAAAGCAGGCTGGCAAGGCGGCATCGGTGGCGGAAGTCCCGACATGGAAGCATACAGATTTGAAAATCTTAGTAAAGAATATGAGCGCTTTAGTCCCGATCAAGAATGGATGCCGAATGTCATTATGATTGCAAAAAGTACTTTGGTATGGCTTGATCAGCTAAGCAAAAAATATCAAAGAGATATCAGTCGGCTTGACCAAATCCCAAATGAGGAAATTGAATTTTTAGCGAAAGCGGGCTTTAATGCACTCTGGCTTATCGGAATCTGGGAGCGTTCTCCTGCAAGCGCTCGCATTAAGCAGATATGCGGAAATCCTGAAGCGGCTTCCAGTGCATACAGCCTTGACGATTATGAAATTGCAGAAAGTCTGGGCGGTTGGCAAGCGCTGGAGAATTTACGGGACAGAGCTTGGCAACGCGGAGTTAAGCTTGCAGCCGATATGGTACCTAATCACACAGGGCTTGATTCTCGGTGGGTGGTAGAAAAACCTGATTTATTCATTCAGCGACGAGACAATCCTTTTCCGGGATATAATTATGATGGCGAAAACCTCTCTCATGACGGAAGGGTCGGTATTTATCTTGAAAATCACTATTATTCAAAAACTGACTGTGCCGTGGTGTTTAAGCGGGTTGATCATTATACCGGAGATGTTCGTTATATCTATCACGGAAATGACGGAACCGGACTACCTTGGAACGATACCGCTCAAATAGATTTTTTAAATCCTCAAGCACGAGAAGAGGTAATGCAAAAAATACTGCATGTAGCGCGCAATTTTCCAATTATCCGTTTTGATGCTGCGATGGTATTGGCAAAAAAGCATATTCGAAGGCTCTGGTATCCTCAACCGGGACATGGCGGCGATATTGCAAGCAGGTCTCAATATGCCATGTCTATTGAAGAATTTGAAAAGCGAATCCCCGAAGAATTTTGGCGAGAAGTAGTGGATAGAATTGCCCATGAAATTCCTGATACTCTTTTACTGGCGGAAGCCTTTTGGATGATGGAAGGATATTTTGTCAGAACGCTCGGTATGCATCGCGTATATAACTCTGCATTTATGAACATGCTCAAAAAAGAAGATAACGCAAAATACCGGTTAACCATTAAGAATACCATGGAGTTTGATCCTGAAGTATTAAAACGGTATGTTAATTTTATGAATAATCCTGATGAAGAAACCGCAGTTGCGCAATTTGGCAATGGAGATAAATACTTCGGGGTTTGTACTATGATGGTTGCAATGCCGGGACTTCCCATGTTCGGACACGGACAGATTGAGGGTTTTGAAGAAAAATACGGCATGGAGTATCAGCGCGCGTATTACGATGAAAAGGTCAATGAAGGACTTGTAGAACGGCACCGAAGAGAAATTTTCCCTCTGATGAAGCGGCGTGCTCAGTTTTCCGGCGTTGAACATTTCTTATTATACGATTTTTGGAGTGACGGTCGGGTAAATGAAAACGTATTTGCGTGGTCAAATTATGCGGGAAAAGATGTTTCTCTTATCTTATATAATAATAAATATGATCGAGCATCCGGGTGGATAAAAACTTCCGCTGCATTTGCGGCAAAAGATTCAAACGGAAATAAGTATCTTGTACAAAAAGAGCTTGCAGAAGGTTTATGTCTGACAAATCAAAATGATTATTTCACACTCTTAAAAGAACAGCGCTCAGGTTTATGGTATATCAGAACAAACCGTGAGTTAATTGATCAAGGTTTTTTTGCGCAGCTTGACGGTTTTCAATGTCAAGTATTTTTGGATATTCACCAAGTACAAGATAACGCTTACGGGCATTACCGCATGCTCTATGATTCGCTTGAAGGCAAGGGAATTGCCGATGTTTCTATGGGAATAAATAATATCCATTACAAAGATTTGTATGCAGCGCTTAAAAAACTTATTACAAAAGACTTCTTTCACGCAATAAAATCCTTGATTTCATCAAAAATGACGGTTGCCAAGCGAAATACCGCTTTGCAGGATTTTATTGAAAGTTTGCAAATTCCTATGGAAGCATTCCTTGCCGCGGCAATCCCGTTTATTAACGAATATGTACAAACTATAGATCCGGAAATCAGTGTAGAAAAAGGTTTTGATGTTGCACTTGTATGGGATATATTTAAGCAGCGCTTGCATTATTTTCTTTTATTGGCAGAAAAACGATTCCCGACAAAAATACGATTTACAAAAGTGCAAAAAGAATTTTTCAGTGAAAAAATGTCCAGCATCATTGAAACGGAAAACTCTCTTTTAGCATTTGCCGGCGGGCTTGTATTTTATACTATTGCCGATATCATGCAAGTTATGCAAAAAGAAGCCAAAGGTAAAGAATTAATAAATCTTTGGCGCCTTGATGACAAGATTCAAGAAATACTTAGTGAATACGGTTTTAGCACGGATATATCGTTAGAAACCTTAGAGCTGATGAAAGCAAGTTTATTGCCGCTCAATGCAAGAATAAGCGATACCGATGATTTACTCGGGGAGCTGATACACTCGGCTTTTTCCGATA
Source organism: Treponema phagedenis (assembly GCF_008153345.1). NCBI lineage: Bacteria > Pseudomonadati > Spirochaetota > Spirochaetia > Treponematales > Treponemataceae > Treponema > Treponema phagedenis. The sequence continues at coordinate 1,721,968 of NZ_CP042818.1, read as the reverse complement.
AAGAAACGCAAAGCTTACTCGGCTTACACAACTGGGACGGCATAAGTTGGTTCCATAAAGAACGAGCGGAAAAGTTTTTCAGTATACTGGGAATTAAAAGAATATTGTCTTTATCCGAATCGGATAAAAAAGTTACAGAACAAGAAATAAACCGTATTTATTCAGCAGGTAAAAAGATTGAAGAGGCTTTAGCTAAATCAAAGTATAAGACTGAAGACTTTCTTGAATTATTTCCTGCACCAAAAAAACGGAGCCTGCAAAGCAAGAATCGGTAAAAAAACAAATAAAAAACACATAGGGAAAAACAGGAAAACTGCCGAATATCATATTGGCAGTTTTTCTGTTTAGTTTAGCAAGCAAAATTCAGCTTTGTTCGGCGTTTTCTTCCGCATATTTTTTAAACTCTTCTTCACTCATTTTATCCGCATATAACGGATAGAGAGCCTCAACAAGCTCTTCAAGCGTGGGAAATTTTGCTCCATTCAATTTATAAGCCATGATTCACCTCATTCCGTAATAGTTTGTAGTATTTGAAGAATTTCTTCTTTCTTACCGTTAATTAAATGCACGTCTTTTATCGGGACATCCATATTTTTAAGTCGTTCGGGTATGATGGGCGCTTCTCCGCAAGCAGCCCGCAATCGTTCACTTTCAAAAGCGGGATGATCTTTAGAAATAAGCACTAACGTTTCCGCTCCTTTTTGTGAAATTCTATTGCTTTTTAAAGCCGCCTCATACACCGTTGCTGTTTGGCTATCAAACATTATACCATATTTATGATAAACTGTGCCAATAATTTCGTTTATTCGTTCATGATTTACATGAACAGGAAACAAAAAGCTGCGCATTAAAGCGGGACTTATAGAAAAAACTTGTTCAAGTCTTTCAATATTTGAGGGAGTTGCGGGATCTGCAGGGCCTCTTTCAGCAAGCGGTATCATAGAATCCAAACATACACAAAAACCGTGTACATCAGATGTAAGTGAGGCCGTTGCATCGGTAATAAATCCGCTTACCGGCAGCCGAAATTTCCATGCATACAATCCGGCTGTAATATTTCCGTAATTACCTGACGGGATTGCGTAATATATATTACCGGATGAACGTTTTTTTATCCGCGTAAAAGCAAAAGGATAAAAAAACGTTTGCGGAATAATCCTGCCGATATTTATTGTGTTTGCAAGTGTTAAATTATACTTTGAAACTAACTCCCTATCCTGATATACTTCCCGAACCAGTCTTTCTATTTCCGCATAACTGCCATCCATTTCTACCGGATAGATTGAACCTCCTTTCTGCATTGTAAATTTTTCATCATATCCTTTTGCATAACCGCGCGGATAAATGACAATAGCTTTCAGCCTTTTTTTATTTCCGAAGGCGGCGGCAACGCTTCTTCCTCCCTTTCCCATGCTGGGAGTCAAAACGGTAGCTGTTTTTCCCTGCATGGTTAAAACATGTTCAAGTGTGGATGCCAGCCATAAAAGCCCAAAATCTCGATGAGAACCGGTAGGCCCGTGAAAAAGCTCAAGTTGGAACAACCCGTCATCAAGCTGGCGTAATCGAGGAGCGTAATCCTTAAAAGCGGAATCCGCAATTCTTTCAGATACCGCAGGGCTCAGTTCTTCTTTTAGCAGCGCCGCGGTTAAACTGCCGGCTACATTGCTGAAAGAAGAGTTTTCATCCAAATGCAATATCCAAGAGCGTAAATCCTGCTCTTCATAAGGAACATACAAGCCGCCGTCTTCAGGCATACAGGACAACAGTGCCTGAAGAAAAGAAACCTTGTTATTCGTATTTCTTGTACTAACCAGTTTCATCTTCTACCTTTTTTCAATCTTATATTTTTTTACAAACCCGCAAGGACGATATGACATTTTTGCTTGGCGCATTCCCTCATCCCCAAGATCCTGCTCTCGATTAATAAACTCAAAATTTTCAGATAAAGACTGCGCAAAAGCATAGTTAATATATTGATACGCACCTCGAAAATCCGTGCGAGCTTTTTCAAAATGAACAGCAACCATTTTACCTGAAGCAATCGGCTCTGCTAAGCACCAGGCAATAGGTGTATTTTTTACATATAAAACACTACCTTTCATCTTAAAATGTTCCAGAAGTTCTAAAGCCTCTTTTGCCGCATAATAATCCGTTTTTTCAGGGTTTTCTTGTTTGGATGCCCAATAATCAAGAACCTCAATAGCATCTTTTTTTGTGTCGGAGGTAAGCGCTCTCAATTCAAACTCGGGATATGCAAGCTGAAACGCATTAACATGATTCTTTTTTTTGTGAAATTTCTTACCGGAAAGAGTTGCCAAGTCGGTACGTAAATATATGTAATCAAAGTTATCTCTGTCTTCACGCAATTCAAAATTTAAATGTGTAAAAATTTGCGGATTGTTTTGTATAAAACTCTCGGAAATAAGCTTCCAATAATCATGTGTTTGAAAAAGCTCTGAAATTAATTCAGAGCTGCCGGAACAACATGGAGTAATGAAAAAAGTTTTACCATCTTGTGAACCTGAAATAATAATAAGATCATCTTTTTGAGAAACCTTGTATGCATAGGTATTTCTGAATAAGTACAAACCTACAAAAGTGAATTCGGAAATACCATCGGGAAGTACCACTAAATGAGGCGTTATTTCTTCCATCATTTCTAACGAAATCGGCTCAAAAACAGGATATTTAGGTAAAAGGTTCATAGTCCCCTATGTTACCCTTTTAATGAAAAAACCTCAAGTTCTCTTTCGTATTAAATCAAATATTTTGTTTTAATAAAAACTGTAACATCGTCCGATATCCACTGTTTCCCTTGCAGAAGCTAGTATGTAATACTAAGGAGGTTCTTCGATGAAAAAGATTTTATTAATTACAAGTGCGCTTTTTTGCGCAAGTTTGCTTGCTGCGGAAGTTTCAATTTCTGTTGGACCGGCTTTTACCAATGTGTATTCGCGTGCCAAAGAAAAGGGTGAAACCAATTGGGAAGCAGCTGGCGAGACTCTCTCAGAAGCAGGTAAAGCCTTAAAAGAAAAAATAAATGCCGGCAGCAGCGTTAAAATGAACGCGCCCGCTTTTGCTGTTGATATTCACGGAAACATTGTCTATGGGTTTGTGCAGTTTGCATTTCCTACAAAAACTTGGGAAAGTGCATTTGAAGAAGAAAACAAAAAGCGAATATTAGAAAAAGGTGCCTTTATTATGGACGGTCAAATAGGTGCCGGTTATAATTTTTTTAATACCTCACCTTTTAACCTTTATGTAGGCGGCGGACTGGGTGTGAATGTTGTAAGAACTGAACGAGCTCTTAATTTTGGTAAAATTGGTAAACTGGACTTCGGACAAGTTAAGTATACCAATACCAATGCCATGATGGGACTCGGTGCGAATATTCTTGCACATTACTATTTCACAAAAAATGTCGGTATTTATGCGGGGCTTGCAGATACTATATATTTCCTAACCCTTGCAAATAGCAAAAAAATTTCATGGGGAGAGATAGAAATAAAGCCCGACAAAAACGAAAAAGTGAAAGTAAGCGATGTGTTTACCAACAGCTTTAATGCAAAGTTAGGCTTATCGGTAAAATTCTAAGCTACCCTCGCGCTTAAAAAACGAAAATCGGTTTAGCAGAGCGCTATGATACATACTAACCGGCTCATCTGGAAAATCATTTATTCCGTTGAGCCGGTTTTCTGTTTTCATACTCGAGTGCGGTCCAGTCTAGTATAACGTTTTGTAATTAACTTCCTGTTATAAAAATCGGAGTATCAACAATAAGAGACTGCGGATTTAAGCATTTCTATGGTAAATTACCCACCGTTGCCAAATTCCAAACGATGTTTTAAAGCATCAACAGTAAATTATAAAATTGAAGCTTTTAAACTCGCAGCCACTGTAAGCAAGAACACCAAAATTACATTCAGTACTGCGACGGACGGCAGAGTCAGAACGGGCATGGACGCCCGTGGTTCCAAACAGCAGCGATGTTTTAAAGCAAGACAGATTGCAAAGCTTTAAAACATCGCAGGTTTGGTTTTGACATGGACGCAAAACTCAGAACCGCCACGGACGGCGGTGGTTCCACGCAGCAGCGACGTTTTAAAGCAGGACAGATTACAAAGCTTTAAAACTCGCAAGGTTTGGTTTTGACAAGGATGTCAAAAACTCAGAACCGCCACGGATGGCAGTGGTTCCAAACAGAAATGATGTTTTAAAAGCACAAACCTTTTCCAAGTGCTTTTAAAACTCGTGGTTTAGTTTTTGACATGGACGTTAAAAACTAAACTGTTGTGTCTGACTCTTTCTATGATAGGAGTTTTCAAACCTCAGGGATTAGTTTTTGACACGGATGTCAAAACAAATTTTTGCCATCTTTTCTTCAAAAACTGCAAAGCAAATTTTACTGCATCATGGCAAGGGCACCCATCGGATCCCATGGCTCTAATTCAATAAGCGGTTTATCCAAGGCGGCAAGCCATTCTTGGGCTACAAATTTTTTGTCGATCATAATCTGGTACACGTATTCGTCAAACCACGCATTGCTCATCGAGAACATACCTTTTTTTCCGCTTTCATCTCCCCAAGAGTTTTCAACCTGCCATTTGAGCACCGTATCATCGGAGCCTTTGTCAAAACCGGTTAATACCATTGCATGCGTTAAAAGGCTTTCTCCGTAGTCAAGCCGCTGAGCCTTATCAAACTCGGGTAAAAAACCGCGAACCGCATTATAGTTAAACACCTCTAAATCCATAATGCCGTCTTTCCGCGCAACCATCTGTCCCATATCACAGCCGAACCAAACCGGAATACCTTCCTGTATGGACTTTTGAGCGGCGGACTTCAGCACCTCAATCGGCACATTGATATAATGAATAGGTTTAGCTTCTTTTACGGTTCCGAGGAATCGCACCGTATAAGCATGCCCGTAGGGCTTATCCTTTGTAGGAGCATTAATCAAACTTATTTTTTCATCAAGATTCCAACCGATATACTCCTTAAAAAACTGCTGCGGCGTGATATTCTCAATTTTATGAAAAACCTTATCTTTATCCCGATACATAAAATCAAAGCTCTGCGGCGGTTTGCCGAGCGCCTTTACCAATATTGCATAAATATTTGATAAACATTCCTCTTTGATCCCGCGTAACGCATCTAAGCCCTTTCCTTCCTGATGCGCACTGCGCAAAACCTGCGCATACTTGCGCAAGCATCGTGTTAAAAAAGGCACAAGCGTCCGCGTATTTGACGAATGAAACGTTTCGGGCATCACATCTTTCGGCACAACCCCGTACTTTGCAAGCAAACCTGAAAACATATCCCACTGCCCGCCGTCCTGCATCGGATTTTGCAAAAGATGCGCCACAAGCCTTCCGTTCAAGGGCTCATCCAATGTCTCCAAAATACTTTCCAAAAAATAATTTGCTTTTTCAAGCTTATCCCAAAAGAGCGTATAGTTTTGCGAAAATTCAATTGTTTCAATATTGAGCTTTTTCATCGTTAAAACTCGTGCCGCATTCAGCGATGCAAACATCCAACATCTTCCGCTCATTTTTTGATTAGTAATTTCGCCGCGCGCAGTTTCATCAGAAAAATAATGATTATGCAGCGCCCGCACCTCATTATTAAAACAGGCATCTTCCAGTCCTACCCTGCCGACTGCACAGGCAATCGCTTCGTTGACCGGATTTGAATCAAATTGATCCTGAAAAGTCTTCAACATTGTATCTGTAATAGTCATACCGTACCTCTAAAAAATTAGTATATAGTTTATACCTTATGGTAACTAAGAGCAGGAAAAAAGTCTATAGGCTTTAAACACCTCGCTGTTACCTTTCCACCGCAGGACTAACAAAATTCCAGCGATATTAAAATTAAAAACTAACCTACGTGTTTTAAAGCCTTACAAATAGTTTTGTTTTAAAATCGCTTGCAAGAGATGCGTTAAAAGAATAATTCTAGTTTCCGCAAAAATAAAGGGCTGCCACCCCTGCCCTATCGAATCTTGTTTTATTAACAAAACCACGAGTTTTAAAGCTTTGCAAATTGTCCTACTAAAACTTATTTCCGGATGAATACACCGTTCCCGAATATCCGGCACTCACACTCATTAAGTATGAACACCTCACCCCTATAAGGGTAAACCGCTCTCTGTTCTGTCTGCAAAAGTCAGTCACGTACGGTAGGAAAGGAACAAGTGAGCAAACCTTATCGAGTATAAAATTTTCTCGGATTAAAACCAGATATATCAATTTATTGACAAAGCAGTGTTTTCCTTTTATGCTGGAAACATTCTATTAAGAAGAGGCAGAGCTATGAAAACGCGTAAAATTATTATTGACACCGACCCCGGCATTGATGATGCGGTTGCAATTATTGCCGCAGCCATGATTCCCGAATTTGAATTGCTCGGTATTTGTTCGGTGGGCGGAAATAAGGGCATTGAATGCACAACCGATAATGCGCTGCGGCTTTCCGCCTTTATCGGAAAAAATACGCCTGTTTTTAAAGGGGCAGCCGCTTCTTTGCAGCCGATCAGTCCCGATTATGTACGGAAAGTTCCCGAAGGCCTCATACACGGCTCCAACGGATTGGGGGAGTATAATCCGCCGATAGATTCGACCCTTTTACAAAAAACGCCTGCGGTTGATTTTATTCTTGAATCCGCAAAAAAATATCCTGATGAGCTTGAGATTATCGCCTTGGGGCCGCTTACCAACCTTGCCCTTTGTATAGAGCAGGACATTGAAACAATGAAAAAGATAAAAGCTATTTACAGCATGGGCGGCAGCGTGTATCGCGGTAATGTAACGCCGGTTGCGGAGTTTAATTATTGGCATGACCCGCTTGCTGTCCAAACAGTTTGCCAAAAATTGGGCGCCTTTACCGATATCTTTATGATAGGGCTTGAACTCACCGCCGCATGTTTTATGGATATGAATTATCTCAGTTTTATTACAAACCAAAAAACAAAAGAGGCGGAATTTATTTCGGCCATTCTTCCCACCTATATAAAATATAACTGGGAAATCGGCAAAACCCTCGGTGTTATTATTCACGATCTTATTACTGTGCTTTTTGCGCATACCCCTGAACTTTGCAAAAATATTCCGCATGTAAATCTGCAGTGCGTATGCGACAGCGAAATAGCACGAGGGCAAACCATTGTTGATTTTGATGCTGACTTGTGCGATAAAAATGCCTATGTGCCGCTTGTGATTGATGCGGAAGCTTTAAAAGAAAATTTTATCCGTATTCTCTTTAGGGAGCAAGGCGTATCCGAGTATCGGGATGCTATGCACCGAATTCAAAACATAAACCGCCATGATTTTTTTCTTAGCTAAGCAAAAAACACCGGCTATAGATTAGTGTATTCTCAAATAAAAACACTCGGAGCACATACGATGACTGAAAAAGAAAAAATGCTGCGCAATATCTTATATGATCCCGCAGGCGATGCTGCATTAATTGCCGACCGTTTGCGGAGTAATGAACTCTGCCATGCGTATAATCTGCTTTTACCTACTCAAAAAGAAGAGCGGAAGGCGTTAATACAAAAGCTGTTCGGAAAAACCTGCCGCAACTTTACCATAATGAGTCCTTTTTGGTGTGATTACGGCTATAATATCGAAGTGGGTGAAAATTTTTACTCAAACTTTAATTGCACAATTCTTGATGCGGGAAAGGTTATTTTCGGAGACAATGTATTTATTGCCCCCGATTGCGGTTTCTACACGGCAGGGCATCCGATGGATGTTGCACGCAGAAATCAAGGTTTGGAATACGCATATCCGATTATTGTCGGCGACAATGTATGGATAGGAGGCGGCGTGCGCGTTATGCCCGGCGTTACAATCGGCAATAACACGATAATCGGCGGCGGCAGCGTAGTGGTAAAAAGTATTCCCGCTAATGTCCTTGCTGCCGGAAACCCTTGCCGTGTGATTCGCCCCATTACCGAAACGGATTCCCTTACCGACTTTGATAAAAACGGGTATTTTTTCTAACACTTCTTTTTTAGAGCCCGTTCCGTAAGACGTTTTTACCATCTACAATATAAAAATGCCTTGAACGCAGATATTTCAAGCGCCAAGGCATTTTTGTAAAAGTTTTTTTGAACCTACACTGCTATAGTGTTTTTTAATAATTCAATCTGATTTTGCCGTCCATGGTAAAATTATGCCTTGCGAGTTTAAAAGCTTCCTGTTATAAAAAGAGCCCGACACAACGCAACGGTGGGCAATTTACCATAGTAATGCTTAAATCCACCAACCTTCTGCCAATGCTTCTTTCTGCACAACAGTAACTCAGTTACAAAACATTACACTACTGATCAAATTTCCAGTTTTGGGAGGGTAACCAGACTGCCGGTATTTGATGCTGCCCTGTTTTCGCGCTGTATTTCCTCGTACACTTCTTGGCGGAATACTTTGACATTGCGCGGTGCTTCTACGCCAATTTTTACCTGATCTCCGCGTATTTCGATAATGGTAAGTTCTATGTTTTCACCGATAAGTATTTTTTGGTTTGGTTTACGAGAAAGGATTAGCATGACGAACCTCTCTTTTTTGACAGTTCCGCTACAATATCATGTTTTGTTGTCCATTTATCGCCGCTTACCACTGCCTGCATTGCTTTTTTGTTTTTTTTGTTGATAATAAGCGGCCCCTGTAAATTAGCGGTAACAGCCGAGCCGTCACGGGGAATAGTAACTAAGGCAAAGATCAGTACATCGGTGGGGGATTCAATTCCCAATGGGGCCAATAAGCTGTCATCAATGTCTACCTCATAATCAGCGCGGAAAAGAAAGGGGTCAATAGCAATAAACGAAAGATCGGGATTGTCGATAGACTGCACTCTGATAAAGGGCGGCTGCTCCGCATCAATCAGGGCAAACCGGTGATAATTTTCAAAACCGTAAAAGCCCTGATCAAGCGTGATAATCTGATCTTCTTCTATATGTACCGTGCCGAGTGTTTTTGTTTTCAGTTCCATATGTAAGTTTTATCGCTCCTTAACGCAGATAGTTCAAAAGAGTATCTTTGTATAAATTACCGATGGTGCTGAGGGTGGCCTGATGAGTGTATTCAAACATTTTCAGATCGGTAATTGCTTTGGTTAAGTCTAAATCCGCTTCGCGGGCTTCCGCAGCAGTAACATTCGGAATCTGCGTGTTTAAACGGGCAAGAATTGCCTCCGAGCGCTCGTAGCGGGAGCCTGTTTCCGCCATGCGGGCGGAAAGGTTGTCAATGCCGCTGTCTATGCTGCCGAGAATTTTGCCGCCTAAAGATTCCTGATCGCCGGTTAAAAGTGCGTTCCGCATTGCGATTGCCGCATCAAAAAGGGAGCCGCCTGAAACACGCACCGAGTTTGCAAGGTTATAGGGCGGGCGTTGTCTTTCTTTTATTAAACCGAGAGTCGAAAGTACGTTACCGTTTTCGCCGTCGCGCAGCCAGATTTGCCGGGCATCGGTTGTTTCGATATTTAATCCGTTTGTTACCGGATCAAGGTATGCTTTTACCGCAGCCCCCGAATCATTTATTTTGGAAATGATTGAGTATACGTTATCACCTGCAATAAGCGGGATGCTAAGCCCATCAACTTCGATTGAGGTGTCGTTTTGTACGACAAAATTACGCGCATCGGTTTCGGACAAAAGAGATTGTTTTTCCGCCCAGAATACTTTGTTTCCCGCCATGTTTGCGTCAAGGTAGGAAAGCTCATCGGTTTCTACTTCTTTCGGGTCTATGGAGCCGTTATAGCGTACCTGCATAATCATTGCAGATCCTGCCCCTTCAATATCGCCCATTACTACCTCAAAGGGTTCGGTAAAGCTTTTGGTACCGCTGAATACGCGTACACCGTCGGGGCCAACCGCATTGCCGTTTTGTACTAACTCTTTTAAAAGCTCATCAACCTCCGGAGCCATTTTTTTCATGTCATCGGGGGTGAGCGTTCCGTTTGCGCTGGCAACGGCAAGTTCGCGCAGCCGCTGCATTGCATTCAGGGAGCTTTGCATATAGCCTTCGCTGATTTTATACTGATCGTGTAAGGTTTGAGTGTTTTTTTCAAACCGGTCAAGGCGCGCCAAATAGGATTTATAGCGCACCGAATGTCCTGCGGCAAGCGGGTCATCCCGCAATTGCTGAATTTTTCGCTGGCTTGCTATTTGATTATTCACCCGATGCAATCGGCTTTCCTGATTTCGCAGTGCGTAATTTCCGTCGGTGTGCTGCATATTTGAGCTAATTCGTTTCATATCCGCCTCCTTGTGGATTTTATTTTATACACGTTTACACGCCCATTCGATTGATGATAGTATCAAGCATTTCATTTACCGTAGCAATAAAGCGGGCAGATGCATTATATCCGTGCTGGAATTTGATAATATCCGAAAGTTCTTCGTCAATATTCACGCCTGAAACGGCATCGCGCATATCGGTGAGTTCTTTTAAAATTGCCGTTTGCGTTTCAAGGGCAAGCTGCGATTGCTCTCCCTTAAGCCCGATTGCGGTTACCGCTTCCGCAAAAAAGTCGTCAAAGGTGCGTTTGTCGCCCACCATCACCGGTGAGTTGCGCAGCTTTGCCACCGCCAATGCAGCCCGGTTATCTCCTGCATAGGGAACGCCTTCCGGCCCCGGATAGCCTGCCGCAATGTTTTGAATGTCGGTTTTAACCTCGGGGTTTATTTCCATCCAGCCGGAAGGATGCGCAATCGGCGAAACCGCATGCTGTGCACCTTCGGGGGCAAGTGCGGCAATCGCATTTGCCTGCTCCCAGTTATACGCGCCGGCCGCCCCGCTTTGAGCCAGCACTCCCGCATACCCTGCAAGGAATCTGCCGGAATCTTCTACATACCGAATAACAAAATCCGGATTATCGGGATTTGCCGAGGTTGTGCCTTTTAAGACTAATTGATTGTTCTGATCAAGATAGGCAACAACTTCCGCATTTGCCTGGTTAATTCTTGCCACCAGATCGCTTACCATATCTGTTAAATAATAGGGTACTTCAACCGTACCGTCTGCGGCGGAAAGCGTGATACTGCCTTCCAATCCTATTTGCTGGCGCGGATCAAGGGGATGAGCGCCGGTAATTCTGAAAATATATGATGAATCGTATTCGCCGTCTCCGTTTCTGTCAAAATTGCCGTCAATATTATTGATAAAATACTGCTCTTTAAAAAAATCTATTCCGGTTTTTCCGTTTAACCCCATCGCATTTTTATGTACATCGTTTACCAGATCGACAAAGTTCATGGTCATTGTATCGAGTTTGCGGATTTCATCCCGAATATCGCCGTCACGCAATTCAATTAACGAAGCAAGTTTTCCGCTTGCGAAATGGGCACGCTCTTTTGAATCATCCCAGATAACATTTGCGTAGCCGTCATTTTCGGTTCCGCTTACCAAGCCGAACGTCTTATGCGTTTTGCCTTGTACAAGCTCCAATCCTGCGGTATGAATTACATAGGTTTCATCAATATCCCGTTTGTCAACCGAAATATCAATAAGATTGGCAAGCTTTTCCACATACACATCTCGTTTATCCATTAAATCATTGGGATTATCTCCCATTGCCTTTGATTTTACGATTTCTTCATTTAAGGCGGCAATTTTTGCGGTTAGATCATTGATCTGCTTAACCGTTGCTTCAATATCGCCGTTTACCATGTCCTGAATGCCCTTTAAGCCGCGATATTGATGGTGAATTGCATCGGTGAGTGTTTGTCCGCGGGTAATAACCGCCTGCCGTGCCGCAGCAGATTCGGGATACACCGAAAGTTCTTGCCATGAATCCCAAAACTGATCCATTCGAGTGCGAACCGAAGTGCTGTCGGGCTCATTATACACCTGCTCTAATAATTGGACATACGGATCGCGGGTATTCCAATACCCGTAATCATAACTTTGCCCGACAATGCGCTGATCCAAAAGTTCATCGCGCAAACGCACAATGGAACCGATGGTTACGCCCTGCCCTATCTGACCGGGAGTTTCGGCACGGGACAAATCGGGGCGGTACAAAGGCTCAAAAGCATCAAGATTTACCCGCTGTCGAGTATATCCGGGCGTTGATGAGTTCGCCACATTATGGCCTGCGGTTTGAACCGACTGTTTGTGTGCAAATAAACTGCGTTTTCCTAACTCTATTGAAGCAAACGTTGACATACTATCCTCCTTGATAGTGCTAAAAACTTTTTACCGACTTAAAAACTCTTATCAATCAAAAAGCTGCCTGCCGGAGCGGAAGTGGGAGCTCCGGTGTTTGTGTAAAAGGCGGTTTTATTTTCCGTAATAACCGCGTCAACCATACCTTCCATTAAGGATCGTGCATGACCAACATACGTATTGAAGACATCATTTTCTATTTTGGATCGGAACACTTTTCGTTTTAAATCCGCATAAAGCTTCCGCAATTCGGCGGCATCCTCTTTCGTACACTGCGCAATGAAAGTTTCAAAATCAACCGGCTCATCGCTATACGGATTTATTTTTTGTAGCGCAAGAAAACACTGTTTATCGAGGGTTGAAAACTCTCTTGCAAGGTTTTCCGCACGTGCAACAAAGCCTTCAATTCCCTCCCATGAACGGCTGCGCACCTGCGCATACATTTTTTGCTGTACATCGGTAAGCTTTGTGATTGTTTCGATTTGACAATTCAAAATACTTGTTAAATTTTCGATCATTGCATTCGGTTCCATAGTAATGCCACTCCTCTGTACTATCATCGGCATGCAAAGAAAAAACTTGATAATTTTTTTAAGGGTTTTGCAGTTCTTAGATTTGCCCAGTGTGCTGCACGTCAGCTATAAGGCACACACAATATCCCGCCGGAACATTTTTATGCCTATGGTACATTGCTCGCCGTTGTGCCATGTCGGACTCGTTTTTACGATGGGGAGTTTTTTGCATTATTTTTTTTACCCAATTGCCCGCAAGCGCCGCAGATAGTTTTGCCTCTTCGATGTCTTAATGTAACGGGAATACCGGCTTTGCGTAAAAGGCTTTCAAAACCTATGAGTTCTTTTTCGGTTGGTGAGGCATAGTCTAAGGATTCTACCGGATTCCATGGGATCAAGTTGATGTGCACATTGAGTCCTTTTGAGAATTCTATTACTTCCCGCGCAAAGGACGGTGCGGTGTTTATTCCCCGCATTAAGGCAAGTTCAAGGGTAACCCGTTTTTTTGTTTTTTCATTAAAAAATGCGATTGCTTTTTTTAAGTCCTCAAGGCTGTTTTGCTTGGTTATCGGCATCAGTTTTGTGCGTAAGGCGGTATTTGCCGTTGTTAAAGAAACGGCAAGCCGAATATCTGGTCCTAAAGAACCGAGTTCGTAAATGCCTTTACAAATGCCGGATGTTGAAAGGGTAATTCTTCTTGGTGAAAGCGCTCTGCCCTTTTTGTGGGTAAGCACGGCAATAGCTTTTCGGATTGCAGGTAAATTAAGCATCGGCTCTCCCATTCCCATGAAGACGATGTTATCAAGTTTACCGGCAATTTTTTCAAGATGTAAAAATTGCTCGACAATTTCTGCCGCCGTTAAATTGCGTGTAAACCCTAATTGCCCTGTTTGACAAAAAGAACAGGACATCGGACACCCAACCTGGCAGGAAACACATGCTGTTTTTCTACCCGCTCTGTCAATAAGTAGAACTGTTTCCACCCGCTGGGAATCGTATAAATCTATGCCGAGTTTTATCGTGCCGTCGGGATCCTTTAAGATGACTGCAAGCTTGCTGCCGCGTATTACCGCCGAGTTCGCAAGTCGTTCCCGCTCAGAGAGGGAAAGGTTTGTCATTTCGGCAAAACTTTCAACCCCTGAAGCTATCCAGCGGAAAATCTGCTCGCCTTGAAATTTTTGCGGCAGCGCACATACGCGATAAATCTCTTCCGGTAAAAGTCCTGTCAAAAAATTATCCGGTGAATGCCGAATTGACAGACTATCCTTCTGCAAGTTCATTCAAAGTGTCGGTAATCGATTGATTTTTAATACCGTATTGTTGGAAGCTTTTTAAAATTTCAACCGCTTTATGCCGTTGCCCTATCTGCTTGTAGCAATCGGCAAGCTCTAAATAAATACGATAATTTTTTTTATCATTTTGCAGCAAGCGATCAAGCGCGGTAATTGCCTCAGCATACTTTCCTTGAATCTTGCGTAAAATTGCAAGTCCGAGTGTTGCATACGAATCATAATCAATATCTAATGCTTTTTGATATGTTTCTTCCGCTTTATCATACATACCGATATGCCGATATGCGTCGCCAACTCTGGTAAGAATAACTTTGTTTTTAGGATCTTTTTCAAGAATAGCCGCCCAGTATTTAATTGATTTTTCCTGCTGCCCAAGTCCGCGATAACAGTCCGCCAATCCAAAAAGTCCGTAAAAATTCTTAGGATCTTTTTCCAGCGTTTTTTCAAAATACATGGCGCCCTTGTCAAAGAGTTTCATTTTACGATAACAATTTCCGATAGAGGTGAGTACGCGAATATCAATATTCTCAGGATTTGTATCCACTACTTTTTGCCAGTAAAAAAGCGCTTCTTTATATTTTTTAAAATCATAGTGAAGATGCCCTAAGCCGATCAGCGCATACGGATTATTTTTTTCAATAGCCAATACCTTTGTATATAAACGTTTTGAGTTTTGAAAATCATGTGTTTTTCTGTAGGCATCCGCAATACGAGTCAGCACTGTTATATTGGTATCATCGTGTAAAAGATACTGCTCCCAAATTTGAATAGCCTTTGCATATTGATTGAGACTCTTATAGCAGTCCGCAAGCCCGAACAATGCATAATTATTTCCGGGATGATACGTAAGGCATTCAGTATAATACTCTATTGCTTCTTTGCAATTTTCTTTTTTTCGAGCGGCATCGCCAAGACCAACCAATGCATAATTATTATGCTCTTCCAGCTCAAGAATTTTTTTAAATTCTTCAATAGCCTTGTCCGTGTCCTCTATTTTTAATAATGCATAACCCTCTTTTGAAAGCTGCGCAATTTGCTCCGCTTTAGAATCTTCTTTGGAATCATCATCCAAATTTAAACCTGGTTCAGAGGAAAATTCAAGCGTTTGATCAATATTGTTTTGTTCCGATATGTCTGTCATATACACCTCTTTTAATCCTTAACGAGTAGTTTAATTAGCTTTGTGATATCATCAATGAGAGGCTCTGCTTTTGAAAAATTTCCCGCAAGATAGTAAAATTTTAAAGCAGTAAGTTTTTGATTTGCTTTGAGATATGTATCTCCAATTCTGCTTAAACCGTCTGAATACCCTGTTGTAAGATATATTCTCTCAGCTTCTTTTAACTTACCTTCATTAAAAAGTTTATTTCCCTGCCGATTAAGCAATGCTTTTTGCTGTGAAGAAAGTGTTTTTATCGGCTGTTCGGAAGTTTTAATAAAATAGTTATCATTCTTATTAAAAAATATTTTTATCTCATTGTTCATAAATTAAAAATCCGAAGGGTCCCAATTGCTCGAGCACTTCACGCTATAAAATACTATATTTTATGGATTAAGACAAGAGCTTTTAAAGAAGACTGTCAAGGCACTATAAAAATGTCCCCTTTTCATTATGCGGAAATGAGCTTTGGCGACCTCCTTGCGTGGTTTATTAGTAAGTTCGATAAAATTAAGTTTAATGTTATCCCATATCAATCGTATTGTTCCATCCAAAAGTTTCCGTACTGTAATTGCTGTTTTCGGTCTCGGAAGTTTTTTATTTGCTTTTGTTATTTGGAAAAATCTATTTTCATATCGAATAATATACTCATTGCTCACAACGCGGCGTTCTTCAAAGCAAAAACGAGTATCGGATGTCGCTACACGCGGTGCATGCGCATCCTTAAGCGAAGCTGGCGGCACTTAAAATTTTTTGATCCTATACTTTTTAAACAATTGCTTACCGTACATTAAATAAGAGCTCGCCGGTAACGGAGGAATCTTTATCGCTCCAGAAAAGCATGTTACCTGATTTTTTAAATTGCAACGGACTGAGTTTCTTAAAACGAGCTAAAAATGAATTGGGATTATTTTGGCTTTGGATGAGCTCAGCTTCCGCTACATAACTTGCCTCTGATTTTTTTTTGAAAAGAAGATAAAGTGTTTCCTGTAGTTCAACATTGCCGGCAATAAATTTTCTATCAGCGGAAAATAAAAAACTTTCGTCATTACCTTTTTTTGAGCAAAGTGTAAAGACAAATTCTTTTGTGATATCTTTTCCGTTCAGTTTAAAACGTATCAGATCAGCAGCAGGACCTTTTTGTATCTGTGCAACCGTTTCGCTTAAACTTTGTACCGCAAATTCTTTTTTCGATTCCGTATTTTCCTTGTTTTGATTTACGCCGGAAGACTTAGATGATTTATTTTCATTCAGGTTTTCCAAAGCTGCAAGAATTTTTTCTAATGACGCTTCTCCACGTTCCTGCTGTTTTCCTCTGTCGAGTAAGTTCTGAAGTAAATGCATGTTACCGCTTCCTTGCAAAAGTGAAGAAAGCGTTTTTGCCGAAAGTCCTTGAGACGCTGCCGCTTTTGGCTTAGATCCCTTTTGTTCAGCAGGTTGTTGAATCGGCGCGGGCTTTGGAGGAACAGGCGGTGAAGGCGGCATCGGAACCCCCTGCCGTATTCTGATTTCGGGAATCGCAGGCATATCCGGAAATGACGGCGTTGTATTTTCAGCAGCGCAGGGGGCTATGCTTAAAAAAAGATAAAAACATAATGCGAAAACAAAAGAATCGATTGCAATAAGATTGTTTTGGCAATAGTTGCGTTTTTTATAACTTAGCGTTATGCAAAAATTAATCATTTTCCTAAACTCACTAATAAACACATTAAACACTCCAACCGCAAAACTACGGTAGCGTTTTTTAATATATTTTTACGAACCGTAAAAAAATTTTATAAAAAAGAGAGCCAGACACAACGGTTTAGTTTTTGACGTCCGTGTCAAAAACTAACCTATGAGTTTAAAAACTCCTATCATAAAAAAGAGGTAGTTTTAAAACTCATTTCTGCGTGGAACCACCGCCATCCGTGGCGGTTCTGAGTTTTGACGTTCTTGTCAAAACCGAACCTGCGAGTTTTAAAGCTTCCTGTTATAAAAAGAGCCCGACACAACGCAACGGTGAGCAATTTACCATAGGAGTGCTAAAATCCGCAAGGCTATTATTGTTGGCACTCCGATTTGTATAACAGGAAGTTAGTTACAAAAGATTGTTCTACTCCATATACATGATCAAAAGTATAACAAAAAACCACGGCGCTCGTCCACAAATATGATACAAGATTTTCCGATACAGAGAAACTTATTTATAAAAAGAGAAAAACAAAACGCAGATAATAAAAGAGGAAATACCGATTTTCTCAAGGATTTCGTTTACGATTGCAAGCCGTTCAGCTAAACTTTTAATTGTTTTTTCCAAGCGTCTTTTTTCTTTTTCAAGTTTTCTGCGCGGGTCTTCTTCTTGTTGCTTTGGTTTTAAATTCTCTTTTGTCATCGCAGGACTTTGCTTTGCGAGCAACATGCGTTCTGCAGCTTCGCGCTTACTCGGGTTTGCAATACCCGCAACCATTTTCATTCCCTCATATCCGAGTGCGGGATTTAAATCATAGGCGTGAATTTTTTCTATTGCAACTGCTGCAGGGCGCGGAAGACAGAGCACGCGGTCAATATAGTCCTCAAATCGGATACCGGCACGCGAACATAAACTGCGCGCCTTTTGTAAAAGCCTGCCAAGCTCTTTCATCAGTTTTCCGTCTTCAAGCATAATTACCGAGCGAATCTCTTCGGTAATTTCGTTGAGTTCGGGAAGTTCTTCAGGCATCAATGCATACAGTTGCTTTTCTTCAGCTTTCTCTAAAAGACGATGAAAGCATGCCCAAAACCTTTGGGTGTGAGCCTTTCCCTGCGGAGCGCCGTTGTCAAGCTCACAAAGTTTATGATGCGTATATTCATGAATTGCGGTATACAAAAGTTCATTGTCCGTTTTAAAATTTTTATTGTGCAAAATAATTTCATGCGTATCACTTTTATACAAACCGTTTACTTTCATGCTTTTTTTCCCGCTAAAAATAACGAAGAAGTCAAGGTCGGTATCTTCTATCTCTAATAAAATTTCTTTTACCCTATCTTGATTCATCTCTTACTCCATACCGTTGTTTTAGATAAAATTGCCGCGCATGCTGCACAAACGGCTGTTTCCGTACGCAAGATTCTTGCGCCCATGCCAACTGCGGTAAAGTTTTGTTCATAAAAAAGTTCCCGCTCTTCTTCCGTCCAACCTCGCTCACTTCCTATCGCAAGTAAAAAATCACTTGTATCAAAAACACTAATATCTGAAAGAGCGGTTGATGTTTTCAGTACATCAAATAAAAGTTTTTTATTCTTTGCGGAAACTTCCGCCCTTTTCGTTTTAAAAAGAGAGCGAAGAGAATCAAAGCCGGAAACTTTCGGGATAATTGTTTGTCCTGCTTGTGAACAACCGTCAATTAAAAGCCGGCGTATTTCAGATTCTTGTGCAAGCTCGGACTGCATATAAGATTTTTCTCCGAGTACGGTACCCGTAAGCCAAAGTTCCGCAATGCCCAAGCCACTGATATCGCGTAAAATACGCCGCAGCTGAATAGGCCGCGGAAATCCTAAAATTAATGTTATCGGCGCAAGCGCAAGCCCTTTCTCATTCGGTTTAAATCTTGCTATTAACTCTTTTTCATCAAAGCGAATAATCTCCGCGAATCCCTTTTCCCCGTCAATGATTCCCGCTTTAAAACTATCATGTACACCGAGTTTTAAAATTTTTTTAATATGTATAAAACGCGGGTCATTTTTTTTGAGTACCAGTAAAAAATTTTTCAGCTCATTGTTTTCAAAAAGAATGATGTTCATTATTTTTCCTGTTTTTAATGGTATAACATGATGAATTATTTTTTACCGAACTCGTCATAAGAAAAAATCGGATACGACCAATACATGAGAGAAAGGAGTGTCCCGAATAAAAGCGTAAACCACCACGTTTCCGGATAAAAAAAAGGATTGACAACCCTTGAGGCAACATCCGCAAGCACATCATTCGGCTTTGTAAATACATCCCAAGAATTCCACCGCAGAAATCTTCCAAGATAAATACCGAATGCCGAAATATACAGTAAGAGCGCGGAGACAAAAAAAGGAACTTCAACTGAAAATTCTCTCAACATAATTTTTTTAATAAAATCCAAACTGACAAAGGTATATAAGAGCCCTGTAAAGCCGTATGAAAGAATTAAAATAAAATCATACCAAAAGAATTTCGGTTTTCCTTTTCCTAAATGAATAAAATCGGTGAGAATGTACGGTGCATTCGGAAAAAATAAAAGCCACAACAAAATTAATACTACAATAACTATCTTATGTTTAGGCCTACCCGCATATATGATTGAAGCAAAAAACCACGGGATAAAAGCCAAAAATAAATTCCAAATTAAAAAAAGAAGAAAAATATCTTTTGCAAAAAAATAGCGCAGAGCTGAAAGACTCAGAGAAAAAATTGAAAGTATCAGTAAAAGCGTTGTGCTTTTTATCTTAAAAATATTTTGAGTATAGCGAAGCATGCAGGCAAGTATACGGAAAAAAAGGCTTTTTTGCAAGAAGAGCGTAAGAGCCCGAGCAAATTATACGCATGAAGAATAAAAATCGTATATTCATGCGTGTTGCCGTGTGAAGTTTTTCTCGTATTTGGATTTACTTTTTATTTATCGGAGCTGAATACTTATAAACGCGACTCATAAAAATGGTGTTTAAAACAGAAAAGACTTATTTTCAAATTTCAGGTTTAAACTTATTGACATAGTTTTGTCATAAATGCAAAAAACTAACACCGGGGCTCCACTGAATGGCTGCTGTTTTTTTTACCTCATTCCGTGCACGCAAAAAAATACGGATTTTCATTTTAAAAAATATTTCGCCGTGCAGTTTTAATTACAGAAAGCCTGTGGTAAGTTTACACACCGTTGCTCAATTCCAAACGATGTTTTAAAGCATCAGCACAAAATTGTAAAATTAAAGCTTTAAAACTCATAGGCGAACCAAAGGTAGAAATTCCAAGGTTCGCCGTTGCGCCGTGTCGGGCTCTTTTTATATAAAATAAATTTGATTAAGATACAGGCATTAAGATAAAAACTCTTTGCAAAGCTTTAAAACTCTCAAGGTTTGGTTTTGACATGGACGTCAAAACTCAGAACCGCCACGGACGGCGGTGGTTCCACGCAGAAATGAGTTTTAAAACTACCTCTTTTTTATGATAGGAGTTTTTAAACTCATAGGTTAGTTTTTGACATGGACGTCAAAAACTAACCGTTGTGTCGCACTCTTTTGTATAAAATTGTCTTGATTTGTATTGAGCAGGATTACGAAAACCGATCGAGGTATCAAAAGAACGGCACGCTCGTAAACGAAGGCGGTCTTTCCAGATGCGCAAAACGATGTAAATAGGCGCGTACGAAAAATGAAGCGGAAGAGTTTTCAGCATAAAAATGTGTTGTTTTTGAGGAAGAGGATGGGAACAAACTCTATACTTCGTATTCCGCAAGCCCTGCCCGAAAAAGCAGGACTTGCGAAAAATAAAAAGTATATTGCAAAACTGAGCAAAAAAGTCTTATTTATCGGTTATCAGCATTGTTTTTGTATCAAGCTTAATGCCGGTATCAAATGCCGTTTTATCATGTACTTTCAGCGCTTGGATTTTTATGCTGTCATTTTGCGGTTCAAGATAAAGAATAATATCAATGTCATCAACATATTTTGCCAAGGTATCCGCAATCTTGCAACTGCGCACATCTTCCGCTGCCGTATACCAAATCGTAAGCCCCATCTCTTTTGCAAATGATTTCATCTGCTCCATTGCTTCAGGCAGGGCTTTCACAAAATTAAAGTCATCGATCATTAACACGGAAGGTTTTGAACCGCCTTCGGTTAAGGCGCGAATCGTCTTAACAATTTGAGAAGTACGCACCGTCTCTTGGTTAAAGTTAAGAATGATTCTGTTTGCAACCATTTGATCCCGCACTTCATCTTTTTTATCAAGATGTTTTTTTTCTGCAAGATCTTTGAACATATCTTTGTACCACGTCATTGCATAATCAACATGCTGACTAAAAGAAATATGCACAACAAATTTATCTTGCAGAAGTTGATCAAGCCCGAGTTGCACAAGCAACGATGTTTTACCGCTTCCTTTTCCGGAAGTAATAACACCGATTTCACCTGCCCGTAAGCCTCCATCCAATGCTTTTTCAAAGTTACGCACAGAACTGCGCTCAACTAAGTCTTTTTTAATCATGCCGCCCTCCTATTTTTGTTCCGCTTTTCGCTTTTCTTCGTATTCTTTGACCAATTTTTCCATAATACTTTGAGGAGCTTTACCGTATTTTGCAAACTCCATTGAATATTCCGCTTTTCCTTGCGTAGAAGAACGGAGAACCGTTGAAAATCCGAACATTTCACTTAAAGGAACTTCCGCATCAACACGAGTAAATTGCTCATCTTCAGTAGAAGATATAATAATTCCTCTGCGCTGGTTAATCAACCCGAAGATATTCCCTTGAAATTCTTGAGGACCTTCAACCGACACTTTCATAATCGGTTCAAGCACAATAGGATTTGCTTTTTTATACGCTTCACGGAAAGCACCGATTGCCGCCGCTTGGAAAGCCATATCCGAAGAGTCAACCGGGTGGTATTGTCCGTCATTAATAGTAGCCCGAATTCCTACAATCGGGAATCCTATCAACGTACCTTTCTTAATAGCGGCTCTAAAACCTTTATCACAAGAAGGAATATACTCATTCGGAATAACACCGCCTTTGATGTTATCGACAAACTCGTAATCCTGCTCGGTAATCGGCTCAATAAAGCCTGCAACCCTACCGAATTGTCCGGCACCGCCGGTTTGCTTTTTATGCGTATAATTAAAGTCCGCATGCTGACTGATTGCCTCTCGATAGGCGACCTGCGGCATACCGGTTTCCACATCGCATTTATATTCACGGCGCATACGCTCAATGTACACATCAAGGTGCAGCTCGCCCATACCCTGAATAATTGTTTGATTAGATTCAGGGTCAACGTGCGTTCTGAATGTCGGGTCTTCTTTGGTAAAACGATTCAGCGCCTTTGCCATCTGATCGGCAGCCTTTTTATCCTTCGGCGTAATTGAAAGAGAAATAACCGGATCGGGCACAAACATTGAAGTCATTGCGTAATTCAAATCCTCACCGCAGAACGTGTCGCCTGAAGCGCAATCAATACCGAAAAGCGCAACAATATCGCCCGGCGCTCCCTCGTTAATATCTTCCATCTCGGCGGAATTCATTCGAACCAAACGTCCAACCTTAAACTTCTTGCGGGCTCGCACATTATACAACTCGCCGCCTTTTTTAAGCGTTCCCTGATACACCCGAACGTAGGTAAGCTGCCCGTATTTTCCGTCCTCAAGCTTAAAACCGAGCGCAACAACCGGTGCATCCGGATCATTTGAAAGCGTAACCGGCTCTTCATTCTTATCAAGATTGAGTGCAATATTTTTAATCTCGGTCGGATCCGGCAGATAATAGGTAACCGCATCCAAAAGCGGCTGTATCCCCTTGTTCTTATAGGCGGAACCGCAGAATACCGGCACAAACTGCTCGGCAAGCGTACCCTTTCGCACCGCCGCACGAATCATATCCTCGGTTTCGGTTCCTTCAAGGAAGGCTTCCGCAAGCTCATCGGAGAACATAGAAGCGGCATCAAGCATTTCTTCGCGATATTTTTTTGCATCATCCACCATATGTGCGGGGATTTCTGCAAGCCGCAACTCCGTTCCGCTATCGCCTTCAAAATAAATTGCCTTCATCGTAACAAGATCAACCACACCCTCAAGCTTATCCTCAAGCCCGATCGGAAGCTGCATCATATACGCATTCAGCCCGAGTTTTTCCCGCAACTGCATGCGCACCTTCAGCGGATTTGCCCCCGTTCTGTCGCATTTATTCACAAAAGCAATACGCGGAACATGATACCGCTTCAACTGGCGGTCAACCGTAATTGACTGAGACTGCACACCGGCAACGGAACAAAGCACTAAAATTGCCCCGTCCAAAACCCGCAACGAACGCTCAACCTCAATTGTAAAGTCAACGTGCCCGGGTGTGTCGATAACGTTAATGGTGTGATCCTTCCATTTTACCTGTGTCGAAGCGGACTGAATAGTAATTCCGCGCTCCCGTTCCAACTCCATATTATCCATTGTAGCGCCGACACCGTCTTTTCCGCGAACTTCATGAACCGCATGAATCCTGTCACAGTAAAAAAGAATACGCTCGGAAAGAGTCGTTTTCCCCGAGTCAATGTGTGCGCTGATACCGATATTCCTCATTTTAGAAATATCACTACTCATAATTTTTATACCTCATTTTTGTAGATTTTGCGTACTATCTGCAAAGCCGCAAGTGTATGCGAAAAACGCAATGAATTGCAAAAGTTATCTAAGCTAGGCACTATAATGAAAAAAAAGAAAAAAAGCAAGAGGTGGAAAAAAAATTTGTAAAACCGCTACAAAATATCGGAGCACACACAGAATCAAAAAGACTTCAAGCGGTATTTTTGCCGTATCTTTTTAAATTTTAAAGAGGGGGAAGTCTCCCCCTCGCCTCCATAAAAATCCGTTGCCTTTGATTAACACGAGCAAGGCTTTTCGTTCGTCCACTCAAAGCTTGGCTTCTGCCTTACACGAGCAACGAATTTGTTATTCTGGCTACCCCCTCTGCAACGCTGCATAAAAACTGCGACAAGCTTTTTCCTCGGCAAGTCTTTTAGGTCTCAAAATCGGTTTTTTCTTAAATTTACACTCAGTCTTCGATGTGTTATTGGATGTCTTTGCTATATCCACAAGGGAACATAATCTATTTCAACCGCCTTTTAGGGGTTACAAAAAATTACACTTTTTTTTAATTTACACCTAATGAGTTTCGCGTAAGGCTTTTTCTACCTGATCAATAATAAAATCCGGTGTAGAAGCTCCGGCTGATATTCCGACCGATCTGAATTGATAAATTTCTTTAGGAATATCTTTCGCTGTTTCTACCAGCCACGCGGGCAAAGGGATATCCTTTGCGGTTTGCAAAAGCCGCTGCGTGTTTGCGGAGTTTTTTCCTCCGATTATGAGCACCGCGTCAACTTCCAACGAAAGTTTTTTTAGCGCAATTTGGCGTTCCTCCGTTGCGGAACAAATTGTATTAAGCACCAGAAGGTTTTTCACCTTCCGCCTCAACACATCCGCAATTGCATTATACTCACTCTGTTTAATGGTAGTTTGCGCAATGAGAACCGCCTCGTCCGCATCAAAACTAAGACGTGCAGCTTCTTCCGCATTTTGCACGCCAAAACATTGCGCACCTTTCACCGAACGCACATAACCGGCAATACCGATAAGCTCTCCATGGTTTTTATCGCCTGCAAGAATAACCGGCAGGCCTTTTTCCGCGTGTTTTTTTGCCCGCATCTGACTTGATACCACGCGCGGACAAGTTGCATCAACAAGTCGCGCGCCGCTGTTTTCAAGCGCCACACGCTTTTCGGGGGAAATACCGTGTGCGCGGATAATCACCGTATTACCCGCGAGCTTAGAATCAGGTTCAAAAGACTCGGGGTCAAGAATTTTTACCCCCTCTTTTTGTAAAGCCCGCATTGTTGCAGGATTATGAATAAGCGGCCCATATGTTAAAACATTGCCATGCCCCTGCTTTATTACGGAAAAAACCGCATCAACAGCCTTCCGCACCCCCATACAATAGCCCAGCACCTCAGCTCGCTTAATTATCCGTATATTATTCATCCGTTTTCGCCTCTTCAATACCCAGAAAATTGCCTTGCCGCCGGCGCAAGACTATTTTCTTCCGACAAGCACCATTGTCCGCGCCTTCTCATTATAAGGAGAAAAAGCAAAATCACCGTAAATTTCCACTGAAGAAAAACCGCAGGCAAGCATCAGCCGCTTTAACTCAATAGCAGAATACAGTCGTTGCACAAACGTATGATCCGCTTTCCTCCCCTGCTCATCATATAAAATCCAGCGAGAAGAAAGTCCTTCCCATGCACCCACAACTGAAAATTGAGTCAGCACCGTAAAACCGCCGCGCTCAAACCACTCTCCTTCGGTAAAATCCCGCACGGCAATCTCTCTGCCGATCATTTCCAAAATAAACCAACCCTGGGGCTTTAAAGAATCCGCAATATTTTTCAAAATCTTCATATCTTCTTCCACCGTTTCACAATATCCGAAACTCGTATACAGAGAAATCGCCGCATGAAACCCCTCGGGACGCAGAAATTTTCGTAAATCCGCTTGAATAAGCTCAATATCAACTTCTTCATCCTGAGCAGAGTCCCGCGCTGCATTTAAAAACGGAAGAATAAGGTCTACGCCGGTAACTTTTGCCCCGCGCAAGGCAAGTTCAAGTGAAATCCTGCCTGTTCCGCAACCCGCATCTAAAATACAAGTCTCCTTCGCCTTCTCTCCGGCAACACCGATAATTTTTAACAAAGCATCGGCAACAACCGGCGCCTCTGCCCAACGTTGCGCATCAAACATCACCGGTGCATACTCAGCCCAAAATGACTCATTTTCAAACCATTGTTTCATAGCCTGACCTCCCGCCCCATTATAGCCGCTGCCTGTTTTACTGACAATAAGCAAAAAGTTTTTATGCCAAAACATTTATCGTTTTCGGATATTGCGATTTGCAGTTTTTTGCAAGGTGCGGTTTTAGCTTTACGTGTGTCATTTTACATGAGATTTGGCAAAACTCGTAGGCGAAGTTAAAGGTAAATCTTCAAAACTTCTCCCTTGCTCAATTCCAAACGATGTTTTAAAGCATCAACACAAAATTATAAAATTGAAGCTTTAAAACTCGTAGGCGAAGTTACAGTAAATTTTCAAAACTTCGCCCTATGGTAAATTGCTCACCGTTGTCAAAATCAGAACTGCCACGGACGCAAAGCCAGAACTGCTACGGATGTTAAAACCGGATTTAAGCATTCCGATGGTAAATTGCCCACCGTTGCTCAATTCCAAACGATGTTTTAAAGCAGAGTAGTTTACAAAGCTTTAAAACTCGTAGGCGAACCACAGGTAGAAAATCAAAGGGTTCGCCCTTGTGCCGTGTCGAATTCTTTTATAAAATTGTCTTGATTTGCAATTCGGGCACATTATTTTTTAACTAAGAGGCGTAAGATGTTGTCTGCCGTTGCGCGCAGGTCTTGTTCGGCGGTGAGGCGTGCTTTTTCGTAGGGGACGGCGCGGCGGTTTGTGCTGAAGGCGGCGGTAAGGCCTTGTTCGTATAAGGGGGCGATTCCTTCAAGGATGTCGCCTGCAATGGCGATGACGGGTACGCGGTGCCGGGCTGCGCGGGCGGTAACGCCGTATACAACTTTTCCGTGTAAGCTTTGGCTGTCAAGGCAGCCTTCGCCGGTAAAAATGAGGTCGGCATTTGAAAGCAGCGCGTCAAAATGCACCGCATCGAGGACGGTTTGTATGCCGGATTTAAGCTCGCAGGAGAAGAAGGCGGACATACCGAAGCCTAAGCCGCCGGCTGCTCCGAAGCCCGCTGTTTCGGCAGGAAGCAAGGTTTTGCCGGCGCGCTGCCATTCTGTTTTGACGATTGCATACAAGGCTTGCAGTTGCTCATCGAGGAAGCGTACGTCAGCCTCGCTTGCGCCTTTTTGCGGGGCAAAGACTGCGGCGGCTCCTCGTGCGCCGAAAAGCGGGTTGTCAACGTCGCAGATTGCCGTAATGCGGATATTCGGCAAAAGCGTATCAAGTTCGGCGGTGTCAATTTTTTTGATGGCCGAAAGTGTGCCGCCGACCGGTACAAAGCTTTTGCCGGATTTATCGTAAAAGCGAACGCCCATTGCGGCGGCAAGCCCGCAGCCTCCATCGTTTGTTGCGCTTCCGCCAAGCGCGAGGATAATATTTTTACAGCCGCGTTGCACCGCATCGGCTAAAAGCTCTCCGGTGCCGTAGGTGGTTGTCCGCTTCGGGTCTTTTGCTTCCCCGACAAGCGGAAGCCCCGATGCGGCCGCCATCTCGATTACCGCCGTGTTGTCGGGCAAAACGGCATAACGTGCCTCGGTTTTTTCAAACAAGGGGCCGGTTGCCGTCCGCCTTATTTTCTTTCCGCTAAGCGCCCGCAAAAATGCATCGGCGCTCCCTTCTCCTCCGTCCGCAATGGGAATCTCAATGATGTTCGCATTGGGAAAATAGGCAAGGATTCTTTCTTTCAGAATCTCGCAAACTCGTATTGCGGACATGGTGCCTTTAAAAGAATCGGGGGCAAGAATAAACGTTTTCATCGATTTCTGTCCTAATGAATAAACAGCGAAAGCAAAAATACCACAAGTACCGAGGTAATGCCCATAACGCCGGTTACGCCGGTTTGGCATTTATACGCGGTTTTGGTGTCCATTCCGGAAAACTGAGAGACAACCCAGAAGTAAGAATCGTTTGCATGCGATACAGTCATGGAGCCCGCACCGATTGCCATAAGTACCAGCACTTTGCCGAGCGGAGAGACAAAGCCCAAGCTTTCCATCATCGGGGCGAGTAAGGCGGATGTAGTAATCATCGAAACAGTTGAAGAGCCGAGTGCGGTTTTTAGAATGGCGGCAAGCAAAAACGGTAAAAATACGCCGAGTCCCGAAAAGAGCAGGGAGCCGCTTAAAGCTTCCGCTATCGGCATTTTTGCAAGGATTGCGCCGAAAGAGCCGCCTGCCGCAGTGATGGCAAGAATATTTGCGGAATTGGTAATGCCGTCGTTTATCCAAGCAAGTGCGCTGCCTTTTTCCGCCGTTGGAATAAGGGTGAGTGCGATAAATACGCCGAGTATGAGTGCGGTAACAGGATTTCCGAAAAAGGAGACTATTGCTTTAACTACCCCCGAGCCGAACGGGTAGCTTGGAAAGTCCGCAATTGATTTTAGGGTAATCAGGATAATCGGCAGGATAATCGGAATAAAGCTATGAAAAACTCCGGGGAGTTTGCCGTATTTTGCAATCAAATCATCTACTTGCACACTCTCCGAAGAATCGGCGTGAAGCGTAATCTTTGAGGCAATTTTTTTTGCATACACAAGGGCAGCAAGGGTTGCCGGCACCGATACACATAAACCGATCAGAATAGTCAGCCCCAAATCCGCATGCAAGGTTCCCGCCATCGCAATCGGTCCCGGCGTTGGCGGTACCAAACAATGCGTAGCGTATAATCCGCCTGAAAGCACTGTTGCCATCACCGCAAGAGAAACATGTGTCTGCTTACTTAAAGCTTTTGCAATAGGCGAAAGAATAACAAACCCTGAATCACAGAAAACCGGGATGCCGGTAATATAGCCGGTGATACCCATTGTTGCAACGCTGCGCTTCTCGCCGACAAGTTTTAATATTGCGGTTGCCATCGAAAGTGCCGCACCGGTTTTTTCAAGAATGGTACCGATAATAGTGCCCGCAATAATTACAATCCCGATTCCGGCAAGAATATTTCCGAAACCTGTTTTGATCGTTGCAATAACCTCTTCCGCCGGCATACCGCTCAATAAACCGGTTGCGATTGCCACCAGCAAAAGAACCAAAAACGGATGCTGCTTAAAAACGGAAATCGCAATAATCATCACCAGCACCGACCCCGCAATCAGCGAAAACATAAAAACAGACGACATACCATACATCCTTCACCGGCGCACTAATACCGCTCGTCCTTATAAGCCAAGTGAAGCGCGCACAGTGTTTATACCTTAAGCATACCGCGAAAACGGGAATTTGTAAAATGTTTTTTTGTTGTGTTATGAAGGGGGAATGCCCCCTCCATAAAGGCTTGTGGTAAATTCTTTTTTCGTAGTTTTCCACGAGTGATACGGATGCTTATCACTTATTCGCGGTTTACCGAATTTTCTAGTTCTTCGTCAAGCTTAGAATGCGACTCCTCCTGCGGTTTAGTATTTACCGGTTCATCAGGTTTTTGAACCGCTTCGTTTTCCGATTCGGTTTTTACATTTCTATCAGACGCAGGAAGAGAGGCGGAGTTCGGTTTGGTTTGTAGTTCGTCTAAATCCTTCTGAGCACCCTCTAATTCTTTCTGAGATTCTTTGAATTGCTTACTTGCTTCTTCAAATTGTTTTTTATCAATCTCCAGCTGTTTTTCAATATCTTTATTGTTTTGCTCTAAAGAAGCTATGCGTTCCTTTTTTTCTTGTAAACCGTTATTTAAGTATTCTTCCAATGATACCGCACCCGGTTCCGTATCATCTTTAAACCTTATTTCTTTTTGTAAAGGAGCTAATATTAATGTTATAAAATTTTTTGCCAACTTTTTTATGGGATCATCCAAAAAATTTGTTTCAAGACCTTTATTAAGCCGGTCTTGATAAGTATTTCTACAGTTTTCTCCATATTCTTTTGCACGGTCTTGCGATTTAGAGTCATTTAAAATTCTATATTCTTTACCGTCCTTTTTTACATCCACCCGCCTCATTTCACAAACTTTCGTAGAAGCCTCATACTCCCGTATACCGATCAGTTTTTGTTTTATTCCTGATACCCATAATATATTATTTGCATCTTTAGATGTTTTTATTTTAACATCCTTTAAGTCAATACCGAAAACTCCCTTAAAGTTATAGGTTTGAACCACAAGAGCTTCATCGTAATAGTAGTCCGCCTTTAATCCCCAACCTTTTTCAATGGAGAATCGCTCTCTATCCATTTTCGTTTGTTGAAAATCAGTCTCCAGTAATGCTGCCTCTAATATTTCTCTAAAACTTTGTACGTTTAACATAGTATTATTCAAAAGTCTTAAGCTATCTTGCAGCCCTTCAATTTCTATTGATTTTTTATCAATATCTACTTGTTTTTTTATAAGTTCTTTTTCTTTTTTCATTAGTTCCAGCTCTTTTTCCGCATTTTCTTTTTTAAGTCTTCTATTTTCGATTTCTTCAGTAAGCTTGGCAATTTCTCCTTGCTTAAAACTTTTAGTTACATAAGAATTAAAACCCGCAATAGTCGGAATCATACAAAGGCAACTGAGAACAGTGCAAGAAACCAAGACCAAACTCGCTACGGTTTTAGATTTATTTTTTTTGTTTAATATTCTTAATGAAAAGATTAAAACAAATATAATACCCGCAATACCGATCATCATTAATGTAATGGAAGATGCCATGCTTAGCCAATCGGTTAGGTTTACCCATGCCTCTTTGGTATGTATAAACGGCTCTTTAATCTTCATAAAAAATATTTTTAATCCACTCATTTTTTTCTCCTTAGTGCCAATTAGTATTTGTTATAATATATTCGCTTCATATGATAGCTTATGATTTTTGTATTATTAGACAGCTCAGCACTTATAGTTGCTGTAAAATTAATAATTAGATAACCAAAGATCATTCAAAGTTTTCTTTGCTTCTTCTAAACCATTTGCATAAGATTTTCTTAACCAATAAGCGGCTGTCTTTTTATCCGATTTTGTTCCGTATCCGTTATAATATATAAGCCCAAGATAATATTGAGCCCCTGCGTGTCCTTGTTTTGCTGATTTAGTGAACCAATAAAAAGCTTTTTCGTCATAAACCGTAGGATCGTTACTGTCGTTTTCTTCAGTTTCAATAAAAGGGCTAATCGCATCAATACCCTGTTTAGATATTGCTGCCGCTTTGTTCCAATTGCTGTTTGTATCAGTTTGATTTGTAATAATCTGGCAAATAAAATTAATGATTATTAGCGTGTATTTTTTAAATTTCGCCCACCATCTGTCATTTCTTCTTTTATTTGCCTCTTCAAAGTATATGGTACCGAGATTGTATTGTGCCATAGCATTTCCCTGTTTTGCTGACATTGATAGCCAATGATGAGCTTTATCGGTATCGACAGCTATTCCGTTGCCGTTAAGATACATTATTCCAAGATTATTTTGTCCAAATGAATCTCCCTGTTTTGCTGATTTTGTATACCAATAAAGAGCCTGTTTTTTATTAACGGCAGTGCCTTTACCGTTGTCATACATCCAACCAAGATTATATTGGGCCTCTGCAACTCCTTGCTCTGCAGCCTTTGTGTACCAGTAAAAAGCCTGTTTTTTGTTAACGGCTGTCCCTTCGCCATTGTCATACATCAAGCCAAGATTATATTGGGCCTTTGCATGTCCTTGCTCTGCAGCCTTTGAGAACCAGTAAAAAGCTTGGTTTTTGTCAACGTCTGTCCCTTCGCCATTGTAATACATCGAGCCAAGATTACATTGCGCCTCTGCAAATCCTTGCTCTGCAGCCTTTGAGAACCAGTAAAAGGCTTGGTTTTTATCAACGGCTGTCCCTTCGCCATTGGAATACATCCGGCCAAGATTATTTTGCGCCCATGCAAATCCTTGCTCTGCAGCCTTTGAGAACCAGTAAAAGGCTTGGTTTTTATCAACGGCTGTCCCTTCGCCATTGTCATACATCGAGCCAAGATTATTTTGCGCCCATGCAAATCCTTGCTCTGCAGCCTTTGTGTACCAGTAAAAGGCTTGGTTTTTATCAACGGCTGTCCCTTCGCCATTGGAATACATCCGGCCAAGATTATATTGTGCCTCTGCAACTCCTTGCTCTGCAGCCTTTGTGTACCAGTAAAAGGCTTGGTTTTTATCAACGGCTGTCCCTTCGCCATTGTCATACATCGAGCCAAGATTATTTTGCGCCCATGCAAATCCTTGCTCTGCAGCCTTTGTGTACCAGTAAAAGGCTTGGTTTTTATCAACGGCTGTCCCTTCGCCATTGTCATACATCTTCGCAAGCATAAACTGGGATTCAGCATCGCCCTTTTTAGCTTTTTTGGATAAATACAAATACTGAGATTTGGTATCGGCTGTTTTGGCGGCTTTATTTGTTGAAGTGCAAGAAGCGATAAGGGCACATAGCACAAAAATGTAAAAAATTTTTTTCATATTTTTTTCTCCTCTATGATTATTTATTCCTATTACTGTCATTTCAATTTGAAAGTTCTTTTTTTTGAGATTAATTTTGTACAGAATGCTTTTCTTTTCTAGTGTTTTTTCTCATAAAATCTCTCCTCTTCTTTGCAAGCCTTCCACAACTTGCAAAAACCAAAAATATATTTAATCGCCGCAGAGCAGTGATTACCCTGAGTATGACTTATATTTAATCCGCATACTGCCACAGCTTATTTTTTTCCCAAACCTTTTTTGCCTCGTCGCACCCATTCTCATAAGATTTGCGTATCCAATAGGCAGCCTTTTTTTTATCAACCAATGTTACTTCGCCACGCAAATACATATCTCCTAACATCAATTGAGCAAAAGCATCCTCTTGCTCGGCTGCTTTTGTCATCCAATAAATAACTTGTTTATGATTTAACATTAATTCGTGCTGCGGTGTATTAAGGTACACAGGAAAAAGTCCGAGTAAACGCTGAGCCGGGGCGTACCCCTGTTCGGCAGACTGTGTTAGCCAATAAATGGATTTTTTTTATCAACGAGAGTCCCATTCCCCTCCCAATACATGGATGCCAAAAGGTATTGAGCCTCCCCATCACCTTGCTCGGCTTTTTGTTGTGTTTCTTCAAAAGACGGAACTTCTTTGTCGGACGGAGTCTTTTTCGAAGACAACGTCTCTTCAACGAATGCCATCACCTGAAAAGGGCTTCTAAGTGATAGCCCCTCTGTTTCTTTCGAACCACCGCCGAAAACCGGTACCACGATACACACACTTAATAATAAGCAAGCAAGTATTGTTTTTTTTTATATTTCGCATGGAACACCTCCTTAACCCTTGCAAAATTAAAAATATATTTAATCGCCGCAAAGCAGTGATTACCTTTGTATGGTGCGGGTTCAGTTTTTACCCTTCCGCACCTTTTTTCCCCGCACATCTTCTGCTTCCGTATATCCATTTTCGTAGGCTTTGCGGAACCAGTAAGCGGCTTGTTTTTTGTCGAGCGGGGCGCCGCCGCCGTAGGAGTACATGAGGGCGAGGTTGTATTGAGCTTTTACGTCGCCTTGTTCGGCACACTTTATCATCCAATAAAAGGTTTGCTTCATATCGGGAGCAGCTATTGCACCATCGTAACAGATAAGCTCAGGGTTACATTGCACACCGAAATCTCCACGTTCAACAGTCGGTAAGTACCGTGAAAAAATAAGTTTTTCATCATTTGACATGGGTAGTAATTCCTCCTCCCGCAAGTTTCCTCTCTTGCAAAATGAATATATTTAATCCCCGCATATGCGTTGATTACCGCTTAACTCCGAGCTATCACCCATACAGCTCTTTTACTTTTTGCGCTTCCGCCTTTACCGCGTCAATTAATTCCTGCGGCTCAAGGACTTGCACCATGGCTCCCTGTCCCAAAACAAAACGTTTTATTTCGGAAAGCTGCGTGGTGGTAAAACTCACTTCAACGGATTGGTCGCTGTTTACCCTTGTGGTTTGCTTATCGCTCCAAATCCGCTCTTCCGCAAAAAGGGCAACCGCAGGCGCAAACAAAAGCCGCACAGTAAAGGGCTCGCGCTCTGTTATCCATACACCCATATTTTTATCGATGTAGTCTTCTGCATTAAAATCGGCGGGCTTTTCAAATTGCGTATTCGATACAATATTAATATCCAGCATTCGCGGCAGGGCAAAAATACGCATCTCCTTTGCGGCGCAGCAAAACCCGATTACATACCACATGCCGCGTTGGCAAACAATATGATACGGATAAATCTTTCTTTCTTCGTGCGCATCGTCTTTTAAACCCCGATACAAAAAGTTAATCGGATGCCGCATTTTAACCGCCTCAAAAACAGAAGAAAAAACCTCCCGCTTAATATCCGGTGCCGGCTCCGAAATAAGGCTCACCGATTCGTCCATCCAAAAAAGTATCCACCGAAACGGTATCCTCCGGAACTGTTGCTAAAAGTTTTTTAAATAAGCCCTTTAATGTATCTTGAATGGGAGTGTTGCGGTATTGCCGCAAAAGTTTTTCAAAGATTGCAACGGAAAAGAATTCCTCTTCAGTGAGGAAAATACTTTTTTAAAAGAACGAATCACTTGTGTATTTATATCCGCGCTTGCTATAATCATAGGATATAGGCGCATTGTACATATCCCGCAAAAATTCTATATCCCGCTCAATTGTTCGAGTGCTCACTTCAAATTCCTTTGCCAAGGACTTTGCCGTCGGATATTTTTTTCCGCGGATAAGCTCATCAATTTTTAATAAACGCCAAAACTGGACTTTGCCTTCTTTCTTATTCATGTTCATATTCTATCACACCTCCCCCGACAAATAATGTCGGTAAAGGAAAAAAGTGAAATATTTTTGAATTTTTGAAGCTGTAAAACTCGTATTTTTAAAAATAAACTATATTGAAAACCGGACTCAATTTTTCCGGTAATGAATCCGTTTTTTTTATTAATGAAGAGAGAGAGAGAGAGAGAGAGAGAATTTCATGCCAAAATACAAAATATAGTGAGAATTTTTTAAACAAATCGGGGCACATATAAAGCAGTAAATCTCCCTTAAGTAATTTTTTTTTATTATATCTTATTTTTAAAAATATGCAAGATGGTTCTTTATAAATTTTTTCTTAAAAAGAGAACCGTTTTTACACGCATTTGAATTCGTTTATTGTCTAAAATAGTAGTATAACGTTTTTGATAACTCGATGATTTTTCTTAATGCATTTTATACAAATCGTAAAAAATTTTATAAAAAAGAGCTCGACACGGCGCAACGGTGAGCAATTTACCATAGTAATGCTGACTCTGCGAGCCGTTATGGTTAATAAATTACTAATAGCAACGTAATTACAAAACATTATACCGGTTTTAAAGCCCTCCCCGTAATTTATACTTAGTACCGCAAGATATATTCATTTTGAATTTAAGCTGTCGATTATCTCGCTCCCGGTATCTTAACACAGTTTTGGGTATTTTCAAGTTAAAACTTTGATATATTTTGAGTATATTTTCAAATTTTTTTGTTGACTTATGGGAATTTCAATGATAAGCTTTATGAAAAGAATAAAGCTATAGAGCTTTTCAGTATCTTTTGGGAGGAAATCATGGCACGCATGACTGTGGGACAAGCTATTGTGAAATTTCTCGATAACCAATGGATTTCTCAAGACGGTAAAAAAATAAAATTTGTTGAAGGAATCTTTACTCTTTTTGGGCACGGAAATGTCTGCGGCTTAGGAGAAGCACTTGACGAAAACCCGGGTGCCTTACGAGTATATCAGGGCAGAAATGAACAAGGGATGTGCCATGCCGCAATCGGTTTTGCAAAACAACACAATAGAAAAAAAATTATTGCCTGTACTTCATCCATAGGTCCCGGTGCCGCAAATATGGTAACGGCAGCAGCACTTGCAACCGCAAATAACCTTCCTCTTCTTGTTTTCACCGGAGATACGTTTGCCACCCGTCAGCCCGATCCTGTTTTGCAGCAAATTGAGCAGCCGAGCAATCTTTCTATTACAACAAGCGATGCGTTTAAACCGGTAACCAGATACTGGGACAGAGTTTACCGTCCCGAGCAGTTGATGACCGCTCTGCTTTCCGCCATGCGGGTGTTAACCGATCCTGCGGAAACAGGCGGCGTCTGTATTTCGCTTCCGCAGGATGTGCAAGGCGAATCCTACGATTTCCCCGATTATTTTTTTGCCGAGCGCGTTCATAGTATTCGCCGACAGGAACCGGATTCCGAACTCTTAGAAAAAGCGGCGGAGCTTATTGCAAAATCAAAAAAGCCGCTTGTAATCTGCGGCGGCGGCGTGCGCTATTCAAATGCGGGAAATGAACTGCGTAAATTCTGTGAACAATACACCATTCCTTTTGCGGAAACACAGGCGGGCAAAGGAGTCATTCCTTCAAGTACTGCGCTCAATCTTGGAGGTTTGGGCGTAACCGGAAACCTTGCCGCAAATATAATTGCAAAAGATGCGGATCTTGTAATTGGTGTTGGAACTCGATTCACCGATTTTACCACCGCTTCAAAATTCCTCTTTCAAAACAAGGCGGTACAATTTCTTTCGATAAACGTAAGTGCGTACCACGCACTCAAAATGGACGGTACCGGAATTATTGGAGATGCGCTTGTCTGCATAAAAAAACTTCAAAAGCTTTTAAAAAAGATCGGATACAAAAGCGCATATAAAAAAGAAATAACGGAGGCAAAACATTTGTGGGATGCCGAAATGCAGCGCCTTGCCGCTATTCGCTACAGCAACACTATGGAGCCCTTGGTAAAAGCAAGAACAAAATCAAGCTTAAAAGATTTTGTAAAAGCAACGGGCGGCACCATTACCCAAACATCGGCTATTGCGCTTATCAGAAAAACAATAGAACCGAATGCGGTTATTGTGGGAGCCTCGGGCAGTTTGCCGGGCGACTTACAGCGAATGTGGACAACCGACTCTGTTGATTCATACAACGTTGAATACGGCTATTCATGTATGGGATATGAAATTGCCGCCGCCTTCGGTACAAAACTTGCAAAGCCCGACCTGCCTGTGTACAGCATGGTCGGAGACGGTGCTTTTATAATGCTGCATTCCGAGTTGGTTACCGCACGGCAAGAAGGTGCAAAAATAATCATTCTTCTTTTTGATAACTGCGGCTTCGGTTGCATCAATAATCTGCAAATGAGTCAGGGAATGGCAAGCCTTGCAACCGAATTCCGGTTTAGGAATGAAGCCAGCGGGAAGCAAGACGGGGCTCTGATTCCGATCGATTATGCGATGATTGCAAAAGGATATGGTCTTAGTTCATACACTGCAAAAACATACGAAGAGTTGGAAGATGCTTTAAAAAAAGCAAAAAAAGATACGCAGTCCGTTTTAATCGATATAAAAGTTTTGCCAAAGACCATGACCGACGGATATGAAGCATGGTGGCACGTAGGAATTGCGGAAACATCAAATTCAAAATCCGTTCAAAATGCTTATAAAAACAGAATAACGCATTTAGATTCCGCAAGGAAGTATTAAGTTGGCTTTACCTTAAAAAATAAGGAAAAAGTTTTTTCGGAATATAACGATTCCTCAACAATTTTTATAGGAGTAGAGTATGTTTGATTCACAGAAGGTTCACTTAGGAATTGCGCCGATTGCATGGACAAATGATGACATGCCCGATTTAGGAAAAGAAAATTCATTTGAGCAGTGCATCAGCGAAATGGCTCTTGCCGGATTCAAAGGAACGGAGATCGGGAATAAATACCCGCGCGATCCGGCTGTTTTAAAAAAGTATCTGGACATCAGAGGCTTGCGTGTGGCAAGCGCATGGTTCAGTGCATTTTTAACCACCAAACCCTTTGAAGAAACAAAAAAGAATTTTATTCAACACCGGGATTTTCTGCACGCAATGGGGGCAAAGGTTATTGTCGTGTCGGAACAGGGGAACAGTATTCAAGGGCAAATGGACACACCCGTGTTTGAAAAAAAACACATCATGAATGATTCTGAATGGAAACTGCTTTGTGAGGGATTAAATAAATTAGGGGAACTAGCAAAAGAAAAAGGAATGAAAATTGTATACCATCATCATATGGGAACCGTGGTACAAACAACCGAAGAAGTTGACCGCATGATGAGCGAAACCAATCCGGAACTGGTGTACTTACTCTATGATACCGGTCATCTTGTATACTCGGGCGAAGATCATATTGCCTTTTTAAAAAAATATGTAAATCGCATTAAGCACGTACACCTCAAAGATATCCGCCCGGAAATTGTAAAAAAAATAAAAGATGAGCATCTCAGTTTTTTGCAGGGAGTCAGACTCGGTGCCTTCACGGTACCCGGCGACGGCTGCATTGATTTTGACACGGTATTTAAAATACTTGCCGAGCACGGCTATGAAGGATGGCTGCTTGTCGAAGCCGAACAGGATCCCGCATTGGCAAATCCTTTTGAATATGCGGTAAAGGCTCGATCCTTTATTAAAGGGCATGCAGGCATATAAGCTTGGCACTTTTTGTTTTGGAAAAAATTCGGCTTCCGTATGTGCTTCAGCATACGAACAGCCGAATTCTGCCGCTCAAGATATAATCAAAAGTGGCAACAGAGGTAATTAACTTTAAGCGAAAAATTCTGAACGCTCAAAGTTAAACCATTATTTTATTTATTTTGTATCAAAAGATACAAGGAGGGCTGTTTTATGAAAACGGTAAAAAAAGCAGGATTAATTTTAGTTGCACTATCACTGCTGTTTGTAGGTTGTTCAGAAAAAGAAGAAACTGCACAAACCGACACAAAAAAAAGTGGAAGCTTTGTCGTAGGATACTGTATCAACAATTTGAATGATACATTCCAAACCTACATCCTTGATGCGGCAAAACAAACGATTTCTTCCGCCGGCGGACAAATCGAGGTTACCGATGCAACAGAAGACGCCATTAAGCAACAAGACCAAGTCAATAGTTTTATTGCAAAAGGTGTTGACGGCTTAATTGTTGTTCCGGTAGACACAAGCTCCATGGATGCAATTACCAATGCAGCGCGCAACGCAAAAATACCGCTTTGCTATGTCAACCGCAATCCGTTTGCCGGAAAAGAGCAATCCATGCCGGACGGAGTGTACTACGTAGGTTCCCAAGAAATTGTGGCAGGACAATTACAAGGTGACCGAGTCGGAGAGTTGCTTGGCGGTAAAGGCGGCGTTGCAATACTTGTCGGTATTTTAGGCAACGAAGGTGCATTAAAAAGAACCGAAGGAAACAAAGAAGTTCTTACGGCAAAATATCCTGACATTAAAATTCTTGTGGAACAAACCGCAAACTGGCAGCGTGACCAAGCAGTTACCGTTACCGAAAACTGGATTACCACCTATGGCACAAAGCTCAACGCTATTTTATCCAACAATGATGAAATGGCTTTAGGCGCTATTAAAGCACTGCAGGCGGCAGGCAGAAACGATGTTTTTGTTTTAGGTGTAGATGCAACCGCAGACGGTAAAGCGGCAGTTCGTGACGGCAGCATGGCAGCAACCGTATTCCAAGACTCAAAAGGTCAGGGCGGCGGAGCGGCTTCGGTTATCACTTCCGCAATTAAAGGAAACACCCCCGAAAAAATCACATGGGTTCCCTTTAAACTGGTAGATAAGGATTCACCGTTGCTGAATGAGTAGTAGAGCGTTTTTTTGATACCTTAATCAGTTTTTTAATTACCTCATACGAATTGTAAAAAATTTTATAAAAAGAGCTTGACACGGCACAAGGGCGAGACCTTGGAATTTCTACCTTCGTTTCGCCTACGGTGAGCAATTTACCATAGGAATGCTAACCCTATAAGCCCTGTTAATGCCTCGATGAGTACAGAGGAGTTAATTACAAAGCATTATACGAATGTTACAAAGTGTATTAAAAAAACGTAACCCTGTGCAGCAGCAGCTTATTGTGCCGCTATCCATACATTGTACAAAACACAATAAGCTGCACGCAACGCAAAGGTTGGCACCTGTTAAAATGCAAGAGGTAAAAGATGAGTGAAAATGAATACATACTGCAAATGAATAACATTTCAAAATTTTTCCCGGGAGTGCGGGCACTTGATGATGTACACTTACATGTAAAACGAGGAGAAGTGCATGCGTTGATGGGAGAAAACGGAGCGGGAAAATCAACGTTGATGAAATGCCTGATCGGTATTCAGCCGGTAACTTCGGGAGAAATCATATTTGACGGAAAAACCTTACCTCTGCAGTATAGTCCGGCGGAAGCCTTGTCATGGGGAATTTCAATGATTCACCAAGAGCTTTCACCGGTAGCGGAACGGCCGATCATGGAAAACATCTGGCTCGGACGCGAACCGCTGAATAAATTCGGTTTGGTAAATCATAAAAAAATGTACGAGATGACAGAAGCAATTTTGCAACAGGTAGACTTATCCGAAAATCCTAAAACAAAGGTAGGAGCCCTGACCGTTGCAAAAATACAAATGGTTGAAATTGCAAAAGCTATCTCATATGATGCAAAACTCATTATAATGGATGAACCGACATCCGCCCTAACCGACAGAGAAATAGAAAAACTTTTTGAAGTAATCACCAAATTAAAATCCGAAGGAAAGAGTATTATTTATATCACACATAAGCTTGATGAAATTAGTCGGATAACCGATTCGGTGAGCATATTCAGAGACG
The DNA here is from genome assembly GCF_008153345.1 of Treponema phagedenis. Taxonomy (NCBI): domain Bacteria; kingdom Pseudomonadati; phylum Spirochaetota; class Spirochaetia; order Treponematales; family Treponemataceae; genus Treponema; species Treponema phagedenis. Next base: position 1,681,777 of record NZ_CP042818.1, on the reverse strand, counting down.
GAAAATTTATTGCAACTCATGACACAAAAAAATTATCAATGGAACAAATGATAACCGAAATGGTCGGCCGCTCCGTCAACAATATGTTTCCAAAAATTCCCTGCGAACAGGGCGAAGAGATTTTATCGGTTGAAAATCTCAGCGACGGAAAACATTTTTCGGATGTTTCGTTCTCGTTGAGAAAAGGCGAAATTCTCGGAATTGCCGGATTGGTCGGTTCGGGCAGAACAGAAATTATCGAAACAATTTTCGGCATAAGACCGGCAACAAGCGGAACAATAAAAATTGCAGGGGAAGAAATACGGATAAAAAATCCGAGAGATGCAATAAAACATAAAATCGCATTATTAACGGAAGACAGACGCTTGTCGGGAATTTTCCCCGTTCTTTCGGTAAGTGATAATATCATCATGTCTCATATTGACAGTTATATTAATAAACTCGGGATTTTAAATAAAAAAAACATACTGAAAGATTGTATTGACTATATTCAGTCTCTTAACATAAAAACACCGAATATGGCTCAACAAATTCAATTTTTGTCTGGCGGAAATCAGCAAAAGGTTTTAATTGCACGATGGCTTTTAACCGAACCTGATATTCTCATCTTAGATGAACCGACACGGGGAATTGATGTAGGAGCTAAATCGGAAATTCATAAATTTATCAGTTTGCTTGCAGGACAAGGAAAGGCGGTTATTATGATTTCTTCTGAAATCCCCGAAATACTGGGCATGAGCGATAAGGTCATGGTTGTCAGCGAAGGACATGTAACCGGTATTCTTGAAAATAAAAATCTGACACAAGATATCATTATGGCATACGCATCCGATAAAGCGGATCTGCTTGTATAAATTACGTGCATAATAAAGGAGACTAACGAATGAACGGCAAAACAGCAAATACGATTGACACAAAAAAACTTGCGTCTTTGATTCAAACCTACGGAATTGTATTGGTATTGATTATTATGATAATCGTAATATCAATTTTGAACCCGCGATTCCTCGGCGTAACCAATCTTTTTAATGTGCTCAGTCAAACTGCAATTTACGGAATATTAGCCTTGGGGATGACCTTTGTAATTACCTCTCAGGGAATAGATTTATCGGTAGGTTCGGTTTTAGCATTAGCAGGCTGTGTTGCCGCAAGCTTCGCCCAAGTGTCGGGAGCAAGTCAAAAATATTTTCCGAACATGGGACAAATGCCTTTGATTGTGCCCATTTTGCTTTGCTTGCTTGTGGGCAGCCTTTCGGGGGCATTAAACGGCTGGCTGATTGCGGCAACAAAAATTCCGCCGTTCATTGCAACACTCGGTATGCACACGGTTGCACGCGGACTTGTCTTGGTATACACCGGCGGAATTCCGATCAGCAATCTGCTTCCCGCCTTTGACAGCATTGGCCAGGGAAAAATTTTTGGCTATATTCCGGTAGCCGTTCTGGTATATATTTTTATGATACTGATTTCGTGGGTGCTATTACATAATACAAAGTTCGGAAAAGCGGTTTACGCACTCGGCGGAAATAAGCGCGCCGCCGAAATTTCCGGGGTAAACGTGAGTAGGACGCTCATTATTATTTACGCATACTGCGGTTTACTCGCCAGCGTTGCAGCGATCGTATACGCGGGAAGAGCGGGAAGTATGCACCCCTCTGCGGCAACCGGATATGAGTTAACCGCAGTTGCCGCAACAACTGTCGGCGGCACCAGCCATACCGGCGGCATAGGCACCATTTGGGGAGCGGTTATTGGAGCGCTGTTAATTTCCGTATTGCGTAACGGTTTGACCCTGCTTTCGGTAAGCTCATACTGGCAGCAAATAGCAGAGGGCGTTATCATCGTCGCTGCGGTAATTGTAGATATGCGCAAAAACCGAGGAAAAAAATAAGCGGTTTGCACGCATACGGTATTGTTTCGGCTTAAGGAGACAAAAATGAAACAAATTAAAATCGGTTCTATCGGTTTGGGCAGACTCGGATTGGAACACGCAAAAAACATTGCCGGCAAAATTGCCGATGCAGAGTTATACGCACTCTGCGACATGGACGAGCAAAAACTTCACAAGGCAGCACAAGAGCTTCGGGTAGAAAAAACCTGTACCTCATTTGAAGAGCTTATCGCCATAAAAGAGCTTGATGCAATTGTAATCGTTTCGCCTTCTGCGCTGCACTGCAAACATATTTCGGAAGCATTACACGCGGGCAAACATGTGTTTTGTGAAAAACCGCTCGGCACCAGTTTGGAAGAATGTACGCTTGCCGAAAAAGCGGTTGAAGCGCATCCCGACAAAGTGTTTATGCTCGGGTTTATGCGCCGCTTTGATGAATCCTATATGTATGCAAAACAAAAAATCGCTGCCGGAGAAATCGGACGCCCTGTTTTATTCCGTTCATACAGTCAGGATCCGATTAAATGTATTGACGGAGCTATTGCCTTTGCGCCCCATAGCGGAGGCGAGTTTTATGACATGTCCTCTCATGATATTGACCTTGCGCGCTGGATGCTTGAAAGCGAGCCCGAGTCGGTGTATGCGATTGGCGGCTGCTATGCGTATCCGGAGTTTGCAAAATACGAGGACGGCGATAATGTTTCCTGTTTAATGAAATTCAAAAATGAGGCAATGGCGTTTTTGTTTGCTGGCAGAACTGCTCCGCACGGCTATAATGTCGAAACCGAAATTATCGGTACTAAAGCAACCCTGCGGATTGCTTCGGTACCGCAAAAAAATCTGGTAGAGATTCTTGACACACACGGCGTGCGCAAAGAATGCTCTGAAAATTTTCAAGAGCGTTTTTCCTCAGCCTATGTGAATGAAGTGCAGGAATTTGTACGCTGCATTATTGAAAACAGAAAACCGAATGTGAGTGTGTATGACGGAACGGCTATCTCGATTATTGCAGGAAAATGCACCGAATCTTTTAAGACGGGAAAGCTGGTAACGTTTTAATTTAGGCAGCCTGCAAATGCGTGAGCGGGCGCAGCGGTATCCTTGAGCTGCCTTCGGTTTATGCAAAGGCAATCTTCGAGGTAACGAGAAGCATTGCACCTCAAAAGCAGAAAGGCAGCCAAGATACAAGCGGAGCACGCGACCCGAAACGGAGCGTAGGAGAATTATAAGCGGAGTTTCGGGGCACGCCCGTATGTTTTGTTTGGGAATGTTTAATAGAAAATGAGTAAAAAATTTGTATAAAACTTTATATCGAAAAACTTTTTTATGGAGGTGTGATAAACAAATGGCAGATGTCAAGGTTTTAAAGCCTTTTATCGGCGGTTCTTTTGTGGATTCAAAGACCGGGAAATTCAGCGATGCGTATGACCCCAGTACCGGGGCGGTGATTGCAAAGGTGCCCTGCTGCACAGCGGATGAGGTGAAGCAGGCGATTGCGGCGGCAAAAAAAGCTTTTCCCGAATGGTCGGCGACTCCTGTTTTAAAGCGGGTGCAGATTTTGTATAAGCTGCGCGATCTTTTGATTGAGCATATGGATGAGTTAACGCATCTTGTTGCGCTGGAAAACGGAAAGGCGTGGGATGAGGCGCAAGGTGATGTGCTGAAGGCAAAGGAGGGAACCGAGCAGGCAATTGCGGCGCCTTCTTTGCTGATGGGCGAAAGTTTGATGGACGCCGCAGTCGGCTACGATTCAGTGTTGTACCGTGAGCCTATCGGTGTTTGTGCGGGCATTATTCCGTTTAATTTTCCCGCGATGATTCCGATGGGGTGGATGACGCCGATTTGTATTGCCTGCGGAAATACGATTGTCTTAAAGGCAGCGACTTTTACGCCGCAGTCCGCGCTGCGCATTGCCGAGTTGTATAAGGAGGCGGGGTTACCCGACGGCGTTATTAACATTATTACCTGCAGCCGCAATGAGGCGGAAATACTGCTTACGCATAAGGATGTAAAAGCGATTACCTTTGTCGGCTCAACGTCTGTCGGCAAGCATATTTACACAACGGCGGCGGCGACCGGAAAACGGGTGCAGGCACTTTGCGAGGCAAAAAATCACGCACTTGTGTTAAATGATGCGCCTATTAAGCGGACGGCCGCAGGCATTATTAATGCTTCGTACGGTTGTGCGGGCGAGCGCTGTATGGCGCTTCCGGTGGTAGTTGCTCAGGAAGGGATTGCGGATAAACTTGTGCAGGCGATAAAGGAGCTTGCCGAAAAGCTGAAGGTCGGCTGTGCATACGATAAGAGTTCCAAGCTTGGGCCGGTTGTGAATGCCCCGCATAAAGAATCAATTGTGCAGTGGATTGAAAAAGGTATTGCGGAAGGCGCAAAATTAGTGCTTGACGGGCGAAATTATGTTGTTCCGGGCTTTGAAAAAGGCTTTTACCTTGGCCCCACTATTCTTGATTACGTAACCGAAGAAATGACGGTTGGCACGCAGGAGATTTTCGGTCCTGTTCTGTGTATTAAGCGGGTAAAAACCTTTGAAGAAGGGTTAGCACTTATGAACAGAAATCCTTTTGCAAACGGCTCAGTGATTTATACGCAAAACGGTTATTATGCGCGGGAATTTGCACGGCATACCGATGGAGGTATGGTCGGCATCAATGTCGGCATTCCGGTGCCGGTCGGCATGTTTCCTTTTTCAGGGCATAAGGAGTCTTTTTTCGGAGATCTTCATACGCTCGGAAAAGACGGCTACCGCTTTTTTACCGAAACAAAGGTTGTTACCACCCATTGGTTTGACGAACATGAAATTCACTCCGATGCGGTAAGTACCTGGGACGGCACAATCTGATATTGGTATCGAGTTAAAGCCTCTTGATTGTATATAGCCCTTTGCAAAAGAATTTTTTTTTTGCAAAGGGCGTTTTTACTCCTCGGTTTTTACTATCGACGCTTCTTTAATTGATAAGGAATTTTTCTACGAGCACTGATTAAAAACAATGCGTAAAGCATTTGACCTTCGTGTAAAAGAGGTGTAAAATACAAATTATGAAACACTATAGATTTTCGATGATAGCAATAGTATCTATTTTTCTTTTTGTAAGCTGTGCTACAGATAAAGAAATTGCGGTACAGCCTGAGCCTGAAATTATCCAGCCCGCCCCTACTCCGGAACCTGAACCGGAGCCTAAACCTGAACCGGCGGTTAAAGCACAGGATTCTTCTGAAGATGTTGTAGCCTCTTTCGGTGCAGTAACCATAACCCGAAAGAAATACGATGAAACAAAGTGCGAAATAGAAAAGGTTGTTGCAAACTTAAATAGAATAACCTCTGAGCAAAATTATAAGGAATGGTTGGAAGTTCTTTCAGATGAGTATAAAAAAGTATACTCACAACCTTCTGTTTTGCAAAGTAGCTCGGAGTCTCTTCCGATCAAAGGAATCCGGTTGAATAACTTACAAGATTATTTTACCTATGTTTTTGTCCCCTCTCGACAAAAAATACGGGTAGATTCTATTGAATTTCTAAGTCCTTCTAAAGTAAATGTTATTATGAATGACGGGAAATCGGATAGACAACTGCTTGTATACAAAATAGAAAAAATAAAAAATTTATGGAAGTTGGTTCCCTAAATAAAGATTCCTCTTGACTTTAGCGGGAAAATACTCGAAAATAAATAACAGGTGTAAAAAATATTTAAACACCGTAAATAAATTTAGAAATAAAAGGAGAACGCAAACTATGCGAATCAAACTATTTTTAACTTTGGCTGTTTTTACGATCTTTTCAATGACCGCTCTTTTTGCGCAAGACGGCGGAGCGAAAAACTCCGAAAGCAAGCAGAAATCTAACGACATCATTACCGTAGAAGAAGCGTACTTGCATTCAATTGAGGGTGTTATCATTAAAGAAATGGTGCAAAGCGAAGGAAGAGATGCCAAACTTGTGGCGCTTCAGTACATTGAAAATGCTGTAGAAGGCGGAAGAGGCGATTCTGAAGAAATCCAAGCAGCCCTTGATTCTCTTGCAACAATCGGACTTTCTACCGTTGTAAGAGAAGGAGGAAGAGTTATCAACAATTATCCTGATATACGGGTAAAAGCATGTGCTCTTTTAGCAAAAATTCCGACAGAAAAATCAAAAGATACATTAATGAAAGTAATGTATGCGGATAATGAGCCTTTGGTTATAACTACGGCGATAAGGTCTCTCGGAGAAATCGGGATTAATAATAACGATGAAACAATCGAGATGATTAACTGGATTAATCGTAAATTTTCTATCATCAATCCGACCAGTTCTTTGGCTTTTGAGGTTTTAAATACCTATGAAAAACTTGCACCGAACGTCAAAAATAAAAAGGAAATGATTGAAGCCATTATGGGTATTGCGGGAAATTATAATTACGTTACACCGGTCAGAAATCGTGCTTTGGAAGTGCTGAAAACCATCAGCAATGAAGGAAAATAAAGTACAAATTCTGAAAAATAAAACAGAATAAAAAAAGGCGGGCTTACGTCCGCCTTTTTTTATGGAAGATGCGGGATTCGAACCCGCCGCCTTTGGCTCCGGAGGCCAACGCTCTATCCAAATGAGCTAATCTTCCCTGTACAAAGCGGCATAATATCCTAAAAGGCCGCTTTATGTCAATTCAAAAACTAATTATTTTTTCTGATTTTAAAAAAATACTTATTTTATGCTTTTTCTTGTAAAAAACTTCAGAACTCATACATGAAAAAACATGTTGAACATTCTCTTCTTTTTTGAATATTGACGATTTTAAAAAAACGTTGCATGACCAAAACTATTACAGCGTTTTTTTGATAATTCAATTATTTTTCTTGTACCTTTGGTTCGCCAACGAGTTTTAAAGCTTCAATTTTACAGTTTTGTGTTGATGCTTTAAAACATCGTTTGGAATCAGTATTCCAAAGCGGGATTCAAAGAGCGGCAGCCCCTTGTTCATGCGTACGACCTGGGACAAGGGCTTTTCTTGTTTTACCGAAGCGGGTATAATTTCTAATGAAAAAAGATTTTTTGCCGATATTAAAATGTAAGAAGGAATGTAATCGTGAAAAAGATTATTTTTATATTGTTAAGCTGTTTTTATATTTGTGCAGTTGGTGCAGAAGAGTCTGAGCCGCAGATAGACGGAAAAGCCTCCGTTGCTATCAAATTTTATGACCGCAGGATATATTTTCCGGGAGATAGCGACTCGGAACCGATTTTTATCAGAGTTTCCATTACAAATACGGGAACGGATACGCTTCGATTTAAACTTGCCGAAGATCGCTCTTTCAGTATTGATTTTTCGGTTTTAACCGTACAAAATCGAATCCTCCCACATACCGATGTGTGGATGCAAAAACGAAACACAAATGTTCAAGTATATTTTAGAGAAATCAGCATTGAACCGGGAGAAACTTATTCCTTTATAGAAAATCTAAAAGATTATATTCAAATAGATTCTCCCGCTATGTACTTGGTAAGTCTTAATTTTTATCCTGAGTTAAAAAGAGGTTTTCAAGATGTACATCCTGTTATTCCCTCAAACAGATTAACACTTGAAGTACAACCGGCCCCGGGACCGGCAGCACTTGGAGCATTGCCTGTTTCTCCGGTGACGGGAGAGGTTTTACAACCATTACCCATTCCTCCTGATCAGGTAATTGCGTATATTCTCACTGCTCGGCAAAAATCCCGCTGGGAACAGTTTTTTCTTTACCTCGACCTTCATAAAATGCTTTCTCGTGATCCTGCACGAAGCCGCCGTTTCAAGGCGGAATCAGAATCGGGCAGGTATAACATGATTGATACCTACAAACATGAATTAACTCAGGAGCGGATTGATAAAGATATTGCAATGATTCCGGTTGATTTTCATATCGAGCAAACAACGTACACCGCAACCGATGCTGAAGTGCGCGTTCTTGAATGGTTCTCATATCGAAATTTTAAAGAGAAAAAACGCTTTACCTATTACCTTTCATCAAGGGACGGTATTTGGTATGTAAATAATTACAGCGTCGAAAACTTAGGAACCGAGTGAATGAAGGCGATTCTAATAGCCGAAGAAGAAAATATTTTTTCCGGCATTATCCGCTTTGCCAACACATACGGTTTTGATTTTATTCATTATCGATCGGCGGTAAAAGCTTTGGACAATATTGAAGAAATTGCTCCCGATGCGATATTTATTAATGCGGTAGATTTTCCGCGCCATTGGAAGGTGATAACCCAGCATATCCGCTGGGATACTTCAAAGAATGATATGCTTATTTTGTTGCTGGTAAATTCCGACTTCACTTCGCTTGATGCGGATAAAGCAACAAAAATAGGCGTACAAGCGATTATTAACTATGAAAATCCGGCTGCACAAAGCAATGAGGCACTACGAAATATTTTTTTGAGGTATAAACAAATTCCAAAAACGGATGTTCCATTGCTTCCGGAAGAAAAAGCTCTTAATTTTATGTTTACAAACCCTTTAAATGATGCAATTATCACTGGCAGAATAGAAAAACTGACCGAACACTATTTTGATTTTAATCCAGATATTCCTTCCAGCGTCGGAAATATTGAAGAAAATCAGATTCTCGAAAATTGCTCATTAAAAATGGATCAGCGCATTCTCAAGCTTACGTGTAAGGTGCTTTGCGCAAAAAACGGATTGAGGCTCGCATTCTCTCCTCGTAATGAAAAGGATCGGGCAACAATTAATTTTTTTATAAATAAAAAATAAACGCTAGCGCAAGTCCGCAACAAAGCGCGATAACTAAAAAATAAATCCAAAAAGGAAGAGAATCCTGACTTTCTTTCCCTCTCTTGCGCGCACGATATTTAGGCTTTTGAAATTTTTTTTCTTGCGGGAAGGCATAGCCACAAGAAGGGCACCCTTCCCTAAATTCATCGGCATTTCCCGTATAATTGCATCGCGGACAACGCACGGAAGCAAAAAACCTGCCGCAATGCGGGCACACCTTTGTATCGCGCCGCACCGTACCGCCGCAATTTTCACAAAAAAAAACCGGAACTTTTTTCATTCGTTATGTGCATGACAGGCGCAACAACTCTTATGTCCTTGTTGTAAACAAGACGAAGTCGCTTGTACAGTATCATTTGATTTTTGTTTTGCAGTGTCAGTTGTATAAAATCCGCTTCCGGTAAAGTTTATTCCAAAATTTGCTGAAAACACTTGGCGAACCGGCATACCGCATTTAGGGCAGCTTTTTTCAGGCGCATCTGAAAATTTTTTAACTACTTCAAAATCATTTCCGCAAGAATCGCAGATATACTCATAGGTTGGCATACTATTCTCCATTAAACTGATGTTAAAATTAACGAATACTTCTCCCCATCTCAAAATAGGAAGAAGTATTCGGTTTATTTTTATATCAATGAAGATACAAAGTTTTGATAAGAGCGGCAAGTTTTTCGCTTGGAATTGTTCCGTCTTCAACGGTGATAGAATTTCCTGTGCCGCCTATTTTTCCGTTTAGTACTTTTGCAAGTAAAAATCTCACTGCAAAAGCTGCTCGATTATTATCCGCCTCAACGGAAAGCGAATACGTATAGTCGTTTGTTTTTTCTTTCTTTATTACATGCATTTCAATAGCACCGAGCGGTAAATCAAGGTTTGCAATACCGGTAACCTTTGCTAAAAAATACTGACTATTGGTAATAAAAACGCCGATATTTTTTTTCGGTGCAGCATCACTCGCATTCATAAGCGCCTCAAACCGTGAACTCAAGCTTACCGGCTGAGGATTATCCAGTTTTGCTAAAAAATCATTCATATCCTGCCGAGCGGTGGAACCGAGTACTACACAGGCGGTGTTTCCGGAAGGAATCGAAATGTCCATGTATCCGCTCTGATAATACCGTATTCCTTTTGCGGTTTTACCCGGCTTCCATCCCTTTGATTTAGGAAACAGCATATTGGTTAATGAAAACGGATATCCGCCGCTGCTGCAAATTCTAAACTCATTACTTTCAATAAAAAAGCCCGCATATACAGCCTTTGTTCTGTTTAAAACTTTTTTTATATCTTTTGCATTATTATTTCCCTCAAGTATCTCGTATAAAAGCGCTTTATTTGGCGCTACCGGAATATACATATACATATCCGCGTCAGGCCCTATAAGTCCGAGAGGGTTAAAAGTTCCTTTCCACGCTTTTGTGGCACAAGAAGAAAAAAAGAGTACAGAAAAAAGGAGAAAAAAGAGACGTGGAAAATTATGCTTTTTCAAGATTTACCTCCCATGACACATCACCGACTTCTATAGTAATACAGTCTGCAGGAAGCTCGGAAGCTACAAGCCAAGCAGCCTTTGTTGCAAGCGTCTCGTTCATAATATAGTCTTTGAATACATCAAAGGCTTTTTGCAATTGCGCTGAGTCCGTACTTTTTGATCCGGCAACAAGCTGTATCCGATCGGTTACCGCAAGTCCGCGCTCTTTCCGCAAGTTTTGGATACCCCGCACTAAATCTCTGACATAGCCTTCAAGTAACAGCTCTTCGCTGATTTCGGTATCGAGTCCAACCGTTAAGGTGCCTTCGTTAATAACCTTAAGCGAATCCTTCTCGATTCTGTTGATGATGATTTTATCCGCGGTAAGTTCAAGCGTATGCCCGCTTATGTCAAGACTGAGCGAAGCCCCTTCAAGCAAGCTCTGTATTTCCTGCGAATTCAGCTTTTCGATAACGCCGGCGGCTTCCTTCATCTTTGCTCCAAGTTCTTTGCCCAATACTTTAAAATTAGCCTTTGCCGTATACTCTACCAGCTCATCCTCTTTTTCATGGAATTTCACTTCTTTGACATTCAGCTCGTCGATAATGCTGTCTTCCATTTCCAAGAGCACGCGCTTTTCCTCAGTATTGCGGGTAACAATTTCCACCGCCTTAAGCGGCTGTCTGATTTTCAGATTAAACTGATAGCGAAGCGATCGCCCCATCGAAACCGCCTTTTGCACCGTTTCCATTTTAAACTCAAGCGCAGCATCCCGTGCCGCGGGTTCATACACCGGATAATCGGCAAGATGCACGGATTCCGGGTCTTCATCGGTGCGCAGATTTTGCCAGATGGTTTCGGTAATAAACGGAACAACCGGAGCCGCCACAAGGGTGAATTTCTTAATTGCCCGGTACAAGGTTTCGTAAGCTTGCGCCTTATCGCCGTCATTCTCGCTCTTCCAAAAGCGGCGGCGGGAGCGGCGAATGTACCAGTTGTTTAATTGGTCAATATACGAAACAATCGGATCAATCGCCTTTGAAAGGTCATAGGCATCCATTGCGGCGGTTACATCAAACACCAGCTTTTCGGTAATGGAAAGAATCCAGCGGTCTAAAGGATTGGTAACATGGCTGAGGAATTCTTTAATGCCCTTGTCCTTTCCGTCAAGCTTTGCGTGCGCGGGAGGCGTAACCTTATCGATATTTGCATACGTAACATAAAAACTATAACTGTTCCAAAGCGGAATAAGAATACTTTTGAGCACATCGCGCACGCCCTCATCGGAATACTTTAAGTCATCTGCTTTTACCACCGAAGAGTGCATGAGGAATAAACGCAGGGCATCCGCACCGAATTCGTTTACCACCGTGTTCGGATCGGTATAGTTGCGCAGCGATTTAGACATCTTCTTTCCGTCCGCCGCAAGCACCAAGCCGGTAACCACGCAATTTTGAAAAGCGGGTTTATCAAAAAGAGCTGCCGCCAATACGGTGAGCGTGTAAAACCAGCCGCGCGTTTGATCAAGCCCCTCCGAAATAAAATCCGCGGGGAAATGCGCCTCAAAATACTCTTTGCGCTCAAACGGATAATGCTCCTGCGCATACGGCATTGAGCCTGACTCAAACCAGCAGTCAAGCACTTCGGGGATTCTTTGCATGGTGCCGCCGCATGCACAAGGAATAGTAATGCGATCAACAAAATGCTTATGTAAATCTTCCGGATAAGTACCGGAAAGTTTTTCAAGTTCTTCTCTACTGCCCACACAGATTGTTTTGCCACAGTCGGGGCATTTCCAGATGGGTAAAGGATTTCCCCAGTAGCGGTTTCTGCTTATTGCCCAGTCGCGCGCTCCTTCAAGCCATTTCCCGAAGCGCCCGTTTTTAATATGCGCAGGCTGCCACGTAATTTGTTCGTTTGCCTTTAGAAGATTTTCTTTAATTTTTTCTACCGAAACAAACCAACTGCCGATTGCCCGATAAATAAGCGGACTTGAACAGCGCCAGCAATGCGGATACGCGTGGAGTATTTGCTCGCGCTTTACCAGCTTTCCTTCGCTTTTTAACCGCTCCATGATTAACTTATCCGCATCTTTTACAAACATACCTTGATAATCACTGACTTCCTGCGTGAATTTACACTCCGCATCAATCGGGCAAATAACCGGCACGCCGGAATCCTTAAAGACAAGATTATCTTCTTCACCGAATCCGGGGGCGGTGTGCACAATGCCGGTACCGTCTTCGGTAGAAACAAAGTCTCCAAGCAATGTTTGAAAGGCGCCCCGCCCCGCACCATCGGAAGAGCCGTCCTCTTTTACTCCCAAATGGGCAAAATAGGGGAAAAGCGGCTCGTAGCGCAAGCCTTCAAGCTCGGCTCCCTTTTTCTTCCACAGTATTGTGCATTTTTCAGGCTCTTTGTAATACGCGGGAAGCCTGTGTTCCGCGAGAATATAATGCTCATCTCCGTCTTTTACCAACACATAGTCAATATCCGCCCCTAAGGCTAAGCCGAGATTGCTCGGAAGGGTCCACGGGGTAGTTGTCCACGCAATCAAATAGCTGTTTTTCGGCAAAGGATTTTTTGCAAACGCTTTTTGCGCAGCGCTGCCCCGCACCGCAAACAAACACTTAAAACGCACGGTAATTGCCGGGTCATGTACATCCTGATAACCGCCTAAGTTCAGCTCATGATTGGACAAAACCGTCGAACAGCGCGGGCAGTAGGGAAGAATATAATGGCCTTCATATAGTAAGCCTTTTTCCCAAAGCTGCTTCATAATCCACCAAATGGATTCCATATACGCCGGCTCCATGGTTTTATAATCATTGTCAAAATCAACCCAGCGGCCGAGCCGGGTAATTGTCTCACGCCATTCTTTTACATACCGTAACACACTTTCGCGGCATGCTTCATTAAATTTATCAATGCCGTAAGTTTCAATATCCGTTTTAGAATTCAGTCCCAGCTCTTGTTCAATAAGATTTTCCACCGGCAAACCGTGACAATCCCAACCGAAACGGCGTTCCACCTTATGACCCTGCATGGTCTTATATCGAGGAATAATATCTTTAATCGTACTCGGCACAAAATGTCCGAAATGCGGCAATCCGGTTGCAAAAGGGGGCCCATCAAAAAAAACATACTCTTTTGCCCCTTTCCGTTGATCTATCGATTTTTGAAAAGTACCATGCTCTTTCCAAAACTTCAGAACATCTTCTTCCTGTTTTGCAAAATTGACCTTCGGATCTACCGGTTTATACATCACTTACTCCCATCTCAATAATCTAAAAAATAATAGAGCAAGAATACCATTTTTTCTAATTTTATTCCAGTATAAAAAAGGAGTTCTTGTAGTAAGTATGAAACATCCTGCAAAAACCAACCGATGTTTTACCTGATCTCCCAGCGCAACCAGGACTCGCAAGGTATTATTTTACCACGGACGGCAAAATAGGAATGCAAAACGATGTTTAAAAGCATCAACAGTAAATTATAAAATTGAAGCTTTTAAACTCGTTGGCAAAGCGGAGGCAAATTATTAACGCTTTGCCCTATGGTAAGTTTGCTCACCGTTGCTCAATTCCAAGCGATGTTTTGCCTGACACGTTATTGTAAACAGGCAAAACTCGTAGGCGAACCAAAGATAAAATTCCAAGGGTTCGCCGTTGCGCCGTGTCGGGCTCCTTTTTATAACAGGAAGTTAATTACAGAATGAGGCATTAACGAGTTTGTAAACTTTGCAAGCGGGCAAATTCGCCGTTTGCGTTAATAAGTTCTTGGTAGGTACCGCTTTCAACAATTTCGCCCTTACGCAGCACAAAGAGTTTGTCCGCGCTGCGGATGGTGGAAAGCCGGTGCGCAACAATAAAACAGGTTTTGCCTTTGACCATGGTATCAATGGCATCCTGCACCAGTTTTTCGGAAATAACATCGAGGGCTGACGTTGCTTCATCAAAAATGAGAATGTCGGGATTTCTGATAAGGGCACGGGCGATGGCAATACGTTGGCGCTGCCCGCCGGAAAGTTTTGCGCCGTGCTCCCCTACTTTGGTTTGAAAGCCTTCGGGAAGTTTTTCGATAAACTCAAGGGCGTTGGCAAGTTTCGCTGCGCGGAGAATTGCTTCATCGCCGACGTTTGGAAGCCCGTAGGTAATATTGTCTTGGATTGAGCCTGAAAAAAGCACCACCGATTGCGGCACGACGGCAATGTGTTTGCGGAAGCTTTGCAGGTTTACTTCCGCAAGGTCAAAGTCATCAATGACAACCCTTCCTTCCTGCGGATGGCGCAAGCCCATGATAAGCTGCATGATGGTTGATTTACCCGATCCAGACTCTCCGACAAAGGCAACGGTTTCGCCCGCTTGCACGGTAAAGTTTATGTTATCAAGGGCGTGCATTTGCAAATCGGGATAGCGGAACGACACGTTTTCAAAACGCACCAAGCCGGAAACCTTTTGCACCGTAGGCTTTGTTTCGTTAAATTCAATCTCGTCCGATTCCAGAATATCGCCGATGGAGCGGATAGCTTCCATACCCCGCGTTATGTCGGGATAGGCATTGATAATTGTTGCAACTGAGCCGAGCACAAGGTTAAAAAAACCATGATACAGGATTACATCGCCGGTGCCGATTTTTCCAGCAAGCGCAAAGCTGACGGTGATCACCAGACAGGCAATTTGCAGAAATTGAAAGGCAACCCAGTTTGCGGAGCCGAACACGGCGCTTACAATGTCAAGCTTCATGCCGTTTTGAAATACGAATTTAAATTTTTTTTCCATTTTGGCAATCTCGGCATCTTCCAAGCCGTGCGCCTTGGTAACCGGCAGCATCGCAATCATTTCGGACACTTCCGATGTCATCTCCTCCATATCATGCCGCAACACCGCATTGGTGCGCTTCATTCTGCCTCTGAATAGTTTCATCAAAAGGAGGACGATGGGAATTGCCGCCGCATACACGAGTGAGATAATCGGCGCCTTGTACATGGTTACCGAAAAAGCAAGGATAAAAGAGGCAAACGCCGGCAGATACATGTTCATCAGTACCATTATCACACTTCGAATCGATTCAACATCGCGTAAAACTTTTGCCTGAATTGCGCCTGAGCTTGTTTTATCGTGGAAAGCGACGGAAAGCTGCTGCAGCCGCCTGATAATAGAAAGCCGCAAATTTGCTTCGATATTACGCACCGCCTTTGCTAAAAAATAAATGAACAGTGTATGCGTTAAAATATTTTGCAGGGCAAGCACGCCGAATACCGCCAAGTTAATAATAATCATTTTTATTTCAGCCGCCCTGTTTTGCGGTTGCTGCAAAGCATTTGAAAGGTAGTTGATAATATTTGCTGTTACAATGGGCAGTGCCCATGCAGGACTGTTTTTTACAATAAAAAAAAGAGCGGAAAATATAATATTTATTTTTTGGTTTTTGAAAAGGTGTAAAAAGGTTTTAACAGGTTTTTCCGTATTAAAATATTCTTCATTAACCCCTTTTATTAAGTCACTCGGCATACATACTCCAAATAAATGTTATAGAATTTTATAATCCGATAGCTATTCTCATAATACCCGTAACTGTGTATACTATCAAGTATGATGAGTACCTTACTCGATATAAAACAAAAAACCAAGCTTTCGCGAGAAACCATTTTAGAAGCAATGATTACGCCATCTGCGTTACCGGTAAAAGTTGTCAAACTTGTGCTGGAAACATTGCAAACAATGCAGTACCGCAAACTATTTAAAAACATGGAGTCAATTCCGCTGATGATTATTGTGCCCGATGCAACAAGCTATGCCTTTTTACAATTATTTACCGGTATTGAAAAAATGCTTTCCGTACTTGGCGTCAGAATTGTGCCGACTATTGTTGTAACCCGATTTTTGGGAAAGCGGACAAATAATATCTTGAGAAAGCTTTTACAAGAAAATTCCGTACAAGCGGTTATTTGTGTCAATATCCGATTGGATCCTAAAATACGGGAATTATTCCGGCGCAGGGGAAAGGTTTGTGTTTCGGTGGGAACCGCAACAAGCGATGCCCTTTCAGTATCTTTGGCACATGATAAGGGGATAAGTCTCGGTGTAGAATACTTGTTGCGTACCGGATATAAAAGAATTGGCTTGATTACCCTGCACGGAGATCTGAATCAGTTTGATGATGTGCTTTCTCAGCGATTTTTAATCTATAGAAGAATTTTGGAAAGAGAGGGTATTAAATATGACAAAAATCTTGTATACGAAACCTCATTCTTTGACGGTTTAGGCGGATATAAGTCGCTTGAATATTTTTCCCGCTTATCGGAACGTCCCGATGCGGTTTTTTGCCTGGCAGGAAACACAACGACAATAGGTCTTGTCAATGCAATCAAAAAAAGCGGATTAAAAACCCCCGATGATATTGCAATTCTCGGTTATGGCGATTTTGCCGTAGCGGAATTCATGGAGCCCGCTCTTTCCACTATAAGACAGCGCTCACAAGTTGCTGGAGCGGCTGCACTCATTCTTGCACTTGAAGCTTTAGTAGGCATACAAAATGAGAATATAACAATCGTACCGGAACTGGTAGTGCGGGAAACAACATAACACCAAAAGGCTACCCAATCGCTTTGCATGTCGGATTCTTACAATGATGACAGGGGATAAAACAGGAAAGTGGTCAAATTATGCCATAAGCGTTCCGATAAATTGAATAGTCATTCAGTGATGAATCCATACGTGTTCCTACAAAACTCGGTTTTCGTATTATTTTATTAAACCTTAAATGGCAAAACAAGCTTTTCGAGCTATTGTAGAAAATCTCTAAAAACTCCCCGAGTTTTTAGAAAAAGCGTATACATAAAAGATTCTATTATCTATCAAGGAAAACCTTATTTTTCGGTAGTATCTAAATCTTTTTTAAGGCTCCCTTACTTGCTTTATACGATTGCTTTTTTAACCATTACTAAAAACAATTTGCACAGAGAAAACCATGCTTGTACTGCTTCCGAATCCGATTTGCAGGATAAAAGCGAAGTTTTGGAGATTCACTCTAACTTCGCTACTCTAAAACGGGATTCAAAAGACGGCAGCACTTTGTGCGTACTCTTTTTCTGCATACAACACATACATGAAAAAAACAACTATCATTATACTGTAAAAAGCAAAATCGGCAAAACCTTATAACGATGGGGAGAATCATCAATAGTAAATTATAAAATTAAAGCTTTTAGGCTTGCAGTAGTACAGCGTTTTTTTTGATAATTCAATTATTTTTCTTAATACATTTTATACAAATCGTAAAAAATTTTATAAAAAAGAGCCCGACACGGCGCAACGGTGAGTAAACTTACCATAGGGCGAAGCGTTAATAATTTGCCTCCGCTTCGCCAACGAGTTTTAAAGCTTCAATTTTGCAGTTTTGTGTTGATGCTTTAAAACATCGTTCGGAATTGAGCAAGGGCGAACCCCTTGGAATTGCTACCTTTGGTTCGCCTACGAGTTTTGCCTGTTTACAATAACGTGTCAGGCAAAACATCGTTCGGAATTGAGCAACGGTGAGTAGACTTACCATAGGAATGCTGAAATTCGCAAGTCTTTTTTGTTGATACGCCGATTTTTATAACAGGAACCTAATTACAAAACGCTACAGTAGTAATTTTAGCAAGAATATTAGAAATTATGATACGGCGTACAATATAAGCGGAAATAAAAAAAAGCTCCGAATTTTTCGGAGCTTTTTGCGGCGAACTGGACTTGAACCAGCATGCCTCGCGGCACTAGCACCTCAAGCTAGCGTGTCTACCAATTCCACCATCGCCGCAGGTAGAAAACAGGAGGTATTATATCAAAATAAGGAAAAAAGTCAAGATGGAGAATCTAAAATTTACAACTTAATTTTACGATCAGCGTCATATAAAACAATAGGCATTTTTTTATAAATACGGTATACTTGTTTCCATGTTTGAAATGAACCCTTCTATAATAAAACAAGAGCATAAGGGAAACGCATATTATATCCTCACCTGGTCGCCGCTTGTAAAAGCGGATAAATATAAAATATCTACCGCTGTTCCATCGATTGCCGGCTTATACGAGCTTTATCGAATGGATGAGTCTAAAAAACTGAATTTGCTTTCTGTTACTCATGCATGGTACGGAGGCTTGCGCAGTAATATTCGCGCGGCGATTGATCCCGATGTAGGGACAGATCCTGAAAGGAAAAAACTTCTTGAAGATGCGCAGCTGTATTATCGATATGCTTATTCGGACTCTTTTGATGACCTCCTTGATGTTGTCTGGTTTTTGCATACCGGTTATTTTCCCGATGATATTCGTGTTGAACCGTCCGGTCGGTATAAAAAGATTTTCTTACAAGAAAAAGCTCCTGATAAGATATTTTGGTTGGAATAAAACTTTTAAATACTTGTTTCGATGAAGTGTGAAATTCGGTTTAACGATAAAATATTTTATCTCCTCTATTGCATAGAAAAAGAAAATATTTTATTCTTTTTATGTTTTATAAATAAAATGCAAAAATATTTCTTCCCGAAGGAACTTAGAGGGAGTATACTATGACCACAGAAAAAAATAATCAAACAGAACATTTAGAATCCGCTGAAAACGAATCTATGAACACTTGCCACGATGAGGCAATGCTTGCACATGAAAATACAACTGCGAACTCTCATGTACAAACAAATACTCATAAAAACGCAGAGGAGCTCGGTGAGGAAAAAAACAATATTCAAACCGAGTACCACGGCGGAAAAACTAAAAATAAGAAAAAGAGAGGTTTTTTCTTTACACTCTTTAAAACGCTGGGGATTATTTTTGCAGCTCTTTTTATTCTACTTACAGGCTTGGTGATTTTTTCTTTAATCAACAGAACAGATCCGGTAGCGCATTTTCCGGAGAAATTTACTTCTTATGTCAGCATCCCTTCAATCGGATCTTTTACCCAAAAGGTATTGCATCTAAAAGCAATTGATGTATTCTTACAAGATAAAAACAATGCTTCTCTGCGCGGCACAGTGCGTTCTTTACGCTCAAATCCTTTTTTTCGTTCAAAGAGTTTTTTACGACTTGCCAATATCCGCCTTGATGTAGCGCGTTATGCCGACGGATCAATGCTTGGTATTGCGGACATCGGAATACGCTCCGTACTCACGCCCTTTCTTCCGCTTATACGCAAACTTTATCCGGATTTGGAAAACCCGATTGAAGAAATGCAATGGCAAAATGACGGTAAGCATAGCTATTGGGAGTATACACTTTCACAAAAAGAAAAACTCTATATCGGTTTGCATAAAAATCTTATCATAGCGGCAAACTCCTATGAGCTTTTTGACAGCGCTTTTGTCCAGGTGCAAAATAAGGAAATAAGGCGGCTTGCAAAAACCCTCCATACAGGCTCCGATACAACCCTGCGTTTTTTAACCGATGCAAATCACCTTATCGAAAAACTCGGTGAGCAAAATACCTATATTGCCGGACTCAAAAAGGAAATGACTTTTCCCGCCGTATCTGTTGCCGATTTATCAATTGAGGATGAGTCAATAAACGTGTCTGTCCATACATCATGGAAAAGTGATAACCAAAATGTTCAGGCGTTATTACAAAGAAAATCCCATATTCCTGCGATTCTTGCCAAGCTTCCATCATCCGTTGCTTATTATTCCCTGCTCAATCTTGGCGAGCCTCAATTCTTATGGAATAATTTTGAGCCTTTCTTAGAGAAAGATATCATAGCCGCATATAAAAAAGCGGACAAGGCGGCACGATTTGCTTTTGGGCAGAATATTGAGCAACTTTTATTCTCATGGATGGGAGACGAATTAGGAGTTTTTGCCTGCGAAAATGTGCGCGCACCGGTATTTTTTATTGCTGTCAAGGATGAAAAGGCGTGCAAACAATCGCTTGAACGCATTTATAAATCAATATTAGTTAATCAGGATATATCCGCGGTAGTTGACGGGGTGCGTATTCCTCGGATTGTTTTTCCCGCATGGCTTAGCGGACTGTTGCGTTTGTTTAAAATAGAGTTGGTTCAGCCCTTTTATCTTATTAAGGATGGGTTTATTTATTTATCCACCAGTGCGGAAGCGTTACGACTTACACAAAGGGAAAGTGATGAAGGCAAGCTCTTAGTAAAAACACAAAAATGGAAAGAAATCCTTAACACAACACCGGAAACATCTACATTGATTTATTATACCCTCGAAAGAAGCATTCCTTTCTTTTTAAAAGGAAGTGATTCTCTGCAATCGGTATTAAAAATGTATGGACGGGGTATCGCTTCCCTTACATTTTCTGCAGACAATACTATTACACTTGAACTTTCAGCTCGCCAAAGCGATGCAAAGTCATTAACAGAAATAGTGGGCTTCCCGATTACCTTACCCACATCTCCCGATTCTCCTCTAATTATAGGAAGAGATGCGCAAAACACGCCGCGCGCTCTATGGGCATCCGGAAAAAATATTTGCAATATGAATCTGTCAAATGCCTTGCTAGATACCTTACCGCTTGACGGCACCGCAGGAATTTCAGCGGTAATGAAAGGAGAAAAAATAACCTCTCTTTGGGCCAGCTCTGCTGCGGGAAGCGTATATAAGTTTAATCAAAACCTGCATCCCGCAGCTCCGTTTCCTTTGATGACCGGAGAAAAGTTTGCCGCTGCCCCTGCCGCATTTGACGACATGCTCATTGTTCCTTTGCAAAAAGAGGCTGAATTATTATTCATCCATGAAACAGGAGAAATACTGCGCTCTCAGCCAATGCACAGCAAAATGAAAGCAAGCCCCGTCTGCTTTGAAAATTATATTGCGGCAATTCCGCGCTCTTTTGAAAGTTCTATTTATTTATTTGACAAGCAAGGCAACATCATAGACGGCTGGCCAATTCCGGCAGCCGCAATAACCGCCGTACAACCTCTTGTAATCAGAAATAACAAAAACAAAGCGATGTTGTTTATTGTTACCGAAGATGGTCAGGTACGCCTAACCCCGCTTGACCAAACTGATACTGCCGGCTTTGAGCTCACAGTCAATGCGGTTTGTAAAATTCCACCGGTATATTCTAAAACACATCGCTGCTTTTATCTTATTTCCAATGAAGGTTTTTTATGGAAAATAGATGAAAGCGGTTCAATTCAAGATTCTATTCCACTCAAAGGCGGCATCGCAGATGATTACTGTATGACGCTTTTAGATCTTAATCAGGACGGCAAAGAAGAAGTACTGGTTTCAGGCGGCGGCAATGCGCTTTATGCGTACTTTGGCGATTTGGCGCCGGTGCAAGGTTTCCCTGTTGAGGGAACAGGAAATGCGGGACTCATCGATATCGATGGTGATGGT
Organism: Treponema phagedenis; assembly: GCF_008153345.1. Lineage (NCBI taxonomy): Bacteria > Pseudomonadati > Spirochaetota > Spirochaetia > Treponematales > Treponemataceae > Treponema > Treponema phagedenis. The sequence goes on along the minus strand of NZ_CP042818.1, from coordinate 1,660,310 downwards.
ATTAAGGAGTTAATTACAGTCGGTATGGACAAAAGACTCCATGCGTACCTTTCTAATTTTCAATAAGCTATGTAGCCATGCAGTACGGGGAAAATAAAAATCACTGAGAAACTTTTTTTTAAATAACGATGAGAGTTGATAAGATATTAGCAAGTAACGGATACGGTTCAAGAAAGGATGTGCGAGTTTTTTTGAAAAAAAACAATTGCTGTATTAACGGCGTACGCTGCATCAATCCTGCGCAGCACATAGACCCTACAAAGGATACCTTTACCGTAAACGGGATTTCGGTACAATTACGCACTTCCGTTTACATAATGCTGCATAAACCTGCCGGCTGTGTTAGCTCAACTAAAGACCCGATCCATAAAACGGTAATGGACTTCTTGCCCGCTCCATTTAATGCGATGGATTTATTCCCTATCGGCAGGCTGGATATTGACACCGAAGGCTTACTGATAATTACCAATGATGGAAACTTAACCCATTCAATAACCGCACCGAAGTCAAACTGTGTAAAAACCTATTACCTTGAGCTTGAACGCCCGCTTACCGAAACCGAGATACATAATTTTACCGAAAAACTTGCACAAGGAATTCTGCTACACACAGGATACACCTGCTTGCCGGCAGCCCTTGAACTAACCGAAAACATACACACCAAAAATGCACAAGCTTTTTTAATACATATCACCGAAGGTAAATATCACCAGATAAAAAAAATGTGCACTGCGTTTGGTGTTAAACTCACGTATCTTAAACGGGTGAGCATGGCGGGGCTGGAACTTGACCCGTCCCTTGCAGCCGGAAATTGCAGAGAACTTACCTCGGAAGAGATTACCCTACTCTATCGAAATGCTGCGGCGCATAAGAGTAAACAAAAACTAACACCGGATTTAAAACAGTGAAGCAACGTCAATCTAAAATGCAGGAAATTGAATTAAAAGCACGAGTGCATGATCGCGAAGATATGCGCTTAAAAATTCTGCACAATGCGAAATTCAACACCGCATATATAAAAAAAGATTCGTATTGGTGTTTAAAAACGCAGTGCATTAGAATACGCGTACAGGAATCAACCGGTACGCCGCAGCATGTATTCATTACCCAAAAAGAAAAAAAAATCGAAGACAATATTGAGGTTAATACCGAACTTGAGTTTGAACTTTTCCCGCAAAGTCTTGCCGCCTTCACCCTGCTATTGCAAAACATCGGCTTTACCCGCAAATTGACAAAAGAAAAACACACACAATCTTTTACCTCTAAAATCCCCTGTGTACTTGAAGGAAAAACCTATCCCCTTCATGTCGAACTGTCAAACATTCCCCCTCTTGGGGATTTCATCGAAATAGAAATACTCATTCCACAGACAGAATGTAGTCCATCACTTATAGAAAAAGCAAAACAATTTATTAAACATTTTTTCACGCAACTCGGGCTGTCTGAAAAAGACATAGAACCCCGCCCCTACTCTGCCCTACTACAACAAACTGAAAAATAACCTCCGACCGATATACATCGTGTGGTGTTTTGTAATTAAGTCGCTTTGGAAATGTCAATATCAGTTCAGTATTTTTATCCCCTAAATGTATGTTCAAGCCACTCCATTCTTTTTCTTTGTGACTTTCAGCCGATACAGTGTCGGCGGTAAACCATCCTCATTGACCGTACTGATTCTTTTCCGGTTGTAATAGACCATGGTGTATTGCCATACAAGCGTTTTCACTTGTTCCCGCATCATCTTTGTTGTATCGATTCTATATAAAAGTTCTTTCTTTAGTGTTGCAAAAAAACTTTCCATGCGCGCATTGTCATAACATTTTCCAACATCACTCATGCTTTGGATAGCTCTGAATTTTCTAAGCGTTTGTTTATACGCTATGCTTGTAAATTGGCCTCCGGCATCACTGTGAACTATGACTCCGGCTCCAGGCTGCCTCATTTCAAACGCTTCGGTTAGTGCTCGTATGCACAACTCTTTTTTCATATTACTATCCATCGCAAGCGAGACAATCTCTCCGCCACAGGCATCGAACATCGGACAGATGTATAATTTTCCGTCAGCGCAGGGAACTTCTGTTATGTCCGTGAAGTAGAGTGTATCCGGTTCTGATGCATAAAAGTTTCGCTTTACTAAATTTTCAGGTCGTTGCGCTTTTTTATCCGCTTTGGTAAGTCCGTCAGGACTTCTGCGGCTTTCATGCAGGAGATTTCCCTTTTTCATGGCATTTCGTACCGTCGCATACGACTTGGGATTGCCTCGCTGCTTAAGAGCGCTCACCATTCGCACAACGCCATAATTATCATTGTAATAATCTTCCTCGATAATCTTATGTATTTCGGCCAGAAGAAGCTGCCAGCGTTTCGGTTTATTACGATTTTGTTTCCATTTGTAATAGCCTCTTTCGCTGACGCCTAACGCTTTGCATATCGACAAAACCGGATGGCTTTTTTTGCCGTCGGCATTTTCATACGTGTAAAAAATATATGCAAAGATAGTGCTTTTTTTCACTTCTTCCAGCCCTTCACGAAAAAAGCGAGTGCGCCTTGCAAGATTTCGTTGGCTTCTTTGAGCTCTTTGATTTCGCGTTGGAGCTGTCTCTCTCGCTCATCCAAAACGATAGCTTTTGCCGTTGCAGCTCCGTCGCTTGCTTTATAGCGATTTTTCGTTTTTCGCCAATCAGTCAGCGTCCCGTATGAAATACCGAGATTCTTCGCCGCTTCTTTTGTGCCGATTTCATCAGACAGTTGTAATGCCTGCTGTTTAAATTCTTGACTATAACGTCGCATAGTATCCTCCTACTATTCCCTATTATATACCTTAGGGGCTTTTTTGACTGTACGTTTATTATATCCTTCCACTTTTATACCTATCGGAACAGCAACAGGAGGCATGCAGCTTCAGCACCCCTATGATAAATTGCTCACCGTAGGCGAATCAAAGATAGAAAATCCAAGGATTCGCCGTTGCGCCGTGTCGGACTCTTTTTTATAACAGGGAGTTTTAAAACTCGTGGGTTAGTTTTTGACACGGATGTCAAAATCAGAACGGGCACGGACTCCCGTGGTTCCACGCAGAAACGATGTTTTAAAAGCACAAATTTTTCCAAGTGCTTTTAAAACTCGTGGGTTAGTTTTTGACACGGATAGCAAAAGCAGAACGGGCACGGACGCCCGTGGTTCCAAACAGAAGCGACGTTTTAAAGCAAGATAATTTACAAAGCTTTAAAACTCGTGGTTTAGTTTTTGCCATGGACGGCAAAAACTAAACAGGGACTCTTTTTATAAAATTTTTTATGATTCGTATAATTATTGAGCCGATTTTTGTATTGTTCTGCAAACCTTGAGTTATTTCATCGGTACAAATTGTTTTGCAAAGGTAAGGGCGACAACTTCATCCATCGTTTCTACCGGATGGAAGGAGATTCCTTTTTTAATATGATCGGGGATTTCTTCAAGGTCGCGCAAGTTTGCATGCGGAATAATAATCTCTTTTATACCGTTTCGCCGGGCAGCTATGGTTTTTTCTTTTAAGCCGCCGATTGCAAGCACTTGTCCGGTCAATGAAAGCTCTCCTGTCATTGCAAGATTTTGTTTTATCGTTTGCTGAGTTAAAAGGGATAAAAGCGTTACTGTCATGGTAATTCCCGCAGACGGACCGTCTTTCGGAGTTGCTCCTTCCGGAATATGTAAATGCACTTGATGCTTTTCAAACCAATCAGGATCGACAAGTTGTTTTTCCGTTGTATAGCTTCGTACCCATGACCATGCAATCACCGCAGATTCTTTCATAACATTTCCCATCTGTCCGGTAAGTTTAAAGCTTGCTTTTCCTTGTGTAGAAATTGCTTCAATTAAAAGAGTGTCGCCACCTAAGCTTGTCCAAGCAAGACCAACCGCTGTTCCCGGCGTGCTTGCCTTTTTTATATCATCATCACGGAACACCGGTTTGCCAAGAAAACTTTCCAGATTCTCTTTTGTCGGTACAAAAACATCCTTGGTTTCTCGCTCACCGAGCACCAACTGAGTTGCAAGCTTGCGATGAATTTTATCAAGATTCTTTTCAAGGTTACGCACTCCCGCTTCCCGTGCATATGAATTGATAAGATATAACAATCCTGATTTATTATACCGTACCTGGGACTTCTGTAATCCGTTCTTCTTTAAAGTTTTGGGAATTAAATGCCGCTTTGCAATCTCCGCTTTTTCGGTATCAATATACCCTGAAAGTTTAATAACTTCGGCACGATCCAAAAGCGGACGGGGAATAGTGTCGGTCGTATTTGCCGTCAGAATAAACATAATATTCGACAAATCAAAGGGCAGATCCAAGTAGTGATCCCTAAATGCAATATTTTGTTCAGGGTCAAGCACTTCAAGCAAAGCACTTGCGGGATCGCCTCGTACCGAGTTACCGATTTTATCAACCTCATCAATCATAAAAACAGGAGCCTTTGTTTTTACCACTTTTAAACCCTGCAAAATTTTTCCCGGCAAAGCGCCGATATAGGTTCTGCGATGTCCTTTTATTTCAGCCTCATCGTTCATGCCGCCAACTGAAAAACGGAAAAAGGGTTTATTCATACTTCTGGCAATTGATTTTCCTACTGAAGTTTTTCCAACTCCCGGAGGTCCGACAAAAAGAATTATCGACCCCTTGGTATCCCCGCGAAGTTTCCGTACTGCAAGATATTCAATCATGCGCTTTTTTACATCTTCAAGTCCGTAATGATCCTCATCAAGAATTTTTTGTGCGGTTTTTAAATCATATTCTTCTTTTTCAGGTTCATTCCAAGGAAGCGCAAGGATAGTTTCCAAATAATTTTTACTTACCGTATATTCCGGGGAATTCGGATCGGTCATACAAAGCCGCTCATACTCGCTTTCCACCGTTTCTTTTACCTCCCCCTCAAAATGAAAGGAGTCTATGAGTTTTCTAAACTTATCCTCATCTCGCTGTTTAGGATCGGTTACCAAGCCAAGCTCTGATTTAATAGATTTCAACTCTTCCCGTAAAAAATATTCGCGCTGATTTTTTTCTATTCGTTTATCAAGATCATTTTGAATTTTCCGCTGCACTTCAAGCAAATCTTTTTCTTTTTTGATGTAAATCAAAACTTCTTCCATTCGTTTGCGAACATTGAGAATTTCCAAAATTTTTTGTTGATCTTCTTTAGAGATGTTCAAAATACTTGCGATAAAATCCGCTATCTTGCCGGGGTGGTCAATATTTATCATATTAAGGCGCATCTCTTCTGAAAAAAGAGGATTGTTTTCTGAAAGCTCTTTCATTTCACCGATAAGGCCCCGCACCAAAGCTTTTACTTCTATGGTGTTTTCTTCTTCATCATCAAGATATTGCACCGCTGCAACCATCGGTTTTGATTCATTAACCGTTTTTCGAATTCGATAGCGTTTTAACGTAGAGATAAAAATGTTTAATCCGCCGTCAGGCAAATTTATTTTTTTAATAATTCTGGCAACACAGCCAACCTCATACAAATCGGAAATAGAAGGATTTTGAGTTTCTTCTTTAATAAGATTTAAACCGATAAAACCGCTTCCATTATATGCTTCTTCAACTGATTTTATATCATCTGTTTCGTTTACCAAAATAGGGGTAAAAATCCCCGGATAAATAGGTCTTCCGGTCAGCGAAATAACATGCACCTTCGGCGGAAGCAACTCATCAATGGAGACAAGATCTTTTTTATCCTTTTTTTTACCTTTTTTAGGTGTATCTTTCTCGTTTACTACCTTTTCTTCTTGTGTTTTATCTTTTCCCATGCTTGTCTCATTTATTTCCTGATCTACAGTATCATCAAGCATTTTTTCGTCCTTCTCGACAACATCAATATTTTTTCCCATACTATAAATATCCGCATATTCGCTAAAAAAGTCAACAAGAATAAAAAATACTCAAACGGCATTATTTTTCTGCATTGAAAAATAATCGCGACCTTGGCGGAATATGGGAAAGGTCCCCTTGTACTATTACAGCGTTTTTTAATACATCTTACCAAATCGTAAAAAATTTTATAAAAAAGAGCCCAGGTTAGGTTTTGCCGTCCGTGGCAAAACCTAAACCTGTCTGCGTGGAACCACCGCCACGCACTGATTTTTAGTATTCTTGATTAAATCAGTGCTGCGAGTTTAAAAGCTTCAATTTTATAATTTTGTATTGATGCTTTTAAACATCGTTTGAATTTGTTCTGAGTTTGACAACGGTGGGCAATTTACCATAGGAATGCTTAAATCCGCAAGTCCTTTATTGTTGATACCCCGATTTGTATAACCGGAAGTTAATTACAAAACGCTGCACCGGCGAACTGTCACCTGCTGAAAAAGCATTACGGTTACCGCATACACTCCTTCAAGTTATTTTTTAAAAACCTGATCGGTTTTTCGCATAGTTTGTAAGTTAGCCTAATTTTACGAAATAGCATCCCGAAGAAATTGACGCGTGTACAGCCGGTAATAATGTCCTTTCCGTTTCATCAACTCCGAATGACTGCCACATTCTTTCATGGTTCCGTTTTCTATCACAAGGATTATATCCGCATTTCTGATAGTGGAAAGGCGGTGCGCAATAATAAACGAAGTTCTGTTTTTAAGCACTGCTGAAATTGCATGTTGAATTTTTTGCTCTGTTTCCGTGTCGATGGAAGCGGTTGCCTCATCAAGCACAAAAAGTTTCGGATCACGCACAAGGGTTCGCGCAAAAGAGATAAGCTGCTTTTGTCCGGTGGAAAGCATTGCGCCGCCTTCGCCCGTTTCGGTGTCGTAACCTTTTTCCATTTCCGTAATAAAAGAATGTGCATTAACTATTTTTGCCGCTTCAATAATTTGCTCATCGCTTGCATTCGGATTCCCATAACGGATGTTTTCTTTTATGCTGCCGCTGAAAAGCTGCGGCGACTGCAAAACATACCCGAGGTTTTGATGCACCCATGTTTCGGGCATTTGTGTATAATCGATTCCATCAATAAGAATGCGCCCTGCCGTCGGCTCATAAAATCTGCAAAGCAAATTAACGATGGTAGATTTGCCTGCACCGGTTGCACCGACAAGCGCAATAGTTTGCCCTGCCTGTACGGTAAGATTAAAGTTTTCTAAAATACTTTCTTCTTTTTTATACCAAAATGAAACTGCCTCAAATTTTACATTACCGATAATCTTCGGCAGGGGCGCATTGGTCGGCTCAAGCACGGTGCCGTACTTTTCGATTATTGCAGGGTTGTCCTTAATATCCGACTGTTCCGCAAGCAAACCGAACACGCGTTCCGCTGCGGCTTGGGCGGAAATAAGCGCACCATACAAGTAGGCAAGCCCGACAAAGGGCTCGTTAAACATGGTTACAAAACTGAGGAAGGCAACCAAGGTTCCGAACGAAAGAGCGGAGGTAATAACCGATGAGCCTCCGTATACAATAACGATAACCATGCCGACACATTCAATTATTTGCACAATCGGCATCAATAATCCCGACAAACGAATTGCGCGCATTGACGCTGTGCGCATTGTTTCGGTTTTCTCTAAGAATTCTTTTGCGTTGTATTCTTCGCGCACCAAAACTTTAGTTGTCATCGCTCCCTGAATATCTTCGTTATAGGCTGCGGTTAATTGCGAGTTAATACTGCGCACCTTTCGCTCCGAACGCAATATTTTATTTCTAAGATAAAACGAAATGACCGCAACAACGGGAATGCTCATCAGCGAAAGCAGGGCAAGTTTTGCATGCAGCGAAAACATAACAACCACAACCGAAATCATCATAAAAATTCCCCAAACCAAATCAGTAAGTCCCCAGGCAAGTATTCCCGCAAGTTTATTGATGTCGGATGTCATCCGCGCCATAAGCCAGCCAACCGCATTTTTATCATAAAAAGAGAGAGAAAGCGTTTGGAGTTTACGAAAAAGTTTTTTGCGTAAATTATAACAAAGCTTAATTTCAAGATTGCCCGCCAAACGAATGTACACAAAAACAATGACGGCGGTAATTGTCACATAGGCAAAGGTAGAAAAAACAAGCGGATAAAAAAGCGCCATGTTTTTTTCTTTTACCATTGAGTCAATCACATAGCGGGTAATAAGGGGGGAGATAATATTTAAAACTCCAAGCGCTGCTCCCGATGCAAGAACAGCAATAAAATTTTTTTTGTAAAATTTAAGTTCGGCGAGCGCCCCTGCCCAGAGTTCTTTTTTTAACCCTCGTTGTTCATCGGTATCAAATTCTTCCATAATGTTTTTATCTTCCTTATATCATACATGAGTGCGCGGCATTATCCGATGCGGATTTTATTCGGTTTTGTTTTCCGCCTCATCAGTTTCGATTTTAACTTGTATATCATACATGCGTTTGTACAAACCGTTTTCGGCAAGCAGCTGCTGATGACTGCCTTGCTCAACAATTTTTCCTTTTTGCAATACAATAATTTTATCTGCGCTGCTGACTGTTGAAATACGATGCGAAATAATAATAATCGTTTTTTTTCCTTGAAACTCCGACAATGCTTGCTGAATACTGTGCTCGGTTTCAGTATCAACTGCGGAAAGCGAATCATCAAAAATAATCACCGGAGAATTTTTAATGAGTGTGCGTGCAATCGCAAGGCGCTGTTTTTGTCCACCCGATAATGAAACCCCGCGCTCTCCGACTAGAGTTTTATAACTATCATCAAATTGCATAACCTCGTCATGGAGGCTTGCAAGCTTTGCATAGCGAATGGCAAGTTCATCGGGAGCTTCGGGAAGTGCAAACTTAATATTTTCCATAATTGTCTTTGCGTATAAAAAAGGCTCCTGCAACACAATCCCGATTTGCGAACGTAAAAAACCCTTATCAATTTTTTGTATCGGAATTCCGTCAATAAGAATACTGCCGGAATCAATATCGTATAAGCCGGTAAGAATATGCACCAAACTGCTTTTCCCCGAGCCGGTCGGTCCCATAATACCGATTGTTTCTCCCGCGTGTATTTCAAATGAAACAGAATCAAGCGCCTTGTTTTGCGGATACGAAAAACTCACCGAATCAAAGTTGATGTTGCCTTTGATTTCCGGTTTTTCTCCGGTAGGAAAAAGCGATTCAATCGGCATATCCAAAACCTCTGCAATTCTTTTTGCGGAGACAGCCGCTTTCCCGATATTGGAAATAAGTCTTCCCAAACCTCTCACCGGATAGATAATCAGCATCATGTACGAGATAAAAGCAATTAAAGTACCGAGACTTATTTCGGCATGAAAGGCAAGCACCGATCCGTACAAAACAACAAAAGAAACTTGTGCATACGAAAGAAAATCCGAAATACTCCAAAATAATGCAAAGGCATTGTTTACCTGAAAATTACAATCACGGTATGCGGAACTTTTAGCATCAAACTTATCAATTTCAAATTTTTGTGCGGTGCATGATTTTACCACTCGAACACCGGTAAGATTTTCTTGAATAACGGTTGTCATAACCGCTTCCGCATCCGCAGCCGCTTTAAAAGTTTTTTGAATCTTCTTAAAGAAAAAGAGCGCAAACAAAAGTATAATCGGAATAATGCAAAGCGAAAGCAACATAAGTTTTTTGCTTAAACCGAACATCAGATACACAATATAACAAATAAAAAAAAACGAGCTGAATGCGTCAACAATTTGCGAAGAAAGCGCCATGCGGACAGTATCGATATCGGAGGTGCAGCGCTGCATTAAATTGCCGGTGCTTCCTTGCACATGTGCGGAAAACGGTAAAAGCTGGATATGATTGTACAAGGTATTGCGCAACTTTTTCACAACACCTTCGGTTGCCGTATTTCCAAAAATAATTTTAAGATAATCAAGTATCGCTGCAAAACTTACAAACGCAAGAACTGCCCCGCCGATAACAAAAAGCGATTTGATGTTCTTCCCCAAAGGCGCAATTGATGAAAGAACAGATGCAAGCAAATTCTGCGGTACCGGCTCATCGCCGATAACCGAATCAATGCAGAGCCTTATCAAAAGCGGCTGAGATGCCATGCAGATTCGAGAAAGCAGCGTGCAGGCAAAAGCAAAAACATACCAAAGAAAAAAGCCCTTCGCATAACGGAAAAGCAATCCTAAATTTTTCAATTATCAAACCTCGTTCGTAAAAAGCAATCAAAATTATGATAAAGTAGTAAAGCCTCTATTATAACTTTATTATAATTCCGATTAAAACAAATGACAAGCACAAAAAAAATCGCAAGATAAAGAGCACATTTGATTACTAACACTCTGCCTCTATTTATATTCAATGATGTTTAAAAAAGATTCCGACACAACGGTTAAGTTTTTGCCGTCCGTGGCAAAAACTTAACCACGAGTTTTAAAAGCACTTGGAAAAAGCTTGTGCTTTTAAAACATCGTTTCTGTTTGGAACCACGGGCGTCCGTGCCCGTTCTGAGTTTTACCGTCCTTGTCAAAAACTTAACCTGCGAGTTTTAAAGCTTGGTAAATTACTTTGCTTTAAAACGTCGCTTCTGCATGGAACCACGGGCGTCCGTGCCCGTTCTGAGTTTTGCCGTCCGTGGCAAAACTTAACCTACGAGTTTTAAAGCTTGGTAAATTACTTTGCTTTAAAACGTCGCTTCTGCATGGAACCACGGGCGTCCGTGCCCGTTCTGAGTTTTGCCGTCCGTGGCAAAACTTAACCTTGCGAGTTTTAAAGCTTCCTGTTACAAAAATGAGCTCGACACGACGCAAGGGTGAGTAGCTTACCATAGGAATGCTTAAATCCGCAGCCCCTTATTGTTGATACTCTAAATTTTATAACAGGAAGTTAATTACAAAACGCTACACCAGCTTTATTTCGTCTACGAGTTTTGCCTGTTTACAATAAAGTATCAGACAAAACATCGTTTGGAATTTAGCAACGGTGAGTAATTTACCATAGGCAAAATGAAGTTCTCAAGTTTTGCCTGCCTTTTTTGATAACCTTAAAACCAAACACGAGACTGAAAAGCATACTATCGCCTGACTACCACAACTGAAAAACAATTTATACGACAGTAAATACGGACGCAGCAGTGGTTTGTGCGAAAGGGATGGTAGTGGAAATTGTGGCGCCGATTGGGGGTGCACAAGAAGCAACTTATGGACGTTAGGGAATAACGTTGCTGGGTTTTCGCAGAAGAGGCGGTACAATTGGAATGGACAGCCCGGTTTTTTCATTTAATGCTTGATGTAAAAAATGAAAAAATTCGCCCGTATGCGTATGGTGTTGCCGAGTATTTTATCGAAGGGTTTTTAGTCTGTGTTTTTCAAGGCTATGTTTCGCCGCGATCTTGCCCTTGTTTATGCGTAGGTTTTGCTTCATTCCCCAACAGGGTAGAACGGTTTTTTCATTAGTGCGTCGGGCGAGACGGGGGTTGTGTTGATTCGTGCTTCCCAGTGCAGGTGCGGACCGGTTGATAAGCCGGTGTTTCCGGTTGCCGCGATGAGGGTGCCCTGTTTTACGATGTCCCCTTGTTTTACGTGCAGCTTGCTTAAGTGATAATATTGGGTGTACATTCCCGGAAAGTGTTCAAGTACGACCGTCCAGCCGGTGGTGATTCTGTTTTCGGCAAGTACAACCCTGCCATTGCCGGGAGCGTTGACCGGTGTTCCGATCGGTACGCCGAAATCAATTCCCCAATGATAGCTTGCGGATTGTTTGCCGTTTGAATACTTAAAAACCCGCGCTTCCGCGAACTCGGATGTTCTGCGCCGTAAACTTATCGGCATAATAAAGGGGCCTAAAAATACGGGCGCATCCTTATTCACTGCGGAAAGCACTTCGGTAAGCTTCTCCGTTTGCGCTTTTTTTTTCGGGCTTTTGTTTTGGGCAATACCGGTATTTTTTGCGTTTAAAAAAATCTCTTCTTTTGGAAAATTCACTTTTGCAATAAAAAGTTCCGCCTTTTTTTGAATTGGCTTTCCTTGCCGCAGCGCCTTTGCCTCCAGCTGCCACATTCCCTCTTCCCAAAAAATAGAGATACCGAAAAGTGCTAAAAATTTTTTCTTAGTTTTATCCAGCGGGAAGGCTTGCACTGTTTTTGCTTTTTTTCCTGCGGGGGTGTACAGTGTTACCGCCGCATTTCCAAGCGAGGCGGAGGACTCAAAGGAAATTGCAATAAAATCCCCTTGAGCGGTTTTTTCCGGCATTGTGATGTGCCAGCCGCTTTCCGGCAATTTTGCCGCCTTATCGCTTATTGCAAAAGAAAGAGAAAAGAACAAAAAGATAATCGAAAAAACTATTTTACGCATGGGCACTTCTTTTCATATCCTGAATAATCATTTGCGGAGTTACGGTACCGTTAAAGCTGTTTCGGTTAATGGTAAAAACCGCATCAACGGAATCGCCGACCGCAAAATCAACGTTCAATTTTTCAACCGCATTCCAATACAGCGCAGGCCATTTGTATGTGCCGCAATCCAAGGTGAGTTTTAAATGTACCTTCTCGGTTTTTCCCAACGCCGAGACATTGAGTATCTTTATATTTGAAGCGGTGAATAAAAGCTTCGGGCTCTTTTCTCCGTAAGGCTCAAAAAGGTCAGCCAGCTCTAAAAGTTTCGGGGTTAAATATTCGTGCGGCAGCTCGGCGTCAATGATAAGCTCTTCTGTTTCGCCGTCTTCAGAAAATTCCATTGCGGCGGCATACAGTTCAAAAGCGTGCAAAAGCTCGGGCAGCTGTTCTTTTGCCAAGCTGAACCCTGCGGCAAAATTGTGTCCGCCGTAATCATAAAACAAGTCGGCGGAGGGCTCCAAAAGCGCAAGCAGATGATAGCCGCGGGCTGAGCGGCACGAGCCGATTGCCGTTCCGTCAGGAAGAATACAGATAACGATAACCGGCACCTGTAAGGTATTGGCGAGTCTGTTGGAAAGTATGCCCGTTATTCCCCGATGGATTTTATCGCTGACCGCTATCGCAAGATTTCCGCTAAATCGGGGAAGGCTTTCCCGCGCAAGCGGTTCCGCAATATCCCAACCTTCCGCCCCGAGCTGCTTCCGCTCCTCATTCATCGTAATAATTGCATTCGCTTTTTCGTTCCGTTTTTCTGCGGTGTCTGCAAGGAAAAGTTCTATTGCTGTTTCAGGTTTTCCCATTCTGCCGGTTGCATTGATAAGCGGACTTACCTGCCAGCCGATGTCATCGGTACTCAGCTTTTTGCCAAGCAGTTTTTGCTTTGCCAAAAGCTCCTTCAGCCCTTCACGGGGGTTGGTACTCATGGCGGCCAAGCCTTGCTTTACGATAATTCTGTTTTCCCCTTGCAATTCCATAAGGTCTGCAATGGTGGAAAGAGCTACCAACTGCAATTCCCGTTTTTCCCTTTCCGTAAACAAGTTTTCCGTTTGCTGCACATAGGTAATAAAGAGATTCATAAACCCGTCAAGTTCATCATTTTTATTTTTATGATAGCGTCCGATTCGTGAAAGGTCTTTTAAACGCAAAAGGCTCATACCCGAAACTTGCGGAAACTTTTTGCTTATGTCGGGCTGCAAATCATAATATTGCAGCTCAAAATTCTTTCCGAATGCTTTTTCGAACAAGCGTTTTTGCAAGGGCCCGTCCCAAACAAAAATTTGCTGCCCTTTTAAAAATGCCAAAAGCCGAGTTTGGTCAAAACGCACCATGCCCGGAATAATTGTTTCGGCAATTCTGTCAATCTCTACCATATTGAGGAGCTTTAATACATGCACCGTATATGCCTCGTTTTCGGGCACAATGGTTAATAGGCAAATTTCCTGTTTATACAATTCGCTGCGGCTAAAGCGCAGGGCGACGGCAAGTTTCCATGCGGTTGCGCAGCCCGATAAATCGGTCTGCGGGTACCCGCAGTCGGCTATTTTGTGATTGATGATAACGGCGGCGGGCGGCAGTGTTTCCTGCGGGGTGTGGTGATCAACCACAATGGTGTCGATTCCTTTTTCGGCGGCATAGGCGATTTCCGCCATGTTGGAAATACCGCAGTCAACCGTAATGATCAGCGTGCCGTAGTCTTCCGCAAATTGATCGATAACCTCATTTGAAAGCCCGTATGTTTCATCGCCGGAGGGAACTCGCCATTGCGCGTCAAGCCCCATATCAATGAGGGCTTCGTACAAAACGGTTGTTGCGGTAATGCCGTCAACATCCCGATCTCCGAAGATAAGCACTTTTTCGCCCTCATCCTTTGCGTTTAGAATACGGTCAACCGCATCTTCCATGTTTTTAAACAAAAAAGGATTATGAAAAAACCTCGGATCGTTTTCCAAATAAAAGAGGATGTCCTCACCGTTAATAATGCCTCTTCTGACAAGAATAGAGGCGGTTAAGGCATCGCAGCCGTAATTTTGTGTAAGCTCTTTTACAAGCTCTTTCCCTATGTCTTTTTTATTCCAAATCATTGCGTTTCCTAACGTATCTATTATGCGAATATGCGAAGCCGATGGACTATTCCTCAGTTTAACCTTCTGTAATTCAAGCTGCCGCTTACTAATCGGAGCTGATGGCTTACAGTTTTAAGCATCCCTATGGTAAGTTTACTCACCGTTGTCAAAATCAGAACGGGCACGGACGGCAAAACCAAACCGTTGTGTCGATTTCTTTTTATAAAATTATCTTGATTCATATTGAATGAATTAAAAACCAATTAACGACACCCAAAAAAACACTGTACCGGTTTAGATCCCGTCTGTAGTATTTACGAGTCCACTTCCCGCCGCGATATTTGTACGCCGATTGATTTGAGCTTTTCAACCAAATGCTCATAGCCACGCTCAATCTGATAGATATTGCTGATAATGCTTTCGCCCCGCGCACAGCAGGCGGCAATCACCAGCGCCATGCCTGCCCGCACATCGGGAGACACAAGCTCGGAACCGTGTAAGGTGCTCGGCCCCGAAACAACCGCCCGATGCGGATCACAAAGGATAATTCGTGCCCCCATACCGATGAGTTTGTCCACAAAAAACATCCTCGATTCAAACATCTTTTCGTGAATAAGCACCGTGCCTTCCACCTGTGTGGCGATAACCGTCATAATGCTGGTAAGATCGGGCGGAAACCCCGGCCACGGCGAATCATCGATTTTCGGAATCATACCGCCGAGGTCGCAGTTTACCTGCAAACTTTGCTGCGCAGGAACGGTGAGCGTTGAGCCCTCAATGCTCCAAGTAATGCCGAGTTTATTAAACGCCAGTTTTATCGGGCGCATATCGGAAGGCTTAACATCGGTGATCGTAAGCGAGCCGCGCGTAACCGCCGCAAGTCCGATAAACGAGCCGATTTCCATAAAGTCGGGGCCGATGGTAAACTCCGCACCGTGCAGCTTCGGCACCCCCTCAATTGTCAGAATATTGGAGCCGATACCGGAAATTTTTGCGCCCATCGCGGTGAGCAGCCGGCAAAGGTCTTGCACATGCGGTTCGCTTGCCGCATTATTGATAATCGTTGTGCCCTCCGCCATGCTTGCCGCCATAACCGCATTCTCCGTTGCGGTAACCGAGGCCTCATCAAGGAAAATATCCTTCCCGATAAGCTTATTCGCCGAAAACACAAACCGCCCGTTGATATGCACCTGCGCGCCCAACTCGGTAAGGGCTAAAAAATGCGTATCCAAACGCCGCCTACCGATAACATCTCCGCCGGGCGGCGGCAAAATTGCCTTTCGTGTCCGCGCAAGCAGCGGCCCCGCAAACAAAATCGAGGCACGGATTTTCCTTGCCTCATTTGCCGGTATTTCGGAAGAACGCACCGTTTCCAGCCGAAGCTCATACTCATTCGGAGCCTTTTTTTCCACGCTGCCGCCGAATGCCTTAAACACATCCAGCATAACCCCCACATCTTCTATTTCGGGAAGATTTTTAAGCCGCACCGGCTCATCAGTCAAAACCGCCGCCGCAATACAGGGCAGCGCCGCATTCTTATTTCCGCTTGCCTTAACAGTCCCCTTAACCGGAAAACCGCCTTCAATATGATATTCGTACACATTACACTCCTTACCCTGCCGCAAACATAAAAACACCGGCTCCTATTACTTTCATCGGCGAATTTTACCTGCTTCTTTATTATATGGAAGAAGGTGGATGGGCTGCTTTACAAAGGCATGCAGCCCTGATTTCAAGGGTGGGAATTTTGCAATCGGAATGAAAAACAGTCATTTCATTCCTCAGCCCAAATTTTTGCAAGCTCAATAATGCTCAAGCACATTTTTTCCATTTGATTAAGCGATGCCCACTCCGTCCTTGAGTGATAGTTATGTCCGCCGGTAAAAAGATTCGGCGTAGGGATTCCAAGCTCGGTAAGACGTGAGCCGTCAGTGCCGCCGCGAATGGGTTTCAGCTTGGGTTCAACGCCGGCGCGGCGAACCGCTTCTTTTAAACGCGCAAGAATTTCGGGGCTTGTATCGAGTTTTGTTTTCATGTTTCGGTATTGCTCCGTATGCGTTACCGAAACCTTTCCGTTCGGATAGCAGGCTTCGATGGCGGCGGCAAGCGTATCGATACGCTTTAAGCGCTCCTGAATAGCGCCGAAATCACGGATATAAACCCGTAAGGTTGCCTTTTCGGCGGTTGCCTCAAGCTCCAAGGGGCAAAAAAAGCCGTAATATCCGTCGGTAGCCTCGGGGCTTTCTTGCGGGGGCAAAGACTCAATAAAAGAGGCTGCCATCGTTACCGCATTTACCATTTTGCCGCGGGCGGCGCCAAGGTGTGCGGCAATTCCGGTAAAAACAATGTCGCTTCGGTATGCGTTAAAACATTCGTCTTCAACCTCGCCTTCCTGTCCCCCATCTATCGTGTAAAACGCTTTTGACTGAATCTTCTCAAGCGGAACAAAATCCATTCCGTGTCCGGTTTCCTCATCGGGAGTAAAAAGAATTTCGATTGGGCCGTGGGCAATGTTCGGATTTGCCAAAAGGAATTCAACGGCGGTCATAATGCCTGCAATTCCCGCCTTATCGTCGGCGCCCAAGAGGGTGGTGCCGTCGGAGGTGATAATCGTGTCACCGATGCAAGCGGCTAAATCGGCATCATGTGCCGGGTCTATTACAAAGCCGTCTTTTAATACAATAGGCTTACCGTCGTAATCGGTATGCACCTGCGGTTTTACAGTATCGGCGGGCGCATCGCTTGCCGTATCCATATGTGCGCAAAGTCCGAATCCTTTTTTCTGCCGGCAGCCTTCGGTTGCGGGCAGACGGGCAAAGACATAACAATGCTCATCAAGCTCTGCCTTCAGTCCAAGATCCTCTAATTCTTTTACTAAAAGCTTTGCAAGCTCCCATTGTACTTCGCTTGAAGGGATAATACCTTGGTCAGCCTTTTCCGCCTTGCTTTGTGTGCCGATGGCGGTATAGCGAACCAACCGCTCTAAAAGTTTCGGTTTAATATCGTTTGTGGTCATGCGGCTATGGTACGGAAAAAAGAGATTTCTGTCAATTCTCAAGGGGTTTTGAGTAAGGGGCGGCTGCCCCTTAGACCCCGCTTATGCTTCGCATTAAGGGCTTGGGCAGCCCTTAGACCTGCCGTTTTATGCGCGTTGTGTACTGACCTCCGTTTTTTTGACACGAAAGTTATTTTTTTTAAGCAGCCTGTATCCTAAAATCAATAGATAAATTCCGGTTTAATTTTTCTAAATCACCACTTACAGTATTTTTACTCTGTCACACGTATACGCCCTGCAAGTGCAAAAAAACTATGCTTGGAAATGTTTTTAAAACCTGCTATTATTTTTATAAAGAAGTCTCCAAGCTTGAAATTTATAATGAGTTTTGTCTTCTGCATAAAAATATTTCATGGTATATTTTAATCCCTCGGAGTTAAGAAAATTATGGACTCTTTTCTTAAAAAAATTATAGGAGAACGATATGAACATCGGGTAGTTAACTATGCTGAGGCTTTCAGTAAAAAAGCACAGGATTTACAGATGGTAGCGGAAGAACCTGCGCCATACGGAACAAAGAAGGAGGACTAACCTAATGGACGCGACAAAAGGTAATATCTACGCCATCTTAAATGGAAATAAGCAGTTTCTCATTCCTGTATATCAGAGATACTACAGTTGGGAGACGGAACAATGCAGTCGCCTTTGGAATGATATCGTTGACATGCAGAAAAAGGATAAGGTCGGTCACTTTGTTGGCTCTATCGTAAATATTGCGGAGCAGGCAATGCCGACTGGTGTTCAGAAATATATGATAATTGATGGGCAGCAGCGTTTAACCACGCTGAGCTTGCTGCTGATTGCCCTCCGCGACTATGCGGAAGAACATCCGGAAGATGGCACTATCAATGCTCGTCGCATCGATAATATGCTTCTGAAGAACGAATATGAGGATGGTGACGAGAGGTACAAATTGCTTCTTACAGAAACAGACCGCGACCTGCTGATTAGTCTTGTTGAGAAGAAGCCAATCAGCGATCCCTGTCTGTCTCGCATCCTGTCGAACTACAACTTTTTTGCCGGTAAAATAGCCGATATGGAATTGCAGCCGAAAGATGTCTACGAGGCTATAGGTAAACTACAGATTGTCAATATTACACTTGATCGAAATGTGGATGATGCGCAGGCAATTTTCGAGAGCTTGAACTCTACAGGTAAAGAGTTGTCTGAATCTGACTTAATCCGAAACTATGTGCTGATGGGGCTTGAACCGTCAGAACAGCGGTATGTCTATGAGCACATGTGGAGACCGATGGAGCTGCTCTTTGATTATGAGAAGCAGGACTCTGTCATGGATAGATTTTTCCGTGATTATCTGACAATGAAGACTACGCGCATCCCGAAGATCGACCGGGTTTATGAGGGATTCAAAGCCTATCACTTGAATTGTGAATTCAGCACGATTCGGGAACTTTGCGCCGACCTGCTGACCTATGCTACATACTATACAAACATGGTATTCCGCAGGAGTGACAAGCCGGTCTTAAAATCTTTGTACTCAGATATTGGCGATCTTCGCATGGAAGTAGCATTCCCGTTCTTGCTCAAAGTGCATAACGATTGCACAGAGGGCGTTATCACGGAAGATGATCTTATTGAGATTATCAAGATGTGCATCAGTTATGTATTTCGTAGAAGCATCTGCGACATTCCGACGAATTCGCTTAATAAGACGTTTGCGACGCTGCGTAATGAAATCAAGACCGATGATTATATGAATTCTATTAAGGCCTTCTTCGTACTGCGCGATGACTATAAAGAGTTCCCGGATGATGAGAAATTCGAGAAGGCATTTGTGTCCCGTGACATTTACAATATGCGTTCCAGAAACTTCATTCTCAGCCACCTTGAAAACTTCGGGAACAAAGCTCCAATCATTATCGAGAATTATACGATTGAACACATTATGCCACAGAACAGCAATCCACGTGACGAGTGGAAGACTATGCTTGGCGCAAATTGGAAAGAGGTTCAGAAGACCTATCTGCATACAATAGGAAACCTGACACTAACAGCTTATAACTCGGAAATGAGCGATAATCCATTTATGGTAAAAATGGATATGGAGGGTGGATTCAAAGAAAGCGCTCTGCGTCTTAATGCCTATCTGGTAAAGCTGACAGAGTGGAATGAACAGCACATAAAAGAACGTGCAAAGTTGCTGGCCGAAAAGGCAGAACAGATATGGACTTATCCTGAGATTACTGCTGCTGAACTTGCGCCATATCAGGTAGAGGAAAAGCCTGCCCAGAAATACACGATTGACTCTTACGATATCAATGCATTTACACGGACGCTTTTTGATATGCTCGACAGACGAATTTGTAATCTGTCACCGGATGTGAAGCGTGAGTTTAAGAAGCTGTATATCGCCTACAAGTTGGATACCAATTTCGTTGATATCGTTGTTCAGAAACAGCGCCTTCGAATTTCTTTGAATATGAAGTTTTCAGAGATTCACGATCCAAAGGGACTGTGCAAAGACGTCACCGGTCTTGGCAGATGGGGCAATGGTGATGTTGAGGTGTTTTTTGAACATACGTCAGAGATTGACGATGTGATGGAACTGATCGAGCAGTCATACAGTAAACAAGCTGATGAATAAAGAAAGCGGGTGAGCATATATGGGACGAAATTTTACGGATTTTCTGGCAGGTGCTGGATACTTTTTGCTCGACACTACGCGAGAAGCGGTTTTGAGGCATGACGATGAGACAGCGCAGCAGGAGCGAGAAGCTGGGATATCGATTTTAACGGCGGCACTTTATGAATCTAAAACAAAAGACGCTGAAATAGTTCGTCTTCTCCAGAAGTACTATGGCCTTAGAGAAAATGAAGCTCAGGAACAGATCAGAATTGAGAGAACGATTAATTACCCATGCCGCGAACTGGAGTCTTATCTTATGAGCACGGAAGGATTATCGCAGCAGGAGGCTCAGGATTATATCATCAATCATGGCACGGTAGACTTACTCCGGCAAGAGAGAGGGCTCTGGAAACTGTCGCCAAAGGAACTGTTGAAGCGGATTGAGTGAGAGGATGTCTGACAATGGATTTTGATGTGTTAAAAAAAGAACTTGCTGAGCACAAAGTTTATACGGCTTGGCAATTTATTGAAAATACGAATGCAAATATAAGGGTAGCACAGTATTGTCTGGACACCATCACAGCGATTTCTGCAAAAATGACTGAAGATGCACATAAGAACAACGAGGAAATATCAGAGAGAATAATAAACCACAAGAGCGTTGCTATAACTGATGCGGATCTACCAGACTTTTTAATAGATATCGCAGGCAATGATGTCGATGGTTTTTTCTTGATACAGAAACTAATACGGGATTTTTATCAGTATCTTAGAAATAGTTTTGATAGTATCGGACAAATTGCAAACGCTGGATTGTTGGCTAATAAAGGGAAGAAAGTAGACAAAACAGACTTCCCGGCAATGAAGGATAGATTTCAACAGCAAACGTACTCTGGAGAATTTCCGCTTACATCAGCATGGTTTTCAAAGACTGATAGCGATGATGAATTCAAGTATATTGATGCTGTATGTAATCGTGTGAAGCATACAGCCTTTATAAATAATCAGATTTCGATAGGATTGTTTGGCTGCGAGAACAAGATGAACATGGGAGCTTTTCTCAGAAACGGTGAGCAGCATGAAAAGGCCGATCTTAAAGATAAGATGCAGCAAGCGATAAAATTCACGGAGGATAGCTATATAGAATTTCTTACGTTTTTTTCTGCGGAGTTTAAGAATGACCTCCATGTTTCGGGACGTTATCATGATGGCATCAAAGTTTATCAGCAGTATATGAAGGATAGCGAGCTATCATCCTTCTCATTACCATATATTGTTTCACAACAACATTTCGATGCAATGCCCAATGAGATTTATGTACTTCTCCTAAGAAATAATGAAGGTGAAATAAAAGCAGCGGATTGTCCTTTTACATCGATACTTATCACTTCAGCGGATGATTATAAAACTGCTGTAGGTAGATATGTTGCAACAGCCGAAGATACGGTAGGAAAAGATAACATAGTAAAGTATAGGAAATATATCAAGGATACTTCTACAGCCGATCCTCAGATAGCAATGATTAAGTCTATGCAGGACGGAACTGGAAAATTTTATCATGCGAATCCTTTCTTTGACTTGCAAACTGTATCTGTATCAGATGATGATACTTTTTTAAAGCGAGCAGCACTTCCATTCTGAACATTCGGGAACGGAAGATTAGAGTTGAGGCGATGGGATTTCAGACTTGTTCCCTCGGAGCGAAGTCTTGAAGCGGTCGGCAAATCTGTGGATTTGCATATTATAGGTAGGAGTAAGGCCTTTGACCTGTTTCCGAGAACGCACAAGGGTAAAAATCGGTGTATTTTACGGGAAAAACACGCTTTGATAAATTCCCGCGAACGACCGCAAAAATCTGACATCAATCTGGAGCAATCAAGCCATGTGGAGTGCATAGCGTTGATACAAAGAGTGAAATCATAAAAATCCTGCATTTTAAGCAGTTTTACAAGCATTATGTCTTTAATGAAGATGGCGATGGAGGACGAAAAAAAGTTCTAAAAAATTATATTGAAACGAATGATTTTGGAAGCAAGAAAGCATGGAGAATACGAAAATCTTACATTTGAAACAGCCGATGCAGTAGCATTATCCTATTCGCATGAAAAATTTGATTGTGTGTTAATTGCTAATGCACTTCATATTATGCCTAAACCGGATGAGGCGATGAAAGAAATATATAGGGTGTTAAAACCTAATGGGACTTTGTGCGCCCCCACTTTTCTATGGAAAGAGGGAAAACAAAGAAAAATGATAAAAAGTTTGATGTCTATTTTAGGATTTAAGATGTATCAAGAATGGAATAAAAATCAATTTGAAGATTTTATTAAAGAATATGGATTTTCAGTAGTTGAAATGAAATTGGCACATGGAGGTCTTGCACCGATTGGTGTGATGATTGCTCAAAAAGTGGCTTAACAGATTCTATTCTTATGATTTAAAAAATTTCATCAAAATGGTAACCAAAGGCGATAGAAAAACTATCGTCTTTTTCTTTGCAAATTTTAAGAGAGGAGGTGAAGCGATGGACTTTGACTATTTCTATAACAGAGAAGCAGAGAGATTTAATTTTCTTAAAGTACCGGAGATATTAGTTGATGGAGAAGAATTTAAGGGGTTGTCAGCAGAGGCAATTATCCTTTATTCCATGCTTCTAAAACGAACGGAAATATCTTTTAAGAATAACTGGATAGACAAAGAAAATAGAGTATTTATCTATTTTACCGTTGAAGAAATTATGAGAAGAAGAAATATCTCAAAGCCGACAGCCATAAAAACATTGGATGAGTTAGACAATAAAAAAGGAATCGGACTGATTGAAAGAGTAAGGCTTGGACTTGGAAAACCTAATATCATTTATGTAAAAGACTTTATGAGTGTATTTCAAGCAAAAGGAAATGGCTTTCAGAAGTCAAAAAACTTTACTTCAGAAGTAAAAGATGTTGACCTCAGAAGTAAAGAAAATGAACTTCAGGAAGTTAAAAATGTTGACTCTAACTATATAGAGAATAATAAGAGTAAGTATAGTAAGAGAGAATATAGTTTTTGTAAAAACGGACTTGGAACATTTCAAAATGTATTTTTAACTGATGAAGATATTTCTGATTTACAAATCAAACTAAATGCACAGCTTGATAATTACATTGAACGCTTATCTGCATATATCAAGAGTAGCGGAAAGAGCTATAAAGACCATAAAGCGACGATCCTTTCTTGGTTTTATAAAGATCAGGGCAAAAGCAAGCAGGCGAAAACATCAAATGTCCCGACTTGGGAAGAATATAACAAAGGAGAATATTTATGAAAAGAGAATTGGAAAAAATAATGATAGAGGATGTAGAATTTGCCTATTACCACAGAGTGAAGAATAATGTATATAATTTTTATGGAAGTAATCATTTGAGATATACTTAAAACTTGCGATTTTGCAAGTTTTTTGTTATAATAAGTCATATTTGGAGGTATAAAATGAATGTATCTTATCAACCGCTTTGGAAGATTTTAGAAGATAAAAAAATGAAGAAAAAAGACTTGATTGAGATAGCAAACATTTCAGAGAATTGTGTTGCTAATATGGGCAACAATAAATATGTTTCAATGGCGAATATTAGCCGTATATGCGAAGCTTTAGAATGTACCCCCAATGATGTATTTCAGTTCTGTGCAAGTGATAAAAGATAAGGTGGATAGGACTATGACTAAAAATTCAAGAAAAAAGAATATTGTTCTTGCTCCTGTAGTAAAGTGGGTTGGTGGCAAAAGACAATTATTAAGTGATATAGTTCCGCTTATTCCAAAGACATTTTCTACTTATGTTGAGCCTTTTGTAGGTGGAGGAGCGGTCATATTTGATATTCAGCCTAAAAAGGCAATTATAAATGATTTTAATAGTGAGCTTATAAATATTTATAAAGTAATTAAAGAGAAACCTAATGAATTAATTTTAGCTTTAGAAAATCATGAGCGACTTAATTCAGAGGAATATTTTTATGAAGTTAGGGCATTAGACAGAAATGAAAAATATGGGGAAATAAATGACATTGAGAAAGCTGCAAGAATTATTTATTTGAACAAAACGTGTTACAATGGTTTATTTAGAGTAAATCAAGCAGGGCAATTTAATTCTCCTTATGGTAAATACAAAAATCCTAATATAGTTAATATGCCCGTTGTATTAGCTATGTCGAAGTATTTTAATGAAAACAATATAAAGATAATGAATGGAGATTATAAAAACTCCTTAAAAAATTTAAGGAAAGGTGCATTTGTATATTTTGATCCACCATACATGCCGATTTCATCCTCATCTTCTTTTACAGGTTATACAGAAAATGGATTTGATACGAAACAACAAATTGAACTTAAAGAAGAGTGCGATAAATTAAACTCTAAAGGAGTAAAATTTTTATTATCAAATTCAGATCACCCTTTCATTAGAGAATTGTATAAAGATTATGAAATTATTACTGTAAAAGCAAAGCGTTCAATAAATAGTAATGGTAATAAACGTGGAGAAATAAATGAAGTATTAGTAAGGAACTATGATTAAAATGAATGTGAATGAAGCTTGGAGTAAACTTTTTGAAAAATATGATATTCTCAATAAAATTCAGAGCGAGGGTGCGTTTTTCATTACTGCCAATCAAATAAAAAAATTTAAGGAACCACGATTAATGGCGAAGTGGGACAGTTCTGAAAATTTGCCCAGTATTTTCAAAAAGCACAATATTAATATTTTGTCAATTAGTAGAAACGGATATGTTTTAAGTGATTTTAAGTTGTATGAACCAATTCCTGAATTAGGGGAACATATAACAGAAATGCAAAAAGTTGAAATTCCAGAATATGAAACTATTGATATTGGTAATATATCATCGGAGGCGAATGCGATTAATGTTTTAATGCTTTCAAAAATATTAGATGATTTTTTAGATGAAGATGATAATGTTGCCACATTTAATGGAAGAATGGGAACAGGAATTTTCAGTTTTCGTGTAGATAGACATAGAGGGAGTTCTTTTAAAGTTGACGTAAAAAATGCACAATGTGAAATTGATGGAGGAATGGAAAATAATAATTCCGTTGTTATTTTAGAAGCAAAAAATGTTGTTCATCCGGATTTTCACATCAGACAGCTTTATTATCCGTATAGATTGTGGGCAAGTAAAGTTGTCAAGCCTATTAGACTCGTTTTTTCTATTTATTCAAATCAGATATATAGACTATTTGAATATGTGTTTGAAGATAAAGACAACTATTCATCAATAAGATTGGTTAAATCTAAAAATTATTCTTTACAAGATACAGACATTGCTTTAAATGAACTTTATGATGTGTATTCGGATGTAAAAGTTATTTATGATGATAATCAAAATAATACTAATATTCCTTTTATACAGGCTAATTCTTTTGAAAGAATTATATCACTAATGGAGATTTTATTTGAAGAAAATAAAACCACAGAAGAAATTGCTGAAACTATGGAATTTGATTTAAGACAGTCAGATTATTATTACAATGCTGGTAAGTATCTTGGATTGTTTGAAAAGAAAGATGTTGAAGACGAAGAAAAGATAGTAAAAAAAGTTTCATTATCCAAATTAGGAAAAGATACAGTAAAACTTAGATATAAAGAACGCCAATTAAAGTTGGTCAGTTTGATTTTAGAACATGAAATATTTAATAAGCTATTTATAAAAGTTTATAATAGTGGAGAGTTACCTACAAAAGAAGAAATTCAAAATATTATGAGAGAAAATAATGTGTGTAATGAGGGGCAGATAGTTAGACGTTCCAGTTCAGTTTATTCATGGCTTAAATGGATATTTAATTTACAAAACATATAAAACCTAAAAGCATATTTTTATGTAGTACAGACAGAAGTTTATTGTTGAGATAGCAGAAATGTTATCTCTTTTTTGTTGCTCATAATTAAAAAGAAAGGACAAAGAAAATGAAAAATATAGATGAAAAAATTTTAATGGCAGAAGAAGAAATCAAGCAGTTACAAAACAAAAGAAAAAAGCTCATTATTCAGCAGAAACAGGAAGAACGAAAAAAGAGAGATAGACGCCTTTATCAAAAAGGAGCAGTCTTTGAAAGTATCTTTACCGAAAGCAAAGACTTTACCAAAGATGAATTTTATCAGCTCATCACATTTCCAAATATCAAAGAAGCAATCAATCAAAAAATCCTAAAAATCATAGAAAAGCGAGAAAAAAGAGCATATAAAAATACAGAAACCAAGAGGAAGAAATGGACATAGAGGAATAGTCCCTTGTTTATAAGGGCGCATTTATACACCCTAAAGGGTGTCCTGGAGTATATCAACTGTGCAGCCTATGGAGAAAAATCAGAGAAGGCAAAGGACTTTGAAAAAGGCGATTTGATTCATATCTTTGGCTACTTTAAGAAGCGTGAAAAAGAGGGAAAGACTTACAAAAACTTTGTAGTGAAGTCATATAACAAGATTGAAAAAAAAGAAGAAAACGAGGAGGAATAAATTATGGAATTTTTTACACAGGCAGTTAATGTATTAAAGATTTTGGTAATGGCAGTAGGAGCAGGACTTGGAGCATGGGGTGTTATTAACTTAATGGAAGGATATGGCCATGACAATCCGTGTGCAAAATCGCAGGGAATCAAGCAATTTATGGCAAAATAAGGACGGAATAACACAACAAATTCTCTAAAACAAAACACTAAATCAATGTAAGATTGAATGAAATCAATATTTATGCTATAATTAAATAAATCTAATAAAGAGAAAAAGAGGGATATTATGGCACTTAACTATAAACCACTATGGATACAACTAGCAAAAAAAGGATAAAAAAAAACAGATGTAATAGCCATGGCAGGACTTACAACAAATGTCATGGCACAAATGGGCAAAGATAAACTAGTTACATTTAAGAATTTAGAAAAAATATGTAATGCATTAGATTGCACTCCTAATGATATCATTAGTTTTGAAGATAATTTTAGTGACGAGGAATAGTAAATGACTTTAAGTACAGAAGACCAAGTTAGGGATTATGCGAAATTAGTATTAGGATTTGATGAAGCTGAAGAAAATGTTGATCAAGGGACTGGTAAAATAAAAAGCTTTAAGTATAGATGACAAAACTAAGTCTAATAAGAAAGACCATAGCAAAGGTACAGAGAGATAAATGTCGGCAGTCTTCGGACTGCCTTTATATTATCTAACAAGTCTTGTCTATCATCGGAAGATTTTTTGATTAGATCATCTAGTTGGGTAATTGAATCAATGCCTTGCTCTCTAAGTTTTATTATTGAATTAGCCATTGTTTTGATATTGTGTTTTATTGCCCAGACTTCATAACCCTTAGATGAGTGTGCTTTTCTATCAGTTGATAGTTTTCAAATTAGAGAAGAATAGATATTATTGGGATAAATAGCAAATTGCAGATAAAAATCAGGATTATAACTAATATTCGTGAAGAGAGATTAATTAATAAAACTTAGTAAATGATAATAATTATTGCTATCAGGAGCAAAATGTGCTATAATCTATAATTAAATGATAGTATCTTTCATTTAACCAAATATAAATGTGGCATTTAAGATTAATAAAAACAAATGTAGATACTATTATTTAAAATAATACTTGTAATTTAATAAAGGAGGTATGCGGGAATGAAAATAAAAGTGAACAGCGAAAAAAATGTTAACTATAATCAATCAAGCGTTGATTCTTGTTCTCACACACTGAGATCTAATTAATAAAAATTAAATCTTAAATGCCACAAATTAACTATTCATATTGGAGGTAAGATGTGAATCTTAAAATAAATGACACAATTTCGGTATCTAAAATTAACAATAATCAAATCGCCATTTATCAAGATAATTGTTTCAAAACTCTTGAATGCGATTACGAAATACTGAATGAGATACTACATTTAGTAAAAGAATTTGGCAATAGAGAAGAAATATACAAGGAATTTGGCAAATATTATTCGATTGAGGAAATAGATCAATTTATTAACGTGCTGATTAATGAGGGCATTCTATTGAATTCCAAAGAACTTAATTCGACACACGATTATGATAAATCTCATATTCTACTTATTTCTGATACAGAGATAGATAAAGAAATCAAAGATTTTTTTGTTTCCAAAATCGATGTTGATGTTATAAATGATGTATACGAAGTAGAAAAAGCAATAAAATCATCTGATTTTGATTGTATTTTTTTAATAAAATCAAATATTAAATATCAAGATGTAATATGGTTAAATAAATTATTGACTAATGCAAATATTCCTTTTGTAATTTTAAGAAATGATGGAGTTAATTTAATTAGTGGGCCATTTATATTCCCAATGAAAAGTGCCTGTTATGAGTGCATTATACAACATCATATAGATAGGTTAAATGAAAATTCTGAAAATAAAATAAGCATAGAAAACATTAAAAATCTTTATGTGTCTAAAAATCTAGATTTTTATAGCAACAAAACTTTATTTAATTTATGTTTAGATAAAATTGAAAGCGATATTCTTAATTTAAGAAAGAATAAAGTTAACTTTTATTATTTCCAAAAAGAAGAAATCTGGGATCTGAAAAGTAAAGAGCTTAAAACATGCGTATACTATCCAACGACTAATTGTAGTGCTTGTAATGGAATGACAAGAGAATTAATAGAGATTGATAAAAGTAAAAACGTAGTAGTTCCTAGATCAATTAAATTATTTAATGATAGCAGTAAAGAGATAAAATATTTTAAAGGTGGTCTTAGAAGCGTAAGTCCTGAAGAAACACAAAATACTATAGAAAAAGCATTAAATAAAATAAATATTAATATTAACCTTACACGAGTTAATAACAAATTAAAAAATATACTTCCAGTATATAGAGCAAATGTGGATGTAACACATAAGAATAACACTCCTTATTTTATTCAATATCAGCGTTCATTTGGCAAGGGAATAACAGAGCAGCAAGCCTTGTTTTCGTGCACGTTTGAGCTTATGGAAAGATTAAGCTCTCATTATTATGGTGATATACCTTTACTACGAGCAAAACCAAGTGATATTAAAAATCATATTATAGATATTTCATCTACAACAAATCAAATTAAGCAAATATATGATAGATATGAAGACTATGATGAAAATATGGAAGTAGATTGGGTATGGGGGCAGTCATTAATAAGCAATCAGCCTAAACTTATACCTGCTTCAAGAGTCTTCTTAACTGGAGTTAAGTTCAAAGGAGACTTTGTTCCAGTCGGTTCATCAGGATTATCCTCTGGAGTCACTATTGAAGATGCAATATTACAAGGACTTTTTGAAGTTATAGAACATGATGCTTGGTGTATTGGACAATCAAATATTATAAAATTACCAATAATAGATTATTCTACTGTAAAAAAAGAAACTACAAAAGATCTTATCAGCAAAATACAGAATGAAGGATTTAGAATTATAAGTAGAGACTATACCAATGATATAGATATACCTACAATACGAACATGGATTATTGATGAAAATAATTATATAGAGTATGCAACAAATGGATTTGGATCATCCATAGATCCGGAGATTGCGTTAGAGAGATCTATTACTGAAGCTGTCCAAGGTAAATTACCACCTATTCAATCTAGAATTACAGAGTATGGGAGGAAAAACCTTACAGGCTTGATTAATAGCAGAGATAGTATCTTTAATTTAGGGTATTTTAAATT
Organism: Treponema phagedenis; assembly: GCF_008153345.1. NCBI lineage: Bacteria > Pseudomonadati > Spirochaetota > Spirochaetia > Treponematales > Treponemataceae > Treponema > Treponema phagedenis. The sequence goes on along the minus strand of NZ_CP042818.1, from coordinate 1,630,600 downwards.
CAAAGATATGGATCTTAATTCAGAAAAAATGAAAAGCATGGATGAGTTCAAACAAAGTAAATTTGAAACATTAGAAGAAACCTTAAATTTTGTTGTTTCAAAAGTAAATAAAGCGACCAATGGAGATGTTCTTTTTGTTGATTTAACAAATCAAAATCTAGGAGGAATTCCTTCAGTAAAAGTAGTAGTAACTGGTGATATACAAATAGTGTCTGAACCTCTATTATGCCCAAGCAATAGAATGTTAAAATTTAAAAAAATTATGGGATATTCAGATGAGGGAGTTAAATATACAGATTTGTTTTTAGGTGATTACCCTCATTAGGTGTAATATGAAGCTTTTTAAAAAAAGTAGCAGAAATATATCAATGATTTTATATTTATTGTTTTTGATTTTGGACTGTATTTCAAACATAGCTGTTATTAATATCTCATACGATCTAGTTTGGACTAATAATTCTGCCAATACTAAGATGTTAATGTATATTTTGATAGTAAAAGCATTTTTATATGTAATCTTATTCTATCTTAAGAGAAAAAATGAAAATTTGCATGGAAAATTCAAAAATAAAATTAGAAGAGAATTTATTGAGGCTATTTTTCTTACTAAGAACATTGATGATTCAAAGCATACTGGAGAACTAACCACTGATTTATGGATAGGAATAGAATGGATGGGGGTTTATTATTTTGAAGCCTTGCCAGATCTAATATTTAAGCTCACTCTTTTAATATGTGGGACTTTGTATATGCTCTATGTAAATTACAAACTTGCTTTTTTATTTGTTGCCACGCTAGCAATTATCTTTTTACTTGAGAAGATATTTGATCCATTAATTTCCAAAAGCAGCCAAAGTGAAGGGCAAATCAATGAAGAATATTCTATGATGTCGATGGATGCATTGAATGGATCGGAAACCTTAAAGTCTTTAAATGGTGTGGATTTTTACAAATCTAAACTTAAAAACAAATCTAAATTGCTTAAACAAGCATCTATGGGCTTTGTTTATCTAACGACATTATCACAATTATTTAAGGATGTAGTTCTAAATATAATAAAATTATTATCATTAATAATTTTATTTAGATATATGATAATTAAGAAATTAGATATGAATATAGTTATTACAAATGCATTCATATTGTTTATCATTTACAATTCAATAAGCACACTTCATGGGTCATTTTTAAAAATGGCAAAGGCAAAGGTATATAAGGAAAAAATTTCGACTTATATTAAGTGTTCTGAAAATTATAGAAGTTTAGATAAATCAGATAAAATTATTTCTGATTCAGATTATATTGTTTTTACCGAGGATTTATCTTACAAATATCCTCAAAGCAAAGGTAGAGTTCTTAAAAATATTAATCTAAGAATAAAAGAGGGGCATAAGTTAGCTCTAATTGGGAGCAGTGGATCTGGTAAAAGCACAATAATAAAATGCCTTAGTGGATTTTTAAATAACTTTCAAGGTGAAGCTTTTGTATTTGGATTGAATATAGCTGAGACAGAGAATTTAAAGAAAATAAAAAGCAAAATGTGTATTATTTTGCAAAAAAATCATATATTTAGCAACTCAGTATTTGAGAATATAAGAATATCCAAGAAAAACACTACTGAGGATGAAGTTATAGATGCTTTGAAAAAGGCTAACATTTACGATTTTATATCCTCATTAAGCGATGGGATTTATACAAAAATTGGAGAAGGGGGCTTTGAACTATCAGGTGGACAGAAAAGCAGAATTGCAATAGCAAGAGCTTTTTTAAGAAATGCCTCTATAATTTTGCTAGATGAACCTACAAGCTCACTTGATAGAGAAAATGAGTTTAGAATAATCTCTAATTTAAAAGAACTGTTCAAGGGAAGAACTGTAATTCAAACAGCACATAGGTTAGAAACCATAAAAGACTTTGATGAAATATCTTATATGGAATGCGGACAAATTATCCATTCGGGTAATCATGAAGAGCTAATAAGTATTTCAAGTGAATATAGAGAATATTTTAATAGATTAGGAGATGATATGGCTTATGAAGAATAGATTTGACAAAGCTATGTTTTTTATAAACAAATGCAAATTTTTAAAGCTTAAAATCTTCTTATCATCTATTATAAAGGCACTTGTTTATATTTTACAGACGGTAAATTTAATCTTATTAATTTTTTTAATGTATGATTTTTATGAAAGTAATATCCTTGATAAAAAGGCCATAATTTATTTAGCAGGTCTTTTTATTTTATATTTAGGACTAAGGTTTATAGATGTATATTATTCTCATTATATTTCTTATGATGTTATAGAAAAACTTAGAGGAGATGTTTTTTCTCATTACTATAAAATTTCTCCAGGAGCAGTAGAAAATATTAAAGTCGGTGACTTTGTACAGATGATAATAAATGATATTAATGTATTTGAATGGTTTATAGCTCACATACTTACTGAGTGGATAGCCTTTTTGCTGATATCAATTGTTGTTATTACCCTTATAAGCTTAAAATCCATAGCAAGCGGAATTATTATATTCTTGTTTTTACTTTTTGCAATTAAGCTGTTTATAGGCAGTCTGGATGAAAAAGAAAAGCAGGGGATAGAAATTAAAAATATGGGTGGAGACCTTATTGCTAATGCGACTGACGGTATATTGGGCTTTAAAGAATTATTATTTTTCGATAGGGAAACAGATTTTTTTGATAAAATTGAAAAAAAGTCTAAAGAATATAATAAGGTTTCAGGGAAGTATTCAAACAAAGAATTAAAAGACAATTTAGTCTTAGATTTGCTGGGATTGGCTTTGTTTTTAATTATATTGATTATTTTTCCTGCTGCGACCTTTGAAAAAATAGTTTATTTAGCCTTAGTAGTGGCATATTATTATTTTCTTAGAACTTGCATGCATCAAACTGGAAATTTTGGTTTTATTTTTGGGGCATTGAATAGATTGAAAAATTTATATGATATAAAACCTCTAATAAAGGAGTATGGATCTAATGAAATAGATAGGAGTAAAATTGATCAAGGGATTGAGTTTTTAAATTGCTATTTCAATTATGAGAAAAATCCTGATAAAGCAATATTAAAAGATTTTAGCTTTAAGGCTAATAGGGGTGAAAAGACAGTTATTGTGTCTGCATCTGGCGGTGGCAAAAGCACCATTTTTAAACTCATAAATAGGTATTATGAATTAAATGGTGGACATATAAAAATATTTGGTAGGGATATAAAGTCTTATACAGAGAACACGCTGAGAAAAAACATAACAACCTTTAGTCAAAACATATTTTTCTTTAATGATAGCCTGTTAAATAATTTTAAATATGCAAAGGAAGATGTGAGCATTGATGAGATTGAAGCCTTAGCTAAAAAATTAAACTCATATGAGATGATTATGGCTAAAGAAAAAGGCTTAGATAATTTAGTCAAGGAGGCAGGTCAAAATTACTCGGGAGGCGAGTTACAAAGATTAGCTATAATTAGAGGTCTTATAAAAGATTCGCCAGTTTTATTAATGGACGAGGTTTCATCTGCACTTGATGAGAAAAATGAAGAGTTTTTAAATGAGCTTTTAGATGAAATAAAAAAAGATAAAGTAATTATTATATCTGCCCATAAATTATCAACAATACAAAACGCAGATAGGATAATATTTATAAAAGATGGAAGGGTTGAAGGCACTGGCAAGTATGATGAGCTGATTGTTAACAATAAATCTTTTAATGAATTATTAATGGGCAGTGAATGGAGAAGAGAAAATGAAAATTAATGTAAAAAGAAATTATGAAATTATGCTAGTTTTAGGCATTGTAATTATATTGACCAGTTTTTTATTCTCTGGATTTATGGGATCAGCAGATATAAGCGTGAAGTCAGTTCTTGATGTCATTAAATATAAGGTTTTTGGAATCGGAGATATTAGTGAAGTTGAATCTCATATTCCCATAATATGGAATTTAAGAATACCCAGGGGATTATTAGCGATATTTATTGGAGGGGGACTCGCCATATCGGGAGTGGTAATGCAGTCAATAACACAAAACATTTTGGCTGAACCCTACATGGTAGGCGTATCAAGTGGAGCATTAGCCTTTGTAACATTTGGTTATTTTATAGGTTTGCCCTTTATAAATTCTTGGCTGGGTAGGGCTGGAATGGCTTTTTTAGGCTCAATATTGGCTCTTACTCTTGTGTACAAGCTTTCACATGCTGGCAGAAAAGTTGCGAGTAGCAGGTTAATTTTAACAGGAATGGCAGTCTCAACAATGCTAGCTGCCCTATCAAACTTTTTTATAATAGCAACCCCTAATACGAATATAATAAAGGGAATCCTTTCATGGACAATGGGTTCTGTTGGAAGTGCAAGATGGGATAATATTTTCTTTCCCTCAATTGTAATTATAGTTTGCACCATATATATTCTCTTTCAAGCGAAAAAATATGACGTAATATCTTTGGGTGACGAGACGGCATTAAGTTTAGGTGTAAATGTTCAATCTTTAAAAAAACAATCAATTATTATAGTTTCTATAATGTCTGGCGTTGCAGTAGCTTCTTGTGGGTTAATAGGTTTTGTCGGGTTTATTGTGCCTCATATCCTAAGAAAAATCATAAGTCCCAAACACCTATATTTATTACCACTTTCATTTATTTATGGCGGAGGATTTTTATGTCTTTCTGATATATTAGCAAGAACAATTTTATCCCCTCAAGAACTGCCTATTGGAATAATTACAGCATTTTTTGGAGCTCCAGTTTTTCTTTATTTATTGATAAAGGAGGAACTATAATGGATAACATTATGATTAATATAGAAAACCTTTCTTATGATATAAAGGAAAAAAAGATTTTGGAAAACATTTCATTTAATGCTTGTAAAAATAAGTTTATAGGAATAATAGGAGCTAATGGTTCTGGCAAAACTACAATGCTTAAACATTTGTATAACGCGATTGTACCCCATAAAAAAACAGTTTATATAAAGGGCATCCCATTAGAAGATTATAGCCAAAATGATATTGCAAAAAATTTAAGTGTTATGAAGCAAGAGAATAATAGTGATTTTGATTATAGGGTTATAGATATCGTTTTAATGGGAAGACTACCTTATAAGAAATCGCTTGAAGATTATTCTAGGGAAGATCATGAAAAAGCTATGAGAAACTTGAATAAGTTAGGCATGAGAGACTTTGCACAAAGAAAATATAATAGCTTATCAGGAGGTGAAAAACAAAGAGTGCTAATTGCAAGGGCTCTAACACAAGATACAGAAATTATGATTTTGGATGAACCAACGAATCATTTAGACATTTATTATCAAATGTTTTTGATGCAAATATTAAAACAAATCTCAATGACAGTAATATCTGTTTTTCATGATTTGAATTTTGCATCAAAATTTTGTGATGAGATATATGTATTAAAGTCTGGAAAGGTATTGGTCAATGGAAGGCCAGAAGAGGTTATAAACCCTCATGTTATAAAAGAAGCTTTTAATATGGACTCTAAAATCATAAATGATGGTAAGGAAAGAATTGTTGTCTATAATAATATTTTAGGGCACCTCTAAAAACCCCCTTTAAAAAAGATTAAAAAGATGATAAAATGAGGTATGAAACAAAAAGGATTATTTGATGAAGAAGATCGTTTAAGAGTATTAAGTAAGCTAGGAGATAGTCTTGAAAAATTAAACGAAAAAATAAATTGGGAAATATTCAAGCCCCTATTAAAAAAAGCATTAACTAAAGAGCCAAAAGGTTTAGGCGGAAGACCTGCATACGATTATGTAATGATGTTTAAAATAATAATTTTACAAAAATTATACAACATAAGTGATGACCAAACGGAATATCAAATAAACGATCGGCTATCCTTTATGAGATTTTTAGGATTGGAATTAAAAGATAAAGTACCCGATGCAAAAACAATATGGCTTTTTAAAGAAAAACTCATTGAAGCGAGAGTATCAAAAAAATTATTTGAAAAGTTTGGAAAAGAATTAGCTAAAAATAACTTAATAGGAAAAGAGGGAACGATAATAGATGCGACAATAGTAGAAGCACCGATACAGCATAACAGCAAAGATGAAAATGAACAAATCAAAAACGGAAAAATTCCTGAACAATGGCAAGAAAAACAAAATAAGGCAAAATTATCGCAAAAAGACTGTGATGCGAGGTGGACAAAGAAGCATAAACGTAATTATTACGGTTATAAAGATCATATAAAAATAGATAAAAAAAGTAAGCTTATATTGAAAGCAACGGTAACAGCAGCCAATGTTCATGATAGTAGAGAGTTAAAAAATTTAGTTGAAAGGAAAGATGAAAGATTATACGCAGATAGTGCCTATATAGGAGAAGAAATAGAGGGGATTTTAAAAGCGAAAGGGATAGAAGGACAAATTTGTGAAAGAGGAGCAAGAGGGAAACCTCTTACTAAAAAACAAAAAATCGGTAACAGAAAAAAATCAAAAATACGGGCAAGAGTTGAACATGTATTTGGCTTTATGACAAACTCAATGAAAGGTATCTATGTAAGAACGATAGGACTAGCTCGTGCAACATTTTCGATAATAATGATGAACTTAACATACAACTTATGCCGATATTGCTATCTAAAGAAGTAAAATGAGAGAGCATATAGGTAATAAAATGGAAAAGTAAGAGAACTAAGATAAAGAATCCAAGTTTTACACTAGACAATTTATAAAAAAGCTACTAAAATAATAAATAGGTACACTAAAAAATAGGTTTTTAGAGGTGCCCTTTAGAATAGGAGATTAAAATATGAACTCAAAGAAAATTTTAAGCTTAGCATTAGCATTATTGCTAGTAGTAGGTTTTGCAGGATGTGCAAAAAAAGACAATGTAGAAAGTGATACAAAAAAAGAAGTAGTTGAAAACAAAGTTGAAGAAAAAGTAGAAAGTAAAGCTGAAGAAAAAACAGATGAAGCAAAAAAAGACCATTATCCAGTTGAGATTGACAACTTTGATCATAAGACAGTGTATGAAAAAGCACCAGAAAGAATAATTGCTATGGATTACAACGCAGCTTCAACTTTAGTAGCCTTAGGACAAAAAGATAAAATTATTGCTTCAAGAGAAGCGGGGTTATTATCAATTGATGATGTAGCAGAAAAATACAGGGAAGATGTAAAAAATATTCCAATACCTGAGGGATATTTAAAGAGTCCATTTCCAAGTCTTGAAGTAAACTTATCTCTTAAGCCAGATTTTATTTTAATGGATAGTTTTTACTTCAATGTTCCTGATATTTTTGGTGAATATAAGGATTATACAGAAAATGGAATAAATATATTGGTTACTGAAGGCTCTTTAGATAAACAACCTGAAATTAATGATATGTATGTTGATATCATGAATCTTGGCAAAATATTCAATGTTGAAGATAAGGCAAAGGAACTTTGTGATGAAATTGAAGCTAGATTTAAAGAAATAAAGAACAAGGTTGACACATCAAAGAAGTATAAAGTTATGGGATTTGATAATGGAGATGATAATAAGCCAATGGTAGCAGCAGGAAAGAGTTTGGAAAATTTATTGATTGCTGAAGCAGGCGGAGAAAATATTTTTAGTGATATTGACAAGCAATTTGCGACTGTTGGATGGGAAGATGTTATTGCTAAGAATCCTGATTATATAATCTTGCACGAAACTCCAGGAGACAAGGGAGCAGAGAATTTAATAAGCATATTAAAAAACAATAAAGAACTTGCAAATGTCAATGCAATAAAAAATGAAAAGTTTATTGTAGTTCCATTAAGATATATGTTCTCAGGAATATACACAGTAGATGCTTTTGAAATGATAGTTGAGGGATTAGGAAAATAGAAAGGGGTTTAAATATTGAAGAAACCTATTAAAAGTTTATTAAAAAATAAAAGCTATCTTAGCTATTTTTTTGCGACAGCATTTTCTATGGGTTCTAGCAATATTCTTCAATTTACCCTAGCCTTATATATTTTGGAAAAAACAGGATCGCCACTTGTATATGCTTCAATTCTATCCATTATAGTTATTCCAAGAATTTTACTCACTCCTGTGGGTGGAGTTGTAGGTGATAGACTAAAACGAATTAGCATTATGAAAACTTTAAATATGGTTCAAATTTTAGTCATGAGCATATACGCGGTTTACTCAGGTATGTATGGCGATATTTCACTTATCTCAGTATATATTCTTGTTATAATTTTAGAGATGGTTGAGGTATTTTATAATTCAGCCGAAAGCTCTATACTATCCGAGATTATAGATAAGGGATTGATGGAAGAAGCTGTTACTTTATCAAGAGTCGATGATGGCATTGTATATATTACAACACCAATGCTGGCAGCATTTATATATAAAAGCTTTGGGATTTTTGGCTCCTTTGTTTTGATAAACACTTTATTAGTCTTATCCCTAATATTAAACTTCTTCATTGAAACACCCTATGCTGATGAATTAAAGGAGAAAAACTCAAAGGGTATCAAATCTTTCTTTACTGAATTCATTGAAGGTATTAATGAATTAAGAAAGGATAGGTTCTCAAAAATTTTTGTAATCGTAGCTCCCTTAATTAACTTTTCATTTTCAGCTATATTTAGTGTTGTTATAACTTATGTATTTTTGGAAGTATTTAAAACCAGTGAGTATATCTATGGTATATATAGGATGGCAACTGCGGGTATAAGTATCCTATTGCCATTTTTGATACTTCCAATTATCAAAAAGATTAAACCCGAAAAATTATTAAAGTACAGTGCAATATCTATATCTGGATTTCTATTCTTAATTGGCTTGTGTGTTTATTATGGAATGGGAGCCGGAAAAGACAATATTGTTTTAGTAGTAGGTCTAATAACGTTTTTAGATTGCTTGGTAATTAGTTCAGTTATGCCATTAAATATAGCTACACAAGTATTTTTTCAAAAAAATATTAAAAATGAATTTAGAAGTAGAATTATGTCAGTTTTTAGCATGCTTGCATTATCATCAATACCATTAGGAAATATGTTTTATGGATTTTTGGCAAATATTATGCCAGCATATATGTGTATATTTATTGCAAGCTTAGCTGTACTGATCACCTACCCACTTATTTTATATATATCAAAAGATAAAAGCGTCAGCTAATTAAAAAAATATAAATAGATAATTTAAAGGCATTAAAATATATCTCATTTTCTTTAGAGAACATTGCAATGCCTTTAGCTTTTAAATATTATTAATGTTAGATTTATAGTTCTTTTAGTTTATGTGTGTTAAATAATGTTATAGAAGTGCAAATTAACTTCACATCTCTACTTCCTTCCAATAATAATTTTCATAATTATTTCTATGGGCAGATGTGGGAATATAAAAAAATTTGTTGACAAATATCAACCTACTCCAGATTGGATTACATGGAAAGATATATAGAAAACATAAAATTAAAACGGAATATAGCAAATTATAATATTTATAACAAAGACGATTAGAAAAGTTCTAGTCGTTTTTTTATTACAAGAAAGGAGTTTTATATGAAAAAATTAGAACAAATAAGACAAGAGTCAAAAGAAATAAAAGATAAAATTGACGATACAGAAGAAAGATTAAGGCAACTAAAAAATCAAGAAAAGAAGATATTAAAACAAGACATAATAAAAAGAAGAAAAGAAAGAACTCATAGGCTAATAACAAGAGGAGCAATATTAGAAAGCCTTATAGAAAATGCAGAAGAACTGACAGATGAAGAAATAAAAATCCTATTAGAAGAAGCAACGAAAACAAAAGAATTCAAAGAAACACTAAAAATAATCAGAGGAAATTAAGAAAAATAAAGGGGTTTGTAAATAATCAAATCTCCCTTAGATTTTCTAAGGGCGCAATTATACACCCTAAAGGGTGCTTGCGTCCTGCGGAGCCAAACCCTTGCAGGGAGCAACAATCATTCGCTTTTTAAAAGTCAAGGGTAAATAAACTCGCTAACGCTCGCCCTTGACTTTTAAAATTTGAAATGAACAAAACAATTAAGCCGACATACTGAAACAACAAAATTAATTCAGTAGTCGGCTTTTTTTAATTCTATCATTTCAAAACGCTCATTCACAAAGTGGATATAAAAAATCTATTAAGCCTCCACCTAAAACAACAAAAAAAGAAAGGAAGTGATAAAAATGGCAGACAGTTTGGAAATGTCAATATCAGTTCAGTATTTTTATCCCCTAAATGTATGTTCAAGCCGCTCCATTCTTTTTCTTTGTGACTTTCAGCCGATACAATGTCGGCGGTAAGCCATCCTCATTAACCGTACTGATTCTTTTCCGGTTGTAATAGACCATGGTGTATTGCCATACAAGCGGTTTCACTTGTTCCCGTGTCATCTTCGTTGTATCTATTCTATATAAAAGCTCTTTCTTTAATGTTGCAAAAAAACTTTCCATGCGCACATTGTCATAACATTTTCCAACATCACTCATGCTTTGGATAGCTTTGAATTTTCCAAGCGTTTGTTTATACGCTATGCTTGTAAATTGGCTTCCGGCATCACTGTGAACTATGACTCCGGCTCCAGGCTGCCTCATTTCAAACGCTTCGGTTAGTGCTCGTATGCACAACTCTTTTTTCATATTACTATCCATCGCAAGCGAGACAATCTCTCCGCCGCAGGCATCGAACATCGGACAGATGTATAATTTTCCGTCAGCGCAGGGAACTTCTGTTATGTCCGTGAAGTAGAGTGTATCCGGTTCTGATGCATAAAAGTTTCGCTTTACTAAATTTTCAGGTCGTTGCGCTTTTTTATCCGCTTTGGTAAGTCCGTCAGGACTTCTGCGGCTTTCATGCAGGAGATTTCCCTTTTTCATGGCATTTCGTACCGTCGCATACGACTTGGGATTGCCTCGCTGTTTAAGAGCGCTCACCATTCGCACAACGCCATAATTATCATTGTAATAATCTTCCTCGATAATCTTATGTATTTCGGCCGGAAGAAGCTGCCAGCGTTTCGGTTTATTACGATTTTGTTTCCATTTGTAATAGCCTCTTTCGCTGACGCCTAACGCTTTGCATATCGACAAAACCGGATGGCTTTTTTTGCCGTCGGCATTTTCACACGTGTAAAAAATATATGCAAAGATAGTGCTTTTTTTCACTTCTTCCAGCCCTTCACGAAAAAAGCGAGTGCGCCTTGCAAGATTTCGTTGGCTTCTTTGAGCTCTTTGATTTCGCGCTGGAGCTGTCTCTCTCGCTCATCCAAAACGATAGCTTTTGCCGTTGCAGCTCCGTCGCTTGCTTTATAGCGATTTTTCGTTTTTCGCCAATCGGTCAGCGTCCCGTATGAAATACCGAGATTCTTCACCGCTTCTTTTGTGCCGATTTCATCTGACAGTTGTAATGCCTGCTGTTTAAATTCTTGACTATAACGTCGCATAGTATCCTCCTACTATTCCCTATTATATACCTTAGGGGCTTTTTTGACTGTACGTTTATTATATCCTTCCAGAAAGTTACACCCTTAAATAACCATAATAACAAGACTTCCGAAAATCGGAAATCAAGAATTTCGATTATCGAAAATCTGGAAAATATCAAGGTGGATAGGATATAAAATTGAATAAACATAAAATTTATGATAAAATTACACTGATAATAGTTATCAATAGGAGATGAAAATGTTAAAAAAATTTTTTGAATTGGACGGTAACGAAACTTATTCATGTGATGCTTGTGACGAATAATTATCATAGTATTTTTGATGTATCTAAAGTTAAATAAGAATTGGAAAGTTGTGTGATGAAATATGATATAGATGTAACGTGGGTTGAAAATGAAATAATAAGGAGGTTTTTTGAATGGATTATGTCGATAGAGTTAAAGATACTTTTTCTGGAGTTGTAGCAGAGGGATGGGAAACAAAATCTAATTACATTCTTGACATAAAAGGATCGGATAATCTTATGATGGAACTTATATCCAATGAGATAGATAGTCAGTTATCTGATGATATAGAGCTTTTAGAAATTGGATGTGGGACAGCAAAGCTTATTAAAAAATTATATGAGCATTACAAAACTGATATTAACATCACTGGTATAGAAATGAGCAAAGATATGATAAGTAAAGCTTATAATCTTTTGGAGTATCCCAATATTGAAATACTGGAAAAGAATTTTGAGGAGTACTTTTGTGATAAGAAGTTTGATGTAATTATCCTAAAGCAGGTATTCCATCACATGAGAGATAAAAGAAATAATCTGAAACACATGAAAGAGTTACTAAAATCTGATGGGAAAATAATCATGATGTTTCCTAATGAGAAGTATCAATCTACTATACTACCATTTAAAGAGGAGAATGACTTATTAGGAAGAATAAATAGAGTTAGTATGGAGAAATGTGTTAGTAATTTAGACATGGAAATTTTAGACATTATAGATACTCATTGTGTTGTGAAATATAAGAACCTAAAGGATTATTTTAGTTTCTTGTATTCAATTGGGTCAATACAAAAAATATTTGCCTATGAAAGTGAAAAGTATAGTGTTATAGGTGATTTTATTGAATTGTTTGGTATGACACTGAGCCAAACTAACGAAATTCAGGTAGATTTTGATTATAGTTACTATATTTTAGGGAAAAAAGGTTAGGAGGACATTATGAATAATTATTATGAAAATATAGTTGGTGCTTTTGATGATTGGGCTAATACGTATGAGCAAGAAGCGGAAGAAAAATTAAAACTTAGAGGATATTCTTATGATGAACTTGGTAAATATATAGCTGATAAATTTATGCCAATAAATAGTGAGTCTATAAAAGTTTTGGAGTTGGGAACAGGAACAGGACTTCTTGGACTTAATGTAGTAAAAAATAGTAAGTGCAAGTTGATGTTGACAGGTATAGATATATCCCAAAATATGTTGGAACATGCAAAGAAAAAGGGAATCTATGGTTCTTTGGAGTGCATAAATTCTGAACTGATTGGTAGTATAGGTGAATTTGATTATATTTACTCAGCGTTTATGCTTCATAGCGTTTTAGACCAAGAGAATCTGTTGAAATCACTGTATCAAATTGTTTGTAAAAATTCTAGGGTTATAATTATTGATTTGGTTCCTGATTTAGCATTATTAGGAAACGCATATGACTTTGAATCTCATAGCAGGAAGTATGAACATGGAGCTCCCTCTAATTATCATGATAATAAGTCAATGATTAAACTTTTAAACGAAAGTGATTTTGATATTATTGAGATAAAAAGATTTGGTATCAATAAGGATTTTAATCATATTGCATACGTTTTGCAAAAATAGTTTTATAGGAGAAAAGTATGATAGAGTTATTAGATAAAGTAAAACAATTGCATAAACAAAATGATTTTAAGGCAAATGGCGGAGAAGATAAACTTTTTAGAATGGCTTTGATTATGGAAGAAGTAGGAGAGATTTCTGAGGCTATAACAAAAGATCAAGATAATTTTGAAGAGGAACATGCAGATTTGTTGATTTTGTTGCTTGGAAATTGTGTTGCATATGATATAGACATATTAAAGCTTACTAATGAAAAGTTAGATAGACTTTTAAAAATGAAGCCTTCGAAAAAAAATGGATATAAGAGAATTATAACAAAAGAAAATAAGAGGTAGATTATGAATGTTATGATTGTGGGAGCATGGGACGAAAATAATATAGAAATTCTAGATTTAGCAAAAAGAATTGGTGAGAAAGTAGCGGAGAAAGGCTGGACATTAGTGTCAGGTGGCGGGAGTGGAATTCCATTTGCTGCCAATGAGGGTTCAGAGAATTTTAATGGAGATTCTATTGCATTTCTTTATAGAGATAAAGCTACAGAAAAAAAGGAACTAAGTACAAATGCTAAATACAATGTATATACAGATATGGGGGGGGGATGGTAGGAGTGTTTTAGCGATTAAATCGTCTGATTCATTGATTGTTGTTGGTGGCTGCAATGGAACTTTGAAGGAAATAACGCTTGCATATTTGAATAATATACCTATATTCATAATAGAAGATAGTAGTGAAATGATAAAAAGATTTAAAGAGTTTTTGATTGATGGTAAATATATTGATTATAGGAAGAATGTTGAAATTAAATTCACTTCAGATATTGAATATATTTTTAAAAGTATAGAATGTAGTCAGGAGTCTTCGATATGATATTATCTGTTTCAAGGCGAACAGATATACCTGCTTTTTATTCTGAGTGGTTTGTGAAAAGATTAAAAGAGGGATTTGTATACTCAAGAAATCCAGTTAATCATAAGATGGTAAGTAAAATCATTTTAAGTCCAGATTTGGTGGAAGCTATAGTTTTTTGGACTAAAAACGCAATCCCATTAGTTCAATATTTAGATGAAATTGAAAAAATAGGATACGACAAATATTGTTTTTTGTATACCATAACTAACTATTCGAACGACATTGAGAGATATCTGTTTAATAAGAAAGAAATTGTAGATAATTTTATATTATTAAGTAAAAGGATTGGAAAGGAAAAAATGATTTGGAGATACGATCCAATTTTACTTAATGATAGATACGACTTGAATTTTCATAAAGAATCATTTAAAGAATTATGCGAACAAATTGGAGAGTATTGCGACCATGTGGTGATAAGTTTTATTGATATTTATACAAGGAATAAAGATTATTTCAAAGAGGTAAGTGAGGAGAGGAAACTTGATATACTGAAAAATTTTCTTGACATAGCTAAACCAAAAGGTATCCCGATACACTCATGTTGTGAACAACAAACAGAAGCCCAATATTTGAGAAAAACAGCATGTATAAGTTGCGAGCTAATAAAAAGTGTTACGGGGCTTGACGCACACTACCAAAAAGATAAAGGACAGAGAAAGGAGTGTCTATGTTTGGAAAGTGTTGATATAGGAGCATATAATACTTGTGGCAATGGTTGCACTTATTGTTATGCAGATAGAGGGGTGAATGTTATGAGTAAGTACGATTTAAATAGTCCGATTTTGTGCGATAAAATATATAATGATGATGTTATAAAAGAAAGGGTTAATAGAAAAATTATAAATGGTCAATTAACTCTTGAAGGATTTTAAAAAATGAAAAATAAGATTAACTATCAAATAAATAGGGATGCTGTAAAGTTCATTTTGAGCCAAGGCATTTCAGTGTTAGGTTCTTCAGTCGTAAATTTTAGTATAATATGGTACTTGGTATTAAAAACTTCATCGTCATATATTCTGACAATAACTATACTTTGCACATATATTCCGCAAGCTTTGATAGCATTGGGGCTGAGTCATATAGGGGATAGATATAATAAAAAGGTTTTAATAATTATCGGTGATATTATTACCGCTTTTGTGACGTTATTATTGTATATAATGATTAGCAAAGGATATGATTCGCTCAAATATATTTATATCACATGTGTTTTACGTTCTTTTGGAGCGGGCATACAGTTACCGATGGTTAATTCGTTTTTACCAAACATCTGTGATAATAGTGAGTTAAAAAAAGTGAATAGCTTAAATTCAACAGTGAATTCTTTGATACAGTTAGTTTCTCCAGGGATAGGAGGAGTTATATTAGCTACATTTGGATTTAAGGGCAGTCTGCTCATTGATGTTTTGACTGCTATTATATCTATTTTAATTTTAAGTAAGATAAAGTATAAAATATTACAAGAAAATAATACTGGAGATAAAATATTTAACGCAAGAGATATTTATGATGTTTGGAAGCATATTAAGAAAAGTACAATATTAAATCGACTTATAGTGTTTTGTGTTTTATTCAATTTTTTCGTGTCAATACCTGCATTTTTTACACCAATTTTGGTTAGCCAAGTATATGTTGGCTCTATAATGAAATTAACTTTAAATGAGACAATGTGGTCGGTAGGTACTCTTGTTGGAGGGGTGCTGCTTTTTTTTGCAAAAAACAATACCATAAAGAAATATGCTGTTACTATAAAAGAAGCTGTAATTGTGTTTGGACTCTCAATATTTCTTTTGGGTGTGGTGTCTAATTTTATACTATATTTAATAATTCTGTTTGTTTCGGGGGTTGCGATGACACTATATTCTACTCTTAATAATATTATAATTCAAAGCATAACTTCTGAAAGATATATTGGGAGGGTATTTTCCGTAATTCAAACAATAATTAGTGTTGCGACACCATTTGGCATAATAATACTGGGAATGCTATCGGAGTATATGGGAATAAGATTTGTTATGTCATTATCTGGGATTTTTATAATAATAGGCGTGTTATTTAGTAAAATTGGGAAGAAACAAGAAAATATATATTATTGAAAGAAATGCTAAGTATTTAGATGAGTGCTTAGTATTTTTTGTTTGAAAAAATATATAAGGAGGAAATTGTGATGAAAGAATTAGAAAAAATAATGCAAGAAATTGAGAAAGAAGCATGCAAAATTGAAAAGGCACAAAACAGAAAAAAGCTACTTAATCAAAAGAAAAATCAATTAAAAAGAAAAGCTGAGACACAAAGAAAAATTCAAAAGGGCGGAGTGTTTGAAGCCTTTGAAAGAGAAATTACAGGTAGGCAAGAAGACACAAATAATGATTTAGTTTATGCCTTTTTAGACTATGTACTATCAGATAACAGGAACAGAGAAAAGTTAAAGGAATTTACGGAAATTCATATTAAAGATAAAGAAATTGATGTAGAAGAAACTAAAAATCCTGATGATGAAAATGACAAGTTAGACAATCAGAAAGTAGAAAACTCAGATGAAGATATGGAAGATGATTTTTTAGAAAGTGAAGATTAAAAATAAAGATTAGATAGGTGGCTTTTATGAAAAAATTAGAACAACTAAGACAAGAGTCAAAAGAAATAAAAGATAAAATAGACGATACAGAAGAAAGATTAAGGCAACTAAAAAATCAAGAAAAAAAGATATTAAAACAAGACATAGTAAAAAGAAGAAAAGAAAGAACTCATAGGCTCATAACAAGAGGAGCAATCTTAGAAAGCCTTATAGAAAATGCGGAAGAACTAACAGATGAAGAAATAAAAATCCTACTAGAAGAAGCAAAAAGACAAAAGAATTTAAAGAAACACTAAGAATAATAAGAGAAAATTAGGAAAAATAAAATACTTAAATCGCCCTTAGATTTTCTAAGGGCGCAATTATACACCCTAAAGGGTGCTTGCGTACTGCGGAGCCAAACCCTTGCAGGGAGCAACAATCATTCGCTTTTTAAAAGTCAAGGGTAAATAAACTCGCTAACGCTCGCCCTTGACTTTTAAAATTTGAAATGAACAAAACAATTAAGCCGACATACTAAAACAACAAAATTAATTCAGTAGTCGGCTTTTTTTAATTCTATCATTTCAAAACGCTCATTCACAAAGTGGATATAAAAATCTGTTAAGCCTCCACCTAAAACAACAAAAAAAGAAAGGAAGTGATAAAAAATGGCAGACAGTTTTCATTTTTCAGTAAACATAATATCAAGAGGAAAAGGCAAAAGTGCAGTAGCAAGTGCAGCATATATAAGTGGAGAAAAAATAAAAAATGAATGGGACGGAGTAACCCATGATTATACAAGAAAAGAAAAAGTATTAGTAAAAAATATAATATTGCCTGATCATATACCAAAAGAATTTAAGGATAGATCTATATTATGGAATAAAGTAGAAATGGCAGAAAAAAATTCTAATGCACAACTAGCAAGACAATTCATAATAGGACTACCAAAAGAATTATCTTTAAGTGAAAATAAAAACCTAGTCGAAAGATTTATAAAAGAAAATCTAACATCACAAGGAATGATAGTAGATTATGCAATTCATGATGAGAGTCAAGATAAAAATGGAAATATTCATTGTCATATAATGACCATAATGCGACCCATAAACGAAAAAGGAGAGTTCTTAGCTAAGTCAAAAAAAGAATATATCCTAGATGAAAAAGGAGAAAAGATTTTAAACAAAAATGGAAAACCAAAGACAAGAAAAGTAGAACTAGTATAACGTTTTCTAATTAAGTTCATATTTGAGAGCGTCGGTTATAACCGCTTCAGAAACATCGAGATCATCAAGATTGTATTTCCAATGGAATACGACCGGCTCTTCATTAATCTCGTCAAAGTATTTATACAGTCGATTAACTAACTCTGTTTTTGATTTTACTCTCATGCCCCGCAACAGTTGTCTTGTTAGTTTGCTGAAAAATCCTTCAATCATATTTAACCACGAACCATGTTTTGGCGTAAACACAAACTCAAATCTTCCCGGTACCGTTGAAAGATATCGAATGGTTTCTTTGGAGGTATGTACTTTTAAGTTATCCAAAATGATTCTAATTTTATCTTCTTGCGGGTATCGTTCATCAAGTATTTTAAGAAATTGCACATAATCTTTACTGGTGTGACTGTCGCTTACAAGAGGAATGGCATCCCCCGTCTGTAAATCAATGCCTGCTAAAAGTGAGAGCGTGCCAAGCCGTTTGTATTCATAATCACGGCGAATGCATTGATGGGTTTCATCAGCAGGTAAATCATCGCTTGTCGTCGCGATAGCTTGTATGCCGGGCTTCTCATCATACGAAACAACATGGATATTCTTCCCTTCTTCTGTCTGTAATGGCTTATTTTCCTCAAAATAAAGTTCAAGTTGCTTATAAACGAGCAAAACATTGTGCATTTTTCTATCAAAGTCAGGGTCTCTGTTTTCACAGTAATATTCTATTTTGTAAGGTTTAATGTCTGCTTCAGTTAGTATTTTAAATACCGTTGTTTTATGGATAGTAGCGAGCCGTAGGTATCCTGCACTTTCAGCGGTGGTGTTAATATGCTTTGTTAACAGTGCGTAAGTCCATGTTTCTGCAGCATACCCAAAAGTAGTCGGTTTTTGACAAGCGAGATTTATAATCCACGATTTCTCTTCATCGGTAATTTCCGGATTGTTTCCGCGTCCGGGTGCATCGGTGAGAGCATGCTCTACGCCGCCCTGCTTATATTTCTTAAGGCAGAGCGCAACGCTTCTATACGTATAGCCTACCTTGTCGGCTGTTTCCTTAATGGACAGCCCCTTGCTTTTAAGCAAAAGTATTCGTGCACGCGTAAGCGTTTGTGCTTGGATTGTTCGTAAACGAACAAGTGATTCAAGGTACGTGAGCTCTTCAGGATTTAGTTCAAGTTTACTCGGCGGTTTGGGCATGCAATACTCCTTAGTGATAAAAAGCTGTTGAGATAGTATCACAAACCAAAGAAAAATACAATATACTTTTCAGAAAAACGCTATACTAGGTTTAAGTTTATCAGAAATACAAAGTAGGTTGGTTATCCGATAAACCTAAAGAGGAATGGATAATAGTAGAAAATACACATGAACCAATTATTTCTGAAGATATTTATAATATAGCAAATGAAAAATTAAAGAGCAGGAGAAGACCATTTAAAAATGGAGAAGAAAGTATATTTGCAGGCATTGTGAAATGTCCCGATTGTGGAAAATCTTTAAATCTTGGAAGAAACAAATCGAAAAAAAGAGAAAAGTTACTCACTTGTAACACTTATAGAAGATACGGAAAGTCATTATGTAGTCAACATAGAATTTATTACGATACTCTTTATGAGATAGTGCTTAAAGATATTAGAAAAAATGCAGAAATAGCATTAAAAGATGAAAAAGAAATCATAAAAGCACTTGAAAAATCACGAGAAGTTGATAATGAAGAAGAACAAAAATTTATTATGGATAAGATTTACGAAGATCAGATAAGAGTAGAAGACTTAACTAAAAAGATTGAAAAACTATATGATGACTGGCTAGATAATAAGATAAGTGAAAGTAACTTCCAAAAAATTCTTGAAAAATCACAGAAAGAACAAGATTATCTAAATCAAAGAATAGAAGATAATCAAAAATTGATTGTTAAAGAAGATCTTGAAGATATTAATGTCAAAAAATGGTTTGAACTCATAAAAAAACATAGGGATATAAAGAAGCTGGACAAAGAAACCTTAAACGAACTCATCTCAAAAATCTATGTTCACGAAAAAGAAGTAGTGAATGGAGAAATCACCCAAACAATTGATATTTACTACAATTTCATAGGAAATACAGACACACTACAAGTATTTTACAATCTCTAATTAGGCATAAAGCAGCTGATGGCAGGAGGAGGTATTGTCCTTATCGGACTTAAGCTGATTCCGCTACTTGCAAATGTACTCAAGTAAGAAGAAAAGGAGAGTTTAAATGTTTGGGATATTCGACAAGATAGAAGAATTCTTTAAGGAGCTTCTACTGGGCGGTATCCAAGCAAACTTAGAGTCCATGTTTCTTGACATCAACGATAAAGTTGGTGCAGTGGCAGCAGATGTAGGGAAAACACCTATGGGGTGGAACGGACAGGTTTTCAGCTTCATAAAAAGCATTAACGATTCCGTTATCATACCTATAGCTGGGCTAATTATTACGGCAGTCCTTTGTATCGAACTTATCAATATGGTAATGCAGAAAAACAATATGCACGATATAGATACCTTTGAATTTTTCAAATACATCATCAAGATGTGGATTGCCGTATGGTTAGTATCTCATGCCTTTACCTTTTCAATGGCGGTCTTTGATGTGGCACAGCACATGGTAAACAAAGTGACAGGGGTAATCAATACCTCTGCCGTTATCTCCGGAGATCAGATTGTTGCGATGGTTGATTCCTTAAAAGATAAGGGACTGGGGGAGCTGGTTATGATTCTCTTTGAAACCTCACTCATAAAGGTTGCCATAGAGGTAATTTCCATTGTAATCATGCTTGTGGTTTACGGAAGAATGTTTGAGATATATGTTTACTCATCGGTTTCAGCCATTCCATTTGCCACAATGGGAAATAAAGAATGGGGACAAATCGGTACAAATTACATCAAAGGGTTGTTTGCCATAGGACTACAAGGACTCTTTTTAATGGTTTGTCTTGGAATATACGCAGTATTAGTTAAGACAATAAAGATAACAGATATACACACAAGTACCATGACGATACTTGGATATGCGGTTTTACTGGGGTTAATGATGCTAAAGAGCGGAACTCTGGCCAAAAGCGTATTAAATGCACACTAACAGAAAGGAAGGATAGGATGATCAAAAGAAAAACAGTATTTACAGCAGTAGTAATCGGAGCAGGTGTTATAGCGGTGATTGATAGAATCAAACTTTTTAGCAAGATTAATGACTTGGAAGAAAGAACAAAAGACATCGGTCGCTGCCATAATGACTTTTGTATTTTGCAGGAAAGATATAACAAAAATACAGATAAACAGATAGAAAGCATTCAGGAAGAAATCGGCTCTGTTTATGAACACATAGCAGAGCTTTCAAAGGAAAAAGAAGATGGGAGGTAAGTTATGGCGTATGTACCAATCCCAAAAGACCTAAAGAAGGTAAAAACAAAGGTAGCTTTTAACTTAACCAAAAGGCAGATGATAGGTTTCACACTCGCAGGACTGGTAGGACTACCAGTCTATTTATTTATGCGAAAGGTCGTTCCAAATGATATAGCCGTCATATTTCTCATTGTGTCCACACTCCCTATCTTTTTCATCACTCTTTTTGAAAAGGACGGACTGACATTTGAGAAATATTTTAAATATATTTACCTTCATAAGTTTTATCAGCCACAAAAAAGAGTGAGAAAGGAGGTTTACCTTGAAAGACAAAAGAAAGATTCAGCAGGTAAAGTTAGAACAAAACAAAAAGAAGTTAAGAAGTCAAAAACAGGACTTAAAGCAAAATAAGGGAAAATCTAAAAAAGATAAAGGCGGGCTACTTGACCTTATTTTTAGAAAAGAACCAAAAAGATATACTGTCGAAGATACCATTCCCTATCTTAGACTCTTAAAAAGCGGTATATGTCAGCTTGATGAAAAGCACTTCAGTAAAAGCATAGCCTTTCAGGATATTAACTACCAACTTGCCTTAGATGAAGATCGAGACTTGATTTTTAATCAGTTTGCAAACTTTCTAAATTCCTTTGATCCGAGCATCAGTATTGAGTTTTCCTACATCAATCAACTTGGACGAAACGAAGAAATGAAGTCGGCAATTCAGATACCGGATAAAAAGGACGGTTTTGACGATATACGTCTTGAGTTTAGAGAGATGCTTAAAAGCCAGATTGTAAAGGGAAATAATGGACTGAAAAAATCAAAGTATGTAACCTTTACAGTAGAAGCGGATAATTTAGAGCAGGCAACATCAAAACTTGAAAGACTGGAGATAGATATATTATCTAATCTAAAGAGTATGGGAGTTCGTGCGGAAAGTTTAAGTGGGGAAGAAAGACTCAAGATTCTTCACGATATATTAAATCCCAATAAGACCTTTGAGTTTTCATACAAAAATCTGAGGAAAAGGGAAAGCACTAAAACATACATTGTACCTGATGAATTTAACTTCACGCCTTCAAGGTACTTTAAGTTTGGAAAATTTATCGGTGCAGTAAGTCATTTTCAAATTCTTGCAAGTGAGCTTTCAGACCGTATGCTTGCCGAGTTTTTGGATATTGATGATAACATCAATATTTCCTTTCATATTAAAGCAATCGACCAATCGGAGGCTATTAAAATGGTAAAGAGAAAAAATACCGATATTGACAAGATGAAAATTGAGGAAAATAAGAAAGCGGTAAGAAGCGGTTATGATATGGACATTCTTCCATCGGACTTAATCACCTATGGAGAAGATGTAAAAAGCCTCCTAAAGGACTTACAGACAAGAGATGAGCGAATGTTTGTGGTAAGTATCGTCTTTATGAACTTTGCAAAAACGGTGCAAAAGCTTGATAACACAATCTCTCAGATAAGTTCCATTTCAAATAAGCATAACTGCAAGCTGAAAAGACTTGACCATACGCAAGAACAAGGACTTATCAGCGTGCTACCTCTTGGCGTAAACAAGATTGAGATAGATAGAGGACTAACCTCATCATCTACGGCAGTTTTTATGCCCTTTACCACAGAGGAGCTTTTTATCAATTCAAGTAACAGTCTTTATTACGGACTAAATGCCTTAAGCCATAACCTGATTATGGCAGATAGGAAAAAACTCAAAAATCCAAACGGTCTAATCCTCGGAACTCCTGGAAGTGGTAAATCCTTTAGTGCTAAAAGAGAAATGGCAAATGCAATTTTAGTAACGGACGATGATGTGATTATCTGCGATCCGGAAGGAGAGTATGGAAACCTTGTAAGACAATTTAATGGAGAAGTCATTAAAGTCAGCAGTAAGTCCAAAGATTACCTGAATCCCCTTGATATTAATATGAACTATGGCGATGGGGATGCGCCACTGAAAGACAAAGCAAACTTCATTATGAGTATGCTGGAGCTTGTAGTAGGCGGTAGTGGTCTTACGGCAGAAGAAAAGTCCGTTATAGACAGGTGCTTACCTAAGATTTACGAAAGGTATTTTGAAAATCCAGAACCTTGTAATATGCCTATACTTCAAGACCTATACGATATGTTAAAAGGACAGGAAGAAAAGGTCGGTAAAAAGCTGGCAACGGAGATGGAAATCTATGTATCAGGTTCCCTTAATGTTTTTAATCACAGGTCAAATGTGGACTTAAATAAGAAACTCCTGTGCTTTGATATTAAAGAGCTTGGAAGTCAGCTAAAGAAAATCGGTATGCTTGTTATACAGGATCAGGTGTGGAATAAAGTATCTCAAAATAGAGGAAGCAAGGCTACAAGGTACTATATAGATGAGTTTCACTTGCTATTAAAAGATGAGCAGACAGCATCTTATTCTGTGGAAATATGGAAGCGTTTTAGAAAATGGGGAGGTATTCCAACAGGTATTACGCAAAATGTCAAAGACCTACTTATGAGTAAGGAAATTGAAAATATCTTTGATAATACGGACTTTGTCTTAATGCTAAATCAAGCGTCAGGAGATAGAGAAATTTTAGCAAGAAAACTTAAAATCTCACTTCCTCAGCTTAGATATGTTACCAACTCCAATGAGGGCGAGGGACTACTGTTCTTTGGAAATACCATTGTTCCTTTCCTTGATAAGTTCCCGAAGGATACAATTCTCTATCAGAAGATGACTACCAAGCCTGAAGAAGTGAGGTAGCCTATGGGGAAAAAGCTGAAAAAAGATTTTAGGGAAAGGCATAAGGCAAGTCTTGAAAGAGAAATGATCCATAGTGAAACATTCACTACATCTGAAGAAAGTAAGCTAAAGCATAACGATGATTACAGAGGAAAAATCGTCCATGACAAAGACAGATTTCAGGACAAGGTTCATAAGAAAATAAACAAGGTAAGTGCTGATAATGAAAAGGCTTATGGAACATCCAAGAGAAACGCAAGATATAGAGCTTCTGATAAGGATAGTGTAGCTGCTGTAAGTGAAACAGGAAGATCTGATTATATTACGGAGGTAAAGGATGGAAAAATCTATGATCCCTTAGGAAAAGACCTTGATAATGACGGGATTATAGACAGATACGATAATGACTTTAGGGACAGCGACTACTTTGAATCGACCTATGATGTGGATGATAATCTCCATAAAAAAGATGAGTTTTTTGGAAGTTCCTCTAAAAGTTATGAGGCTAAAAAGAGAAAGTATAAGAGGAAAAACTACACCGAAAGCCTTTATACAAGAAAAAAAGAAGATGTGTCAAAGGAAAATAAATCTGAAGGTAAAAAGACTGGAAAAGATGCTGCAAGCGAAAAAGTTCATAGTAGCCTTTCTAAAGAGCAGAGGAAAAAGCTAAAGAAAGATATGGTAAAGGTATCTGCCCTTTCAGGACTTGCCAAAGGAAGTGAAACCGTAAGGGATTATCTTTCTCATGGAAGTGATGAAAATAAAGGGGTGGAAGCAGGAGAAAAGATGGCGGACGCAAGCTCTAAACTCATTCATGGCATAAAGAAATATTCTGATAAGAAAAAGGCGAAGAAAGGATACGATCTTACAAATAAGGATTATAAAATCAGGAAGCGAAAATCGAAGCTTGAATTTCGTGATGCCAAAGAGGAACTGAAAAAGACGAATGAATATAAAAGAGCAAATGCCTATAAAAGATTTCAAAAGAAAAATCAGGTAAAGGCAGCCATTCAACTTGTTCATCATTGTCCAAACTTATATTCAAGTCATCGTCTATAATTGGAAGCTTGAAAGTAATTGATTTTAGCCATTGTCCATTAGGTTGTTTTTCTTCATAAACTTGAATTTCAGAAATCAAAGCTGAAATTAACTGCCTACGCTCTACATCATTCATTACCTTGTAGAGTTTATCAAAATAAATAAGAACCTTATATATGTTATCTCCTGTAAGCTTTTCAGCTTCAATGGTTTGTTTCTTTGCTTTCGCATCAATTAGTGATGATTCTAATTCATCTATTTTGTCATACATACGATAAAGTCTATCATCTAAATCCTGCTTTCTTCTCTTATAATGCTTATCTTCAACATCTAAATTATCTATTTCCTCAATTAGCTTAAACTTTGTAGAATGACTCTTTCTCAATTCCTTTTGGTAATTATCTATTTCATTTTCTATTTCAGAGGTGTCCACCTTCATGTTGATTTTTTCTTGCATCATAGAAGCAAATTTCGGATTACTTACAATCTTGGCAATCACCTCTGCAACAGCTTCATCTAACAATTCTTCTCTAATTTGCTTACTGAAAGTACACTTATGACCTCTTATCATCTGCCTATGTTTACAACCATAGTAATAAAAATCTTTATACTTTGTGCCATCTTTCTTTTTCTTGATACACTTGTTTCCAAACATTCCCACTCCACATATCGGGCATTTTACAATTCCAGAAAGCAAGTGTGTGCGTGTATCTTTTCCTTTATTCACATGCTCATATTTCTTTGCTTGAGATTTTAGCTTAACCTGAGCAGCTTGCCAAACTTCATCGGAAACTATAGCTTCATGTATCCCTTCAGATATGAGATACTCATCTTGTTCAACCTGCTTATATTCATTTCTTGTACCGTGAACTTTTTCTAAAGTTCTTCTTCCAAATGCTATTTTCCCATTATATACAGGATTCTTTAATATCTTTCTTATAAGACCTGCATCAAACAAAGGATTCTTACCATTCTGTCTTGGGATTTTTCTAATTCCATGATTCTCTAAGTATTTAGATATCCCATTGGCTCCTATCGTAGTATTTACATACTGGTCGAAAATCGTTCTTATGGCAACTGCCTCTTCCTCATTTATAAACAGCTTGCCATCTTCAAGTTTATATCCATACGGAGCAAAGCCACCATTCCATTTTCCTTCCCTTGCTTTTTGAATGCGACCTTCCATTGTTTGAATACGGATGTTTTCTCTTTCTATTTCAGCCACAGCTGATAAAACAGAAATCATTAGTTTCCCGGCATCTTTAGATGAATCAATGCCATCTTCAACGCAGATAAGATTCACTCCATAATCCTGCATTATCTGAAGTGTAGAAAGAACATCAGCGGCATTTCTTGCAAATCTTGATAACTTAAACACAAGAACAAAAGACACTCCATCTTTTCCAGATTTTATATTTTCCATCATTCGATTGAACTGTATTCTACCTTCAATAGATTTGCCAGACTTTCCGGCATCTTCATACTCTCCGACAATTTCGTAATCGTTGTAAATAGCAAAGGCCTTCATTTGTGATTTTTGTGCCTCTAACGAATACCCCTCTATCTGTATTGACGTAGATACTCGTGTATAGAGGTATACTTTTATTTTTTCTTTTGACATAGCATTAACCTCAATATAACTTTTCTATATCATATATAGTTTAGGATTTTTGAATTTAAGTTTGGACTATCATTTCAAGTATATTATAACACTTTTATTAGTCCGCCTCAATTTGTGTTTTTGCCATGTCAAAACTATTTTTCATCTCTTGGTTTTTTACTGGCGTTGGATCGGGCAGATTATCTAAATCTAAAACACCAGCATATTTTGTAATCAGATTTGCAATTAAATCAGCCAGTCCATTCCAGTCACTATCCACAGACACCCCTCCTTCCTTTAGAAACTTTCTATAATCAAAATATGTTTTCTTCTATATTTTAAATTTAACGACTTTGGTAGGTGCTTGGCAGCAACATAGGAATCTCACCTCCGCCTCTTATTCCAGACGAGCCGGCTTAAACTATTGAAGTATCATTATCACTACTTGTTTCATCGAACAGGTTGCCACATCTGTTTTTATGTATTCTTATTTATCGCTCGCTTTCTTGTTTCCTTGATTTACTCAGTATTCATAAAACCAAAATTTCTTTCAGCAGAAAGGTCATGGCGTAAGTCATAATCCTCCACAAGTAGATAAAGTCCTACCTTTGGTCTATTCAGTTGTCAAGGAACAATTATGTGAAAGGGACTTTTCTTTGTATTCTTTTCATTTGAAATAGGCAATCTTCACTATCATCAATAAAATACAGGAAGTCAAACTTCCCTTCACTTTACATAAGGACAGATTGCCCCCCCCTTGGTTACCGAATTTTTTAATTTATTTGATAAAATTTTTCGGTTTTCCATTAATTTTGTTTTTTATAATTTAAAAATCACGATAAAAAAGCGACTAAGTTATTTTATTCTTAGTCGCTTCAAAATTTGTCTATATGTGCTTTACAAAGCTTTTTAATTCTTAAATGTCGGTTGCTTTGAATCGTTTGCTTTTTTTACAATCTCCAGCTTGCAGCTCGCTCTCTTGCCTTGATAAATGCTGAATAAATTCCTTCTCTATTTATCAAATCGTTATGTTTGCCTTCTTGAACCAATTTACCGTCATCAATCACTAGTATCTGATCGGCTTTTTTCACAGTTGAAAGTCTGTGAGCTATCGAAACTACAGTGTGTCCTTTGGACAATTCCTCAATCGCTGCCAAAATCTCATATTCATTTTCAGGATCAACGGAGCTGGTCGCTTCATCCAAAAGAATAATAGGTGCATTTTTAAGTAATGCTCTAGCAATAGAAATTCGTTGTTTTTCACCACCGGAAAGAGAGCTGCCACCCTCACCTACCATGGTGTTATAGCCATCAGGAAGTTCCATAATAAAATTATGGCAACGAGCTTTTTTAGCAGCTTCCACTACTTCTTCATGACTTGCCTTAGGATTTGCAAAGCGAATATTATTCTCTATAGTATCTTGAAAAAGATAAACATTTTGGAAAACAAGTGAAAGATTTTTCAGTAAACTTTCTACTTTATAATCTCGTATATCCTTATTTCCTAATCTTATTTCACCACTGTCAACATCATAAAAACGAGAGATCAAATTGATTATTGTCGTTTTTCCGGATCCTGACGGTCCTACGATAGCTGTCTTTGACCCTTGTGGAATAGTAAATGAAAGCTCTTTTAAAACAGGATTCCCTTTGTCGTAACTAAAGCTCACCTTATCAAAGACGATATCCTGATTTTCCATAACTTCCAAAGTCCCGTCACTTATTTCAGGAATATCTAAAACCTCATCCAAATATTGCATATTGGCGGGATTCTTAACCATGAGGATGGCTGCATTTTCAAGTTGTTTTAAACCGCCGAAAATCATAAAGCCGGCAGCCGAAACAGTGAGCGCTTGTGGTAATAAAACTTCCCCTTTCGTATAAAGATAACAAGAAAATAATGTAACAAGCAGACTCGAAAGATTAATGATAGTAGAAAAAATTCTCGCATAAATAACAAAGACAATTTCAAAATGCACTTGAGAAAGTCTAAGCTCCTCAGAAGCATTATTCAATTTAGAATGAATTTCTTCAACAACACCTTCATCTGCAAAGGGAAAACTCCGAAGCACAGGAATCCCGCTAATGCTGTCAACTAACGCATCACCGACCTTTGTAATAGCTGCATGTTCACGTGCAATCTCTTTTTTTGCTTGATTAATCATAAGAGACACGCATAGCCAAATAAGTATTAAACAACTTAAAGTTAAAAATCCAATTTTAGTATTTACACCGAACATCCCAACCAACAGGAAAAAGGATATTGAAATGCCTGAAACAGCAAAGTCGATACTCATTGCAGAGTAATTTTCAAGACTCTTCATAACATTGGTAAATGCCGCCATAATTCTTGATAGACTTTGTTCTGCAAAATATCCCATAGGCGCCTTTTTAAGTTTTTCGCCAACTGCAAGTCTGTAGTCCTTGAAAATGCCAAAGAAAACACCATCACTAAGACCGCTTTTCGCCCAGCCTGTCAAAAAATTAAAAAGAAAGGAAGCAAAAAGCACTCCGAAAATTGTCCAAATATGCTCCCATGTAGTTTCATTCATCCAACCGAATGCAAGAAAGAGAGCGAAAAATCCAAACAGCATTGAAGCATTTTGCAGAAAAATAAGAAACATTCCTGCCTTAAGACGATTTTTATACTGTCCTGCCAGTTTGAATGATAATCTTATAAACTCCATGTCTTATTCCTCCCCTAAATATTGTTTCCACAGGCTTGCATAAAGTGGCTCTTCCATCAGTTCTTCATGTTTACCCTTGGCTATAATTTGACCTTTATCGATTAGAATTATTTGGTGTGCCTGCTTGATTGTATTTAACCTATGAGCAACCATCACAAGATTTTTCCCCTTTACTAGATTCGATATTGCTTCTTGGATGAGAGCTTCATTTTCAGGATCGGCATAAGCTGTCGCCTCATCCAAAATAATGGTTGATGCAGGTTTCAAAATTGCTCTTGCAAGGGTTATCCGTTGTCTTTCACCGCCTGACATTGCTCCTCCTGCTTCTCCTGCTTTGGTATCATACCCATTAGGAAGTGCCGTAATAAAATCATG
The DNA here is from genome assembly GCF_008153345.1 of Treponema phagedenis. Classification (NCBI taxonomy): domain Bacteria; kingdom Pseudomonadati; phylum Spirochaetota; class Spirochaetia; order Treponematales; family Treponemataceae; genus Treponema; species Treponema phagedenis. Next base: position 1,600,825 of record NZ_CP042818.1, on the reverse strand, counting down.
ACAATGAGCAGCTTTTGCTGCCGCAATAATTTCATCTTCGGATGCATTAGGCTTTCCAAGACGAATATTATCTCTAAGGCTTACATCAAAAAGAAAGTTATCTTGTGAAACAAAAGAAATCTCTTCAGCAAGCTGCTTAAATGAAATATTCTTTGTATCCACATTACCAATGGAAATTTTACCCGATGACTGATCCCAAAAGCCTGCCAAAAGCTTTGCAATTGTAGATTTTCCGCCACCTGAAGGTCCGACAAGTGCAGTCACTTCTCCGGGGCTTGTTTCAAAAGAAATATTATGCAATACCTCAGTTCCGTCATGATAAGAAAAACTTACATTATCAAATTTTATTCCCTTGCCCCTATCTATAGTAACTTTATTTTCTGCATCAGGACGTTTTTGGGCAGGCATATCAAGCAATTCTTGTATGGATACCCAAGTATTAGAAGCCATCTGAAAAAGTTCAAAACTCATCATGATTGCAAAAGCCTGCGGAAGAATAGCAATTGGCAGAATAAGTGATAAAAGCAATGTTTCAATGCCTATTTGCCCATTCCCATATAAATAGAAAGCTAAAGGCAAGCTCACTATCTGTGGTGTCATCATTGCTGCCGTCATCAGTGCTTTGCCAAACCAACTTTGCTTCCACCATTTCATCGTTGAAAAATGGTAGAATTTTACCGCATCTGCAAATTTACCATACGAAACTTTGTCTTGTGCAAATGCTTTGATTACAGGGATTCCACGAACATACTCAGCACTTCTGTCGGCAACATTTGCATAACTTGATAACCACACCGCCATTCTACTACGGTATTTATACATCATTGTAATCATCCCGACAAAAACAATTGGTAGCGGCACAAATATTGATAATCCTATGCGCCAATCTAAATAAAACAAAATAACTGTGCAAAGTATCGGATGCAAAAGCCTGCTAGGTAGTTCAGGCATCAAATGGGCTACCCAGTCTTCCATATCTGCTACTCGATCCATGATAATTACCTTAATTTTACCTACAGAATTATCCACCAAGTACCCCATTGGAATTACCTTTAATTTTTCAAACAAAGTCCGTCTAAGTTTTGCAAGTATGGAAAATGAGGTTTTATGTGAAATGGTTGTGCTAAATCCTGTAAATATAAAGTAAAGGAGCAGTGATCCTATTGCAAAAAAAGCATATTTCAATAGTGCATGAAAGCTGACCGGATTACCCCCGGCATTTTTTATAAGCCATCCTGCTGCATAAGCACTAAAGAAATAAGTAGAAAAACTAAAAAGCTCCCCAATGCAGGCAAAAATAACAGAAATTCTCATCCTACTCTTATACTCAGGCGCTACACTCATAAGTGCTTTATTTAAACCACCCATACTGATTTTAGGTTTTTTTTCGCTTTGCTCAATATCGCTTTCGATTCGCTGCATAATCTCATCGGGAACATCCAAATTTAGACTCTCGGAAAACATAAAGCAATAATTGCTTTATCAATTTGATTATCTTTGATATATTTTGGTAATTCAATATCATTTTCATCCAAAAACAATAATTTGCCTTTCATTGCATTCATCATTTCATTGACAATATGCAAACCGAGCCCCATACCAATATTATAAGGTTTACCGGTTATAAACGGTTGTACGGCGACATCGGCAGGTATATTAAATCCGGGACCGTTATCGCTCACAATGATGGAATTATAATTAGCAATTTGCCCTGTTATATAAACGGATATTTTTCTATCTTCTTTTCTTGCATAGCTTAGCCAATAAATGGAATTATCCAACAAATTAGTAAGAACCGATATAGCTTCGGCTTTTGCTAAAAATGCCATCAGTTTACAATTGTCGGAATTATGATGCACGCTTATTAAATGATCTGAAAACCGGAACTCATAATTTTCAAGTGCAATATTTACAATATCTGCTAATTCAGTCTCTTTTATTGCAGATTTTCTAATCATTGCAGTATAGCCGCGCACTATTTTTTCCAATCGTAAAGAAAGTTCGATTATTTTATTATTATCTCCGCGTTTGGCACAGCCGAGGAGCGCAGCTGTCAGTTTGTCGATTTCATGGATAACAACACTTAAATTTAGTCCCGCATTGGCACTTTTTATAAGAGTTTCTTTTACATCTTTATACTGATCATTTATTCTATATAAATATTTTAAAATTTCTTTTTTGTCTAATTCATTGGCAACTTTCTCTTCAACCAGATTAATAACTTCACCTAAATCGGAAAGTACGGGTTCAATAACTTTATGTGTTTTATATAATGTCGTTAAATGCGTTTTATCAACATTTCGCTCTCTTACAAATATATTCAAAACATAGTTTATTGCATCTACAAATGCGTTATAACATTCATCTTCAATAAATCCTTCCCTATTTGTTTTTTCTCTTAATCCGATACTGTCGCGTCTATTTAATCTTACCGAACCAAGAACGATATTATTACTGATATTTCCGCCGACTCGATGCACTCTTTTTAAGTCAATGCCGAGCCAATCGTTATCTCGCTCTCCGTAATCATAGACTCGAACATTATCTCGATATACTCGTATTCCTCCATTTTCACTTAAATAATCATTTATACTTTTCTTTTCCGTATTTACAAAATTAAAAATAGCCGCATCTTTTTCAAAAATAATTATGTCAAATTTAATCTCTCCGATTTGAAGTTCATCCAAATCAATATTATATTCAACCGGTCTTTTTTTGTCTTCAAGTTCTTTCAACCCTTTAATACATAAGTCTTCTTCCGACAAATCGGATATAAGCACTTTTCTTCCTTCAAGTTTATCCAATGTACTCCAAGGACGAAACTCGTATTTAAATTCTCGAACTTTTTTGCCTTTGAGTGTACAGCTGCCAAAATATAATCCACCGTTTTCTATAATATCTTCAAATTTTGGCAAACCTTCAAAAATATTTTCATTACTATAAATATCGACATCAAAAGAATCGCTATTATTAGCGAAAGGGCTATTCAAGGATAATAAATTTCGGTACACTTCCCGTATTTGTCTTCTATCCCATTGTGATTTTAAGTCTTCAATAATAATTTTTGTCCCGGTTTTCCCGTTTGGATAATATTTCGGAATTTCATTTTCAGTTACCTCGATACCGAAGTCTTCAATTTGTTTGGCATGCTCCAATTCCGTCCAATCAATGAACAATTCAACTTCTTTATTTTTAGCTGTTTTTGAAAAAAGTTTTATTTTTTTGCCAAGTTTATGTACGCCTAATCTACCTATGCCTTTTTCACCTAACGGGTAGCGCCCGCATTCGTTTTTTTTTGTCGTTTTTTTATGATCCGTACCTATCACTAACCAAACATTTTGTATGGTGTCCGCATTCATACCCGTTCCGTCATCGGAAATAACAATTTTTTTTATCATTTTATTTTCGGAAGTAAATTCAACTTTGCATTTTGAAGCACATGCATCATAAGAATTCTTTACCAATTCAAGAATTGCAATACTTTCATTTTTTATCAAATCTTCCCCGAAGTGAGCTATAATTCTCGGTGTAATTGAAAAATGCCGTTTCATATTGTATCTCCGCTTTTATTTATCACTTCCCCTAATCTCCGTGCATATTCGGGCGGAACAGCATTTCCAATTAACCTTGCCGCCGTAGAAATATTATTTGTTTTAAATACATAGTTTTTAGGAAAAGTTTGTAATGTTGCACCTTCTCGTATGGAAAGAGCTCTGTTTTCTTCGGGATGTCCAAAACGCCCGTTTGAGATACTGAAAAATTTTGTTGTGATTGTCGGAGCCGGTCTATCCCATCGCATGCGTCCGTATGTGTCTTGAAAAGCGCTGTCTTTGCCGACAAAACACTTTAACTGGAGTTCCGGATCATCCGCCCAGTCCGATCGACTGCCTCCGTTATGTTTTGTCTTTTTTAACCGTGCCAAGCATTTAGCGCTTAATCCCGAAACGGTATGATTAAAATCGCTTCTATCCTTGTTCCCCGCCTTTACCGGCGGAAATCCGTTTTTAACACCGATGACGCTTGAAAGATTAATTATCTTTTTTTCCGGTACCGGTAAATCAACGGTAACATTCTTAAGACGAGTGGCAATCAACGAAAATCGCTTTCTGTGCTGTGGCACGCCGTAATAAGCCATATCAATAACTTTGTACACGATTTTTTCGTAACCAATATTTTTCAATTTTAAAAGGAACTCGGGCAATATGCTTTCTTTGTTTGTGCGAATTCCCGGAACATTTTCAACAAGGACATATCCGGGTTTGTAATACTCAACAAAGCGGGCAAAATCCAACAATAAATCCTTTGATTGCAATGATTTCTTTTTATCGGTATTTATAATGCTGTAAAATTGGCAAGGACTGCAACCGACAAAAATTAAGCTGTCATCATTTTTTTTAATTTTAAAAGTATGTTCAAAATACCCTGTTTCCAATTTCTTTATATCCGCCTCAATAAAAACACTTTGAGGATTGTTGTATTCATAAGTTTCTTTTGCGGTTGCATCCAAATCCACGCCGGCAATAACATCAATTCCTGCCTGACGAAGTCCGCAAGTCATTCCGCCGCCTCCGCAAAAAAAATCAATAGCTTTGTATTTTATATTTCCCTTTCCCATGTTTTTATATTATTCTAAACTTTGCCGCACTCTCTTATTCTATAATGCCGTAAATCCTAATATTACGACTTATAGCGTTCCAATTCATACAAGCGGTTTCAAGTATTTTTTACTGATTATGATCTAAGTCATTATAGTTTAGCATATTTGCCGATTATAAACAAGGCAGCATAAATAAGTCCAAGCTTGTTTTTATCTCTCATTAATCCTCCTCCTCCTCCACAATCTCAATCTTTTCATCGCTCAAGCCGTATAGCTCATACACGGCACGGTTTATCTGTCCGTCTAAAATATCCACCCGCTACTGCAAAAACTTTTTGTCGCTTTCGATTTTATGGCGATAGTAAATTTAATTTCTAAAAACCAAATGTTTAGCTAAAGTTGAAAAGCCATATCTAAAAAATAGCTAATATCTCTTCCTAAATATGTTTCGTCGTAGTCAATAGCAAAGGGCAAATTATATTTTATTTGAGTTCGTCCATTTAGAGCATAAATATGCTCATTTATTACAATAAAAACACATCCGTCAGGAGCTTTTTCAACAGTAATTACATCAGTATGTTTATATGGCCATAATTTTTTAATTTTTTCTACATATTCAGTTTTAGTAATAACTTTTTGTTTATTACCTAACATTGGTTTATATTTTTGTTGCATTTTTTTATTTTCAATGTTATCACAATATTTTGTTGTTCCCAGTTGACGATCCTGTAACATTAAGAAAGAACTGTATGTGCCAATATCTCTTTCGGCCTCTTTTATATTTCCTAATGTAAACTGTCTAACAATTGCTCTGACCAATTTTTCAACTACTGATACAAAATGTTTGTTTACTTCGTCATCAACATATTTATAATCCGGTTCATCGATATAGGCTTTTTTTACTTTGTCATTATTCATTATAAAATTCGTAACAAGTTTATCCCAAAGAGGCTGAACATCATTCTTATGTTTATAATCGGTAGCCACATTAAGATTATAATACCGTGCAGTTTCACCAAATTCAGATAAAATTTTAATGAGCGTTTTTAATTCACCATCTGTTGTTAAAAATTCATAATCAGATTTAAGTAGCGGGTGCAAAATAGAAAAATACTCTTTTAAATATTTTTCTAATAGAAACGAAATATTATGCCTCTTTATATCTTCCGTTTTTGGTATCTGACTATTTTTAGAAAACTCACCGTAACATATACTATATTTAAGTAAGCGCTCAAATCCTGTGGAAAGGCTTTGAAACATAGAAAAATAAACTTCATTAGTTTTTGGTATTGTTTGTATGTATTTTAAACCATTGTTTATTTGTGCTATTGCATTTTGAAGCTCATTGCTGAGTGCATCAATTTTACTTATATCAAGTTCCATAATTTTACTCCGTAGAACAATAAATTATATCACATCTATTACATTAAAGCTACTCCCTCCCCCTCCACAATCTCAATCTCTTCATCGCTCAAGCCGTATAGCTCATACACCGCGCGGTTTATCTGTTCGTCTAAAATATCAACCCGCTGCTGCAAAAATTTTTTGTCGCTTTCGAAGCGGGCTTTGAAAAGTTCCTCTTGCGAAACAATCATGTGTTCGGCGAGGCTGATAAGTTTAGAGATAAGGGACGAGCGGTCAGGGCTTAGAGCTGGAAGCGGAATTGCCAAAAGCGGGGCTTTATCAATTTGAAAATTGTCTCCTTGCATTTTACCTTTGTGCCGTAACCAAAAAGCAATGAGCTTTGAGTTTAAAACAGCCGTTAAAAACTTTAAATCCCAACGATCAGTTTTGATAAGCATATAACTTTGTGAAACATAACACGGAAAATCCGTATAAGTAAATTTCGGTCTTTCAGTTTTTCTAAGAGAAAGAATTGTTTCACTTGTAAAAAACTTTTCATCACGGGCTCTATGTAAGCCATAAGGCTTATTATATGAAGTAATTATTTTTTCAAAAACATCCAAATGCTTTTTTAAATTTGGATACGGCTTCATTTCTTTTTTTTCTTTGAATTTAGAGTCTGTGTAAATGACAAATAATTTATTTTCACTGTTTCCCCAATATTGAAACAACTCCTTACTGGTATAAAAAGGCTTTACGAGTTTCTTTTCCTCATCGCTTAAGTTTAAAGCGTTATATTCTTCTATGGTTAAGTTAAAGATGCCTCTGCCTTTAAGGTTTTCATTTCCTAAAGTTTTAGCACCTTTAGCATTACAAAAATCTTGAGGTGCAACAATACCTTGTGCAACTTCACTGTCTAATAATCTTTCAGTTCCGATTTCACACTTGTTTTAATCATACTGTCTCTCCATAAGTTCTAATTTATAAATTTCTACAAACTGGGATTTGTTGAGTTGATACCTTGTTGAATTCGCATTATGGCATACTTTGCATAGCGTTTAGCAAGAACTATATCATACATAATTTTTATGTTTTCAGTATACTCACGCATAGCATCCTCTATTAATTTATGGTATTCTTTCGGCAACTTTTTTATTGCCCATTCGACACATTCCTTTTTTGAAAGAATTAGCCCATCTTCTTTATATGCTAAAACTCTAGCCAAATTTAAAACCAGATACATTGTATCTTTCTCTATATTCTCCTTAGCATCTGAGATATCGTTACATATAGAATCCATATAATTACTGTTTGGAACTTCTGCAAATACCGACTTGATAGGTGCACCATATAGGCAACTACCTCTTTTGTTTAATATAGTAAAATGAGCAGCGAGGTCTATGTCCTCCCCGTTCATCTTACGAATATACTCTTCCGGATTGTCTTTGTACCATTTCAAATGCATAGAGGAAAAATGCAATTCAAATGGTGTTGGATAAGCAAATGGATTACATACACCCCTAAGAACAATACTCATTTCTATCCCTTTCGCAGGTGCTAAATCATTACATTTCACTACCATATCCATGTATTCTCTCTTGACAGAATTTAGCAGTGGCTGATTAATCACCACAATCAGATCGATATCACTCTTTTCAGGGTTAAAGCATTCCATAACAAGAGAGCCATGTAAATATACTCCAACTAAATTATCTTTTAATATTTTTTTTGAATGCTCTACAAAATCTTTCAGCAGGTTCTTTATTTCTGATAGTATCATTGATTGCCTCCTCAAATTCTAATTTGTCTACACCGCTTTAATCTTCTCATTTATCAATTCAATAAACGCTATCACAGTTGCTCCTATCATAGGAAGCCCATAAGGACTAAATAGAAAGCCGATAACCAAGCCCGATATACCTATTCCAATTTCTCCTTGAACGAAAGAAGCTATCGCCCCAAATATACAGAACACCATAACGATATACAGTAATGCTGTTCCTATACCAAGTAAGAATGTCAGAAAAGCAGTCAGAATTGATAAGACAAGACTAATCGGGAATAATATAATTTTTAATATCCATCGCATACACTACCTCTTTTTCTCTTCGGCTTATGTGCTGCTTACAACCATTATTTTAATGGATAATAGCTCTAAGCAACACATAAGCTATCAGTTTCTTCAGTTTTTAACTTTGGTAGAAGCTTCAAAACCTTTGATTTTACTGAACTATTTGCCTCTGTCATTATTATGACACGAGACCCGGCAAAAAAATCAAGATATAAGCTATTATTATCAAATATACTTAATATTCTTTTCATAAAAGCCATTTGTTTAGGGTTGTCAAATTCTATATCCATATTTTTTAATAAAGTGTAGTCTGGTCTTTGGTCATCACTCATTATAGACTTTGGTCTTTGTTTCCTATTTTCTAATAAATATCTTTTTAATCTTGGTAAACTGCCATCTGTATGAAAATGAATTCTATTTTCTGAAATTAGCTCGTTTAATTTCTCATTACTACATCTGAACCCTCCTGGTGGAACTGGGTCTTCCTCATTTGTTAAAGGATTTATAATAGGAGTCTTATTGCCATTTTTTACCCCTCCTAAATCTGCCTTTTGATAGAGTCCTCTATCATCAAAATACCAATAATTTGTAAAATCTATAAATCTTGGGTATTTAGTCAATTCTTTTAGCTCTTCAGTAATTTCATCATGTGATAATCCTAGTTTTTGTAATTGTTTTACCTTTTTCTCATATTCATCTATATTATTTTTTTCTGTTTCCCATTTATTATCTTTGTGTCTAACTTGAAGCTTTTCATAATCTTTTGAATATATTAAACAGTATTCATGACTTACAGAAACATAAAGGCTTTGATTTTTTGATGAGTTTGTATTCCTAACTATATTAGCTATAAAGTTTTTCTCTCCAAAAATTTGGTCACACAATAGCTTGAGTTGTCCTTGCTCATTATCATCAATGGAAATAAAAATAACTCCCTCATCAGATAACAACTCTTTTGCAATAACAAGTCTTTCGCTCATAAATGAGATCCATTTAGAGTGCCTATATGTGTCATCTTCTCCAATCCTTGTATCGTTATAAATAAATTCTTTATTTTTTGTATTATAAGGTGGATCAATATAGATAACATCAATTTTGCCCATGTGAGTCTTTTTTAATAATTTAAGGGAATGTAGATTATCCCCCTCTAAAATAAAATTAAAATCAGAGGTATTATCTCCAATTATTTTTTTATCTTCTATTTCTCTAAACACTGGTATGTTGTGAACGAGCTTTTTATCTACTTCTTCTTCGTGTTCTTCCCAAACTAATCCATATTTTTTCTCAGTTAGTGCTGTTTCAATCTTGCCAAGTGCAATCCTACTCTCATCATCTGTATGAATTTCTTTTAGATGATTTAGGTATTCAAGCATTTCAGCTCTTCTGATTTGTGATAGATTTCCCAATTTTATTCCACCTCATTTCTATGAATCTCTATAACATCTTCAATTCTGCAATCCAATGCCAAGCAAATCTTTTCTAATGACTCTAAGTTCACATAAGAGTTTTTGCTCATTCTTGAAACTATGTTACTTGTAATGTTTGCAGCTCTTTTTAAGTCTTCTTTGTTCATTTCTCTTTCTACCAATAAGTGCCATAATGGTTTATAAGAAATTGCCATATTATTACCCCTTATACGTTTTATTGTTAAGATATATTATATCATAAATAGACTGATAAGTCACTTTAGCCTATTTTATACTTGTGCTTGCGTTAGTATTTATTGAGATAGTCCTTGTTTTTTTACTTGTCCCACTTGGAACTGCTCCAAATCGGCAGGACGCCATGGAACATCTAAATCATGAAGTGCAATCAGCTTGTTTTGCACATTCGTTCCGGCTCCCATTTTCTGTGTAGAACCCATTAAAATACGAATCTCACCTTTTCTTACCTTTGCAAAGAGTTCATCCTTTTGCTTATCAGAATTTGCTTCATGGATAAAGGCTATTTCTTCTTTCGGTATTCCCATTGCCACAAGTTTTTCTCTAATATCATCATAAATATTAAACTCTCCATCTTTTTTTGGAGTTGACATATCGGAGAAAAGAAGCTGTGTGGACTTATTTTCTCTTGTCTTATCCCAAATGGAAAAGACATTTTTCACGCACACATTGACCTTGCTGTCAGGATTGTCAGGAAGTAAAGGATTGATTAAACGCTGATCTAAGGCGAGTTTCTTACCGTCATTGGTAATTTTAAGCATATTATCTTCGTCAGGCTCTACTACCCTGTTTCTCACATCATCAGCTCTTTCAGAAAGGCTCTTTAGGATTTCCTTTTGCTCATCACTTGGCAAAGTTTTAATAACCTCATAGTGTGCTTTAGGTGTCGGAAGATTTAGCATATCTGCTGTCTGAATATCCGCAACTTCTTTAAACATCGACATTAACTCAGGCAAGTTATAGAACTTGGAAAATCTTGTCTTTACTCTATACCCTGAACCCTCAGGAGATAATTCAAAAGCTGACTGTGTTTCTCCAAAGGTAGAAGCCCAACTATCAAAATGCTCCAAATTATTTTTCTTTAAGCTCTCATACTGAAGATAACGCTGCATAGTATAAAGCTCTGTCATCGAGTTACTGACAGGTGTTCCTGTGGCAAAGACAATTCCTTTTCCACCTGTCATTTCATCCATGTATCTGCACTTCATAAACATATCGGAGGACTTAAAGGCTTCAGACTGCCCAATACCTGCTACATTCCTCATTTTTGTATAAAGGTAGAGATTTTTGTAATTATGTGCCTCGTCAATAAAGAGCTTATCTACACCTAATTCTTCAAAGGTGATGACATCATCTTTTTTAAAATCATCGTTTAATTTTTCAAGCCTTGTTTCCAGCTTCTTCTTTGTCTTTTCAAGCTGCTTTACCGTAAAGTTCTGATTTCTGTCATGCTTATATTCCTCAACATAGTTTATGATTTCATCAATCTGATCCTGAATATGCTTCTCCTGATATTCCTTACTCATCGGGATTTTTTCAAACTGCGTATGCCCGATTACAACGGCATCATATTCTCCTGTGGCAATTTTGCCGATAAATCTTTTTCTGTTTTTCGGCTCAAAGTCTTTCTTATTAGCCACCATAATATTGGCTGACGGATATAGCTGCATAAACTCACGACCGATTTGACCTGTTAAGTGATTGGGGACAACAAACAAGGACTTACTGCACATTCCAAGCCTTTTACTTTCCATCGCAGACGCCACCATTTCAAAGGTCTTACCACTACCTACCACATGGGCAAGCAAGGTATTTCCTCCATAAAGACTTCTTGCTATGGCATTTCTTTGATGAGGTCTTAAATCAATTTCTGTGGTCATTCCCTCAAAAGAAAGGTTGCTGCCGTCATATTCTCTGTTACGGATAGAGTTAAAACGCTCGTTATATAACTTTACAATCCTGTTTCTTCGTTCTTGATCGCTAAATATCCAGTTCTTAAATTCTTCCTTTATAAGCTCCTGTTTCTGCCCTGCAAGAAGCGTTTCCTTTTTATTTAATACAGAAGTTTTCGAGCCGTCCGGATTTACAATCTGGTCAAATACCTTTGTTTCTTTTAAGTTCAGTGCATCTTCAATCAGCTTATAGGCATTTACCCTTGAGGTGCCGTAGGTCATCTCTGCAAGGTCATTTCCTCTGTCCCTGCTCTTTCCTTCTACATTCCATTCACTTGTCAGATTTGAAAATTTAACCTTAATATCCCATTTGGCATATCCCGGAGTTTTCAGCGTTTCAAAGATGAATTTTTCAATATCCTTATTCGGTATCCAAGTAGCTCCAAGTCTTACATTGATTTCACTTGCTTCAAGCTCCTTTGGAAGAACTTTTGTAAGCTCTGCCTTTTGATATTCCAAACGGTTCATCTCATAGCTTATCAGCTCTTTTTCTTTGCCATCTTCCGCATAGCCAAGATGAGGTAACTTTCTTTCGGTTTGTCTTAACTTTGCAAGGTAACTGTCTACTATGGCAATTTTGTCCCTGATATTTCCACTTAGATACTCATCCTTTGTTACATAGCCGTACTTATATGAATTACTGCCGTTTGCACAGGCAAAAGGTAGATCTCCATCTTCAAGGTTAAAAGATAATGGTCTATAAAAGTTTTGTTCTTCTCTGATGTTTAGATAGATTTCCCCTCTAAGTTCTTCTATCAAAGTCGGTCTGTCTTTATCTGTAAGGCTTCCCATATACTCAAAATGTCTTTAATCTGTGATAATTTCACCCCTATAAGTTTTCAATGAATATTTCGCCCCTATATTTTACCGAGGTGAAATTATTGACTTGTTACACTAAACTGGAGGAATGAAATTATTTATGAGCATTGATCAAATTACACGAGGACATGTTATTGCCAACTGCCTAGAGGGGAGATGTACGGTACAACAAGCTGCGCTTCGATTAAACCTTTCACGAAGACGCGTACAGCAATTAAAAAAGGCGTTCAAAGAAAAGGGTGCAGTCGCAATGCTGCATGGCAACAGTCAGCGTCCCTCTGCAAAGAAGACCTCGAAAGAAATTGAGCAGCGATTACTTGCGCTGCGAAGCGATCCCGCATTGTCAAAAAGCAATTTTTTGCATTTTCATGAAATAGTAACTGAAGAATATCAATTGCAGCTGTCATATTCGACTCTGCGCCGTATTCTGTTATCACATGGAATTTATTCACCAAAGAAAAGACGAACACGAAAGAAGGTGCATAAAACGCGCAATAGAAGAGCTTGCTTCGGAGAGCTGTTGCAAGTGGACGCAACCCCGTTTCCTTGGTTCGGCGGGAAAGAAAAATCCGCATTACATGCTTTTATTGATGATGCACGCGGAATGATTACCGGTCTTTATTTATGCAAAAACGAGTGCCTGCTCGGATATTTAGAAGTTCTGCGGCAGACACTCGAAAATTACGGACTCCCTGCCGCTCTTTATCCGGATAAGTGTAGCGTTTTTTTTGTTAATGCAAAAAAACAGTTATCCATTGAGGAGCAATTACAAGGAACCAAGGAACAAGTAACACAATTCGGCAAAATTATCAAGTACTTAGGAATCGATATGTTCCCGGCTCATTCATCACAAGCAAAAGGACGTGTTGAGCGATTATGGCAAACTTTACAAAGCCGACTCCCTGTTGAATTTGCACGACGCGGAATTACAACCATAGAGCAAGCAAATCAATTCTTAAAAGAGTATATCGGTATTTTCAACAAACAGTTTGGTGTTCCTGCCTGCGATTCATATTCAATGTTTGTACCGACGCCAAAAACACTCGATCTTGATAAACTGTTGTCATCGGTTATTACGCGCAAACTTTCAAGCGGTTCCACCATCTCAATCAAAAACCATTTGTTTAAAATTGAGCAGAATAAATTCGCAGCAGGCACAACGGTAAATGTATTGATTTCACAAAAACATGGTATACGCGCTTTAATACATGATGAATTCTATCCGATTGTACCGCTCGATGATATATACCGAACCGATACGGTTGGACGAACCGGAGACCTGCCTCAAGTAGTTATTGACTTGATTTATGAATTCTTACTTAAAGATGCAAAAGCAGGATAACTCGATGTGTTAAGGGGTGCAATTTTCATTGCAAAATTAACCCCCTTTAGGGGTGAAATATTCACTGGTTATTGACACCCATATACTCAAAATCCACATATCCTTTTTCTGATACCGATAAAACAAGAGCTTCAAGGGAAGTGTCTACATGGTCGATAACCTTCGCCTTTGTGATTGTTCGCTTGGAGAAAATATCTCCCTTTGCTTTGAAGTTTTCTTCTTCATCAAGGATTTCAATGGAAGAAACAAGCGGGAAGTTGCTATCCTCTTTTAAGGCTCTGGTATTAGAAAGGTTATTGACATATCCATGCTGCTTAGAAAAGCTGTCATAAATTTCATTTAGTTTTTCCTGAGCTTTCTTTACTTCATCATCTGAAAAATCTTCTTTCTGTTTGTAAATAACATCCTTTAAGGCAACATTTAACTCAAGATAGTCCTTAATCTTTTCCTTGTTTTTATCCGTTACTTCTTTCTTTACAAATAGGGAGTTTTCTCTGTAATAAACTTCATCATCAATAATGGTGTAGGAGAAATTCTTGACATCGTCCGTTGCGGGTATTGTGCTGATTTCATCATCAAGTAGCTCTATTTCTTCATAATTAGCATTTTTAGCGATTTCTTCGCTTGCTTTTGTCAGTAGCTCCTTTAAGTCTGTGTTTTCTTTTGGCAGGCAAGCTATTGTATTCCCAAATCTTCCGGATATTTTTTCCATAGAACCAAGCACCTGTTCAGGATGATCAACAAAGTATTTGTTATATAAAAGCCCGTTTTCATCTTCAGCAAGGTGAATCCAGTCCTCATCCCTTTCTCTGATACTGTCCCTTTTCTTTAGGAAGATAATATCTGAGGTTACTTCTGTTCCTGCTACGCCCTTAAAGGTATCGTTCGGAAGTCTTATCGCTCCTAAAAACTCTGCTTTTGCTGCAAGGTAGCGTCTTACACTTTCGTCTTTTTTATCCATCGTCCCGCTTGATGTAATAAAGGCGCGATAATACCGCCGTTTCTTACTTTATCAATGGACTTGGCAAAGAAATAATCATGGATAAGGAAGTTATTTTTGTTATACTCCCTGTCATTTACCTTATATTCTCCAAAGGGTACATTGCCGATAATCGCATCAAAGAAGTTATTTGAGAAGGAAGTTTCTTCAAGCCCCTTAATCTGTATATCACTTTCAGGGTATAACAGCTTTCCAATTCGACCGCTTACAGAGTCAAGCTCTACACCATAAAACTTAGACTTATTCATTTCATCAGGGATATTGCCTATAAAGTTTCCTATTCCCATTGATGGCTCTAAAATGTTTCCCTGTTTAAATCCCATATCCGAAAGCGTCTTATACACTCCGTCAATCACTGTTTTCGGTGTGTAAAAGCTCGTTAAAGTAGATTCTCTTGCAGCTTCATATTCTGCCTGAGATAAGTTCTCTTTTAGAAAGCTCCTCGCTTCTTTCCACTGTCCGCCTTTTTCTTCATCGAATACATCAGCAAGTCCTCCCCAGCCTACATACCTTGCTAAAACTTCCTGAGCTGTACTGTCAAGCTCTCTTTGTCCGCTTTCAATGCGACTCATCATAGAGATTGCTTCAAGGTTATTATTTAACCTTTCACTTGGAGATAACTTGTCAGGTAGCGTTTCTTCTTTAATTTTGAAGTTATGAGCTTCTGCTTTCTTTATTTCTACTTTTTCAGTAGTCTGCTCTGGGTGTTTATATGTTTGATTTTGAAATACCCTCTCAAGGTCGCTTTCAAGACGATAAGGAATGACATCGGAGCCTGTTATCATCCCGCCAAGATATTCTGTATTATCTTTAACTGTTACCGTCTTTAGGTTGTTTCCCATATCATCAAAGCGTGTGATGGTATAGTCTTTATCCTTGTATTTAACTTCATCACCGACAATAAAGTTCGGTCTTTTAAGGCTTATATGCTTCAGAAGATCCTCATTATCTGTAAAGGCTACAATCGGAATTTGATGATTGCCTTGTCTTACAGGATCAAGCCACAAGTCATTTCTTCCTGTGATTTCATTTTTAGAAATTTCTCTGACTTTGTATTCTTCATGATGAAAATAGACTGTATCACCTGCTTTAACTGCAAGATCCTCTAAAGGGCTTTCCTCTTTTTCATTCAGTTCTACTTCTTCTCTTTCTTTGAGGTAATCAAATAAGGTAGCTTGAACTGTGTTAGCCCTTCTAATTTCTTCTGTTTCTTCAGGTGCTTCAAGCTCTGCTTTATCTTCAAAGCTAAGTTCTCCATTAAAGACAGACTGAAGCTCCTGCTCATCCATCTGTTTTTTAAGTTCACCGTCTTTAAGTTCTCTAAAGGTCTTTGGGAAATCCGCTAAAATAAGCCTTTGTGCGTTTAGTTCTTTCAGCTCCTCAAGATTAAAATATCCCCATTCAGGCTCAATCCCAAGCACAAGTCCAAAGGCATCGCCGCTTTCCCTGTCATACTCCGTCATATACCAAGTCCAATTTGAACGGAAAGGAATGATATATGCAGCATGAACCTCTTTATCCGCTAAAGCTACATCCTCCTGTGCGTAAAGCTCCGGCACTCTTTCAAGCATTTCATCTGTCATTAGGTTTTCAGGATCATCTTTGGAATAATATTGTGGTTCTTCAATCTCTGACTTGTTTTCTGTTCCCTTGTCTTCAAGATAAAGATTTTTAGAAAACAGCTCGTCGATATGCTTTGCAACACTTGTCCAAGTAAGAAACACATATTTACAATCATTTTTCTGTAACTTAAGTCCCTTTGCATCGTGCCATTCGTTACTTCCCATTGCTCCTGAAACAGCATGGGAATGTCCTCCGATTCCATATTCGTCTTTTAAGAAATTCGCTTTTTCCTGAAGCGTATGATTTTCTTTAAAAAACTTGGTGATTCGTTCTTTTCCTCTATCAACGCCACTTCCTCTTGAAAGGCTTTCAAGGACTTCATCTTCTGTAATAAAGGACTTTACCTTAGGAAGTTCTGCCAAATTGGTGCTATATTCCTTTCGTGGTAGCTCAAGTTCTTGTAATTTCTGATAAAGGCTATCTACCTTGTGATAGTGAAACCTTAATACATTCCTATTTTCTTTGTATCCTTCTAAAAATCTGTCATATTCTCTGATTGTTTCTTTCAGATACTCAGGATTTTTTAATGCCTCAGAGAGTCTTTTCGTTTCTTCCGGAAAGCCCCCGCCTCTTTCAAAAAGTTCAAAATATCCTTGCTCTTTTCCTTCTTCACTTAAATCATGAGATAAATACCATAGAGATTCTGAAATCCGATCTCTTTCATAATCAAGAGCTTCAGAAATCTCTACATTTGTGGCAAACCCTCCGTTATTAAGAAGTTCGTTTATCCTCTTTGCAGCATCACTCCAACTTAAAACCTGCGTATCATCTTCTCTTGCCGATGTTCCGTAAGCTAAATGAATTCCTTTATTCGAATACCAGGAAGATACTTCTCTTTCATCAATGTAAAACCCGTTTCCGCCTTTAAAGGTATCTTTGAGGTATTCTCCCAATTCTTCTACTGTTTTTTCTTTGGAAAACTCAGCAATAACAGGAAGTCTGCCGCCATCGTGATTTCCTCCGTTAATAAGGACGGTATCTATATCATTCTCAGTTAGCGGAATCGTAAGGCGTATCTGTCCATAGGAATTTTCGGGTAAAGAAAAAGAAGCCTTTTCAGCTTCTCTTATCTCTGCCTCAGTATTTTCTTTTAAATTTCCACTACTTCCTTGATGGTCACTTCCTTTAGGGCTGAAATCATCGCCCCATACTGCGGGTTGTTTTCGTCCTCTATCTTCCAAGCTGCCATCAGTTTCGGTTTCTCTGTTCTCATAAATTCTATCGCCTGTTTCTGAATGTCCATCAGGTGTCCTGTCAACTTCTTCTCCTTGTATAGATCTACTAACATCTCGAAGTGGCTCTGCTCCTCGCTCTGTGAAAGAAACTCCAACCTCATCACTGCGTAGGTCGGATTTGGATACTTCCTTATGAAGTCCGTCTCTTCCTCCAAGCTGTTTAGCGTATTCTCCCTGATTTTCTCTATTATCTCGTCTGTACTCTCCATTTCGGAGAACTCGCTCGTTTTCATTTCTCCCCTGATCATCTCGTCGAAGTACATATTTTCCTCTAATTCTTCTTTAATCTTATTATATCCCGCTTCTTTTCCTCTTAAAACTTCTTTTTGAAGCTCAAGTTCTTTGCTTTTTTGAATGGTCGCATCAATAATCTTTCCGCTAATATCCGATACGCTTTCACCAAGACTCATTAGAGATATGCTGTCAAGTCTTTGAAAATTCTCTCTTAAAAGCTCATAATCTATCGAATAATCTAACTTAAATCTTGACGCTACCGCATAGCTTACCGAGTCCCTTACAAACTTTGTAAAGGATATTCTATCCTCAGCCGCTACTCTAAGTTCATTCATTAAGGTATCTATTTTTTCATCACCGTAGAGTCTGCTTAACGAAAAAATGTTTTCGAGTGTGCTTTTACTTTCCTCATAGCCCTCGCTTTTAATCATTTCCTTTAACACATCTTGATGATTTTCTTTGTCAAACTTCCAAAGATTTACTTCGTTGACATCTCTGTTTCTTGAAACTGTCTGACCTATATCAAAAATATAGTCCACTTTTTTGAATGTGCCATAGTCCTCTAAAATGGGGATACCTTTCTGTCCTCGCATTACTGTTCGATTAAAGCGTTCCCTCCAGTAGTCAAACTTGGCACAAGCTATTGCTTCAGGATTTTTATCATAGATACTTAATTGACTTCTAAAGTCATATCTTTGATTGTTTCCGACAACCTTTAATAGCTTCAGATACTCTGCTTCACTATGAAGCACATCTTGTTTTATAAGCTCCAAAATGTTATGAAAATCATTGATTCGCATTTTTACCTCCTTCGTTTTTCCAAACAAAAAAGGCGATTAGATTTTACTCTAATCACCTCTAAATTCTGTGTATTGCAACTTACTGCTATTTAAATTAGTTTAATATGTTCCTGTTAAATATATAGAAAATTCTATCAGTTAAATCTTAAATGTACAACCAATGTCCTGTTCCATCTATCTGCAAAATACATATATATTTTTGTACTTAACTTTAATCCATGACAATACTTTAATGCCTTTTGGAAAAATCCATCTACTTCTACAAGCTTAGTGTTCGTATACTTTGCAAATTCCTTTGGGCTATCTACACTAAAATACATTTGTGCATTTGTATTTCCCGTTTTCTTCACATATTTGTTGGCAAGTTTTAACCCTTTAGAATTTGTAGCATCAAAGACTAATTCTCCATTAGAAATTTGAGCTTTCATACTTTTAATCATCTCTATAATTTTAGACTCATCAAAATACTGATAAACACCCGAAACAGAAATCAGTGTTGGAAGTGTTGTATCTATTTCTTTAATCCAATCAAGTTTGAACATATCCCCTGAAATAAGATTTTCGTTATTGCCATTTCCAAGCACTCTTTTTCTAATTTCGATAACACTCGGCAAATCTACTTGATAAAAGTTGGCAGTTTTATTTCTTATACGATGATAAGCAGTTTCTAAGCCTGCACCTAAAAACACTACATTTCCATCAGGATTATCTTTAAGAAAACTTATTATCTTTTCATCTATTTTCTGTTGTCTACAAACACTCGCCATATAAAAATATTCGTTGCTGTTTTTGTCTATGCTGTCTGTCGGTATATGTGACTCTAAGGATAAAGCCTTTTCATCATAGAAAAATTCAGGGAACTTTTTTGTTGCATATATTCTTCCTACAAGCGGGATATACAGGGTATCTTCTACACCATTTAGTATGCTTTCAACACTCATCCTTTTACTCCTTTCGACATCTTAATTGGCTGCAAATTAAAGCCTCTCCTATAATATTCCTTTTTCATTCCTCATTTGCTTCTACTTTTTCCTCTGCAATTTCAGTATACACTCTTTCAGCTTTTTCTGCAATAAATTTTTATCTATCAGTTTTAAGGTGTATTCCGATACCATTGTTGGTGAAAGACTTCTGCTAAGTGCAAATTCTACAACCTCATCATCTTTTGATGCACAAAGAATAACTCCAACACTTGGATTTTCCGTTTGTTTTTTAACTTCTCTATCCAATGCTTCCAAATAGAGATTCATCTTTCCTATATATTCAGGCTTGAATTCTCCAAGCTTGAGTTCAAATGCAACTAAGCATGACAATCCTCTATGATAAAATAACAGGTCGATGTAATAGTCATGGTTTCCAACCTGTACCCTATACTCATTCCCTATAAAGGAAAAATCTTTTCCAATTTCTAAAACAAAGTTCTTCAAGTTCTCAAGTATTGATTTTTGAAAGCCTCTTTCGTTACCACCCTTTGGTGCATCAAGGAACTCTAAAACATATTTGTCTAAAAACAAATTATGTGTTTCTTGTTTTGCTTTTTGAATTGCCGGCAACATATTGCCATTTGAAAGCATAAAGCGTTCATAGTAACCGCCATCTATCTGCCTTTCCAACTCACGCTTTGAATATCTTTCTTTTACTGCCAATTCAATATAAAACCTTCTCTCTTCTTGGCTTTTAGAAGCTGACATTATTTTCAAGTGATTAGTCCAACTCAATTGTGTCACCAGTGGTGACACTTTTTCATAATCTTTATATAACTCGTAGAATTGCTTCATTCTGTAAAGTCCTCTACGATTAAATCCATTCAGCTCAGGATAGTTTGTCGAAAAAAAAATTCTGCCACATTATCAACAAATCCGGAGCCGTAAGATGCTTCCTCAGTTTTTTTACTAATGTATTTCCCTACCTCTCGATACATTAAGATCAGCTCTTCATTAACTTTTCTATATGCACGACCTTTTGCATTTTCTACAATCGTAACAATCTCTTCAAACGGATTGCTGTTTTTTTCTGCGTTTATATTTTGTAAAGAAGTCTTTTCTTTATCCATAAGTTCCTCCTATAGGTATCTGACATTTATAATTTATTTCCTACTTTGTATATTATCCTCAATGAAAGTCTTTGAAGTAACAATTTGTATTCTCCCCTCATCTACAATAAAAGTTACATAGTCCCCATTTTCTAAATTCAAAAGATCTCGTATCCTCTTTGGAATGGTAACCTGCCCCTTGGACATAACTTTAGCAGTATCCATAAATATATCTTTCATGACTAATTCCTTTCGCCCTACTTTTCCTACAAGAAATTATAGCATTTTTAGAGGGTTTTTCTAATCTGAAATTAGAGCTGTCTTACTTGCGATATGTCAAAACAGCCTCTTTTATCTCATTTTCAATCGCATCTAAAAATTCTTTCTTAAACGATTTCCCTTGGGCAATATCCGCTAATTCCATTTCCCACTTTGCAGTTGTTTCCGCTGACTTGAAGGTATCTGCTACAATCGTTACAAGACTGATTCCTTTATGTGTAGCAATTAGATTTTTCTTATCTCTTTCGACAAATCCCTTAAAGATTAGATTTTCAATAATTCCTGCCCTTGTTGCCGGAGTGCCAAGACCTTTTCTTTCCACTTCTACACCTTTTTCTAAGGCATCATTTCCTGCAATCTCCATAGACTTTAAAAGCGTATCTTCAGTAAAGTGCTTGGGCGGCTTAGTAAATTTCTCTTTAATCTCTTTATTTTCAATGCTTAAAACATCACCAATACTTACATCAGACAATACAGCATCTTCACTCTTTTTTGATTTGTATTCTTTAAGGTGTTGGCTAAAGCCTTCATCCTTAATTACCTTGCCTGAACTTGTAAATTCAAATCCGTCAAATTCAGCTACAATCTTTGTTGTGTTTTCCACTAATGGATAGCCTACACTTGCGTGAAGCTTATTAGAAATAAGCCTATATACCTTCGATTCACTATCAGGGATACTCGATAAATCTTCACTCAACGAGCTTACTGTCGGAATAATAGCGTGATGATCCGTAACATTTTTTGAGTTAAATACCGTCTTGATACGCTCTGTATCAAAATCATTTTTTCCTAAAATGTTATTGACCGTACTTACAATCATATCTTCCGTTAAGCATCTGCTGTCTGTTCTCGGATAGGTAATAAGTTTCTTTTCATATAGGCTTTGAGCATAATCAAGCGTCTGCTTTGCTGAATATCCAAAATATTTATTACACTCTCTTTGAAGTGTTGTCAGGTCAAAGGGTAAATCCGGCTTTGTAATCTTTTCTTTTTGAATGACATCAGTTATTTCAATATTATCGTCTATTAAATTGATTAGCTGCTCTGCGGTTATTTCATCACCAATTTTGTCTGTCGATAATGTAAAACCGTTCATAGAAAGCTCTTTAAGTGTTGTTTTCTCCTTTCCACCAAGAAACAAGGTACTATCACAGTTGCCCACAATTGTGTCAGCATTATCTTTATAGATTGCCTTTAGCTGAGATTGTGCTTGAAGAATTATACTCGCTGATATTTCTCTGGAACGGATTGTCGCTATCAGTTTTTCAAACTTTGGAATTAAGCCGATGTTTGCAAACTCGTCAAGTAGGCATCTTACATGAACAGGTAATCTTCCTCCGTACACATCATCAGCCTTATCACATAACAAGTTAAATAGCTGAGAATACATAATAGATACCACAAAGTTAAAAGTATCATCTGTATCGGAGATGATAACAAAGAGTGCTGTCTTTCTATCTCCCAGTGTATCAAGCTCAAGTTCATCTTCACTCATTAGTTCTCTAAGCTCTCTTATGTCAAAAGGGGCAAGTCTTGCTCCACAAGATATTAGAATTGACTTAGCAGTTTTTCCAGCAGCCAATTTGTACTTTTTATATTGCTTCACCGCAAAGTGTGTCGGTTCTCTTTTCTCAAGTGCTTCAAAGAGTCTATCAATCGGATTCATGTAGGTTTCATCATCTTCTCTTACTTCTGAAGCGTCTATCATATCAAGTAGTGTTGCAAAGTTCTTTTCTTCTTCTGGTGCTTCATAATAAATATAACCGATGAGGGCAGTGTAATATAACTTTTCAGCCTTTACCCAAAAATCTTCTCCTGCCTTTTCTCCATCTCCCTTGGTATTTGCAATTATAGTTTGAACAAGCTTTAAAATATCTTTTTCACTTCTCAAGTATGCAAAGGGATTGTATTTCATAGATTTTTTAAAGTTTATTGTATTTAAAATCTTTATGTCATATCCATTTTCATAAAGCATTTTTCCACACTCTAACACAAGTGTGCCTTTTGGAAAGATTTGTCAAGGACATAAACAAAATTTCTTTGACAAATTTATATCTTCTCTGTTTCTCTCTTGATTAGCTTTAGTATTTTATCCTTGTATGTTTCCCCTGTACCTTGCTTAAAATGTAGATTTACAGTATATTTTGTCTTTCCAATATCCATTATTAGCTGTTTATGTTGTAGTTTTTTTATATCTCTTTTTTCTTCTTCCATGTGTCCTCCTTTCCATTTTTAGACAAAGAAAAAACAGTAAACCTTTTATGATTTACTGTTTCGTAAGTTGATATGTTATAGATTGTATTTAGTTGCTTGAGTTAAACAAACTCAATTTTATTTATAGCCATCTTCATCATATCATCGCCTATCTTTGCAAGTAAGCGATGAGAGAAACGAATATTGGGGCTTTTCATGTCATAGTAGCCTAACATATAGCCTTTTGATGTAATTTTTATTTTGTCCGACCAGTTAAGCTCTTGCATTGGATTATTTGTATAGAATAATCCTTCTACATCGCTGATGCCCATATTCTTTAGTATCTTTGACATCATTAGCTTTAAACCAAGCTTGCCTACACTATCAAAAATCAAGCAGCCTCCTACATATCTTTTAGAAAGCTCTAAAACCAAATCCTTTACTTCGTTTCTCTTAAAATAATGAAATACCCCTGCCGCAAAGAAAATAACTCCATTTGAACCGTCTACTTCGTTCATCCATGAATAATCTTTTAAATCACAGGCAACATTTTTTTCTCTTTCATAATTTGAAATAAGCTGATTACGAACCTCTATAACATCAGGAAAATCTACATTGACCATTTTACAACTTCCATTATCACAAGCTTTTCCTGTTTCGTCCAATCCGCAACCGAGATTTACAACAGTTGCCTTTGGATAAGTCTTTAGATATTCTTTGATTTCCCACATAATATCCAACTGACGCATTGCCGCTTCAAGTGATCCGAATTCATATAAAAACGAATTATTTTTTCTCTCTAATTCTGAAAAATCATAATCCAAACTATCGCATAAATTCTTTGCGAAAATGTCTGTATAAAGTTCAGGAAATTTTTCAGAACACATTTTTCTACCATAAAGTGGCACAAGCAATGTTTCTTGAACGGTATTCTTTTCTATCTTTACTTTTTGCATTTCAACACACCTCCTTGAGTTAATTGAAATTTTATTTCACTCTATGTTTATATCATTATATCAATATTTTCAATTAGTTTTACAGACCTAACTCATTGCTCTTTACCTGTGATGGTCGCTTTTCTTGTTCCTGTAACTGCTCTATGCAGGTCTTAACTTTTTCAGCCTGTTCTACTTCTTCTCGTATTTCTAATATTTGACTATATAGGCTCTTTTTATCTTTCTTCAAAGTGGTAAGTTCCGATTTCCATTTGGATATATTTAAGGTCTTACTTTCCCCTAAATGCTCTTTGAGATGTTTCCTTGCACTTTCAAATAGAATAAGCTCCGCCGAATGCTCATTATAAAAATCTTCCTGTTTTATTTTCTTTAACTTTGCATAGGCTTTGTAGATGTCCTTGTACTTCAAATATTTTTCTGACTGGTCGATGAGTTGTGTTTTTTCATCAATCTTTTTCTCCGTATCTTTTAAGGCTCTTGTGGTCTTATAATTCTTATCTCTTAGGGTAACTATATTTTCTTTAAGCTCAGATAATGAAGTGATATTTTTTTCTTTGAGTAATTGATAACTCTCTATATATTTCTCTAAATCTGCATTATTGTTATCTGCATTTTTACGGATAAGATTTTCAAAGATTGATTGCAAATTTTCTTTGGGTGGAAGGTTAAAATCCTTGTGCGCATTAATATGCTTGATTTTCACCTCATAGTTGCGTATAATTGTACTATGAGGCGAAATTATGATTAAAACAACGGCGATGCTTTTAGAAGAATTAAGTGACTATGCTTCGCCTAAGACGAAGCTGTCACGGATGGTTCAAAAGGGCGAGTGCTTTCAGATTACAAAGGGGCTTTATGAAACAGATAGAAACGTTTCTGCACATCTTCTGGCCGGGAGCATATATGGTCCGTCCTATATTTCCTTTGAATTTGCGCTCTCCTATTACGGGCTTATTCCGGAGGCCGTCTATACCGTCACATGCGCTACCTTTGAAAAGAAGAAAAAGAAAAAGTATAATACACCTTTTGGAACCTTTACGTATCGGGATGTCCCATCTGCGACGTTTCCCTTATTCATTGAGTTGCGGCAAGAGGGAGATTACTGGTATCGAATCGCATCCCCTGAAAAGGCATTGTGCGATGAGCTGTATACCATGCGGTCGGTCAAAAACACAAAGGAGCTTTCAGGCTTGCTTTTTGACGATCTGAGGATCGAAGAATCTGAACTTCGGAATCTGAATAAGAAAACGATTGCTGAACTGCAAGATAAGTACCGTGCCACAAATATTAAAAAGCTCTGCACGCTGCTGAGGAGGTTATAAGATGAATGTGATTTTTTATTATTCCGATAACTGCCAAAATGTTATTCCGATAATCTTGATATCATTCCGATATGAGGCTATAATGCAGATTGAAGGTATCTAATATGTTCATCACGGTAAAACAAGCCTCTGAAAGATGGGGTATATCAGATAGACGAATAAGAGCTTTATGTGCGGAGGGTAGAATTTCAGGAGCGTATCAGGAGGGTCGGGGCTGGAAAATTCCCATTGATGCTGAAAAACCTACAGACGGAAGATTCAAATCAAGAGAAAACATTCTTCGTTTGATTGACCGAAAAAAGACAGAGCTTGACGCAAAAAGGCCATTGACGGCGGGCGAAGCGGCAAGGCTGAATGAAGAATTTATTGTCGAGTTTACTTATAATTCCAATGCGATTGAAGGGAATTCACTTACTCTGCGTGAAACGGATTTGGTTCTCAGAGGGCTAACAGTGGAGCGGAAACCTCTGAAAGATCATATGGAGGCCGTGGGGCATAAGGAGGCATTTGAGTATGTGAGCAAGTTGGTAAAAGATAAAGCCCCTATCAGAGAGCGTCTCATAAAACAAATTCACTATCTTGTTCTTGCAGATAAAAAAGAAGACCGCGGCATTTATCGAAGAATACCTGTGCGCATTATGGGAGCGCATCATGAACCGGTGCAGCCATACCTGATTGAACCTAAAATGCAGCAGCTTTTACAGGACTATGCGGAAAGTACCGAGCACATCGTTACAAAGCTTGCTCGTTTCCATATCGAGTTTGAAGGGATTCATCCGTTTATTGACGGAAACGGCAGAACGGGAAGACTGCTTGTTAATCTGGAACTGATGAAAGCAGGCTATCCCCCTATCAATATTAAATTTACAGATCGAATAGCCTATTACAATGCATTTGATGAGTATCATGTAAAGCATAACCTGACTGCGATGGAAGGTTTGTTTGCGGGATACATCAACGAAAGGCTGGATTATTATTTACGGATATTAAAATAACAAGGCGACATTACAAAATGACAAGTAAGTTTATTGCACCACAGCTTGTAATTAAATATCCGCTCAAAAATTACAACACCATTACCAAAGTTCCCGCAGCAATAAGCACAGAACCGATAAGAGATTTTGCGGTAAAGCTTTCATGCAAAAAAACAAAAGCTAAAATTAAGGTAATGACAACGCTGAGTTTATCAATAGGAACAACTTTTGAAACCTCTCCGATTTGGATTGCGCGATAATAGCATAGCCACGATGCGTCGGTTGCAAGTCCTGAAAGAATTAAAAAAAGCCAACTCTTTTTATCAATATTTGAAAGTCCGCCTTGCGCATTTGTAATAAACACCATGCCCCACGCCATAACCAAAACTACCGCTGTGCGGATTGCTGTCGCTAGGTTTGAATTAACTCCCTCAATGCCGATCTTTGCAAGTATAGATGTTGCCGCCGCAAATATTGCAGACAATACCGCAAATATAAACCACATGTTATTTCCTCCCGAATATATATAACCTATCATTATTTGGAAAAAAATTAAAACATGTTAAACGGTATGTAATAATCAACCATAGCGGCATCTGCCAAAAATATAAAAAGCGGCTTGCGCTTGGCTGTTATTTTATGGTATTTTATAAAAATGCGTATACCCGCAAAAATATAAAATGGCTGAAGGCTTGTCGATTGATGCCGAAGTAGCAGAGATTAATAGAAAACAATTGTTGTTTGGCTTCAAGCCGGTCCTTCAATGATAAAAATTTAGCGGCGAGGTAATATAAAATGAACAAAGATCCGTTTAAAGAATATATAAAAGAGTCCGAGCCGAAAAAAAGGGATAAAGGGTATGCGTGGCATACAGCCATTGGACTACAGGCTGTCGACGGACTTAAGATATCAGATTATTTGGTGTATACTGCTATCCGCAATATTGAGGGCGAAATCTCCTTTGAAGAGGCGAATGAACTCCTTCAGACTTACTATGAGAAGAATCCTGCCCTCGATACGGAAGACCGAACCGAAGAAGCAGACAAGGTCTCTGCCAGAATCGCCGCACTTTTGTCAGAGCAAGCCTTCAGCTTTACACCGAATGAATATCTTTCCATTCACAGAAAATTGTTTACCGGTATCTATCCCCATGCAGGCAAAATCCGCAATTATAACATCACAAAAAAGGAATGGGTACTTAATGGGGCGACGGTGCTTTATGGCAGTGCTACGGAGTTGCGCGCGACGTTGGACTATGATTTGTCTAAAGAAAAAAAGTTCTCCTATCGAAATCTCACAATGGATGAGATTATCCATCACCTTGCAGTATTCGTATCCGGACTTTGGCAGATCCATGTATTCGGCGAGGGTAACACCAGAACAACAGCAGTGTTTTTCATCAAATATCTTCGTACGCTTGGCTTTAATGTGGTAAATGATATTTTTGCTGCGCATGCATGGTATTTCAGGAATTCACTGGTCAGAGCAAATTACAACGACTTGAAAAACGGCATTCATGAAACTACGGAGTTTCTGGAATTGTTTTTGCGAAATCTTCTGATGAATGAGAAGCATCCGCTTCATAACCGGACAATGCACATCAGCGGAAAATTCAAGGAGCCTGAAAAACCGGACATTGGAGCTGAAAAACCGGACATTGGAGCTGAAAAACCGGACATTGGAGCTGAAAAACCGGACATTGAGAAGAAGTTCCAAACGAAAACTGCGAGTTATATTCTTAGACTGCGTGAAGCATTTCCGGGACAAACAATTTTTGGGCGTTCGGATGTGATGGAAGTTATTGGTATTAAGGAATCCAGAGCATCTGAGCTTCTAAAAGAAATAGTAGAGAACGAAGTCATCGAGCCGGTTTCCGGACATGGAAAAGGGAAATACAGATTTAAGAAGTAAGGGATGATTGAAAGGCAGAGATAGTTAGTGAACAAAAAAAGTGGGGACAATTGATTACTTCCCAACAAGGCACCTGCCGTTGAGATACCACAAAAGCAATGGGGTGGGAAAAAATAACACAGGGAGGATAAACGCATATGAAATACATAAAACAGTGACGTTAAAAAATGGGAAAACTTGTCTGCTCCGTAATGCAACGCTTAATGATGCCGAGAGTGTACTTGCTAATTTTGATATTGTTCGTGAAGAAACTGATTATCTTCTTTCTTATTTGGATGAGAAAGGATTTAGTATAGATGATGAGAAGGTGTTTCTTGAAAACAAGGAGAACAGTCCCGACGAAGTACAAATTTGTGCAGTTATTGATAATAGGCTAGTAGGTATGGCTGGACTTAGTAAAATTGGAGTACAAGAAAAACTCAGACATCGAGTTGAATTTGGTATAAGTATCGAAAAAAGATATTGGGGCTTGGGTGTTGGACGAGCATTGACATTATCGTGCATTGATTGCGCAAAAAAGGCAAGTTATAAACAAATTGAACTGGAGGTTGTTGCTGAAAACCAAAATGCTGTAAATTTGTATGAAAGCATTGGTTTTATTGAATACGGGCGAAATCCGAGAGGTTTTATATCTCGATATACAGGCTATCAAGAATTGATATTGATGAGATTGGAACTTGTTTGATAATTGTAGATTAAGAGTGCTATAATTAATATATGCCTAACTCGCTTATTGAAGCAATGATGGGTTAGTTGGGGAGGAAACATGTATTTAAATTTAACCTTAGCCATGGGATTATTTGGTGGGATTTTAATGTTTTGCGGAGATATGCTATTATGCTTTACTACTGAGGAGTTTGACTTTAAGGATCAAAAAAAGGCCATAAATATAATAAAAAAATTTCCACAGTGGAGGCTGCGTCTGGGAGGACTTTTAGGGCCTGTTTCTGCATTTTTTATATGTATAGGTTTTTTCAATAATTGGTTCGGTGCTTTAGATGAATATAAAACATTTGGATTTGCAATAAGTCTAATATCTTGTCTTGCAACTATACTTGGAGGAGCCTGGCATTCTCACTTCACATATTTAGGTCTTGTAGGGAAAACAGAAAATGAAGAGGCAATTGACCAGATGGTTAAAAATATAAAGTTTTGGTCAAAAATTTCTGTGTCCATTATGATTATAGATGTTATTTTAATTGCGGCCATGATAGTACTTGGAAAAACTGTATATCCAAGATGGTTCATATTATTTACACCTCTTGTAACACAGTTATCCTATTTTCTATTCAATAAATTGCCTAAACCTTTTAAAGTGATTTTTACGGTGGGACTGGGAAATTTAATGCTAATAGTATATTTTGGAGCGGCGCTTCTGATTGTTTAAGACAAAAGGTCGGTTTTTAAAATCGGCTTTTTTGAGATGTTTGTTTATTGGATATAATAGAACAAACAAATTTGAAGTTGTAGAGGTGAGCATTTGAAAGAGAGTAGACCCGATTTCAGAGATATAAAATCATTTGAAGAATTTAATAGATACTATTGGTATCGAGAAGAGCTTTCACAAATTTGCAAGTCTCTTGGATTAGAGTATAGAAGTACAAAACAAGAACTGAATCATATTATAAAACAATATTTTAAGGGAAATAGAATAGAAAAGTCTTTGAGGAAAGGAAACAAAAATAAAACTGAAACTATAACCTTAAATACAGCATTACTTGAATGCGGTTTTTCCTTTAATCAAAAATTTCGAGATTATTTTTCAGCTGTAACAGGTGTTAGTCCATTTAAGTTTAATGCTGATATGGCAACAGCTTGGAGAAAAGTAAAAGTAGAAAATGATTTAAATTTTACAATTCAAGATATGTTGAAAGTATATTATGGAGAGTCGGACTACGCTAAGTATGACAATTCAGTTTGTCAATGGAATCAATTCCTAAAAGACTTTTGCTTAGATGAATTTAGCGATTATTTTTTTGACAAGTTAAAAGTTGCAGCTATCATTTGGAAAGAAGTCAGAGACTCGCAAAACGAAAAAAATTATTCAAGGGAACTTCTAAACGAATATAGATTTATAATAGAAGAGTATAAAAAAAGATAACTTCCAGTTTAAGAAGGATGAAATTCTTCAATGACAAAATCAGAAACGGTTCGAAACGCAAAATGTGGATATTTCATACGTTGTCGGCAACAGCAAATTCAATTACCGAGTGTGTGGGAAGTATATAAATTTATTCACGTCAATACAGTGGCACCGTTCGGAACGTTCAGAACCAAGATAAGAAAGTGGAAAAAGCTTATGCTCTAGCGTTAAAACAAATTATTTTAAGCATTAGAACAGTTTAGAAGTGTTAGGAGGTTTTAGATGAAACCGGATTATAAAAATTGGGTGCCGAAAAACATGTTGTACTTATTGGCTTTTTTAGCTACTCTTTCTTATGTAACAACATTTTTTCTACAGCAGCGACTGCAAACAGGTACAATAAAAAATATACTGTGCCTATTATTTTTGATTATAGCTATTATACTAAGTGCCGTTTTTGCATGGATGATGAGAATGTATCGAGCTTTTTCCTATAAGGGAAAGCGGAAATTATCTAAAGATATTATTGAAGGACTTGCCAAATATGTTGAAGTACCTGAAAATGGATTAGCATTAGATGTAGGTTGTGGAAGCGGTGCTTTGACTATTGCCGTAGCAAAAAAGAACCCGACAGCTAAAATCATCGGTGTTGACCGCTGGGGTAAAGAATACAGCTCTTTCAGCAAAAAACTTTGTGAAGGCAACGCAAAGGCGGAAGGTGTCTGCAATGTGGAATTTGCAAAGGGAGATGCAACCAAATTAGATTATCCTGATGAAAGTTTTGATGCCGTAACAAGCAATTACGTATATCACAATATTACTAAGATGAATAGGCAAGAACTTCTTTTAAAAACACTTCGTCTTTTAAAAAAAGGGGGTACATTTGCGGTTCATGATATTTTCTCTACAGGGAAATATGGCGATATGCAGTCTTTTATTAAAAAATTAAAAGATATGGGCTATGAAAACGTTCAACTTATAAATACGACGAATGGCATATTTATGACGAAAAAAGAAGCTGTAAAATACGCTTTAAAGCACTCGGCTATCCTTTGTGGAAAAAAATAAAATAAATTAGGTTTTAAAATGGAAAGAATCCCATATCAATGGCGCCTGTATTCTGCAGACAAATAGCAAGCAATCTCGCCATCGGTCCTGATATATCTCAAAGAACTATAGAAAGAGCATTAAAAGAGCTACAAGAGACCGGTAAAATAGGACAAGTAGGAAGTGGGCGATCGACAAAATATATTAAGATTTAAGTTTTAGGTAAACAGCGGCTGGCAGAAGCATATTTTATGCTCGCACGGACAGTAAATATTTTCGTCCCAAATGCGCTGATTTGGATGAAAAGCAATTGCGGCTAGACAAAAAAAAGCTAAAACTATTGACAAACTTCCGAGATTACGATATTATCCGAGTTAGCCTAAGATAACTTAGTTATCATAAAATTAAAAGGTGAAATAATGGCAGAGCCAACGGGATACGATTTAACACATAAAAAAATATTAGATAGTGCGAAAAAAATTTTTCTTAAGAAGGGTTATGAAAAAACCAACTTACGGGAGATTTGTGCCAATGCGGGAGTTACAACGGGAGCTTTTTATAGGCATTTTAAAAATAAAGAAGCTGTATTTTCCGAATTGGTAAAACCGGTTGTTCAATTAATTCATCAGATGTATTCAAAAATTAAAAAGGAATCTTTTGACAGCTTGAAAAAAAATCATCCCGAGGATTTAGCAAAACTTAATTTAAATGGAGCCATTGAAGCAACTGTTCTTATGTATAAGAAAAAAAAGCTTTTTGAACTTTTAACCTGTAAATCATATGGAACAAAATATGAAAATTTTATTGACACAATAGTAAAGATGGAAGATATTAATCGTAAAAAATCAAATGCTATCATCGCAGAGAGCAAACAAAAGGAAGTTGACATTCCCGATGAGGCTATGCATTTACTCAATCATGCATATGTCAGCGCATTAAAGGATATTATCGTCCATGGAAAAAGCGAGGAATACGTACGGGAAAATACAAAAATAGTAACTGAGTTTTTTAATGAAGGTTGGAAAAAGCTCAGAGGATTTTAAAAAAGATAGATTCTCTTTTTTTTAACCCGTATGATAACTAAGTTAGCTAACTATGTTATTACGATATTAAAAAAAGGCATTTATCACAAATTTACACAGGCAAGAGAAAGAGCAAGCTCTTGGAAAATATATAATTTTATGGAGGCATCGTATGCAAAAACAAAGCTTTAATGCAAAAGATTTAATCAATGTAGGTGTATACACTGCGATATACCTAGTCGTTTTTTTCGTTGTAGGAATGATGAATGCAATTCCGATTCTATATCCTGCAATGTATGTTGTATTACCCGTTGTAACAGGGATTCCGTTTATGTTATTTCTAACGAAAGTTGAAAAATTCGGCATGGTTAGTATCATGGCGGCAATTTTGGGAATCTTCTGGTATTTTATGGGCTACACTTGGTTGGCACCTGTCGGATATATTATTTGCGGGATCGCCGCAGACTTAATATTAAAATCCGGCGATTACAAAAGCTTTAAAATGGATGTCATAGGATTTTGGATATTCTCATGCGGATTGATTGGCTGTCAAATGCCGATGTGGATTATGGCAGACACTTATATGGCAGGAGTCGAGCAACAAATGGGAAGCCAATACGCAAGTGCTCTGGCAAAATATATGCCATGGTGGATGGGTCTTGTAGGAATAGCAATATTGCTGGTTGGTGCAATAATTGGAGCAAATTTAGGAAGGAAGATGCTTAAAAAACACTTCACGAGAGCAGGTATTGTTTAATGGAAAAGTACGAGGTGTATCAACCACCGGAAAAACACGGATTTAATCCGGATCCTCGTACAAAAATTCTATTTATGGTCTTTATTACTACATTCATGACCTTTGTACATAAAGACTTATTTATAAATATTGTAATAACACTGATTTCGATAATGTTACTACTATCAAACAGACAATTCCGAACAGCCCTCATCTACGGCGGCTTGTTCGGGTTGGCTGTTATCGCGAATTTTACGAAGGATATTTACGTATTACCTACCCTACTCAATATGATTTCGGTGCTTTTAAATGCTGTTATTATAAGATTGTTTCCGATTTTTATGCTGGGTTACTACGTTATAAAATCTACCAAGACCAACGAATTTATAGCCTCAATGGTAAAATGGCATGTTTCAAATAATTTTATAATCCCAATGGCGGTAGCCTTTCGGTTTATACCGACCTTAGCTGAAGAGCATAGAGCAATCAGGAATGCTATGAAAATGAGGGAGATAGGTTTCGGCACAAAACGTTTTTGGAAAAATCAGGGATTGCTTTTAGAATACGTAACAATACCGCTTATGGTATCTGTGGTTAAAATCAGTGACGAATTGTCTGCCGCTGCCCTCACCCGAGGACTTGGCAGACTTGAAAAGCGCACGACTATTGTCAATATAAAATTCGGAAAACATGATTTTCTCTTTCTCCTTATTTCGATTTTTCTTGTCGTATTAGCAATTTATAGGAGGTAGTCCCGTGATTAAACTTGAGAATGTATCCTTTGTTTATGACAGCGATGAAAGGGCGGCAGGAGTTTACAATGTAAGCCTTAATATAGCAAAAGGCGAAGTGCTTGTACTTTGCGGAGAATCGGGATGCGGAAAAACTACAATTACAAGACTAATCAACGGGCTTGTTCCGGGATACTATAAAGGTAAGCTCAGCGGCGAAGTGACAGTGAACGGAATTAAGCTATCAGAAAATGCTATGAACGAATTGAGCGAGCATGTGGGTTCAGTATTTCAAAACCCCAAAACACAATTTTTCAATATAGATTCTACCGGCGAAATTGCCTTTGCCTGTGAAAATTTCGGAATAGAACAGGAAGAGATATACAGGCGAATCGGAAGAGTGTCTGCGGATTTGGAAATCCGGGACTTGCTTGACCGCAACCTGTTCTCCATGTCAGGCGGAGAAAAACAAAAAATCGCCTGCGCTTCTGCGGCAGCGATGGAGCCCAAAATATTTGTTCTTGACGAGCCCTCATCAAATTTGGATTTAAGAACAATCGGAACATTAAAAAAGACAATTGGAAAGTGGAAAGCTCAAGGGGCAACCATCGTGATTGCCGAGCATAGATTGGAGTATTTACAAGAGCTCACCGATAGATTTATTTACATGAAAAACGGAAAAATCGAAAAAGAGTTTTTAAAAGAAGATTTTCAATCATTATCAAACCGAGAATTAAACCAAATGGGACTGCGCAATTTAAGCCCGGTTGAATTTGATAATATTATGATAGAAGAAAAACTTAATTCTGAGAATTTTATAATCGAAAATCTAAAGTTTAGTTACAATCAAAAAGAATTTTTAGATATTCCTTCGTTAGAGCTGCCGCAACATGGGATTATCGGCGTTATAGGTTTTAATGGATCGGGTAAGTCAACTTTTTCCAACTGCATGTGTGGGCTTGTAAAAAAAGCGAAGGGAACATTGCTGTATGGAAATCAAATTTTTGGAGCAAAAGAACGAATAAAAAAATGCTTTATGGTGATGCAAGATGTAAATCATCAGCTCTTTACGGATTCCGTAAAGGAAGAAATCGCGATAAGCATAAACGATGATGAAGAAGGCGCAGAAAGCCGCATTTGTGAAATTGGAAAAAGGCTGCATTTAGAAGCATTTATGGAGCTGCATCCTATGTCTTTATCAGGAGGCGAAAAACAAAGGGTTGCCATTGCAAGTGCAATTGCCGCCGATCGGGATATTTTAATTTTAGATGAGCCAACCAGCGGTCTTGATTATCGGCATATGATGGAAGTATCCAATGAGTTAAAGAGGCTGAGCAAAATCGGAAAAACAATTTTCGTCATTACCCATGATCCTGAACTTATCAATCTAAGTTGCAATTATTTTATTTTTTTAGACAAGGGAAAAGTAAAGTGGTATGGAGGCAGAACAAAAGAGATTTTATCTAAGGTAGAAAATTTTTTTAGGGATGGGGAAAATTAGATATACGGGAAGAAAAGAAGATCGGTTGTGTTAAGAATGTTTGTAATGATTAAACGATAAACACAGAAATTTGGTCGTTAAAAAAAACATTGTAATTAAAAGAGATTTGTGATATAGTAACAGAAAAGCACATATGACAACTATTTTAAGGAGAGAGAGAAAAAACCGTAAATAAAACGTGCAAAGGGTTTTAAACGATAGAGCTTTGTCAAACTCTTTAACTAAATCAGAACGAGCATAGAGAATAACGGAAAAAAGTATACCAATGTTTGCATTCTATTTTATACGCTCTTAAAATGGCTTTAGGACTGATAGAGAGTGACTGAAAAGATTATTTCGAAACAGCGGGCTTAATCTATAAAAGGAAATTAAAAAACCGATCCGGAAATCAAAGAAATACGCAGCACCGTCGCCATGGCTGCAATGCCGGAAGAAAAATTGTACTGCCAAAAAAAACAGCAGGAAATAAGTGAAAGAGAATTATTTTTTATTGAATGGGAGGTGAGATGAATGAGACCATATCGTAATTGTTCAGGCAGTTCAAATATTATTTCTTATCAAATATTTGAAGATGCTATTCATGTTGTATTTAAAAGTGGTAGATATAGAAACTATTTATATACTTATAGAAGACCTGGTAGATATGCGGTAGAACATATGAAAAATTTGGCAATACAAGGCATAAGTCTAAATTCTTATATTACATCTGTGGTAAAAAATAATTATGAGAGGAAATGGTAAAAATGAAATCACAAAATGAAGAATTGATCAATTTAATTATTCCAATATTAATTAAAAAGGGATTATTTTTATCAGATGATATGGAAAGGTATAAAGAAAAATTAGAAACAGGGAATATGAAGACTGAAGCTTGGTTGTTAGTCATAAAAAAGCTATTATAAAGAAAAGATGGGAGCCGGTAAATAAATATGTCTAATTCATATTTAAGATTAAGACCTTTTGTAGCATTAATACTTTTTATTAGTGCTTATTCTCCACTAATGCTTATTATGTTAATTAAACAAATAGATTTTAATATGCCATATTACTTGAATTCACCAATAACCAGTTTGATATTATTAGTAGTAGCTCTATTAAGTAGTTTGGTAATGCTTTTAACGGTAAAAAATATAAACTCTGGTTTGGTGGTTACAATCAGCAAAGCTTCAAGTAAATCTGGGGATACGTTCGGTTATACAATACCTTATGTGCTCTCTTTTATGGATATTGATTTGAGTGACTGGCAAACTATGGTAGCAATAGTTTTATTTTTATCAGTATTATTCATAATGTCTTATCGGACCCAAACGCTTTTTATTAACCCGATTTTAGCAATTGCAGGCTATATGCTAATTGATTGTACATTTAAGAGGCAAGGAAAAGAAATTCAAGCTATGGTAATAACAAGAAAACCAATTAGTGCAGGAGAGGAAATTTGTTTAGATAGGCTTTCACACTATTTATATATTCGTTCTCATTCAGACTATAAAAATTACAAGGAAACAACATGAACAAAACAGTTAATAAACTAATAAATGAAATTAAAGATGCGAATTTTAATAACTGGTCGGTTTCTTTTTGGTTGATAAAAAGAAAAATTTCTGTATCTAAATCTAAAAAAGAAAGTATATACTTAACATTACGTGTTGATATGGATGATAAGCTACCAAAAAGATTTAAGGGATATTTGAAAACACAACTACAAAATCAAAATCGAAAATATCATCTAGAAAATTATGATTACAGTAATGCGGATGGTGATGGTGTATTGTTAACCATGGATTCAGATGATACCGATTTTACTAAAGTTGAAAGTGAAATTAGCAAAGGGCTTGATAATGATAGGGTAAGTTCTTACTCTGATTTACTCAATTCATGGGCTTATGTAATTTTGTTTGAAAGCGGTAATAAAAAATTATATGCATGGAAGAAGATCAGTGCGGATACACAACCTAAAAAAGCAAAGGCTAAAAATAGTGTATTTTTCTATAACCAAATATTAGTTGATTTGGATGACAAAGATGTATTTGCTGTTTATCCAAATTATGATTTTTTTGTTTATAAAGGAACTATATTTATTTCCAGTAAAGGTCAGTTTGAAAGTTCTATGAATTTTAGAGAAGGAATCAAAGCTAAGTCTAATCAATTATTGAAGGAATTAAAAGAACTTGAAATATTTCAGAACATTGAATTAATTGATGAACATATAGGAGATAATCTTCACTACTTGCGAAAAATGGCTTCTATTTTGAAATCCGGATATTATAAACAACCTAATTATATCAATAAATTGATTGCGATAAACAAGAAGGAAAATTGGCAATTAAAAGTAGAAAATGGGAAAATTATTGTTGAAAAAGAAACTATAGATTTATTATTAAAATTACTCAATAATGATCGGTTGCGTTCTCTGATTAATGATGAAATATTTGATGCTGTTGTAAAATCAAAAGTTAATTAAGGTAGTAAATTTATGCCCAACCAAAAACTGGAACTAACCTGGATAGGTAAAGAAAAACGTCCGAAGCTAGAGGCTCGGATATTATTGGAAGATGCGGAAAAATCGTATCACGCTAAAGTGCGGTCTGAAAATGCACAGTTTGATAATCGGCTGATTTTTGGCGACAACCTCTTGGCATTGAAAGCCTTGGAGCAAGAATTTTCAGGCAAGGTGAAATGTGTGTTTATTGATCCGCCGTATAATACCGGCAGCGCCTTTACCCATTATGACGATGGATTGGAACATTCCATTTGGCTAAGCTTAATGCGTGATCGCTTGGAAATTATCAAACAATTACTTTCCGATGACGGTTCATTGTGGATCACCATTGACGATAATGAAGCCCATTATTTAAAAGTACTTTGCGATGAAATTTTTGGGCGGGGGAATTTTGTTGGAACTATTGTATGGCAGCACAGTATACAAGGGAAAAATGATGCCAAATTACTTTCGTTGCATCATAATTACATTTTAGTTTATAGAAACTCTGATTTATTTGTTCGCAAACTTTTGCCACGAACTGAAGAACATAACACTAATTATAAAAATCCTGATAATGATCCACGAGGTGCTTGGCGATCAGGAGATGTAAGAAGCCCTAACTATAGGGAAAATCTTAGATACGTTGTAAAAACGCCAAGTGGTAAAGAAATTCAACCACCACCGAATGGATGGCGCTGGAGTGAAGAAACGTTTAAAGAAAAAGTAAAGACAGGAGAAATATCTTTCTTAGATGATGAAACAAGAGTTTTAAGAAAAATTTATCTTGTCGATCAAGTTGGACGAGTGCCAGAAAGTATTTGGTTTGGCAAAGAGGCTGGAACTACTCGTGATGCGAGTAATCATTTAGCCTCGATAATTGAAGACATTTCTTTTGATACTCCAAAACCAGAACAATTAATTGAACGTGTTTTACAAATAGCCACCAACCCCGGCGATCTCGTCCTCGACTCTTTCGCAGGCTCCGGCACCACCGGTGCAGTCGCGCATAAAATGGGGCGGCGTTGGATTATGGTAGAACTGGGCGAGCATTGTCATACGCACATTATCCCGCGTTTACAAAAAGTGATTGACGGCACGGATCAGGGCGGCATTTCCAAGGCGGTGAATTGGCAGGGCGGCGGCGGGTTTCGTTATTATCGCTTGGCGCCGACCTTGATTGTCAATGATCACTGGGGTAATCCGGTTATTAACCCCGAATACAATCCTGAAATGCTGGCTGCGGCTTTGGCAAAGTTGGAAGGTTTTACGTATCAGCCCTCTGAAACGCTCTGGTGGCAGCATGGTTTTTCCAGCGAACGGGATTTTATTTACGTTACCACGCAAAACCTATCGCCTGAGCAGCTGCATGTTTTATCCGATGAAGTGGGCAAAAACAGTTTATTAATTTGTTGTTCAGCGTGGCGCGGCATTTCAGCGGAGCAGGCGGCGGAACGCTGGCCTAATCTTTCCTTAAAAAAAATCCCGAAAATGGTGCTAAACCGCTGCGAATGGGGGCATGATGATTACAGTTTGAATGTGGCGAATTTACCTTTGGCGCAAGCAGTAATTGAATCTGAAAATCAAAATCAATCAAAAGATAAGCTGCCTGAAAAGCAAATTGGTTTATTTGATGAATAGGAGCAGAAAAATGCATGTTATTATTTTCTTTGCAAACAATGTTACACGCTTATTAAAACCCACTAAAGGATAATTATATGTCTAAAAAAATACAGCATTATATTAACGGTCGCTTGTCCCTACGCGCACCGCAAGTAGAAAGTTTAGCTACATTAAAACAAGCCTTAGACACCGCCCCTGAAATATTGGAACAGCAACGGGATATCACTACGATTTTAGAAAAATTGAAAGCCGCATTTCCGGCCTTGCAACATTTTGAACGTGAATTCCCTTCATTGTGTTTTGCGCTGGCAACAGGCGTAGGAAAAACCCGGTTAATGGGCGCATTTATTACCTATTTACATTTAGCCCACGGCATTCATAATTTCTTTGTACTGGCACCGAACCTCACCATTTACGATAAATTGATTACTGATTTTTCATCCAACACGCCTAAATATGTTTTTAAAGGGATTGGGGAATTTTCGATCAATCCGCCGAGAGTGATTACCGGTGATAATTATCTACGGCAAGATATTTATTCCGGTAATTTATTCAGTCCAGTACAGATCAATATTTTCAATATTTCTAAAATCAATTCTGAAATCCGAGGCAGTAAGGAGCCGCGTATTAAACGAATGCAAGAAGTGTTAGGTGATAGCTATTTTAATTATCTTGCTCATTTACATGATTTAGTTTTATTGATGGATGAATCGCATCGCTATCGGGCACAAGCCGGCATGCGCGCCATTAACGAATTAAACCCGCTCTTAGGTTTGGAATTAACCGCAACACCTTTTGTCGAATCGTCTAAAGAACCTATCCCTTTTAAAAATGTGGTGGTAAATTACCCGCTCGCTCGCGCGATCGAAGACGGCTTTGTGAAAATTCCTGCGGTTGTAACACAACGCAATTTTGACGCCAAAAATTACGAGCCTACAGAAATTGAAAAAATTAAATTGGAAGACGGCATACGGGTACACGAACACACAAAAGCGGAATTGATGACCTATGCTCACTCAAATGCTCTTCCTGCCGTTAAACCGTTTATGTTGGTCATTGCACGCGACACCACTCACGCGGCGCAATTATTGGCATTATTGGAATCCGACGCATTTTATAGCGGACGCTACCGCGGCAAAGTGATTCAGGTTGATTCTTCTAGAACGGGCAAAGATGAAGAAGAAATGATTAGTCGATTGTTGGCAGTAGAAAGCGTTGATGAGCCGACTGAGATTGTTATCCATGTGAATATGCTAAAAGAAGGCTGGGATGTTACCAATCTTTATACGATTGTGCCGTTGCGTGCAGCGAATGCGCGGACTTTAATTGAACAATCTATCGGGCGCGGCTTGCGTCTTCCCTACGGCAAACGCACCGGCGTAGAAGTAGTTGATAGACTGAATATTATTGCACACGATCGCTTTCAGGAAATTATTGACGAAGCGAATAGAGGCGATTCGGTATTACGTTTAAAACAAATCATTTTAGATGCGCCGAGTGATGATGATTCTACAATCAGCGTAGAAATATCCAGTAACATAGAAAATAGTTTGAGCTTCGTAAACAGGCTGAATGAAAAAGAACAAGCCGGCATTTCACAGTCTATTACCTATCAACCCGTCTTTCATACCGAAACAGAAAAACACATTGCCCAAGCCGTTATGGAGGAAGCAGTTAAATACGAAGCAAACCCCGATAAAACTCCCACATCTCGTGCTTTATTGCAGCCTGAAATCCAAGCACAAATCATTGAGAAAATACAAAAGCAACATCCCCCTCAAAGTGCATTAGCACTTGATTCCGCATCGGACATTGCCGAGGTGGTAGCCAAAGCAACACAGCTTATCGTGGATCAAACGATTGATATTCCAAGAATTATTGTTCAACCGGTCGGTGAAGTAACAACAGGTTTTAATCATTTTACCATTGACGAACTGCCTCATTTCCAACCCGGACACCGCGAAATTCTTGGCCAACAGCTTACAGAGGATAACCGTCAATTTACCTTAAGCCGCCAAACCGGTATTCGTGAAAAACGTCTTGAAGATTATATTGTCAAAAAACTCATGGATTTTGATGACATAGATTATTTTACTCAAGCGGATTTCCTCTATGACTTATCCGCTCAGGCAGTGCGTTATTATCAAACACAAAAATATTCAGAGGATGAATTGCATGAAATATTCGATACGTACGGTGCACAACTTGCTCAAGTGATTCACGCACAAATGATGGAGCACTTTTGGGAAAAAGCCGCATCGTATGAAACCAAAATCAGCCGCGGTTTTACTGCGCTAAAACCCTGTCATTATACGACTGTATCGGATGGAAAAATTTATTCAATAAGAGAAACACCGCAAGACCTTAGCCGCATGAAGCAACTGCTATTCGGCTATTTTAAAAAATGCCTCTATCCGGTACAAAAATTTGATTCCGATACCGAACGCCGTTTTGCTATTATTCTGGAGCGCGATGCCCAAAAATGGTTTAAACCTGTTAAAGGGCAATTCATGATTTACTATAAATTCGGCGTTAATGTTAACGAATACATACCTGATTTTGTGGTAGAAACTGATGATGTCATCTTAATGGCAGAAACCAAAGCCCGCACGGATATCAGCAGTCCTGAAGTTACAGCAAAAGCCGAGGCAGCCGTAACATGGTGCCGCCATGCCTCTGGTTATACACAGCAACACAACGGCAAACCGTGGCTTTACCTTTTAATTCCGCATGATGAAGTAACTGAAGCGAAGCGATTAGAAGATTTTTTTCGCTTGCAAATAACATGAGGTTGTTTAAAAAACAAAAATGAATTTTTCTAACATCCTTGTTTGCTTGATTAGTGCGTTCTACCGCCTAACCTTAAACACTCTAATCCTATGATCTAAAAAATCAGAAAGAATTATTGTTTTGTTGTCAGGCGAAAGTTGAATTGTGTTCAGCTTGTTAAACACCGTAATAGTTTTAATAAGCGAGTCGTCTATAATCTTTATATAAAGCATTCACAAGCCTAAGTGAAAAGTCAAAAACAGAAGAGTTAATTGTATAAGATATAATAACTTATCTCCTTTAATTTTGAACATAATGCGGGCTATAAAAAAGTTGTTATAAATAGTATACTGTAAATCAGTAGAAAATTAAAAGAAGGCTGTTTTGAATAATAAAAATTTAAATATTCCGATTGATGATGTTGTGGCACGGTGGAGAATATGAAATATGTATTTGTACATGGTTTAATGCAAAAAGCAAATGCTTGGGATATTGTTATTGAACGTTTGGATTTTAAAGATGAGATTATATGCCCATCGTTATCCTTTAATTCGGAGAATGGGACTTTTGCGGAAACATATAATAATTTTGCTGAAGAATTTAATGGCCTTCCCGATTCTATTAATTTATGCGGTTTATCTTTAGGCGGGCTTATCGCTATTAAGTATACTATCGAGAATCCGGAAAAAGTTAATTCACTGGTTTTAATAGGGACTCAATATAAAATGCCTGAGCTCTTAATGAAAATACAAAATTTATTTTTTCACTTAATTCCCAAGAAAGTTTTTTTGAAACAGGGTTTTGATAAAAAACAAATTATGAACATCACTAAATCCATGTATAAAATTGATTTTGCAAAGGAATTAAAAAGCATTAATTGCCCGATAAAAATAATATGCGGGTTAAAAGATAAAGCTAATTTAAAAGCCGCTAAAGAGCTTAATAAATTAATTAAGAACTCGAGTTTAACTTTGATGGAACAAACCGGACACGCCGTCAATGAAGAAAAGCCTGTCGAGTTAGCTGAAATATTAACTCGCTTTTATAAGGAACTAAAATTTTAACTCAGCATTTTTAAATACATATGCAATTATTCATTCATATATCAGGCAAATCAGTTTTCCATACATGCAGTTTACGGAATGATAGTGTTTACAAAATTTAAAATAAGACTTACAATCACAACAAAAACTCAAAAACAAACAAGGGTAAATAAAAAAAGTAACCAAAGTATTTTATACCCATAATTGCAGCACTTTTAATCTATGGAATCGTAACTATGATCATCTTCAAAAAGGAAAAGCAAAAACAATAATCAGAACCGCCAGGGATGCCCGTGCTTTAAAACAGCAGCAATGTTTTAAAAGCACAAGTTTTTTTCCAAGTGCTTTTAAAACTCGTGGGACAGTTTTTACCACGAACGGCAAAAACTAACCTGAACACGTTTTTCGATTCGTATAAATATATTAAAACGCAATGAGTTATCAGAAAAGCGCCGGGCATTGCTGCTTTTGCTTTATGCAAAGTTTAAACCGCAATGCCCGCGCCG
Source organism: Treponema phagedenis (assembly GCF_008153345.1). Lineage (NCBI taxonomy): Bacteria > Pseudomonadati > Spirochaetota > Spirochaetia > Treponematales > Treponemataceae > Treponema > Treponema phagedenis. The sequence continues at coordinate 1,557,159 of NZ_CP042818.1, read as the reverse complement.
TATCGTGGTAACGTTCGGTGTTACGCAAATATGCCGAATATGACCGATCCGAGTATCAAGATCATGGCGCCTCCGATGCGGGAGCTTATTTGCGCAAAAGGCATAAGTTGCATTCTATGTGCGGCGCCTAAAACAGCAACGTCGCCCGAGCCTCCCCTGTTTGCCATGCAAAGCCCTGCGGTAATTGCCGCTTCAACCGGATAGAATTTCATATATTTTGCCACAAGCATAATCAATCCTATCGCGCCGTATACAATTGCAAGCGCAATAAAGAAATTGCTTGGCGATAAGGCGTTGATAATTTCTTTTACGTCGGTTTCAAATCCTACCGCCGCCATCAACACCCAAATCATATGTTTTGCAAAGAACACCTGCATTTTTTTTGCACCCGATTTTAGTGATACCGGTACAACATTGAAGATGTTCAGCAAGGCGGTAATGATAATAAGGAAGGCAAGCCGGTGGATTTCAAACGGAGCATTCAGTAACTCCCAAAGTTTTCCAAGAATAAGCGAAAGAAGGGTGAGTCCGCCGGTAAAAAATAAGGCGGCGGTAAATTCCGTTTGTCCCGATTCAACAACATCTTCTTTATCTTTTACGCCTTCGGCTTCGGAATCCATCATGAGGGCGCCGTTTCCCGTTAACGAGGGCTTTTTTTCTCCAAGCATGTTTAACAAGGCGCCAGTAATAATCGCAAGAATGTTTGCGATGGTTAAAATTGAGATGGCAAAGGCAAACCACTCAGATGCTGGCCTGCCGGTTTTTGTTGCCCACATTTCAGAAAGCGGGATGGCGCCTGCTCCGGTGCCGCCGCCCATAATGGGAAGCACATAATTCATCACTACATCAAGTGGCGCTTTGCCGAAAAGCAAACCAACTGCAACGCCGCCGATGGCAGAACCAATGACGCCGATAATTATGAGCGGAATGTAGCCGCCAATGGCTTTAATCAGTACATGCCTGTTCACGGTTAAAACAGAGCCGACAATAAGAGCGGGAATAAATAGGTCAAGAAAATTTATCGGATTCTTGTTATAAAAAATAGTAGCTGCCTTTAGTAATGTCTCGGGAACAAACTGATAGGTGCCGAAAATAGCGGCTGCAAAGAATACAAGAACGGTGCCGCCTCCGACATAATCATTCCAGTACGGAATGCGGTCCCCTATGTTGCCGAATAGAATACCGAAAACGCCTAGAAAGGTAAGCATGCCGAAAAAAGAAATACTTGTTTTTACGTTGCCATCTTTTATGGACGTAATAAAACCTCCCGGAACACCCTTATACGGTGCATACACAATAATAAGCACAATGGCAACCATCACCGCGAACATGGGTAAACTCAGTCCGCTCCATTCAAATTTTTTCAGATCAAAAAGATCTTTAAAACTCTTTTTTTTCATTCCATTCTCCTAAAAAAAGTTTTTGAGGAATCATCAGAGCCTACGGCTCTGTTCTGCAAGGAAACTGATTGTATTATCCGCTAACGCGGATGGCAAATCAGATTCCGAAAAAAGTTTTTTCTGTAATTTGTGCGGCCAAGAAAAAATTCAAAGCCGTACAAATTACATACAATCAGCGATGTTTCGCAAACCGACATGCAGAAGCGAAACTCGACAGATACCCAAGCCGGCGCCATTTGAGACGGCTTGGGTATCCATTCTCCTAAAAAAAATTTTTTCTGTAATTTGTGCGGCAAAGGAACAATTCAAAACCGTACAAATTACTATAACGTTTTATAATTATCTTCCGTGTATGTTAATCGAAACATCAACAGAAGGCTTGGGGATTCAACATTACTATGGTAAATTGCTCACCGTTGCCAATTCCGAACGATGTTTTGCCTGACACCCGGCGTAAACAGGCAAAACTCGTTGGCGAAGTTACAGTAAATTTTCAAAACTTCGCCCAAGCTTTTTTTATAAAATTTTTTATAGGTTATTCCGCCGATTGATAAATAATATCGATGATGCTCCCATCGCGGTATTCAACAAGGCCTACGATGCGGTCGGTAAAGGGGACTGCATCGGGTTTTCCCGTTAAGTTTTCCGCAAGCGCTTGCAATTCTTCGATACTGCGTATGGGTAAACCGGCGGCTTGAAAGTTTTTGATAATATCCTGCCGATTGGGATTAACCGCAATGCCGTAGTCGGTGCAAATAACATCGACTGCCTCTCCCGGAGTGCATACGGTGGTAACCTTATCAACGATAATCGGAATACGGGATCGGATAAGCGGAGCGAGGATGACGCTCATGCGTGCCCCTACCGCCGTATCCTGATGCCCGCCGATTGCCTGATTGATTACGCCGTCGGAACGGGTCATTACGTTCACATTAAAATCAGTGTCAATTTCAAGTGCGCCGAGCATGACAAAATCCAAGTTGTTAACGGCGGGTGCCGGCAAGTTTGGGTTTGCATAAAATGAAGCACTGATTTCATAATGGCGGGGATTTTCTCCGATTGAGCGAACCGCATCCAAGTCAAAAGATTGGGTGTCGTATAAACCGCTCATCAAGCCTTCTTCAAGTAAGGTTACCAGCTGCGAAGTAATACCGCCGAGCCCGAGCGCACCTTTAATATTGCGCTTGAGCATTTCTTCGCGAAGCAAGGAAGTTACTGCTAAAGAGGCACCCGCCGCTCCCGTTTGGTACACAAAGCCGTCAGCAAAAAAGCCTGAATTCACAATGGCTTTAACCGCATTGGTTGCAATTAATAAATCGCGCGGGTTATCAGAAAAACGAATCGGCCCTGAAACAATTCCTTTGGGGTCTCCGATACAATCTACTTCTACCACATAATCAACCATTGTTTGGTCTACACTTGCGGGAAGATTAGGAAAGGGTACAAGATTATCGGTAATAGCAATAACACAATCGGCATATTGCGCATCAACCATCGCATAGCCCATTGAGCCGCATGCGGACTTACCGCTTCTTCCGTTAATGTTTCCCATCGGGTCGCAGCTCGGCGCCGCAATAAAGGCAACGTCAATATGCAGCTCTCCATCTTCTATTGCGCGCGCCCTTCCGCCGTGTGAGCGAATAATTACGGGCTTCGGCAATATGCCTTGTGAAATTGCCGTTCCCAACGGGTCGCGCAAGCCGCTTGACTGAATACCGGTGATAAGCCCTGTTTCGATATGGTTGATTACCGGCCCGTGGCAGGTTCCTAAAGAGCTCGGCGCAAGGGTTAAATCTTTAATGCCCAAGTCGGCAATGACATCTAAAACCATGTTTACCGTGTAATCGCCGTTTCGCATATGATGATGGAAAGAAATGGTCATTCCGTTTTTCAAGCCGGAAAGTTTAATCGCTTCTTTCAAACTGGAAACAAGCTTGGTGTCCCGGCCTTTTTTCATTCTGAGTTTTGCGCCTGCCTTCCTTCCACTCGGTTCAATTTTATTTACTCCCATAAAGGGGTCTGTTTTTCCAAAGCCGTCAACATATGAAGGAATATTTCTTCCTACCGCATTTTTTATCATTTCCATATTGTTTACACCTCCTTATACACACCGCTTGCCTTTGCAAGTTCAATCACCCGATGTGCACGGGTAATAATCGGCCCGTCTACCATTTTTCCGTCTACCGCAATTACTCCGGAACCTTTTCGCTCTGCTTCCGCCGCTCCTGCGATAACACGCAATGCCTTTGTTATTTCTTTTTCCGAAGGAGTATAAATATCATGGACAACTCGAATTTGTTTTGGGTGCACCACTGATTTTCCGTCAAAGCCCAAGTCTTTGATAAACTGCACCTCGTTTCTAAATGCTTCTATATTATTGATGTCGGCAAAGGCGGTATCCAATGCGTATAAGCCGGCATTCCGTGCCGCATGTAAAATCTGTTCCCGCGCATAGAAAATCTCCATTGCATGGGATGAACGGGTTGTTTTCAGGTTTGTAACATAATCTTCCGCTCCCAGTGCAATTCCCATCAGCCGGGGACTTGCCTGTGCTATCTGCACCGCATTGATAATACCGGTAGCGCTTTCTATTGCCGCCATCATCATGGTACGCCCTTCCGCTCCAATCTCTTTTTCAACGGCAGTGATCAGCGCATCAACCTCATGTATTTCTTCCGGAGTATCGGTTTTCGGCAGACGGATAACATCAACACCTGCTTTTACCATTGCGATAACATCATCTTTTCCGAACGGAGTATTTAATCCGTTAATGCGGACTACTACTTCCGTGGTGCCGTAATCAATCCGTTTGAGCGCATGGTACACTAAAAGGCGGGCTGCATCCTTTTGATTAACGCTTACCGCGTCCTCTAAATCGATCATAATAGAATCGGCACCGTAAATATGCGCATCGGTTATCATTGCGGGATTATTTCCCGGCAAAAACATCATTGTTCTGCGTAATCGTTCTCTTTGCGACATTGCCTACCCCTCCCATTGATAATCGGTTCTTTCAGCCGCCCGATAACATGCGGCTTTTAACCGTGCGGTGAGGACATAATCAATCGCCCCCTTATCCGCAACCTTAATAAACGCGGCGGTTACACCAAGCTCTTTTGTAACTTTTAAAATAAGCTCTTTAATTTGCCGTCCGAACTGTTTTTCAACAGAGCTGGTAAGCTCTATTGAAATGCCGTTTTTCGCAGGTTCAACCGTAATCATCACATCGCTCGATTCCAGTGTTCCGGCAACCCCAGTTGTTTTTAGCTGCATAATACCCCTCCCGTAATTTTTAACGCATTTACAAAACAGGCTAAAAAATACACACATGATTTTTCGCCGCCAAAAGCGAAACCCGTTAGATAAACATTTGCTTAGTATTAGTATCTTTCAAATGTCTAAATTTGTCAAGATTTTTATTCACGACAAGAGCAAGACATTTTAATAATGCCAATCAAGACAAATTTATAAAAAGGAACCAAGGTTTGGTTTTGCCGTCCGTGGCAAAACCAAACCCTCGAGTTTTAAAGCTTTGCAAAACCGTCTTGCTTTAAAACATCGTTTCTGCGTGGAACCACTGCCATCTGTGGCAGTTCTGATTTTTGACATTCGTGTCAAAAACTAACCCACGAGTTTTAAAGCTTCAATTTTACAGTTTTGTGTTGATGCTTTAAAACATCGTTTGTAATTTAGCAACGGTGGGCAAACTTACCATAGGGCAAAGCGTTAATAATTTGCCTTCGCTTCGCCAACGAGTTTTAAAGCTTCAATTTTACAATTTTGTATTGATGCTTTAAAACATCGTTTGATTTTGTTCTGATTTTGACAACGGTGGGCAATTTACCATAGTGATGCTTAAATCCGCAACCCCTTATTGTTGATACCCCTATTTGTATAACAGGAAGTTAATTACAAAACGCTACACTATTACCCACTTGTCATTTTTTATCGCAGTAATGGTTGTTTCTTGCGATGTTACATTGGCATCTCCTTTGTGCACTGTTCCGTGTTGTGCACCGGGGGTTATATTCTCAATTTATTCGGCAGAACCTGACAAAGAGGTTTGCCGTAAGCAAAGTCTCAAGAGTTTTATGACAAAAAGCCCCCGCCCCATAGGGACGGAATGGCAAAGAAAAACAACTTACTTAGGGGGTGTATGAGCGTATCGGACCGGGATATCCATATCCACTTCTAGGTGAATATATCATGTAAAATAGTCGAGTGTAATCCTCAGTTCCTTCCGGATAAGGTATCAGCACTGCTTTACATGCTTTACTTCCCATGGCACCGGTACCAAAAGCACCTAACTCTATATTCGTAATGCTTCTAGGCAGTTTTATGCTTGCGTTCACGCAGCCTTTAAAAGCATTTAAGTTCGATAGTTTGCAGCCCCTCAGGCAGTGTAAGTTCCGTGATACCGCTGCAGCCGGAAAAAGCGCTGCCACCGATGCTTTGCAGCCCCTCAGGCAGTGTAAGTGTCGTGATGCTGCTGCAGTAGGAAAAAGCGCTCTGGCTAATAGTTTGCAGTCCTCCTGGCAGTCTTAGTTCTCCTGTGATGTTCTTGCAACCGGAAAAAGCGGCGGCTCCGATACTTTGCAGCCCTCCTAGCAGTCTTAGTTCTCCTGTGATGTTCTTGCAACCGGAAAAAGCGGCGGCTCCGATACTTTGCAGCCCTCCTAGCAGTCTTAGTTCTCCTGTGATGTTCTCGCAACCGGAAAAAGCCTCCTGACCGATGGTTTTAACCGTATCCAATAAAACAAGCTCTTTTATATTTGTATAGCTATCTTTGAACATCTCATTGCTTTTAAACTTGATGTTTTCCATTCCTATTATAAGCTTTGTTATGCCACAGCCGGAAAAAGCATCCTGACCGATAGTTTTAACTGTATCCAATAAAACAAGCTCTTGTATGGTTGTGCAGTTAGCAGCAAATATCTCGTTGCTTTTAAACGTAATATTTTCCATTCCTATCGTAAGCTTTGTTATGCCACAGCCGGAAAAAGCGCTGCCACCGATGCTTTGCAGCCCCTCAGGCAGTGTAAGTGTCGTGATGCTGCTGCATTCGGAAAAAGCATTCGAATAAATGTTTTCCAGCCCGGCAGGCAACTTCAATTCTCCCGCAATACCGCTACAGCCGGAAAAAGCCTCCTGACCGATGGTTTTAACCGTATCCAATAAAACAAGCTCTTTTATATTTTTATGGTTGAATACCTCGTTGCTTCTAAACGTAATATTTTCCATTTCTATTACAAGTTTTGTTATGTTGCAGTCGCAAAAAGCTTCTCTTTCGATAGTCTGCAACCTAGCAGGCAGCTTCAGTTCTCCCGTAATATTGGCGCAGCCCTTAAAAGCTTCTTATCCGATAGTCTGCAATTCAGTAGGTAATTCAAGTTCTTCCTCAATGCCACTACAGTTTTTAAAAGCTGCATAATCGATTTTTTCCAGCCCGGAAGGAAACCTAACGGCCGTAATTCCCTTGCAACCAGAAAAAGTACTGCTTTCAATGCGTTTTAACTTAGAAGGCAACCTCAACTCTCCCGTTATACCAGTGCAGTTCAAAAAAGCTTCATATCCAAGAGTTACCAGTTCGGCAGGCAAATTGAGCTCTCCCTTAATGCCGTGGCAGTCTTTAAAAGCTTCCCTTTCAATATGTTGCAGCTCGTCAGGCAGTGTAAGTGCCGAGATTCCGCTGCAACCTTCAAAAGCCATACTCCCGATACGTTGTAGTCCGGCAGGCAGTGTGAGTTTTTTTATGCCGCTGCAATTTGAAAAAGTTGCCATTCCGATAGTCTTAACCGTATCTGCTAAAACAAGCTCTTGTATCTTTACACCTTTCATCGTAAACGAGATATTTTCCGTTTGAATCGTAAGCTTTGTTATATTCCAAGAGTCAAAAGCTCCGCGAGCAATATGTTGCAGCGTCTTAGGCAACCTCAGTTCCCTAACGAATCTAGGGCGCAAATTCAGATTTATAGAGATTGCAGTAACCGGCGTTCCATTTATTTCTTCAGGAATTACAAGCACTTGATCATCACCTTTTATCTCCAAAATTATTCCATCACTGGTTATGTCAAACTGCGTAGCAGGCGTCGGTTTTAATTTTGCTACCGCATACAAAGTTGTATCGGCATTAAACGTTCCGGTATACTCTTCAAGTTTTTCACCGTTTTCATCGCTAAGGTACCAAACAATTGGGTCCCCGTAGTATTCTTGCGGTTTTACCATTGCCATTGCATTTTGTATTTCGATATTATTTTTTATCTCTGTTAAAGTGCTGCCTTTATCTACCATAAAAGTTTTATTTGTAGGAAGGTGTACCGTATCTTCATCGCCTGCAATAGTTATCGTAACTTGACTGCGCTTTGACACGGCAAAAATAGTTTCTTCGCCGTTAAACTCATAGGAATCTGCAATAGCGTCGCTTAAACCTGAAAGCACCCATTTATCAAGCTCGTAGTTTTCTTTAAAGCCAAGAGTAGGTAGCTTAGTTTTTACTGTTGCCCAGTTTTCGCCCTTGTCTATTGTAACAGTTTTATTTGCTGGAACGATTACATTGGAATCACCGGTAATCGTCACTGTAACTTGACTATGCTTTGCTACGGCAAAAATAGTTTCGCCGCCGTTAAACGCATAGGAAGCTGCAATAGCGTCACTTGAGCCTAAAAGCACCCATTTGTCAAACACATAGTTTTCTTCAAAGCCAAGGGTAGGCAGCTTAGTTTTTACTGTTGCCCAGCTCTCGCCCTTATCCACCGTAACAATTTTACTTGCCGGAAGGATTACATTCGAATCACCGGCAATCGTTACTGTAACTTGACTGCGCTTTGAAATCGCATTCAGAATTTCTCCGCCTTTAAATACATAGAAATCTTCAACAGCGGTACTTGAACCTGAAAGCACCCATTTGTCAAGCTCGTAATTTTCTTGAAAGCCAAGAGTAGGCAGCTTAGTTTTTACTGTTGCCCACTTCTCGCCCTTGTCTATCGTAACAGTTTTATTTGCCGGAAGGATTACGTTCGCATCACCGGCAATAGTTACCGTAATTTGACTGCGCTTTGATACGGCAAAAATAACCGTATCGGTTGCAAAAGTATCGTTGTCTTTCAGTACGGCACCGTTCGCATCAGTGAGGTGCCACGAGTCAAGCTCATAGTTTTCTTCAAAGGTCAGTGTAGGCAGTTTAGTTTTTACTATTACCCATTTGTCATTTTTTACTGCGGTAATTGTTGTTTCTTGCGATGTTACATTGGCATCTCCTTTTACCATTATGCTAACGGTTGTTTTGTCGTGTACTTTTTTACACCCGCAAAAAAACAACACACTTGCCGCCGCAATGAGGATCAAAGTTTGCATTCCAAATATTTTTTTCATATCAATCTCCTTTGTGCACTGTTCCGTGCTGTGCACTGGGGGTTTAATTAAAAAGGTAAGTGCGGTTGCTCCGTGCAAAACAGCCACTTTGTCCTTTCCATAGTTTTTGCTCCTCTTGGAGCTTTGCCCAATGTAAGACCTTGAGCTTGTCGTCCTTTTTATTTGCTATTTCAAAATCGTTAAAAAGATTTATACCCTGATTTGATAGTCCCTTTTGTTTCGGTTGTTGGAGAATCACTCAAAGCGTTTACAATCGCAATGCCCGCAGCTCCGGCAAGGCTGAGTGTGCCGAGAATTACATCGGCGGGCTCTTCGGAATCAAGGGCGTCGGCTATTTTTTTGATTCCGGCGATTGCCAATGCCCCGCCGGCAAGCACGCTTAACACAGTGGTTACCTGCTCGGAGGTTGAAACACCCGTTTTGCACCAAAGAGCAAAGTGCTCGCAATTGTTGGTAACCAAATTATATTCACGCTCTCAAAGCCGAGAGCGCGCCCTGCGCACCGTTTCTTCCGGCGAATATACGGTGTGATTTCTGCGGTATGACTGCGGTATTTTGCATACGGTAACGGTTGCTCCTTTTACAAACTCTGAAAGAGGAATTTTCTGTATGCAAATATTTCCGCCCCAGTCTCCGGATTTGTCGGCATAATGGATAACCGTTTGTTCTCCACTGTATATGCCAAAGTGTTTGTATATACCGCGGTCAATCATTAAGATGTCGCCCTTTTCGGGCATGGTGTTTTTCCGTGCGAGTTCGTTCATCGTTATTCCTTTTAATGCATTGCTATTTTCAATTGTTTTGCGGCTGCCGCATTTCGGGCATTTGGGGTTTTTCCCAAAGGGAGAAAATATTCCCGCGGCTTTTGCGGTTGCAATAAAGCCATGCCCGCAGGCTGTGCAATGAAACACGGATTGCCGGTCGCCGGAAAGTCCCGGCGGAATGAGGTTGTTGGTAAAGTTGTGCATGGGGTTAAACCTCCTTATTGTATTACGCAGTATACCTTATTCATTGGAAAATATATCCGATATACATGCAAGCATTTTATCGCGAAGTTTTTTTGCGGTTCTAATATCATCTTCGTATGCCTCTATTTTCGAAGCATAGTCCTTCATCATTTCCATTAATGTTTCGCTATATCCGTCATCTTCTTCATCGAAAATCTGTTCATTAATTTCTTTGTCTGCTTGATTTACAGTTTCTTGCATTTTCTTTCCTCTTTGCTTTTCAGTTTCTTTTTCTTGTTTCACAGCTTTTTTACGATTTGAACCAAAAAACAATCCAAGAGCAGAAAGAGGATCATTCTCTTCTGTCCCCTCTGCTTTTTTCTTACTTTCCTTCTTAAACTTTTTATCCATTCTGATTTTATAATATGATATGTCGGACTGCATTTTTTCAACTGCTGCAAAAATATTTAAATTTATTTTATTTAACATAGCTTTATATTTTGTAAGATGCTCAATCCTATCTTCATCGGCAGTAATATATCGGTTGAATATATCTTTGACAATACTTTTAAGGTGATTAGCTTTGTGCGTATTTTTATGATTTAAACTTTTAAAAAAAGACTGCAGCGGCGAGCTTTTATCACTATCTAAAGCATCGTCTAATCCCAAGGATGAATACGGCATTAGATCTACATAGGGTATGCCGAACATATCTAATTGTTCTCTTATTTCTTCACAAACATCTTCTACCTCATCTTCTGTACGTAAATCCGCTTTATTGCAAACAACAAATAATTGTTTATTCGGATCTTGATCAAAAATCTTTTCCAACATCTCACGATCATCATTTGTTAATGTTCCGGATTCAACACTTATTACCCAAATTAAGGCTGAAGCCTGTTCAACATATTCAAGAGATGTTTGCATATCACTCTCCGTTTTAGTTCCCGGGTTATATCCCGGAGTATCAATAAAACAAATATGTTCAAAGGCATTCGATAATTTAGCATTGATCGTTACATAGGGCAAAATAGTTTTAATACTAAATGAAAAACTTTTTAATTTATCGTGCGAGAATTTTTTGAACATTTCTTTTGTTATATTAACAATGCCACCAACCCAAGAGTACCCCGTAATTGACGGTTTTTCTCCCGCAATAATATAAGCAGGGAGCGCAGTAACGGGTTGAATTCCTGTCGGAAGTCTTATGTCATTATTTTGAAATAAGCTATTGATAAATGATGACTTACCGCTGCTAAAGCTCCCTGCCAATGCAACGATGTTTTTCTTATAAAGAATTGGGCAGTTCACCACAAGTTGCAGTTCCCGTTCTACATTTTGAAGTTGTAAAAAAGCGGTTGCTTCTTCGGCGAGAGAATCATTTTTATTCGCATATTCTATATAATCATGATTAAGTAATCGTGAAAATTCTTCTAGACTCTCATTTTCCACAGGGGGCGCATTGAATACCGATGCTATAAAAGAAAGATTGGTGCCCAGTTCGTCCTTTACCGATTGAGCTTCTTTAAGCTTTTCACTTTGTTCATCATACATCTGAGTACGCTGAGCAAGCTCGGCGTCTACTTTTTCTTTTGCCGACTGCGTCTCTTTAAGCACCTCGCTTTGCTCATCATACATTTTGATACGCTGAACAAGCTCGGCATCAACCTCATCCTTTGCTAATTGTGTGTTTTTAAGCACCTCGCTTTGCTCATCATATATTTTGGTACGCTGAGCAAGTTCGGCAGTTATTTGTTTTTGTTTTTTTACACTTAAAAAAACTACTATGAGAAATGCAATAAATAAAACAGCCGGTAGTACCGCATACCCTACAATACCGCTTAGCATTCGATAGCCTCCACTTCTTTTTGAATTCTTTGTAAGTTTTCTAAAGCAAGTTTCGGTGCTTCGGCTTCTTTCTTTTTTGTTTCGAGTATTTTTTCATATTTTTCCAGTATGCTTTTTGCAAAATCGACCTTGCTTAAGCGAGCCTTTGTTTCTTTAATCTTATCATTGGCAAGTTCGGTAAATTCAGATTCCAATTTACCAATAAATTCATTTGCTTCATCTAAAAAATCTTCTGCATAAGAGTCTGTTAAAATCCCTGTTTCGGAAGAAAAAGAAGTTTCACCGGCGTATTTAATCTCGTCATCAATTACCGATGCTACAAGAGAGCGGACAGCATTTCTAATTTCATGAATGCTCATCGATTCTTCAGATGCTTCAGCACCCCAAAACTGAGCAACGGCAGAGCTTAATTTTCGTATTAAATTTAGATTTTGTTCTTGTACAAAAAGACTGACATCCGCATTAAAACTTTGGATAAAACGTCTAATAGCATCTTTAACAGTTGCGGTTTTTACTGTGGTAAAAGTTTCTGAATGGTGTTTTTTCCAGAACAAATGCCCTGTTGTCCATGATTTGCTATCACTTCCTTCGGCACTGTCAATTCCGCCTTTTGCCTCGGAAAAAAAATTTTTTAAAAGGATTTTACAATCATTTCGCGTTTCAAAATACCAGCCGTCAATAGTATCTGCAAAAATATCTTTTAAAGCAGGTCGTATTTTTCCGGCAAACTCTTCAATACTTTCAATCTCTTTTGTTAATTTTTCAAGGTCCCTTGTTTTAATGTCATTCTTTCTTTGTTCAACATATTCTAAAATTTGTTTTTTACTGTCTTGCGCAATAGTTATATGCCTTTGTTCAAATTTTTCGAGCTTATCTTTGAATATCTTTTTCTTTTGTATTTTTACACTTTCAATACTGCCATTTATGGCGGCTATATTTCCTAAATATTCTAAAAAATGTTTTGAGGTTTCGGCATTATTATCGGAAAAATAATCGGCATAGTCTCGGGACAAATTTGACCAAACTTTTTTTCTACCTTCATCCCAACTTGCTTTACTCTCCCATGTTTGCAACATTGCCTGACAAAGCCCCGATGAATGGAATATACGTTTTTCTCCTTCTTTGAGAATTGTATTAAAAACTCCGTCACTGTTTATCTCACCCGATAAAACATCTTTTATTTGTTTAGATAATTTTATTTTATTTGATTCAACTGCGTCCTCTAATTTTCCATTGGCTTCCGCTTTTACTTCTCCGCCAAAAAGCGTGTTGTCAAATTGGCTTGCCACAATAAATATTTCTTGGATTCCGTCTTTGGTGGTAATCTTTGATAACACATCCGTATCGCTTTTTGAAAGCATTTGGTTCGCCGGACTCAAAATTAAAACAACATCGCAATTGCTTAAAAGCTCACGCGCCTTATCATCTCGAGAAGGAACAGGGTCGTTAAAACCGGGAGTATCAACTATGGTTACTTCTTTTAGTACATCAAGCGGAAGCCTTATGTTTACGTTACGCGTAAACGGCATATAGGGACCGCTTTCACCAACATAGTCTGTCAAAACGGATGCTATGTCATCAATTGAATTTACCGGTATTATTTTTTCGCCCCTTTCTATTTCTACGCGAATATTACTGCCTGCTCTTTCTATACGCTGATATTGGTCGTATGCAGCCGAAAGAGAAAGATTCTCTCCTCTTATTTCTTTTTCAGCTTGTTTTATAGCATCTTCCTTAATTTGCGAATCAGACGGAGTTGTTTGCGGATTTCTGCTGCGACGTTCTTTAAGTTTTTTAAAACATTCTTCTTGTTTATTCTTTAAACGTTTCTCATAGTCTTCAGCATTTTCTTTTAATTTTTTAATATCGCCTTCTGTAAAAAATTCTACGGTTACCGCAACTTTTTCACCGTATTCAAGATATGTTAGAGCTGCGGTCATAGGCGTTGCGGCCTTCGGCAAAATATCCTTCCCATCAAAAATAAGAGAGTTAAGCAAAGAAGATTTTCCCACTTTTACGCGTCCAACAATACCTATTCGCAAAAGCCTATCAGTATCGGTATCTTTTTGGTATGATTCTTTTATTTTTTCTACTTCGCTAAAATCTTTGCAGGCATCATGTACTGCATCCATAAAACTTTCGTCATCGGAATGGCGGTTGCATAAATCATCAAATTGACTTCTTAAGTCACATATCCTATTTAGTATTTCAGTACTCATCTTATTCTTCTAATAACTTAAAAGTTTTTTTTCAAGAGCTTCAAGTTTTTTATAATTACTTTCCAGCTGGGCAATTTGTTCGGGGATATTAGTGTTTTTTTCCAACTCAGCCTGCGCAGCTTGAATTTCTTTTGTTTTTGTTTTAAGTGCTTCATCAAACTGCTCAGAAATTTTTTGAATAAGAGCTTCTGAGTTTTGCTGCAAAATTTCTACAACCTTTGTACGGATATTGCGCTTGATAGTAGGCATTTGCCCGATAATCTTTTGGCGAATTTCCTCTTGTTTATTTTGTTTGTCTATTTCTGCAAAAATCAAATTGATAATTTCCGGAAGCAATATAATTATTACCTCAGCAATAGGATGGACAATGTCAGTTGTAGCAGCGAGAACACCTGTAATAGACGTGTATGCAACATTTCCACCTTTTTCCTCCCGTTTTTGAATATATAAATTTATTTTTTCTCTGCTTGAGTTGTACCAGTTTTGTGCTTTATTTTGAAGATTGTTGATAAAACCTGAAGAGTTAAAAGAATCCAGCAAGTTATTCAATTCTTTACATTCATTACCAAAACTTGTAGAAAAGTTCATACTTACGTTTTCTATAACCTTGTTTACTTTTTCAATTACAGTGTTTTGTATAATACTGTTTATTTCTTCGGTTAGCGCATCAGCTCCGCCACCCATTGCAATCGCAACAAGGGAATCCATGTTGGAGTTAATAGTATTTCCTACCGCCGAAGAAATAACATCGGCTTCATTTGAATATGCATACTGTTTTTTTTCGGCTATCAATTTTTCTTTTCTCTCTTTTAAGCGATCGCGAGCTGCTTCAAGTTCTTGTATTGCGATTTTATTTTTTTTCTCGTCATTTTTAAGTGCGGCAAGTCGTGTATTAATTGACATTCGAGTTTCGTAAAACACATCTTTCATTGAATCCATAAAAGCATTTTTAAAGAGAGCTGCAGGATCAAGTGTTTTTACCATATCGGAAAAAACTTTTGTCTCTTCCTGATTTATTTTTCCAACCTTTTTTTGTACGCCCAAAATATTTTCTATTTCCGATTCCATATGCTGAACAACGGCATTAGCTTCTTCATCGCTCCGTAAATCGGTTTTACTGACAAAAAAGGTCAAGTCTTTTTTAAACTCTACAATATTTTCCAGCTGTCTTTTCATACTTGAGGTAATTGTGCCGCTGTCAGCTGGCGTTAAAACGATGTAGTGAACTGCTTCACTCAAGTAGCTGAGAATAGCTTTTGAGTGACTGTCAAGCGGAGAATCAAAACCGGGCATGTCAACTAACACAAGCGGCTGAATAGCCTTTAAGTTTTCACTGTTAATATAACGGCGAATACATTTAAAGTCTGCGCCGACAGTATCCGTATCGCTTAAGCGGACAACAGTACCGTCACCTTTAACTCCTTCAGCATATTCAATTTCGGAATAATATAATTCCGATGCAATGGCTGTTTCCGGTTTGATGTTTGTCGCCAATAGTTTTTTTCCAATGAAGTTATTCAGCATAGTGGATTTACCTGCACTGAATTCTCCTACAATAGCCACAGGCAGATGCATGTTGTCAACCGCATCTTTTAAAGCTTCCGCTTTACCATTTTCAATTTTACATTCTTTTGTAATTGATATTACTTCAGAAAGTAATCCACTAAATTCTTTTTGTATACCTATCATTTTTTTTCCTCCGTATATACAAGATTTCCAAGTCTTGCAAATTTAATATATTCATAAAACATTCGCACCAAGTAAACGCATACCGGTAGCGGTTTTTGCGCTACCGGCTATACCTATTTCTTCAATTATATAAAACTACCACCACCAAAAACCTTTTTTTCTTGTATTTTTTTCTTTGTTTTCCATGATGTTCTTCATCAATTCTACCAGTTCATCTATGCTTGCCTTCTGTAGTATTTTTAATTTTTTAAGTTGTAAAGATTTTTGTGTTTCGGCATCGGAAGAATTTTTTACGGTTTCAATTTCATGCTCATATTGACAAACTTCATCAATAATTTTTTCAAGTTTTTCTTTAAATTTTAAATTAAAACCTGCTTTTCTAAAAATCTTTTTAATAAATCGTTTTTCGCTTTTACTGTATACACCGTCGCAGCATGAAAGCACAGAGTAAGCAAACAATTCTGAAATAGGCAATAAGTTCTCTTCAAAACCGGGCACATAAATATTGGTCTTTTTAGTAATTCTGGCTTCGCATATTTCCGATATTTCATCATACCGATCATCAGGATCTTCAGGGAACGTATATGGTGTATCGTCATCGTCATCGTCATCGTCATAAAAAAATATGTTTCCCTTTAAAAGTTTTTCCACTTCTTCAAGCGAAACATCCGAATCAAAGTTTAAAAATGCTAAAAAAGGACCAACACAATGATATGCCAATGAGGAAGTACCTCCAACATCTGCAATTTCTTCCGCCTTATCCAAATACTCGGCATAGCGAGTAAGCCGCTCCTCATCAAAGGGCAATCGTTCGTTTTCGAAATCATTGTTCATATAAAACTCCTTATAAAAATATTTGGTAACTATCAGTATCTTTTATAATACTTTATCACTTCATTTTTTCTCTTTATTTTTCTCATAAGCGTTACCAACTCATCAATGCTTGCCTTTTGCAGTATTTTTAATTTTTTGAGTTGTACAGCTTTTTCTTCTTCCTCACCGAAACCTTTTTTTACACTTTCAATTTCTTGCTCATATTGACAGACTTCTGCAATAATTTTTTCAAGTTTTTCTTTAAACTCTAAGTCAAAACCTGTTTTTCGAAAAATCTTTTTAATAAATCGCTTTTCATTTTTACTGTATACGCCGTCGCAGCATGCAAGTATGGAGTACGCAAGTAGTTCTGAAATACATAAACCTATTGGGCTTGCACTATAATCACACCATATTGCAAAAGTTATCACTGACTCACATATTTCTGCTAATAGATCATATCGATCATCTGCATCGTCCAAAGACGATGCAGGGACACATCCTTCTTCAACTTCATTTATATTTTTATTGCGTTTAAAATAGACATTTTTTTCTAAAAGTATTTTCACTTCCTCTTCTGAGACATCAGCATCAAAATTTAAAAATGCCAAATATGGGTTAATATTCTTCAAAAAATCACTAACTAAATTGCTTTCCGAAAAGTCATACAAGTGTCTTGTTATTTTTCCGATACCCATCATTCCACTTGATTTTTGTACTTCTGGAAAAAAATACTTTTCCACATTGTCCAAATACTCGGCATAGCGAGTAAGCCGTTCCTCATCAAAGGGTAAGCGTTCGTTTTCAAAATCATTGTTCATATAAAACTCCTTATAACAATATTTGGTAACCTCAGTTACTAGTTACCTTTAAATCTTTTATCGATTATCTTGCAAAAACGCATCTTTGTTTCTGCAAGGTTACCGCCTCAATCTATATACTTCCACAATTCATTTTTCTCTACACATGCAAGCTTTCTTACACTTGCAAAAATTAAAGTTTATCTCCGCGTACGCCTTGATTACTATTTAACAGCCGGCGTCTCCATACACCCGCCTCATTTTCTCAAGCTCAGACCTTACTTCATCGAGTAATTCCTGCGGCTCCAGTACTTGCACGGTTTGCCCCCTGCCCTAAGACAAAGCGTTTTATTTCTTCAAGTTGGGTAGTTTTAAAACTTACTTCAACTGTTTTATCATCGTGTACTTTCAGTTTTTGATCCTTGCTCCACATCCGCTCTTCGGCAAATACGCCAACCTCGCTCGAAAATAAAAGCCGCACGGTAAAGGGTTCGCGCTTGGTCAGCCACACGCCGATGTTTTTGTCAATGTATTTTTCGGGATTAAAATCAGCAGGCACTTCAAACTTTTCGTTTTCAAAAAGGTGCAAATCTTTTATTCGGCTAAAGGAAAAAATGCGCAAATCATTTTTGGTATGACAAAAGCCTATAACGTACCAAACTCCTCTTTGGCAAATAATATGATATGGATTTATTTTTCGCTTTTCGTAAGAATCGGTTTTTAAGCTGCGGTATAAAAAACCTATAGGCATACCCACCTTAACCGCTTTAAATACTGAAGAAAAAGTTTGATTGTTAATATTCGGAGCGGGATCTGCAATAAAGGTAACGGAATTATCAAGCCAACAAGTGTCAAGACAGACAGCTTTATCCGGCATTATCGAAAGTATTTTTTCAAATACATCTTGTAAAAGTTTTTCAATCGGCGTATTGCGGTATTGACGCAAAAGTTTTTCAAAAATTGCAACAGAAAAAAATTCTTCCTCATTTAAAAAAACGCTTTTTAAAAAAAAGGTATTTTCCGTGTAAAAATATCCGCGCCTCGTGTGGTCGTATTCGATCGGGGCATTATACATGTCCCGCAGAAATTCTATATCGCGTTGTACTGTTCGCGCACTCACGCCAAGCACTTGAACCAATGTTTTGAGTGTAGGATATTTTTTTGTGCGTATTACTTCGTCCAGCTGCAATATTCGCCAAAACCGCAGTCTTCCTTCTTTTTTATCCATACTTATACTCTACCATGCCAGGTGCGCCAAATAGCTGCGTTATAAAAAAAAAGATGAAAGAAAACCGGCTTTTTACAGCTTTTTTTATTTGAGAAATACTTATTTTTGTCCGTTGAGTTTTTTCGAGCGTAAAGCTATTTTTAAATGACGAGGTACTGTGTGTGTGTGTGGCAACAACTGTGCCAAACATAACAGACTGAGTCTGCTATTTATAAGCCTAAAAAAACATGTTGAGAAATCACTTAGATAAATCGGTCTATCCATACAATAGAAATCTCCCCTCTCAAGACATATTTAGATATAAAACATCTATTTTCGCCTTATCATAGATATATTTTAAGTAATTGTATAAAAAAATGCAAGTAGCAATTTTATAAATTATGTCTAAAAGAAAGGGATAGCATTCGATTACTTGCAATCCATCTCTATTTTCGTTCTTTAGGGCATCTACCAAAAATCTCCGGAGAGCGTTGTGCAGATATCCGGCGTTTTTGCATGCTTAAAGAAAATACACTCTTCCAAAACTATTTTGTTTTGAAAGAGTGTATGAAAGCAGTGTTTATTTTATAGATTGAGCGCCAAATCCTGATACAGCGCCGAAGAGTTTTATCGAATCTTCAAGCGGATACCTGTTTGCAAACATTGAAACCTTTGTAGAAATTTTTCCTACTGTGTTCATACCCATCGCCGACCGGAATTGGTTTACCGATGAATCCGGATCATAGTCTGTTTTTTCACTGAATGCAAGAGAGATAAAGCCCTCAAGGTATGCCTTATTGATTGCATTTTTTAATCCCTGCACATTCTGTAACTCTTCATTATCGGTAGCCGAAGCCAAATCCAAATCTTCAAAATCTGCCGCTTTTACACGTTCAAATTTTCCGCCGCCCGAAGGAAGAGTCATGTCTCCCTGTTTGTTTAAGAAAAAGCGGTTATGATCTACTTTAATTTCTCTCATCTTTTCCGCTGTTGCCGAGGAATCAATTCTGGTTCGGTCAATTCCGCCCAAATAGGAACAGCCGATAATATTATGATGAATGTTTGTATTGCATTTGGTCATACATCGTACACCATATCCCATATCTTCGTAACTTTTTGTACGCGTCCAGTTAAACAGGATCGTATTGTATGCCACCTCAAGCGTACTGTCATTTCCACGCCCTCTGCCGTAAATTTCGGTTGCGGCAAGCGCACTTGAGGTAAATACATTATTAAGTACTTTTACGGCACCGCCGGGGGCAATTCCAAGCTGTATCGCATACCAGGCACTATTGTTAAACACACAGTTTTGCACAACAAGTTTATCGCCGACAATACCATACAAAATTTGGTTGCTGGAAGTTTTATTCGGTTTATCTCCTTCTTGCGGCGGCAACGTTAAATAGCCGGTATCAACCCCCTTAGGTTTTCCGTCTCGCGGATGATAGGCATTGGATTCGCCCTTGTCAAAAATTATACCGTCAATAATCGCTGTTCCTTTTTTCCCGTCCAACAATATTCCCAAAAGGGGTTTGCTGGATGATGTGGGAGTTGCTGCATTCGGCGGAATAACCGTTGAGTGGTATTTTAAAACGTTTCGTGTGGAAAAATCCTTTGAATATCCGCCGTAAATTTCGACCGGTTCCTTCATTTCAAGAAACCCTACATCGCGCATTCCGCAATAATTACCTTCGGCTACATAGATTTTATCTCCGGCTCGCGCCTTATCCAAAGCTTTTTGCAGATTTTTTAGCGGTTCTGTTTTTGTTCCGGCATTTCCGTTCTTGCCGGTTCCCTTACTGACATAAATCTCTGCAGCAGTTAACGAAAGTGTTAAAAATGCGGCAAAAAAATAGAATTAAAATATTTTTTTTCATGTTCCCTCCTCAAGGTTAGAAAATATAAAAACAGCGTACTACGCTTTTGGCGAAAAAACAAGTTTTCTAAAAAAATTATTAGTTTTTAGAAGCTGTAACTACTTTTTTGTTAATTTTGAAAAAACGGTTCTTTTTAAGAGTTTTATTGCATAAATCACGGAAATAAATTGTTTTTCAGAAATGCATGGTATATATTCAAATTTAGATTAGTATCCTAAATATTTTAATTTCGTAAAACTGGAGATGAATATGAAAAAGAAATTGTTTTTTTTACCTTTACTGACCTTGGTGATGTTGAGTGTACAAAGTTGTTTTTTGTTTACCTCGTCTGCTCCCGATAATGACAAACCTGTTCCCAGCAAAGAGTTGCATGTTGGAGACACGGTAAAAGGAAAAACCATTGTTTGGGAAAACAAGAGCGGTGATTCATGGAAATTCTTAGCTATGGGAAGAGCGTCTGACCCTATGCCGTGGACAAACGATAGAAGCAAAGTGTTAAGTGCAAGCAAAATGTCAACTAATATGGGTATGGGAAAAGAAAATACTTTATACCTGCTATCGGAGTTCTCTTCTCACGTCTACACAAACATGAATACTGCAGCAAAATACGCTGAATCCAAGGGGGGCTGGCTTCCTTCAAGAGATGAAGCAAATAAAATGGCAGAGTTTACCGATAAAAAATTCTGGTTGTCCGACGGAGAAATGCTGGACAAAGCCTATTACTATAGTCCGGTAGAACAAACTATCCGTACGGAAAAAAGAGATCATAAGAACAGTATATGTACAATTCCAATATACTATCTTGATGCATACGGAAACGTTGTAGAACCATACTAACAAAACATAATAATCTTGACTTTTTAATATATAAAATTTAGGATATCGAAGATTATTTTTTGTTAACTCAAAGGGGATTACCGTGCATCCGATTTTCTCACGGCAACCCCTTTCCTTTTTCTTCAATAGTATTACCGCAAATAAAACCTATCACCCGCTGCAAAGCAATCTTAAAAATTAACCGAATTTTAACATTTTATTTATAGAGCCCTAATATTTGTTTTGTACATTTCATCCAGAAATAATACAACGAATGGAGGTTTGTATGAAAAAAATTTTAGCTCTTTTGGCTTTCAGCTTTATTGCCGTGTCGGTTTGTTTCGGGTTCGGCGGGCAGGAAAAGAAGGTTTACACCTTCGGCGGATCTACCACTGTTTCACCGATCATGTACAAGCTCATCGAAGTTGTGCAAAAAGAACAGCCGAATATTACCGTTTCCTATGAGGCAATCGGTTCAAGTGCCGGCTTAAAGTCTTTAATAAGCGGAGAAATCAGTTTGGCGGGTTCTTCTTCCGAGTTTTCCGCAGAAAAATTGAAGGGCATGATCAGCGTTCCGATAGCCATTGACGGCTTATCGGTTGTAGTAAATGCAAAAGGTTCAGGCGTTACAAACATCAGCTTGGAAAACCTTGCAAAGATTTATCACGGCGATATAAAAAACTGGAAAGAGGTTGGCGGAGAAGACCTCCCTATCCTTGTTGTAAACCGCGATGAGTCTTCGGGAACCTATGCGGCTTTTTGGGAATTGGTTTGTCAGCCATTTTTCGGTAAAGCTCCGGCATATTTAAAAGAGGCTATTGTTGCAAAAGAAAACGGTGAGGTTGTCGCAAAAGTACTTGCAACACCCGGCGCTATCGGCTATGCAGGAATGTCTTATGCGGAAGAACTGCAAAAGGCGGGCGGAAAAGAACTTTCGATTGACGGAGTTGAGCCCACCGTAAAAAATGTCATTGCAAAAAAATATCCTCTTTCCCGATATCTGTACTTAATTAAAAAGCCCGACACAAAGGCGGATTCTTTTGAGCAAAAGTTTATTGACTATGTGCTTTCACCGAAGGGACAGGCGGTGGTTAAGTCTACCGGCTATATTCCGCTTGCAAAATAAGCTGAAAACTCAATGAATAGAAAAACTATTTTTGAAAAAATAGTAAGGGGGGCATTATTTGCCTCCGCCTTACTATCGATAGCGGCAGTTTTGTTTATCAGTTTATTTTTATTTTACCGAGGACTGCCGCTGTTTAAAACGGTTCGGGTCGCCGACTTTTTGTTTTCAAGCACGTGGGAACCGACTGCGGAAAATCCATCGTACGGAATACTCTCGTTTATTATCGGCTCTTTTTATGTAACAGGCTTATCGCTTTTGATTGCCGTGCCGATTGGGCTTGCAGCAGGCGCCTACCTTGCAGAACTGAGCGGAGAAAAAAACGGCCGCATTGTCCGCTCCGCCGTAGAGCTTTTAGCCGGAGTGCCTTCGGTTGTTTACGGACTTTTCGGAATCGCGCTTATTACAAGGGTGAGCAGATTTTTATTCGGAGGATCGGGATTCAATATTGCAAGCGCATCCGCTGTTTTGGCTATTATGATTTTGCCCACTATTATCAATGTAACGGAAATATCTTTGCGCTCGGTAAATCCTTTGCTGAAAGAAAATTCCCTTGCGCTCGGAGCAACACGATGGCAAACACTAAAATCCGTTTTAATGCCTGCTGCGAATAAAGGCATTATTGCGGGAGTAGTGCTGGCGATGGGACGAGCGATGGGCGAAACTATGGCGGTTTTAATGGTAGGCGGAAATGCGCCGATTATGCCCACACAGTTAAACGGAATGGTGCGCACGCTTACAATGAATATTATCACCGATATGAGTTACGCAACCGGCGATCATTTAACTTCTCTTTTCACCACTGGCATTGTGCTCTTTATTTTTATTGTACTGTTAAATTTAACCGTCCAAATTATTTTAAAAAAATCGATGGAAATGAAATAAGGAAACCCTATGAGCATACCTGAAAGAATCCCCGATGAGAAAAAAATAGCACAACGAAATTTGCAGCATGAAAAACTTGCCTTTGGGGCTATTCATTTTTTTGCCTATTTAACTATTTTTATTTTAGGCTTGATCCTCTTTTTTATTTTGTTAAAAGGTTTTCGGTATTCCGATATTGAACGCTCAAAATATTTACGCAAAAGCGAAGCCGCTCCAGACGGTTTTGTAATTATCGTAAATAAAGCGCAGCGCATAAACGAATTGAATTGGGAACAGTTAAACGGATTATACGAAGACTTTTATATTGACTGGGAAAAGCTTGACGGATCTATTCATGACGTGATTCCTGTCCTGCCTCTTTTGGATAAAACCGATTTGCAAAAACTATACCTGTTTCTTTTTGATCAGAAGAATGATGAGGCAATCGGCGTGCTTACACAGATTGCGGAAAATGAAGAGGCAGCCTTTAAACGTACTGCCGATACCGTCGGCGCCG
This sequence comes from Treponema phagedenis, assembly GCF_008153345.1. Taxonomy (NCBI): domain Bacteria; kingdom Pseudomonadati; phylum Spirochaetota; class Spirochaetia; order Treponematales; family Treponemataceae; genus Treponema; species Treponema phagedenis. Next base: position 1,533,668 of record NZ_CP042818.1, on the reverse strand, counting down.
TATCCGTTATCAGAAAACAAAGCTTTGATGATTTTCGCATCCGCTTTCCGGAACTCAGCGAAAAAATTAAAACGCTTAATTTACGCCGATACTCGCTTACTGTAAAAGATTCCGGGTACTCGAAAAACCAATCTCTTGTAACCGAGTATGAAGTTGAAAAAGAAAAAGATTTGCTAAGCGATTCCCGCTTTGAAGTTATGCAAACAGTAAAAGCAATCAAAAACGGAAAAACGCTTATTTATTTTACACAGATAAAAAGCGGATTAAATTTAACTTTTGAGTACCTTATACAACCTACCCGCTCATCCGGAAAAAGCGGCGGTATTTCAGGTATTATTGTAAATACATTTTTTGTATTAGCGTTAACGCTTTTTATTTCTTTACCGCTTGGAGTCGGAGCAGCTGTTTATTTAACACAGTTTGCCCGCAAAAAAAAGTTGATTTCAGTTATCCGATTTGGAATAGAAACCCTTGCGGGAATCCCTTCAATCATTTTCGGTTTGTTCGGTTCGGTTTTATTTGTCAATTTTTTAGGTTTAGGCTTCGGACTCTTATCGGGAGCGTTGACCTTAAGCTTGATGATACTGCCGACCATTATCAGAACTTCGGAAGAAGCTATTCTTGCGGTACCGCATAGTTTAATTGAATCCTCTGTTGGACTGGGGGCAACAAGAATCGAAACAATACGATTTATTATTTTACCCGCAGCGGTTCCCGGAATTATCACCGGTATGGTTTTAGGAATGGGACGCGCAATGGGCGAAACAGCCGCCCTGCTTTTTACCATGGGCTCGGATTATAAACTGGTAACAAGTTTATTTTCATCGGCACGAAGTCTTTCAACGCATATTTACTTATTATTTGCCGAAGGAATAGACATTAATAAATCATTTGCCTCGGCAACGGTGTTGATACTGTTTATTTTAATTTTTAACTTTGTTTCAAAAAAACTTATTGCTAAAATGAGACCGGCCGTTTATGGATAAGTTTTTAGGAGTGGATACTATGAACATACAAACTAGTAAAATTTATTCGCAGAATTTAAATCTTTGGTATGGGGACACCCATGCCTTAAAAAATATCACAATCGAAATAAAACCGAATACCATTACGGCACTTATCGGGCCATCGGGTTGTGGCAAGTCAAGTTTTTTGCGGACATTAAACCGAATGAACGATCTTGTTGACGGGGTTAAAATCGAAGGGAATATCTTTTACAACGGAGAAGATATTTATTCGGGAAATATAGAAACAATTACCTTAAGAAAAAATGTCGGGATGGTATTTCAAAAACCGAATCCTTTTCCGATGAGCATATACGATAATATTGCATACGGCCCGAGAATACACGGCATTAAAAAGAAAAAAGACCTTGATGTATTAGTTGAAGAAAGCTTGAAAAAAGCAGCTCTTTTTGATGAGGTGAAAGATCGCTTAAAAAGTCCGGCAACCGCGCTTTCCGGCGGACAGCAGCAGCGGCTTTGCATTGCGCGCGTACTGGCGGTTAATCCCGATGTTATTTTAATGGATGAGCCTACCAGCGCCCTTGATCCGCTTTCAACTGCAAAAATTGAAGAGCTAATTCAGGAATTAAAAAAACGATTGACTATTGTTATCGTTACGCATAACATGGCACAGGCGGGACGGGCATCGGATATGACCGGATTTTTTCTGCTTGGAGAATTGATAGAATACAGTCCGACAAAAGAACTTTTTATACAACCGAAAAATAAAAAAACCGAAAAATATATTTCGGGACAATTCGGATAAGATAATTTACAGGCATCAAAATATAAGCAACCGAACTCAGGTTTGTTTATGTAAAATGCTGCTTTAAAAAATACAGTAAAAATACGGGAGAAGATATGACGGCAAATATTTATAAACAGGAATATACGGCAATTTTACACGAGATAGAGCGAATGGGCATAACGGTAATTGAAAACCTTGAAAACGCATTGCAGGCTTTTCAAACATTGGACACAAAGCTGGCAGACTCTGTTATTGCAAAAGACGATGAAATAGACAAACTGCAAATTGAAATAAATGATACTACCATAAAGTTTATGGCAACACGGCAACCTGTTGCACAAAATCTACGGGAGCTTGTTTCCATATTTAAAATATGCACAAGTTTAGAGCGCATCGGTGATTACACTGTTCATATTGCAAAAGAAGCAAAAAGACTTGCGGAAAACAACTGTCCGCATTCCTTGGTTGAACTGGAAGCTATTATCCTTGACGGCATTCAAATGCTTAAAGACGCTTTAAATGCGTTTTTAAAAGATGATGTTGAAGCAGCTTACAAAATTGCAAAAAGAGATGATGAGATTGACAGGCGCTATAAACTTTTTTTAAAAAACATTATACTGCTCATGACCACCGACTCTGCACGATCGGATATGTACAGCAGACTTCTTTCCACATCAAATTCCGTAGAACGTTTGTGTGATCATATTGTTGATATTTGTGAAGCAATCGTATATATCTGTGAGGGAATTTATGTTGACTTAAACTAAAGACGGACAAATGAACGAAAGGATATTGATCATAGAAGATGATCCGGATATACGGGAACTTTTAGCATATTCATTATCAAAAGACGGATATCAAACTCATGCTGCGGGAACCGCAGAAGACGGATTTACAATTTTAAGAAAAGAAAGTATTCACCTTGTGCTTTTAGACTTAATGCTTCCCGTAATGGACGGATACGGATTTTTAAAACGAATAAAAAACAGCGCAGAGTATAAAAACATTCCGGTCATTATTGTCAGTGCGCGCGGAGATGAAACCGATATTGTGAAAGGATTGGAATTAGGCGCCGAAGATTATGTTTCAAAACCTTTCAGCCTGCGCGTTTTAACCGCACGAATCCTTGCGGTGCTTCGAAGGACGGCAACTAATACAAAAAAAACAGAACCCGATTCTTTCACCGTTGACAACCTCAGTTTTAATTTATTACGGCATGAGGTTTGGCTTGATGACAGCATAATTGATTTAACCATTACCGAGTTTTCTATTTTAAAATATCTTGCATCGTCTCCCGGACGTGTTTTTACTCGCGCTCAAATTATTGCAAGCATACACGGAGAAGACAGCCCCATAACGGATAGGTCTATTGATGTGCAAATATTGTCAATACGAAAAAAGCTCGGATCTAAAAATCAAAAAATAGAAACCGTTCGAGGTGTCGGGTATCGATATGCCGATTCAGAGGAGCGATAAAACTATTTTTAAATAGAAGAAACAATGAAGAAGTTATACTTTTCAGCCAAGATACGCATTATTATACTTACCTCACTTACCGCAATGCTTGCCGTCTATGCGGCGGCTTCATTCGCAGTAATCCATAAGCTGCGCATTGATGCCACTTTTTTTTCACTTGAACAAACAGCCCGCTCGTTTGAAAAAGTATTTGCGGAAAATGATTCGCTAACCGCAAAAAAGATTACCGAATCCATTGCAGCCCAAAAGATTTTACGGCTTACACAGATAGACTCCGAAGGGCATGTTTTACTGGAGTCGGAGCAATACAATTCCGAAAGAGAAAATCACGCAAATCGTCCCGAAGTTATTACCGCCTTGCACGGAACCATCGGCAGAGAAATCAGATACTCAAATACGCTAAAAGAGTATGCGGCATATCTTGCAATCCCCATCAATGACGGAAGGTCGCCGAAAACTGTTTTACGATTATCTTTACCGATACCTGAAATAAAAAAACAAGTACGCTATTTGGTTGTATTGCTTGCAAGTATAGGTATTGTCTTAGTTTGTTTTTCAATCCTCTTTTCAAAATATATTGCATCAAAAGTTTCAAAGCCGATTTACTCGCTTATTCATACTGCAAAAAAATGGGCGCAAGGAAATTTTGATGAAAGAATTCCGGAATTCTTTGAACCGGATTTTAATATGCTCAGCATTACGATGAATCAAATGGCGGAAAAAATGGGAGAAACGCTTACCAGTTTAATTAAACTTGAAGCAATGCGCCGTGATTTTGTTGCAAACGTTTCACACGAACTGCGCACACCGATAACCCTTATCAAAGGATTTTCAGAAAATCTTTTAGACGATAGATATTTTAAATTGCCTGCACCACCTGTGAGTAATAAAGAATCAAAAGAGGCAGCGCTGCCGGATTCTAAAAAAGAACCAGCAGAAAAGCAAAACACCGATATCAAAGAAATGCGGAACATGCTCGAGATTATCAATAAAAATGCCGACAGAATGGAAAGTATTATCACCGATTTATTAATGCTGGCAAAAATTGAAAATGCAAGTGCTTCGGTACGGGAAGATTTTATTCCAACCGATACCGCTTTTTTAGTACAGAGCATTGCCGATAAATTTAAACTACAGGCAGCTAAAAAAGAAATTATAATTCAAACAAATACGCAAGAGGGTTTATACGCATTTGCTTCCACCGGACTTATTGAAATGGCCCTTTCAAATTTAGTTGATAATGCCATAAAGTATTCACCTGCCGGCGCCGTTGTCAGCATTAAAACCGAAAGCAAAAAAAAAGCAGTGCGCTTTACCGTTCAGAATTCCGGCTCAACCATTTCGGAAAAAGATTTACCGCGGATATTTGAACGCTTTTACCGAGCGGATAAGGCACGCAGTCGGGAGTTAGGCGGCACAGGACTCGGGCTTGCAATTGTAAAACACATTGCTTTAATACACGGCGGTCGATGCAGCTGTATAAGTGAAAACGGAAACACCTGTTTTCATTTGGACATTTCCTTATGCACCGATGAAAATGAGTTTAACTCATTTGAGTAAAATCTTTTTTAATCGTACGTAACATAATAAAAAGCAGCCTCCGTATATGTAAATACAAAGACCGCTTTTAAAAGGATTACAGAAAAACGCAATCGTTAAATTTTAAACTTGTTTACTTCAGCGGTAAGAATTTGAATACAGTTTTGATTGCTCTGAGTAATTGTTCTTACATCATTTACTGATTCGGTTATTTGACCGGTGCCGGCAGCCATCTCATGTATGCTGCTTGCGATAACCTGAGTCAAATCATTTAACTTGTGCATTTCATTTGATATTTGATCACCCTCGCTTAACACCTTTTTAACATATAACTTTACATCGGCTGTTACCTTATTGATGTCCCTAATAGCACTAAGCACTTCGCGGCTTCCAACTTCTTGCTCATGCATTGCACTAAGGACTGCAGATTCACGATCTAAAATTTTACCCGTAAGATTATACACTTGCGTAAATATTAATTCCGCTGTCTTTACCGCACCGGTAAGATCGCCAATAATCTCGGTAGATTCTTTTAATAATGCACCGATCTGCTTTCCCTGCGTATTCGCATCCTCGGCAAGTTTTCGTATTTCACTTGCAACAACGGCAAAGCCTTTTCCCGCAGCGCCGGCATGCGCCGCTTCAATTGCCGCATTCATTGCAAGAAGGTTTGTTTGGGCAGAGATATTCTGAATTACCGCATTCGCCTGCATAAGCGCATCAGACTTTTCCGCAATTTGAAGAGCAATCGTATTTGCTTTGCCGGCATCTTCAGTTCCTGTTGTTACATTTTTGTAAAGTTCCTCGATGACAATATTATTTTCTTCAAGGATGGTTCCTATTGAACGAATATTTGCAATCATCTCTTCTATTGCCGAAAAAGATTCGCTTACACCGGATGATTGATTTTCAATACTGTTATCCAGCTCTTGCATAGTTTTAATAATTTCAGTTACCGATAAGGATGTGTTCGCCGCGCTGTCGGTTTGCCCTTCCGTTTTATTTTTAACCTCATTGATATTTGAGCTTATCTGTTCAACAGCATTTGCTGTTTCAATTACATTGGCAGAAAGGTTTTCTCCAACCGAACGTAAATTCTTACATTCATCTGAAACAGAAGTAATTACCGCTCTAATCTTTGCCATTGTCTTATCAAAGGATTGTGCAAGCACGGCAATCTCATCACTGCCGCGCATATTGAGCGAAACAGTTAAGTTACCCTCTCCTTCGGAAATATTTTTTAAAAGCTCGGCAACCTCGCGCAGCGGTTTTGTTATATGCTTGCTGGTAAAACTGGAAATTACTGCTGTAATTACAAACGATACCCCAAGTGCAAATAAAAAGACTCTTTGCAAGTTTTTAATATTTGCTATAAAATTAGTTTTAGGAATTAAGATAATACTCCCCATGTCAACAAGTCCCGCATGTATCGGTTTAGTAATGACAGAATAGGATATGCCGTTTATTACTTTATCAAAACTGATCGCATCAGTATAAGTATAGTTTTTTAACTCATCAATTCCAAGTTCAGATACTGATTTAAATATTGCTTCGGAATCAATATTGTTAATTACTACGGTTCCTTTTTTATCTGCCAAAATAATTTTGATATCTTCTTCCCCTTCGTTTTTAAATAGAAGAGACAAATCATTTAAATCAATGTCAAAGGTTGCAACTCCTTTAAATTGTCCACTGCTATTTTGTACGCTCTTTACGATTGTGATAACTTTTTTGCCTGCAGAGGTTTGATACGCGTCAAGCGATGAAACTTTTCCAATATTTGTTTTTCCCATTTTATACCAGCTTCTGGTTCTGGAATCGTACCCGTCTTTTCTGTCAACCGGCGGATACTGTATAAAACCGCCATTATGTTCCGTTGCAAAAGCAACCCCGATAAAAAACGGATTTGTTATTTTGAATTGTTCACAGATTCTAAATACCGAATCTTCATAACTTCCCTTTTTGGGCTGCATCTTTGAAATTCCCGCAGCGGTTTTTAAATCCTTGTATGAAGTAATATCAGCAGAATGAGAGCGGATAGTATCTAAGGAGGTGAAAGTATTTATCGTATATTCAATTCCTGAAAAATATTTTGTTAAAAGCTTATCAATGTTTTTTAAATACACATTTGCGGAATATTGTAACTGTTCTTTAAAAAATCCCAAATTTTTTGAATAGACGATTACCGCAAAAAATAACAGAGAGAAAACTGCAAGTGCTATAAAACTAATAATTAGTTTTAATTGCAATCCGAATTGCTTTTTTTCATTAAACATAATTTTATCCTCCTTAAAAATTTAATATGTTTTTTTTGAAAAAAAAACACTTTCTATATTTTATACAAAAAATAAAACTCTGTCTACATAAAAATTTAATTATCGATAATTTTTATTATAATAATTGTACATGCGGAAGAAATATACTATTTTTTTTATTTTAGATAAAATTGCACAGAAGAAAAATCAAATATTTATGCAAAATTTGATAATAGTTCTTATGTTATTAGAATAATTTACTCCGTTTGCGCCCAACATTATTGAGGCATATCGACTTAACTTGTGCATGTAGTTTTTAATCATGGCGTCTGTATTCGGTATTCCCCATGCGAAATTGTCACGGACGTTAAAATCGGATTTAAACATTCCTATGGTAAGTTTACTCACCGTTGCGAAATTCCAAACGTGTTTTGCCTGATACTCTAACGTAAACAGGTAAAACTCGTAGGCGAACCGAAGGCAGCAATTCCAAGGTTCGCCCCAAGCTTTTTTTTATAACAGGGAGTTTTAAAACTATCTTATTTTTTCAGATACTTTTCAAACCAGTTAAAAATTTCGGTAAGACGGCGAACTCTGTGTTTAGGTTTGCCGCTTCGTGAAAGTTCGTGGTTTTCGCCATGAAACAGGACAAGCTTTGCTTCGCAGCCGTGATATTTTAAACCGGTAAACATTTGAAAAGCGCATGCTTCAAAACAGCGATAATCCTCATCGCCTTGGATAAAGAGCGTGGGTGTTTTACACTTGTCGGCATATTTGAGCGGACTGTGTTCCCAAAGTTTTTCCTGATTTTTCCACGGAGTTGCGCCGCCTTGTTGATCGGAATTAAAATAATAGCCGATATCCGTTATGCCGAATTTTGAAACCCAGTTGGAAATTGATCGCTGTGAACAGGCTGCTGCAAAACGATCGGTGTGCCCGATTATCCAGTTTGTCATAAATCCGCCGTAAGAGCCGCCCATTACGCCGAGTCTTGTTTTGTCAATACTCTTGTAGCGCTTTAGGGTCTCATCACACATTTTCATTAGGTCATCATAATCAACCGTACCGTATTTCCCGCGAATATCGGCAAAGGCTCTTCCCATTCCGTCGGAACCGCGCGGGTTGGTATAAAATACAAAATATCCTTGCTGCGCTAAAAACTGCATCTCGTGATAAAAAACAGAGCCGTAAACTGTTTTCGGTCCACCGTGAATTGCAAGAATACCGGGATATTTTTTTCCGCTTTTATAATCAATCGGTTTTAATACAAAGCCGTGTAATTGCACTCCGTCATTTTCAAACGTAAATTCTTCAGGTTTTATTTTTGTTAATTTTTGCGCGTACGCATTATGGTTCGTAAGGCATTCTTCCATCCCGTCTTTGTTTAAAAGATATACTTCCTGCAATTCCTGTTCACGCAATCCGATAAAAAGGATTGTATCATTTTTAATTGCAAAACAATCTACCGAACCTTTTTTGTTTGTCAGTTTTCTAATGCCGCCGTCTGAATCAATTACATTCAGATACGAAGAATCATCTTCGGTTGTAATAAAATAATACATACCGTTTTCACAAAAAGTATTTATTCCGCTACCCAATCTGCAATCAGAGCCGACCGAATTCCAAAGACTCTTATCATAATTTGCAGGCGAAATTCTTTTTGAATCGTTCCCTGTTTTTGACATACAATAGATATCAGCATCCTGATTAATGCCGTATTTTTTTCCGTCAGCGCCGGTGTAAATTATTGCATCATTTAAAAACCGAGCATCGCTGTACATAAAATCAACTGCTGCATGTAAGCGCTTCGCTTTTTTTGTTTTGATATTCATCAGCATAAGCTCATCATAAATCGGCATTTTATCTGTATACGTTACTTTAGTAAAAAGAATGTCTCCTGATTTTTTATCAAAGTCAAAACTGTTTACTTGCGTAAACTCATCGGTTAAGGCAACGCTTTTCATCGTTGAAAGATTGTATACATACAGCCTGTCCCGTTTCCGAGATGTAAAACCGCCGCCATTTTTCCAAAAAGGAATCTCTTCAAAAACTTCATAGTCTTTTTCTTCCTTTTTTGCCGCCTCCGCTTTTTCTTTCGATAACGTGGCAAAGGGATCGCTCTTCCACGAATGCAAAACAAGGGCTGTTTTTTTGTCAACCATTTTTAATTTTAGAACCGGATACGGAAAGCAGTATGCAGGCAGCGCCTCTCCTCCGCAAAGCGGCAAAGCATACACAAAAGTTTTTTCGCTTTCATCTTTTTCATGCGTGCTTCTTCGTGCGGAAAATAAAAGACGCTCGCCGTCAAAACCGAAAAACGATTCAACATCTTCGCCGGTAAGCTGTTTTGTTTTTTTTGTTTGCAAATCAAGCAGATACAAAGCTTTTTTATATCCGTTCTCTTCCATATCCATATGCGCCGCAACATAGGCGGCAAAGTTTCCGTCATCGGATATTTGCAAACCGCTTAAAAAAACATACTTTTTAAACTCATCAAGTTTGATCGATTTCATAACTCCTCCAAAAAAATTTGTCAATGGAGTATAACAATATCCGTTTTGTTTAACAAGGAGGGGAAAATGCAAACCATAGTGCAAGGATGGCAGTCCCCTGCTGATGACGGTATTGTCATCAACAGAAAGACTACGCGTGATTTTTAACTCAAAAAGGTATCACGGAGTTTGTACTGAAAAAGCAAGAAAAATATTTACTTCTCTTATATCCCAAACTCTCATACCATCGTTTTTATTAAAAAAGAGTCCGACACAACGGTTTAGTTTTTGACGTCCTTGTCAAAAACTAAACCACGAGTTTTAAAGCTTTGCAAACAGTCTTGCTTTAAAACATCATTTCTGCGTGGAACCACCGCCATCCGTGGCGGTTCTGAGTTTTGACGTTCTTGTCAAAACCGAACCTGCGAGTTTTAAAGCTTTGCAAAGAACCTTTATCTTAATCAAATTTATTTTATATAAAAAGAATTCAACACGGCGCAACGGTGGGAAGACGTACCATACTAATGGGCATAGGTAAGGGCGTGAGCAAACTCCGATGCTGGCAGTTTTATTTGCTGCCGGCATAGCCTTTTCTGAATAAAAATACCAAGTAAAAACAGGTTCGGATTTATGCCAGGCGTAATAGGCTTAAAACCGGTATAAAACAAATTTTCTTTGAAAAAAAAGGCATTCCCCGCGCGGGGAATGCCTTAGATTACCGTGTTAACCAAGCCCGAAAGCTTATTTTGTCAGCACAGCCTTCTTATAACCGTCATCGGTCATAAATCCAAGCACAATAGCGCCATTCCATCCGTTGATAGTGCCGGTCGGTACACCATTTGCAATAATATCATCGTTCGGGATATGACCAGCCATAGAAACAGTCATTACCTCCCATTTGCCGGTAAACGAATCATCTGTACCTATGTCTTTATCATCTTTACCGGCACCGGGTTTTAAGTTGGTAAAATCGGTACGCCATGCAACCTTCACCGAAGATGCTGTTTGAGTAAACGCCGGCGCATAGTACGAGATATATGGTACAATATTGTCGCCCTCTTTTCTGGTGTTAATCGTTATTTGGGTACCAACCGAAAGGTACGAATCAACGGTTACTACTTTCGCGGCCTTATTGTATTGAGAAAGATAGGCGTATTTTAGATCGCCTTTCGCATTATTATAGTAGGCAATATGGATACCGTCATTTTCATCAACAACAAGGTCAACATACCAGCCTGCATATTGATTATCAATAACCTGTGCATTTTTTTGCCATGTGTTATCGGTTGTTGTTGTGCTTGTCTGCGGCGTTTCCGGATTACTGTTCCATGAATAAACCAACCGCCGTGCGGCAGCATCGTACCAGGCAACAACCGCAACACCCCTCTTTGTTACACCGACCGCTGCATAGTCGCCGCCTTTATACTCGGTATTTTTATTTGCAATAATATGGCAATCGGAAGCAGTACTATTATTCCCGCCATCTTTAAGGCCGCCTGTAAACGTATTATCACTCATAACGGTACCATAGCGGAATTTGACCGGATTATCGGAATGGTTTGAATCAAAGTATGCCATGTATATCTTTGCCTCATTAGTGTTCCCAGCAGCTACCATTTTAGGGCGCTTTACCCTGTTGATGTTGTATATTCCGGTACCATTAACCGTATTATACACCGGCTCCAAACGCGATTTTCCTGTCCAGTTTGAGGTATAGCTAGTGTTGCCATCCTTTTTAGAAACTTCTCGCGAATAAAATGAGAACTTTGCAGAAGTATCACTTATTCGGTCGGTGTTGGTAGCAAGTGCATAAATGTTTCCGGCTTCGTCATAGGCAACCGCCGTATTATGAAATTTATTATAGCTGTAGTCGATTGATGTTTTTGTTCCGTTTTTATTTACCACCATGCTCGGAATTCCTTCGCCGTAGCTCATGTACCATCTGCCGTCGGCAGCTATTTTAAGCCGTGGACTGGTAATATCCTTTGCAATCGAAGAATGGAACGCATCTACTTTCCATACGTAGAGCTGTAAGTCATCGTTCAGTTTTTTATTAGCCGCATTTGCACAGGAATTATATGCATACTTGGTTATTTCTATCCCCTTTTTCGGTTCTTCTTTAAACGCAGGGTTCTTATTGAGATTATTCGTTGCCTCAATGCCGCCAACCGTTACCGTCAACTGGCCGCTTTGTGCAGCATTCGGTACCGTAATGGGATAATATGGCTCACCATCGTTAGTAACCTTATTCCCGACTGTCAAAGAATTCCCTGCAAACGTAACTACGGGTTTTTTCGTTAAGTTAAATCCGTAAAGCTTTATCATTTCGCCTGTATATACCGAGTAATACCCCAGTGCGGAGCGGGCAAATTCTGTCCCTGCTGCATCGGAAAGGAAGGTTCCAAGTTTTGTTATATACGGCACAACGTTGACCATTATTTTAGTTTTGTTTGCCGTATACGAATACAGCAGTGCTGTTGTGAGCTCTTTTGGAACATCCTCATTCAGTTCAATAGTATTGCCGTTTACACTTCTGATATGGGTAGCATATAGTTTTTCCCCGTCTTTGAAGGCAATAAACTGATTGGGCTTTGCGTTTACAAAACTGTCATGCGTTGCGTAGCGCTTGTCGGTACGTGTAATCTCTTTAATTTCTCCTGTAATAGCGGCATTCGAAGACGCTGACTCGTTAGTTCCGTCGTTTGCAATTACGGTTATTTCTTTTCCGTTTCCAACGGTCGTTTTTTCGGTATCCCAGTCAAGACGCCATTTCAGATAATACCCGCGGAAGTCAACATCGTGTTTTTCTATAACGAACTTACAGCCGTCATTATTCATTTTTTTATCCGATGACCAAGTACCGTCAGTACCCTGTGTTGCGGTTACCGTACCGTTCGGCAACGTAGCGGTAAGCGTAGTAATATTAATATTATCGTAGGCAATACCGCGAATGCTCACCTTTCCGGATACGGAAGGAGTGTCTACTATTTCCACGTGTCCCTTTTCCTTGCTGTTCTCAAACAATGAGTTATCGTCTTCGCTGTTCCAATGGAAGTCGTGTATAACAACCACCGGAGACTTATCATCAAGCGCATTAAACAGGGTTTTAATCGTAACAATTGCATTACAGGAATCCGTTCCTTGCGTATAACCTTTTGCCGCATCCCAAAGCTCAAGCACAAGTTCTTTCGGCACTTCACCAACAGAATTTTTTATTTTCTCAAGGTTAGCTTTTGACAAAGTAATAGTTCCGGTATTTCCAATCTGCCTAAGATCATGTCCTGCCAACACAGTGCCACCATATTTGAGCCGATACTGCACTGTTCCTTCGCCGCCGCTAAATTCAACCTTGATTTTTGAGTCTGTTATGCTCTTGAAGGCAAAGTCCTTGGTTTCAACGGTGCCGGTAGCATTTAACTCTGAATCCTGTTTCATTTTCGGTGCCCCGTCATACGTTACCCCGTCAGTACCGTATTTTGTTTTAAGGGTTATCTTGCTTACCTGTATCGGCTTTCTGCGTACCAGAATTTCCGCCGTTTTCTCACCTGTGGTGTTACCGCTTGCATCTTTTATTTCGTAATGCACGGTACCCTTACCGTCAGGGAAATCAGCAGGAAGTGTGAGTTGTGCTTCCCACGTACATTGACCGCCGAGCTGGCGCAAAATCTTATTCGTCGGATCGCCCGCTTTACAGGTTATCTTTTGTGTAGCAGTATTGCTTACATTCAGCCATGCGACAACCTCGTTTATACCGGAGCCATCGTCATTTGCAACGCCTCTGATTGTCCATGTGTTATCTTTAACAATGGTATCAGGAGCAAACACTATGTAATTATGCCTGCCTGCGGTAATGGCGGGGATAAAGCTTACGGTATGACCGTTTATACCGGTTGGGGTTACAACCGTATTGCCTACCAGCATCTTTTTACCCGTATGGCTGCCGCCAAGATTTTCAACAAGGTTTGAGTCGGTGATGGAGTTCACACCGAACTCTGCATTCGAGGTATACAAAAGCGTACCAAAATCGCCTACCGGATTTTCAATGTCGTACCTAAAAGTAAATTCCCTATCTGCGGAAAGGTTTTTATTTGTATCTTCAACAATCCGTATCTTAACCTTGAAAGCCTTATTATTTTTCGCATCCTGCGTTAGCTTATCAAGGTCAAGCGGCAAGTTTAATAGATAGTTTTTAGCGGTGACGCCGGCTCCCGTAGGCTTGTTATGAGTATCTTCACAAATCCAACCCGTGTTGAGTGCTTCGGCGAGGCCGATTGGTATTCCGCCTTCAAGATCGCCTGTTATCATAAGCTCTTTTATACCGGATTCATCATGAAGGGAACCGGTAAGCTTAAGATCTTTGCTGATCCACATATTGGGCACATAGACTTTGTTGTTACCGCCCGCCATACTTTCAAGCTGTATCTCAGTAGGGCTGCCTATTGTCGGAGCGGACTTATCCACAGCGATTTCTATCGGCTCTGACCATGCTCCTATTGTTCCAGCTATTTTATTCTTTGCACGCAGTCTAAACCACAAGGGCCATTTATCACCGGTAGGAGGATTAAGCTTGCCGTCTTCGTTAACGGTCATGCGCCATGAAGCACCGCCGCCCGTTGGACTGTCTGTATCGGGGACAAGCACACCTTCCTCATTGTTCCACCAATCCTTTCCATTAAAGATACAGTCTGTATTGTTAAAATTACCTGTTTTTGAAAACTGGATATGTACTTCGCCGATATGATCCGGCGTGCCTACGGCAACAGTACTTGAACCGAATATTTGTATTGTTCCACCTACTATTGCGTCCTTAGTGGGAGAAAGGACATGGACTATCGGTTTTGTACCGTCAGGGTTATACAGAACACTAAATGTGGTTACTGCTTTATTTCCTACCGTATCTTCCGTCAGGACATACACCGGTATCGTATAATAATCACCGGTTTTTGTTCCGTAATTTTCACATTCGGCTTCAGTAGTGCCTATTGCTGTTGTAAAATTATATTCAAAGTTCCAGTTTGCAACGGTGGATGTTTTCATATCGTGCCAGCCGGTAGTGGTTGCTGTCGGCACATCGTTAGCTGTGGGCACAATAAGCCACTTAGTGCCTTGCGGATTTACGCCGCTGCCCATATGTTCTTCCCCGTTACTATCCTTCACATCTTTTACCATACCGGAAATAGTTATCTTTCCCGACTGAGGGGAATCTTCTTTCGGGTAGTCTATGCTCGCGGTAGGCGGAGTATGATCGATAATAAGTGACGTTGAACGTTCAGCTTTTTTACCGGCATTATCGATGAGCGTTATGTTCAAGGCGTTGGTGCCTTCAAGCCCAGCTGCCGAGAAATCAAAGGCCGCCTGCCAGATTTCCTCGGTACCGGATGCAGACTTCTTTGTTGCCTGTACGGTTTTGTCCTTCATCGCAAGTTTTACTGCCTTAATTCCGTTTGCGTCAAAGGCCTTTATTTGTACATAGATTTTTTCCGCCTTAAACTTTGCGTTTTGTTTAAGAGCTTCCAAGCCGGAATAATCGTCCTTCCGTGTAAACTGAATGCTTTTACACTCAGGCTCGGTGTTATCCACAACCAAGTTAAAGGTGTTTATACCATTGGTGGGCGCTTCCTGTTCATAGTACACATAGGGGGCTTTTTCAGCCGGCGGTGTTCCCGATGGTGAGGGGAATACGGTGCCGATACTATCGGTTGCTTTGAAAGTAATCGTATAGGTGCCATCCTTATCAAATGCATACTGCCAGCCGCCGCCTATATTCGTTACCGATTCATATGTCCTTCCGCCATCTTTTGAAATCTTGAGCTCTTTTACCACACCGTCATCATCTTGGATAGATCCGTAAAGGGTACGCCCGTTTGTGAGCGTGTACGTATCGGCTTTGTCAGGATCCTTATTGGCATTGGTTATCACAATGCGCGGTCTGTCGCTATCCTGATTTATCTTAAGCGTAAATTCTTTTTCTACGTCAAGCCCTGCCTTATCTTTAGCAATGGCTTTTAGTGTAAGATCTTGGTTATCGGTATACTTGGTTGTATCCAGTTTGAAGCTCCAGTTGTAGGCTTTTGTACCGCTAAATTCCGCTTTATTCGGGTCATCGCCGCTGCTTTCGCTCACGCCGATAAGTTCACTACCATCTTTCTTGACAATCTTAACAAACTGCAATGCCACATTGTCCGATGACGTACCCTTGATGGTAATTGTTTTATTGATTACCTGAGGATATTCAACCGTAACTTTTGGCTTCTCCGAATCGATTTCGACCGATCGTGTTTGTATTGTTCTTCTGCCCGCAGCATCTTCCGCTGTTATCGTAATGATATATGGCCCGCCTACATAGACGCTGCTGTTTTTCAAATCATCTTTGGTAATAGTTTGAGTCCAGGACGTTTCGGTGCTTCCGGGTATAGAAATAACAGGAAAGTCTTTCTTATACGTACCATCTGGTTTTCCTATGGAAACGCGCACAAACTTCATGTCAACGTTATCTTGCACATTTCCTTTAATTTCAATGTTTTTTAAGATTTTTCCGGTTGTATCAACACCAACCAATACCTGTGCGCTCGTCTCGCTGTTTACCGTTATTTCGGAAAGCACCGGGTCGGCATCATCATATACAAACGAAATTTCACTCGAGCTGCCTTTATTTCCCAGATTATCCTCATAGTTAAGTACCAACGTATGCATTCCTTCGTTAAGAGAAGGAGCTTCTTTTGATTTCCATGCGCCGCCTGTACGTATGAGTTCGTGATTAGCCCCGTCAATCTTAGCGGTTATGCTTTTAACGCCCGAGCCACTGCTGCCATCGGTAATGGTACCGTAGAAATTTTGCAGAGAAGTAAATTTATAAACTTCGGTGGACGAAGCCGAATCATAAAACGGCACTCTTGACTCAACCTTGGGAGGCGTGTTGTCTATAATAAGTTTAACCGTCTTTGAGTGCTTATTTTGTTTTGCGGTTATCTGGTATTCACCGTCAGCCACCCCATCCTTTATCGTAAATTTTGAAGCATCCTTTCCCGAAGAATCCGGCTTGATGGTAAGTGCTTTAACAGCGTTGGGATCAGCAAAAAAATCCTCTAATGCAACTTTAGACTGTCCATTCTCGTTAAGTCTTACTACTTCTACAACCAGCTTTTCACCACCGTTTGCGTTCGGTAATTCTGCGTATAGTCTAATATCGGTTATGCCTTTTAAATAACATAACGTACCATTATCTTTCGAAATAAGATTCTCACTCGGAGTAGGTGCCAGTACTTCTACTGTTATGATAGGTATGTTGGAAGCTACGCTAACGGTATATTGCCATTTGTCGCTTTTGTTTCCTACCCTGTCTATTGCCTGCAGCGTGATAGTTTTTTGTTCACCGGTGGCTATGACCACAGAATCGGTAAAAGCATATTTGCCGTTATCAACTCTTCCCGCCAACAGCTTCCAATCGCCGCCTTCAACCTGACACTGTACCTCTGCTATGCCGCTGCCGTTCGCCCCATCGTCCGCTATACCCACAATAGGCACAACACTTGAATCTGTTGTAAGAGATCCGCCGGAAGCGGCATTTTCTTGATGTGCAAGCTTTATATTGTGTAACGTAGGCGCTGTCGTATCCACACAAAGAGTAAATTCTATACTGCTAACCTTCCCCGCCTTGTCTCTTGCTTCAATTTTGATAGTATGGTTTTCATCTTCAAGTAACAGTGTTCGGTCAAAGCTGTAGGTGTCACCACTAGAAGAAAAGGGTACCCCGTCGCCTTTTATTTTCAAATACTCAAGTCCATGCGATTCTATAACTTCTCCGGTTATGTGTATATCATTCGACTTAACATTGAGTTTGCCACCATTACTTATAGCTGTTCCATTCACTTGTACGTTTTTAATGTCCGGATCCTCTTTATCATACGTTACCGTTATTTTGCTGTTTGCTCCTGTATTTGTATTCGGGGGTTCCGCTTTATCTATTGCTGTAAACCATACTTCATACTGACCCTCTTTTAGGTCAGCAGCAGGCAGTGCCGCGGTATACATATTTGCTTTTCCGCTTTCAGGTGAAAGAAGGACTTCTTTTTCTTCCTCATTCTTATATCGATAATGAACTCTTGCTTCTTGTATTCCGGATGCATCAAAAATAATGGCGCTAATTTTTTTTGCAGGATCAAAGAGAACTCCTTCTTGCGGATATTCCGGCAGAATGCGCGGCGGTTCGATGTCTACCAAACCTGCAACCTTAAATCCGTAGATAAAATCACCGGCAGTCTCGGTTTTCATTCTTAGCTGATTCCCAAGCTTATTTCTCCCCTTTTTCTCACGCCCTGCCGCTATAAATACATACGGGTGATTAACTTTTAACTCCTTGTCTTTAAAGGTATAGGTCGCTATATAGGAGGTGCCTTGCGGGGTCAGTTTTGCATCAAGTTGTATTATCCCGTCTCGTATCTCTTTTTTAGAATTGTCTTTAAATAATGATTCAGGAGTCTGACCAAAACTCTGTAGCGCCGGATCTTTTCTGTACTTTTCATACGTCTCTTTTGTCATGTAGCAAAAGACAAAACTGTTCTTATCAAGCGGAGCCTTATCAAGTCCCGCTGAAAGTTGCACGGTTATCGTGCTGCCCTTTCCTATTGTATTATACGAATCAACACCCGCGTCTTCTGCAACCGCCTGAAATCCGAGCAGTTCATATTCAGGACTCGCATCCGGATCAAGTGTAAAAGAGCCTTTTTCTTTTCCATTCGCTTTGAACGCTTCGCTGACGGCGGCGTTGTCTTTTGAAAGCAGGGAAATAATCTTGCCTTTATCAAGCCCCTTATCCTCAGCAATATTGAACCCCGCAAATGCCCTATATATATCGTTTGTGTTTACTAACGAGAATACTTCATCATACAACGGTGCATATAAGTAATAGCTTGTGGTGCTGTTCCCTTCGCCACTTGCTCCTTCTTTTGTATACTGCTTTGCATTATCAAATATTTCTATCGTGCAGTACACCGGATTTTTTCCACGTTTGTTATAAATCGTGTTATAAAAATCATCCTTTTTATTGCCATTGTTACTGCCGTTACGTGAGCCTACTTTAATTTCTACCGTCGGCGGAACATTTTCCAGGGTCTTTTCCGCCAACAAGGTTGTACCCTCTTTGTCTGCATACGCGCGCATAACTATTTTTGAAACCCCCGAATCATCGGCTGACATGCCTTCCAACCACAGGTCTTTGCCGTACCGGTCAGGTGTCTCCGAACTCATTACCGTGCTCGGACGATGCAGTACCAACACAGGAGGCGTATTGTCTATCGTAAACTTTGTGGTCGTTGTTGCCGTTTTCCCGCTTTCGTCCACAACATCAACTTTTATTGTATATTCTCCGTCGGGCAACACATGTTTTCCGCCCTCCATTTTGTTTTCAAAAAGTATCCACCACTCCCGCACATCCTTCGCCGTTGAGCGGGATGCACCGGATTTATCGCTCAGTTCTGCATGCCCCGAGGATTTAAGGCCACCGTTGCTATCAAGTAACATAACGTGTACGCTTTTTATTTGCGTATCATCCTCGGCTTTTCCTTTAATTACAAAAGAACCGCGCGCAGGGGCTCCCGCCGCTTCCGGAGAATCAATGCGAACCGTCGGCGGGGTTATGTCTATGGTAGAACCAAGACCGACATTCCCCTTACAGGTAAAAAACACCGGTGATAATAAAGTGATTAATAATAAAAGTTTCCATTTAAGTTTTAAGTGGGATTTCATAGCAGACCCCTTTGCATATATTTTCGGCGTATAAAATAAAAAACTAAAAAAACTAATAGGAATATGTTTATAAACTCTATTCCAATTGAATTATAACATGAAGATAATAAAGACGCAAGAGGCATATTTTAAAAAATCCGATTCTTTGTTTTTTTATAAACTTTACGTAAAATTACATACAATAAAAGTTTTAGACATTTTTATTTTAATGTTTTGGACATTAAAAAAACTCTTTTCTCATTTTTATATACAGGCAGCTTGCTTCTCTTGACAATCAATACAAATGTCTATAAACTTAAATAAATCAATAGTAAAATTTTCACTTTTAAAATTTTCTAATACGTAAGGAGTTATATCATGATACACATGGAAGATATGGAAAAAGCTTTAGATATGATTAGACCTAAACTTCGTGCAGACGGCGGAGATATTGAACTTATATCTATCGAAGATGACGGCAGGGTTAAAGTAAAACTGACCGGTGCATGCGGCTCATGCCCAATGTCGATTATGACATTAAAAATGGGTATAGAAGCGTATCTTAAGGAAATTTTTCCTGAACTTACGGAAGTTGTTCCCGCCTAATTCTTTATATTCACAGCATATACAAAAGGATGAGTCATGACCAGAAAATTTAAAACAATGTTCAAAATACTGTTTTTAGTATTGTTTTCATTCCCCGTATTTGCAAAAGGATCGGTTGATTCTTTTGATGCGGAGGATCCAAAAACCTGGGACAAAAATATTGATATCTCAGGAAAAAAACCGGGAAAATATAATGTTATTGTTACCGCAACGGACACCGCGGGCAATGAGGGAATTGTCGGACCTTTTAATATGTTTATTGATCCTAAGTCCGATTTGCCGATAACACATATCAACAATCCATCGCAGGGTGCCCGTATTACCGGAAATGTTAATATTATCGGTACCTGTGCTGATGATGATGCCGTTGATTATGTAGAGCTGCAAATAGACAAAGAAGAGACTATTTATCGAGCTCAAGGCAAAGAATTTTGGTCATATTATTTGGATACTTCAGCACTGGAAGAAGGAGAACACACTATCTCTGCTTGGGGTATAGATATTAACGGCGTAAAGGGTAAACCGGTTTCGGTTACATTTCATTTAAATAATACCGCACCCGAAGTTGAAATTACCAATATGAACGTAGGGCAGCTTGTTTCCGGTAAGTTTATCCTGCATGGAAGTGTAACTGATAAAAACGGTATAGACGGGTTGATGTATTCTTTTGACTCAGGGCAAACGTATCGAGATTTAAGGATATCATATAACAAAAAACAGCAGACCTATACATTCAAACTGCCTATTGATACAAAAAATATGGCGGAAGGGCCGAATATCTGCTGGTTCAAAGCGTTTGACAAACAGGGATCCGTAGGAATTTACACCTTTCTCTTTTTTGTGGATAATACCGCCCCTGAAGTTTCTTTTATATATCCGAGAGAGCTTGACGGTCCGCAAGGAGCTATTTTTTCCATTGCGGGTAAGGCTCAGGATGCGGTAGGCTTAGAATCTCTTTCATGGAAAATCGGACGGGAAACCGGTGATTTTGAAATTATTAAAGGAAATCCTTATTGGGTAAAAGAGTTTGATTTAAGCAAATCAAGTACTAAAACCGCTGTAGTTGAGATTATTGCAAAAGATAAGGTAGGAAATATTACCGTTGCGGAAAAAACAATAGAAATCGACAGGAACAAAAGTATTCCTTCAATAGAGGTTATTGCTCCTGAAGGTTCTGTTGAAGGGAATATATTCCTGACCGGAATGGCAAAAGACGCACACGGAATTAAAGAAATTGCCTATAGACTCGACAAAGGGGTTGAGCAAAGAGTTGAAGCGCCAAACGGAACTTTTTCAGTAGAGCTGCCTCCTTTGGCGCCCGGTTCGCACCTCGTAAGTGCATATCCGATAAATATTTTCGGCATACAAGGCAGTGCGGTAACTTCTTCTTTTGAAGTTGTCTCAACCGCCGCTAATCCTGAAGATGTTGAAATAAACATTGAATCACCGACTTTGGAAGGGGGTCTGGTACAGGCATCGGTTCGTATAAAAGGACAAATCTCGGGAAGTGCCCAAAACATTACCTGTACTATCGGCGAAGCCGCTCCTATACGACTTTCGTCAAACTTTGATCAATCGGTTAGCATTGCGAACCATCCCGACGGGATTATTCCGATAACCATTAAAGCTACCGCAAGTGATGGCTCTGAAATATCCGTGCAAAGAGCGGTGTATAAAACAACGGAAGGCGTTTTTGCGGAAATGATTCTTCCTCCCTCGGAAGATACGGTAAACGGCTCAATATTAACCGCTTTTAAAGTTTCAAGCAGCTTTCCGATAACATCCGCTGAATATAAACCGGTAGGATCTTCTGCCTCCTGGCAGCCGATGGAGCTCGGCTCTTTACCACATATTGTTGCGGGAACCGCTGCAGACCCGATAAGCAAACAAATGCAGTTCAGATTTTCAGATTCCGCGGGGAACTCTACAATAGTAAATAGATTTGATTTTGGTATTGATCCTGAAGCGGATAAACCCCGTGTGGAAATCCATCTTCCCGAAGAAAATGCGGTTGTCTTTGATGATTTTGTACTTTCAGGAATGGTATACGATGATGACGGTGCCGCAAAAATCTTTTATAAGATAGATGACGGTCCTTTTAAATCCATTGATATTCAGGACAGCTTTGCAATTCCTCTTACTGTTGATGAGTTAGGCGATAATGCGCATCGGGTTACTTTATATGCTGAAGACATCTATGGCGTTAAAAGCGCTCCCGTGGTACGAAACTTACGAGTATCCACTGCGGTGCCGCAGATAAGCTTTGCAAAACCGGTTCTTGGCGAAACCTTACGGAGAACCATAACCATATCCGGATCCGCAAGTGATAAAAACGGTATTGCCTATGTAGAACTGTCAATGGATAACGGTAGCACATATAATAGAATTCAAGGCAAAGAGAATTGGAGCTACACGGTAGATACGCATGTTATTCCGGATGGCACAAATATGGTTTTTGTCAAAGCAACCGATAGGTATGGACAAACCGGCATCGGCTCACATTTAATCTCAATTGATAATACCCCTCCCGTTGTACGGTTTGAATACCCCGTTGCCGGCGGAAAATACGATAAAACGCTTTTTGTCGCCGGACAAGCAATGGATAATGTTGCGATGGAAGGGATCACAATTCGTTTGCGCGGCTTGGACGGACAAATAGTACCTGCACGCCTTGCCGAAATAAAGGTTACGGAAGCTCGCTTAATAAAACAAGAGATTGATATTTCTTCGTTGGTTGAAGGTCATTATAATCTTGACATTATTGCCATTGATAAGGCAAAAAATATAACAGAGCTTGCACGAAACTTTACTATTTCCCGATCGGATATTGATAGAGTCAAACTTCTGTATCCGCTTGACGGAGAAGCAATGACGGGCGAGTTCAATATATACGGAAAAATTAATAATGAAACGCCGATAGAAAAAGCCTCGCTCTTTATAGACGGAAAAGAATTTGAAACCGTAGATGTTTCAAGAACAGAGTTCTTCGCTTTCAAAATAAAAGAGGGTGTTTTGGAAAACGGAGAGCATTCATTTGCGGTACGGGCGGTATTCCCCGGAAACAAAGTATTTTCCTCAAATACGCACACGATTACCTATAACGTTTCCGGACCATGGGTAACCATTGATAATTTTGCCATGGGAGACTTTGCGATTGAACGCCCCTATATTCGAGGAAAGGCGGGGTATGCTCTTTCAGAAACAGATAAGGCGGTTATGAAATCAAAACAAGCCCTTAGCGAAGAAAAGCGAACCGTAGCTGAAAAAGCAGTTGACTATATTGACATCAGTTTTGATAACGGTAAAAGCTTCCAGAGAATACGAGGAAAAGAAAACTGGAAGTATCGAGTAGAAACAGGCGATATACCCGAAGGCGATCACTTCCTTTTAGTACGCGCAACAATGCGCAATAATGAGGTTGCAACTTCAAGAACTATTTTCCATGTTGATAAAAATCCGCCGCAAGTTATACTGATTGCTCCCCATGAAGGAGGCAGGTATAATGAAAATCTTGGCTTTGTAGGCTTGGCAACCGATGATGTTGCACTTAATACCTTGAACTTCAAGCTGCGAAAAGGAGACAAATCCTTATACGGAGTACCAAAATTTATTCAAGGTTTACACTTTGAATTGGGATTTTGGGGCGCAAGCTTATGGAATATGGGTGTAGGATTAAGTTTCTTTGATAATAACGTTAAGGTGCAGTTCCATTACGGGCAGTTCTTGGATAGCCAGTACAAGTTCTTCTTTAAAAACGCCAATGAAAAGAAGCGCTATGGCGGGCATATTTTCAGTCTTAAACTTCTTGCAAACGTCTTTGAACTTCCTTTTGGATACTATTTCGGACCTGACTGGAACTGGTTCTACATGACCGGTGCACTTGGCGCAAACTTCTCCGTGTTTAGTCAAACACAAAGCGGAAGGCCTCAAGTACTCGCAGCCTTACTCACCCAGTTGGAATTACCGAGAGTACGACTTGACAAACGAAAGACAAAAAACTTTAGCAGTTTTGCGTTCTTTATTGAGGGTTCCCTCTGGTTTATCCCCACCGATGTGGATAGCAAAGACAAATCCGCAATTAAATCAATCATTCCGCACCTTTCCTGCGGAATCCGCGCGGATGTATTCTAAAATATTATAACTACATAAAAAAAGCTTAGCGGTTTTCGCTAAGCTTTTTTTATGTCTGCAAATGGTTTTTACCACACTTTCCAAGCCGGTGCTTTATAACTGCTTCATTCCGGTAAAGCACACTCGCTTTCTGCACAGTTCAAACCGCAACGGTTAAAAAATCCGGCATCGACCATGTGCGTGTGAGCTTTTGCATTAAAAAAGACCCGACAAAAGAAATCGGCGTATAGCGCGGCAAGCTAATGGTAACTCACAAAAAATACATATCGGGCTATCGCACATTGGGAAAACATACAATCCTTGTTTCGCATTATGGCAAAAATTGCGGATAACGTGATGAAGATGAAAATTGTTAACGTTGAGTTTAGTAAATAAAAATCCGATATATATGAATATAAGGATACGTTACATCGTATGAGTAAGCAAACATTGAGTTTATACATCAAATAAAGATTCCCGATTATCAATTTTACTCAAACGCGCATTTAATTTGAGAAGTATGATTACGGTATTCAAAAATAATTTTTGCAACTATAGAGAGCTGCTTTTGTCCAAATTTTATATACAAAAGGAGGAAAAATAAAGAATCTTAGAAAAATATTAATGGTTGACTTCCCGCCACAGCTAGAATTCTGCACATTGTATCACCGCCATCAAATTTAATATTTTATAGATAATAAGAACTTCTGTCTTTAATCTGTGATAATTTCACCCCTATAAGTTTTCAATGAATATTTCGCCCCTATATTTTACCGAGGTGAAATTATTTACTTGTTACACTAAACTGGAGGAATGAAATTATTTATGAGCATTGATCAAATTACACGAGGACATGTTATCGCCAACTGCTTAGAGGGGCGATGTACGGTACAACAAGCTGCGCTTCGATTAAACCTTTCACGAAGACGCGTACAGCAATTAAAAAAGGCGTTCAAAGAAAAGGGTTTAGCAGCAATGCTGCATGGCAACAGTCAGCGACCTTCTGCAAAGAAGACCTCGAAAGAAATTGAGCAGCGATTACTTGCGCTGCGAAGCGATCCCGCATTGTCAAAAAGCAATTTTTTGCATTTTCATGAAATAGTAACTGAAGAATATCAATTGCAGCTGTCATATTCGACTCTGCGCCGTATTCTGTTATCAAATGGAATTTGTTCACCAAAGAAAAGACGAACACGAAAGAAGGTGCATAAAACGCGCAATAGAAGAGCTTGCTTCGGAGAGCTGTTGCAAGTGGACGCAACCCCGTTTCCTTGGTTCGGCGGGAAAGAAAAATCCGCATTACATGCTTTTATTGATGATGCACGCGGAATGATTACCGGTCTTTATTTATGCAAAAACGAGTGCCTGCTCGGATATTTAGAAGTTCTGCGGCAGACACTCGAAAATTACGGACTCCCTGCCGCTCTTTATCCGGATAAGTGTAGCGTTTTTTTTGTTAATGCAAAAAAACAGTTATCCATTGAGGAGCAATTACAAGGAACCGAGGAACAAGTAACACAATTCGGCAAAATTATCAAGTACTTAGGAATCGATATGTTCCCGGCTCATTCATCACAAGCAAAAGGACGTGTTGAGCGATTATGGCAAACTTTACAAAGCCGACTCCCTGTTGAATTTGCACGACGCGGAATTACAACCATAGAGCAAGCAAATCAATTCTTAAAAGAGTATATCGGTATTTTCAACAAACAGTTTGGTGTTCCTGCCTGCGATTCATATTCAATGTTTGTACCGACGCCAAAAACACTCGATCTTGATAAACTGTTGTCATCGGTTATTACGCGCAAACTTTCAAGCGGATCTACCATCTCAATAAAAAACAATTTGTTTAAAATTGAGCAGAATAAATTCGGCGCAGGCGCAACGGTAAATGTATTGATTTCACAAAAACATGGTATACGCGCTTTAATACATGATGAATTCTATCCGATTGTACCGCTCGATGATATATACCGAACCGATACGGTTGGACGAACCGGAGACCTGCCTCAAGTAGTTATTGATTTGATTTATGAATTCTTACTTAAAGATGCAAAAGCAGGATAACTCGATGTGTTAAGGGGTGCAATTTTCATTGCAAAATTACCCCCCTTTAGGGGTGAAATATTCACTGGTTATTGACATCTGCTTTATTTTTCTTTGACTTTTCTTTTCTTGTACGATATAATACTTTGTTATGTCCGATGCCTTAAAACCTTTGATAATTCAAGGGGATCGCTCTATCCTTTTGGATGTTCATACTCCTGAAGCACAAGAAGCCCGCTTCTCCCTAATTCCTTTTGCGGAATTAGAAAAATCTCCCGAACATTTACATACTTACCGGCTTACGCCGCTTTCATTATGGAATGCGGCAAGCGCAGGCTTTTCCGCAGAGCAAATAATGCAAACGCTTATACGCTTTTCCCGCTTTACCGTTCCGGAATCAATTCTTGCCTGGATGAAAGAGACTATCAGCAGGTACGGAAAAATCAGATTGCTTCCGACCGAAACTTCTGATACTACGGAATATCTGAGACTGGAAGCGGAAACCGAAATGATTTATAAAGAAATCGCCGCCTCCAAGTCGATTGCAAAATTTTTAACGCCGGATCCGTCAAAAAAACGCTCCTTTATTTTACCCGTTTTACACAGAGGAAGCGTAAAGCAAGCATTATTAAAACAGGGTTGGCCGGTGCAAGATGAGGTGCCTTTACGAGATGGAGCTCCGCTTGCAATCGCATTAAAGGAAAAAACTTCCAAAAATGAAGCGCTCATACTGCGAGACTACCAAAAAGAAGCTGCATCATCATTTGTCGGAGATAAATCCGCAGGTACAGGCTTTGGCACAATTGTATTGCCTTGTGGGGCGGGGAAAACCGTGGTTGGCATGTTGGTTATGTCAATGTTGCAAACCGACACGCTTATTCTTACCACCAATGTTGCCGCCTTATATCAGTGGAAGCGGGAACTTTTAGATAAAACCGATATTTCTGAAAATACCATCGGACTTTATTCGGGGGAGACAAAAGAAATCCGCCCGGTTACTCTTGCAACCTACCAAATTCTTACATGGAGAAAAACAACGGATTCTCCATTTGAACATTTCGAGCTTTTTAGAAAAAGAGATTGGGGACTCATCATTTATGATGAAGTGCATCTTTTACCCGCGCCGGTATTTCGTATTACTGCTGAATTACAAATTATCAGACGGCTCGGACTTACCGCAACTCTTATTCGTGAAGACGGTTGTGAAGGGGATGTTTTTAGTTTGGTCGGTCCGAAACGCTATGACGTTCCGTGGAAAGAACTTGAGGAAGCGGGCTGGATTGCGCACGCCTATTGCATAGAAGTTCGTATTGCGCTGGACAGCAAAAAAGAGATTGATTATGCAATAGCCTCTCAAAGAGAAAAGTACCGGATCGCAAGTGAAAACCCGAGGAAGTTGCCGATTATCATCAAGCTTTTAGAAAAACACGCAGACGCCCAGATTCTCATTATTGGACAATATATTGCGCAACTTACCGAAATTGCAACGGAAATACAGGCGCCGGTAATTACCGGTAAAATGCCGAATGCCGAACGGGAAATACTATACAATGATTTTAGAATGGGAAAAATAAAAGTGCTGGTTGTTTCAAAAGTTGCAAATTTTGCCATTGACTTGCCCGACGCATCGGTTGCTATTCAAATTTCAGGTTCTTTCGGCAGCAGACAAGAAGAGGCACAGCGGCTTGGAAGAATCTTGCGGCCTAAAGAAGAAAGCTCATACTTTTATACACTGGTTACCAGACAATCGGTTGAAGAAGAATTTGCGGAACATAGGCAAAAATTTCTTGCCGAACAGGGATATGAATATTCAATTTTAACGGAGGATGAAATTGAATAAAAAACGATCATTTTAAAAATGTAAAGAGTAAAAATTAAAATACTTCAGTAAAATTTCTGATGCTTTTACACATCTTTTAAGGTACTGGCATTTTTTTATAAACAAATTCTTACAAAAGATTTATAAAAAAGACAAAATTTTATTGGAGGAGGGGAGAGTAAAAAGCAAAAAATTGTTTATAATTTTTTACGGTTTAAAGATAGATCTTAAAAATAAAATAAGAAAATCTTTTAACTTTACAAAAAGCTCTAAAGAAGATATACTATAGCACACGCGTAATAGTTTCGAGATCGGGTTATACTGATTCGAAAATAAAAGACATGCATAACATCATAAGTTCTGGCCTAAGGAGTAATCGTTGCGCAAAACAAAAAGTATACATGCCGATAAAAAAATTCCTATTCGGATTAATCATGACATTACACAACAACTTCCTCTTGTTTTTCAAACACTAAAAGATTCAGATAAGGTTGTTTATTTTTTGTATATCGACATTGACAGCTTTAAGACAATTAATGAGGTATGGGGACATTTTGCGGGGGATCATCTTATCGAAGATGTTGCCGATATTATTTCTTCTTGTCTTAATTATGAAGATTCCGCTTTTCATATAGGAGGCGATGAATTTTCGGTTTTTCATGGCGGTTCAAAAGAATCCGCTCTTGCGCTTGCCGATACGATTTTAGAAAAGGTCAGCAATACTAATTTTATTTGGAATGAAAATACTTTTAATATTTGTGTGAGCATCGGGATTGTTCCGATTACCTGCAGTACTGCCAGAGAACAGGATGTTATTAATGCTGCTCAGCAAGCTACGCTGGAAGCCTACCAAACCGGTGGAAATGCGTTTAAGCTATTTTCTCCATTGGAAATGAAAACTTACAGTACTAAAAATGTCGGGTTATGGCTGCAAAAAATTCAAAATGCAGTTGATAATGATGGTTTTGTTTTATACAAACAGGAAATTGCACCGCTCAATAAAGAGTTGCCAAATAAAAAATATGAAATTTTATTACGGATGAAAGATACGGACGGTTCAATTATTCCGCCGGACAGTTTTATTCCAGCGGCTGAAAAATATAATATGATTTATTTAATTGCTCGCTGGGTTATCAAGCATGTTTTTGCATCAGTGGCAAAAATGAAAGAGATTGACCATCCCGATAAAAACAGTGTTTTTCAGTATTAATCTTTCAGGAGCTTCAATTTTTTCGAACGATATAATCGACTATGTGTTGAAAAATATTAAAAAATATGATTTAAGTCCGGACAACTTTTGTTTTGAAATAACGGAAAGAAGTGCAATCAGGAATCTTGATGTAACCTCGGCTTTTGTCTCCGCGCTTAGAAAATACGGCTTTGCATTTTCTCTTGATGACTTTGGAACCGGTTTTTCCTCATTTCCATACCTGAAAACCTTGCCTATTGATTATGTAAAAATTGCAGGCGACTTTGTTCGCAATATTAAATTCGATTATATTGATTTTTCAATGGTAAAAGCAATGCGGGAAATGTGTCACAGACTCGGGCTATATACTATTGCCGAGTATATTGAGGATCCTGAAGTGCTTGAAATACTAAAAGATATAAAAATTGATTTCGGACAAGGATTTCTCCTTGCCAGACCGGTGTCGCTCATGTAAAAATGAGCTCACGGTTAAATTGTCTTATCAAAATGGGTCAAAGTTTTTTTGCTTTTTTTGTGAGAAAGATATTTATTTTTGCGTCAGTAGTATAGTATTCTGGAATTAAGTTGCCGGTATCTTAGTCGAAGCATCAACAGGGGGGGTAGGATTTTAGCATTCTTATGGTAAATTTCTACGGATGTCAAAATCAGAATATGGATGCCCGTGCTTCCACATAAAAAAAGGGGAACAGTTTATCTTTATAATGATAGTCGCCCTGCTCTTGCGCGCAGACTTTCGGGGAGGTTTTTTGGCGTGCGGGGCTTTGGGTGTTTGCTTGGCGTCAAGCGCGGTGTAGGCATTCCTATGGTAAGTTTACTCACCGTTGTCAAGCTCAGAACGGGCACGGACGCTCGTGGTTCCAAACAGAAACGACGTTTTAAAGCAAAAGTTTTTGCAAAGCTTTAAAACTCGTAGGTTTCATTTTGCCACGGACGGCAAAACTCAGAACGGGCACGGACGCCCGTGGTTCCAAACAGAAACGACGTTTTAAAGCAAGGCTATTTACAAAGCTTTAAAACTCGCAGGTTTAGTTTTTGACAAGGACGGTAAAACTCAGAACGGGCACGGACGCCCGTGGTTCCAAACAGAAACGATGTTTTAAAAGCACAAGCTTTTTCCAAGTGCTTTTAAAACTCGTGGTTAAGTTTTTGCCACGGACGGCAAAAACTTAACCGTTGTGTCTGGCTCTTTTTATATAATTTAACGGTATGAAAAAACCGCTATCCTAAGAATTGAGTGCAGGTTTAGCTGATTTTTTTATCCGCGCAATATAGATAGGCCCCGCGCCCTCAGCCGTATCGGGCAGATATTGTATACCGAATTGCGTGGGCTCGCATAATTTATCTTGAGAGATTTTTTCTACGATTACTTCTGAACCATATTTTTTTATCAGCTTATCAATTATCATATCATTTTCTTGCGGCGCAAGCGCACAGGTAGAGTAAACCAAAAAACCGTCCGGCTTTAACAGCAGAAAGGCGGCGGAAATAAGCGCCCACTGTCGTCGGGAAAGGCTTTTGACTCTTGATTCAGTCCATTGGGTTAAATATTTTTGATCACGCAGCAGGTGGCGCTCCGAAGAGCAGGGCGCGTCAAGAAGAATTCTTTCGTATGCATTTCTTTTAAAGCGTGGCATTCGCGCCGCATCAAAACCGCTTATTTGCACTCGAGCATTTTCTTCAGGCGGGAGGTGTGTTTTGATCACTTCCTGTAAACGACGACGGCGGGCAAGGGAGAGTTCATTTGCATGGAGCAAGGCATCTTTTCCCAGTACATCCCGAAGCAGAACCAAAGTTTTGCCTCCGGGAGCCGCACACATATCGAGGCAATGTCCTCTGGCAGAGTAGGGAAGTGCCCTTGCCGCCTGCACGGAGGCAAAATCAAGGTAATACGGCTTACGCAAGCCGTCAGAAAAAGCTATTTGCTTGCTTTCTTCCAGCAAGGCTTTTCGCAAAGGCTCCCATCGTGCGCCGAAAAGATCTCTATAATATGCTTCAAAAGCTTCCGCGCCTGTTTCTTTTTTTTTCATTTTCTATTCACGCTTTCCGTTGATTTTTTAAACTGTGAGCCCCATGCTTTTTATGCAAGCAGCCCATAAGGCATCCATGTTTTCCGGGTAAGTAGATATATGCAAGGGTTTATGCAACACGGGATGAAGAAATTCCAAACTATAGGCGTGCAATCTGATTCCACCGGTTTTTTCGCTTCGTTTTGCACCGTATTTTAAATCACCTTTAATTGGTCTACCGATATGGGCAAGCTGTGCCCTGATTTGGTGTGTTCTTCCGCTGATTGGGATAACTTGCAAAAAATCATAGTTTTCTCCTCTTGCACAAAGAGTCCAAGAAAGGCAGGCTTCTTTTGCTCCTTTTTTATCTGAAATAAAAGCTTTTTGTTTTTTAGAAGAAAAAATAAGCGTATCGTTGCATGTTTGGGGCACAAGAATGGGAATGTCCGTCGTCGGTTTTTTCGGTTTTTCACAGATTGCAAAATATGTTTTTACGATTTTACCGTCTGAAAAAGCATGTGAAAGAGCGGTGTGTATTTTAGAATTACATGCAATAAGCATTAAGCCGCTTACCGGTTTATCCAAGCGATTGACAGCTTGTGCATATGCGTGTTGTAAAAAATATTTTTGATAAAATTTTTGCGCATCTTCACCGTTCTTTTTTATAATCACCGCAAGGGATGCATCTTTATAAATGATTCTTTGGTTTTCTGATTCCTGATTTTGTCGAGCGATTTGAGCGGAAGTCATGCGCTATTGTAGCCGATAGATTTCGCTTATGCAAGCGTTAGCCTTACACTTAATGGGTGCACCTGAAGAATAAAAATCATGGATGGTATTCGGGTGGGCGTACTATAACCATTGTAAAGAGATGGTGTACACTCATCGACTGTAAGGTTTATCACAAATACAAAAACTATGGACTTTTGCTTAGCAGTTCTGAAAACGCGGTTCGCCGCCGGCCGGCCGTGCGTCTAACGCATAATCCATTACGCAAACAGATTTCACGCTCAAAATGCCGGCAGACCTTTCGCGGTATTACCAAAGAGTAGGGCGGTTTTTTATAACGTGCCTGAAAGCCGATAAGCTGCAAGGCGGGCGTGCTCAAAAGAGGGGCATTTTTCAGCAAGCTTATAATAGATATCCTTAACTTGCTCATCATAGCCTTTCTTAAATAAAAGATCGGCGAACTGGATAAAAATTGCCCAAACATTATTGCCGTTTGCCCATTGCAAAATAGCAGGTTTGCTACCGGTACGAATAAATAAATCCGCTAAGTCTTGATACCGATATGTAAAATCCGCCTCATGCAAAAAACTATCCAAACTGCTTACCGCAATATTAGCCGCAAGCGCGGACACCGCAAGCGCCCGATCAAGATTTCCCGCTTGCAGATAAATAGCGGCAAGTTCCGTATATGCTTTCATTGCAATTGGGTTATGATGCCGGTATAAGCGAAAAAATTTTTCCACCGTATTTGAGGTACTGATTGTTCTAATCATTGCTTGCAAAGTACTGCTTTCAAAATCGGTGGTGCCATACACAGGATCTTCTGTTAATACTAATAAAAGATATTTTTCTTTCTCATTATTGTTTTTCATCAAACCCGAAACGTCCGCCATTGAATAAATAATATCGAAACGGGTGTCGGGAACGGTTAAAAACGCCCTGTTTTTCCACGCTTTTTTATAATAAGAGAGTGCTTGACTGTATTCACCCTCAATTTGATAGATTTTTCCGGACATATAATCACATTCGGGAAATGTTTCCGTACCTTTGAGCCATACAAGTAATTTTTCCATTGAGTTATGAAAAAATTGTGGAGAGTGAGTTAAAAAAATTTCATCTAAAATTGTGCATGCGTCAATCTCTTCTCGTTTTTTTAAGATTGCGTAAATATCAAGTATTGAATCTCCGACTTTTTGTACTTGGCGGGAACGAAGCGCCTTTTCCAATAATGCGTATTTATTTTGCACGGTTTCTTTTTGAATGTCCGCTGCACTGCCGGTGTACAAAAGTGCTTTACCAAACTCTTCCTTTTCATAGGCTATTTTTGCCCACTCCAACAAATGCCACGGCTCTTTGTCGTCTGTATGGTCATAATCTTCAATACCGCGGGTTGCTACCGGATAAAGAGAAGCGGAGATAAAAACAGCGAAAATAAAAAATGAGTATTTTTTTTTCATAAGCTTGCTAATTCCTCTCTAAAAGCTGCATCAATTGCAGCGATTTTTTCCTGCTCTGAAAGATTCTTTACATCAAGTCTTCGTACTACTTTTCCGTGTTTAAAAATAACTACCGAATTTTCAGATCCGGTAATGCCTAAATCCGCATGTTTCCCTTCGCCTGGCCCGTTTACCACACAGCCCATAACCGCAATTGTGATTGTATTTTTTAAGCTGAAAAGTTCCGTTTGCCATCGTTTTACAAAAGCGTGTACATCAAACCCGAGTCTGCCGCAACGAGGGCAGGATATAAGCCGAATTCCTTCCCGGCGTTTCCCGCATTCGGTAAGAATTTCTCTTGCGGCTATCACTTCGTTTTCCATTGAATCGGAAAGGCTTACTCGTACTGTTGCACCGATATTTTTATCTAAAAGCCGAGAAAATGCAAGAGTGCTTTTTACGATTCCTGAAATTATTGGACCGGCTTCGGTTACGCCGATGTGCAGGGGAATATCTGATTGCTGCGCAAAAAGCGTATTTGCTTCGACCGTTTCCTCCACAGTGGAAGCTTTCATCGAAATAATAACAGCGTCAAAATTTAACGCATCAAAATACTCCGCCTCTCTTAAAGCTGTTTTTACCAAAGCTTCGGCTCGAGCGTGTGTGGAAAGTGTTTTTCCCGAGGCTGCGATTTCTTGCGTAATGGAGGTAGGCAAAGAGCCAGAATTTACACCTATTCGGATGGCTGTTCCCGTATCTTTTGCTTTATCGGTTACCGCCTTAATTCTCTCTTTTGATCCTATATTCCCCGGATTAATTCGTATTTTTGCCACCGGTCCGTCCATACACCGCAGCGCAAGTGTATAGTCAAAATGAATGTCCGCTACGAGGGGCATGCTTGTGAGTGTGCAAAGTTTTACAAAGGCATCGGCAGATTCTTTGTCGGGAACGGCAAAACGCAAAATATCGCAGCCAAGCGCTTCCAATCCGGTTATACGCTCTGCGATTTTTTGTAAATCCGCTCCTAAAAGAGATTCTTTCCACATAGTTTGAATTGAAACGGGGGCATCCCCTCCAATCTCAATCTTTTTTGTGGAGCCTTTTCCGCCTATTGTTATTTTTTTTGTGGTACGTAAAAAATCCATTACAGTTTAAATATCGGCATAAAGCTTCTGAATGGTAAATAAAACAACGGTATTTTTTTATTTTACGAGACAATATTGATTACGTTTCCGATATTTGCGGAATCAGTATACACACCGGTGTTATAACGTGGCCGTTGCATTGAAGCAATTTTAGTCCGTAGATCTACAAGATGTTCTTTGAGTAAGTCTCTGTTTTTCTTATTCCTTGCCAGAACCTGATTTTGCAGTTTTGCCAAATCTGTTTTTAAATGCGGAATAGTTGTTTCATCCGTATTTGTGTGTACCGTTTTATAAAGATGTTCCATCGGATCGATAACTTTTTGAATTGTGTTTATTTCTGTAAGTATTGATTCTTCAAGCTCAACGTGGTGTAAAATAGCTTCAGAGTCTTCTTTAAGAATAGAATTTTCCTGCGCTTCAAGCACCTGAAGATATTCTTTAAATTTATCTCGCTGTTCTTCCAGAAGCCCTCTTAAGCGTTTTAAAATTGCCACACGGTGGGCAATTTCTTCATTTGTTAAAGACATTGTTTGCATTTGCATATTTACCCCGCAATATTTATACCGGAAGAAACTTTTGTATCAGCAGCGGGTGCGGCGACAGAAGTATTGACAATTTGCTCCCATGCGCCGCGAAGTTCATTCATCATCTCTTTTACGGTGATCAAGGGTTGTATTTTCTTTTGAATATTTGCTTGTAAAAGTTGTTGATTAAAATACGTGTAAATCGAAAGAAGGTTTGCCGCTATTTCACCACCTTCTTCTAAATTAAGAGAAGCGGATAATTCCGTGATAATTTCCTGGGCTTTTAAAATATGATTATTGATTTTTTCAATATCGGTTGCATGAATTTTTGGGCAATCCATTAAAGTAATTGCAAAAGATATCTGTTTAATTCCTTCATCATAGAGCATTAATATTAAAGTTCCCTGTCCGGCAGTTCTAATATCGATTTCTTTATATGCTGATAGATCATTATATCTCATGGCGCCTCCCGTTGACTTCTTTCAGTATCGGTTGAATAGTGAAAGTCTTTAAAGAAATATGAAAATTGCCAATCTTGTTTGGAAGAAGTATGTTGGTGGAATGTCGGCAACAAAGTGTATAAGAAAAAATATACTATTTTATACTTTGAACTTGTATACCTCATCCGCAAGATTTTCAATGCTTTCCTTGGTTTTTTGTGTTATTTCGGCTACTTCTTGAACGGCATGATTTATCTGCATAGCTCCTGACGACATGTCGTCCATGCTTACGGTGAGCCGTCCGGTAAGTTCTGTCAGTCTTTGCATTTCATCCGAAACCTGCTTGCTTCCAGACATCATTTCAATAGAGCCCGCTTTGACCTCGTGTGTGATTTCACTGATATCGATCATGGCTTTCAATACTTGCCCTGAGCCCGTGCTTTGTTCATTCATTGCATTCATTATCGTGTCTTCTTGCTGCTTTACATCTTGAGCAAGCGCATGGGTTTCATCAAAAAGCTGCTCTGCTTTTATTGCCTCGGCGGCTACTCCGTCAATGCGCACCTTAAGGGCTTTTAACACGGAGCTGATTTGTTTTCCTTGCGTGCCCGATTCTTCGGCAAGCTTTCTGATTTCATCGGCAACAACGGCAAATCCTTTTCCCGCATCTCCTGCGTGAGCCGCTTCAATGGCGGCATTCATTGCAAGCAAGTTTGTTTGACTTGCAATATGTTGAATAACATTGGTCGCATCCAAAAGCCCTTCCGATTCATCGGAGATTGTCTTTATCAACTGTGTGGAATTAGCCGCATTCTCTTTTACTTCTGCTGATTTTTCCTGCAAAATTGCAATTCGTTTTGCATTTTCAGCCAGAATATTATTCACCGAATTGATATTTGCCACCATTTCTTCGATAGCGGATGAGCTTTCAGTAACGTTTGTTGCTTGGGTTTCAATATTTATGTTTAAATTTTCAATTGCTCTTTGCATTTGCTCCATTGAACCCGCTGTTTGCGTAACGCTTGAAGCTTGTAAAACCGCCTGCTTTTTTATACTTTCAATATTTGTGCTGATTTGTTGTACCGTATTTGCGATTTCCGTCATATTGGTTGAAAGACTTTCCCCCACTTTTTGCAAGTCACCAGTGGTAGAGCCAACCGCAGTTACCGAATTGCGTATCTTTTCAATAGTCCGATTAAAATATATTGCAAGCTGTGTTACCTCGTCATTTCCCGTTACCGGCAATGCTACCGTTAAATCTCCCGCCCCTTCGGCAATATCTTGTAAAATGTTTACTGTCCTGGTGATCGGCTCCACAATTTTTTTTGCTACAATAAATATAATGATGATAGCGATAATTAAAATAGTTAGTCCAAGCCCGACCAACATGATCACTAAAGTGGTAATATGAGATAAAAATTCATGTAACGGAGCATATGGAAAAACAGTCCATCCCGTATTGGGTATGGTTTTTGATGCCGAAATAGTCCGCTTTCCCTTCCGCATATAGTATCCTATCAAGCTTTCATCGGTTTCAATTGATCGTTTTTCAAAATCCGCAACTGTTTTTAATGAGGGATCGATTTTTGATTTTTCTATGATGTTTTCAAAATTCATCACTACTTTATAATCTTTTTCGGCAATCGTTGTTCCTGTTTTACCGAGTATGTAACAGCTGCCGGTTTTTCCGACAACGATATCTTTAATCATATCACTTAAGTACGAAGCGTTCATGACCGCCACCAGAGCTCCGGTAATTTGTTGATTAGTATCATACACCGGAACCGCTATTGCTATTATAAGCCCTTCTTCACCGCGGGATACAAACGGTTCCGAAATAGCGGTCTTGCCTTTGAACGCTTCCAATATCCACTCTCGATCCGTTAGTGCTATTGTGCTTCCGTTAGGTAAATATCTTTTTGCATTGGCATCGATAATTTCAAGTGAGATAAAGAGCGGGTTATACGTTAACTCTTTTTTTAAAAATGCATTTTTCTGAATGTATGAGGTGTTTTTATCGATTAATTCAGGATAGCGGGCAATAGCTTCGATAATTACAATTTGAGAATCTATTCGCGCACTAATTAAAGCGGCAATGTCCTCAGCTTTATCGTGCAACCGAGATTCAACTTTTTTCTCAAGAGTATTTTTTGCCACTTTGACTGATGAATATGCTTGAAATATCCCTAACAGAACCAAGATGGCATTAAAACTAAAGAGCAGTTTTTTTCTAATAGAAAGGGAT
This sequence comes from Treponema phagedenis, assembly GCF_008153345.1. Taxonomy (NCBI): domain Bacteria; kingdom Pseudomonadati; phylum Spirochaetota; class Spirochaetia; order Treponematales; family Treponemataceae; genus Treponema; species Treponema phagedenis. The sequence goes on along the minus strand of NZ_CP042818.1, from coordinate 1,496,115 downwards.
TTTTTTCGGTTTATAGGTTTGCTGTCATGTATTTCCATCTGCGTTTAGCTCTCCTTACATTATCTTAAACTTATCTACTTCGGTTACAAGTATTTCAATATTATTTTTTGTTTGTTGTGTTATTTCATTAACCTCATCAATCGCCTTGCCGATTTGAATTGCTCCCGCAGTCATTTCGTCCATGCTGTCCGTCATCAGAGCGGAAATTTCGGTAAGTTTTTGCATTTCTTTGGTAACCTCTGTACTTCCCGTCATCATTTCAGATGCACCGGCTTTTACTTCCACGGTAATTTCGTTGATATCGGTCATTGATTGCAATACTGCCCCCGAGCCTGCGGTTTGTTCCTGCATTGCGTTCATTATTATATCTTCCTGCTGTTTAACTTCGGTGGTAAGATTATACGTTTCTTCGCAAAGCTTTTGTGCTTTATCTTCATCATTGGCTACTTCATCAATGTTTGCTTTAAGGTTTTTTAAAACCGTACTGATCTGCTTACCTTGGGCACTTGATTCTTCTGCGAGTTTTCGGATTTCATCGGCAACTACCGCAAAACCTTTTCCCGCATCTCCCGCATGTGCCGCTTCAATTGCCGCATTCATTGCAAGTAAATTTGTTTGACTTGCAATGTGCTGAATAACATTTGTCGCATCTAAAAGTCCGTCGGATTGTACTGATATTTCTTGCATAAGGATGGCTGACTTTGACGCATTGTCTTTTACCTGCACTGATTTTTCTTGCAATTTGGCGATTCGTTTTGCATTTTCTACCAATATTGAGTTTACCGAATGAACGTTTGCTACCATTTCTTCAATAGCCGAAGAACTTTCGCTTACGTTAGCAGACTGGGTTTCGATGTTGATATGCAAACTTTCAATAGCCCGTCTCATTTGTTCCAATGAGGAGGCTGTTTGTGTAACGCTTGACGCTTGTGATATTACCTGTGTTTTTATGCCGTCAACATCTATGCCTATTTTATTTACCGTATCGGAAGTATGGTTCATATTGCTTGAAAGATCTTCCGCTACCTTTTGCAGTGTTGAGGCAGTGTCGCTTACAATGATAATTGAACTTCGTATTTTAGCGATTGTCAAATTAAAATACCGTGAAAGGTTTGCTATTTCTTCGCCTCCTATTGCGGGAAGCGTTGTTGTTAAATCTCCGGCGCCTTCGGAAATATCTTGTAAAATACGTACCGTCTGATTTAGAGGTTTAGTGATACTCTGTGCGGTGATAGCAGTAATGACTGCCCCGATTAAAAATCCGATAAGACCGATCACAAAAAGGTTGCGGCGCAATGAGCTTATTGCGGAAAAAAGTTCATATGTCGTCAGGTTTGGAAAGATTGTCCACCCGGTATTTGCAATTTTTGCCGATGCCGAAATATATTCATCTCCATCCCAAGTATAATAACCAATGATCGGATCGTCAGATTCTATTGCACGCTTTTCAAAATCAGCCATGTCTCGTACTGAAGGGTCGGTTTTTGCTTGTTCAATAGAGTTTTCAAAATTTTCAACCAATGAAAAATCCTTTTCGGCAATTGTTGTTCCTGTTTTACCCAGTATATAACAATCTCCTGTTTCGCCGATAAGAATATCATCGATAATTTTACTGAGTGTTTTTGCCGGTATTGCCGCAAGAATAACTCCGATACTATTTGCTGCATTGTCGTATACGGGCACTGAAATGGTGATAGCGATTCCTTTGCCAGTACGGGATTTAACCGGCTCTGAAATAGAAAGCTTCCCTTTTAATGCGGTTTGAATCCATGAACGATCACTGATATTGATAGTTCCACCTGAGGGAAGATACCGGATACCGTTTACGTCAACAAAATCAAGCGTCATCAGTAAGGGTTGGTATTTCATTTCTTGTTGCAAAAAGGTTGTTTTTGCTTCGGGCGAAGTTTTCGGGTCCTTCATCTCCGGAGACATGGCAACATATTCTAAAAATCTTGAAAGGGTGTGTATTCTTATACTGATTAATTCCGCAAGGTCAACAGCTCTGTCTTGCAAATATACTATTGCTTCTTTTTCAATAGCGGTTCGTATAATATAACTTTCAAGCGCTGTCTGTAATAAGCCCAACGTCATTATAATTAAACTAAAAATAAATATAAGCTTTTTTCTGATGGAAAATATTTTCTTGTTTTGAGAAGATATGATTTCTTTTTCTGACATATTTATTATAAATTCTCCTAATTTTCTAAAATTGCATAATAAAATAATTATCAGTAAAGATAAAAATTTTAAACTTATAAGACTTCTCTGTAGCTATTATAGCATGTATAAAAATTATGTGTCAATAACCAGTGAATATTTTGTCAATACCCAGTGAATATTTCACCCCTAAAGTGGGTTAATTTTGCAATGAAAATTGCACCCCTTAACACATCGAGTTATCCTGCTTTTGCATCTTTAAGTAAGAATTCATAAATCAAGTCAATAACTACTTGAGGCAGGTCTCCGGTTCGTCCAACCGTATCGGTTCGGTATATATCATCGAGCGGTACAATCGGATAGAATTCATCATGTATTAAAGCGCGTATACCATGTTTTTGTGAAATCAAAATATTTACCGTTGTGCCTGCGCAGAATTTATTCTGCTCAATTTTAAACAACATGTTTTTAATTGAGATGGTGGAACCGCTTGAAAGTTTGCGCGTAATAACCGATGACAACAGTTTATCAAGATCGAGTGTTTTTGGCGTCGGTACAAACATTGAATATGAATCGCAGGCAGGAACACCAAACTGTTTGTTGAAAATACCGATATACTCTTTTAAGAATTGATTTGCTTGCTCTATGGTTGTAATTCCGCGTCGTGCAAATTCAACAGGGAGTCGGCTTTGTAAAGTTTGCCATAATCGCTCAACACGTCCTTTTGCTTGTGATGAATGAGCCGGGAACATATCGATTCCTAAGTACTTGATAATTTTGCCGAATTGTGTTACTTGTTCCTTGGTTCCTTGTAATTGCTCCTCAATGGATAACTGTTTTTTTGCATTAACAAAAAAAACGCTACACTTATCCGGATAAAGAGCGGCAGGGAGTCCGTAATTTTCGAGTGTCTGCCGCAGAACTTCTAAATATCCGAGCAGGCACTCGTTTTTGCATAAATAAAGACCGGTAATCATTCCGCGTGCATCATCAATAAAAGCATGTAATGCGGATTTTTCTTTCCCGCCGAACCAAGGAAACGGGGTTGCGTCCACTTGCAACAGCTCTCCGAAGCAAGCTCTTCTATTGCGCGTTTTATGCACCTTCTTTCGTGTTCGTCTTTTCTTTGGTGAACAAATTCCATGTGATAACAGAATACGGCGCAGAGTCGAATATGACAGCTGCAATTGATATTCTTCAGTTACTATTTCATGAAAATGCAAAAAATTGCTTTTTGACAATGCGGGATCGCTTCGCAGTGCAAGTAATCGCTGCTCAATTTCTTTCGAGGTCTTCTTTGCAGAGGGACGCTGACTGTTGCCATGCAGCATTGCTGCTAAACCCTTTTCTTTGAACGCCTTTTTTAATTGCTGTACGCGTCTTCGTGAAAGGTTTAATCGAAGCGCAGCCTGTTGTACCGTACATCTCCCTTCTAAGCAGTTGGCGATAACATGTCCTCGTGTAATTTGATCAATGCTCATAAATAATTTCATTCCTCCAGTTTAGTGTAACAAGTCAATAATTTCACCTCGGTAAAATATAGGGGCGAAATATTCATTGAAAACTTATAGGGGTGAAATTATCACAGATTAAAGACAGAAAAATAAAGCAGATGGAGCTTTTGTGCATGCGCGCCGTTTTTTCAGTAGATATTATTTCCCTTACATTACAGCGAAAACTCCTTGAGGAGCTAGTACAGCGTTTTGTAATTAACTTCCTGTTATAAAAATCGGGGTATCAACAATAAGGGACTGCGGATTTAAGTATTCCTATGGTAAATTGCTCACCGTTGCAAAATTCCAAACGATGTTTTAAAGCAAAGTAATTTACAAAGCTTTAAAACTCGCAGGTTTGGTTTTGCCATGGACGGAAAAATCAGAACGGGCACGGACGCCCGTGGTTCCACGCAGAAGCGATGTTTTAAAGCAAGACAGATTGCAAAGATTTTAAAACTCGCAGGGTTGGTTTTGCCACGGACGGCAAAAACTCAGAACGGGCACGGATGGCGGTGGTTCCAAGCAGACGGTTTAGTTTTTGCCATGGACGGAAAAATCAGAACGGGCACGGACGCCCGTGGTTCCAAGCAGAAGCGATGTTTTAAAGCAGGACAGATTGCAAAGCTTTAAAACTCGCAGGGTTGGTTTTGACATGGACGTCAAAACCAACCCGTAGTGTCAAACTCTTTTTTATAACTCGTAGTGAATGAATTAAAAAATTAATCGAGTTATCAAAAAACGCTGCACCGGATCGGGGGTAGAAATTTTCGTACCTTCCGTTCGTTATAATGCTTCCGCGTTGGTTGCGATAATTTGCTTATACCAATGGAATGATTTTTTCAGTTTTCTTTCCATTGTTCCCTTTCCTTCGTTGTCTCTGTCAACATAGATCATGCCGTATCGTTTTTTCATTTCTCCGGTTGTGAAAGAGACCAGATCAATTATGCCCCAAGGGGTATAGCCGATAAGATTTACACCGTCATATTCTACGGCTTTTTTCATTTCTTTTATGTGGGCTTCTAAATACGCTATTCTGTCATCATCAAGTATTTGTCCGTCTTCTGTAAGAGTATCCACAGCGCCGAAGCCGTTCTCTACAATAAACAAGGGAATTTGGTATCTATCATATAGTACATTCAGCGCATACCGCAGTCCGATGGGGTCTATTGCCCAGCCCCAATCGCTTTCTTTGATATACGGATTTTTAACTTGGAAGGGAAGTTGCCCGTGTATGTTGACTGTATCGGCGTCAGGTGCTTTAGCTTCTGCGCTTACGGTGTTAGACATATAGTAACTGAACCCTAAATAATCAACTTTTCCGTTTTGTAAAATTTCTTCATCGCCGGGCATAATACCTATGGTGATGTTTTCCCTTTCAAATTCTTTTAGCGCATAGTTCGGATAACAGCCTCTAATTTGTACATCGCCAAAGAAATATCTTTTTCTGATTAATTCTTCTGCCAGCATTATATCAGCCGGATTAGCGGTTAGAGGATATATGGGAACAAAGGATAACATAGCCCCTATCTTAAAGTTTTTATTTATTTCTTTGCCTTTGGCAACCGCTAAGGCACTTGCCAACAAAACATGATGAGCGGATTTGTACATAATCTCTTTAGGGTTTTCTCCGTCTTTAACTCGAACCCCGACATTTGTCCATAAGAAGATCGGATTGCTATAATCCATCATGTTATTTATTTCATTGAAGGTCATCCAATATGTAACTTTATTTTTGTATCTTTTAAAAACGGTTTCGGCAAATTTCACAAAATAGTCTATGACTTTTCTGTCCCTGAAGCCGCCATATTCTTTTGCAAGATACAAGGGCATTTCAAAGTGTGTAATTGTTATTACCGGCTCTATGTTATACTTGCGCAACTCATCAAACAAATCATCATAGAATTGCAAGCCTTCTTCATTAGGTTCTTCTTCTATGCCCTTAGGATAAATTCTTGACCATGCGATGGAAGTTCTAAAGCATTTAAGTCCCATTTCGGCAAACAGTTTAATATCATCTTTGTATCGATGATAAAAATCGATAGCTTCATGATTGGGATAAAAAACGCCGTCTTCGATTTCGTCGGTTATGATGCGCGGTTTGCCCTGTCCTCCGGCAGTCATAACATCTACTACGCTTGGTCCCTTATTTCCTTCATTCCAAGCTCCTTCCAATTGATGCGCCGCAACAGCGCCTCCCCATAAAAAATCTTTATTCATGTATTACCTCCTGTAATTTTAAAATCATATCGATTGTTTTTAACACACCGTCTTCATCATTGGATTTTGTTATAAAAAAAGATTTTTCTTTCAGCTCGTCAACCGCATTGGAAACGCTAAAGCTATACTCAACCTCATTGATAAGTTCTATGTCATTGGGTCCGTCGCCAAAGCCCATAGCTTCTGCTCTGTTTAAATGCAAATGTTCTATGAGCCATTTAATGGCTGCCCCTTTATGCACTTTTTTATGAGTAATATCTATCCATGCATCTTCTGAAGCGACTATATATGCTCTGTCCGCATATTTTTTTAAATCTTTTAGTATGGTAAAACAGCGCTTTTTTTTATCATATATGCTGACCTTTATAAAATTATCAGTAAGTTCGGCATAGTCTTTAATTTTTTTTACAATCGCATACGAATGCCGTATCACCTTAAAATCTTCTTCACTTATTGTATCTTTTACATAAGCCCCCTCAGAAGTGCAGGCTACGATGGCAACATCGTATTGCGCAGAAAAATCTTTTATTATTTCCTTGGCTGTGTTGTTATCAAGCAAAGCTTCATAAATATACTTTCCCCTATACTTAATCCTTGCAGCACTGTCTCCTATTATATGGAGTTCTTCCCCACAATCGTCAAACAGTTCTTCTATTCGCTCGCATTGCTTCCCTGAACAGGGAACAAAGATTATATTTTGCTCTTTCATTTTGCGATAGACTTCTTTAAAGTAGGCTTTGTTATATGTGCCCGTGCTGTCTAAGAAGGTGCCGTCCATGTCGGTAAAAATTATTTTTATCATTTTTTCAGAACCAAAAACCTATGTATATCTTCGGTAATCTCAACTTCTTTATAATCATCTGAATTGTTGATGAGTATCGGAGTTGTTATATCTAAATTTTGAGATCTGATATAGTCAAGGTCTGCTTCCAACAATAAGTCGCCTTGTTTTATTTTATCCCCCTCTTTGACAAAGGCTTTAAAACCTTTACCGTTTAATGTTACGGTATCAAGACCAAAATGTATCAGTACGTCCACACCGTTATCTAAAAGCATGCTGATAGCGTGTAAGGTGTCTGCAAGAAAAACAACCTCTCCGTTAAAAGGAGCATAAACCTTTCCTTCTTCGGGAACAATAGCAGCGCCCTTCCCCATCGTTTCAGAAGAAAAAGCTTCGTCATTCACTTCTGTCATTTTTATGGTTTTTCCTTTTATCGGTTTTGCAATGCTGACAATTTTTTCTTCTTTTGCAAGTTTTTCTATTTTTGAATTTATTTTATTTTGTATATCTTTGTTTATAAAATCTTTGTTATCCGCATCAGTGGTGCTATCTTTTCCGTAACCGCTTAGAAAAACTACCGCTATAGGCAAGGAAAATGCTATGGCGGCACCTATAAGTTCACCTATTAAAGACAAGGGAAATTCTTTGTTGAAAGCATTTACCAAAGTAAGCGGCCCCGGCAGTCCCGCATAGATAAAATAATACGGAGAAAAAAAGCTTGCAACTAAGGCTCCTATGGCTCCCGACACACAGGCAACGATAAAGGGCTTTTTAAACCTGAGGTTTGTTCCGTATATTGCCGGTTCGGTTATACCGAAAAGGCCGGTAACAAAGGCCGATATTCCGACGCCCTTTAATTTTTTATCTCTTGTTTTAAGTGCTACCCCTAAAGCTGCTCCGACTTGCGCTATAACCGCTATTGTTTGATAGGCTTGAAAGCTGTCCCTCCCGTATAGATCAAAGTTAGCAAGTACTACAGGTGTTATACCCCAGTGTACTCCAAATAATACAAAGACTTGCCAAAATCCGCCTATAACAATTGCCGCCACAGGTCTTGCCGCCGCAACAAGGAAATTATATCCGTTTGCAACCATGTTCGCCCCTGTCGCCGTTATCGGGCCTATTATCAACAAGGTGAGCGGCACGGTTATTACTATCGAAAAAAACGGAGTAAATAGTCCTCTTACAACTGCATGAAAAATTCTATCCAAAAATTTTTCTAAATACGATAACCACCACACCAAAAATAATGCGGGTAATACGGTTGCCGTGTAGACGGTTGGGCTCAGATTCATAAAAAATAATGTTATGCTTTCTCCCGCCTGTATTCTTGCAACCATCGATGAAAGAGTCGGACTGACGAGTGCGGCACATACCGCTATGGCTATATACGTATTAGCCTTAAAATGTTTTGATGCGGTTACTGCAATAAATATGGGCAAGAACACAAAAGGAGCCCACGAGGTCATGCTCAAAATTTCATAGGTTCCGGTATCGGCAAATGCCGGATATGCCAAATTGATAAGAATCAAAACGCCCTGTAAAATTCCTGAAGCTGCCAATATGTATATAAAAGGGGCAAAGACAGCGGACATTGTTGATATTATTTTATTTAGAACGCTTTTCTTTCCTTCGTTTTGATCAGCAACAGGATTTTCTCCCATAAGTTCCATAATTTCGTTGTACACTTTTGCAACATGCTGACCTATTACAATTTGAAATTGACCGGCACTCAAAACCACTGTTACGATACCGTCTAAATTTTCGACATCTATTTTTGAAGCCTTGCTTTCATCTTTTAAGAAAAACCTCAATCGCGTTGCACAGTGATTAACTTTTGATACGTTTTCTTTTCCGCCGACTTTAAGCAAAATTTGCTCAGCCAGTTTTTTATACTGCTCCATAATTACCTCCACCTTGAATACTGTATAGAAATAGTATAAGTGTACCCATACAATATGTCAATACCTATACTAAGGAATTAAGCCGATTCCTTTACATTATTCTATCCCAATTATAGATTTTTTTTTAGAAATGAGTTAAACTTGCTTTATAGAAAACCTCTAAAAAATTGTTAGAGGTTTTCTTGATTTTTCGATGTTTTTCTGTAAGTCAATAGTTATAAAACTTCAGAAAGCAGTTCGTCGGACATTTGGAAAAACTAACCGAATTTTTATACGATGTCACGAAATACATTACGAGAGGTTGCTTTGTGCTGAAATATGAGTTTATCGCAAATGATATTAGACAATTTATACTGGATAATAATTTGGAACAGAGTTCCCAATTGCCTAAGATAGATGAATTAGTAAAAAAATATAATGCCAGCAAAAATACCGTAATCAAAGCTCTGGAAATATTGGAGCAACAGGGTATAATTTATCAGGTGCAAGGAAGCGGTATTTTTGTAAGAAGAAAACATAGGGACGGTTATATAAACTTACTTACAAACCAAGGCTTTTATAATACCTTGAAAAAAAACACCATAAAAAGTGATATTTTAGATTTTAAGGAAATTCCCGCTGATGAAAGAGCCGCCAAGTATTTAAAATGCCCGATTGGAGAAACACTCTTTTTAGCTAAAAGATTGAGATACAAAAGCGGTGAGCCTTTTTGCATAGAGACTTCTTTATATAAAAAATCCGTTGTCGGCTATTTAAATGAAGATATTTTAAAACAAAGCATATTTCAATATCTCCAAGAAGGACTTAAATTACAGTTTGGATTTTCCGATAAATATATGACGGTAAGTAAACTTTCTAAAGAAGAAGCAAAGCTTTTAAAGATAAAAGAAAATGACCCTGCCCTTATAATAGAAGAGGTCTACTATTTATCTTCCGGCGAAGCTTTTGATCTTTCAAAAATAATATACAATCATAAGAACACTAAATTTTTTATACAGGGAACCGGTAGAGATTAAAATGATAGAGAAAGGAAAATAGAGGCCGGTACAAAGATACTTTTTTGACTTTCTGTAAACCTTCTATCACATTTTTTATAACCCCAACAGCACTTATGCGAGTTTTGAAATTGATTATCGTGCCGTTTCCGTTTGGTTTTTCTCCTACGGCACGTGTCCAAGTTTTGGGGAAAGCACACAGTAGAACCTGCACCGGCTGCATACATTAACGCTGTTTTGCCTGCCATATTACCAAAATTCGAAAACCACCTGTTGCCTATGGTAAGTTTAGTCACCGTTGCTAAATTCAAAACGATGTTTTGCCTGATACTCCAGCGTAAACAGGCAAAACTCGTTGGCGAAGTTACAGTAAATTTTCAAAACTTCACCATTGTGCCGTGTTGCTCTCTTTCTTTAGTAAAAAAACCAAGATTATAAGGAAGCGTTTGTGTGCCGGTGTTTGTAAAGCCGCAGTGATTTTCGCCGATGCAAGGCGTAAAACTGTTTCTTTTTTCTCAATGTTATGCCGATTTTTCCGATACGTATTATAGGCTCTTTGCCCATATTTTCAATAAATGAGGAAATAGTATGATCCGAGGTTGGTATACTGCCGCAAGCGGCATGAACGCACAGCAACAGCAATTAGACGTAATTTCAAATAATTTGGCAAATGTCGATACCACAAGTTATAAGCGGGATGTAACGATAAATAAAAATTTTCCGGAGCTTTTGCTGCGGCGCACAAATGATGACGGTGTGATTAAAAATCCCTTCGGCTCTTCCGATGCGGCGCCGATTATCGGAAAGCTCGGGCTTGGCGTTGAAGTAAACGAGGTTTTCACCGAGTTTGAGCAAGGGTCTTTGAAGCAAACCCATTCTCCGTCCGACATTGCGTTGGAGGGCAAGGGCTTTTTCGCCGTACAAACCCCGCAGCGCGAAGAGTATACGCGAAACGGGAATTTTTTGGTGGGCGTTGAAGGCTATTTGATGACAAAGGAAGGGTATCCTGTTTTGGGCGAAAACGGGCGTATTTTTTTACAAGATATGGAGTATAAAATCAACCAAAACGGCGAGATTTATGCCCGTCCAATAACCGAGCCCGATACCGATGCGGTGTTTTTAGACCGTCTGAAAATTGTTACCTTTGAAAACGACCGGTATTTGCAAAAAAAAGGCTCAAGTTTTTATTTAGACACGCCGGTTTCCGGCCCCGCCATCGCGGCTGAAGGCCCTGACCGCCCGGTAACCGTGCAGGGCTTTATCGAAGCCTCAAACGTGAATGTTGTAAACGAAATGGTGCGCATGATCGAAGTAAACCGCGCCTATGAGGCAAACCAAAAAACAATCCAATCGGAAGATACGATGATGGCAAAACTTTGGAATGAGGTTGTACGGGTAAAATAAACGCAGCGGAACTGCCTTAACAATACCATAAGTTACCACCATAAAAACCCGCTCTTTGTAAACAGCAAAATAGTTTATAAAGAGCGGGTTTTTTATTTTACGGGAACAAGGTGATAGTGAGATTTTTACAAAGCGAGCTCGGGCGTCCGTGCCCGTTCTGAGTTTTGCCGTCCGTGGCAAAATTATACCTTGCGAGTTTTAAAACTTCCTGTTATAAAAAGGAGCTTGACACGGAGCAAGGGCGAACCCTTGGAATTTCCACCTTTGGTTCGCCTACGAGTTTAAAAGCTTCAATTTTACAAAACAGTGTTGATGCTTTTAAACATCGTTTTGAATTTGGCAAGGGTGAGCAATTTACCATAGGAATGCTACATCCTCTAAGCCATTATTTTTGATGTCTCGATCAACATATCAGTAAGTTAATTACAGCGTACTACACTAAAGCCGCCAATCAAAGATGCTTATACATTCTATGCAAAAGGTTTTCCAGCTTTTTTCCGTAGTCGGGGTCTTGCGCCCAGGTTTTTGTTAAACCGTAAATAGTCGGAGCCTTCCCTTTGGGATTCACATACTTGTATCGCGGGTCAATAACTTCCATCACAAGCGGCGCAGGACTTGCATAGGCTTTTAAGTGCTGAATGTGTGCGCGCACACCGAGCTGCACACTGTCAAAAACTTCTCCGGGTTGGTCGGCACCGATAGAGCCGAGCCCGCAAAAATTATTCATCTCACGGGTAACCAAACCGCCGAATTGCAGGAAGCCTGTTTCCAAACACATTTGCGCAAAAGCAACATCCGCATTAATTCCTTCAATCCTTGATTCAGAAATATAAAATTCAGCAAGAGCCTGTAAATCCTGTGCATCAAACGGAATATTTTGCGATTTAAAAAAAGCAATAAAATGCTTTTCGCGTAATTTTCCTTCTCCCATAATATACTGAGGTACGGCGGGCGGAACTGATTTACAGGAAAAGCAAAAAAAGATACAAAGTAAAAAAACTGCATATACGGAAAAAATAATTTTTTTGTTCATACGGGATATATCGGTTTTTTTATGAAATATTTTACTTGCATCGGAAAAATAAAAACAACCTCTTCTCATAAAAATATTATATTTCACGTAACCTCATGGAAATTTACAGGTATTGTAGAGCGACGTTTAATAACAGCTGTCGCTTCTTTTTAAACAGAGGCTCTTACGTTCATCGATTACATTTTATCAAAAATGCAAAACTACGTTGTGTTCTCCTAATATAACGGTTTTTTAATAACTCGATCCGTTTTTTAATGCATCTTACAAAAATCAAGACAATTTTATAAAAAAGAGTTCGACACAACGGTTTGGTTTTGCCGTCCATGGCAAAACCAAACCTGCGAGTTTAAAAGCTTCAATTTTACAAAACAGTGTTGATGCTTTTAAACATCGCTTCTGCAAGGAACCACCGCCATCCGTGGCGGTTCTGAGTTCGACACGGCGCAACGGTGAGCAATTTACCATAGAAATGCTGAAATCCGCAGTCCCTTATTGTTGATACTCCGATTTTTATAACAGGAAGTTAATTACAACACGTTATACTAGATACGAATTGAGCAGGCTTGTGCGTAAGCAAATAAATAGACTTTCTTGGGGCTTTATGCTATATTGAGGTTCTGATGAATGAAAACTTATTGTATCTTGCAAAAATCGGAGAAATAAACCTTAAAAAGGGAAATCTGAAAAATTTTGAAAGGCGGCTTGCGCAGAATTTGTCTTTATATCTTGAAAACACCGGTGCGAGCGTTCGGGTGCGTGCGGGGAGGTTGTTTTTAGAGATTCCTTCCGAATTCAGAACTCTTGCTGAAAAGTCGCTTGATATGCTTATCGGTATTACCGGATGGGCGGAAGCAAAGGTTGCGGAAAAGAATATTGATTCAATCGCTGCGGTTTTGATTAAAGAAGCTAAAGAAGCTGTACGGCTTGGCTGTAAAACGTTTAAAATAGAAGCGCGGCGTTCCGATAAAAGCTTTCCGTTTACCTCATACGAGATTGGGCGGGAAACCGGTGCGCAGATCCATATGGCGGGTATTTTAACGGTTGATGTGCATAATCCCGATATTGTGCTTTCTGTTGAGGTGCGCGAAAAATCCGTATTTGTTTACGGGGTGGAACATACGGGCAGGCGCGGGTTGCCCTGCGGCGTTTCCGGGCGCGGGTTGCTGCTGCTTTCGGGCGGTATTGATTCTCCTGTTGCGGGTTATCGAATGCTTTTCCGCGGCATGAAGCTTGATTTTTTGTATTTTCATTCTCATCCCTATACTTCACCCGAGGCTCAGCAAAAGGTGGAAACCCTTGCGGAAAAATTGGCGGAATACGGACTCGGTGCGTATTTGAATATTGTGTCTTTTACCAAGGTGCAGCAGCAGATTAAAAAAACAGCGCCTGAAGCCTATCTTACTTTGATGATGCGTATGTGTATGATGAAAACCGCAGAGCGCATTGCGAAAAAAGTTAATGCACAATGTTTAATTACCGGAGAAAGTCTTGCACAGGTGGCAAGTCAAACAGTGGAAAACTTAAGCGTAACCAATAGTTGTATTGACTTTCCAGTATTCAGGCCGCTTATCGGTATGGATAAGGAAGAGATCACCGCTCTTGCAATTAAAATCGGCACGTATGAAACCTCTATCTTGCCGTATGAAGATTGCTGCGTGCTCTTTTCGCCAAAGCACCCGGTGCTGCACACCCGGTTGGAAGACGCTTTTGAAATTTATAATCGCATGGGAATAGAGCCCTTTTTGGACGAAGCCTTTGAAAGCTGTGAAACAAAAAAAATTATCGGATACGGCAAAAAAAAATAAGCTTCCCGCAAGTAAAGCCTTCTTCCGGCGCTTAACGTTGCGGGAGGTCGCTATGCCGGCAGTTATACTCCGTACGTCATCCAAATTAAGCCATAGCCAATAGCTACGGCGGTCAGCGTATAGGGAACTGCCATCCCCATAAACTCGGTATTTTTTACCTGATAGCCTTCGTTGCGAAGAATGCCCAAAGAAGCGATATTAGCCGATGAGCCTATCGGCGTAATATTTCCTCCCAATGTGGCTCCTGAAAGTAATCCGAAAAATAAAATGGGAGAGGACACTCCCAAGCTTTCCGAAAGGATTTGTACAATGGGAAGCATGGTTGCAACATAGGGAATATTATCAACAAAGGCTGAAATCACAACAGAGCCCCATACAATAACCGAGTAAATCAAAAACACATTTGTTCCAAGCTTCAGAAAAACGTTTGCAATTGCGCGAATAAGCCCCGCCTCGGTTATTGCCGCAATAACAATAAAAAGTCCTATCAATAAAAAGATTGTTTCAAAACTGAATTCTTTTTTTATTACGGTTAGGATCGAATAATTTCTTTTTCGCAAAATAGTATAGAGTATACCGATAAGAAAGAGACCGACACAAATCAATCCGTTTATTGTTTGCGGTTTTTTATCTTCCGGTAAGAAGGATGCTCCTATCATAAGAATGATCATCATAACAAGGAGTACAGAAGGGAAAAAGTCCTTCACTTCGGTAAGCGCAACCTTTTCAGGGGTTTCTTTTGATGTACGGAAAATAAAATAGATGATGCCGGTAGCCGCAATTGCGGTAAATTCCACGATGAAGAAAAGAGACGGGCGCCCTAAATACCAGAAGAAATCAAAAAAATTCATGTTCAAATGACTTCCCAAAAGAATAGAGGTGGTGTCTCCGACAAGGGTTGCAGCTCCCTGTAAGTTGGCGGAAATCGAAATGGCGATAATCGGTTTAACCGGCGACATGTTCAGCTTTTTTGACAATACGATGCCGATCGGGGCAAGCATTAAAACCGTTGCGACATTGTCGACAAAGGCGGAAATAAAACCGGCAAATAATGATAAACAAACAATTATCCATTTTACATTCGGCAGTCTGTTTATGATATTATCCGCAATGCGCTGCGGCATTTGCGATTCCGTAAAAAGGGAGACAAGCCCCATTGTTCCCGCAATCATCAAAATAACGTTCCAGTCGATAGCGGCAAATACTTGAGTATAGGGTAAGATGCCCAGTACCACAAAAATAGCGGCTGAAACGCAGGCTATGACAGGCCGATAATTTGTCAAAACTATCATCAAAACATATGTGCCGCAAAATAAAACTGCCGATACAATAAGCTGAGTTTCAATCATTTTCACTCTCCTAGAAAAATTGTGATATCTATTTTATAAAAAGGCAAGGCTAACAATAGTAATTTGCAGCTATTCCAAACGTATATTCAGTTTTTTTCGAGGGTGTATCAGCAATAAAGCTTACCGAATTAACTATTCCTATGGTAAGTTTGCTCACCCTTGCGCCGTGTCGAACTCTTTTTATAAAATTTTTTATAGTTTGTACAAAAATACATTAAAAACGAGTCGAGTTATCAAAATGTACTGACCCCCTATTTTGCCTAAGGGGTTTTAATCTCCGCTATATTTTTTACACGCGGGGGAGTTTTTGACTGTTATCAGGTATTGATATACATCGCTGATAACCGGATCGCCTTTGTCCGCTTTTTGAAAGTTCAAATCGGTGCGCCTGAAAAGGGAGTCCTTTGTGTTCAGTCTGAAAATATAGATATCGCCCTTGTCGGTTTCCAACTGCTGCTGATAGGCATCATCAAAATAGAGCATACGATTTTCGCACGGATACGGCAGATAGTTATCATCCTTATTTGAAAACTCGCTTTTGATGTACTGAATTGCTATCGAAGTAATTTTACCCGAGTAGTTTTTGTTTTGGGTAAGATGTCCCGCAAAGTAGGTAACCTGATCAATCGGTACCTGAAAAACATGAAGATTTCCCCATACGCCGAAATACGTATTTTTGGGCAGGTCAAGGGCGCAAAAGTTTTCGTACAGCTGTTTATCGCGTATTGTATTGAATTGCTCAGGCGGGCAACTATCCAGCTTTTTCCGAGATAGGATATTGCGGTTAATTAAGGCAAACAGGGTATAATCCTTACCGAGCACGTTCTTTGCTTCCTTTTGATTTTCCTGCAAGAGTTTTTCGCATTCTTCGGCGATCGCATACGGATCATTATTCGGGAACTGCGCTTTTTTTGCGGCAGCCGCCAGTTTGCTTTGCAGATCCGAAAATAACCGCAGATTCTTTTTTTCTTTTAACAGCGCATGCTGTGCCGCATACGCTAAAATCGGTTGGTGTTCCACATCAACCGCAAGAATCCGAATGCGCTGCTTCTTGGGGGCGGTTTGGTTGTATTGGTAAAGCTTCTTAAAAAAATCATAATGCTCTTGCGTGCAATAGGCTGTCCCCCGCATTATTGTAAAAAGCGTTTTAAGGATCTTCTCATCTCCTGTTTCCAAGTATTTATTCAAAAAAAGATTGTGGCTTACAGGCGCTTCTTCAAGGAGCGTATTACAATATCCGGCTTTTGTAAAATACTCTAAGAATTCCGATTTTAACGTATAATTTGCGGCAACCCCGTGTATTTCGCCGATGAGTATTGCCTTATGTTTTTTGAGATTGTCAAGTGCAAATACCTTGTCAATTATTTTTTTGTCGGTAAAATCCAAAGAAAAAGTATTTTTTTCTAAGTCTTCAAAATATTCTTTTGCCGTAAACTGCTCCGCTTCTTTTGCAAACAAGGAAAAGAAGCAAAACGCCAAAAAAAAGGCAGCGATGCTTTGTTTCATACAATATCCTTAGTCAGGTTTAAACATTGTTTTATCTTGTTGTTTTTAGATGGAAAACAACCTGAATTTTATAAAAGCTCCTCGATTCTCTTAATCAATGCGTCAACATTTTCGTCTTTTGTTGCCCAGCTGGTACATATTCTGACAGCGGTTTTGTCTCCGGCAACATTTTTGATAATCTCAAAGGCGAATTCGTTTTTTGTTGCTTTAAAAAAGGAATTCGGTATAATCGGAAATTGTTGGTTGGTAGGAGAATCAACTAAAAATTCTATTCCTTTTTCTTTGAGCGTATCGCGTATGCGTATTGCTTGCTCATTTGCGTGTTTGCAGATGTCGAAGTAAAGCCCATCGGTAAAAAGCACTTCAAAATTTATACCGAGGATTCTTCCCTTTGCAAGCATTTGCCCGCCCTGTTTTAAGGTGTATCGAAAATCTTTTTTTAGCTCATCATTCAGAATAACCACCGCTTCTCCGAGCAGGGCACCGCATTTTGTACCGCCGATACAAAACATATCGCAGTTATTGGCAACATCTTGAAAGCTGAGGTCGTTTCCTTCCGCAGTTAAGCCATATCCGAGCCGTGCACCGTCAATGTACAGGTAAAGCTCATGCGCTTTGCAATACTGATATAATTCTTCCAACTCTTTTTTTGAATAAATTGTACCTGTCTCTGTCGGAAACGTGATGAATACAACTTTCGGCATAACCGCATGTTCAAATTTTCCTTCAAATTCACGCGCCTGCATAAATTCTTCAACTTGTGCGAGCTCTATTTTTCCGTTTCGATTTTCAAATTCCAGAATTTTATGTCCGCGGGATTCAGGCATTCCCGTTTCGTGTACATTGATATGGGAGCTGTCTGCGGCAATAACCGCCTGATAGCGGCGCAGCATATGCGAAAGACAAGCCACATTAGTCGGCGTGCCCGACACTAAAAAATGGACATCGGCATCTTCCCTGCCCATAGCCTTTTGTATCAGCTTGCGCGCTTTTTCGCAGTAGTCATCTTTGCCGTATCCTGCGGTTTGTTCAAGATTTGTTTCGCATAAACGTTCAAGGATTTTCGGATGGCCTCCCTCGTTGTAATCACAATTAAAATAAATCATTTTTTCCTCCGGATAAGTATAACCGTTACTATACTCTTATTACTAAAAACAATCAATTTATATCTACATAATAAACTGCAATAAAGGGTAAGATTTTGCTTTTGTTTAATCTTTGCAGGTTTTAGGACTCACCCTTGATTTTACTGCTTTATGATACACAATACAAAAGGTGAATTTTTATACATGTTTCTAAGCGTAAAGAGGCTGTATCCGGAAACTTTTGTAAGTTTCTTACTCTCATTTTTAGTTTTTACGGGGTGTTTTTACTGTCCTGATTATTTTTTTGGTCAGTGTTTTGTACGCTTTTCAAAGTGTTTAGCGTTGATTGTGCGTCATCTCGAGCTACAGCTAAAAATTCAATGATGGAAGGGTATCTTTTCAGGAATTCTCCCCATTTAGTCATGCGCTGCAGTTGAAGTTCTTCATTTGCGGCATGTTTTGCATTTTCAGCGGCAAGCTCTGCTAAAAGTTCGCTTCGTTTTTGCTCGTATATGTTGTAGGTATTTACAACCGATTTATATAAAGCCATGTCGGGGATGGTTATGTCTTGTACCCAGACAGATTCAATTTCAAGAATATCGGATGTGATTTCTTTTTTAATCTGATGAGAGATTTTACCGTATTGGGTTTTCATGGCTTCATACATTTCATTGTTTTCAAGATATGAAGAGATGAGGCTGTATGCTGCCTGACGCTGAAGGGCTTCAATTTTTGTTCTTATATAAGAATCGAGTCCGGCTTGATCAGTAATATTTTCATGCTCAATTACATTTAAAAGTTTTTCAGGCTTAAGGCGAACATCGGAAGAAACAGTAATTTTCCATGAAAAATCGGCTTTTTTTTCAAGTATTGCTTGATATTGTGCGGCAGAAGGCAGTGTGTCGGTAACTGTCGTAAGAATATTTTGTCTTTGGAGATCAAAAATAAGGACTTTTGCATTTGTTGGGATGAGCCGCTCCCAACGCCACAAGAATTGACCGGGCATAATCACTTTTTGATAGTAGCCGCTTGAACGTGAAAGAAGAATTCCGTATTTACCTGCGGGAACCGAAAACTGCAGCCAGCCGGCGATAAAAACCGCTGAAGAAACTCCGACTAAAATAATAAGCGTAATAAAAAACTTTGTTTTTCCTTTCATTGTTTTAGCATAGCAATTTCTTTTCGTTATAGCAAGAGTCCGGATATGAATAATTTTTATTTCACAGCGGTTTTACATCCGCAAACTACCAGCCGCCTGAAGCTCCGCCGCCGCCAAAGCTTCCACCACCGCCGCTATACGAGCTGCTGCTGGATGAACTGCTGTACGAGCTTCTGCTGGATGAACTGCTGCTATATGAACTGCTGCTGTACGAGCTGCTGCTATAATGGCGTCCTTCGGTAGATAAGCCTGCAGTGCTGGGATATTTCTTGGCAAGGTACTTGTCAATTCCCAGCAGTATCTTCCTTAGTATCAAAATAAATACGGCAATAGGCGCACATACTCCGAAAATTATCGCAAAGATAATTTCGGTAAGCGAAGATTTGCCTGCGGGTTCTACATTCACTATGCTTGAAACAAGGCTTCATCTTGCAAGGCAAGTCCCGCAATATTTTCTACCGCTTGGTAAATGCCTTCACCGTATTTTTCTTTTCTAAATTGCGGAGCGATGACATTGCGGATAATCGAAGAAGCCTTTGCGTCGGTGATAAAGCCTTCAAGTCCGTAACCGACCTCAATACGAATTTTACGGTCATTTTTTGAAACAAGCAAAATAACACCCGAGTCTTTTCCCTTTTTGCCTATTTTCCATTTTTCTGCAACCCGCATGGAATAGTTTTCAAGTACTTCTCCCTGTAATGCCGGAATGATTAACACGGCAATTTGCAGACTTGAGTTTGCCTCTGTCTTTCGCAAAAAAGCGTAAATTTTCTCATGCTCGTCTTTGGTCAGTATACCCGCCGTATCGGTTACCGGCCATTTCAACGGCGGAACCTCCAACGCCGCCGCAATAAAACAAAGAAGAAAAAAAACAAAAACGGCAATCTTTTTTTTCATAACCTTCTCCGATAAAAAGCATAATCCAATAAGCAAATATTAGTTTTTGCCGTCCATGGCAAAAACTAATCCACGAGTTTAAAAACGCCTATTATAAAAAGAGTCCGACACGGCACAAGGGCGAACCCTTGGAATTTCCACCTTTGGTTCGCCTACGAGTTTAAAAGCTTCAATTTTACAAAACAGTGTTGATACTTTTAAACATCGTTTGGAATTTGGCAAGGGCGAGTAAACTTACCATAGGAATGCCGAATTCGCACATGCGGAATACTTCTTCTTTAACCTCAACTCATTTTTCCTTTAAGAGGTTTTTATCGGAATAGTACGGAGTTTAGAAAACTGTTTTCCCTGCCTTTGGAGTACCAATTCTAAAAAAAAGGCTCAAAAAAACAACCTCTATATGGAAAAGATTTACCAGCCGCCTGAAGCCCCGCCGCCGCCAAAGCTTCCACCACCGCCGCTGAAAGAACTGCCGCCGCTGAAAGAACTGCCGCCGCCGCTCGAGAAGCCTCCGCCTCCGCCAAAATTACCGCTGTCGCCGGAAAAGCCTCCGCCTATACCGCTTGAAAAGCCTCGGCCGAAACTTGGGGAACCGCTTCGCCGTTTGCCCTGTAAACCGCCAACTAATAAAAAAACAGCCACTATGATTATAATGAGGAGCCATGGGGTGCCGTCGGAATCTTCTTCTGTATTCAGTTTATCTGAAATAAGGCTTTCATCTTCTAGGGCAAGACCGGCAAGGTTTTGTACCGCTTGGTATATTCCTTCACCATAGTTGTTTTTCTTAAATTCCGGCGCAATCACATTGCGAATAATTGATGAGGCTTTTGCATCGGTGATAAAGCCTTCAAGCCCATAGCCTACCTCAATACGAATTTTATGCTCATCGTTTGCAATAAGCAGGATAACCCCCGAATCTTTTCCCTTTTGCCCGATTTTCCATTTTTCAGCGACCTGCATCGAATAATCTTCTAAGGATTCTCCTTCCAACGAAGGAATGATTAAAACCGCAATTTGAACCTGACTGGATGTATCGAGTTTTGTTAAAAAATCGGAAATTTTTGTATGCTCGGCTGTATCCAATACTCCCGCAAGGTCTGTTACCGGTTCTTTAAGCGGCGGAACTTCCAATGCTGTCGCAATAAAACAGAGAACAAAAAAAATAAAAAATGCAATTCTTTTTTTCACAGTGTTTTTCCTTCCTTGTAATTTTTGTTTCCTCAATTCTATGGTAAAAAGCACTTTACTGTAAACTTTTGTCGTATTCTTCCTTTGTGTAAGAATCTTTCACTTTCTTTCTGACGTAAAATGAGTGTTATAAAGATAGTACCGAAAAAACATCCTATATGCAAGTTGCTCGCCGTTACCGGCAGTTACGTATCTCTCATTTAAAAACAGACTTTCATTTTGCTAAGGCAAGTCCCGCGAGAATGTCTACTGCCTGATAAATTCCTTTTCCGTAATTCAGGTAATTTTTAATTTTTGGAGCCGAACTACCAACCGCCTGAAGCTCCCCCGCCGCCAAAGCTTCCACCGCCGCCGCTATACGAGCTGCTACTGCTACTGCTATAGCTGCTACTACTATAACTGCTGCCGCTATAACTGCCTCCCGATGAACTATTCATAAACTTGGGGAATAAGGGTTTGTATTCAATGCCGAGTATGAGACAGGTTGTCCACCATATAATCCGAAGCATCATTATAACGATAACAAAAGGAACTGCCAGTATCGGTAATGCCATAAAAAAGGCTATGATATATAAAATAATTGAAACAATACCCAGTGTATCGTAGTCATCTTCTGTCTTCAGCGTATCTGAAATAAGGCTTTCATCTTCCAAGGCAAGCCCCGCAATATTTTGCACCGCCTGATAAATGCCTTCGCCGTATTTTTCTTTTTTAAATTGCGGAGCGATGACATTGCGGATAATTGAGGCGGCTTTTGCATCGGTTATGGAGCCTTCAAGTCCGTAGCCAACTTCGATACGGATTTTACGGTCATTTTTTGAAACAAGCAGGATAACTCCTGAATCTTTTCCTTTTTGTCCGATTTTCCATTCTTTTGCAACCCGTATTGAATAGTCTTCAAGTACTTCACCTTTTAATGACGGAATAATTAACACGGCAATTTGCAAAGCTGAGCTTGAGTCTGTTTTTAGTAAAAAATCGGAAATTTCTTTGTGCTCGGTTTCGCTCAATATGCCTGCAAGGTCGGTTACCGGTTCTTTAAGCGGCGGAACCTCCAGGGCTATTGCAACAAGGCAGAGAAAAGAAAGGAAAATAACGCTGATCCTCTTTTTCATATTTTCTTCTCCGAATTTGCTTTTTGTTTTTGCAGGCAAAAGGTTTGCGGGACTTTTTGCCTGCAAAACGAACCTATGGTTTTATAAACAATTAAAACTCAACTTTCGGAGCTTTTGAAGCCTCTTCATCCGCTTGAAAGTACGCTTTTGGTCTAAAGCCGAACATATTTGCAATGAAGGATTTGGGAAAAACCCTGATAAAACCATTGTACTGCTGTACTACCTCGTTATAGCGTTTTCGTTCTACCGCAATACGGTTTTCAGTTCCTTCCAGCTGGCTTTGTAAATCCAGAAAGTTCTGATTTGCCTTTAATTCGGGATAGTTTTCCGCTACCGCTAACAGCCGTTGCAAGGAGCTGCCCAACTGATTTTGCGCTTTTTGGAACTTTGCAAATTTTTCGGGGTCATCAAGCATGTCTTCGTCAATTTTGATAACACCGCCTGCTTGCGAGCGAGCTTCGGCAAGTTTGGTAAACGTGTCCTGTTCGTGCTTTGCATAACCTTTTACTGTTGAAACCAAATTGGGAATAAGATCCAAGCGTCTTTGGTACACATTTTCAACCTGGCTCCATGCAGACTTAACGCCTTCTTCCTGTGTAACCATGCTGTTATAATTGCCGACAAAAAAGTTATAAAGCATAAAACCTATAACAACTATTACACCGACAACAATCAGTGTTGTTTTTAATCCTTTAGTCATTAAAAAACTCCTTAATAGTGTAGATTGTGTTTTATCACAATATAGTGCTTTTAGATTGAAAAAACAAGCTTAAAAAAAATCTATCGGAATTTTGTGTTTAAAAATAAAATGTGGTGCAGTGTTCAAAGTACAATCAAGGATACGGTCTGCAATTAACTTGCTGTACAATAATCAAAAGCATCAACATAAAATTGTAAACTTGAAGCTTTAAAACTCGTTGGCGAAGTTAAAGTAAAATTTCAAAACTTCGCCCCTGTCCGATTCCAAACGATGTTTAAAAACTACTACACCATATACTTGGAGTTTTTAACCTCGTAGGCGAACCAAAGGTAGCAATTCCAAGGTTCGCCCTTACTCAAGTGCAAACGATGTTTAAAAGCATCAGCAGTAAATTATAAAATTGAAGTTTTTAAACTCGCAGCACTGATTTAATCAAGAATACTAAAAATCAGTGCGTGGCGGTGGTTCCAAACAGAAACGATGTTTTAAAAGCACAAACTTTTTCCAAGTGCTTTTAAAACTCGTGGTTTAGTTTTTGCCATGGACGTTAAAACTCAGAACCGCCATGGACGGCGGTGGTTCAACGCAGACGGTTTGGTTTTGCCACGGACGGCAAAATCAGAACAAATTCAAACGATGTTTAAAAACTACCACACCGACATAATATAGGAGTTTTTAAACTCGCAGCACTGATTTAATCAAGAATACTAAAAATCAGGACGTGGCGGTGGTTCCATACAGACAGGTTTGGTTTTGCCACGGACGGCAAAATCAGAACGGGCACGGACGCCCGTGGTTCCAAGCAGAAGCGACGTTTTAAAGCAGAACTGTTTGTAAAGCTTTAAAACTCGCAGGTTTGGTTTTGACATGGACGTCAAAATCAGCACCGCCACGGACGGCGGTGGTTCCACGCAGCAGCGACGTTTTAAAGCAAGACTATTTGTAAAGCTTTAAAACTCGCAGGTTTGGTTTTGCCAGGGATGGCAAAATCAGAACCGCCACGGGTGCCCGTGTTTCCAAGCAGAATTGAGTTTGAAAACTACCGCATTTGTATAAATAGGAGTTTTCAAACTCACAGGTTTGGTTTTGACATGGACGGCAAAACTCAGAACCGCCACGGATGGCGGTGGTTCTAAACAGCAGCGATGTTTTAAAGCAAGACAATTTGCAAAGCTTTAAAACTCGCAAGGTTTGGTTTTGACACGGACGGCAAAATCAGAACTGACACGGACGTTAAAACCGGATTTCAGCACCACTATGGTAAATTGCTCACCGTTGCGCCGTGTCGAACTCTTTTTTATAAAATTTTTTACGATTCGGGTTTCTCGTATTTGTGATGATACTAAGCCGCCGATGTGAAGTTTACATACAACAATCAAATTATGATTGAGACCGAATCCGAATAAAGCCTGCTTTCCGCTGTTTACTTTATTCAATTTTTACTTTATACTGCCGAAATCAAACTAACAACAAAGGTTTTATATGAGCAAACTGAAACTTCCGAAAAATTATCAGCCTATTTTGTCGATTAAGGAAACCGAGCAGGCAATTATTAAGATTAAAAACTTTTTTCAGATAAGTCTTTCAACTGAATTGAATTTAACGCGGGTAACAGCGCCGCTTTTTATTCCGCAAGGCAAGGGCTTAAATGATGATTTAACGGGAATCGAGCGGCCGGTCTCCTTTCCGGTAAAGGATATGAATGATGAGCGGCTTGAAATTGTGCATTCGCTTGCAAAATGGAAGCGGGTAAAAATTGCCGAGATGAAATTAAAAACCGGCTTCGGTATTTACACCGATATGAATGCAATCCGCGCCGATGAAGAGCTTGATAATATTCATTCTTTGTATGTTGACCAGTGGGATTGGGAATGCTCAATGCCCGAAGAAAATAGAACGCTTGAATTTCTAAAAACAGAGGTAAAAAAAATTTATTATTGTCTGAAGCGCACTGAGTTTTTTTTATATGATAATTATCCAAACCTTGAGCCGCGACTTCCTGAAAAAATCACATTTATTCATGCTGAAGATTTATACAGTCTTTATCCGAAGCTGACGGCGAAAGAGCGGGAACATAAAATTGCCGAAGAATATGGAGCGGTTTTTATTATCGGTATTGGAGCGCCTTTGGCAAACGGCGAGCCGCATGACGGACGGGCGCCGGACTATGATGACTGGATTACGGAAACAGGAGCGGGAAAGCGCGGTTTAAACGGAGACCTTTTAGTATGGAATCCCGTATTGCAAGAATCCTTAGAGCTTTCTTCAATGGGAATTCGAGTCAGCCCCGAAACAATGAAAGCACAGTTGAGTTTCAGAAATGCGCTGGAAAGAAGCTCGTTATATTTTCACACGCTTTTACTCAATAATAAATTGCCGCAAACAATCGGCGGAGGAATCGGACAGTCAAGGCTGTGTATGTTCTTTTTACGAAAAGCACATATCGGTGAAACGCAAGTTTCCGTTTGGCCTGATGATATGATTCGCAAATGCAGCGAACATAATATCCCGTTATTATAAACTCTTTATTTTTACATAGTGTAGTGTGGCGCTTTGTAATTAACTTCCATAATACATAGTGGCATCGACGATAATGGCTTGCGGATTTAAGCATTCCTATGGTAAATCATACCGGACGTCAAAATCAGAACAATGCAAAACGATGTTTTAAAGCGTAAATCTCTTTCAAGATTTTCCGTTGAATGCAAAAGGTATTACAAAATATTATTGGAATAAAATTATTGTCTAAAAATATCATTGATTAACGACATTGTATGAAAAATACTTGCAGAATTTATTGACTTTTGATATACTCTTATTATACAGTTATTATGCATTGGAGGAATTTTATGAATAAATCCTTATTTTTCATCTGTTCAATCCTGTTTTTAGGATTTTTTTCATCGAGCGCCGTTACGGCACAAGAGGCGGAGCGAGCCGGCGGAAATGAGCAGAGTCAGGAAACAATTCCTGATTTATACTATATCAGTGCACCAATTCTAAAGGTTTTTCCGCACAAACTCGGATATTATGTTATTTACCGAAGAGAAGGGTTTAAAACCGGCGAAGTATTTATTCCGCATAACTGGTTTAAACCGGAAGTGAATAAAGCTCGATTGGTTTTGGTAAATACCAGAGTTAATCCATATTTAACCTTTTTTATTAAAGAAGGAGCCTTTTACAGTGTTAAAATTGCAGCTCCGCAAAACCTGAAAAGCACATTTTGGGGGAATTTAAAAGCGCCCGCTCTATATAATGATAAATTTAATGTGGAAACTCTTCCGCTTGAATTTTAAGATTAAAGTATTACTTTTCTGATTTGAAATTATACCTATGGATACTATTCAGGTTCCCGAGATCTCGGATGAATTAGTTACTTTTATTAATTCTCATTCCGTATTTCTCATAGCAGGACATAAAGAGCCGGACGGCGACTGCATTGGAAGTAGTTTGGCTCTTTCGCTTTTTTTACAACGGCTTGGGAAAAAAACTGTTTTACTTTCAGCGGGTCCTTTTAAACGTATAGAGATAAAATGCTATGAGGAGCTTTTCTTTGAGCATGTACCTGAAAATATTGTGCCGAATAATGAAACCGCACTTTTTGTTGTTGACTGCTCTAATGTGGAAAGAACGGGGGATTTAGCTGAAGAGTTAAAACCGTTTAAACCGGTTTTTATTGATCATCATGCAACAAATACCGAAGCTTCTCCGGCATCTTTGATAATGAAGACATCGCCGTCAACTACCTATCTTATTCAGCATATTATTGAAAAAATGACCGGTGAAGTTACCGAAGAAGAGGCGAAGCTCCTTTTTTTCGGTCTTTCTACTGATACAGGATTTTTTCGCCACTTGGATTATAACAGTGCAGAGGTATTTGCCGCCGCTTCCCGTTTAGTACGAGCGAAAGCAAGTCCAAAACGAATTTTTGCACAGATTAACGGCGGCCGCTCTTTTAAATCAAGAATGCTGATTAGCAAAATTCTTTCTCGCCTTACCCCTTACTATGACGGAAAACTTATGCTTTCTTTCGAAACTTATGAGGACACACAGGAATTTGGGCTTGAAGGCAGGGATTCCGATGCCCTATATCAACTTATCCAAAGCATCGCCGGAGTTGAAGCAATTGTTATTATTCGTCAAGAATCCGAAACGCATTGTTCGGTAGGTTTTCGCTCCTTTGACAAAATTGATGTGAGTGTTATTGCGGCTTCTTTCGGCGGCGGCGGACATAAGCAAGCTTCAGGGCTCTATATTAAAGGGCAAATTAACAATCTAATTCCTAAGTTTGTAAAAGCTTTCGAAAACCAAATGCTTTTACTCTAAAATAAGATCTTATTTTATTTATAGAAAATTGCTGCTTACATCTGAACCGAGTTTTTAAAATGCTGCCTTTTATATATTAATACTGAATAGCGCGGATTCAATTGAACTGTGGTGAGCGTACGGGATATTTTTATTTTTTGCTTCAATTTGAGTAATTTGAGTGTGGAAGAATTCCAACATTTTATCCATTTGTGCAGTACTTAAATCTTCTTT
The DNA here is from genome assembly GCF_008153345.1 of Treponema phagedenis. Taxonomy (NCBI): domain Bacteria; kingdom Pseudomonadati; phylum Spirochaetota; class Spirochaetia; order Treponematales; family Treponemataceae; genus Treponema; species Treponema phagedenis. The sequence goes on along the minus strand of NZ_CP042818.1, from coordinate 1,468,782 downwards.
TTTTAAAGGTAAAAAATCTTTTTCTTCCTGAAGACTTACCAAGCGTCTAATCAAAGAATTAAGGATCTGCAATTCGCTAACTGAAACGCCTTTTTGATTACTTTCGGCGGGAACGCCGGCAACGTGTTCAAAATGTGCGTATACCAGTTGATTATTTGCTACGGGGAGGTATGTCTTTTCTCCCGAAGAAATTTGAGGCATTGCGGCATACGGAATGCTGTCTAAGGGTGCACTTGATGTAATCATTTTTAACCTCCTCGTCAAAATAAGCGTTATAACGAAAAATTCGTTCTGCTTATACTATCGGGAAGCGGCAAAAAAACTTTAGAACAATATATTTAAAATCTTAGACTTTGTATAACGTTCCTCAATTTTACGTGCGATTATCCTAATTGGCGTATTACCAATATTACCTTGAGTATTCAAGCATCACTATGGTAAACTACCCACCGTTGCAAAATTCCAAACGATGTTTTGCCTGACACCTTATTGCAAACAGGCAAAACTCGTAGGCGAACCAAAGGTAGCAATTCCAAGGGTTCGCCCTTGCGCCGTGTCGGACTCTTTTTTATAACAGGGAGTTTTCAAACTCGCAGGTTAGTTTTTGCCACGGACGGCAAAAACTAAACTTGGACTCTTTTTTATAAAATTTTGTATGATTTGTATAAGAGGTATTAAAAACTAATTGCGGTATCAAAAAAACGTTATGCTGCAAAAAATATAGCAGTACGGTAACGAGTAAAAGTAAAAGAGCGTGAAAAAGATGTCATCTTGTCTGCATAAGTTTTTGGAGCGGTACGATTGTGTAGCCCTCTTCTGAAAGCGCATTGATAAGCAACTCCACATGTTCATACAAATAATCGCAGCGATCGCCTGAATCTTGTCTGCCGATACGTATGGGAATAATTGAGCCGGGCTGAGTTTGACTTATGCAAAGTTCAACGAGGTCGGCTGCGGGGCGGTATAATTTCGGCACGGCAACGCTGCTTTGACTGTTTATCCAGTCGGGAACGCTTACATCGGGAGAAATAAAGGTGTAGCCGGATTTTCTTCCCGCTTTAAGAACCATGGGGGAGCTCACATAAAAAGGAGTGTGCCAGACAAGGGAAAGCTCCTTGCCCGTTGCAGCATAAAAATCATCTTCATTGCGCGCAAGCCCCTGACTGATAAAAGCTTCATCTATGCGGTATTCCGGGGTTGCAATATTCCACGAAGTAAAAAAAAGAGAGCCGCATTGATGCCCGCAAAGTGCAATTTCTTTTACCGCAACAGGATGGCGCCGTATTGCCTCTCCGTTAATAAAAAAAGTGCCGGTAATACTATGCGTTTTTAATACATAAAGAATTTCGGGCAATCCTTCAATATTATCAACAAGGTCAAAAACCAAGGCAACTTCCTTGCCGCCGTTTCTCATTCCGTGAGTAAAAAAGCCCGGAGTATTTTTCGGTGCGGAAACAGGTTTGGAAGGGCGTCTTTTTATGTATGCGGGTAAACCTGCATACAAGGCAGCGGTAGTATTCGAATACAAAGACCGCAGATAAATCATGTTTGAAAAAAAGCCTCCCTGATAATCAATATACACCCGATATGCCGCATTAAAGGTTTTATGTGCGGCAAGTGCTTCATACAACTCCCGCTCCCATTTTAAATTATCAAGATAGCGGATTATCTGCGGTTTTTCATGCGCTGCCGTCCGCACCTCGGCAAGAACGGATTTTTCTGACCTGCTCCAGCTAAAAGCGGAAACTTGCGAATACAGTAAAAATAAAGAATCGCCGCCGCTTACCGAAAAAGATTGAAGACTTTGCATACCACCAATACATACCCTGTCCTCATTTTGCCATGCTGCAGATACCGCCCTTTCTCCGTCTCTCTGCAAAATAATCCGCTCAGTCTGCACATCATAAATGAAAAAACCGTTGGTATGGGCAAAGGCAAGTTTTTCTCCTGCGGGAGAAACTGCAAGCAGCTGAGCATTGTTGGGAATTGCAATGGTTTTGAAAAATCCGCTTCCGTTTTTATACACAAGTTTCCGCACCTCAATCGAAAGATTCCCCTCCCTGATTGCGGCGGAATATATAATCGGATTTCTGCCTTTTAGCCAGTATATTTTAATATCCGCATTATTTCCCGAAAGCAGCAGATACGGCACCGATTGAAAGGATTCAGAGACAAGATAATCATCTCCGTATAACGAGCAGTGATATACATGCCGTTTATCTTTTACAAATACCGCGGTCGCCGCATCGGGCGAAAGAGATAGCACATCGCGGGAAGGATCAAAGGCAAAGGGCAAACTTCCGACTAACGTACCTATTTGAACAATCGGCGTATAAAAAGAGCGGGCAAATATTTCCGAAACGCCGATTTTATATACCGCATTTCCTTGCACAGCTAAAAGATTTGCAGAGGAAATCCATTGAATAGTTTCAATAGTTCCGGATCCTATTTTTCTCTGAATAGTTTCGATACTGCTGGTTGTCTCAAACCATTGAGGGCGCAAAAAATATAAATTTAAATCTTTTTCTAAAATAAAAGCCGAAGAGTCCGGCGCCCATGAAAGCGCTTGCACCGCCCGTTTTATTTTTTCTGCAAGAATATATCGGGCGCCCTTCTGCACATCATACAGCACAAGCCTGCCGTATGCGGGAGAAATCGGCTCAATAAAAGAAATCCATCGCCCGTCGGGCGAAGTTTGACAGCTGTCAAGCATTCCTTGTTTAATCAAAGCCTGCCCGTGCATAGATAAAAACGATTCAAATGGAATAATTGTTCCGTCGGCAGTACGTATCCGTACAATGCCGTATCGATTCCGTATTTGAATTATGGCTCCGTCTGCAAGCGAATCAACTCTTTCGGGAAAAAAAGTAAGCAGCTCGGTTTTTCCGCTCTCAATATTTTTTTGTACCAAGGTTGAGTATGAGTACTGCCCCAAAACATCAGTTTTAACTGAAAACAAAAGATTGTTTTCGCTGTTTATATCAACAGCTTCAAATGATGTCAGTGCGGAAACAAAAAAACAACAAGAAAAAAATACTGTCAGTAAAGAAAAATATCGCATGGCATGTTTCATGGAGCCTCCGTCACTGTCGATTTTTATACCGTAATTTGTACCTTAAAAAGATTATCGGCAGGAATCTATAAAAGCAGTTAATTCATCTTCAATTTGTTTAAGTTTTGCGTCAAGAATATCAATTTGTTTATTTGTAAACTCTTTTTGCACTTTCTCTAATGTGCAAAACACTGTATTGACATCATTTTCCGCGCTTTGCTCAGCTCCCCGACTTTCCGTAAAAAGAGGCGTTTTATGTATATTTTTTTTGTTTTCCATAATTGTATTCCATTACTCCCGTTTTATAAAATCATGCTAAACCGAGCAAAGCCTGTATCGATTTGCGGAATTGACCGGAATTAATTTCACCCTGCAAAAAAGATTTTATTTCTCGTTGAATATCCGCAGGAAACCTCTTCCAATAAACTCCTGTCCAATCTCCCATACTTTCCTGCAATTCTTTCAGTTCTTCTTTTGACATTTCACCGATACTATAGGAAACAAACTGCAAAATCATGCCGTAAAGTGCATCAGCAGGAATACCGTTTACTTTTCCCGCTTTTGCGATAGAGTGGCGAACAGTTCCGCCTTCCGCAGTATATGAAGGAGCTTCAGGAATCCATGAATCAAGCAAATTTTCCAACTGCTCCTGAGACAGTTCGGGTGCTTCTTTTGCAAGCATATCGGCGGCAAAATTCCTTACCGTATTACGCACTCCGAGCATGCTGGCATCAATAGATTTTTGAATTGAGCTTGACATTTTTTTTGCCATTTCCTCAGGATTCAACGAACGGAGCCCAGGAAAGCTCTCAAAACTCCGTTTTCTTCGCTGAACAGCCTCCTCAAACGCATCAATCTCCTTGATGCTTGCCTTATTTAAAATGTATTCAAGCGCAGCAATAAAAGCTGCATCTTCACTATGGTTGTTTTTCATTTCTATCATCTACTATACACCATTCAGAAAAAATCTTAAAGAGGGAGATACAAAGAGTACAGGAGGTAAAGGGGACAAAACCCTTTAATGCGAACCATGGCGAATAAATTCTACAAGACCTTGAACTTTGCGATGCGTAGCACGGGCGAAGTTTTGCCATTTTCTCTTCACTTCGCCTACGAGTTTTAAAGCTTCAATTTTCCAGTTTTGTGTTGATGCTTTAAAACATCGTTTGGAATTGAGCACGGGCAAAGTTTTGCCATTTTCTCTTCACTTCGCCTACGAGTTTTAAAGCTTCAATTTTCCAGTTTTGTGTTGATGCTTTAAAACATCGTTTGGAATTGAGCACGGGCGAAGTTTTGCCATTTTCCCTTCACTTCGCCTATGAGTTTTAAAGCTTCAATTTTCCAGTTTTGTGTTGATGCTTTAAAACATCGTTTGGAATTGAGCACGGGCGAAGTTTTGCCATTTTCCCTTCACTTCGCCTACGAGTTTTAAAGCTTCAATTTTCCAGTTTTGTGTTGATGCTTTAAAACATCGTTTGGAATTGAGCACGGGCGAAGTTTTGCCATTTTCCCTTCACTTCGCCTATGAGTTTTGCCTGGTTACGCTGGAGTACCAGACAAAATATCGTTTGGAATCAGCACTCAAAAGCGGGGCTTAAGAGGCGGCAACCCCTTGTTCATGCGTAAGCCCCTGAGTGAACAGAAAAGACATACGTACAATAAAAATTATTGTTGTATGCTTTCAAGCAAGCTGATTATTTCTTTATTTTGAAAAAGCTTTGCATAACCGAGTGCTGATAAACCGAGGTTATCGGAAATTGAAGGGTTCGCTTTATATTTCGCAAGAATTTTTATCATTGGAAGATCCCCTTTTCCCACCGCAAGCACGAGGGCTGTTTGCCCGTCCTTACTTTTAACATCGGGATTTGCTCCGGCCTCCAGAAGAATTTTCGCAATAGCGGTATTACCGAGTTGAGCAGCATCCATCAAAGCTGAATACTGTCTGTCATCTGCGGTAAGATCCACATTTGCGCCTTGAGTAATCAAAAGCGCTACGGCATCCTGTTGGGAATTCCTTACCGCAAGCGAAAGTACGGGAGTACCGCATGCATCCCGCAATGAAGCATTAAATCCCGCTTCCAAAAAAAGAGAGATAATTTCCGCATCCCCGTCTATCACTGCAGCAATAAAATTAGCATCAAAACAGGGATAGCCTTTCTCCAAAAGGGCAAAACGCGCTCTTTGCTTTTTTTCAAGTTCGGTAAAACGTTTTTGCTCGGCTATAAAATATTGCTCAAATGTATTAACAGTCAAAATTGCTACAAGATGACTACAATTTTTCGGTATGGAAACAGTGCCTCCCGATTGTAAAAGAAAGATCTGAATTCCCTTCCCCGAGGCAAATCCTGAAAAGAAAATAAAAGCCGCATCTGTTACCGGATCAATCGAATAAATAAAAAGAATATGAGTAACTTCATGCAAAAGACTAATGGGATTTTTGCATTTATTTTCATCCCACACATCTTCTACACAATATTCAACTACATCACAGTTTTTATCGGAAATAATTTTTTTAATTGCCGAAGCGGTCTCTTCTTTTGGCTTATCAAAAAAAATAGCAACCCTCATATTTTTGATAATATATCTTTATTGGAAAAAAAGCAAGAAGTATATATTTATCTGTTTTATTATGTTTGATAATTTTTATTAAATATTAACCATTCAACCGCATAAAGAATAAAAATTATATTAACTTAGGTGTTGCGGTTTGAAGTCTCCCAAAGCCGGTTTTCCCCGACACTTTGCCGGACAAAAACACTTGTGAACCATCGGCGGAACGAGTACAGCGTTTTTTTAATAAGTCGATTCGTTTTTTAATACATCTTACCCAAAACGTAAACAATTTTATAAAAAAGAGTTCGACACAACGGTTTGGTTTTGCCGTCCATGGCAAAACCAAACCTGCGAGTTTAAAAGCTTCAATTTTACAAAACCAGTGTTGATGCTTTTAAACATCGCTTCTGCATGGAACCACCGCCATCCGTGGCGGTTCTGAGTTCGACACGGCGCAACGGTGAGCAATTTACCATAGGAATGCTTAAATCCGCAGTCCCTTATTGTTGATACTCCGATTTTTATAACAGGAAGTTAATTGCAAAACGCTATACTAGACTTAGTTTTATTACAAATACAAAAAACTAAGTCATGGACTCCGCCTACGCTGCAGCTATTTTTACACTATTTTTGGCGAGCAAAAATGCTTCTGGTTCGCATTTTAAAAAATGTGATTCCGCCTTTCGTATACCTAACACGGGTTAGTTTTAAAGCTTTGCAAACAGTTTTGCTTTAAAACATCGCTGCTGCGTGGAACCACGAGCATTCGTGCCCGAGCTGATTACGGGCTTTAGTATTCTTGTGCACAGTAACTGCGTTTTTTATGCGTGCCGGCGATATCGTGCGCACTGTTTTCTGAAGTTTTAGTAATAACTTACAGAAAACAGTGCGCAGAGATTTCATTATGCAGATTTTTACAACCAGGGATTCTGATTATCACCAGAAGTTTCAGTACTTTTTTTCTTTTTATCATCCTGTGTATCTGCCGCAGGAGGTTCTTTTTCTTTATCGTTCATAAGAGTTTGTTCCACGCCGATAGGAGGTATATTATTGATATTGGATTCTATTTCCGAAGGAGTGTTCTCTATTTCAGGCTCTTCCATATCTTCAAATATAGGAAGACTGTCTTCATCTTCTATTTCTTCATCAAATTCATTAAAATAGTTTTTAGGCTTTCTTTTGGTACTCGGCGTAGGATCCTCAAAAATTCTCGGATCAAGGAAAACACCGCCCTCATTAATATCTGTCGGTATGGTACCTGTTGTATAGCTGCTTTTCCTTAAACGCTCTTTTGCAAGATCTTCCAACCGTTTGCTGCTCTCATGATAAGTACAATAGCTTGTCGGTTGTGTGCCGGACAAAAAATAAAGCGTATCAATCGCATCCGTACAATACTCCGAAGGGAGCTTTCCCGATTTTGAGCAAACCGATACGGATACAATGCCTGTTTCCGGTCTGATAAAATCTTTATACGGCTTTCCCTCATGTATTGCCTGCATAAAATTTGCCCAAGGGGGACCTGCCAAAGCGGCTCCCGTATTATTTAATCCAAGCGATAAACCGCCCCGATCAAAGCCGAACCAAACAAGTGCGGTATAATACGGAGAGTAACCGACCGACCAGGCATCCGTCCAGTTCTGCGTGGTGCCCGTTTTTCCCGCAACCGGCATGGTAAAATATCTTCCCGTATTTGCATCCTTGTACATAAATTTTCGCGTGCTTTGAGTTGAAGCGGTCAAAGTTCCGATGGTAAGCGTTTTTTTTAGCATTGAAGTCATGATATACGCATTTTGCGGACTTATAATCTGAGTCGCATTTCCCTTTTTTCGTTGTTGGATACGCAGCTCTTTTTCGGGATCTAAAACAATATTGCCCGACCGATCCTCAATCGTGCGTATCGCAATCGGAGTAACCTCTTGCCCCTGATTTCCGAAAATTGCAAAAGCTCTGGCAAGCTGAACAGGACGAATAGCTATAACGCCCAGCGCCAGCGGATATACTTTTGGAAAAACCCGCTCAATCTCCGCTCTATCCGTGATACCTAAAAGTGCGGCAGAGCGGTTAATCACCGCATCAAAGCCGATTGTGTCAAGTATTTTTATTGCGGGGATATTAAGCGATTGCGCTAACGCACGCCATGTCAATACAGTACCTCGCCACCTGCCTCCATAGTTATTGGGAATATACGGAATATCCGTAGTACCGAAAACCTGCGGTACGTCTTCAAGTTGAGTTGCGGGGGTTATTCGCTTTGTATCAATTGCCGCAGAGTATAATAATGGCTTATATGCACTACCGGGCTGCAGATAACCTTGAATCGCTCGAATCATCTGATTTGACGCGCTGTATTTGCTTCCTCCTACCAGGGCGGTGATATAGCCTGTTTCATTTTCAAGAGAAATTAGCGTACCTTCAACCGTTCGTTTTGCAAGATTTTCCTGCATTTTAAGGCTTCCCTTATTTGAGGCTATCTTTAAAGAATCCATCCCGCAAATTAAAGCCATCATATCCACAAGAGGATTAAGTTTATTGCGATAGTACGCGGTGCTTTTTATTTGTACTTGCTTAGCACCTACTCGTAATTGCGGTAAGTTAAAAGTTAAAGAAAGAAGTGCGGTAATATTACTATACGTTTGCCCTTGTGCAAAACTTGTTGAAGAAGAACTTCGCACCCTTTGATTGGCTATGTCGATATAATCGGTAACTTGTTTTTCCGCCACTGTCTGATGCCGAAGATCACAGGTTGTATAAACCGTATATCCGTCTTCATACAGATTCATAGTACCGTACATCATGTTATCAAGTTGCCTACGAACATATTCTGAAAACCACGGAGCCTTATCTTCCCGATTAAAATAAGCGGAAGATGTTGTCCTCGTATAATCAAAATTTGCCCAGTACTCATTATATGACTCTTCCTGTTCTTCGCGCGAAATATATCCGAGCTTTGTCATTTCACTTAAAATATAGGCCTGACGCTCTCGAGCGCGATTAGGGTATTCAAAAGGATTATAATATGCAGGATTGGAAAGCAAAATTACCAAAATTGCCGCCTCAGCAGGTGTTATCTCTTGGACGGGATGTCCAAAATAAAATCGCGAAGCCGCATTTACTCCGTAAGTGCCACCGCCGAAATAAACCTTGTTTAAATACAACTCCATGATCTCATCTTTGGAGTATCTTCGCTCCATCTGCAAAGCCCACCAAAGTTCTTTTACTTTTCGTTTAATACTTTGATCGGTTCGATCGCAGTATAAAAGACCGGCAATTTGTTGGGTAAGCGTACTGCCGCCGCCGAGAGAGCGATCAGTCAAGATACCTATTGCAGCCCTAAAAATAGCTTTAAGATTATATCCTTTATGCGAATAAAACGTTCTGTCTTCTCTGGTAAGTAAGGCGGCAATAAGATAAGGAGAAATCTGTTCAAATTTAATTATTTCCCTTTTTTCGTCGGAGGAAAATTCGGTTATCAGATCCCCGCGAATATCAAGAATTCGTGTCGGTAAAACAGGATTAAAATCCGTAAACCGTTCGCTTTGTTTTATATTCACCGTAGATGCAAGTAAATACCCGAGCAAAGCGGAACCGCTGATTAAAATTGCAAAAAGAAAAAAAAGATAAATAAAAATTACCTTACCGCGCATCGTTCTATACAAACACAAAAACAGTATTTTTTCAAGGGGCTAATAAAAAAAAGAGCCGGTCTCGGAACCGGCCCGCCAATCAGGCTGTCGGTAATTCGGTGGGTGGGAGGGGAACCGAATTACCGATACTAAGGTATCGGCGAGGTCAAGAAAAACTTAAGGAGATTTTTAAGAAGGTTTTATTCTTCAATAATCACTGCATCAAGTAATACGGAAATAGTATACGTTTTTCCTTCCTCCGCCACTATTTCACGCATAATAGTATAACCTGCAGCTTTAAACGTGACGGTATGTTTTCCTGTAGTGATTTTATGCGGAGTTGTAAAGTCCGTTACCTCCGTCTTATCTATAAAAACCTGCACCTCTTCGGATGCATGGATAGTTACAAGAGGAATAATTGATTTTAACGCAATACAGACTTCGGCAATTTTTGCTTTTTCAACCGTACAAGTAAGAATTTCCGATCGATAATCATTTGAACTTACTACCAGTTTATATTCACCCGGAGGAAGAATCGTAAGCTCTTTAAAATTATAAAGATATTCATCATTTATTTGAACACTGAGCGGTTTTTCTATTTTGTCCGGATATTCAAATTGAAGTTTTAAGCCCCCCTCATTTTTATACATCGGCTTTATTTTTATAGAAACGTTTATTTTTTCAATATTTTTAAGAGGAGTTTTTGCTGTACATTTAAGCAAAAATACTTGCTGTTCTGAAGGGAAAAAAGGCACTTGCTTTACAGAAGGAGCATTCTTTTTGTTTTTTTCTTCAATGAGCGGAATATAAAACACGGTAGAAACACCTTCACGCAAAGAATCGGAAAAAAGGCGCGTTGCGTGATAATTTGTCTCTTTTTCAGAGAGTGGGGGCTTTAAATCCGTATATATTTCGTAAATAATATCATTTACATATTTTGCTGCCGTATTATATTTTATTTCTATTTCAAAGCCGCGTAAAAAGCGATTTTCTCCCTCTGTTTTAATTGCCAGAGCTTCATTACAATGGAAATTCAAGGTTTTTATTTGAAAATCACCGGCAGGAAAGCTTACAATTCGCAGCGATTCAGTCTTTATCTTCTCCGTTGCAAATAAAGATATATAAAAGAAAAAAAGAGTAATTGTACAAAGAAATTTCTTTTTATTCATCTTCCCTCAAAACTATTCCATTGTTTGACTAACGTTTTTGAATAAAAGTTGCAGGATTTTTTGGAACTCCGTGCTCATGCACTTCAAAATGAAGATGAGGCCCCGTCGACATCCCCGTCATACCAACCTTACCGATTATTTTACCAGATTTGACCTTTTGATGCAACTGCACCTCAACCGCGCTTAAATGTCCGTACAGACTTTCCCTGCCATCAATATGCTTTAGTATGATATGTTTGCCGTAAATATTATTTGTTGCGATCTTTTTTATTTCTCCGGCGGCACAAGCATATACCGGGGAGCCCATGGGAGCTGCAAGATCAATTCCCGCATGATAACTCGGTTTTCCGGTAAACGGACTCGGTCTATTGCCAAAACCGGAAGTTAAAATACCTTTATCAAGCGGAAAACGATAAAACGGTTTTAGAAAAAAGATGCGCACCGTTCCGTCAAAAATAGCATTCGGGATACAAAGAAATTTGATTTTTTCTTTAAAATTATCAGGGTTCGGTAAGGGCAATAAGAACGAGGGAGCGTTAATTTTTTTACTCAATGCCGCAAGGAGGTTTTCTATCGGCGTACCCGGCTTTTCGGCAACATACAAACCCGGAACAGAGGGCAAAATCAATGTTTTTCCTTCGATATCCATTGATACCGATTCAATCCTATTTAAACTCACGATAGAATCATACGGAATGCTACACCGAGCCGCAATACGGATAATTGTATCATTTTTTTTAGCAACATAGGCATAAAAACTGATTGGAAGCTCTCTTCCTTTTTTGCCTTCGGCAAGCGCCATGCGTGCTTTGCGAACATCATCGCTGTATTGCTGAAAACCGATATCTTTCATTTCCAATGAATTTATTTTAGGATACGGAGATTGAGCAAAAGAAAAGGAAATATTTAAAAAAAACAGAAAAAAAACGTATCGCGCAGGCAGTCTCATATAGACTGTATCGGCTCTTTTTCAGAAATACCGAATGCTAGAAAGCCGTAAATACCGATAAGTAAAAGAAAAAAAAGAAGTGCAAATAAGCGTTGTTGCAACAACACAAGATACGAAGTAAAAAAGAGCCCAACGATAAGGACAAAATTTTTTAAGAGAATAAGTAAAAGTCTGCGAGGATTTTTTTTATACGATCGAATAAGTTTTTTGCTTATCGTGTATAAAAGTATAATACCGAATATGCCAAGTGTTATTACCGTATATGTTTTCGGCATTGTTGTTGCCAACCACCATAACGGATACACAATGACAAAACCGATTACCAAACATCCTCCCGCTATTAAAAGGAATTTGCATACTCCCAAGAGAATTGTCTTATAGCCGGCTAAAATATTCAGTATCTGTTTCATAATCCACCGCAGACTCTTTAGAGAAGATTACTCTTCCGAAATTGCTTGCGCAGGACAAACTTCTGCACACGCTCCGCAACTAATGCAAAGCCCTGCATCAATAACATGCATGTCTGTCTGCTCGCTGATTGCATTTACCGGGCACTCGCTTTTGCATGCGCCGCAGTTAATGCATTCTTCTGAAATTTTGTACGCCATAAAAGGTCTCCTTACATAAGTGTGATGTTTATATAATACAAAATTTGAGATTAAAAATCAAGAAGACTGTTTATTTTTAATTGCCTTTCAGAATAAAAACTCTTTTTTTTCGATAAAATCACTAATATAGCGTTTTTTTTAATAACTCGATCCGTTTTTTAATACATCTTACAAAAATCAAGACAATTTTATAAAAGAGAGTTCGACACAACGGTTTAGTTTTTGACGTCCATGGCAAAAACTAAACCACGAATTTTAAAAGACTTGGGGAAATTTTATGCTTTTAAAACATCGTTTCTGTTTGGAACCACCGCACGGCATAATTTTGCCGTCCGTGGCAAAATTATGCCTGCGAGTTTTAAAAGCACTTGAAAGCGGCTGTGCTTTTAAAACGTCGCTGCTGCGTGGAACCACGGGCGTCCGTGCCCGTTCTGATTTTGACAACGGTGAGTAGACTTACCGTAGGAATGCTGAATCTGCAAGCTATTATTGCCAATGTTCCGATTACTAACAGCAACTTATTTAGAAAACGTTATATTAAGAATATCCACAAAAATTTTAGCTGAAAACGTTCTATATAAGATTAGCTGCTGTTTTATAACCATGAGGACAAAGCGGAGCTTACGCATGAAAAAAATAACCGCACAGGGGAGCAAAAACAATAATCAGAACCGTCATTGTTCAGCATTGTACATGGACAAAAAAATCAGAATTGCTAACGATGTTTTGCCTGATAATCTATTTGTAAACAGGCAAAACTCGCGGTCAAGATGTTTTTGCAACAGTTTCTAAGCAAAAATATCTTGACCGGCGTTAGGCGGACGGAGGGCGGCTAAGCATTTTTTCAAAAATGCTTAGCCGGATCGTTTTTGCGCGCTCAAAATAGCGCAAAAACAGCCGCAGGCGATAGCCGGAGCCCGTAGTACGCCGGCGGTTTGTATGTATTCAACTCCGGCAAGACGAATGGTTAAGCCGGTTTTCTGTAAGCTTCAAACCGCAACGCCCATACAGGTACGTTTTTTCTTCGTGTGTACGCCGTGGAATTACAGTAAAGAAAACTTGATATAATTAAAAATTTATGGTAAGGTATGTTTTACGGAAAATTTTATGCTAAACTGATCGTAGAACATATTAAATTTTTTAATAATTATTAAAGAGATAGCCCTGATGTTAAATGCTTTTATATTACTGTTTGCCTTTATTTTATCATATATTTCTATATTGCTTGTGATAAAATTTTCTCAGCGTTATGGTCTTTATGATACCATCGATGAAAGAAAAGTACACTCAGGAAATGTTCCTCGGTTAGGGGGATTGGGGGTTATAATAGGTTTTACTGTAACAATTGTTTTATCAATATGTATAAAATATTATAAAGTCCCTTATATCAGTAATATTTGGTTTTTAGTCGGAGCAGGAATTCTTATTTTTTGGATGGGGGTTTGGGATGATATCAAACCTTGGAAAGCAAAATATAAACTTGCCGTTCAATGCACTGCGGCAATCATTGTCCTTGCAGGTAATTTTAAATTCACCTTCATTTCTTTTTCACCTTTTTCTTCATATTTAAAACTTGGATGGTTTGCGTATCCTTTTACCTTCATCTGGATTATTGGAATAATTAATGCGATAAATTTAATTGACGGAATAGACGGCTTAAGCGGAAGTATTACCTTTCTTTCCTTGCTTATGTATACGGTTTTATTTTATTTTTATGATAACAAAATAACTTCTTTTTTCTGTCTTATTTTAATGTGTTCTATTGCAGGTTTTTTAGTATTTAATTTGCCGTTTCCAAGAGCAAAAATTTTTTTGGGTGATGGAGGAAGTCAATTTTTAGGCTTCACATTTGGAGTGCTGCCTCTTATGAAAACAACGTCAAGCATTGAAGCGATAACGTTCCCGTATACATTTGTTCTATTATCAATTCCGATTTTAGATACTTTTGCCGCTATTTGGAGAAGAGCAAGAGAGCACAAGCCGCTTGGAACACCGGATAAATTGCATATTCATCATAAACTCATGCTTTTGGGATTTTCCTCCCGAGAAACGCTGGTAATTCTTATTTGTATCCAATTATTTCTTACGATTTTAGTTACTGTTGCCTCTGTTTTAAGAGGTATTATTGCCTTTGTTCTGCTTCTTCTTGCATTTTCTACAGTCATCCTCTTTTTTACTTTTATCCATTATGCAAAGGAGCGAAAATTACAACTTTTGCAAGAATCCGAAGATAATCCTGAAAATATTTAAACAACCTGAGCGACGAACTAAAAAGTTTTACCTATTGACAAATAATTTAAGCATGCATTTTTTATCTATAGGATTTTTTATACATTGATTTATTTGTGAGTAGCTATCTTGCCGCCTTGTGTGTCACAAAACGGCAAGATTAAAATCTTCAACGGAATAGGGCGATGCTTAGCTGTTTAACAAGGCTTGCGCATGTTGCAGCGTCTTGACGGTTTCCGCCATAATTTTTTGCATTATTGTATCAGCCGGCTCTACTTTATCAATAATTGAAGCAATTTGCCCTGCGTGTACCATGCCCCAGTGCCTATCTCCGTCAATGGCGCCTTTTCTGCTTGTGCCGATTACAAATTTTTCAAGCTCTTCAGCGGAAGCTCCCTCGCTTTCCTTTTTCAGGTATTCTTCGGTAAACTCATTTTTAATTCCGCGTACCATATGCCGTGCAAGATATCCGGTAATTTGGGTTGCATCATCGCCTGCGTCAACCAGTGCCTGTTTTGCATTCTGGTGCGCTATGCACTCGGTTGAAGCAAAAAACCGTGTTCCCATCTGCACGCCTGCGGCTCCCATTAAAAGGGCGGCAGCCACGCTGTTCCCGCTTGCAAAACCGCCGGCAACAATAACCGGAATACTTATATGCGGAATAACCTGCGCCATCAAAACCATTGTTGTTTGGGTGCCGATATGTCCGCCTGCCTCCATTCCCTCGATGACAACGGCATCCGCACCGCTTTCTTCCATCCGTTTTGCCAGTCTAAGCGAGGGCACAACTGTTATTACTTTGATCCCCGCGTTTTTAATTTTTTCGATATAAGGCCGCGGATTTCCCGCACCGAGTGTTACCGCAAAAGGCTTTTGCCTGATAACCGCATCGATTTTTTCTTCCTTGTCATCTTCCATAAGCACCACATTAACCGAAAACGGTTTATCGGTTAATGCTTTTGCCTTTGTGATCTCGGCTTCAATCCATTGCACATTTTGTCCGCCGGTAGCGATTGTTCCAAGCCCGCCCGCATTTGAAACGGCGGCAGCCAATTTTGAATCCGCAATATATACCATAGCGCCCTGCACAATCGGATATTGAATTCCGAAATTAACAGTCAGTTTTGTTTTCATTTTAAACCTCTCTCATAAAATTCTCATAAAATAAACTGAAATAACTGTATATAGATTTCAACGTTTTGTAAACCGTTGCAGACATTTTTCAATTCTCTGTAATAAAAATTAAAAATCTTTATGAAAAATATTGACAAAAATTTTTAATTTTGTAAACTTAAGCAAACTTAATTTCAGGAGTTCTCCATGTATATTTGGATTTCATTAGTTGTTTCACTTGTTTTATTTGGGCTTTTGGGAAAAACAATCAAAAAACATCCCGTTCCGTTTTATGCGGCGGCAATTGTCTTAGTTGTTTTACAAATACTCTATTATTCGTTCGGATGGTATAAGGTTATGCCGAAATGGTTTACCATGTATGTTGTAAATCTGTTTAAACGCGGAGCCTTTTCAACCGTTGTTTTTATACTCGTTATGTATGCCGGAGTATTCACAAAACGAAACGCAGTAATCAATCATTTTTATTCGCTTCGCGGAGAGATGTCGATTATTGCATCGATATTTACGCTGGGACATAATATCATATACGGCTTTGTCGGAAAGAAAGCATATTTTATTAACGCCATTGTAAACCCGTCAAGCTTTGAGTGGCACCGTCTTACCGCAACCTATGTTTCTCTTGCGATAATTCTTATGCTTATTCCGCTTTTTATCACCTCGTTCAAAACAATACGAAAAAAGATGGATCAAAAAAAATGGAAATCACTGCAAAAACTTGCCTACCCTTTCTTTATCTTAATTTATGTACACACCATGCTTGTACTTGCACCAAAACTCGATAAACATTTTTTCAGTATCATATTGTATAGCGGAATTTATCTTTTATACTGCATTCTGAGAATCCGAAAAGCGATAATTGATAAAAACACCCCTTCCCGCATAAAACAGTCCGCAAGCTTTGCCTATACAAAATAAACCTGACTTTCAAAAAAGTAAAAATTACTCCGTGCTATTAAATAACATGGGAATGGAGCTTAGTCTTTAGCTAAGCTCCATTACTTCTGCAAGCTTTTTTTTAAGATCTTAAATGAGTTTTTCAATCCGTCCAAAAATTACTAATCATAATAAAATTTTTATAAAAAAGAGTTCGACACAACGGTTTAGTTTTTGCCGTCCTTGTCAAAAACTAAACCACGAGTTTTAAAAGCACTTGAAAGCGGTTGTGCTTTTAAAACATCGTTTCTGCGTGGAACCACGGGCGTCCGTGCCCGTTCTGAGTTTTGCCGTCCGTGGCAAAATGAAACCTACGAGTTTTAAAGCTTTGCAAACAGTTTTGCTTTAAAACATCGTTTCTGTTTGGAACCACGGGCGTCCGTGCTTGTTCTGCATGTAATTTTTGCTGTTATTGTTTACAGTGGCTGCGAGTTTTAAAGCAGTTGGAAAAACATCCCTTTTTATCAAGCTGCTTAGTGAATCCAGAATTCGATATTCCCAAGCCGCCTGTTGCTCTTCCGGCTTTAAATTAATTACAGGTGTTACAGCAGTTTTTGTTTTGTGTAACGCAGGCTTAAAAGTTAAGTCTTTACTTATTCGTTTTCGCGTACCGCTATTGCAGGGTCTTTTTTGTTTATGTGATAAATTGTTTTAAGCGATGCAAGCGGCCCCGAAGCTGCGGCGGCGAGGATTACCAGAAAAAACATTCCCAGTGTCCAAAATATTCCGGGACTTAAAAACGGGAGCTTGAGGGACTCGATAAGGGCCTGATTAAACAAAAGTACAAGTACAAAGCCAAGCGATACCCCAAGCCCCGCTCCGAAGGCGCTAATCATAAAAGATTCAGCAAGACAAAGCTTGCCCAGTAATTTTTTTGTTGCGCCCAAAATTCGCAGCATACCGAATTCGCGTTTCCGCTCATTAAGCATTGAGGAAAAAACAGTGAATAGAACCACAAAGGAAAGCAGCCACAAAATGCCGATGAGAATATAAATGTAAATACTGAGCTGAGATATTCCTGAAGAAACATTTGACATCATCTGTTTTGAAACAAGCGGATATATTTGCTGCCCTTCAAATTGTTTTTTAATTCGCTGTGCAACGGTTCTGGCATTCTCGGTGTTTTTTATGCGTACCATTACGCTTGAAATAAGGTTTTTATTTTCCGCAACAGGGTGCTGCATAATGCGTTCATATTCTTTTGCAAGCCGCTGCGCATTTTCAATAGTCATAAAAACAGAATTGTCAAAACCCATTCCTGTTTTCGCAAGTCTTCCCGCAATTTGAAAGGGTTGATTAAAAAAACGCACTTCGGAGTGATAATCCCCGATGATGTTATGCCCTACCACAATTTGGTTATCAGAAAGCGGAAGCGACACCTGCTTTTGTAGCCATGGTTTAATCGTAAAGTCGGAATCAAAATCCAAACCGATAACTTGTAACGGAAAGGAGCAGCAGCCTGCGGAAAGGGTTGCGATAAAAAGCTGCGGAGACGCTTCTGCAACGCCCTTTGTTTTTCTGATAATATCCACAATGCTGTTATCAAAATAAAAACTGTTCGGCTCTCCTCGCAGCAAGGCGCTTTCGATTTTACTGTCGTACCCCTCCGGCACCACAATAATATCCGCCCCTAACCTATCGGAAAGAGAATGCATACCGCCGTTTAAACTTTTTACCAAATAGGTTCCGCAAAAAAGCGTAAAAGATAAAACACCGGTGAGCACCATTAAACTAATCGTGCGCACCGGCTTTCTTTTGATATTCATCTTTGCCAATTCAATTACTGTTAAATTTTTTATCCGGTTAGATTCAGCTGCCATTCTTATTTCTCCAAGCTATTAGCTTACGTACAGATTTTTATTATTTGGTTTCAAGCTTTGCTTTTTCTAAAATGCTTACCGCCGCATCTTTAAATAATTCATACGAAATCGTTGCACCTGAATTTGCATCGACCTTTTCCACATCTTGTGTTTCTACCAGCCTTTTGCCATACTCTGCGCTAAGCGTGATTGAATCCTGTGCTATTTTATATAAGCCCTGATTTTTAATTTTACCGTCAATCTTGCCGTAGTCTTGATCTTTTAGTTTTCCATCTTTATCGTATGAAATAAATTCGCAGGCAACGATCTTTCCGTCTTTGATGGTCATCGTAACTTCAGCGGTTCCGCCCCAGTCATCCTGAATGCTTGAACGCGCGGAATATTCTCCGTCACGATAAAGAACCTGTTTTTGTGCGGGCTCTTCTTTTTCATTTTTTTCATTACAGGATAGTACCACAGCACCTGCAATCATTAGACAAAAAATGATTTTAGAAAATTTCATAATGCACCTCTCTTCATGTTACAATACTATCAATGTATAAAATACAAGCTCATGCTTCAATTTTATTCAATAGTGTTTGGCATTTTTCAGAACTTACGTTCTGAAAAACTTTTCAATTACAGAGTGAGTCACAAATCGGTTCACTCATAAGTTTTAAAATCAACCTATACGCGTTAGGCAAACGGAGCAATGGCTTTGGGATGCAGCATTCCTATGGTAAACTAGTCGCCCTTGCAAATTCCAAACAATGTTTTAAAGCATCAACACAAAACTATAAAACTGAAGCTTTAAAACTCGTAGGCGAAGTTAAAAAAAATTCAGAACTTCGCCCTTGCACCGTGTCGAGCTCTTTTTATAAAATTGACTTGATTCGTATTAGACGAATTAAAAAACTAATTAAAAAATAGCAAAAACACGCCATTAGTTTTTAGCTAAAAGTTCCAGCGCCCCGTTTTCATTGCGAAATGGTCGGGCGTTTTCTGCTCATCTTTTCTATTCGCGCAATCCTTCCGTGTTCAAGTACTACCATTCGCTCTGCCTGATCGGCAACTTCCGGATCGTGTGTTACCACAATGATAGTGCTTCCCGCCGCATGCAGTTTTCCGAAAATTTCCATAACCAAAAGTTCATTTTTTTCATCAAGGTTACCGGTCGGCTCATCTGCCAGTAAGAGCTTCGGATGATTGATAAGAGCCCGCGCAATGCATACTCGCTGCTGCTCACCGCCGGAAAGCTGACTCGGTAAATGTTTTGCCCGCTCTTTTAATCCCACACTTTCAAGCGCTTCCATTGCCTCTTCTTCATCCGGCATGCTGTGATAGTATTGCGCCATCATGACATTTTCCAATGCGGTTAAATAATTTACCAAGTGAAATTGTTGAAAAACCAAACCGATTGTATCGCGGCGCACAACGGTAAATTCTTTCGGTGAAAGTTTGGAAATATCTTGTCCTGCAAGCTCAACCTTTCCGAATGAAGGTCTGTCCATGCACCCGATAATATTCATCATGGTTGTTTTGCCTGAACCCGAAGGCCCCATAATCGAAAGCCATTCACCTTCTTCCACTGTCAAGTTTATTTGATTTAAGGCTTTTAATTCTCCGTAAATTTTTGACACATCAGTTAACGTTAAAATATCCATCTTACACCTCTCTACTAGTTTGTCTATGCACAATCACAATCATCTTTGCATTTTAATTTGTCTGCGATTCTAAAAATTAACACATCCCTCATTGAGCTTTCTTAACTCCTGTTGAAAAATTGTAAGCCGATCGCAAGCGGCTGCAAAATATTTTTTATCAATTTCAATTCCCAAAAACCGCCTGTTTAGATTCAGGGCAGCATGTCCTGTGGAACCAACACCCATGAAGGGATCAAAAACAATATCATTTTCATTTGAAGCAATTTTGATAATGTGTTCTAAAACAGCAAGCGGTTTTTGCGTCGGATGTTTCGGATTCTTTATGCGTTCTTTGCCCATGCAAATAGGCGTTTCAATAAAATTATGCATTTGATTTTGCGTAAAAAAATTCCACGTGTGTCCCTTATTCCACAAACAAACAATAAGTTCACAGCTGTTTAAAAATGATGATTTGCGGACATTGGGAATAGGATTGGTTTTGTGCCATACCATAAATTGAAAGGTATCAAATATCGGATTAAAAATTTCATGATATTTTCCAATCAGGTTATAACTTGTAAAAATAAAAATATTTCCTTTCGGTTTTAAAATTCGCGTAAAGTCTTCCACAAGTTTTTGCGGATCAAAAGGAATTAAGTCCCATTCAGCAACATCATTATTTATTTCCGCCCGCCAATCAAATTTCATATTGCCGGTAGAATATTCGGCAAGATTATACGGGGGATCACAAAGGATAAGATCAATTGATGTATCCGGTATCTCTTTCATTTTTTGAAAGCAATCTCCGTGAATGAGTAAGGCTTTGTTGATGTCGGTAACAGTATACATATTGTTACCCCCTATTTCCAAAATACAAAGTTTTTATTTCATCTAAAGCCGTCTTAATGTACTGTGCACTCTTCTTGTATTGGTTCATGATTATTTCGAAACCGGTAGAGTCATCACAAACAAAATTCCAATAATCTTTTCCAATAAGTAACTCTTCATTCGCAAAAAATTGCCTCACTCTATCTTGCTTCCAATAATTACCTTCCCCGAACATATTATACGCAGTTCCAAGAAAAATATAAATTTTTCCGTCTTTTTTGCCTTCTTCATTTAGATAATTTTTAAGAATAAAGTATTCTTGCAGTAGTGCCAACTTCTCACTTTTAGCTTTTTTATTGTCTAAATCTCCACCAGCTTTTAATTCAATTAAATAATGCTCATTTTTTTCTTTATTATAAAAATAATGATCTGTCACATGAGTTTTATTAAAGGAACGAATATCCTTCGGCATCATACAAGTAAAATTATTATAATCATCTACAGATGGCTTAATATTTTTTTCATATTCTGAAATCATATAGTCCATGTGCTGACTTTGTTGCGGCAATAGATAAGCACTTAACTTCCCTCGTACCTCATAAGAAAGCTTTGCAATAGCATTTCCTATACTTTCAAGAACTTTGCCAAAAGAACTATCAAAACTTCTGACAAATGCACTATAAAACATAAATTCTTGTCCTAATTCCGCAATGAAACAATTGTTCTTTTTTGCGTTGATGATTCCATTAGGATCGTCAATCTGCAATGTATGCTTAACTCTAAAACCCTCCGCAAAGGTTTTTATTGAACTATCTATGATTTGTTCTATTGCTTTATGTTTTATTGTATCCATGCTAAATTCCTCCATAATATTAGAAGCTATTCTGAACGCATGTATCATACCAAGAAACTAAAAAAAACACTAGTATAGCGTTTTGTAATTAACTTCCTGTTATACAAATCGGAGCACCAACAATGTAAGGGCTTGCGGATTTAAAGCATTCCTATGGTAAACTGCCCACCGTTGCGCCGTGTCGAGCTGTTTTTTATATTGTATAAAATGCATTAAGAAAAATAATCGAGTTATCAAAAAACGTTATACTAGCATTTTATAAATTTTATTTCATTTTTCCTCCTACTCTCCGCGCAGCACAATCGCAGGGTCAATGTCTACCGTGCTGTGTACCGGAATCAGACAGGCGATGATCGTAATAATTACCGAGGCAATAAGCGTTACCGGCACCAGTGGAAGTTGGAATGAAACTTCGCGCGCAAATACGCTGATGCTTACCTGATCGGCGAATAAATAGCCGAGCAAAACACCGAGGATACCGCCGAAAATACCGAGCATTACCGCCTCGCCTAAAAAGTCGGTTACCACACTTTTATTTGATGCGCCGAGTGCTTTTTTTAAGCCGATTTCTTTTCTGCGCTCTGCAACCACCGCCATCATCGTAGTGGTAACACAAATCATTGTTAAAAACAACACGATAATTGTAACAATCCAAACTAATGCTTGTAATTTATTTAACACCGTATCTTGAGATTCCGTTACTCGTTTTACCAGCTGCGGCGTAACCGTTGAATCAATTTGCGAAACCTTATTTGCAATATTTTGTAAATAGCCTTGATTCCCGTCAATGCTGCATTCAATGACATCAAAGCCCGCTTTTTCTCCAATAATTTTTTTTAGGTCTTCAAGACTCATAAAGATAAATTCTTCTTCAACTCCGCCTGTGGTAACTATTCCCGAAACTGTGCATTCGGTAACAGTGAGGTCGCCGTCCTCTTTCGGCGTATTTACAATAAAGGTATCGCCGACAGAAAGTTCAATTGCTTTTGAAATTTCATTTCCTATCAGTACCTGTTTTTGAGTTTCGGGCCAATTACCGCGAATAAGCCAATAGGGGCTATTGTTTTTTGCGCCTTCTAAATCGGTGGCAGCAATCATATACGGCTGCTCATGCACCTTTGCCATTTGATACATATAGGGAGCAAATCCGACAAGTTTATCTTGAGGAATAGCGGATCGAATCTCGGCAATTTGCTTTTCTTGTATTTTTTCATCCGCATTGCTCGGGATAAAAATCATATTAGCGCCGTATGTTCTGAACACAGTTCCCATTTGACGCGGAATGTCATAGTAGATTGTTAAAAGTCCCGAAAGAACTGTTGAGCCAATCGCTATTGCAAGCAGGGCAACAAGCATTCGCGACCGCCGCCGCACCAAAGAACTTATCACCATCCGCATATACATTCGTCTTCGAGTCATCATCTTCTCCTATAAAAAAATTTTTGAGGAATTATTAAATTCCGAAAAAATTTTTTCCGTATTTTGTCAGACAGAGGTATAAAAACAAAGTCTTACAAAATACAAGTCAATACGCGATGTTTCGCATTGCAAAGCACAAAAGCGAAACTCGCTGACAAACAGGCAGGCGCCATTTCAGACTGACTGTTTGTCTATTCTCCTACAAAAAATTTTTGAGGAATTATTAAATTCCGAAAAAATTTTTTTGTGCTTTTGTAAGGCGGAGCCTGAAAAAGCACTTTCAATACACGATGTTTCGCATTGCAAAGCACAAAAGCGAAACTCGCTGACAAACAGGCAGGCGCCATTTCAGACTGACTGTTTGTCTATTCTCCTACAAAAAATTTTTGAGGAATTATTAAATTCCGAAAAAATTTTTTTGTGCTTTTGTAAGGCGGAGCCTGAAAAAGCACTTTCAATACACGATGTTTCGCATTGCAAAGCACAAAAGCGAAACTCGCTGACAAACAGGCAGGCGCCATTTCAGACTGACTGTTTGTCTATTCTCCTACAAAAAATTTTTGAGGAATTATTAAATTCCGAAAAAATTTTTTTGTGCTTTTGTAAGGCGGAGCCTGAAAAAGCACTTTCAATACACGATGTTTCGCATTGCAAAGCACAAAAGCGAAACTCGCTGACAAACAGGCAGGCGCCATTTCAGACTGACTGTTTGTCTATTTTCCCAATCACCTTCCGTGCAGAACTTCTGTCGGATTCAATTTCAATAAATAGCGCACCGCCGGAAAACTTCCGATCAAGGTTATCAAAAATATGATAATAACCACAATAGGAATAACCATCGGTGCAAGCGCAATGGCTGAGCCGAAAACCGTATGCCCGATAATCTGCGTTAAACCTAATCCGCCAAAGTATCCTATTATTCCGCCGAAAATGCCGATAATCATAACTTCGGTCAATATAAGAATTGAAACCGCCGCATTGCTTGCGCCGATTGCTTTTTGCAAACCGATTTCGGCACGGCGCTCCATAACACTTGCCGTAACCAAATTTGAAATTCCCAAGGCTGAAGCTATTAAGCTTAAAATAGTGATAAGCAGCATTAACAGCGTTGTTTTATTTAAAATTGCGCCTTCGGATTCCGCAACCTGCCGCAAAGGCTTTGCCACCGCATCGGTCATAACTTCCTGAATCTGATAACAGATACTGCTGACATACGCAGTGCAGTACCATATCTCTTTTTCTTTGATAGTGAGGCTCAAAGGATTCCGCGCAGCTTTTCGGGCAAGATCATTATCAGGCGTCGTAAGAGCGCTGACCTCAATATGCTCCACAATATTTTTTTTGCCCGCAAGTTTTTGCGCCGCATGTAAACTTACATAAACATTATCATCTTCTTCACTTCCCGCATTAAAAATTGCGGCAATTCTATACTGCATTTCCGTTTCGGCGGTTTTAAGCGAAAGCGTATCCCCTACTTTCAAATTATTTCTGCCGGCAAGACGGCTTCCGATCATACATGATGAGTCATCGGAATCTTCCAGCCATGAGCCGTTTACATCCCACCAGGTGCGCATTCTTCGGATGCCGGTAGACACTGTCTGCCCCGTCGGAAGTTTCATCTCATAATTAAACCATGTGCCGATAACTTTTATCGGTCGTGATTGTGTATCAATATTTACAAACACGCTGAAAAACGGCGCATAATCTACAATATTATATGCCCAAAAGATTGTTTTGATTTTCGGCAGCTCATCCTCTTTTAAAAATTTTGCTGTTTCGCTTTTTTCTTCTTGCAGCCCATAAATATCGCCCAGCAAAGAAGCCTCTTTATGCACAACGGTAATATTTGCACCATAAGTTTTAAGTTCCTGATTAACCTTATCCCCTACCCCAAGCATTGTATTAAGCATCGCGGTTGAAAGTCCCGAGCCCAAAGCAATGGTAAAGGCTATCATCAGCATCTTGCCCTTTTGGCGGAACAATGCGCCGCCTACCATTCTCCAAAACATATCAGTTTAACTCCTTCCTCTACCTGAATCGATGAGCTTCCGCTTCCAAATCTTTTATTTGAATCATAATCTTCTCATCATGAACAATATAGGGAATCGGAACAGGATTACAACCGCCCGGAAAACCGATAGTTCCTTTATTCATTACAACATCGCAGAGCTTACAGATAACTTCGCCCTTTCGTTCAAAATAACCGGTAGGCCCGCAAATATCGCAGGCATCAAGTCCCACACCGTA
This sequence comes from Treponema phagedenis, assembly GCF_008153345.1. Taxonomy (NCBI): domain Bacteria; kingdom Pseudomonadati; phylum Spirochaetota; class Spirochaetia; order Treponematales; family Treponemataceae; genus Treponema; species Treponema phagedenis. Next base: position 1,443,743 of record NZ_CP042818.1, on the reverse strand, counting down.
TGCGCCTTCGCTTTTCTTAATTGCGATGAAACGCATCGCAATTCCCTTGCTGGAACCCTCTTTTGCAATATACTCATACCGGTGCAGTTTATCATCTTCCAATTCCGCAAGCGGTATAATAGCCATTCCGTTTTCGATAACATAGTTTTCAGGATCGGAGAGCGGAACCTCTCGCTCCGAAAAATATCGAACAAGCGTTAATGAGAGAATATCAAGCAGCAATAAAGCGAGTAAAAACTTTGCCCACCGGCGGGCATTTCTTTTAGTTGCCTTAAGCTTCCGCAACTCCGCACGATGAGCATAAGATTCGGTAACATGAAGATTTTTTTTCCAAAGAATAAGAGAAGCAATTGCGATAAAAACCGTTACGCCTAAAACAAAATAACGATCGTAATTAACTACAAAAGCAATAAGCCAAAATACAAAATTACTGCGCGGTATTATTCTTAAAAAATAAAGCCGCTGCACAATTACAATCGCCTGTGTAAGTCCGAGTATACATAGCGAACCGATAACAGTGATCTTCAGTTCAAGGGCGGAAAGTTTTTCCAATGTTTTGTATACCGCAAGTGCCGACAACAGCATTACTACAATTCCGAGCGTAAAACCGATTACTCTAAAAAGAACTAAGGTGCTTACCGCACTTTCCCCGTAGTATACAAATGTAAGAGGCAGAGTTAAAATAGGCGGCAAGTAATAAAAAAAACAACCGAAGGTATAAACAAACACTGCGGCGGAAAAAAAATTTTCCTGTAAGCGTTCAAAATGTTTTTTCAAACCTTTGTCGGCGATCATTAAAATCAATAAAAGCACAAGTCCGATAACAACAGGAATCATGCTCCAAAAAGCAAATCGAGTTCTGTTAATATAATTCGGAATAGAACGCAGTATTGCGGAAATAATACTGCCTATAATACCGACAACAATACTTGTAGATATAACAATACGCTTTTTTAAAAGATTCTTAGTTCGGTATGCCGCAAAAATCACTGCTAAAATAAGAGAAAAGGCAATGCCCGAATCCATAACACGTACAAAAAATTTGAAAATAAGACACCTCCGATTTTAGCATCTTTTATCTCGAAAAGAGAAAAGGTATTAATAAAATAAATTCCGGAAGATACAACACTGTCGCATCTCAATCAACTATAAAAAAGGGAAGTAGAAAGTCTTGTTTCTACTTCCCTTTTATTTAAGAAACCGAGGCTTCCTTTTTAATAAGCCTTACAGCTTACCACTGAGGTCCTGCCCATTCAAAATCAGGCCACTCCACGATAAGCGGTTCTGTCCAGAATTTACCGGTTACACCGGTTTCTTTGTCAACATGAAGCAGATAGTCATTGCCCGGCGCCTTAATTTCGAATTTAACGGAATACTTGCCAAGGCCTTCTTCAAACTTCATGTTTGCTCCATAGTGCGGTCCGTCACTGGCATTCATCGGCATAAATGCCACTTCTTGCACCTTGCTTGAACCATGCTTTTGGATATAAGCCTTTACATGCAAGTAAGGAACAAAGTCGCCTACACCGTAACCGAGAGCAGATCCGTCATCGTTGGCTGAAATATCAGCTTCAACGTGGCAGTCAGCCTCGTTTTTAGCCAAACTGTTTCCTGCCGGCTCCATATCGACAGCCTGAAAATAAACGCCGCCTACATGGAGGGGACCAACATCCTGTTCATCCCCAATGGGGAACTCATCAAAACCCGCCGATTCTTCTTCATGCGGAGCGGGAGCTGCAGCTGCAGCCGGCTCATCCGAAGCCGCAGGTTTATCTGCGGCAGCTTCTTGTTTCTGGCAGGATGCAAAGATAAATGCAAACGCAGCCAGAGCAAAAATCATTGATAATGATTTCTTCATAAAAAACTCCTTACATTATAATTTATAATTATACAATTATAATCAAACCAACCATCGTTAACACGATACTAACTATTTTTTCTGAGCTTCGGCTTCTAACCTTGCCCGCGTTTTTTTGTTCTTTTGGATATACCAAACGGCGGAGGCAATTGTCAATAAGAGAATAACAATTTGAGGAATCAAAGTTTCATAGGTAGGATAAATACCTAAGAGATCAATATTAAATCCATTCATCCACTCTATTGCCGTTTTTTCAACAACTCCGGCGGCTTGCAATTCGCTGACACCTTTTCCGGTAAACGAAACACAGAGAATATACATCAACACACTGGTAACAATAAAGAAAGGTTTTAACGGAAGTTTTACCGATAAGAATCTGAAAGCAAAGAAAATAATCGCAAGCACAATCGCCGCAAGAATAATTGCCGCCCACATCGCAATCCTTCCGCTTGTATCATTAACGGGAACCCCTTGGAAAAATAAAATCAACTCTGCACCTTCACGCGCTACCGCAAGAAATGCAGTAAGAACAAGCACCCATTTATTTCCGGTTGAAACAGAAGCTTCAACCTTTGCCCGTATATATTTATCCCAAGCCTCAACTTCAGACTTTGAGATCATCCAGTTACTCACATAGAAAAGCACAACAACTGCAAGGAGCATTCCAACTCCTTCAAAAATCTCTTGAGCAATTCCGCTTTGAGCACCCGCAATCAAACTGAAAACAATCGCTAAAAGAATACTGACCAAAACACCGGCTGCAGCGCCTAAATAAACGGTTTTGGTATACTTTTGTTTACCCGTCTTAACTAAGTACGCAATAATTGCCGCGATAACCAAGATTGCTTCAAGCCCCTCGCGCAGCACAAGTACAAAAGAAGCGATAAATGTTGAAATGGCATTTCCCGATGAACCGCTGCTTTTATCCGAAGAGTTTACCCCATCAAGCTCAGCGGCATCCTGATACAGCATTGCAATAAGCATGTCCTTATGCTCTTTTACCTCTTTGGCATCCTTATCGTTTTTTACATTTCGTCTATATTGATAAAACGCATTTTCAACGGCGGTCTTTCTCTTTCCCGAAAGATACCCCATCGTAATTTTTTCCATCCCTTTGGATTCATAGAATCTAAAGTATGCAGTATTTACCTCGTTGTATGCTTCTTTATTTTTCCCTTGAACATATAAATCGTACGCATTATTTAAGTGAACTTCCATTTGTTCAACAATCTGTGTCCAAGAACTATACTGAACCTGCTCATTACCTTTTTTATCCTTGCCTGCAGCATAAATCGGCAGTGTAATAAGCAGACCGAAAACGGCACATAACACAAAAACTCTTTGTTTAGCCGACTTCATAGCAATTAAGCCTCCCAAAATTTCAAAAGAATTATAACGAACTCTTACAAAACAGTCAACAGAGTCTAACAATTTAAATTGAAAAATTTACGCTCAGGTAACGTTTTTTGATACATTTATACAAATCGCAAAAAAAAATTATAAAAATCAAACGTGCGAGTTTTAAAATTTTTATTATTATAGAAAGAGTCCGACACAACGCAAGGGTGGGTAAACTTACCATAGGCAAAACCAACCCTGCAAGTTTAAAAGCTTTAGTTTTACAATTTTGCAAAACGTTACACGAACCTTTACGGAGTCCTTCCTTTTGTAAGTGCTCCGTCCGACATTGTATAAACATCCGAATCATCGGTGAGAATATCCATATCATGGGTTACAATAAGTACGGCGGCCCCCTGTTGGTTTATTTTTGTGATAATATCCATGACTTCTTTTGTTACCGCCCGATCAAGATCGGCTGTAGGCTCATCGGCAATAAAAAGCTTCGGCGAATTCATTAAGGCGCGGGCAATGAGCATTCGCTTTGTTTCCCCGCCGGAAAGATTGCGCGGAAGTTCATCTTTTAAATGAGCAATACCGAGCATTTCAAGCAAAACCATCGCCCGATCGGAACCGTCTCCGTCCCTTTTAAAAAGAAAATGAGGCACCCGTACATTTTCCGACACGGTAAGATTCGGCAATGCTCCGAGGTTTTGCGGAACAAAGCCGATTTGCTCATTGCGATACACGCTCATTTCCCTGTCATCAAAAGAGGCTAAATCTTTACCGTTAAACAAAACATTTCCCGCAGAAGGTTTTAAAATACCGGCAATAAGATTAAGAAAAGTTGTTTTTCCGCTTCCCGACCGTCCGATAATATTGATATAATCCCCTTCGTTTATTGAAAAATTAACATTGTTAAGCGCAGGGAACGCATTATTTCCCCGCATAAAAGATTTTGAAAGCCCTTCTGTCTTTAAAAGCATCTGATTATCGCGTCCCGATACAAAATACTATTGGTCTTTTTTACTTAAAAAAAGATAGAGAAGATTGAGCACAATAAAAATACCTGCAATAAGATAAATAACAGGCTTTGTGTGCGCATTGCACGCCATCGCGGGCATTTTGCAGCCGCCGATAAAAACCGCCGCCAAAAGAATAGCATATATTCCGATGCCGATATTGGCAATCGCAATGCCTTTTTGTGCGCCTTTTACAAAACAAAACAACACACCGAGCAAAGCGCATAAACCGCCGCTTGTGCGAACAGCCTCGCCCATCCAATGGCACTTCATAAACATGCCGTTTTCCAGCGGGCCGCATACCGGCGCAATACCGAACGGCGTAAAAAAAAGAAGGGCTCCCGATAGCATACACAGAACCCCGAAAATATATTGTTTGTTCATAAGAATAAAACTCCTGTATGTTAACTTTGCTATACAATATACAAGAGCGCGGATCTTGTCAATATCGTTTTTTTTTATTTTTACGGCAAGATTATCCTGATTTTAAAAATTATCCGTTGCGAGATTTATATTTCGGAATTGATAAACCAAGTATTTTTTGAAAAGTATGAAGTTGGCGGGTTTGTCAAAAGAAGAGTGCAGAAAACCCCACACTCTTCTTCTAATGATTACACTATTCTGTTATCTTTTGCAATGTAAAGCGCTCTTTTAATTGCTCTACAGTGGTGCCTTGCGCGAGGTCGGTTCCGGGGTTATTATCCACAACTTTCCAGCCGAACTGCGACAGGTCCATATTCACATACCTAAATCCTGCTACAACCTCATCCGCTGGTAAATCCGACCTTTTTAATTCGTCCGCAAGCCTTTGCATTACGTCATCATAACGCTTTTGCACTACTTCAGGAGGTTGCGATCCAGGTCCAACAGCATCCTCTTGCAATGTAAAGCGCTCTTTTAATTGCTCTACAGTGGTGCCTTGCGCGAGGCCGGTTCCGGACTTCTTATCCACAACTTTCCAGCCGAACCGCGACAGGTCCATATTCAGATTCCTAACTTCTGCTACAAGCTTATCCGCTGGGAGATCCGACCTTTTTAATTCGTCCGCAAGCCATTGCATTGCGTCATCATACTGCATTTGCACTACTTCAGGAGGTTGCGATCCAGGTCCGGGATTTGGGTTAGGTCCAGGTCCAGGATTTGGGTTAGGTCCAGGTCCAGGATTTGGGTTAGGTCCAGGTCCAGGATTTGGGTTAGGTCCAGGTCCAGGATTTGGGTTAGGTCCAGGTCCAGGATTTGGGTTAGGTCCAGGTCCAGGATTTGGGTTAGGTCCAGGTCCAGGATTTGGGTTAGGTCCAGGTCCAGGATTTGGGTTAGGTCCAGGTCCAGGATTTGGGTTAGGTCCAGGTCCAGGATTTGGGTTAGGTCCAGGTCCAGGATTTGGGTTAGGTCCAGGTCCAGGATTTGGGTTAGGTCCAGGTCCAGGTCCAACAGCACCCTCTTGCAATGTAAAGCGCTCTTTTAATTGCTCTACAGTGGTGCCTTGCGCGAGGCCGGTTCCGGACTTCTTATCCACAACATGGAAGCCAAGAGACGCCAGATGTGCATTTACTTTTTCAATTCCATCCGCAACTACATCAGCCGGCATAGGAGCATTTTTTAACCCTGTCGCAAACTCTTCCAACGCCTCGTCATACATCTTTTGCACTGCTTCAGTAGGTTTTGGACTTGGATTTCCCCCGCTGCCGCCACTTCCTCCACTACTACTGCTCCCTGAACCGGAAGTACCGGATTTGCTCGTATTGGGTGTAGGGCATCCGGTAACCAAAACTGCGGCAAGGACAAGCATCATGCCCATGCCGATGATTTTTGCGTGTTTTTTCATATTACACACTCCTTAAATAAAGATATTCCTAAAACAAAAAAATTTTGCAACAGGTAACACTGTCTTGCTTTTTATTTTAGAACCTTATACCCTGGCGATTTGCAAAACACAGAAGAAGAAAAAGCAACAGGATACTCAGTTATATATTACTATTTTTTTCATTTTTGTCAAGCACTTTTATTTCTTGTTTTTGATTTTTTTAATAAAATAATATTTTCTTGTGTAAGCTGATAAGCAAAAACACGGAACAGTGTTGGTAAAAAATATACCTGTGCCTTTGTTTGCAAAACAAACTGAATATTTTAGTATGGTAAATTGCCCGCCCTTGCAAAACTCGTAGGCGAAGTTACAGTAAATTTTCAAAACTTCGCCGTTGCGCCGTGTCGGGCTCTTTTTTATAACAGAAAGTTTTTGACACGGACGGCAAAACTCAGAATGGGCACGGACGCCCGTGGCTCCAAACAGAAGCGATGTTTTAAAGAAAAATCGTTTACAAAGCTTTTAAACCCGCGGGTTTGGATTCTCTTCCGGAAATTCGCACTAAATCTGAAAGCCAGGAGGTAAATTCTTTATCAAGAAAAAACTCGGGGCATCGCCATGTCCAGTTGCCGCCAAGAGTGGAGGGACTATTCATGCGAGCATCTTTTCCAAGAAGAAAAACATCTTGCAGCGGAATGATTGCGAATACCGAAACAGACATAAAGGCAAGTTTTATCATATCAAACGCAAGCTCATCCCGCATGGTGTCGCTCTCTGTTTCTAAGAGTTTTTGTTCGGAAAACAAGGATTCTAACACAAAGGAGGGCATTTTTTCACCGGTAAGGTATTCGTGCACTACCTGAAAATCTTCTTTTGAAAGCTCATCCACCCAGGATCTGAGCGTGGTATTATCATGGGTTCCGGTATACACAATAGAATTTCTCGTATAATTATGCGGCAGGAATGTATTTGTATATCCGCTTTGTGCTACTTCATCCGCATTGAATGCGAATTGTAAAATTTTCATTCCCGGTAACCCGAAGCTATCGCGTAACTCTCGTACTTCTTCCGTAATTACCCCAAGGTCTTCCGCAATAATCGGCAGAGAATTTGCATACTGCGGATTTTTTTGCGCAAGGGCTTGTTTTAAGTGCAGAAAAAAATCTTTTCCGGGGCAAGGTTCCCAGCTTCCCGTTTCTGCTGTTTTTGCACCAAAAGGCACAGCCCAATATGATTCAAAACCTCGGAAATGGTCAATACGAATATAGTCGACAAGCTCCAAGGCCGCATTAACCCGTTCAATCCACCATGCATAGTTTGTTTTTTTAAGTGCTTGCCAGTTATATACAGGATTGCCCCAAAGCTGTCCGGTTTTGCTAAAATAATCAGGCGGAACACCCGCAACAAAAAGAGGCTGCCCGTTCTCATCCAATTGAAAAAACTCTTGATTTGCCCATACATCTGAAGAGTCCGGCGCAACAAAGATAGGTATATCACCGATAATGGCAATGTTTTTCTTTGCCGCATAGGCGCGCAGGGCTGCCCATTGTCTAAAAAAGAAAAATTGAATGATTTTATATACTTCAATCTCTGTCGCATGTGCGGTTTCCCAGTTTTTTACTGCTTGAAGATTATGGCGGGCAAGGTCTTTGGGCCAATAATTATTCCATAGTTTTCCAAAAAGTTTTTCTTCTTCAGCTTTTTTGTCATAGACTTCCTTAATAGACATAAATACCGCATAATCGTGGAGGTGTCGCTTGTCTTTTTTGAAATCCTCAAATTCCTTGTATAACGCCTTAGATTCAGCGGTGCTTTTGTGTTCTAAAAATTGCACGGCGGCTTTTTTTAATAGCGGAATTTTCCAGCGAACAAGGGAGCCAAAGTCAATATGACCCGCTGCAGAAAGATGGGCGGGGATGAGTATATTCTGCGCGGAAAGCAGCCCAAGCTCTTTTAATTCCGATAAATCAATGAGCAAAGGGTTCCCTGCAAAACTTGAAAAAGATGCATACGGAGAATCGCCGTAACCGGTCGGACCGAGCGGAAGAATCTGCCACAGGCGCATGCCTGCCGTATCTAACCAGTCAATAAATTTAAATGCGTATTTCCCTAACGTGCCGATCGGCTCTTGTCCGGGCAAAGAGGTTGGATGAAGCAGTATTCCTGCAGATCGAATAAAACTCATTGGTTCACCACACTAGTTTGTATAAAAAAGAGGAAGAGCAGGCAATTTTTTGCCTGCTCTTTTAGTCGAAATTTTTTATAGCTATTTTGCTAAAAAATCTTTAATTTGTGCATCAATTTCAGGGCGTGCAGCCTCAAGTGTTGCACGGGCGGAAGCATTATCGTTTACGATCTTATAGATAAGACCGTGGAATGACATTGTTTTGCCGTCTCCCTTTCCGTTGTCAACTCTCCCGATTCCCAGTCCGTTAAAGGCTTGGATGGGATTAAATCGCGCGCGTTTCGCATACCAGTCATACAACTCGGCGGAAAGTTCATCATTGAAAGATCCTATGTCAATTTCATCAGTCTGTGAGCCCGCTGTTAGTAAGGCAAGTTCTTCCTGTGTTTCTTGAGGAACAAAAAGATCAAAGCAAAGATGTACCAGTGCCTCAATTACAGTATCTTTCGGAATTCCGGGGAAGTCTTTTTCCACGCCTGCCAAAATAGTGCCCCTCGCTCCCGTATCATAATATGCAGAAGTATAATTTTCACTTAAGGTTTTATAATCGCCTGAGCAGGTTACTGCAGAACCCCAGGGATAAGGAACAAATCCCCAATCGATACCGGCGCCTTTTAATCCTGACCACTGCCATGATGCGCGGTGAGTCATAGCAACTTCTACCCCCTTGTCAAAGGTTGCCGCCGGTGTTCCCCAGTAGTCAGGATCACCTTCTTTAGAAGTATTTACCGGTCGAATAACTCCGGCTTTTTTTACTTTTTGTAAAAACTCAATACTTTCGATAAACTCTTTTGAATCTGCGGTATATTTAAAGTCTTGAGAAAGAGCTGCCGCCCCGTTGCCCGAAGGAGCAAATATATCCCAGTACATGGGATCAATAAAGAAAGCGAACGTGCCTTTCGGAAGCTTTGACTGCAGTTCCGTTAAATAAGCGTAAAAATCGTTGTAACTCCATTTTCCGTCTCTAAACATTTCAGAAGGAGTTTTTGCCATTCCCGCTTCTTTTATCATTTTATTATTAAAAATCAACCCTTCGGTTCCTACTCCTGTTACAAAACCGAAAACCTGATTTCCATATTTTGCCGCCGAAGTATAATTTTCCGGTATTTTGATAGTTTTTAACGCTTTTGAAATATCTTCCATTGCACCGTTTGCGTACAATTGCCCGTACCACATTGCCGAGAAGTTATTGGTAATATGCCATGCAGGTTGACCGGCGGTAACGGATTTAATAAATTCTGAAGGCATTTCCGCCCAATCCACCGTAGTGGTATAAAATTCAAATTTGCAGTTATAATCTTTTGCCGCTTTTTCAAAAATCGGCAACCATTTTTCTTTATCAACATCTTTTACGTCGTCGGCATAGGGATTCGGAGAGTCCCAAAGGCGAACCTTTACCGTATTGCCTTTAAGATCGTATTTTCCGCCTCCTCCGACTGTTTTTTCTTCTGGTTTTGAGCAGCTGAAAAGAAAAAATACTAACATCATCGATACTGCAATTGTCATAATTTTTTTCATAACAAAACTCCTTATTTTGTTTTTCGTATTAGGAACCGATATTTTTCAATCTTCCGCACGCCTGCGGCGGAAAGCTTTCGATTATCCCTTAGACATAGTAAAACATGATCCGCTTATAAATGCAAGATTTTTTTACATTTTCTCCGCATCATCACTTGTTTTCTTTACATTTGTTAAAATATTTTTTCCTTCAAACCAAAGTTTTTCCAAATCATAAAATTTTCTTGCCATTGGACTCATCAAATGGACAACAATGCCGCCTAGATCAATAAGGCTCCATTCTTCCCCGTTCGCCACTTTTCGTTTAACAGGATACTCTTCCAAAGAGAGTTTTGCAATCTCTTCATGTAAATATTTTTCAATTCCCGCTGCCTGTATGGCACTGGAAACGGTACCGATAACAAAAAAATCGGTCCACGTATGGTATTCCCGCAAATCAATAACAACTACATCTTCAGCTTTTCTTTCCTCTAAAAGTTTCCCGAGTGCCAGAGCCGAATTATAAAAATCCATAATCCTTCCTTTTATTTATTTTCCTGAGGTTACAAAGTAACCGTTAAAATCACTTCCCAATATAAGAGTGAAATCAATACCTGTTTCCACCCCGTGCCCGTCATCGGTTATTTCTGCCGTAGTTATGTTTTGACATTTAATAACCTGACCGACTATTTTTGCCACAGCGGGGTTACCTATTCTGTCGATAAGCAAAGTTTTTTCGATATTTTGCTCGGCAGCGTTGTCAACTCGAACCACATCGTAGCCAAAACTTTGGTAAATATCTGCCGTAGTTTTTGCAAGTCTGTGCGTATCGGTTCCGTTTAAAATCTCAAGCGCATATACACGCTCAAATGCCGCACCGTCTTCTGAGGCAAGCACTGCAAGCGTTTGACGAACTATCTCTTTTATTTGCTGACCGTCTCTAAACGGGAAAAGCAAATTTTTTCCATCAACCGTTCTTCGAGCCCCTGAAAACCGCTGCGGAACCAACCGCTCGGAATCAAGCTTGCAAATTGATTGTATCAGTTTTTTGAAATCTTTTCCTTTTATGTTTGACTTGATAAGAGAATTAAAAATATTGTATCTGTCCGTGTTAAAAATTTCATCCCCATGATCATTTATGCTGCGCAAAAATGCAAGGACCGCCTTTTGTTTACGCACATCCGATTCTCCTTCCGCATCATCTTCATTTGTATATATCAGATAATCATGCATTTTATCGCCATCAAGCACAATTGAGCCGGACGGTAAAAGAATCTTTCCGTGCTCTTCGGAATCAATGTCAATCGGAGTGGGAATAAAAACAGATAAACCGGATAAAAGGTCGGTAAGTTCGGAAAAATCCTGCAATGAGCAAATAAAATAAAAAGGTACTTGTATGCCGGTAAGTTTTTCAACTTCCTGCTTATATACTTCTATACCTTTTTCAGTATAAAGGGCGGAAATTCCGTCTGTACGTCCAAGACTTTGCAAAATAAGCCCGATGTTGTGCGGGATATCAAACATTGCAGCCCGTTTTGTTTGCGGATAATAGGCAATAATATTTGCTGAAACAGGTATGTTTTTATCCTCAATAATAAAAAGCACTTTTAAGATATTATCTTTAGAAAGTGAGGTATCAATAGGGTCTGTTTTCATACTGAAAATTACCGCAATGCTTGTCCCTATCAGGATGAACAAAATAATAATTAAAAAAATAATATTTTTTCCCGCAGTCATCAGTTTCATGGTTTTATTTCCCTTATCTGCATTATTAAATAGTTTTTCATTTTTCATCCTCAAGGAATTTTCTTAATTGAGTATACATTTTTTTTGTCCGAGGATGTGTTTTTTTATTTTTTGCCGTATTGTACGCAATGCTTTCGGCAACAACCTTTGCGGTAAGGCGGTTTAAACTTAACACCGGAATAAGTTTGCGCAAATTTTCAGCATTTTCCCTGCCCGGTTCTATTTTATCCGCAACAAAAAGAATCTTTCCAAGCGTATCCAGTTTTTTTGAGCCGAATGTATGGTGGCGTATTGCCCGCAAGAGTTTTTTTTTCTTTATGCCGAATTGTGCTTGTAAGAGTATCGCTGCCGCTCTTCCGTGTAATAAAAGCGGATTCTTTTCTTCAAACTCATCAATAGGTTTTCCGTCTTTTTTTGCATACTTCAATAAAAAATCGGCAGGTTTTTCTCGGCAAATATCATGTGCAAAGCCGGCAAGTTTTGCCCAAAGGATTGTCTTTTTTCCGCAATGATAGTTTTTTGCAAGTTTCCCCGCAAAATTTGCTACTCTGACCGAATGATTATATCGATGTTCGCTTAGCTCTTTTTTTGCATACGCGTCAACTTGCTCAATGTATTCTTTTATTTTTTTCTTAGTCATATAAATTCTTTGCTATAATATACTCATATACCGTAGCAGGTACAAGATAGCGCCAGCTTTTTTTCTTTTTGATTGCTTCTCTTATATATGAAGAAGAGATCGGTAAAACGGCATTTTCGATTTGTGTATACGAAAATTCGGCAGCTGTTTTTTTTTCGGAAAGAGGTCTGAAACCGACCAAAATATCTACCGACTCTTTTAATTCCTTATATCGATGCCACAAAGGAAAATCCTTTATCATGTCTTCACCGATAATTAAGCCGATTTTACCCTCAAGACTGCTTTTATACTTTTCTTTTAAATAGAGTATAGTGTCAATAGTGTAAGAGATTCCTTCTTTTTTTATTTCGCAATCTTCATAAGAAAAATAGGGAACGTCCTGAATAGCAGTTTTCAGCATTTGTAATCGGTCTTTCGCCGTGCAGCCGCTGTGTTCTTTTTTGAATGGAGAGAGAAAAGCGGGAATAAAGGCGATTTTATCGTAGTTTTCTGTGGCATACACCGCATCTGCAAGCGCCAAATGTCCGATGTGTAAGGGATTAAAAGAGCCGCCTAAAATAGCAAGCCTCATTTTTTAGGCTTCCTTTTTCTGCTTAAACTTACGGTTGCTCCGAAATCATCGCGCTGCTCATACCCCGGCATTTCAATATCGGCGAGCATAAAGTGATCCTCGTCCTCAAGAGTTGTGTCGGACTCTTTTTTTGTAAGCGAATCGCAGAGCTCAATAAAAGCATTTTTCACTTCGTCCAATCCCCAGCGATTGAACACCGAAATGCCCAGTATAGTAAAATCCGGAAGTTTTTTTCGCAATTCCGCAAGCCGCTCTTTTGTGTCCGGTAAATCAAGTTTTGTCGCAATAATAACTCTTTTTTTTGCAGCTAATTCTTCTGAAAAGGCGGCAAGCTCTTTTGAAAGCACCGTATACGCATCAAGATAATTATCATCTGATAAGTCAATAAGAAAGGCAAGACCTGCGGTGCGGGAAATATGTTTTAAAAACCGAAAACCGAGTCCGACGCCGTCCGAAGCACCTTCAATAATACCGGGTATATCGGCAAGGATAATATCGCGTTCATCATCAATATGAAGCACACCAAGATTAGGAATTTTTGTAGTAAAAGGATAGGGGGCAATTTTAGGGCGGGCATTGGTAAAAAAATCCAACAAGGAAGACTTCCCCGCATTGGGAAAGCCTACCAAACCGATGTCCGCAATAATATTTAATTCAACTTTGATTGAACGAGTTTCGCCTTCTTGCCCCGGAAGAGCGGTTCTCGGTGCTTGATTGGTCGGCCCCTTAAAGTGGCAATTCCCCCAACCGCCGTTTCCGCCTTTTAAAAAGGTAAAACTACCCTCGGTTTTATCACCAAAATCATAAATAAGCTCGCCCGTTTCCGCATCTTTTATAATGCAGCCGGGCGGCAAGGGAATAATACAATCCTCGCCGTTTGCGCCGAATCGCTGATTACCTTCGCCGTCTCTGCCGTTTTTTGCTTTAAATACGCGCTTATAGCGTAAATGGACAAGGGTACGCATGTTTTGCTTTATTTCAAAAATAACATCGCCGCCCCTGCCGCCGTCTCCGCCTGAAGGGCCGCCTTTCGGCACATACTTTTCTCGTCTAAAAGCAATACAGCCGTTGCCGCCTTTTCCTGATGATACGCGTATGACGGATTCATCGGCAAACCGAATCATATTCCCTCCCTGAGCATGAAATCAATGTAAAACCATAAATATAGTGCAGAATACAATAAATTTTATATGCTTATTCCGCCGTAATGGGATTTATCGAGGCAAGTCGCCTGCCCTTTCGTTGATGATACGTAACAACTCCATCCGCCTTTGCGAACAAGGTATTATCTTTTCCCTTTCCTACATTATTTCCGGGATGAATACTTGTTCCTCTTTGGCGTACAAGAATAGAACCGGCGGAAACAACCTCTCCGCCATATACTTTTACTCCTAAATACTTAGGATTTGAATCTCTTCCGTTTTTTGAGCCGCTGCCGCCTCGTTTACGTGCCATATTAGCCTCCTGATAAATATCGGCTTATGCCGTCATAGTTTTTTAACGCGAAAATCAACCGCCTCGGGGTACTCCTTTACAAGAGTTTTCATCCCGTTTGCCAAAAATTCGGCGGTAAATTGTAATCGAGCTAATGAATCCTCTGCGTAAGAAGGAACCGTACAGGTTAAAAAACCTCGCTCCGCCGTGTTAACCTGCGGATTTACCTCGGAAAGCCCGATAACCGCAGTACGCAATAAAACACATACCGCAGCGCATACAATGTCAAAGCCCCGCGGCGCTGTTTCCGCATGACCTGATGCAGTAACGGAAAAAAACTCATTCCGTGTACCCAGTTCAAGCAGAACAGAAATCATCTATTAAATACCCTCAATAGTGTCAATCGTCAAATACGTATAATGCTGGCGATGGCCGATTGTTCGGTGATAATCTTTTTTGCTTTTATACTTATAGACTATAACCTTTCTATCTCTAAAACTCTCTCCGACAGTTGCGGAAACCTTTGCATTTGCAACATAAGGAGTTCCGATAGAAACAGTATCTCCGTTACTGAGCATTAAAACCGTATCAATACTAATTGTGGAACCCTGTTCTTCAGCAATTTTATCAACCCTAATCTTGCTGCCTTTTTCAACTTTATACTGTTTGCCTTTGTACTCAACAAGCGCGTACATAAAAACCTCCGAATCTTTCAGATTTTCATTTCATTTGGATTATTAAAAACTAATCGTTTTAAGCGATACATTGTTATTTTTCAAAACATTAACGGGGATATTCTGAAAATAATAAACAAACAAAGCGGATAATAACACGGATTGCATAAAAAAGTCAAGGCGCAAAAAAGGAGCTGTTACGCCACCATAAAAATGTCCCCGCTTTTGGGCGAAGTAACCGTATATTACTAAAACTTCGTCCGTGCTTTGCATTCTAAGGATTTACGCCTGGCATAATTTGATTTATGCCTCAAGCGCTTCCGTCATGCGGGGTTGAATGCGGGACAATAATTCGTATTCCTATGGTAAAGCGCTAGGCGTCAAACGATGTTTAAAAGCATCAATACAAAATTATAAAAAATTGAAGCTTTTAAACTCGCAGCTACTGTAAACAAGAATGCTAAAACTACATTCAGAACGAGCATGGACGCCCGTGGTTCCAAACAGAAGCGATGTTTTAAAGCAGAACTATTCACAAAGCTTTAAAACTCGCAGGGTTGGTTTTGACATGGACGTCAAAATCAACCCGTAGTGTCGCACTCTTTTTTATAAAATTTTTTACAGTTCGTATAAAATATATTAAACACGGATAGAGTCATCAAAAAAATGCTATACCGGTAATGTTTCAGACAACTATCCATTACGCATTACGAAAACCTTTCCAAGAGTTTCTTAAATACTTTTTAGCTTATAACTCAAAAAAGCGGAAGCTTACAAAGCTCCGCTTTCTTTTTATTTAATTTTTCAGGTATGAATAATTTATTTACGTATTAATCAATAGAGATGCCGTGTCGTTTTTGCGGGTATTGCTTGAGCATGGCAACCGCATTGCGTTTTTTATTAAATACAAAGCCGCCGTTCCAGTATTCAAGCGCTGCAAATAAAGCGTTTCCGCCGTCATTATCATCACTGCGGGCGGTGCGGAAGGAAACGTAGGAGGCAAGATTTCCGAAATCCTGCTTATGCAAACACTCCAAACGTTTGCGGTTAAATTCGTTCCATTTTTCCATATCTTTAAAGCCATCGCCTTCATCTTCAACTATCAGATGAGCATTTGCAGGGGTAAAGTCATACCAAACCTTCACTTTTTTTGAAATATCACATTTATTTCCATGTTTTACAGCGTTTTTGATAATTTCACTGATTTGCTGTTCAAGAAGGTTAACCCCCTTTATTTCAAGCGGGGCAGACTGCACAATAAGAAGCGTAAAATAACGTATTTGTCGAAAATCTGAAGGAAATTCCTTATACAACATGCCGGTCTTATCAAAAAGCGGACTGTTTTCATCCACACGCAATTCTTTTATTGGACTCATAATTAATCCTCCTTAAAAATTAATCTTCCATTTTTTGAAGAGCTTCTTCCAAACTATTAGTAATAGGAAAATATCCCATTAATTTAGTAAGCTCTATAACCTTTTTAACCGATCCGTGGATATTAGTTATAAAAAGCTTTAAACTCATCTTCTTCATTGTTGAGCAGATATAAATTAAAGCCCCAATACCTGAGGAGTCGATATAATCAACTTCTTCAAGATTAATAATAACACATTGCACCTGGCGCTCAAGCATTTTCATAACAAGCTCTTTGAGCTTGTAAGAGTTGTACAGATCCATCTCTCCGCTTACATCTACTATGTAAACCTCTCGATTTTTTCGGATTTTAAGTTCCATGCTGTAGATACTCCTTTATCATTATATATCTAGTTTTTAGCCTTTACCACCACGAATGTTTGATCATCACGCGGTAAAGCTTTTCCCATGAACTGTGTAATTTGCTCATTCAATTTTTTTGCAATCTCCTTAGCGCGGAGATCTTTATTTTTTGCAATAACATTGGATACTGACTGTAGTGAGAACTGCGAACCTTCAGAATTCAATGCTTCTATTATACCATCTGTATATAATATTGCAATATCATTTTCCGTAAAAGGTAATTTTTTTACTGTATAAATAGATTTAACGCTGACTCCGATGGGATCGGTTGCCTGTGTTATCATTTCAAGTTTATTTGTTTTATTTCGCCAAATAAGTAAGGCTTGATTTCCGGCACTTGCATACTCAATTGCTTTTTCATTATGCAAATATGTTAAAAAAGACACACCGGCATAGTGGTCAATAGATATTTTTCCGGTAATTCCCTTGTTAAGCGCGTCCAAAAGGGTTAATGTAGATTGTTTGGTGCTTGTTAAAAGATAAATAATTGCACGAATCATAATCATAACAATAACAGCTTGAATGCTCTTTCCCGCAACATCGAAAACAATAATAAAACTGCGATCTTCCTGCGATCTAATCACGTCATAATAATCAGAACAAACGCCTTTTGCCTGCTTTGCATAAAGCCCGAATGAAAGGCTCGGTGTATCGACAAGCTTTTTCGGCAGTAAAATATTTTGAATTTTACTTGCCATAGCCATTTCGTTTTCAATGGCGGTGAGCTCCGCTTCTTCCTGCAAAGCATCAATAAGGTTTAAGGCTTCCGTTACATAATTAGCAAGCATTTCCGCAATTTCCACATCGGTTTCGGTAAAAGGAACATTTCCGGAATCGCGCGACAAACCGATAATACCGGTTACGTTTCCTTTTGAAATCATCGGAAGGATAAGATAACTGCCCGGCAATAAAAAAGACTCAGGACCATTATTATAAACTCGCTCATCTTGGGTTCCGTCTTGTATTAAAATAGGAACACCGCTTGTTGCAGCTTCTCCGAAAATTGAATTTTCAAGCTTAAATTCAGCGTATTTAAAATTTGTTCTGACTCGCTCTATCTTATGCGGAACATCATCGGGCAACTTATACGGGGGAGGAAAATTACCTTCTAATGCTTTAACCGCCAAAAAATCCTCAAAGTCATCGGCAATAAGAATAACTCCGCCGTCCGCATACATCTGCTCAATCATTACTTGATTAATGAAGGCTAAAGTAGCGGAAACATCTTTTCTGTCTCGTAACATTTCCGCTGCATGAGCAATAAATTTATTTCCGACAGGAAAAAGAGCCTTTGCTCTTAGGTATGTCTCATCGGCAGCATTATTACCTTCCAACATTTCCTGCGCTTCTCGGGTAGCTTGTTCTTCCCGTTCAAATTCCCGCACTTGGATTTGCTTAAAACGAAAGGTAAAAATAAAAAGAATAAAAACGCTTGCCGCCACTCCCAACACTAAAAAAAGAATATTATGGGAAAAAAAAGCAATGAGCGCTGCAAAAATATTTAAGACGCTGCAGACAAGTATTCCTACCGGCAAAACCGATACGGTTTTTCGTATTTTTTTATTAAAAAGAATAGAAACTATATAAAATGTAAAAAGAAGATATATCATAGGAATGCATATAAGCAAAAACCTGATAAAATTATCCATAATTCAGCATATTATCATCTATAAGTATTAGCGTCAAGGTATATACACGCAAGAGCACGAATTTTAATAATACAAATCGTAAAAAATTTCCTGAATTGTCAAGTTAAACTAGACACGGATACACAAAATCCATAAAAACTTCTATTGGAGTTTTGACTTCCATGGCAAAACCAAACCTGTGGGTTTGACAACAGTGAGCAATTTACCATAGGAATGCTGAATTAATACTTCGATTTACTATCACCGCAAGTTAATTTATAGAACGGTAGGCGGCGGAAAGTATTGTTTAAATGTATAGGCTTGCGGCAAATTTTAGCATCCCGTTCTCGGAATTTACCGTAAATTGTTTTTAATTTCAGTAAATCAAAATAAATTCCAAAAATAAGTTTTCGTTTTTTTGTCCTGAGATAATACCGGTTTTTCGATGTTTTTAAAACGGTTAAAATAATAAAATGCAAAACTTATCGGTGATATTTTAGTTGTTTTTTCTGAAAAGAAATCTATTTGCCGCAAAATTTTTCAGTCGTTTAAAAAAACCTTCTTGCTGCTTTTTTACCGCTTGCACAAAATCTTTTCCCGCATCATCAAGACTGAAGTTGGCTCCGTATTTTTGTTTTAACTCATCCCAGTGCTTTACCAGCCATACATAAATATCGCTTTCTGTTCTTCTTTTAAATTCCGATAAAATCCCATATTTTCTGATCACTTCAACTGTGGGAGTATACACTGTTTGAAACCATGAAAGAATTACATCATTAAAAGGCAGCTCTTCGGATTGATTTTGCTTATTTCTTTGCTCATTGAGAAAATATTTATGTACAAGAATATGATTATAGATAACATCATATCGTCCTGTTTCCGTAAAATTTAAATCCCAATAATCGGTAATATCTCCGAAATTTGTTTGTGCATAAAAAATTCGCTTTTCATAATGAATGACAACAGGCACCAGCGTATCGGGACGAACATCGGTCGGTAATACAATTTCACTTTGCAAAGAAATAATCTCGGCATCAATAAATTCTATTCCTTGAGCCTTTGCAACCGACACCCGATGATTGCCGTCTCTGACAAAGTAAAGCCCTGCCAATTCATACAGCTGAATAGGAGGAAGAATAATATCTGATAAATGCGCTTGGTCAACCCGCTCCCAACGCCGACGCAGCATATTAGAGCGAGGCAAGAAATGGTTATCAAAATCATGATATCGCCCTTCACTACCTACAATTTTTTTGATTGGAACAGTTTTCATTCCCACATATACTTCGTTTTTCGGTTTAAGTATTTTTTTTAAATCATTAAAAGAGATAAGCCTTCTTTTATCGGGATTCATGAAATTTTGTATTTCATTCAATAAGGCTTTGTTTCTTGCTTTATTAAAATCTTCAGATGCTGTTTGCCGTACAATTTCGAAATTCATGACTCTTCTTCCGTATCTAAAATATATTGGCTATATACATTGATAACCGTTGTTTCATGATATTTTGTTACCCGTTTTTCCTGTAAATCGTAAAGATGTATATGCCCATGAAGTAAAAAACGCGGTTTAAATTTTCTCATAAACCATAAAAAACATTTAAATCCTTTATGGCAAAGGTCTTCTTTATCATGAATACCCAAAGGCGGCGCATGAGTTACTAAAATATCCAAATATCTGCCGTATCGTATTTTATTGATAAAAAGGCGCGGAATGAGGCGTAGAATTTTTCTGAACATCTGGGCTTCCGTATATTGACAAAGCCCATTATTATAACGCATTGAACCTGAAACTCCCATGATAATGAGCTCCGATTCTCGTTTTATTTTAAATCCGATATACGTTGATCCAAATCCGAAATCAAGATTTTCTCTCTTATTAATATACATTAATTGATGAGAAGATGTCCCATGGTAATACGGAAATTCATTTAAATTATGATTCCCGAATACAAAAAGAAGCGGTTTATTCAAAGATGAAACAATAAATTCCAAATATTCCATCGGAAGATCTCCTGCGGAAATAATCAAATCAATATCCGCATATCGCCCCCTTATATTGTGGTTGTAAACAAGGGCATCAATTTCATCGGAAACGCAAAGAATTTTCATACACATCCCTGTCAATGTTTAAATGCTATTTCCGCATTTTCCAAAAGCTGCTTAAAACTATCCTCATCTATGAGATCTATCGGCCTTGTTTCAGCAAAACTTATTGCCGATCGGGAAAAGCCCGAAGGCGAAACAACAATACCGCGAGTGAAAGCTTTTGTTTTCATTTGTTCCAGTAAAGACCGTAAAAAACTGTCAGTAATTATTTCAGAATCGCGAAAAAAAACAATAATTTTAGGCTGAGCCCGGACATTACTCCACTTCTCCGCTTCAGCAGGCGTCCCGACAATAATACAGCCTTGCTTCATCTCTTTTTGAGATTTTACATGCAATTTAAATGCCTGCTCCGCAATAACTGTGCAAAGTCGTATAAAGTCAACGGATGAAAGTGTCAAATATTCCTTCATATGATCATTTGATTGAAGTCCCTGATATTGAGAAAGTTTTTCGGCAATGTCTTTAAAATGAGGAGAAACCGCGCGGATAAGCTGCCATTGTTCAATTGCCTTATCAAATTCTCTTTGTTTTTCATAACATGCGGCTAAAAAATAACGGAGCTGCAAAGTGGCGGGACTATCATCCTGTTTTGTCAGTTTTAAAGCCCGTTCAAATTCAAAGAGCGCCTTTTCAGTGCTTTGAGCTTCTAAATAGCATCTGCCCTTTTCAATAAAGCATTTTTTTCGCAATGCGGGATCTCGCGCCGCTTTTTCCAGCGCGGTAAGTGCATGTGCATAGTCTTTTGTTTCCCGCAAAAGACGTCCCTGATAGTATAAGGCATCCGTGTTATCCGGACCGAATTTTAACACGGTATCAATTGCCTCTTTTGCATCCGATAAAAGACCGCTCCTAAAATATAAAAGCCCCAAAGCCGCATATGCCGGCGCATGTTTCGGATTCAAATCAATAGCTCTTTTATAATAATTTATAGCCATATCACTCATGTTTTTTTGTTCAAAAAGCTGTCCGATACAGTAATGAAAATCCGCACAATGCGGATCCAGCTTTACTAATAATGCATACTCTTTTAATGCTTCTTCAGGCTGATCAAATTTAAGATACAAACGGGCTATAGTAGATCGAAACTCAATCTCTTCTTTTATATTAGTAAAAACTTTTGTTTTTCCTATTATTTTAAATTCAGCTAATGCAAGCTCAGGCTTATCATCAGCTAAATATGCTTTTCCCAAAAGATATCGCGCAGCAAAATTTTGTGGATTTTTTGCAAGTGCGGACTTTGCCTGTTTAATTGCATTTGTATATCTTCCCGCATTGATATTTTTTTCAATTCGGGTTATCTTATGAGGCGCTAAAAAAGTTTTTAAAAGAAACACCAGCAAAAAAACAATGCTTAAAGAGAGTACGGCGATTAAACTTATTAAATACATCGTTGGCATATTCTTTATGGTATAGTTTTTACGGAGGAATGTCAAATGTATAAGACGCGCAAGTATATACTTGTTATAAAAATAGCAATTTTTTGTACACTGTGTTTTTTTTCTAAACCGCTGGTTGCCTTTGACTACTTTAATGAAGGAAAAAAGCTTTTAATGCAGCATGAGCCGGATAAAGCGGTCTCGCTTTTATTTAAAGCTTCTCAAGAAGATCCTTCAAATATGCACGTACATCTCTATCTTGGGGTTGCCTATTTGCAAACAGGAAAATATGTGGATGCCATTTACTGGCTACAAAAAGGCAAAGAAGGTGCAGGGGGAGATTCATACCTGTATGATTACAACCTCGGAAACGCATTTTTTATGCAAAACCGATATACCGATGCAGAAAAATCTTTTACTGAAACTTTGACAAAAAAAAGCTCCTTTGCGCCCGCTGTTTTAAACCGGGCTAATACCTATATGAAACAAGAAGAGTATGATAAAGCTTTACAGGATTATAAAACATACTTAAATTTGGATTTTGATTCTTCTCAAAGACCTTCTATCCAGCGAATGATATCTTTGCTTGAAGCGCGTCAACACGAAATTGAAATTGTAAAAATTCGTGAAGAGGCTCGTAAAGCTGCCGAAGCGGAAGAAAAAAGGCTTGCCGAAGAACGATATAAAAACTTGCGGGATTCATTAGAAACATCCTTACAAGACGGAAAAGATGCGGATTCAATTTCAGCCGGATCTGAAGATACTATTAACTACTCGGAGGATTATAAACTTGAATAATTTACAAAAATTTTTAATTGCAGTGGGAGCAGGTATACTGCTTTGTTTATTACTTATCGGCGGATATTTTTTATTTTTTTCAAAATCAAAAAATCAGGAACTACCGATTGCGTCAGTAAATCCTTCGGGGAAAGACACTACTGATGATGAAAAGAAAATTGCCGAAGAATTGGCATGGCTTGCGGAACAAGAGGGAAAAAGTATACTCGGTGAAAAAACTCAATCTGAGATAGATATGGGTGAAGATGAGCTTTTCAGGCAGGCTCAGGAAGCAAACCTGGCGCTTGCAAAAAATGCGGGAGCAAGCGGAAAAACTTCAGGCGGTATACAGCTTGACGGCGCTCAAAATACAGATTCTCAAAACGCATTATCATCCGAAAAACAAAACGTCCCGTCTTCTGGCAATACTTCTTATAAAGAAACCGATTTGCAAAAAGGCTCAACTAATACGATAGCCGCAATAGAAACATCAAGTCAAACGGGATTAGCACAAAAACGTGAAGCGGAGCGTAAAGCCCAAGAGCTCGCTCAAAAACGTGAAGCCGAACGAAAAGCACAAGAGCTTGCACAAAAGCGTGAAGCAGAGCGCAAAGCGCAGCAAGAGCTCGCTCAAAAACGTGAAGCCGAGCGAAAAGCACAAGAGCTTGCACAAAAGCGTGAAGCAGAGCGCAAAGCGCAGCAAGAGTTGGCACAAAAGCGTAAAGCCGAGCGCAAAGCGCAGCAAGAGCTCGCTCAAAAGCGTGAAGCGGAGCGCAAAGCACAAGAGTTAGCACAAAAGCGTGAAGCGGAGCGCAAAGCACAAGAGTTAGCACAAAAGCGTGAAGCGGAGCGAAAAGCACAAGAGTTAGCACAAAAGCGTGAAGCAGAGCGCAAAGCACAAGAACTCGCTCAAAAGCGTGAAGCAGAGCGCAAAGCGCAGCAAGAGCTTGCACAAAAGCGTGAAGCAGAGCGAAAAGCGCAGCAAGAGCTCGCTCAAAAACGTGAAGCCGAGCGTAAAGCCCAAGAGCTCGCTCAAAAGCGTGAAGCGGAGCGAAAAGCGCAACAAGAGCTCGCACAAAAACGTGAAGCCGAACGAAAAGCACAAGAGCTTGCACAAAAGCGTGAAGCAGAGCGAAAAGCGCAGCAAGAGTTGGCACAAAAGCGTGAAGCAGAGCGCAAAGCACAAGAACTCGCTCAAAAGCGTGAAGCCGAACGAAAAGCGCAGCAAGAGCTTGCACAAAAGCGTGAAGCAGAGCGCAAAGCGCAGCAAGAGCTTGCACAAAAGCGTGAAGCAGAGCGAAAAGCGCAGCAAGAGCTCGCTCAAAAACGTGAAGCCGAGCGAAAAGCGCAGCAAGAGTTGGCACAAAAGCGTGAAGCCGAGCGAAAAGCACAAGAGCTTGCTCAAGAAAACGAAACATCTCAAAAACAAATTGCGGAAGTAACCGAATATGTGCGGCAAGGAAAACAAGCGGCTGCGGACGGAGATTATCAAGGAGCTCTTTCCTCTTTTAATAAGGCAATACGGGCAATGCCTTCTTCTGAAAAAAATTTTACCGCCTCAAAATATAAAGAAATGGCTGAAGCTATGTATAAGTTTTGGGAAAAAACCAATAGCCCGCAACTAAAGAGCAATGCCTTAGATTCCGCATCCGTATATGTCAAGCAATCTCTTGCCGCAAAAGACTCATCAGCTTCCGCTCATTATCTGCACTCACAGATTGCGGACGGACAAAAAAATCCTATTTTGGCCTTAACCGAGTTGGAAAGCGCACATCAATTAGATCCAGATAATTATCTTTATAATTATGAACTTGGAAAACGGTATTTTGAAGCGAAAAGCTATCAAAAAGCGCGAAACTCTTTTGAAAAGGCATGTAAAGGGAATCCTCGATTTGAACAGGCATTTTTTAATCTCGGTTTGGTAAACAAGATTTTAAATGCAAATGACGCCGCTATTGCTGCTTTTCAAGAAGCAACAAAGATTAAACCCGATTATGTTCGTGCATGGATAGAACTGGCACGGATACAAGATAACAAGCGAAATTATCAAGCATCAATTTCAAACTATCAAAAAGCCCTCTCAATAGAATCAGCGAATATAACCGCGA
The DNA here is from genome assembly GCF_008153345.1 of Treponema phagedenis. Classification (NCBI taxonomy): domain Bacteria; kingdom Pseudomonadati; phylum Spirochaetota; class Spirochaetia; order Treponematales; family Treponemataceae; genus Treponema; species Treponema phagedenis. The sequence continues at coordinate 1,419,203 of NZ_CP042818.1, read as the reverse complement.
TAAAAGAAATGGCGCAAGTATATGCAAAACTGGGAAATAACACCCAAGCGGCAAAACATTTTAGTGAAGCTATTTCTCTCGGTGCACGAGATTCTATTACGTATTATAATCTTGCAACAGTATTACTCGAAATGGATAAAGCGGAAGAAGCAATTACATATGCAGAAAGAGCTGCCGGACTTAATAATTCCGATGCCCTCTTTGTCTATACATATGCACTTGCCGCAGAAAAAACAGGGAAAACAGACCTTGCATTAATCAATTATGAAAAAGCTATCCGATTGGATAAAAATTACGCTAAACCGAGGAATAATCTCGGTAAGCTTTATATGGATTCCGGCAAGTTATCCGATGCGGAACAAGAGTTAAGCGTTGCATATCGACTTGAACCGAATAATTTTGAAATAAATACTAATTTAGGAAAGCTCTACGGACTTCAAAACCGATGGGATAAATCGGTAGAGCATTATGCAAAAGCGGTTTCTATTGCACCGAAACACGGACTGGCAAGACAGAATCTTGCGGGGGCTTTTGTCGGTGCCGGACTGCAAGAAAAGGCAAAAGATGCTTATAAACAATCCATTGCATTAAATGAAAAACTCTGGGATTCTTATTATGAATTGGGAAAACTATATATCAGTTCCGATGAAAAGTCTGAAGGACGAAGGGTTTTAGAAGAGTTATTGCAAAAGAATCCCAGATACAATAAGTCCGGAGAAATAAAACGAATATTAAATTCTCTTTAATACTTGTTAAATTTTCAAAACTCATTCATAATTATATGAGCATAAAGTTTAAACTGAAAAAAATGGACTTTTACAGGATCAACGCAAGTATATTGTGCAGCTGAAAACCGTGTAATAGACTTTAGTGCTGTCAAGACCCTTAGCGTCTTTAAAAAGAGTGTAAAAATTAAAGCTTTAAGGGTTCGATAAACCAAGACTACTATATTCAAAGAAGGAACAAAAAATGATAGCAGGAGAAAGAAAACAAATGCTTGAACTCCCCCTTAAGCTTATCTTAACTGATGAGGGGACAACTTTTTTTATTAAAAGAAACAAAAAACTCTTGCGATTTAAGCTTGCAGGCAATGTCGAAGAATACGGAATTTCTTTAGAAAAATTTATGCCTGAAACTATCCAACGATTGCTTTTGGCAGACTATATTTCAAAAATAGAAATTTCTAAATCCGAATTTGTTTCATCCCGGCAAGAAATTATGGATCTTTCCAAGCTCATTGTTTTTTCCGTATTGTATCGTCAGTATGATGATTTTATTTTTAAACAAATTCTTAATTCTCCGGTTATAAAGCGCTGGAATCGGGTAAATCCTGCAAGTATTATTGATGAAAAAACCCATATTAACGAAAGATTCCTAGCGAATATACTGAAAAAAAACGAACAGCTTATTTATGACTCAAAACAGGAAATTCTTACGCCGATGTATTCCTTTATCAATAAAAACGATCAATTACGCCCTGAAGAAAAAAACATTCAATTTTTCTTAGGGGAAAAATTCCTTAATAATCTGCGCCCCTTTACCTGGTTCATTATTACAAAATTCAAATCTTCAGCAGATTTTGAAACCCTCCTTAAAACAATACGAAGCAGTTTAGCGGAATATATGGACAAAACCCGTATTGCGGAATATATATCCTTAATGCTTATGGAGTTAATCCTCAGCGCCGAAAACATGAATCTTCGTAAAGAAGCAAAAAAACTATATCCTGACCTGACGGATGGACAGGAAGCGCTTTTTGATCCGAATATCAGACGGAGATTAGTTGCCGAACTTGAAAGAAATCAGGAATTGGTCTTTGTTTCTTGGAAACTTGGCGGCGGCAGTACAACATCAATCGGGACACAAGGCAAGTTGCAGGTAACGCTTTACAGTAAAAATGAGCAATCGGAAGCGGTTAAAAATAATTTAAATGATATAAAAAATACGGATGTGAATAAAAATTCTTTAATTGATTTTTACCGTGATTTGCCCGAAGGACAGCAGGACAGCAATCTTGGTATGTATTATATCTCTTATTTGAGCGAAGCATGCGAAAAGGTTAATGTCCGTTTTGAATCAAGTGCCAATAGATTCGAAAATTCGGATCTTACCGTTATAAATCTATCTTTTATGTTTTAACCATGAAAAAAAAGCGCTTTTTTCAAATATTTTTGCTTGTTATTTCAATATTCCTCTTCTCTGCCTGCTCTTTTGATGCCCCCCGTATTATTACTACTGAGGTTAAACGCCTGTATATTATTGATTCAAACGAAAACTTGCGGGAGCGACTTTCGGTATTTGTTTTATACACTGATAAAAATGGCAGAAATGATTATGCCTCCATGAAAATAAAAGAAAATACCAGTGATTTTATATGGACGGCAGACAGAGAAAATTCATCTTTTTTTCTATCTTCCGCAAATAATGACACGGAACTCTGGACCGGTTCAAATAAATTCGTATATCCCGGGCAAAGATTTCCCGAAGGCATGTATACAATAACGATTGAAGACCTTGCCGGAGAAACGGCAAAAATTGACTGCTCTCTGGTAAAAGCGCCCGATATACTTACTGCGCCGTTTTCATTTTCTCTACAAGATAATCTTTGGAAACTTACATTAAAAGACGAAGGCAGTAATTTTCTTACCGCCTCGCTTATTTTCCTTGGCGCCGACCGACAACCGCTTGCAGTCCAATCTCTGTCTCTTATACAAAAAGGTGATAATACAGGAGACATCCAAGAGGCAAAAAAACTCTATTCGGACTCACGATATGTGCAATGTTTGATAGAAAACGAGAATAGAACTATAGCGTTTATTTCCCCTCCGCAAACGTTGTATCCATAACGATACTTTGAGTGTTATTGCTACATGGATATCGTAGAATTAAAAAATCGCCCTATTTTAACTTTCGTATTGCGAGCCGGCAGAATGACTGACGGCCAAAAGCGTGATTATGCTGTTTTCTCAAAGAGATGGTGCATTCCTTATCAAAATGAGCCCATACAATTTGAACATATTTTTGGAAATTCCCAACCGGTTATAATGGAGATAGGATTCGGAATGGGACTTGCAACTGCGGAAATCGCTGAAAAAAATCCCGGCACTAATTATCTCGGAGTTGAGGTGTACAAACCAGGCGTCGGTAAACTTTTAGGAGAAATTGAGAAACGAAATCTCTCCAACATACGCATTATTGAGTATGACGCAATACAAGTATTGCAAACAATGATTGACGAAAAATCTCTTGCGGGATTTCATATATTTTTTCCCGATCCGTGGCAAAAGAAAAAACACCATAAACGCAGATTATTACACCGCCCAAACACAGACTTATTTGTTTCCCGATTGCGGGATGGAGGCTATATTTATGCTGTTACCGATTGGGAGCATTATGCACATGATGCCTACGCAGAACTTTCCGCCACAGCCGGACTTACATCAAAATATGAAGGCTTTGCCCCTTCTCAAAGCTGGCGCCCAAAAACAAAATTTGAGTTAAAGGGGCTGAAAAAAGACCATGTAATTCGCGAGCTGTTTTTTACCCGTACAAACGGCTTGTAAAAGCTTGTTTCTTTTTCCGTTAGCATCATTCAGCATTTTGCAAAATAGATTTCCTTAAAAATAAAAAGCATAGACTCTCTTTCTTACAAAACTCTTTTAACCATAAAAGAGTTTAATTCAATCATGAGAGATTTCTTTCATACTTGTAATTTCGGTTGCTTAATGATATGCTTTTTTTCAGGTAAGCAGCAAATGCTTTAAAACCTGTTATATTGTGCTTATTTGAAAAAGAGATGAAAATAGAGAAGAGAATTATGAAAAAAAGATTAACACTACTTATGTATGTATTTTTGCAAACTCAGCTTTTGCTTTTTTCACAAACAGATCCGCTCGTACTCTCATATCAGCGAAATTTTCTGCGTGCAAATATCAGTACAAAGATCGACATACTTAGCGATGCCGTAAAAAATTCGGAAAAAACCATGTTGCCGCTTTTTAGAACCGCCCTGGATTTTACCGAATCCGCTTATTCGATACTCTTAGATGACAGACAGTTTTTGGAAATGGCTGTTCTTACAGTAACAAAACTCGGTGAATTACAAGATGCCGAATCCCTTGATTCAATTCAACGGTTGCTTTTGCTTGCCGATGACGGTGCTCTGGGCATTGCATGTATTACCGCGCTTTCTTCTGCAAAAAAATCGAATCCGGAATTTACTGCTTTTCTAATTTCATGGTATGAGAAAAAACTAACGGAATCTCTTACCGGAAAAAAAATTGACCCAAAACTTTTGGAGGCTGCCGCTGCAACACTCGGTAACTTAAAAGACAAAAAAACGTTTAAACCGCTATTTGAAACAGTTTGCAGCCCGATTGATCCATCCATCATTACGGCTGCAAAAAAAGCTGTGTCAGATAATCTTTCTTTGTTTTTCACCGACATTCTCGCCGAAATGGAAGATAAAAATCTGCAAAAAGTTTACAATGCCTTCTCCTTGGTAAAAGAGACCCCTTCAACCGATGCTAAAAAAATCGGAAAAATTGCTGAAAAAGCACTTGCAACCGGTTTAAAGCAAAAAAACATCGCTCCCGCGCTGAGCAAAAAACTCATCAATGAAAGCTTAACTGTATTACAAGATTTACGCTGGAGCGGTGCAAGCCCCGCTGTCGTGCATTATTTTTATACCGCTCAAGCAGAGTATAAAGCAGGTGCCCTTTCCGGTTCGGAACTTATTCCGGTAATACGGTGTATGGGAGCAATGGGAACAACGGAATCGGTACAAGCCCTTTCAATCTTTTTAGGCATGTTAAATTCCGAAACGGAAAAAACAAAAACCTATGATGAAAATCTCATACTCACCCTGATTCAAGCACTCGGGGAGCTTGGGAATAAAGATTCTTTTGATTATTTACTGTATGTCAGTTATTTGAATTATCCCGATTCAATAAAAAAAGCCGCGCGAGAAGCAATTGCACAGCTTAAATGGTAAATAACTCTACTTCTCAAAAATTCCTTTTCAAGATACTGACCGACATTTTTATTTTTAAGTGGACAAGTTTATAAAAAGACTTTATAATAAGTTTCATACGGTGTTTTTAAAAAATGTCTTATACATCAAGCCTTTTTTTGATTTTCTGCTTCCATTTATTTTGGCATCTTCTGTCTCCGATTTAAAAACAGATATCATGCGTGGATTGGAATTATCATACTATTTTGCAGACGATCCCGATTTAGCCGCTTGGTTTTTGACCCATGAACAAGATGGTGTTTTAGGGGATGAAATTAAAACAACAATGAAACAACTCGCATCCAGAGAAGGCTTTTTCACAAGCTTTGCTGCAAATATGCTGACCAACCATTATTATACGATTTCAAACGGAGAAGTTATATTTGAAACGTTAAATCCCTGAGTTGACCCGAATGATGATTGGGTGCTTGAAAATTTAGCCGATCCTAACCGGGAGCAGCTTAATTTAAATTATGAAAAAACCTTGGATACTACAAATTTTTATTTTGATATAAAGGTTCTTAATAACGGTAAGGTTATAGGGATTGCCGGAGTAGGAATAAGTTTAACAAATGCGGTTGAAGGTTTGAAAAAAGCAAACCCAAGCCCCCATTCTTCTCTGTATTTAATTGATGCCAATGATAAAATCATCTCTTCTTCAAACAGAGATGATGTTGAGAAAAAACTATCCGACATTGTTTTAGGCGCACATCGATCTACGGTCGAGGGATTTAATCACATTGAATCCTATACCGATACCGATGGGCATAAAATGATTTTAAGTATGCAAAAACTTGACCGGCTTCCCTATCGAATAGTACTTATATCGCGGCTCGATGATTTTGTGCCTACTGCTTGGGAGCTGTTAAAAACTCCAGTGATTCTTATTGCAGTATTTTTTATTATTATCCTGATTTCCGGAAATTTTTTGATAGGCGCCCTGTTTAAAAAATTTAACATAATATACAGTCTTTTAGAAGACCTTTCGAACGGTAATTTTACAAAACGAATACAGTCAGACAATGACGAAGTCGGAATAATGGCAAACTTTTTTAATAAAACACTTGATGCGGTTAGGGATTCATTTAAGTCGGTAAAAGGTGAGACAATAGAATTACAGAGCATCGGAGATTCTTTATTAAAAACATTGAAGAAACCAGTCTCGCGCTAAATCAAATCGGTGGAAGTATCAGCGATGTAAAAAATCAAATTGTCAATCAAACTGCCGGCATAGAAGAAGCTCAGGCAACTATTTTGCATGCATCAAAAAGCTTGGAACGTTTAGGAGACAATACGAAAAATCAATCGGAAAATATTTTTGCTTCATCAAGGTCGGTAGAAAACATGGTTGTAAGTGTAAAAGAATTGGAGCAAATTTTTCAAGAGAATGCCGGTCTTGTTGCCGGGTTAAACTCTGTTTCGGTTGAAGTTAGAGAAAAAAATGCTATCACCGCACAGTTTATAAAAACGATCATCAATCAGTCTGAGGGCTTGTTGGAAGCAAGCAATGTTATTGAAGGAATTGCGGAACAAACAAACCTGCTTGCAATGAATGCGGCAATTGAGGCTGCTCATGCAGGAGATTCCGGCAAAGGATTTGCCGTTGTTGCGGAAGAGATACGAAAACTTGCGGAAAACTCTTCAGAGCAGGCAAAAAGTATTACGCATGTGCTTATGGATTTAAAAAATTCAATTACCGATGTTGATGTTGCTTCCGAAGAACTTGGAAAATGGATAATCGAAATTGTAAAAACCATTGACGGAATAAAAACAAAAACATCTTCGGCGTTGGCATTACTGAATAATCAAACCGCTCATGGAGAGTATGTGCTTGATCTGATAAAAAATATTAACGAATCTGCGGAAGCGGTGAGCAATCAAACAGAACAGATTTTAGCCGGAAATTCCGAGATTTTACAACAAATGAATGATTTAGCAGCATCATCACAAAATGTGCACAATAACGCCAATCATATGATGGATAGAACGCTGAGAATCCAAACGCTTGCGGAAGATGTAAACACCATGTCTGAAAAAAACAAGCAGAGTATTGAAAAATTAAATATTGCCGTTGATAAGTTTAAAGTTTAAAAAGAAACTGCCATGCCGTAGTGTGGCGTTTTGTAATTAACTTCCTGTTATAAAAATTGGAGTATCAACAATAAGGGACTGTGGATTTAAGCATTCTAATGGTAAATTGCTCGCCGTTGCGCCGTGTCGAACTCTTTTTTATAAAATTTTTTACGTGTTGGATAAGATGTATTAAAAAACGAATCGACTTATTAAAAAAACGTTATAGTGGTTTAATCGATTTCAAAATAAAAACAGCCTCGACGTATAACGGTCGAGGCTGTTTTTTAATCTTTAGCTAATTTTTTTACCGTAATAGGCTGCTTCGTAAATCATTTTTACATCGGCTACCGTCGGGTTTCCCGGATTTGTGAGCGTACAAGGATCTCCATGCGCGTTTTCACTCATTCGATCCAAAACTTTTTTGAATTTTGCCTCGTTAAAATCAACTTCGGTACAATCTTTAAAGGTAAGCGGGATATCAAGTTTTTTATTAAGTTCGCGTACCTGTTCGGCAATATCCGCTACTCCCAGTCTTTTTTCCGCTAACTCGTACTTTGAAGAATACTTTCGATTAAAATCAATGATATAGGGCATCAAGATTGCATTTGCAAGTCCGTGCGTAACCCCGAACTCTCCGCCAATTTTGTGTGCAAGCGAATGCACTAAACCGAGTGAAGCATTTGTAAAAGCCATGCCTGCCAATGTTGAAGCATTGTGCATATGCGTACGTGCTTCCATATCTTTACCATCAGCATAGGCACGCGGTAAATATTTAATTACCAGCCGTAATGCTTCAATCGCATAGGGATCGGTAAAAGAGGTTGCCGCTGTTGATGCAAAGGCTTCAATCGCATGTGCAAAAACGTCCATGCCGGTGTTTGCCGTTATATGGGGCGGCATGCAGGCAGGCAGTGCAGGATCCAAGATTGCAATATCGGGTACCATATCGGCTGCCACAATCGGGTATTTAATATGATTTTCCGTATCGGTAATAACGGAAAATGCCGTAATTTCACTTGCCGTACCGCTTGTCGAAGGAATACAGATAAGCTTTGCCTTATTTCGAAGGCTCGGCATTGAACCGGGAGTGATAATATCGGTAAAATCAATTGCAGGATGCTCGTAGAAACACCACATTACTTTTGCGGCATCCAAGGCGGAACCTCCTCCTATAGCCACAATCCAATCAGGTTCAAATTCAGCCATCTTCTTACCGCCTTCAATAACGGTTTTAACAGATGGATTCGGCTCTACCCCGTCAATAATAATTGATTCAATTCCCGCCTTTTTAAGCAAGGCAGCGCTTTTATCAAGAAATCCGAATCGTTTCATTGAGCTTCCGCCGGTTACAATTGCAGCTTTTTTACCTTTAAGCTTTGCTAAGTGATCCAAAGCATTTTCGCCGTAAATAATTTCTCTCGGCACTGAAAAATTCATAATACTCATAATTTACACTCCTACATAATAAAATTATATCTATATATATACAATGAATTTAAAAATATGTCAAGGGAAGAATATAGTTTAACAGGACTTACGAATGAACAAGGGGCGGCTGCCCCTGTACCCCGCTTTGGTGTGCTGCGCACCAGCGGTTGGAGGTTTTGTAAGATTTTTTTGTTTATGCTTCGCATTAAGGGCTTGGGCAGCCCTTAGACCTGCCGTCCACACGATGTTTAAAAGCATCAACACTATTTTGTAGAATTGAAGCTTTTAAACTCGGAGGCGAAGTGAAAGCCAGAATTTCAACACTTCGCCCTTGCTGCTGGCGCAAGGCTTTTTTCGCTTATGCTCCGCCGCGATCCTGTACTCTGCACCGGAGGAATGTAAATTTCAGAACGGGCACGGACGCCCGTGGTTCCACGCAGACGGTTTAGTTTTTGACAAGGACGGCAAAATCAGAACCGCCACGGATGGCGGTGGTTCCAAACAGAATTGAGTTTGGAAACTACCACATTTGTATAATAGGAGTTTTCAAACTCATAGGTTTGGTTTTGACATGGACGTCAAAACCAAACCGTTGCTCTTTTTTATAAAACTTGCATTAAAAAAATAATCGGGTTATCAAAAAGCGTTCGCGTAGTTTTTAACCGTTGTTTTGTGGTAATGAGGAATGTGGCAAACCGATAGTGGCGATACTTTGAAAGCGTATAACCTGTATTATCGGTTAGGGCGTGTGTCCGTAAATTACGGCCGTACTTTCCAGCCGGTTTAGGTTTTTTTTGTCCGCACAATAAACCGTTCGTGCAAAACTTTGTCAGTGCGCAAAATGCAGGGATGCCCGTGAGATACCCAGTCTCTTTTTTCGCCGGTTTCGGGGTTGAGCAAGGTGTATTCAGTATCGGGGATGGAACAAATGTCGGGGCCGATGTATTCAAGCGGCTGCCCCGCACTAATCTTATTCATCGAGACAAACTCATATTCGTGCAGCGCTCCGTTTGTGTTGAGCTTTTTGCCGATGACGCCTGCCATCATATAATCCGCCTTGGTTTCTCCGCGCGTTGTTTTATTCGCATCATCTTTGGAAAAATAAAAACCGGTTGCAAATTCCCGGTGTGCGGTATTATACAGCTCTGCAATAAAAGGTGCCGCCTCTTCCGCAGTGATTTTTCCGCTTAAACTGTCAATCTTTTTTCGATATGCCCGCGTTACCAACGCCGTATAATAGAGGCTTTTCATCCTCCCCTCTATTTTTAAGGCATCGGCGCCCGCCTTTTGCAGCTCATGCAAATAATCGATCATACAAAGATCTTTTGAAGAAAACATTGCCGTGTAATTTTCGCCTTCTTCAATCGGGAAAAACTCGCCCTGCCGCTCCTTTTCCTGCACCGCAAATTCCGCGGCCGGTTCTTTGTGCCGGGAAGACAAAAGCTGATACTCCCACCGGCACGAATGCGTGCACGAGCCGGCATTTGCACTTCTGCCGGTAAGATAGGCTGAAATAAGGCACCGCCCCGAATAGGCAATACACATTGCACCGTGCACAAAACATTCAAGCTCCATATCGGGCACCCGCTCCTTAATTTCGGCAATATCCTGCAGCGAAGCTTCCCGTCCGACAACAACACGCGAAAAGCCCATGCGATGATACATTTTTACCGCCGAATAATTGATACAATTTGCCTGCGTGCTTAAATGCAGCGCCGCATGAGGAAACCGCTTTTGCAAAATCGGCACCAAACCGATGTCCTGCACAATAAACGCATCAATCGGATACAGGGCAAAATAATCCGACTCGGCTAAAAAATGCTCAATCTCCTTATTATGAAACGAAATATTCAGTGCGCACAAAAGCTTTTTTGGCTTTCCCTGCCGCGCGTATGCCTCCTTCAGCGCCCGTATCGCCTTATACTCCTCATCAAAAAAATTATCCGCCTTCACCCGCAGCGAAAAATTCTTCAACCCGATATATGCCGCATCGCCGCCATATTCCCACGCATAGGTAAGCTTTTCAAGATTTCCCGCAGGCGCCACCAATTCCATCGACTGTAAACATTCTACCGTACTCATTGCGCCACTATACCATAAAAACAAAAATCCTACAGCAATTTTCGCACAAGAAATTTTGTTTGTTGCTAAAAATGCGGGATTTTGCCGTCCGCTGCAAAAACAAATCTACGAGTTTGAAAACTTCCTGTTAAAAAAAATTTTATATAAAAAGAGTCCGACACGGCACAACGGCGAGCAGTTTACCATAGGGCGAAGTTTTGAAAATTTACTATAACTTCGCCTACGAGTTTTGCCTGTTTGCAATAAGGTGTCAGGCAAAACATCGTTTAGAATTTTGCAAGGGTGGGTAAACTTACCATAGGAATGGCGAATCCTCACGCTGCTATTGTTAATGCTTTAATTAGTATAACAGTGTTCGTGGTTCCGTCTGTGGTGGTAAAGCCGATTTTCCGCGAGCTTCAAACCACAACGCCCAAAAAACGGTAAGATAGTTCGATCTTGCTATTTAAAAATTGGCACTGTTTCCTATTTCTTAAGCAAAATTATCTCAAAAATGGTTGATTTTATGCTTATTTATTAATAAAAGCTATTTTCATTATAGATATTTTTATTGTATAATGAAATATATAGACATTAGGAGAAGTAACATGAATGAATTACTCGTATTATTTTTGATTATGTCCATCGGTTATGTGCTTGGAAGTATCAACTTTTTCGGCATTAAGTTCGGAGCCTCCGCTGTACTTATTACCGCACTGGTGTTTGGACACTTCGGCTTTACCGTACCGGCTTTTTTATCAAAAATCGGCATTGTATTATTCTTGGCGCCCATCGGTTTAATGGCGGGGCCGACCTTTATCGCAAATATTAAGAAAAACGGCGTGGCTTTTTAACGCTTTCTTTTATCACCTGTTTGGCAGGCGGCATTATCATTATTCTTGCCGTAAAAATATTTCAGATTCCGATTGCGCTTTCGTTGGGGCTCGCAACAGGAGCAATGACTTCCACTGCAATGCTCGGCACGGTAAACTCGCTTACCGACTCGGCCTTGCCCGGCATTGGGTACGGGATTGCTTACACGTTTGGGGTTATCGGCGTGGTCATGACTGTGCAAATTATTCCGAGGCTTCTTAAGGCGGACAGAGATGCCGAAAACGCAAAGCTGGTTATTCCTACCGGCAAAAGCGCTAAAGTGAAAATCATTCCCGAGAATTTAATCACTATAGAACGAAACGGTTTGTTTTCTTTGGCACTTGCAGCGCTTTTAGGTATTTTGCTCGGCAGTATAAAAATTCCTATCGGTGAAAGTGTTAAGTTATCGCTTGGTGCGGGCGGCGGATCACTGATTGCGGGGCTTTTCCTTGGGCATTACGGCAATTTCGGCAGAATAAATCTGAAAGTTTCAGACACCAGCCTTTCCCTCATCAGAGACCTCGGGCTTGCATTCTTTTTATTGCAATCAGGTTTGAAAGCCGGAAGCGGCTTTGTTGAGGTTATTTCAACGCACGGTGTGAAATTATTTTTTATCGGCGTTTTAATGACCATGGTTCCGACGCTTATCTGTTTTTTTACCTCATACAAATTTTTTAAGCTGCCGCTTTTTGCTGCGCTCGGCTCGACAACCGGCTCAATGACTTCGGCTCCTTCGCTCGGTGCGCTTTTGACTGTAACGGAAGATAACAAGGTTTCAGCCTTTTATGCGGCAACGCAGCCGACCGCAACAGTGATGATGGTATTCTTACCGCAGCTGGTAAACCTTTTCTTGCCGGTTAGTTAAATGAGCGGCTTGGGCGTCCCTGGAACTCTGGACTCCCGAGCTTTTTATAAATAAGAGCCCGACACGGCGCAAGGGCGAAGTTTTGAAAATTTACTGTAACTTCGCCTACGAGTTTTGCCTGTTTACAATAAACTATCAGGCAAAACATCGTTTGGAATTGATAACGGCGAGTAAACTTACCATAGGGCAAAGCGTTAATAATTTGCCTCTGGCGAGCTGTTTACCATAGGAATGCTTATTCTGTAAAAACTAACCACCAGCTTTTGCAGATATCCTATTATTACAAAAACAAAAATTGACCGTACATTTTTATAAGGAGATACGAACTCATGCGCATACAAAAATACGGAGCGTCCGATTTTAAGACAACAACTTGGAGCGGAGGTACTACAACCGAGCTTTTTATTTACCCGCCAGAGTCCGAGTATGCAAAGCGAAATTTTTTGCTGCGGCTAAGTTCCGCAACGGTTGATTTAGAGCAATCGGAGTTTACCCTCTTGCCCGGCATACGGCGTTTTATTGCGCCTCTCACAGGAGACTTGCAGATAGGACACGACGGCAAGCAATTTATTACCCTGAAGCCATACGAACTGTATGAGTTTGACGGCGGCATTAAAACGGTAAGTATCGGCAAAGTGCGGGATTTTAATGTAATGGTACAAAACGACATCGCCGCCAATGTACAAAGCACTCCCCTCACCTCTTCCGCCGATATAACCATGCGTATTACCCAAAAAGAAATCGGCTGGCTTTTTTCATTCGACACCGCCGGCGAACTCCGCATTACCGTTTCCGCACCGGAGAATAATCGGCAAACAATACAACTCGATCCTATGACCCTGCTTATTTTTAAAACCGATTCAGCGCATCAACCGGAAGAAATAACCGTTTCCACCAAAAATACGGGAAAAGTCTTGTATGGGACAGTGCAGGTGCGATAACCTCGATTCGTTTTAACGGGTTACAATGTAATATGACGTTTTTTTTGATAACTCGATTATTTTTTTATACAAATCAAGATAATTTTATAAAAAAGAGCAACGGTTTGGTTTTGACGTCCATGTCAAAACCAAACCTATGAGTTTGAAAACTCCTATTATACAAATGTGGTAGTTTCCAAACTCAATTCTGTTTGGAACCACCGCCATCCGTGGCGGTTCTGATTTTGCCGTCCTTGTCAAAAACTAAACCTACGAGTTTTAAAAACTTCCTGTTACAAAAAGGAGCCCGACACGGCGCAAGGGCGAAGTTTTGAAAATTTACTGTAACTTCGCCTACGAGTTTTGCCTGTTTACAATAAACTATCAGGCAAAACATCGTTTGGAATTGATAACGGTGAGCAAACTTACCATAGGGCAAAGCGTTAATAATTTGCCGCCGCTTCGCCAACGAGTTTTAAAGCTTCAATTTTACAGTTTTGTGTTGATGCTTTAAAACATCGTTTTGAATTGACAAGGGTGAGTAACCTTACCATAGAAGCCTCTTTGCTCGGCTCGTCCTTTTTCTTTACTTTCACTCACTCTTTTCGTATATTATAGGTATGAATATTGATAAATACACCGTTAAAGCTACTGAAGCTATTAACGAAGCGGTTTCGCTTGCCCAGCAAGAAGACCACAGTCAAATCGAAACCGAACATCTTTTATACACTCTTTTAACCCAGGAAGGCGGCATTATTCCGCCCGTAATTGAAAAAATCGGGGTTCCGGTAGAGCGCCTTATTGATGAGGTTGATGAGCGCTTGCGCAAAAAACCGCGCGTAACGGGACAATCCGCACAAACCTATTATGCGCCCATTTTAGGCAAAATCTTTGCAAATGCGGAAAAAATTGCAGATAAATTAAAAGACGAGTATGTTTCCTGCGAGCATTTGCTGCTTGCAATGTCCGATGCCGATGACGGCACCGGAAACCTATTGCGGTCAAACGGAATTTCCCGCAGCGCAATTCTTGCCGCCTTAAAAGATATCCGAGGAAATCAGCGCGTTACCAGCGAAGATCCTGAATCAACTTTTCAAAGTTTGGAAAAATACTGCCGCGACCTTACCGCTTTGGCACGACAGGAAAAAATTGACCCGGTAATCGGCAGAGACGAAGAAATCAGGCGGGTTATGCAGGTGCTTTCCCGCCGCACCAAAAATAATCCGGTATTGATTGGAGAGCCCGGGGTCGGAAAAACCGCTATTGTGGAAGGCTTGGCGCGGCGTATTGTTTCGGGCGATGTGCCGGAAAGTTTGCGTGGCAAGCGGTTACTTTCCCTTGATCTCGGCGCCTTGGTTGCGGGTGCGAAATTCCGCGGCGAGTTTGAAGAGCGGCTCAAAGCGGTTATCTCTGAAGTACAAAAAAGCGAAGGCAAAATCATTCTCTTTATTGATGAGCTGCATACCCTTGTCGGGGCCGGTGCAAGCGAAGGTTCAATGGATGCTTCAAACTTGTTAAAACCTGCCCTTGCGCGTGGAGAGCTGCGGGCAATCGGGGCAACCACCTTAAATGAATACCGAAAATATATTGAAAAAGATGCAGCCCTTGAGCGAAGATTCCAGCAAGTATACTGTCCTGAACCGAGCGTTGAGGACACAATCGCTATTTTGCGCGGGTTACAAGAAAAATACGAGGTACATCACGGCGTTCGAATCAAGGACGAAGCGTTGGTTGCTGCAGCGGTGCTTTCAAACCGGTATATCACCAACCGTTTTTTGCCCGATAAGGCAATAGACTTGGTTGACGAAGCAGCAAGCCGTTTAAAAATGGAAATAGAAAGCCAGCCGGTTGAGCTTGACAAGGTAGAGCGAAAAATATTGCAGCTCAATATTGAAAAAGTTTCTTTATCAAAAGAGACCGACCCCGCATCAAAGGAGCGGCTTACAAAGCTCGAAAAAGAATTAGCTGAGCTTTCCGAAGTCCGTTCGGCAATGCAGGCACAGTGGCAGAATGAAAAAAGCAAAATAGAAGAATCTCGGGCGTATAAAGAAGAATTGGAGCAATTACGATTTGAAGAAACAAAATACACCCGCGAAGGGAATCTAAATAAAGCGGCAGAATTACGCTACGGCAAAATCCCCGAGCTTGAAAAAAAGATTGCGGCGGTTACCGCCGAGCTTGAGAAAAAAGCGGGAAGCGAAGGACAGCTTTTGCGCGAAGAGGTTAGCGAAGAAGATATTGCGAAAATTATTTCCGTGTGGACGGGAATCCCCGTTGCAAAAATGATGGCAAGCGAACAGCAAAAATACCTCGACCTTGAAAATGCCTTAAAAAAACGGGTTGTCGGGCAAGATGAGGCGGTAACCGTTATTGCGGATGCTATCCGGCGAAACAAGGCAGGGCTTTCAGATGCCAATAAACCCCTCGGTTCATTCCTCTTCCTTGGACCGACCGGTGTGGGAAAAACAGAGCTTGCACGGACGCTTGCTGAATTCCTTTTTAATGATGAAAAGGCGCTTACACGAATCGATATGAGCGAATACATGGAAAAGCATTCGGTGAGCCGCCTGATCGGAGCACCGCCCGGCTATGTAGGCTATGATGAGGGTGGACAGCTTACCGAAGCGGTGCGCAGACGGCCTTACAGCGTTATTCTCTTTGATGAAATAGAAAAAGCAAATCAGGATGTGTTTAATATCTTTTTGCAAATACTGGATGACGGGCGTTTAACAGACGGACAGGGACGGCTGATAGATTTTAAAAACACCATCATTATTATGACCAGCAATATCGGCTCCGAATATATTTTGACTGCCAACAATATGCAGGATATTCAACCGCAGATTAAAGAAATCCTGCATCAAAGTTTCCGCCCTGAATTCCTTAACCGAATTGATGAGGTGCTCACCTTTAATCGGCTTGATAAGTCAAATATCAGGATGATTACCGAAATCCAGCTGAATGCGGTAGCGCGCCGCCTTGAAGAAAGAAGGCTCAAACTTTCGGTCAGCGATGAAGCAAAGGATTTTCTTGCCGAGATTGGCTATGATCCCATGTTCGGGGCGCGACCGCTTAAACGTGCTATCCAAACCGAGCTTGAAAACAAACTTGCGCGGGAAGTTCTTGCCGGAAAATTTGAAGAAGGTTCAACTATTCTGGTTACAAAAGGCGATGACGGCTTAAAGTTTACAAAAAAAAGCTAAAACCTTTTGCACAAAAATAGCAAAAATGCTATACTTTGGACAAATAAAAATCACAAAGTATAGCATCGGCTATACGTGAATACCTAGAAATTAACTTTATTTTAAAAGGAGACCTACAATGCTACCGTTTTATTTTTTGTCAGTAGTAACAAACCTTGTAATGGGCTTTATCTTAGTGGTGATAGATAAACAAAAAGAAAACAGCTATAAAAGCTTTTTCAATGATTCTACATTTTTGCTTATCTCGACAATACTTGCAAGTATTTCAGGCGTATTTAAACTTTTAGATCCGATAGCAGGCGGGCTGCCTATTCTTGGTGATTTTTTTCCGGCACTCACAGGAATTGCGGGGGCTCTTGTTTTTTTAAACAGATATTTTAAAAGTTTACCGCAGCAACAATCTCTTCCTTCTGCCATTGAATTTCTTGATACGCCCGCAGTATCCTCAATTATCGGCATTGCGTGTCTCACCGTTGGAATTCTTCATATGCTCTTTGCTCAAGCACCTCTGTTATAATGTATGAAACAATCAGTAGTAGGAATAGTCTTCCTTGATAATAAGTTCCTCTTAGGATTGCGTAAAAATGAAGGTAAAATAGGAGGATTTTGGGAATTTCCGGGTGGCAAATGTGAAGGAAATGAAACACATACGCAAGCTTTGCAAAGAGAGTATCTGGAAGAATTGGAAATAGCTATTGAAGTTGGAAAATTCATCGGAAAAAATACTTTTGATAACGGAAGATATCTCTTTGAACTTTTCGCCTATGAGGTTTTTTTACCGGAAAATGCAAAACTTGAATGCAATGAGCATCAGCGTTTTAGTTGGTTTTCTTTTTCCGATTTGCAAACGCTCCACCTTGTCCCTTCGGACAAACTCTTTTTAAGCCAACTGCGGGAATTCTACAATCTTAAATGAAACAAACGGTTATATTTTGCCTTTGCCTTTGCCTTTTATCCGTCTCTTGCAAAAAAGAAAGTGAGTTCAAAGATATTCGCCTCCCCGCAGATACTGCAATGAATGACGCTAATAATTTTGCCGTTATTGTCGAAACCTATGTGTCCTTCCGCGATAAGCCGGGAGATTTTGGAATTACGATTGCCCATGCAAGACGAAAGGATGTTTTCCCGGTGAAGGGACTCGATATTATTACCAAAGATAATAATCAGATTCTTTGGGTGGATCTCGGCGAAGGCTGGGTACCGCGCTCCTGCGTACAACTTTATTCAAGCGAGGCAAAAGCAATTACCGCCTCTAAGAATTTAAAATAAAAATTATTTTAAAAAGATTTTCGCTTACAGAGCCTTGCAAATACGGTGTTTTCTTTGTATGCAAAGCTTTGTAAGCTGATAAGAAATGTCAGTTGTTTACGCGCTCCTGATACTCATTTGTTTCCGTATTTACCATTATTTTTTCCCCTTGTTTAATAAAAAGCGGCACACGGACAACCAGCCCCGTTTCGGTAACAATCGGTTTTGTCGCTCCGGAAACGGTATCTCCCTTAATGTAATTTTCACTTTGCTCAACCACAAAAACCATCTTAGTCGGGATTTTTACATCAATCGGTTCGCCTTCCCAAATAAGTATTTCGTATTCATCCCCTTCGCGCAAATAATTTTCTTTGCCTTTCATCGTTTCTTTTAAAACATGAATCTGCTCAAAACTTTCGGTATCCATGAAGACAAAGCTTTCGCCGTCATCATATTGATATTGCCCCTTATGCGTATCGACGACAGCATCCTCAACCGTATCCGCGGTTTTAATTGTCTGTGTCAGTACTGAGCCATCACGCAAATTCTTCATTTTAACCCGCGCAAACGCAGCGCCCTTTCCCGGATTTACAAATTCTCTTTCAACAACAAGATATGGACTTCCTTTATTTAATAAAACAGTACCTTTTGCGATTTCTCCGCCTCTAATCATATTATACCTCTCTAAAAATTTAGTTTGCAGTTATACAAAACTTGCATTCCATTCATTGTTCTAATTTATAAAATTGAATATTGCATATAACTGCGATAAAGATAATTTCTCGTATTATATCGCTTTTTTCTCTTTTATTCAAGCAAGGCAAAAAAAGAGACACGACAAGACCTGAGAAAGTTCTTCTTATTTTAATTGTAAAATTGAAGCTTTTAAGCTCGAAGGTCAGCTGCAAGAAGTTTGTCAAGCAAAATGGCAATCAGAACGGGCACGGACGCCAGTGGTTCCACGCAGCAGCGACGTTTTAAAAGCACAACCGCTTTCAAGTGCTTTTAAAACTCGCAAGGTATAATTTTGCCATGGACGGCAAAATTATACCGTCGTGTCGAGCTCTTTTTTATAAAATTGTCTTGATTCGTAGTGTAGCGTTTTGTAATTAACTTCCTATTATAAAAATCGGAGTATCAACAATAAGGGACTGCGGATTTAAGCATTCCTATGGTAAATTGCCCACCGTTGCAAAATTCCAAACGATGTTTTAAAGCATCAACACAAAACTATAAAATTGAAGCTTTAAAACTCGTGGTTTAGTTTTTGCCACGGACGGCAAAAACTAAACCGTTGTGTCGAGCTCTTTTTTATAAAACTTTTTACGTTTTGGTAAGATGTATTAAAAAAATTTAATCGACTTATTAAAAAAACGCTGTAGTAGTAGAATGAATTAAAAAAGTTTTGATATCAAAAGAAGGTTAGGCTAATTTCCGTATCGTTCCAGCAGTAATTCTCTAAATCGATCTCCTGCATACACATGCCCGTCTTTTTCCATTAAACGTACGCCGAAAATCCACTTAAAATTAATAAAGCGATTGATTTCTATTGTATGTAAAATGCCGTCTTTGAGGTGCGTGCTAAAAAGTCTTCCGTCATCCAGAAGTTCTCGCTGGATTAAATTAAGTGTTGAAATCGCACTTCTATTCGTAAGTTTTGCAAAACAAAAGGCAGGGCTGTCTTGTGCCATTTTTTCAATGGCGCGCAGCATCGGCGGTTCTTTTTCATAAAGCGTAAGCAGATAGTGAATTATGATATGACCGATGAGTTCAAGGTCTTTTATTTTTATATCAACTAAACACAAGGTAAATTTGCTTGCAAAGTTTACCACCTGTATACATTTTTTTCCGTCAAAATAAAATAACTTGGCACCCCATTCTAACAACTCATTTCCGCTTTCCATTTCGATAATCATTTCGGCTATCTTGTTTATTGGCGGAGTTAATTCATGCGGCAGTTTTAATTTATACCTTTCAAAGGTTTGTTTTGTTGCGTAGATTATCATGGCGGTTATCCTTCATATCTTTTTTTGTGTGAATTAATATACCATAAATCGTACGAAAATACCAGAGATATTGTTTTTAGAATTTACAGTAAAACTCTATCAGAAAATTTACAATAAAAACGACGTGTTCATAAAAATATCATAATTAAACTAAAGCACGGTGCACGAAAATATCAGGCTGATGACAAGAATTATATTTGATAATTTCCGTTTTGAAATTATATCCTGTTCAGTGCCATTGCCCGTATGCTGATAAATAGTAAAAAATTGAATATATGAAGCTTACTTTCATTTGTAATCACCGCTTTAATGTTTTGAGATAAATTTTTTGCTCCGGGGTAATGCGGTAACTTTCAACTGCCTTTTGTATTGTTTTGTTGTGCGTCCATGTTTGCAATTTTTTTTCTTGTAAATACGGTAGGGCATGTTCCCATTGCTTTACAAGGGCGGTAGCAAAGTACCATGCAATCATCATGTTTACATAGTATTCTTCGGAACGAATGGCGGCAACCATGTCGGAGTATTGTGTTTCAAAAGCATCATCAAGGTAATATTCCATCAGCATGCCGACTGCAAAGCGGACAGTGTATGTATGTTTTGCTGTAAGCCATTTTCGAATATAGGGAAGAAGTGCCTGCAAATGTTTTTTAAAAATTTTCGGCGAGAAAATATCGCAGGTTGCCCAGTTGTCAATATGCGGCAAAAAAGATTCTACTTGCGGCATGAGGGCGGTGAAGTCTTTGCACTGTGCAAGAATAAGAGCATGTAATTGGTTTTCTTCAAAATAAGTGTGCGGCAAACTTAAAAGAAATTCTGTTGCGGCATTTTGTTTTACAAGCTCTTTTGCAAACTTGCGCAAGTCGGGAGTTCTTACACCGATAACCGTTTCAGGATTTACAGTCGGCATGAGCTTGCGCGAAAACTCTGCATAGGTTTTGTCTTGTAATGAAAATAAGTGAGTTTGAATTTTATTCATCGCCTTAGGTTTTCCTTATATTAAAATTCAAGAAGGCGAGCTTTTCCGTCTTCTATTATCGCTGCGGATTTTGAGCCGTCCTTTGGGATTGTGGTGGAGCCGGGGTTTAAAACAATTATGCCGTCTATTGTTTCCAGCATTTTTACATGGCTGTGTCCGAAAGCGACCATATCCGCACCGAGTTTTTTTGCCATTGCGTCTTTGACAGCTTTTATTAAAGCATTTCGAAGTCCTGCTTCTTCTAAAGCTGCGACACCCGCAATTGTCATTCCTCCCGGAGTTGTTACTTGGTCTTTTAGTTCGCCGGGATGTTTTTTAGTTTCAAGTTGTAATTTTGCTGAGCCCAATATTGATTGCGAAATAATTTCGTATATTCCTTCGCGCGGGAATCCGCAAGCGACTGCCCCGTCGGCGATGGCTTCTGCAAACATGTAAAGATAAGCGGGGATGGTGCCTGCAAAGGAACCGAATATGTCAAGCTTATCTTCCGAGAGTTCCACAACTTTTCCAATTGAATGAAGTATTTGATTTACAAAAGTTTTATCTTTTTCATTTGCTGATTCATCGATAATGATCGCGCTCATTCCTTCACCGATTGTTGCGGGCGTGTTTGACATTACACGTATGTATCGATTTTTTGCACCGAAGATATTTTTTAGTGTGAGTAAATTTTTCCCCGCTACAACGGATATAATTAATTTTTCTCCGTTCATAGAATTTTTTATAACATCTGTTAGGCTGTCTAAAACTTGAGGTGTTACTGCCACAAATACATTTTCAGAATGTTCTATCACAGTACGTTCGCAATCTCCGATATGAACACCCTGTTGTTTGTATTTTTCGATTTTGCTGTACGTTCTATTATAGATAATAATTTCGTCAGCGTTTAAAATTTTTGATTTTAATATTCCGCCTAAAATTGCGGAACCCATGTTTCCGATTCCAAGTATTCCAAGTTTGTACATAGTAGAGCCCCTATCTACTATAATACTTACTATCTATGACTTAATCAACTCTTCAACCCATTTTTTAAATTCTTTTTCATCATCGGGTGATTGCTCCGTAAAGGACGGATCCATGTGTTCTAAGTAATGCCACTCGCCGTCTTTTTTGCGATATATAATTGCTTCACCGTCTTCTGATCCGAAGTGAGCACGGCGCACCTCAAAAGATTTTTTTTCTAAAACTTTTTTTGCAAGCTCAAATTTATTTTCTCGCTTTTTTATATACTCTTCAACTTCACTGTTTTCAATAGTATAAGCATCAACTAAGGTGGTGCCGGAAATTGCTCCTTGGTTTGGCTTATCCAAATTATATAGCTCCTGCCAATCAATGATAATCTTCCCGGGGTTTCTAAACATGAATTTTGTTAAGGGGATATAGTTTCCTTTATATTCCAACTGCATGTAGTCCGGTAATTCCGGTGTGGTAAAACTTTCTTCAACAAATGAAAAATTTTTTGAGGTTTCCGAATAATAGCGATAGGTCGGAATTTGCTCTACAAATTTTTGCCCGCTTTCAATGCTGTCAAATAATGCAAAGTTTGTAATGCTGCCGTCCTCTTCAATAAATCTTAATAAGTACATGAGTTTGTCTCCGTGAATGGGAAATAGATTTTGCCCGCATTATATCACATAGTTTTAAATGCTTAAAGTGCGGGCAAAGGCAGTGATTATTTTTCTTTTGTTTGCGGGAAGACCATGTTTAATATGATTCCGATGAGGGTTGCGAGTGCAACGCCTGCAAGTTCAAATTTAAGATCACCGGTTATATTAAATGCAAGCCGTCCGCCGCCGATTCCGATTACCATAATAACAGAGCTTATGGTAAGGTTTCTTTTATCTTTGTAATCGACGCCGCTTTCGACAACGGTGCGCAATCCGCTGCTTGCGATTATTCCGAATAGGAGCATTGAAATGCCGCCCATAACCGGAGTCGGAATTGTTTGAATCAGTGCTCCGAATTTTTGGAAAAAGCTAAGCAGTATTGCGATAACTGCGGCGCCGCCGATAACCCAAATGCTGTAAACTTTTGTGATTGCCATAACGCCGATGTTTTCTCCGTACGTGGTGTTAGGCGGTCCGCCCCATAAGGCTGCCCAGCTTGTTGCAAGTCCGTCTCCAAGCAGCGTTCTGTGCAAGCCAGGATCTTTGTAAAAATCTACACCGACAACTTTGCTCAACACGAGAATATCGCCGAGGTGTTCGCAAATGGTTGCAAGAGAAACAATTAAAAAAGTTATAATCGGTACAAACGAAAATTTCGGAATGGTAAAAGATGGCAGCCCGAACCATGCAGCTTCCCGCACTTTATCAAAAGAAATTATATGATATGCCGGAAAGAAGTTTCCCATAATCAATGTAAAAAGATAACCGCAAACAAGTCCAATTAAGATCGGAATAATTTCGAAGAAGCCTTTTAAAAATATATTACAGATAACAGTTACTGCAAGGGTTACCATCGCTATTGAAAGATAGACGAGGCTGTAATTTCCCTGGCCGTCATTCATTACCATGCCCATTGCAGTGGGTGCTAAGTTTAATCCGATTACAATAATCACCGAGCCGATAACAACCGGAGGCAGCGCACGTGTTAGCCAATTCGTTCCTGAAACTTTTATAATGCCTGCAACAACTGCATAAAAAAGACCCGCACAAAAGGCGCCGCCCAATGCATAGGGTAAACCGTAGGCTGCGGTTACGGTGATAAGCGGCGGGATAAATGCAAAGCTTGAACCGAGGAATGCGGGCACTCTTGCCTTTGTTAATAAAATGTAAATCAAAGTTCCCGACCCCGCTGCAAAAAGCGCAGTTGAAGGGCTTAAGCCCGTTAATAGCGGTACAAGAATAGTTGCACCGAACATAGCAAATACATGCTGAAAACTGAGAAAAAACCATTGCACCGGTTTTGGCTTTTTCCGCACATCAGTAATTTCTGTATACAACGACATTTTCAAAAAACCTCCTCACAGGTGATAAGAAAATCAGAGAAAACAAAAGGGCAAAAAAAAACGTTTTTCATAAAGAAAAACGTTTTCAAAAAAGATGTAAATTCATTAAAGACCAAAAGTCTTGCGTGAATATTATTTTTTTCAAGTTTTATCTGCTCTCTCATCTTGAGAGGGGAGTATATTTAACGTGAGGTTTTTTGTCAAGGGGGGGGGGCTACAATCCCAGAGGAACCAATTGCAAATTATTAATGGCTTCATTGCAACTTAAACCTCGTGGTGATTTGTATGATGCTATTTTTCTTCAAATATCTCCTTTTCAAATTCTTCAGGTGCTGATTTTCTTAAGTATTCTGCTTGTTGCTTGAGCTCTTTTATCCGTTCTTTTTGTTCACTGATATGAGCAACTATTCTGTTTTGAATATCGAGAGGTGGTAATATAATTGGAGAGTCCATATATTGTTGACTATTAATATTAGGTTGACCAGATACTCTCATATTATTTTGGATCCACTTTTTGTATATGGAAGACTTTGTATAGACTAGTGTAACGTTTTGTAATTAAGTTCATATTTGAGAGCGTCGGTTATAACCGCTTCAGAAACATCGAGATCATCAAGATTGTATTTCCAATGGAATACGACCGGTTCTTCATTAATCTCGTCAAAGTATTTATACAGTCGATTAACCAACTCTGTTTTTGATTTTACTCTCATGCCCCGCAACAGTTGTCTTGTTAGTTTGCTGAAAAATCCTTCAATCATATTTAACCAAGAACCATGTTTTGGCGTAAACACAAACTCAAATCTTCCCGGTACCGTTGAAAGATATCGAATGGTTTCTTTGGAGGTATGTACTTTTAAGTTATCCAAAATGATTCTAATTTTATCTTCTTGCGGGTATCGTTCATCAAGTATTTTAAGAAATTGCACATAATCTTTACTGGTGTGACTGTCGCTTACAAGAGGAATGGCATCCCCCGTCTGTAAATCAATGCCTGCTAAAAGTGAGAGCGTGCCAAGCCGTTTGTATTCATAATCACGGCGAATGCATTGATGGGTTTCATCAGCAGGTAAATCATCGCTTGTCGTCGCGATAGCTTGTATGCCGGGCTTCTCATCATACGAAACAACATGGATATTCTTCCCTTCTTCTGTCTGTAATGGCTTATTTTCCTCAAAATAAAGTTCAAGTTGCTTATAAACGAGCAAAACATTGTGCATTTTTCTATCACAGTCAGGGTCTCTGTTTTCACAGTAATATTCTATTTTGTAAGGTTTAATGTCTGCTTCAGTTAGTATTTTAAATACCGTTGTTTTATGGATAGTAGCGAGCCGTAGGTATCCTGCACTTTCAGCGGTGGTGTTAATATGCTTTGTTAACAGTGCGTAAGTCCATGTTTCTGCAGCATACCCAAAAGTAGTCGGTTTTTGACAAGCGAGATTTATAATCCACGATTTCTCTTCATCGGTAATTTCCGGATTGTTTCCGCGTCCGGGTGCATCGGTGAGAGCATGCTCTACGCCGCCCTGCTTATATTTCTTAAGGCAGAGCGCAACGCTTCTATACGTATAGCCTACCTTGTCGGCTGTTTCCTTAATGGACAGGCCATTGCTTTTAAGCAAAAGTATTCGTGCACGCGTAAGCGTTTGTGCTTGGATTGTTCGTAAACGAACAAGTGATTCAAGGTACGTGAGCTCTTCAGGATTTAGTTCAAGTTTACTCGGCGGTTTGGGCATGCAATACTCCTTAGTGATAAAAAGCTGTTGAGATAGTATCACAAACCAAAGAAAAATACAATATACTTTTCAGAAAAACGCTACACTAGTATATAGTATGGATCAACCATAGATTTATTAAGAACAAATCTTATCAAATATCCAGCAAAAATCGCTTTACCGTACTTTTCTTCATACAAGAAGGTTTTTCCGACAGTTGCCCCGGAGCGTGCTATTAAAAAATCATATTGGTTCAACAAATATTGCTCTTTAAATTGATCTGCAGAAGCAAAAGTATCTGTTAAAGATCCGTCTTCTGTAATGTCAGTAATCCTTATATATCGTATATCTGATGCCTTATCTTTAGCTTTGTAAGCTGCTCCGTATTGAGGCTTCTCAATAAGAATTTTGGATAGAGGTACTTCATTGTAAAAACTACTATGACCTTTATTTTTATTGTTATAGCAATCCCATCTCTCTATATCTTTAAATCTCACAAATTCCAAATAAGAATCTTTTTTTACACTTTGATTTTCGTGCTCTTCTATTCCCAATTCTTGCAATAAGTATTCTTCAATTTCTTTTTTCTTTTGCTCTGCCAGTTTTTCCAAGTCTTCTGCTTGCTGCAACTTTGCGTTGTATGTATCAATTAAAGCTTGTTGTTCAGATAATGTAGGAAGAGGGATTTGCAATGTTTTCAAATTTTCATATGATAAATTTTGCCGCACAGAACCGGTCGTATTGTCGCGGATTATACTATTAAACTTTAGTGTTTTCATTGTCAAAAATAGATATTCGGGTAATAGCGAGTTTTGACAACTAAATACAACATAAGCTGGACTAATAAATTCATATTTGTGCTCTTTTTTTTTGATACCAATTGAACCAATATTTACTCGATATGGATTATATGCAATCCAACCATTTTCCATCCGTTTATATTTTTGCTTTATTTTAGAACCGCTCTCAATGTATGCATCAAAGATACCTGTTTGATTATTTACGCCTAACATGCCGTAATTAGTTTGCGGATCACTTATATTGTATTTTGTGCTCTCTTCTTTGATATGTTCATTTAAGGTAACAATTGGAAATCTTGATTTTATTAATTGATTGAGATAACGCTTCAAATCCCATTGTGTTATATCTTTAAATCGTACAAATTGCAAATATTTTAATTCAGTAGTTGACATAGACGTTTACTTTTTTACTCCGTAAAATATTTCAGGCTCTGATGTTTCATTGTCTGCAATGCGAATACGGTAAACAGCTCCGTCGTCTCCTAAATTATAATTGACTGTTTTTATAGGGACGCTCCACAAGTTTTTTCCTTTCCGATAGTTCATAAATTCTTCCGCTAAAGGAATAAGTTCGTTTTCTATTTCAGTTCCTGTTGTGCTGATACCTGCTTTTTGAACTTCCGCAATAGGTATTTGATAATCAAAGCGTTCTTTGATGATGGCTTTTATCTCGGATGCTTTTTGCCCTTCGATTTTTTTTCGTTGTGTTCTCAATTCTTTTTTCTTTTCTTGTGGTAGAGCCTCTTTTCCTCGTTTTGCAAGTTGCGCATCAATTTGAGAAAGCTCATCTGCATATTTTTTGTTTACTTCGTTTGTTGCATCTTCCTCTATATCGGCATATTGCTTGGCTTCCTCTTCGTTGAATTTCTTAAAGAATAAAAGGCTCGGTTTTACTGTTGCGCCGGATGCGATAAATACATCTTGCGGAATAGAAACTATGAGCAGGATTTTTGCTTTGCTTTCTACAAAGTCGCGAACTTTTTGTAAATTGGTATTATTTAAAACTCCTTCGGGCAATACAATTCCCATTCGACCGCCCGGTACCAATAAATTTAAGCATCGCTCAATGAAAAGTACTTCTGTAAGCCCACTACCTATTTTGTATAAACTTAATAGAGATTTGTTTATATTGTCATTGACTTGCTTTAAAGCTTCTTTGTATGCTTCACCGTATCGTGCTGTGTATTCTTCAATTTTTTCTTCATCGGTAAACATATCAGCATAAGAAATTTTTAAATCTTTTTCTACTCGTGCTCCGAAAGGCGGATTGGTTAAAATAACATCAAAGCGATTCTCAAAGATTCCGTTTACATTAAGTAATCCATCGTGATGATGTACGCCTCCGTGTCCGTCGCCGTGCATAATCATATTCATTTTTGAAGTACGAGCCATGCGCGGGTTAGCGTCCGTTCCATATATACAGTCGTACGAAAGTGATCGAAGCCGTCCGTTATCATTCAATATGTTTAGTTCTTCATTTAGCTTATTTGCAACCTCGCTCATTTTATGATCAATTTGTTTTTTCTCATCATCCGACATTTTTTCATATTTTTCATCATATAAGTCGGCTTTTATCTTTTCTTTTTGGGCTACGATATCTTTTTCGATTTTTTCGCGAACATACTCAAAGGCTTTGATTAAAAAGCCTCCGCTCCCGCAACATGGATCGCAGATATACTCTCCCTCTTGCGGGTCAAGTACCGAGACCATAAAATTTACAATTGTTCGAGGTGTAAAAAATTGACCCAATTCACCGCGGAATGTTTTTCCAAGGAATTGTTCAAATGCAATTCCTTTTACATCATCCGAAGTCGTAGAAAGATTGTAAATTTGCAACTCTTTTACAATTTGTTCAAAACTATTTTCGCGAATTTCTATTTTTGCATTATCATCAAAAAGCTTGTCATTAGCGAATTCTTGTTTTGTTTTTTCAAATAGGTTTTGGTAGAAAGGGGTTGCATTTGTTACGCCCATTTCTCTATTAAGTATGTCATAGTTTTTGCGATTGTCTACAAATCTATCATATGAGAAAATTTGTCCTTCATTATTTTGACGTTCATAGCGTATTTTTATAAATAGCACTTTACTGATTTCATCGAAAGCGGCTTCAGGAGAAAGCTTATCATTGTTTCTAATAATATTGTGACATTTGAAAAGCAATTTGGAAAATTCGTCACGCGTAAAAGCCTTAGTTTGGTTTAGTAATTTGTCTATTTCCTTTTGGTTGTTAGCTTGTTTGGCGTTGGGGATATCAATAATTTCCTCAAGTCGTTGAGGAATTTCTCCTTTGATAACTTTAAAAATACGTGTTTCTTTTAGATTGGTAGTAACAAAAAACTCTGCACCCGCCCAAGATGCATAATTATAGCCTTGAAAATAATCTTCTTCGTGAATGGTTATTGATTCAGCCTTGCACTCTACAATAATGATTGGAGATCTTGAATTGACCTTATCGTCAGTATTTCTCCATACTACAATATCCGCACGTGCCCTCCCTTGTCCGCGCTGCGAGTTTGTTACTTGCACCTCTTGTTCCATCTGTTCAAGTGAAAATCCGTAATTATTCACCAACCGACAAATATATTTTTGTCTGACCTCTTCTTCAGGTTGCAGCATGAGCCATTTATTTTTTAATGGTGCAAAAATTTTTTTGTCTTTTATTTGTATATCCATGTTTATTAGTATTACTCCTTTTATGTTTTCAATAAAAAACTTAGGAAAATATTTTTTATATTTGCAACTATGATATGGCTATTATATATTGAAATCGGATAAGTTTCAATAATTGGGAAAGAATGGACACTAACTTCAGTATAAAATATTAAATAGACGATGTTGTAATTTATTTTACAGAATGGTGTGGTGTTGTTTGGTGCTTTTGTTTTGTGGTATATGGAATTTTATAGCTTTTTAAAAGAGATTACCTTTTTATTAGGTTAGCATTATTAGCTAAAATGTTTATCAATTTCAAACTTAAAAAAATCATCAAGTGTTTTTGTATATTTTTGAAATTCCTGAGTTCCATGTACAATATTATTTTCATCAATATGAATGTTTTTTATTTGATTATCAGTTTCAAGTTTGTTGATAATATTTATTGTCAATCCTTGCTTTAATAAAGATAATTTATTTTTATCGTTAGTTCCATAAATAATAGTATTATATTTTTCGTGGGAGATAATCTCATAATCTAACATAAGTTGAAAAAATTTTATCAAAGTATAATTTACAAAATCATTTTCCAGTTTTAATTTGATGATCGCTAGATTCACTAATTCTTTATGCTTCTTACCTTTTAAGTCGACATAAACTGGGTTACCTTCATAAGATTCTCCGCGATATGAAGTGTCACCAAAACTATTACCGATATACATTAGAGTATTACCTAATTTTCTTTTTTTTTTCAAAGTACGATAAAATATAGTTTATATTTTCTTTAAGTGATTTCTTTTTAGAAGACGTTATAAAATGCTCATAATGCGAGATAATGAACTCATTTTTCAATCGAGCAAATTCATCATCAATTATTGAATTTCCCAATCCTTCGACAAAAATTTTGTGAATTACTGACATAAAATCTTTTTCAATCGTGCTATTTATGCTCTTTATTCTTGATAATAACAATTCACAGATTTGGTCGCTAAGATCATATATGGTATTCATTCCTAATTCAATCATTTTTCGCTTTAACACATGGATATCAGAAGTATGATTATCATCTAAAACAAACTTTTCTTCCTCAATTATTTTTTCAAACGTCTTTTTTTGCTTAGAGTCTGGTTCGTCTTCTCTTTCAAGTTTAGTCGCATCAAATTTATCCAACAATGGGTTCTCTATTATATCTGAAAATCTTCCTGTTCGGAGTTGCATAATTTTACCTTTCATATTGCTGTTTTTACGAGCATATTTAGTAGTATTTACAAAATGTACAGTCGGCAAAAGTAAAGAAAAATCATTATTCGATGAATCAAATATCATGTTTAGCCTATTCACTCTGCCTATAAGGTTAGTTATTTTTGCTGAAGACAACCTATGAGTACTAAGGATGTATAGATTATCTATTGGAAGATTTATTCCTTCTAAGATTACATTGTTCGCAACCAAAAAACGGATATTTGGAACTGTCTGAAATTTAAATTCTAAATATTCTTTGATATTATCCGGTACTTTTCCATGTAAATATACTATTCCTTTTTCTAAATACTGTATTCCATAAAAATCTTTATGGACATATTTTTTTAGACTTTTTATAACCTCTGCGATTAAATTGTCATTTTTTATGTCATTGCTTATATTTTGATATAAATCACTTGCAAACATCTCAATTTTTCTCGGAGCCATTAAAAAAAAGAAATTTTTATTTTTCAAAGTTTTCTGTATATAATTTAAATAGTTCTCTTCTTTTCCTAGTGTATAAAATTTATTTATAAATCTATTGTATTTTTCTATTCTAGTATCAATGGAAAACTCGTATATTTCAGGTTCTTTGATATTGAAATCAATTTTATGTTCAAAAATATCTTGTTCACTATCAAATTTAAGATTACCACTGTCAGAAATTAAAGGAGAAAGGTACATAACATTCTGTTTGGCGTTTCGCTTTTTATTGACTCTAATTAATCTGGATAAAAGAATTGTCCTACTATCCTTAGTAAATAAATTATGAGCCTCATCAATGTATAAAGCATCAAAATATAGGCTTGGATTTTTAAGCAGAAGCCGTAAAGCTCTTTCTTGAGTAAGAACAGAAATAAATTTATCTTCCTTTTCATACATCTCGTCATGAAGAATTATTTTTCGCCCAAAGTTTTCCTTTTTTACAGTTCTAAATGTTTGTAGTAGCAATGACTTGGTAGGAACAATTATCGCTATAAATTTTCTAGATTCCAAATATTTTCGAATATCATCAATGATTAAACTACTTTTACCATAAGAAGTAGGTGCAATATAAGATACTTCATTATTTTTACTTTCTAAAATAGATTCTCTAATCTTTTTTTGATCGTAGGTTTCTATTATTCCGTGATATGAGTATTCATCTTCCATTTGTGCATGTACATTATAATTAATAATACTATTAAGCTTGAGTTTTTGTTTTTCTACCAGTGACTTAGCAATCGGATAAAATCCGAAGTTAATGGAAAAGTCATATAATGGTGTATAATCGTCTGTAATTAGTGAATATTTTAAAATAATATAATATGCAAACTCTGCATACGATTTATATCTTTTGTCCGAATCATAATTTTTAAGTAAAATAAGAGCACAACTTAATAAAAATGACTTCTCCTCGTCATTCAAAATTATAGGATTATCTTTAGACCAAAGTGTAATTTTTTGTACAACCTCGTTAAATTTTTTTAAACTACTTAAACTTGCTATCTCGTTGTAACCTTCCATAAATTCCGACCTTAAATTATGTAGTTATATATTGGATAAAAATATCAATACTGCCTTGTGTAACACAAATTAAATGGGCGCATTTATATTCAGTGTTTTCAATAGCGGTTTTTGCACTTGCTATAATAGTTGCGTTATTTTCCGGCTTCCAGATAGTATCTAAAAATATTGTTGCACACGGTATAATATTAAAATCAGACAAGGTGTAAAATTTTTTTTCTGTGTATTCATCTGATAATTTTTTAATACTTTTTTTTATATTTTTTGGCGTTCCAACGTCACAATGGGATGCATGATTATATGCATTCTGCCAGGGATTATTCGGTGTCTTTCCTTCAAATTTATTTTTTAAATCTAAAATAGCTTCTTGCAATTTATTTTTATGACAAATATTTTTAGAAGAAATACTACCGGACTTACTTTCCATAACCCAGTGATTTTTCCTAAAACTATACAGCCCATCAAATCCTTTTTTAATAGAGCCTTCTTCTAAGTTTAGGAACATACATTCCTGTGTATAACCGGTTAGCTTCATGTATAGGTGTATAAAGAATTCAGCTATAGCTCCCATTTTCCATTTATCGTTTTTCCCTTCAAATAGCTTAACAATACGTGCTTTCACAAGTTCCAGTTCAGTGCTAGATTTCTTTCCTTCGCATATAGATATTAAATTTTCGTCTAAGCATTGTTGAATTTCCGCGCTTAATTTTTCTACTTCAAATACGCTAATATCTAAATGATCATTGACCTGTTCAATGTGTCTTTTAAATATGGTGTCAACATTAAAATTACTCATATTTATCTAACGCACTCCTAACTTATTTAAAAGTTTTTTGTGTTTATATTAGCACCCATGATAAAGTCCATATAATCGTGTAAATGCGAAAGGGCGTAGAAGCCCTTTTTTTGTATAATGTAAAAGTAAAACACTACCAAGAAGACTTCATATGACCAAAAACTATATTACACTAAATTCGGAGAAATTGCAAATACTTATTCAAATGCTGACAAAAGATGCTGTTCGCAGTATAATACTCTCAGCACGGATCAAAATTGATATGAAAATAGATTTAGAAAAAGAATTAGCAGTCTTTAAGCCAAGCGGCGATGAAGAGTTGATTACTACAAACACGCCTGTGCCTACTGGATGGAGTATGCTAAAAGACTTGAAGAAGAAATTGAAAAGCAGCAAACAAAACAAAAAAAATCCAAGTGCAAGTAACAAAAATTTTACACATAAGGAAATTCCAAGTAAAAAAGATTCGTGAATGGCAATGAGTGCTGCGGACTCCCCGCCTACACAAACCGAAGCTCTTTTCTTTTGCAGTCGATGCTGAGTTTTCTGCCATAAGGCAGCACAGTTCTCGGCAGGGCGTGACCGAAATTCACATTGTATACTACTGGGTATTTGTAGCCACAGAAGGTTCGGGTATAGATTTCTTCGTATTCAAAAAAATACGCTTCGTCTTGAGGCTTTCCGAGAATGACGCCTTGTAAATTTTTAAATACGCCATTCTTTTCTAAAATCGTAAGCATGTGTTCTAGTTTTTTTGGAGCTGACTTTGATTCGCTGGTTTCTAAAAAAAGCACTTTACCTTCCCACTCTCGAGCAGCAGGGAAGATGCCGTGCTGTTGAATAATTTTCTGTTCTTCCGGGTGCCGCTCACCAACGCACATATCGTACAATGTCTCCAAGCAGCCTCCCAAGAGCTCGCCCGTAAACTTTCCATCTTTCTCTATTATAAAGCGGTGCCCGTAACCTTCTTTGTGCCTTACTCTGGGCACGCCATATTGAGAGGAGCCGAAGTCTTTTCTCTCTTCATACCAATATGGACTGCTCTCAATTGTTTCAAATTCTTTACCCATATAGTGATCAAAGGCGGCTTTGGTATAGGGAAGCATATCTTTATCCAGCTCGCCCATATCCGTCAAACATGCCAGACCGTAGTAAGTCGCAAGCCCGAGTATGTACAGCATAAGATGTATCACAGTGGTATCTGAAAAACCGCTGAACACTTTAGGAAATTTTTTTACAGCCGAAACAAATTCGCCATCCTCCATCAGATACGGAATGAGCCTAAAGCTGTCATCCCCGCCGATGGCGGCAAATATTCTCCTCCAGCTTATACCTGTCCGCCTGTATGCTCCATAAATCTCGATAATAAAAATTCTACGCTACTTACTTTATCACTGTTACTCGTTTGTCTATATCCTCTTTTTCTTTTTTCTCCGGCTCTTTAATTATTCCGCCAAAAGGCATTTGGGCTATTAATTTATAACTTTTTGGAATATCAAATAATTGTTTTACTTTATCATCAATTACCGGATTATAATGTTGTAATGATGCACCTACCCCAAGCTCCCTGAGTGCAGCCCACACAGAAAGCTGTAGCATTCCGTTTGCTTGATTTGCCCAAACGGGAAAGTTATCAGCATATTGTTTAAATTGTTCTTGTAAAGACTTAACGGTTTCTTCGTCATACAAAAACAGGATCGTTCCGGCACCTGCTTTAAACGAATCGATTTTTTCCTGAGGAACCTTTCCTTCAAACACATTATAAATTTCATTCCACAATAAATCATGCTTATCTCCGAATATCAATACAAGTCTTGCACTTTTCATATTAAATGCATCCGGTACAAGCTCGGTGAGTTCTTTTATTTTTCTTTCAATCTCTTCCTGTGAAATCGGAATGTCTTTGTTAATTTCATAATAACTTCTTCGTTGTTTTAAAGATTCAATAATACTCATAGTAACCTCCTAAAATTTACCGTATTATAAATTATACCCTGAATTATTGTCAAGTTAAACTAGTATAACATTTTTTTAATAAGTCGATTCGTTTTTTAATACATCTTATCCAACACGTAAAAATTTTATAAAAAAGAGCTCGACACAACGGTTTAGTTTTTGACGTCCATGGCAAAAACTAAACCACGAGTTTTAAAGCTTTACAAATACTTTTGCTTTAAAACATCGTTTCTGCTTAGAACCACCGCCATCCGTGGCGGTTCTGAGTTTTGCAGTCCGTGGCAAAATTATACCTATGAGTTTGAAAACTCCTGTTTATATAGCTGTGGTAGTTTTCAAACTCAATTCTGTGTGGAACCACGGGCGTCCATGCCCGTTCTGAGTTTTGACGTCCGTGTCAAAAACTAAACCTGCGAGTTTTAAAGCTTCAATTTTATAGTTTTGTGTTGATGCTTTTAAACATCATTTGGAATTGAGCACGGGTGAGCAAACTTACTGTAGGAATGCCGAATCCGGTTTTAATGTTCGTATCTGTTCTGGTTTTACCCTCTGTGTCAAAACCAAACCCACGAGTCTTAAAAGCACTCAAAAGCGGGTTCAAAGGGTGGCTACCCTTGTTCATGTGTAAGCCCTACAAACCGTTATACTCGCAATAGCTTATTTTAAAAATATGATAGTATTCTTGATATCAAATCAAAACCGGATTTTAGCATAAAACGGAGCTTCATTGGCATGACAATAGAGATTAAAAATTTAACAAAAAAAATTAATGATAAAAAGGCTCTCGATAATATTGATCTTAACTTTCAAAAAGGTTTACATGTTTTAATGGGAAGTGGAGCCTCGGGTAAAACAACACTTATAAAAATTTAGCGGGAAATATAAAAGGTGATACAGGCGGCGTTTTTATTGATGGCAAAGATATTACGGAAGATGAAGATTTTTTTAAGACGCTCAGCTATATCCCCGCAAATTTTATTGCATATAAAAATTTAAAGTTATAAAAATATTACAATATATAACCCGGCAAGTCCTAAGATAACCAATTCCGATACGGCGGAATTTAAAACCGGTCTAAGTGGATAATGAGGTGTTCCTTCACGAATTTATTTTTAACAAAAAATCCTACACGGGGTCATTCAGGGAAAACAGTCTCGATTTAACACCTGTCAAGTTTTTGATTTTGTTAAACTTGCTTGAACATTCCAACAAACCTATCAGCGCGGAAAGCCTTTTTGTTTCCTCGTGCGGCGGACAGTTTTATAAAGGAGTAGAGCGGACAATCTCCGTTCATATTGCGCACTTGCGAAAAAAACTTAACCGCGCGGATAAACATCTGGGCGATGCAATTAAAAACATTCGCAACAACGGCTATGTATTCAGCTTGTAAGCGGAGGCCGATTAAAGCTTTGGTTTGCACCGCCTGCAAAAGCTAAGTAAAACCGATTCTTAATTCAGTTCTTCCATCTTCCACATGCCGGGAGTTTCCGCAGTAATGTCATCACCGAAAACTGCTCCGATAAGAAAAATTTCCTTTCCACATTTTTTGTATTTATCCGCATAGCCTTTTTCTTTTATTTGATTGAGCGCATCATCGGCACTTGCTTTTACCGCAAGTTTAAATTCAAAAATATAAATCGCCTTATCTGTGCGCAAAACTAAATCCGCTCGTCCCTTTGAGCTATGCGTTTCAATTTCAGCATAATAACCCATAAGCGTAAAAATAATATAAAAGGCAATTTGATAATCTCTTTCGCGAAGCGACTTATCTTTTTTTGATGCAGTGCTGTAAGGCAAACTTGCGCAGGCAGTGTAAAGCCTCTCCATAAAAGCTTGCACATTTCCTTCCCGCATATCGCAAACAAAGTTTTTTATATAAAGACCTGTCTCATCTTTTACAATCGAAGTAAACGACGGAAGCATATTATCAAAAAAAACCTGCTTTACTTCCATATTCGGAAATCCAAGCTTGTACAACTCAAACTCTTCATTATAACTTTTTATTGTCAAATATCCTGATTGAAAAAATATCGGAATAGGATTTTGCATACTGGGGCGATAATCAAATAATGCATTTTTATCAAGCTCGGCTCTTTCCGTAACATCGCGCAAATCGTACTCAGCCTGTTTTAATAAGTTTACCAAAAAAGTCGGAGTGCCTGTTGCAAACCAATACTTGGTAAACTCCTTTGAATCAAGTGCATTTAAAAGACTAAAAGGATTATAAACGTGTTTTCCGTTTTGATGAAATAAATAGCCGTCATAATTTTTTCTAAGTCTTTCCAAAACTTCTTCGCGCGTATAATTATACTTTTCGGAAATAGCTTTTATTTCGGGCTGAAAATTATGTTCAAGCTCTTCTTGCGTAATCCCGCAAATTTCTGAATACCCGTTAAGAAGGCTGATATCTTTTAAATTATTTAAATCGCTAAAAATACTTACCTTACTGAATTTTGTTACACCCGTTAAAAAAGCAAGTCGAATATATTCATCGGAAGATTTTATAACACCGTAAAAACCTTTTAAAATACTGCGGTATGTTTCGTTCAGTTCCTCATTTACATTCATAGTTTGCAAAAGAGGTTTATCGTATTCGTCAACAAGAATAACAACCTGCTTACCGGTTTTGTTGTAAGCATTTTCAATAACATTTGAAAACCGTTGAGAAATATTATAATCTGTATCGGGTCTTCCGTAAACATCTTCCCATTTACGCAAATAATTGTCCAAAAGATCTTCTAAATCTTCTTTAGTATCATACATGTTGGGATTAAAATCCAAATGTAATACAGGATACTTTTGCCATGGCTCATTTTGCTGAGCCTCATACCCCTCAATTTTTAAACCGGCAAACAATTCTTTTTGCCCGCAAAAATAAGCCTCAAGCATCGAAAGAAACAAACTCTTTCCAAATCTACGCGGACGATGTAAAACATAAGTCTTGCTCGAGTTAACAAGCTTCCTCAAAAATTCTGTTTTATCAACATAGAGGAAATTATTTTCTCGCAAAACTTTAAAACTTTGAACACCAACCGGCATCTTTCGGATATCAGTCATGCTTTCAGTATAGCATACATGGAAGGAATTTTCAATCTTTGGAAAAATCGAACTTTGTTTATGCAAGGGTTCCACCAGCATTGACATCTTATTTCTAAAATGATATGAAACAATTATCAACAACATCATTTTTAATTTTATGAACAACGCCGCTATAACACATCCGATTCCGCCCGTATACAACTCCGAATCCAAAATATTGATTTTAGGAAGCTTTCCCTCGCCCGCATCACGAGACGCCGGATTTTATTACGGCAATAAGCGGAACAGATTTTGGAAGCTGCTTGCAAACCTCATCGATAAAAAAGAGCCGCAAACAAGGGCGGACAAAATTAAATTTTTACATGCATACCATATCGCCTTATTCGATGTCATTCAAAGCTGTCGCATATCCGGTGCTGCCGATGCAAGCATTAAAGATGCAAAGCCGAACGATATCAGCTCAATTATATCACACACAAAGATACAAGCTATTTTTTTAAACGGAAAAACAGCAAGCAAACTCTTTCACCACTTTTTTAACTCTATGATATTTCACAATATAGAAGAAATTGAACCGAATGTTTTTACCCTGCCGTCAACAAGCCCCGCGAATGCAAGCTATAATTTTGAAAAGCTGATATCCGAGTGGACTGTAATAAAAGACTTTTTGTAAATCACGTGGGACATTGCGGCTTCAGCATTCCTATGGTAACCGCCCACCGATGACACATTCAGAACAGGCACGGACGCCCGTGGCTCCAAGCAGAAATGAGTTTGAAGGCAAGACTGTTTATATTTTGCCTATGGTAAGTTTGCTCGCCGTTGCGCCGTGTCGGGCTCTTTTTATAAACCTACTGTATGATTCCGTAAAAGTTTTTAAAATATGTTATAATCCATAGTTTAAAACTTCAGCTAAAACAACATCCCCCATGTTGGTGCGTGCGAGCGAATATGCCTGCGCTTCTGTTTTGCCTTTAGTTGTGTAGGTGGCGGTAAAATGATGGGTGAACTTTTCCGTCGAAAAATCCCAGACGGAAAGTTTTCCCGACAAAGTGCATAACCAAAGTCCATCTTCGCCTTTTTCAAGTTTTTCAACCCGTGTCAAGCCGAACATAAAACGACGTACTCCGCCGCCGAATTTTTTGCGGGCAGCGGCGATAACTTCGGAATCAGGAACTTTTCCGATATTTCCTTGTGTGTCAATTCCTACACCGGTGAATCTGCGTTTCATTAAACCGCCCAGTAATCGGGTAGAAGTTAAGTTATCATAAGTAATAGCGGTTCCATTTTTATTATAATCAAGAATACAAATTATTGAAGAAATGCGCTTTTTTGTCGTTGCGTTTCCATGTTGAGGAGCGGCTGCATCGGCATACGCTAATGAATAAAAAAGATTTTTAGGTATAATATTTTCTTCATTAGTAATGATAGGTGTTTTTATATAAACAAGAGCCTTTGATTCATTTTTATTCGGCGGGAGAGTAAAAAATATTTTACCTTCTGCATCAGTAGTTAAAATAAAAGATATCTCGCCGACAAGAGTCTCAGCCGTATAAAAAGGATACTCAACAACAACCTCAACATTTGCAAGCGGAAGTTTTTTATCATCGGCTCCTACTGAAACCTGCAAACAAAAAGGCTTTGCTCCATCGTTTTTATCAACAACCGCTTCCATTCTGATTTTTTCTAAAAAGGAATAAATGCTTTGTAAGCCGTCTCTCATTTTTTTGTCTGCAAGGTTTTGGTCTTTTTCTTCCGCAGCTACTTTTGCAATAATCGCAAAAGCTTTATTCAGGTCATTGTTTTTAATTACTTTGTGTAGTTCTTTTTGTATTTCAGCATTCCCAAAAACAAACTCGGCAGTATCTGCAATTTTTTCTTCTTTTTTGGTATTCTCTTTAGGTATTTGAATCTTTACGTCCTGAGCACTTTGACTCGGCGCAGGTTTTCCTTCGGATGCACAGGCAGGAAAAAAAAAATACAACATGCTAATAAACAAAAAAGACGATACATACAAAACTCCTACGATAAAAACACGATATTTAACGCGAAATAGTTTTACAACGTAATTATATGCTTTTTAAACAAGTTTTGCTACTATTCAGTTACAAGTTCTTTGGATTTTCTAAATTCGTTTTGTTTTAAACCGCTTTAAATCATTGTAAAAAGAACCAAAATCGTATAATACTTTTATTATGATAGTACATACAAAACAAAGTATGAGAAAAATCGCCTCAGAACGGCTAAAGAACTTTATTGCTCAAAACGAATTCATACAGAATAAACAGCACATTTCAGAGCAGATGGCTGAAATTTTATGCGGAAGAAAAGAGTTTCAAAATGCAAAAACCGTGTTTGCTTATTTTCCGCTTCAAAAAGAGTGTGATATACGTGCATGTTTATCACGAGTGCTTAAAGAAAAAAAGATTCTGGGTTTGCCGGTTGTATCCGGGAAGGAGCTTATTTTTAAGCAGGTAGAACGTATACAGTTTGATACATCTATGCCTCCGCAGTTAAAAAAGGGATGCCTCGGTATTTATGAGCCCGATGAAAGCTGTCCTTCTCTTTTCTCTGCAGATATTAACGCAATCCAAACG
This sequence comes from Treponema phagedenis, assembly GCF_008153345.1. Lineage (NCBI taxonomy): Bacteria > Pseudomonadati > Spirochaetota > Spirochaetia > Treponematales > Treponemataceae > Treponema > Treponema phagedenis. The sequence goes on along the minus strand of NZ_CP042818.1, from coordinate 1,379,286 downwards.
CCGCTTTTAATTTTAGTGCCCGCTCTTGCCGCAACAAAAACCGGTACGCGATTAGGAAAAGGCGGCGGCTATTACGACAGGTTTCTTCCTTTAATACGGGAGCGGCTCTCGCTGTCTCAGTATTTTGTGTTATGTACCTGTTACGAAGTTCAGGTATTTGATTTTTTGCCTGCGGAATCCCATGACTTTCGCATGCAGGGGCTGTTAACTGAAAAGGAGTTTTATCCGATTAGTCGGAGCTGAGGAGATCGTTAAAACTCGTACAGCGTTTTAACTTGTTATTGTACTAATAGCGGCATTAACAATAACGGCGTGCAGATTCGGCATCACTGGCGAAGGTACAGTAAATTTTCAAAACTTCGCCCTATGGTAAGTTTGCCCACCGTTGTCAAGCTCAGAACCGCCACGGACGGCGGTGGTTTCAAACTCATAGGTTTCATTTTGCCACGGACGGCAAAAATCAGAGCGGGCACGGACGCCCGTGGTTCCAAGCAGACGGTTTAGTTTTTGACACGGACGGCAAAAGCAGCACTGATTTAATCAAGAATACTAAAAATCAGTACGTTGGGGTGATTCCATATTCCTATGGTAAGTTTGCTCACCCTTGCGCCGTGTCGGGCTCCTTTTTATAACAGGAAGCTTTAAAACTCGCAGGGGTGGTTTTGACATGGACGTCAAAACTCAGAACAATGTAAAACGATGTTTAAAAACTACCACACCGACATAAATAGGAGTTTTTAAACTCGCAGCACTGATTTAATCAAGAATACTAAAAATCAGGGCGTGGCGGTGGTTCCAAACAGAATTGAGTTTGAAAATTACCACAGCTATATAAACAGGAGTTTTCAAACTCATAGGTTTCATTTTGCCACGGACGGCAAAAATCAGAGCGGGCACGGACGCCCGTGGTTCCAAGCAGACGGTTTAGTTTTTGACACGGACGGCAAAAGCAGCACTGATTTAATCAAGAATACTAAAAATCAGTACGTTGGGGTGATTCCATATTCCTATGGTAAGTTTGCTCTCCCTTGCGCCGTGTCGGGCTCCTTTTTATAACAGGAAGCTTTAAAACTCGCAGGGGTGGTTTTGACATGGACGTCAAAACCAAACCGTTGTGTCGGACTCTTTTTTATACGCCTTTGTATAGCAATAATTTATAGAAACCATGGCAGAAGCGGTAAAAGAAAACCTCTAAAAGGACTTGTATAAACTATAAAATCGAGGTATACTTTTATTGTATAATACCGACAAGTTGCACGTCATTTGTGCATTACCATGATGGGATTCATTGATAAAACAGGAGGCTTTTATGGACACTCAGACTATTTTAGAGCGGGCACGTGCTTATCTTCGTGAAGAAGAAGATCTTTCTTTTGTAAAAGAAGTAGAGGAGCTTATTGCAAAAAACGATTTAAAAGAGCTTGAAGATCGTTTTTACCAAAATCTTGCATTCGGTACCGGCGGTTTGCGAGGTATTATCGGCGGCGGTACTAATCGCATGAATCCTACGGTTATCAAAAAAGCTACACAGGGGCTTGCAAGTTATATTATTAAAACATTCCCCGAAAAGGCAAAGAATGGTGAGTTAAAAGCGGCTATTGCATGTGATTGCCGTCGATATTCAAGTGTTTTTGCGGAAGTTACGGCGCTTATTTTTGCCGCAAACGGTTTTACCGTGTATCTTTTTTCAGAGCTGCGCCCTACGCCTGAGCTTTCATTTGCAATTCGCGAGTTCGGGTGCGATACCGGTGTAGTGGTAACCGCATCCCATAATCCGCCTGCGTATAACGGGTATAAAGCGTACTGGAATGACGGAGCGCAGGTAATTCCCCCTCATGACAGCGGGATTATTGATGAAGTAAATGCTGTTACCTCAGTGAAATTTATCAGTAAAGAGGAAGCATTAAAAAGCGGAAAGCTGAAGATTATTGACTCTGAAATAGACGAAAAGTATTGGGCAATGGTAAAAACAAAACTCCATCGATCCGAGTTGATTAAAGAAATGTCAAAATCGGTAAAAATTGTGTACACACCTTTGCACGGCACCGGAGCCTTGCATGTAGAAAAGGTCTTAGGAGATATGGGGTTTAATATTCTCACCGTACCGGAACAACGTGAACCGGACGGCAATTTCCCAACGGTAAGTTATCCGAATCCAGAAGATCCTGCCGCATTAAAGCTTGCAATTGCACTTGCGGAAAAAGAAGGCGCCGATATGCTTATGGCAACGGATCCCGATTCCGATCGTTTTGCCTGTGCGGTAAGAGGCACTGACGGAAAAATGCAGCTTATTAACGGAAATCAAATGGGAGAGCTTTTTACCGATTATATTCTTTTAACCTTAAAAGAATACGGGAAAATGCCGAAAAATCCCGCTATTGTACGTTCTATCGTAACCTCGCATCTTTGTGATTCAATTGCAAAACATTACGGGGTTGAATCTTTTGAATGCCTGACCGGATTTAAATGGATTTGCAGTCTTGTTCAAAAAATGCAGCAGACAGGAAGTCATAGTTATATCTACGGGTTTGAAGAAAGTTATGGATATAACTTTGGTGCTGAGGTACGTGATAAAGACGGAATTACCGCTGCCGCAATTTGTGCGGAAATGTGTTTATACTGGCGTAAACAAAATATGAGCCTTTTTGATCGCTTGTATCAACTTTTCAAACAGCACGGCGCATTTTGTTCAAGAACCATCAATAAGACTTTTCCGGGTGCAGAAGGTGTGGTTATTATGAATAATATGATGAATAAGCTTAGAAAAGAAAATCTTAAAGAGCTTGGACAAAAGAAAATAATAAAAATAAGAGATGTAAAAGAAGGTATAGAATTTGATCCTGAAAATCCTTCAAAGACACAGCCGATTGATTTGCCGAAAAGCAATGTTTTACAATACTTTTTTGAAAATAACACTGTAGTCAGCGTGCGCCCGAGCGGAACCGAACCGAAAATCAAATTTTATATAATTCATGCCCTGCCTGTATCCGGAAGCGTTGAAGCAACATTAGCTGAAGGCGAGAAGTTTATTGACTTGCTGGAAAAAGAATTGGATGAACTTGCGTAGATGACTTACGATTGGATTGCAGCAGTGTATGATAAGGCGGTATTTACCGCCTTTGATACGGAAACAACAGGGTTAAAACAAGAAGAAGACAGCGTTGTAGAAATTGGCGGCATTAAATTTGATCATCGGGGAGTTATTGCGCGGTTTAATATACTTATCAATCCGGGCAAGCCGATGCCGGAAGATGTTACTGCGGTAAATAACATCACCGATGCTATGCTTGCGGATAAACCGCCTTTTAATGCGGTAATTCCTGATTTTTTACGCTTTATAAAAAAAACAGTGTTAGTGGCGCACAATGCGCCTTTTGATATCGGTTTTATTAACAATGAGTTGAAACGATGTAAAAAACCTCCTCTTACCAATAAGGTAATTGATACGCTTGTACTTGCCCAAGAAGTTTTTCCGGGACTCGGCAAGCACCAATATCGCCTACAAAATCTTGCGCTTCAATTCGGGATTACCGCATTGGAAGCTCACCGCGCGGAAGATGATTCTCGAGTGTGTATGGAATTTTTCACTATTGCCGTTGAACATTTTTTTAAAAACAACGAAAAACTGGTTAAACAAATTAAGGCGAATACAAACATTGAAGAAATCCTGCGCGAAGCTCCTCCTCCGGTGGCAGACCTTGGCAGAGACTTGTTCTAAACTAAATAAAAAGGATTCAATACATGAAGAAAGTTTTTTACCTGCTTTTAGCCATCTTCGTTGTCGGAATCGGAGTTTTGCTTTTTTTAAATCGAATAAAAATTGAAAGTACAACAATCGAAAAACAAAATGCGCAAACGATTATTCCCGTTGCCGCGGAATCTTCTGGCAAAGAAACAGCGGAAATTGAAGACAGTACCAATCAAGGAAAAGACAGCCTCATAACCTTGCGTAATAACGAAAGTTTTGTACAATCTCTTTTGATTGATATGAACGGAGACGGCATTGAGGATCAAATCATTGCGGTAAAAAAACTTGCAGATCCTTTTATCTATCTTATTATCTCTTTACAAGATCCGATGACACAAAAATTTGAGCGAACTGACGAAATCAGAACAGGCGTAATACAGTCAAAAACCTTTTCTCTTTATGCGTCTAAAATTAAAGACTCAAATTTACCTGCATTGATTTATATGGGAATGACTTCAAATAATCAGCAATTGCTGACTATTTACCTTACAGAGCTTGATAAAAAAAATAAAATTTCTTTTCACTTGGCTGCAGATCTTCGATGCGATGGCGAGATAAGCATTAAAGACAGTGCCCGTAACGAAGAAGATGTTATTTCAAACTATACTATTTACAGCTATAATTCAGATCCTGATAAACCGAATACGCTTGATCAAATAGAGCAAATTTATCGTTGGGATCAAAAAAACAAGGTTTTTGCACAAATAAGTGAAACAAAAATTCCGGGTAAAAAAATTGAAGCGCAGCTACTGCAAAAATTATCAACGGGGAACGTAAATCTTTTTGAAGATTTTCTTTCAGGTTTATGGTATCAGCCTTCATCAGGAAAAAACGGCAGAACCTTATTTTTTAGCACTGAGGAAAACGAGGTTATTTTTTCGATCGATAATATTGAAGAAATATACATGATTGATGCAGCTGCTTCCCGCCGATATGGGATTTATTTTTCTACAAAAAATGCATCTATTTCAAGTATTCATCGCAGACTTGATGTAAAGTTAAACGGGGTTGATGAAATTCAAGTGCGAGTTATTGAGGACGTTGCACGACTGAAAATAGGAACTGCGTCAACTTGGGACGGCGTATATAAAAAGAAACCGAATACAAGCATTCTAAAAAGCACAGACTCTCCATTACACACTCGTTTTATGCAGGTTTTAAAAGACTTTACAGAGCCATGGACAAATTCCGCCGGTGAAAGCTTTCAAACCGTTAATGAAAAATTTACATTAAAAACCGCTCATTGCGAAGATTCCGGATGGTATGCGGTTTTAGAAATAAAGGATAAAGCAATTCTTCAATGTAAACATGAAAATCCTGAAAAAAACGATGTATTTTATCATATAGATTTGCAGGCAAAAGAAGAAAAAAAATATACTCTAAGCCTGATAGAGGTAACCGTTTCCGCAAACTCTATTACTCCGACGGGAGCGCCGCCTCTTATTTTTGAACAGCAAAAATTACCCAAATCAAAACAAACAGATTAAAACCGTCGTTCTTCATTCTTATAATTTTTGAACTTCTTCTAAAAAGAGTTGCAATTTGCTTATCTAACAGCGATTGAATTCTATAACAACTCTTTTACTTTGCTTATGATAATTTTTGCAAGCTCAACCTTATGCATGGTATCAAAATGCTCTATGTTTTTGTTCTTGTCGATTATGCTGACAATGTTTGTGTCGGATTTAAACCCCGCCCCCTCTTTTGTGATATTGTTTACCACAATAAAGTCCATGTTCTTTTCCCGGAGTTTACGAAGTCCGTAGGTAATTTCATCGGTTGATTCGGCGGCAAAGCCAACCAAAATACGCGTTCCTTTTATGGCGCCAAAGTGTTTTGCAATATCGGGATTTTTTTTCAGTTTTATTTCATGAAAGCCGGAATCCGTGCCTTCGGTATCCGTTTTTTTGATCTTGTTTTCAGAATAATTAAGCGGCGCATAGTCCGCAGGAGCGGCAGCCTTAATCAATACATCACAATTGGCAAAATGTTCTTCAACCGCCTTAAACATTTGCGCCGTACTTTGTACCCGAATGAAAGTATCGACGGCGGGCGGCGTGATTGCGGTAGGACCTGAAATGAGCACCACTTCCGCGCCCCGCGCCTTTGCTTCGCGTGCAAGCGCATATCCCATTTTGCCGCTTGAATGGTTGGTAATGTATCTGACCGGATCTATTGCTTCAATTGTGGGGCCGCTTGTGATCACAAACCTTTTGCCGCATAAATCTTTTTCGGTGAGTTCCAAATCTACCAGCTCCACAATTTCCTCAGGCTCAAGCATTTTACCGTCGCCGTATTCATTGCAGGCAAGAATATCAGTTTTTGTTTTCAGAACCACCACGCCGAAACCTTTTAGGGTTTCAATATTTTTTTTTGTTGCAGGATGATTGAGCATAAAGGTATTCATTGCGGGGGCAAAAACTATTTTTGATCTGCCGGCAAGCAAAACGGTTGTCAGAAGATTATCACAGATACCGTTTGCGAACTTCGCAATAGTGTTTGCACTTGCGGGTGCTACCAAAATAAGGTCTGCCCATTTTGCGAGGGAAACGTGCTCCACATCCATGTTTTTCAGTTGGTCAAACAGAGTGATATGAACCACATTATTGGAAACGGTTTGCATGGTAAGCGGGGTAATAAATTCGGTTGCAGACGGAGTCATAATAACTTTTACGTTTGCGCCCTGCTTTCTTAATTTGCTGACAATCGCGGGAGATTTATATGCGGCAATTCCGCCGGTAATTCCCAAGACAATATTTTTTCCTTTTAGCATACGGTTCTGCTCCTTGCATTTCTTTCATTGCAAAATAATTCCCGCTACGTATATTTCAATTTTTTTATATTGAGTGCTACTCATGCGGTTTTAAGAATGCAATTTTTATTATCGTTTCCGTTCTTGCTCCATTATCTAACACGAATTTTATGGCATGTCAAGAACCGAGCTTACGCATAAACAGTATGGGAGCTTTCAAACTCATAGGTTTGGTTTTGACATGGACGTCAAAACTCAGAACGGGCACGGATGCCCGTGGTTCCAAACAACAGCGACGTTTTAAAGCAAAACTGTTTGCAAAGCTTTTAAACTCGCAAGGTATAATTTTGCCGTCCATGGCAAAATTATACCGTTTTTACTCTCTTAATTAATGAAAATCCTAAGGTATGAGAAGTTACGGAATGTTCAGAACCGGATTGTTCTTGCAGCAAGTGAAATTGGCGAGGTTTAACAGGAGCGTTTCTTTTTTGTTTCAGTCCGGAAGCGATTAAACTATCGTATTGTTTTTTCCTCTGTAAGCCTATATAATTATAGTGGCATCGTTTCGTAAGAAAAATAATCAGATATGAGGAGGATGTAGTGGAAAATTTACAAGAAAAATACGATGAATTATACGATCTGATCAAAAATGCAAAGCATTGTGTTGCTTTTACCGGTGCAGGAGTCAGTACGCTTTCAGGCATAAAGGATTTTCGCGGAAAAGATGGTTTATATAAGCAACCGAATACGGAAAAAATGTTTGATATCGATGTTTTTTACCGAGATCCTTCTATATATTATGGACTTGCAAAAGAGTTTATTTACGGTCTTGAAGAAAAGCATCCTGCTATCGTACATATTGTACTTGCAGAACTTGAAAAAAAAGGCTTATTAAAAGCATTAATTACACAAAACATCGATTTATTGCATCAAAAAGCGGGGAGTACCGATGTAATTGAAGTACACGGAACGCCGGCTCAACACTATTGTATTGATTGCCGGCATACCGTTGACTTTGCCGCGGTTGTGGAAACTGCAAAAACAGGAAATGTCCCGCGTTGTCCGAAATGCGGCGGCGTTATGAAGCCTGCAATAACCTTTTTTGGAGAAGCTCTTCCGCAAACAGCTCTTTTACGTGCTGAACGCGAATGCTCAAAAGCTGATTTACTTTTGGTACTTGGAACAAGTTTGACCGTCTATCCTGCGGCAGCATTGCCGGGTATTGTACATCAAAACGGGGGAAAGGTTGTTATCATTAATAATCAACCTACGTATTTTGATTCAAAAGCGGTTTTAACCATATCGGATTTAGGCGAATGCTTTGAGGAATTACATAAAAAATTAAATTAAAAAAAAAGAAAAAAAAATTCAAAAACTTCTTGACAAGCTTGTAATCTTATGGTAACTTAAATCATCAAGATATAAATCGTGATTAGGAGGTTTCCATAAGTAAAACGCTCGTAAAAAAGTATTGATAAGTGTGAATGATTTATACTCTATTTTAATCCCGTCGGTCTGCATACTCCCGACGGGATTTTTTTATGCTCAATTATTCGTATAAGACTTATTTTACTAAAATAATCGCAGGATAAATTAATGGAGCGTTTTGTAATTAGCTTACTGTTATGCTGATCGAGGCATTCAACAATGATGGATTGTGAATTCAGTATTCCTGTGGTAAATTGCCCACCGTTGCTAAATTCCAAGGGTTCGCCCTTGCTAAATTCCAAACGATGTTTTTAAAGCATCAATACAAAACTGTAAAACTGAAAGCTTTAAAACTCGTTGGCGAAGTTAGAGTAAATTTTTTTAAAACTTCGCCCTTGTGCCGAGTTCGACTCTCTTTTATAAAATTTTTTTTACAAATTTTTAAAATGAAATATCTTGCGTTATCAAAAGTACTGTACTAATTTTGCAACGCATGCAAAAACTCCATAATATTAAAACGATTTACAGAAAAATCAATTTTTATAGCTGCCTGTCTTATCAGATTTTAGATCAGAACGTATAAAAACGCTCAATTTGTGTTTGTATATGAGCCTTTGAATATTCTTTTTTATGAGCTCTTTAACTTTTCTTTATTTTTTGCTAAACTTATTTTCAATATATACTCTTGATAATGGTAGGAAAATATGGGTTTAGGTGATTTATCTGACGAGATTAGCGGAAACGGAAAAATAATTGTTTTGACCTCTTTTGTGATGTTGCTCATTGTTATTGCAGTTTCTATGCTTGTTTTTTTTATTTCCCTTAAAAGTGCCGATAAGGTAATGGTGCCGAATGTTGTCGGAAAGGATTTTATTGCGGCAACAATCGAAATGCAGGCAAAAGAGCTTTATCCGAAAGTGCAGTTGCGGTATACCGAGGATGTATCAAAGGCAGGAAGAGTTTTGGAGCAGGATCCTTCGCCAGGCGCAATTGTCAAGGGCGGAAAATATATTGATCTTGTCGTAAGTCAGGGAACCGTTATTGACAAAATCGATAATTACATCGGAGAGTCCATTGAAGACGTTCAGCAAAAATTACAGCTTCTTTTCACTTCAGGAAATAAGCAATATATCAGTATTAAACAGCCGTATTTATATAAGTACAGTCGGCAGCCAGCAGGAACTATTCTTGAGCAAAATCCGGCACCTGATACGCCGATAAGCAGTAATGTGCAGCTTGAATTTGTAGTTAGTAAAGGTATGGAGAAAGAGACGGTGAAGGTTCCGCAAATTACCGGTAAAACCTTGCCTGAACTTTATAAAATGATGGTAAAATCTTCGGTTTGTTTTAATTTTGTGCAAGGAGAGGCAAGTACGAAAACCTATGCGGAAATTGTTTCGCAAAATCCCGCAGCAGGAATGCAAGTTCCCGCAAATTCTTTTGTGAATGCAACAGTTTCATTCCCTGCAGATTCTGGAACCGATGAGGTTTACGGGATTCTTTCGGTAAACTTACCGAAATATCCCTATCCGTTTACCGTCTCTCTTGATGCATCATATACTAATGGAAACAGAATACAACTGGTATCATTTAAGCATACGGGAGGCAAATGTCTTATTCCTTACGGCGTGCCTTCGGGTACTCTGCTTGTTTTATCTGTTTCAAATAAAGAAATATATTCTTTTGAGGTAAAACGGTAAATTATTCAATATTCATAAATGATAGGAGGAATCCGTGAAAAGTAAAATTCTCTTGTGCATCATAGCTTTTCAACTCTTATTTTTGTTTTTTTCTTGCGAAAAAGAAAGCGAAGAATTAGTCTCCGATGATATTTCCTTATCCAAAGTTTTAGCGTCGGGAAAATTAATTATGGGTGTTGATGATGATTCTCCCCCGATGTGCTTTAAATACGGAGAATCTCAAATTGTCGGCTATGATGTTGATCTTGCCCGTGCTGTTTGCAGAATTCTGGGGATTACCCTTGAAATACGACCTATTCCCTGGTCGTTAAAAAACACCCTACTTGATATCGGAGAGGTTGACTGTATTTGGTCTGCACTGAGTGTTACCCCCGAACGAGAGGACGTGTTTTGTTTTTCCGGAGCTTATGCGCGTACAGCGCAGGTTATTATTGTTTCCAATAAGAGTACCTATCGCAAGCTCAATGAATTAAAAAAGAAACGAATGGCTTTTCAAGCCTCCTCATCTGCGGAAAGTGCACTTGCGGCAAATCCCGATTTTCTTTTATCTTTAAAAGATGTTATCCCTATGGAAACCACCACCGATGTTTTTGAAGCTGTTATAAACGGCTCGGTGGATTCGGGGATTGTTGACTTGGTTACCGCCCACGATGCTATTCGGCGGTTGGGGATGCCGCTTAAAATATTGGATATGCCGTTAAATTCCGAAGTGTATGCCGTCGGTTTTAAGAAAGGAAATATTGCATTAATGGAGGCGGTTCAAGGAGCTTTGGAAAAACTGGAAGAAAGAGGCGAAGCCTATAATATATCTCAAAAATGGCTTGGAATAAATCTTTCTATTATCGGAATCGAGTAAATAATATATAAAGAGAATACAGCGGGGGACTTGGAATGAAAAAAATATTTACAATCTTTTTTTTAATTTTTTTAATTTCTTCTTGTCAAAAAAACTTAAAATCCGATGAAGAAAAAAATGCCTATACTGATGTTTCTTTTGATAAGGTACGAGTAAACGGTTTTATAACAGTCGGGGTCGGGGATCCTCTGCCCCCGCTCATAAGCTCTTCTCTTTCGGGATACATGGTCGGATATGATATTGATCTTCTGGAGGCTGCAGCAAAAAAGCTTCACTTAAAAATAAAGGTAAAAGCTATTTCTTGGGATGAAAAAGAAGCGATTCTTGATTCCGGAGAGGTTGATTGTATTGCAAGCGGTTTATCCATAACACCGGATCGAGAAAAAATCTATGCATTTACTCAGCCTTATTTGAAGGATGCACAAGTTATTGTAACTTTGGATTCCGCCGCAATTTTTACTTTCGATGATTTGGTGGATAAATGCATCGGCATTCAAAAAGGTTCAACCGCTGCCGGTCTTTTAAAAGAACATCTCGAGGAAAAAGCAGGTAAATACAGTATTTTGGAACTTGATGAATTTATGGATTTGCTGGTAGCTCTTGAAAACAAAAAGACGGATGCAATTGTAGTCAATTTGCTCACGATTTATTCCATGATTCTCAGAGAACATCGTCCGTATCGAATTTTTGATGAACCGCTCGCAACCGATTATTATGCCTTCGGTTTCAGACATAAAGATATTAAATTACGCGATATGGTACAAAAAGCATTAGAGCAGATACAATTTGAAGGAACGGTGAAAGAAATTTCAACTAAATGGTTCGGGAATGATATATCAATAATCAAAATCAATTAGTAGCATATTCTACAAAGGACGTGATATATCAGAGCAACACACACTAATATAACGTTTTTTTGATAATTCGATTATTTTTCTTAATGCATTTTTTATACAAATCGTAAAAAATTTTATAAAAAAGAGTCCGACACGGCGCAACGGCGAGCAGTTTACCATAGGAATGCTTAAATCCGCAAGCCCTTATTGTTGGCGCTCTGATTTGTATAACAGGAAGTTAATGACAAAATGCTACACTCATGGACTTGCAGTATCGTGCTTCTGCTGCCATATGTAAACAGACGGTGCCGTGATCTTAAACATGCCGAGAGAACCGGAATTCTAAACCCTGAAAAACATACAATACATTTCTGCACAAAAAAAGCACCCTCCAAAGAAGGTGCCTTTTGCATTATGTTAAGAAAATGCGGGGATGCTTAACCGCCGTACGCTGAAATAAATACGCCTGCGGTAATCGCGGTGCCGATAACACCGGCAACGTTCGGCCCCATTGCGTGCATCAACAGGAAGTTTGTCGGGTCTTCTTCCAAACCTACTTTGTTAGACACGCGGGCTGCCATCGGAACGGCGGAAACTCCGGCGGAACCGATAAGCGGATTGATTTTTTCTTTTAAGAAGAGGTTCATCAGTTTTGCCATCAGAACACCGCCTGCGGTTGCAACGGCAAAGGCAAAAAGCCCAAGCACGATAATGCCGAGCGCATTCGGGTTCATAATTTTATCCGGCGTCATTTGTGAGCCGACGCCGAGCGAAAGCAAAATGGAAACAATGTTGAGCAGTTCATTTGCCATTGTCTTTGAAAGCCGCTCTACAACGCCGCATTCACGCACAAAATTGCCGAAGGCGATCATGCCGATAAGCGGGGCTGCGGGAGGAATAAGCAAAATCGAAAGCAGCAACATGGTAATCGGAAAAAGTATTTTTTCGGTTTTTGAAACCTTGCGCAGCTGCTTCATCTTTATTTTTCGTTCATGCTGTGTGGTAAGCAGCCTCATAATCGGCGGCTGGATAATCGGCACCAATGCCATATACGAGTATGCCGCAACGGCGATAACCGCCATTAAATCCTTGGCAAGTTTTCCCGCAACATAAATTGAGGTCGGCCCGTCGGCACCGCCGATAATGGCAATTGCGCAGGCATCGAGCATGGTGTAATCAATCCCCGGAATATAATTCATAACGGAAACACCGAAAAGGGTAATAAATACGCCGAGCTGCGCCGCTCCGCCCAAGATTGCGGTTTTAGGATTTGCAATCAGCGGCCCAAAATCCGTAAGTGCGCCTATTCCCATAAATATGAGCATCGGGAAAAACTCATTGCCGACACCGGCATCATAGATAAGCTTGAGCATTCCGTGCTCACTGTACATACCCGCACCCGGAATGTTAACCAGCACGGTGCCGAATCCGATCGGAATAAGAAGCAAGGGCTCAAAGTCTTTTGCGGCACCGAGGTAGATAATCAGCAAACCGACAAGCAGCATGATAAGCTGCTGATACCCGAAGATTGTATTCATTTTTTGCGGGTCGGCGATGTCGGGCATCTCTTCCTGTCCCGTAATAAAGGATTGTATGCCGGTATTTTTCCATGTATTTTCTAAAAATTTGCCGATAGCAATTTTCGGTACATTTTCAGAGCCGGCAATAATGTTTTCGTTCGCAACAACGCTTTCGTCATTGCCCGAATCGGCAAATACCTTGCCGCTTATCGAGAAAAGCGCTGAAAACGCAACGGCAAAAAGTATTACGATTGTGATAAATTTTTTCTGTTTTTTTACAACAGCCTGTTTTTCTAACATATTTTATACCGTCCTATCTGATTTCCGCAAGAACTTGCTCCGCATCAATCTGAGTTCCCGCCGCAGCGGTGAAATGGATTGAGCCTGCCACAGGGGCTTTGATTTCAAGCTCCATTTTCATGGACTCGATAATAACAACCGTTTCTCCAGAAACAACGCTGCTGCCTTCAGCTACCGCGTGTTTTATTACAGTGCCTGCTACGGGAGCCGGTACCGGCGTGCCGGTTCCGCTCGGAGCGGCGGTTTGTGCAGGAGCAGCCGCTTGTACCGGCACCGATGCGGGAGCTGCCGCTTGTACGGACGCAGCCCCGCCTTCCCGCACGTTAATAGTATAAGCTGCTCCGTTTACGGTAATACTTGAGCCCGAAGACGTTACGTTGTAATCAGTGTTGTTTACGGAGACAACGTATGAGCCGCCCTTTGCGGCGGGTTTTGCAGGTTTTGCTGCCGGAGCTTCAAACTTGACCGGTCCTTTTGAGCGCTCGCTGAAGAATTTAGCTGCGACTTTCGGGAACATTGCATAGGTAAGTACATCCTCAATGCAATCTCCGGCACCGGCAGCTTTTGCTTCCTTTTTAATTTTATCAAGCTCTTTCGGCAAAAGGTCTGCAGGGCGCTCTGTAATCAGCGCATCCATTTTTTCTTCTTGCAGTGCGCGTTGAACTAAATCCGCATTGCAGGGAGCAGGTGTTTTTCCGTATTTGCCGGTTAAAAGTCCGCGCGTTTCCTGTGTCAGCCGCTTATATCTGCCGAAAAGTACGTTAAACACCGATTGTGTACCTACAATTTGACTTGTGGGAGTTACTAACGGAATATAGCCGCAATCCTTTTGCACAAGCGGGATTTCTTTTAACACTTGGTCAATCTTATCCGAAGCGCCCTGATCCCGTAATTGGTTTTCAAGATTTGAAAGCATGCCGCCCGGCACCTGCGATACCAGAATTCGGGTATCGGCACCGAGGAAGCTCGATTCAAATTGCGCATAATGCTTGCGCACTTCACGGAAATACGCGGCAATCTCCAGTAACAGCTCAATATCAAGATTGGTGTCCATTTTGGTGCCGCGCAAAATCTCAACGATTGTTTCGGTCGGACTGTGCGATGTTCCCATCGACATGGAAGAGATTGCGGTATCAAGAATATCAGCGCCCGCTTCGGCAGCTTTTATCAAAGTTGCTACCGACATGCCGGTTGTCGCATGAGTGTGCACCTCGATCGGCAGGTCAACCTTTGCTTTGATTGCTTTTACAAGCTCATATGCCTCATAGGGTTTTAAAAGCCCCGCCATATCTTTAATACAAATTGAGTCCGCACCGAACTTTGCATATTCTTTTGCAAGTTCCGCATATTTTTCGGTTGTGTGATACGGAGTTGTCGCATATGAGATAGCCATCTGTACATGCTTTCCGGTTTTCTTTGCCGCGTTGGCTGCCTGCTGTAAATTGCGCGGATCGTTCAAAGCATCAAAAATGCGGAACACACCGACACCGTTTTTTGCGGCGGTTTCGACAAAGGCGTCAACCACATCATCCGCATAATGGCGATACCCCAAAAGGTTTTGTCCGCGCAAAAGCATCATAATCGGTGTTTTCGGCAAAGCTTTGTGCAACGCGCGTAGTCTTTCCCACGGGTCTTCATTCAGGAAGCGAATACAGGAATCGTATGTTGCGCCTCCCCAGCCCTCCAAACTCCAATAGCCGATTGCATCAAGCTTGTCACAAATCGGAAGCATATCCGCAGTAGTCATGCGCGTTGCATGAAGCGACTGATGTGCATCCCGTAATACTAAATCAGTAATGTGAACCTTATTCATTTTGCATACTCCTTAATTATTTTGTTGTTCGTGAATAGCGACCGCAATCGCGGCAATTACCGAATCATTTGTACTTGCCGCAGGAATCGTAGTGTTTGTGGGAGCCGCAGATACCGCAGGCGCAGCAGGTGCAGGCTCTTCCTTATCCCACCCAAAGGCAGAAACTAACTTGTTTACTCCGATTACCGCAAATACCAGAATCGCAAGGAATACAAAAACAATCCCCATCCCGATCACTGTCAGCATACCGCTTTGCGCAATCATTTCTGCAATAGTCATACGTTAACCTCCATACTGTATTTTTACACCGGAACAACCGGCATAAAAACGTTTTGCCCGTATAAAAATCTTTTATTATTAAATAATAACTGTATTGTATAAAAAAGAGGTTATTTATTCAAGCACTCTATTAACGGATTATCGGTTTTTGCTACGAACGCCAGGAAATTGAAATACTTTAAAATTATGCTCCATAATTGTATAGCGCTTCGCAATCAACTAGTATAACGTTTTTTTAATAAATCGATTCGTTTTTTAATGCATCTTACCAAAAACGTAAAAGTTTTATAAAAAAGAGCTCGACACGGCGCAACGGTGAGTAATTTACCATAGGAATGCTTAAATCCGCAGTCCTTTATTGTTGATACCCCGATTTTTATAACAGGAAGTTAATTACAAAACGCTACACTAGTGCATCGTTTTTTTAATAAGTCGATTATATTTTTTAATACATCTTACCCAAAACGTAAAAAATTGTATAAAAAAGAGTCCGACACAACGGTTTAGTTTTTGACGTCCGTGTCAAAAACTAAACCACGAGTTTTAAAAGCACTTAGAAAAAATTTGTGCTTTTAAAACTTCGTTTCTGCTTGGAACCACTGCCATCCGTGGCAGTTCTGAGTTCGACACTACGGGTTGGTTTTGACGTCCATGTCAAAACCAACCCTGCGAGTTTTAAAGCTTTACAAATTGTTTTGCTTTAAAACGTCGCTTCTGCGTGGAACCACTGCCATCCGTGGCAAAATCAGAACAAAGTCAAAGTTCTAAAAAGACAATTTATAAAGCATTTAAATTCGCGGGGCAACTACAAGAAGGTGTCAGGCAAAGTGTTTACCCGTGTTAGGCAGACGGAGGGCGGCGAGCGCTTTTTCAAAAGCGCGAAGCCGGATCCTTTTTGCGCGCCTAAAATAGCGCAAAAAGAGCCGCAGCGTAAGCGGAGCCCGCAGTACGCCGACCCGAAGCGCGGCGTTAGCAAAAAAGTAAAAACGCCGAGCGAAGGGGAACACCCGAATATTTTGCATTTATATAAAACCAAAACCTGAAAATATTTTTCGGTTTTAACATCGCTTGACAAATCAAACCGGCTATTTTAACACAAGTCGGATTAAAGAAAAAAATCAAATCGGAATTTCTATCAAACTACGGCTTTGTTTTTCCGCTCTTGTCATACCTATTTTATACTTTTATTTTTTTTTCTTTTCTGCTATAATTCAGCAAAATAATGAGAAAGCCTTAAATTTTCTTTTGATGCAACACGATAACTCAATAATTGGCAAAGTATTTTATAATCTTGTGTAATTTCTTTGGCAAATTGAGCATAAAATGTAATAATTACGTGTAAAAATATATACGTTATTTTTGGAGGGAGAGCTTGGCAAAAGCGGTAAAAATGGAAATTCCGGTAAATGCAAATCCGGAAGAAAAACTGAAAGCCTTGGAGGCGGCGCGCCTTCAAATCGAAAAACAATTCGGACAAGGCTCTTTGATGAAACTCGGAAAAGATAATGTGGCAACAGGAGTTGATGTAATTCCTTCCGGTAATATTCTTTTAGATGAGGCACTGGGAATCGGCGGCTATCCGCGCGGCAGAATTATCGAAATATACGGCCCTGAATCTTCGGGGAAGACAACGCTTGCGCTGCACGCTGTTGCGGAGGCGCAAAAACGCGGCGGCATTGCGGCTTTTATTGATGCCGAACATGCGCTTGATCCGCAGTATGCGCAAGCTCTCGGGGTAAATATTGATGAGCTCTGGGTTTCTCAGCCGGACACCGGCGAACAGGCGCTTGAAATAGCGGAAAGTCTTGTCCGCTCCGGTGCAGTTGATATTATTGTGGTTGACTCTGTTGCCGCCCTTACGCCGCAAGCGGAAATTGAAGGCGAAATGGGCGATTCGCATATGGGGCTTCAAGCGCGGTTAATGAGTCAGGCGTTGCGTAAACTTACCGCAATTATCAATAAATCCAAGTGTATGATCATATTTATCAATCAGCTGCGCATGAAAATCGGCGTTATGTTCGGCAACCCCGAAACCACCACCGGCGGAAACGCCCTTAAGTTTTATGCTTCTATTCGTATTGAGGTACGCAAAACCGATACGCTCGGTAAAGGCGAAGAAGAGGCCTGGGGAAATATGGTGCGTATCCGTGTGGTAAAAAACAAACTTGCGCCGCCTTTCAGAAAACTGGAAACTGAAATTCTGTTCGGCAAAGGCTTTTCAATTTTTGGCAGCATACTGGATGCTGCGGTAAAACAGGAAATTATCGATAAAAAAGGCGCATGGTATTCATATGGCGAAGAAAAAATCGGGCAGGGTAAAGAAAATGCCACAAAATTCTTACAGGAAAACCTTGATTTAACCATGCAGATTGAAAAACAAATACGGGAAAAACTCTTCCCCGGTCAAAAGTTTGTTTCAAGCTTTGCCGCAAAGCCCCAAACCGCTCCGGCGACGGAAGAGAAGAAAACCGCAGCAGTAGCAGAAAAACCCGTAAAAGACACTGATAAAACTGATAAAACCGGTAAAAAAGAAGAAAATGAACCGGCAGAGAAAAAACAGGAAGAGCCTGCCGCAAAAAACGCAAAACCCGCTGCGCAACAGATTTTTGACGATAAGGACGGTTTGTTTTAAGTGAAAGAACAGGTTCTGCTTGGGCTTGGCTCAAACCAAGGAGATTCGCGGGCAATATTACAGGCAGCGGTAAAAGAATTGAGGACTTTTTTAGATGATCTTGAAGTTTCTTCCCTTTACAGAACAAAACCGCAGGATTATCTTGAGCAAAATGATTTTTATAATCTTGCGGTATGCGGCTTTTTTTCAGGCGAACCGCATGATTTACTCGATCTTTTGCATACAATAGAAAATAAGCACGGAAGAATACGCCCCGCTCCTATCATAAAGGGGCCGAGGACGCTTGATATTGACATTCTTTTTTTCGGCAGGAAAATAATCAACACGGATGATCTTACGGTGCCGCATCCCGCTATTGCAAAAAGAGCCTTTGTTTTAATTCCTTTGCTTGAGCTCTGTCCAAAATATTCCGATCCTATAAGCGGTAAGTTGTATGCACATATTCTTGCCCTGCTTCCGGATCAGGGAGTTGAAAATATCGGCTCATTGCACTAAGGACAGAACTATGGAAACACTTGAAGTAAAAAATCCCGCAACCGAATTCAAGGTAAATCAATTTGAAGGCCCGCTTGATTTACTTCTTTTTTTGATTAAAAAAAATGAAGTAAACATTTACGATATTCCAATCGGAGATATTACCGAGCAATATCTTAATTATTTGGATTATGTTATTTCTACCGATTTGGATAACCTGACCGAATTTTATTCTATGGCGGCAACGCTTTTGTACATTAAAAGCAGGATGCTTTTGCCGGTTGAAATTGATTTAAGCGATGAAGATATCGATGATCCGCGCCGTGATTTGGTAGACAAACTTATCGAGTATCAAAAATACAAAAAGCTTTCCGAGCTTATGGAACAAAAAGAAAGTGAGGCTGAATGGCTTTTTGAAAGAAAAAAAATTCAGCATTCGCTTCCCTTTAATCAGGAAGACCTTTGGGAGCGCATGGATACTTGGGAACTTTTGCAAGTATTTTCGCAGCTGATGTCAAATAGATCCGAAAAAATTGTTGACTTATACGAAGAAGTTTCAATCAATGAAAAGATTACCCTGATAAATGAATTTTTAGAAGACCGAGGGGAATGTATGTTTACCGACCTCATCGGGAAAAAAGGAAGCCTTTTAGACGTTGTCTGTGCTTTTATGGCAATTTTAGAGGCGGTAAAATTCCGTATTGCCAGCATTTGGCAAAACAGAATGTTCGGAGACATAAAAATACGCCCATGGGAACCGGCACTACCTGCTGCCGACCAATAAATGGAAAGTACTTATAAGGTTTTTCTTGTTTTGCTAAGAACTACCTGTGAGTTTGAAAACTTCCTGTTATAAAAAGGAGTTTTCAAACTCGCAGGTTTAGTTTTTGCCACGGACGGCAAAAACGCAGAACAATGTAAAACGATGTTTAAAAACTACCACACCGACATAAATAGGAGTTTTTAAACTCGCAGCACTGATTTAATCAAGAATACTAAAAATCAGGGCGTGGCGGTGGTTCCATACAGCAGCGATGTTTTAAAGCAAAAGTATTTGCAAAGCTTTAAAACTCGCAGGTTTGGTTTTGCCATGGACGGCAAAATCAGAACGGGCACGGATGGCGGTGGTTCCAAACAGATGGTTTAGTTTTTGCCACGGATGGCAAAAACTAAACCAGAGCTCTTTTTTATAAAATTTTTACAGTTCATACAAAATATATCAAAAACGGATAGCGTTATCAAAAAACACTACAGTATTTTATTTATAGAAAAATATACGAGAAAAGTTAAAATCTATTGTGCGTTTGCCGATAGTGGTAAAGGGTATCAGAATAAAGTCTTTATTTTTTTTGAAAACCGTGCTATTCTTTTTTTATGAAACGAATAGCTATTATTACCGGTGCGAGTTCAGGGTTTGG
The DNA here is from genome assembly GCF_008153345.1 of Treponema phagedenis. Lineage (NCBI taxonomy): Bacteria > Pseudomonadati > Spirochaetota > Spirochaetia > Treponematales > Treponemataceae > Treponema > Treponema phagedenis. The sequence continues at coordinate 1,359,530 of NZ_CP042818.1, read as the reverse complement.
AAGAGAATACGCATTGCAATATTCAGCTATGGGCGAATGCGATGAACTTTGGCTCTTTGCTCGCAGAAAAGAAAAACTTGAAGAAACAAAACAAGCAATTTTCTTGCAAAACGGAGGAAATATTCCGAATGTGCGCTGTGTTGCTGTGGACATTGCTGGAGAGAAAGGAGTACAGGGCTTTTCACGTTTATTGCAGGAAGAATCAAAGGTCGCCCCTTTTACTATTGAGCTTTTAATCAATAATGCAGGCTTTGGTACCTACGGTGAATTTACCGAAACCGAGATAAAACGCCAACTTGCCAGTATTGAGGTGAATGTTTATGCGCTTACCGGGTTTACGGCGGCGGTAATTCCGTATATGAGCACGGGAGGGGCAATTATTAATCTTGCAAGCATGGCTTCATTCATGCCTGTACCTAATTTTGCCGTGTATGCCGCAACAAAAGCGTATGTACTCAGCTTCAGTATCTCACTTTCTGCTGAATTGCGAGAAAAAGGAATCAGTGTGCTTGCGGTTTGCCCCGGTCCGGCAAAAACCGAATTCGGTGCGGTTGCTATTCAAAAAAAAGATGCGCGAATGAAGCACGCAAAACCGGCGGATAAAGTTGTTGCCCATAGTCTTCGCTGTCTGAAAAATGGCAGAAGGCTCTGTATTTATAGTCTAAGCTGGAAAATTTCAGCTTTTTTAAGTAGATTTATAGGACGGTATTTTTTTGCGAATTTTGTATTTCACAAAATTGTGCGTATAAGTTGAGTAAAAAAGCTCTACCCTACTTTAATTTTTTTATAAAATTGACTAGTATACGAGTAATCCTTATTTTTAAGTGATATGAGAAAGGAATCATTTTGAACACACAAGAAATGCTTTTATTAAATGGAATTTATCTTGCTCCCTATATGCAATTAGCAACGTTACTTATTGGAAAAGAGCGGCATTCGGGCGGTAACATGTTTCGCCATCAAATCGATACGATGGGCATTCTTATCGACTATGGTTATATAGACAGCGTATTACTGAAAGCGTCTCTTGTGCACGATCTTATTGAAGATGTTCCTGATTTTAATGTAAATGAATTATTGAATATCGACTCCGAAGCGGGGAAAGTTTATGAGCTGGTTTTGGAAGTGTCTCGTCGCCCCAGACAAAGCAAACCTGATTATTTAAAAAACATCATTAAAAAAGGCTCGCATAATGCAAAAGTTTTAAAATGCGCGGACAGAATCAGCAATATGATTAGTCTCGGCTTTGTAAATGATCCGGAATTTATTGAGCGGTATAGTGATGAAACGGAAATTTATGTATTTCCCATTGCGCTTGAAGTAAATTATAGGATGTACGACGAGCTTTTACGCCTTGTAATGTCCCGCAGAAAGTACTTATTGGATTTTCAATTCTTACATAAAAACAAAAAAGCAACATAAATCCCTTCCGGTAAAAATTTTATACTAAAAATCTTCAATACGATATTACCTATACCGCAAATAAAAGGGACCTTTAAAAATATCAATCTTTAAATGTTTTCCTTAATTTTTTTCGCGGTGTTTTTCAGTAAGTCATTACCATGCGGGAAGACTGTTATAGAAGAACGTATCAGGCATTACCAAAACCAGCCGAGTTTCTGCAAAAGTCCTGACAACCTTAAAAGAGATTTTTCTTTAATGATCCTTTTATAACTGTTGCAAGCACATTAAACTGTTTATCAAAGACAGTGATATCCGCTTCATAGCCGGGAGTAATCGCACCGAGTTTGCTATAGCGCATAATTTCAGCGGGATTTATTGTTGCAAACTTTACCGCCGTTTCCACCGGCAAACCGAAGCTTGTAAGTTTTTTAACTCCGCGTATCATTGAAAGACTCGATCCCGCAATAACATCATCGGTTTTTCGATGAAAACAGCCATCGCGATGTACAACTTCTTCGCCGTTCGCAATGAGTTGCCCCTCGTATTGCTCTGTAGGCTTCAGCCCATCGGTTACCAGTACTATTTTATCAAGCGGTTTATCCCGCACTAAAAGCCGGATGAGATCAGGATGCACATGAATTCCGTCCGCAATAATTTCGCAAGACATTTCCGGATGAATTAAAACCGCTCCGACCGCGCCGGGGTTCCGATGATGCATCTGACTCATTGCATTAAAAAGGTGCGTTGAATGAAATATTCCTGCCTGCATACCTTCAATCATGTGTTCATATAAGGCATTGGTATGCCCCGCCTGTAAAACGATATTCTTTTTCGCACAATATAAGGCAAGTTTACGCATTCCTTTTAATTCAGGCGCAACGGTCATATTAACAATATGCCCCTTAGAGGCAGCCCAAAGCTCTTCCATAAAAGTCATATCAACAGGACTTACCGTTTCTGGGCGCTGCACGCCAAGTTTTTCCGAAGAGATAAAAGGGCCTTCCAAATGCAAGCCCATGATTTTTGCGCCCTTCTCTTTCCCCATTGCCTTGACTATTGCACGTATACATTTCAGCATATTGTCCCGTTCACTCGGATAGAGGGTAGGATTAAAAGAGGTAACACCGTATCTTGCAAGCTCAATTGACATTTGCAACATAGCTTCGGTTGAATTGTCTTCAGTGCCGTAACCTGCAAACCCGTGAATATGAGTATCGATAAATCCTGGGGCAATAAATGCCCCTTGCACATCAATAATGCGGACATCGGCATTAAAATGTCTTGTTTGAAATCTTCTCTCACTAAAAACATCTTCTATTTTGCCATCTTGCAAAAGGACACAGCTGTTTTCCATTTTTGAAAACCCGCTTACTATTGTGCCATTGTGAAAACAAATAGGCAAACTCATATTTCCGTCCTCCTATAAAAATTTTTGAAGAAGTATATAATCCTCAAATTTTTTTTGTATTTAGCAAAACAAAATCTTGCAAAATACAGTTGTTTTACTGATAAAATTAAAAGCAAAACATGATTCCACGCAAACGCATTCCGTTTTAGACCGCTTGTTAGGTTTTTTTACATCTTCAAGATACCATATTTTATACGTTCAGACAATAATTTTCATAAAAACGGAATATCTTCCATAAAAATTTTTATCGGCTGTTGTGTAAACTCTTTTCACTGATACCACACAAGCAATAAAGATACAGAAAAGAGAGCCGACCTCAGGTATAAAAAGGTCGGCTAACAACTTGACTAGTATAACGTTTTTTTAATAACTCGATCCGTTTTTTAATACATCTTACCCAAAACGTAAAAAATTTTATAAAAAAGAGTCCGACACTACGGTTTCATTTTGCCGTCCGTGGCAAAATGAAACCTGCGAGTTTTAAAGCTTTGCAAATAGTCCTGCTTTAAAACGTCGCTTCTGTATGGAACCACGGGCGTCGGTGCCCGTTCTGAGTCCGACACGGCGCAACGGTGAGCAATTTACCATAGGAATGCTTAAATCCGCACTCCCTCATTGTTAGTGCTCCAATTTGTATAACCTGAAGTTAATTACAAAACGCTACACTAGATTTTTCCTCAATTTGTTTTATTGTTATTCTGTCCGTTCTGAAAGCGTCATTGTTAAATTTACTTTTTTATTTCCGCGAAGTACCGTTACGGTTATTTCTTCGTGAGGTTTTTTGTCTTCAAGAACCGAATAATAATCGCTGAGCCCGTTTATTGGCTGCCCCGCAATCGAAACAATAATGTCTCCTCCAAGGTAAATAATAGCGGCCCTTCTTCCGAGCCCGTAGCGAACAGGTGATGTTCCTGCCCGTAAGCCTGCACGGTCGGCATAACTGCCGCTTTTTACCTTAGAGACAAGTAACCCTTTATCAGTCGGAAGGCTCGCATAATTTGCAATTGAAGCATTCAGCTGCACAAGTTCAGCGTCAATGCTGCCGCGCCGTACCTTTCCGTATTTTATAATATCCGCAACAACGCGCTTAGCGGTGTTTACGGGTACCGCAAAGCCTACCCCTGCTGAACTTCCCGAAGTGGAATAAATCATTGTGTTTATCCCGATCATTCTGCCTTGTGTATCCAAAAGCGGCCCGCCAGAGTTTCCCGGATTGATGGCGGTATCCGTTTGAATCATATTTTTGATGACAATATTTTTTTCGTTTTGAATCGGGCGCCCGAGTGCAGAGACAATACCGACAGTGAGCGTCCGCGTTAATCCGAAGGGATTGCCGATTGCAAGCACTTTTTGCCCAACCTTTAAGCCATCCGATTCTCCGAACTGAATAACGGTAAGGGGAACGTTTTTTGGCGGGGTAAATTTTAATACTGCAAGGTCATTTTCTTTATCAATCCCGATAATTGAAGCCTTATATTGGCTGCCGTCATGTAGCGAAATATAAATTTTTGATGCATCCTCAATAACGTGCGTGTTGGTTAATACGTAACCGCGCGGATCAATAATAGAGCCTGAGCCCGACCCGCCCTCAAGCGGCACCGGCTCGAGAATCCAGTTAATCCCCATTATTTCGGTGGTAATATTTACAACCGCCTCATTGGTTTGCTCATATACAGAAATATTTTCCTGTTCATTAACTGTATACTTTGTCTTATCGGCAACCGGATATGGCTGAAGACTTTCACCTGCGGGGGCTACAGCAATAATCGGAATATCGGATGTTTCCGCTGCCGGCATTGAATGTGCATTTTGCTTTTGTGATAAATGATATCCGAAAAAAAGAGCACCGCCTCCTACGACAATGGCGGCAACAGCGACAATAAAAACTACCTGTATTCTGCTATAAAGTTTCATACCTATATCCTTATGGTAAGTTTAAGCATGCTTTACGAAAGGCGAGAATTGCGAGTTATAATTTGATCTGAAAATATTCAAAGCTCGTTACGCATGCTGCTCTTTTATTATAATAATAAAAGAGCAGCATGGCAATTGCATAAAGAAAAAAACACCAAGCTTTTGCTTGGTGTTCCCTGTCGCTGAGCTATGATGGATTCGAACCATCGACCCACGCCTTAAAAGGGCGTTGCTCTACCTACTGAGCTAATAGCCCGTAACAATGTTGAGTAAGATAAAGTATTTTACTTTTTTTGTCAATAGGTTTACTTATTTTTTTCTTAGTCGAGTAAAAATATTTTAGCTGAAGTTTTCGTCCGCAATTTCTTTTCCTAACTCTTCGGTATTTTCCTGCCGATACTCCGCATAATGACGCATACTGTTTGTCAATATCCGAGCGGCAACGAAATATTTTTACGAGAAGCTCTCTATCGAAACGAATATATCTACAGTCTCAAGTGTTTTATGCTAAACGGGCAATTCACAACGCAAAAAGCAGCGCTTTTAAAGATGCGGGTATTGCTTGCCTGTATTGAAGCGAGTGCCATTGTAATCGATGCCTACATTCAAACCGAAGAAAAACTCAGCTACCTTTTTGTTCTGTGTTCATCAAAACTTGATTCGTCCAATTTTTCCGCTATTATCCGCCGGTATACACCGAAAGCGCTCATTGAAGAAATGGACGAAAAAACAGCCTTGCACTGTCTACAAAATATTTCGGTAGAGGCACTTAAGAATAAAAAAATTCCTTATATATTTCCACTGAACGAGTTACATTCTTCCAAAGAGTGCCTGCTTTCTCTTTTAATTGAATATCGCGCATTGACAGCCGAAATGGACGAAGCCTTCAAACATATCCGCTCGCAGAATTCCTTGCGAGGTCTCCGCCGCAGAGCCTTTGATTTTCTCGAAAAAAAAGCAAAAGATGAAAAAACCTTATCGAATCGACGCGCAGAAAATTTTTTAACCGATATTGTTATTTTTGAAGAGCGAAAACGAATTGCCTCAGTTGCGGTCTTTCAAATAGAAACAATCAATCGCCGCCCACATAAAAGCTCCCTCGTAATTAAAAAAGAATCGGGCGGAGGAGAACTTTTCTATGATAAACTCTATTGCATAAAAAAAATCGACTTCCTTTCATCCCGCTTTACCAAACGTCTGGCACGCGGCTTATACCAAATGGAAGTTCCCGGCAAAAAAACTTCTTTTACCGTTAATTTTACCGTACCCTCACTCTTTATTTTATAACTCCTTAGAGAGTTTTCAAATTCAGTTCTACGTAGAACAACCGCCCCCGTGGCAGTTCTGATTTTGACAACGGTGGGCAATTTACCACAGGAATGCTGAATTCCGCAAGCAACCTGTTAATGCTCTGATCATTACACAGGGAGTTAATTACAGAACGCTGTAATAGGAAAATCGAAATCGATTAAAAAAGCGTAGTGGCAGCAGAAAATACAAGTGAATATCTGGTTTTTATTGCACACCAAGCATTTTTAACTGTAAATACTATAAACTTTTGTTGAATATGTATTATAATAATCAGTAGTACATTATCTATCCTAAATACGAAAAAGAAAAAGTATCATCGGTAATTATTCCTTCAAAGTATAAAGAAAAATTATTACAGCTTAAAAATGACGAAGGGGAGCTTCATTAATTACCGATAAAAATGCAAAATATATAGTGATTGATAATACAATGGAAAGCTGTGATATAGATGATATCAACGATTATCATAACATAACTAATAACCATGATATCCAGTGAAACAAGATTAGGTGGCCGGTATGAAAATTAATGCTATAGTAAACGGTTCCCCCGTTGAAGGCGAAGTTGATGAAAAACTAAGACTTATTGATTTTTTGCGTGAAAACTTGGATTTGACAGGAACCAAAGAAGGTTGTTCCGAAGGTGAATGCGGAGCGTGTACGATATTACTGAATAACGAGGCTGTTCCCTCATGTACCGTTTTAGCAGGACAAATAAACGAATGCGAAATTCTAACAATAGAAGGGCTTGCTCAAAATGGCGAATTGGACATTCTTCAAAAAAAATTTATTGAGTATGGCGCGGTTCAATGCGGATTTTGTTCTCCCGGGTTTTTAATCAGCGCAAAAGCCCTCATGCTGCATAATAAGAATCCAACGCTTGAAGATATTAAACGAGCTATTGAAGGCAATTTATGTAGATGTACCGGATACATCAAAATCATTGAAGCCATTCAAGCCGCCATAGAGGAGAGAACATAATGTTTTATGCCGCTAAAGATAAAAACACACTTCTTGGTTTATTAGAAAAAAGTAATGATACAACGTTTATTATTGCGGGAGGAACTGATTTAGTAATTCAGCTAAAAAACAGTAAGCACACAGTATATGATATTATCGACATTACAAAAATAAACGAATTTGCTCATATCAATGAAACAAGCGAGTATTTACAAATAGGAGCGTTAGTAACAATGCGTGAACTCTGCGAAAGTCCTCTTGTAAAAACTGATTACAAAGCCTTATACCAAGCTGCATATGAGCTAGGCTCTACACTAATAAGAAATCGGGCTACGATTGGAGGTAATATTTGCAACGCCTCTCAATCTGCTGATTGCAGTTTAGTTTTGTTTTCCTATGATGCACGCATCAAAATTCTGAACTTTGAAGGACTTGAAAAAACAGTTCCAATACATGAATTCATTCTGGGCAAAGAAAAAACGATTTTATCTAAAAAAGAAATCGTAACTGAAATATTGATTCCTAAGAAAAAGCGGGTAAGCGCATTTAAAAAAATAGGAGCAAGAAAAGCAGTTACTATTTCCAAAATAAGTTGTGCCCTGGAATATATCCCGAAAAATACAACTTTAACTCATGTAAACGTGTATTTGGGAGCAGTCGGAATTAAACCTATTAAAGCTCATCTTATTGAATCATATCTTGAAAATAAAAATATTAATGATATTCGCCTTCACGATTTACAAACAATCGCTTCCAATGAAATAGAAAATGCAATTCCGAATCGCTCTTCAAAATTCTATAAAAAAATTGCAGTGCAAGGTTTAATTGAAGATTTACTAAAGGATTTACAATGAATAACTATAAATATGTTGGAAAAAAATTTATACGGCAAGATAGTTTTGATCGAGTAACGGGTGTTACAAAATTTACTGCGGACATAAAAAGACATATGCTGCTATATGGAAAATTGGTATTAAGCGAAAAAGCTCATGCAGATATCAGTTTTGATTTTGATGAAGCGTTACTTGTTCCCGGTATCTACACAATTTTAACCTATAAAGATATTCCCCACATTCCGTATAATTGCATGGAATGGTTTACCGGCATTTCCGCCTATCACGATGAATATATATTACATGATAGAGCTCGTTTTGTAGGAGATAGAATTGCATTAGTTTTAGGGGAAAATAAACATGCGGTAGAAGAGGCAATAAAAAAAATAATTGTGCATTATAAAGAACTGCCGGTAATAACCAACCTTGATGATGCGCAAAAAGATACAGTAATTATTAAACGGGATTCTAATTTAGCCTATGAAAAAAAAATTGGCTGCGGTGATTTTAAAAAAGCACTTGATGAAGCTGATTATATCATTGAAGATTCAGGGTCTACACCAAGGACACATCACTTGGCGATTGAACCCCACGCAGCCTTGGCGGAATTTGATACTTTCGGTAATCTCGTAATACATAGTCCGGGTCAAATTGTTTTTGCTATTCAGATGCACATGGCTCGTATTTTACAAATTCCCTATTCAAAGATTAGAGTTATTAAAACGAATATGGGAGGCTCCTTTGGAGGGAAACAACAACCACTGTTAGAACTTATCGCAGGAGCCGTCGCATGGATTATAAAAAGACCGGTGTTAGTATACATGGATCGGGAACAAAGCATTATCGGCACTTTTACAAGAAACCCGACCAAGGTAAAAATTACCACAGCAATAAAAAAAGACGGAACCATATTAGGCAGAAAAGTAGAAACCTTAGTGGATGGCGGTGCATATGATACCAATAATACCAGCATCATAAATGCATATGCAAAAAAACTTTTTAGATTATATAAAATTTACAATCAGGAATTTCACGGGAAGGCATTTTATACCAATGGAATTCCCGGCGGAGCATGCAGGGCTTATGGCGGGCCTCAATCGCACGCAGTTTCCGAAATCAATATCACCAATGCCGCAAAAAAAATAGGGATGGATCCTTGTGAGTTCAGACTTAAGAACCTTGTTGATCCCTATGATGATGATCCTGTCGGAGGGCCTAATTTAGGAAAGGCCGGAATCAAAGATTGCATTAAGGCCGGCATGAAAGTCTTTAACTGGAAAGAAAAATATGAACACATTCATAAAAAAAACACCGACCGGTACGCATACGGAGTCGGCGTTGCCTGCGCAACACACGGGAACGGTTATCTTGGAGTCTTTCCGGATTTTACCAATGTTGAAATGATATTGAATCCGGACGGAACATTGTTCGTAAAAATTGCTGTCCATGAACAAGGCTGCGGAACCATTGATTCTCTTTGCTTAATTGCAGCTGAAGCAATAGATATGAATCCCGCAAACATTACCATCACGGAAGCTGATACGGCAATAAGCCCGTACGACTCTGCGGGAACACAGGCAAGCCGCGTAACATTTGTAGCAGGCGGAGCGCTGATTGAAGCAGGCACACTACTAAAACAAAAAATTTTTAATACACTGCATACCATCGAGCATATCCCCTTAGAAGATATGTATAGTGATTGCGGTACTGTAAAAATAAAAAATTCAGACAAAACATATACCTATGCAGAAATTGCAACAATGGCAGAAAAGAGTTTATCAAATCCTACTTCGGTATATATTCATCATGTTCCAAAATCAAATCCCGCAGCCTTTGCCGCATGTTTTGCAGAAGTAAAAGTAGATAAAAAAACAGGGCTTGTTGAAATCACTGATTTATTGGCTGTGCACGATATCGGAAAGGCTATTAACCCCTTGTTAGTAGAAGGACAGATTCACGGCGGCTGCCAATTTATTCTTGGTATGGCGCTTTCGGAAGAAATTATTCGAGAGCCTAACGGTTCTATTAAAAATAAGACTTTGTCAAAATATCATGTTCTTAATGCACAAGATATGCCTGCCGTAAAAGTGATGCTCATCGAAACTGAAGACGAAACAGCTCCCTATGGGCTAAAAAGCGTAGGAGAAATTGCAGCAGTAGCTCCGGCTCCCGCCGTATTAAATGCAATCAATCATGCGCTTGGCACTAACATCTGTGATTATCCGGCAACTCCCGAAAGAATTATTGAGAGCATAGAAAAATTGCCAAACTAAAAATATCAGCTGAATTTGCAATAATTGCGTGTAACAACATTTATCGCAGGTAAAATTATAGCACTTTTTTTTCTCCTAAAAGTTTTTCAGCTACAAACATTTTATTTTCAACAAAACTATAGTAATCACCGTTCGGAACTAAAATTATATGGTCAAGCACTTGAATGCCTAATAAAGAACCCGATTCATATAAACGTTCGGTAATTGCAATATCTTCTTCAGAAGGCTGAAGACTGCCGGACGGGTGATTATGTGCAATAATAATCGAAGCCGCTCTATCGCTAAGCGGATCCGCAAATACTTCGCGAGGGTGGACAATCGTTCTATTGAGAATGCCTACGCTTACAACTCGAATGGCAATAATCTCATGGGCACCGTTAAGAGAAGCAACAATAAATTGCTCCTGCTTTCGCGTAGCATAATGACGCAAAAAAAGAACAATATCGGACGGATGTTTTATTTTTTGATTACCAACTCCGTAATATCTTCTTCCAAGCTCAAAAGCCGCCAGAATTGTCGTTATTTTACCCTCTCCCATCCCCTTGATTGAATAGAGAATTCTGTCAATGTTTTCAGCTTGGTGCCTATCCGCATGCATGGATATTTCTTCGGCTAATTGCATTACCGATTTTCCCTTTATGCCCGTCCTGAGTAAAATTGCAAGCAACTCAGAATCGGAAAGACTGTCCGCTCCTTTTTCCAACAAGCGTTCCCGCAAATCAGGTTTTTTCTTTGCTCCCATACCTGCTATAATCGATTTTTATTTTCATTTTGCCAATATCCAATATGATGCATGATGAAACAACTGAAATTTTACGACAAAGTTTTTAACAAACCCCACAAAGTTTACACACAAACAGAGACAGCCACCCCTTGAACTCCGCGTTGCAGTACACAAACGTAGAGTAAAAATCGTACATTCATGGGCGTTGCGGTTTGATGTTTTCTCTAATTTGTCTTGAGCGTTTAAATGAAAAAATACACCACAGGGAAAAAGTCGTAAGAATATTTCCAAACGTAGTACAGCGTTTTGTAATTAACTTCCCTGTTATACAAATCGGAGTATCAACAATAGGGACTGCGGATTTAAGCATCACTATGGTAAATTGCCCACCGTTGCTCAATTCCAAACGATGTTTAAAAGCATCAACACTGTTTTGTAAAATTGAAGCTTTTAAACTCGTTGGCGAAGTTAAAGTAAATTTTCAAAACTTCGCCCTTGCGCCGTGTCAAGCTCCTTTTTATAACAGGAAGCTTTAAAACTCGCAGGTTTCATTTTGCCATGGACGGCAAAATCAGAACCGCCACGGATGGCGGTGGTTCCACATAGAATTGAGTTTGAAAACTATCACAGCGTACTCGGAGTTTTCAAACTCATAGGTTTGGTTTTGACAAGGACGTCAAAACCAAACCGTAGTGTCGGACTCTTTTTTATAAAATTTTTTACATTTTGAGTAAGATGTATTAAAAAACAGATCGAGTTATTAAAAAAACGTTATACTTAGAATAGAACATATTTCGTGTTTAGTTAGATGGCGTGGTTAAACATTATATAGGGCTTTTATACAAGATTAGGGACTTTATCTAAATTCCAAAAATAAGTTTTGTGCTCTTGTCGTGATTTTAAAATAGTTTTGTTGTCAATAACCAGTGAATATTTCACCCCTAAATGGGGTTAATTTTGCAATGAAAATTGCACCCCTTAACACATCGAGTTATCCTGCTTTTGCATCTTTAAGTAAGAATTCATAAATCAAGTCAATAACTACTTGAGGCAGGTCTCCGGTTCGTCCAACCGTATCGGTTCGGTATATATCATCGAGCGGTACAATCGGATAGAATTCATCATGTATTAAAGCGCGTATACCATGCTTTTGGGAAATCAATACATTTACCATTGTGCCTGCGCCGAATTTATTCTGCTCAATTTTAAACAAATGGTTTTTGATTGAGATGGTAGATCCGCTTGAAAGTTTGCGCGTAATAACCGATGACAACAGTTTATCAAGATCGAGTGTTTTTGGTGTCGGTACAAACATTGAATATGAATCGCAGGCCGGAACACCAAACTGTTTGTTGAAAATACCGATATACTCTTTTAAGAATTGATTTGCTTGCTCTATGGTTGTGATGTGGCGTCGTGCAAATTCAACAGGGAGTCGGCTTTGTAATGTTTGCCATAATCGCTCAACACGTCCTTTTGCTTGTGATGAATGAGCCGGGAACATATCGATTCCTAAGTACTTGATAATTTTGCCGAATTGTGTTACTTGTTCCTTGGTTCCTTGTAATTGCTCCTCAATGGATAACTGTTTTTTTGCATTAACAAAAAAAACGCTACACTTATCCGGATAAAGAGCGGCAGGGAGTCCGTAATTTTCGAGTGTCTGCCGCAGAACTTCTAAATATCCGAGCAGGCACTCGTTTTTGCATAAATAAAGACCGGTAATCATTCCGCGCGCATCATCAATAAAAGCATGTAATGCGGATTTTTCTTTCCCGCCGAACCAAGGAAACGGGGTTGCGTCCACTTGCAACAGCTCTCCGAAGCAAGCTCTTCTATTGCGCGTTTTATGCACCTTCTTTCGTGTTCGTCTTTTCTTTGGTGAACAAATTCCATGTGATAACAGAATACGGCGCAGAGTCGAATATGACAGCTGCAATTGATATTCTTCAGTTACTATTTCATGAAAATGCAAAAAATTGCTTTTTGACAATGCGGGATCGCTTCGCAGCGCAAGTAATCGCTGCTCAATTTCTTTCGAGGTCTTCTTTGCAGAGGGACGCTGACTGTTGCCATGCAGCATTGCTGCTAAACCCTTTTCTTTGAACGCCTTTTTTAATTGCTGTACGCGTCTTCGTGAAAGGTTTAATCGAAGCGCAGCTTGTTGTACCGTACATCTCCCCTCTAGGCAGTTGGCAATAACATGTCCTCGTGTAATTTGATCAATGCTCATAAATAATTTCATTCCTCCAGTTTAGTGTAACAAGTCAATAATTTCACCTCGGTAAAATATAGGGGCGAAATATTCATTGAAAACTTATAGGGGTGAAATTATCACAGATTAAAGACATCGGTAAAATATAGGGGTGAAATTATCACAGATTAAAGACATTTTGAAATAGTTTTGTTTGACAAAGTGTATGATATTGGGTATATTAAACATGCGCTCATCTTTTAACACGGGGGTGTTCCGGTTTCGACTGGGAAGATGAAACTTGAGTTGCAGGTGGAGTACCGACCTCCTGATTCGGTAAAACTTATAACTGCCGAAAATAACGACAGTTTCGATTACGCCTTAGCTGCATAATCGCGGAACCCGCATTGCGTTGCTCCGAGCGGTGCGGTGTTCCGACGCGAATAGGAGCTCAGCCTTTTGTCGGGCACGAACGATAAAAGGGACTTTAGCCGTGATACGGAATCGACGCTTGCGGTGCTGACACCGGTTCCCGACAATTACCTCGCACCGATAAACCTGTAGACGCTCCTGATTCCCTTTTCAGGACGGGGGTTCAATTCCCCCCATCTCCAAAAGCCTTTTGCAAAATGCAGAAGGCTTTTTTGCTTTTTTTAAAAGTGATTTATAAACAAAGGGAAAGCCTCATAATGGTAATTTTGTAGGACTTCAATTGCCTGCGGTATAATTTCCGTTAAAATTTATCTCAATTTATGAGGATCAAAGCAAACCATTCTCTTTATATTTTATGTGATTTTTGTCATTTACTATGCATCAGAATGAGAATAACCACATTCATGCTCTTGTCGTGAATGTTGAAATCTCCCTTCTTGACAGAAAGTGTATAAAACAGTATTATCATGTCAAAACTGCATTGTATGTGCAGTTTTGTAGCGGGCAATAGCGCAGTTGGTTAGCGTACAAGTCTGGGGGACTTGGGGTCCCCGGTTCAAATCCGGGTTGCCCGATTATTATAAATAACTGTATATCAATAACTTATACAATAAGTACTTCACCTTACGGCTCTGCTGTTCTAATACCGGTCACTTAAAAGATCATTTTGTGTCTTGAGGTGTTGAATACGGGCTATCCTTTTACGTTATTTACACGAAAGAATTCGCCTTATTTTTACGTCCGATTTAAAACGAAAAGACAAGAACATATTTTACAACTCAATACAGTACCAAAGAAAACATAAAAACTTTAAAGTTTTAAAATTTTAGATGTTTTTTCTTCTATTGACTTTTTATCATCTTATATCAATTTATAAACAATCATTTTTTATAAAATAAATTATTTTTCTTTGATATTTTATAAAATCTACGCTATAATAACTGTAGGATATTATTGTTAGCGATTACAATAGTGCGCGTTACCTAAAAGTAAAAATATTCGGCAAACGGTTAGCTAAAATTTTAAATAGCCAGTGCTTACAGAAAAACATCGCAAAGGCGTAAGAAAGTTTCCTTTAAAAATCGACATTTTTAAAGGAATTATTTTATAAATAATTTTAACCGGAGGGCTCATATGCTTGTAATTGCCGTTTTCTATAATACGCTTATTTATGTTTCGTTTATGTTTTTAACTGTGTATCTCTTATTTAAAATTAAACCTATAAAAGATACTGTTATGACTTCCTGTCAATCAGCACCTGAATGGGCTGCCCGTATCGGTGTAATAATAGTTTTCAGTATTGCAAATATGCTGGTTTCTAAATTCAGTTTCGAAGCAAACGGGGCGCTGGTAAATATCAGAACAGGTATCACACTTGTCGGAACCGTGTTATTCGGCATTATTCCCGGATTTGCGATCAGCATAAGCGGCGGTCTTTTTCGATATTCTTTGGGCGACTGGAGCGCACTTCCCTGCTGTGTCGCAGCGATCGCCGCACCTATAGCGCCGGCAATTTTTATCTATTTTTTTAAAAAGAAAAATGCGGAATTTACGTTTATCATCATTTCCATTCTTTCGCTGATAGCAGTGTTCTGGGAAGTAATCCATCTTTTGGTTTTGCTTCCTACTTAGGGGCAAAGCCCTCCCAAGAAGCATTTGCCATAGGATACAGTGTGCTTCTATTACCTATGGCTCTTTCCAATTTTATATTTGTATTTACAACGCTCACATTAACTCATGACCTTAGACAACAAACAAATATTCGGGGAATACAAGAGAACGAACGTTTTCTGCGAGAACGGGCAACTATCAATAGCGGTGTGTTGAAAGATGTGAATGCGGGTCTTGACGCGTTGTCAGAGCATGGCGATGTTTTATACGAACAAATGGAAGTTACCGGTCAGTCCATTCATCACATTAATATCGGCATTAAAAATTTTGAAGAAAAATTGCAAACGCATGGGGTAACCGTAGGAGAAACTAAAACGGAACTTGAATCAATTATTCAACGAATTAAAAATCTTGATACCGATATTACAACTCAAGCGGAAAGTTTACAAAGAACATTTGCTTTTCTCTCCGAAATGATTGCAAAAATGGATATGACCGGCAAACATTTTGAGGAAAGTAGACAGGTAATTCAATCTTTGTATGAAGTCGCAATAAATGGAAAACAAGCTGCCGCCAGCGTAAACACCATTGTCTTACAAATTGTCGAAAAATCGGAAGGGCTTTTACAAGCGAGCAGCATTATCCAAAATATTGCCTCGCAAACCAATTTGCTTGCGATGAATGCGTCTATTGAAGCTGCTCATGCCGGCGATTCAGGAAAAGGTTTTGCGGTTGTTGCCGGAGAAATTAGAAAGCTAGCAAATGAAACAACTATTCACGGAATGGAAATAGCAAAGATCCTAAAAGAAACCTCCGAGATTATTAACGCTTTAAAAGATTCGGGAAAAATGGCGGAACAGGTTTTCGGCTCGGTTTTTAATTTAACCGAACAGGTTTCAAACCGGGAAAATCTTATTATGCAGGAAATACACGAACAGAGCAAACATAGTGCGGAAATACTAAAAGTAACAGAAGAAATGAATAGTATTACCAAAGGAGTAAAGGACAGTTCTTTAAAAATGCTGAACGGTAGCGATCATATCGTTAATGAAATGCGGCAGCTTGATGATATTGCAAAAAATTTAACTTCCAGTATGGAAGAAATAACGCGCCAAGTAAACAGTATTAACGATGCGGCAAAAGATGTTGAAGCGGTTTCCGAAGCAAATAAAAAAAGCATAAACACTCTAACAAATGAGATTAGACGGTTTCAATTATAAGAAAATTTCAGCAAATGAGATTTTCTCATCTTTGTAGATTCCGAGAAAATTCTTGCTTGACCTTAGAGCCGTTTCGGTATATTCTGAGGCAGTGCTTTTAAAGAAACCTAAAAAGAAATCAACAAAGGCAAAGAAAAAGCCTGCAAAAAAAACAAAGCCGTTAACGCCGGCGGAAAAACGAACATACGGGATTATTGCGGCAGTCATAGGTGCCGTATGCATTTTACTATTAACCGTTAACTTCTTTTTGCTGCCTCGGGGACAAAAAAAGAATGCATCCGCCCCGCAAAGGGCTGAACCAACGGCTCAAAATACAAACCAATCGGCGGAAACAAAAACCTCGCAGAAAATAGCGGCGCAAGAAGAAGCGGAAAGCTCTTTCGCCCCGAAGGTCAAGCCTGAAAAAACACCCTGCTTGGAAAAAAATAAACCTCCCGCACAAAAAACGGAGACAATCGCTCACGCACAAAAACAAAAAACTGCGCAGAGTGAAGTAAAACCCGCTCCTCATGCGAAAGAAAAGAAAATTAAAAACTCAGAACCTGCCGTAAAGGTGATAAAAGAGCGGACAGCGGCTCAAAACGAAAAAAAACCGGTACAACCCGCACAAGTGAAAAAACAGGAACAGCAAAAACCGGTACAAGAGAAAAAATTGGAAAAGCCGAAACCCGTGCAGCCGGCAAAAAAAGAGCCTGTTGCCGTTGCGGCACGGCCTGAAAAACCGCCGGTTCCGAAGCCGCACAAGGGAACGCTTATTTTTGTATTTGATGATGCGGGACACAATCTTGCGCAGCTACAATATTTTTTACGGCTCCCCTTTCCCTGCACCATTGCGGTTTTGCCGCGGCTTGCACACTCGGCTGAAGCTGCACGCAGAATTCGCGCAGCGGGGAAAGAATGTATTTTGCATCAGCCCATGCAGGCAATAAACCCGAACGTCAACCCCGGACAGGGAGCAATCAAGCCCGGGATGACCGCCGCGCAAATACGGGAAACACTTAATAAAAATATCGAAGAGCTTTGGCCGATAGCAGGCATGAACAATCACGAAGGTTCGCTCATCACCGCGGATGAAAATGCAATGCAGGCGGTACTTGATACGGTTGCGGAAAAACATATATACTTTTTGGACTCGCGGACAAATGTACATACGGTTGTACCGCGAATAGCGAAGGAGCGCAATATGGTAATTTGGGAACGATCTGTTTTTATTGATAACGATAAAAATCGAAAAGCAATGGAAAACGAAATCAAAAAAGGATTAAAAATTGCGGAGCAGCGCGGCTGTTCAATTATGATCGGACACGTATTCACGGTTGAACTTGCGGAATTATTAACCGAAATGTATCCCACGCTGGTTGAAGAAGGATACTCATTATCAACCATTGCGCAATTTGCCGCAAACAAAATTGACGAATAACTACGAGTATAGCATTTCGCTCGATCGGGTTTTAATGTGCCGTATACAAATCAAAAAAATTGTATAAAAAGAATCCGACACGGCGCAACGGTGGGCAATTTACCACAGGAGTGCTTAAATCCGCGAGCACCTGTTACAGCTTCGATTAGTATGACAACAAACCTAATTGCAGAGCGGTTATACAGGCTATAAAAAGAAGAGTGAGAAAGAGGAAACGCATATGAAAGTATTGGGAATAGAAAGTTCTTGCGACGAAACGGCGGCTTCAATAGTTGAAGACGGCAAAACAATTTTGAGCAACAAAGTTGCCACGCAAATACCGTTCCATGAAATATATCAGGGAGTGGTACCCGAAATTGCAAGCCGCAAACATATTGAATGGATTTTGCCGGTAGTAAAAGAAGCGCTAAAAGATGCAAACCTTACCATACAGGATGTTGACGGAATAGCCGCAACCGCCTGCCCGGGCCTAATGGGTTCATTATTGGTAGGACTCACCTTTGCAAAAACGCTTGCATGGTCTTTGCAAAAACCTTTTATCGCCGTCAACCACATGCTCGGGCATTTATATGCAGCCCATTTAACCGAAGACATTCAGTATCCGTATTTAGGATTGCTAGTTTCGGGCGGGCATTCTATTATTTGCAAAGTACATAATTTTGACGACATCGAAGTGCTCGGCACCACCATTGATGATGCACCGGGCGAAGCCTTTGATAAGGTTGCAAAATTTTATCAGTTCGGCTATCCGGGCGGCGTCATTATCGATAAGCTTGCCAAAAACGGCGACCCGCATGCGGCAAATTTTCCGATGCCGATTATTCACAACGAGGGACACACCTATGATGTTTCATATTCGGGATTAAAAACAGCGGTTATCAATCAAACAGAGCTTTTTTGGAATCCGGAGTATGAAAAAACGCCTGAAAATATTGCGGCGGCGTTTCAGGATCGAGCGGTAAAAATCCTTTTGCGCCCTCTATTACAAGCAGCACGGGATACCGGCTTAACCACGATTGTTGCAGGCGGCGGCGTTGCGGCAAACTCATTACTGCGGCAAAAACTCGCCGAGCAAAAAGACCTCACCTGCATTTTTCCGCCCTTAAAATTTTGTACCGATAACGCTGCAATGATTGCGGGTCTCGGCTATCAGTATCTTTCACGCGGAATAACCAGCCCTTACACGGTCGGCGCCTCCCCGCGCGTTCAAGGCTTTAGCAAAAAAGGCCGCCGCCCAAAAAAAGCATAAGAAAACAACTGCAAACCCATCAACACACAATTTTTACTCTGCAGAAATTAAGTTTTGTCCGCACAAAAAACTGCAAAATTGACGAGTTTAAAACCGAAATCTAAAAATGAGAATTTTCGGTTTTAAACATCAGTCTGCAATAGTTGGCGTTTTATAAGTATTTAACTCCGACAAGTAAAAATAAGTCGGATAAGAAAAAGCTTCAAACTTTAACGCCCATGAACGTATGATTGTTATTCTTCGTGCATAGTCCGCGGAGAGAAAATTCTTCTACTTGCGAAATTTCGATTTTTCATTTAAAGTAAAAATACAGTATTATACAATCAAAATGCAATGTAATTATGAAGGAGTGTGATATGAGTATTCACATAGGTGCAAAAAAAGGCGAAATTGCGGATCGGATTTTGCTGCCGGGCGACCCGCTGCGGGCAAAGTTTGTGGCGGAGAATTTTTTTGAAAATGCGGTTTGTTATAATGAGGTGCGCGGCATGCTCGGATTTACCGGCACGTATAAGGGCGTGAAGGTTTCCGTGCAGGGAACGGGAATGGGGCTCCCTTCGCATTCTATTTACGTTACCGAGTTATTCAAAGATTATGATGTGCAAAAAGCAATCAGGATTGGCACGGCGGGTTCGTTGCGGAAGGATATTCCGCTGCGGGCTTTAGTGCTTGCAATGGCTGCTTCCACCGATTCGGGGATGAATACGCATCGCTTTGAGGGGCGGCATTATGCCCCGTCCGCAAACTGGAATCTTTTGAAACATGCCTATGAGGCGGCGCAAAAAATCGGGGCGGAAACTTTTGTCGGCGGCGTTGCGTCATCCGATGTTTTTTATGACGAAAAGGAGACGTGGAAGCTTTGGGCTGAATACGGCGTATTGGCGGTAGAAATGGAAACGGCTGAATTGTACACGCTTGCCGCAAAATATAACCGCGAGGCACTCAGTATTTTAACCATATCGGACAGTGTTGTTACCGGAGAAGCTACCAGCGCAGAAGAACGGCAACTCACTTTTAAACAAATGATGGAAACCGCTTTAGAAGCTATTATTGCTTAAGACTTTGCGGAAACGTTTGCCGCAATAAAATCATCGACAGCCTTCCGCTGCGGAATCGATGCCTGTGCTCCCACCGTTAAAGTGGCGAGCGCTCCGCAAGCATTTCCCCGCGTGAGGGCTGTTTTCATATCGTTTGTTTCAAGCCATGCGGTGACAAAGGCACCGATAAAAGAATCGCCTGCAGCGGTGGTATCAACCGGCTCCACTTTGAATGCGGGCACAAAAATTTCCGCATCGGCGGTAAATGCGGCGGCGCCCTTTGCGCCCAGTGTGAGGATAACGGTTTTCGCTTCCTTTTTACGCAAGAGGGCTGCCGACTCGGCGCCGCTTTGCAAGTCCGTTACCGTTTTGCCTGCAAGCAGAGAAAGCTCGGTTTCGTTTACAATTAAAAAATCAATCAGCGGAAGCAGCTCCGGTTTGATCGCCTGTGCGGGCGCAAGATTGAGAAATACCGGAATGTTTTTTTTCTGCGCTTCAATAACGGCAGCTTCCACTGTCGGCATCGGCGTTTCCAGTTGCAGCACCAGCGCATCATACTTGCGGGAGCTAAGAGCCGCTTTTGCATCATCCGCCGTTACCTTTTCGTTTGCGCCGGCAATCACAATAATGCGATTATCCCCGCACGAGGTTTCCAGCAGAATAATCGCAATCCCCGATGAAATGCCGTCAAGCGTTTTTATCTGCTCGCAGTGTACGCCAACCGATTGCAGATTTTTTACAAGGCGCGTGCCGAACTCATCCTTCCCGATGGCTCCGCAAAAATACACTTCGCTTCCTTGGCAGGCAAGCGCGTATGCCTGATTAGCTCCCTTCCCGCCCGGCGTGGTATGGAATTGCTGCCCTAAAAGGGTTTCTCCACGCACAGGAACCGTATTACACTGCACAACCAAATCCATATTCATACTTCCAATCAGTAAAATGTTTTTTTGCATGTTTTTCTCCGTCTCAATGAGTTTTTAAGGTTTTAAAAAACCTATTAATTTTAAATCCTTGTGCAAAGGTGTATCATGAAAGCATTATGTATATCAAGAGAAAGAAAAAACGGAAGTGAACAAGAGGTTGTCGCCTTTTTAATTCCTTTGATATTGATTGCTGCCGGTGCAAGTTATTTTGACTTATTCCGCAGATCCGCTTGTGTGTTCGATGCTTTATAAAAAAGAGCCCCGGTTTAGTTTTTGACATCCGTGTCAAAAACTAAACAACGAGTTTTAAAGCTTTGCAAATTGTCTTGCTTTAAAACATCGTTTCTGCTTGGAACCACGGGCGTCCGTGCCCGTTCTGATTTTTGACGTCCGTGTCAAAAACTAAACAACGAGTTTTAAAGCTTTGCAAATTGTCTTGCTTTAAAACATCGTTTCTGTTTGGAACCACGGGCGTCCGTGCCCGTTCTGATTCTGAGACCCAGAACATAAAAATTTTATAAAAAAGAGCTCGACACGGCGCAAGGGCGAAGTTTTGAAAATTTACTATAACTTCGCCTACGAGTTTTAAAGCTTCAATTTTACAGTTTTGTGTTGATGCTTTAAAACATCGTTTGGAATTTCGCAAGGGCGAGTAATTTACCATAGGGCGAAGTTTTGAAAAGTCACTGTAACTTCGCCTACGAGTTTTAAAGCTTCAATTTTACAGTTTTGTGTTGATGCTTTAAAACATCGTTTGGAATTTCGCAAGGGCGAGTAATTTACCATAGGGCGAAGTTTTGAAAAGTCACTGTAACTTCGCCTACGAGTTTTAAAGCTTCAATTTTACAGTTTTGTGTTGATGCTTTAAAACATCGTTTGGAATTTCGCAAGGGTGGGCAATTTACCATCGTCAAAAACTGACCCATCTGCTTGGAACCACGGGCGTCCGTGCCCGTTCTGAGTTTTACCATAGGAATGCTAAATCCGGCAAGCTGCCTGTTGATACCTCGTTATTATACCGTCTATGAATATAAAAACGTTCAGTCCGTCAAAGGCTTTGTTTTTTCTGCTGCATGTCTGACCGATAATTCCCTTGCCGTGCATGTCCTTTCATTAGTATATTTTAACCGGCACTTACATAATTTCATATACAAGAGGTGATGATGATACAAGAAAAATTTTTAGTCGGAGGCATGACCTGTTCCGCCTGTTCCGCGCATGTGCAAAAAGCGGTGGAAGAACAAGCCGGCGTGCAATCCGTAAGCGTAAATCTTTTAACAAACAGCATGAAGGTTGAGTTTGACCAAAATGCGGTTTCAGAAAAAGAAATTATTGCTGCGGTGGAGCAAGCAGGATACTCAGCTTCCGTCAGTCATAAAGAAAAAAATCAACCGGAAAAAACAGCGGTCGATATCGTGCAAAAAGAAATACAAGAAATGCAGCATCGGTTTATAGCATCCTTGTGTTTTTTGCTGCCGTTAATGTACGTAAGCATGGGATCGATGATCGGACTGCCGACTCCCGCATTTTTAAAAGGCGCCGAAAACGCACTCATCAATGTGTTTACACAATTTCTTTTTACAATTCCGATTATCGTTATTAACCGGCAGTTTTTTGTTTCGGGGTTTAAAGCGCTTGTCAGAAAAGCGCCGACAATGGATTCTCTTATTGCAATAGGCTCGGCGGCGGCACTTGTATACGGCGTGTTTGCACTGTATCGCATTGCCTATGGACTCGGGCATAATGATCCTGAACTGGTACATCGCTATATGATGGATGTGTATTTTGAATCGGCAGCGATGATTTTAACGCTCATTACGCTCGGAAAAATGCTCGAAACAAAAGCAAAGGGCAAAACCTCCGCCGCCATAACCAAACTGATACAGCTTAGTCCTAAAACGGCAACGGTTATCAGAGAAGAAACCGAGCACGAAATACCGGTGGAAGAAATTGTAAAGGGCGATATTATTTTGATTAAGCCGGGAAGCACTATTCCCGTTGACGGCATCATAATAGAAGGCGACACTTCCATCGATGAGTCTGCAATTACCGGAGAAAGCATTCCGGTTGAAAAAACAGTGGGCGATACGGTGATAAGTGCTTCGGCAAATATCTCCGGTACGATACGGTTCAGGGCGGAGCGGGTTGGAAACGATACCGCTTTGGCGCAGATTATTGCATTGGTGGAAGAAGCCTCTTCGTCAAAGGCGCAAGTTTCCCAATTGGCGGATAAGATAAGTAATTACTTTGTTCCCGCCGTAATCGGCATTTCCGTTCTCTCTTTTATTGTATGGATGGCAGCCGGTGCAGGTTTTGAGTTTGCCCTCGCCCGCTCAATTTCCGTGTTGGTTATTTCCTGCCCCTGCGCATTGGGACTTGCAACGCCGACAGCTATTATGGCCGGAGTCGGCAGAGGAGCGCGATTAGGTATTTTAATTAAATCGGCGGAAGCTTTTGAAGCTGCGCAAAAAACCGAGGTTGTGGTGCTTGATAAAACCGGCACCATCACGCAGGGAAACCCGCAGCTCACCGAAATACTGTGCATGCAAGACTCTTATTCTAAAAAAGATGTTTTGCAGCTTGCCTATAGTTTGGAGTTGCTTTCCGAGCATCCGCTGGCAACGGCAATTATTAAAGCTGCGGAGGCGGAAAACTTACAAGCTTTCCGAATTACGAATTTTCTTGCGGAGCACGGGAAGGGAATTTCAGGCGTAATTGATGCGCCTTCCCTCCCCTTTCACGAAAAAAAAGTTTTTGCGGGGAATCTAAAATTGCTCGCCGACCGGCAAATTGCCCATGACTCATTTCAGACGGAGATTGAGGCCATCGGCATGAAAGGCGGCACGCCTCTTTATATTGCGCTTGACAAAACGCTTATCGGCGTGCTTGCGGTTTCGGATCCAATAAAAGCGGACAGCGCCGAAGCGATTGCGGAGTTACGGCAAATGGGCATACGAACCGTCATGCTGACAGGTGATAATGCACAAACCGCACAGGCAATCAAAAAAACATCGGGCGTGGATTCCTATGTTGCCGAACTTTTGCCGCAAGATAAGAAAACCGCAATTGATGAGATTAAGGCAGGCGGAAAAATTACGGCGATGGTTGGAGACGGAATCAATGATGCGCCGGCCATTACCGCCGCCGATATCGGCATCGCAATCGGATCCGGTACCGAAATCGCAATTGAAAGCGCGGATATTGTCTTAATACAGGAAAGCCTTTTCGGGGCGGTCAATGCGATTAAGCTCAGCAAAGCGGTGCTGCGCAATATAAAAGAAAATCTTTTTTGGGCGCTTTTTTATAACACGCTCGGCATTCCGCTGGCGGCAGGGGCCTTATATCCGATATTCGGGCTCACACTCAGTCCGATGTTTGCCGCAGCCGCAATGAGTTTCAGCTCGGTATCGGTGGTGGCAAATGCAATCAGGTTGA
The DNA here is from genome assembly GCF_008153345.1 of Treponema phagedenis. NCBI lineage: Bacteria > Pseudomonadati > Spirochaetota > Spirochaetia > Treponematales > Treponemataceae > Treponema > Treponema phagedenis. The sequence continues at coordinate 1,335,183 of NZ_CP042818.1, read as the reverse complement.
ACGCGTTTAAGCCGAAACGTTTAAGCGCTCATGTTAATAACACTATGTTTGACAAACCGGCAGACAATACACAAAAGCCGGAACACAAATCCATGGAGGAAAAAATGGAATCTACAACTATCAAAATTGAAGGAATGAGCTGCGGTCATTGCAGCGCAAGAGTTGAAAAAGCCTTAAATGCCTTAGAAGGAGTTACGGCAACGGTAAACCTTGAAAAAAAAGAAGCAACAGTGCAATACCCCGAAAGTATCGGCATTGATTCCCTGAAAAAGGCAATCACCGATGCGGGATATGAAGCGCTGTAAAACTTGTAGCGAAAATTAAAGCTTTTGTACAACAAAAAGCTCTTTTCAAGCTCAAAAGAGATAAAAAGATATAGATGAAAATGTTTTTCTCCTTGAAAGAAAAGATATTTTCATCTATACTGACACTATGGAAAACGGTAGCGAACTCTTAAATCTATTAAAATCCTTTGCGTTAAGAGCGGACAGTTCTTATGTCAGTCTTTCTGAATTTTGCGGTTATTTACATAAGTATTCACGCAGATTTTTACAGGAAAAGCCTGAACTCATTGTATATTTAGAGATAACCGAAGATACACTTCTTGAAGAATTAAAGGCTTTACAAACCGAAGGAAAAATAGAAATTACCGAAGATAAAGCAAAAAAACAAGTTATTTTTATCCCTCACTATTTTATCAATAAGGTTACCAGGCGGTATAAAGAGATTCAGGAAAAACCGGAAATTCCCTTTCCTTTGACACGCGATACGCCAAGAAACTTTTCTACTCGATTTTTAAAAAAAATATCACTGGAAAAAGAGTTTGCTGAACTTTCGGAAAATCCTACAGGAAGCTTTTTTTTATATGAGCTTGGTTTTTCAGATGACACCCCATCGTTAATCTTTCCTGCGAATTTTACAGCGGAAAACATGCTTTTATTTGCGGTTGATAAAATACGCATGTTTTTGCATGAGGACGAATCTCATGATTTTATACAAAAGAAACTTTTAATGGCAAATCCCGGCAAAGAAATATCAGTACGAAGCTTTTTATCAAAGATGCGAGCACGCCCTGCCGCTATTGTCGATACATTAAAACAATCCGGCGATATTTATTTATTGTGGAGTTACCTCTGCTCTTTTATTCGTCAGGAGTTTGCAAAAAAAACTGAAAAATTGCCGGATGAGGTTGCGCTTATTCAGGGAGTTTTTATCACCGAATATTTAAATAATTATTATCGGAATAAGGCTCAACAAAATTTGCAGCGAGAGACAGCACTCAAAAATCTTGAGTTAAATCTTCAAAAGCAACCTTATTATTTTAACATGAATATGATAACAAATTTTAAAGACACCAGAGGGGTACCACTTTTAGGACAATACTCTGAGGATGATTTAAAAACGTATATGGAAAATCAAACAACTGAAATAACTTCAGGATCACTCCCTCATCTTCTCAGTTTTCAAACCTTTGATAAAGATCGTTATTATGTATTATTAGAAAAAGTAATTCCGTTAATTATTTCATTAACAACTGAAAACAGAAAAATAATAAAAGAGCAATGTATGCAATACTGGTATGATCAAATGCTTAAATTTATCCAAACAGAGTCAATGAAAAGTGATGAAGCATTTGAAATCTTTTTGAAAGAGATTTGCAAAGAACAGGTGCCACATCTATATGCACTTTTAAATTCTTCTTTTATCCCACCGCTTGTTATTGAGCCAAAGCTTGTAGACACGCAAAGTGTAGAACTAAACAGAATTTTCCCCGAAGGAAAACTTGCTTTATACCAGGATCTTTTTGCGCTTAAACGTGCAAAACTTCTTACCGATACCAGAATCCTTTTGCCTTTCTGGTACACACTCCCCTTTTTTTCCGCAATTGTCGCATTTTTTAAACGGATACGAAAACCGAAAAAAACACCACAAACTCAAAAACCCGAAGAAAAAACTACTGAAGTAAAGGCAACCATAAAAGATATTGCCGTTTCATTAGGGCCGGAATTTATTCCTGCAGGGCTTTCCATTGATGAGGCCTTGATAAAACAATTGGATTTATGGAATCATAACATCAATGAAGAAACAAGAAACACAATTACACAGGATGTAAATGCCTTTATCCGAGATTATATTCGGGGAATACAAAAAACCTTAACCAATTCAACTTTTAATGCAGAACGAATACGAAATCTTGCGCAAACATTAGCGGATACTCCAAGCTTGCGCTCCATAAAAAACAAAGCCGCATTACGCAATTATATTGAATTGTATATTTTAAAATTGGTGCAGCTGTACTTGTAAATCATAAAAAGTTTTATAAAAAAGAGCTCGACACGGCGCACGGGCGAAGCGTTAATAATTTGTCTCCGCTTCGCCAACGGTGAGCAATTTACCATAGTGATGCTTAAATCCGCAGTCCCTTATTGTTGATACTCCGATTTTTATAACAGGAAGTTAATTACAAAACGCTATACTACTCTGCTTTACTGCGTGGAACCACGGGCGTCCATGCCCATTCTGATTTTGACGTCCGTGGCAAAAACAATACCTACGAGTTTAAAACAGGACAGTGCAAAGGGGACATCCGAATGTTTTGGATTTGTTTCATACGTTTCAGTACTCGTTATTTTTTTTCCTGCTGGATTAAAAAAAAAGAACGTGATATACTTGTTTGTATGAACAGGAAAAAGATTATAGTTATTACCTCAATTTTATTAGCAATAACAGTTATTACCTTTTTTATGGTTATCAAAAAAATCACTGATAAACCTTTTGTTATCGCTTATTACAATGTGCCCGAAAAGGTACAGTCCGCAGTACAAGCTTCGGTGCAAGCATGTTTTCAAGATGACCGTCTTACAGTAAAATACGTACAACTTGATAAATCGAGGGAACTGCAAGAACAGCTTACAAAGAATAAAAAAATCAGCATCATAATTACACAAAATTCAAAAGCTTTGGCTGATTCATATACGCAGCTAAAATCTTTAGATAAAGAATTGTTTAATGCTTTCCCTTCAACTTTTCAGAATATATATTTTCCGCAAGAAAATGAAACCGAACCTCTTTTTTTACCGCTTGCGTTAAACCCTCTCGCGCTTTTATGTTATCAGCCGATGTTTAATCAGCTTACAACAAAGCATCCGGAAAATGTACAGGCGTGGGAAAATATGCTCGGTGAACTGAAAGCCAAAGTGGATTATCCGCTGATTGTCGCCGGAACAAACGATACCAATCTTTTTTATATGATAGATTCCGTTATGGCGGCACAAGGAGATACGCTTAAGGAATTTACAACAGAGTTTACCGCTCCTTTTGATTTACATGCCTATTGCCCGCCGCCTTTACAGCGTGCTTTGAAAACCCTCGTTAATTGGCGAAAAAAAGGCTATCTGCATCCCGAGTGGTTCCGTTTGCAAGACATGGATATTTCTATCTTTATGCAAACAAAACATACGGCAACGGTTTGTATGGATCTTGCGAATCTTGAAGAATTAGATTCAAATACCTTAGCTGATTTTGAAACAAGCTCAGTGCCTTTATCATTTGAACTCATTAAACGAAATTATCCGACTGAATTATTTGTCATCGCAGAAATGCAACAGTCTTTACCGCAAACAGAAAAACTTTTAGCATTTTTTGCAGCAAATGAAACGCAAACCGATTTTGCAAAAAATGCATCTCTTGCTCCCGCTTCTTTAGCTGCGCAAACCGTCGATGCAAGAGCATCTTCCGCCCGGTATCGAGTTGCAAGCGCAAACTTGGCACTGCCCTCATTGAAAGAAGCGGTATGCAAAACAGAGTCGGAGAAAAGCCAACTTGCAAGTCAAATACGCGACTATATTGAAGTAAACGGAGTTGGATACGATTGGATGAGTGAATAGTTTTTGTATCTATCACTGAAAGAACTACTATACATAAATCGTACCTAAGGAGGAATTACTATGAAAACACTAACACAAGAGCTTTGGTTTAATACAAAAAAGAAACATCAGTTTATTAATATTACTCCCGAAGTTGAATCGCTTGTTAAAAAATCGGGCGTTAAAGAGGGACTATGTTTGGTAAATGCTATGCATATAACTTCAAGCATATTTATTAATGATGATGAAAATGGCTTACATCAAGACTTTGAAACATGGCTTGAAAAACTTGCACCGCATGAGCCGGTATCATCTTATCATCATAATGTCGGAGAAGACAATGCGGATGCGCATATGAAAAGGCAGATTATGGGCAGAGAAGTTGTTGTCGCTATCACGAACGGCGCTCTGCATTTTGGCCCTTGGGAGCAAATCTTTTACGGAGAGTTTGACGGCTGCCGGAAAAAGCGTGTATTGGTAAAAATTATCGGAGAATGAGAAATAAAAAAAGCCGTCTTTTATATGTCATAAAAGACGGCTTTTTTAATCCGAATACCTTATTTATTATCTGGCTTTGCCTCATCCTGTTTGGGAAGGATTTCAAGCAATTCTACTTCAAAAATAATGAGAGAATTGGGCGGGATTAACTGAGGAACCCCCTGCTCACCGTATCCGAGCTTTGCAGGAATAAAAAGCTTGTAAATTGAACCTACAGGCATTAATGCAAGCCCTTCGGTCCAACCTTTAACAACCGCGCTTAAAGGAATTTCAATCGGCTGTCCTCTATCATATGAAGAGTCAAAAACATCGCCGTTAAGAAGTTTCCCGGTATAATGTACTTTTACCATATCCGTAGCAACAGGTTTTTTCCCCGTTCCTTCTTTTATTATCTGATACTGTAATCCGGATTCGGTAGTGTGAATATCAGTTTTTTTTGCATTTTCTTCCAAAAACTTTTTCTCAGCTTCCTCGTTTTCTTTTGCAAGCTTCTTGTGCATTTCCTGCATGGCGCGCTCTAAAACCTTTTGAGCATCCGCAAGTTTCTCTTTGGTATTGCCGGTTGCGGTTCCTGCCTTAAATCCCTTCATAAGTTGGTTTGTATCAATTTCCAATTGAAGATTTTTAAGGGTATCACCCATTAATACGCCGAAAGCATACCCGATTTCTTTTTTTGTCGGAGGAGGCAGCTCTTCCTGCTTCGCAGGATCAAGTTTGTCGGCTGTCAAAGTCTTATTATCTGATTCCGTTTTTTTTTCGTTTTTCTTACAACCGCTGACCGAAAAAGCCAGAAGCAATACCGTTAAGACGGCAAAAAAATGCAAAAAATGTTTTTTCATAACAAAATACTCCTATAAAATTTTTGATGAGTTATAAAATTTCAACTTTTTCTTATGTTTTGTAAAGCAAATCGTTCAAAACAATTCTTACAAAACGCGATAATATGCGATTTCCAGTCAGTAAAACACTAAGCGAAACTCATATTAAACAAGCTCTTATTATTAAAAAACTTGTTTAGCATACTATCTATACCAAAGTTAAGACGGTACAAGATACAGGGATGAAAGGAAAAAGTCAAGTCATGAGACTGCCTTTGTCTTTAATCTGTGATAATTTCACCCCTATAAGTTTTCAATGAATATTTCATCTTCGTCTCAACAGGGTAATTCAAGTAATGCAGATTGGATTAGTGTGTGTGTGTGTGTGTATTTTACAGATACGATTGTTCTAAGAATGCATTACTCGCATTTTATCGCTTTAATGTAGTATAATGCGCGTGGGGTATAAAGTTCCTTTGAATAAAACACGGCAAAGTATTTTGCAGGAGATGGAAAAAATCCAAATGTTACTCTTGATCAGTTAATGGTTATTATCGGGATTGGGAGAACGGCTATATCAAAAGAGTCGGATCTAATAAATCCGGATATTGGGAAGTAAAATAAATTGCAACAACACGAGGTTGATTAAAACATGAAGGTTTCATCGTTTTTATATTTTTTAAAATTCGGTATAAAAACTGTTTTATTAAAAAAGAAAGATCCTATTCTCGGGACTGTCATCGTAACCGATAAATGCAATTTGCAATGTAAACATTGTTCGGTTAATAATATTACTGCGGTAATTCATCCGTACGCGCAAATTAAAAACGAGATGGAAAAGCTTTATGCGATGGGGATTCGGATTCTTTTCTTTTGCGGCGGTGAAACTTTTTTGTGGAGAGACGGAGAGATGACTTTGCGCGATCTTGTAATTCAAGCAAAGCGTATAGGCTTTTTAATTGTTAATGTTGTAACAAACGGAACTTTTCCAATTGACTTGCCGGAAGCGAATCTTATTCTTCTCAGCCTTGACGGAGATAAGGAGAGGCACAATGCTATACGCGGCGACACCTACGATATGATTATGGAAAATATTAAAAATGCAAGTGCGGATAATATTTGCTTTTATATGGCAATTAATAAAATCAATAAGAATACAATCAAAGATGTTTGCATTGCCGCGCGCAATATAAAAAATGTTCGGGCTGTGTCTTTTAATTTTCATACGCCATATCCCGACACAAAAGACTTAGCATTGTCAAAAGAAGAAAAAGCAAATTGCTGTAATGAAATTTTGCAAATGATGAATAAGGGTGCGCCTGTGTTTAATCTTAAAGGCGCATTTCCGTATTTAATCAATAATACTTTTCCGACACCCTGTCATCAATGCGTGGTTATTGAAAACGGCGAGTTAAGTACTTGCGGCCGCTGTATTCATATTCCCGGTTTATGCAAAACTTGCGGATATTTTTTTGTTGCTGAATATACACTCATCTTTCAAGGAAATATTAAAATCATCTTTGAAATGCTGAGAACGTATTTAAAATATATTTAAATGGGAACCTCTAAAAACTAACAGAGTTTTTAGAGATGCCCAAATATATGAGAAAGGAAAATTATGAGCGTAATTACAAATTTAACACGAATGTGGCTTACCCGTTCCATAAAACCATTTCAGTTTAAAAATACAAGCGAAAAACTTTTATACACGGACTGTGAGAATTTAGGTTTGTATGTGCATATCCCCTTTTGTAAAAACATTTGTAATTTTTGTCCGTATTGCAAAACCGTGTATAACGAAGAAAAATGCGAAAGCTATATTGAATCGCTTTTGCAGGAAATACACTATGTTGGAAAACAAAGCACTGAAAAAAAAGAAGTTACGAGTTTGTACTTCGGCGGCGGTACACCGGCACTCGCAGCGAATCGAATTAAAGATATTATTAAGGCACTTGAAAAATATTTTATTATCACCGACGGTATGGGTATAGAATTACATCCTGAAAATGTAACGATTTCTACTTTGCAAACACTAAAGGATTCGGGAATAACAAAAATCAGCATCGGCATTCAATCATTTCAAACAAAATATCAGTCGATGTTAGGACGCGAAGCTATTAATGCAGTTGCAATGGCGCAAGCCTTAGCTGCGGTGCCTTTTGAAACTGTGTCTATGGATTTTATATTTGCGCTGCCCTTGCAAACATACGACGATTTAAAAAATGATATTGATACAGCCTTTGCAAACGGAGCAAATCATGTTGCAATATATCCGTTTATTGATTTTTCTTTTACCGAGACTAAGGTTCCGGCAATGCGCAAAAATGAAAAACAAAAACTCTTAGATGAAATCACTGTTTATTGTTTAGGAAAAGAATTACTACGCACTTCTATTTGGACATTTGCAAGCGAAAAGCATGCATGCTATTCTTCCATGACGCGGGATAATTTTCTTGGTTTCGGCTGCTCCGCCACAACGCTTTTAAAAGATCAATTTAAAATCAATACTTTTTCTGTAGAAGAATATTGTAAAAAAATTAATGCGGGAGAAATCCCAACTTCCTTAACGCTTAAATTTTCTCTACGTCAAAGAATGATTTATTATTTATTTTGGACTGCATACAGTACAAAAGTTTCATCAAACGATTTTAAAAAATTCTTCGGTGTATCATTAAAAAAAATGTACGGACTTGAATTTGGTATTGCAAAACTGTTGGGATTTTTTAAAGAAGAAAACGGCATTTATTCTATGACTTTAAAAGGTGCGTTCTATTATCATTACTATGAAAACTTTTACACATTCGCTTACATCGATAAAATGTGGGGGCTTTTACGAAAGGAAGCATTTCCAAAAGAAATGAAGTTATAAAATGCTTTCTAAAGGAAATTTTTGAAACCTTACAACAGCAATTTTTTTTAAATTCCTTTTATAGGCGAATCGAAGTATTAACGATACCGGCTTAGCGGATTTAGCATTCCTATGATAAGTTTACTCTCCCCTGCAAAATTCCGAACGATGTTTTAAAGCATCAACACAAAACTGTAAAATTGAAGCTTTAAAACTCGCAGCCACTGTAAACAAGAACACTAAAACAACAATCAGAACAGGCACGGACGCCCGTGGTTCCAATCAGAAGCGATGTTTTAAAGCAAAACTATTCACAAAGCTTTAAAACTCGCAAGACCTAATTTTGACAAGGACGTCAAAATTAGGTCGTATGGTTCCAAGCAGAAGCGACGTTTTAAAGCAAAAGTATTTGTAAAGCTTACCGGATTTAAGCATCACTATGGTAAATTGCCCACCGTTGCGCCGTGTCAAGCTCCTTTTATAAATAGAGGCTTTAAAACTCGCAGGTTAGTTTTTGCCACGGATGGCAAAATCAGAACAATGCAAAACGATGTTTAAAAGCATCAACAGCAAATTATAAAATTGAAGCTTTTAAACTCGCAGCACTGATTTAATCAAGAATACTAAAAATCAGTGCGTGGCGGTGGTTCCAAGCAGACGGTTTAGTTTTTGACATGGACGTCAAAACTCAGAACGGGCATGGACGCCCGTGGTTCCACATAGAATTGAGTTTAAAAACTACCACACTTCTATAATAGGAGTTTTTAAACTCGTGGTTTAGTTTTTGACAAGGATGTCAAAACCAAACCGGGGCTCTTTTTTATAAAAAATTTTTTCTGATTCGTATTCAATAGATTAAAAGCTAATTGACGTATCAAAAGAATTTTACACTATAAACACTTCAGACAGAGAACAGTGATTTACTGTTCTCTGTCATCTGCTCCCTCAAATTTGCCCAAGCATTTTAAGTATTACTTCCGCAATGAGGGCTGAACCGACATATGTTCCTAATATTACCAATACTGCAAGGAGCACAATTCGAGGGCCTGTTTTTTTGAGCCCCTCAAGGTTAGCTCCGGTGTATATGCCTGCATAAGCGAGTATCGGTGTGCACAGCGTTGTGAAGTTTACTTTTGAAGTGTAATAACTTATGTGTTCAGAAAAGGGCACGCCGGGGATGGTCATTATTGTTGCAATTGTTACGATATACGCAACTGCGGGAATTTTTCCCGGTATTACTTTAGCAAGAAGGATTCCTGCAACACAAAGAAGCGCAAGAATTACAACACCGGGGATTCCCAGCAAGGGACTTATCTTCGGACCGATCCAATTTGCAATAACCGAAATCACAGAGGTAATCAAAAGTACTATAATCTGATCTTTAAACTTCATTGTTTTCCTCCTTTGATTTTTCTGTCGCTGCCTCTTCAGGAGCTGTTTTGTATTTCAGCTTATAAAAAATCTTATACAATTTTTCCGATAAAGGCAGCGCAAGAAATATTGACATATAGATGCCGTCGAGTCCGGAAAGAAGATTTGAAGCTGCACCAAAGGCGGTAATTTCATTTGTCATTTCGGGGAACAGTGCCACCAAAGCTCCAACCGATGCGGTCATCATTGATGCCGATCCGACGCCCGATGCCATTGCAAGCGAGTATGGGTGAAATAATTTTGCTGATGCCATCAGAGATGCAATTACTCCCATAAAGATTGTTCCAAATACGGTGCCGATTATGTACACACCTAAAACACCTTCTCCTTCTTTAGAATCAAGCCCGTATCTTTCGGCAATAAGAGCGACATTCGGCTCTCTTGAAATTGAGTGGGCGCCCCCTATAACCTCGCGCTTGAGCCCTAACAATATACCGAGCGGAACTCCTAAGAGCACGGTTCCAAGATTTCCGAATTCTTGCAAAATAAGCGCAGGCGATGATTTAATAATTGTGCTTATTGTAGGCCCGATTGTTGTACCGTATTTTGCCATCAACAACATAAGTGTTACAGTAATTAATTTTCCGGCATCGTCCATCTCTTTTTGTTTTGCAATATTTAAAAATTTCGGGGTGGTCAAAACTCCGATTACAAGAGAAAAGAGCATAGGCAATAAAACAATCGTTCCTATTCCAATATTGAAACTATGTTTTCCGATCAGTTCCGCAATAATAACAATGCCAAAAGCGATTAAATGCAGTTTAATATTTTTCATACTTCCTCCTCGCTAAGAAATCTATATGCAACCGCTGCAAGCAAAGCGGTTCCAAGATAAAAGGTGTTTTCTTCAACATCAAACTTTGAGCTGTGATGAGGATGCGCTACTCCTGTTTTATCTTTTTTTAAATTATTTAAACCGAAATAGGTACCCGGAGCTTTTTGTAAAAAGAAAGCAATGTCTTCTCCTCCCATTGTCGGAACAGGAAGCTCCAGTACTTTTTCTTCACCGAATAAATCTATTGCAATGTTTTTTGCAAATTCGGTAAATGCAAAATCATTTACAACAACAGGATAAAATCGTTCATACAAAACTTCAGCTTCAGCATTATACGCACGGGCAATATTCTGAGAAATTTCTGTAAGCCGTTTTTCAACAAAGTCTCTTGTTTTTTCATCAAGCGTTCTTACCGTCCCTTCTTCCCAAACTGTTTCGGGAATAATATTTTGACTTGTGCCTCCGTGGATTTGACAAACGGAAATAAGAGCCGCAGTTGTCGGATCAATCTCGCGGCTGATAATCTTTTGAATACCCATATTGATTTCTGAAATAGTTGCAATGGGGTCGATAAAATCCGTAGGGCGCGCACCGTGCCCTCCCCTACCCTTAACTGTGATTTTAAACCTGTCCATTGATGCCATCATCGCCCCTTTTTTATATGCGATAGTACCCGTTGGAAAGTTTCCGAAAACGGCACCTTCGTGCAATCCAACAACGGCATCAACTTTTGGATTTTCCATACAGCCTTCATCTATCATCGGTTTAGCTCCGCCCGGAATTTCCTCACCGGGCTGAAAGAAAAATTTAACGTAGCCTTTTAGTTCATTTTCTTTTTCTTTTAGCAGCTTTGCGGCTCCGAGCGCCATTGCGGTATGCCCGTCATGTCCGCAAGCGTGCATTTTTCCCGAATGGGTTGATGCAAACGGCAAACCCGTTTCTTCCAAAATAGGCAGAGCGTCCATGTCGGCTCGTATTGCAATACACTTCCCCGAATTTTTTCCGCCGACCTCCGCAACAATCGCATTTCCGTTTACTAAAAGCCGATGCTTAATATCCATCTCATGTAATTGAGCGCACACATATTGAACTGTTTTAGGCAAGTTAAGTTCCAACTCCGGTATCTTATGCAGCTCCCGCCTGTTGTGAATAATTTCATCTTCAATTTCTTTTGCTCTTTTTAAAAAATCCATCCTTACCTCCCTGCAAAAAACTTCTCTGTTTTTATACGCCGGCATATTAAAAACAAGCTTGTTTGTTTACCGCATCTCCGCTAGCACTATAACCCGTTAAAATATTTTACGCAATAAGCGAACATGTAACCGCCATGGACGGCGATGGTTCTGCGCAGAATCGATGTTTACAAACAAAACCTCAAATAGTAAAGTTTTGTTTGTAAACTCGTGAATGAAGGTTTCACACGGACGTCAAAACCAATTTTCAAGCGATGTTTTGCCTGATATTCCAGGGTAACTGGGCGAACCAAAGGTAGAAACTCCAAGGCTTCGCCCTTGTGCCATGTCGAACTCTTTTTTATAAAATTTTTTACGGGCGTATTATCAGAAAGTCCTGCTCTTGTCGTGAGTAATTTTATTCGCCCCTTGACAGAAAAAAGCCTTTTTACTACATTATAGTGTATTATTTTTGGTTGAGGAGGTTTAATATGGCTGGAGCAAGTAAAAACTCCCGTACCGCAACGGCTACACAGCATTTTAGCTGCCCCTGCGGCGGAGAGGTTGTGTTAAAAACAATTGTAGACAATGGAAAAATTAAAAACATAGCGGAATGCCCGAAGTGTAAGCGTGTAGAGCGCAGACCGAAGGATTTTAAATAATTTTATCCATGTAAAAAACCGGCATATGAATTTTATTATGCCTGTTGTCTTAAAGAAGGCTTTCAAAGATTTTCATCTTTAGAAAGCCTTTTGTTTTTATACCGGACATCGCCTGAATCTCAATTTTTTTCACGCCATTCATCAAGCTGTTTTTGAATAAGTTTTTTTCCTTCTTCAAGAATATGAACCTGTTCGTCTTTTGTTTGAGGCGCAGGATAAATTTTAAGTACTTTAACCTTATATGCACCTCCTTTAAGATTCTGAGCGATTGTTTTTATGGAGGCAATATTCCACCCCCCATCAAGCGCACACACTGCAACCGGCATGGGTGCTTGCGAAATAAGCCGTCTAAAACCGGCTGCATGAAATGTACGCAATTTTCCGTCACGGGACCGAGTCCCTTCCGGAAAAACAACCGGTATCAGGTTTTCTTTTTTTATATTCTCTGCAAATTTATCTATAGTTCGTATCACAGATATGGATTGTCCGTTTCGATCAACCAAACAATGCTTTCCGCTTTTTAGCATAACTGAAACAAGCGGAACATTGTTCCCAAGTTCTTTTTTTGACATAAAACGCAAGCGTGAACCATCGAGATATCGCATAAATAAAGGGATATCGATAATACTTTGATGATTCGATAAAATCATGTACTGAGGCGGAAGTTCCGGCACAAACTGATAATCTCCTTTAAATTTAAAGCCGGCATATACCGATAAAATCGAAAAAATATGACGTATAGCTTTTGTGGTAATTAATTTATTTATTGTTGTACAACCTGTACGATAAAACGCATAACAAAAAGAATTTGCAAACATATAGCCAGAAAGAGAAACTATAATCATGATAATAATAAAAATTCCAATCATTCCGTACTCCTGATTTCTCAGTATATATAACAATAACAAAAAATAAAAGAGATTTATTATCAAAAAAATTCAATTTATTATCGGCTAGTGTAGCGTTTTGTAATTAAGTTCCTGTTATAAAAATCGGAGTATTAACAATGAGGACTGCGAATTTAAGTATTCCTATGGTAAATTGCTCACCGTTACTAAATTTCAAACGATGTTTTAAAGCATCAACACTGTTTTGTAACATTGAAGCTTTAAAACTCGTAGGCGAACCAACGGTAGGAATTCTAAGGGTTCGCCCTTGTGCCGTGTCGAACTCTTTTTTATAAAATTTTTTACGTTTTTGGTAAGATGTATTAAAAAAACGTTATACTAGTTTATTTTCTTCTATATCGTTGTAACGCTTTGTAATTAACTTCCATACAATTAATAGACCCGCAAAATCTACGCAGCGCCGCTGCGAGGCGGGCTCGCCTGCGTGTCATGGTATTTTTTGTGTACATAAGTAAAAAAGTGGTTTTACCTGTGTAAAGAAATTATGAAAAAAGCTGGTAAATTATAGGATTCAAATGTATAATGATAATCTATGGATACTGCTTCATCATCGTTTAGTCTTAAAAACAATCTCGAGCAAAATATGAAAAAGGCGTCATCCGACATTGTTGTTTTAAATCCGAAAGAACATCGTTTAATAGATAAAATCTTTACAGATTTACGCGCATATTCGTCGGAAAGTGTCATGGGAATCGCAACAAGGATTATGGATCTTGAAAGGCTTGCCGTCTCAATATCCCGCTATCCGCCTATTGACGAGCGAAGTGTTCTGGCAGGTGAGGCGCGATCGGCACAAACGCTGATAGATACGCTTTGCACGCTTTCTCCCGATGAACGGCTTTTATCCATGCCAACAAAAGCGGTGCTTGGCAAAGGTTTTCTTGTGGCAAAGTTACACACGTTTTCTGCTATCACAAAAATGGCAATGAATGCCTATCTTGAAGAAAAAGACATAATTGAATTACGACAGGCAATTTTACATATTGTCTTTGTTTTGATGGCGGAAGATGTATACACCGCCCTGCTTGACAATCAAAAACTTGATACCGCAATTAAAAAAGAAGTAGCGGAATCGCTGACCGAGCTTTGGGAGCACCGTTTAGATGATCGCGCGGCAGATTTTACGCCGGTTTTAAACAAAGTTTGGCTTGCAAGAAACAAAATTGCCCCGAATTTTGGTTCAATGCTCGGTGCAAGTGAATTATTTTTGCTTTCTATGGAGCTTGATGAGTTATGGGAAGAGTTTATGATCCAAAAACTTCCCGATCCGGAGGTTGGACAAGCATTGGAAGAATTCTTATTCGGCATCTCATATGAAGAAATAAATTTTATTCGTAAAGAACTTAAAAAAAACGGTGTATCCGCAATTGGAAGAGATGAAGTTTATCGACTGATCGGTAAAAGCGCATACATGGAGGCAGATGATCCGAAATCTTTTTATGCGTCTTTTATAAAAAGAAAAACAAATGCCGATGCCCGCCTTCGACTTACAATAGAAGGACCGAAACGCACGCTTGAAGATTATTATATTCAGTTTACCTTCGAAAAGAAAATTTACGAAAGCCAAAGCTAACCAATTATTTTTTACCGGATAATAATCTTACTACAAAATTGCCGATTTTAAAGAATCAGCAATATAAAGGTCGGCATTATGCAGTATTTTAACGCCGGTATACCGTTTTGTAATTGTGCTGGTATATTATTTTGAGCATTAACCATAACGGTTTGCAGATTTAACATTGCTATGGTAAATTACTTACCGTTGCTAGTGTAGCGTTTTGTAATTAACTTCCGGTTATACAAATTGGAGCACTAACAATAAGGGACTGCGGATTTAAGCATCACTATGGTAAATTGCCTACCGTTGCGAAATTCCAAACGATGTTTTAAAGCATCAACACAAAACCGTAAAATTGAAGCTTTAAAACTCGTAGGCGAAGCAAAGGTAGCAATTCCAAGGGTTCGCCGTTGCGCCGTGTCAAACTCTTTTTTATAAAATTTTTTACAGTTTGTGTAAAATAACAAAGGGTTTTATTCAAAAAGCAGTATTTATGTTGTCAGCGGCTTTTTCCCCCATGTTTTCAGTAATGCCGATAAATTTTCGGTAGGCGGTAAAAGAGCGGCAAAAAGCTCATCCAATGACGGAATAATTTTTTCGATGTCTTCAAGTTCGTGTTGCGAAAAAAGAGAAAGCACATAGCCTGCAATATCAGGATGTGCATTCCCGCCTTGTGCGGAAAAATCAGGCCTGCCGATACCGATACGAAGACGCCAAAAATCCGCAGTACCGAGTTGTGCTTTTATCGAGCGCAACCCGTTATGGCCGCCTAAACCGCCCGCCCACTTAAAACTAATTGCCGCAGGCGCAAGCTCAAGTTCATCATGAACAACTAAAATTTCTTCCGGTTTTAATTTATAAAAGCTCACCAAAGCTTTCACACTCACTCCCGAAAGATTCATATACGTTTCAGGCTTTAGTAAGTGCACAACTTCTCCGCCGGTGCAAGAAAAAGGAGCCTGGGCATAATTGCCTGAAAACTTATGCTGCCACGAGACATTTTTTGAGACGGCAATTTTCTCGCTGATAATCCATGCGGCATTATGCCGAGTTCTTGCATACTCTCTGCCATGATTACCTAAAAAGGCGATAAGCTTAATCATTCCCGCACCTTACTGTCTAACAAAATTGTTACCGGCCCGTCATTATGAATCTCAATCTGCATGTTTGCGCCGAATACTCCTGTTTGTATCGGTTTTCCTAAAGCTTTTTCCAATGCGGAAATCATTTTTTCATACAGAGGAATCGCGATTGAAGGGTCAGCGGCAAAATTAAACGAAGGGCGATTCCCTTTTTTAGAGCTTGCAAAGAGAGTAAACTGGCTGACAAGTAAAATCTCACCGGTTATATCCTGTATTGAAAGATTCATTTTTCCCTCAGCATCATCAAAAACCCGCAAAGCAGAAATTTTCTTTACCAACCAGTCAATATCCGCATCGGTATCGCTCGGTGCAATACCAAGCAAAATCACAAACCCCTGCCCTATTCTCCCGCGCTCTTTTTTATCGATGGCAATTGCACCGCTTGTAACTCGCTGAATAACTGCTCGCATATTTCGCCTCTTTTATGTAAAATTTTTAGATGTATTATATAAAGAAAAATTCTTTATGTCGATAATTTCAAGACAAAATCCCCCATTATTTTCCGAAGCACCCTCATTACCGCTTTGAACCTGCACGAAAATAATTTCGGCATTTTATAAAAAAAGAGTCCAACGGTTTGGTTTTGACGTCCTTGTCAAAACCAAACCTGCGAGTTTTAAAGCTTTGCAATCTGTCCTGCTTTAAAACTCGCTTCTGTTTGAAACCACGGGCGTCCGTGCCCGTTCTGAGTTTTGACTTCCGTGGCAAAACCAAACCTATGAGTTTGAAAACTCCGAGTATGCTGTGGTAGTTTTCAAACTCAATTCTGTTTAGAACCACCGCCACGCACTGATTTTTAGTATTCTTGATTAAATCAGTGCTGCGAGTTTAAAAGCTTCAATTTTATAATTTTGTATTGATGCTTTTAAACATCGTTTGAATTTGTTCTGAGTTTTGACATCCTTGTCAAAACCAAACCTGCGAATTTTAAAGCTCTACAAATAGTCTTGCTTTAAAACGTCGCTTCTGTTTGGAACCACTACCATCCGTGGCGGTTCTGAGTTTTGACAACGGTGGGTAATTTACCATAGGGCGAAGCGTTAACAATTTGCCTCCGCTTCGCCAACGAGTTTTGCCTGCTTACGCCGGAGTGTCAGGTAAAACATCGTTTGGAATTTGGCAAGAGCGAGCAATTTTCCATAGGAATGCTTAAATCCGTAAGCACAATAAAATGTCATGCTAATACTCAGGACTATCCCAGGTTTTCCCTGCAAATTTCGGTTTGCGTTTTTGCGCTTCGGTCATGTCGAGGCCGAGGGTGCCGCCGGGGTTCATAATATTATTCGGATCAAAGTGTGCTTTGAGTGCTTTAAAGATTTCAAAATTAGTTTGGCCTATCGATTGTTCAACCCATGCGGCGGTCATTTTTCCGACGCCGTGGTGGTGACTCATGGCGGCACCTGCTTTCTGTATGTTGTCGAAGATGCCGTACTGATATTCTACATATTCTTCCTTGTCTTTAAAAAGTCCGATAAAAATAAAGTAGAGGTTTGCGCCCTGAGGATAGGCGTGCGATAAATGCGTCATGCAGACAGTGTGCGGCCGCGATTTTGTAAATTTGCGGACTTCTTCGTGGACGTGCGGCATCATCTCCCATGTTACACTGCATTCCATCGTATCGATTATAATGCCGTAGTCCTGCAAGGATTCGCGCAAGTAATGGTCGGTAAAGCGGCCGTGTTCCCAGCCGTCAACGGGTTTTCCCGTTAAAAAAAAGCCACCGTGTTTTTTGCAAATGCGTTTTACTTTTTTATACAGCTGCTTGGAAAATGCTTTTTCTCCTTCTGTCCAGCCTAAAAAAAGGCAACGCTGCATCGGCTCGTAGCCAAAAAAGTTCATAAGCTTTTCCGCAATAGTGCCTTCAACCCCGTAGAGCTTTAAAGCCATGTCGGTTTCTTCCGCATCGGAAAGTCTAAACACAGAAGGAAAACCCGATTCGTTTTGCATAATTTCTCGGCATGCATTCATTCCGTCTTGCCAGCTCTTAAAAATAAAGCTGAATTTTTTTCGGTTCTCAGGCATGTAGCGGAAAAAGCGCAAGGTAACATCGGTAAGAATTCCGAAAGCTCCTTCGCTGCCCATCATAATCTCATCGATGTCGGGACCGACTGCATGGGCGGGAAGCCCGTAGCTTTTTACAATGCCTGCAGGCGTAACATAGGTTTGCTGAAAAACAATGTCTTTTATGTTTCCGTAATAGGTTGAATTTTGTCCTGCGCCTCTGGTTACTATCCAGCCGCCTACGGACGAATATTCAAATGATTGAGGAAAATGTCTGCATGTGTATGCACGCTTTGCATTGAATTCTTTTTGCGCATTGTTTAAGTGAGCTTCAAGTTGCGGACCTGACATTCCTGCTTGAACGGTGATGGTTTGATTTGTTTCGTTAAAGTTTAAAACCTTGTTAAAATTTTTTCGCATGTCCAGCGTGATGCCGCCCTTGACCGCCTCAACGCCGCGCGTAACTGATGAGCCGCCGCCGTATACATATACGGGGATTTTATGCGTGTTGCAGTATTCCACGAGGGCAACAATTTGCTTATGATCCGAAGGGAAGACAACAACATCGGGAATGTTTTCCAGTATGCCCTCTCGCAGGCGGTACGCATCATACATTGTTTTTCCGTAGGCAACGGCAATTCTGTCAGCTGCGCGAGTGCTCACCTCAGCTTCTCCGAAAATTTCTTTTAGCTTTTCAATGTGTTCGCTCGCAAGATTAACCGGCAATTCTTCGGGCATGGGCTCCAAGCCCTCGTGTTTTTTTTCTTTAAAAACTTCATCGCCGATTCCAAAAACATTTTTCATGTATCGATACAGCCTCTCATTCGGTTCCTTAAATTCTTGCGGGCTGCCCCATTTTAATACTGAACGAAAACTGCCGGCAGGTGGCGGTACCTGTTCCCAAACAGGTTTAAAACCTTTGTATTCATATCGCTTTCCCATAATAAACCTCCGTATGTTTTATCAATGTATAGGATAATATCTCTTGTTAGCTATTTAATTTTTTTGCTTCCGGATAATTGGTTACCCTCTGCAAACCGTTGTAAATGTTTTTTAATGACGGATAAATTTTTTTATAAACTTCAAACAGTCCGTCATAAATTGCGCGGTTTTCAGGATTTGGAATAAATTCTTTTTCCTGAGTTACCATTTGTTTTACCGCCGCCTGAATTGAAGGATATTCTCCGATTCCCGCAGCAGTGATAATTGCAGCCCCCAGCGAAGAAGCTTCGAGCGTTTTACCGCGCACTAAATTTCTATTTAAAATATCTGCGGTAATTTGACAAATCGCATCACTTTGCGAAGCTCCGCCCGAAGCTGCAACTTTTTCGCATTGCAGTTTTCCTTTCGCTTCAATTAACTCCAAGCCTTCGCGCAATGAATAGGCTAAGCCTTCAATAATAGCGCGGTATAAATCATCACGCTCGTGTACATCGCCGAAGCCGATAATGCTTCCCTTTGCATAGCGGTCAAAAATGCTTGCACCCCAATAGGGTTGCAGCATGAGTCCGCGTCCGCCTGCGGGACTTGCATGTAAAAACTTATCCAAAATTTTTTCGGGGATTACTCCGAGTTCTTCCGCTTGCTTGCATTCAAGCTGGCAGAGTTCTTCTTTAAACCAGCTTATCATCCAATAGCCGCGGTAAATTTCCAATTCCGATAACCATGTGTTCGGAATAATTCCGCAGTATGCCGGAAAAAGTTTTTTATATTCAAAGTATTTTGACGATAAAACCTCGATTGTTGCGGTTGTGCCGAAACTCAATGATGCAAGGGAAGAATCTACAACACCGGCTCCGACTGTTTCGCAAGCCTTGTCGCTGCCGCAGCCTACGAGCGGTAAGCCCTCAGGAATGCCGAGTTCCTCCGCAGCTTTTTTTGTTATGCTCCCTATGATGCTCCCGCTTTCTACAAGGGCGTGGCGTTTTTCTTCCTCCAAAGGCATGAGTTTTGATTCGATGGAATTCGGTTTTGCCCAATTGCGTTTTTTATTAACAAAGGGAATATATCCGACCATAGAAGAAACAGTGTCGCAGACTTCGCCTGTAAGCTGATAAATAAACCAGCCCGAAAGAAAAAACATCTTCCATGTTTTGTTCCATGTTTCAGGCTCATTTTCTCTCAGCCAGTTTATTGTGCATCGAGATTGAACTGAAACAATCGAATCGTATACGCCCGCCGCATGAAAGGCTGCGCGCACCAAGCGGTTCGGATGATACGAGCCGCGAGCTGTTCTGTTATCAAGCCAAATAATAGCGGGGCGCAGCACCTTACCGTTTTTGTCAACTAAAACTGTTGAGGCGCGTATGGTGGTAACACCGATACCCGCAAGCTGCGCAAAGGCTTCAGGGTTTGCATTCTTTATGCGGGCAATGCCGGTTTTTAGTGCTTCCCAATAAACTGAAACGTCTTGCTCTGCCCAGCCGGGCTGCGGTGTTGTGTGGGGCTTGTATGCAATTCGTTCTCCGGCGAGAACATTGCCCGCTGTATCAAATATCATTGCGCGCAAACTCTGGGTTCCGCAGTCAACCGTTAAAATTGTTTTCATACTGTACCTCCCGTTGCAAGTAAATCTATTCCCGCTCCGGCAAAATCTTTTACGATAATGTCGCCGGGTTTACACGCTTTTGAAACGTTTACACTTCGAATACGCCGCATGTATTCCGCAAAATTTTTTAGCGGAACCACATCGCTTGTTTTTACCGAAAGTCGCGGCTTATCTTTCACTGACGAAGCAACGGTTGTTGTCAGCATGCGCATAGGACATACAGCTTCCTGTTTTCCGTAAGCTTCTCCCTTCGGGCACTTGTTTCCGGAAACTGAAATTCCCTGCGCATCTAAGTTTTCAATTTCAACGACTAAGCGGCAGCCGCGCGGGCATGCTGTGCAAATAATATTTTTTGTTTCCGCCATTTTTATTTTTCCTCCGTTTCTGTTGTTAACACGAGCTCTAATTTTTTTGCTTCGAGCATTTTTTCCGCAGGCAGTTTAAAGCGTTCCATTTCGGGCGGCTTTAAGATTGCGTATTTTTTATCAAAAAGGATGGTGTCTCCGTCTCGCAAGGTGAGGCGCGCCTGTTCAAGCTCTTCCGAGGAGCGGAAATAAAAAATAACTTCCCCGCTTTCAGTTTCGGTGATTTCTTGCGGAACCGCATACAGAATTTTTCCCGTGATCTGTATGGTTTTTTTAAGCCCGCTTGCGGATGGGTTTTGCTCGGCTCCGGTTTGCGCTGCTAGGTTTTGAGTGGTTCGACTTTGCGCTGGTAGGTTTTGAGCGGCTCGGCTTTGCGGTTTTCCTGCGGCAAAATCCGCTGTGGCTTCGCCTGCAATCTTTCCCGATTCCGAAACATAGTCAACTAAGTCGTTTACATGCAGTGCATTGCCGCACGAAAACAAGCCTTCAATTTTTGTTTGCATAAACTGATCTACAATCGGTCCTTTGTTCTTTTATCCATCGGAACATTGAGCCCCGAAAGAATATCATTTTCGGGAATGAGCCCGACACTGACAATTAAGCAATCGCAGGGGATTCGTTTTTCAGTGCCTGCAATAGGATTCATGTTTTTATCTACGCGCGCAACCTTTACAGCTTCAACCCGCTCTCTCCCTTCAATAGAAGTTACCGTTGCAGATAAATGCAAGGAGATTTGATAATCGTCTAAACACTGCACAATGTTGCGGGTGAGTCCTGAGGGGGTCGGTTTAATTTCGTACACGTCCTCGACTGCCGCCCCTTCAAGCGTAAGCCTGCGCGCCATGATGAGGCCGATATCGCCAGAGCCGAGTATAACACATTTTTTTCCGTGAAGGTATCCGAACATATTGATAAAGGCTTGTGCTTGTCCTGCGGTAAAAATGCCTGCGGGTCTGTCCCCATGGATATTTACTTGCCGGTCGGTGCGTTCGCGGCAGCCCATAGCTGCAACCAAAGCTTTTGCGGTCAGTGTAAAAATACCGTAGTCGGGGTTTGTAAATTCCATTTTAAAAGTTGCGTTGCCCGCTGTATTTCCGGCAGCATTGACTGCGGCATTGCCGGCAGAATCGACCTCCTCGTCAAAAACTTTTTCCAGTTTTGTTAAAAAGGTAAAGCAAAAAATATCAATATTTTTCGATTGTTCTACCATCTCTTTATACCGCCATGCGTACTCGGGGCCGGTAAGCCGCTCCTTAAAACGAATGAGCCCGAAGCCGTCGTGAATGCATTGCTTTAATATGCCGCCAATTTGCTGTTCGCGTTCAATTAAGGCGATGCGGCTATTCGGATTTTTTTCCGAGGTGGCAAGGGCTGCAGCCATTCCTGCGGGACAGCCGCCGATAACCGCAACATCATAATGCTCTGTTGTAGATTTTTTCATTTTGCACCTCCCGAAAAAACGTCGCTCTCGGTTATCGGCTGCACAATCTGAGAACAGCCGCCCTTTGAATGCCCTTTTCTCAGCTTTAAAAGATCGGGCATTGCCGCACTTGTTTTTTGCGCTCCGTTTAAACGCTTATCCAAAATAGCGTCGGTGCCCTTTCTTCCGTGAATTGAAAAAAAACGATCGCCCGCAAAACCCGCAACCACATCAGCCCAAACTCCCGCCGCATTAATTACCAAGCTTGCATTGCAAGTGCCGCGGTTTGTTATAATCTGAGAAATTGCATTCCCGTTTTTAATCATGCCGGTTGCGGCGGTATTCAGAAAAAACTCTACACCGTTTTGCGCCGCATTTTCCGCATAGGCTATTGTTACCTGCATTGGAGAAGCGACACCGGCTGAGGGCTGCCAAAAGCCGCCGTAATTTTTTTTATTTATATTCGGCTCAAGTTCTTTTACCTGCTTCGGCGATAGGTAGCCGTACTCGCCGTCAACTCCGTTTAGTTTGCAGCGGTGCTTAAAATACGGAACAAGTAATTTTAAAAGCGGTGTTGAAAGCGGTTTATTGCAAAGTCCAGTTGCTGCGCCACCTCCGTATACATTCTGTTCCCGCGCGTGTTAAATTTGCCCTTTTTCTTTTTAGGATTATCGGCAAAGCCCAGATGAATCATGCCGTCGTTTCGGCCGGAGGCCTGCATTGCAACATCGCTTTCTTTTTCAAATAAGGCAATGCGCAAATCGTACCGCGAAAGTTCCCTCGCAATAGCACAGCCGATAACGCCGCCACCGATAATAACCACATCAAACTCACGCCCTTCTAAAAGTGAATCCCGTATTGTCGGCACGCGCATCGGAGCTTCGCCTTTTCCGTTAATTGTTACATCGTTTACAACGCCCTTAAATCCGAAGCGGGCAGCGGTGTAACCTGCACTCATTCTTTCTTCCATTGAAGAAACATCTCCTGTAACCACGACGGAGCGGACATCCAAAGTAACGTTTACTTTTTCCTCAAGTCCGAGCTTGCGCAGTGCTTTTTTTAATTTTTTTAGTTTTGTTTCGAGAGCAGCTGTTTCGTTCATACTCAATTCCTTCTTTTTTTTGCGGAAGTTTTTTTAGAGCGATAGGTTTTCGGCTCTGTGAGCTTCCGCATTATTTCAACAGCCTTTTCTTCATTTCTCGATTTTAAGGCTTCGATAAAATTAGCTTTGTATTCCGGTATACGGTAAATGCTTTCTGCATTTTTATACAAAAACTGCCTAAATTGATAGATGTAAATTTCCCGTGCAGCTTCAATAACAAGCAAAAAAATCGGCTGGGCAGATAAACCAATCAGTACTTTATAAAATTCAAAATCTTCATGAGATATTTTTTCGCTGTTTTCAGTTTCGGAAAACTCAATTAAATTTTCTAAAGGAAGGAAAAATTTATCGCGTGCTTTTACAGAAAGTTTTGCGGTTTTTGCAATAATCTTTTTTATAACCTCGGTTAAAATAATTTGCCGAAATTCCACAAGACCCGCTTCTATTTTTTCAGGCGACTCCATTCTATTGTTAAGATACAACTCTGTCATAAGACTGATTGAGGCAGGTGTGGAAAAATCATTTACAACACAGCCGTGCCGCGGGCGAATTACAATAAAGCCCTTTGCCTGCAATTGCAGCAAAGCTTCGTGAATAGCGGGACGGGAAACTCCGAAGGTTTCAGCCAACTCCCTCTCGGGTGCAAGCCGTTCACCCGGCAAAATAGCTCCGCTTAAAATCATATCTTGAATCATGGACGCAAGAGTATCCTTTTTAAATTCTTCTTGTTTTTTTTGCATATTTTCTCCACAATGTCTGTGGTATTACCACCAGAATCAGCATACTACGGAAGTTACGGTTTGTAAAGAAAAATAAAAAACCGTTTGTAGTTTTTTCTATCGAAGCATCAACAAGCGGCATGCGATTCAGCATCCCTATGGTAAGTTTGTTCACCGTTGCGCCGTGTCAAGCTCCTTTTTATAACAGGAAGTTTTTAAACATAGGTTGGAATCAGTACTCAAAAGTCGGTTGGAGGGTCGGCCGCACCCTGTTCATGCGTAAGCTCCGCTGGAGGTGACCGCCTTTTTTTCTGTAGGGAAAGATAAAAAAGTACACTTGTGATGAGGGATAAAATCTGTTATAGTTGCCATTATGGAACAGCGAATTGCATTTTTTTACTTACGAACCGGTGGAGGGCATGTTTCAGGAGCGACTGCCTTACTGCAAAAAATAGAGCAAACCTATCCGGACGACTGCGTTTGTATAAAACAGGATGGCTTTGATGACGTGATTCCGCCGATTAGATTCTTTTTTGAAAAGGGATACTCACTTTCTTCCAATTATTTTGAACTTGGTTTTGTGTTTTTCTATCAGTTAACCTCAAACCCTTTTGTTTTAAGGCTCTCAGAAGCAATTATTAAGTCTTTTATTTCCCCTTATTTGCGTTCTTTTTTGCGTAAAGAAAAAATAACAAAAGTTGTATGTTTACATGAAATACTGATCCCGCTGTTACGAAAAGCCATTGATGTTGTAAATCCGCGCATTCCATTGATCTCCATTGTAATGGATCCGTTTACCGCTCATCCTATTTGGTTTTATGAAAAACAAACGGAACTTATTGTGTTCTCGGAAAAAATCAGACAAGAAGCAATACGGCGCGGTTTTTCTCCCGATAGGGTTTATCGCTTTCCTTTGATTTTATCGGAAAAATTCGATAAGCCGTATACGGAACAGCAAAAAAACGAGGTCAGGGAACGATTGCAAATTCCGAAAAATGCAAAAGTCGTCTTAATCGCAGGCGGAGGAGAAGGCTTAAAAAAAGCAATTCCGATTGTAAAAGCCTTTATCAAAAACAATTTTCAGCACCATCTTTTGATTGTTTGCGGTAAAAATAAGATTTTAAAAGCAAATCTTGAGCGCCTTGTAAGTAAAACAAAAAATACTAATATAAAAATATTCGGCTTTATTTCTTTTATGCCGGATCTTATCAATATCTCAGACTGCGTTATCGGAAAAAGCGGTCCTGCTACTATTATGGAGGTTTTAAGCGTTAGGAAACCGCTTATTATTTCTTCTTATGTCAGAGGACAGGAATTGGGGAATATGCTCTATGTATGCAAACATAATGTCGGCTGGTATTTAACAAAACCGAAAGACATTGTCAATAAAACAACCGAAATACTTTCCAACGCAAGCTTGCGAAAAGACTTGCAAGATAGAATAAAAAATCTTGAAATACGCAATGGGTTAACGGAAATTTGCGAATTTATTTATCATTATGAGTGAGTTCGGTATGAAAAAAATACTTCTTTGTGTTTTTATATTTATGTTTCAAATACTTCCGGCGCAAGAAAATATGGCAAAAATAATCCCGCATGACCACTGGATATATGATGCCTTGTACGCACTTGCATTGGAGGATTGGCAAACAAGTCTTGCTATTGAAAGACCTCAGTCTGTTGCGGCATTATCGGCGTATTTTTCCACTATCAATTTTGAAAATTTATCGGAGTACGGACAAAAACTTTATAGAAAAGCTGAAACCTTTTTAAACACAAATAATTTTCTTGTGCAAAAAGATTGGTTCGGCTTTGATATAAACGCTGTTTTTGCCTTGCAAGCGCAGTATCGGTATAAATATCAAAATCTTCCGTCAGGCGATAATGCACTGTGGTATAATAAGCAGCCTGAGCTTATTAAAATACCGATACAAATGGCTTTTTCAAAATATGTACATTTGTATGCGGACATAGATCTGAAGAAAAATTATCTTGCTTTTTTAGATTCATATCCCTATACCAATATGGTGTTAAAAGACACCGCTTTTGATTCTCAGTTTCCGCACCGTGCGGGACTCAGTATCGGATATAAATTTATAAACTTTCATATCGGCAGAGGAGCAATCAAAAAAGGAAAAACGCTTGCAGGCAGTATGCTTTTATCCGATACGGTAGACCGCTTGGATTATGCGGAACTTTCTTTTTTTGCAAAAAGCGTTCGTACCGTAGTAAGAGTCATAGAATTAAAACCTACCCGTTTTGTTTTTTACCACGAAATAACTTTTAAACCTGTAAAACAGCTTGCAATTGGTTTTCAGGAAGCCATGTCGGTCAACTCTTCGTTTGACCCCCGGTTTTTAAACCCTATGATGATACTGCATAACTATGCCGCATGGAAAGATCTCTATCCAAAACCCGGAGAATCGGCGGAAAACGGGCACCGGATTGGTACACAACTTGGGCTGTCGGTTGATGCAATTCCGTATAAGGGAATGCGGCTTTACGGGCAATTTGTAATGAATCAATTTCAGACAAGTTTTGAAAAAAAGCATTACCCTGAAGCGCGGAAAATCCCGAACTCTCTTGGCGGCCTTGCGGGAATTGAGTATCACCATGTATTTCCGATCGGCTATTTTACCGTTACGGCGGAATGTTCATATACTAATCCATGGGCTTATGTAATGGATAATAAAGCAATAAGTTTTTATTACAGCAGAAAAGACCTCGTTTCTTTGAACACCGATAAAGAGCTTTTCTTTTGGCTCGGAAATCCTTACGGGCCCGATACCGCTACTGCATTTATTAACTTTGCACTGAGTAATATTGATTCATACTCAGCCTTTTTAAAATACCGTTTTGTTGCGCAAGGGCATAATGGAATATTGTTTTTTGATAAGGAGCAGTATTATCCGTCGATTGAAGAAGAGGCGAGTATTAAAACTCCGTCAATGAAACCTCGCTATTTTCATACGGTTTCTCTCGGCACTAATTATGCTATTTTAAAGGGACTGAGTCTTGTATCTGAAATTTCTTGGACAATTATGCACGGAAGTACCTACGGAAACAGCGTTGATATTTCCGCATCGATAAATTATAGTATACGATAAGAGGCTGCAATGAAAAAAAAATTAGGATTCCTACTGTTTTTTTGTACCATGGTCTGTCTTTCCGCTCAAGTTGCGACTGATATTTTTGATCCGTTTTATGATGATGCCAGTATCTGGGAAAATACGGGGTTGATCTCCGATACCCCCCTGATGCGCCCCTATCCTTTGCAAACAATTAAGGATATTTTGCAAACGGTTATTGAAAAAGGGGATGCAACGCAACAAAAGCTTGCAATGGACTATTATAAACGTTTTTTTAATCGTCCGGTACATGTGGGGGCAAAGACGGAATTCGGTGCTAAGATTCCGCATAAAAAACAAAAACGGGAAACATTCATAGATATTATTCCGACACTTGATATCAACTACGGACTCAATAATATTCTAAGTATTTCCGGAAAATTTTTAGTACATCTAACCAATAAGGAGGCGCAAGAAGAACCGCTTCCCCTTTTCCAATATTCCAAAAGAGATTTAATGCCTGATAATGTAAAAGCGGGAAAGTTATCGATTTTGCCTGTTTTTAATTCTAATATTTCAGTGGGTAATACTGAATACTATTTTACCGCAGGTATTCAGCGCAACAGTTTCGCCCCTTTTTTTGATACGGGAATTTTTCTAACCGAGCAAGCTCCGCATCAAGGAACATTCAATTTTACTATTAACAAAAAACACTGGGCTTTTACCCATTCCGTATTGATGCTCACCGCAACAAATGATTTTGGGGGCACCCGAAATCCCGGTAAATTCCTGTCTTTGCATGCGTTAATGGGGCGTCCTCTTCCGTGGCTTTCATTCGGTATTGTCGATTCTGTTGTATACGGCGGAAGATTTGAACCTATTTACCTGTTACCTTTTTCCGCATTTTTTATGAGCCAAGGACTCTATGCTTTTCCCGATAATAGTTTGATCGGACTCTTTTTTACGGTAAAACCAATTAAAGGTTTACGAATAGATGGCGCTGTCTATGCCGATGATATAGGGTTTAATGAAATTGTTAAATTCAAAAAAGATGCAAAATGGCGAATGTCGGGAGAATTCGGTGTTTCTTACACCATGCCGCATTCTCATTGGTTTAGGCTTGCCGATCTCAATTATACCTTTATCATGCCGTATACCTATACTCATTATGCAGGATTTGACAGTAACGCCGCAAACTATCAGAATTATACCCATAATGGCGTACCGCTTGGCACAAACCTTGATCCGAACTCCGATAGGCTGCAACTGAAATTGCAATTCCGCCCTTTGCAAGATTTTGACATTACCTTTGTTAATAACTTTATCCGACATGCAAACATTACCGAAAGCATTACCGATATGTCAATTTTAACTCAGTATCTTTCACAGAATTATACAACCGACGGGTCAACCTTTAATCATGCAACTGTTCCAAGCGCACATGCATTCTTAGAGGAAACCCCCTTTATGAAGCAAAAAACAATTCAGTATGTTAATCAAACAGGGCTTGAGCTTGGATATCGCTTCCCGATTAAGAGATCGGGCGGATATGCGGCATTTAAATTCAATTATTTAGTTGAGGTAAATATCAATCCGAGGGTAAGGCAAAACATTTACAAAAAAATGCCACACATTAAATCTGAAGAAATACAAGCTGCCGCGGATCAGCAGCTTGCGGAATGGAGGAAGAATGCCAAAGGAAAGGATGTTACTCAGCATATTAGACTGAGTGCGGAGTTTGCATACTAAGTTTCGGGGTTTTCTACTTTTCCGAACCGTAATACCTTCGGATAGATAATAAGTCCGAGCTCTTGCTCAAAATGTTTTAATCGCTTTAATTCATAGGCATCACCGATAACAAGGTTGATGCCTTTTTTTCCCGCTCTGCCTGTTCTCCCCGCACGATGAATAAAAAAATCCTTATCGGCAGGGAGAGTCATTTGAATAACATACTCAATGTCGGGAATATCTAAACCACGAGCGGCAAGATCGCTTGTTACCAAAATGCGTATTCTATCCGCCTTAAAATCCGCAAGCATTTTTTTCCGCTCTTTGCCGTCAAGGTTGGAATAAAGAGGGGTGGCATGCAGTTTTTTAAAATTAAGCTTCGAAACAATATTTTCAACTTGTGCAGCGGGAGATGTAAATACCAAAAACTTTGCCGGTTCTCTTGCTTTTATAAAACTGCGAAGCGTATCGATTTTGTTCCTACGCTCGGAAAACAGAGCCCAATGTTCAATGTTTTCTTTCAGCACTCCTTCCTCTTCCATTTGTATAAATTCAATTTTTGCCGAAGCATTCGGATTTATTAAAGCCAATAACTCTTCCCGCTCTTTCTTTTTTAATGTTGCGGAGCAGGCAATCCACTGACTTGCTTCACTCAGCTCCGTAATAACGCGCTGTAAATCTTTGCCTAACTCTTTTGATAACAGTCTGTCCGCTTCATCGATAACCACAGCGTGTACAAAATTTGTTTTGAGTTTTTTTAAATTGATAAGATCGGCAATTCTTGCGGGAGTGCCGATAATAATATGCGGCTTTGCTTTCAGTGCCTCAATTTGGTACTTCATTGACGCTCCGCCGATACAGAGCAAACTGCGTATTTTTTGCTGAGATAATTGCAGTTTTTGAATCTCTTCCTTTATTTGAGCGGCAAGCTCCACAGTAGGCGTAAGGATAATGATTTTTGGCTGTTGTTTGTCTTCTTTATTATGCAAAATATAACGATGTAAGAGCGGTAATAGAAAAGCAAATGTTTTTCCAGTACCGGTTTCCGATTCAAAAAAAAGCGATTTTCCCTGCATAAGAAGCGGAATAACTTCCTGCTGTACTTTACTGGGAATTGTAATATGAATATTTTGCAATTTTTCAATGAAGGCATCTTCAATGTTTAGTTTAGAAAAATCTATCATCGTTTTAGGATAGCATAAAACGAAAAGAATTGCTATAATTTGCGTTACGCTTGCAACTGATGCAGATTTTCTAATTTAAGGAGGCTTTTTTGAATATCGGTATAAACACCTTTGGCTGTGATCACAGCCGCTCAGGTGTGGGTTCATACATTCTCTCATTAGTAAAAAACCTGCCTAAATCACCATATAGTATTGATCTTTTCGGGCCGGAACTGGATAAGTACACGTATACTTCGGGTATAGATACGGCGACCTATACAGGTATAGCGATTGCAGACAATGAAAGAGCGGAAAAATTATGGCATTCTTTTTCATGCAATAAATTTATACAAAAGCAAAAATATGATTTGGTAGTGTATCCTTCGGGAATTAAAATGTTGCCGACAAACTTTACAGTGCCGAGCATTTTAGTAATTCAGGATATTATCGGAATAAAATCAAATAATTTTTTATCTTTTTTCGGTAATATAAATAGTAAAAGAATGCTTAACCAATCAGCAGGCATTATCAGCCCAAGTAATTATATTAAAAATGATTTGATTCGACTTGGTATTACTCCTTCTAAAATTCAGGTTATCCATAACGGTATAGATACCGACCTTTTTTATCCCAGAAAAATTGATGATAATGAGTCTGTGCTTATGCAGCCGTTTGCCATTCGCCGCCCCTATATTATTTATGCATCAAGAATTGAATATCCTGCGAAGCGTCATGTTGAATTAGTAAAAGCATTTTCGCTTTTTAAGCAAAAAACACAAGCGCCTCATCGGCTGGTGATTGCGGGGGCAGAAGGGGTGAATTCAGAACTTGTGCATCAGGAAGTGATACGCTCTCCGGTATCTTCCGATATTTTACTTACCGGATACTTTCCGCATGAAAATCTGCCTGCACTATATTCTGCGGCGGATCTCTGTGTTTTTCCGTCATCGGTGGAAGGTGTCGGTTTGTCGGTTATAGAAGCAATGGCGTGCGGCATCCCGACAGCCTGTGCACGAGCGGGAGCCTTACCTGAAATTGCCGGAGAACATACCTGTTATTTTAATCAAGAAGATCCTGAAGAAATTGCTGCAATCATAGAAAAACTCGTTAAAAAACCTGACGGAGAAAATGATGAGTTGCGCAACACGCTTATTGCCGGCAGCATAGAATGGGTAAAGCAATATAGCTGGAAAACAACCGCCGAGCAAACCCTCGCGTATATTGAAAAAGTGTACAAATAAGGGAAAAAAATTGAAAGATAAAACAATTACTCACGTAATGAGGATTTTATCCATTATCGGTTTTATCAGTATATGGATCTTATCTTCATTTTCAACATTACCGACTCCGAAAAACATCATCCTTGGTTGGGACAAGTTACACCATGCAATAGCATTTACCTGTCTTGCATTCACGCTCAGCTATTGGTTCCCGGCCAAAAACTGGATTTTTCCGCCTTTCCGAAAAACAGTGTTTATCAGTTTTTTGCTCTCCATCTTCTGGGGAGTAGTTGACGAAGTGCATCAATATTTTGTTCCCGGCAGAGAGTGTTCATTAGCGGACTTGGCTGCGGACAGCATCGGTGTGATAAGTGCACTAGCCTTACGGGTTTATTTAGAAAGCCGCAAAGCAAAAAAAGGAAAAAGAAGCTCAAAAACTTGAAATTTAAACAGAACCTTAGACCCTAAGGACTTGAAGTTATGTCCGAAGCAGAGGCATCAACAATACCGACGTGCCGGATAGAGGATTTTGTATCACTTAATCAACATTACCTGAATTGTCACGTTACAGTAGTGTAGCGTTTTGTAATTAACTTCCAGTTATACAAATTGGAGCACTAACAATGCGGGAGTGCGGATTTAAGCATTACTATGGTAAATTGCTCACCGTTGCTCAATTCTAAACGATGTTTAAAAGCATCAACACTGTTTTGTAAAATTGAAGCTTTTAAACTCGTAGGCGAACCAAAGGTAGCAATTCCAAGGTCTCGCCGTTGCGCCGTGTCGAACTCAGAACAAATTCAAACGATGTTTAAAAGCATCAATACAAAATTATAAAATTGAAGCTTTTAAACTCGCAGCACTGATTTAATCAAGAATACTAAAAATCAGTGCGTGGCGGTGGTTCCAAACAGAATTGAGTTTGAAAACTACCTCATTTGTATAATAGGAGTTTTCAAACTCATAGGTTTGGTTTTGCCATGGATGGCAAAACCAAACCGTCGTGTCGAACTCTCTTTTTTATAAAATTTTTTACGTTTTGGGTAAGATGTATTAAAAAAATATAATTGACTTATTAAAAAAATGTTACACTAGATGTGGATACACAAAATCTATAAAAACTTCTATCAGTGTTTTGTATCCCAGGGATTTCCGTGGAATGTTGTTTCTGTAATTAGCTACCGAAATAATTTCAGATTCTTCAATTATATTGAAGTCACTCTTGTTCGGCAGCATTTCGTATTTCTTGCGAAAAGCAGCCTATAAAAATGAAAGCAACACATATACGTAATAACAAGCAAACCGGCATTATTTTTTTGTATTCTTCACAGGATACATCCTATAAAAAGTTTTTTTTCATTTTTCCTCCGGTATAAGCTTTATTGCGCTCTGTCTATTACAAACCGGACGGACAGTCTGCCAACAATATCCGCCTGTTTATTCCATAATATATGTTTGTATAGGAGGAAATCCGTTAAACTCTACCGAAGCATAACTTGCCGTATAGGCTCCGGCACTCAGAAAATAAAGGCGATCACCGGATTTTAGACTGATAGGCATTGTGTATTTATAATCTTCATACATAATATCCATACTGTCACAAGTAGGTCCCGCCAACACAACCTCTCCCCACTTTCCCGCACTTTCGTCTTTTGAGGTAAAAATCGGGTATTTAATATTTTCATTTAACGTTTCGGTTAATCCGTTAAAAACTCCCGCATCAACATACACCCAGCGATGCAAAGCGGTATTATTTTTTCGGGATATCGTGATTATCTCGGTAACAAGCACTCCTGAATCTCCCACAAGCGAACGCCCGGGCTCCAAAATAATATGAGGTTTTTCATTTCCGAAATCATCATCAAGATACCGAGTAATCTCGCGTGCATACTCGGAAAGCTTATTAGTCGGCGTTATATACGGAGCGGGAAAACCTCCACCCATATTTATCATTTCAAGCTTAATATCTTCCTCTTCCTCAAGAGAACGCATAAGATATTTTGTTTTTGCGATTGCATCATCCCATTGCCCGATATCCCGCTGCTGACTTCCGACATGAAAAGAAATACCGTAGGGAATAAGTCCCATTTCCTTCGCTAAAACGCAAAGGTCATACGCCATATCGGGATGACAGCCGAATTTACGTGAAAGCGGCCAATCCGCACTGTTAGTATTTTCAACCAAAATTCTGACAAAAACACGAGATTGAGGCGCGTATTTTGCCAAATTTTTTAAATCCTCTTTACTGTCAGTTGCAAAAAGCCGCACACCCTTTTCATAAAAGTACGCAATATCTTTTGCCTTTTTAATAGTATTCCCATAACTTAAACATTCGGGGGGAACACCGAGCGAAAGTATTTTATCCAACTCATAGCGTGAAGCAATATCAAAATTAGCGCCAAGTCCAATAAGCAGCTTAAGAATTTCTTCATGCGGATTCGCTTTCATTGCATAGTAAATATCCGCATCGGGAAACAACTGTTTCAACTCAAGATAATTTTTCTTAATTTTTTCAAGATTAATAATAACACAGGGCGTTTGCAGTTTTTCGGAAAAATCCAGTACTTTTTTCCAATTTTTTTCACTCATGTAATCCGTTATATGCATAGACTTCTCCGACTAATAATATCACACCGCTCTCTATTGAAACGTGCCACACATTCTTTCGATAAAGGACTTCTAAAATGAAAGTACCATAATCATATTGATTTTATATGTCAATAGGTACTCAAAAAAACGTCTATTTATTTTACACATTATTTAAAAAGAGTTCGACACAACGGTTTAGTTTTTGCCGTCCGTGGCAAAAACTAAACCTGCGAGTTTTAAAGCCTTACAAACTACCCTGCTTTAAAACATCGTTTCTGCTTGGAACCACCGCCGTCCGTGCCCGTTCTGAGTTTTGACGTCCGTGGCAAAATTATACCTATGAGTTTGAAAACTCCTATTATACAAATGTGGTAGTTTTCAAACTCAATTCTGTATGGAACCACTGGCGTCCATGCCCATTCTGAGTCCGACACGGCGCAACGGTGGACAATTTACCATAGGAATGCTTAAATCCGCAGTCCCTTATTGTTGATACTCCGATTTGTATAACAGAAACTTAATTACAAAACGCTACACGAGTTTTGCCTGCTTGTGCTGAAGTATCGGGCAAAACATCGCCTCGGGTTTTAATGTTAGAAAGGTATCAGCAACGTGTCTGGCTGGTTTTATTGTTTGACAATTTCGAAACGTAAAAGAGTTATAGCCTATTCCTCAACGTTATATTTGGTATTTACAAAGTCATCAAGATTGTTATCTTCTTCGCGCTGTTGCAGTTTTTTCCATTCCCGGTGCTTTTTTTCTTTTAGTTTTGAAATAATTTCTTTCTCCCGATGCGCGGCAATATACACCTGCCGAGCTTCCTCTCGTTCCATTTCAGCGTGTACACGTTCGGTAAGGAGTTGTTCTTTTTTCGTATTGAGTGCGGTTAAATAATTTTGTGCATCAATAAAATATGACGCTGAATGAAGATTCACCTTTTCAGGTTGTAAATCATATAAGCTGTTTTTATATTTCTCCGCCAAAGCTTTTAATGCAATATCAATGCGTTCGCATTCCGCTGTTTTTTTCCCAAGAAGAATTTCCGCTTGTTTTTCTTTAAAGATGCGAAAATGTAAAAGTTTTTCAAGCGAAAAAACAAAACGCTTCATAAGCTTTTACTCTTTTTTACTATCGGGATTATTTTCTGCATAAAGCTCTGCAGTTTCAGAAGCGGGAACCGTTGGGATATATTTTTTAGGCGCTCCTGCACCAATAGCGTGTATTTCTTCTACCGGAATTTCAATGCCGGTTATTTTTGACAATGATGCAATGGTGCTTTCAAGCGGAGCGGGATCGGTTACTTCCTGCATAAGGAATTCTTTAATCGGTTGATGCAAGGCGATTGCTTTATCAACCTCTTCACTACTTCCTTTTTGATAAGCACCAACTTGGATCATGTCGGCGGATTCTTCATATATAGCAATTGATTTACGCATCGCAAGCACCGCCTGGTTGGTAAAGCGGCCGGATACGCGGTGCGCAAGACGGGAAATGCTGTTAAGAATATCAATCGCAGGATAATGGCTGCGTTGTGCAAGCTTTCTGCTTAATACAATGTGTCCGTCTATAATTCCGCGAACCGCATCGGATATCGGCTCATCAAGATCATCGCCGTCTACAAGCACTGTATAAAAACCGGTGATGCTTCCTTTTGACGAAGTACCACTTCGCTCCAGCAATTTTGGAAGCGTTTCAAAAACACTCGGCGTGTATCCCCGTGTCGCGGCAGGCTCGCCGGCGGCAAGTCCGATTTCGCGTTGAGCTTTTGCAAACCGTGTTACCGAATCAAAGAGGAGCATAACATCTTTTCCCTGATCTCGAAAGTATTCCGCAATTGCCGTTGCCGTATATGCGCCACGTATTCTTGCCAATGGACTTTCGTCAGAGGTCGCGGTTACTACAACCGATTTTTTTAATCCTTCAGGCCCTAAATCATGTTCGATAAAATCCATTACTTCGCGTCCGCGCTCGCCTATCAATGCAATAACATTGACATCCGCATTGGTATTGCGCGCAATCATCCCCATCAAGGTTGACTTGCCTACTCCTGAACCTGAAAAAATACCGAGACGTTGCCCGCACCCTACCGCAAGTAAAGAATCAATTGCCCGAACACCGGTAACAATGCGCTGTCGTATCGGTTTTCTGTCCATCGGATTTGGAGGTGTTTGCAGTACCGGATACCGTTTTGAAGAATATACTTCCTGCTTACCGTCAATTGCTTTACCAAGTGCATTTATAACCCTGCCAAGAAGCGCATCGCCAACCGGCACTGAAAGGATTTCCCCTTCCGCAATAACTTCACTGCCAAGTTCAATTCCTTGTAAGTCGGAATAACTCATAAGCTTAACGGTGCCTTCATCTAAACCGACAACTTCAGCCATGATCGGATCCGAGGAGTTGTTTGCTTTTATTTTACAAAGCTCTCCAACAACCGCTTGCGGCCCGCGGCTTTCAACCAGCATGCCCCGTACCGCTGTTACCGTTCCGGTAAATTTTATCGGCTCAGTATTTTGAATTACGGCTTCGTATTTTTCCAACATATCTATCATACGCTTTACCGCTCTTATTCTTTTGTGCCGGGTTTTTTCGGATTAGTTCTTATCGGCGATATTTCCAATATGCGCTGCTCCAATTCATGGAGTTGACTTGCAATGCGCGCATCAACCGATCCGAAATCGGTTTCAACAATACATCCGCCCGGATCAACCGAAGTGTCTTCCAATATAGTAATGCCTTTGATATTCTCTGCCGCAGCAATAAACTGCTCTTTATGTTTTGTTGTCATATCAAAGTCCGCAAGATTTACTCGGATAACGACATCCGCCCTGCCCTTTACTCGTCGCAATGCGTGCACAATATTATTACTGATAACATTGCGCTGATTTTCAGAAATAACCTTAACGATTTTTCTTGTCATAAGAATAACAAGATCGATAATCTGTTGCTCTGTTTCCGCAAGAATCTCTTGACGGCGATTCATAGATGTTTCAATTATTTTATGCAGTCGTTCAATAAGTCGATTTACTTCAAGTTGTCCTTTTTCAAAACCTTCTTCCCGTCCTGATTCAAAACCTTCATCATAACCTTGCTTTGTAACGTTTTCTTTATTTTGCTCCGCTTCTTCCAGTATTTTTTCAGCTTTTTCTTTTGCCTCATCTAAAATTGCTTTTGCTTTTATTTCGGCTTCATGCAAAGCTTCCTGCGCTTGATCGTTCTGACGTTTTACTTCATTAAAGGCAGCTTTTTCCGCATTCTTAATTATCTGATCAGCCTCTGCTTGAGCTCTTGCCTGAAGCTGTGCCTTTTCTTTTTCCCAATCACTACGATACTGTTCAATTTCGTATTCTAAATCTTCTTTTGAAGGTCCTTCATCAATCGGCTCAACCTCAACCTCTTTTTCCTCTTCTTTTTGCTCAAAAGATTTTGTTAATTCAAGCACATATGAGTTATCAAGATTTTTAACTTCATAACCGCGAAAGATCATTTTAGCCATAACATTCTCCTCAAATTACAAAAGTCGATTCAAGCCGCTTGACAGACTTTTATACAATCATTTCATCTTCTTCAGAGCGGGCAATAACAATATCACCGTTGTCTTCGAGATGTCTGATAATTGAAACAATTTTTTGCTGAGCCTCTTCCACATCCTTTAATCGAGTCGGCCCCATGTATTCCATTTCTTCTTTTAACATACTTGCCGCACGCTTAGACATGTTCCTGAATATCTTATCCTGTACTTCGGTATCAACAATCTTGAGTGCTTTTGCAAGCTCTTCCATATTAACTTCGCGCAAAACTTTCTGAATAGCACGGTCATCAAGCATAACAATATCTTCGAATACAAACATTCTCTTTTTAATTTCTTCTGCAAGATCCGGATCTTCATCTTCAAGCGCTTCGATAATTGATTTTTCGGAAGAGCGATCAACGAGGTTAAGAATATCAACAATACTTTCAACACCGCCTGCAGCTGTGTAATCTTCACTTGAAAGAGTCGAAAGTTTTTTCTCAAGCACCCGCTCAACTTCACGCAAAACATCCGGAGATGTTCTATCCATAGTTGCAATACGGCGAGCAACATCGCTTTGAATCTCATCGGGGAGATTTTGCAATATTATCGATGCCTTATTTGCTTCCAGATACGCCAAAATAAGCGCAATAGTTTGCGGATGCTCTTGCTGGATAAAGTTCAATAAGTGAGAAGGATCTGTCCGTCTGATAAAGTCAAAGGGGCGAACCTGCAAAGAGCTTGTTAAGCGGTTGATAATTTCAATCGCTTTTTGACTACCCAAAGATTTTTCCAGCAATCCGCGTGCATAATCAATACCGCCGGTTGTAATAAAGTTTTGCGCAACCATCAAGTCTTGAAATTCCTGCAACACGGCATCCTTTAATTCGGAGTCAATTGTTTCGGTTCTTGCAATTTCAAAAACAAGTTTTTCTATTTCATCTTCACGCAGCTGTTCCATAATTTTTGAAGAAATTTCTTCCCCAACCGAAACAAGAAATATTGCAGCCTTCTGTCGTCCATTCAGAGATTTTATATCTTTATGTTTTTTTCCGCCCACAACGGATGACTTTTCTTTAACCGGAGATACAGCCATTTTATTCCTCCATTAACCATGTTCTGATAAGTAATGCAACGTCTTCAGGATGTTCACGCGCCATATTGATAACATTCTCTTGCAGCTCAAGACGTTTCCGCTCTTCAACGGACATGGCAACATCAATATTATTCATTTCAGCTGCGCGTAAAGCGGCTTCCCGCGCCATCTGTGCTTTGCGCAACTCATCTTCTTCACGCAAGCGGCGGCGGCGTTCAAGCTCTCTGCTGATAATCCTATAAAGAATAAAGATTAACAAGAGGATTGCAAATCCGCCGAGCGAAATCAGTATGATCATATTTCTCTGCTGCGCTCTGAAGTATGCGGCATCTTCCGCCTCAAATTCCGCTACTCGATCAAAACGGATATTCAACACACTGATGGAATCTTTTCTGTTTGCATCATATCCGATTGCATTCTGTACTGCACGGGTTGCTTCTTGTAATTCTTCCGGAGAAATCGGAATATATTCTCGTTCAATACGTCCTTCGCTAATTACCAGATTGCCTTTATCATCCCGCTTTTTTCTCCACTCTCCATCTATGTTTACCGATACGGTTCTGCGGCCAAGCACCGGGCTTATTACTTCGCTGATCTCACTCTTACTAATTGCTTCCTGACGCTTTACGATTGACTGATTGGACATGCCCAATTGATTTGTCATATCTTTATATGCGGGAGGAGTTTGTCCTTCAACGCCTGCAGGACCTTCGGGAGTTAAGCCGGTACCCTGCCATGTTGTAGTTGCGGTTTCTGAAATAGCGGTTATTGAAGGAACTATTTCGGAATCATCCCAAGGAGTTTCGGGATTATCGGGGCGTATTTCCGTAGGCAGATACTTCGTCGTTTGTGCCGTTTTTTCCGACATATCCATATCGATTTTTATGTTTAAATCGCGAACCCTGTCTTTACCGTACGTTTTTTGCAACAAGGTTAAGATTTTAATTTCATATTGAGTTTCAAGCTTTGCGATCATCTTTTGCTGTTTTTCAATCAGCGTTAGACGATCCATATCTTTCATTCCTTCAAAATCATTGAGAATTTTTGCATTGCTGTCGGCAATCGTAATGTTTTCATCCAATAAGCCGGGCACGGCAAGTTTTAAGAGTTTTTGAATTCCCTGAATTTTCTTTCTGTCGGTTTCTATGTCGCTTCCCGGTTTTGTGAACAAGACAACACTTGCGGTAATCGGCTTTTGATCCGCTTTGAATAAGGTATCTTCCGGAACATTGATAATAACATTTGCATCATCAACATCATCAAGCGCTTTAATGTGATCGGTTACCATTTTATTAATAGCACGGCGCACATCAACCTTTCGCTCAAAATCGGTACGAGTCCAGCGTTCAACATCAAAGATTGCCCAAGGATCTACATTTTTAGGAATTAAATCTTCGCGAATAAGAATACTGCGCATTCTGCGTGCGGTTTTCTCATCCGGCACCGAAATAAGACCGGTTGCGGAAACGCTTGCGGAAATATTTTCTTCATTTAACCGTAAGATAATTTTTTCGCGCGCAGCCTCATCGGAAATCGGCACATCAATAAGCGGCACCGTTGTTGGTGCAGATGACCAAGTAAATAGCACCGCCATACCGATAATCGCTGCAAGAATAACACCTGCAAGTACAAGCTTTTGTACAACCGACCACTTGCCCCAAAGTTCTTTGAGTTTTGTTCCTGTTTTTTTAATCCATTCGTTCATGGTCCCCTCCATTAACAGAACGAATCCGTTACAAATACTTATAACGATTCTTTGATTTATAAGAGTTTGCAGACAGTTTTACAAACTCTTTTTATTCCATTACCGAGTTGTGGTAATATCATTCCAACTTTTTATAACTTTGTCTATAACTGTTTGTGCAATCTTTAATGACATCCCCGCTTCGGCCATTGCAATAGTAACATCATGCACATCAACAGAATCGGGATTGACAATCATTTGTTCGGTTAACTCCGTTGTTTTTTGCTGTTTTGCATTAACGCTATCAAAGGCTTTAAGAAGCGTTTGCTCAAAGCTCATTGCTTTTTTATTAACCGCCAAATCAACGGAATCGGTGGTACTTTTCATTTTACTTCTGAAATTGTCCATACTCACATCTTCAATTTCAGGCACTTTTTCCAATGAAGGCACCTTATACACATTTGCTACATTTGTTATTGTTCCAATCATCTTTTACTCCCTACCCTGTATTAAAATTTTAACGGCCGATTTCAAGCGCCCGCTGAAACATTTCTTTCGATCCCAAAATAACCGAGGCATTTGCTTCATAGGCTCGTGAAGCGGAAATAAGATCAACCATCTCGGTTACAATATTAACATTCGGATATTCCACATATCCCGCATTCGGCCCCGACTTAATCGCATCAGGATGATTCGGGTCATACACCAATCGGGACGGCGCATTATCTTTTTCGATGCTGACAACCCGAACGCCGGTGCCAACCCCCTTATCAATAGTATCGGGCACAAAGGGCGTGCGCCATGTTACTTCCGGATTTTTCTCCGAAAGAATAACTCTGCTTCTTTTAAAAGGCCCCTCCCCTTCCTGAGTCCTCGTAGAAGAAGCATTGGCGATATTGTCTGAAATAACATCGGTGCGAAGCCGCTCCGCACTCATGCCCGTTGCCGCTATATTTATACTGCTAAACATTCCCATCTTTCACTGCTCCTTGTATGTGCTAGCGCAATACCGATTGCACTTGGCTATATTGAAATCCCGCCATTTGGCTTAAAAGCTGATATTGCATCTGAATCTTCAATATGTTCATCGCTTCTTCTTCCGCATCAACATTATTACCGTTTGCCTTCACCGTTGAGATATAATCAAGCACCCTCCTCGGCTCCACACTGCGGTAATCGATAACTTCATCGGAAAGGAGATTACTTCCCTTTGTTGCTTGTTCAAAAAAA
Organism: Treponema phagedenis; assembly: GCF_008153345.1. Taxonomy (NCBI): domain Bacteria; kingdom Pseudomonadati; phylum Spirochaetota; class Spirochaetia; order Treponematales; family Treponemataceae; genus Treponema; species Treponema phagedenis. The sequence goes on along the minus strand of NZ_CP042818.1, from coordinate 1,294,061 downwards.
CCGTCTTTATTTTTCTCCGAATCAAGGGCACGCTTTAATTCGGATTCAAAACTTACCTCGGTTCTTTTAAATTCAGGCACCTCTGCATTTGCAAGGTTATTTGCGGTAACCGTATACCGTAAGGCATTTACATCCAGCGCCCGGTGCAGCAAATCCGTTGTTTTAATAAAACTATTCATACATTCTCCTTTCTACAAACACAAAACGTTTAAAACTGAACCATACCCGCAAGTTTTTCGCTTCCAGTATGATACTTTTATTTTCGGCAGATAAAAAAAGACCTTTATATCTTTTTTCCTTTGTGTACGGTTCCGCCTTTCACAGAACGTTTTCCGCATACTAATTTTTTCCGTCAGGGCGTGCCCCTCCGCGCAGTGTTTTTTTCCTATACTCCTTCAAACCACTGCGCTGCGGGTCGGGCTTTCCGCAACTCCGCTTACGCTCCGACCAAAATTGCGGCTATTTTGAGCGCCGCAATTTTGTTTAGCCGCCGGTTTTGACAAACACGGGCGGCTATTGCTCCAATCCCTCACGCGTAAAGACTGCCCCGCATGAGCGGTTTTAGCATTCCTGTGGTAAATTGCCACAGATGTCAAAATCAGTACTGCCACGGATGGCAGTGGTTCCATACAGACAGGTTTGGTTTTGACACGGACGTCAAAACCAAACCGTTGTGTCGAGCTCTTTTTATAAAATATAGCGCGAAAGGTCTTGATCCTGCACAATATCTTTCAGTCTTTCATCAACATAGGCAACATCGATAGTAACAGTTTGTCCCGACATATCGCTGGCATTAAACGATATATCTTCAAGGAGCATTTCCATAATAGTATGAAGTCTTCTTGCTCCGATGTTTTCCATACGGGCATTTACATCGGCAGCTAAAAAGCTCATTCGATCGATTGCCTCGTCGGTAAACTCAATTGTTACGTTCTCGGTTTTTAATAATTCGCTATACTGTTTTGTCAGCGCATTTTTAGGCTCCAAGAGAATCCGTTTAAAATTTTCCTGATGCAGCGATTCCAATTCTACACGCAAGGGGAACCGTCCCTGAAATTCCGGAATTAAATCGCTCGGCTTTGATATATTGAATGCCCCCGCTGCAATAAACAAAATATGCCGCGTATCAATGACGCCGAATTTGGTATTCACATTTGAGCCTTCAACAATCGGTAAAATATCGCGCTGCACGCCTTCACGCGAAACATCGGCACTTCCGCGCTCCGATTTGGAAGCAACCTTGTCGATTTCATCAATAAAAATAATTCCCATTTGCTGCACTCTGCGTTTTGCCTCATCGGTGATCTTATCGTGGTCAACCAGTTTGTCAAGTTCTTCCGCAAGTAAGATGTCGCGCGCTTCTTTTACCGTTACTTTTTTTCGCTTTGCCCGATTTCCGCCCATGATCATACTGGTGATATTGTTCATAGTCATTTCAATATCTTCCATGTTTGATGAGCCTGCAAAAATTTCGAATCCCGCACTTCCTTGTGGCTGCACGGTAACTTCGACGGTTTTTTCTTCCAATTTTCCATCGCGCAGCATTTGGCAAAATTTTTCACGCGTATCAGGCATGGTGTATGTTTCACTTTCATTAAGAGTTGTTTCTTTTACCATTGACGGAATCATAATCGGCGCAGGCTTTTCTGCGGACTTTTTTTCTTTTGGCTTTTGTGAGCCCGGCAGCAAAACATCAAGCAATCGGTCTTCAACATTTTTTTCGGCTTTTTCTTTTAGGCTTTCCTGCATTTCGGTTTTTACCATTGCATAGCCTACCATCATTAAATCTCTGATCATAGATTCAACGTCTCGGCCTACATAGCCTACTTCGGTATATTTTGTCGCCTCCACTTTTAAAAAGGGAGCTTTGGAAAGCTTTGCAAGGCGGCGGGCAATTTCGGTTTTTCCCACGCCGGTAGGTCCGATCATAAGAATGTTTTTCGGCGCAATCTCTTCCCGTATTTCTTCGGGCAGTTTAAGCCGCCGTGTTCTGTTCCGCAATGCGATTGCCACCGCCCGTTTTGCTTTGTTCTGTCCGATAATATATTTATCAAGCTCTGAAACAATTTGCTTCGGTGTTAAGGCTTCCAATTCTTCAATCATTATAGTTCCTCCAGCTGGATAGTGTGATTTGTATAAATACATATTTGCCCTGCAATTTCCAAACTTTTTTCCGCAATCTCTTTTGCCGTAAGTTCCGTGTTTCTTAAAAGAGCTAAAGCAGCCGCATACGCATAGTTTCCGCCGGATCCTATTGCAATTGTATCTTCCTGAGGCTCAATAATATCCCCGTTTCCTGAAATAAGTAAAATCGTATCTTTGTCGGCAACCAGTAAAAGCGCTTCCAAATTTTTAAGCATTTTATCGGTACGCCATTCTTTTGCAAGCTCAACGGCAGCTCTGGTAAGATCTCCGTTATATGTTTTAAGTTTTCCATCAAATTTTTCAAGCAGGGTAAAAGCATCCGCAGTAGCTCCGGCAAATCCGGTAATGATTTTACCATCGTAAATTTTTCGTACCTTTCGCGCATTGCCTTTCATTACCGTGTTACCCATTGTAACCTGTCCATCCCCCGCCATCGCAATTTTTCCGTTTTTGCGCACGGCAATAACTGTTGTACTTCTGACTTTATTTTTTGTTTTCATTGTAGCAAACTCCTTCCTCGTATCCTTAAAATTATCCATGCGGATGTGCCCTGTGATAGAGCATTTGCAAAAGCTCCGGTGTTACATGCGTATATTTTTGCGTTGTGGAAATATTTTCGTGTCCAAGCATTTCCTGCACAACGCGAATATCCGCACCTCTGCTTATCAGTGTTGAGGCAAAACTATGTCTGAACACATGCGGCGAGATTTTTTTCAAATCCGGTGAAACAGCCGCATATCGATCGATAATATACTGTATTCCCTGCACCGAAAGAGGCATGCCGCGCTGATTGATAAAAAGTGCATCGCGTTTTCTGCCTGTTTTATCCCGTTGAATTTCGCCTGTATGTTTTTTAAGTAATTCGTTTCGCTCTGCCAAATAAATTTGCAAATACTCTTTTGCAAAATCCGCAAAGAATACTTTTCGTTCTTTACTTCCCTTTCCCAGCACAATTGCAGAGTTTAGTTTTGAATCAATGTTTTTCATGTCTAAACTCGCAATTTCGGAAACACGGCAACCGGTAGAATATAAAACCGAAAATAAGGCGGCATCGCGCGCTTCCCATAAAAGACCTTTATTTACCGGCAGATTATAAAACTCTTTTGCTTGTTCAGGAAACAAAAACCGCGGTAATTTTTTCGGAAGTTTTAAATTTTTCACCGCAAGCGCAGGATTAGTTTGACAAAGATTGAGCCTGACCGCATAACGATACAGTCCGCGCACCGTTGCGAGCATTCGGTTAATACTTGCGGGTGCGAATTTTTTTTCTCTCAAGTCGGCAACAAAAATCCGAATATCGGAAACACCGAGTTCTGTAAATTTAAGCTCAGAATCAGTAAGCCATGAATCAAACAAAAGTAAATCATTTCTATATGAGATAACGGTTTGTTTGGAAAAGTGTTTTATTCCAGCAATATAGTCAAGGTATTTTTCAAAAGTCTCATTCATTTTCATCACGCTCTATTACAGTATCTTCTACGCCCTCTACAACGCTGTGCAAATACTCACAATCGGGATTGATGCAAGCATTGTAATTCCCGTTTTTTTTGTCATATTTTTCAACTAAAAACCATCCGCATTTCGGGCATGTTGCATTGATCGGTTTAAAGTAAGAAATAAAATCGCATTTCGGATAGTTTGTACATCCGTAAAATTCTCGACCTCGTTTCTTTGCCTTTCGGGCTATGATATCGCCGCCGCAGCCTTCGCGCGGACATTTTGCAAGCGGAATTGACTTTGTGTTCCTGCATTCGGGAAAGCCCTCGCATGCAAGAAAAAATCCGAATCGTCCCAATTTTTTTACCATCTTTTTTCCACATTTTTCACATACAAAATCAGTTTTTTCATCGAGACGACCTTTCATACTGTCAAGATTTTCCATCACTGTATCAACTTTTTCAATGAACGGTGAGTAAAAATTTTCCATGAGTTTTTGCCACTCTATTTTTTTCTCTTCAACCTCATCCAGTTTAGTTTCCATATCTGCGGTAAAATTAACATCAATAATGTCATTAAAATTCGCAACAAGAATATCATTGATAATTCTTCCAAGCTCGGTTGGAACAAGTTGCTTGTTGTTTCTGATTATATAGTATCTGTCTAACAAAACAGAAATAATCGGCGCATAGGTTGAAGGTCTGCCAATGCCTTTTTCTTCAAGCATTTTAACAATACTTGCATCCGTGTATCGGGCAGGACCTTGAGTAAAATGCTGCTCGGGTTTAAAATTTTCAGCAATAACGATATCCCCGATTTTTACCGTTGGTAAGGATGAACCTTTTTCTTCTTTAGAAATAAGCAGCTTTAAAAATTTATAAAAACCTTTTTCGGCAAGTTTAGTTGCCGTTGCCCGAAATACCGCATCGCCGACGGTAATTTCAATCGAAGTACTTTGCGTTTTTGCATTGGTCATTTGACTTGCAATAAAACGCTCCCAAATTAATGAATATAATTTATGTTGATCTCTATTAAGATACTCTTTTAAATAATCCGGTGTGTATTGAATATAGGTAGGTCTAATGCCTTCGTGTGCATCTTGTGCTTTTTGTCCCACCGCATAATGATTAGGTTTTTCAGGCAATTCATTCGGCGAATTTTCTGAAAGCCATTTTCGCGCTTCATCCAATGCAACTTGAGAAATACGCACCGAGTCAGTACGCATGTAGGTAATTAAACCGACTCTGCTTGAGCCGACAGCAATACCTTCATACAACTGCTGCGCCAGCTGCATTGTTTTCCGAGAAGTAAAGCCAAGTCTGTTTGCCGCAACTTGCTGAAGGGTCGACGTGGTAAACGGCGGTTTTGGACGAATGGCTTTTTCAGTTATTTTAATATCGGTAATCTTAGATTCTGAATTTTTTAGAGTCTCGATAATATTGAGAACCTGTTTTTCATTTTTTAATTCAGGCTTACTATCCTGAAACCGCACTAATTGTGCACTGAAAGAACTTTTTCCTTTTTTAAAACTGCCCTCAAGGCTCCAATATTCTTCGGGAAGAAAATTTTCAACTTCAACTTCCCGATCGCAAATAAGCCGCAACGCAACAGATTGTACACGTCCGGCAGATAACCCGTTTTTAACTTTCTTCCATAATAAAGGCGAAAGATTATATCCTACAAGACGATCAAGCACTCGCCGAGCCCTTTGTGCTTCTACTTTTGCTTCGTCAATATCCATCGGCTCTTGCACGGCATCTTTAATTGCTTGCGGAGTAATTTCGTTAAAGACAATCCTACTCACCGGAGTATCACAAAAGTTGTGGATAGAATTTGCAAGATGATAGGCAATAGCTTCTCCTTCGCGGTCATTATCACTTGCAAGTAAAACCTGCTTAGCTTTTTTTGCATCCTTTTGTAATTCTTTTAATATTTTTGCGCGCCCGCGCACGGTTATATATTCAGGTTCAAAATTATTTTCAACATCAATTGCAATCCGAGATTTTGGCAAATCTATTAAATGCCCCATTGAAGCTTTTACCACATAGTTTTTCCCTAGATATTTTTCAATTGTTTTTGCTTTTGCAGGAGATTCTACAATCACTAAATTCCATTTTGGTTGTTTCTCTTTTTTTGTTGTCATTTTTTTTGCCATTAAAAACCCCTTATAGCCTCAACCATTATTTTTATACGTATTAAATAACGATGGCTGATAATCCTTGATGTATCTTTTTTTTGTCGCACGCTGCCAATCATTCAAAACTTCCTTCGCGGAATTTACTGCAAATGCCCCGTCTTTATATAATTTTTCTCCACCTGCATTTTGTACACTTTCGAGTACGGAAGCGCAAACGAACACATCCTTTCCTTGCTCAAGTGCAAAGTCTGCCGTAATTAGCGCACCGGATTTTTCAGGAGCTTCGACAATAACCACTGCACGGGATATACCTGAAATAATCCTATTTCGTTGCGGAAAACGGTATTTCATAACATCTTCTCCCGGAGGATATTCGCTTAAAATACAACCGCCCGTCTCAATAATTTTTGCCGCAAGCCGCGCATTGGAGCGCGGATAAATTCGGTCAACACCACACGCCAGCACTGCAACCGTACACCCGCCGCCTTCAATTGCTCCTTTATGCGAAAAAGCATCAATACCGCGTGCAAGCCCCGAGATAACGGGAACCCTTGCTTCGCCAAATTCTTTTGCAAAATCCAAAGCGGTTTTAATCCCCGCTCCGGTAGGAGAGCGAGTTCCCACCATTCCCACAGACTGAGCCGCATCTTTCGGAAAAGTTCCTCGATAAAAAATAACCGGCGGTGCATCAAAAATTTCCTTAAGCGATACCGGAAATGCTTCATCCTCAATTGAGAGTAACGAAATATTATACGCTTGCATAAGCTTCATATCTTTTGCAACCAACATCGGCAAATCTGAAAGTTGAAAGTTCTGGATACGCAATGGCCGCTTAATTAGTTGTGCCAAGTCATCAATAGAAAGTACTGCAAGCTCTTGTAAAGTGTCAAGTACGGAATTTAAAAACAAGCGTTCTTTTCCTTTTAAAAAATAACAATGAGAAAGCGCAATGTTTATTTTTTCTTTTTCCGTAAACACTTTTGTCAACATTTTTATTGCATGGTTCCTTCAATAAGTCTTTTATTTTTTTCAGCCTCCATCCTTTGCTCTTCACTTGCACTCAAAGATATTATTTTATCATAACATTGTATTGCCTGATCGTTTTTTCCTGTCGCATAATATGCTCTGCCCAAAACAAACAGTACATCAAAAGGCTTTTTTTCCACTTCAAGAATTCGCTCTAATAAGGGAATGGCTTTTTCATTTTGATCCAACTCAAATACATATAGTACTGAAAGCCCGTACAGTGCATTGATGTATTTCGGATCTATTTCTATCGCACGCTTATACGCAGAAACCGCTAAGTCATTATAATGATTCTTTTGAGTGTTAATAGAGCCGGCTGAAAAGTTTAAAGATCTTTTTGCCATATTTGCCGCACAAACGCCGATGGAGAAAAAAAGAGTTTGGTTTTCAGGATAATAGGTTACAGCCTGCTCAAGTACTTCCAATGCCTTTGCATACATTTTTCTATCCATGTATCGTGAAGCAAGCATCTTATACCAAATTCCGATACGTTCTTGTGCAATCATTATATCATTGACTCGTCTTTGATATTTTTTAATTGCGGTTTCCAGTTCTTCAACACTTGTAGGATTATGGACACCCTCTTCAAATTCCTGCATACGTTTTATTACTTCACGATTCCCGCACGAATTACAAAAAATAATTACGAGTGCTGCTAAAAAAATATAACGAATTTTTTTAATCATGTAATACCTCATTTGTTTTTTCTTTTTCCGTAAAAAATTCTTTATGATACATTTCAAGCTCATCGGTTTCTATATGGGTATAAATTTGAGTCGTTGAAATATCCGCATGTCCCAATAAACATTGCACGGAGCGTAAATCCGCACCTCCTGCAAGCAGATGCGTTGCATACGAATGACGCAGTGTGTGAACTTTTGTGTTAATACCAGAAATTACTTCAATTTCCTGTAAGCGTTTCCAAATACCTTTTCTGCTCAGCCGCTTCCCGTTCTTATTTAAAAACACCGCCCCTCGTGTCTCCGTGTTTTCCGTGTATTGCGGTTTTATAAATGCTTTACGAGCCCCGTCAATATAATTTTGCAACTGCTGTTTTGCCTGTTTCCCAAACGGAACAATTCGTTCTTTGCTGCCTTTTCCGGTAACTTTTAGAAGCTGTTCATCAAAAAAAATATCTTCCAATGAAAGCCCGACAACCTCACTTACGCGCAATCCTGCCGAATAAATAAGTTCAAACAATGCTCGGTCTCGTATGCCGTTCGGAGAATTCAGAGGAATTGAATCAAGCAGCAGATCTACTTCTTCGGGAGAAAGAACACGCGGCAAGTTTTTTTCTCGTCTCGGTGCTTCAATGTTTTCTGCAGGATTATCCTGTCGTACATTTTCCAATATTAAAAACCGATAAAAAGAATTCAATGCGGCAATATCTTTTGCAGTAGTTTTTCCCATAATGCCGGCTTCGCTTCGGCTGATAATAAAATGCATACAATCTTCTTCACTTGCATTTTCAATAAGCTTAGCGTTACCAAGCCAATCCTGAAAAAGTTTTAGGGTGCCTATATATGTTTTTGCCGTTAATGATGCGTGAGCTTCTGCGGAAATAAGATATCCGTAAAATGCCCGTAACTGTATCCGTGTCAGAACTACCTCCTATTAGGGTATAATGTAAGTAGCATACCTAATGTAACTCCGGTTGTATTAAAACACTCAGCTCATTTCTTTTAATTTATTTCTTAGAAATGTCGGAGTATCCAGGTTTGTATTTTCTGAAGGAAGCGGAACTCGATATGAATGAGGCGCAGGCTGCGGTTTTTCAGGCTCGGACATGTGCGGACTATTACGAGTTGCCAATCCGGGCAACGAAGGTTGCTTTGCCGTTACCGTCTTATTCCATTCTTCAGAAGAAACATACTCTCCGTCATTACGTGCATCATATTTTTTTTGCACACTTCCTTGCGTATACAGACTGCCGCTTTTCATTTTAGAAAAATCGTCCATAGGGACTCCGGTTGCAATAACCGTTACACTAATGCTGTCATCCATTCTCGGATCAATTGCGGTACCGTGCTTTATTTTTGCATCGGGATCAACATTTGCGGTTACAATTGACATAATTTCATCTACTTCCATTAAGCTTAAGTTTTCCGATCCGCTAATTCCAACCAGTACTCTTGTAGCACCTTCAATACAAGTGTCTTCAAGCAAAGGATTGTTAATCGCGTTTGTTGCTGCATCAACCGCCCTATTCTCTCCCTTCCCTACACCAACACCGATAACGGCATAACCTTGTCCTTCCATCGTGTTTTTTACATCGGAGAAGTCCGCATTCACTTCTCCGGGAATAGTAATAAGATCGGAAATCCCCTGCACCGATTTTTTTAATACATTATCTGCAAGAGAAAATGCTGCACGAATAGGAGTGTCTTTTTGAACCTGCTTTAAAAGATGTTGGTTTGGGATTACAATTACTGTATCTGCATATGCGCGGAGTTTTTCAATTCCTTGCTCCGCAAGCTGCATCTTTGCTCTGCCTTCAAATGAAAAAGGCTTTGTTACCACCGCAACAGTGAGAGCCCCTTGCTCTTTTGCAATTTTTGCAATAATAGGAGCAGATCCCGTTCCCGTTCCTCCGCCCATCCCCGCGGTGATAAAAACCATGTCGGCGCCTTTTACCGCATTTGCAATTGCTTCGGAATCTTCAATAGCAGCCTTCTCTCCCACTTCGGGGTTTCCCCCCGCACCGAGTCCGCCGGTAAGTTTTGATCCGATCGCAAGTTTTAACGGTGCCTCGGAATAATTGAGTGCTTGTACGTCGGTGTTTGCGACAATAAAATCAACCGAACGCAGTCCATCGCTCATCATTCGGTTCACCGCATTTGATCCTCCGCCGCCCGCCCCGACCACTTTAATAACTGTCGGGCTAACAGGTAAGGCTGCGTTATTTGGTATAACTTGAATATCCATACATTTTCCTCCCACAAAAAATGATAGTTTTATATATTGTTACAGCATTAAAAAAGACTTTTCCATAAATCTTTTGCTTTTGTAAACAATCCGTTTTGATTCGGTTGAGTTTTTCCTTGAGCTGCGCTTGCTCCTCTTTTTTGAACTTGCTCTAAAAGCAGCCCCAGCACTACTGCAAATTCGGGACTCCTATACTCACCGGTTAAACCGCCAAGGGTTCCGGGCATCCCAAGATGTACCGCAGGTGTACCGAAAATTGCCGATGCAAGCTCCACAACTCCTGGCAACAGGGAACCACCTCCGCAAAGAATAATACTGTCGGCGGTGCGCAAGCCCGAGCTCCCTCTTTTTATTTTATCATACACAATGGTAAAAACCTCCGACATACGCGCTTCCATTATTTCGGCAATTTCCCGTTTTTCAATTTCTATAGGAGCTCGGCTTGCCTGTCCGGAAATTAAAATCTTTCCGTCATCCTCAATTAACGGTACCCAGCAACAACCGTCTTTTATTTTTATGTTTTCAGCTGTTTCAAATGAAAGATTTTTTATCTGGGCGAGGTCGGAGCTTACCTGTATTCCGCCGACAGGAATTGAACCGACAAACACCGGCGCCCCCTCATGCATAACCACAAAGTCTGTAGTCCCTCCGCCGATATCAATTAAAACAGAACCTAAGTTTCGCTCTTCTTCATTTAAAACAGACTTTACCGCCGCAAGTCCATGATACATCAAGTCATCAACTTGAATATTAGATCGCTTGACGCAATCAACAATATTTTTCATGCAGGTAACCGATCCGGTAACAATATGAACCTCTCCTTCAATTCTTACACCGATCATATTGCGCGGATCTTTTATTCCCGGCTGATCATCTACTTTGTAGCTTTTAGGGATAACATGCAATACCCTTCTGTCAATAGGAATGGCAACCGCTCGGGCCGCATCTACAACACGCTCAATATCTTTTTCATCGATTTCTCTGTTACCCTTTCCTTTGTCGGTTACCGCTACAATGCCTTTCGAATTTATTCCTTCAATATGTGTGCCGCCTATGCCTACCACGCAGTGAGTAATTTCAACACCGGACATCATCTCTGCAGCTTCTATTGCCTGATGAATTCCTGAAACAGTATTTTCAATATTTACAACAGCACCTTTACGTAAGCCATTTGATTCCCCTACCCCGACACCGATAACTTGAAGCACACCGGTTTCAACACGTTCGGCAACAACCACACGTATAGTACTCGTCCCAATATCCAATCCTACAAATATCTCACTCATGTTCTTCCTCTCTCATTCTGCAAACGGCTGTATCACCTCGAATATCTAATTCAAGTATCCGATTCTCATCATACGTTTTACGCATAACATCAAGCAAGAGCATCATATACCGTAACTTATCTTCATTCAAAATATTATCGGTACAAACTTTAATGGAAACGCTCATCGGATATATTAATAAATCATAGCCTCCGTATTTCTTTTGTTTAATTACCAATTCGGATATTTCACTCAAAAGAGCCGGATTTTTTTCTTTTAAAATACTGAGTTTATTAAATAGCGGTATCAGTTGTCTATGTACTTTCATTCCCGCACGCGGATTTTCAAATTCCAATCCGCCAATAACCGGCAGTTTTCCTGCCGTCATACTGCTTCCTATTCTAAAGATAGTTCCTGTTTTATCGATTTCCATTACGATTGTTCGCCCTTTCACTTGCGCAAAACTAATCGCAACCGGCGACCTTTCTTTTACTTCAATAAAAACCTTGTCGGGGAAACGTTTTGAAACACGCGCCTCTTCAATAAGCGGAAAGGCTGCCAAGCGTTTTGATATTTCCAACGTATTTATTTGACTCCATTTTTCTTTTCCGCTCAAGCCTGCAATTTTTTCCAAATGAATAGCAGTCAATTCTCTGTTTCCTGAAAAATTTACTTGTGCAACCGAAACTGCAGGAACAATAAACAAATAAAAAACAGCTTCCGCTAAAAGACAAAGCAATAGTATAATAATAATAATTTTTAAAAGTAACGATTTAAACGTATCTTTTTTTATTGCCTTTTTTTTATTATTTTCAACATATGAAACTCTTTTGTCAAAACCGTATAAAGGAGTATCAGACATAGGCACCACCTTTTTTTAATCCTGAAACATTTATTATTATCCCGCAAAAAGAGAGTGTGATAATCAACGATGAGCCGCCGAAAGAGAAAAAAGGAAGCGGCATGCCGGTGGCAGGCACAAGACGCACCACGACAGCTAAATTCAAAATAGATTGAAAAACAATTGCAGCAGTTGCTCCAAACGCAAGAAATGTCCCGAACCTGCTGGAAGACCTCAGTGCAATAATAATACCTGTAATGGATGTTGCAAGCAAAAGCAAAAGATACGCACAAACTCCGATAAATCCCATTTCTTCTCCAAGCACCACAAAGATAAAATCGGAATACACTTCGGGAACGCTGGCAATCTTTCTAATTCCGTTACCTATTCCCATTCCCCATAAGCCTCCGCCGGTGAGTGCTTCCGATGCCGCATTTACCTGATATCCCGCTCCCAGCGGATCATGGTCGGGGTACAAGAATGAAAGCACCCTCCGCATTCGATGTGTTGAAGTTATCACCATAAGAACAGCCATTGGCAATAATACAAGCGAACCTTTTATAAACCATAAAATAGATGCACCCGCAATAAAAAACATTACGAGCACAATAAATAATAAAAACATGGAAGTTGAAAAATCATTTTGAAAATAAACCAATAAAACAAATATCGCACTTACGAAAAAAGGAGGAAGTATTGATTTCATCGGCATATCAAAATGCTCTTTATTTTTATCAAAAAAATTCGCCAAAAAAATAACCAACACCAATTTTACAAATTCCGATGGCTGAAATTTCAGGTAAAAAAGATTTAACCATCGTGTTGCTCCGTTCTTTGATATACCCAACCCCGGAATAAAAACTAAAACGCAAAGCAGAAATGAGGCAATAAGCATAAACGGAATAAGTTTTCGTAAAGCAGCTAAATCAATAAGCATAAAAAACAAAAAACATAAAAATGCTATACCGAGACTTATAGTCTGTTTGGTTAAAAAATAGAGCGGGTTATCAAAAAACCGTTGTGCATAATGTACCGATCCGGAATAAAGCGTTGCAAGTCCGAGTCCGGTTAATAAAATAGTAAGCATAACAAAAACAAAGCTATACTTTTCATAATAAATATTTCTTTCAATACTGATAGCTGTATTCATCGTGCCCTCCTTAACACCGGCTCCAAGCGTTCAAGCGCCAAACCGCGAGAAGCTTTTAAAAGAACAAAATCCCCTCGATGAAGATTCTCATCAAGTGCTTTTCCTAATGCATCCATTTCCGATTCATCAAAATAAAAAACTGTTTTACCATTCCAGTTTATGTTTTTTCCGGAATCGCCAATCTCTTTTCCGAATAAGTATATAAAATCTATATCGCTTGCTGCAGCCTGTGCACATATTTTTTTATGTGCCGCAGCCGATTCTTTTCCGAGTTCAAGCATGGAGCCTAAAACCGCCGCTTTTTTCCCTTGCACTTTTGTTTCTGAAAATACCGCTAAGGCGGCAGACATTGAGTCGGGATTTGCATTATAGCAATCAAAAAGGCAGTCAACATCGCCTTGCATAAACTGTGATCTGCCGAAAATCGGCTGCACAGATTCCAATCCGCGCTTGATTTCTTTTACGCTCAGACCGAGTTCTTCGGCAAGCGCAATAACCGCCTGAGCATTTTTTATATTATGGTTTCCTGCCAGCGGAAAGCAAATTTCCTCATCTTTATAAAAAATCGTAGAGCCGTACATTCCCTTACTCTCTATTTTTTTAATGTTTTTCAGTGTCGTATTTTCATAACACACTACCTTACCCAAAGGAACAGCCTGCAAAAAATCAGTGAAAGGACAATCGGGAACAAAGCCCATACAATCTTTATCAAAAAAAGAAAAAATCTGTTTTTTTTCTTCAGCTATTGCCTGCTGTGAGCCGAGAATACCGATATGGGCAGAGCCGATATTTGTGATAATTCCAAACTGAGGACAAAGCACCGAAGTAATTTCTTTCATTTCCCCTTTTCTGTTCATCCCCAGCTCAAAGATTCCCACCTCATGTTCGTCTCGCACCTCAAAAACGGAAAGCGGCAAACCTGTTTCGGAATTAAGATTTCCTTTATTCATTACCACAGAAAATTTTTGACTTAAAACCGCACCGGCAATTTCTTTTGTCGTTGTTTTTCCGCTTGATCCGGTAATGCCAACTTTTATAAGATTCGGAAATTTTTTCAAATAAAAACGGGCAGCTGCCTGTAATGCAGCTAGAGTATTTTTAACTTGAATACAGGAAGCGGAAAACTCATCGCAAAGTTTTTCAGTTTTTATTTTATTTGAGTCAACGGAAAGAAATTTTTCATCGGCAAAAAACAATACCGCTCCTTTTTCAAGAGCACTCCGTATATACCGATGCCCGTCTTGTTTTTCTCCGCGAAGGGGAACAAAAAGAGATCCGTCTTTGACTGTTCTACTGTCAATCGACACGGATGAAAACCCACGCGCTTTTGTATGGTTTTTGAGAAGCATGCCTTGAACGGCGATAGAAGTTTCATCAAAGCTTAAGAGATTTTTCAACTTTCTTTTTTCTCCTTTGCAGTTTTCAACTCTATCCGCATAATTTCGGACGGCTTTGCTTTACGCATATCTAAATTTTCTATCGCTATTTTTTCAATTCGTTCAGGGCGCGACAAAATGGAGATGGCGGAAATTCTCTGTTTGTTTTCAGTTATGAGCCTTTCTTGCTCTTTTTTGTAATCGTTAATTTCTCTTTCAATTGCATTGTATCTGGATGCCTGCCAAACACCTAAAAAAAGTAGTAAAGGAATACTCACTGTGAAAAAAAATATTAAAAATCGCCTCATGCCGCACCTTCTTCCGTGAGGATTTTCTTTACCGCTCGCAACTTAGCACTCCGAGAAGCGGGGTTTACCCGTATTTCTTCATCAGTTGGTATAACCGGCTTTCCGGTTAATAGCTGCGCAAGCGGCCGCCCTCCGCACTTACATATCGGCATTTCCGGCGGACACCTACAGTTTTTTGCAAGATCGCGGAAATATCGCTTAACAATCCTGTCTTCAAGAGAATGAAAGCTAATAACACCGAGCTTGCCGTTTAACGCAAGCCTTTGAAAAGCTAATTTCAATAAATCGGGAAGCCTATCCAACTCGCCGTTAACCTTTATCCGTAATGCTTGAAAACTTCGCGTTGCGGGGTGAATTCTTCCGTGTCGGTACGCAGGCGGAACCGCTTTAAAAATCACCTCTGCGAGGTCTCCCGCCGTTTTAAACTCTTGTTCTTTTCTGCGCAGACAAATAGCCCCCGCAATTTTACGCGAAAACCGCTCTTCGCCGTACGTATAAAAAATTGAGGCAAGCTCTTCTTCTTTGTATGTGTTTATAATTTCCGCAGCGGAAAGAGATGTGGCGGGATTTATACGCATATCAAGCGGTTCTTCCGCCTGAAAGGAAAACCCCCTCCCCGACTCTATATAATGAAACATTGAAATGCCTAAATCAAAAAGAATAATGTTCGGTTTAGGATATTCTGTCGAGTAGTTTTTGAAAAAATCGTCAGACCAACCTGAAAAATATTGCACACGAGATGCAAAAGGCTGCAAACGCAGTTTTGCCTTTGCCTGAATAGTCGGATCCGCATCAATACCTATCGCTGAAAGCTGTGGATAGGTTTTTAAAAACGCCTCCGTATGTCCGCCTTCTCCGAGTGTTCCGTCAACAAAAAGCGTATCTTCGGACGCAGGTTTTAAAAGTGAAAGACATTCTTGCAGTAATACAGATTTGTGTACAACATCCATAAGCCGTTAAAGACAAATATTTCCAAGCCCTTCGGTTGCTTGTTGAAATTCTGCCTCACTTTCCTCCAAATAAGTTTCATATGCTCCGGCATCCCAGAGCTCAAAATATCGGTTAATACCGAGAATAATACAGTCTTTTTCAAGACCCGCATATTCGCGCAGACTTTGGGGAATAGATATACGGCCTGATTTATCGATCTCAATCTCCTGAGCGGGGGCAATAAGCCTGCGCAACACGGATCTTGAGCCTGATTGAAATAATGATGCGGATTCCATAACTTTATCCGATAACGCTTTCCATTCCGCAAGAGGAAACACCCATAAACAGCGGTCTATCCCCCGAGTGATTACAAGCCTCATTTCAGATAATTCGGAACGCAGTTTAACAGGAAACATGAGCCGCCCTTTTTCATCAAGCGAGTTTTTATATTCCCCCGTTATCACATCATTTTCCACTTTATTCTACCTTCTCCCACTTTTACCCACTTTGAGACATTCTATCACAAAAAAATGAAATGTCAATGCTTGCCGCTAACAAAAATAAAAAATAATAAAATTATTTTTTCGGACAAAAATGATTGAAATCGGATTAGTTCACAATTTTCTCAACAATAACCTTTTATCGGTACAAAAATTTGATACAATAATCTATAAAATAACGCCACCGATTGAGGTCTTCCCTTCTGAAATCTATAATTTTTAATAAAAAATTTAAGTTTTTCTTCTATAATAATAGTCTTAATTAATAGTCTTAATTTTTGCGTTTTACGGCAAACCTTTGAAACATATTTTATAATTTGGCTATTGAGCACATTGTGTTACGAAAACATTTTCCCCGCATGCCTCATTTACTCAGTAACGACACGAGCAACACTTTTTAACAATGCAAATCAAGACAATTTTATAATGCTGCATTAATGGCTCCAATGAGTATCACAGCAAATTACTTATAGAGCGCTATACCGAGGAATGTATGAGGTAAATTCTATAGGTGCGGTAAATTTTAGCATAACGTCCTTAGAATTTATTGTATCCGGCAAATCTAAGATAAATTCCAAAAATACGCTTTTTCTGCTCTTGCCCAGTTTACTTAGTACAAGTGTCTTCCCAGAAAAGAGAAATATAAGTATAATAGTAAATAAGCGTATGAAACCTTCGTATATAACCGTTGTCGGCGGTGCGAACATTGATATTGCGGGAACTCCGCAGCGGAAGTTGATAGCCGCCGATTCAAACCCCGGCCGCGTGCGGGTAAGTTTTGGCGGCGTCGGCAGAAATATCGCGGAAAACCTTGTCCGCCTTGGCACGCAGGTAAAACTAATCACCGCCTTCGGTGATGATCTGCAAGCGGAAAGCATGAAAAACTTCTGCATACAGACGGGCATTGATATTTCCGATTCAAATATGCCGGCAGGCAGGTCGGGCTCAACCTATCTTTTTATTACCGATGAACGGGGAGAAATGCAGCTTGCAATTGCCGACATGGGCATTTTTGATACGATTAGTCCGGAGTTCCTACAATCAAAACTTCCGCATATCAATCAGTCGGCGCTCTGTGTTGCCGACACCAATATTCCGGAGGAAAGCCTGCACTTTCTTTTTCGGCATTGCACGGTGCCACTTTTTGTTGATGCGGTTTCGGTTACCAAGGCGGAAAAAATAAAAGCCGGCTTGCGCTCTATTCACACCATAAAGCCGAATAAGCTTGAGGCGGAATTTTTAACCGGCATACCAATCGCCGACGATGAGGATTTACATCGAGTGGCGGACAATCTGTTGCAAAAAGGAGTCCGGCAGGTTTTTATTTCGCTCGGCATGCGGGGGCTTTTTTGTGCCGACAAAACGGAAAAGGTTTTAATCCCGCCGAAACAGGTGCAGGCAGTCAGCACCACTGGAGCGGGAGACAGTGCGATGGCAGGACTTGCATGGGCGTTTTTACACGGACTCGGTTTAAAAGAGTCCGGAGAAGCGGCAACGGCATGTGCAAGCATTTGTGTTGAAAGCGAAAAAACGGTCAGCGAAGCGATGAGTCTTTCGTTACTCCGCCGGCGTGCAAACATAGATACGTTATAAAATACGGAAAAACATTGAAGGAGTAGAGTTATGAAAAATTACAATGAATACCTCGATATTTCGGATGAGGTTCAAGAAGCCTTAGCAAAGGGAAAACCGGTTGTGGCATTGGAATCAACTATTATTTCTCACGGCATGCCGTATCCGCAAAATGTTGATACCGCCCTCAAGGTTGAGTCCTGTGTGCGGGAAAACGGCGCAATTCCCGCAACTATTGCGATTATCAAAGGCAGATTAAAAGCGGGAATCTCTGCGGAAGAAATCGATTATTTCGGCAAAAAGGGACTTGCAATTACCAAGGCAAGCCGCCGGGACATACCGACCATTGTCGCAACAAAGCAGGACGGGGCGGCAACCGTTGCCACCACTATGATTATCGCCCACCTTGCCGGAATCGGCATATTTGCCACCGGCGGCATCGGCGGAGTTCACCGCGGCGCAGAGGTTACCATGGATATTTCCGCCGACCTTGAAGAGCTTGCAAAAACTCCCGTGATGGTTATTTGTGCGGGCGCAAAATCAATTCTTGACCTCGGGCTTACCCTCGAATATCTTGAAACAAAGGGAGTACCGGTTATCGGCTACCAAACAAAAGAGCTGCCCGCCTTCTTTACCCGTCAAAGCGGCTTTATGCTGAACACCACGCTCAACACTCCGAAAGAAATTGCAGAAAGCTTTTATGTCCAGCAAAAACTTGACTTCGGCTCCGGCATGGTTGTCGCAAATCCTATTCCGGAAGCTCACGCAATCGACAGCCGCCTGATAAACGATGCCATCAATAATGCCGTAAAAAAGGCAAAAGAAGCGGGCATCCACGGCAAAGACACCACGCCCTATCTTTTAAACGAAATAAAAGAAATCACCGGCGGCAAAAGTCTTGAGGCAAACATTCAACTTGTGCTCAACAATGCAAAACTTGCAGCACAAATTGCCTGCGAGTATGTGAAGTGCTAAAACAAAGGCAAAAAAAACAGCCCGAATACATGCAGCAACAATGTTTTAAAAGAAGTTTTTTGGATTATGTACATCCGCCCCAGCTTACTTGACTATTCAGGGTATGATAAATCTATTAGGAATCTTATAAAGAAACAGTTGATTTTTATTCCTAAAAGCCGATATCTGAATATACTAAGTAGAATAAAAATTTAAGGAAGAATTTAAATAATGAAAAAAAAGCTTGTTTCCATATATGCGCTTTTTCTCTTTTTCAGTATGCTCGAGGCTGAAAAAGCCGTTGTACACTTAGGCGGTAAGCAGGGATGGGATGCCCTTTTTTATAAAGAAAACATAAAAGAAGTGCCCGGAAAATACGGGAATCCGGCGATCGGTCTGCATTCTTCGGAAAGGAAAATACATAAATCTACGGACTTGTATTTGAGTTTTGATGACACTGTTTTTATGGATGAACGAGGTAATTATACTACAGTAGATTCATCCGTGTTGCCTTCGGGCGCTAAACAGGCAAAACGGGGAAATGGGGCCGGGCTTTTTAATACTTTAAATTCTTCTCAAGGGCTGATATTACGACCTAATCCGAAATCGTTTTTCTACGGAGGAAAACCTGTCGGCTCTTTTTCTATAGAATTTTGGCTTTGCCCGAAGGTAAGTGAAAGCGGCAGCGTTATTTTGCGATGGTTGTCTTCAATTACTGAGAACCGCCAAAGTTTTTATCAAAACATTACTGCAGCTATTTTTCAAAACAAACTTGAGTGGAAGCTTGACGGAATTTGGCGCGATCAAAGCGGAAAACGCTTAACAGTGAAAACTGCTTCAAGGGCTAATCTTATTCCCGGACAGTGGAGCAAGCACACGCTTTCGTATGATGAGTCAATAGGGTTGCTTGAGTACCGCATAAATGAAAGGATAGAAGCTTTGTTATATGTAACCGACACAGGTAGAGAGGGTGGAGAGGTTTTTTATTCAATGTTGGGAGAAGCGGCGGATTTGCATATCGGTGAAAAATATGCAGGATTAATTGATGAACTGTGCGTGACAAATGATTTTTCGCCTCCTGCAAAAATATGTGAAATCGCAGATCTTTTTGATAAGTTTGATAAAAACGGCGGAAGGTTTGAGTCAACAATCATTGATACAGGGGGAGAATCTTCGCAAATTAAAAAATTGGGGGCGGATTTGACTTTGCCGGAGCAAACCGATGCGGCTTTTTTTATTCGATCGGCAAACAATCGGTATAACTGGACAGAAACCTATCCTGAATGGCGGGCCGTTTTTCCGGGGGAAGAAATAAAAAACACTAGTGGAAAATACTTCCAAATTGCTGCAAATTTATACCCGGACTCTTCCGGGCAAAAAACCCCTTTAATACATTCAATCAAAGTTGAGTATGAAAAAGACGGGCTTCCGTTGCCGCCGTCAAAAATTTGGGCGGAGGGAAAGGACGGAACGGTAACGCTTTACTGGTCTCCATCAGTCGACTTTGATGTAAAAGGTTACTATATCTATTTTGGCGATTGTAAAGGCGAGTATTTTTCAGACGGTTCGCCGGTCGATGTCGGGAATGCATTGACGTATACCATCCAAGGCCTTAAAAACGGACGATTATATTTTTTCACCATTGCGGCATACGATGAGTCGGGTGCTGAGCATATCGGCAACTTCTCCAAAGAAGTTTGGGCGCGTCCGATGGCAGGTCGATAAATTAAAAAAAATAGTTTTCTGTCCTCTTGCTTTTTTCTTTATTATGTATCATAGTAAAGAAACAAAACTTTGGAGGTTGTTATGAAAAAGAAGCTTATTGTTTTATCCGTTTTATTAGGATTCACCTGCATTCTTACTGCACAGGTTGTTCAGCCAAAAACAACAAAAATTAAAGTTGAAGGGCGAAAAAATGCCTATCTGTATATGACTGAAATCTATAAAACAAATAATTGGGCTGAGTACTACTTCAAGTATGAAGAAGATAAAAACACCTATGATGAAGCGGAAACTGAAAAATTTCTTTATGAATACTTTGCAAATTACAAAAGAGAGCACGGGTATTCAACGATAGAAGTGGAAGACCTAAAGGGAAGCTCCTTTGGCGAAAAACTTACTTCTATGGAAAAGAGAGTGGTTTTCAGAAATGTAAACAAGCGTTAAAATTCAAACTAATATAACGTTTTTTTGATAACTCTATCAAAATATTTGATATTTTTTATACGAACTGTAAAAAGTTTTATAAAAAAGAGTCCGACACGACGCAAGGGCGGAGTTTTGATATTATTCTTTTGCTTCGCCTAATGCGGCCATTAAAGGGGTGCAAAACCCCTTTAATGCAAAGCATAAGCGAATAAATTTTACAAGACTTTGAACTTTGTGGTGCGTACCACCCAAAAGCGGAGTTCAAGGGGCTACCCGCCCCTTGTTCGTGCGTAAGCCCTTGTTTCATGCTTTTTGCTACTTGCAAAACATTTTGAATTAGAGTAGTATATACTTCAATTAATAAACCTATTTGAGGTAAGAATTTTAATAGTAGAGGGTCTTATACCAAATCTATTTTTTATAAAATAGATATCTCATGTTTTTTAAGCTGGAGTTTTTATGAGTGCAATAAGCATTGTATTACTAGTTTTTTTTGTTATCATTTGTTTTTTACTGGTTGGATTAGTCCTTTTGCAAAATGAGGAAGGGGATTCACTAGGCGGTCTTTTTGCCGGTGGTTCAAATTCCGCCTTCGGCTCTCGGTCGGGGAATATTTTGACAAAGACCACTTATGTTTTATTAGCATTGTTTTTTGTTACAACATTCTTTCTTGCCTGGTTGAATAAAAGCCCTGCTATAGACGACTTGCAAAAAGCTGCGCAACAGCAGCAAACGGAAACTGCCACAGAATGGTGGAAAGATAATGATACCAACCAACCCGATGCGGCAAAACCAGCGGAACAAACTACCCCGAAAGCTGAAAGCGAAGCAGGTGCCGGAAAATAGGAGGTATGCTATATGCTTCTTTCAAATATATTTTCCCCTCTTAATATTAAAGTAGGTCTCGAAAGTGAGGATAAAGATGAGCTCTTTGAAGAAATGGTCGATCTTTTTGTTTCAAACACTCCGGGATCCCCTCCGCGCACCGCTATACTGGAAGCTTTGCATGAACGTGAAAACAAGCTTTCTACCGGCATAAAAAAAGGTTTAGGCCTGCCGCATGCAAAAATTCAAGGTTTACAGCATCCTGCAGGGGTAATTGGTTTGTCTAAAGAGGGAATTGAATACGAATCCCTTGACGGATCACCGGTGCATATCGTTTTTATGCTTCTTTCTACAGAGACGGATTATGATATTCATTTGAGAATTCTCAAGCGGCTTTCCCTTTTACTAAACGATCCCTCATTTTTAAATGAGTTATTTATACAAACAAGCAATGAAGATGTGTATCAAACATTATGCAGATTCGAAAAAACGCTTGTAGGTATGTTATAATTATAAAAGTTTGTTTATTACACCTATAATTTTCAGGAGGCAGTATTATGGATAATGAAATTCTCTCTCATTTAATTGATATTGAGAAGCAAGCGGCTTCTTTGCTTTCTGATTCTGAGACTGAAGCTGAAAAAAAACTCGCTACGGCAAAATTTGCCGCCGAAGAAGAGAAAAAAAAGATTTACAATGAAATAGTAGCTGAGCAGGAAGCGCAATTTGAAGCACAAAAAAAAATAATTGATGAAAAAAAACAACATGCATATGATAAGATACACAGCGATCTTACTTCATTAAAGCGAGATACGGCAGCTTTTACCGCCTTTCTTGATTCCTATTTTTTAGGATAAGAGTGTGTAGTATGGATAAAATCACTGCCGATTCATATTTATGTGCAAAAGTTTCGGGACTGTATTCAAAATTATATATAGGTGAAAGGGCAAAAAGACTTTTTGAAGTACAGCGTCTTCAAGAATTATGGACACTATTGTTTACCGATGATTTGCCGGCTCTTACTGAAGGTCAACTAATTGCACTTTTAGAACAGAAAATTTCAAGACGTCTTATCGATGATTTTCTTGAACTGGTATCCGTATATAAAAAACCGAATCCTATTTTTTTTACCTTAATCTCTCAATTTGATTATGCGAATTTGCGGGCAGTTTCTTCACTGCCGTCTTTGCATGATATAAAAGAGCCGCCGATTATTGATCTGGGGCAATTCTCAATTTTTCGATGGAAAAAATGGCCGGATATAAACGCGATCACTGCTAAAAGTCCTGTCGGTTGGTATAATCGCATCCCCGATGATTCAAACAGACTTGATTGGGAAATTAAACTTGATAAAACCTATTATGCGCAGCTTTGGGATACGCTTTTGAGGTTGCCGGAAAACGAACGCGCATCTTGTGAGCGGCTTATTAAAGAAGAAATTATTTTGCAAAACATTGTATGGGTGATGCGATTACGGGTATATTATGACTTTGACGGAAAAGATATTATCCCGATGCTTGTGGGTTCGGATGGGGGAAAAGGCGAAAATATGCTTTGCAAAGATGCTTTTTTTGCTTTAGATAAACCGCTTGATTCATGGAATGCATGGGAAGGATGGAAATATTCTTGGATTTTAAATCCTCATGAGGAAGGCGTTCCTTGGGAATTGGATCCTCGCTGGGCGCAGTTGGCCGGAGATAAATTCCTATATCGAACCGCAGAAAGAGAATTTCATAAGCAGTTTTTTACACCGGGGCTTTTAGTAGCCTTTTTTAAGATTAAACAGCTTGAAGAATATATGATCCGTGTTGCTGTTGAAAGTTTACGACTCGGAGCTTCCGATTCTCTAAAGAATGAATTCGTAGGAGAGGAAATGTATGTTTAGATCTCAAAAAATGAAACTTGCGGAATTGATGATTTTAGCGCAAGATATCGATAAGGTTTTGGAATATCTCGGTAAAAAAGCAAATTTTCAATTTCAGCAAAGATCTTCTTTTAATGATGTGCCGCCGAACAATCAATATAAAGAGTATTATGATAAATTGGATGCATGTCGTTCCTATTTAGGAATTATTGACAGACTGAGTTTTGTTGACCACGTGAGCTTGCCCTCACCCGATGATGTAGCAAATGCTGAAAAACTTCTCAGCTTGACTGATGATATTAAAGAAAGAGAGCAAAGCTTAACAGAAGCGTATAAACAATGTTTAAATGCATACGAAGAAACCTCCTCTTTTGCAAACCTGAATATTGCGTATTCTGAATTTGATAATCTCTCGTTCCTTACTATCAGAATAGGCGCTATTGATCCCGATACTTTTGAAACACTAAAATTAAATCTCGGGGAAAGAGCGGTGGTTGTGCCGTTAAACAATGAGCAAACACGAATTCTTGCCGCTTCATCAAAAAAAGGAAGATTCGGACTCGATAGTGAATTAAAAAAATATAATTTTGTTCCTATGAACTTGCCGCTTGATTATCAGGGTATTCCTAAAGAAATCCTTGCACATCTTAAGGAAGAAAAAGAGCGAGCAGAAGAAAAAGTGAAAAACATTCTTTCAGAAAAAAAGCAATTCGGCATTCATTATCAGGAGATGTTAATGAATTTATTGCAGAATTTTTCACTGGGAGCTCAGATACAACAAGTGCGGCAAAGCCTTGAAGCAACACAACTGGTATACCGAGTGGTTGGCTGGTTGCCTGAAGATGAATCGGCAGGTTTTGTTTCGGAGCTTGATAACTTGACGGCAGGCAGAATAGCTATTCGCCTGTTTTCTCCCGAAGAAGTGCCAACAATAAAAAGCGGTAAAGAAAAAGTACCGGTGCGATACAAGCACGGAGCTTTTGTACGCAGTTATGAACGTATGGTTTTCAGTTACGGAGCGCCGCTTTACGGAACCATTGATCCTACTCCGATTGTAGCGATTTCTTATACAATTTTGTTTGGAATTATGTTTGGAGATCTGGGGCAGGGCTTAGTCTTTTTTTTACTGGGACTCTTTATGTACAGCAAAAAAATACGCGCTTTACATAAATGGCAACATTTTGATTTTGTTTTTATCTCTATTGGATTATCCAGTATGATTATGGGATTGCTTACCGGAGAGTTTTTTGCAAATGATCAGTTGCTTGTTCCTTTCGGCCGTTGGCTTACCGGTTTATTTGGCACTCCCGCAGACAGGGTTTTGCATTTAATGCCCTCAAAAGGCTCAATTGAAAAACTTCTTATGTTTTTTGGCTTTACCCTGGGACTTGGTTTTATTATCAACTCTCTTGGAATAATTATCAATATCATTAACCAGTTTAGAAGGAAACATTCCGCAGAAGCTGTTTTTTCTCAAACAGGACTTTGTGGACTTCTTTTCTTTTGGTATGTTGTTGCCATGGCGCTGCGAATTGCTTTTTTCCACATTCCTTTTCAATGGTTTGATATTCTCGGTATGGTTATTCCTCTGGTTGGTATATTTTTTAAGGAAATGTTTGTGCGAATAAGCGAACATAAAAAACCGATTTTTCCCGAAGGTATCGGAATGTATATTATGCAGGGAGTCATTGAAATCATGGATGTAGTCTCGGGCTTTTTTTCAAACTCAATGAGTTTTCTGCGGGTAGGAGCTTTTGCGCTTGCACATGCGGTCTTAAGTTTTGTAGTATTTACCATGACCGATTTTGTCGGCGGATACCTGACGGTACAAGGAATTTTAATTACCGTTATCGGCAATTTAATTATTATCTGTCTTGAAGGTTTAATTGTAGGAATTCAGGTTGTTCGTTTGCAATACTATGAATTCTTTTCAAAGTTTTTTACGGAAAACGGCAGAGTGTTTACGCCCTTCAGGTTTAAATATAAGGAAGGGTAGCAGAGGTGCGGGAATAAACAAACGGTCTAAAGACAGACCTATTTGTTTATTTGACACGTTTCGCTTTTGTGTTTTGCAGGAACGAAACATCGCCGAGCAATTATTTTGTACGACTGTGTTTTAGAGGGTTTTCCCTTATAAAAACACTAAAAAATTTTTCGGAATTTTACAATTCCTCAAAAACTTTTTATAGGAGATTTAAATGAATCGTAAGGTATTATTTTTCGGACTGTTTTTTTTACTCACAACAGCAGCAATTTTTGCGGATTCGCAAACAGGAATGTCCATGGGCGAGGGAATTAAGTATATCTCCGCAGCGCTTGCAGTAGGACTCGCTTGCCTTGGCGGCGGAATTGCGGTCGGCAGAATTGGTGCCGCAGCAATGGGGGCAATAAGTGAAGATTCAGAGCTTTCAGGAAAGGCCCTTCCTTTTATCGGCCTTGCTGAAGGTATTTGTCTGTGGGGATTCCTTGTTGCCTTGTTAATCATCTTGTTATAAGGCTCTGTTAGTGACATACTATATTATCGGAGAGCGTGAACTTGTTGTGGGCTTTTCTCTTGTCGGGGTTGACGGCTGTGTTGCAAACTCCAGAGAACAGGCATTAGATGCCTTTAGGCAAATAACTGCCCCCAGAGCTCACCTTCAAACTTCTCGTCCTAAGGTTTTAATTATAACCGAACTCGTTGCAGACTATTTGCAGGAAGAAATTCAGGAATGGCAAATGAAAGGAACCTACCCGCTCATTGTGGAAATTCCTCCTTTGCAAGGGCATATCGAGGGGCGAAAATCTTTAACGGAAGCTATCAGAGAGGCGATAGGAATTAAGGTATAAGCATTATGGAAGAACTTCGTTCAACAGTTATTCTCGATAAAGAGATTAAAGCGGATGCACGGAAAAAAGCTGAACGTGTATTAAAAAACGCTGAGGCGGAAATTGAGAAAATTCAAGAGGAAATCACTGAGTATCGTGATAAAACAAAAAAACAAAAAGAAGAGTATTATGCTCGTCTAATAAAAAACTATACGCAAGATGCCGAGGCTGCAATCCCTCTTGAAAGACAACGGAGATATATTTCCTTTGTAGACAAAGAAATTGCAAATGCCTTACAATTGTATTTTGATCAAATCGGAGAAGAAAAACGTTTGCAAATTATTTTTAAACTTCTGAAAACCTATAGTACTGTTTTGAAAGAGAAAAAAATAGAAGTTTATTACAAAGGATACTCTGACGCACAAATAAAAAAACTGATTACGGGTGCCTTGCCGAAAACTCATATTCAAGCTTTAAAAAAACTCTCAGATGCCGAAGCAAGTGCCCTACATTTTGACGATAGAGTATATATTGAGACAGTTGATAAATCTCTTATGTGTCGTGCAAGCATTCAAGAAATAATGAATGACCTATTACACAAAAAGAGGCAGGAGCTTGCAGAAGTTCTCTTCGGAAGCGGGGTAATAACATGAGTGAGGTAATTACAGGAAAAATAACACGAATATCAGGACCTATTTTATATGCTGAAGGATTATCCTCCTGCGGATTATATGACGTGGTAAGTGTGGGAGAAGAAAATCTTATCGGGGAAATTATCCGATTGGATAAAGAAAGTACAACTATTCAGATATATGAAGATGTTACCGGAATGAAAATCGGTGAAAAGGTTGTCTCTCATAGGCGTCCGCTATCCGTACGGTTAGGGCCGGGGCTGATCGGAACTATCTATGATGGTATACAGCGCCCGCTTGAAAAGCTTTTTGACGAAACGGGAAGCTTTTTACATCCCGGTGCGCGAATAGATCCGCTGGATACGCAAAAAAAATGGCACTTTCAGCCTGCTCTTGACTGTGAAGGAAAACCGTTTAGCGTAGGAAGTCCTATCGCCCCGGGGATGATAATTGGTACCGTGCAGGAAACGGATTCCGTTGCGCATAAAATTATGGTTCCACCGAATATCCGCGGAAGAACCTTTGTTTCTTTTTCCGGCGAAGGTGATTACACTATTGATGAAATTATTGCAAAAACAGAGTTTGATGAAAACATATACTTGGCGCATTACTGGCCGGTGCGGAATCCCCGTCCATTTACACAGAAGCTGACAGTCTCCGAGCCCTTGGTAACGGGACAGCGAGTTATTGATGTGTTTTTTCCTTTATCAAAAGGAGGAACTGCAGCAATACCCGGCGGTTTCGGTACCGGAAAAACCATGACTCAGCACGCTATTGCGAAATGGTGTGATGCGGATATCATTGTGTATATCGGGTGCGGGGAGCGAGGAAACGAAATGACCGATGTCTTGACTGAATTTCCTCAACTCATAGACCCGCGAACAAATAGATCATTGATGGAACGTACGATTCTGATTGCCAATACGTCAAACATGCCGGTTGCGGCACGGGAAGTTTCACTGTATTCCGGTATAACTCTTGCCGAATACTATCGGGATATGGGCATGCACGTTGCAATTATGGCGGACTCAACAAGTCGCTGGGCTGAAGCCCTGCGAGAGCTTTCAGGCAGAATGGAAGAAATGCCTGCGGAAGAAGGTTTTCCTGCCTATCTTCCAACTCGGTTGGCTGAATTTTATGAACGAGCGGGAAGAATAAAAACGCTTTCAAACTCCGAAGGCTCAATCAGCATTATCGGCGCAGTATCTCCTCCTGGAGGTGATTTTTCGGAACCGGTAACCCAGCATACAAAACGTTTTATTCGCTGTTTTTGGGCGCTTGATCGCGAGCTTGCAAATGCACGCCACTACCCTGCAATCGGATGGATTGAATCTTATTCTGAATATGTTGATGAAATCCACGAATGGTGGGATAAGTTTGATCCGCGCTGGGGAACAGTCCGTGCTGCTGCATTGGACTTATTGAAACGGGAACAGCGGCTTCAGCAAATCGTGCGGCTGATTGGCCCTGATGCCTTGCCCGATACGGAAAGAATTATTCTGGTTGTTTCCGATATGATCAAAAACGGCTT
Source organism: Treponema phagedenis (assembly GCF_008153345.1). Taxonomy (NCBI): domain Bacteria; kingdom Pseudomonadati; phylum Spirochaetota; class Spirochaetia; order Treponematales; family Treponemataceae; genus Treponema; species Treponema phagedenis. The sequence goes on along the minus strand of NZ_CP042818.1, from coordinate 1,265,687 downwards.
TTTACAACAAAATGCTTTTGATTCAATTGACGTTTTTTCGGTTCCTGAAAAACAGGTATTAATTCTTGTGATTATCATGGAATTTTATGAGCGGGCAATGGTATCAATAAAACGCGGGGCGCCGCTAATACAAATTACCGCATTAAATTGCGTAGAAAAAATTATTCGAATAAAAACAACCTATGAGAATGAAGATATTGCCGGTATTCAAGCAGTAGGTGAACAAATGCGTAAAGAATTTGAGGAGCTTGATTCAGTATATAAGGCAACATCATACTAAATCGGGGGATTACTATTATGAGAGGTGTGGAATATAGAGGGTTGTCTTCGGTAGACGGACCGATTGTCATTACAAAACGGCGCGAAAATGCTTTTTTCGGAGAAATTACTGCAGTGCGGGATAGATCCAGAGGAGTGCGAACGGGAAGAATTATAGATCTTTCTTCTGAATACTGCGTTGTACAAATTTTCGGTTCAACTTCAGGATTAAGTCTTGATCATACTTCAATTGAATTTTTGGAAGCTCCGATGGAACTTCGTGTTTCTGAAGGACTTATGGGAAGAGTTTTTGACGGACTCGGGAAACCGATTGACGGTTATCCGGAAGTTTTTTCTTCAGAGCTACGAAATGTGAACGGATATCCTATTAATCCCTATGCTCGAATTTACCCAAGAGATTTTATTCAAACAGGAATCTCATCAATCGACGGTATGAATACCCTTATTCGCGGACAAAAACTACCCATTTTTTCAGGGAACGGATTATCGCATAATAAACTTACCGCACAAATAATCCGTCAGGCAAAAATACTTTCAGGCGATGAAGAATTTGTGATGGTGTTTGCCGGCATGGGAATCAAGTATGATGTTGCTCGTTTCTTTATCGAAAACTTTGAAAAAACAGGAGTACTTTCTCGTGTAGTAATGTTTTTGTCTCTTGCGGATGCCCCTTCCATTGAGCGTATTATTACCCCTCGCTGTGCCTTAACTGCTGCGGAATATCTTGCGTTTGAAAAAGGCAAGCATGTTTTGGTAGTCCTCACCGATATGACAAACTACTGTGAAGCATTAAGAGAGATTTCGGCAACCTTAAGCGAAGTACCGGGCAGAAAAGGCTATCCCGGATATTTATACTCTGACTTGGCAGAGTTATATGAGCGAGCCGGAAGAATTAAAGGCTCGGAGGGTTCTATTACGCAGATTCCCATTCTAAGCATGCCGAGCGATGATATAAGCCATCCGATTCCCGACCTTACCGGATATATTACCGAAGGACAAATCGTTCTTGATCGGGAATTATTTCAAAAAGGAATATATCCGCCTATTTCTGTTCTACCAAGTCTTTCCCGTCTCATGAAAGACGGTATTGGTGAAGGGATGACAAGAGATGATCATCAGGCAGTTTCCAGCCAGGCTTTTGCAGCCTACTCAAAAGTGCATACGGTCAGAAACCTTGCAGCAATTATCGGTGAAGAAGAGCTTTCTAAAGAGGATAAGCAATACTTGCATTTCGGGGAATTATTTGAGCGGTACTTTTTAGGGCAAGATGAATATGAAAACCGCAGTATTGAGCAAACGCTTGACATTGCATGGGCGCTTCTTTCAGTGCTTCCTCAAAATGAATTATATCGATTAAGCCCGCAACTTAAAGAAAAATATATGGAACAGGCAAAAGAGAACGTAAGCGCTGCCCTACGGCATGAAATTGAAGCTTTAATCGACGCCATGCAGGAAAATCCTTAAAAATTCTTAATCAAAATCAAATATGTTACAGGGCATATGCGTGATCACCTCTATGCTAAAATGCTATAGATATCAACATCAGCATAAAATCAATCGATGTTTAAAAGCATCAATACTGAATTATAAAATTGAAGCTTTTAAACTCGCAGCCACTGTAAACAAAAAAACTAAAACTACATTCAGAACTACCACGGATGACAGTGGTTCCAAGCAGACAGGTTAGTTTTTGGCACAGATGTTAAAAACTAACCTGTTGTGTCGGACTCTTTTTTATAATTTGTATTCCATGGATTAAAACAAATGATCGAATAAATGCTCGAAAGAGCAAAGAAAGGTTTCGCCACCTCTTCCTATTTTTAGATAACCACAAGAGTTTAATAAGAAAAACTTCGGCACGGCAAAAGCAAAATCAGGTTTGAAGAAACTTTAAAGCGCAACGTTTAAATCCTTTTTGTTTATAGATTTTTCTCTTTTTTTTCTTGACCCTGTGGTTTTCTCTTAGTATCTTTAAAGAGATGCAGATACACTTATTAATGGTGGATCTGCACATTATACAGCGATTCTGATTATTAACTAAAAAACATTTAGAGATTGAGGATTTCATGAGCAAAAAAGAAAAAAAGAATGAGCACACCACAAAACCTGCGGAAGCTCGGCAACCGGAGACTGCCGCCTCAGCGGAGGCGGAAAAGGCAGCGGAAACTTCTGCGGAGGTGCCGAAGACTGAGGCAAATCCTTTAGAGGCGAAGGTTGCGGAACTTGAAGCTCAAAACAAGGAATTGCAGAATCAGTATTTGCGCAAAGCTGCCGATTTTGACAATTATCGCAAGCGAATGATCAAGGAAAAACAGGAAGCGATTGACTACGCAAATGCCAATCTGCTGAACGATATTCTGCCAATACTGGATAATTTTGACCGCGCTATCGAAGCGGGAACAAAGCAATCGGAAGGTGGATCGGTCGCAGCTTTTGCGGAAGGCGTTACAATGATTCGCAACGAGTTCAGCTCTATGTTGGAATCAAAGTACGGGCTGAGCTATTATCCCTCGCTTGATTGTCCCTTTGACCCGAACCTGCATGAAGCGGTTGCAATGACACCGTCCAAGGATGTGCAGGAGCAGAAAGTCGGAGCCGAACTTCAAAAAGGCTATAAATTAAAAGATAGAATACTCAGGCATGCAAAGGTTATGGTTTTTATGCCGGAGGAAAAAGAAGGGGCAGAGGCGGAAAAACCCGCTGAAACAACAGAGAAAGATACAAAATAGGAGTTTTATTATGGGAAAGATTATTGGAATCGATTTAGGAACAACAAACTCATGTGTTGCGGTAATGGAAGGCGGAGAGCCGGTTGTTATTCAAAATGCGGAGGGCGGCAGAACAACACCCTCTATTGTCGGTTTTACTTCGAAGGATGAGCGCATTGTCGGTCAGCCTGCAAAAAACCAGATGGTAACAAACCCCGCACGCACGGTATACTCGGTAAAGCGTTTTATCGGGCACAGGTATAATGAACTCACCGATGAGTTAAAACGGGTGCCGTATAAAATTGTTCCGCAAGGGGAAGATGTCCGCATTGATATTGACGGCAAATTGTATTCCACACAGGAAATTTCCGCATTTGTTTTGCAAAAAATGAAAAAAACCGCCGAAGACTATCTCGGCGAAACGGTTACCGAAGCAGTTATTACGGTTCCCGCTTATTTTAACGACGCACAGCGCCAGGCAACAAAGGATGCGGGAAAAATTGCCGGTTTGGAAGTAAAGCGTATTATTAACGAACCTACCGCAGCTTCTCTTGCGTTCGGGTTTAATAAAGATTCAAAAAAAGAAAAAACCATCGCTGTGTATGACCTTGGCGGCGGTACATTCGATATTTCAATCTTGGAATTGGGCGACGGCGTATTTGAAGTAAAATCCACAAACGGAGATACGCACCTCGGCGGCGATGATTTTGACGCGCGCATTGTAAACTGGCTTGAGGAAGGTTTTAAGAATGAAACCGGAATCGATTTGGGTAAAGACCGTATGGCATTGCAGCGCTTAAGAGAGGCGGCTGAAAAGGCAAAAATAGCGCTTTCTTCTTCAGCTTCAACCGAAATCAACTTGCCGTTTATTACCGCGGATGCAAACGGTCCCCGCCATTTGGAGCGAACGTTAACACGGGCGGAATTTGAAAAAATGACCGATGACCTTTTTGAACGAACCAAGGAGCCTTGCCGCAAAGCATTGAATGACGCAGGCATAAGCCCCGATAAAATAGACGAAATTTTGCTGGTAGGCGGTTCAACCAGAATGCCGAAAGTTCTGCAAATTATCAAAGAGATTTTTGGAAAAGAAGGTTCAAAAGGGGTCAACCCCGATGAAGCGGTTGCAATCGGTGCCGCAATACAAGGCGGTATTTTAGGCGGAGATGTAAAAGACGTACTCTTGCTTGACGTAACACCGCTTTCGCTCGGTATCGAAACTATGGGAGGCGTGTTTACGCCGCTTATCAATCGAAACACCACTATTCCGACAAGGAAGAGTCAGGTGTTCTCTACCGCAGCGGACGGACAAACGGCAGTTTCCATTCACGTTCTGCAAGGAGAGCGCGGAATGGCAAGCCAAAACAGAACGCTCGGGAATTTTGACCTTGTGGGAATTCCGCCTGCGCCGCGCGGTGTACCGCAAATTGAGGTTACCTTCGATATTGATGCAAACGGCATTGTCCACGTTTCCGCAAAAGATCTCGGCACCGGAAAAGAGCAGCATATCAGAATTGAAAGCTCAAGCGGTTTAAGCGAAAGTGAAATTGACCGCATGGTAAAAGAAGCCGAAGCAAATGCCGAAAGCGACAAAAAAGAGCGCGAAAAGGTTGAAACACGTAATAATGCGGATTCAATGATTTATCAAACCGAAAAAACCCTCAAAGAAATGGGAGATAAAATAAACGGTGCGGATAAACAACATATCGAAGAAGCAATTGCGGATTTGAAAAAAGAGCTTGAAGACGATAACACCGATGCGATAAAGGCAAAAACCGAAGCTTTGCAGCAAGCTGCATATAAGATTGCGGAAGAAATGTACAAACAACAAGGAGCAGCCGGAGCGGGACAGACTCAAGACGGCGGCCATACCGATGCAGGCCCAACGCACGGCACCGCAGACGATGTTGACTACGAAGTAGTAAAAGACAACGACGACAAATAAAAAGAAACTATTTTTGCAGCGGAAACTTTTCCGCTGCAAAAATTTTGTACCGATTGATTCTTGACATACCTTTTATAAATACGCAAAAAGATATATAGTAATTCAGCACGGCTCGTTTTGAGTACGGCCATGTAAGTATCGGTGCCGCCGTTAAGGCGAGGCTTTCCGATACTGCAAAAATCAGAGAATAAAAAAGAAAAATTAGACGGTCTTATAAGGCGGAGTAATTGTGGCGGAAAGAGATTATTATGAAGTTCTCGGCGTTTCAAAAACGGCAACAAATGACGAAATAAAAAAAGCATACCGAAAACTGGCAATTCAATACCATCCCGATAAAAATCCGGGAAATAAAGAAGCGGAAGAAAAATTTAAAGAAGCAACCAAGGCATACGAAGTGCTTATTGATGAAAAAAAGCGCAGTATCTATGACCAATACGGAGCGGAAGGCTTAAACGGCATGGGCGGCGCGGGAGGTTTTGATCCTTCGGCATTTCAAGGCTTTGAAGATATTTTCGGCGGAGGTTTTTCAGACATCTTTGAAAATCTTTTCGGCGGTGCTTTTGGCGGTTTTGGGAGCTCTTCCCGCCAATCCGGAACACGCTCCGGACGCGGCGCTAATTTACGGTATGATTTGGAAATTTCATTTGAAGAAGCGGTATACGGTAAAAAGGCCGAGTTGAACTATTCGCGCGATGAAACTTGTTCTGAATGTAAAGGATCCGGCAGCAAAAGCGGCGGACGTAAAATGTGCCCCGACTGTAAAGGTACCGGACAAATACGTAGAAATACCGGCTTTTTTTCGATAGCGCAAGCTTGTCCCCGCTGCGGCGGCGAAGGCACTGTTATTGAAAACCCTTGCACACGCTGTCACGGAAGCGGCGTAGAGCGTAAAAAGCAAAAAATTATTATTACTATTCCTGCCGGCGTTGAAGAAGGAAAACGTATTACCATTCCCAAGCAGGGAAATGCCGGCAGAGCCGGCGGCGAGTACGGCGACCTGTATGTGTTTATTTTTATACGAAAACATGCGTATTTTGAGCGCGAGGGTAATGATTTGTACTGTGCGGTACCGATTTCCATGACACAGGCGGCGCTCGGTGCGGATATTACGGTTACCACGCTCGATAAGAAAAAAATCAAAGTAAAGATTCCTGCCGGAACACAACACGGAGCCCTTATACGGGAAAAAGGACAGGGTGTTCCTGCCCAACGTAGAGCAGGAGACCTCTATATCAAAATACTGATTCGGATTCCGTCCAGACTCTCGTCCAGGGCAAAAGCATTGCTTGAAGAAGTTGCTAAAATTGAAGGTGAGAATGAATCACCCGATCTTATTTCACTTTCGAGTTTATGAGCGGCGGTTATAGCTCTAATAAAACATAACAGCGACTTTTCAATGAAACGGCTGCTCAGTTTTTGTTTTTGCACCAAAGTCCAAAAGACTCGTGCCCGTGTTTTGCAATTAAGCTGCTGTTATTCTTAATCGGCACATCAACAATAATGATTTGTGGATTCAGTATCACTATGTAAATTGCTCGCCCTTGCAAAATTCCAAACGATGTTTTAAAGCATCAACACAAAACTATAAAATTGAAGCTTTAAAACTCGCAGCCACTGTAAACAAAAATAGCAAACATTACATTCAGAACGGGCACGGACGTTAAAACCGGATTTAAGCATTCCTATGGTAAATTGCTCACCGTTGCGCCGTGTCGGACTCTTTCTATAATAGAAGCTTTAAAACTCGCAGGTTTGGTTTTTACCATGGACGGCGGTGGTTCCACGCAAAAATGAGTTTAAAAACTACCACACTTCTATAATAGGAGTTTTTAAACTCATGGTTTAGTTTTTGCCATGGACGGCAAAAACTAAACCGGAGCTCTTTTTTATAAAATTTTTTACGTTTTGCATAAAATGTATTAAAAATGAATCAAGTTATCAAAAAAAATGCTATATTAGAACCATGAAGAAGATTAGAGTTGCAGCTGCCATTATCTGCAAAGACGGAAAGGTTTTTGCCGCTCGGCGCAAAGGCGGTACATACGATGGATTCTGGGAGTTTCCCGGAGGAAAAATTGAATCAGGGGAAACGGCGGAACAGGCTCTTATCCGCGAGGTAAGAGAAGAGCTAAATGCCGAAATCAGTATCCAATCCTTTTTTAAAAGAGTGCGTTGGGAATATCCCGAATTTATTTTGAGCATGGATTGTTTTTTATGCAGCCTTAAAACGCCTGCCTATGAGCTTTGCGTGCACCAAGATGCACGCTGGCTTGATACAACCGAAATCAATTCAGTACAATGGCTTCCCGCGGATATCAGTATTATCGAAGAATTAAAAACAGTTTTATAAGCTGTTACTTTAATTCAAAAGTTACAAATACTTCCGCTCGTATCGGAATTTGTCCCATCGGAGTTATTCCGCCGGCTGAGGCGTCGGCGCCTTCTTCCGTTTTATATAATACCTGCCGTTGGGAATACACATTGGAAATTCCGGACGAATACATATTGGATGCTGTTTCGTTAATGGAAAGCACTTTGCCGAGCGACAGCTTTACGCCGTTGTTTTTCGGGGCGCTGCAAAAAAGTTCTGCTTTTTCTTCCGCAGTTTGTATTGCGTTTATTCGTGCCTCATCCTTATATTTGCGGCTGTCCTGAACTGAAAAGCTGACATTATTAATTCTGTCAACGCCAACCTTTAAAATATCAGTTAGAAGAGCTTCATAGTTTTTAAGTGCTTTTAAGGTAACGGAAATATTTTGTTCTACCGCATAGCCTAAAAAAATACGAACCCCGTCTCGGTCATAGCGGTAGTCAGGACGGATATTCACGTGATCAAGCCTGATATCTTTGGGGACAATCGCATATGTGCTAAAAACCTTATGTGCATTTGCTAATAACGCATCGTTTTTTTCTTTTGCCGCTGCAAGGTTCTGCTCCTTCGTATATAAGCTGAAAGAAATGGTTGCCTCATCAGGCTCCGCATACACGGTCGCAGACCCCGAAACAGAGATTGTCCGTGGTACGGACTCAGGCTTTGTGCAAGATGAAAAAATAAATAAACTTACAAATAGAATCGATAATCCGATATGTTTTTTTGTGATAAATAAATCTTTCATTTTTTTTGCCTCCTCTTTTTTGCTCCTCATAAAAAATTCGGAAATTATTGGCTAGTATTCAAACTATAAATAAAATTCTGAAAAACCGGTTGCTTTATATTTTTACACCACTGTTCTTAAAAATAAATCTTACAAAATATTCAAGCAGATACTTCAATACGTAAAATGCCGGGTGTATGCAAAAGGGCTATTTGAAACCGCGTATACTATAGCATTTTGCTGTATGAAAAAGCCAACCTTGCAAGGAAAGGAGTAATAAATTTGCAGGTCGGCTTTAATGTAAGAAGAAATCATACTGAATAAATGTATGTATTAAATAACGACACCGGACAGATGGTTACAATATTTAGGTATAAAAATATGAGAAAAAAGATATTGAATTTGCTATTTTGAAGCTATTGCAAAAAATAATAAATATATGTATAGTTTTACATAATCAAGAAAATAGTGAGGTTATTCGCATATAATGACAAATTTTAAATTTTATCCAAAAAAGATATTTTTAAGCCTTTTTATTTTTGGCTTTGTTTTACTTTGTGCAAAAATAATTTTTTCCGATTTTTTAACGGTTTCAGATACAATCAAAAATGCTTCTGAGGAAATTGAGCTTGCAGGGGTTGCTCCGATGCCGATGAGCACGGACAATTTGGGAAAAACCGGAGAGGATGTTTTGCTTAATCTGTACCGTAATTCTGCAAAAAGAGAAGAGGTGATTGCTTTCTTTTCCAAAGTAACCGGAAGTTCCTCTGTTGCGCAGATTATATTGAGAAACGCCGATAAAAATGATATTCCGCCAGCTTTAGCCTTTGCTGTTGCTCGGGAAGAAAGTAAATTTAAACCAAGAGCTGTTAATATTAATGCCGGAGGCAGTATTGACCGCGGGCTTTTTCAGCTTAATAATTTGACTTTCCCAAAACTAGGTGAAAAAGATTTTTTTGACCCTGAAACTAATGCATATTATGGCTTAACATATTTAAGATATTGTCTTGACTTATCGGGAAATAAAGTTTCCGCTCTTGCGATGTATAATGCGGGAACAGGAAAGGTAAGAAACAACCGGACACCGTATATCACACTTACCTATATATCAAAAGTGCTTGATTACAGTGCCGGATTGGAGCGAGATTTTCTCTCTCAATTAAGATAAAAGAATTCTTAAGCAAAGAATTTTTCAAGTTCTTTCATATCTGCTGTTTGAAATAATACTTTTGAGTCCTCATCAAGAACTATAACCATTGGAACGGAACTTACTTTAAAATCATCTTTTATTTTTTTTCCGTCCGCAGAGTCTGCATCAGCTATTACTTTTTCTACATCGGGAAGTCCGCTACAATAGTCTTTTATTTGACCGCTTAATGCGTCTGAACCAATTACCGCCTTAACAATCATTTTCAGCTCCTTATATCTAGTATAAAATATTTTTTACTTTTTAAAAATCAAGTTTGTATTTAAAACACAGGCAATGGTTTAAATACAATTAAGATACCGCAGTGAGATTTTTAACGAAAAGTTATACATTCTGCTTATCTAAAAACTGCATAGTTTAATTACTCCGTTAAAATTCTAATTACTTCAGCCTTATCTGTTGCTTTAAGTATTTCCTCGCGTTTTTCCGCACTCTTAAATAAGAGGCTGACTTCCGCTAAAAATTGCAGGTGTGGTCCGGTTTTATCAATAGGAGACAACGTCATGATAAAAATACGGCAAGGTTCTTGATCCAGCGAATCAAAATCTACCGGATTATCAGAAATACCGATACAGGCAACTAAATCTTTTACAGAATCAGTTTTTCCATGCGGAATCGCAATTCCGTGCTTCATACCTGTAGACATTTTTCGTTCTCTGTCAAGAACGCACGCTCGAGCGGCAGCCTTATCCGTTACTAAGTTTGCTTGAACGAGCATTTCAAGCAATTCATCAATAATTTCTTCTTTAGAAGTACCCTTTAAATGAAGATTTACAGTTTCGGGTGTTAATACAGTTTTCAAGTTCATGACTCTAGTTTACGGTGCTTTTATAGAAATGTCAAGTTTTTTTTTCTAAAATCTTGTGTTTCCGTGATACTGTAAATCAATTCCGGTAATGAATTTGTTTTTTTGCAACCGGTTTTTTACAGAACTTACGCAGAAATTTTTATATCGTTAATGCTCATAAAACATCAGAAAAAACGATATATACAATAAAAAAGACAGATTTTATTGGTCAAAGGCAGCTTTTATGGCAGAAATGAAGGCTTGACGCCCGTGGTTCCACGCGCAGCGATGTTTTAAAGTAAGACTATTTACAAGGCTTTAAAACTCGCACGGAAATGATGTTTTGCCTGCCGTATCAAAATTTGGCAGGCAAAATTCGAGCGCTACATTTTGCCTATGGTAAGTTTGCCTGCCGTTGTGCCGTGTCGGGCTCTTTTTATGTCTTTTTATAATAGAAGCTTTAAAACGCGTGGGTTTGATTTTACCACGGACGGCAAAATCAAACCTGAGCTCTTTTTATTATAAAATATTTGTGTGAAAAAAGTGCTCAAGATTTGTATCATAATACGATAAAAAGTGTTTGAATTTCGGAATATACATCTTGCACTTTTTAAAGAAATAATTATACTAGATAGTGTATATCGATGAGGAAATGGTGAATGAGAACTAATCGAACGGACCTAATCAAATTTTCTTTTTACCGCGTTATTGTCGACGGTGTTTTAGGTTTGGCACAGTTGTTGCTACACAAACACACAAACACACACAGTATCTCGTTATTTAAAAATAGCTTTACTCTCGAAAAAACTCAACGAAGCAAAAATAAGTATCTCTCAAATAAAAAAAGCTGTAAAAATTCGAATTTTCCGTATCTTTTTTGTTGCAACGAATCAGGTTGTCGTTGCGGGTGTGGTATAGTATGAGTATGGATAGGAAAGAAGGAAGAATGCGTTTTTGGCGGCTTTTGCAAATCGATGAAGCACTCCGTACAAAGACATATCCTGAAATTACAACGCTGGCTGAAGAGCTTGATGTAAGCACGCGGACAATACAACGCGATATTGAATTTATGCGGTATATGTATAAGGCTCCGATTGCAAGGCGTGTTTGAAAAGATATTTGCAACATTGCCAGAGAAGTCTGTTCTGATTGATTCTTGTTGGCTTGATAATTCCGTTACCTTTATTGCAGACCCCGCTCCGGATATTAATCATCAAACCTTTTCTTCCGTGTTCACTGCGGTCAAGCTGCGTATGCCGATAGGCTTTTCATATCGCAGCTTAAAAACGGACTCGTATGAAAAGCGCAAGATAAATCCCTATCACATTATTTGCCAAAGAGGAGCGTGGTATGTTATGGGCTTTTGCCGCAATAAAAACGACCTGCGCATTTTTTCTTTTAGTCGAATAAAAGATTTACATCTTTTTGAAACAGAGCAATTTGAAATGCCTGCTGATTTTAATCCCGAAAAATACATTGACAAAAATATCGGCGTGTGGCTTACCAAGCGCGAACCCTTTACCGTGCGGCTTTTATTTTCGAATGAGGTAGGCGTTTTTGCCGAAGAGCGCATGTGGAGCAAGGAGCAAACAGTAACCGTGCACGATGATAAAACAGTTGAAGTAAGTTTTAAAACTACCCAGCTTGAAGAAATAAAACGCTTTGTCTTAGGGCAAGGTGCAACCGTGCAAGTACTGGAGCCGCAGGAGCTGATTGACGAGGTGCGGGCGGAGCTTGAGAAGATGAGGACATTATATGGAAATGTCAATATCAGTTCAGTATTTTTATCCCCTAAATGTATGTTCAAGCCACTACATTCTTTTTCTTTGTGACTTTCAGCCGATACAATGTCGGCGGTAAGCCATCCTCATTAACCGTACTGATTCTTTTCCGGTTGTAATAGACCATGGTGTATTGCCATACAAGCGTTTTCACTTGTTCCCGCATCATCTTTGTTGTATCTATTCTATATAAAAGTTCTTTCTTTAGTGTTGCAAAAAAACTTTCCATGCGCGCATTGTCATAACATTTTCCAACATCACTCATGCTTTGGATAGCTTTGAATTTTCCAAGCGTTTGTTTATACGCTATGCTTGTAAATTGGCTTCCGGCATCACTGTGAACTATGACTCCGGCTCCAGGCTGCCTCATTTCAAACGCTTCGGTTAGTGCTCGTATGCACAACTCTTTTTTCATATTACTATCCATCGCAAGCGAGACAATCTCTCCGCCGCAGGCATCGAACATCGGACAGATGTATAATTTTCCGTCAGCGCAGGGAACTTCTGTTATGTCCGTGAAGTAGAGTGTATCCGGTTCTGATGCATAAAAGTTTCGCTTTACTAAATTTTCAGGTCGTTGCGCTTTTTTATCCGCTTTGGTAAGTCCGTCAGGACTTCTGCGGCTTTCATGCAGGAGATTTCCCTTTTTCATGGCATTTCGTACCGTCGCATACGACTTGGGATTGCCTCGCTGCTTAAGAGCGCTCACCATTCGCACAACGCCATAATTATCATTGTAATAATCTTCCTCGATAATCTTATGTATTTCGGCCAGAAGAAGCTGCCAGCGTTTCGGTTTATTACGATTTTGTTTCCATTTGTAATAGCCTCTTTCGCTGACGCCTAACGCTTTGCATATCGACAAAACCGGATGGCTTTTTTTGCCGTCGGCATTTTCATACGTGTAAAAAATATATGCAAAGATAGTGCTTTTTTTCACTTCTTCCAGCCCTTCACGAAAAAAGCGAGTGCGCCTTGCAAGATTTCGTTGGCTTCTTTGAGCTCTTTGATTTCGCGTTGGAGCTGTCTCTCTCGCTCATCCAAAACGATAGCTTTTGCCGTTGCAGCTCCGTCGCTTGCTTTATAGCGATTTTTCGTTTTTCGCCAATCGGTCAGCGTCCCGTATGAAATACCGAGATTCTTCGCTGCTTCTCTTGTGCCGATTTCATCAGACATTTGTAATGCCTGCTGTTTAAATTCTTGACTATAACGTCGCATAGTATCCTCCTACTATTCCCTATTATATACCTTAGGGGCTTTTTTGACTGTACTTTTATTATATCCTTCCAGTTCGGATAATGCGGTAATAGTTCCGATTCAGCTGGGGATGATTATGGCTTTAGGCAAAGCTTTTGATATTGAGCTGACAAAATCTGCCGCAATGGCTCTTTTAGCAGCTGCAATCGCAACCTTCGTAGGGCGCGGAATATCTCAGGTTTTGGTAGGCTGGCTTCCGGGCATTGGGAATATAATGAATGCCGTAACCGCTGCCGGCATTACGGAGATGATTGGATGGGAGATTGCTAAAGATTTTAGCGGGAAGAAGATCGGACAAGAATGTGATAACGATACTAATAAACTATAAATGGGGTATCACAACAATTTTGTAATCAACGCGCATGCGGCGATTAAATATATTTTATTTTGCAAGCGTGGAAAGCTTGCGAGAAGGAGATGAGGAAGATGGCAGAAGAAAAAGGAGCAAAAGGCATGACCGATGAAGAAGCTGTAAAGTGCCACGCAATTATTCATGCTGCAGCAGCTGCGGCTGCCGGGGTAGGAGCGGGACTTGCCCAACTACCCGTTGCAGATCATCTGGCAATAATTCTGATTCAAGTTGGAATGATTATATCGTTGGGGGGCGTTTTTGGAATTGAACTGTCAGAAAGTGCAGCAAAATCTACTTTGGGTACTGCAACTGCAGCTACTATAGGGCGCGGAATATCACAGGTTTTAGTGGGTTGGATACCCGGTATAGGTAATGTGATAAATGCTTCAACTGCGGCAGGTGTTACGGAAACAATCGGTTGGGTTATTGCAAATGATTTTGCTAAAAAAAGTAAAGAATAGCAATACCATTCAAATAATTATATAAACCCGATTAGTTTTTAAAAGATTTATGCCAAATATTTCTGTAAGTCGGTAAGCAGCGGCGGTTTACAGAAATATATTTTAGGGGAACCTCTAAAAATTCTTTTAGAAGTTCTTTAATACATATTTGCTGCAAAAAAATTACCAGGAGGTAAAATTATGTCTGAAAATTTGCCGGATAATGGTGGAGGTAGCAACCTTCCGCCAATTGATAGTGAAGGGGCAAAGGCTGTCGGAGTAATTGGAGGCAGTGCTGCAGCCGGTGCGTTTATAGGGAGCGCAATTGCTCCCGGTATCGGTTCTGTAATAGGTGCCGGCATTGGCGGTGCTGTAGGTAGCGCATGCGTTATAATTAAAACAATTAATGACGGTCAGTAAATTTCAAACAACCGTCTACATTTTCAGGCGGTTGTTTGTAAAAGCATGGATCAAACTTTTTCGGAATTTCATAATTCCTTAAAAGTTTTTATAGGAGATGAAAGATGGATAATCTACCAATAAAAAGGATTAACAACAATCTAGATGATATATTTAAAATTTACGAAAATATATCAAGCATTTTTGATTCTATTAATGTATTACCTGAGCCGATAACAAAAAAATTAAAAGATGCAATACTAAATGATCAAGAGTTAAAAAAATTGATGGAGGGAGTAAGGGACCGGAGGCCGCCGCGTTTTGTATTGATCGGAGATTCCGGCGCAGGAAAAAGTACTTTGATAAATGCAATTGTGGGACACTATGCCGTAGATGAATCAGATGTTTATAGGGGAACAAAGAGTGCTGAGTATATTCCGATAAAAGACGAAACCGGAAATATAATCTGGGAATTTCTTGATACCCGCGGTGTTTCGGAACAGAGCGAATGCAGTGAAAAAAGTGCAGAGGATCAGCTCATTGATGAAATTAATTCCATGTCTCCTGATGCAGTAATTTATGTAAGAAAAGCAGATGACAGAACTGAAATTGATAGTAAATTGGAGTTTTTAAAAAAGACTACTGAAGAAATGAAAAAAAACAGAAAAGTACCGCCAAGCATTTTTGTGGTGAGCAGTCAATGTGATAAACTTGCTCCATCATCTCAAGTAGATCCTAAAGCATATACAAAAAATGAACGGAAAATGGCAAATATTCGTGAGAGAGAAATTCAGTTAAAAGAGCTATTTGAAAAGCATCAACTCAAATTCAAAGCAATTCTGTCCGTTTCTTCATCGATGGAATGGGATTTACCCTATGAAGAATTAAAACAGTTGCCAATAGAAGAACATATGCAGCACTGTATTACTGATTACAGGTATAATATTGATCAGTTAATGGATGTGATTATGGATTCTTTGGAAGATGAAAATGCAAAAATTGGGCTTGCGGTAGCTCGTAATGTGAAATCTGTTTTAAACGGATTAGCGAAGAAATTTACACATTCTTTTGCAGCTGTTTCTGCTACAGTTGCCCTAACGCCTATTCCTGTGAGCGATATTGTTATCCTTTGTACGTTGCAAGCTGTATTAGTAATGATAATTGCGGCATTGAGTGGCAGAAAACTGAGTATGCAATCTGCTGCTGAAGTAGTAACTTCACTTGGCGGAGTAGGTGCTATAGGCTTTGGGTTACGAACTGCAGCGCAACAGGCAAGTAAATTTTTAAACTTGGTATTCCCCGGTGCCGGCTCAGGAGTAAGTGCTGCGATAGCCACTGCCGGAACTGAAATGATAGGTGAAGCAGCTCGACGGTATTACATTGAAGGAATTAAAATCAAAGAACTGAGTAACCAATAATTATGTGGATTAGGCAAGATCTTGCCTAATCCATAAACTTGTAAAGAAAATTAATTTATGTATAGAACCAACATACAGGGATTTCTTTTCAATTGGATATACTCGCAAAAAGGAATAGTGGTGGGTAATAGCTGCAGTTTTGAAGACATCTATAAGAATATGACAAATCTTTTCTATAGTGTTGACTTTTTACCTCAGGAAATCTTAGAAGAAATAAAAAGAAAAGTATTTAATATTCCCGAGTTAAAAACGCTAATACAAAAAGTAAAAAATAAAAGAGCGCCAAGGTTTGTATTGATTGGTGATTCCGGAGCAGGAAAAAGTACTTTAATAAATGCTATAGCGGGATATTATGCGGTACAAGAATCGGATGTGCATGCCGGTACGAAAAATGCTGAGCATATCCACATAAAAGATGAGGATGGAAAAACTTTGTGGGAATTTCTTGATACGCGAGGAGTTTCCGAGCAAAGTAAAACCCCTGTAACAAAAGCCGAAGATCAGCTAATCAACGACATTAATACTATGTCTCCCGATGCAATAGTTTATGTGAGAAAGGCAGATGATAGAACCAATATTGATAGCAAGTTAGCATTTTTAAAAAACATTACTGAAAAAATGTACGAAACTAAAAAAGTATTACCGAGCATTATTGTAGTTAGCAGTCAATGTGATAAACTTACACCATCCTCTATTTGTGATCCAAAAATATATACAAAGAATAAACGGAAAATGGCAAATATAAAAGAAAGGGAGAATCAATTAGAAAAACTCTTTAGGGAACATTCATTAAATGTAAAAACGATACTTTCTACCTCTGCATTAGTTGAATGGTCGTTGAAATCGGAGAAACTCATTGGTTTATCAAAAAAGGAACAAATGCAATATCTTAAAATAGATTATCGTTATAATATTGATTTACTGCGCGAAATGATTATGGATTCTTTACAAAGCGAATCCTCTAAAATTAGCTTTTCTATGTTTCTGCGTGTAAGAGAAAGTTTAGCAGAAAAAATTACTGAAATTTTTGCAGACGTGTCTAGCCATCTCGCTTTATCACCTATGTCTGCGGCTGATATTCTTTCATCACTGCGAGTTCTGTTAGTAATGTTTATAGCAGTGTTAAGCGGACAAAAACTGAGTAGAGAATCCGCAGATGAAAAAATAGCATTGTTTTATGAGGAAGATCTCCGGTTTAGTTTTTTTGATATGGTACAAGAAATTAGCAGTTCTTTTACTACTACATTTTTTGCTAAGGGTTCGGTTGTAAGTGCAAAAACGGCTGCTGAAGAAATGAAACTAATAGGCAGTAAATCACGAGAGTTTTTCAATGGTTAAAATTCTAAAAAATCTTTTCACTTTTTTATTACCTGCGACGCTCTTTGTCGTAGTCGGTGTGTTATATTATTACTATAGTTCCGGGCGATAATCAACGCAGTTGTGTCGCTTATGTATTTTTTATTTTGCAGGTGAAAAGCTTGCACAAGATGAAGGAGTGAAGAGTATGGAAAACGATGAGAAATTACAATTTTCGCAGAGTTCGCAAGAGGATGAGTGTTTCAACAACAATGATGATTTAATCGATGATGACGAGGCGGTTGTTGACAAAATCATTGATGAAATTAATGATGCTATCGATGAGTTGAATGAAGAAATCGAAGAGGCTTTAAATGATCTTGATGAAGCTATCAGTGAAGCCTGCGAAGAAGAAGAAGAAGAAGAAGAAGCGGACGATAATAATGATGAGTAAGATTTAGCCTCAAATACCGTCTGTATTTTTCAAGGCGGTTATTTGTATGCTAACCATTTTGGATTGAGTAACAAAAATCTGCGGCAATTCGCACACTCAAATCAACTGTTTTATAAGGAGGGTATTCCAATGAAATGCCGTTATTGCGGAAAAGACGTAAAAACCGTCGGTAGTATTTTATCAAGTTCTTTTGGACAACGCTGCGATCCCAGTCCTACCAAAAAGCATGTTCTTTTGACGGACGGAATTCGGTGTGTGTATTGCGGAAGAGAAACAAAAACTGTCGGCTCTCGGCTTACAACATCTTTCGGGGAACGCTGTTCTGCTTCGCCGACGGGTAAGCACGTGTTGCAATAAAAACATACACAGCTGAAAACTTTTCGGAATTGCATAATTCTTTGCAAAAGCCTTTATGAGGAGGGAACAATGAAAGATGATATTTTTGATACTCTCGGTGAGATTTTCGGTTTGGCATTAAACGAATTTGTATCGACTGAAATGCAAAAAGAGTACGATGCGATAGTTGCGGAAAATACAAAGCTCAAGGATTTTATCAACGAGCACGATTTTTACAAAAAGCAAAAAAACTCTGTGACCATCAAAACCGCTCAAGGCACGGAAGAAATCACGTATCGCACTGCCGATGATACAAAACCAAAAGCCGATACTGCCGGCACCAATGTCGACTGGACTTCTTATAAAAAGAATAACTCTATCAATTTTGATGTGTAGTGTAGCGCTCTTTTGATAACTTGATTGATTTTTAATACATCTTATACAAAAGAGCCCGACACGGGGCAACGGTGTTATTTTAACATCCGTATTAAAATAACACCTACGAGTTTTAAAAGCATTTAAAAAGGGCTGTGCTTTTAAAACATCGTTTCTGAGTGGAACCACCGCCATCCGTGGCGGTATACTATCGGAATGCTGAATCTGTAATCTGTTATTGTTGACAATCAGATTAATATAATCGGTGTTAATTACGGAACGTTATGATAGTTTTACAATAAGGAGAATTATATGCACAAGCTTACAAACAATATTATGGGACAGGGACTTTCCGGCGACCGGCAATCCGTGTTTCATTGCACTGCCTGCGGGCATGGCTTTATTGCAACCGCAAAAGCCACGGGAATTTTCTCCCCTCTTGGCGGAACACCCAAATGCCCGAAATGCGGTAGCCGCAAAACAATTGAAATAGCAATGCATTAAAAGGAATAACGATGAACGAACTCGCACGGAAAAACACCATGCCCGAAAAGGGCGACATCTTAATGATTGACCGCGGTATATACAAACACTTTGGCATATACAGTGGAGAACAAACGGTTATCCATTATGCCGACAAATCCGGAGACTGGGAATGTAACGGCATTGACAAAGACGAGTATTGAGGCGGACAAGGGCGAGAAGTGGGCAACAGTAAAAACTAAACTGCCTACACTGACCTTTAAAGATAACTACGAGCTTGATAAGTGGGTGCTTTCAGGTTCAAATGACGCTATTGCAGATTCCTATGCGTTTAACGGCGAAGAAATTCTGTATGCGGTTTCAAAGGCAAAAGGAACACCGCCGCCTGCACCGGGTAAAATTACGATCGCGGTAAAAGGAGACCCCAATGTAACGGCATTGACAAAGACGAGTATTGAGGCGGATAAGGGCGAAAAGTGGGCAACAGTAAAAACTAAGCTACCTACTCTTGGCTTTCAAGAAAATTACGAGCTTGACAAATGGGTGCTTTCAGGTTCAAGTGACGCTATTGTAGATTCCTATGCGTTTAACGGCGAAGAAATTCTGTATGCGGTTTCAAAGGCAAAAGGAACACCCCCGCCGCCTGCACCGGATAAAATTACGATCGCGGTAAAAGGAGACCCCAATGTAACGGCATTGACAAAGACGAGTATTGAGGCGGACAAGGGCGAGAAGTGGGCAACAGTAAAAACTAAACTGCCTACACTGACCTTTAAAGATAACTACGAGCTTGATAAGTGGGTGCTTTCAGGTTCAAGTGACGCTATTGCAGATTCCTATGCGTTTAACGGCGGCGAAACTATTTTTGCCGTAGCAAAGCGCAGTCAAGTTACAGTAACTATTGCCGGTAATGCGAACGTGAACCTGCCGGCAAATAAAACTGTTATGGTTGATAAGGGCAGTACATGGTCGGAACTAAAAGAAAAAACGGAAATAAAGGATGTACAATTTGCCGACTACTACGAGCTTAAGGCATGGCACCTGACCGATGCAAACGGTAAAAAGCTTGAAGAGTATACCGAACCTTTTATTGCCGATACAATTGTATATGCGGTTGCGCAAAGTAAGTTTACAACAGACGGGAATGGTACCATTACAGGCTATAGGGGAGAACCGCCTGTTTCGCTTGTATTTCCCAAAGAAATAGACGGAAAACTGGTTACGAAAATCGGCAAAGATGCTTTTTCCGGTCGCGAAAATATAAAGAAGATTGATTTTACTAACTGTCAGAATTTAAAAGAGATCGGTGAAAACGCTTTTAAGGGTTGTATTAGAATAATGGAAGAGCTTGTTCTGCCACAACAGCTTAAAACCATCGGTAAAAAGGCTTTTTACGATTGCCAAAATATAACGAATATTGATTTTACTAGCTGCCAAAATTTAACAATCATTGAGATGAGCGCTTTTTCGGGTTGCATTAAGATAGGCAAGGACATACCGGAACCGCTTGTCCTGCCAAAACAACTTAAAACCATCGGCGAGTTTGCTTTTTCCCGCTGCGTGATGGCAATGTTTAAGCTGCCTGCAGGCATCGAAACTATAGGTGACGGGGCTTTCGGATATACAACTGATGATAGGACGTTGTGCTTCAAGATTTTTATTCCAAAAGGAGCTACAGCGATAGAAAGAAAGTTACATGATGCTTCATATCCGACTTGGAAGACTGGGAGGATTGAATATTATACTCCCTAGCAACGTTTTGTAATTAACCTCCTGTTATAAAAATCGGAGCACCAACAATGAGGGACTGCGGATTTAAGCATTCCTATGGTAAATTGCTCACCGTTGCAAAACTCGTTGGCGAAGTTACAGTAAATTTTCAAAACTTCGCCGTTGCGCCGTGTCGGACTCTTTTTTATAATTTTTTGCGATTCGTATAAATGTATTAAAATCGGAACGAGTTATCAAAAAAACGCTACAGAGGTTCCATGCAGCAACAATGGTTTAAAGCAAGGCAATTTATGGATTATTTTATGCGGTTTGCTCTTTACAGATAAATCGGGTGTAGCTTGCCTGGAACTCAAGGGTGATTGTTCCGATTGGGCCGTTTCGCTGTTTTGCAAGGATGAGCTGGGTGTCGGCTTCCCCGCGCTCGCGGTGCAGGAACATGACTACGTCAGCATCTTGCTCAATCGCTCCCGAGCCGCGTATGTCGGCAAGGCTGGGCGGAGAGCCTTCCGCAGGGCGTCCGACCTGTGAAAGTGCAACAATCGGAATATTCAACTCTCGCGCAAGTCCTTTTAAAGATTGCGAGATTTCAGCAAATTGCTCATAGCGGGGAATTAAGGGATTGTCCGAAACTATCAGTCCGAGGTAATCCACAAAGATGATTTTTACTCCTTCCTGTGCACAGAGCCGGCGAGCGGCTGCTCGAAGATCAAGCATTTTCATGTTCGGAATATCCGAAATATATAACGGAGCATCGTACATTTCTCCCGCCGCATTTTGAATACGCCCGAAATCCGATAATTGTAATAATCCCTTTCTGAGACTTGTCGCCGATATCCCCGACTCTGCGGCAAGTAAGCGCTGCATTAAAAGCATATCCGACATTTCCAATGAAAAGAACGCGGTAGGTATCTTTTGTTTTATCGCAATATTTGAAGCCATTGTCATTGCAAGGGCGGTTTTACCCATTGACGGACGGGCGCCGATAATAATCAACTCGGAATCTTGAAAGCCGCCTGTTAAATCGTCAAGGGCAGTTAAGCCGGTTGCAATGCCGGTGTATTCATTCTGCTGGTGGTACCGCGATTCAATTACAGCGATAAGTTCCGGAATAAGCTCTTTTAAGAGTTTGAACGAGGCGGTTTTACTCACATTGGTAAGGTCATAGATTTCTTTTTGCGCCGATTCAATAATCGAGCCGCTGCCGGATGTTTCATCATATGCTTTTGCGGAAATAGTGTGAGAAACTCGCAGTAAAGCCCGCCGTATTGCTGCATCTGCTACAATTTTGGAATAATACTCGACGTTGGCGGTAGTCGGTACCAAGTCCGTTAACGAAGCGATATATGCTCCACCTCCGACAGAATCGAGGATATTTTGAGTTCGTAAATAATCCGTCAGAACTAGAATATCGATTTGCTGCCCCTGGTTGGATAAGTCAATAATTGCCTGAAATATTTTTTGATGATGAATTGAGTAAAAGGATTCTGTGGTAAGAAGTTCAATAACCGTGCCAAGCACATTGCTGTCAAGTAAAAGAGCCCCTAAGACCGCTTGTTCCGCTTCAATATTATGCGGAGGGATTTTATCTTTTAAGTTTGATGAAAATCGATACAAAGAATCCGACATATGCCACCCCTTTCTCTGTATGTTAAAGATATGATTTGGTAAAAAATCTGATACAAATAAAAATAAACGGAGCCGTTCAGCTCCGTTTACCATTGCGTAATAATAAAACTAGCGCTTAGTTTTCCGCGTTTTCTTCAGCTACAGGATCTGAAACAACATCCTGCGATACAGTCTCTTGTTGTTCTTCAGCCTTTTTTTCCGCTCTCGGTTTTCGTGCATTACGCTCAGTCTTTTGCGCGGTTTTGCTTTCAGCTTCTACGTGTGCTTCAACCGTTACCGAAAGATTTGCCTGCGTATTTTCATACAATTTAACCGTTGCATGATAATTTCCAACACTCTTAAACGTTAAACCCGGAATTTCAATACGCTTTCGCTCAATGTCAAAGCCCTGCTTTGCAAGTTCATCGGAAAGAGTTTGGTTTGTAACCGCTCCGTATAGTTTTCCGTTAGCACCTGCGGGCATTACAATGGTAATGGAAAGCGCCTCCAGTCTTTCTTTTAAGCTTGCCGCATCGGTTCGTTTTAAAGCCTTTTTAGCTTCGATTTCTTCCTTGCGGCTTTCAAAATGCGCAAGCGTTACCGCATTACAGGGAACCGCTAAATTTCTGGGAAAGAGATAATTACGGAAGTACCCTGTTGCCACATCTTTTATATCACCTTCTTCTCCGAGATGTTTTACATCCTGATTTAAAATTACTTTCATTTCAAGCTCCTTGAGTAAAATAAGTAAAGACCTTAAAGTCTTTACGAGACACCGTCTATTCATGGAGTAAGAATACGACGGGAAAATTGCTAAAACTATTCGTTTACAACAAAGGGAAGCAGCGCCAAAGCTCGTGCGCGCTTAATTTCGGTTGCAAGCTTGCGCTGGTGCTTTGCACAAGTTCCGGTTATTCGACGCGGAAGAATTTTTCCACGCTCAGTAATGAATCGGCGTAAAGCATCTGGATCTTTATAGTCGATTTTTATTTTTTGAGAGCAAAATCGGCAAACTTTTTTTCGATAAAAAAGCTTGTTTTTTCTTCCGCCGGCGCCCTGCTCTTCTTCGCGCATATTTTCCTGAATATTTGCTTCCACATCTACATCATTCATTATTTCGTCTGACATATATTATCTCCTAATTAAAAGTTTTTACGGAAATTATTTTGTTTTTCCGAAAAAGTTTCTTAATGCGTTATACAACAAAGTTTTTTAATGCGTTGTATAAAACATCATATAAACCGAGTTTCCATTGTGAAAACACAAGGCAAACTCACCTAATAAACAACCGGCATTTAGGCTGATTGTTTATCGGACCGTCTTACCCTAAAACGGTAAGTTATCAAAATCCGAATTGTCAAAATCGGGCACGCCGTAATCCTGTGCGGGAGGCTGTTGCCGCTGCTGATATGCCGACTGTGCGGGAGCTTGTTGAGCCCCTCCCCCTTGCGGTTGCGCTCCGCCTGATTGTGTGCCCGGGTTGCTGCCCAGTAATTGAATATTTGTTGCGATAATTTCAACCTTGCTGCGTTGTTGTCCGTCCTGCTCCCATCTGTTTTGCCGCAATTCGCCTTCTATACCGACTTGCTTTCCTTTTACCAAATACTGATTAAGAGCTTCACCTTGACGGCCCCAAAGAACAATATCAAAAAAACTGACTTCATCAACCCATTCTTCACCGTTTTTTCTTCGGCGATTTATTGCTACGGCAAACTTACAAACAGCTGCCCCTCCTTGCGTATACTTAAGCTCCGCATCACGGGTAAGCCGTCCGACTAAAATTACACGGTTTATATCTGCCATAGAATACTCCTTTTTTACTCGTCAATACGAATAAAAAGATATGTTAAAAGATTTTGATTTAATTTGAATTGCTTGTCAATTGCTAAAATTTTTTCAGGGCCCGCCTGAATGGTAAAAAGCACATATTTTGCCTTTTTTTTCTTTTTAATTTCATACGCAAGATCCCGATCGCCAAAGGGCTCTTCGGATTCAATTTGCACATCAAAACTTCCAAGAACCGAGCGCAAAGCCTCGATTCCCTGCTTGAACTGCTCTTCCTCAACGGGAAAAACAGTCATTAACTCATATTTTCTCATGTTCCCTCCTATGGACACATATGGCCTCATATTCTCTATGAGGCGGAGTTTTCGCCCTTCCTAAACTTAAGAGCAATAGGGGATTTTAGTTTAAAAAAAAAGAATAGTCAAGACTTTTCTTTTTTATTCCGAAGCTTACAGTACAAGAACTAAAGAGTTTTAACGTAAAATTTTAAGGGGTTATATATGCAAAATTTTGTGTTTCAGGATAATATTTACCAACTTGTTCGTTCAATTGATGTTGTGTATGAAGGCTTACAATTAGACCTTGCAGATGAACTGTTTTTTAATAAAATTATTAATGATATTACCTTTTTTGATTTTGCCATTCAAAAACTGGTAACGCAAATTGAACATCAATCGCATTTACCAGACTATCTTACAACCATGCACTGTTTATTCTCATGCATCACCCGTTACACCAATTTATTAAATTTTTACATGCAAAAGGTGAACATCAGCAATAAAAAAAACAATGAAATTATTCAAAAGCTGAAAACAATACACAAAAGAAATAGCGATGTTCAAAATCAAATTGCCACCCATATACAGGAAACCAACACCTCCTCAGATTCATATCAAATTGTATCTCAAAATGAATTAAGCGAACTGCTCGATTTTTAGTGGCAAAAACAATTTTTACAAAAATATTTCAAAGGCACATCATTGTTGAGTGAAAGGTAATCCTATACAAACAATGCCCTACCCTGCCCCTGTGGTTAAAAACTCACCATTTTTTTAAGAATCCGCCTGACGGGTTAAGTTTTTAACACGGATGTCAAAAACCAACCTGTGCTCTTTTTTATAAAATTTTTTGCAATTTAAATACGGGTAAGAACAGATTGAATTATTAAAAAACGTTAAACCAGGGTTTGATAAGAGCTCGTTTTTTCATCTAAAAAACTTATCAAGCTCTGTGAAAGCTTGTCTAAGAAATATATCCAAAAAATTTATGCCGGTTTCGGTAAGTCGAATATGTTTTTTATCGATAATACAGTCTCCGCGTTTTTCCCAAATACACAGCGTTTCCGGAATATATCTTGTAATGTCGTTGTCGAATTTTTTGATGAAGCCTTGCCGCTCAATTCCTTCGGTAAGGCGCAATCCCATTAAGAGCACTTCTTCAATTAATTCTTTTTCTCCCAGTATTTCATAATCGTATACATTGCTGCGGTTATTTTCTGAAAGCCAAAGTTTAATGTTTTTTTTTGCGCAACTTCTGATCCCTGAAGGTTTGTCGCTATTAATTAAAGTTCCCGATGCTCCCGGACCGATACCCGCATAATTTTCCATTTTCCAATAAGTCTTATTGTGAAGACTTTCACTTGCGGCATTTTTTGCAAAATTTGATATTTCATAGTGAAAAAACCCGTTTTTTTCTAAGAAGGCTTTCCCTGCATAAAGCATGGACGCTATTTTTTCTTCCCTTTCTTCAGATAGAGGGCGAGCGGTGCAAAGTCCGTAAAGAGAAATATGCTTTGGATTAAACGCCAAGACTGCTTGTAAATCTCGGAGAAGCATCGCTTGCGTTTGTGCTTGTAAACCTGCAATAAAGTCGCAAGAAAGGCTTAAACCTTTTGGGAAAATACTAAAAGAATTATTAATTTTTCTGAGAGCTTCTTGTGTTTTTTCGGGGCTGCCGCGCCGGCGTTCCGCTGAAAGCACCTGCTGCTCCAAACTTTGTATTCCAACGGAAATTCTATTTATACCGCCTTCAGCGCAGGCGGCAAGAAAGGCATCGGTAATATCTTCTGGATTTGCCTCAATTGTGAACTCTTTTATCGGAAATTGCTGGGATTCGCTTATGTGTTTTCCTAATGCGGCAATATCTTGCGGAGCAAGTAGGGAAGGTGTCCCTCCTCCGATATATACGGTATCCCAGCCCGTTGCGGAAAAACGCTTTTTTTCCAACTCCGCATCTTCTAAAAGCCGCGCAATAAATGCCGGAAAAGGCTTATACGGGATAAACGCATTAAAATGTGCGAGAGAAAAAAAATCGCAGTATGTGCAGCGCTGAATACAAAAAGGAATATGGATATAAAGAGCGGGCATTAAGGTCTGCCGAATCGATTAAAAGGCCAATAGCGCAGCAATATCTTTCCTTTTATTGCTTTTTTCCCGTCTATTGCGCCCCAAAATCGAGAATCGGTTGATGCTATTCGGTTATCACAAAGGACAAAATATTCATTTTGAGCTAATTTTATTTCTTGCATAGAGCCGGAGAAAGGCAGATCTTTTGTCCACCCTTCAGGTAAATTTTCTATTTTTACGTTATAATTTGATTCGGTAACTTCAAATTCGGTTAAAAAATGCTCTTGCCCATTCGGTTTAATATGTAAAATAAAATCTTCCATATAGATACTGTCTCCCGGCATTCCTATGATTCGCCGTATTTCAGTGCGATTAGCAAGAGTGCGTGCAGGGTCCATAGGGCGGTAATACTGGAAGGTTACAAACCCGATTATCTCATTCAAAATCTTTTTAAAAGCACTTTGCTCAAAATCCGATTGAGGAACAACCAACACAAGTTCACCTCGTTTTATAGTGCCAAGTTTTGAAAGCGGAGATGAAAGAATAAAATCACCTGATTGAAAAGTCGGTTGCATGGTATCCGCCTGAACTTTGTATGCGGTAATAAGATAAGAGGTAATAAGAATATAGAGAACAAAAACGGCTATAATAATGAACGAAATAATTAAAATATTATGACGTGCTTCTTTTCGTGCCGTATATGAATATTTTTTCCAGTTTGTTGCCATCATACGATCCTTAGGTTTTTAGGAATTTTCATATCTTGATACAAAACAAACACCTTGTTTTTTAAGAGATGAAAATTGTTTTTTACAAAACAAAGCAAAAAACTTCTATGTTTTTATATCTTTAAGAAATCTATCTGCTAAAACCGTACTTTAACATTTTAACTGACCGTTGACAAGTATTTTTTTGCTGAATATAATCAAACCATGAAGGGGCAAGGAAGAAAAATAATTGCAAAAAATAAAAAAGCATTCTTTAATTATACCGTAGAAGATTCTATTGAGTGCGGGCTTGTTTTAGAAGGAACAGAAGTAAAATCCGTGCGTGAAGGAAGAATCTCTTTTCCCGATTCCTTTGCCGAAATTATTAACCTTGAAGTATGGCTTAAAAATTTTTCTATTGCCGAGTATCCGTTTTCATCGATTTTTAATCATGATCCTAACAGACCGAAAAAGTTGCTTTTACACAAAGATGAAATAAAACGGCTGCAAAGAAAAACTGAGGAAAAAGGCTATACCCTTATTCCTCTTGAATTTTATTTAAAAAACGGCATTATTAAAGTACAACTTGGTATCTGTAAAGGTAAAAAATTGTTTGATAAACGAGCGGATATAAAAGAACGTGATATCCATCGAGAAACTCAGCGAGAGCTTCGGGAGCGAAACAGATAAGATGCACGGAAAAAATAAACAAATAACAATTTTATTTTTCCTCATTTTTCTTATCAGTGTAAAGCAAGGCTTTGCAATCCCTCGTGTGGGTATTTATAAAATAGAAATAAAAGATATCGATCCGCAAATAGAGAGCGGAATAAATGATTTAGTGTTCTCCTTTGTGAAGGAACTGAAAGATTATGAAATTGTTGATTGCAGAGACCAACCGATTCCTCGCGACTTTCCTCAATCCGCCGGATTAGACTATATTTTTTACGGATATATTTCTTCAGCCGGAGGAGAGCTGAAACTGGATATGGTTCTTAAAAGCAAAGAAGGAGATATAAGCAGATTTCTTACCAGGACATATGAAACGGCTAATAAAATTCTCTTAGATTCCCGCATGATTGTCCGCAATCTTTTTGATCAATCTGCAAGCCTGCCTATTGCCGAATCAAAACCTCCGCCTGAAAAACAAAGCGTTCAAACAAAGTTTTCATTAGATACGCTTGCCGGTTCTTGGAGCGGAGAAAAAGAAATAAATAAAATTGTAATCATGCGCGGAGGTCGCGGTATTGCAATTCTTTCAAGCGGAGTATCCATTCCTCTTACACTGAGCTTTTCAGATTCAACCGGTATTAAAGTTATCCAAAAAGGCAATCTTTTCCCTCGTCAGTTTTTAGATATTCCCGATTCAATTGCAAAGCTTGCAGTAGAAAAAGCAAAACCGCTTGAATGGAACTTTTTAATCAACACCGACAACAAAAAACTATCCGGTATAAAAATAAAACCAATCATTACCTACGCAAACGACAGCATCACGGATATCTCATACATTGAAGAACCGGTGCTTTGGGTTCGCAATTAAGTTTTGATTCATAACTAAAGAGTTGCGGGATTCTGTAAAGCATATTTTGCCATGTTACATAGTAAAGGGTGTACAATTATAGATTAAAGATAATTGTACAGATTGACTTGGCACCGCAAATAATAAAAAAAGCCGAGCAGTAAACTCGGCTTTTAACGGAGGTCCAGGTTTACAAGGTAAACGTTTACAAAATAAACGCTTCGCAGGGTAACCTGAACTGAGAACGTTTTGCATTCCCTTGGGTCATTTCCCGGATATAGTATCACCCTTTTTCGGCGAAAAGTCAAGGTTTTTGTTTTTGCGCTTACCCGGTACACAATGAAATAGTGCGGGTTCAATTGAATTCAAATGCTGCTATGTGACGGACGACAAAAATCAGAACAATTTCAAACGATGTTTAAAAACTACCACACTGACATAAATAGGAGTTTTTAAACTCGCAGCACTAATTTAATCAAGAATACTAAAAATCAGGGCGTGGACGCCCGTGGTTCCACGCAGCAGCGACGTTTTAAAGCAAAGTAATTTGCAAAGCGTTAAAACTCTTTGAGTTAATTGTCTGCGGGAGGTTTATTCGCGGATTATGAAGGCGCCGGTTTTTTTGTCTCGAGGGGGTTTGGTAAAGGCTTCCGCGGGGATTTGTATGAGCGAGCCTGAGGGGATTTTGTGTGCCGGCGGTTCTTTTTTTTCGTAGAGAATGAGCAGGAAGCCTTTTTCGCTGCAGGCGTATCTGCCGTATCGGTTGTTGGGAAGTTTGATTTGCTCGGAGCAAATGCGGGCGGTAATGGTGTGCGCTGCGGCGGGCTGTTTTTTGTTTGTGCAAAAAAGGAAGGAGAGGCTTGCCCGCTCTTTGCCGAGGTTTGCTTGTTCCGAAAGAAACAGAAGGTTTGCCGGTGAGTCTTCGGTGGTAAAGGTAAAGTGGCACCATTTGTCAAAGGCTATTGGTTTTGCGCTTCGCTCTCGCAGTGCAGGCTGCCCCGGCAATACGCAGTCCGAGTTGTGTGGGCAAGGCGATACGGGGAGGAAGTTTTTTTCGAGTAATTCGCCTCGCAGGCATGAAATAAATTCTCCGGCAAGGGGAATGCCGGGCTCAATAATCAGGATGTCCGCTTCTTTTTTAAGCAGGGCGGAAATTGTACGGGCTGTTTTTTGCGCTTCCGCTTCCATGTCTTGTGTGTTCCAAAATATTTCGTTAAACATGTTCGCTGCGCAAAATAAATCGAGTTTGGTTTTTAATGAGCAGCCGAACCGGTCATTTACTTTGATAATTTTCCAAGGTTCCGCCGCCGGTGTTTTGCCGCGCTCGGTGTGGGCGCAAAGAGAAAGGAATATCTCTTCGCCGATGCTCAGTGCTTTTGCGGAAATGTCCGCGCAATACCAGATGATTTTTTTGTGCCGAAGTTCGGGGCGGGCAATCCACAGGGCGCAAACTAAGGTTAAAGGCCCCGAGCCGAAATCCGCGGCAACGGCATTGTCGGCAAGTGAAAGGGGCAAGGCATATAAAAGTTTGGTTAAGCGCACCAGATTCCACCAAAAATAATAATGAATATAGGCGGAAAGTTTTACCGGATTATTCATATAGTCTATTTTGCGCGAAGAGCGTTCGGAAGTCAGTTCATAAAAAAGCTGATGTATTTCCTGCGGAAGTTTTCGGCGGTGTTTTTGCTCTAAGGGAATAACCGATTCGATAATCTGCGGAATATCCACCAAAAGTTTTTTAGTATCCGAACGAAGGGCTGAAAAAATCGAGTTGTCCCGCAGCTGCCGAAAGCCGGCAGTCGGCGCTTTGGAAAGCTGCGGCGTTTTTTTTGTTTCTCTTTGTTTTAGCCGCGGCTCAGTATGTGCCCGGCTTTTTTTGCTTTTCTCTTTTTGTTCCGTTTTCTTTTTCGGTTTTTCTTTTTTGATAAAGCGTTCGTAAAAAGCTGTGTTCATTTTATTTTATCCTGCGTGTCTTGCACGGTTTTGTAAATTTTTACCAGTTCATCTCTCATTTGAGACACTCGAACCGATTCGCTGCTGCCGCCTTTTGAGGAAAGTTCATTTAAAAGCTGCTCGCCGGCAGCCTCAAGCGGCATGTTTTTTTCTTCGGTTAAATACTTGATACGGAAAATGAGGTCTATGTCACGCTGGGTGTACGTCCTTCTGCCCTGAAGGTCTTTTTGCGGTTTCATAAAGGGGAGCACTGTTTCCCAATACCGAAGTACATGCGCTTTTATGCCTGTAAGTTTTTCAACTTCTCCGATAAAAAGTAAGGCCATGTTATCTGATTCTATCCTCCCAACGTTTTCTGCTGCCCTTTACCTTTACGGTAACGGGAATAAAATCAAACCCGAGGTCAAGCCGAATTCGGTTTTGCAAATAGCGGATATAGCCTTCGGTTACCGCATCGGGCTTGTTTGCAAATACCAAAAACTCAACCGGACAGGTAGAGGTTTGCACCAGATATTTAAGCGAAAAAGAATCGGTTTTTCCCGCGGGCGGCGGGTAGACGGTTGTCCAATCTTTAAGGGCAAGATTGAGGGCAGATGTTTCGATTTTAGTGTTTAGCTGCGAAAAAATTTTTAATGCGGTATCGAGTGCTTTTTTTACACCCTTTCCCGTTTGCGCGCAGATGGGCAACACGGGCACATACTCCATTTTTGCAAACATAATCTTTATCTGCCGCTCCGCCTCTTGGAAGGTTTTTGGATCTTGCGCCATCATATCCCATTTGTTCAAAAGAAAAATAATACCGAGCCCCCGTTTTGAAGCTTGCACAATTATTTTTTTATCCTGCTCGCTTAAACCTTCCTGTGCATCAATTAAATAAAACACAATATCGGTAGAGTCAAGGCTTTTGATTGCCCGCAATACGGAATAATACTCAATATCCGCCGTTACTTTATTCTTTTTTCTGATTCCCGCCGTGTCGGCAAGTACAAAGTGCATTCCCTTGTAAGAAAAATTCCCGTGCACCACATCTCGTGTTGTGCCGGCAATATCCGAGACAATCGATGCGGAGGATTTCGTTAAATAATTTGCCAACGTGGATTTCCCCGTATTCGGTTTTCCGAGCAGGGCAAGCCGAATGGTGTTCTCCTTTGCGGCGGCTTCCCGCACGTCGGAAAAATCGAGCCCTTCGGTCATAAGCTCCCCGAGTTCGCTGATATTATCTCCGTGCTCCGCACTGATAAACACAAGATGCTCAAAGCCGTATTTAAAATAATTATACGCTTCCGCCTCAAGTCTGCCGCCTTCGGTTTTATTCACCGCCGCAATAAGCTTTGACCAATAGGGACGCAAAAACTGAATAAACTCCTCATCTTCAGGCAAGACATGTCCCGCATCAAGCAGCAAAAGAATCCTGTCCGCACGCTCAAGCGCCTCAATCGTTTTTTCCACCACAAGGCTGTCCATTACATCCTCGTCCTGCAAACCGCTTCGGGTAAGCTTAAAACCGCCCGTGTCCATCAGCCGCACCGGCAAACCGTTGACAATTGCCTGCTCCTCAATCGGATCGCGCGTAACGCCCGGCACGGAATCGGTGATCGCTCTGCGCTTGCGCAAAAACCGGTTAAACAGGGTTGACTTTCCCACATTCGGTCTTCCGACAATAACGATGAGCGGCGTGTTTTCATACCGAATACGGTAATCATAGGAAACTTCTAATTCTTTGTCTAATTCATCTTGTTCTTTTTGCATACGTTTCATTGCCCCTCACTGTCTTGAGTTTCAAGTATACACAATCAACGCAAAAATTAAAAGTGATTACAAAAAAATCTTGGACTCTTGCAAAAACCGCTGTTTTTATCTCGTTAAAAAGAACGGCTTTTCTCATAAAACAAAGCTCTTTCATCTTCGATTGGCAAAAGGACGCACCCCTTTACGGTGGAAACTATGTTCGCTTCCGGCATAACGGTTTTTGTGTATCCTCGTCTAATGTAACGTTTTGTAATTAACTTCCGGTTATACAAATTGGAGCACTAACAATGAGGGAGTGCGGATTTAAGCATTCCTATGGTAAATTGCTCGCCGTTGCCAAATTCCAAACGATGTTTAAAAGCATCAACACTGTTTTGTAAAATTGAAGCTTTTAAACTCGTTGGCGAAGCGGAGACAAATTATTAACGCTTCGCCCGTGCGCCGTGTCAAACTCAGAACGGGCACGGACGCCCGTGGTTCAAACAGAAACGATGTTTTAAAACAGGGTATTTGCAAAGTTTTAAAACTCGCAGGTTTAGTTTTGACTACTAAAAAGGAAGAGATTTTAGAGAACAAGCGTTTTTTAGCACTTGTTTTTGTGTTCTTTTACTACAATTTTTACTACAGTTTGATTATAAAAATAATCGCTACTGTTTCAATGAAAATCTATACTCATAATACCACTTAATGTGTTTTTGTCAAGCGAAAAAATAAAAAAACTTTGGAAAAAACAGATTTTATACGGTTTTTTGCATCTTTTTTTACTGCAAAGAACATAAGTTCCCTTTTCTGTCCTTTTTTGGAAGAAATAAGAAAGAGAATAGTATTTAATTTTTTACTGGGCTTTACGCAAGCTCGTCTATCAACTCGGCAGCCGCTATTTTTTTTCGTTGCATTGCCGGCGTTACATGATTGGCATAATGGTATACTAAGTCAATGCTATCGTGCCGAGTTAGATACTGCAATTCAGAATCGGAATAACCGGCATCGCGCAACATGGACGCATACGTATGCCTGTAACTGTGAAGTGTAAGATTCTTACGCGTAATTCCAAGTTTTTTCATAGCAATTTGAAAATCACGATTGACGATTGCATAAGACAGCGGTTTGCTTTTACCGAATTTCGGCGAATAAAAAATAAACGCTTCGGGGTCATCCTTGAACGGACTTTGTTCAATACAGTGTATAAGCTTTTCACCAAGTTTCTTTGTTATCGGCACAACATCTTCCCGCTTTGTTTTTGTCGGCCCTAACGCATGCTCTCTAAAGTCATAATTGCTGCCGATAAAAAGCTCATATCCGTTTAAGGTTTGGCGGAAATCTTTTATTTGTAATGCAAGAATTTCGCCAATGCGGCAGCCGGTTTTAAACAAAAGCTCATTAATAAGCGCATACCGCTCATTATTAAAAACATTCTCACGCTCATCAAAAATTCTTTTAAGTTCAGAATTAGTAAAAATTTCTTTTTTCTTATTTTTCTTTGAGAACCGCGTAATTTTGCTGGTTATCAAATGCGAAATGACATCATTTTCGTACGCAAACTTGAGTGCTTGACAAATACTGCTAACCAAAGCGCACATTGAAGAATCCGCAAGATTTCCGGTATTTTTTATCGCTCCTAAAATACTATTAATCTCATCCGCTTCAATATCTGCAAGCAGTGTGTTACTAAAAAAACGCTCATAGAGCCTGAATGTCAAAAACATATTTCTAAATCGCGGCCGCATCGGCAGAGACTTGCCACGTTGTTGTAATTGCGTAATATACGGACTTTTGTCGTAATCAAAAAAATTAAACAGATAGTCCTTAAAAGTAACCCCATCAAACTTCTCACCGGGCTCTCTCATTTCTGCGCTTTTTTCTTCAATGCTTTCTATTGCGCGTATTTGGTTTTGTATCGATTTTTTATCTTCTCCCTTTATTGCAGCATCAACAAAAAACTTGCTCAATGTTTCGCTCACTGTTTGATCAATTGTTTGCGAAAGAGAAGCAATAAGTTTTTCATCATGTTGAATACCGATAGGCACCGCTTTTTGCAATGCTCGATGCGTTGCATTTTCAACGGCAAGTTCTATTATACCGATTTTATCGTCTTTTTGCTTGATATTAAAAAAACTGTCTTGATTGTAGTACCATTGATGTATTATCTTCTCAGCTTTAGCAGGGTCTCGCGTTCGGGTACTTTTTGCCGTCATCTTTTTACCGGTTATTTTATTAATGAATTGTACATAGATAAATCCATTGCGTAGATACGTATACCATTCCTTCCTCATTTTTTCCTCCGTGAAAAAAGTATACCCACCCTAATCTGTATATCGTCATGACTATTCAGAAACTTGAGTCTTTAGCGATTTCAGCAAAAATCAACTCATTGGCTTTTAAACAGATAAAATTGCTCTCATGTTTTGTTTTAGAAATTGAGTTTAAACGGTAAAGTTTGTTTTTCTTCATCCTTTGCAACAAGTGTATTTGCGGAAATTATTTGTAAAAGTTCATCGGGAAACCCACAGCGGCTTATTAATGAATAACTGTCAATGTGCTGCTCGAGTAAGGTATTGACTACCGTCTTAACTAAAAAAGGGGCTTCCTTTTCTCGGATTTTTGAACCTTCTTCCTCTTTACGCTCTTTTCGCCGGCTTTGCCCGGTAAAAAAGGATATCTTTTGAGTATCTCCAATGAGTTTTAATGAATGAGCTCTCTTAACAATGGCGGCTTTGGAAAGGCCCCACTTTTTTTTTGTTTCAAGTAAAAATCTGTTATCAATTCCCCTGAATTCTCTTCTAAAAGATTCTTTAGGAAATAAAAAAGCCCCTGCAAATACATTTGCTTGCCTTTCTATCATTTTATAAAAGTCAAAGCTTTGAGTTTTTGTCTCATCAATACCCGAATGTAATATGATGTGTCCTAATTCATGGGCAAGCGTGAAGCGCATTCTGTCCCATGGGTAGTCAGTATTAATATATATAAACGGTTGCGATGCATACATACAGGAAAAACCATCTATTTCGATAATTGAATTATCGTACAAAAAAATAATAGCACCTCTATTTTCAAGAAAAATCATCAAATTTTGTATAGGCCCTAAGCCGGCATTAAACGTTTTTCGTAATGTTACTGCGACATCTTCAATATCTTCGCTTGATAATTCTTCACAAGAAATATCAATCGGCTTGATAGTACTTTCTTTAAAGGAAACATAACCTGAAAGCATAGCAATAAACTCAATTGAAAACTGCTTTAAAAGTTCCGCCCTCTGCTTCTCCTTTTTTTTAGTTGAGCTATTTTTTCGATATGAAATGCGGGCATTAGAGGTATCAAATGATGGTTTATAAAAAAATTCAATTGGAAAACCTAAAGCTTCGGCAAGCCGTATTTGAACAAAGGCATCAGGATTGCGCGCTCCTTTTTCATACAAACTGACAGAAGCCTTTGTAACGCCAAGCATTCCGGCTAAATAATCAAGCGTATAATTATTCCAATTTCTAGCCTGCGTTAGCCGCGCCGGATTAAAAATTTTCACGCCTTTTCCTTATAATTAATAGATAAATCTTTCATCTACAGCCTCCTATTTAATATTGACAGCATATCAACCTTTTATCAATTTTGTCAACACCATGTAAACAAAGCTTCCCATTTGCATATATAATAACCTTTTACATAAGATTATTAAAGGAAATTTTTTGTAAATATCTTGAGTAATTGACTTTATATAGAATATCAATAAACTTTAAGCAAATAAAAACAATTTTCGATAACATAATTGTAGCATTATTTTTTTTGGAGACAAAATGGCAAGAAAAGAGGCAGTAACTGATTTATGGGTAAGCAAATTATTAGAAGAAGCGCGCATACCATTTTATCCGCAGGGTAGCAATATAAAAGAAATAGCAACCGCTTTAAAAACAGCATCTAAAAGCGGCACCGGCAAATCAGGCTTTCCTGAATATACGGCAGTAATAAAAGATTTTTTACTTGTCATTGAGGACAAAGCGGATATTGCAAAGCACGAAAAAAAAACAAAAAACAACACACTTGCCGATGACAAAGATGCAGTAGTCAATTATGCGGTAAACGGAGCAATCTTCTACGGTAAACACCTTGCCGCTCATACAAATTATAAAAAAATACTATCAATCGGAATTTCCGGAGATGAAAAACGACATAAAATATCTCCCTTTTTTATTGATGAAAGAGGATATCATACAAAACTGCCTGAAATTGAAACTCTTATATCATTTAACGAACAAAATATTGACGAATATTATATTAAAGAAATATTAAAAGAAAGAACAGATTTTGAAAAAACAACCGCAGAGATATTAAGGGAAGCTCAAAGCCTGCATGAAGACTTGCGAAATTACGGCAGCATTCAAGATAAAGACAAGCCACTAGTTGTCTCCGGTATTTTACTTGCTTTGCGTGAAATTGAGTATCGCAATTTTGATATAAACAATCTTATCGGTGATAAAAAGAAAACAGACGGGCAAAAAATCTATAACGCAATAAAGGACAACTTAGCAAGGGCTAATGTTTCGCCTGAAGTAAAAAAAGACAAACTGCTTACTCAATTTGCGGTTATTAAAGATACCGCTAAAATAAACGAAGTGAATGTGGGACTTGGGAAAACACCATTAAAACATTATACCGAGTTTTTATACAAGAGCATTTATCAAAACATTAGATATAACACATCTGCTGAAGATTTTTTAGGAAGATTTTACGGGGAGTTCACGTCCTATTCTGGCGGAGACGGACAAGCACTCGGAATTATTTTAACTCCCCGTCATATAACAGAATTATTTTGCAATTTAGCCGACTTAAAACCTAATGATAAAGTTTTTGACCCCTGTTGCGGAACCGCAAGTTTTTTAATTGCAGCTATGCACAATATGCTTTTAAAGGCAAAAACACTTGATGAAAAAAATGACATCAAAAAAAAGCAGCTATTTGGTATAGAAATACAGAGCTATATGTTTACCATAGCTACTACGAATATGATTTTACGAGGAGACGGAAAAAGCAATCTATACAACAAAGATTTTTTAAACGAAAATCCTTTTGATCTGCAAAAAGAAGGCTATACTGTCGGTATGATGAACCCGCCGTATTCTCAAGGCTCAAAACAAAATCCTGATTTATATGAAATAGCTTTTACGGAACACCTACTCAATTCCGTTACCGAAGGAGGAAAAGTAATTGTTATTGTTCCGCAAAGCTCAATGACAGGCAAAACGACAGAAGAAAAAAACATAAAAACAAATATCCTAAAAAAACACACACTGGAAGGCGTAATTACCTTAAACAAAAATACTTTTTACGGTGTCGGCACAAATCCGTGCATTGCAATATTTACAGCACACATTCCGCATTCAGAAAATAAAGTATGTAAATTTATCAACTTTGAAGATGACGGATATGAGGTTGCAAAACATATCGGTTTAGTTGATAATGGAAGTGCAAAAGATAAAAAACAACATTTACTTGATGTCTGGTTCGACAGAACAGACGCACCGACAAAGTTCTGCGTAAAAACAACGATTGAGCCAGATGATGAATGGCTACATTCCTTTTACTATTTTAATGATGAAATTCCTTCCGAAGAAGATTTTAGAAATACAATCGCCGACTATATTACCTTTGAAGTAAATATGATTACTCATGGCAGAGGTTATCTATTTGGTTTTGATGAAAAAGAAGTAAAAGAGGAGTATCCAAAATATAAAAATCACTTAAGCCTTAAAGTTGCCAAAGAGGATGGTGATTATAGTGAATAAAAGGTTGTCTTTAAATGATGTGGAGTGGGGAGAGTTTAACTTTACTGAGATTTTTAGTGATATTTTTATTGCAAAATCCTCAGATTCAAACAAACTGCAAAAAGGAAAAGTCCCCTTTATAGGAAGAAGTTCTATAAATAATGGTTACCAAGGGGATTATGATGTAGAAAAAGAAAAAGTAGTAAAAGGAAATTCAATAACAGTTTCAATGGTTGGAGAGCCAAAAGCTTTTTATCAGCACTATGATTTTACCTGTAGCCAAAATATTCTGATATTGCAAAATGATGAAAGTTTAAATAGATATAATGCAACATTTTTATGCTCCATAATTGATCAGTATCTGATAAAAAAGGGATACGGATATGGATATCCAGTAGGACTTAAAAGAGTTATACGAAACTCGTTATTATTACCTTCTGATGAAAATCTAAAACCTAACTGGCAATTTATGGAAGATTACATCAAGCAGGAGCAAAAGATAATAGCTCATAAAGTCATCGATTACTATGAACAAAAAATGCTTGAGACTGCTTTTGATTTTGTAGGTCTAGAAGACGTTGAGTGGAAGAATTTTAAACTTGGGTCATTATTTACGTTTGAAAGAAAACCGTCTAAAGGATTAAATCACTTGGATACAGACAAAAATAGAGGCATTAGTTATTTAGGAGCAACAAATAAAAATAATGGAGTTTTAGAATTTGTAGATCCAATTTCTAACTTAGTATATAGAGGTAATTGTATTGCCTTCATTCGAAATGGAGAAGGTTCAATGGGATATTCTGTATACAAGAAAGAAAACTTTATGGCAACTCAGGATATCTCAGTAGGATATAATGAGAATTTAAATCAATATAATGGCATGTTTATTACTACCGTTGCTGATAGAGTCAGAGGTAAGTATAATTTTGGGTATAAGAGAAATCAATCTCGTTTAGAAAATGAAATTTTAACACTTCCAGCAGATAAAAACGGCAATCCTCATTGGGAGTATATGAGTAAGTTTATGCAGAAGCTGGAAGTGGAAAAAATAAGCAATTTCCTTCCATATATATATATATATATATAGGTTAGCAATGCAATATAAAGAAAAAATGATACCGCTCGAGCAAAAAACTTGGTCGGAATTTTCTATAAGCCAATTATTTAATGTTTACACGGGAAGAGATATAATAATTTCAAAATTAGAAAAAGGTATATATCCTGTTGTATCTCACACAATAGAAAATAATGGAATAAATTTCTTTACTAAAAATTTAGAAAACAGAAGACTGTTCAAGCATGATAATACAATATCATTGGCAGATAGGGGTAATTTTCATTCATTTGTACAACCGCATAATTTTTATATTGGAACAAGAGTGAAAGCCCTAGAATATACCGCAGATAATCTTAATAAAGATGTTTTAATGTTTATCAGCCAAATGATAAATAAACAGAAAGTTAGATTTTCTTATGGATTTAATGCGACAGATAAAGTGGAAAATTTAAAAATAATGCTCCCTGTAACTATCGAAGGAAAACCTGATTACGACTACATGAAAAAATACATACCAATCCAAGAAATAAAAGAAATATACAAAGCTCTACAGTATTTACATACAAGCTACTAGACTCCGCCCCGCTATAAATTATACCACCATTTATTGACGTGTAAATACTGCATTTTCAATATATTCCGAAAAGCTTAATCTTCAGAGTTGATCATATCTTGCAAATGAGGACGGTATAAGGCTGGTAAATGTGCCGGAACAAGGAATTCATTTGCCTTATCTATATATACCTGCTGCATTTCCTTAAAAATGCTGTCTTCCAGTTCTTTGTTACTTTCATTTTCAAAATCACAAAATATAACCATATATTTTAAAGCCATTTCCGCCAGCGTTTCTTCATCTTCGGTTATTGTAAATACTATTGACTGAACAGCAAGAGCTTTATCGTGTTCTTTATCTTTCATTTCAGTCGCAACTTCTTTTGTAATGCTTAAATCTTTTTTAGGTAATCCATAGCTACTAAATCCTGCTTGTATTAAAAAGATATTCAGTATTTTCATTGTATACATCCTTCATTGTTTTGTAAAAATCATTAGGGAGACTTGTCATAGATTTTTTAACAAGCGCAACCGGCTTTTGAAAAATAGATGGTTTTGTTTTTTT
The DNA here is from genome assembly GCF_008153345.1 of Treponema phagedenis. Lineage (NCBI taxonomy): Bacteria > Pseudomonadati > Spirochaetota > Spirochaetia > Treponematales > Treponemataceae > Treponema > Treponema phagedenis. The sequence goes on along the minus strand of NZ_CP042818.1, from coordinate 1,225,754 downwards.
TCTCCCGGTGTTTTCCTTAATACTTGATAGAATCTCGTTTATTTTTAAAGTTGTTTCACTCATGTTTATACGTTCTTTTTTAATGTCCTGATACATATACATATAGACAATACCAAGAGCTTTATGTTCTTTTTCCTTTAAATATTCATCAATCAGAGGTACCCCCTCAGTGAGAATCTTAGGAAAGCTATCAGTTTGCACCATAGTTTCTTTATAAAGCTTTTCATACTCTTCAACAGTCATATCACTAAATGTCTGTATCAATTGCTTTAAATATTTTGTTCCTGCATCCATAATCAGCTCCTTTCCTCACAAACAAGCTGCATGTTTTTAATACAACTCTTGTTTATAACACAAATCTGAATTTGCGGTCTTCGTACTATATGCCCAGTATCCTTAGCAGCATTTACGAACGCCCGTATAAAATCAATTGAATTATTTTCCTTTATTCGTATAAATACGTGCCAATCATTAAAATCCTCATCTTTATATTTTGATGCGGAATGCAACGCACGTGCGATTTTTAGTACCTTATCATATAACTTTCGATGTTCTACACAGTTACATAAATCTAAAAAATCATTGCTTTCAATTTCTGCGGAAAGTACTGAAATTTCCTTTTCTTTTTTGACATATAAAGCCCAGTGTCGTGCTTCTTCAATCCCATCACTGTAGCCTTTTAATGTACCAAATATTAACACAATAATAACAACCGCACAAGAGTAGTGTAACGCTTTGTTTTACATCTATCTTATAATTAATACGGCATAAAAACGGTTTTTTCAAGTATTTTTATCCTTAACGGATAAACAGAATCCATTATAGGAAAATTATTTTCTATTCGTTGACAACTGCCGATAAAGTCGTATACTTTTATAATTGACAATAAGCGGTAAATTGCGTATCATATTATCAGTGTCAGTACTCTAACAGCTTTTGGGATATATCGTTTTAAAAGGATTGTCATGTCATTTCAACAAAAAATAAATGAAAATGAACGAATAGCACAGGAATGTAAAAAGCTCAAGGCTTTTAATGTTGGAGCTTCTCGTGCATATTATTGTGCCTTCTTAAAGGCAAAAGACTATCTTATAGCTAATGGCATATCGAAACAAAAATATAAACAAATGGTGAAAAATAAAAAAGAGCGGGCGTATTCGCATGGGTCTATTCAAAAGGTCTTATACACTGTAAAAAGCACAAAGAATAATAAAATCGATTGGTCTACGTTATTTCTTTGTTGGGATAATCTATACAAACAACGTATAGTTGCTGATTATGATGAACAGTTAATTACGGAAGATAACTTTGATAAAATTCTTAGCGATTTACAGTTTGTATTAGCGATATTTTAAGTAAGGAAGAAGTTTTATGAGTAATAATAAAAAAATTATTTATGATATCAGGGAGCAACTAGCAAAAGAATTCAATATCATGGTTGAGTTGCGCCGTCTTAATAAATATAATGAGTATGAAATAACAATTTTTGATAAAAACCGCTACCATTCAAAGGAATTTGCATCTTTCGTATTCGAACTAAAGAAAAAATTATGGGATAATAATATTTATGGCGTTTATTTCACATTATCAATACCACAAAAATCAATACCTCAGAAACTAATAGTGCAAGAAAATTTAGATACATGTATCCAGCATAAATATAAAACGCATGAATACAAAACGAATATACCCATAAAGCAAGATACTTATAAAAAAGGAGAAAACGAATGGATCAGTCTAGCAGCATAAAATCAAGTTTTCAACTTATAGACTATAAAATTGATCAAATAAATTTTTCTCTCACGCCGGAAACTCAATTTCTTGCAGAGGATCACGGAAATAAGCTATTCGATATTGAATTTATGTTTAGAGACCCTCAAAAATTTATAGATAACGAAGAAACATATTACGTAAACGGTATACAGATGCTTCTAAAAGTCTTAGTCAATGAAGAAGTTATGGCAAATGGCACATTCTCGATATCAGGCTTGTTTAAAACAACAGGAGAATTTTCACAAGATATTGAACAAAGACTTGTCAAAGAACAAATACCGGCTATTTTATTCCCGTATTTACGTGCCGCTGTTACTAACATACTCGCATCAGCCGGTTTCGGAAGTGCTATCCTCCCTCTTGTCAATATTCAAAAGATGGCAGGATCATTGAACTTGGAAATAATCGAAAAAAAACATGACAATAAATAAAAAAGGCAGACCTCATCAGCCTGCCCCTTAGTTTTTGCTACTTTTTCGTAAACACTGCATTTTCAGCATACACCGGTGTACCGTCTTCTTTTACATCTGTTACCATCTTCTTAATCGTAATAGTTTGCTTGTCCGCCGAGAGAGTGCCTGTTACAGGGTTGACGGTTTTTAGGGCGGCGGCTTCTTTTCTTATTATGTCTGATGAACCAAGCTCCCTTTCTACCCCTTCATACGCTTGTTTTTTGAGCTCCTCGTCTGTCACGCTTGATCCCGCCGGCTGCTCTTTCTTCAACCATTCAAACTGAGAATTTACAAGGGCTTCAGCAGAAGTATAGAAAGGCAGAGCTTTTTCATCCTCTTTGATTAATTTTTCCAATTCTTCTTTTCTCTTAGGAGTTATTAAAGAAGATTGTAGTTCTTTTTTTGCATCGGCAATTTCTCTTTGCATTAAAATATGCATTTTTCTCACTGAATGATCCAGCGTCCAATGTTCATATATTGCTATTATTTGAGAAAAATCCATTGTTAAAGTACCGGATTCTAGCGTATATTCGGCATCATCACCTAAAAAAGTAGCCTTATTAGAATCAGTTGCAAACTCTATTAACCGAGGTCGCCCATTAATTAAACCTTCCCAAGAGCTCCCTTTAAGTTCAGAATTTGCGTTTTTTTGTCCTTTAAAATCCAAAATAGCATACACTTCTTTATTAAGTTGTTGCTCTTTTTTTCGTTCTTCTTCTTTTTTCAATTGTTCCTCCTCTATTCTCTGCTTCTCTTTGTTTTGTTGCCCTTCCATTTTTTTCTTCCCGTTAGAATCGCAATTCATAATCAGCATGCTTAAAAATAAGCCTGCAACCATTACCGATAAAATTTTTCTTTTCATACGTTTACTCCTTGTATCAATAGTAATATAAATTACTTTATTTTACAACATTAATTTAAATAATATATAGAGCCAGATGCACCATATTCTCCAGAGCTTGGGGGACGCCCATGTTCTGTTGCGTAGCGACCGTTAGTGTTTCCGTATTTTCCATAAGAGCCCGCTTTTAAATCCCCTCTTACTGTGCCCCATACACTGCCGCCATTGCCGCCATTGCCGCCATCTCCATCCTTGCAATAGTTGGAACCAGCACCACTTCCCAGAGTTTTTAACTCACCTCCGAAGCCTCCGTTTCCTCCATTTCCCCCGTAGACCTGTTCTTTTTTCAATATTGATTTTACTGTGCATTCATAATAACTTTTCGCATCTCCTCCAGAGCCACCATGCCCACCATCCCATCCACTGTAATGAATAGGATTTATTTCTGAAAAACGGCTACCCCTTCCACCGTCTCCACCCGATCCGCCTCTTGCTTCTACAGAACAGTTGCTAACAGAACCATAGCTAAACCCGATTGCATGGCCACCGTTTCCACCATTGCCGCCGTCACTCCATGTTTCATTGCCTCCAAAACCCTTGCCGCCGTATCCACCTTGTACGGTTGCGGTGCAGTTTTCACTGTCGCATTTGTAAAAACCGATAGCACCAGTACCATCAAGTCCGTTACGGTATTTCTCATCTCCATCATAGCCACTTGCTCCGCTCACATCAGCCGTACAATTTATACAAGTGCTTTCAGAAAATCCGGTAACTTTATCAGAAGCCCCTCCGCTACTGTATATATCAACCATACAGTTAATACAGGTGCATTTCTCAATGCCGAGATTACAGTTGTAGTAGAGATTCTGACTGTCATTCGATAATAGATTAATATTCATTACTTTCCGATTACTGCCATCTCCTTTCATTCCTGTATAAAAACTGTGCCCATAACGTTCAGGATATGCTGATATCTTTGCCGCCGGATATCCTGTTACTTCCATTGTTCCTATTTTTACCAGGTTGATCGTTTGTTTTGATCTAAATTCTCCTTTTAAGTAGACAAAAGTATACATTTCGTTCGGGTTTTCTTGTCCTACCCAGAGGTCGAATTCCTGTTGGTTGGTGATGAGTTTGGTACGCAGTACTTTCATGATAAAATCGGGGCTCCATTCGCGGGTAAGGAAGTTGACGTTTACAATGCTTTCGCCTGAGTTTTTGTCGGTGCTTGCAACCTGCATTCTGCCATTACCGTCGCGCATGGCAATGCGGTAGGCGGTTGGGTCGCTGGTTGCGCTGTGGACGTCGGTAGCTTTTATGTGTTTGGTTAAAACTTCGCCGACTCCGTTAATCTTGCTGTTGAGCGTTGTGTTAACTGTATCAATTTTTTTGTTGAGTGTTGTGTTAACCGTATTAGTTTTTTCATCCGCCGCAATAAGTGTTTCGGCAATGACACGTAAGCCTTTTTTTATATTCTCTTTTGATTCTATTTTTTTATTATGCGGCAAGGAGATATCACTGTTTCCGCTTCCGTCATCAGGTCCGACCGGTATCAAATCTCCCCGCAATGTTTCGGCAATGGCACGTAAGCCTTTTTTGACATCATCGTAGGATTTTATTTCCTTGTTATACGGCAGCGGAATATCCGCATTGCCGACAAGGTCAATCGGGATTTTTTCGGCGCGCAATGCGTTTGGATCTTCCGGGCGTAGGTTGATATGGTCAAGCCGTATTACTCGTTCTTTTATGTCGCCGTCAGACTTGTGCATTTTGTAGAGCTGCTCATTGATTTCGGCAATGCTGCCAAGCCGGTAGGTGCGGGTGTGTTCCGCCGTCCAGCGGTAGTTATAATGCTCCGCCCGCCATGCTTTGTTGTCAAGGTTTATGCCTGCAATCCGTTTTTCTTCGGCTTTCTGGTTTTGTGCATTCTGGTTTGGTTTTGCCACCTTTGCATGTTGTACCCAAACCGAATCCGCCGCCTTTGCTTTTTCTATGACTTCTTCTTGCACTCTCCAGTCAAAATAGCAGCGGGCGGTTACAAAGCGCACATCGTCTTTTGTTATGGGCTGCATTTCATAAATCCAATTTGTTTCGTTCCGTTTAAAACATACCAGCACTTCGGCAATTTTTACCCGTTCGCTCCAAATGCTGCGCTCGTCGGGTATATTCGCGCTGGCATCAGCTGCGCGGGGTACCAGTGCACCAAAATCAACAAATAAGCGTACCGCTTGGCTTTGCCGCTTGTTAAAGGTACTTACCTGCATAGTATCGTTTTCGCCGACACGGTAACTTCCCCGCCATTCCGTTTGAAACTCATCCCATATCGGATCGCTCTTTTTTATATTCGCCGTTGTGCCGCTTGTCTCTTCTCCCGTATTGGCATTGCCGATATACACACTTTCAATTCGGTACAAATAATCTTCTTTATGCGTGAGAATAAAACTGCCTGAGCCGCTGCCTATTTCTATCTCGATGGGCTTATTATCTTTATCAAGTCCATCACTGATTAAAAGCCCGATTTTATTATTAAATGCCAAGATCGGCAAAAGGCGCAGCTGTTTATTGCCCGCATCAACTAAGCCGCCGCCGATAATAAAATCTTTTTCTTTTTTCCCGACATACTTAAGCTCGTTACTATTATTAAATCCCGCCTCATCGACAAGCGGCGTGTGTGTTGCCCCGATAGCATTAAGCAGCATGCTGAAATTGTCGAGAATACTCCTAAATCCGAATTCCATATCGCTTGCTTTTGCAATCTCATATGGATTAACCTTTACCGTTGTTGGTACCTTTCTGCCTTTGAACGCCATAACAACCTCCCGTTTGTTTTGTTCTTTGTATTTTTCGTATACTGTTTTGTACTGAATTCCTTACAAAACTGTAAAATTAAAGCCTTAAAACTCGTAGGCGAACCATAGGTAAAAATTCTAAGGGTTCGCCCGTGCTCAATTCTAAACGATGTTTAAAAGCATCAACACTGTTTTATAAAATTGAAGCTTTTAAACTCGTTGGCGAACCATAGGTAAAAATTCTAAGGGTTCGCCCGTGCTCAATTCTAAATGATGTTTAAAAGCATCAACACTGTTTTATAAAATTGAAGCTTTTAAACTCGTTGGCGAACCATAGGTAAAAATTCTAAGGGTTCGCCCGTGCGCCGTGTCGCTCTCTTTTTTATAATTTTTTTTTACGATTTGTTTTGCATCTTTTAACTTCCCCTCCGTGAGGAAATAATCGTAAATACTTTAACACCAACCGGTAGTAAGGAGTCAAGCAGTGCCGACACGTATAATAAATCAAGCCAGCGGATGTCCTCCGTCCAGTAGCCCCAGTGTTTGTCGTTAAAATCAATTTTAAGCCGCAGCCGTTCTCTTTTGCTTTCCGAGTCATCTGCAAACGGAAACCAAAATTTGTATTTGTCCAGTAAATCAAAGACAATAAACTCATTGTCCTTAAAGTTTTTTTCATCGTCTTTATCTCTCGGGTCCGCTACGTGCGGCGCAAAAAAGATTGAAAATAAATCCCGCATGCCGCCGTGCCCAATCAGTATTGAAAGTGATGGATACGGTACTTCCGGAAATAAGTTGATAAAATCAATGTCAACGTTTTTTTCGCACGTAAAGATACAATCGTATTCCCCGTCTTGCTCAAAATACAGGTGTTCCTGTATGTTTTCCCAATGCATGCCGCAACGGTAGGTTTTCGTAAAAATTGCCGCACCGTCTTTCCGCACAATTTTTAGATTGAGTTTTCCCTGCCATACGCCTTTGCTGTTTCGCATTGCTCCTCGAATAAAAAAATGCAGTGAGTAAATGCCTTTCGCTATGCGTACCGCCTGAGCGGTTTGTAATACGGTGTTGTTTATCATGCGAATGCCGTTCACGTTTACCAAGCTTGCCTGATCATTTAAATGCGGGCTTTTTTCTACCGGCAATCCGTCAACCTGCCACCCGTCAGAAATAAATTGATTTTTTAAAAGGTTTTTTTCTTGTTCGTTGGTAAACTCCATCACAAAGCAATCATCATTGTTAAAGTAATACCGCAGCGCATGCTCCGCATTCCATTTGGTGCCCCATACCGTATCAAGCGGCGCATCGTCATCAACCCGTATCATCATCGCTTTGTATTTATGTTTTGTTGATGAGTATGGTTCTTGCCGGCTTTTTTTAAGCCCTGAAAAAAAATTCAGCCCTTTTAATAAATGCGTTCCCTGATGGTTAAAGATTTCAGGTTGCCGATAATAATCGATAAAATCAAATAGCTGACAAAGCGCATTTTCAATTGCCCCTTGCTCTTCCGCGTGCTCTTTTCCACTTGCCATAATCTTTTCATACACTTCGCCTCCGGTGTTGATGGCGCTTGCGGTATACTCTTTTAATCGTTTCCCTATCGGGTTTTTTTTCATTTCATAACCTCCTTTGTTTACTACCTTGTGTTTTTTTTAATTCCTGCACAATTCCGTTAAAAGACTTTAAAACCAAGTCATACATATTATTACGGCGGTCTATTTCTTCCTGTATTGCGGCTATATCCCACTTCAAAAGCATAAGCTGAATGCTTACCATGTTACACCTCGATACAAAATCCTTCGGCAAGGCTGCATTTTGCGCCCTTGCTTTTTTTTTCGAATGTGGTATACTTGTAGTGCAGGACTTGAGAGCTTTCTCTTGCTTCCTGGTTGGGTTGACCACCGACTCATCGCTTAGATGATGCTGCTCAGCCATTCGGTCGGGTTGGCTGTCTATATAGATAAGCTGACCGACCGTTTCTATTTTGTTTAAAACGTTACTTACATCCTTTTCATGTGTTGATATTGAAATATGCTGTCCGTCAATATCAATTACAACCGACTGCACTATTTTATTTTTTTTGTCCTTTATAAACGATTTTACATATAGGTTTGATTTTCTCCCGTCCCGCTCTTCTCGAATAATCGCTACAGGATTTTTTAACGTTGTGGCAACCGCACCCAATAAATAATTACGCCCAAGTGCTTGCAGTTTTTCAAATTGATGTTCTCCAAGTTTTACTGATCCTAAAGGCGTATCAATTCTATTTCTCGGAAACAGTTTATTATAATTTTCTCGGGTAAACGGAATATCCGGCATTGGAACCGCTTTATCCGTAAATACCGCTCGTAAACGCTGCCGTGTTTTATGCACTTCCTTGCTTACGGGTCCCTTATCCGTAAACCGTCCCGCCTCGTCTCGCGGGTGTTCCGCCTCATTAAAAGTCTTCTGCATTCGCTCTAATATTTCATGAAACTGCTGCTGCTCATCTGTTTGATGGGTCTCTCGCTCTCTTGCTTTTTTTTGTGAATCTGGTATACTAAAAGTGCGTGGTGGTGTATTCTCAGGGATACATGTTGCGTTAGATTTTCTAACCGCCATACCCAAGCCCTCGTTTTTGAGGGCTTTTTCTAATTCCATTACTTCAAGTGAATATATTTTATGTCCACTTATCCTAGCTTCCTTTACAGTAATATAAGCATTTGCTGCCACACCACTCGGCAATCTAAACCTGCAATTAAACCGCTTTATTGAAACAATATCCTTGCTGTTATTTTTATCTTTATACACTCCCCTTAAATCAGCTTTTTTAAATAATGGAACTATGTTACTTGCCGCATAAAAATGGTCATCAACAGTAAAGCCGTTTGCTTTTGTTTTTTCTATTGCTTTTTCACTTGAAATTTTATTTATACTTTCATTTGATATATACGCCGGTATTCCTGTTTTTTCATTTTTAATATCCTTTCCAACATAGTCTTTTAACTTCTCTTTTAATTTAAGCCGCTTTGCCCGCACATAACCGCCCTTTGAAGCAAACCTTCCCTCTTCATCGCGCGGGTGTTTGCCTTCTACAAAAGTCTTCTGCATAAGCTTTAACACTTCATGAAACTGCTGCTGCTCTGATAAGCTTTTGAGAGTATGTATAATCTGTTTTGAAACATCAGCGTCTATTACTATTCTCATACCGCTGCCTTATATTTCTGTACTCCAGTTATTTTTATAGAACTTCCAACCTTTCTCTTTCGCGGCTTTAAAGGCGGCTGCAAGTTCGGGAGGCTGCGTAAAATCCTTGTAGTTGCTATCGCCGTCTTTATAGAGGGCAGCCTTTCCATCTTTATTTGCCCGCTCCGGCAAGCCTTCGAAAATCTTTTTTAAAGCTTCGGCGGTTAGTTGATTGTTGTAGCAGTCCAGCGTTTGCAAACTTGTTAAGCCGCTTACATCTAATTCAGTTAGGTGATTGTTGTAGCAGTACAGCCCTTGCAATCTTGTACAACCGCTTGCGTTTAATGTGGTCAGTCGATTGTTGTCGCAGTCCAGATGTTGCAGGCTTGTACAACCGCTTACATCTAATGCGGTTAGTTGATTGTAGTAGCAGGACAGCACTTCCAAGCTCGTTAAGCCGCTTACGTTTAATGTGGTTAGCTGATTGTTGGAGCAGTACAGCCATTGCAGGCTTGTACAACCGCTTGCGTTTAATGTGGTCAGTTGATTGTAGGAGCAGTACAGCCATTGCAGGCTTGTACAACCGCTTGCGTTTAATGTGGTCAGTCGATTGTTGTCGCAGTCCAGCTCTTGTATGTCATACCCCTTAATGATTATCTCTTCTGCGTTATTCTGGACAGCAATATTTTCCTTGTTGTCGCTTTGCAGCTCTGCAATTTTCTTACCGTCGTTCCATACTTCACACGGGCTGCCGTCTTTTGTTGTAACACGCAGCTTAATACTATCCGCAGACGTTTTCATTCTTATAATGTTTTCTCTCGTTTTTTCGAATACAACCACGCCGTTACAGAGAGCCTTTTCTATCTCTACACCATTATATGTTAGTTCTGTTATTTCCGTTCCGTTTATCGTTATCATTATTCACCTTCCTCCCTGTACCTCTTATTTTCCTGTTTTAATAACAGGCGTAATAAACTCATGTTCAACATGCGGCAAGGCTTTAATGTATACATTGCTGCCTGCAATGCTGCCTTTCAGTTTAGGGCGCAATGGCCACCCGATACTATCTTTGCCTAAGTGGCTTAAATGTTTTTTCCAGTACTGCTCGTAAAACTCGGCGTATACATCAGGGCTAAAAGGTCCCCCATCGCACAACAAAAATTCATGGTGGTAATCCGTTCCGATAAAGCTGACAACCTCGCCTAAGCGGCTATAGTCTGCTGTTTCTACATAAGGCAAAAAAGGCTTTTTTTCATTGTCTTCACCTAAAAAAGCTAAATGCTCTTTCCAGTATTCGTAAAAGCGCGGATATTCGGCGGGCTCAAAACTTTTACCGTCAAGCTTTAAAAATGTTTTGTGCTCCTCATCATCATATATACCGAGTGTTGAACCTTCCGGAACCGATAAGCTGATAGCTTCTTCTGCCAACTCTTTAATTTGTTTATCGCCTTCAATGCGCGCTGTAGCTTCTATTTCATCTGCTTCTTTACGCTCCTTCGCTTCCTGTGCGATTGCCTTTTCTGCAAACGTCTTAATTTCTGCATCCGCCTCTTTGCGCTCTTTTGCTTCCTTCTCATCAGCTTCTTTGCGCTCTTGTGCTTCCTGTGCAATTGCTTCTTCTGTAAACGTCTTAATTTCTGCATCCGCCTCTTTGCGCTCTTTTGTTTCCTTCTCATCAGCTTCTTTGCGCTCTTGTGCTTCCTGTGCAATTGCTTCTTCTGCAAATGTCTTAATTGCCGCATCCGCTTCTTTACGCTCCTTTGCTTCCTTATCAATTGCGGCAATGCGTTCCTGTATTTCTTTTTGCAAAGCCTCAAAAAAAACTTTATTTAAATCAGCAATCCCCAAATCGGTATATCCTTGCGCATATCGATACACGGCGGCATCATTTGCGATAAATGTTTTCCACACATACGCAAAGGCATTAAAAACAACATCAAAAACTTCTTTTATTTTTGCAGACTCGAAAATAGTAAACTCTAGGCGCTCGGTACCGACAAATGGAATAGTATACTCAAATGCTCCTGTTGCGGGATTTATGCTGCCCGCTTTTACTGCAATCTTTTTTCCAATCACAATATCATCACCGGTTAACATGTCGCCGCCTGAAAGCGCAAGGTTTGATTTTCCGACAACACCATCTTTTAGTGTTCCGTCCGGTTTATGGATTTTAAAAAAGCGCATTGCCGCTTTGCTCATCGGTGCAAGTGAGAAGGTTCTCATTGTTTCATTTGTCCAGCCTGCATTTTCTTCATTCTCAGCTAAGGCACTTACCGCAAAAATATCTTCTTTGCCGAACTTTGTCTGAGATGCTTTTACCGATATTTCACCTAGTTTTACACATTCTTCATCGCAGTACTTTGCAGTCCCTGAATTGTTTTCTCCGCTTATAACGGCAAGTGCAACCTTAAACGCTTGCCGCTTATTAAGCGGTTCTACCTTTGCAAACCCTGAGTTTTCTTGCCCTGTCTGTCCCGCATTTCCTCTTGCAACAAACCAACGGGCTCTGTTTTCTTTTTTAAAATCAACCCAACCTTTTTCGGTAATAAAAAGTACGTCTCTTCTATTTTTCGTTGCGTGGGCGGCTTTAAGTTCTACAATCGTTTCCGTGCCCTTACACAAAAGCCGTTGTGTTTTTTTGTTAAACGCAATAAAGGGGGAAACCCGTACGCTTAAGCTATCTTTTATCGGTGTAACCTGTCCGCCTATGATAAAATCATGTTCTGCCTGTACCGCTAAGCGTACAAGAAAGCTTGCATTATCGACAATCGATTGGAACCCTACGTCCATATCGCTTGCTTTTACAATTTCAAACGGATTTGTTTTAACAGTTGAAAAAAAATCTTGTATTGTCATTTACTACCCCTGTTGTTTTATTGTGATAAGCACATCTTCTTCTTTTACAACCAAGAGTTTATGCGACTCAGTTGCGGAAGGGTTTGCGCTGCCTTGCGGAAGGTTCATATCTTTAATGATTACATCGGTAACCCAATCAAACTGTCTGACGGCAAGAATTAAATCAGTGATAATAAGAGATTGACCTACTTCAAAGCCTTGAAAAAACTCTATAACCTTTTTTCGTACTCGTTCCTTTGCCTCTTCTTTATCAGGAAGAACAGAAAATATTTCAAGATTTAATTTATTGCCTTCCCCTTGAAACCGTCTGTCTGCAACAATGGGAGCGACAGCAAGATGAACACCCGCAGGTGTGTATCCGGGATTGTTATACGTGCCGTCTCCGCGTAATGTTTTGCGCACCTCATCAAGTAATGCCCCTGAACACTCTCCTTCTTTGTCGCAAACATACACCGCACAATTTACATTATGCTCTGTTATGGGGTTTCCGTCAAAATCTCGGGTGGGAATATCTTTTGGCGGCGCACATAATACCACGTTCACGTGATATGCTTTTGTGCTAAGAGCCGCTTCTTTTACCCCGTAAAAGTTTGTCCGTTGTAAGCCTCGTAAATAATTTACAAATCGCTTTCGCAGCTCCGGATCGGTTTCGGCGGAAGTACCGTTTTCAAACGGCCGTATATTTTTTACTCCCGCAATACTTGAATGTAAGCCGCTTAAAATAGTGTCAACGCTTTCAGATGGCACATTTCCTTTTTCTCCTATTTCTTTTGCTTCAGCAAAAATAGGCTTTGACTGTTCCGTCCCCTTATCTATCATTCCCGATTCTGTGGTAACAAAAACAGTATCACCGCAGGCAATTTCGGTTCCTACCGCTATATAAAGATGACTGGCTGCAGGTTTTCCTTTTTCGGTAAAAAAAACAACCTTCCCCTTTGCCTTAGTTCCTAAAAGCCTTTTTACGCCAAAAGCCCCTTCCACTAAATCTTGTAAGTATTTTGCATACCCTATTTGGCAATGCAAATACGCTTCAGCAATTAGCCGTGCAGTTGCCTCTAATAAAGAGCAAAGCACACTGCCTGAGTTAGCGTCCGTTGCGGTAAGTATTTTACCGAATACCTTTAGCTGCATTTCGGTGTAAATCTCATCAAAGGTTTTTATTTTATAATCAAAATCCATTCTTTTTTATCTCCTGTTCATCTTCCGTTATATAAGCTCGCTTAAAGAGCGCCGCTGTCCGCCAATATCGGTGTATTCTATATCAATTCGCAAAGCGTCCCCATCTCCTTTAAAAGAAACGCTCAACAATTCTTTAATACGCGATTCTTGTTTGAGTGTTTGAATTATGCTTGATAAAATATAAGCCGAGCCTGCACTTTCACTGTCGGGAATTGTTGTTTTAATTCCATAAAGCTGCAGCATCACTCGTTTATTAATATTTTCACGCAAGCGCATAAGTACCGCTTGCGATATGTTTCTTCTGCCGGTAACAAATTTAAAATCTGTTTGCAGCTCGTTGAGTAAAATATTCCCGTTTTCGTCTAACGCAATATCGACCCCGTAATTATCGCGCTGTCCGCTTAAACCGATTATCCTATTTTGATAATTAGAAGCGCTTCGCTCCAGCACTGGGATTAGCACATTCTTTTGTCCGCGTGCGCTTAAATCATCAATACTGCCAGCGCTGTTTGCAGAAGCAATAATATACGCTTTGCTACTGTCTCCGTAATGATTTTGGGCGATGCTTTCAAAACTCATGCCATCGGTAATTAAACCTATTTGCATTCCATACGTGGTTATTGCAGCGCCACGTGCAACCGGTAATGTGTATTCTTTCGGTCGTTCCATTTGAGCAGAGACAGATAAGGCACATAGTTCATTGTAAATGCCGCTACACTGCAGCTGACTTAAGGCGTCAAGTTCTTCTATAGTAACTTCCCAATCTTCAAAAACGCCAGCAGGAATATAAAATTCTTTTTTACTCATTGCATGTATGTTGTTTGCCAATACGTTTATGTTGGTCATAAAATCAATAAGCATTGCCGCAACAAAATCACCCGTTTCAAAAATAAGTGCAGGTATTCCTTCTGCTCCGACTGTTTCTCGGTATAAGGCAATAGCTGAATGGCCAAGTTGAAAAGTGTCGTCAAGCAGTATCCTAAAGGCGTTAATAGTACCGCTTATCGCATACAGGGCAACTTCTTTACAGGCGGCGGCAAAACGCCTCGCCTCGTTGATTTTTTCTAAGACGGATTTAAAAAAACTCAAACTTTTTTCTAACTTTTGTAAATACTGTTCAATTGCATCAAAGGCCTTATTAAAATCAACTCCGAAGATTGTATTATAAAACACAAAGGTATCTTTGGCCGGAATGGCGGTAAACTCAATTGAATACGTATATACATTAGGCTTTTCTTTTGTTCGCTTTATTTTAAATTCGCCCGGATACACTTGCCAGCAAAAACTGTCAATCGTTTTTTTTCGTCTGCTCCTATTTGTATGTTTTGATAAATCATATAAAAGGATTTTTTTTCCAAGCGTGTTTATATTACCTTTGTATTTTTCAAGCAATGTTTTGAGCCTAAATATTTCTTCTTCGCCGGTAACATACTCACTCGATCCGGTTGTATGGTACATTCGCCTAAGCTCATTATTTACCGTACTGCCTGAAAGCGTTATTTTAAGCGCATCATGTCCATAGTCATCAATGACAAGTCCACCGAAAGTTTTAGTTTCGGTTTTCCGTTGCGTTAAAACAAACTCTTCACTTTCAGGCGGTACCCCGAAGGCAAAAGACTCGGACGGGGAAGTATTATTGTCAACATAAAATTCAATGAGGTATACATTCTGCCATAATCCCTCTCGTAAATATCCTTGTCTCACTGCTTAACCTCCGTGCACTACCTTGTCATTTTTTATATTTGAAAAATCTTCTTTTACCATAGTGCCTATTACGGTTTTCATTGCGGTAGCTAAAGCAGCACCTCCATCATTAGGAAGAACAACCCACCCGTTAAAAGTATTTACCATTTTATCAATACGATCGCTCATCTTATCAAGCTGCGTTTTTAGTTCATCGGCTTTTACTATACCGCTTAAGTTTTCGCCGTTAAGGCTTATTTTTTTATCCGTTGCAGCCTTCACGGCAATATTGCCGTCTTTGTCAATTGTAATGTTTGCACCGAAAGCGTTTACACTCACTTCCTTTTTATTGTTATCATCAGCAATTGCAATCTTTACATTTTCATTCGAAGAGGTAAGCTCAAGCTGTCCCGTTTTATAATTGTATTTTTCAATCCATTTTCCCGGTCGCACCCGAAGCCGCTCAACATTTTTTTCAGCTCGTTGTTCCTTTGTGCTCATAAATTTTTTTTGGTGTTCTTTTTCAAACATCGAAAGGCTTGAGCATAAAACAAAAGCGCCTTCAAAGGTGCCTGTAGGCATCAGCACAAAAACCCGTGCATTTTCAGGCGGCAAGTTCCTGCTTCCCGACATATAGCCCCCGTCTTTAAATTCACAAATCCATTCATCCAAGCTGGCAACCGGCACATCTTCCAATAACACACCGCCGGTAAGTCGAACATTCACCGCATTTCTTGTAGAGTCAACATCGGTTACTGTTCCCCACATGCCTATTCTCGGCACTGTATTTTGTAGCGGCACTTGCCCGGTAACCTGTCCGCTTCGCTCTCGTATTACAATTCTCATAGCTTTTTACCTCGCCCAACTTATATCTACTAAACTATTCGTTTCTTCCCCGTCAAATTTAAGTTCGATATTGCTTGTTCCCATTTCAGGCATTACTTTTACAAACTCTCCTCCCTTGTTATACTTTCCGCCTCGTATTACTTGTAGGCTGATTGTGGGAGTCCCTCCGTAGGACCATGAATGGTCGCAACTTCTAACATAAAACTCCCCGCCTAAAAAGCTTACTCGCTCTCCGCAGCGTATTTGTTTTTCAGAAAAATCGTTGATAATGCGAATGCTTCCTGTGTACATTTCGTCAAGTCGCCCGAACCAAGAGCGAAGGCGCAAAGAAAGTTTGTGCATTGCATTGGTAATTGTTTCCGTTTTTTCCGTTTGTTTTTTATAGCCTCTGAAAGCAACCTGTAACATTTTCATGCCGTATGTTTTAAGTTTTTTTTCATCAACTTGTAAAATCTTTTTTTCTATTTTGTCGCCGTCAGTTTGCTCAATTACAATGTACTGATCAGCCGAAAGAGAAGAACCCTCGATATAGGCAAAAAAAGTTGTGTACACTTCATCAATACTTAAACGCAATGAATAATCGACGAGGTGCGGTGATTTTATTTTTCTTATTGGTAGTTTGCCCCAACGGTTATGCACTATTCCGTTTTCCCTAAAACTAAATGGAAGTTCACGAACAACTATTTTTGTTTTTCCTTTTTCATTCACCCGAGAAAACATTTCATACACAGGAGGCGCTAAAATCGTTTGCCATATTTGTTGTACCGTATTTATTCCTTGATTAAAAAAGGTATTAGCAATCGGCACAGGAATACTTTCTGCTTCTCCTACTTCAAAAAAATCATTCCCCATAAAGTTTTTAATTATGTCATAGACTATTTTATTTGATTCTCCCGCCTTTCCTTTTACCGGAGCTTTATCTGCGGTAGGTTTTAAATATCTAACACCTACATAGCCTAAATATGTATCCCATGTAAGCTCTAAAAACTTTTTTATTTTTAAAGGTTCCTTAGTTTGCAGTTCATTTATGCGTAACACCATATCCTTGTTTATCGTTTCCGCACTCATTATTTGTGTTAATGATAAAAACTTAATATCAAGAATGAGCTGAAAGTTTGCAATTAACCCCGTAATACTCATCCCGGAAAAATTGATTTGTCGTTGCACGCCACCTTGACTCATTGTGCAACTTAAATCTTTATTTGCAATTACACCAATAAACACAGGAGTATTTGCCCCCTCGTAAATCTTTACAATTTGAAGCGGCTGTATTTCATTAAAAAGATTATTGTCTCCGCCTGCAATGCTAAACTGAAAACGCCCCTTTAAATCCATTGTGCTTTCGGTAAACGAATAGCTTAAAAGTTGCGTATACTCATGGGTTTGTGCCGATAATGTAAAAGCAGGCACTGTTGGCGCATTATAATCAAAGATTTCTATTTTTGGCTGCGGGCTTTTGTGAATGGTGATCATCATCGACTTTCAACCTTTATTTCCCCGTTCAATAATAACTCAAGTTGCGCGTTTATCTTTTTTAACTCTTCCGTATTTTCCTTAATTTTTTCTTGGTCGGGGAAAAAGGTATTATACAGAGTCTGGAGTTCAAATGCTAAATCTTGTTTTCTTTGTTGTAATTCTTTTATTAGTGTAACATTATTTACACTTCCTTCGCCCATGCCCGGTAGCTTACCCGTATTAAACTCTTCTTGGCGAGTGCCGGATAAAAATACCGAGAGAAATTTTGTCAGTTCCGCCGGACCTTTTCCCAATTCAGCTGTCCAAGTCCTCCACAATTCGGCAGAACCGGTAGATGCTCCGACACGTGAGGTATATTCAGGGCGTATACTTGCATTTGTTATTGATTCATATGCGTCTTTATTTATTTCCCCGTTGTTCATCAACTCATAAAACTGCGCCGCCTGTATATAGTCAAAGCCGGTATCTTTTCTAATCATTTCGATCATCCCTGCTTTATTACCTTTTCCCGACATTTGTTCAAAAAGACCCATTTTTTTCTTGTATATTTCCGGTAAAAATCCAAGTTCCGCAATTTGCATATTATCAAGATATCCGCCTTGCGATTCTAATCCGTGCTCTTTTAATATGCGTGCCTTTTCTGCATCCGATAAACTTGCAATAGCTCGGTACGTTAAGATATCCGAAACCGAAGAAAGAGATGTTGCACTGCGCCCGCTTTCATTTAATTGCTGATATCGACTTGCGCCTTGTTCTCCCATCCATAACGGATTATTGCCGCTTGCATTTTTTAAAAAAGTCATTGTGCTGCCTATTTCAGCAATCGACTTTGTAAACCCTTTTGATATACCATCAGTAAAAATATTTTGTAATAAACCAAGTGTTTCACTGTACTGGCCTTCCTTCATTCCCATAAAAGAGCTCGCTCGATATGCTTGCGCTAAACTGTCCGCGTCCTTATTTCCGTAACGGGAAAAAGTACCTTTAAAATCTGCTGCCTCCTCTTTTTGGATTCCCATCATTCTTGACCAGCCGAAAACATTACGGGCAACATCATAACTGCCCGAAGAAAGTCCGTATTGCGTAAGGTGTTTAACCATACTCAACCCGTCTTCCATTGAGTAGCTGAAACTGTTTGCGGCAGCACTTGCTTTTGTAAACGCATCTTCTATATTTTTTGTGTTCACCTTATAACGGCTTTCCAATGTTTCAATCATGGTTTTACCGTCTTTACTTATCTCAAAATCATTTTTTCGTTCGGGATAATCTTTTGCAAATTGCCGCCACTCTCCACGTCCTTCCTTAGTACTTAAATCAAAGCGAGTGCGCATGGTGTTATTAAGGCTTGCATTTAATGCTTCTGCCGCATCATCATGCGATGTATAAAGGTCTGAAAGTTTTTTTACCCCCCAACCGGCGCCAACTGCCGCAAGAAGTCCTGCTCCTGCAATTGCTCCGCCTGTTCCTAATTTACCAAGTAAACCGGCTCCTTTCCCTAAAAGTGTTAATCCACCGCCCGCAGCATCGCCCGCACCAATTTGTCCGATAACCGATTGTGCAGTATTAGAAATGCCCCCTACTGTATTATTAAACCCTGCAATTCCTCCGCCTCCGGCTTGATTCCCGTTTGCCATGCCGTTATACACTTGCTGCATTTGTTGTGCCGATTTTGCATACTGTGCTGCTAAATCAAAATTGCCGACTTCTTGTGCTTCTTTCATCTTGCCAAGCATTTTATCAAAAGCATCGGATATCGTTTGTGCAGATGATGAGAAACTACCTGTTTCTAAATTAAGCTTAATCGCAACTTCTTTCATTCCCATACGCGTCTATTCCTCTATTGCTACCCTAAATCGGTTGCAAGGGCATTTTGGATTGCATCGGCTATTTCTTTTTCATGCAAAGCCTTTAAACCTTCCGTTACATTGCGGGCGGGAATGCCCTTATTTATCCAGCTGTTCTTCGGAGACTTAGCGGAAATAATTCTAAACGTCCAATAGGTTGACTTACCTGTCGGAGTGTCAGACATTCTTACCATACCGTCTGCATTGCCTAAGTCATTTTCGTTTAATCTATCTGCCCACGTATATTCATGCCGCTCAATAGCTTCTCCTGCCCAGTTTTCCTCAAAATGCGTTTCTTCCATTACAACACTTTTTTTCATGCGCTCTGCAATTGCATAAATGTCTTCTGTCATTGTGTTTTGAAACGTTACGGTTCCCGGCGTTCCCCAACTAAAGGGCACAATCAAATACGGAATGAGTTCTATCATTTTTGTTTTAGGATTTTTTTGTTTACTTACCCTGCTTTTTTTCCCGTATGGATGCGTTGTTTTCATATCATAACCATCGGTGCCGTATTCAAGTAAGGGGGCTGCCTTAGATTCATTCGATATTGTGTATTCAAGCGGTGCGCTTTTTTTTACCTTTACACCGCCTGAATAATTGCTTGAAGGCTTTTTCATCGGCGGCACTCCCGGAATATCTTTTTGTCCCTGACCGTAGGCTCTCCAAGAGTCCGCTACCATTTTTGCACAACCTTGAAACGTTGCATCGGTTGCAGGAAGAATATCGGATCGTCCTATTTTTTTTACCGCAGCCGCAAGTTCTTGTAATGCAGGATTATCCGCTGTTATTTTAATCTTAACCATTCGTGTGTACCCTCCGAGCATTTTGATAACTTGCAAATAGTTTGAGCACCACTTTGCGCGGTATGCGCTGATCCTCACTTGTTCGCAAGGAAGGAATATTTTGACAAACCCGATATGTCGGATTATACCGATACGTTATTGACATGCTCTCATTTGCTTCAGGCTTTGCAGCTCCAAGCCAATGAATACGGTTTGTCCCAATCAAAATAAAATCTTCTCCTTCTTTAAAAACACTTGTTTTAGTTTCAATTAAATCAATTGAGTCAACAAAAAATTCAGGGATAATATCATCTGCAGTTTCTCTCCCTCGTTTTACAATAACCTTGTTAGTCATTGTTCCTGAAATAATTGTAATAATATCTCCTTCGGAAACATCAAACTTATACGGGAAGGTGCAAACCGCATCCCCATTGTGTTTTTGAATTAAGGCTAGATTTTCTTTGTGTAAGTTTTGCGATAAGACAATAAACTTTACAGGTTTTATGTATTCAATATTTTTTGCAATCAAATACGGATAATCTTCTTCGCTAAGAACTTCAATGCAATCTTTATAATAGTTTAGAATTTCAACATCGGCACCATCTTCGCTTTTTAAGTTTTCTATTTTTAGAATGTCGCAACAGGGGCTGTAATATACTCCCTCGATAGTCGATTTTGGCATGCGTAAATCAGGGATACGATAAAAGCCTTTACATATACGCTCTGCCTTTGTTTCTTTTAAAATGCAAACTAATTCTTGCTCAAAAATTATATCTACCGTCTCTCCTTGCGTAAGCGTATGCTCCTTGTCTTGAAGCTGAATAAAACGATCTTCTTTTTTAAACTCGAACAAAACGCCTGCATAGTTGTAAATACTTTTTATAACACAATCCGCTATGTCTTCCGGTAATTCGATAAGCCCGTCAAAAACAGAAAGCCTCACGTTATCCGTATACTTTTTTTGATACGAATACAGCTCGCCAGAGCCCCCGCATTTTTTACAATGAATATCCGGTTGGTTTCCCGTAGAAACACAGGGGCATTTTTTAGCAACTCTCCAGCGTACATACTGCCCGTGCCTTTCAATCATCGCCTCATAACTTTCTTTCCCAAGTGCAAGAGTAACAGGTGAATTTTTGCCTAAACCGTACGCCATATCAATTTCCTTCTGTTTATAAGGTGATTTCCAGTGTCGTACCGCTTAACGCAAACGCAGCCTTCTTTATAAAGGCTTCGTCAGCCTCTGTCTTTGTATACCTATTTGTTAAGGCTGCGTTTATTGCCGCCATTCCATCTTCATTTGCTTTTAAAGCGTCCGCCAATTCTTTGAGTGTATCGAGCTCTTCAGGCGCATTGTCGACAAGCTCCGCAAGATGCGCCTTTATTTCCTCTTTTACAAACTTCATGTTTGCAGCTTCATTATCGCCTTGAGGATTGGGCACCGCAATTGAGCCGTTCTTATTCCGAATTACATTATGGTAGTGTTCCGTTTTTTCAACGTGCGCATCTAAAGCTTTTTGTGCCATCTCTTTTTGGTTTTGTGAAAACTCAAAACTGATAGTCTCAATTTTTATATTGCTCCACTCAACTTCGCCCTTATACTCGCCCTCATTATTTCCTACGACAAAATTTAAAGATATTTCTTCATCGGGAGCATCAGGCTCATATAAAAACTCAAGGCTTATGCTCCCGTTTGCCATAGCTTGTATCTTATCAGATTCAGATAATACGCCGCGTTTATTGCTCATGCAAACAATTTGCGCATAATTGGGTATAACATAAGTCGTTGCTCTAAAATCAGAGGAGATACCATACCTCGTTCCGGTTTTAAAAACATCAAGCCCATTTGCAACAAGAATAAAACCGTCTTCATCTTTTACCGTTTGCACAAATCCTTGTAAACTTACAGGAGTACTGTCGGTAAGAACCTTTTCTTTTTGTCTTGTTATAAAATCATCTACACTTACTGCCGCTTGTACAGCTTTTAATGATTTTTCTACAGCAAGAAATGACGCATTATGCATACCGCCGTTATCTTTAAGCTCTTTTTTTAAATCATTATAAGCTTTTGTTAAATCTTCAAGCGCCTTGCCAAGCGCGGGCATTGTCATTGCCACTATATTCCTCCTATTCTTTTAACAAATCCATTTCAGAATACCCAAGATTTTTCATTACGGCTTTTTTAGGAGCCGCAACTTTTTGCTCTTCCATTTTTTCCATTTGCCTAAGCATTCTAAATTCATCTCTATCATACTCAAGCGAAAACTCATACAGTATTTTTAACGTCCATTCATCAGTCGGCACTTCCTTCAAGCCCGTCAAAAATACCATTGTCCACAATAGGAGCAGCACTTTCTCCGGTAGATACTCCTGTAAGCTCTTCTGTCCCCGCCTTAAGGCGTTCTTGCACCTGATCACGAAACTCACATGCCTTTTGGTAGAGTTCGATTAAAAACTCATCGCAAGGCACCTCCTCAAATCTAAAACCGTTTTGCTTTTTCTTTACCGCCTCAAGCCATTCAGGTCCTTTAACGATAACCACGTTCAACGTTGAACAAACAAGATTCCTGGTTTCCGTATCAATATCAAAACTTGTGGCAGGAATACCGCATCTGTTTATACCCATAAGACGCCCAATTTGCAGGCGGTCTTTTTCTTTCGGAAACTTTACCGTAAAACTTCCGCGCGAAGTTTCTATTTCGCCTGTTGCATCCTGCCCAAGCAAAAGCTGTATAAATAAATCTTCGCGCTTTGAATCGCTTAAAGATTTATTTTCAATATCCGTGCCCGTTACAGGCACCGCATTTTCAACTACCTTTATTTCCATTTTTTTTATTGCTCCTTTTTATGTTATTTCAAAAATGAATTGTTGTGTTCTTGTACGCTCCAATCAAGAGCTTTCATGCTTACATCGCCTTTTACATAACTTGAACCTTGTCCGCTTATAGTTCCTGAATCAACGATAATACCTTCAAACGTTGCTACTATATTTCCATTGTCTTCATCCTTGAAGTCCATGTATGGAATTTTCGTAACAACCTTATCATCGCGGATTGATTTCGGACTGGGGAAAAAGGTGTAAAGCGATATCTTTACATCATTTGTTTTACTTATCGATATACCGTTTTTTATTACATCCTTCGATGGTAAAAACCCTGACATGCTTATTGAGCATGAAACTCCTTGAGCATCAATCGACACAGGAACTAATTCTCCCAGTACTCGTGCCTCTTGTGTCATGTACGATAAAGAAGCGCGAAAGCTTTCTACAAAGCCTATAACTTTTGCGGTACTCGCATTTTTCCCGGATCTAACATAACAGCGGTATCCTTCGGTTAATATTTTTTCACTTACTCTCGGTAATGGCATTTCCTATCCTCCTAAAAAAATTATATAGCGACCGTAACAGCCGATCCGGAATACACATGATTGTTTTCCGTAATAAAAATAAAGTTTCTTGGAGCTACCAAATATCTACTAAACGTGATAAATGTTGTATCCCCCTCTTCTCGAGTTGATATGCCCCAAATAAGCTCCCCGTCATCACTTTTTAAAATTAAGCCTGCGCTAAACCAATCATTAGCCGCCTGCAAAAGAGTTGCTAAATCATCTTCTAAACTTCCGGATATTCCCGGTGTGCCGATTGCAGCTCCAAGCCGTTGGCGTAAATCCATGCTCATGTATATTGATTCCCGTACCATACTGCGCTCAACATCTTGTAAGGTGTCTCCCTGATAGGTTGTCATAGCTCTAATTGTAACAAGTGCTCCGTCATCATTTTTACCGCCTGCCAATACGCCTGCTTGAATAAGTTTTTTAAAATCGGTAGGCGAATGTTTTTTAGTAAACTCAACAACATCAACAACCTTATTTGTAAGCGGCTCGTTAATTGCAAGACAACTTTCCAAGCCTGCAAGCTTACAGGCAAAATATGAAGCGGGGAAGGTTTCAATGCGCCCCGTCATCGGGTTGACTGCTTTAATTGAATCACCTGTGTAAGAACATAAACGGCTATTAAACATTTTCGCTTTTTCAATTGATTTTTCATTTGTCTCGTTTACGCCGCCGCCTAAAATACAAGTTCGCTCCTTGCGGTTATCAACACTGCTCATCAGTTCACAATGTCCGACAATGAGATTGTGTATCATCTCATCTTGACAAGGTGTTGTAATGATATTGATTTGTTCCGCTTTTAAAGCTTGCAATGCTGCAACCCACTCAAGAGCTATTTCACTCGCGCCGACACCTCCCGCAAAATTGACAAAATCTGAATCGGTTTCAGGAAGATTATTATCATGCGAAAGTAATTCTACCTTGTCGATAAAATCGCTTTCGGTAAGTTTTTTAATCATTGCATAAAGATTGCCGAACATAAAAAAGTCTTCATCTTTTTTTGCTGTTTCTTTTGCAATAAAATCTAATTCCCTCGATGAAGTGGTAGGCTCCGCATTTGTATTTATTGACGCAACATAACAGCCCTTTGCAATAAGCCTATTTGCCACAGCTTCAATAGTCGGATATTCCTCAAAAAGAATTTCTATGCCGTCTACCGTTTTATCGGGCACTTCAATTTTTAACGCATCGGTGTGTACCGAAACTTTGCAGGCTGCCCCCGTGCCGGTATATTTTATTTTTAATAGCTCATTTTTAATCGGTCCGATAGTTTCAGTCTTTGTGCCGTTTTTCAACACAAGAGTTACTGTGTGCGCACCTGAATCATTGGTAAGCTTTAATTGTAAGCTGTTTGCTCCAACTCCGTATTCTTTAGAAAAAAGTTTTAATACATCCGTTCCGCCCGCTTTAAGTGTTCGGGTTGCTTGCTCCGCATTTCCGACACGCATTGCAAAAACGCTCTGCGGTGTATAGCCCTTTGCCGGACTAAAGGCGTGTGCTATTCCCTCCAGCAATTCGCCTCCCTTTAATACCGCTTGCGCCTCTTCAAGAGAGCCAAACTCATATAATGTATTCGGCTTTCCCGCAATTGCATAACCTAAAACTACAAGATTACTTGCGGAAACCCCGCCGCCTTTCCCTTTAATTGACGCGGATCGAGAAAACACTCCCGGCTGAAGATGACTTGTCCTCCGTCCCGCACTTTCGAAAATTCTTGGTCTTACTCCCATTGTTATTCCTCCCAAATCCTTACACAATTTTTTGTTCTAAAAACTCTTTCACTTTTAAAACCCACTGCGCTTCTGTGAATGCCACATCCGCATACATTTTCTGCAAAACAAAAATTACCTCATCATCATACTCACCCTTGCGGTTTTGAAAAAATGTAGTAATACCTATTTGTTTTTCACTTACTTCCTTTGACATTATCAATCACCTCCCAAATAATGTTTTTATTTCCATCGATTTTTGTATCGATTATTGATTGCTCAATAAAATAATCAGCGTTAAAACTTAAGCGGCTGCCTGCAAGTTTTACCCCGAAGTCATAATTAAAATTCCCGCTTCGATCCCCCTGTATGGTGTTGTCAAAAATGACTACATTATTTTTCTTGCGATATTCGGCAAGCGCATCCTTTATGCCGCCCGCAAGAAACAAGCGGCACATTTCATACAGTTCATTTTTCAGCTGAATATTCTCGCTCCATATTTCTATACTTATCCGCTCTTGCCGCCGTATTACCCGTGATACTCCGCAGAGCTTTTCTTTTTTTGCAAACTCATTTTCTAAATCTTTTTTTAACTCATCGCAAAGTGCATAGCCTTCTTCTTCAAGTAACGGGATATCCGTTTTTTCAAGAATAAAAAAACTGCTTTCTACAAGGTTCATCAACTCCGAAGGTTTTTCATCGCTTTCGGTTGACACCACAACACAAGGGAATATACTTGCGTTATAAGTAAAATCAGGTATCATCAAAGAAAAGGGGTGTTCATTCGTAACGTGAATACTCCAGTTCCGGTAATACTCCTGTGTGCGCAATGCCTTAAAATAATCATCAAAAGCTTTTACTATTACGTGCTCTAAAATGAGCGGTCTATTTAAAAAATACAGCATATAAATTATCCTGCCTTTCTGATACTTGACTTTTCGTCTGATTGTGGTATACTTGTATTAATCTGACCGTCATTACGGCTTAGGACGTTAGTCTCAGGGGACGTACTTTTACGTAGCATTGAGGCGTTGGCGGCAGATTTTCTTTTTTTTCGATAACACGTAACTAATTCAAGCTGCCCCCTTTTAGCTCTAAACTCTTCAACAAATGTTATTTCTCCGCTAATATCTTTTCGAAACTCAATTACAGCATTATGGTAATATTTTTGCTCTGATAATTTTATACTCGATGGATCATTTATAACTTCTTGCATATATTTCAAATCCTCAAGTTCCAAATTATGAGCTTCTTTGTTCATCACATGTCGAACAGAATTGCTATCAAGAATAATACTTTTTGCATCTAAGCCTGTTACCTCTTTTATTCTTTTTTGTGCTTCACTGCTTACATATCCTACAAAAAGCCTTTCGTTTGCGTTTTCCTCTATTGCCCTTTTTGCAAAATCGAGTAACTCTTTTTCTGTTGCTGGAGGCTTTTCATACCATTTCTTTTCAGCTCCATTGTCTGTAAATCGTACATGGTTTTCCTGCGTTTCATCAATAAACTTGCTTAACTCTTGAACAAAAGGCAGCGGGTTTCCGTTTTTATCACTGAACCTATCTCTATTTTCAAGAATAATATTCATCATGTCTTTTGCGTTATCGCAAGCGGCAATCTTTTTCTTTAACGCACTAATCGCTAATTTTGCACCGCGTGAATGGCTTTCATATTTCGGCTTCCATTTTCCGGGTGCAGTTTTAATAAACTTTTTTCCCTTCCAATCTCGTACCGTGCCGACAGGCAAACCCTTGCCACCTTTTGCAAGCATAAGCATTTTTGAAAAAGCTTTTTCAATTGCCGCTTTTTCTTTTTTTTCTAAGCTTGCTAAATAGTCAAGTATTTTTTTCTTTATTGCGTTAAAAATAAACTTTTCACTTTCAGCTGATTTTCTCAATAGTAAAACTGTTCTCATAACGCTCCCATCACCACATGCCCGAACTTCATTTTGTTTTCTTCGATATAATTTTTTAATTCATCTTCATACACCTTAATGCGTGCGCCATAGTACGCACTGGTTGCAGATTGAGTGGAGCTAAAGCTTTCACTTACTCCATCCATAGAAAGGCTTGAAGATGAAAAGCCCGAGATAAGTCCGTCTCCAATGATATTCAATAACTCAACAGCGCAGAGCTTTGCGATTACTGCCCGCAAATCCGCCGGCACATCGTCAGAGCTTTCATAACCTGCAACATAATCAATACTGTAAAAAAGATTGCTCTCCCATGTCGCAGCTCCATAAGGAGAAATAGAAGTGTGTATTGCTTTTCGTGTGTCGCTCATTCTAAAAGGACGATTAAAAAATTTGATTAAGCCCTTTGTTTTATCAAGCGTGTAACAATCCATAAGACTTCGCACCTTTTCGGTGCGGCTCAATAAATCAAGCTTTGAAACTTTTATAACAGGTCTTTTCCGCGTAGGAATAAATCCCTGCCGCTGAATGCGGGATTGATGAAAACTATAAAACGATTCTTCTTCGTCATAGTCAACGCCTTTTTTTAATCCCCGCCGTTGCGGCTCACAAGCGATGCGTTTTTTTTCAATTGTAATATTGAGCCTTCGCTCCATTTCACGCAGCGAAGAGTTGATATGAAAGCGCACCTGTTCATCAGTATAAGGCATTCCGTTACTTGCCCTAAAATCAACACCCCAAAGATAGGTGTAATGTAAATCATCCGGCGTAACAATTTCGCCCCACTGTCCTTCAGGTGCTTTATAATTGCCGAATGTATAGCCGACAGGTTTTCCCGCGCCGCACTTTACCCAAACTGAATACTCCCAATCCGCTGCGGCGTTTGTTACATCCTGCACCCGATACCCGTAGACGCCGTCCTTGACATTTTTATCTAAGTAAACATCTTTAACCGGAACGGGAGGCTCCGTTGTTGTTTTTATAAAGCCTGAAGCGGTCAGCGTTTCCCACTCGCCGTCAATACCTGCTTTCCTTTCAAGCCTGTATTCCTGTGTAGAGTTTGGCATTTTGATAATGCAATAATTTTTAGCACTAACCACTTCAAGCATTTATACACTCCTTAGCTTATACTTCAGAGTAAGTAGGAATAGTCAAAAGATATTCAGCGTATTTCTCTTCAAGCTCCGCTATTCCTTTTTCATCGAACGAAACTGTAGAACCGTCAAAGACAATGATTTTTTTCTTTTTGAGTTGTTCATTTTTAATACGTCTTTTACTGCCGGTTGACTTTTGAGGTTTTTTATTTTCCTCTTTTACGTCTGTGTTCTCTTTCTGAGTTTCTCCGCCCGCAGCATCTTTGTTATTTTGCGTTTCGGTTTTCAGAGCCTCCTCATTTTGAACACTCGTATTTTCGTTTGAAGGATTTTGATTTTCACCGGAAGTGTTTTCGGTTAATTTATTTCCTCCTTCGGTTTCTTGATTGTTTTGTGCTGCATCAAGTTTTTTATTTTCAGTTTCTTTTTTTGACATAATAAACCCCTGTTTTTTTTAAAAGAGCTTCAAAGTGCTTAAGATTTCACGACTTAAGCACTCCTAGCTCTTTTTGCTTTTACCTAGTAATATAAGCCGCCTCTGTATGCGATATTTTTTGCAATAGCGCACCACTCGGGAGCCTTAACATCCAAAGCTGCAAAAAGCTGAATGAGGAAAGGTATCTCGGCTCTGTTACTTTCGTACAATGGACGTGAACGCAATGGACAGAACTGATCCCAGTTAATTACTTCCTGAATTTTTTTCTCAGTTAAGAAAACCATTTGAGCAGTACCCGGCAATTCGATGTTGAAGTCATTGAACTCGGTTGTTCCGCTTTCATCTTTTCCTATTCTCACCATCTCCATTACTACATCCCCGTCTTTTGCAGAGCGGCAAATAACATAGCCTGATTCTGTGTTTTCGGCACTTGCTTTTATTTTAAGAGTAACCTTATGTCCTGCACTTACCGCAACAGAAGCGTCTATTTCCTTGCCGTCCGATATTCCGTATTTATTGACTGAGTGAACGGTGTATTTATAATTTCCGGCATCGGCTGCCGCAAACTTTGATTTTCCATCGGCTGCACTTGTTGTCGTTACTTCAGTAGGAGCTTTCGGGCGTTTCAGAGGCGAACCGTCAGCAGTAACTAAGCCTTTTACATGGAAAAACTTATCTGCACCGGCTTCCTGCCCAAAATATATAGTGGAACCGTACGGCGTCGGGTACTGGTCAACGACAAGGTTCATTGCACCGCTTCCTGAAGTACCAAAGCGGATTCGGTCCCTTATAAGGTCTTGAATATCTTGCGCCAAAATTGGCGGAAAGAAAAGTTTATTGGCATCTCCGCCCGCTTCAAAAATCATTCCTACAGGATCGGTAATTATTCTTTCGCCCACCGTTGCAATGCTCTTGCCGCGGACATCGTAAATGTTTGCATTTTTCGACTTTTCAATCTGACGCAAAACACCGTCAAACTGTGTAGGCACGACAGTTTCATCACCATGAAAACAAAAGTATTCAGCAGCTTTTAAAACATTAAGAGTACCTGCTATCTTTTCACTTGTGTACGCATCTTCAAAACCGTCAACTAATGCCATTTGGTCGGTAACAGCTCTGCGGTCTTGCAGATATTTAATCTTTACAGTTTTTCGCTCAAGCTCTTGATCACTTGTTTCAGAGCCTCCGCCTTCTTCCGTTGTCAGGTACTTATAATTACCTACACCGGTGCGGCGATTATACTCATGAATAGTCGAGTTCACTGATTTTTTCTTAACACTATTTACAAACTTACAATCTTCCTTTTGCTCGCGCATAGCATTAACCATTGTTCCTTCAATATCCTCAGGTATTAAAGTTCGTCCGCCTACCATCTGTGCAGAGTCGGTTTGGTAACCGGCTTGCAATGATTTTAAAAGTTCTGCCTCACTCACAGAAGCTGTTTCTACTGTTGTAAAAAAACCCATAATCTTTTTTCCTCCTCATCCTTATTTTGTTAACTTTTCCTGCAAAAACCGCACATACTTTTGGTCAAGCTGGAATGCGGGATTCTGCAGGGACTTATTGATTTGTGCTTCAATTTTTCCGAATTCGTGTAAAGTTATCTCGCCGTTTTCGATTGCTTTTGAAAGCACCTCCATTGCGGTCTCCTTGTCGGCTTGTGTAAATTGCCCATGCCGCACCATTGCAGCAGCACCGCCTTTTGCCATCGGCTGTTGTCCGCGTGTTGAAATAACAGCACTGCGCGGCAAGGGCTCATTTGAAAGTTGTTCAACCCGCTTCATTGCAGCGGTTAAACCTTCTCCCATGACTTCTTGTTTTTCGCGGCTATGCTGAAAAGACTTAGTAAGCGTAGCGAGTTGTTCTTTAAGTTCTGCAATATTCTTTGTTATTTCGCCTAAGGCTACTGTTGCATCAAGGCTTTTTGTAACAAACTCTTCGCTATCTTTGTCATCGTCATCGTCATCGCTAACACCCTCAAGTTCCTCATCATCATCGATAAGGTCCTTATCATCTAATTCAGGCTTTTCGTCTTCTTTTTTTTCGTCATCCTCTTTCCCTTTTGACTTACCAAATGCTTTTTGCATTTTGGTCATAACATCATCCCAGTAATTTCCTTTACTCATTAAAAAATCCTCCAAAATATTTTCTTGATTTTGCAGTACAGCTTGGATATATTTTTCAGCTGTATCCTCTTCAATGCCTAATCCGGATAAATAGGCTCTTGCCTCCCTTTCATCCGTAATAGTCCCATCAACCACTTTTTCAACTAATGCAGTTAAAATGTTTTTTCCATCTTCGTTTTTCCCTCTCTTATTTCCTTCGATATCTTCGGGAATTAAAGTCCTCCCGCCGGTAAAGGCTTCCGAATCGGTGCCGTAGCCCGCTGACAGTGCCTTCACAAATTCTAAGCTGCTTAAAGACTTAACTACATATGCAGGAGCGACAGTCGGATTAACCGGAGCAATCGTCAGAGCCAAGTCATTCCATAACACCGAAACAATGCGCCCTAAATCCGTCCCGCCTTCTTGGATTCTTTCTACAATTGGAGAAATGCCGCCGACACTTGCCTTAACTCGTGTTGAGCCGTTTTCCAATAGCTCGATAAACTTCTTTGCGTATTTATTGTTTTTGTAGAGCTTGCCGCGAACACGAGTAGAGCTGCCGTCTGTGTACACGCTCAATGGCTCTCCGATAACGTAGTCTTCATCAAAAACCATTTTTGCATTTCCGCCCTCAAGAATTCTTGACTGGTGCAAATGGTCTTTGCTGATAACCCCGTTTTTTAAAAAGTAGTCTTTTGAATCAAGAAGGGCTTGTTGTAAAACTTTTTGCTGTTCAAGGTCTAAGTTTTCATTACTTGCCTCAACATCAAAAATAAAATCCCCCGATTCATCTTTTGAAAAAGAGCCTTTTTTTAATTCCATCTGTAGATAAATACGCTTCTCTTTTTCGTCCATCGTTTTCTCTTGTTCCCCTCCTCATGCTTTGATAACGGAAGCTTAAACCCTCGCCTCGCCGAAACAGAGTGCAAGGAGTTTAAAACTTCCAAAAACTGCCCTTAGCTTTTTTAAAAAAAAAGCAAAAAAAAAGGCTGTGAACTCACTTACAAGAGCGTACCTCGCCCGTCAGTCGTAAAAAATGAGAGTCCTTGCTCATTTTCAGACCTTGTAAATAAATTCACAGCCTTCTTTTAAAAGTGCCGCTTTCTCCTGCCCGTTATTCCGCCGCGCCCGTAAAAGAGCCATACAACGGCAAGCAGCTAAAAATGTAAAATATCAATTACAGATTTTTATGTTTAATCTGTTATACCTATTATATATTTTTTTTAAAAATAATCAAGAGGGGAATTCAATAAATGTAATATCGAAGCGCAGTTTCCGCAATTTCTTTCATTATTGAAAACATTTCTTCAACAGTCAGTTAAGTTAATAAGGAAATAATGTAACATCTTGTTCTTTCTGTCCAAATGAGCCTTTGAGCTGCTTATGCCTATAATATGATCGTAAGCCGTCAATATGTTCCATTAAATCAGGTAAAATTTTATGCCCCATTGGATCAACTATAAAATCGATACCTTCCCGCCGTGCAAGTTTTGCAGCAGAGACAAAATCACTATCACCTGTTATAAGAACAATTTGATCAGCCAGTTTTTTATAGGCAAGTGTGGCTATATCTATCCCTATCTTCATATCAACGCCTTTTTGCCGTAAAACTAAATCAAAATCGGTTTCGGTTATATCGGTAACTTGCAAACGACCGGAGAAAAGTTTCTTTGCTATTTCATTTTTTAAGCCATAATAGGCGGTATTATCAGCTAATACGCCCATTCGTAAGGCAACTTTTCGTTGATGTATTAAGTTTTCGATAAATTCCTTCATCCATGTATAGGTTTCAGTCTTTGAAAAATCAATACTCTTTTCTAAAACTGGGTGATATAATGCTTTACTGATTGGAGGGCAATCATAATAAAATATTCGATATAAACTATTCCATTCATATATCCGTTTTTGTTTTCCATCGCTATCACTTATAATATCAAATTGAGAACGCTCTTTAAGGTGCATACGGCAATATTTTATAAGCTCATCTACACGCTCATGTGCCGATTTTTTTCCAAAATGATGTAAGGCTTGCTTTCGATAAAAGCCACCATCAACTAAAATAGCTGTTTTTTTCCATAGGTAAAAAAAAACCCGTAACTCCGACCTATCCCGGATAAGTGGGAGGCCGTACTATACAGGTTTATTAAAATGCTGCCAATAAAAGCAGCTTTTATCAATATATACTATTTTTCCTTGTACGTCAAGTAATGAGTTTGCCTCTACGCAATCATCTTTCCCTTGTTTTTCTTATCCACCGTAAAAGTTCTTTTTTTATTTCAGGCGGAATATTTTTAAATTGAATTTTCTGTACCTCTTTTTGAAACCCGCGCCGAATTGCTCCGCCAAAACTTTCTTCCAAAAATCCCGGAGTAAACACAACAGTGCCGGCAAAGTCAACACACAACCGGCACGCGGTTTTATTTTTTTTAAGAAACGGTATTAAAAATTCATCTCTGAATTCTTCTCCGGAATCGGGGCTTAAGTGAATAAATCTTGAGCCTTGAAATTTATAGCCACTCCCACATTCCGCTACTCTTAATATTGCCTCCTTCAATTTTCTCACCTCCTTTTTTGCAGTATATCACAAAAAAAATTGCCTCAAAAAAATGAGAATACTACATTAGCTGATGACACCTTATCTTTGACAAATCATCGCCACATTACGCAATCATCTTTCCCTTGTTTTTCTTATCAAATGCTTTTTCCTTAAACTCCTCAATACTCATTTCATCCATGCTGCCGAAAAAACCAGGTCTATCGTATTGGCGCAAGTAGGCGGCTTTTGCTTCCGCTGCGGAATTGAACCCAAGCATAACCTTGTCTTCATCATACGTACCGGTTGTCGGGTCGTTTTGGTGCACAATAAATACTTGTTCGCTTTCGGGATTGTTCCCGATGTAAGCGTCTACATGGTCTTTATCTTTGCCGACAGTGCCGCGAATGTAACCATAATCATACGCCATCTTAATAGCCCATTCGTGCCCGTCTTTATCAACGCCGCTTCGCACGCTGCCTTTTTTATTTTCGATTGAAATATCCATGCCGTGTATTTTTGTTCTGCCCTGTAACGGGTATCCTGAATACGTAAGCGATTTATAGATATTTTCCGCTACCTTTTTTGCAAATACTTTTATAAAGGCTTTTTCCATCGCTTTTTGCATGCTTGACTTTTCAGCAGTATTAGACGATAATAAGGTATCATCACGAGCAGAAAGTCGGGGGCTGCCGGGTTTGGACTTATCCAAACGGCTGATTGTGGGGAGCCCGTCCACAGATGATTTTTCGCCCTGTAATGGAGATAATTTCGTTACAGGGCTTATTTTTTGGAATTTCTTAGGCGTTTTTTTACCGTAATAAAAAGTCTTATATAAAACTATTTTATCGTTTTCATCTTTTTTTAACACTACAAATTCCTTTCGATTTCTGTATCCTTTTTCAAACACAATAGACTCAGTTTGAGTGTCTAAATACATGTTTTCAGGATTATCTAATATTTCTTGAACGTGCTTATAATCCTCAAGTTCCAACTCCGTATGATGGTTTACCATGTGATCGATAAAATATCCTTTACTGCAATAGACAGTGTTGTCTTTTATTGGAGCGAAAACCTCTAGCGTTTCTTCCGGAAGAATTCCCACCGGCTCAGGCGTAGTGCCATATTTTTTAAAGATTTCTTCACGTGGTAGACCTTTTGCCTCATTAAAAATTTTAGCGGTAGCCCAAGACATTAGTGTTGCTTGACATTCTTTTTTTATTTTGCTAATAGATTGTTTATCCCCCTTATCCGTGAACTTTCCGTTCTCGCCTCGAGGGTGTTCGCCTTCTTCAAATGATTTTTTCATTTTGCTGACAGGAACTTTTACCGTTAAAATATATCGTATCTTTTCCTTTATGTTTTTTTTAACTGTGTTCTTTTGTTCAACCGCTATCGCTTTCCGGATCGCGCCTGTTTGTTTTACAACGTCAAAAAGCTGCTTAAAGGCGGCATTGATTTTTTTTCGCTCTTCGCCTTCGGGGTAAGGCTTCGCTACATTTTCGTCATCCCCACTGTCATAATCATCATTTTCGGTAGCATATGCAAGATAATCATTTTTTCTTCCGCTTGCTTTTAGCATATCGTCAATATATGCAGAAAACGCCCGTGCTGCCATTTCATGTGGAGCTGACCAATACGGTTTTGCTTTCCCCCTGTCAAGAGCTTTTGCATCTTCATGAAAAGCAGACCCCTTTTTGCCGCTATCAATTGTTGCCCGTCCGCCTTCAGCGTTTCCGTAGTATGCGCAAATCATTCTAATCCATTCGTTTTTCTGTTTTACCTCATTCTTTGTAATTGGTATTCCCCAGAACTTGTGTGCAAGCTCAATTGCTTTTTCTAGGCTGCCTGCATACCGTATTTTCTCTGCGAGTCCGCCTGTTGATTTATCAAAATTGAACTTTGCAAGCTTATAGTCTGCACTTGAATATTCAACTTCTTGTTTAATCGGTGTATTCCCTTCTGTCATAGCTTTTACAAGATTGTCAAAAGCTGTCCGCACTTGCAGTACGTGTTCTTCTTGACTGTTTTCTACGGGAGGAGTAATTCCTGCTTTTTTCAGTTTATCTCTTTGGGTGTCAAGTAGGAAATCCTTATACTTTTGTGAATATGAAGTATTGTTTTTTATCCTCATATACTCAGTAAGTAGGTCTTGCTGTTTTTTGCTTAAATGATTCATAGGGTTTGTTAAGAAAACATCGATTTTTCCACCTACCATAGCCTCTGAAATGAGGTTGTCGAAAGCGTGAAACCATTCATGTGCGAGGTTTCCGCCTCCTTTCATTTTTGTGAGGTTGATAACACGCTCCACATGTTCATAATGTGCCTCAGCCTTTGACTCTCCTCTCGCTCCAATTGCAAGAGCGAGCCGTCCGTTTAGTGAAATAAGACTATCTGGAATGCCGGTAATATCCGCCAAATCTGCAAAAGCCTCGCACGCATGATCAACATGAAACTTTGCGCTCATCGGGTCTTTCAATACCCAATTCCCGGACTGAATGTCTCGCAAGTTAAACATTTTCTTAAGCTCTTCGGTAGAATGTGCTTTTACATTTCGCCCGCCTTTTCTACTGAATTTTGAAGCAACAATCAATTGAAAAATTGCCCGTCCTTTTCCCTTTGCAGAACGTTTCCCTTTTAGTGTTCCTGTTTCTTTCCATTCCCAATTATCATAATTTCCGTGTTTTGCTTGTTGTATGTGCTTTTCAAAAGTTGCAGACCCGCCAAAACCGCTGTAGTTTATCGTGGCGATAAATTTATTTCCTAACGAGTTCCACGCCGCATAAAGTGAATTTGAGGCAATGGCTTTTTCATTTGCTTCTTTTTCAAAAGCTTGAAGCCTTTCCCGTGCTGCCACCCTTTCTTTTTCAAAATATCCGGATCGAGTTTTTCCATCCCCTACATCAACATTTGAATCCCATCCATTTGCTTTTTGAAACGCCTGTATTTCGGGAGTTTTTTCAAGCTCAGTAAAACTTATTTTAGCTCCGTATTTCTCCCGTCGTAACTTATCCATTAAAGCAGTTTCTTTCATTTCAATATCATGCTTTTTTTTATGCACTTCATCGTATTCTTTTTTTAAATCTAAGTATTTTTGTTGTTGTCGAACTGATAAAAACACTCCCTGTCTTTCATCGTTTATTTCATTAATAGTATCTATTACATCTTGTACTGTTTTACAATCTTCCAACCGCCCACGTAAACCGTTTATTGCGATAACATAATTATGCCTTCCTTCGGGATTGTCGAAAGCTTCTGTTGCAACAGAAGCATAGACTCTGTCGATTAAAAAAGCCGCTCCTCTTGCCATGCCGTTTTTTATCAGCGTATTAAAATTAACCTTGCCGAACACGTTTGATTTTTTTATAAGCTCTTTTGCCATTCGAGGGTTTTCCTCTAACCCTTCCCAGTCGATTTCATGTTCAAGTATTTGCTCTTCGGCTTTTGCCATTTGCTTAATATAGTTTTGAGCAAGCTCTTTGCGGCTGCCTGCAATATAGCCGGTGTCGCGATAACGGTATTGCTCACTGTTCGGGTCCCATGTTGCGTCTTTGAGTGCGCTCTCCCGTTCGAAAAGCTCTGTTTGCGGTAAGCCTTCTTTTTTGCGTGCTTCATTCTTTTTTGCCCGCTCTTTTTCTTGCGCCGCAAAATCTTTTTTTGCGTTTTGATTTCCTTTCATTGCTTCAGAGCGATTGCTATTTGTGCCGGATTGTGGTATACTGGTCTGTAGAGAGGCGGTAACAGCTCCCACCTGTTTTCGGAAGGAAGAGAATTCAGGAGTGTAGCTATATTGGGCGATAACCGTCTGTATAGCATCTGTTGCCTCTTTATCTTTATTCCAATCGGCAAAACCTGTTAAAATCCATTTTGTATTACGCTCCTCATTTTCTCTTCGCAAAATCGCCACAATACCATTTTTTGACACTTCAATAGTTCTTTCATTGGTTCGTGTTACTGTTCCATTCTTTGTTGCATCAATAACTAATTGCAACAACGCCGTAATTTCATCTTCATTTTTTCCGTCCTTGCTATATCGCTGTTCAATAATATGTTTTAGCCCATAGCCGGACTTTCCGGTATTTCCCACATCAACGATTATTTCCCCTAAGTCCTTATGCCGAACACTTGAAGACTTGCCCGTCTCAAGCACTGCGGTAAGTTTTTTTAAATCTTCTTTTACTGTTGCTCCGCCTATTTTGTTTCCGTCGTCATCTTTGCTGTCCGCTGTTTTTTCTTGCTTATTATACAGGCTCCACACCTTATACATAAGGCTGCGGTTTATTTTCAGTACCGGTTGCGCCTTCTTTTCGGTTTGCTCGGTTGCTTCTTTTTTATTATCTGTTTTTTCACCGCCGCTTTGCTTGGTGCTGCTTGTCGGTTGCTTTTTACCTGCAGCCTCGGCTGTGCCGCTTACAGGCTTTTTAACAGCTGTCTTATATTTTTCTCGTGATTCTTTTTTACTGAAAATCCCATCCCATTTAAGCCTATTGGTTAGGTACTCAAGAACATGCGCTGCGTATGTTTGTTTATCCACACCGTAATTTTTCGCAATGCTTTCTTTTTCAAACTCATCATCTATTTTTTTTGAGTGAATATTAAACATTGTTTTTAAGAAAGTAAAAGGCTTTTTAAACGTTTCAGCATACATATAATAAAATCCCTTACCGCTTTTTTTCGGCACCTTTCGGATATATTTATGTCCTACCGCTTTTTCCAACACTCTTTCAATCCGCTCGCTTCCAGTATCAAGTTCTATAAAACCGCTCAGTGTTTTCATTATGCGAAAATGCTCATCTTGTCTAATTGTCAATATCATTTATTTATTTCTCCTTACTATAATTAGTGTAATTGCCCGTTATGAAGTAATACTTCGCATTCAAATTCGTATTCCTCTTGTACGCTCAGTTGCGGATGCTCTCTATGCGCTCGCTCGCCTCATAAATACCCGCATGAGAAAAAACGGAGTCAATGTCTTCTTTGCTTTTACATGCTTTTAATTGTTTGAAAAGAGGCGGCGTCTCCTCTTCTGTTTTTAACACAAGCCCCAGCATATCTAGCTTATTAAGAACATTTGACAACCGTCTTACATTGAAAAACAAGGCAGTTGTCATTTTATACAATTCTTTTTGTGTTGTTTTTCCATCCGTCATGCTATAATCATTATTAAGCATTGCAGTTAAAAGATAGATTTGCTTGTCTTTTAAATTTTTAATGTGAAAGCGCTTAAAACTATCCTCTATTTCCGCTTCGTTTTTGCATACTCGCAAAACTGCAAGAACTCTGTTATCAATATTCAAGGTTTCTCGTACCTCCTGCTAAAATAGTTTTTTTACCTTCAAAAACACCATCACCGCAATAGCGCCTGCCATTATCGCAACTACCGAGAATAACTCGGTAATTGTTTTTCGCTGTTTTTCAATTTTCAATGCCTTGCTGTGATTGTCTAT
Source organism: Treponema phagedenis (assembly GCF_008153345.1). Lineage (NCBI taxonomy): Bacteria > Pseudomonadati > Spirochaetota > Spirochaetia > Treponematales > Treponemataceae > Treponema > Treponema phagedenis. The sequence continues at coordinate 1,187,439 of NZ_CP042818.1, read as the reverse complement.
AGTCAACTCATTTACTCGCTTCTGTGCCTCGCTCTCGTATGCGCTGTAGGATTTTTTTAAACTCTGTAATGTCTCCCGCTCCGTCTGTAATTGATTTTTCAAGCTCGCTTGCAAGCTCGCCGCTTTGTTCAATTTTTCCCTCAAGCTCTGTATTAGTAATTGCTGCGCTTGTTTGCTCGTCTCCAAGTTTTGACAGATTGTCTCTAACCTTATTAACTCCGTCTCCGAGATTGTGTATTCCGCCTCGTGTGCAGCAGCCGGAAAACAAAAACAGACAAGCAAGCAAAAAAATAATCTTTTCATTTTTCATGTTCCTCTCCTGAAAACAGGTTTAAAAATATCGCAGCAAATGCAAAACCGAATAAAAGAAATAATACAAAACATCTACCGACAATCATCCAATCCCTTCCTTTTTTCGCAAAAAACCTAAAATATAGGTATACGATCGGATAACAATATACGTCCCCGTTTGTGCAAAGCCATCCTGTTCAAATACGCGCATACTTTTATTGTCTGCCGAAATAACAATTGCCACGTGCCCGTATTTATTCCCTTTTGTCGGCATAAAAACTGCAACGTCCCCTGCTTGCGGCTTTCCTTTTGTACGCGATATTCGCTCGAAATACTTCATCTCTAGCGGCAGCTTTTCATATTTTGTATATAACTCGCTTGCGCCGATTACTCCGCCTGTGTGTGGGATTTTAAGCACGTCCTTACAGTACTGCCGGAAAAGGTCAACGCACTGTGCGCCGTAATGCCCGTCATAGTCTACTTTTTTCCCGAGATATTTTTTTACAAACTCATCTAAGCTCATTTACTCCCCCTTCACTTCCTTTGACACTGACATTTTTCAATTTTGATAAGTATTTTTTATTTTTTTCGATTGGATATGAGATACTGTTTTCTATGTATTCATCTGTTTTAAAATATCGCTTTGACATTTCATACATGCGGATTTTTTCTTCAATGTGTTTTATGAAAAGGCCAATAACTTCGTCCTCCCATTCTGATATAAGCTGCTCTAGGGGCTTTTTTATCTCCGCCCATTCAGGGTATTTTTCCCCACACGAAACTTTTGATATACGCAATAAAAATGTTGAGTAGGCATCTCTAATATCTTTGAGGATATCGTTTAGATACGCCCTGCGCTCATCGCCGCTTAACTTCTCCCGCATGTTGTTGTAGTCAAGCCGCTCGTTCAATTCATCTTTAATAATGTTGATTGTAGATATTGACGGGAAAGGGCAATGGATAAACGGTTCAAATATTGTCGTTATCTTTTCATCCATACGCCGCACCGATCGCCGCAAATCGGCGGTTAAGTGTGCATCAATATCCATGCTTTTTTTAAAAAGACTTTTCCGCAATTCTTCGTCGTGCATCACCATTGCCGTTTTCCGCTCCGCCTCTTTTTCTTTTAACTCAATATCTTGTTTTATGTCCTCTATTTTCTCGTCCATCTTCCCGATAGAAAGGCTTTTATCGCCCATCCCAAAGCGGATGCCCTTCATCATAATCACGATAAAAATAAGGAAGGCTATAACTAAAATAACGCCCCACCCGATAGGCGGTATCCCCGCTGCTTTTTCCATGTAACACCTCCTAAAATCAAAAAAAAATAAAAAAAGGCTGTGAACTTACTTACAAGGGCATACTATCCCCGTCAATCTAAAAAGGGTGCTCTGTATCCCTTAAAATTAGATTTTGTAAATAAATTCACAGCCTTCTTTTAAAAGTGCCGCTTTCACCTATCCGTTTTACCCGCTGCGTTCTTAAAGCACGAACCATACAACGGCAGACAGCTAAAATTGTAAAATATCAGTTATTGATACTCTTGTATCAACCGCCGGCAGTATAACTGTTTTTTTTATTTTTTGCAAGTATAAAAATATTAGTGCTTATTTTTTTTCTCCGTACATTTGCTTGTATTTTTCGGCAAGCTGCATTTCGTAAATTATCGGCACCTTCTTTTTTCCGCTTGCTTTGTATTCTTTTTCTACCGCTGCAACAGCAGCATCCCATTCTTTTTCTTTGCCGTTTTGTTTTGCGATTATTGCGTTCATTTCATCAGTTCCCCACCGCGTCCAACCGCCCCTGCAATGCGGATGAATAGCACCGACCACTAAGGTTTTGTTTTTTGCATCAGGTTCTTTCCCCTCCCAAATTGCAACACTCGCATACGGGTCTTTTATTTTATCACTTGCAAGCGGAACATCTGACCACAGGGCTATTACGCCGTTAAACTTTTTACAGGTTTCGCAACAGTTCGCCATTTCGAAACGCTTAAAATATATTTTTCCGCCTTCAGCATTGCCGCTTTGCTTCGCCTCCTGCACCTCATTAAGAACCCGCGCGAGGTTTGCCGTGTTTACCGTTTCGGTATCAACTATTCTTTTCCAGCTGCGATTTTCTTGTGCAAATTTATTATACAGCTCCTGCGATATCTCCGACTTTGATTTTCGCCCTCTAATTCCGTCAAGCAATGTTTCTTTAATCCCATTTTTTATCTCATCATTTGCCCTCGTGATTAAATGAGTAGCATAGTCTTCGCATACTTGATAGCGGGCTTTTTCCGCTCGTGATAATGGCTCTCCTAAAACGCTTTCGAGGTTGCGATAATCTTCGCGTATCCACTCAAATGTTTTTCCTTTGTATTTTAATTCACCGATTGACAGCTTCTCCATATCTTTAACGGATGAAAGCTTTGCTATTCTTTTTAAGAGTTTTTCTGTGGTAACCGCATCAAGCGTTATTTTTTTGGCTGCCTCTTTTGTGTTCATATTGAGCACGTTTTCAATTGCCTTAATGAGTGCGTCAAAATCCTTTTTTTTAAGCGGCTCCCCCGTTTCAGGGTTAAATATGATTTTTCCGTTATAACGTAATTTTGTATTTTTAAGATTAAAAAACCTTATTAAAAAGCTTCTCAAGTTTTCAATTGTACTTGAAAAAAGAGCCTTACGCACGATTTCAATATTCATAATCGGCAAACCTAAAACAGAGGCAATATCTTCATAGAGTGATTGAAGAATGAGCGGGTATAAATTATACCAATACTCGGCAAGCTCCTGCTTAATCGGAAAAATATGCTTTTCCCCGCTTTCGCTTGGCTCTTTATCAATACCTATCGGTATATCAAGCTGTTTTGATACGGCTCTAATTGCTTTTAAAAACTTTTCTTGACTGTTTGCCGGTGTGGGATTTTTTATTTCTAAAATAATATCAGGATATGACTTGTTTTTTTCCGCTGTCTGTGGTACAATATCCTCGGTTGTAGGACGTGATACGTTGGGGTAAGGCGGCAGGAATAAGCTTTGGTTGATAGCTTCACCGCCATTGTGGGTAGTCTTTCTTTGAAAGATAGTTTCAGGACGAAAGTCTCTGGCAGCCACTCCGCCGCCCGTAACACTCGAGGGGCTATCTCTGTGAAGCAATATAGAGATAGCTTTTTTTATTACTGAATTGATTTTTTTATCTGAATGTGATATACTACTTTCAGTTGTAGGACGTGATGTATTCACGCTTGCCGTGTTGGATAATGACGACTCGAACTTACGGAGATACGCTTCACTATCTCTATGTAAGGCCTGCCCCTGCAAAGGGTTGATGTGGCACGTGCCGCCGTCCATGGCATGATTATTATTTGAACCGTCTCTGTGAAGTATTTTGGAGACGGCTTTTTTTATTACTGAAATATATTTTTTAGCATCTGATTTGAATTTTGAAACAATAACACTGATTGCTTCTTCTTTTCCGTTTATGTTTGCCCTTCCGATAATTTCATAATAGACAAGGTCTTTTTCAACCCGTACTGAATGGCAAACCCCCTTATTTTCGCCTTCCAATATTTCTTTGGCAAAAGGGAGCAAGCTTACACGTTCCGCAGTCTTATCTTTTCCTCTCGGCTTATTTCCACCTTTAAGACTTATATGCTTAAAGCTGATATTACCAAAGCTTATCTTAGTATAATTCAATGCGGGACATTTTCTTTTTTCAGGGTTACGCTGCCAATCTTTCTGCCACTCTTTGATAAATTTATTTCCTATTTTTTTTGCATTTTCAGGTATAACCGCAAGCGGCTTGGCTGTGCAAACCTCAACCTTTGCCCGTGCGGTTTTGCGGTCGGTTTCGTATGTATACACCCATTGCCCGTTTTTAAACTCTTTTTTAATGTACTTATGGGTTTTTGCCTTTTCCAACAGTTCTCCGTTTAACTCACAGGGCACATTAAGGAAGGCGGAAAGCACCCGCACAAGGTTTTTTAGTTTTTCTTTTTTGTTTTCTTCGGTTATGCCGCTAATTGCAATTTCTATATTTTTTATTTTCATTTTTCTCCTCGTTTTATTCTCATCATGTATACTTTTTTATACTTTGTTCTCGTAAAAATTGATTTCCGGATATTGCCATAATAAAAGCTTTTTCTTTAGCTTATACACTTCCGTCTTAACACCCTTCACATCCTCGACTATTTCTCCCCCGCCTTTTGTTGTGTAGCGAAAATCGGCGACATAATGGACTGCCCTTCCGCCTTTTTCCGTTGCAGGGATAATTAAGAATTTAGGTTGTAATTCAAGGTTTTTTATCACGCCTGATTTTTCTAAAAGTCTTAACTCCTTGTATCGTAACATTTCCGCCTTGCTTGCAAAAACTATGCCGTCTGCCGTGCGCTGCTCTTTAGGGGCTGTTTTATATTTATGCCAATGACTATAGCTCACCTCTTCCCCTGCCTCCGTATCGCCTCAATGAGCTGTTCTTTTTCTGCCGGATTGTTGTCAATTAAAACGGCTGAATTACATTTTAATGAGCATGTTGTTCGCAAATTAAAAGCATGGTCTATAATGCCTATCCCGTACTTTTTTATGTTTAGTTTTGTTTTTGGTATTCTGTGCGCCATCTGTCCTGTTGTCCAATCTATTTTTTTACCGCAAACGGTACATTTAAAACCGTCTCGATTAAATACGTATAGGCGTGTTTTTCTCATAGAGTCTTTCATGCACCTACCTCGTCTCGTTCTTTTTTACCATTTACCAACCAATAATCAACATCGTAAACAGGGATGCCGACTTTCAATGCGGTCGAAGCCTCAATGTTCGCTCCCTTTGATTTTTCCCAGCCGCCTAAAAGAGCTACTCCATCACATCCTAACAATTGCATTAAATCAAAGCGCATCTTTTCATCGTAAGTTGCCCCTTCGGTAAATTCAAAATCGGCGGGATTGATAACCGTATAGCCGCTTTCCGTTAGCTTCCTTTCTGCTGCTTTAAACTGTGTTTTATAATCCGGAACATTCGTTATTCCGCCCGAAATATAGAGTTTCATGCACGCTCCTCGCTTAATTCTTTTTCGAAGATTAATTCTGATTGCCCTATGCTGCTATCTTCTTTTTTTGCCTCTTGCCCCTTATCAAGGCTAATAGGATAGTTTGCGGTTAAAACCTCTATTTTTTGATTTTTTTTGTTTCCGTTTTGTGTCATTGTGTTTACCATTTTAAATTCGATTTGATACCATTTATTATTTTTTGTGTATTCGGATAGCTTCTTATTTCTAAAAGAACTAAGCAAGAATTTCCCCTGTATATTTTGCAGCATTCCTAAAAGGTTATCAAAATCTTGTTGCGTATAACCGTCATAATGTCCTTGATCTGTACCTACATAGGGCGGGTCAATATAGTGGAATGTATCGGCTGTATCGCGGGAAGCAATAACCTTTAAGGCATCGCAATTTTCAATTTGCAGCATTCTAATTCTATTTGATATTTTATCCGTAAACTCATCTATTTTATTTACAATCGTCTTTGTTATACTCTCATTCTTTTTTGCATATGCGAAACCACTATTAAGACAATTTCCAAATGACATATTAGCTTGCACCCATACAGCCCATGCTCTTTTTACCGTATCAAACATGTCAGGGTTTTCGTAAATTATTTTGGCATGTCGGTGCATTTCACGGCTATGCAGCGTTTTCATAATTTCTTTTTGGAGTGCAGGGAAGTCTTCTTGTACAACGTGGTAAAAGTTGATGATTTCCGCATTTGTATCGTTGATGACTTCAGCTTGTGAGGGTTCTTTCGCGAACAGAACAGCAGCACCTCCGCAGAAGGGTTCGCAGTAGATTTTATGTTCAGGAATAAGTGATACAATCTTTTTTGCAAGCTGCTGTTTGCCGCCGTAATAGCTTAATGGTGGTCTCATGCCGATAGTACCTCTTTCTTAATAAAAAATGAGCGTAAATAATCCATGCCCTTTTGGAAAACTTCTGTTACAAGTGATATTTTTGTTTCGCCCTTTGCATTCCTCCAGCTACTTTCCCGCACTCTAAAATAGCCCCGATTGATATATTCTTGGTATGGGATATTATCTGCATTGAGGACTTTTGCATTCCGCAGCATTTTAAAAGCGGTATTGCGCCCGAACGGTAGGTGTAAGACCTTTACCGCTTCCGCCATACTGATAGCCCCTTTGCTTGAGGTGAGGGCATCGGCAAGCTCTACTCTTGGTTTTTGCGCTTCGATTGTTTTTTCCGCTATGGTTAATCTTTCATTTAATGAATTGATTGTGTTTTGGGAAACCTGCAAGGCTCTTGCCATTATCATCTCGGGAGTGTTCCACGCTTCCTCAACCTTAATAAGATATTGCCTTATTTTCCGCCCCTGCTCATTGTTTTCTACCATCGCCAATTCTTTGGCGGCTTGGACGGTTAGTAAATAATCTTTTTTGTTTTGCCCGCCGTGAATCTCGCTTTCCTGATTTGGAAAGCAAGTTTTATAGTCTTTTCCCTCAATCAAGCTGTATTTCTCAATACGCTCTTTTATCCATGCCGCAAAAATTTTCCCAACTTGTAATTGCATATGCAGCTCCCGCGCATTTACATATTGCCGGTTTTCTACGGTATCAATTTTCAATATTTCATTTTGCTCAAACTCTGTTCCGGCGTTTTCAACCTTACTTTGAAATGTAAGGTTAGGCGGTACAGATGTCGTCGTCGTTTTATTTTTTGTTATCTCGTTCATCTTTTTTTTCTCCCGTTAAAAAACGCCTTTCAGAAAAACATCTTGCGTAAAAGGAGTAAAAAAAACGCACGTGCTTTCTGAAAGGCAATGAGTATCAGTTTTTTTTTTGATTATGAAACCGTAAATATAAATATATGCCGAGAGCAATAAACCCAAATGCGGCAACAACAATAACGCCATTAAACTGAATAAAGCCCGTTATAATCAAAGTTATGAGTCCTACTGCAAGGGGAATTAATGCAGCTTTTCGTTTTGCCTTCACGCTGTCATAAACAGCTAATCCTCCTCCTGTTAAAACAATAGCTGCCCCGACACAATCAATCGGAACGGTTTGTCCGTAATTCATAAATAATACGCCTGCCAAAACAAGGCCTACAATTAAAATAAAAATTCGTGTAATTTTCATATTGTTCCTCCCATCCATAATTTTAACTCCTTTATATTGCTATGCGTATTGCTTCTCTTTTAATGCCGAAAGATTTTGATAGATTATTCCATTGTTTATTTTCATTGTTGTTTTTATCTCCTCCATGCGGCGCATCCTGTTCCGCTTGTTCGATTTCCGAATTGGCTTGCTGCCCATCGTTATCGCCTTCATTTTGTTCATCATCACCTTCGTTATGTTCTTCATCATCGATTATACCGCCCATGCCGCCGAACATACCGCCTGCATCTTGCTGCTTTTCTGATTGAAGAATCTGTACAACTTGCGGATTAAGCGGTACGGTAGACCATGACTCATTAAATGGTTCTAAGCCTTTTTCAATGCGCTTTTCATCGATTGTTTTAAACGTTTCTACCTCGCTTCTATCAATTTCTAAGACAAGGCGGGAATCGCTTTTTTCGTAACCGACAAACTCAAATTCATAATCGGGGTTCTTTTCCTGCAAGATTTTATTAAGGTGCTTTTGTAAGAAGCTGAGCATGTCTCCAAGCACAAGACTTTTACTTGCCTCGAGTTTAGGGCTTACATCGGCTCCGATAAGCGGTGCTGACTTTTGGGAGTGAAGCCCTAGGTCTTCCATACTGAAGCCGAAAAGCCCGACAATGCCGGAAAGCTGCAAGTCAAACCATGATTGAAACTCCATATCCTTATTGCTGCCTTGTAAGTTTATCCACTCAAAGCGTCGATTGCTTTCGCCGCCTGCGCTTTTACCGCTCGGGATAATCGGCACCCGCCACTGGCTGGACGGTGCGCCCGACATAAGATTGACAATGTAGTCTTCAATCTCTTCAACCTCATCGAGATCGGCATCGCCGTTAAGCAAGAGCATTCCTCTCGGCAATTTGTTTTCGACAAAGAAACCTGCGTTAAACATGAAAGTATTTATCGAGGAGGTGATTAAATCGATTGCTTGTTCCACAATTGAATATCCGTATCCGGAACGCTCAACATCGGTTCTCGGGTTCATGCAAGTGAATATAAAATCGCTTCGGCTGTAAAACGCATACGGAATATTGTTAATAACCTGCACGTATTTTATGCCGGTTTCTTCTTCGCTTTGCGGTAATGACATTTCAATCGTTGCGGGGTCTACTGCCCAAAAGGCTCCGAGTTCTCCCGAGCGTGTCCGCTGTAATTCGGTTGATATTTGGTCAAGCTGGCAGATGTCCCGGATTATTTTGGAGGCGTACGCATCCAAATCATCTTCGCGGTTATTGTCTTGAATATCTCCTGTCTTAAGCATAAAATCGGCAAGCACTTCGGCGGTTTTCCGCTCTCTTTCATTCATACCTTCTTTTTTGTCTTTCGCGCTTTTTGCAATAATTCTAAACCCGCGCGTGTTTTCATCGGTAGACACTTTTAAGAAGGGGCGCACTTTTCTAATGAGGTTACTAATACAAAGATTAAGAACCCATGCCTTCTCTGATACTCGGCGCAAAATGCGGTAGGATATTTGCCTGCCGTAATACGGGGATAGAGTCCGCACTCTTCCCCATGCGTTCGTATTCATTTGTAACGGGTCGTAAAAAAGCGACTGCAAGCCTTTTTGTTTGTCTACTGTGCCGAAGAGGGCACTCTGCTGTGAAAATGCCGTACGGCGAGCAACTTGTTTTCGCACCATTTTATCAACGTCGATTTCTTCAGTTCTTATTTGATTTGGCGCAACAGCCTTTTCTACAACCTGCACTTCATTTGAAGCAAGCCCGGTGTTTACTGCTTTTTTAATCTTGTCTTTCCGTTTGTTCTTTTTATTCTGTTTTCTCATGACGTATTTTCCTCCCCCTCATCTCATCATGGTTATTTTATCTTTTTATCAATTTGCGCAAGGGTCTTTCCTCTAGTCCGCCTGCTTGAGCTTTTTTTTGTTTCTTTTTTTCCGGCTTCATTCCGTTGTTTTACCTGTTGATAAAAGCCTGTTGTCGCCTGCGCCGTATTCCCAATAATCGCATGATTGGCAAGGGCAAACGCCCAAAAGCTGTCGGCGTGTCCGTCTTTATCCCGCGTTGAATCATAGCGGAAGCTCCCGCCTGCACTCGGTATTCTTTTAATTGAGTGAATTTGCTTGCGAAATTTTTGGTCGTTGGGCAATAAAAATTCCCTTTTTTCCAAACCGGTACGGACACCCATCGCAAGCACTTCTTTTGCCGGTGTCGTAAAATCAATACCTTCAAGTTTTGATTCTCCAAATTCTTTTTGCAATGTTTCTGTTGTGTCTAAGCCTTGCCCTGTGCGGTCAATGCAGCCGCGTACAACAGGTAACTGCCTCATTATCTTTCTGATTTCATCGCGCTGATATTCAAATTTTTTATTTTTCATTTCTATTTCCGCAACGCATTTTTTTTTCCCGTCAACCACGCCCAAAACATAAATAACGGCGGCGTCCCGATAACGGGCTACGTCATAGCCTAAATAAAGGGCTCCATGTTCTTCGCGAGAATAACCTGCACAAAGCTCATCGCTTGTACGAAAGATTTTTATTTCAAGGTCTTTTTCATCCTCAATGTCTGCGTCTTCAATATTGCCGCCTCTAATTTCTTCAGTGCGGTCTTCCGCTCTCATACCCGGCGTGTTTGCATAGATTAAATCAAGGGTAATAAAACTCAACGCTGAATCAATAAAGGTGCATTCAAATTCTTGTTGGAAGTCTTCTAAAAGCATTGCCTCGAAGGCTTCAATAACAGGAGGCGTTCCATAGCGATACACCCGCTCTTCTGTATCCATTGCGGGAGCGTTGCGCACCGCCTCTTCAACGTTTGTACAGAGTGCTGCAGAAAACCACCAGGGAATAGTGTAGCGGTTATAGGTTCTGTATTTTTTCTTGTCGACAAACACATCGTAGAACCGCCCGATTTTACCAAGAGGAGTGGAGCCTATTTCCACGCACCCGCCGCGCGCTGTTACAGGGATGCCTGCCGTGTAAATAACTTCCGCCTTGTTCTCAGGGTATATAGCCATCTCATCAAAGACTATATCGCCTCCGCGCCCTCTCGGCGGACGGCACGCTATTGAAATAAGGCGGCTTACTGTTTTACCGCTTTTGTCGTAAAACTCCATTGCAGTTTTTGTACAGGAGCGCAGTTTCTTTTTTGCCTTCGGATGAATGGATGCATAAAACTCTTGTGCGTATTGTATTTTTTCTTTTGCGTCTTCTTCGTTATAACTTACAAACTGCCTTACGTATTTTGTGCGGTTACCATCCATCGCTTTTACCAAGCCTTTAAGGGCGGTGATAAATGAAAACCCAGTACGGCGGCTTTTTAAAACAATACTATGCCGCTGTGCATCCATTAAAAACCGCTCTTGCCAAAAGTCCAGGTCAATCGGTTTTTCATCTACTTTTATAAAGGCGTCTGTATAGTTAAGCCGCTCATCCGGTGTAAACAATGCCCCCATTTTTATACCTCCGCCGCCTGCAATTGTGCGGCACAAAACAGAAAAAAGAGGGTAAAAAACGGCAAAAATATAGGCGAATATAGGCGTAAATAGGCTCTTTTCATCATTTTAAAACTCCTCGCTGCCCTCATTGCTCAGCTCGAGAAAGTCGGCCGATTCGCTTATTGCGCGCTTTTTATTACGTGCGGAAACTTTTAACGCCAAGCCCTCTTTGATAATCTCCGCAACAAACTCAATATTATCCCCTTCATCGCCTTGCTCTCGCTCAAAAAGCTTTTCACGGATGCGAATAATATCCGCCATTGCTTTATCCCGATCGGCGAAAATATACACCCATGTATTGTTGCCGCCCTTAAGGTCCAGTCCGTCAATTACCTGCCGCTGCTGCGGGGTAAGGTCTTGTAAATCTTTCAGCTCTTCAATTTCAATTATTTTTTCGATACCCTCTTTGGTTATAATTGTCTTTTGTTCTTTCTTTACATAATCAGCTAAGTCATAATGAATACGCCTTTTTTTTAGTTCGAGTATTTTATAATATTCTTCATCGAGGTCTTTTTTTATGTTGGTGTCTAATACATACCGGATTGCCTTTGCAACAGTATCTTTTTTGCGCAAGCGATAGCCTTCACTCGTTGGGCTTTTATAACCCGCCAGCTCTGCAGCGCGGGCTTGCACCATAAAGGCATCGCTTCCGGGATAGGTATACCAGAACACAAACCGCTTTTCTTTTTCGGTTATTTTTGCATCGCCGACATCAAACGTTTCCATACTGATAAGCACGTCGTTTTTCGAAAGCGATGCTTCTTTTTTTACGCTCTTTTTTGCGGCGCTTGTTTTTGCAGCGGTTGTCTTTTTTAGTTTTTCTTTCGGCTTTTTTTCAGGTGGAGTTTCTTTTTCTTTTTTCATGCTTGCGCCTCCGCTGTCGGTATTGTTTTTGCTGCAACTTCACAAGGACATTCATGCAGTTCATATCCTTGAATAAATCGCCCGCGCTCATTGACTAGCGTTTTTAATTCGGCGTTTACGATGAGAATAGTGTTATCTTTTGAGGCAATATATTTGACAGGCTTCTTGCATGAAGGGCAGACAATCATTTATTCACCTCCTTGCAAGTGGAGGTCTTTTTCTTTTGTTGAGATTGTACTTTTTTTATTATTTCATTTTTTGGAATACGTGAAACCGTGCGGCAATATTCAATATTTCCTTTTTGAAAATAAAAGATGAGTTCCCCGTAAAAGCTCTCTTTACAAAGGGAGTCAATAAAGTCGTGGATTTCAGATTCGCATTTGGCGTTTTTGGCGTGTTGTAAATTTGAACAGTGTTCTTGTTTCTCCCCCAGCATACTTCCCAAAAAATGAACAAACCTTGTCCTTATTAAAAAAAGACAAGACGCTTAAGAATGTTCATTGAGGGCACGGCTAGGTTACTCTCAAGAATTTAAATAATACTTTTTATAGTATAGACAAATTAAAAATAATTGCAAGCGGATGAAATGTAAATAGCATTAGTTATAATTATATTGACAAAATTTATCACTGGGCATTAAAACCTTGCTACTTTCCGCTTTTTACTCTGTTGCAATGTTTGCAAAGCATTTGGCAATTTTCTGAAATGGTTTTACCACCACTGCTCCATGGCGTAATGTGGTCAGCTTCCATTTCGTGCAGTTCAAAATGTTGGTTACAGGCAGAGCAAGTCCCTTGCTGTCGCTCATAGGCTTCTCGTTTCATATTGTCGCTAAAGATGCGAATACTTAGGTGCTTTTCTTTGCCGTCAATTAAGTACTCGTATATTCCGGTCTTTGATGTAACATCTTGCCTCCTTCTCCTACATTAAAACTTCCTCAATGCGGTTTTTAAAACGCAGCAAATCATTTTCTGATAGCATTTCAGCTCCTCGTTTAATTTCTTCAAAATTACTGCAATCGCTTAAGTTGCAAGTTGAGGTGATTCCCTTCCCTGTTTGTTTTTTAGAAAAGATATTTGCGCCGTATTCTAATCCGCCATTTAAAAACTTAGTTATTAATTCAAGAGATATTGAAAGTCCATCTTCTTTTTTTTGTAAGGGAATACTTAAATATTCCTTTGTTTTTCCCACGGCTTCTTCAAAAGAATTGCTGTAAAAATACTCTCCCATAAGTCCGTGATTACTCGTAAAACCAAGGTACTCCGTTTTAAAAATATATCCGCCATGTTCTTTGATAATCGCATCCAATCCCGACTCATCATTTGCCGCGATTAAATCGTCAATCTTTTTTGTTAAATCCATTTTCATTCCTCCTAAAAACTAAAATGGTATAGCCTCTTCATCAGCCGCATTGTAATTACCTAACACCCCGCCCGAGTTTCCGCTTGCTCTCTCATTGCCTCCCAATAGCTGCACAAACTGAACATCAATGATTACGCGGCTTTGTGTCTTCCCGTCCTTTTCCCATCGCTCTTGTTTCAGTGAGCCTTCAATTGCAATCTGTTTGCCCTTCGTTAAATACTGCTGAAGGCTTTCTGCCGTTTTACCCCATAACCGGCAATCAAAAAAGCTTACTTCGTTTTGCCACTCATTGCCAACCTTGCGGCTTTGATTAACCGCAAGACTGATATTCCCTACGGCTGCTCCTGAAGCCGTATAGCGTAGCTCAATGTCTCGGACAAGCCGCCCAACTAACATTACTTTGTTTAAGTCTGTCATAAATAAAACTCCTTATATTTTTATGGTTGTTTATAAGTCTATTTTTCATTCTTTTTTATTTTACGGATAGTAATTCTTGCATACGTTATTTTGCCGTTTATTTTTCCCTCCGCATTTTTAATCATTCCCTGAATTGCTGTAGCAGACTCGCCTGATAAATATTCTTGCATATACAAGTTTTCCACTAACGGTCGCTCGGTCATTTCCCGAGAATTGGTTTCGTAATTCGTTGTACGAGTATCCTGAAGTAAGGCTGTCTTCTCTTCTCTTCTCTTCTCTTCTCTTCTCTTCTCTTCTCTTCTCTTCTCTTCTCTTCTCTTCTCTTACCTCTCCTTCATTTCTGGTTAAAGAATAGATAAGGTCTTTGCCATCATTTCCTTTTCTAAAAGCAACTATCTCAAATTGTTCAGGATTATATTTATCTAAAAACGTGATCGGTACCCCCATAACGCCGTAGTAGTCGCAGGGGATGTCGGCTACTTTATCTACGTTGATTGCATCGTAGTTATCGTATGTCGGGTAGACTTCTGGGCTATAGTTTCTGTACAAAACAAGTTCCTCGTGCCGTTTTTTGTGGTCAAGGTTAGTAAACCAACATCCGGTAGATCTAGCTTTAACCACCCCATTAACAATTTTATATTTACTGCCTGGTTTCCCTTCAAGAAGTTCTGCTTGTTTCTCTTGAGGAACATCAAAAAGTATATCAAAGCCCATAGGCATTACACCCATCCACAACTTATTTCCCGCGATAAGCGGAAAAATCTCCTTGTAGGTAATAGCATTTTTATTTCCGATGATGACAAATTTTTTTTTGTATTCCACGAGTTGGGCAACATATTCCCTGAACAGGCTAAATGGGGGGTTGGTAATTACAATATCGGCTTTTTTTAAAAGCTCTACACATTCAGAACTTCTAAAATCGCCGTCTCCTTGCAGTTTTTTTACTTCTATATTGTCAAAGTTGTTGATATTACCACCACCTTTGTATTCTATCCATACAGCTTTTTCTGCCGCATTCTGCGAAAACAGGTCAATGTCTTGGTTTTTATAACAAGTGGTTATAAGACTTTTCAACCCGAAATGTTCAAAGTTCAAATAAAAATACTTGAAGAAGTTGCTGATACGCGGATCATCACAATTGCAATAAATTATTTTGCCTTTAAAGTGTTCTACGTAGTGCCGCAGTTCATTTTCAATATCAGAAAGCTGCGTATAAAACTCATCATTTTTTGCTCTATTGGCAGCGTGCAATGCTTTGTTGTTTGCCATATCTATTACGTCCCAAAACATATTATATACTAGTATAGCGTTTTGTAATTAACTTCCTGTTATAAAAATTGGAGTATCAACAATAAGAGGCTGCGGATTTAAGCATTACTATGGTAAATTGCTCACCGTTGCGCCGTGTCGAGCTCTTTTTTATAAAACTTTTTACGTTTTTGATAAGATGTATTAAAAAAATTTAATCGACTTATTAAAAAAACGTTATACTAGTTTTGAAAAAATACTAGAAGTAGTGGTCATATATTTTATAAAGGAAGATTTTTTTTCTATTTCCTCTTTTTACCGTTTGTTTTACAGCAGATTATAGCACATATTGCGGCATTTCGGAATACGTCTGCCCGTTTAGTTCCCGCCCGTTTTTCTTTTTATTCACGCCGCCACGTTGTTTAAAAAAACGGGATTCCATGTTGTGTCTGTCCATTCAATTTTTGTTTGCTGTGCACAAATGGGCTTTCGTCTTTTGTTTTAATTAAAAGCCTAATGCTCTCCGCTTCTGTTCTCATCCTTATTTCATTATTAAAAGCACTCATCTATTACTCCTTTTATAATTCATTTTTAGGGGCTTCATAATTTTTATAGAATTTATCAGCCCCTGTCAACATGGCGTCTACTTTTTTTTCAATCTCTTTTGCCTGAAATAAGACCATTACATCTTTTGAAGAGTATGCTGTTTTTGTAACCGCCGCATGTCTTTTACTAAATCGATAAAAGTTTTAATGTCAAATTCATTCTTCATTGATTACCTCCAAATTATCTGTAAATTCTTGTCCGCTTTCCCATAGCTTATATAGACAACAATACAACTATTTATTTTTTCAATAATATTAGTTATTGCAACTAGCCAATGTGGAGGGGTTGATGGACGAACTACATCCGCAAAAACAAATTCACAATCTGCTGTTGTTAAGTTATATGTTTCCATAAGCAATTTTGCTTTTGCCAAAGCCGCCGCTCGCTTTGCTTTTATCGATTCGTACTTCTCGCTTTCTTGGTCTATCCTGCGTGCGATTTTTACCCATAAAGCCCATTCAAGCGAGCCTTCCCTGATTGGCGGTTTTTCTCCACTTAAAGCATAGCTTATTGTATACATTGCAAAATTCGCCTTGTATTCTTCCGGTAAATCTGCGATGTATTCACTGTGAAAAACAAACGATTCTCTCATTTTTGCCCCTCGTATTTTTGTAATTCTATTTCATATATTTTTTTACAAAGTTTCACAACCTCGCCCGTGTCTTTGCTTATATCTAATAAGCCATTGCATTTTAGCGAGCAGGTCATTCCCATATTCAGGCGGTGGTCGATTACAAAATCTCCGTACTTAGCCCGATTAGCTTTAGTGTTGCCTATTCGGTGTGCCCCTTGCGGCTGTCCTTCGTTCAAAGGCCGCCCGCATACTTCGCAAACTCCGCCGCTTGTTGCAAGTGCACAGCGGCGTTGGTCTTTTGGATTAGACATTGGCTTTATGCTCCCTCTATCCTTTTAATCCTTTCTCCAATCCACCGCATTACCGGCACAGCCATACTGTTGCCGATTGCTTTATAACGATGACTATCGGGGCATTGGTCTTTAGGCTTGCCGTTCCATTCAATTTGAGTGTAATTATCAGGAAAGCCCTGTAATCGTTCACATTCAAGCGGGGTAAGACGGCGTATACTGTTCCCTTCTTTAATTATCGTTTCACTCCCACCGCCGAAGTCTCCGCCGCTTGCTTTCAATGTCCCCACGCCCTCTTTATATTGAGCAAAAGAAGATAGTGTATAGCTTTCAACGGCGAATTGATTGTTTAAGATTGTATCGCAGTCAAAGACTCTTGCTCCAAAGCCTGTCGTAAGCGTTCCGGTAATTTCTTTTTTCTTATCTTCGCTCGCTTCAAAAGAAGTTCTAGGTTTTTCTGGCTCAAATAATACTTTTGCGGCAAGGTCTGTCCTATTATCAGAATGTCCGATAACGAAGACTCTACGGCGTCTTTGGGGCGCTCCGAAATATTGAGCGTCAAGCACCCTGTACGCCCACCCATACCCGAGTTTTTCCAAACCAGCGAGGAAGCTTGCAAAATCAAGTCCGTTACCCGATGATAATACTCCGGGCACATTCTCCCAAACGACCCATTTCGGTTTATATTTTCCCACAATTTCCAAATAGCAATACATGAGCTGTCCTCGAAGATCGTTTGTGCCTCCTCGTTTTCCTGCGATTGAGAAAGATTGGCAAGGAGTTCCCCCGACCACAATGTCAACTGCTTCATTTTCCCACCCCTCATATTTAGTGATATCTCCCCAGTTAGGCACTTGCGGAAAACGTTGTTTTAAAACTTCGCACGGGAATTCTTCAACTTCCGCAAATGCAACAGGTTTAAATCCTAGCGGTTCCCATGCGACTGTTGCAGCTTCAATACCGCTGCATACAGATAAGTAGGTCATTACGACTCCACCAATTCCCCGCAGGGGCTATTATCAGATAAAAATACAAAATTATCTAAAAGCTCTTCTGTAGTACAAGATACTTTATCCCCATAAGGTTGTCCAAAAGATTGTGAAAAAGATTTATCAATAATAACACGATTATTAAGTGTCATGCCAACAATAGTACTTTCTTTTTGTCCTGCTATCGATTTCACAGTTTCCCCGTGTTTTTTAGTCGCCGCAATCAACTGCTTCAAGTTCTCCCTTATGGCTGTAAACTTTTAGTTGATAGCCACTTTTAAAACCATCAACCTTTAATTGCCGGTTCACACGCTCCGCTTTTCGGGACGGGAGCTTTCCCAGTTAAAAAGTACTACTTCTCCGGCTTCTTCAATTCTATCCCGCATAGCCTTGCCTTCGTTAAGGTCTATATGCCTGCATAATGTTTCTAGGTCGATATTACCGCAAAGAATAACAGGCAGCCTCTCGTTGTATCTGCGGCGTAAAATTATATTAAGCCAACCAATACGGCCTTCTGTTTTTTTCGCTTTGTCAACTTCGTCTACTACAAGCATTGGGCAAAAAGAATACTTGTTAAGTACGGCGTTTTGCGCCTTCACCAAAACCGACTTGAGCGTCAAGGCATTTTAATTGTTTTGTAAATGTTTCATAAAAAACAAAACTCATTGACATTTTATATACTCTCTCCCTTACAAGCTAAACTTGGAATGATAATGAAGTCTTCATAAGCAAAAACTTTCTTTTTTGTTTCAAAAAACGACAAAATATCTATAATTTTGTTTTTACTCATTTTCGCCCCCGTATATTTGCTTTTCTGATTTTTCGATTAAAGCAATAACACATACAAGTTCGTTGATTATTATTTCAGCATTATCTTTTACATCTTTTAAGAAGCGTTTTTGCTCATTTGTTTTCATCTCCTTCACCTTTTCCCAATAATAATCAAACTCCATGTTGGCTCTGTTGACATGTTTATTCGCCTCATCAATATGCGTCTTCATAAGTGCGTATGCTTGATAGCAATCACACAACACACATTTGTTTAATTTGTTTTCAGAATGTGATGCTATTGCCTGTTGAATTAAGTTATAAGATTCCCCAAAAATCATTTTTTAATTCTCCTTTCTTTCATAAATTTCATAGCCTAACGCTTCCGCAATTTGTAATTCTAATTCTGCGCCATTTGAAGCATACGGCGTTTCTATTTTTGCAATACCTAAGTTTTTATGTCGGCTTAAAATAAATAGACACTTCCGCATACAGTCGTCCCAAGTTTTTAACCCTTCGCAAAACTTAACAGGATTAAGTATTGCCGAATATCCCGCTTTGTGAAGTTTGTTATAGGCTGTTTCAAAATCCTGTTTGTAGTTTGGATTATTGCTTATTGCCCCACTTAAATAAATCTGTTTCATTTTTTTACTCCTTCTCATTTCTTAAAACGGGTCTATAACTTTCAAAATTAAAATTGACAACTATACCCAACTCCTTAATTCTGTCCCGCATTGCCTCTCCTCCGTGCAAGTCTATAATTTGACATAGACGTTCAAGGTCAATGTTTCCAACAAGCACAACCGGCAGCATTTCGTTGTAACGGCGGCGCAAGATTGTATTAAGCCAAGTTATGCGCCCTTCGGTGTTTTTCACCTTGTCAATTTCGTCAATCACCAACATGGGCGCATTAGCGTATTTATCAAGCGTTTTGTTTAAGCCTTCGCCGTATCCCGCTTGTGCGTCCAGTAAGTCGGTTGAGACGTCGTCAAAATCTCGGAAGATGCCGCCCGTTAGTTTTAGCACAGCATGCGCGAGATGAGTTTTACCGGTGCCGTTTTTGCCGAGCAGCAAAAGCCATTTGTTATTCGGATTTTTCGCAAACGACAAAACGCTATCCCGTGCGGTTTTGTTTTTTTCGTCAACGACAAAATTTTTAAAGCCGGCATTGCGGTACCGCTTGGGCAGCCCGTCTATTTTTTTTAAGCGTGCTTCAAACTGCTCAAGCTCTTTTTGCGTTTCGAGTTCCGCCCGCTTCCGCTCTTGTTCACAAAGAGGGCAAGGGGATGTTTCGTTTGTTCTTGTGTCAATGAGGCATTTGTATTCACCGTGTGTTTTACATAAAGCTTTTGATTGCCGCAAATAGTCCGGCAAAAAAGATTGCGTAATATTTACCTGTTGCCATTTCCCTTGTTTTAAAACTCTCATAGTCTTTTACCCCCTAAAACATAACGCCCTCTAGTTCATCGCCGACGTCAGCACTCACCACCTGTGGCGGCGGTTGTGGCTTACCGAAAAACTCATCAATGCTGCTTTGCGAAAAATCCTGTTTTGAATAATCCTTCTCCGCCTGCGGGGAGCGGTTATTTTTTTCAAACTGCGTGAGAGTAAATCGCTCTGGCAAAAACTTAAGGATTATGTTTTTCCCGCAAAAACCGTCAAACCCGCCGGTAAAGTTCCACCAGGTTGCTTGTTGTTTTTTTAACGCCAAAACCTTTGCGTAGTTTTTGCATGCCGCAAGAATGTCAGGGGTAACAGGAATTGCCTGCTCCCGTAATTTATCAAGTCCAAGCTGAAAGTCTCGCTGCAAGAAGAGCAAAAAGGTATTTGGTTTGTTTATTCCCGCCTCAACAAAAACCCCGTATATGTCTTTTGCAAGCTGGATTAAATTTTCGTTTTCTGAAAAGTCAGAGAAAACCTCCTCATCCTCCTGTTTGTCAGAACATGTATATATATCTTGTCCTGCTGTATCTTCAGGAGGAGGATGATTCACATTATCATTAACATTATCATTAACATTAACATTAACATTATCATTATCATTAGGGCGAATTGTTTTATTTGTTTTTATTGAATTCAATTGTTTTATTTGTTTTTCTTGTTTTGAATTGTTTTCTTTGTTTTCAATTAAATCCATTTGTTTTTTCTGCTCTGAATTGCTTTCTATATTTTTAGGCAGTTTTTTTGTTTCATTATATTTTATTTGTTTTTCTTGTTCTGTATCGCTATCGCTAGTTTTATTATTAGCTTTTTTGGCATTAGCATTTCCTACAGGAGCTCCTCGTTTGTTTGTTGCGTTATCGATGATATCCTTCATTGGAATCCAAATAAGTAAATCAATCCCTTCAAAATCCGGATCTATACCGTAAATTCCGTAATTAGTAACTGCTTCATAAAAGCGTAATTTCATGTTGATATCCGTCATTGCATCAATTTGTTTTTTGGTTGTTTCTGAAAAAATACAGCTTTTAAAATTTGATTTCATATGTTACCCCTTTTTTGCGGTTGTTCTCTTTTTATTCCATCCATTTGTTTTCCTCCCTGTCAGGTTTTTTCTATAATTCCATCAAATCATCATTATTAATTTTATATAATCTCCAACCCTTCGCTTTTGCAGCTTTAAAGGCGGCTGCAAGTTCGGGAGGCTGCGTAAAATCCTTGTAGTTGCTATCGCCGTCTTTATATAACAATACCCTTCCGCATTTCTCTTTGCGTTCAGGCAAATCTTCAAAAATCTTTTTGAAAACTTCGGCACTTAGTTTATTGTTGTTGCAGTACAGCTTTTGCAGGCTTGTACAACCGCTTGCGTTTAATGTGGTTAGCTGATTGTTGGAGCAGTCCAGCCATTGCAGGCTTGTACAACCGTTTACGTTTAATGTGGTTAGCTGATTGTTGTTGCAGTACAACTCTTGCAGGCTTGTACAACCACTTACGTCTAATGAGATTAGTTTGTTGTTGTCGCAGTACAGCCATTGCAGGCTTGTACAACCGCTTGCGTTTAATGTGGTTAGCTGATTGTTGGAGCAGTCCAGCCATTGCAGGCTTGTACAACCGTTTACGTTTAATGTGGTTAGCTGATTGTAGGAGCAGTACAGCACTTGCAATCTTGTACAACCGCTTGCGTTTAATGCGGTTAGCTGATTGTTGTCGCAGCCCAGCTCTTGTATGTCATACCCCTTAATGATTATCTCTTCTGCGTTATTCGGGACAGCAATGTTTTCCCAGTTGTCGCTTTGCAGCTCCGCTATTTTCTTACCACCGTTCCACAGTTCACACGGGCTGCCATCTTTTGTTGTAACACGCAGCTTAATGCTACCCGCATTTGTTCTCATTCGTATTTTATCCATTTGTTTTTCTCCCTGTCAGGTTTTTTTTATAATTCCATGTTTTTTAAAACTTTTTCAAGCTCAACATTGAAAAGGTCGATAGCTGCTCCGCTGTTTAAGGTTTCTAATGTTACCTTATCCATATAAACCTCCTCATCGGTTATAGTTTTCCCGCCATTCTGTGGGCTCGTTTAAACTTGCCTTCAAGGTGCGGGTATTTTTTTAAAAATGCTTTTTCGCCGTAATGATGCAGCTGCTCATGTTCGTCAGAAGTTAAGGCGCACCAATTCCACGCTTTATCGATTGCCGCCGCATTCGCTCCACGCGTTACGATATGATGAAGATGAATTGCCTCATGCAGTCCGCTTGCTTCACTGTACTGATGAAGTTCCCGCCAGTCCGCCTCAGAAATAAGTTGCGTGCATTCCGTATCGTAATAATCAAGCGGGTCTTTTTCTTCACCGCCTCTGTGCAGTTCCCATTCCCATAAAAGATTTTTTACATCGGATTGCAAATCCAAATCTAAATCGCATTCGGTTGCAAGGTGCAGCATAAGTCCGTTAATAAAATGAGCGGCTTCAAAGGTGTTTGATTCAGATAGATGAATTGTTCGCAGAGTATCAGGTTTTATTTTGCTCGGCGTTTTAAGTGCATACACATCAAGCAAATCCAAATACAATGCGTATTTTTCTTCCTCAGTCGGAAGCCGCCCATCCATCGAAATAAAGATTGCAGTTACAAGGGCAAAAACCGTGCGCAATTGTTTATAAGACTTTTCTCGATATTGCAAATTAAACGAAACATTCAAGAGGGATTCGTGTCCAGCTCTTGCGTCTCGTTCCGCTTTTCGTTTGAATAGCGTGTCCAGTAAGTCAGCTTGTTTTTTATCATCGATTTTGAGCATGACAAAATGAACATTGTTTGAATAAACTTTACGCGCTAAGTACTGCCCTGTAACCTTCATCTGACTTTTACCTCATCACATGGGGAATTCAGGAGCAATGTCAAACATCGCATTTTGCTGCAGCTCAAACTTTTCAATTGCTTGCTCATCTTCGTTTGCCATTTGTTGTTCTTTGCTCATCTGTGCAGCAGCTCCGGATTTTTGTCTTTCGGAACTGCGCGTTTTTCCATTCGCGTTTACCGGATCCTGTTCTGCATATTGTACCGCTGTTTGTTGTTGCACCGGTTCCGTATATTCAATATTTGTTACAATTTCTGCTATTCCGTCATTACGCACAAGTTTTTTATCGATGATGCCTTCATCAAGATTTGCCGCTTCCGCAAGTTCTACCGCCTTTGGTGCATATTTTAAAAGAGCTTTTAAAACGGTTTTCTTTGCCATCTCTTCAGGGGCAGTTTGCCACGGTCCGTTTCCAAAACTTTTTGAAAAAGTCATTCCATGCTGCATAACTTTTTCCCAAGTCCAAACCTCAAAATCAACACCGCCGTTAGTAAGTTCGTATAAAGCATATACGTGGGTAGGATTTCCGTTGCCGCTTGGCGTGTGCTCAAGAATTGCATTTAAGCCATATGAGTAGGTGAACTCATCTCCTTCGTGGACTACTACCGCTTTAATGCGTTTGAATTGTCCGCTGCGGTAGGCAAGTTCAAGCATGCCCTGATAACCGAGTTGAAACTGACATTGCAATCCATTTTTACTATCATAAGGCAAAAGATACGCTTGCCCGAGCGGCGTGTTTACTTCTAATCCTAATTGAGCTGCCGTTAAAAGAGCTCCAAAAAAAGAATTTTGATTACAAAGAGCAAGCTTCGGGTTCCGTGTAACCGCTGTCATTGCAATACGAGTCATTCGTTCAGGCGTTATCGCCTTCGGCAATGCCATCTTAAACATATCCATGTTTGCCATAATCATCGACCGCAAGTCGCCGCCTTTTGTTTTAGCGGTAACTTGATTTTTGTTTGTGTTGTTTACGTTCATACATTACTCCTTCAGTTCTGTTTTTGTTAAAGCACAAATGTGCTTTTCTTATTCTACTTTTACACCGCGCTTAAAAAGCTCGATACAAAGAGCCTGTGTCGCTTGAATGTCTGCCAACGCCGTGTGAGCATTTTCAAGATTAACCCCAAGAGATTTACAAACCGTTCCGAGTTTTAAATTCTCAAGACGCGGAATAGCTTTTTGTCTTGTTGCTTTTTTTACAAACTTCAATGCGTCAAACTGTTTGGAAAAATAATCGGCAAGTGTAAGCCCGCAGCGATTAAACAATGCTTCTAAATGCCGATAGTCAAAATTACAGTTATACCCAGCAAAGGTGAGCTTCTCTCCGTCTCCGAATACGTGAATTGCTTGTTGAAAAAAATTCGCAATATTCGGCACTATTTCTTCGGCAGGCGGGAAAGACCTGATTTCTTCTTCACTTACACCGTGTGTTTTTGCAGCTTCTTCGTGATAAAGAATAGTTTCATTTAACGGATTCAATTTAAATAGACGCTCGCAAGGTACCTTTCCCTTGCCCGCAAAAATAAATGCAATTTCAAAGGCTCCCGAATTCTCAGGCTCTAATCCGGTTGTTTCCGTATCGCACCAAATCGTGTTCATATTGTTACTCCTTTTTTATAATCTGTTTTCAGATGTTGCAAAATCTTTATAGAACCGCCAGCCTTTACCTTCTGCTGCTTTAAAAGCAGCTGCTAATTCAGTCGGGTGCGTAAAATAATGGTAGTTGTTCTCTTCTTCTAAATCTGCGTATAAAACCGCTTCGCAATACACACCTTTATTTTCAGGAAAATCTTCAAAAAGTTTTTTGAATGCTTCGGCACTTAGTTTGTTGTTGTAGCAGTACAGCCATTGCAAACTCGTACATCCGCTTATATCTAATTCGGTCAGTCGATTGCGGTAGCATTCCAGCTCCTCCAAACTCGCACAACCACTTAAATTTAATGTGGTAAGTTGATTGCCGTAGCATTTCAGATACTGCAAGCTTGTTAAGCCGCTTACATCTAATTCAGTTAGTCGGTTGAAAGAGCAGTTCAGTCTTTGTAAAGCCCTACAATTCCTTACATTTAATTCGGTTAGGTCATTCTCGGAACAGTCAATATCTTCTAAATTCACTAAACCGCTTACGTCTAACTCGGTTAGCTGATTGTCGTAGCAGTCCAGCAGTCGCAGGCTTGTACAACCGTTTACGTCTAACTCGGTTAGCTGATTGTCGGAGCAGTCCAGCCATTGCAAACTTGTTAAGCCGCTTACGTTCAATGTGGTTAGCTGATTGTTGTTGCAGTACAGCTCTTTCAAACTTGTTAAGCCGCTTATATCTAATGCGGTGAGTTTACTACCACAACAGTACAACTCTTGTATGTCATACCCCTTAATGATTATCTCTTCTGCGTTATTCGGGACAGCAATGTTTTCCCAGTTGTCGCTTTGCAGCTCCGCTATTTTCTTACCACCGTTCCATACTTCACACGGGCTGCCATCTTTTGTTGTAACCCTGAACCCAACCCAGATTGCGGTTGTTCGCATTTTTATTTCATTGTTAAATTCTGTACTCATTTGCTACAACCTCTCCGTTTTTCAAATAGATGATTCCCTCTTCTAATTCTTCCGGAACATCGCCAACTTTGAGCATGATTACAAGGAAGCCCGATTTTTCAGCCCACTCTGAGATAATTGCAGTGTGCGCCTCGTCAAGACTTTCAGCGTTATCAACAACCATCACTTTCATTTCGCCGGAAAACCGTACACCAAGAGAAAAAAATACTTGTATGCTTTGCGCTGTCGACCAGTTGCCGATTGTGTTCGTTTTTGTAATTCCGCGAATTGCACCATTATGAACAAGCTGATTGTCTTCGTTTATTTCCAATCCGGACACACCTAAGTCCATACTTGCAAGTGTGTCTTTTCGCTCTTGCCGCTTTGCTTCGATTTTTTTTGTCAGTCCGTTATATTCATCTTCAAGCTTTTTAATTTCATCGCAAGCGGCAATGTAGGCATCGTATGCGTTTGCAGCTGTTTCATTTTTATTCCACTCAAGAATTGCAGCGTCAATTTCGGCGATATCCTCTTTTGAATATTGCTTATGATTTTTTGAAAGCCATTTATGCAAATTCTCTTTTGCAAGTTCAAGCCGCTGAATTGCAGCATCAATATCGCTTTCCGATTCAATATTTAGCGTGTGCATTTCCTGATTGATGTTAGAAAAGGCATTTTTAAGAGTTGATAAAAAGTTTTGCGCTTTTTCTTTTTCCGCCTGCAGTTCATCAATCGGTTTTGCATGTTCTACTTTCGGAACAGGAGTAGGCGTGCCAAGCCGTTTTTTATCCCGTCCTGTTTGTGTTCGTGCCTCTTCAAGTCTTTTTAATTCTTCATCAATCAATGCAATTTTTTCGCTTGTCCCTGTTCTCTCTTTTAAAAGCTCGATAATTGATTCGTCTGTCCAATCTTTAATTGCAAACGGCATTTCAAGACCTGAGCGAATTGAATCAAGAAAAGCGCGCACGCCGCCTGAAACTTTTGCATAGCGACCTGTTAGCTCATCAAGCCGCGAAACATCTTGCGTTACCTTCTCGCCGATGAGTGTGCGGATTTTTAATTCATCGTCTGTATACGCGATAATTTCCGCTTGTTCTTCTCCTACACTTATCATTCCCGGCACAAAATCTTTACTGCCGCCAAGCGTTAATGCAATTGATTGCGCAATTGTTGTTTTGCCTGACTTGTTAAGTCCTTGAATTACCTGTACACCGGCACCGTGAAATTCAATCTCGGCTTGTTTGATTTTTCGCACGTTTCTAATTTCAATATTTTTCAATAACATAAAATGCTCCTTACTTTATTTTGCTTTTGGTTCCGTAATGCGCAGCATTGCAACTTCGCTCTCTTTCAAATACTGCTCATACAATCCGTCTTTTTTTAATTTTTCCGAGTCAACTGTTCTTCGTATTGATTTTGAAAATGAGAGGTTGTACTTACCGGCAACAGCTTTTGCTTTTTTCTCTTCGCTGTTGGTTTGTTGTTCGATGATCTTTAATTTGAGAGATGATGAAAGCTTTGATTTTTTTTCTTCAAGCTCTTTTATCTGTGCATTAATTAAAAGATATTCTGCCGACATGCTTTCAGCTTCACCATCAAGGATGATTGTGTTTTCTGCACCCTCAAACATTTTTGCGATAGCTTCATCTTCGGCATCCACTCCGGAAGGAGCAGGCATTATGTTTTCTTCAATAAAGTCTTCCCAAAAAGTTTTCTCTGCTTTCACAAGGCGAGTAATAAACGCTTCATCTCTATTAATGGCATAATGTCTTAATTCATTTTTATCAATGATGTACGCCGACAAAACAAACCAATCAAGATTGAGCACGGACATGTAGTGCTGCACTTGCGCAAAGTAGCTATCGGGGATTTCATTTTCTCCAAAGCCGTCTCCACGCTGAGATGTTTTAATCTCATGGCCGCCAAGACCTGATACTTCAATGCCGGAAATTGTTTTCGGCTCTTGAACATAGATGAGTCCGTCAATATTTGCACTCATGAATTTTTGTTCGCCGCTGTAAAACATGTACGGCACTTCTTCGATGAGTACGCCGAACTCTTCTCTACATCGCTGGCGGATCGGGTCTTCAAGCCATGATCCGCGTTCGGTGAACATGTTCCCTTCAAATGAGTGTAAGCCTTTTTTATCAAGGTATACCGTCAATGGACTTGCCCATTTGTTAAGTCCCATGATTGCACCGGCATCACTGCCGCCGATACTTGAGCGGCGTGCGTTGCGCCACTCATCCTTTGCCATGCTCTTCGTAAACACATAGTTTGTGTCTTTCCCTAAAAGTTGTTTAACTAAGTTTTCCATTTGTTACTCCTTGTTTCTTGTTTTTGCATTTGCAATTTTCACATGCGCCGGAGCATTTATTGCTTCCGGATACGTTGCTATATTGACGGTTATATACATTCCGCCAAAAGATATACATGTACTTATCGTGCCTAAAAAATGTCATACTTTTAATTACTTGCTCTTTTGTCATCCGTTTTACCTTTTAAATAAAATCAAGTGGAGTTACTCCATAGTATGAATAAGGGTTTTTGTTGTATTCCCGCACTTCTTCCGCTAGTGATTTCCAGTCCGTTTGTTGATATACGGCGTCTGTCAATTCATCAGCGTCTTTTATACATAACCGCGCAAGCGCTTTTTCTTCCTCGCTGGTCAGCTCGTTAGAATAAGGCTCCATGTTTTTGTCAAAAATGGATAAATCCCCGACGTCTTCGCATTGATAGTCAATTTCAGGTTCATAATAACTATCAAAGCTCCAGCTAAATTTTTGCGTAACAGTCCAGCCATTAGAAAGCTTTGTTTCAACATTCCCAAAAGTGCAATCATCTTCAAAGCTGATTGTTTCGGATACTTTGGTAATAGGTTCGCTCATCTTTTTACTCCTTCTTGTGGTTTATAGATTTTTTATTTTCACTTTCGATGATGTATCTGCAACATTCTTTGAAAGTTCCCGTTTTAACAATTAGCCCTGTACTTCTGTCTGTTAATTCAAATCCATCTTTCGTTACTTGAAAGGAATACATATTTCCGCTCCCTTTGCCCATCTTTCTTGTTCTTTTTTTCTTGCTTCAAAATCAGCCAAGCAGTCGCATTCATCTTCTATATCTTCCGCTTTTTCCTCAATCGTTTTTTCTCGCTCTTCTGATAAACGGAGCTTAAAAAGTCCCAGCCGCTCACGTGCTTTATTCCGTACATATAGGTCATCATCCTCTAATAAGATTTCTAAAATATCTGCTGTTACGTTTATGTTTTCTGCAACCGCACCCCGTACATAACGATGAGGATCGCTTGCGGCAAGAGATAATAAAATGTTTTGCGGCGTCTTTTCACTTTTCGCTATTGTCTTCCTTCTGTTTAAAGATAATTTTTTAATTTCCTCAATATTCATTTTTCATACTTCTCCTACATTAAACTTGCCTCAATGCAATCTTTAAAATGCATTAGCTCATCTTCCGACTTCAATTTTTCCAAAACCGATAAAAAAAAGCACGCAAGACTAAAATCGGGTCGTCTCACGTGCTTAAAAGGATTCGTCTATGAAAAGACGAAATAATTGACCCGAAAAATTATTTCGTCTTTCCTCAAATAGCAGCACAACGACTCATCCCTAGCCGATATTTCGTTGTGCTTAGATTGCACAAAGCAACCTAAAAGATGAGTTTATGCTAAACTATCTTTTACGATGCCTTGACTTATTGAACAGATAACCGAATTGCCTCGCCGAAACAGAGTTCAAACGACTTATCTGCATGTTCTGCAGTTCATTTTTGTTACAAAAATTACTACAGTATAGATTTTCATTTTGATTTTTTGTAAAAGAAGTGGTAAGTTATTGATTTACAACAACTTAGAGTGTTTTCCTGTTTTAGGGTCAAGATTAGCAGGTTTGGTTTTGACAAGGACGTCAAAACTCAGAACAATGTAAAACGATGTTTAAAAACTACCACAGCGTACTCGGAGTTTTTAAACTCGCAGCACTGATTTAATCAAGAATACTAAAAATCAGGGCGTGGCGGTGGTTCCAAACAGAAGCGACGTTTTAAAAGCACAAACTTTTCCCAAGTGCTTTTAAAACTCGTGGTTTAGTTTTTGCCACGGACGGCAAAACTCAGAACGGGCACGGATGCCCGTGGTTCCACACAGAAGCGACGTTTTAAAGCAAGGCAGTTTGTAAAGCTTTAAAACTCGCAGGTTTCATTTTGCCACGGATGGCAAAATGAAACCGTAGTGTCGGACTCTTTTTTATAAAATTTTTTACGTTTTGGGTAAGATGTATTAAAAAACGAATCGACTTATTAAAAAAACGTTATTCTAGTGTAACTTGACAATTCAGAAAAATAAAAACAGTATAAACTTGCAAAAACATCTTATTTTTTGTATACTGAGCGTATATAATCTGAAAAAAGAAAAAAATAATATAGACCTTTGCACATTCCTGTGCTATTCTTATTTTATAAATACTAGAGACTTTTGAAAAAGAATTAACGCTTAGATAAAAGCATTAATAATTCCACAAAAATTTTAGGATTTTTAACGCTTATAAATTTAACGGATTCCCTGTTAGTTTTTTAGTTTAATGACGGGATATCCTTCAAGTATTTTGGTAATTGAAAATTACTCTTTTACCATATAAGCTGCGGAATTAAGCTCATGCAGCTTTCAGATTTAACGGCTTGTTATTGCCGAATTTTAATAAAAGTAAGGAGATGCTATGCAAATTTTTGATACTCACGCGCATATCGGCTTAATCCATTCAGATCCGATAGAACAACTTCGAGTTGTTCAGGAAGCCAGACGTGCTTCTGTAACCAGAATTTTAAGTATTTGTAATAGTCTCCACGATTTTGCTATTGTGTATGAGACTCTTCAAGTATCTTCATCGGTATATCATGCGATAGGAGTTTCCCCTTCAGAGGTAACCGCTCCCGGGAAAGATTGGATTCAAACCATTGAAAAAGGGCTTTCATTACCCAATGTCGTTGCGGTAGGGGAAACAGGCTTGGATTATTGTAAAAAATACGGCGATAAGCGATCTCAAATTGAGCTTTTTATTACACAGCTTGACATTGCTTCAAAGGCAAAGGTGCCGGTTGTCATTCATAATAGAGAAGCGGGAAAGGATGTTTTAGATATTCTTGCTGAACGAATTCCCGATCAGGGAGGAATTATGCATTGTTATTCTGAAGATGCCGAATATGCCCGTCTTGCGCTTGACTTGCCCGTATATTTTTCGTTTGCGGGAAATTTAACCTATCGGAGTGCAAGAAATTTACATGAAACCGTTCTTACCCTTCCCTTGGATAGAATCTTGGTAGAATCCGAAAGTCCTTTTATGCCGCCCGCAGTTTATCGAAATAAACGAAATAAACCGGCAAACACGGTAAAAACAGTGGAATTCATGGCGGAGCTTTTAGACATGGATATGGAAGAACTTGCAGCTCAGTTATGGAAAAACAGCTGCACAATATTCAATATACCGGAATAATTGTATGTATACAAAGACATTGTACCGTCCGGTCAGAATCGGAAAACTGCAACTAAAGGGAAATCTCTTTCTTGCCCCTGCAGCAGGATATTCAGATGTAACATTTAGATCCGTTGCGGTTGAGTGGGGAGCGGATTTCACTTATACCGAAATGGTTTCATCCGAAGCAATGGTAAGAGATTCTCAAAAAACGGAAAATCTTTTTAAGCGAGCGCCGAATGAGCAAGCGTATGCAGTACAAATTTTCGGATCAAACCCGAACCACATGGCGGAAACCGCAAAAAAAATACTGGAAAAAGCAAGTCCTTCCTGTATTGATATTAATGCCGGTTGTCCGATGCCGAAAATTACCAAAACAGGCGCAGGCTCGGCGTTAATGCGTAATCCGCAAAATCTATATACCGTTACAAAAGCGGTTCGTGATGCTATTGATACAGTTAACATCTCAGTTCCCGTAACAGTAAAAATCAGATCAGGCTGGAACACTGAACACCTTACATGGAAAGATGCTGCTCAAGCCGCCGTTGATGCAGGAGCTGCAGCCATTACCATTCACCCTCGAACGGCATCACAATGTTATGGAGGAAAAGCGGATTGGACTATTCTTGCACAATTAGCGCAAATGCTGCATCCTCAAGGCATTTCAGTTTTCGGTTCGGGGGATTTGTTTACTCCCGAGGATGCAAAAGCGATGCTTGAACAAACAGATTGTGATGCGGTCATGTTCGCCCGCGGAGCAATGGGAAACCCTTTTATCTTTAAGCGAACAAAGGAACTTTTGTTACACGGCTCATATGCCGATATTTCTTTTGAAAGAAAACTCAAAACAGGATGGGATGAATTACTCATTTTAACACAAGAACTCGGCGAAGAGCGGGCGTGCAAAGAAATGCGCAAACGATTTGCCGCGTATACAAAAGGTTTAGAAGGAGGCGCCGAATTGAGAAAAGATTTTGTTAAAGCTTCTACTATAGAAGAATATAAAAGCATTTTATCTATGGCTCTGTAAAAACCTTTAAAGGTAGTACCTTTATGTTTTGTTATTTTAATAAGGTGAAAATATACTTGTATGAAACTGATTTCAACAATAATTGAAAGCATTCGCGATTTTATAGAAGCGATCTTTTTTTCCTCATCGCCTGAATACCAGGTAATAAGAAATCTCAGACTTATTATGCATGAGATACGGCAAATTCAACCGCAAGTGTATCGAGCGGATAAAACTTTACTGCCCGGTTTTGCATCCGGCTTATTTCAACTTTTCGGTTTCATACAGCCGTTAAAAGAAATTCTTGAAAAAACAATACATTCAAAAGATATTAGGATAGCAACAAAAAGCTATGATCTCTTATTTGACGAACTGCTAAGCCCGACTGAAAATGAACTACAGCAATCTTTTGCAATTAAAAATAGAGCGCTCGAATTTGAAGGACTTACCGGAGAAAGTTTTGAAAAAAAACTGCAGGATCAGTCAAAAACTTTTAAGCAATTTATGCAGCTTTTCGAGAATGAAAAATATAAGCAAAAAAATATGCAAGTTAAAAACCTCAGTGTTTTTTCCGATTTTTGCAACTTTGACTTTATTACTCTTTTTGCAGCCTTCGATCCTCAATTTCTAAACATCAATGAAAAAAAACTTCCGATAACGCCAAGATTTAGAGAAGTTAAAGCTGATACAATAGTACAACAGCTTTTAGATTTTAATTATCTTTTTAAAAATCTCATTTTTGATGATGCCCTCGTTTACTCGCTCGCTCTTTTAGCAAAGAAAAATACAAAGGAATCAATTGAAAATATACAATCGTCTATTTCTAAAAATTTAACGACGATAAAGAATTTTTTTGAAAAAAAACTTGGCGTGCATACAATAGCAAACATTCTTAAACACATTAAAAACGATCCGGACTTTACCGATAAAACTCCCGATATCAGCGTAAATTATTTAGAAGAATATGTGCAGCGGCAAATATCGCAGTTTAATGCGGATTCTAAAAAACTTTTGCGTATTCAACAGGAAAATAAAATCACGGATCTTGTCATAAAAACATTCGGAACCGCATCTCTTATACCCCTTGAAGGGTATACCGACAGCATCAATGAGGCTCTGCAAGCGACAACCACTCTTTCACTTGATTGGGTGCGTCCTTTGGAAATTATTCACACCTTTACTCAGAATCATTTTGAGATTTATTGCAAGCCTTTTCTGCGTGAATTATTAATAGAAGGATTTTTTCTTGATAAACAATTTCAAATGAGACTTTCTTCTTCGTATTATTTTTGCGAAAGTATTAACGAAAAACTTTCCGCATTTGAATCTCTTTTTAAAGAAAACGGCAGCTGTAGTGTACGAATTATACAAGGGTATATTAGCGAGCTTGAAAACGGCGGAGACTTTGAAAAAGCCTTACAAAAAATTATTAATACGGCAAATGCACAAGCAAAATACCTTATGCAAAAAATTGTTACACAGTATACGGAGTTATTTAATGCATCAATAATGATTTTAGATGACACAAAAAAAATCTTACCTGAGTATATCAGCAATATAAAAGCATTGGTAACTTCTCAAAAAAATAAAGACTCTTATAAATCTTTTGAAGAAGAGATTGAATGTTGTAGAAATTTCCTTGAAATTATGAAAAATTACGCTATACTTGGAAGTATAGAACCTTCTGCAAGTTAAATTGATAGAAGGAAAAGTGAAAACATGGACGAAAAAATGAACGAGCAAAACAAACTCATGCAGTATAACGAAAAATTTGAACCAGAGGATTTAAGTTTTGAAAAGGTTCCGCAAGAAAAGCAGATTTATGATTTAAAACAGCTGTTGGAAATTTCCAAAAGTTTAAATTCCATGATGGAATTTGATCGTCTGGTTGAAGCAATTTTATATACTTCAATGGCACAAATGAAAACGCTTGGAGCAGCTCTTTTTACAAAAAAAACTTTTGATTCCGACGGTTTTATTTTAAATAGAAATTATTACGGGTTTGAAACAGATCCCGACAGAACATATTCAATTGAAAAAAATCACGCTATTTTAGAACTCCTAGACGAAGAAAACTATTGTCTTACACCGGCTCAGCTGAAACAGCTTGTCCCCCACGATGAGATTTTGGAAACGCTTCTTGCGCTGCATCCATCGCTTTTTATTCCTTTTAAAGCAAAAAATCGTTTAGTTGGTTTTTTACTTCTCGGAGAACAAATCAATGCCGGAGAAGATTACACCCCGTATGAAAAAGAATTTATTATGAGTATTGCATCCCTTGCCGCTATTGCAATAAACAATGCGCTGTTGCTTGAACGCTCTACAACTGATATGATGACACACCTTAAACTTAAGCATTATTTTTATACTGTTCTTAATGAAAAAGCGGATACGCTCCCCGACGACACACCGCTTTCCATTTTGATGCTTGATATTGATTTTTTCAAAAAAATAAATGACACGTACGGACATGCCTGCGGCGATCTTGTGTTGCAGCAAGTTGCAAAAATTATTCAATCGTGCACAAGAACCGGTGATATGGCAGCTCGATACGGCGGAGAAGAATTCATTGTCATGCTTTATAATACAAACTCAAAAGAAGCTCAAAAAATTGCGGAACGGATTAGGACGCTCATACAAGACCTTTCCATTCAATACAATGAATTTGAGGTACGAGTTACTATTTCGATCGGCGTAGCAACATTTTTGCAAAAAATGGAAAGCTTAAAAAATTTATTGGAGCGAGCCGACATTGCCTTATATCAATCGAAAGAAAACGGCAGAAACAGAGTAAGCATTTCAGCTGAAAACTTGCCTTAGCCTTGAAATTTTCCGATATTTATTTATATGAAGTTTTTAAGAAAGCCTTTTAAATATGTGTACTGGAATGCAGGATTTACGCTTATCCTTATTAACACAATAGTGTTTGCCCTAACCTCTCTTTTTAAAACACTTACGCCGTATCTTGCTCTTATCCCATTATATGTAACGCATGGACATATGTATTGGCAAATTTTTACGTATCAGTTTGTACATGGCGGTTTTTGGCATTTGCTTTTTAATATGTTGGGCATTTTGTTTTTCGGCGTTACCGTCGAAAAACAAATGGGCTCAAAAGAGTTTTTACTATTTTATCTTTTAACCGGAACTCTTTGCGGGCTTTCTTCATATTTTATCTACTCATTTGTCGGTTTTCAGATGATTGCATTAGTAGGTGCATCGGGAGCAATTTTTGCCGTTTTATTCTTATTTGCCGTCATGTTTCCGAATGCTCAAATTTTTCTTTGGGGAATTATTCCTATACCTGCGCCAATTTTGATTATCGGCTTCGAACTCTTTGAAATTTTTGATTTGCTTTTCTCAAGCGATAATGTTGCACATCTGGTTCACCTGCTTGGATTCTTTTTTGCATGGCTATATATGCGCATCCGTTTTGGCATAAAACCCTTGAAAGTATGGAATATTGTCCGATAAGAAAAGTATGAAGAAAGGACTGTTCCTTTTTACTTGTATACTTTTCTCATCTCTTGTATATGCCGATTCCTACTCTGGCGCTTCTAAAACAGAGTTCCTTGTTTTGCGTGCTCCCGTTTGGGTTTTTTTGGAAGCACAGCCCGGAACAATGAAAGAAGGTGAAGGAGAAAAATTCCTTCCCCCCGTTCAGGCGCTCAGAGAGCTTGCCGCTTTTATTATGAGCGGAATGAGCTATGGCTGGCAATTTTCATATACCCCCTATGACAAAAAAAGGAATGTTACAGAAAATTTCGAATTAGTTCCGATATCGGCTGTTTCGCCTAAAACAAAAAGACTTAGACTCATGGAGCCGCAGGTGCGATATCCGTATTTATATTGTTGGTCAGAATATACGCTCTTTGAAGACGAGGCAAGACGCAGAGAACATTGGATGAGTATCAGCTTTGCAACGGTGCAGGGAAGCGGCAACGGAGAGCGAAAAAAAGAACTTTCCGGCGTGTATGATGCATATAAAAACGCCGCATTACAGGCAGTACGTAACTATGTTCGAAAAAGAGAAAAAAACAAACCGAAAGAAATTATCGGTGAAATGATTATCAGAGAAAATCCGCGCCTCTTTGTAGATTCCGGTAAATTTACCGCAGAAATCAGAGTAAATATTTATATAAAAGAAATCATTCCATATACGATTTTTTAATTTTCAATGAACGTAACCGAGCGTTCACAAAAACATCTAAGGGAAGGCTTTAAAATTTGCTGTTATAAGAGTTCAAAAAAATAACGGAAGCAAAAAATATCTTTTTTTTTCGTTGTTTTCTTTTTTTTGTGCTATACTTAATTAAAAGGATTTTAACATATTTAAACTTGGAGTATTACTATGAATATTGTAGACATGTCTTCAGAGCTTTTATACAGCGAGCTTTCCACAATTCCGATCTTTTCTTGCATTCCAAAGGAAGATTTAAAACCTCTTACGCTGTTTTCCAAAATTTGCTCATTTGAAAAAGATGAGATTCTAATTCCCGAAGGCAGTGCAAGTACGGACTTTTTTGTGTTAATGACTGGAAAACTTGACATCATAAAAAAAGGAAAATGGAATGAAGAAGTCCAGCTCGCAGTATTAAAGGATCATGCAACCGTCGGTGAGTCCGCTTTATTGACAAACGAACTGAGTACAGCAACCGTCCGTGCAGCAGAAACATCTATTGTATTAATTATTTCCCGTGAACAATTTATTCAGTACATTAATAATTATCCTAAAGCGGGACTTGTCATAATGACTTACATCGTATTCGGGTTGTTACAAAAACTGAGAGAAACAAACGAAGAGCTGGTGGAGGAAAAAAATCTTATATTTTCTTCAGAAGACCTTGCGATGATGATGAGTTTGTTCCATCCAAACTTAGATGATATGCTTGATACAAATAAAGAAAATATCAAAAAAACATTATAAATATCGCTTGACTTTTTTACTGTTTTTCATCATACTGAGCACCGTTATTTTATAACATAATGAGAACGGGCCATTAGCTCAGTTGGTAGAGCAACAGACTCTTAATCTGTGGGTCGCAGGTTCGAAGCCTGCATGGCTCAATAAGAAAATTCTCGTGTATTGACTTTTTTTGAATTTTCTTATATGCTTCTGTCGAACTCACTTGTATAAGCGAGAGTGGTGGAATTGGCAGACACGCTAGACTTAGGATCTAGTGCTTCGGCGTGAGGGTTCAAGTCCCTCCTCTCGCACAGATCCAATCGCTTCACGAGTGCCAGAAAGATTTTGCGGGAATAGCTCAGTGGTAGAGCGCCACCTTGCCAAGGTGGATGTCGCGGGTTCGATCCCCGTTTCCCGCTCTTAGAAAAGCGATTCGGTAAAATCCGAATCGCTTTTTTTTATGCTTTCCTTATAAAGGAAAAAATAGTATATTTAAAAATATACATATAAACTTAAAAAACGGCACGGAAAATCAGTGCATGGAAGGATGTATTCAAATGGAATTTCAAAAGACTTTTAAATCGCTTCCGAAATCTCAAGTTGAGTTGGAAGTTACAGTGAATAAAGACGATGTCCGTACCCATTATGACGGCATTATTACTAAATATGTAAAAGAACTGCAAATTCCGGGATTTAGAAAAGGCAAAGTTCCGGTACAGGTATTGGAACAAAAATATGGAGAAGCCTTGCGAGCAGAAGCCTCTTCCGATTTAATCGAAAAAGTTCTTGAAGAAATATTTCGTGATGCAAATGAGTACGAACGTCCACTCCCCTACTCCTATCCTGACATGAAGGAAGTTCCCGAATTCAATACCGAAAAAGATTTTCAGTTTGCCGTTACCTATGATGTTCTTCCTAAAATTGAAATCAAAAAAATAGATGGATTTAGCTTTACAATCCCTGAGGTAACAATATCAGAAGAAGATATTCAAGAAGAGTTAAAAGATATCCAACAACGGAATGCACTTGTCATTGACCGTGCAGATACCGATCTCGCAGAAAAAGATAATATTGCTACAATTGATTATTCAGAACTTGATGAAGAAGATACTGTCATTGAAGGCAGCGAGCGGCAAAGTTTTACGTTCACAATCGGAACCGAACAGAATTTATTTAAGCTTGATGATGATGTTATCGGTATGAAAAAAGGCGAATCAAAAGATGTTACTAAAACCTATCCCGAAGATGATCCGAATAAAGAGCTTGCCGGCAAAACAAAAAAAATACGGGTAAAACTGGCAGCTCTCAAACGACGAGATCTCCCTGCAATCGACGATGATTTAGCACAAGATGTAAATGAAAAATTCAGCACACTCCAAGATATGAAAGATGACATCAAAAAGAATTTGGAAAAGAGTGTTGAGAACAAACTTAACCAGACAAAAATAGAAGCTTTTCTAAAAGAAGCGGTAAAAGAAAATAGCTTTGATTTACCGGAATCCATGGTGCTGACGGAACTTGAATCCCGTTGGATAATGACCGCGCGCCAATTCGGAATGGATCCTGCCCAACTTGAAAAACTTATGGGCGCTACCGAAAACACAAAAGCATCTACCATGTCTGCCTGGCGCCCGGAAGCTGAAGAGCGATTGAAAGCACGCATCATTGTCGAAACATTACTAAAAGATCGCAATATCAGTATTACGCCTGAAGAGATTGAAGCAGAATATAAAAAAATTGCTGAGAACGCGAGCATAAAAGAAGAAGAGGTAAAGGCACATTATGAAAGCGATCTTCGTGAAAAAGAACTTTTAATTGAAGATCTGAAAGAAACCAAACTATATGATCAGCTCTTTGAAAAATGCACCTTTACTACAAGCAAAAAGCTTTCAGCAAAAGAATTCTTTGAAAAAGGACATACGCATGAATGAAAAAATGCACACCCTCGTTCCTTATGTTATTGAACAAACCGGGAACGGAGAGCGTAGCTATGATATTTTTTCCCGTCTTCTGAAAGACAGAATTATATTCGTCGATGGAGAGATAAACGATACCGTTGCCGATCTTATTGTTGCACAGTTGCTTTTTTTGGAATCTCAAAACCCCGATAAAGATATCAGTTTGTATATAAACAGCCCCGGCGGCTCCGTTACTGCAGGTCTTGCAATTTACGATACCATGCAGCATATCCGCCCGAAAATACAAACCATCTGTCTCGGTCAGGCAGCAAGTATGGCAGCCGTACTTTTAGCAGGAGGCAGTGCAGGAAAACGCTTTGCCCTTCCCTCTTCCCGTGTAATGATCCATCAGCCGTGGGGCGGCGTGCAGGGACAGGCAAGCGATATCAGTATTCAAGCAAAAGAAATCATCAGACTCAAAAAACTCACCATAAAGTATTTTGCCGAACATACCGGTAAGTCGGAAAAAGAAGTAGCAGATGATATGGAAAGAGATTTCTTTATGTCTGCCGAAGAAGCAAAAGCCTACGGTATTGTTGATACCGTAATGAATAGGAGAAAAAATGGCGAAGTTTAAGGGAGATTCATCGTTGACCTGTTCTTTTTGCGGAAAACGTGAAGACTCTACGCGTAGAATTATCCCCGGCCCGGGCGTTTCAATCTGTGATCATTGTGTTGAACTCTGTATTGAATATCTAAAAGATTTTAAATCAGTGTATCCGCTTGCACTTAAAAGTGAAATACCTACGCCGGCTGAATTTAAAGAATACTTGGATCAGTATATTATCGGGCAGGATAAGGCAAAAAGAGTACTTTCCGTTGCCGTGTATAATCATTATAAAAGAATCATCAATAAACCAAAAGAAAAAGATGATGTTGTTATTGAAAAATCAAATGTTCTTTTGGTCGGTCCAACAGGATCGGGAAAAACCTTACTGGCAAAAACACTCGCTCAAAAAATGAAAGTACCTTTTGCCATTGCCGATGCTACCACACTTACTGAAGCAGGCTATGTCGGAGAAGATGTAGAAAACATACTCTTAAAGCTTATTCAGAATGCGGGCGGAGATATAAATGCCGCAGAACGCGGTATTATTTTTATTGATGAAATCGACAAAATATCCCGCAAAAGCGAAAACGTATCCATCACACGAGATGTTTCAGGTGAAGGAGTTCAGCAAGCGCTGCTCAAAATAATTGAGGGGACGGTTGCATCTGTTCCTCCCCAAGGCGGAAGAAAGCATCCTAACCAGGACATGCTTAAAATTGACACATCAAATATCCTCTTTATTTGCGGCGGGGCTTTTGTCGGCTTGGACAAGATTGTTGAAGCTCGAATTTCCCAACATCCGATTGGATTCGGAGCAGATATAAAAACAATAAAAGATAAGCGCTTAGATGAGTTATACGATAATCTTTCTCCCGATGATCTGGTAAAATTCGGTTTAATCCCTGAAATAATCGGTCGTCTTCCCATAACGGTTGCTTTGAATGAACTTACAAAAGATGATTTACGAAAAATCCTTACTGAACCGAAAAACGCAATTATCAAACAGTTTGAAGCATCATTCAAACAAGACGATGTGAAACTCATCTTTGAAAATTCCGCTTTAAATGCAATTGCACAACTTGCTATTGATCAAAATACCGGTGCGCGCGGACTTCGCTCAATTGTAGAAAAACTCATGCTTGATGCAATGTTTGAAGCGCCTTCCATCAAAGGGAAAAAAGAGCTGAGAATTACCGAGGAAATGATAACAGAATCGGAAAAGCCGAAAATCCGGCTATTATCCGAAAAAACCGCATAACGTAACCGGCGTTTACGTTTCTCATGTACGGTTTGCTATATTTAATCCTCATATCTTAATTATAAAAAAGAGTCCGAATAATCGTTGCGGGGTTTTCTTATGATAAAGAGACTTTTTATTTTTTGTTTGTTTTTAACAGGCGCCCTCTTGATATTTAACTGCGCATCAAAAAACAAAAAACCTACACAAGTGCCGATTACCCCGACTGCACCGGAAAAAATACTTGACGGCATCTTTAAGGCGAAGTACCCCGACCTTGAAGGAGCCGGTGTTGAAATAAGCATTATTTTCAGAACAGATAAAACGGTCGAAAAAACAAGCCTTTATGTAGACAGAGAAAATTTTCCTGTTATAGACACGGGGATATGGTCTATAAATTCCGCCGGATATATACGGGCGCAATTTAATAACAATCGCATTGAATTATATAGAGCTCTCAGTCCCGATTCAATTCTTTTTGAAGGCTCAAATAAAAACAAAAAAGAGACTTTGCTTAATCGATATGTTCTTAAGCGAGCTGTTACAAAGCACTGAAGAGGCGGAAAACGCTTTTATCAATACAAACAGTTTTTTTCTTTAATACGCTTTTTTTCTTTTCTAAGATTTTCTCGGTTAGTACCAGCCTATTTTCGACAAAACTATAATAACTGTGTCAAACTACTATAAAAATCTCCCCGCTTTTGGGCGAAGTAAAAGTATATTACTAAACCATCGCCCGTGCCTTGCATTCTAAGGATTTATGCCTGACATAATTTGATTTATGCCTGACATAATTTGATTTATGCCTGACATAATTTGATTTATGCCTGA
Source organism: Treponema phagedenis (assembly GCF_008153345.1). Lineage (NCBI taxonomy): Bacteria > Pseudomonadati > Spirochaetota > Spirochaetia > Treponematales > Treponemataceae > Treponema > Treponema phagedenis. The sequence goes on along the minus strand of NZ_CP042818.1, from coordinate 1,146,639 downwards.
CATAATTTGATTTATGCCTGACATAATTTGATTTATGCCTGACATAATTTGATTTATGCCTGACATAATTTGATTTATGCCAGGCATAATTTGATTTACGCCTGGCATAATTTGATTTACGCCTGGCATAATTTGATTTACGCCTGGCATAATTTGATTTACGCCTGGCATAATTTGATTTACGCCAGGCATAATTTGATTTACGCCAGGCATAATTTGATTTACGCCTGGCATAATTTGATTTACGCCTGGCATAATTTGATTTACGCCTGACATAATTTGATTTACGCCTCAAGCGATTCCGCCATGCGTGGTTTGATGCGGGACAATAATTCGCACTCTTATGGTAACGTGTACCTCCCCTCCAAAAGTTTGACACGAACAGTAGGAGAAAAACAAATGGAAAGAAAACAGCACAATGAGCAATTCAAAGCACAAGTGAGAACGGAGTATCAGCGCGGAGCATTTGGGTACAAAAAAGCCGCAACATACCGCCCTTGCAAACGCTCCTGCACATCCTGCATTTTGAATAAAATACCTTTATAAACTCTAATCTGTTCGCCAATACACTTACCATATAAAAAAGACAAGTATTTTTAAGTAAAAATTTTTACAATATTGTTTGTTAATACGCGTATACGCCATTTAAATTGAACTACTACAGCGGTTTTTTGATGGTTCAATTAGTTTTCAATTCATTTTATACAACGGTTTCATTTTGGCATCCGTGGCAAAATGAAACTTTGCGAGTTTTAACGCTTCAATTTTACAGTTTTGTGGTGATGCTTTAAAACATCGTTTGGAATTGAGCAAGGGCGAGTATCTTCCATAGTATGCTGAAATCTGCAAGAGTATTGTGGTGTTTCAATTAGTAACAGGAAATTAATTACACAACATGAGACTAAAAATCCGTTTCCGGTTTTCTGACAACTAAAAACCCTATACGTAATACCCGCCCTTGTATTTCAGGCGGAGCCTTTTTAGTAAGCTCCTCCCTCGACATTTCAATTTTTATTGAGAAGATTTTTTTGTTGCTTGTTTTTTTACGGCGAGGTTTGCGGAAGTTGCGATTCGGTTTGAAAGTTTTATGCCGAGGGTGCGTAAGCCTTTTTCCTGATAGTCTTGCGCCTTAAAGTTTTCTTCAAGTTTTTTGACTCGGGGTTTCGGTTCGTACTGTACGGTGAAGTCAAACTTTTCGGCGGTGTGCACAAAAAGCAGCGTCGCATCGTCGGGGACAATCAGATAGTCTCTGTTTAAAATATATCCTTCAACTCGGCAGCGTTTGATGTAAGGACAGCCTGTTTTGGCATCTTTGTAGATGAGCGTAAAAAGCACTTGCGAAAGTTCTTCCTTTTCCGCAAAGCCGCAGTACCACATGCCGGTGTCAACAAAGAGCCGATCGGGTACATCGGTTACCGTGTATACGCCGCTTTTGCGCAAAATAAAAATGCGGTCATAGGGCGTTACTTTTAAAATTTCTTTTCCGGTTGTAACCGATGTGCCGAGATAGCCGGTCTCCTCATCATAGCGCAGGGAGATGTCACGGCTCACCGCTTCTTTTACATCGATTTTGGTAAAGCCGGTAATTTCCGTTTTTCGTTTTACCGTTTCCGAATCAAGTTTGGCAAGAATGCCTTCAAGCACGGAGCGCGCATATCCTTTTAAGTTTTTTAAAAGTTTGGCAATCTCTTTTAAACGCTTTTGTATTTCTTCGGTTTCCTGCCTATTCTTATTGATATCATAAAGTGAAATTCTTCGGATAGGTATTTTCAGCAGCTTGTCAACATCGTCTTCGGTAATATCGCGGATAAGCTCGGCACGGAAGGGCTCAAACCCTTTGAGTACCGCCGTAATAACACCGCTTGCCGTTTTCATGGTCTCTATTTTTTTATAAATCCGCTCTTCAATAAAAATACGCTCAAGGGTGCGCATGTGCAGCCGCTCTTGCAGCATAGCCCGCTCATACTCAAGCTCATCTTTTAAAATCTGAAGAAGCTGCTTCACATGGTTTTTAATTACATCGGTTACCGTCATTTGCTGCGGAAGGTTGTTTTTAATAACCAGTAAATTACAGGATATGGATTGCTCGCATTCGGTGAAGGCATACAGAGAATCAACCACGTCCTGACTGTACACACCGCGCGGAAGTTTTAATTCTATCTCAACTGTTTCGGCGGTGTAGTCGTTTATTTCAGAAACTTTTACCTTTCCCGATTTACTTGCGTTTTCGATTGAGGTAATCATGCTTTCGGTGGTGCTGCCGAACGGAAGCTCTTTAATCACAATGCGTTTTTCGTCGCTTGTATCAAGCTTTGCCCGCACCAATACCTTGCCGAGTCCGTCCCCATATTCTGAAACATCAATGAGTCCGCCGGTAGGAAAGTCGGGATAAAGCGCAAAAGGTTTGCCTTCAATGCACTGTATTTCCGCTTCGAGTATTTCTTTGATATTGTGCGGAAGAATTTTGGTAGACATTCCGACCGCAATTCCTTCCGCACCGATTACCAGCACCACCGGAATCTTTGCTCTGAAAACAAGCGGCTCTTTATTCCGTCCGTCGTATGACGGCACGTACTGTGTAATATTAGGATTATACAAAAGACTTTTTCCGAATTCGGTTATGCGGCATTCAATGTATCGAGCGGCGGACGCTTCATCGCCGGTGTAAATATTACCGAAGTTTCCCTGCTTGCTGATAAACAATTCTTTGTTCGCAAGCACTACCAAAGCATTCCCGATTGACGCATCCCCGTGCGGGTGATATTTCATGCAATGGCCGACAACATTTGCAACCTTGTGAAACTTCCCGTCATCCATCTCAAACAGTGAATGAAGAATACGGCGCTGCACCGGTTTTAATCCGTCTTCCAAATCGGGAATGGCGCGGTCGCGGATAACATAACTTGCGTACTCTAAAAAGTTTTTATTAAAAAGCGATTCAATATAATCCATGATAAAAGCATCCTAAAAAAGAGTATTTATTCTAAAGAGCGTTGTTTGGTAAAAACGTACAAGCTCATTGTCGGTTCGAAGAATCTTTAAGGGGCTGCTTTTGAACACCGGCGTTTTTCTTCTTTTGGAAAAACCATAAAACCGCCATTGCAGCTAAGCCGCCGGCAATCATGATAAAACAGAGTACCTGTCCGGTAGAAATATTTTTCCATGATTCATAGAGATAAATATTACCAGAGTTTGTCGGCGAAAAACGGTATCCGAGATCCGCATCGGGTTGTCTGAAATACTCAATAAAGAATCTGACGGTTCCGTATCCGATTGTATACAAACAGGTAAGAAATCCGTTGAAGGGTTTCTTTTTTCGTAGTAGCCAAAGGAAGAGCCAAAGGACAATGCCTTCAAAAAAAGCTTCGTATAATTGGCTCGGATGACGCGGTAAATTGACAAACTGCGCTCCTTCAACCACGGGGATTCCGACACGCGCGGCAAACTCTTGTACCCAAGCTTCCGATGCGGGGAAGCAGTCGTTTAAGGGCACATGCGGAAAAATCATGCCGATAGGGCTGTCGGTAATTCGCCCGTACAATTCTCCGTTAAAAAAATTCCCCAACCGCCCGAATGTATACCCGAGCGGAATTGATATAGCCAAAGAATCAGCCCATGCCAAGAAAGGCTGTTTATGTTTTATTGTCCAAAAAAGCGCCCCAAGAAAGCCGCCGATAAAACCGCCGTGATAAGACATGCCTTGCAAGCCTACCCACTCCCAGTCCTCGGAAAATGGCCAAAAAATAAGCCACGGCTTAAAAAGATACCTACTCCCCGGCTCATAAATGATAGTTGAAAAAATCCGAGCGCCGAGCAAAAGCCCGATAATTCCCCATGTAAAAAAACTGACAACATCATCGTCGGTAATTTTCACTTCGGATTGTATTGCTTTATTAAGCTCTCCGTGCTTTACCTGATAACTGAATAAAAAATAAGCGATCGCAAAGGCCACTATATACATAAGTCCGTACCACCGCACCGGAAATCCTGGAATAATTTCGGGGTGTATCCATGATGGGTACTGAATTGCTAATAACATACATGCTCCCAGTAGTAAGTTTATATTTTATGAATATTAATTATACTTCATCAATAATATCTTTATATTGAATCAAGCCGCATTCTTTATCAAAATAAAAAATTACATGCATAAGTTCTTCCGTTACTTCAAAAAATCTGCCATGACTTTCAAATACGGTTCCCGGATACACGGTTCCAAGAACCCTAATTTCAGATTCTATATGCGTTTCAAAATTTTCTTTTAATTTAAAGATCCTCAGCCCTAACTCTTTATTACGTTTTAAAAGTTTTACTTTTTCATCAGTCAATGCCTGCTGTAATGTTTCCGCTTCTTTTTTTGCTTCGATTGAGGATTCCAGAATTGCAAGACGCGCATTATTTTCTCTCATTTCTTTTTCATGCACTTCAATTTCATCTTTAATTAAATAATCCTGCCCAAAAGAAATAAGCGTTTGTATTCGTTTTTTTGCGCCTATTTCTTTTGCTTCTATTCCTCGCGCTGCATGAATGTTTCCGCCGATTAACACTCCGGGATTCCCTGTCAGTATGAGCATATCGTTTGTTTTTACAATACATCCAAAGCAGTGATCTTGTATATGTATTCTTTTACCCGCATACAGGCGCGCGGATTCCGCAAATTTTATTTCTATGGTATTCTTCGCCCAAAGAATGCCTCTTTTTTTTCCTTGTATTCCGCCTTCGATAACAAGCGCATTTTGTGCCGATAAAAAATCAATACCGACATTGCCCTTTACCTGAATAGAGCCTGCAACCTTAATTGTTTTTTCATTCGGAATATTTCCGGTAATTAATAAATTCCCCGGAAAATAAATTTCATTTGCAATCTCGTCAATAGCGGTATTTATTGTTTTAAGAACCGAGATAGAAAGACAGTTATTTACTCTGGTCAATTCACCGGAAATATTTGCGGTGTAGATTTTATCAGTTCCTTCCGTTTGGACGCTGATTGATTGATCGCAATCGGGAAGTTTTTCAGAAACACCTTTTTCCGGAAGAATGTTCTCCCCGAAAACTGTTTTTCCTGCCTTCCCCTCAGGCATAAATCGAGCTTTTAAAATTACCGAATCTTTTTCTACCGTAACCGCGTGAGAGGCACTTAAATCGGCAATCCATGAAAATTCGTAAGAGTTCGGCAGAACCGCATGTTCTCCGGTAAGAATAATATACTCGGTTTCTTTTTCCGCCTTTTGGGCGTGTGTTATCGCCTCGTGAATACTTTCATCAGGAATATTTTCTGTGATGTTGATTTTTTGCAAAGCATTCATAATTATTTCTTTTGAAAGTTTTATGCCTGCACCTTTGCCTTCTTCCAAAAAAAGACTTACCTCGGTTTGATCTCTACTTACGGCAGCGCGGGCGGAAGCATTTTTATAGGGAATAATCCGCAGCTTAACGCCACCTTCCGTATTTGCGTGTAAAAGAACACCGGTTTTCTCCGCAATAAGGGAATCAGAATTTTGAATAATATTTCTTAGATCCGATACAAATGGATCATTCCCCGGAAGGCTTTCTATAACTTCTCCGTAAATATCGAGGCCGCTTGTTCCTTCGGTTGGCTCTGAAAAATCATAGAGCACCTCTTCAGAGGATACAAGATACAATGCATCCGCTTCACTTAAAGGAAATTCGGAATCCGTTACGGGATTATCTTTTTGGTCGGTATAAGCGTCCGGATTTTTTAAACGCGCTATAACCGCCTGAAGATTTTTATGCGGCTCGGCAGGAAGATGAGAAATTAATTCGCGATTTTTTCCCCGTGTCGGCGGTTCTCCTTCGGCAATCACATAAAAAAATTCCATTTTTTCAGAGGCGACAAAACTCTCTAACTCTTTTTGAATAGCGGCTGTATTAATCGATTTAATACCTGAAGAGTTGAGTATATTCATAATAAGTGCTGTGTTCAGAGAGTTCGGATTTTCTCTTGCCTTGCGTACATAGAGCTCCGCCTGCAATTTATCTTGCGAAACAATAATTCTTGCATCAAATTTAGGATTAAGTTCTATTTCAAGCGGTTCTAAATTTCCTGTTTCCTGAATTTTATCAAAATACTTTTGAATGCTTTCTTCTCTGATAAGCTGCAACGGAGATAAACCTGTTTTTTCGGCTTCCTGCAAAATATCTTTTGGATGAGGAAAATCGCCATCGGGTATGCTATCAAATGAAAGATACCAACGATTGCTTTTCTGATTTTTTTGTATATGCCATATTTTTTCACTCATATCGGCAGAATCCTATAGTATGCAGCCTTGGTCAAGTGCTTTTTTTATTTTATGTTGAAAAAGCGTATTTTGTTTTTTTAGCACTGAAATTTCATATTGCTGAGATTTTATCATCTCGATTAAATCCGCAGGAGTAAGTGCATCGGTTCCCAAAAGTTCTTCAAGGTAGGTCATTCTGGAACGATAGTCTATTTCAGCCTCAAGTTCGGCAGAAGAAAAACTTTCATCAACGAATTCTTCATAGTTTTGTATAGCAGCAAAATTTTCGCCTTCCGATTGCAGAATTTTATCCGCAATGCGATAAATTGCCTGAGAAATAATTGATTGTGGTTTATAAAGTACTATCGGTAATCGGGATGCAAGCGCAATATCCTGCTGAGAATCACGGTAAATAACACCCAGGTGTTCAAGATCAATGTTTAAGTATTCTTTACACGAACGGCGTATTTTTAATGCTTTATCCGCATCTTTTGGATCATCAATTAAATTCATTATTAAACGAGGCTTAAAGTGATTTATCCGCTTCAAAAAAACTTCGACATTTACAGGATCAACTGTTTTTAATTCCTCAATTATTTTCGGAATATACATACGCTGCATGGTGTCGGTATTGTTTTTTAAGTTTTCCAGAAAGGCAGCTCCCTTTGAACCTTTTTTAAATGAGGTATACAGCATTCTAAATACAATATTTTTTAAAAAAAGATACGCATTAAGCGTTGCGGTAACTGCCGGCTCCGTTACCACAATTCCCTGCGACGACAGTAAAAAGAAATCAAGTATGCCAAGATGCGTGCCGGCCCCAAGGTCAAGAATAAGATAATCAGCTTCAAGTTTAAGAAGGTTACGCGTAAGCATATTTTTTTGAGACGCTCGTAAAGCGGCAAAGCCCGGGATTTCTGAATCTCCGGGAATAAACGTAACATTCGCATAATTTGTCTGAATCAGTATATCTTTAAAGCTTGAACTGCCGCTTAAAAAAGTGCCTATTCCTCGTTTATGTGCTTGCTCTCCGATTACTAAATGTAAATTTGATGCCCCCAAATCTAAATCGGCAATAACCACTTTTTTTCCTGCTTGTCCGAGTGTTATTGCCAAGTTAGCGGCAAGTAAGCTTTTTCCTACACCGCCTTTTCCGCTGGCAATGGGTATTATCTGCATTTTTTACTCCCTTCATTCATTCACGTTGTCCATTTATAGACCGGATTTTGCCCTTATTCTACAGTCGCTTAAACAAGCAATAAACTGATACGTCCGATTTATGTCCTGCAGTTTACGCATTGTTTTTATTTTCTTTTATTTGTTTTTAAGTTTCCGGTTTTGCATGCGGAAACTTCAAACTGCTAAACAAAATATCGACATGTTATCTCTTTCAATTTAACGGATATAAACACGTTTGTCTGTAGTGTATGCAACAATGGCGGACTGGTCAAGGACTTTATATAAAATAGTCTATTTTATATGTAGTGTAGCGTTTTGTAATTAACTTCCAGTTATAAAAATCGGAGTATCAACAATAATGGCCTGCGGATTTAAGCATTCCTATGGTAAATTGCCCACCGTTGTCAAACTCAGAACGGGCACGGATGCCCGTGGTTCCACACAGAATTGAGTTTGAAAACTACCACAGCGTACTCGGAGTTTTCAAACTATTATTTTTTCATAATGCCCAAAATAGTTAAGTCATCATATTGCTCATCCTCTTTTACATAAGAATAATACAGGTATTCTTCGAACTCAGTATTTTTTTGTTTGTAGCTACAGTATTGAGGATATTGTAAAAAATATTTGGATAAAAACATATCCACCTTTTTATCCACCCGTATTTTATCAAAGGCTGTTGCAGTATCCGGTTTATACATACGGAAAACTTGTTCAACAGAAATAAGCGCGAGGACGACTTCCGTAACCGTGCCTCTGCAAGCGCTAAAGTCAAAATCAAATCGCTCACACGGAATAGGATCATGCAATTTTTTCAAACTGAATTTTTTATTATTAAAAACCGATTCTATAATTTTATGTACTCGATCCGTCCCAAGCTCTTCACTGTCCACTCCCACCTGATGCATTATCCGTTTATTATCGGAAGCAAATTCAGCATTATCATAATCGGTACGCTTGAACTGCTCATTTCTGAAAAAACGCTTTGCCTCTTCAATGCCGTCGGTAAATAAAAACAGTACATCGCCTTTTCCCATAGTAATTTTTTCAATTTTAAAACCGCCTCTCTTTTTTAATTCTTCGGATTCAAAGACTCCTGCGGCAGCACTTTGATGCAAGGTAATTTGCTTCATTTTTTTTGCCTGCGCATCATATATATGAATAATATTATCTCCCGCATTGCAAAAAAAAGCTTCGCCCGACTCGGCGTTAAAAACACAAAGCGTAAATGCGGCAAAGCGACCTTTAAAACCCCGAGCTTCGATAAGATCGTTTATGCGAAAGACAATCGAATCTAAATTAATACCGTGTTTTTCAAAGCTCCAGTCTTTAAAAAAGTTTTGAAAAAGCGTTGCGATTTCTACCATTATAAGAGCGGCAGGCACGCCCTTCCCGGCAACATCGCATTTGATAATTGCATAATATTTTTCATCAAGTTTGATATAATCAAAATAATCTCCGGAAACTCCAACCGCCCCCTCATAATATCCGAAAAACTCAACATGGGTATCGGACGTATAGCCGGAAGTAAGTTTTCTTCCATCAGAATTTTTTTCCAAGGGAATAAACATTTTTTGGATTTCTTTTCCTACGATCAAATCTTTTGATACTATTGCCGCCTGTGCCAAAGCTTCTGTTAAATCATTGATGGTACTTCCAAGCATAGCAATTTCGTTCTTACCCTTTATTTGTATCAATTTCTCTGCAAGGGTTTCCTTTTTTTCCGTATCGCGAATCATTGCAACATGCGATACAAGCTGTCGTATCGGAGTTATGATAATTGAGGCAAGAATATACGCTCCGATAATCCCCACCGCGAAGGCTATAAAAGAAATAAAAAATATAATTTTGATAAGTTTGTTTTTCTCTGAAATAATTTTTTCTAACAATGTCTTAGTTGAAACTTTAATAAACACAATCCCGTGCACAAAGTTTTTTGTTTCCTGACCTTGTCGATATAAAATCGGTTTATAAAATAGGTATTCGGTATTTTTTGGGGAAATATCGGTCGCATCATACGCAGGATATGAACCAACTGCCTCATCGGCTATTTCGGAAAATTTTCTATACAGCTGCGCTTCTATTTGTATGAACATATCATAAACTTCGGAATATCGTTTTAACTCTTCAGAATTTGTAGGGAATTTTGAAACCTCTTGCTCTTCCGCTAAATATTTTAGTCCGGTATCAATATATTCTGCCGCATTTTGTGCTTTGATATTAACCTTTGTTATTTTTTTTATGATTTCAGGAACTCCCTTATGAATAAAACGGGACTTCCCCTGTATGTAATATGGGGTATTTATTTCGTTTTTAATTTCTTCGGTATTTGTTGCAAGGATAAAATCCAAACCTTTTTCATTTTCGTTTGCAGAAGGATTTTCTCCGGTAATAATTACGTATTCAGCTTCTTTCATAAGAATAATTTGATTGAGTAAAAGATCAAGTTCGAGTATTTTTTTTTCGGGAATATACTGTTGCCCTAAAAAAGCAGTGTTTTCCAATAAAATGTTAAGACGAGATAATAAATTATCCGCCAGTAGCTTTTTTTGTGCTTGTGAAAATTTAATTTGTAAAGGGATTCCGATAATCAGAATAATAGAGATCGCCAAAATAAGTGCAAATAAAATAAATTTTGTTCTTAGTCCGTGCCCTACCAGCCTTGCATCCGCTTTTTTTTGTTTGCTTTTTGAAGGCATGAGTTCATTATTTAATACGGCGGCGGCCTGTTTTTTTGCGGTGATAGTTTCTTTTATAAAATGCAAACTACCAAGTAATGAAAAAATGATCAGTACAAAAATAAAAAGAACACTCATCACTATAAAGAAAAAATTCGGGGTCAGTATGTGTTTCATTGCGTCCTATAGTTTTCCCTTAAACAAATTGTTTTATATTTTTATTACCACTCATTTACTGTTTCTCACCCACATTGATTAAAAAAACTGTAGGGAAAACTCTAAAATTAATATTTTTAGAGTTTTTCTTTAAGCTTTTTTGCGATGCTTTTCTGTAAATTATTACCGCAAAACTGCAAATAACAGCTCCTCGGCAATTTTAATAACTGAGTTTTTAAAACTACTCCATTATATATATAAAATATTCGTTCATATTGATACACTGGTAAAAATTCTACATTTAGAATATTTTTGACAGTATAAAATAATTTAGAAAAAAAGTATAGAATTTAAAATATTTTTATTTTTTCTTACTGAAAAAACGATAATTTATTTCCGCAAAAAGAGGAAGCTCTTTTTCTCTTTTTGTAAGCCATTCAGAGCTTACGATGCCGGAGCCAAGCGATTCATAGACTACGGTGAAAGCCTGTATATGATCTTTACATTCTTGCGTTGCATACTCGGGGTAAATTCCCGTACCGGATAGCAATGGCCAAAATAACGATTGAGAGAGCAAAACATCCCGTGCAGCCATGTTCAACAAACGCTCCTTAAAGCCGCCGTCATCGGGAAAGCGTTCGGTTATATCAATCATTCGTTCAGTCGCTTTGCGAATATACGGGTACATCCAGTCATTTTCATTAGATATCAGTGAGCCCGCGTATCCGTCATCAAGTAAAGAGCCGTAAAACGGATAAATAACGGAAAGCCGCCTTGTTGCTCCGGCAAATGCATCAGGCAGAGCGGTCTGTACTTCTTCATCCTTTGCAGCCAGCATAAAAACAGTTTGCAACCAATGTAGTCCCTCCGCCCATGTAAAACCGGAAATCGAAATCGGAAACGTGCAAACCGATGCAATATGCGGAATTTGCGCAATATCTTCTACCTCATCAAAAATTTTTTTTCGAGCAGCAACAAAGGCTGCCGCTTGGTTTTCTGCCAAACGCAAAGCTTTTTCCCGATCATAGGTTTGCCCCGACTTGGTTCGATAAAAAAAACCGGTTACCCTTCTCTCTTTATTTAAACAAAGCAGCGGTTGTAAATACTCTTCGGAGAGAATAAATCCGATATCCTGTTCTTTATCGGCAAAATCCGCAGAGTTGGCATAAGAAGTCCTTGTACCGCATATTTCTTCAGAGGCTATCCTGTCCCTTCCAAGAAAAATTAAACCGTTTTCCGCCATTGAGGGTTCAAAAACACCTCGACGCGGTAAGCGATCGCTAAATAAAAAACTATGCGTTTCCAAGACAGTATAGGTAAACCCGTAGGCTTTTATCATTTTTTCCAAGCCGCTGTTATACCCCAATTCGGGCAGCCAGAAGCCGGTAGGAATAGTGGAAAAATGCTTGCGATAATTAATAAGCCCCATCTCTATTTGAGCGGCAATTGCTTCCGGCATGGTTTGATAAAAGGGTAAAAAACAATTCGTTGCAGTTGTTGCAAGCAACTCTATGTTCCCCCTGGAAGCAAAGTAATCAATGCTTTTTAATATTGTATACCCGTTTTCAATATCTTCCTTATTTTGTAAAAGGCAATGTAAAACAGCTTCGGCCTGTGCACGCTCAAGCGGAAAATTCTCAAGCCGCACTAACTCTCTTTTACCTAAGTCAATCAGTAATTCAAGTTTTTGCATGCAGCGGGTTGCAATTTTACTGTCGGCAAGCATTTCACAGATGACCGGGCTAATTGCCATTGCAAAATGAAACGGTATTGCCTCTTTTTCCAAGTTACGGCACATGCGTAAAAGCGGCAGATAGTTGTAAAAAACTTCTTGAAAAAGCCAGGTTTCGGCGATACTGCCGCTTTCAGTACTATCTCGGCAATAAGGAAGTCTAAGGTCAAAAACAAAAATAATTGAACGGGTGTTTTTTTTATTCATCGGAAAGCCTGCCGATACGTATTAAAATGAGATTTTTTTAATGTTTTCAGTCCGGATAAACTGATTATCTTTTCGCTTGTGTTTTCGGATACGCAGAGTCTTTGCTCAATAAGAAAGCGCGGTACCGCAATTACTTCGGATTGTGCAAGAATTTGCTCTTGATTTATCATTCTACAGCAAAGATCTATTCTGTTTGCCGCCTCCGTTAAAGGAAGATGTATATACCGCTTTCTGTCATTTGGCGGAACATCAATATCAAAGAAATCAACGGGTTTTAGTAAATCTTCTTTGTCAAAAGAATGGACACGCAAGAAAAAACTGATAAAATCGCTGCTTTCTTTAATTGTTTTAAAAAGCTGCCCATAAATATCCCAAAAAACAAAGAGCCAAATAGGATCGCGGAAAAGAGCATGAATTTCCGTTATATTATACAATTGTGGCATAGACGGCGTTTCAGTAATTTCTCCTTCAAAAAGAAAAGAAGGCTCATCTTTCTGATCCATAGAAAATTCAAGGATTTCTCCGATAATTAATTGTCGGTTCAGCTCATAAGGCAGGTAAAGATCCATTTCATTTGCCAACTGAAATAATTCTTCCGTAGATATTGATTCCAAATAAGATTTTGTTAATTTCATTCTTTACACCATCAAAAACATCATGTATAATATATTGTCTTATGTCAAGACTGTAAGAGTTTTTAACAAAATCCCGGAGTTTCTATGCTTCAATATCCTGATTATTTACCGCCTTATGTCCTCCTTATGAGAATTATGTTTGCTGTGCTTTGTGGAACACTTATCGGATACGAACGCGAACATAGTTTAAAAGCGGCAGGCTTACGTACCCATATTATTGTGGCGGCAGCATCCTGCCTTATGATGACGATTTCAAAATATGGCTTTTATGATGTACTGCAAACAAAGGGAATAGACCTTGACCCTTCTCGAGTTGCAGCGGCAATTGTATCCGGAGTGGGCTTTTTAGGTGCGGGAACTATTTTTATGCGAAAAAAATCTATAACCGGACTTACCACGGCAGCAGGCGTTTGGGCAACAGCCGGAATCGGAATGGCAATGGCTACCGGAATGTATATTGAAGGCTTTTTTACCACCATAGTTGTATTTATTGCACAAATTATTTCTCATTCTCGTTTTTATCATGGAAGATTTAATACTATTCGCTCAATCTCATTAAAAGTAAATGCGGAAGCGGAAATTATTCAATTTATACTTACCACTTGCGCCGAGCATAATATCTCCTTATTAAGATTTAAGGTTCATTGTGATGACAGCGCAGTATATACGCTGAAGCTCCTGTGCAAAATTCCTCAAAATATAAAAATTTCGCCTTTTATTGAATCTTTACGAAAAAATACAGATATTATTTCCATACATGGATAAACACCGGCCTTTATCTTTTGAATATTACAATTTAAGCGAAAAATCGGATGCCGTAAATTAGCATAAAGCGAAAAATGTCCAACTTGGTTTTAAACGAAAACAAAAACCGAATCACGGCTACGGGCTTTTTCAACTCCGATTAGAACTTATAAAAAGATTCGCATAGCTTGCGACTTTTGAAAAAGAGTCCATAATATAGAAGACATTCTCGCATCAGTTCCAAACAGATAGGTTAAGTTTTTGTCACGGACGGTAAAATCAGAACAAGCACGAATAGCGTTATCAAAGAAAACGTTATGCCAGAAATCAGCAGGATACATTGTAGATAATTGGAAAAGAATTGAAAAAAGGGGAATGGACGGATACGAAAGCCTATGTTATTCATTTATGAAAAAACTGATTGCGGAAACGGGCACTCCGCAATCAGTGTAAAGGTTGTATCTATTCCCGACAAGTTACAAAAACAGGTGTAATCAAAGCAGGATTAGATATCAAAATCGGGATCATCTTCGTGATCATAGTCATAGTCGTCATAGTCGTCATCGTCGTCGAAATCATCGTCGTCGAAATCATCGTCATCAAAGTCATCGTCATCGAAATCATCATCGTCAAAGTCATCATCATCGAAATCATCATCGTCGAAATCGTCATCATCATATGTATCATCAAAATCATCTTCGAAAAAATACATATCATCTAACTTGTTTTCGCTAAAATCAACGCTATAACTCATACTGCCTTCCTCTGCTTATTATAGAAATTAGTGGTTGTATAATAGTAAAGAGATTGATATTCTGTCAACACCTAAAACCTGTTTTTTCAGTTTTTGACGTTGTATCTTTAATATGTATCAAATTCAAAATTCTGCGTTTAAAAAAGAAATATTTCTCTTCTTTTGCAATAATTGCAAAAAAAATACATTAATAAAGGTTAATAGTGGATTTTTTTAATTTCAGTGATATACTTAGTTCCGGTGCAGCATTTTGTAATTAACTTTGTAAGTGAAGAATAGATTGAGCTATTAAAAAAAACGTTATAATGGTATAAAAGGAGTATACAAAACAATGGGCTTGCGCAAGGGTGTTGCTCAACAGAAAATAAAGCCTTTTTTCATATTTTTGTTCTTTTTTTGCATAAATTTATCGATCTATGCCGAGCTTGTTGTAAACGGAAAAGAAAGCGATGCGTACCGCTATCCTTCTTGGTCTGCGGACGGTTCGGTTTTTGCCTATGCGTCCAAAAACTCGGTTTTTCTTGTCGATGATACGAGCTTAGAACGTATTCGCACATTAAAAGATCACAATAATGAACTTATTTTTTTAGGTTTTTCTTCTCAAACCGCAAATTTTGTTTCCGCAGGAAAAGACAATACAATTATAAAACGAGCAATTACCCAAAATAAACCGCTTTCAAAATATACTGTCCCTTCGTATGTACAATTGACCTCGCTTGCATATAGCTCTGAAGGTAATTTAATTGCGGGAGGGCTCAATGACGGAAAAATTTTTATTAGCAATACCTTAAAACTTTCCTCACACGAGGTAAAAATATTTTTTGCGGGGCATACAAATTCAGTTCAAAGCCTTGCGTTTAGTAAGGATGGACAGCATTTGTTTTCCGTCTCTGGTGATGTGATCAAATTGTGGAATACAAATAATTTTGCTGTTGAAAAAGAGTTTGACCATTACGGAAAAGCAAAACTTCCGGTAGTATTCTCGCCGTCGGGTAAAAGTTTTGCAAGTTGCACTGATGCAAACCGGATTTCAATACGAGATTTTAAAGGCGTGGTTCAAAAGGACATAATAGAAGAAAAAGGAATAGAAACCTTTGACTTCAGTTCTGACGGACGATTTTTAATAATTGCGGATAAAAAGGGCGCTTTACAGTTTTGTTCTGTACAAAGCGGCGTATTAACGGATACAATAGACAGCTTCGGGAAATCTCCTGTAAAAGCTTTCCGAATAAGTAATGACGGAAAAAAGCTTTTAGCGATTTGCAAAAACGGAAAAATATACCGAATAAGTGTTGAGCATTTTACAGGCGATAAAGCTGCCGCGTTAGCAACAGCCCAGCAAACTGCAATTGAAACCGCCCAAAAAGCGGCGGAAGATGCGGCTGAACAAGCTATTTGGGATTCAGTGCAAAAAGCGGCAGCGCAAGCGGCGAAAAAGGCGCAAGCAGAGAGAGAAGCGCTTGCCGGTATTACCAAGCAACAGACAGAAGAGGCTAAGGCCGCAGCGGAAAAGGCTGCGCAGCAAGCAGCGCTTGAAGCGGCGCAAGCTTCGGCAAAAGAGACTGGCTCACATATGAGCATTGACGGGATTGCCGAAAAAGCGGTGCAGGCCGCATCAGAAAAAATAGAGGTATTGATTCAGCAGGCGATAGAAAAAACAATACGTCAGATTCTTAGCGAAGAAGAGCCGGCAGCGCAGCCGCCTGCGGAAATAGCTGCGATTACCAAAGAAGAGCCGGCAGCACAGCCATCTACGGAAACAGCTGCGGTTACCGAAAAAGAGCCGGAACAAACAGCCCCGTATTCTGCGGTCGGAACGGCTTACAACAAAAAAGCTTTTTTCCATACAACGGACGGACTTGAAATACGGCTGGGGCTGAACACCCTGCCGAAGCCCTTTTTGCTGAGCTTTAACACGGAAGTTGCGTATCTTTGCAACAGCCTTTATTGCGCCCTTTTATTTCGGCGGCGTGGTTGGTTTTGATGTCGGCTTTCCGCGCAAAAACTTTCCGCATAATTATTACTATGAAGAAACCGGCAAAAAAATGCGCGGCCCCTATATTCCTACATTTGTATTATATGCGCCGCTCGGCTTTACCGTAAAACCTTTTCAAAATAATTTCAGGATCTATATTGAAGCAGCCCCCAGTTTTGCAATACAATCATTGTGGAACGGCAGCTTTAAACAGAACATTGCAACCAAGTCGTATTATTCGTTTGTTCTGAACCTTGTTGCGGGCGTTGGCTGGAAGGGCATAAACGGGCATGCCGGTTTTTTGTATGATTCGATAACAAAATTTTCGTTTTCATTTTCTCTTTGTTATCGCATTGATATTACATATAAAAAAGCGAGGACAAAATGAAAATAAAAAGTATGCTAGTGTAGCGTTTTTCTGAAAAGTATATTGTATTTTTCTTTGGTTTGTGATACTATCTCAACAGCTTTTTATCACTAAGGAGTATTGCATGCCCAAACCGCCGAGTAAACTTGAACTAAATCCTGAAGAGCTCACGTACCTTGAATCACTTGTTCGTTTACGAACAATCCAAGCACAAACGCGCACGCGTGCACGAATACTTTTGCTTAAAAGCAAGGGGCTGTCCATTAAGGAAACAGCCGACAAGGTAGGCTATACGTATAGAAGCGTTGCGCTCTGCCTTAAGAAATATAAGCAGGGCGGCGTAGAGCATGCTCTCACCGATGCACCCGGACGCGGAAACAATCCGGAAATTACCGATGAAGAGAAATCGTGGATTATAAATCTCGCTTGTCAAAAACCGACTACTTTTGGGTATGCTGCAGAAACATGGACTTACGCACTGTTAACAAAGCATATTAACACCACCGCTGAAAGTGCAGGATACCTACGGCTCGCTACTATCCATAAAACAACGGTATTTAAAATACTAACTGAAGCAGACATTAAACCTTACAAAATAGAATATTACTGTGAAAACAGAGACCCTGACTTTGATAGAAAAATGCACAATGTTTTGCTCGTTTATAAGCAACTTGAACTTTATTTTGAGGAAAATAAGCCATTACAGACAGAAGAAGGGAAGAATATCCATGTTGTTTCGTATGATGAGAAGCCCGGCATACAAGCTATCGCGACGACAAGCGATGATTTACCTGCTGATGAAACCCATCAATGCATTCGCCGTGATTATGAATACAAACGGCTTGGCACGCTCTCACTTTTAGCAGGCATTGATTTACAGACGGGGGATGCCATTCCTCTTGTAAGCGACAGTCACACCAGTAAAGATTATGTGCAATTTCTTAAAATACTTGATGAACGATACCCGCAAGAAGATAAAATTAGAATCATTTTGGATAACTTAAAAGTACATACCTCCAAAGAAACCATTCGATATCTTTCAACGGTACCGGGAAGATTTGAGTTTGTGTTTACGCCAAAGCATGGTTCTTGGTTAAATATGATTGAAGGATTTTTCAGCAAACTAACAAGACAACTGTTGCGGGGCATGAGAGTAAAATCAAAAACAGAGTTAGTTAATCGACTGTATAAATACTTTGACGAGATTAATGAAGAGCCAGTCGTATTCCATTGGAAATACAATCTTGATGATCTCGATGTTTCTGAAGCGGTTATAACCGACGCTCTCAAATATGAACTTAATTAGAAAACGTTATACTAGTTATAAGTATATTCTGTGCTTTCTCCTTTGCCTGCAAACACAATACGGATACCTTAATTCAAGACTACAATAATAGATTTACCACCCCTGAAGAATATATTTGGAAAAAAGCAAACGAAAATGCAAAAGAGCCCGAAAACGGTAAAATCTTTCGCAGCAAAACATATACGGTATCAAAGGATTGCGGGCTTTTTATTATCGGTGCCCCACTTAATTGCGAAATCTATACATGGACGCTGAGCGACAAAAACATGCCCTCTTCTATCGAAGTAATCGTAGGAAGAGAGATGTGTTTAGAGCTGCCTATTCATAAAGACCCGAACTTTGGCATAAATGAAGGCGTAGAGAAAGGTGAATATGAATTAAAACTAGTTGTTAAAAAAAACGGAAGTTTTTTTAGCGATACATGCACAATAATTGTGCAATAAAACTGCCATTGGCAGTAAAAATTTACAAGGAGGTGCTATATGAAAGCATCAAGAAAAATGACAATGGCTGCCTTGCTAATAGGGCTGATAGCCCTTATTGCAGGCTGTAAAGGCGGATCCGGTGTTTTGGACAAAAAACCGATTGTATTGGCAAGCGGAAAAATCCTCGTCCCAATAACCATCAGCGGCAAAAACTTTAAAACCACCGCAAGAACCCTTTTGCCCGACCCATGGACAGAGGACCTTAAGGACAAGCTTTATTTTACGTTGACCAGTACTGTTCTTCCAGCCGGCGGAATCAACTATAGCTATAAAGAATTGCGAGAAAGCAGGGCGACCGTTGAACTGGAAGAAGGTTCACATGCGTTTACTATGACCGCGTATACTGATGAAGATAGGAAAATAGAAGCTTTGAAAGGAGAGACAACTATTGTAGTTACCAGTACAATGGTAAAAGGTAATAATTTTATTATGAAGCCTGTAATCCCGTCTAAGGGACTAGGAGAAGCAGCGATAACGGTGGTTTTTGTAAATCCCCTTGATCCCGCTGCTGCCGCTGGTGCTCCTGCAAATGGTGTAATAAAATTCGTGAAAGTTAAGGCTTCGCCTGTCACACCCGCAGTTGTACCCACACCCCCACCTGAAATTGATGATGAATAGGTAAAGACTTTTGACCCAGTACAAAACGATGCAAACAACTGGAGTGATCGCCGCATGAAGTTTACCTACACAAAAGAGAATATTCCCGCAGGAAGGTATAATCTTACAATGGAGTTTTATAAAGAACTTAATCCGCCTACGACTGCGATACCACTTAATACCACAACAGCTGTGCTGGTAATTGATCCGGGTAATAAAACAACGGAAACCCTTGACATGGGTAATATCTTCGGCGTGGCACCGCGTGCACCACGAAACCTCAAAGTGGAGTATGTATATCCTAAAGATATAACAGCAAATGCGCTTATACCTCCCCCCACTCCCCCCACTCCCTCACCCCTCAAATACAAGGTAAAATTTACTTGGACAGATTCATCCTACAATGAAGATGGTTTTAAACTTACAATAAAGGGAACTCCTCAAGCAGAAAAAAACTTTGACGCGGAGGTAAATAAATCCGAGGAAATAGAGCTAAGCATGAACGAATTATATACGGTAGAAATTGTTGCCTTCAATGACTTTGGTGAGTCTGCCCCCTGCAAGTATGAAAATAAAGACAGCGATAACAAAATACACATGGCTGCTATTACCTATAACCTGGTAGGCGGCTATATGAAGAACAGAAAGCAAGACGTGCAGTCAGGTACTATGGCAGAACAATACGGTACAAAAAAAGGAACAGCAACACCTGTTGATCCCGAAAATCCCGGTATGGATAACCAAGTGGTAGACTTTTACCATTATTCCACAAAAGCAATTCCGTTAGCAACTGCCGAACTGGCACCAACCCCCTTACGACCGGAAGCATGGGCTGGAAGAAAGGCTCAAACCGATGCAGGATATTCCTATAAACTTTGGGGCTGGTATGATGGAGAACCTGAGTTGTCCACATTAAACGGAAATCCGCCAGTTGTGACAGTTCCGAATAAGACCAAGGTACTGGAAATTCTAGCTCAGAAAACAGAGAATATGGTATATTCAGCTCGGTGGAATGTCGTTATGAATTCATTCAATTTTACATTCCCAATATACACTGAAGGTCCGCAGATTACCGATTATAAAAATATTAAGAAACTTAGGATCAAAGAGAAACAACCTTCTACTACTCCCCCCACATACGAAATAGTCGACCAAGACGCAATAGAACTGAAGCCCACCGAAGGAAAACTTCTATCTGCAACATGGTTCGTCGGAGGCACTAAGGTTGACGACCCAGCTCGAGGTATCTACACCGCTCCTAGTAATACCCACCCTGTAGGCAAATCTGAACTTAAGCTTCTTTTTGATAAAGACGGCATTACAGATTTCACCAAGAAATACATCGTTACCGTTGTGTATGAATACGAAAACACCTCTACACCGCCTGTGACGGAATGGTATTCCAGTTCATGTACTGTTGAAGTTGTAAAAACAAACTAACAGTCTTATAACCTAACCCCATAAGCAGGGCAAGAAATTGCCCTGCTTATTTTTTGTCCGCATGGGCAGGCACTTAACAAGCAGTAATCAGAAGCGTGTAAATTATTTTCAATAAGCGAAAAAAGGCTCCAATAGTACAGCGTTTTGTAATTAAGTTGTTAGTAATCGTGGCATTAACAATAACGGCGTGCGGATTTAAGTATTCCTATGGTACATTGCCCACCGTTGCTCAATTCCAAACGATGTTTAAAAGCATTAACACTGTTTTGTAAAATTGAAGCTTTTAAACTCGCAGCTACTGTAAGCAGGAATAGCAAACATTACATTCAGAACCGCCACGGACGGCGGGGGTTTAAGGGGCGGCAGCCCCTTGTTTACGCGTAAGCGCTGTCTTTTATACAATGGAATAATCTTATTCAATGCCGACCGCATCTTGCGTAAGATTATTTAAAAGTATAACTGTTTTTCTTGTATCGTCTTGAGCCTTCGTTGTTTGGTTTAACGCATAAATCAGATCCGTAATTGAACTTATCATAAGATCGATTTCTTCATTTACCTGTTCAGTTGCCTTTTTTAAAAGCTCATAGCTGGATAATACATTGTATCTGGTTTTTACCAAGGTACTGTTTTCCTCCTGCAACTGATCCATCTCTGATAAAACCATTTGCATTGCCTCTTCCATATCCGCACTTTGCGCATGATTTTGATCAATGAATTCAGAAATACGCACTAATACTTTTTGGAAATTATGCACCTTTTCACTTATATTTTCAAAACTTTGAGATAAAGCGGAAGAAGCTGTCTCAGAATCAGAAATCGCAATGCTTATTTCTTTTATAATTTTACCGGTAGAATACGATTCTGCCGAAACTTTTTCCGCAAGAGTTCGTATTTCTTCAGCTACAACAGCGAATCCTTTTCCCGCATCGCCCGCATGTGCTGCTTCTATGGCTGCATTCATTGCAAGCAAATTTGTTTGTTCCGCAATTTGACTGATAAGCTCACTTGTTTCAAGCAAAACTTCGGAGCGGGTTGTAATGCCGGTTATTGCCTCCGTCATCATATTGAGATTAATCTTTCCGGTCTCGCTCGCAGATGAGATATGGTTAAAACTTTCGTCAATACTGCGGAATTCTTTTGTAAGATTCTTTGTGTTTTCAACGAGATTAGATAAATTGTTGACCGCGGCTTTTGATTTATCACTTTGCCTAATAATTTGTTCATCCAAATTTCCTAAAAATACATCGAGCTCTTTTGTATTTTTTTCAGATTCTCCAAGCTCTGTTTCCTGATTTTTAATTTCTTTTAGAACAAGATCAATAGAATCCGAAATTTTTTGTACGGATTTATTTGCATTTTGCATACTTCCCGTTAAGATTTCCTCATCCTTTGATAAAGCAACTGCAGCATTTTGAATTTCAGAAAACATAACCTTCAATTTCTCGGAAAAAACTTCCAGTTTTTGATTTGTTTTATTGGTTCTGAGTTTTTCAAGATTTGCCCGTAACGCAAGCACTATTGATTGCATAAAAAGAAAGAGCGTAATACCGACAGGAACCATTGTATTTATATACAAAAGCGACATTGATCGCAGAATATCAACAATACCGGTAATAACAAGTACTATAAGTCCAAATGCAATAAATATGGCTCCTCTTTCTTTTTTTCTCAATAAATTAATAACAGTCCATATAATATATAACGATTGTAATGCAAGCACGGCTTGGTGAAACCCGAGAAAGCGCATAAAAATAGTTGCGGGCGTTATAAGTACTATCAGTCCGTAAAGCAATCCTTCGCCAACACAAGCCATTACTACTAACTTAGGCATCGAAGTCGGATATACGGCTCTTAAGTATAAAGAGATTAAACAGGGGCCTACTGCAAAGGTTAAATAGTCCATCCTGGTACAAGCTGCCCAAGAAAGGCCGAACGCGCTTGCTCCGACACAGCCGCCACCCACAAAAATTCGAATTGTAACAAGCATTACAAAAGCAGTAAGCGCTAAAAAGGCTTTTTCTTTTCTATCAAATAAAAAAAGCAAGAAATGATAAATACCTATTGCAAACGCAATTCCGATTACCAAGGCATCTAAAATTGCTTGACGATACATGTACAAGTCAAGCACTTCCCGTTTCTCGATATTCAAATTATTATACGCAAGACAAGGTCTTAGACTGGAAAAATTAGCAACCTGAAACATAATTTTAAGTTCACTTTGATTATTCGGTAAGGGAATATTTTTTATTTTAGTCGCATTTGCATATGTTTCCTTTGTTTTCCCTACCTTTCCGATTTCGCAGACTTCTTCACCGTTCACAATAACTTTCATAGAAGTTTGAGGCTGCTCAAGGCAAAGAGAAATATCGTGATAATTTTCAGGAAGAAGAATTTTTAACGTATAAGTTGCATAGCCGTAGTGAGGATACTCCTTTCCTCCCGTCTCTTTTTTATTTGTCCACATTCCTGAAGGCATTGAGATAAATTCTGTCGGCTCCTCGTACGTATCAAGAAGTTTGTTCCAAAAAAAACCATATTCTCCGGGAATTTGCAGCGGCACAGGATCTGATAAATTCTTTCTCCTCAGATCAAGAACTCCGTTTTTTACCGAAAAATTTTCACTTGCTGAAAGAACCGATAAAAAGACAAAAAAGAGAATTTCTTTTAAAGAATCGATTTTTTGATACCGTCATTTTTAAAAATGAAATAAAAACGTGAATTTCATGAGCTGCTATTTTACACACATTTTTTTCCTTTTTATAAATTTTAGCTTTACTATTTTTATAGGATAATGCAAAAAAAGGAAAAACACAAGACTTTTAAATATAATATATATTTTATAACAGAGTTTTTTCTACGCTAGCGTCTTTTTGATGCTTTTAAACATCGTTTGGATCTTTCCGGGTGATCGTATGCGAGGCATAAACCCTAGTCAGAGGTAAGGGCTGCTGCAAAGCTCTTACTAAATTTCAAACGACGTTTTGCCTGATACTTTGTTGTACACAGGCAAAACTCGTTGGCGAAGCAGAGGGTAAATACTAATGCTTCGCCCTATGGTAAATTGCTCGCCGTTGCGCCGTGTCGAGCTCTATTTATAAAATTTTTTAAGATTTATATTGAGTGTGGAGTAAAAACTAATTGAAGATATCAAACATGTTGGTTTAAAAGTTTCTATTGTATAAAATGTATAAAAGTATAGGAGCAAATACGGTGCCCTTTATCCTTATCTTCCGCTCCACACTAATTTTGAACATAAAAGTCATATGTTTTTACTCAGCGAAAATCAGGCTCCGTTTTTTTGTCCCTTGCCAATACAATAGCGCACCGAGAATGTCCGCAATAAACCAACCAATCGGAACGCTTATCCATATTCCGATTAAACCGAGCGGCGTGCGCGCAAGTATAAACGCTAAAACTACGCGAATACCCAATGAGGTAATTGTGAGTATAATTGAGTGTCCCGCTTTGCTAATACCGCGGAAGTAACCGTACCAAATAAAAAGAATTCCGATGCCGACATAAAATGCCCCTTCAATTCGCAAATACTGAATGCTTATTCGTATAACTTCGGTTTCGGTTGCTTTTACAAAAAACTGCATAAGCGGCTCCGCAAAAATATACACGACAGCGGATGCGGCAAGACAAAACGCGCTTGTAATCATTAAAGATATTGTAAGCCCCTTTCGGATTCTTTCGGCATTTTTTGCGCCGTAATTTTGTGCAGTATATATTGAAAAAACATTTCCAAAGTCTTGTGCCGGCATGTACGCGAATGCGTCTATTTTTACAACAGCAGCAAAGGCCGCACTTACAACAAGTCCAAACGAATTTACTAAACCTTGTACTGCAAGTATTCCCAAATTCATAATTGATTGCTGCACGGCGGTTAGTGTTGAATTATGTATAATCGCGCTTATTATTTTTTTGTGATACACAAAGTGTTTTTTTGCGGGACTCAAATTTCGTTCGCGTTTATAGTAATACAGAACAATTAAAATCGCACTGATTGCTTGCGCAATTACTGTTGCAAGTGCCGCCCCCATCACTCCCATATTGAGCGAAGCAATAAAAAAAATATCGAGCGCAATGTTTACCGCACAAGCAACAATTAAAAATATAAGCGGCATTAAAGTATTTCCGACACTTCGCAAAACCGCTGCAAAAAAATTATAGATGAACACAAAAATAATTCCGGTAAAAATAACAAACAAATATTCTTCTGTCATCTCGACTGCTTCGGGCGGAATTTGAATCCACACAATTAGTTTTTTTTAAAAAATAAATGCGCAAATATTTAGAATGAGTGTAACGCCGAGTATAAATACAAACGCATTTGCAATTGCAATTTTCATTTTTTCAAAATCGCCGGCGCCGTATGCATGAGAAAATACCACACCGCTTCCCATTGCAAAACCCAAAATAATTGAAGTTAGCAAAACCATAACGGCGTAACTTGAGCCCACTGCCGATAACGCCGTCGCTCCGATAAGTCTGCCCACGATCAGTGTATCGCAAACATTATAAAGCTGCTGAAAAATATTTCCGGCAATCATCGGAAGACTGAATAAAACAATGTAGCGGGCAATCGGCCCCTGTGTTAAATTTCTTTGCATACAACCGCTCGTAACTCTATTTTTGATTTTGCCGCAAATCGGGCAATTCACTATTGTAGCTAAATCGACCTTCTTTGTCATCCGAGTAAGAATCCTAAGTTCTGATACAGCAATTGCATTTTCTCTCTTTTTTCTAAAAAATCAAAAGAAATGGTATATATAAAATACCCTTTCGGAAAAGTTTTTCAATAACTCAATCTCTTTATCTAACCGATTCCCCGTAAAATTCAAAATCCATTGTGAAAAAATATAGATACACAATGTTGACTACCGGACTAAAAACAGATAGAATTAGTTTCAGTTCTTAATGAGGAGGTAAATTTGAATCAACTGAGAATATTGCTTCTACTGCTTGTTTTACCAGTTTTTTTTGCGTGTAAATCACAACCGGAACCAAAGCCGGAACCTGTGAAGAAAAAGCCGCAGCCGGTAGTGCAAGAGCAGCCTATTGCTGAACCGCAAGAGGCTCCGGTAGAAGAAAAAGAGCCGGAAACAGACGGTTTTACAGTTTATTTTGCGCCCGATACATACGTTATTGACAGTTTTACTGCTCATAAGCTGGATGTAATTGCAGAGCAGTTAAAAGCGCAAAATATTACGCATGTGAAAATTACCGGACACAGCGCAAAACTGGACACCGCAAAAGCTGAAAACAAACTCTCGTTACAGCGCGCTGTAGCTGTTGCAGAGTATTTTCGCTCAATTGGTCTCTTCGATGCAGATAGTATGGAGCTGGAAGGTCTTGGTGCAAATGAACCGGCAGGTTCACATGCCGAGATTACTAAGCGCCACTATAATCGTAGAGTAGAAATTAAATGAAACTCTTGTACGGTTAAATACACAAGAGTTTTTATGAGCGCCTGTAGCCAATTAGGAATTATGAGATTGGTATAATTTGCAGGCAAACGCAGTATAACTGCATAATCATTTTGGAGGTAAAGAATGATAAAAAAAACATTGTTGGGAACTGCTTGTGCAGTCTTCTTTTTTTCCGCGTGGGCACAGGCTCCGCAAACTATCGGTACCGATTACCAAAGGGTCGCAACTCATTACTCAGATGGCAAAAAAGAGTTTGTAAACAGTGATGTGTTTTTTAAATTAAACGCATCGGATAAAGAAACAGGACTTGATTTTGTTGAGTTTTCTTTGGACGGTACAAAATTTATGAGATATAAGAATCCCTTCCAAATTCTTGAAGAGGGTGCATTTGATATTTCGTATCGCGGACTTGATAATAGTCGCAACCTCGAGGTTCCGAAAACACTTTCTGTTGTTGTAGACAACACACCGCCTAAGGCCGAGATTGAAACCACCGAACCGGTATATCGTAAAGGACTTACAACTTATTGCTCTGCAAATACAAAATGGTATGTTTCGGCATCGGATAACTTAACCGGAGCAGGTGTTGCGGGTACCTACATCGGTACCAACTTGCAGGCACTTGAATTGCGCGGTAAGGGTAAGGAAGCGGAAGATGCGTATTTTTCATTTGAATCAGAAGGTCCGGCAAAACTTTATTATACAGCGCTTGATAATGTCGGAAACCTTACACCGATAGCATTAACTTCCGTTATTGTTGATATGACTCCCCCCGTGATTTATCTCGAAAATAGTGATCGCCTTATCAATAAAGAAGCCGTGTACACGGTATTCCCAAGCGATTCGGTTGTTGATGCAGAGGGGCGGATTATTATTTCAACAAGTGAAGCAATTGCGTTCGGTGCAAAAGATGAACTGTCAGGACTTGATGCTATTTACATCAAAATTAACGACGCTGAATATACCAAATATGTTGAACCTATTAAGTTTAATACGGAAGATGTATATACTATTGAAGTAAAGGCAATTGATAATGTAGGCAATGTATCAGAGCCTGTTACGTATACATTCTATGTTGACAAGATTAACCCTGCATCTTCGGTTGAAATGATAGATAGATCCGGAAACAAGCTTGACACAATAACTCCCGATGGAACTATTCCTGCGGAAGGTTCTGCGGAAGTTACTCCTGTAGAAAGCGACATTGAAACAGCTCCTGCAGAAGAAGCTGTTGAAGTTACTCCTGAAGAGGAGGAAACTGATGTTGTTCCGGCAGAAGATGAAGTGCCTGTCTTAGAATAACCATAAAAGATTTTATTGGCAAAAGGCTTTCCTCATTTGAGGGAAGCCTTTTTTAGTTTGCTTACTTTTCGTTTATTGTTATCATTCCGCTTTTGGTCGAAAGAAAAATTTTTCTTGCAGCATCGGGAGAGCCGGAAATTATTTGTTTGTTCTTACCCTTTTGATTTTTTTGCGAATTATGATTGATTTTTATTAACGGATTATCACTATCCGTGAAGATGGCATAATCATCAAGAGGTTTTTCAAGTTCTAAATTAATATTTCCAAATTTGGTCTGAATATCTGCTTCTTTTTTAATGCTGCCTTTAAAGTCAACAAATCCGGTGTCGGTTTCACAGGCAAGTGAATTAAAAGAAACCTTTTCCGCTATGATAAAACCCGTATCGCTTTCCGCTTTTGCTTCAATGGCGGAGATATTTTTCATCGTTAAATTACCGTTTGTTGATTTGAATTGCGCTTTGCTTAGTGTATTCCCGCCTAATAATTGAATAGAAATATTTCCAACGTCAGTGGTTACGGTGATTTCTTTTTTTATAGCACCTTCAAAGTCAACATAACCTGCTTCTGTTTTACATAAAAATGAATCAAAGGAAACATCTTAAGCCGTAACAAAGCCCGTATCGCTTTCCGTTTTTGCTTCAATGGCGGAAATATTTTTCAGCGTTAAGTTACCGTTTGTTGATTTGAATTGCACTTTGTTTAGCGTATCCTTGCCTAATAGCTCAACAGAAATATTTCCTGCACGAGAGGTTACGGCAATTTCTTTTTTTACAGTGCCTTCAAAATTAAAATTTCCGTTATGGGTATTACAGGTAATTGTATCAAAGGATGAGGCTTCACCGTTAAAGAAACCGTTTTTTGTTTCTATCTTTAAATTTGCTGCTTTGAAATTATTCATGTCGGTATTTCCGTTTTTACTATTCAGTAAAATATCGTTTTCTGTCTCCGTGTTATCTATTGTTATATTGCCGTTTTTTGTGCTTAAGGTAAGGTTCCGCTTAATAGCACAACTGTCAATAGCAATATTTCCGTTTGAAGCTTGTAAAAGCGGGTTGGTAAAATTGCATTTTACAAGCTCAATATCTCCGCTTTGCGCATCAATATACAGATTGTCGGATTCAATTTTCTGCAATTTTAAAGGAGCATTTGAAATGATTCTCATATCATTAAATCGAAAGCCTTCAGGAATTTCTATTTCTATTTTTGATTTTGTATACCAGTCATTATTTTTGATGCTAACCATTTCGCGTGCTTTCCGGCTCCAGATATCTTTTTCAATTATTATTAATTTTTTATTTACGAGATCAAAACTCATTACTTCATCAGGAAGTCCTACGGTATGTATAATGATTTTTTTTGCAGTACCGGTTTTTAAAATTATTGCAGGAGAACGTTCATGAGTGAACTCAAGCGAAGAAATTGCTTCGGTATCATTTCTTTTGTTATGCGGTAATGTTCCCATTCTTCGTTTATCATTACTCTGGAATGATTACCCCAATCAATTGTGAGTTTTGCGTTGCATTTATGAAAACAAGCACCTAAACAAAGACTCACTGCAAAAATACCCAAGATAAAAACTATTACCCTGTGTTTACAATTATTTTTCATCGTATTTCCCCCTTTTTATTTTAACCATATATGAACTAAGAACAAAGACACAAAGCCAAGCAGAATAATAAAAAACAAAATTCCAAAACGCCCGCCGGTATTAAGGTACAGTAAAAAAAATGCAGCGGTAATTAAAATTATGGTAGCTTGCAATTTTTTTACCGGCAGTTTTCCTTCAGCTTTTAAATCATCAATGATATCTGTAAATTTCATTTTTGTATTTTCCGTACCTAAATCTTTTCTTTTTGCTAAGTCAAAGAGATTTCGTTCTATATTTAATATTCTGACTGCGTACAATATAAAACGGGCACTTGCCAAACCGATACAAACAAAAAACATGAGCAATGCTATGGGAACGGTAACATCAAGCATACGCCAGCCGTATCTTCTGCTGACAATGAATGTACTCATCACTATTACCAACCCTGCCACGCAGTAGAAAAATTCCCACCGTGTAGTCTTTTTTAATGAATTTTGCACTTCTCTGTATATTGCGATAATCTCTTCCGAGTTCATAGCGAAACTATCGCGTTCTTCTGCTTGCTCCGGAATTTCCGGTTCATCTTGTTTGAGCGTTTTTTTGATTTCTTCGATATCGCCGAAACCGGTGATGACTATACCGAAGGCTTCATCTTCATTTTTACCCACGGCGAGCAAGGCATTGTACTTTTCAATTAGATTATCAATAAGCTGCATTTTTAGCCGAGCCGCTTCTTCGGTTCTTGGACAAGAGCTGAAGACATTATCAATATACCGAACAATCTTTTCCATAAAAGTCTTTCCTCCTTATTCTGCAAGCTTGATAAAGGTATCAAGTAATTTTGTTATTGATTTCCATTCCGCAATTTTATCCATGAGGTATTGCTTGCCAAAATTGGTAAGTTTGAAGTACGTACGAGGCGGCCCCAGCGTTTTATCTCCGTCATAGGAGACAATATAGCCGCTTTTTTCCAGCCGCCCCAACGCCGAATATAGAGTCGTTTCTTTAATAGTATAGGCACCTGCCGAATAATTAGTTATGTTTTGAGAAATTTCGTATCCGTAACTGTCTGCTTTAACGAGAAGTGATAAAATTAAAATATCATGCACCCCGCGCATTATATCGGTTGAAACTATTGCCATACTATTCCATCCATCGTAGTAGTTATAGAATAAGGCAACTACTACGATATGTCAAGTAGATTGTAAAAAAACGAACAATGTTTTTTGAAAGTTTTTAAATCGGTGCATTTGTGATATCGGTATAATGTTTTGCAATCAACACGGTATAATTTTGCCGTCCGTGGCAAAATTATACCTTACGAGTTTGAAAACTTCGATTTAAAATTTATTGTAGGAGTTTTCAAACATCGCTACTGTTTGGAACCACCACGACTTAATTTTGACATCCTTGTCAAAATTAAGTCTGCGAGTTTTAAAGCTTTGTAAACTACTCTGTTTTAAAACATCGCTTCTGCTTGGAACCACGGGCGTCCGTGCCCGTTCTGAATGTAGTTTTGGCATTCTTGTTTACAGTGGCTGCAAGTTTTAAAACTCCAAGTATGCTGTGGCAGTTTTTAAACATCGTTTGACTGTACCACCCGCTCGCATAAATTCGAAAGGCTCACCTACCAAGGTTTGAGTTAGCAATTATGTATCAAAATGCAATTTATCAATTGCGCCTATCAAGAGGTTTACTTTAGACAAGAAGCATGAGTGTTATAGCAAAAAAAACGCTCGGGCGAAAACCCTGAGCGTTTTTTAATTTATTTTTATGCTTTGTCAAAAATTGGTTTTACTTGCTGAACCCAGGAATCAATGTGAGAAGCGGATTTATCATCACCTTTATCAAGGCAAAGACCGAGCATTTTATTGCCGCGCTGCAAGCGTGAAAAATCAAACTTGTAATTGCAGGCATTAACCGCTCCGACAAAACGAGCACCGCTAAAGCGGAGTTTATCGTAGAAGTCCGCTGCTCCGGAGCAAAAGCTGTCTGGATGTCGCTCTTGGCTGCCTACACCGACAATTGCAACATTCTTGCAGCAAAAATCTATCGTATGTAGGTTTTTCACCTTTCCACCCCAATCGTCCGCCAAAGCCCCGAATGCATAATTAGAAGACATAAGAACAACATTTTTATAATTTGCGATTTCCTCAATCTTTGTGTCTTTCATGTTAAAAATATCGGCGTCCAATTTTTCTGCAATTTGTTTTGCAAAAGCCTCGGCGGTACCACCTTTAGTTGCATAAAAAATACCTGTTTTTTTCATAAAAATAATCCTTTTCGACTTTCCATAATTTAGATTTTTTAATAATACATTAAATCCAGAGACAAGCCGTAATGTTAATATAAGCATACAAACAGAAAACGGCAAGTAAAATACAAAAAAATTAATTTTGTTATACAACATATTTCAGCTAAATAGAAAATACTGTGATTTTCTACAACAAAATAGATTCAATGACAGAAAAGGAGTTTGTTTTACATAAAATTACAAAAAACATCAAAAAAACGTAAAAGTTTCATAAAAACTATTGACAAAAGTTAAGCGTTTTACTATATTAGACTTACACAGAAGATACTGTTTTATGGAGCTGACCGTTCTCCTCCTTTCGGGCAGCTCTTCTTTTCTCCTTATGAAACTTGAAAGGCTCTCTTTATGAGAGCCTTTCATTTTTTATAATCCGGTATGTTAAAAAGAATAGAAATTGAGTGTTAAAAATATAGACGGGTTTTATACATCAAGATTAGCGTATACGGCATTTTCCTCAATAAATTGACGACGGGGCTCTACTTCCTCTCCCATAAGCGTGCTGAATATTCGATCCGCTTCTATTGCATCGGGCAAGGTAACGCGCATCATTTTTCTGCGTGCAGGATCCATGGTAGTTTCCCAAAGCTGTGTCCCATCCATTTCGCCCAAACCTTTATAGCGCTGCACGGCAACATTATTTTCCTTGCCTATTTCTTTTAAAACCTGATCCCGCTCCTCATCATTGTATACGTACCACTCTTTTTTATTATAGGAAATTTTATACAACGGAGGCATTGCAAGATATACATATCCTTCCTCGATAATTTGAGGCATATAACGGAAGAAAAATGTTAAAAGAAGCGTTCTGATATGCGAACCGTCGACATCGGCATCCGCCATAATAATGATTTTATGATAACGAATTTTATCTATATTAAAATCTTTACCGATTCCGGTTCCGAGACTTGCGATAATAGGCTGCAATTTCTCGTTATTCATTACTTTATCAATCCGTGTTTTTTCCACATTCAGCATTTTGCCCCAAAGCGGAAGAATTGCCTGAGTTTTGCTGTCTCTCCCCTTTTTTGCCGATCCGCCTGCCGAATCACCTTCTACTATATATACTTCGCAAAGCTTCGGATCCTTTAATGAACAATCGGCAAGTTTTCCCGGCAATCCAAAACTATCCAAACCACTTTTTCTCCGTGTTGCCTCTTTTGCGCGGCGTGCGGCAATTCTTGCGGTTGCCTCAGATACTGTTTTTTCCAGTATTTTATCGATGATAGCGGGATTTTGCTCAAAAAAGAGGGTGAGTTTTTCATTTACAAAAGAATCTACAATGCCACGCACATCACTATTACCAAGTTTTGTTTTTGTCTGCCCTTCAAATTGAGGTTCGGGAACTTTTATCGAAATAACGGCGGTAAGTCCCGCGCGCACATCTTCTCCGGTAAGCTTTTCTTCTTTGTCCAGTTTTTTTATAAGCTTAGAATTCTTTTTTAAGAATTCATTCATTACACGAGTGAGGGCTGACTTAAAGCCTTCAAGATGCGTTCCGCCCTCTCGGGTATTAATATCATTTACAAATGATAAAAGATTTTCGTTATAACCGTCATTATATTGTAATGCAATTTCCATAATGATATCATTTTTTTCAGCCTCAATATAAATAGGTTCTGCAGGAAGAACCTGCTTAGTTCCATGTAAATATTGCACAAAGTGGCTTATCCCGCCTTCAAATGCAAAAGTTGCTTCTTTTGGTGTGGAAAGCCGCTCATCTCGCATCACAATCGTTATATTGCTGTTTAAAAATGCAAGTTCCCGTAATCTTGTTGCAAGCACATCAAAATCATAGGTGGTAGTTTCCTTGAAAATTGCCGGATCTGCCGCCCAACGAATAGTAGTGCCGTGCTTGTCGGTAGTGCCGATTTTTTTTACCGAATCAAGCGGTACTCCAATCTCAAATTTTTGATAATGCTCCGCGCCGTCTTTATACACGGTAGCTTCCATCCAAGTGGACAGGGCATTCACTACAGAAACGCCGACGCCGTGCAAACCGCCTGAAACCTTATACGAGCCCTTATCAAACTTTCCGCCCGCGTGCAGTTTGGTTAAAACAATTTCCAACGCGCTGATTCCCTCTTGCGGATGAATATCCACCGGAATACCGCGCCCGTTATCTTCAACACGGACAATATCATTTTTTTCCAGCACAACGGTAATCCTATCGCAAAAGCCGGCCATCGCCTCATCAATACAGTTATCCACAACCTCATACACTAAATGATGTAACCCGTTCGGCCCCGTTGAACCGATATACATGCCCGGACGCTTACGAACCGCCTCCAAACCTTCCAAAACAGTAATATTACTTGCCGAATATGTTGAATTTGTCATTGTTTTTCCTTAAAAATAAATAGTAATCAGATTTCAGTAGAGGTGCCATTATACCCTTTATACGGAAAAAAGTAAAGGAAAAAGACGGCTTCCGTCAGGGCTTACACATGAAGGAATACACCATACATTCATGGGCGTTGCGGTTTGAGCGTAACACAAGCGGCTTTACCATGGGCACTGCCGGAAAAAAGCACGTACAAACCGCCGCGTCATTCCGGGCTCCGCTTACGCTGCGGCTATTTTGCGTCGGAACATTACCGCCGCAAAATGAGCAGCGAGCTCATTGTTGAAACAATGAGCCCGCTCCCTCCAAGCCGCTAACGCAAGTATAGTTTTGCCACTCATGTAAAAATTGTACCTATACAGCACTCCGTAATTAACGTAAACACATGTTGTCAGAGATAGTAACACTACCGGCTTGCCGCAGCGGATTTAAGCATTCCTATGGTAAACAGCTCATCTGGCTCAATTTCAAACGATGTTTTACCTACACTTTATTGCAAACAGGCAAAATTAGCAGGTTTCATTTTGCCACGGACGACAAAATCAGAACGGGCACGGACGCCCGTGGTTCCAAGCAGCAGCGATGTTTTAAAGCAAAATAGTTTGCAAAGCTTTAAAACTCGCAGGTTTAGTTTTGACACGGACGGCAAAATGAAACCGTTGTGTCGAACTCTTTTTTATACAATTTTTTATGTTTTGGGTACGATGCATTAAAAAACGAATCGATTTATTAAAAAAACGTTATACGAGCTTAATTTTACTATCGGCTAAAATAAAAACAGGTTTTTTAGAAAAGTATTTTTGCTTAAACCGAGAATTATTGCTGTTGATTTTTATACCATTCCGAGCTGCGTTTATTAAGCGATTGGATATTTTCTTCGGATTTACCGAGCGGCAAAGCTCCTGCTTCTTTCAAGTAAGGAAGTACAATTGCTTTTTTCAATTGAGTCCAATTGCTTGGCAGAATCTTCGGAGTCTCAAATGTATTTGTTTGCGGCAAATGCTTCAGCAAAAGCGGATAATAATTCGGAAAAACATTTTCAGTTACGTTTTTAAGAGCGGAAAAACCTCCGGCAATTCCGAACGACTGTGCAATTAAATGTTCTTCTTGTATTTTTTCCATCAACTCCTTTTGTGTATCTACTGAAAAAAACCATATAAGAAAAGCTTTTGCCGCCGCAGTGTTGCGCGCTTTTTTATGAATCCCCGCATACACAATATCCTCCTGCAAAGGGGTTTTTCCTTTGTATGTGATCCATCGAAAATCAATATTATTGAGTTTGTCCTGAGACATTGCAAACAAATTATCGCTCGGTAGATACCAAAAAAGGCACCTTCCGCCCGTGATAAGCATGTATGGAGGATCATATAAATATCTAAATTTAAAATCATCTTCCGATGCGGCACTCGTATTCACCTCTGCAGACCAGTTTCGAATATACGTAACTGTCTCGCTTAAGGCCTGCGTATTCCATGTAAAAAAATTTTCTTTTTCTTCAAAAGAAGCTTTGAACCCTTCAGCCGTTAAATATAAAAATGAATCTTCCCAACGCGGAGAAAACCCCATTCGTGTGTAGATTCCGTTTTGTATTTTATTATATTCCTTTGATAAAGCTCTAATTTCGTCAAGAGAAAGGGAAAAATCACTGTCAATGCGATTTGCCTGTTTTTGGCTAAAGATAATGGTAGGAAGATTAAAACTGACCGGTAAAAGATATTGATTCCCGTTAATATTTCCAAGCTGCAATAATTCGGGGTAAAATGAATCTTCAGGTATTTTGTCCTCACCGAGCACACTTGCTATTTTAGTAAATTCCGTTCGTGCAGCACCTCCTTTTAGCCAAGGACCGATGACGACATCCGGAAAAGTTTCAGTCTTTTCTATAACTGCTTGGGCGGGATTAGTTTTATACTGTACAACAATCTTATAGTTTTTTTGACTTTGGTTAAAAAGCTCACAATAAAGCACAAAATCAATATTATTTGTCCAGATGACTGCGATGGAATCTTCAGCATTTTTGCACGAAAAAACAAAAACAGATAATAGCAGGCCGAAGACAAAAACTATGTTTCTTCTCATATTTTTATAAGTATGAGCGAAACAAAAAGAAAGTCAAGAGGATGCCTCTTTTAGATCAAGGTGTACGCATGAAAAAGGGGCAGCCGCCCCTTGAACCCTGCTTGTGAGTGCTGATTTCAAACGATGTTTTGCCTGATATTCCAGCGTAACTAGACAAAACTCGGGAGTTGCATTTTGTCTATGGTAAATTGCCCACCGTTGCAAAACTCGTAGGCGAAGTTACAGTAAATTTTCAAAACTTCGCCCTATGGTAAGTTTACTCACCCTTGCGCCGTGTCGGGCTCTTTTTATAACAGGAAGCTTTAAAACTCGCAGCACTGATTTAATCAAGAATACTAAAAATCAGTGCGTGGCGGTGGTTCCACGCAGATAGGGTTTTGTTTTGACAAGGACGTCAAAACTCAGAACGGGCACGGACGCCCGTGGTTCCACGCAGCAGCGATGTTTTAAAGCAAGACTATTTGCAAAGCTTTAAAACTCGCAGGGTTTGTTTTGCCACGGATGGCAAAATCAGAACCGCCACGGACGGCGGTGGTTCCATGCAGAAACGATGTTTTAAAGCAAGACTGTTTGCAAAGCTTTTAAACTCGCAGGGTTTGTTTTGCCACGGATGGCAAAATCAGAACCGCCACGGACGGCGGTGGTTCCATGCAGAAACGATGTTTTAAAGCAAGACTGTTTGCAAAGCTTTTAAACTCGCAGGGTTTGTTTTGACAAGGACGTCAAAACAAACCCGTTGGCTAATATTTTTTGTTCAATTCACATTGACAGTCTTAATGTTTTTTATCATTATATAGAATATGCGGCAAAAAAAACTAAACTTTTTTCAGTGGCTTATTGATAAATTTTTTCCTCAAGATGATGATGAAGCATTTAAGCGAAGGATGCTAAAAAATATTGCAAAAGAAATATCAAAAAATAGATACAGTCGCTGGTATAAACAGAATACAAGCGATTTGCTTCCCGCATTCGGAAAAGTAATGTATGAAATTTATAAAATTGTCGGTCCAGCACGCTCATTCTTAATGACTACACTTTCCTCTCAAGTTTTTAAAACGATAACCGTTGAATATTTTCTTTCCGATAAAGCTCATAAGTTAAAAGATCAACTTGACCAAGAATTCCTTTTAGAACAGTCAAAAACGCTTTCAGTTGCCGCTATAGAAGCAGAGGCAAAAAAAAAGCTTGCGATCATTTCTGCGGAATTTACCGCAGATAAAATACAGGAAATTGATTTAGTGTATGAACATATGGACTCCTTTATTCATTTTGTTTTATATGACTACTATTTTTTATTGAAAAAACTTGACCCTACCTTACCTGAAGGGGATTTTTCCTATGTTCCACAATTCGAGCCAACTAATGCACTTTTTTTACTTGAAGACTTAAAAGACTTTGCCGTAATTCTATACTCATTGCCGCTAGAAATAAACTGGTCAAAATTATTTGAAATCATTACAGTGTATAAAAATATCAGACCTGTTAATGAAACTCAGTGGGCTCGACTTATAAAACTTTTATCTGATATTCGAAGATCAAATATTTTTGAAAAAATTATTCAGCATATATCAAAAGATCCGACGTATAAAATAGAATCCGTTCCTTTCAATGAAAAAATTGCGGAAGCATATTTTACGCGGTTAAAACAAACATCCGAAGCTACAATACGAAAATTACAACAAGAACAAAAGAAAGCAAAAATGGAATACGCGGCGAAAAATATTTTCTCGGATATGTCGGCTTCCGGTATGAAAAACTACACGAGTGCTGCAAACAATGCTTTTAAACGAAGAGGCTTAAAAGGTTTTACCCATACAACGGAGATGGATTACTTAAAAATATTTTTACTTGATTTTTTCAAAGCTGATATTAGAGCCTTATCCGATTTATTTTTAGTGCGCGGTAATTGGGGGCAACAAGAGCTTTCTAAAAATTATTCCGAAAGTTATCATACACTCATGCAGATATGTGATAAAGTATTGGAATTTGATGAAAACCTCTCGGAAGGCTCCGATCTCGGTGTAAAATTTCGAACGCTTTTATCCAGAAGTGAGCGAGAGCCCGGCGCTGCAAAGCAAGCTATGAATCTTTCAGAAAAGGTCAATGATACCGCCTATAAACTGCTTAAAATCAGTGTAAAGCATCTCATCGTGATTGGAAATAATTTTAAGGATATTATTGCCGATTATGATAAACCGCACAGAACCCTTATTCAGAACTGGAAAGAAATTGAGCAGCATTCGGATCGACCGGTAAAGGAATGGCTCACCGATGCATATAAAAAAATATACAATTTTGTCCTGCTTATACGAATGAGTTTTAATTAGATTTTTATAGCTGCTAATACTTGTGAAAGCAGAAAAGAAAAGCTCTACCCAAAGCACAGAGTAGTGCAGCGCTTTTTTGGTAACTCACTCCGTTTTTTATACATTTATCCGAACTGTACACAATTTTATAAAAAAGAGCCGGGAACAACACAACGGTGGGTAAGTTTACCATAGGAATGCCTACACCGCGCTGACGCCAAGAAAACTCCCGAAGCCCCGCACGCCAAAAACTCTCCCGCTGACAGTCTGCGCACAGAGCAGGAGGATAAGGTGTCTGTACTGACCCCCATTTTTTTATGTTGAACCACGGGCGCACGTGGTCGCTTCTGATTTTGTCGTCCATGCAAAACCAAACTTATCTGCTTGGAACCACCGCACAGCATAATTTTGCCGCCCGTGGCAGTACTGAATGTAATTTTGGTATTTTTTCTCACAACAACTGCAAGGCTCCTGTTGATTGTTCCCATAGGCATGCCGGCAGCTAATAACAAAACGTTATAGTACCTCCCGTTCCGCAATCTTGTAAAAACTCTTCCCGCATGGCGATTGCAAAACCAAACGCTTGGAAAGGATTATTCGATAAAAACTCCGAGATTTCACGTAAATTTAATCACTTGCCTTTGCGAAAAAATCAACGTACTGTAAAGCTCTTAAATCCTTGCGGAGGAACGACATGAATATCAATATTTTCTACACGGGCATAAGGATGTTCGCTTTGAAGAGCCATAAAAAAATCCGCAAGAATTGGTTGAGGAGCTTCAGCAAATATTTCTACTGAATAATCGGCTTTATTGCGCACCCAGCCGGTAACTCCCATTTTTCGCGCAAGATTAAGCGTTGTATAGCGAAATCCTACACCCTGTACCCTCCCGTATACAAAAGCATGAACTGCTTTAAAAGTTTTTTCAGGCATAACTGAAATTAAGCACTTGAGCGGCATCATGCGGTTGTATGTGCAAATGCTCCGCGTAGTCAAAAGCTTTTTTGCATGAACTTATTGTATGTGACGGAAAGTGAGCATCCGAGTTACAAATAATGATTGCTCCTTTATCACGCGCCATCTCCCAAAAAGGCTTCACCGGATAACCGTAATCTTCTCCATACGTTCTTTGAACCGTATTTTTTAATAAGCCATATCCGTTTATTTCGAGAGGCATATGCAAATCAATCGCAGCATCAATAAGCGCTTCGGCGCAAGCTTGATAATCTTTATCTACGTCCTCCACAGAAGCTAAAAACAGATCGGGATGCGCAAGAAACTTATACAAACCGCTTTGCATTCCTTGAATTGTAAAATCAATATATTTCCCGATAATTTTTTTATCCCTGATATTGTTAATATAGAGAAATTTCCCGTCCATAGGATACCAATGAGAACCGAAAACAAGATATTCGGCACCGACTTCATCAATTAAATAGTCTTTGTACCAAGAATAGTATCGAGGATCCCATTCGCATTCAAAACCGAAATATACCGGAAAATCAACTGCGCGGCGGGCTTCTTCTACCATTTCTTTATAAAACGGAATCTCGTCCACTTCCATTCTGCTATCCGGCCAAACGCCATCAGGATAAGGACAGTGATCGGAAAACCCGAGAGCCGAACAACCGTCCTCGGCAGCTTGTAAAGCATAATCGATAGCTTTACCATCGGCATGCTTACATAAAAAGGTATGAGTATGAAAATTATTTATCATGTATAAAGTATACTTAAAATAACAAGCAAAGACAAGAATGCATTGGAAGTTCTACAGAGCGTGCGCATGAAGAATAAAAATCATACATTCATGGGCGTTGCGGATTTGAATTTTTTTCTTATCCGACTTGTTTTTTACTTCTCGGAGTCAAATACTTACAAACTGCCGGAAGGAACTCGTATAACGGTTTTTTGATAACCCGATTATTTTTCTTAATGCATTTTATACAAATCGTAAAAAGTTTTATAAAAAAGAGCACAGGTTTGGTTTTGCCGTCCGTGGCAAAATGAAACCTGCGAGTTTTAAAGCTTTGCAATTTATTTTGCTTTAAAACATCGTTTCTGTTTTGAACCACGGGCGTCCGTGCCCGTTCTGAGTTTTGCCGTCCGTGGCAAAATGAAACCTGCGAGTTTGAAAACTCCTGTTATAAAAAGGAGCCCGACACGGCGCAACGGTGGATAGTTTACCATAGTGAGACCACCGCCACGCACTGATTTTTAGTATTCTTGATTAAATCAGTGCTGCGAGTTTAAAAGCTTCAATTTTATAATTTACTGTTGATGCTTTTAAACATCGTTTGACTTTTTTTATCTTTTCTCTTCAAGTTTTTTTTGTTATACTCTCGCAATGTCGGTTATAACAGAAAAACGTGTCTGGCGGCAAGTGCATTACTCATCTAAACGGAAAAACGATTCTTTTTATCTGCTTCCGTAGGAAAAGCTGAATATGCCTATTACAAAAAAATACGCCGTACCGAAGTAACGATTGAAAGAATCTTTGAGCTGTCAAAATATTGAGTAGCGTTCAAATGCGTTTTTTTGAAATTTATAGCGAATGCAGCCTCTAAAAATAATGGTACGAGATGTGGTAAAGCTGATACAGGAAGCGTGCTTTTTCAAGCGGTTAACTTTGATTTTTATGCGCAATTAAATCATATTGAACATAGAGGACATTACCGTATGAAGAAAAAACAAGGATTAAAACAGATATTTTTTCTCATATTTTTTCTCTTTTCTTGCTTTTCTCATGCGCAAGAAAACACCGCTTTTTGGACATTGGTGCTTGCCGGTGAAAATCTTACCAATCCGGTTTTACATGGGCAGCAAATATATACATTCAGCGCAGACAAAGCACTTAACTGTTTTAGTACAAACGGTTCTTTTCTTTGGAGACGAAATGTAAAAATCTCATCGAAGGTATTTTTACACGTATCTCCTGCAGGCATTGTCTATCTTATCGAAAAAAAAGGCGGAACCGTACATAGTTTTTCCGCTCAGGGGCTGCCTTTACACAGCTATGTTTTACGGAGCGATATTTTTTTTCCGCCGGTGTGCACTAAAGATGGACGGGTGCTTTTCATTGCAAAAAATAAATTATTTTGTGTTACCGCACAGGGAAATACTCTTTGGACTCTTTCACTGTCTTCACCGCCGATTTTTGTGCCGGCAATCATGGGCGGCGATGATTTTCTTCTCATTACAAAAAACGGATACGCATATCGAATAAGTATTTTTGGAGAAATCCTACACAAGCAAAAGATAAAAGGAAGGGTATCGGCTCTTGCAAGCATTGCAGACGGTTTTATTATTTCTACAAAAGATGGTGTGCTTGCCCGCTATAAATATAATGAGTCCGCTCCTGTTTGGAAAATCACGGAAACTCCTTGTACCGCAATTCTTGCTGTCGGTAATTTTATTTATTATCTTTCTAAAGATGGCAGAATTACCTGTAGGTCTGCGGAAGGATATAAACAAATTTACAGTTTTGTTGCCGCAACTCAATTTACACAATCTGTTTTTTGTAAGGTGCAGGGAGATGAACTTTTGGTCTCTGATACGGGGATAGCGTTTACAATCACTAAAGACGGAAAAATAAAATGGATGCAGCATATGTATGATACCGCTTTTACACCGGTGATTACAGAAAACGGATTAGTTGTTTCTGCCGGAGGCTGGATCATAAATGCGTATCGTGCGGAAGCAAAGATTATTTCTCAAAAAGCGCAAAAGTTTATGCCGCTTGGAAATTTTTCTATTCTTACAAAATATAATTCTCTTATTCCTTTTTCCGCACAGTATTTTTCTACAAAAGAATTTTTTGAAGAGATAGAAAAAGCTTTACAGTCGGGAACGGTCGGTGTTAAAGAAGCGCAGTATGCAAAACAGTTGTGTACGATTTTAAAAAATGCTTCTGTGGCGGAATATTATCCAAAAACCTTTACTGTTGATGAACGGGCACAAGCTGCATTATTGCTTGGAAAGCTCGGTTCGTATGAATACCGTGATATCTTAATTTTTGAATTGCAAAAGACTTCCGATAGCCGTCTCGCTGAAGGAATTTTACGTGCGCTTGCAACCATTGAATATGATTTTGACGGTAAAACATTTGAAACAATCCAAATGATAATAAACAGGTTTAAGGGCAGCAATACCGCTGTTATGGCAGCTGCCTGTCAAGCGCTGTTTTCTATCATAAAAACAGCGCCGAAGGATATTGTGCAAAAAGCCGGCGGAGAGCTTTTTAGAATTGCGGAAGAAACTCCGAACAGCGATGTGCGAAAACAGGCAAGAATGCTTATTGATACGCTTATGGAATGAGATTTAAAAGACCAGAATTTTTTACACGAATTTTACCAAAAATAAAGCTTTAAGTATGGCATTGGATGTCAGTACAGAACTTACGCATGAACAAGGGGCTGCCGCCTCTTGAACCCCGCTTTTAGGCGAAGTAAAGAAAAATGACAAAGCTTCGCCCGTGCTGCGCATCACCAAGTTCAAAGTTTTGTAAAATTTATTCGCTTATGCTTCGCATTAGAGTAGCTTGCCTTCCCTCAACCCACGCATTAGGAGAAGGAAAAATTCAACCGATGTTTTACCTACACTTTATTGCAAACAGGCAAAACTCGCAGGTTTCATTTTGCCACGGACGGCAAAATCAGAACGGGCACGGATGCCCGTGGTTCCAAGCAGAATTGAGTTTGAAAACTACCACAGCGTACTCGGAGTTTTCAAACTCATAGGTATAATTTTGCCACGGACGGCAAAATTATACCGTAGTGTCGGACTCCTTTTTATAACAGGGGGTTTTAAAACTCGCAGGTTTGGACTCTTTTTATAAAAATCTTTTAAAGTTCATATAAAAATATCAACCCTTGTTAGGGTTATCAAAAAATGCTGTACTATGGGCACGCTCAAAATAAAAAGAATCACATTCCGAATAGTTTCATTATCAGGTTAAACAGAATGCAAAAGAGTATTCCGCAAGCCGTTGGTAATAAAAAGGAGAGCACCGTCCACTTAGTGCTTTGCGATTCTTTTTGAATAGTAAATAAGGTTGTTGCGCAAGGCCAGTGCAATGCCGAAAAAAGAATCATGCTGATAGCGGTTTTTATAGTCCAGCCGTGAGAGAGCAATAGAGCGCGGAATTCTTCCATGCTATCAAGCTCAAGTAAATTGCCCGTTGCCATGTAAATCATGATCATAATCGGCACCACAATTTCGTTTGCCGGAATGCCCAAAATAAATGCGGCTAAAATTACTCCGTCAAGTCCCATCAAAGCTCCCATCGGCTGCAAAAAGTTTACAAAGTGCATCAGCAGAGAAAGGTTATTAACCGTGATTGTATTCAAAATCCAAATAATCAATCCCGCCGGAGCAGCGCAAATAATGGCTCTTCCTAAAACTTTAAGCGTTCTGTCAAACAGCGAGCGCACAATTACCCTGCCTACCTGCGGTCTTCGATAGGAGGGCAGCTCCAACGTAAACGAGGAAGGGATGCCTTGCAGCACGGTGCGGCTGAGCATTTTAGAGGATATAACGGTCATTATTACGCCAAGAATAACAACCAAGGTTAAAATGCCCGCCGAAATCATAGAGCCCGCTAAGCCCGCCGCGGAGCCCACCATGAAAATCGCAATAATTGATAAAATCGTTGGGAACCTGCCGTTACAAATAACAAAGTTATTAGTTATGATGGCAATGAGCCGTTCACGCGGCGAATCAATAATGCGGCAGCCGACAACTCCGGCAGCGTTACAGCCGAAGCCCATACACATGGTCAGCGCTTGTTTGCCGCAGGCATCGCAGCGTTTAAAGAATCGGTCTAAATTAAAGGCTACACGCGGCAGATACCCGAAATCTTCCAGCAAGGTAAAAAGCGGAAAGAAAATCGCCATCGGCGGAAGCATAACCGATACTACCCATGCTAAAACGTTGTAAACGTTATGAACAAGCACATCAACAATCAGTGTCGGTGCGCCGATACGCAGTAAAAGATTTGCCAATTTTTCTTCCAAACCGAAAAGTAAATTTGCTAACATTTCAGAGGGTACGTTGGCACCACTGATGGTCAGCCATAACGCAATCAGCAAAACCGCAATCATAATCGGAAAGCCGGTTATCTTGCTGGTAAATAATTTATCAAGTTTTCTGTCATGCGAAGAATAATTTTCGTTTCGGTATTTTACATGATTTTTACAAAGCTCTTCGGCTTTTACTACAAAACAGGCAGCCATCATATCGGCTATATCCGTCTTGCTATGCCCCAAGCTTTG
The DNA here is from genome assembly GCF_008153345.1 of Treponema phagedenis. Taxonomy (NCBI): domain Bacteria; kingdom Pseudomonadati; phylum Spirochaetota; class Spirochaetia; order Treponematales; family Treponemataceae; genus Treponema; species Treponema phagedenis. Next base: position 1,102,513 of record NZ_CP042818.1, on the reverse strand, counting down.
CCATTGGGCAAATAATTCATGTAATACCTGCTTAACCTCTGTCTGCTCCCGTAAATCATAGCCTAAAAAGGCGGTTAATGAATGATAGAAATTAGTATTGGCATCCAGAAGTCTTGCCGCAAGCCATCGCGTATTAAGATTTTGTGTAGATAATGACTGTAGTTTTTCGCTCAATACATCAATGCCTTGCTCAATAAATGAGGGGTATCTGACGACAGGTTTGGTTTCCGATTTTATCGCACGATCTACTGCGGTATGTATTTGTTCAAGCCCTTTATTGCTGCGCGCGGTTACGCCGATTATCGGAATACCGAATTTTGCTTCAATGCCTTGCAAATCAATCTCGATTTTCTTTTTGGCAGCTTCGTCCATTAAATTAACACAAACCACAACATGAGGAGTTAGCTCCTGAACTTGCAAGGCTAAATTTAAATTTCGCTCAAGGCAGGTTGCATCGCAAATAACCACAACCGCATCGGGGTGCTGAAAACAAATAAAATCACGCGCGGCTTCTTCTTCTGTCGAGTTCACCATCAGCGAATAGCAACCCGGTAAATCAACCATAGTATAGCCTTGCCCCGCTTGTTCAAAATAACCGGTAGCACTGACTACGGTTTTTCCGGGCCAGTTCCCCGTATGCTGATTAAGTCCGGTTAATGCGTTAAACACCGTACTCTTGCCGACATTTGGATTACCGGCAAGTCCGACCACTAAATCACTTTCATTTTTTTTGTTAATCGTTAAAAGTTGTAACACCTGTTCCCCCTAATTTTTATTTTGATAAAAATTAAAAACAGTTTATTACATCGGTTATGATACACCCGTAAAACAAACTGTTCTTTTTAAAAATTAAACGAGATCGACTTGGATGCAATCGGCATCTTCTGAACGAATTGCAATAACAGCCTCGCGAATCAAATATGCGGTCGGGTCGCCTAGGGCACTTTGTTGTATACATTCAATAACAGTTCCGGGAATAATCCCTAAATCAAAAAACCTGCGGCGCAATCTGCTGTCTTGCGAAATAGAGACAACCGTTCCTTTTTCTCCGGCATGCAATGTACTTAAACTGATATTGTTCGCCATTTTCATCTCCCCTTGAATAGAAATTTGATTTATCTAAAAAATTTATTTGATTAATTAAATATAAACCTAATTAAAAAGAAAATCAATCGCCCGTCGGTTATTTTTACACCAAGACAGCCGCAAGTGCGAATACGCTTGGTTTAAAACATCGTTTCTGCATGGAACCACGGGCGTCCATGCCCGTTCTGATTTTTGACATCCGTGTCAAAAACTAAACCGCGAGTTTAAAAACTCCCTATTCTATTATAGAAAGAGCTCGACACGGTGCAACGGTGAGCAAACTTACCATAGGGCGAAGTTTTGAAAATTTACTGTAACTTCGCCAACGAGTTTTAAAGCTTTGCAAACTATTCTGCTTTAAAACATCGTTTAGAATTTCGCAATGGCGAGCAATTTACCATAGGAATGCTTAAATCCTGTTTTGCTTAAAAAACCGGAGCTTAACAAATTGAATACTATTTGCTATACTTATGAAAAATAAGAGCGTAAGATACTCTATTTTTAATTAGATAAGGCGGAGCGGAATTTATTTTGATGAAAGCTCAGTTCATACATAAAAAACAATTGCTTGCGGAAATTGATGTTCTTCTTGGAGGACGCGCTGCGGAGCAAGTTGCCTTTAATATGGTTTCCACAGGTGCTGCTAATGATTTAGCCCGCGTTACGGACATTGCTCGAAGTATTATAAGCGATTACGGAATGAGCGATAAGTTTAAAAACGTAGCGTTGAGTAAACGCGGTGCCGGATATCTCGGACATAATGAGCCTCAGCTGGTTCGCGAATATGCGGAAACAACGCAGCAGTATATTGACGAAGAAATTGCAAAAATCATCGATGAGCGATATCAGGCGGTTGTTAAGTTGCTTTCTGAAAAAAAGCCGCTTTTGGAGTTTATTTCAAAAAGGCTTTTAGAAAAAGAAACAATTGAAAGCGAAGAATTTGAAGCGATAATTGCAGCCGAGCACAATTTAGATTCTTTAAATCAGGATGAAAAGCAGGACTAAGGCGCGAATTTTTTTACTGGAAGACAGTGATGATATTTCTTTAGGCATAAAACACTATTTGGAAAAGCGGGATTTTTCGGTGTTTTGTGCCTGCGCAATAAACGAAGCTAAAAAAAATTTTAATACGAAATTTGATTTAATTATACTCGATATAAACTTGCCCGACGGAAACGGGCAAGATTTTTTTCGCTATGCAAAATCTTTAAAAGACATCCCGATAATTTTTTTGACAGTAAAAAACGATGAAAAAAGTATTGTCGAAGGTTTGGACCTCGGTGCGGAAGATTATATCACAAAGCCTTTTAGATTAGCTGTTTTACATTCTCGAATTAATGCTGTACTTCGCCGAACAAGTAAGGCTGAATTAAATGCAAAAATAAACAGCGTAATAATTCTCAATGAATACGAGCTTGATACGGAGCAAAAAAGGCTTTTTAAAAATAAAGCCGAAATTGAATTAACTGCGCAAGAATATAATTTGATGAAGATTTTTATGGAAAATCATAATCAAACTTTAACGCGTTTAAAATTGCTTGACTTAGTTTGGGATTCAAAAAATAATTTTGTAAATGATAACACGCTTACCGCTACGGTTCGCAGGCTGCGTCAAAAGCTTGATGAGCCTCTTTTAAAAACTATTCACGGAATTGGGTATAGGCTGGAAATATGAAAGCGCTAAATAAAACATCATTGCTTTTTTTAATTGCAGTTTTATTTTTTGTAAATATCTTTGTATTTGGTATTTATAAAATAAACGAAAGAAAAATTTATGCAAAACTTTGCCGCATTGCTTCATCATTGGAAGCAAACAATACCGAAAAATTTATTGGCGCATTAAAATCGGAAAATAAAAACTTAGAAAAAGACGGTTCAAAGATTTTAAAACAATACGGTTATGTAGATGAGATAATTATTTTTAAAAATCAAAGTTTGTATATTGTGCTCTGCTGTTTTTTTGTTTCCGCAATTACGATTTTATTTTTTTGTATTGCAAATTTTTATATTAAAAACAAACAAAAAAAGCGAATTGAGCAAACTATAAAATTTATAAAAACCCTTGAAACAGGAAATTATAAGCTTGCAATAAAAGAAGATCCATTTTCAATTTTGGATGATGAAATTTATAAAACTTTGGTTTTGCTGCGTGAAACAAAGGTTTATGCACAACAGGAAAAAGAAAATTATAAAAAAAACTTGGAAAACATTTCTCACCAATTAAAAATTCCAATCACTTCTATAAATATTATGTTTGAGCTTTTTGAAGATTCCAATCCGGAATTATACAAAAAAATTGCCAAAAATGAATTTATACAAAAAATGCAAGTGCAGCTTGAGCGGCTTGAACGCTTAACGGAAATTCTTCTTACGCTTTCTAAATTAGATTCCGGCGCAATAAAAATGACGCAGGAAGAATTTTTATTGGAAGAATGCCTTATGAGTGCTGTAGAAATAATCGAAGAAGATTTACTTGAAAAAAAACTTATGCCTTCAATTAAAGCAGACGGGATAAGAATACAAGGCGACTTTTATTGGATTGCGGAAGCCTTTTTAAATATTTTAAAAAACTTTTCGGATCTTTATCCTGCAGTAAATTCAATTTCCGTTTCCGCAGTTGAAAATTCGGTGTACACCGAAATTCGGTTTGAAAACAAGGGGCCGCAAATAAGCGATGCGGACTTAAAAAATATTTTTAAAAGATTTTATAAAACAAAAAATAACACCGCAGGGTTCGGGATCGGTCTTTCGATTACAAAAATAATTTTGGAAAAAAATAATGCGGAAATCCGTGCGGAAAATAAAAGCGACGGAGTCGCTTTTATAATTAAATTCTATTCCTAAAATTTTTTTTAAATTGTCACAATTTTATCACAAATTTATCGTAGAATGTAAATGCTAAAAAGATTTAAACTTAGTTTCTTTTTAGATGGAGGTTTTACATGGTTATTGTACGTGCGGAAAATTTAACAAAGGTTTACGGCACAGGAGAAAATACCGTTACCGCATTGAACGGGCTTAGCCTTTCTGTGCAACAAGGCGAATTTATTGCGATAATGGGGTCAAGCGGATCAGGTAAATCAACCCTCTTGCATATTCTTGGCGGAGTTGATAAGCCGACATCGGGAAATGTGTATATTGAAGAAGAGCTTGTCTCTGCTTTAAACGAAAAAGAGCTCGCACTGTTTCGGCGGCGGAAAATAGGGCTTGTATACCAATTCTTTAATTTAATTCCTAATCTTTCGATTGAAAAAAATATTTTACTTCCGATATTGCTTGATAAAAAAGAAGCTGATAAAAACTATTTTAAAGAAATAGTTACAACTCTTGGAATAGAAGATAAACTTAAATCTTTTCCGAGCGAGCTTTCAGGCGGACAGCAGCAAAGAGCGGCAATTGCGCGCAGCCTTATTTACAGGCCTGCAATTCTTTTGGCAGATGAACCTACCGGAAACTTGGATAAAAAAAACAGCGATGAAATAATTGCTCTGTTAAAAATTTCAAATAAAAATTATAACCAAACAATTATAATGATAACGCATGATGAAAGAATTGCGTTGGAAGCAGACCGCATTGTAAAAATTGAAGACGGAGAAATTGTATGAGCATTATACGAGAATATACGGCAAATTATATTAAAGCAAATAAGAAAAATCGCTTACCGCTTTTTCTTTCAATTATGATATCGGTTGTATTGATAAACGCTTATGTGTTTTTTATTTACAGTGTTTTTATTGATGAGCTTATTAGGATCAAAAAATTTATGAGTTGGGACGGGCAAAGCTATGCAGTGCCAATATCAAAAGTGCCGATTGTGGAACAAAATCAGCATGTGAAATCGGTAGCACTTCAACAGCTTTCACTCACCGGTAAGGGGGACAGCGTTGCGGGTTTCGTTTTAATGGAAAGCGGCGATGTAAGGTTTTGGCAAACTATTGAAAATAAGCAAATGCTTTTAAGCGGCAGATTTCCCGAAAGAGATAACGAAATTATTTTCAACAAGATGTTTTTTAAACAAAACCCTCAATATAAAATAGGAGATGAGATAGAGTTTAAGCTCGGAGAAAGATTTTATAACGGAGAAGAAATTCTTGCATCGGATAATTTTATATCAGGCGAAACCTTTGTTCAAAAATCGAAGCGCGTGTTTAAAATAACGGGAATATTTTCGGAAATGCCGGGCGTACCCGCAAGCGCTGTTTGCGGTATGTATTGTTTTAACCCTGAAAAATTAAATCCTGATGAGACTGTTTGTATAAACATATATTTAAACAGCAAAATAAATGCGTATAAAAAATTATTTGATATTTCTGAAAACTTAGGCTTTCAAAAAAATAAAGACGGCACATATAAAATTTTTATTAATGAATCGTTATTGAGTTTCTACGGTATAAAAAATCCGCAATCAAAGGGTTTGTCTTATTTACAAAAAAGCATTTTAAAGAGTTTGTGCGGCTTAATTATATTGGCTTCGTTTTTTATTTATTTAATATACAATGTTTTTGAGGTGTGGTCTAACAAAAGAATAAAACAAATCGGGATGTTAAAAAGCATTGGAGTAAGCAAATTGCAAGTATTTGAAAGCATTATGCTTGAGTCAATTTATATCGGAGCTCTTCCGATTTTATGCGGTTCGCTTATAGGTTTAATTTTTAATAAAATGCTTTTTGCATCAATTAATAAGTATTCCACTAGGGACGGGGTGTATTTTCCGCAATATCATTTTGGTGTAATTCCTTTTATTGCTGTTATTGTTTTTTCGTTTATAACTGTTTTAATTGCATCCTTAATTCCGGCTCGCCGTCTTTCAAAGATGAATATCATAGATTCATTAAAAGGCAATATTGAAAAAACAAAATCTTTTAAAAAGAGGATTTTAAAAAACAATGATTGGAAGGGGGAGATGCGCAAAAATAATTTTAGAACATTTCGCGGAACAAGCAATGCAATTTTTATAAGCTATATTCTTCTTTTTGCCTTACTTACAATGATAACGATATACGTTGTGGAAGGAGATTTTAATTATTATAGAAGTTCGGATGAAATAAAAGTAACTTATTGCCTTGTAGATAATGATGACCAATTTGACTGCTCGGCAAAAGCTGTGTTTAAGCCGCTCACGGAGTTACGAGAAATTTCTTCCTTCTATTATTATTTGAATTTTGAGGCATGGTTTAAATGTTCCGATAAAATGCTCTCAGATACTTTTAAAAAAGAATCTTGGTTTGAGTTAAAACATAACGGCAGATATTTTTTAAATTTAAATCCGGAAGAAAGGCGTTTAACACTTGAAATTTACGGAATTGACGATGTAAATTTTAAAAAACTCTTAGAGGCGGAAGGCGAAGATGTAAATTCGTATTATCAAAAAAATTCGTATAAAGCAATTCTTGTAAATAAAATACAAAAGGATTTGCGTATACCATATCGAAATTCGGAGTTTATTCCGTTTTTGAATTCGGATATAACTAAAATTGATTGTTATCTTTCAAATAAACTTACAGGCGATAAAACTGAAATTAAAATCGGAAAGTTAATTTTTGACACCGATAAAATTGAAACAAAGATTCCTGTTTATTCGGTTTTATTGTTGATGCCGATTGAAAAAGCACAAGCTTTGCGAAAAGCACAAATTAAATACGATAAAGAAAATAATGAATTTTTCCAAGACGGAGAAGTGTATAGATTTTGTTTGCGCACTGACGAAAAAAACGTTTTGCAATTACGAAACGAGATTGACGAAATTATAAAACCGCAATTACGCGGGCGCAATGAATATTGGACTACGGATATCATTCAGGAAAAAGTGTTTGCCGAAATAGGTGCCCATTTTTTAAATACTGTTTTTCTGTCTTTTATGCTACTCGTTCTTTTTGCCGGCTGCATAAACAGTTACTCGACAATAAAAACAAATTTAAATATGCGGCGCAGAGAATTTGCAATTTTGCGCTCGGTAGGTGCGGATGGAAAAACAATTGAGGGAATATTTTTTGATGAAGCAAAATACTTTATAATCAGCCCCTTACTAAAAGCTCTTCCGGTTTGTGTAATTATTGCAGCGTTGGTTATTCTTCGCTTTGACATTATTTTTGTCGGTAATTTTATCGCTCATTTTAATTGGCTGTTTTTTTTCTTCTATGTATTATGTTTGGCATGCACGGTTTTAGTTTTATACCTGTCGGCTATAAAAGAAATTAAAACCGCTGGCATGATCGAAAATTTGTATTGAGGCTTTTAGTGGTAACGGGTTCTATCGGCCTGAATTGCCGAGATAAGAGAAAACCTTAAAGCGTGCGAAAATTACCGAAGCGAATCTGAAAAGCACACGGGCAATTTGAAACAAGAAAGTTTTATATAACTGATGACATTGCATGGCTTGCAATTAATGGTAAGTGGGAAGGCATAAAAACTATCGGCATGGTAGAAACCATTATCATAAAGGGAGATAAAACTACCATCGAACGGCGGTATTAGATCAGCTCTTTGCTGCCTGATATCGACTTATTTATGAAAGCGGTGCGCGGACATTGGGCGATAGAAAGTATGCATTGGCATTTGGATGTTACGTTCAAAGAAGATGCGAACACCACAATAGACAAGAATGCCGCAATGAACCAAACCATTATTCGTAAATGGGGACTTGCAATTCTTAAACGGGTAGAACATATCCAGTGCAAAAATATTCAGGTGAAAGCTAAGCGCTACGTAATGAGTTTAGACCCGTTCGGCAGTTTAGCACAAGCATTATCAATCTAATTCTTCACGAAAAACTTATAAAAAAGATTATTTTTACTGCAAAGGAAAGAATAAAAATCTTCTTAGCTCTTGTCGTCGGTTATTCTTACACCAAAACAGCCGCAAGTGCGAATACGTGTTTTTTTCCTATAGTTCCTTTTGATATCTAAAATGAGTTTTTAATCCGTTTCAGACGAAGCAGGCGAACCCTTTGATTTTCTACCTTTGGTTCGCCTACGAGTTTTGCCTGTTTACGCTGGCGTGTCAGTCAAAACATCGTTTGGAATTTCGCGAGGGCGAATCATTTGATGCTTTAAAACATCGTTTAACTTTGTTCTGATTTTGACGTCCTTATCAAAAACCAACCTGTGGCTTAATTACATGCTATGCTATAATTGGATTTTCTTATTTCAGCCTCTCGGTAATTTCCGCTCTTGCAGCTTTTCCTTCCAGGAAAAAGTTTACAATAGCATAGCAATGGCACATACCGGCTGCGATGGTCATAGTGTACGGAACATTTTTCTTATCACAAGCGGATGCAAAAGATTTGGCACAGGCGGAAAGCACTTCGTCTCCGCCGTAATAAAAGTGAATTGGCGGCAGGCCGGAAAAATCTCCACGAGTTCCGCTCAGCATATATTCAGGAATATTTTTTCCTTTGCTCATAATTGATTTTACAGTACTCATAAATTTTGCATCAGCCATAAAATCCCTCTCATTAAGAGCTTCCATCTTTTTTATTTCTTCATCGGAAGCAGGCACAGAGCCGGGAGAAACTGCAATAATTTGGCGAGGCATCGGAAGAATTCTTCCTAAGGCATTGTTATGAAAGCCAATACCGAGAGCAAGAGCCGCACCTGAAGAAAACCCGAATAAAGATATTTCGTTTGCATTATATAGCTCCGTCATTTCACGATAGCATTGGAAAACCATCTTATAACTTTCATCGATTGTATGTTCAATGCAAAGCGGATAATACGGAAACCAAACATCGGAATCGCATGCTTGTGCAAGCTCAACTGCAAAGCGAAGATCTCCGCGGTCAGGACCGATTATCATTCCTCCGCCATAAATAAAAAGAATTGCTTTTTTTGCCAGCTGCTCCCGTTTTTGAATAGTTAGGCAGTGATATTTATCTAATATTATTCGATCTCCGTAAATTGCATCTTTTTTATTGGGTAAAAAAAAATCTCGATGCTTGTTTATTTTTTTTACTGTTTTTAAAAGCTTTTCTTCCGAAAGTGCAAATTTTTTTTATTCCCAATAGTTTAAAGCCAAACGACATTAGTTTATAACGAAAACTCGACATGTTTAATCCTCAAAATAGTTTTTATAAAATATTTTTTTCTACACGCGGAAAACTTAAGCGCATAAAAAAACCTTCTACTGACGGCAAACTTTTATACTGAATAGCTCCGCCTACTTCAGCTATTCTTTCTTCAATTGCTTTTAAGCCTATACCTTTTTTTATTTCCATGCAACCCGCTCCGTTATCGCTCATTGTAAGAATGAGAACAGTCTCTGCAAAAGAAAGATGAATTGTAATTTTTGTAGGAGACCCGTGCTTAGCTGAGTTTGATAAAAATTCTTGAACGGATTTATAAAGAACATGGTTTTGAGCATCGCTTAAGGACCAAATAGTTTTTGAAAAGGTAAGCTGCACGTTTATGTTTGTCATTTTTTTAAATTCGTTTATAAGATTGTGAATTAAGAGTACCGACTCGTATTTATTATAGTCCGCCGGTTTTAATTCCCGCAAAGCAAAGCGTACTTCCTCTAAATTTTTTTTTGCAAAATTATTTAAGTCGGTGATTTTTTCCGGAAGCAAATCACTTTTAGCTTTAGCAAGTGCAAAAAGTGCATTCAGCTGAATTATAATTGTAGAAAGCCCGTGCCCAACACTATCATGTATTTCCCTCGAAATCCGATTGCGCTCTTTTAGCATAATTAAATCTTCAATAGACTCATTATACATTTCCAAGTTGCGCACCGATTCAAGAAGTGCAGAGGCTTTGTGCTTTTCTTCTTCGGCTTGTTCTTCAAGCCGAAGAATTTCGTTTTGTGTATATTTTAAATACTGCAAAAATCCGCAAATTAAAATAAATATTATTAAATTATTTGCTATACTCTCCAAAGGAAAATCTTTAAGGCTGTATACATATACAAAAAGCCCGGTACCGACAAGAATATATTTTTTTATTCCGTCATTATAGTAAAAACTATCTACAATAGGAATTGTAAAAATTAAAATCGATACAGAGCCTGTAAATATATAAAACAAAAAGCATAAAGCCCAATCGCACAAGCATAAAATAAAAAAAACGAATTCGTTTATTTTAACGGCAAAAAATCTTATATTAAATAAAAGCGTGAAGCCTAAATATATACTTAGATACACAACATGATTAGAATTTACTTTTATTATACTAATAAAAATAATATAAGCAATCAAAAGATAATGCATTAAAATAAAAAATTTAGGCTTCATAGCTACATTCCATCGTTATAATCATCGCGGGATATTTCCACACTGCTGATTATAACGAAACGGTTAATCATTTTCAACACCTGTTGTTTTTCATATATATCAACACTTAATATGCACCGGCGTTAAATTCTTTTAGCCTCCAGCTTCCGGATGTAAACAGTACCGCTATTGTAAGCCAAACTATTAATAAATTCGGGAATACTTTTCCGGTATCGAGCGTTTGAATAAGCCAATACAGAGGCGAAATGACGGCAAGTTTTTTTATTATAAGCGGAACTTCTATAATCCCATCCATTACCGCAATAAAAGCGAAAAAGAAAAGTATTATCGTTAATATTGCAGTTATCGATGTTACGATATTAAGCTGACTTGTTTTTTTAAATATTCTTACTACCACAATAGCAAAAGACAAGGCAAAAAAACTTCCCGATAGGATAACTAAGAAGACACGCCAAAAATCTATAACAATAAGATTTATTACTTTTACCGCTATAAAAAAGAGACCGGTATTTATAAGTACCTGCAAAAACACATAGGATAAAAGAAGAGCTGCCATAATTGCAAATTCGCTATTCGGACTTGCAATTGCACGAGTAAGCATTTTTGATTCTCTGAATTTTATTAAATCGGTAGCAATAGCACTGGAACCGAAAACAATCACATATAAAATAAACAAAGTAATCATATTGAGTGGTAATGATTTTGCTTCTTTTAATTTTGAATTATTATCTAATTTAGAATTATTATCTTCACGCAATAAATTTATTTTAACATCTGCATCCCTTATTTTTTTTGCAGTGCTCAACGAATTAGTATATTCAATAAATTCATCGATGAGATATTTATTTATGTTTATATCGATGAGGTGTATTAGATTTGATAAAGCCTGATTATTTTCTCCTGTTAAAATTTCCAGTTGCGGTTTAAGACCTTTACTTATTTTTTTGAAAAATCCTCGGGGATTATGATTATTCCGGAAGTCTTTGATTTTTTTAGTTTATCTTTAGCCTCGGTTATAGTTTTTTCTTTTTCTCCGTTTTTAATAAACAACTTCCATAAGTCGCCGCTGTCTTTTACAAAATAGCTTACCTCGTTTATATTAACAGCATATTTTCCTGAATATTTACCGGAAGAATCTTCGCTATCCTCACCCTTACTTGAAAGGTATCCTGCCAGCAGGATAAAGCCAAACATAAAAGCGGGCATCAGCACAAAAAACCCCAGTATATTTTTGTTTTTAAAAATTCTTCTAACTTGCGCAAATAGTAAAATTAAAAAATTCTTCATACAACATGCCTCCAATATTATTTAGATTTTATCTTTTTTATATTTTGCAATGCAGATGCCTGCCAAATAAATTGCAAGAGCAAAGCCGCTCAATATAAAAAAGTTTTTTGCCATTCCTAAAAAAGAATTTTGCAAAGCGATGTCCATCAGCGGGCGAGATAAAATATTTGTGATATTAAAATCTTTAAAAAGCAAAGATAATATTTTATATTTTTCAGTTAAAGATGCATCAAAAACATTACTTAAAACACCGAACACCATAAATACAATCATTGTTATCCCATATATAAATTCTTTATTTGAAAATAAAACTAAAAAATTTGCGACGCTTCCGCAAAGAAATGAAAAACTTATTGCATACAGCAAAAGTAATATAGGGTTTTGTGTAAACGAAATATGCGCAATTCTAAAAATTAAAAAATATGCCGTTATGATAATAAAAACTTGAACTGATATTGAAAGAACACTCGCTGTAAAAAGTTTTTCAGGCTTTAAAGGCATTGAGTTAAGACGTATTTCCATTCCTAAATTTTCTTTCTTATAGGATTGATGAATCGGCGCCATTATAAATGTAAAAAATATAAAGATAATAAATGTAATTGAAAAAAAAGCATACGACGAAAGATTATTTTCAATACTTTCAAATTTAAAATCCGCAAGCGGTTTCCCCAATTCCGCTTCAAGCCTTGCCTGTTTTAACTTAAGTTCAGAACCGTCATCAGTGTTTGACTTTAGCACATCCTCTACGGTTTGATTAATAGTATAATTTGTTATAATAGAATTAGCAATATTTTTTACTACTGATGCAATAATTTCAGATTTAAAACTGCTTGAATTTTTTGAACCGACTATGTCAATATGCAAATCCTTATTTGTTTCAGCAGATGTTTGATAGCCTTTTGGAATTATAATTGTAAAATCCGCTTTTTCCTTTTCATTTATTTTAATCAGTTCTTTTAAATTGTCGGATGACAAGACAGCAACGAGCCGTTGAGACAAAAGACTTTTATCTTCATCGGTAATTTTTATAATGCTTGAGTTTGCTTCACTTTTAGGCTTATTCTCATCAGCATTCATAAACCCGAAAATTCCAACCATGAGTAGGGTCAGCCCTAAATTTAAAAACAAAAAACTTATTACATTATTTTTAATGGTAATAAACGTATATCGCAAAAAAGCCTTCATTTATTTTTCTCCTCTATAAAAAGTTTTGCAGGAATCTTCAGATTTCGAAAAAACTTTTTTCAAGTGTTTTTGCAGTGCAAAAACACATACAACACGAGATGTTTCGGCACCTTAAATTCAAAGCCGAAACTCGACAGATAAAAAAGCCGGCGCCATTTTAGACGGCTTTTTTATCCCCCCTTATTCTCTTAAATTTTTACCTGTAAGCTGTAAAAAAACTTCTCCGAGGTTAAGTTCGGTTATATTCAATGATTTAATCGAAGCATTACAAGATTGAAGCGTTTTTATAACTTCATCTAAATTCATTTTATTGCGTTCGTATAATATTTTTATAAAACCGTTTTCCTCTTTGATGTTTAACGCCCCGTCAAGCAAACTCAGCTTATTTAAAACTTCCGAAGACGATCCGGCAATTTTAATTTCCAGCGTTACGGTTCCGCTTGTTTTTTCTTTTATAGAATTTAAAGAACCGTATGCAATTTCTCGACCCTCATCGATTATAAAAATATTTTTGCAAAGCTCTTCAACTTCTTCCATATAGTGAGACGTATATAAAATAGTCGTTTTATCTTCGCGATTAATTTTTCGCAAATATTCAAAAATATTATTTCTCGATTGAGGATCGACACCGACCGTAGGCTCATCCAAAATTAACAGCTTCGGTTTGTGCATAACAGCAGCGGCAAGATTAAGCCGCCGCTTCATTCCGCCTGAAAACTTACTAACCTTTTCTTTTTTCTTGTCAGTTAAGCCTGCAAGATCCAAGGCTTCGGCAACAGCATTTTTTAATTTACTTCCGGAAAGACCGTAAAGACCTCCGAAAAAAATAAGATTATCGATTACGGAAATCTCATTGCTCAGAGCCAACTCCTGCGGTACAAGCCCAATATTTTTTTTAGCTTCAATGGGTTTTGTTTTAATATTATTCCCGACAATAGAAACCTCTCCGGAAAGTGGCTGCAAAAGACCTGTGATAATATTTATTAAAGTAGACTTCCCCGCTCCGTTCGGACCTATAAGTCCGAAAACATCGCCCTCTTCAATATCAAAACTGACATCAAAAAGCACTTGCTTTTTATCGTATTTTTTTGAAATTCCGTTTACTTCTAAAATTTTCATATACTGTAGTCCTCCGTACTGTGCACTATTTTAAGAGTTCTATAACATATTTCCAGTGCCGAAAGTCATTTTTTGGAGGGAAAATAGTAATGTTGTCTGCTACTGAAAATGCTTTATTATCGCCCTTGCCAAATTCCAAACGATGTTTAAAAGCATCAACACTGTTTTGTAAAATTGAAGCTTTTAAACTCATAAGCGAACCAAAGGTAGAAGTTCCAAGGTCTCGCCCGTGCTCAATTCTAAACGATGTTTAAAAGCATCAACACTGTTTTGTAAAATTGAAGCTTTTAAACTCGTAGGCGAACCAGAGGTAGAAGTTCCAAGGTTCGCCCGTGCTCAATTCCAAACGATGTTTAAAAGCATCAACACAAAACTGTAAAATTGAAGCTTTTAAACTCGTAGGCGAACCAAAGGTAGCAATTCCAAGGGTTCGCCCTTGCGCCGTGTCGGACTCTTTTTTATAAAATTATCTTGATTTGTATTGAAAAACTAATTGAGTTATGAAAGTGCACAACTCCGCAAGGTTCCGAGTAAAGTCAACGTCGGTTCAAATTTCAAACAGTGCTGCCCGATTTTTTTCTCAAGCTTGAGTGAAAAGAAGTTTTCTGGTATACTGCATACCAATGAAATTTACAGAATTAAATCTTGATCATTCCTTGCAGCAAGGGATAAATGATGCGGGATATGAAGAGTGTACACCGGTACAGAAGGAAGTATTAGAAAAAGCTTTTAGCAATGCCGATCTTTATGTCCAATCTCAGACAGGAACGGGAAAAACGGCCGCATACCTGATTCCTATTTTACAACGAATGCTCAGTGAGCCGGCGGCGCAAAAGAAAACAGCGTTGATTATGGTTCCTACTCGGGAGCTTGCCGTGCAAATAGAAGAAGAGTGCGCAAAACTCGCGAAGCATACCGGCATCACGGCAGCAAGTTTTTACGGCGGGGTCGGGTATGAAAAGCAAACAAAGAGTTTAAAAGAGGGAGCGCAGATTCTGATCGGCACCCCCGGCAGAGTAATTGATTTGCAAAAATCCGGTACTATGAAGCTTGATACGGTAGGTTTTTTGGTTGTTGACGAAGCCGATAGAATGTTTGATATGGGGTTTTATCCGGATTTGCGAACTTTGTTGCAGGTTTTGCCAAAGGCGGAGGAGCGGCAAACAATGCTTTTCAGCGCAACGCTGAATACCTGGGTTAAAAATCTTGCTTGGGAGTACACCGAGAATGCGCAAGAAATCAGTATCGACAGCGATGTGATTACGGTTGAAGAGATTGACCAAAAAGTGTTCCATGTTTCAAGCGATGCAAAAATGCAGCTTTTACTTGGAATTTTAGCACGGGAGAAGCCCGAGAATCTTATTATTTTTTGTAACACCAAAAAGTCGGTGGAGATTGTTGCTAAACGGCTTGGAGTTAATAATCATATATGTGAATTCCTCAACGGAGATCTACCGCAGCATACGCGGCAGGCGATTATCAACAAATTCAAAACCGGTAAAATTAACTGTGTGGTGGCAACCGATGTGGCTGCTCGCGGTATTGATATAAATAATCTTGAAATGGTGATCAACTATGATCTTCCAAATGAAAGTGAAAACTATGTGCACCGAATCGGAAGAACAGCACGAGCGGGGAAATCAGGCAAGGCATACAGTCTTTGCAGCGAAAAAGACGCGTATAATCTTCCGGAAATTGAAAAATTTATAGAGGCTCAAATACCGGCAGAGGTTCCTGAAGCAAGTCTTTTTATAGAGGATAAAAGCAGCAGTATGTATATTCGTTTAGGAACAGAAAAACCTCATCGTCCCCGCAAAAATAACGTTGCGGAATTGCGCCCACGAAAAGGAAGAAAAGATAAAAAGAAAAAGCCTTTTTCCGAAGGCAAAAAAGAGCGGCCGACAAAGCAGCCAAAGGGTAAAAACAAGAATGAGCAGGAGCTTTTAGAGCAGATGGCTTTTGAAGACCGCATGAAGTATTATCAGTCAAAGTATGCAAAAAACGAAGGGGCGGAAAATACGCGGAATAAAGAAAATCAAAAAACACAAAAGAGAAAATCCGCCTCAAAGAAAAAGCAGACGCTTGAAACGCCGCCGAAAAAGCAGCGGGCAAAGCAAAAAACTCAAGCCGATGTGCCGAAAAAAACAGCGAATCTCTATGCTTTAGAAGAAAAAATTATTGAAGAAGGGAAACAGCAAGGCGGCAAGTTAAAAAGCTTTTTCAGATCCCTTTTTGGAAAATAATAAAGCCGCGCCATCGCCCATTGGCTGCGAAGCATAAAAACGGCAGGTCTAAGGGCTGCCCAAGCCCTTTCTGTCCAAGTATTCGCAAATTACCCCGCAAGGGCAATAACCGGATCAAGCTTTGCGGCATTGATTGCCGGCTTTAAGCCGAAAAAAATACCGATTGCCACCGAAACCGTAAAGGCAATAATTGTGCCCGAAAGGCTCGGAATAAAAACTAATTCAAATTTCATCGGAATAAATTGCAGAATAGCAAAGCTTAACGCCATGCCGAAAACCACGCCGAAAATACCGCCCGACAAGGTGAGCGTTGCGGTTTCGATTAAAAACTGCATGATAATATTGCTGCGCCCCCCACCGAGCGCCTTTCGAATGCCGATTTCTTTTTTTCGCTCGGTAACGGTTACAAACATAATGTTCATAATATTGATTCCGCCGACAAGCAGGGAAATTGCCGCAACCGCGGAAAGAATGAGGCTAACCATGCTGAGAATTTTTGCGATTCGTTCATACTCCTGTTTTTTGGAATACAGCTCCACCGAGTTCTCGTTTTTTGCCCACTCATTTGAAAACGCGCGTATGTCCTCCATAACCTTATCCATTTTCTCTTCAAAATATACTTGCACTTCAGCAGAGTCCGCTCTGTCTCCGCTGCCGCCCATTTGTAGTAAGGAAGAGCGAGGCATGTAAATTGCATAGTCTGTCTGCCGCACAAAGGGGTTGTTTGTAGGCTCCAACACGCCGATAACCTCAAAGGCAAAAAGCTCTCGGTATGTTATGCCTGAGCGTCCAGACTCGGTATAGCCCCAATGGTCGATCACTGTCTTGAGGGTTTGCCCGATCGGATGCCCCTGCGGGAAAAGTTCTTGAGCAAGTTTTTCTCCGATAATTACCTTATTTCTGTGGTTTGCAAAATCCGAGATAGAAAAATAGCTGCCATAGGCAAGCTTAATATTATTTGCTTCCATGTTTCCGTATTCTACGCCGGTAATATCGCGTGCCGCACCATCGGAAAACTGAGAAAAAACTTTTGAGCTGTTTCCATCCGTATAATACACGGTTTTAATTCCGTGCACTGATTTTTTTAACTCACTCCGATATTTTTCGGTAAGCTCAATCGTCTGCTTGCGTGTGTTATAATCCCATCCTGGATATAAATGCATTATATCCATTTTTCCCGGCCCGAAGAGTTTTTGCATTGAGCCGTAAAGGGAACTTCCCATAGTGGTAATAACAACAACCGCCGTTACGCCTATTGCAATACCGAGCAGAGAAAGCACAGTGCGCAGTTTATTGTGTTTTAAACTTTGTAAGGCATTGATAAAATCCTCAATCATTTTATATAGTTCCTTTTCATAGCTGTTATGTTTCTTCCAAAGCCTTTACCGGGTCAAGGCGAGCCGCCTGCACTGCCGGATAAAG
The DNA here is from genome assembly GCF_008153345.1 of Treponema phagedenis. Classification (NCBI taxonomy): domain Bacteria; kingdom Pseudomonadati; phylum Spirochaetota; class Spirochaetia; order Treponematales; family Treponemataceae; genus Treponema; species Treponema phagedenis. The sequence goes on along the minus strand of NZ_CP042818.1, from coordinate 1,084,948 downwards.
CCCGAAAAAAATTCCGATAAAGATTGAAACGCTAACGGAAATAATTGCTCCCGACCTGCTCGGAACAAAAATCATTTCGGCATCGGCAGGGAAAACCTTTGTTACAAGTAAAAAACAGATAAGCAATCCGAAACAAATACCGAATGCCGCTCCCGATATGGTAAGTGCCGCCGATTCAAGCAGGAACTGGCTTAAAATATTGCGGTTTGATGCGCCGATCGCTTTTCGTATACCGATTTCCTGCCTGCGCTCTGCAACCGTAACCAGCATAATATTCATTATGCCGATGCCTCCCACCAACAATGAGATAGCGGCAATCCCTGAAAGCACAAGGTTTACCATGCCGAGGATTTTGCTCTGTTCTTCAAGTATTGTTTTCATTGAAAAGATGTACAGACTGTCAGGTGTTCCGGCGCGCTCGCGAGCAAAGGCTTCAAGATCCTTTTCTATATCGGGAACCGTATCGGCGAAGTAAGCTTCTATTTCCATAATTCCTCCGTTACGAACACCAAATTCCCATATCGCTACCGCCCTCGGAATAAGCACATAGTTTTTAGCTCGTCCAAAAACGGTCGCCTTATCTTTTAGAACGCCCGTTACTTCAAAGCTTATCGGAATTTTTTTATTTTTGTCGTTAGAGGCATAAAGGGTTATTATTTTACCGACCACATGTCCTTCAGGAAAAAGCCCCTTAGCAATGGTTTCGCCGATAATAGCTTTGCGCGTACCTTCCGCATAGTCTCCGATTGAAAAATCAGAGCCGTACACCAATTCCATTTTCTGAGCATCTAGCCAGCCGTACTCAATACTGAAAATCTCCTTATTGCCGGCAGTTAAATTCTTCCGCGTAACCTCTGAATTGAACGTGTTTGTATAAAAAACCCGCTTTACATTTGGAATCTGCCGCTTTACATCCGCTCTGAATGACTCTGTAAATTCAATAAGATGCTGCCTTCCGCCTCCTCTTCCCGCTATCACATTAATAACATTCGGGGTAAAGGCACTAAAAAATTTTTCCATGCTACCTTGCCAAGAAGAACCTAAGCTTGTGGTAATAATAACCGATGCAACGCCGATGATAATGCCTAGAAGAGAAAGAAAGGTTCTGTCCTTATTCAATTTGAAATTTTGCAGTGCGGTAATAAAATCTTCAAACACCTTGTATCTGTCCCTCGTGCGGATTTAGTACATCTTCGGTAATAAGTCCGTCTTTTAAATGAATTGAACGGGGAGCCATTGCGCCGATTTCAAGGTTATGCGTAACAATAACAATGGCGGTTCCTTTTTTATTAATATCAACAAAGAGATCAAGTACAGATAAGCCCGTTTCGGTATCAAGGGCGCCGGTAGGCTCATCGGCTAAAATAATTTTAGGGCGTGTAACAAGAGCACGGGCAATGGCAACACGCTGTTTTTGCCCACCCGAAAGTTCATTCGGACGGTGCTGCAATCTGTCGCTCAAACCCACTCGATCAAGCTCTTCCGCTGCCAAACGCTTGCGCTCGGCATAGGGTACTCCCTGATACCGTAAGGGAAGCATTACATTTTCTAAAATGGTGAGCCCGGGCAATAGAAAATACTGCTGAAAAACAAAGCCGATGGTTTTATTGCGCAAGTATGCCAAATCGCTGTCCTTCATTTCCGCCGTGTTTTCACCGTCAACAAAAATCGCTCCTGAAGTCGGGCGGTCAAGGCAGCCGATCATATTCATGCAGGTTGTTTTCCCCGAACCAGAGGGGCCAAGTATCGAAACAAAGCCCGCTTCGGGAACTTCAAATGAAACGCCGCGTAACGCATGTACCTCAATCTCGCCCAAGGTAAAAGTTTTTACAACATCTTGTAAAGATATAACACTCATAGGTTTAGCCTTTAAAACTGTTTGTTTTTATTTTGCGCACCCTGATTTGCTACTTGGTCACCCTCTTGTAAACCTGAGAGTATTTTAACAAAGCCGTGCGTATAGGGCGCAACCGTAACCGCAACTGCTTCCGTTTTTCCGCCTTCAAGGATTTTATCGGCAAAGGGTTCCCCTTTTTCGTAGCGGATTCCGTCTTGACTAAGCACCAAAGATTCCGTGTCTTCACCGGCAACAATGGTACCGTTAAACGAATAGCCGGGAAGAATTTTTTCAGGCGGATTATCAACGCGGATATTTGTGTCTACGATTGTTCTTCCCCTATCGGTAACACGGGCAATTGCGGGGTAGGAAGTTACTTTTCCTTCAACCTCAAGGTCGGGCTCTGCGGGAAAGGTGAGCCGAACCTTCTGTCCTACTTGCAACCGGGACGCATCGCTTTCTGATATTTGCACGGTTGCCTTTAAATACGTGCGGTCAATAAGCGTGCCGAAATTATCTTTCGGTTTTGCGTATTGCCCTTGTGAAATTTTTAATCTAACAACAATGCCGCTAAACTGGGCAACAACGGAGCGGTCATCAAGTTGTTTTTTCAGCATTTCGTATTGCTGCTGCATAAGTTTTAACTTTTGCGATGCGCCGTTGATCTTTTCCTGATTCATGGCAAATTCCTGATTTGCAAGATTGTACTGCTCTTTTGTGCTGTCAAGGGTAAAAATAAGCTGTCCGGCTTTTACCGTATCACCCTCTTTTACCGAAACCTTTTGAATAATGCCCTCTCCGGGAGATTCAAGGATTTGCTGCTGCGCCGCCTCAATATAGCCGGAAATTTCTATTCTATTATGTGATTTTTCCTTTTTTACCGCTAACGGCGGCAAATCCTGTTTCCCTGTTTTTTCCTTCTTAAAAACAAAAATGGGAACAAAAATAATGAGAATCACGATAATAAAAATGATACTTCTCTTTATGCGTTTTTTTCGTTTTGCTGCGTTTCTGGTTTTCATGTCTACCATTTTATTTGTCTCCTTGTACCGATTGAGTGTTAAAATCCTGAGTTGCGGCAATGTTAAAAATAATAACATCCGCCTTTGCCTGTGCCGTTCGGGCAACAGCCTTTGTATACTCAAGCTGAGCTTGAAGATTTTCAAACTTGCTTATTAAGCCTCTTTCAAACCATTGCGCATGGTCCTTTGCGTTCTGATTGTAAATGCCAAGCTCATCAATAGCTGATTGCTGATTCCATGCGAGTGTGCTTGAAAGATTTTGAGTGTTTTTAATTTTTTGCTCTGCATTTTTTTGCTGTTCCTGCACTTTCAGTAAATCAATCGCATTTTGAAGCTGTACCGTTTGCTTATCTAATTGCCGATATGTAATAAAAAAAGGATTCCATGCAAAGGAAAGATTTATCGCCGGCTTATTCGGCTCGTTGATCGGAACCGACACGCCCGTATAAAGAGAGCCGCCGGGAAATTTCATCGAAAGCCCCCCGAGTATTGCATTGGTTGTTTCAGAAATAGTACTGCCTCCGGCGGAACCTTCTGTTTTTTTCCAAGCATAGCCTGCCTCTGCCGAAAGTGTAAACGGCGAATGTTCAACCTCGCGCTGCAAAAGCTTTTGCCGATACTCGTTTTGCGCACGTAAAAAATCTCTTGAATTCTCTATTGAAAGATTTTTAACATCGGCAATTTTTTCTTGCGGAATAGTAAGTGCAAGCTCTGTCAAAAATTTATCGACATCAGCATTGCTTCGTCCACAACTTTCAGCGAAATACGCAAACGCTGTTTGAAAAGAAAATTCTGCTGCCTGCAAATCCCGCTGGGCATCCATTTGACGCAACTGCGCCGTTCGGTAGATTGTAGAATTCGCACCATATTTTTGCACCTTTATCTGCTCAAACTTAATGTCGGCATCTACTTTGGCAAGCTTTTTTGAAAGGTAGTTCAGATACGAGCCGTACAAGTCTTTTATCTCTTTTAAAAAACTTTGTTCCGCAATCCTTTTACCGTCAAGTTTTTTTTGCAGCGCCTCGTCAGCCTGCTGCTTTGCCGCCGTTCTTTTCAGCTGTTGCGCCTTTCTGTTTTTAGAATAAATGTCTGTACTTACTTTCACATTTGCGCCGACGGAAGAAGTCGCTTCTGTTTTTGAAAGCGGAACCGAAACACTTACGCCGGTATTATTATATGAAGGAAGCAAAATACGCGCATTCGGTTCAGTCGTGTACGATGCCCCATCTTTTCTGCCTAAGTTGATGGAAGTGTTCCCCGAGCCGATTTCAGTAACAATCAGCGAATTAAGCTTTGTTTTTTGATATTCATTTGATGCAATATCCGACTGCATTTGTATTTCTTTATATACGGCGCCATTTTCCAGCCGATACTGCAACAGCGCATCATATAAATTTTCTTCCGCTGCGAAAGCAAAAGCTATTCCAAACAGACAAAGGAAAAGAAATGGTTTCTTCATACAGCGATTCTCCTTATCACAGCGATTCTCCTTATCGTCTCTGTCATATAGACTGATAATACCGTATGTTTTATAACATGTCAAGTAATTAGTACCTTATTCAGCTATAAAACTATAGAAAAAAAATAAGGATATAGAGTTAGTTTTTATGTATAGTTTCGCACACGCATTTCAGTACGGATACTTCAGCGAGTATACGTTTTTTTAATAAGTCGATTCGTTTTTTAACACAGTTAAATCGTAAAAAAATTCCAGGTTAGTTTTTGCGTGGAACCACCGCCACGCCTTGATTTTTAGTATTCTTGATTAAATCAGTGCTACGAGTTTAAAAACTCCCTATTATAAATTATAAAAAAGAGCCCGACACGGCGCAACGGTGGGCAATTTACCATAGGAATGCTTAAATCCGCAGTCCCTTATTGTTGTTACTCTGATTTGTATAACAGGAAGTTAATTACAAAACGCTGTACAGTGTTCGTAGTTCCTGCCGGCGATGGAAAAGCCGATTTTCCGTGAGCTTCAAACCGCAACGCTCGTGAATATACGATTTTTATTTTTCACAACATGTACTCTGATTTTTTTTCTTAGCTCTATACACTTAAGCGAAAATTATGTATACTCTTGAGCAAATCTCCCGGGTGCATTGCACTTTGGTGAAATAGAGAAGGATGAGTTTAGTATAAACTCGTGAAGGAGTAATACATGGCAGTAGTAACCATGAAAAACCTGCTTGAATCCGGCGTTCATTTCGGACATCAGGTAAGACGGTGGGATCCCCGTATGAAAAAGTATATTTTTGCGGAACGCAACGGGATCCATATTATTGATTTACAAAAAACCATCACCGCAATTCGCGAAGCCTACGATGCAGTGCGCAAAACAATGGCTGACGGTAAATCGGTTCTTTTTGTAGGCACAAAAAAACAGGCACAGCAAACAATCGCAAAAGAAGCGGAGCGCTGCGGCATGTTTTATGTAAACAATCGCTGGCTCGGCGGTATGCTGACAAACTTCAGCACTATTAAAAAGAGCCTCGGCCGCTTAAAAAGAATTGAAAAGATGGAAGTTGACGGAACTTTTGACAGTCTCACAAAAAAAGAGATCGCATCGCTGCAAAAAGAAAAGGCAAAACTTGAAAAAAACCTCGGCGGCATCAAAGAGATGAAGGATTTACCCGGAATCATTTTTATTATTGATACCCGAAAAGAAACAATTGCCATCAACGAAGCACGTAAAATGAATATACCGATTATTGCGGTAGTAGACACAAACTGCAATCCCGAAGGTATTGACTACCCTATCCCCGGCAACGATGATGCCATCAGAGCTATTTCCCTTTTTACTCAAATTATCGCAAATGCGGTTATCGAAGCGGACAACGAAACGGGACTCAAAATAATTGAAAATCTCCAAGATGATGAAGAAGGATTTTCCGATTCAGAAATTAATCCCTATCAGGATAGAGAAGAGGAAATAACAGACTATTCCAATTATACCCCGACGGAAGAAACAAAAGCTTCCGAAGAAGAGTCCGAAGATGCGGATCCTTTTGACGAAGACGAATTATACGAGGATAAATAAGGTTTTTACACTTTTTGTTGTTGCGGACAGGTGTAAATACTTTTTACACGCTTCCGCAAGTTTTCTTAAGCTTAATAATTAAATTAAGAAGATGTACAGGCAATTGCGTTATATAATTCGCTTGTGCATCGGGCGGATTCGCATTTGTTTTTACATGCGAATGATCGTCGTTTTGTAAGACTTTTAGGGCTAAAAGTTTTTGTCTTACACAAGCAAATACAAAACTTTTTTCGGAATGTAATAATTCCTCAAAATTTTTTATAGGAGTATACTAATGGATATTAAAGCAGCGGATGTAAAAGCGCTCCGTGAAAAAACGGGGGCAGGAATGATGGAATGCAAAAAAGCATTGCAAGCCTGCAACGGAGATGCGCATGAAGCGGAAAAATACCTAAAAGAAAAAGGTTTGGCTGCGGTAGAAAAACGCGCCGACCGGGCAACTTCGGAAGGGATCATCGTTATTAAACACGATGCTAAAAAAGCGGCGATGGTTGAACTTACCTGCGAAACCGACTTTGTTGCAAAAAATGCCGACTTTATCGCTGTCGGTGAAGATATCGCAAATACCGCTTTTACAAATGAGCTTACCGAAGTAACCCCCGAATTAAATGATAAAATTCTCGATCTTGCTACAAGAGTTCGAGAAAACATGACTCTTTCCCGCGTAACATTAGTAAAAGCGGCCGCGGATGAATATATTTCAACCTATGTGCACTTTGACAAAAAAAGCGGCGTTATTGCTGTTCTAAAAGCGGATAAACCTGAAATTTTTTCAAATGAGGATGTGCAAACCTTTGCGCATGATTGTTGTCTTCATGCGGTAGCCTTTCCTTCACTTTATATTAAACCCGAAGATGTTGATCAAACATATATTGATGAACAACTTGAAATATTCAACGGACAGGTTGCGGAGTTGGACAAGCCCGAAAAAGTGAAAACGGGGATTGTGCAGGGAAAACTTAAAAAACACTTGGCTGAGATTTGTTTTTTAGAGCAACCTTTTGTAAAGGATGATAAGGTTTCTGTAGCAAAAAAGATGGAAGAAATAGGAAAGCAGGCAGGAGCAAAGCTCTCCCTGTCAAAACTTATCATTTATCATTTAGGTGTAAAATAACTTGCGTAAAAAGGATTTTCTAAGCATTGCTTGGGAAATCCTTCTATTTATATTTAGCTATTATTCAACGTTTAAAATAAAGCTTACATAAACAGGGACAAGGTTCAAACTTTTTTACCCTAAACCGATTGAATTGCTATAATCATATACAAGCAGTGGAGGAAAAACCATGAACGATATTCATACAAGTTATGAAGAAAAAATGAAAAAATCTATTGCCGCTTTAAAGGATGATTTTAACACGTTGCGGACAGGACGTGCATCCGCCTCTCTTTTTGAAAAAATCAGAGTTGAATGCTATGGAGAATTAAGCCCCTTAAATCAGGTGGCAAGTATTTCTATTCCGGAAGCACGACTGGTTGTTATCCAGCCATGGGATAAATCTTTGCTTCCGAATATTGAGAAAGCAATCTTAAAATCAGAACTTTCGCTTAATCCTTCAAATGACGGAAAAATTATCAGAATTGCAATTCCGCCGCTTACCGAAGATCGAAGAAAGGAACTTGCAAAACAAGCGAAAAATATTGCAGAACAAAGCAGAATCGCTATTAGAAACATCCGACGGGACGGCATTGAAGAAGCAAAAAAATTGCAAAAAGAAGGTTCTTTAAGTGAAGATGATTTAAAAACTGCGGAAGAAAAGTTTCAAAAAGCAACCGATGCGCACATATCGGAAATCAATACGATCTTAGCGGAAAAAGAAAAGGAAATTCTGGACGATTGAAAACAATTGAGCATATAGCAATTATTATGGACGGAAACGGCAGGTGGGCACAACAGCGGGGACTATACAGATCTCGGGGACACCAGGAAGGTTATGAAACCGCAAAAAAAATTGTAAAAGCGGTTTCCGCTCTTAAGATTCCTTATATAACCCTATATGCATTTTCTACCGAAAACTGGAAACGTACCACCGAAGAAGTCGGTTTTTTGATGAGACTAATCAAAAAACATCTTAGAGCGGAATTTCAATTTTATGTGGAAAACAATATTCGCATGATTCACATTGGGAACCTCTCAGCTTTGCCAAAAGATATCCAAAAAGAAATAAGCGATGTTACCGAAAAAACAAAACATCATGCGGGAACTGCAGTGGTTTTTGCAATCAACTACGGTGGAAAAGATGAGATCATTAGAGCGTTGCAAAAAATTCCTGCCGATAAAATTAATTCAATAACCGAGAGTTCCTTTTCAGAATATCTTGATTACCCGCTTCCGGATGTTGACCTTTTAATACGCACCGGCGGAGAAAAACGGATCAGTAATTTTTTGCTTTGGCAGACCGCCTATGCGGAGTTATATTTTACCGATACGCTTTGGCCTGATTTTACAGAAGATGATCTACACCAAGCATTACAAAGCTATAAACATAGAGACCGCAGATTTGGAGGTATTACATGAAAAAGATTCTTGAACGCCTTACTGTTTTTCTTATCGGCGTACCGCTCATAGTCGGTTCAATTTATCTTTTCCCGCACAACCATTTTTTAGTTTTTCATGTTGAACTTTTCATTGTGCTTATTATTGCGGTATCGGAAATGCAAAAGATTGTATCTCAAAAATTAAAAACGTATCCGCCTCTTATTTCCATCATTTTAGGACTCATTATTCCGATTTTGAGTTATCTTTTTACATGGAAATTAGTACCCGGCCCGCTATTACTTTTTATTGTTTTTTCTGTTTTTATCACTATTCTGCTCATTGAATTTTTTATCTCGTTCTCCGGTGATTTTAGTTTTTCAATAGAAAGAATATCTACCGCTTTTTTTCTCGCACTTTATCCGAGCTCGTTCAGCATTTTCTTTTCTCTTATTGCGCGTTGGAATAATGCAAAAATCGTTTTATGCTTATTTTTACTTTTAATCTTTGCCTGCGATTCTCTTGCATGGGTGTTCGGCATGGCCTTAGGAAAAAACAACAGAGGGTTTATTCCCGCGAGTCCTAAAAAGAGTATTGCCGGCTTTGTCGGCGGTATTCTCAGCTCTGTTTTAGTCGGGATCCTTGCCTACACTGTTTTTAAGCATAAATTACAGATATCGTTTATCGGTATTATCACCACCTCATTTTTAACCGCCATAGCCGCAATTATCGGAGATCTTATTGAATCCATTATAAAGCGCTCGGCAAACGTAAAAGATTCGGGAAAGGCAATTTTAGGAAGAGGCGGCATTATGGATAGTATTGATTCTATCACGCTCGGAGTGCCCGTGTTTTATTTTTCGTTTTTATTGTTTATGAGATAGTATATGAGAAAAAAAGTTATTGTACTTGGTTGCGCCGGCTCTATCGGAACTTCAACAATTGACATTATTCGACACTTTCCGGATCTTTTTGAACTTGCAGGAGTGTCGGTTCACCGTAATATACAATATCTTGAATTACTGAAAAAAGAATTTGATTTAAAAAGCTGGGCAATAACATTCAAAGATACCGAAGAAGAAGGCAGAGAACAGCTGCGTAAAATGCTTGAGTCCACCGAAGCTGATATTGTTGTAAACGGCATTTCGGGGGCGGCGGGGCTTTTTGCCTCGGTAGAAGCAATTAAAACACACCGAAAACTGGCTCTTGCAAATAAAGAAAGTATTGTAATGGCCGGTGCGCTATTGCAAAAACTTGCCGAAAAAGAAAAAACAAAAATCATTCCCGTTGACTCTGAGCATTCTGCCCTCTATCAGCTTATACAAGCACATGGAAAACAAATCGTTGACCGTCTTATTATTACCGCATCGGGGGGACCTTTTAGAACCCGCACAAAAGAGGAGCTGAAAAACATCACTTTGGAAGATGCTTTAAAACATCCGACATGGAATATGGGAACCAAGATTACAATTGATTCCGCCTCATTGGCAAATAAGGCATTGGAAGTAATTGAAGCGGTAAATCTTTTTTCAATGCCGGCGGATCGCATTACCGTAACCGTACATCCTGAAAGCATTGTACATTCTCTTATACAAACAATAAGCGGCGAAATATATGCGCAACTTTCTCCGCCGAATATGAGAAATCCTATTTTTAACGCACTGAGCGATCCCCAAGCGGCTCCGCAGTATTTGCAGCCGCTTGATTTTACAAAAACTTTTGCGCTTCATTTTGAACCGCCTCGGCTTAAAGATTTTCCGATGCTTGAACTCGGTTTTGAAGCGGCAAAAAAAATGGCAGCCTACCCTATTGCCTTTAATGCAGCAAACGAAGAAGCTGTAGCCGCTTTTATAAAAGGAGCAATTTCTTTTATTGACATATCATATATAACTGAAAAAGTTTTATCTGATGATTGGTCTGCCATACCGGCTGATTTTCAAACAGTAATGCAGGCAGATGCGAAAGCACGCAGTCGTGCACAAAAAATACTGCAAAACATACAAAGGTAATATACAAGATGATAAAGATTCTAATCGGTTTAGTGGTTCTCAGTGTTGTAGTTTTTTTTCATGAGCTGGGGCATTTTATTGCAGCCCGACTTTGCGGTGTGGTGGTGGAAACTTTTTCCATCGGCATGGGACCGGTACTGTTTCGCAAAAAAAAAGGTATAACCGAGTATAGAATTTCCGCCATTCCGTTGGGCGGATATTGCGGCATGAAGGGAGAAAAAGCATTTCAGCAAGCCCTTGATCAAAAGCTTTCTACAATTCCGGCGGAAGAAGGCTCACTGTATTCGGTTGGCCCTTTAAAACGGATTATCATTGCTTTCGCGGGCCCTTTTGCAAATCTTCTTATGGCAGTTCTAGCCCTCGCTATTGTTTCTTCCATAGGAACAAATTATCAAACATTCAGTAATAAAATTGCCCCGGTGTATCTTTACCGACAGACAAATACCTCCCCCGCAAAAACTGCCGAACTTAAAGACGGTGATGAAATTATTCAAATAGGCGATAAAAAAACAGATACTTTCACTGACATACAAAAAGAGATTATGATAAATCCTCAAAAACAATTGGACTTTACCATACGCCGCGACGGAGAAATTATACACAAAAAGATTACTCCGGAATTAAACACAAAAACCGGTGCAGGTCAGTTGGGAATTTTTTATTATGTGCCCTTAAAAATAGCTAAAATCCGAGAAGACGGAGCTGCGGATCGGGCAGGATTACAAGCCGGAGACAGAATAGTTGCACTTAACGGACAAGAAGTTGCACATCTTATACAACTTTCCTACCTCCTCCAAGATGTTAAAAATAAAACAGCGGTTTTCACTATTGTAAGAGATAACAAAAAAGAAGAAAAAACGCTTTCGATAATTCGTACCGAAAACGGCTCTATTGATTTAGGAATCTTCTGGGAATCGCAAACAGTTACGGTTCCCGGTAAAAGTTTTCCCTCAAGTATCATCGATGGAGCAAAGTCAACCGGAGAAATGTTTTTTTTAACTTTGCAAAGTCTTTCATTACTTTTTAAAGGAGTGGAATTGCGCGAAGCGGTTTCAGGACCTTTACGAATAACCCATATGATAGGAGATATTGCAGAATACGGATTTAAAGAAAGCTTTCTCACCGGCCTTTCAAGCCTTTCCGAATTTATTGCCATAATTTGCGTATCCTTATTTTTAATGAATCTCTTGCCTATTCCCGTTTTAGACGGAGGCTTGATATTTTTTGCAATAATTGAGCTCATTGCGCGAAGACAAATTCATCCACGCATACTATACTATGTGCAATTTATCGGCTTTGCCTTTATTGCAACTGTTTTTATTTTTGCACTCTGGAGCGATATGAGTTTTTTCTTAAAAAAATGAGGTAGATATGAAAATTAAATGTAAATGTGATTATAGTTTTGAAATTGAGTATAAAAAAACTCTTTCCCTTGATGATAATCCTCAGCTCATCGATGATATTATAAACGGTAAATTCTTATCTTTTATTTGTCCTTCCTGCCGTTCAAAAATCAATATGGAATTAAAAACAGAATTTATCTGGAAGGCAAAAAAAACAAAACTCTTATTTGCCCCCGAACAGGATAGAATTGAATGCCTTTCCTCTTGTGCGGGAGAAAAAATGATTGACAGTAAAACCGATAAAGAAATAGAAAACACCTATGTAAAAAAAGATCAAACGCCGGTTATCGGCTATCCCGAACTTGTCGATCGGCTCAGCGCTTTACGCAATAATCTCAATCCTGAAACAATCGAAGCGGTGAAATTTTTCATTCTTGAAGGTGCAAAAAATCTTGATGTAAAAAAAGCAAGCATTTACTTTGAAAAAATACTGCCTGATGAAAAACTTGAATTTCATGTACACGGCATAAAAAAAGATGAAACGGCAATTATGCCTATCCCCAAAACACTCTACACACAAATTGAAAAAGATAAAAAAAAGCATACAGAAATTTTTGCCGCCCTATATCTTGGCTCATATCTATCGTATAAAAATATTTTTATCGGAGAAAAATAATATGAAAATAAAAACCTCAATTGTATTTTTTCTTTTTCTTTCGTTGAATATATTTCCTCAAGAAGCTCAACAACCGTATACCGATATTCTCGGACAGGAGCCTGAAACTTCCGTAGAAGAGCAAGAAACAAAACCCGCAGAGAATCCGGAACCAACAGAAAGCATTCCACAACATCCCGATTCACAAAAGCACGATACCGAGACAAAAATTGATGCAGATAAGCCGACAGAAAACAGTAATGCGCAGCCGGAGCAAAAAATAAACAAAACAACTGAAAAAAACGAATCTCAAACGGAGACGGCAACCGAATCTGAGACAGGAAAAACCTCTGCTGATGAACAGCCTACCGACAGCACCGATCAAGCAACTGAAACCCCTGAGGCGGAAAAAACCGCGCATCCTGCTGATGAAAAAAAAGAAGAACCCGATGAACAAAAAGATGCTTCACCGGAAGATACAGAGAGTAGTCAAAAAGACAAAACACTTCCAAATAAAAACGAGGAATCAAAAACGCCTGAGCAGGAAGAAATTGAGCGATTAGAAGCGGAAAAGAAAAAACAGGAACAATCAATTGCCGATGCAAAAAAACTTCTAAAAGAACGCACAAAAATACCGCATCTTTTTGAGGGCGGAGTTACCGCAATCGCCGCTCATTTTAGCACCTCATTTTTTGCGGGGGGAAAAGACGGCTTTCTCACTAAATATTCTTATCCAAACCTTGAGCCTGACACATGGCAGATTTCCCGATTCCCCATAAAATACCTTGCGATTCATCCGAAGGGCAAATATATTGCCGCATATGAAAGCGACGGTTTTGGACTGCATCGGGTTAGCCTTTGGGACTGGGAAGAAAAAAAACAGGTTTTTGTAAAGCGGTTCACCGGCGCCGTTGTCTCTCTTTCATGGTCTGCACAGGGAAGTTTTCTGTTCGTTGGCACCGCCTCTCTTGAAGGCATCACGGTTTTTGATTTGCACGGTAATCCGCAAAAACTTTTCGACGCGCCGCCCGGTATTGTCTTGCTTGCTGCAACGGGATTAAACGAAAAAAACATTGTAACATACGGAGAAACCGGACGCTTGGTGTATACAAATGTTAAAAAGAAAAAAATTCTTACTCAATTTATTACCGAAAGCAAACTGGAAACGCCGGCTTTAATCAAAAATTACACGCAGATTATTGGATATAAAAATAATAAAGTATATGTTGTAAAAGCGGATGGAGGAGAAGTTCTTGCTGAATATCCGGCAAAAAATGCGATTTTTGCCTCGAAAATAACTGACTCCCTGCCGATATGGATTGAACGCTCATCAAAAAGAAACTACTGGCATTTAAGACAGGGAAATAAAACCTCAGGCGACTTTGCCTTACCGAATAAGGCGGTTATTACTTCCGCACGCCATATTCAATCGAGCATCATTCTGGGAACAGACAAAGGCGTGTTATATAAAATGCAGCAAAAGCCTGACGGCTCTGTTACCCTTACAGAATTAACTCCTGAATATTATTCTCCAGTAAGCGACGTGCAATCTGCAGGTTCTCTGCTTTATTTTTTATCTGAGGGAAAAATTTATTCTCTTACCGAGCCGGAGGCGGAACCTGCCCTTATTTATGCAAAGGCAAAAGGAGATCGCTTCCTACTATATGAAAACGGCTTTATTATTTGGTCAAGCAAAAAAACCGCACCAATCTATTATTATTCACAGGATTTGCAAACTGAAAAAATTATCTTCCGTCCTCGGTCTGCAATAACTACGCTTTCGGTTTATAAAGATACCATTGCCTTCGCCGAACCTTTCAGCGGGGTTTCTCTCATTAATATTATTACCGCAAAAAGAACTTTCTTTTACAAAGCAGTGGGGATACAAGAAGCTTTACAAATTAACGACGATTCTGTTTTAGTCTCTAAAAGTGCATCCGACGGGCTAAGCTCTCCCCTCTTTTTAATCAATATACAAACAGAAGAAATATTTCCTTTTACAATTCAAGGAGATTTTGCTTTCGGACTTTCTATTGATGCCGACCAACCGAATTACCTTGCATTCTTTTTGTTACAGCAAAAGCCAGAAAACGTCAAAACCGATCTGATAGGAATGCGCATAAATCAAAACAAGATTTCAGAGAGCACCTTTACCGTACTTCTTTCATATAAAGATGAAGACATTGACCCATCCTTATATCTTCGAAAATATGTAATACTTACCAATCTTGGCAAGAATTCTCTTGTTGCACAAAATAAGCGAATACGAGAAACATACCGGCTTCCCCGCGATTATGCTTTACCGAAAAAATCTTGTATAATCAAATCCTTTCTCATTAGCCTAAATACCGACGGCTCTCTGTCATGGTACTCACAAAACGGCAAGCGGTTTATAAAAACAATAAGATTAAAAGAGACTGATATTTAATATAACGTTTTTTGATACCTCGGTATAATTTTGCCGTCCATGGCAAAATTATACCTTGCGAGTTTTAAAGCTTTTATAAACTATTTTGCTTTAAAACATCGCTGCTGTTTGGAACCACGGGAATCCGTGCCCGTTCTGAGTTTTGACGTCCTTGTCAAAATTATGCCTTGCGAGTTTTAAAGCTTCAATTTTACAATTTTGTACTGATGCTTTTAAACATCGTTTGAATTTGTTCTGAGTTCGACACGGCGCAACGGTGAGCAAACTTACCATAGGGCAAAGCGTTAATAATTTGCCTCCGCTTTGCCAACGAGTTTTAAAGCTTCAATTTTATAATTTTGTGGTGATGCTTTAAAACATCGTTTGGAATTTAGCAACGGTGAGCAATTTTCCATAGTGATGCTGAATCTACAAGCTGTTATTGTTGATACTCCGATTAGTACACCGGTAACTTAATTTACAAAATAATACACTAAAAGTATTGTTAATTTATGCTTGTAATGCTGCGCGAGTTTGCGCATAATATTTGCGCAAATCATTCAACATAGCGGTTAGCTGCTCTATCAGTTGTTCCGTTGATGTATGCTGTTCCCGTAAGAGATTATTTATCTCCGATGCCAAGTTCCCGAGCTTTTCCGCACCGATCGAGAGAGCAGCTCCTTTTAGTTGGTGCGTAACATGTGCAGCTTCGGCATCGGAAAAAAGCTCCGACACTGGTAAAGAGAAAACCGGTTTTAAACTTTTTTCGATATCGTTCGCATATACTTCCAAAAAAGTTTTTCGTAATGAATCGTATATTTCCGTATCTCCGCCTAAACGTTCAAGCGCCAAAGAAGCATTTAAAACTGTACTTTTATCCATAGACATCTAACTCCGATTTATTTACTATAGCCTAAATAAAAAAAAACTGCTATACTTCCACCTTAATTCAGATTTGTTTATATGTGGAGGGCCTTTAATGCCTGTTTTAATGCTTACAGCAATTTGCGCGTTGATTTTTTCTTTTTTATATCCCGTGCAAAACATGCACGGACTTGCTTTTTTTGCAACAGTGGCAAGTCTTATTTTTACCGCTTGCTTTATATTTTTTTTATTTCGCCTAATAAAAAAACAACTTTTAAAAGATTTTATCATTACACGAAAACTGCTTGAATACTTTCCTTTTGTTTTAATGACCTGTTTTATTCTTTCCAGAATTGGAAGGGAAAATACGCCTCATACGTTTGATGTTATTTTAGGGAGTATCTGGTTTATTGCTACTGCTTTATCAATCGTTTCATTATTTTTAATCGGAAAAAAAAGAGTTTATAAAATTTTTCCTCAATTGCCGGAGATTGAAAAAACAAAAAAATCTCTTTTGCTGGGAACCCTTGAATGGATTGATGCCTTTGTACAAGCTGCCTGTTTAGTATTGCTGATAAATATTTTTGTTTTTCAACTGTATGCAATTCCTTCGGAATCGATGGTACCCGGATTTATGATCGGAGACCGATTGTTGGTTTTCAAAACTTCAGCGGGTCCATATTTTCCGCTTTCATCTTTTCGACTGCCGCAGTGGAAACAGTATGCGCGAGGCGATATTGTTGTTTTTTCCAATCCGAATTATCCCGATACTCCGGAAACTCGTCTAAAAACCTTTTTATCGCAGCTTGTATACATGCTCACCTTTACACAAAAAAACATCAATGTTGATCCGGTTACCAAGCAGCCGAAAGCAGATCCGCTGGTAAAACGCATTACCGGAATTCCCGGAGAAAAGCTCATGCTTGTTGACGGGGTACTGTACTCAAAAACAAAGGACAGTAAAGATTTTATGCCGGTAGAGGCAGATAAAACCTATGCTACGTGGGACTTAAATACGCTCTCTCAATCGGAGTTACGGTTGGTACATAGAATTGTGCTTTCTCCGCAAGAAATGGAGCTTGTCAATTCTATAGAATCAAAACGCGCAAAACTTAATTTTGCAGAAGCTGAAAAAGAAGCAAATTCTATTGTAGCACGGCTTGCCTATTTAAAAGAAGGCAGAGATGTGGCAGACGCATCTGAATTTATCACCAGAAATCAGCATGAAATAAACACGCTCTTCGGAACTTCAAGCGATATCAGCAGAAAGATTTTAACGACAAACGGAGGGCTTGCATGGTTTAAAAAATTCATGCTGGATTGGGCGCCGTATTGGAAAGAGCACGCAACGGAAGAAACCTTGTATCGACAGCGATTTGCACAAATGAACGCGCTGGTCAAGCTTTGCTTCGGAAAGCTTATTTTACGCAATATTGAGCTTATCAACAGCGCCGCAACGGAAGAAACCTTTGAATCGGATAGTCAAAGAAACGAGCTTTTAAACGAAGCCGCCTTGTATGCCGCATTCTTGGATATCGCCCGTGCGCGTAACATGGATGAATTTCCCACAGGTGAAGGAAATTATATTCCCGAAAACTGTTATTTTATGATGGGGGATAACCGCCTTAACTCAACCGATATGCGCCATTCATACGTAAATCATTTAGAACCGGCTGATACACACGATCCTTCGTCCATTTTATTCAGCTCAAATGTTGAGCCTAAAGTAATCCCCGCTGAAAAAATACTCGGCACCACAAACTTCCGCTTCTGGCCCCTGAGCAGAATCGGTGTGCCGCGATAAAAAACAACATCAACACAAGGTTTAAAAAAAACCTTGTGTTGATAACCTCTTAATACCATCATAGCAATCAAGAAATTCAAACTAAAGCGCAGCCTCAGGCAAAACATCGCTTGGAATTTTCCAGGGGTCTAAGGGGACAGTACAGATCGCGGCGAAGCATAAGCGAAAAAGGCTCTGCGCCAGCAGCCGCTGAAAACAGGCAGGTCTAAGGGCTGCCCAAGCCCTTAATGCGAAGCATAAGCGAGCAAAACTTATACTACTATGGCAAGTTTACTCGCCGTTGCGCCGTGTCGGGCTCGGTTTAAGGAATCCGTACTTTTTATTTTTTTGCTTTAATGGTATCGAAGCCGCAGTAAGGGATAAGGGCTGCGGGAACTTTGATGCTGCCGTCTTTTTGCTGGTAATTTTCTATGATTGCGACAAGGGCGCGGGAGACGGCGATGGCGGTTCCGTTTAGCATGTGTACGAATTTGTTTTTTCCGTCGGTGTCTTTGTAGCGGACATTTAGCCGGCGTGCCTGATAATCGGTGCAGTTAGAGGTGGAAGTAATTTCTCCCCATTCGCCGCCGTTTCTGCCCGGCATCCACGCTTCAAGGTCCCACTTGCGGTATGCGGGCGCTCCCAAGTCTCCGGTGCAGGTATCAACAACGCGGAAAGGAATGTCAAGCCCGATAAAGAGTTCTTCTTCGATCGCGCGCAGTTTTTCATGCCAGCTGTCGGATTCTTCGGGCAGGCAGTACACAAACATTTCAAGCTTGGTAAACTGATGTACCCGATATAACCCTTTTGAAAATTGCCCCGCGGCGCCCGCCTCTCTTCTGAAACAATGAGAGAGTCCGCAATATAGAAGCGGCAATTTTGTTTGCGAAAGAATTTCATCGGCATGATAGCCGCCGAGTGTAATTTCAGCAGTTGCAACTAGGCAGGTGCCCTCCCCTTCAAGCGTATACACGTTTGATTCTTCGCCGCGAGGAATAAAGCCGATTCCTTGCAAGATTTCTTCTTTTGCAATGTCTGGAGTGATAAACGGCGTAAATCCGTGTTTTCTTAAAACATTAAGCCCATACAAGATAAGCGCCTGTTCAAGGAATACTCCTTCATTTTTCAAATAATAAAACTTTACGCCCGAAACTTTGGTTCCTGCATCAAAGTCGACAATGTCCAAAGCTTCGCCGAGCTGCACATGATCTTTCGGCTCAAAGTCAAATGAAGGCACCACCCCTACCCGTTTTACTTCGGTGTTGTCTTTGTCTTCTTTGCCTACCGGTGCATCGGGATGCGCCATGTTCGGAATCAAGCGGGCAGCTTCTTCAAGTTTTTTTTCGGTTTCGCCGAGTTTTGCTTCAACCTCGGCGATTTCGGTTTTTAATACCTTTCCTGCTTCCACCAGCTGATTTCGTTCTTCCGGCTCAAGCTTTTGCTTCATCTTTTGTGCGTTTTCATTTCGCTTTGCTTGTAAACCTTGCAATTCAGTTACAAGTTCCGTACGGGCATCAAAAAGGGTTACCACCGCATCGGCATCGGCGTGCATATTTCTATCGGTGATATTCTTTTTTACCGCAGCTAAATTTTCTTTAATAAATCTATAGTCTAACATAATGAATATCATAGTTTCTTCCGTATAAATAATCAAGTGAAAACATCGGCTATTTGAATAAAAGAAGTATGAGTGAAGTTTCTTCTGCGGTTTGAAACTCGACTTTGATTTTTTATTTTGTTATTCATAGTGCGCAAAAAAGTATGGGGACAAGTTTTTAAAAACTTGTCCGCACCCACTCCTGTGAGTAATTGGAGTATTAACCATAATGGCTTGCAGATTCAGGATTACTATGGTAAATTGCGCACCGTTGTCAAACTGAGAACCGCCACGGATGGCAAAATCAGAACAATGCAAAACGATGTTTTTTAAAGCAAGACTATTCGTAAAGCTTTAAAACTCGTGGTTTAGTTTTTGCCTCGGACGGCAAAACTCAGAACGGGCACGGACGCCCGTGGTTCCACGCAGCAGCGATGTTTTAAAGCAAAATAGTTTACAAAGCTTTAAAACTCGCAGACTTAATTTTGACAAGGACGTCAAAATTAAGTCGTGGTGTCCGCTCTGTTGATTTAGTATTCTTTTTTTGATATGTTTAGATAGTAGAGGTCCTTATGAGTCAAAAAAAAGGTTTTTTTCGCAGTTTATTCAGAAGCATTAATGTGCTGCGCCTTGTTATCATCAATATTGTTTTTTTCTTCTTTTTCTTTCTGTTTTTAGCGGCGCTGCAGGAGGGCGGAAACAAAAAACAGCCGGTTAAAAAACTTGAACAAAATTCGGTTTTATTGATAAATCCTTCGGGGTTTCTTTCGGAAGAAGAACGCGATTTTGATTTTGCAAAATTGGTTTTTCGTGATGAAAAACAGATTGTTTCTGTTTCAAGTATTATACGGGCTTTAAAGCAGGCTGCATACGATAGAAGAATAGATTGTGTTTTTTTTGATCTTTCCGGTTTGAGCGGGTGGAGCTCGGGATATTTTTCTGATTTTGCGGCGGCTCTTCAGGAGTACAAAAAATCAGGTAAAAAACTTTATGTGTTTTCAAATTCTTATAGCCTTGCAAAGTATTATCTTGCATCTTTTGCTGATGAGATTATTTTGGATCCGCTTGGAAGTGTTGACTTATCGGGTTTTTACAACGAAAGTCTTTTTTTTGGTGGCATGGAAGAAAAGTTTGATATTCACTGGAATGTTGTACAGGCAGGTGCGTATAAAAGCATGGCGGAAACCTATTCACAAAAAGAAATGTCTGAGGGAGTAAAAGAAAATCATCGTGCATTGTTTACAAATATTTGGGAAAATTATATTAAGGAGGTAGCGACAAATAGAAATTTACCTACAGATGTCATACTCCATTATGTTGATAATTATCTCGATTTGCTAAAAAACCATAACGGAGATCCTGCCGAAACAGCCTTGTCCGCAAAACTTGTTACAAAGATAGCCTCTTATGAGGACGCTGAAGTTGATTTGGGACTTGTTGATAAGGATACATTCTTTGAGAATAAAAATTTTATCAGTCTCGATGATTATAATTTTTATTATTCACACTCGGAGTCTACAAATAAGATAGGAATTATTTATTTGAAAGGAGCTATTTCTTCGTATGGAACACGGCAGAATGATGCGGTAACAAGCGGTTACATGCTTGATCTTTTTGATCTTGCAGTCAATGATCCTGACGTTAAAGCTATTGTGTTACGCATTGATTCAGGCGGCGGAGAAGTTTTTGCCTCTGAGGAAATACGCCGTGCAGTAGAACGCTGCATTGTAAGGGCAAAAAAACCGGTGGTTGTTTCGATGGGAGCAGTTGCCGCTTCCGGCGCATACTGGATTGCTTCATCTGCGGATTATATTTTCGCCTCTCCGTATACGATTACCGGCTCAATCGGTGTGCTTGCGGTGATGCCGACTTTTGAAGCTGCGCTGCAAAAATATTTGGGTATTACCGTTGACGGAGTATATTTGCACAAGTTTCGTCCTTACACCGGAGTGAAGAATATGAGTGAGACTGATAAGAGTCTGTTGCAATTTGAGATAATGAGTATCTATAAAAATTTTATTACCAAGGTTTCTACCGGAAGAAAACTTTCGTTTGATAAAGTTTCCGATATTGCGGGAGGTAAAGTGTATTCAGGAGCTACGGCAAAAAACCTCGGTTTGGTTGACGAGCTTGGAAATTTATCCGATGCTATTGCGTATGCCGCAAAACTAGCTGATTGCGACGGTTATTCAACTAAGGTTATTAAACGCCCTCTTTCGTATAAAGAAGAATTGCTAAAATCCTTGATGGAAGCTAAGGCGGAAATGAATATTTCTTCAAATGACTTTAGGATTTTATATGAGCTGCTTTCTTTGCGTTCTAAACGGGGCGTTTACGTATATACACCGGTAAAATTACAGTGGAATACTAACGACTAATTTATAAGAGTGTGTTAAACAACGAGTCTAAAACAATGCTTGCCTGTTTAGCCGGCACGTTTTGCTTTGCATGTTGCTTTGCGAAACATCGTTTGGGATTTGACAACGGTGAGCAATTTACCATAGTGATGCTGAATTCTCAAGCCGCCTGTTGATGGTTTGATTAGCACATTTATGGAAGTTAGTTATAAAAACGTTATAGTAGTAGTGTATTTTGTCAGACATAAATTATACTGGTCTTGCAAAATACAAAAAACTTTTTTAGGGGAGACTATGGCAAAAAAAAACGACACAAAAGTACAAAGCAAAACAAAGGCGGAAAAGACTTCTGCAAAAAAGGACACGGTAAAAAAAACAGCACCGAAAAAGGCTGCCGCAAAAAAAACGGAGTCTGAAAAAAAGCCTGCGGTGAAAAAAAACGAAACTAAAAAGAGTACAGTTCGTAAGCAAACAGCCGCAGAAAAAAAACTGGTAAAAGAACTGACAGAACTTCTTTCAGAAATGGACGAAGTAGGTTTGCGATTTTTAATAGAACAGGCGCGGGTACATCTTTATAATATGGAAGTAATCAGTATTCAAACAGAACTTACCGCGGCGGAGCAAAAGCTTTCGCGTCAAAAACTTGAGGCGGCGGAAAAAACCGGCGGCTCTCCTTTTAGGATAGAGGCAGGCAAGGACAGGCAAGTTTACCATATTATATCCGGAGGAAAGTACAAAGTATTTAATGACGATGAAATTTTGGATATGGTGCGCATTGTGCATGCCGAAGAAGATGCATCGGAAATACGGCGAAATCTGTACCACTGGTTTTTTAGAGAGCGCGGGGATGTGCTTGCAGAGTTCGGACTTGCAGACTTGCACGATTCCCGATGGAATATTTTGATTAACACTTTGCAGACAAGTTTTAAACTCAAAAACTGAGAACCTTAAAGCTGCAATAAAAAAGAATTTTTACCGGAGTAACAACAACCTATGAGTCAAACAATCAAACGAATTCAATTAAAGGATAAAGAAATAATCTTACTCGGAACCGCACATATTTCAAAAGAAAGTATTACAGAAGTACAAAATCTTCTTAAAGAAGAGAAGCCCGATTGTGTATGTGTTGAGCTTGATCAAGATCGATATAAATCTCTTACCGATGAAAAAAAATGGCAGGAGCTTGATATTACAAAAGTGCTAAAAGAAGGAAAGGGCTTTTTACTGTTAACCAATCTTATCCTTGCTTCTTTCCAAAAAAAGATGGGCGCAGAACTCGGGGTAAAGCCGGGCGATGAAATGAAAGCGGCAATAAAAACTGCAGAAGAAATAAATGCTTCGGTAGAATTGGTGGACAGACCCATTCATCTTACCTTAAAAAGAGCTTGGGGAAAAAACGGCTTTTTCGGAAAAGCAAAACTTTTAGCAACATTGCTTGCAAGTGCATTCTCTGATGAAAAACTGACAGAAGAAGAAATAGAAGCATTAAAAGAAAAAAGCGCGATGGACAGTATGATGAATGAGGTTGCGGAATATATGCCTACAATCAAAGAGGTGTTGATTGATGAGCGCGACCGCTACCTCGCTTCAAAAATTTGGGAGACCAAAAGTAAAAAAATAATCGCCGTGCTTGGCGCGGGACACCTTCCCGGTACCGAAACCTATTTACATCGACTGGATTCCGGAGAAATGACTGCCGATGTTTCGGACATTTCTGTAATACCGCCTAAAACACTATCCAGAAAAATTGCAGGTTGGATTATTCCGGCTCTTATTATTGTTTTACTACTGCTTGGCTTTTGGCGCGGAGGAATAGGAGCTTCAGCCGCAATGCTTACCCGCTGGTTTTTATGGAACGGCAGCCTTACGGCACTCGGGACACTTATCGCTTTAGGACATCCGCTCAGCATCATCATCGGATTTATTACCGCTCCAATTGCAACGCTCAGCCCGGTTCTCGGTGTCGGATTATTTACCGGCCTTACACAAGCTTGGCTTCGAAAGCCGCAAGTTGTTGATATGGAAACACTTACCGATAATGTTGCCCATATACGGGGGTGGTATAAAAATAAAATTGCGCATGTGCTGCTTATCTTCTTTTTATCAAGCTTAGGCGGTGCCATCGGAAATTTTATCGCGGTACCCGCCTTGTTTGCAAATCTGGTAAAATAAACCGCGATTCGAACTATGTTTTACTAAAATATTTTAAAGTTTTATAAACTGAGTGTGCCAATCCCGAAGCCTCCACCTCATAGTTTACAAGCAGAATGGAGGTTCGTATAAAATTATTTTGGACAGTAGTGATCCAAAGAAAGGCACCGCTTCAGGGGCGGTGCCTTTCTTTTTAACGAAATTACTTTATATTTTTAACAGCGTTTTCAATTAAGGCATCATCGACAAGGTACGGGAGGGTGATATGTCCAAACTCATTATCGCCATTGAACTCCATTGAAACTTCTATAGCGTGTTCGTTACGAGCCCAGTTGCGGCGGGCAACTCCGCCCATTACGTCCCAAGTAAGCGAGAGGTTGATAATTTCATCAACCCGCTCGGAGCCGTCAAGGACAAGCCCGAAGCCGCCGTTGATTGACTTCCCGATTCCAACACCGCCGCCGTTATGCAAAGCGATAAGACTCATTCCGCGAGCGGCATTGCCGGCAAAACATTGCACCGCCATATCCGCCATAACATTTGAGCCGTCTTTAATGTTTGAGGTTTCTCTAAACGGAGAGTCAGTACCGGAAACATCGTGATGGTCTCGTCCCATCATTACAGGACCGATTTTTCCCTCGCGGACAAGCTCGTTAAATTTAAGAGCGATTTTAACTCTGCCCTTTGCATCTTGATAAAGAATTCGCGCCTGGGTTCCTACAACGAGTTTATTGTTTTCTGCTTCTTTAATCCAGTTGTAATTATCAAGGTCTTGGTATCTTCTATTCGGATCGATACATTCCATTGCTGCATGGTCGGTTGCAATAAGATCACTTTCCTTACCGCTTAAGCAAACCCATCTAAAGGGACCGTATCCGTAATCAAATAAAAGAGGTCCCATAATATCTTCAACATAACTCGGCCAAATAAAACCGTCTTTATCGTCGATGCCGTTTTTGGAAACTTCCTTAACTCCCGAATCGTAAATTGCTTTTAAAAACGAATTGCCGTAATCAAAAAAGTAAGTTCCCTTTTCGGTTAACTTTTTAATAACCGTAAAATGCCGCTTTAAAGTTTTATCAACCAGAGCTTCAAAAGTTTTTTTATCTTCGGCAAGCAAACGGGTGCGCTCTTCAAAGCTTATTCCGACAGGACAATATCCGCCGTTGTATACGTTATGGCAAGAGGTTTGATCCGACAATAAATCAATATGAATATTGTTTTCTTCTATATACTCAAGAAGATCTACAATGTTTCCGTGGAAAGCAATACTCAAAGCTTCTTTCTTTTTAAGAGCATCTTGAGCAAGTGTTACCGCTTCCTCCGGAGTTTTGGAAAGTTTTTTAATCCAGCCCTGCTCAAGCCTTGTCTCGATTCTGGAAATATCAACTTCGGCAATAATTGAAACCGCTCCTGCAATGTCGCCGGCCTTTCCTTGAGCACCGCTCATTCCGCCTAAACCTGACGAAATAAAGAGCTTACCGGCAAGGTTATCTTTTTCTTTTAAGCCGAGCTTAAGTCTGCCGGCATTTAAAATGGTGTTATAGGTGCCGTGCACAATTCCCTGCGGACCGATATACATCCAGCCGCCTGCAGTCATTTGCCCGTAATTGGCAACACCCATTTCTTCGGCAATTTCCCAGTCTTCAAGATTATCATATAAGCCGACCATTAAGCCGTTTGTAATAATAACGCGCGGCGCATTTTTCCTCGATTTAAAAATTCCTAAAGGATGCCCTGATTCAACAACAAGGGTTTCATCGTCGTGCAAGACTTCCAAGTATTTCATAATAAGACAATACTGCATCCAGTCATGGCAAACCGATCCCGTTTCGCCGTAGGTAACCAATTCATACGGATAAAGAGCTACATCAAAATCAAGGTTGTTGTCGATCATAACCTGAAAAGCTTTTCCTTCAATGCAATTTCCCTTGTATTCGTCAATGGGCTTTCCGTAGATTCGCCCTTCCGGTCTAAATCGATAGCCGTAAATTCTACCTCGGGTTGTAAGCTCCTCCAAGAATTCGGGGATTAGCTGTTCATGGTATTCTTCCGGAATATACCGCAGCGCATTTCGCAGCGCTATTTTTGTTTGCTCCTTTGTGAGCCGAAAACCCCTATCGGGAGCCCTTCTAATTCCCGGCTGGAATTCCTTTTTTTCGGGAAGATAGTCCAAGCGTATCTTCATCGCGCTTTTAATCGTTTTATTATTAATCACGTTTAATGCCTCCACTATGAACAATTATAAATCACATAATTTTGATTGTAAACACTACGCTGTAAATTTTAAAAAACCTTGTCAAATGTAAGAATTTTTGAGATAAGCGGCTGATATAACGTTTTTTTTGATAACTCGAATATATCCTTTAATTCATTTAATATGAATTGTAGAAAATTTTATAGAAAAAAGTCCGACACGACGGTTTCATTTTGACGTCCATGTCAAAACCAAACCTGCGAGTTTTAAAGCTTTGCAAACTACTTTGCTTTAAAACATCGATTCTGTTTAGAACCACCGCCGTCCGTGGCGGTTCTGAGTTTTGCCATCCGTGGCAATTTACCATCGGAATGCCGAAGCAGCAAAGCAACCTGTTGATACTTCGATTAGTATCACTGCAAGTTAATTACAGAATGGTATACCGGCGGAAAGTATTGTTTCAATTGTATAGGCTGCGGAACATTACAGCGTAACGCTATCAGAATTTGATGTACATTGTTTTAAATTTCAGTAAATCAAGATAAATTTCAAAATAAGTTTTTCGTACTCTTGTCCTGTTTATAAATCACCGGATTCAGATTTTAAATGTAAGCCCTAATTGGAAAGTAATCGAAAAGCTGAACGGTTTTTCATTTCCAAAACGGTAAGCCCCCCGCCCTCCTACGGAAAAACCGAAAAGCATATCTCTGCTTACTAACCAGCTTGTATCCACATCAAGTTTGAGCCAGAGCTCACCGGTACGAATATGCCGAAAGCCTTTTCCTTGCTGATTAAAAGTAATAAATGCCGCAGCTTGCGGAGTTATTTTTGTTCTGCCGAAATAACTGTTGTATAACTCGGCACCGGCAAAAAATTGTATCGGAACAATAACGCCGGTCTCACCATTATCCGTTTTTTCAGGAATTTCATCTTTGCTGCGTTTGGGAAAAATAAAGGCAACCCCGTACATTGGACGAACACGATAAAAGCCGCGTGAGTGAATAATTTGCAAACCGATTGAATAATCGGCGCCCTTCTCTTTTTTATACGGAATTGGAATAGCTAACTCAAAAAACGGTTTAAAAACAATGGGCAAACGGGAGATTGCTTTCAGCTCACTGCCTTCAGCAAGCGAAGGCGAGGCATATAGAATTTCGGCAAGACTGTTTTCTTCCCGCACCTCTTTAATTAATAATAATCCTGTTTCTTTTGATCTTAAACTTCCATTTTTTAGTTCCCGTTCAATAACGGCATATTCATCTCCTTTTTTTATATTGAGATTTGTGCTTGTTTCCAGAACAGCAGTTCTTCCGTCAATTTTTGCAGCAACGGTTTTTGAGCGAAGGTCAAGCCGTGCTCGCACCATGTTCTCAAGGTAAAAAGGAATTATTTCAACTGCATCAAAAAATGCAGTTTCGCTGCTGCTGCCGCTGCCCTCTGTCGCAATTTGAAATGATGCAATGGTTTTATTTTTTTGCACGCCAATAAGATAAAACTGTATTTTCAGTACAACAGTAAAAGAGGCTGCTTTATCTTCAGTTTGTTCGCTGAGCAGTTTGCACTCGGCAATAAAAGGCACCACAGCCATATAAGATTTTATCAGGTCTTCCCAATCTCTTTTTTTAAACGTTTGCCCGCCCATGCGTATCTCATCCAGCGGAGAAGATTTTTCCTCTTTTATTTTAAGGATTTCTCTGTTAAACGTTTCGGGATTGATTGCGGAAAATTTCTGATGCATTGGAATAACGTGAAAGCCCGGTACCTTCTGAAAAGTTTGCAGTATCGCATTGTCAATTTGCTCGGATATCTTCGGCGGCAGATCATTTTGTTCACCTCCCAGTTTAAACAACGCAATATCTTTACCCATTGTTTTACTGAACACCGACATTTCCGCACAACACAAAAAAAAGAGACAGAAAATAAAAAACACGGATTTAACACCGAGTATATTTTTTGTAAAATCAAAACGTAAAAAATAGTTAGGCATGATTAAATTCAATTTCTCATCTCGGAAGTGATATAAAATGATATCTCTTTATTTAGCTCTTGGATGCGATTTAAAGCCCATGCGGAATCGGTGATAAACACATAGTTTCCCGCAACGTCTTGCAGTATTTTACGCTCGTTTGCGGTTACAAATGCTTTGAGCTTTTTTTTGTCTTCGCAGTTTATCCAGCGGGCAAGGCTTACATCAATCGGCTCGTAGCGGCACTCCGCATTGTATTCGGTTTCCAATCGGGATTGGAGCACTTCAAGCTGCAATTGCCCTACCACACCGAGTATTCGCACATTCGGTTGGTGCAGTTTGGTAAATATTTGAATAACCCCCTCTTCCGCAAGCTGATTTAATCCTTTGTGAAATTGTTTTTCTTTTAAAGGGTCTGCGTTCAAAATAGTTCTGAATATTTGCGGCGCGAAATTTGGAATACCTTTAAACTGAATATCTTCGCCCTCCGTTAAGGTATCGCCGATTTTAAGATTGCCGGTATCGTGCAAACCGATAATATCCCCCGGCCAAGCCTGATCGATAATTTCCCTATCCTGAGACATAAACGCCGTCGGATTTGATGACCTGAATGTTTTACCGCTGCGCACATGTTTGTATAATTTATTGCGCTCAAATACTCCCGAGCAAACGCGCAAAAACGCAATGCGGTCATGATGCCGCGGATTCATGTTTGCATGAATCTTAAACACAAACCCGCTAAACTGTTCTTCATCCGGATGTACTACACGTGTGTCAGCTTCTTTTATCAACGGTGAAGGGGCTATTTTGATAAGCGTGTCTAAAAGTTCTCCCACGCCGAAGTTGTTTAATGCGGAGCCGAAACAAACCGGACTTACCGTCCCCGCAAGATACGAATCAAGTTCAAAGGGCGGATATACCGCAGAAATCATTTCCACTTCTTCCCGCAGTTTTGCGGCAAAAGTCGACCCCACATAAGAGTCAAGCTCATCGGACATAATCGAAGGAATGTCAATTACTTCAACCGGTAATTTTGTCTGCCCGCCTTTAAAAAGATGTAAGGTTTTATCCGCTACATGGTACACGCCTTTAAAATCTTTCCCCTGCCCTATCGGCCATGTCAACGGCGTAACCGTAATTGCAAGCTCTTTTTCAATCTCATCTAAAAGCTCAATAGGCTCCTTGCCTTCTCGGTCAAGTTTGTTCACAAAAGTAACAATGGGCGTTTTACGCATCTTACACACCGCACAGAGCTGCCGTGTGCGCTCCTCAACTCCCTTTACCGAATCAATTACCATCAAAGAGCTGTCAACCGCGGAAAGCCCGCGATACGTATCTTCCGAAAAATCGGCGTGCCCCGGAGTATCCAGCAAGTTAAACCGCCTGCCGCCGTAATCAAAACCCATAACCGAAGTACTGATGGAAATTCCGCGCTCTTGTTCCATTTTCATAAAATCAGACGTAGTCGCCTTGGTGTTTTTACTGCTTTTTACCGCCCCCGCCGTATGAATCGCCCCGCCGAATAATAAAAGCTTTTCGGTAATTGTTGTTTTACCCGCATCGGGGTGTGAAATAATTGCAAAGGTAAGTCTTTTTTCAGTTTCTTTTTTTAAAGTATTTGCATCAATCATAACGCTTTAGAATATCCGTATATTAAATATTGTACAAGCCGTTTTTTCTTTTGATCAGTGCATACGAATGGACAAGTATAGCATTTTTTTGATAAGTCGATCCGTTTTTAATACATTTATACAAATCAAGACAATTTTATAAAAAGGAGCCACGGTTTAGTTTTTGACGTCCGTGTCAAAAACTAAACCACGAGTTTTAAAGCTTCAATTTTACAGTTTTGTGTTGATGCTTTAAAACATCGTTTCTGTTTGGAACCACCGTCGTCCATGGCGGTTCTGAGTTCGACACGGCGCAACGGTGAGCAATTTACCATAGGAATGCTTAAATCCGCAGTCCCTTATTGTTGTTACTCTGATTTGTATAACAGGAAGTTAATTACAAAACGTTATACTGGGGGCTACCGTCCTTTGAATCTGAAGCTTACACTGGTTCTCCCGGTCTTTCGCTGATGAATTCGCTTTTTTCTTTTAAACCGATGTTGCCAACTTCGGAGATGAGGACGTTCGGTTTTGCGCTGTCTAGGCGGACTCTTCCGGCGGATTGTTTTTATCATGCGTAAGGGTTTATCAATGAAGATGCGGGAAACTCAACGATTTTGTACGCAAAATTTATGAACAAAAGCACCTTGCTCCGATGGAAAATTCCTTGTGTAATTTTTCTACAAACTGCCATCCTTTTGACTAAAAATAGAAATCCTGTTATAATAGCAGCTATATGAGTAAGAAATTTACATTTGCCGTAAATCAAAAGGTTGTGTATCCCGGACAGGGTGTAGGAGAAATTACTGAAATTTGCAAAAAAGAGTTTAAAGAAGAAATGCTGCAATACTACGTAATTTATCTTGAAGATTCCGATATGACCATGATGGTGCCGGTTATGCGAGCTGAAGAGTTGGGCATCAGAACCATTGTATCCAAAAAAGATGCCGAAAGCGCCCTTGATTTTCTTTCAAAAGAAGTAGAACAGGGACCACTGGATTGGAAGATGCGCTATCAAATGAATCTTGACTTATTTAAAAGCGGAGGAGTTTTAGATAATGCGACAATTGTTCGATCTTTGTATCATCGAAGCAAGATAAAAGAACTTCCCATTCAAGAACGAAAGCTTTATGATTCCGCATATAGAATTTTTGAAGATGAAATTTCCGCCGCATTGGGATTGCCGCAAAATGAAATAAAAAGCCTTATTCATACCTATCTTGAGAAATTCTCGGAAGAAAAATCGGAACTGTCGGAAGAAAATCTTCAAGATGATTTTGATGATGATCTTGATGACGAAGACCCTTTTGATAGTCTCGATGCCGATGATGAAGAGGATTTTGACGACGAATGAGTGATGCGGTTTTGATTACTGCGGCGGGAACATCTCAACGCATGCAAATAGGGAAAAAAGAATATCTTCCTTTTAGTTCATCCGATTCTGAACAGTCCGTACTGTCGGAAGTTGTGTTCCGGTTTGCACAATCAAAACTTTTTTCAGTTATTCTTATAACCGTTCCTTCAGGCGACGAAGAAAAAGCGGAGCAAATGGTAAAAAAAGATTTGCGGGTAGTGCCGTTTTTTGAAAACAAGGCTTTAAAAATTATCTTTGCCGAAGGCGGCGCCACACGAAAAGAATCCGTATTCAAAGGATTACAGGCATTAACTGCCGAAAACCCCGACTTTGTTTTTGTGCATGACGGCGCGCGTCCTTGGATTTCTCAAGCGCTACTCAAAACAATCGTAGAAAAAACCCACGAACTTGGAGCAGTCGTTCCCGCAATTCCCGTTATAGACACGCAAAAAGAAATTGATGAAACAGGAAAAATTATTAAACACCTTGAGCGCAAAACAATAAAAGCAGTACAAACCCCGCAGGGGTTTCCCTTTTTAAAATTACTTGCAGCGCATGCCTCTGCCGCCGGAGATGATAAAGCTTATACTGATGACAGCGAGATTTATGCATTGTTTGCAGGCGATGTGTATATCTGTGAGGGTGAGCGCGAAAATAAAAAAGTTACCTTCCCTGAGGACTTAGGATACTGATGATACGAATCGGGCTTGGCTATGATTTGCATGTATTGGAAGCAGGCAAAAAGCTCTTACTTGGCGGAGTTCATATTCCTTTTGAAAAAGGAGAAAAGGCGCATTCAGACGGAGATGTTTTATTGCACGCCATAACCGACGCTTTGCTCGGAGCAGCTGCACTCGGAGACATCGGAGAGCTTTTTCCGCCCTCCGACAATAAATGGAAAGATGCGGACTCTAAAAAACTTTTGCAAATTGCATGGCAAAAAATTCTTGCTGAAGGCTGGGTGATTGAAAACATCGACTGCGTTATTGTGATTGAAAAACCGAAAATTCTTCCCTTTAGAAAAAAAATCATAGAATCAATTGCGGATATACTTACAATACAATCCGATTGCGTATTTGTGAAAGCAAAAACTGCGGAAGGACTCGGCGCGATTGGTGCAAGCGAAGCGGTTGCCGCTTTGGTAACAGCCCTGCTCAAAAAATAAACACACCGCCTGTTTTACCGAAAGAGGCGAAAAAGCATGTCAGCGAAAAGCAAATTTTTAAAAAATGTATTCACAAAAGTGAGGAACGTTTAGAGAATTATGAATAAAATGCAGTATCCGGTACCGCCTCTTTTAGCGGAAATAGCCGCAGTGTTCACAAACGCCGGCTTTCAAGTGTATTTGGTTGGCGGCTCCGTGCGGGACTATCTTTTAAAAAAAGCAGCCCATGATTGGGATCTCGCAACCGATGCATCGCCTGAAAAGGTGCGAAAATTATTTAAGCATACCATTCCCACCGGCATTAAACACGGCACGATAACGATTCTATATAAGGGCAAGTCCATCGAATGTACAACCTTTCGCACCGAAGCGGATTATACGGATTCTCGGCACCCCGATGCGGTACATTATGCGCGCAGCATTGAAGAAGATTTGTCCCGCAGGGATTTTACTATTAATGCCTTCGCAGTTAAACTCCCCGAAGGACGCATAACCGACCTCTTTAACGGTATGCGAGACCTGCGGAAAAAAATTATCCGAACGGTCGGTAATCCGCTTGAGCGTTTTTCCGAGGACGGTTTGCGCCCGATACGGGCAATCCGTTTTGCGGCACAACTTGATTTTTCGATAGAGCCCGAAACACTGAAAGCAATCCCGCTCAGCATTGCAAAAATTAAAATTATTTCCGTTGAACGTTTTCAAGATGAATTCAGTAAAATACTTCAAACCGACAAGCCGAGTGTCGCTATTCGACTTATGCACGAAAGCGGAATATTACAAGAATTTATTCCTGAGTTGAGCGCATGTGCCGGCGTTGAGCAAAAAGGTTTTCACCGTTTTGACGTTTTTACACATTCTCTTTTAGTGTGCGATGCTTGCCCGAAAGAAAAATTACAAGTTCGCCTTGCGGGACTTTTTCATGATATCGGAAAACCCGCAATGAGAAAAAAGACAGCGCACGGAGATTATACTTTTTATCGGCACGAAGCGGTTTCAGTTGAGCTTACCGAAAAAATTTTGCGCCGATTGCGGTATCCGAATAAAATTATTGAACAGGTTTACCACCTTATCGGCAATCATATGTTTCATTATGAGGAGAACTGGACAGATGCGGCGGTGCGCCGTTTTATTGTGCGGGTAGGAAAAGAACATATTGATGACCTTTTTGATTTGCGGCAGGCGGACACCTTCGGGCTTGCCGGGCAAAAGGTGCAACCTTTTCATCTTGCGGAATTTACTGCGCATATCGATAAGATCCTTAAAGAAGATTCCGCTTTAAGCATTAAAAATCTTGCAGTCAACGGCAAAGAACTTATCGCACTCGGCATTCCCGCAGGTCCGATGCTCGGCGCTATTTTACAAGAACTCTTTCAAACCGTGCTTGACGACCCTGCGCAAAACACCAAAGACAGCCTACTTAAAATTGCGGAAGGTTTATACCGCCAAAAATACTGCAAATAAAAACCGCTCAACGCAAAAACTTAATCAAATTACGTTTGCATAACGAAAGAGACGGGCTCTACGGTTTACATCCAGCGCGCGAAATCTGCGCCAAAAGCGAGTTTGCGTGGTGGCTACAGCTGCTTTTGCTTTGTATTCACTTTTGGTACGGCGGGTAATTAAAACTGTGGTAAGTTTGCTCACCGTTGCGCCGTGTCGAACTCAGAACAATGTAAAACGATGTTTAAAAACTACCACACCGACATAAATAGGAGTTTTTAAACTCGCAGCACTGATTTAATCAAGAATACTAAAAATCAGGGCGTGGCGATGGTTCCAAACAGAAACGATGTTTTAAAGCAAGATTGTTTACAAAGCTTTAAAACTCGTGGTTTAGTTTTTGATATGGACGTCAAAAACTAAACCGTTGTGTCGAACTCTTTTTTATAAATTTTTTTAGGATTTGTATAAAATGCATTAAGAAAAATAATCGAGTTATCAAAAAAATGTTATACTAGTGTAACGTGACAATTCAGGGTTCATAAAACCGCATAGATTTTGTTCCGCAAAACCTATGCGGTGATTAATTGCAACGTTAAAGACCATAGCAATGAGTTTTACTACACCTTAAATTTTTGCACCTCGTTAGCTAATTTTTCAATGCTTTCCTTATTCTTTTGTGTAATTTCGTTTACTTCCTGTACCGCATTGCTGATTTGCACTGCTCCCGAAGCCATTTCGTTCATGCTGTCCGTGATAATCCGTGTCAGGCTATCCAGTTTTTGCATTTCCTTTGCAACACCTTCTCCGCCTTTGCGCATTTCTGTTGAGCCGCTATTAACTTCTGCGGTAATATTGTTAATATCTTTTATTGCGATGAGTACTTCGCGGCTTCCGCGTTCTTGTTCTTGCATTGCCTCCATTAGACGGTTACTCGTATTTTTTACTTCTCCGGATAAATCGAAAATTACATTGAATTTTTCTCCTACCGCTTGTGCCGACGAGGAAAGATCATCAATTTCTACTGAAAGTGTTTTTAATGTTGTCGTTATAGCTCTTCCTTGTGTGCTTGAATCTTCTGCAAGCTTTCGGATTTCGTCTGCAACAACTGCAAAGCCTTTTCCCGCTTCGCCGGCGTGAGCAGCTTCGATGGCCGCATTCATTGCTAAAAGGTTTGTTTGACTTGCAATGTGCTGAATAACGGAGCTTGCTTCCATAAGCCCGCCTGACTCTTCCGATATTTTTTGCATGATGTTAATAGCAACGGCAACTTTGTCTTTTCCGTCTGCTGTCGAAGAGGCCAGCTCTTGAATTGTTGCGTTTGCTTTTTCAAGCATTTGGGTGATAGAGTCTATATTTGCAACCATTTGTTCTATTGCCGAGGAAGATTCTGCAACATTTGTTGCTTGAGTTTCAATATTTGTATCAAGTTGCTTTATTGTGCGGATAATTTCTTCCATAGCTGCGGCTGTTTCCGTAACACTTGCAGCCTGCGTGAGGGCTTGCTGTTTTACGCCATCGATGTTAGCACTGATTTGATGTACTGCACTTGCTGTTTCGGTCATATTACTGGAAAGTTCAGTGCCGATATCTTGCATAATATTTGTATTTTCTGCGACTTGTTTAACAGATGTTCCTATCTTTTCAATTGTTTTATTAAAGTAGTCACAAAGATCTGTTATTTCATCATTACCTGTAACGGGAAGTTTAACCGTTAAATCACCATCTCCTTGTGCAATGTTTTGCAGCGCATTAACAGTAACCGTTAGTGGTTTTACTATTCTGTGTGCGGTAATAAAAACGACAACAAGAGCTGTAATTAAGATAATGAAACCGGTAAGATAGAGGGATATTCTGAGTCTTTGTACTGTTCCCATAAATTCGTAAATAGGAGCAGATATAATAACCGTCCAACCTGTACTTTTCAGTTTAGCAAAGGAAGCAATTTCCCATTCTCCTTTCCAATGAAAATAATCAACAGAACTTTCTTTTGATTCCATCGCTTTTTTTTCAAGCATTGCTATTGATTCAAATTCCGGATCGGTTTTTGCATTTTCTCTGCTGTTTTCTTGTTTTTTTACAATTTCAGTTTCCTCAGCGGCAATTGTTGTACCACTAAGTCCTACAATATAGCAGGCACCTGTTTTACCTACAACGATGTCAGCAATCTGATCGCAAAGCCAGAGCCCGTCAACAGTTGAATTAAGCACGCCGACAATATTTCCGTTGCTGTATACGGGTACTGCAAATATAATGAGAAGCTTATTGAGTGAACGGGAAATAAGCGGCTCGGAAGCAAAGGGCTTTCCTTTTAAAGCGGATTGAAACCAATCACGATCACTGACTGTTATTTTCTTACCCTCGCGTGTATATCGGAATCCGTATGTATTATAAAAATTTAATTGCACTAACTCATTATGCAATGCAAGTTCGGAATCTAAATATTCCAGTTTTTCCGCATCGCTTGATGATGCAGAGGTTAATTCCTTCTCTCGGGCAATGCTATTAAGCAATTGGAAAAAAGCATTTATTCTGCTATCAATAATTTCGGCAGTGTCATTTGCTTTATCGATAAGATGGTCTTCAATTTTTTCGGATACGGCTTTTTGTGCAAACTTTAATGCTAAAAAACTAAGCATAAAAAGAGAACCGGCAGAAAGAACTCCGAAAACGATCAGAAGTTTTCGGCGAATAGAAAATCGTTTTTTATTTCCTATATATTTTCTTGATGGGGTGTATTCTATTGTAGATGTCATATAAAAGCTCCTCCTATATTGGCTTTCAATAAATTATACACTATATTTAAAAAAAGTAAATATAATCTTTTTTCTAAATATTATATTTTTTTTATTTTTTAGACATGATGGCCTGTCCTGCATCTAAAGTGAGAGTCCTTCATAAGCGTAATTATCGATACAAATCACAGAGCAACTTAATACGGGAAAAATCCTGTCGGGGTGCTTCTGCGATTTTAAACATTATAAGAGGACTCTCTAAAAACCGATTAGTTTTTAAAGAGTTCGTTTTGGTACGGCAGGTAATTAAAACTATGGTAAGTTTGCTCACCGCTGCTCAATTCTAAACGATGTTTAAAAACATCAACACTGTTTTGTAAAGTTGAAGCTTTTAAACTCGTAGGCGAACCAAAGATAGCAATTCCAAGGTCTCGCCCTTGCGCCGTGTCGGAATCTTTTTAAATTTTTATAATTGATGTTGAATCGAAGAGGTTTTAGAAAGCGGGTTCGGTGCGCAGCTCTGTTCGATATTTGTTGACGGTGCGGCGGGCGCATTGGATGCCTTCTTGCTTAAGTATGTCCGAAACAGTTTGGTCGGATATTTTTTTATTTGGGTTGTTTTTTCGCCATTGCTCCACAATTTTTTTAATGCGATGTTTTACCGACTCTTTTGAATATTGAGATGAAGTGTATGTTTTTTTTATGCCCGATTTTGCTTCCGCTACCGACATGAGTCTGCTTGAAAAAAAGTATCGCAGCGGATAGTTTTTATGTTCATATTGCAGATACTTGTTATTTACCGCCCGCGATACGGTGGAGACATGTATGCCGACTGCTTCGGCAACATCGAGCATTCGCAAAGGGCTGTGTTTTGCGGGGCCGTATCGGAAAAAATCCTGTTGGAAGTTCAGTAGTGCTTCGGTAATTTTTAATAAGGTTTGATCCCGGTATGCAAGTAAATCGATCAGCGTTTGTGCGTCCCGCAGTTGTTCTTTTGCGGCGGACTTATTTTTGTTTTGCGCACCGCTAAGATTTTTTGCGTAGTCTTCCCGTATTGCAATAACGGGAATTGTTTGGTTGTTAATTTCCGCCGTGAAGCCGGTGTCCGTTTTTTTGACAATGACATCGGGTGCAAAAAAACTGTCGGACTCGGGCGGCTGTTCTTCCAGCACACTGCGTCCAGGGTACGGGTGAAGTTCTTGAATAAGCGATAAAATATCTTCCGCATCTTCTGCGTCTATCGGACGGGGAAAAATCTTTGCTTCATTTATTCGTTTTGAAAGTACGCTCGGAGTAAGCTTGCGTTGTAAATCTTTTTCTGAAGAGAAAAGCAGCTCGCTGTGATTTTTTAAAAGCCTAATGGTGTAGTCATAGAGCGGATCGGAAAAGCCTGAAAAGCGCAGCTCCGCCTGCACCGCAAGGGATTCTTTAAAATTGAAAACCGCGCAGCCCTGCGGTTCCAGTTTTTGCAGCAAAGATATTGCGGCAGTCAGGTTTTTTTGTAAAACACTTTTCAATTCTTCCGGAGCGGATTGAATAAATCTTTCGGGCGGGAGGATAAAAAACCCTTGCAAGTCTAAATCCTGTACAAGAATGCGTGCGGTTGTAAGGATATCGGGATCTTTTTTTTGATACAAAAGCTGTTCGTTAAGCACGTCTCGAATAGTTTCCCGTTGTTCTTCCGCACGGTTTTCCAAAAAGTTTTGAAAATTATCGCTTGCAAGTTTTCCTTCCGCTTCGCTTGTATACCGCAAAACGGAAGGTTGGTTTTGCAGTTTTCTGATTGATTCGGCAGCGGCTGTTTCGCCTTCTTTTCGTAAAGGGTCGGAAACGATTGTCAGGGCGGGGTTGCTTTCTACCTGTTTAAGTACCTCCTCCCGTAAATCGTTTGCGGATAATTTAATTAGAGAAAAGCCTTGAACCAGCTGCTGATTTAATACAAGGCGCTGCTGCTGAACTAAACGCTGCCGTTGTTTCATCTTATATTACAATGTGCAGTTAAAATCTTTTACCAATATTCCCGGCAAAAGGCAGCCACCCACTGCTCGCTCTTCGTAGGTTGCGGTGTTCGTAAACATGTGCCGCTCTTTTGTAATTGCCAAAAGGTTTGCACCGAACATATTATACAGTGATTCGTCCCAGCGCATATCGGCGATGGGCGCAACAACCTTGCCGTCTTCAACCCAAAGGCAGGCAAATCGAGTCATACCGGTAACGCGGGCAAAGGCGGGGTCGCTCCAGTTGAGGTAATGGAAGTTGGAAACATAAATACCGGTTCCTAATTCTTTTAGCGCGTCCTCTTCGCATAAATCGCCTGCGCCGATCACAACTGAGCGCATCCATTCTCCGCTTGGAGCGCCGTTTGATTTTACCCCGTACTGTTTTTCGGAGCGGGAGCTGACAAGCGTGTTGACCAATGTACCGTTTTGCACAATCGGCAATTGCTCGGGGGCAAGCTCTCCGTCTTCGTTAAAGGCAGGCTCAAGCCCGAGCGAAAAATCCTGCGTCAGAGAAAAACTGTCGGCAAAGCTTTCCCGTTTTTCTTTTAACGCAAGATACGCGCTTTCGCCTTGCTGCATGCACCGCTCGCCAAAACCGTTCCAAGAAAAGAAATCAACAACTTCAACGAGGGCATCAGCGGTAATAAACATGCGGTATCGTCCCGGCTCTATTTTTTTAGGTTCGCATGAAAGGACGGAAAGCCCTTCCCGCGCTTGTGCAATCTTTTTTTTGTATTCATCATCGCTCCACTCGCGCCCGGAATATACGGATTTTACCGCCCGCCCGTTCGGAAGCCAAACCGAATAGTCAAGCAAAAAGTTTTCGGTTTCAAACCAATGATGGGCACCTGCCCAGTTCATCGAGCCGCGGCAAATTATTCCTTGAGAAAACAAACCCGCAAAATCTAGGTCCCGCACGGGATCAAGCAGGGTTTTTTCTATTGTAGCTGTCGGCAAAAGCTTTCCCGCATACACTGTGTTTGATTTTTCGTTTGCCGTCGGAATAGATTGGTACGGGTCATCGGGCAAAAGGCTTGCAGTTATTCTTGCTTTTTCGAGCTCTTTCGCAATAAGAATAAAGTCTTGAGAAAGCTCTCCGCTTAACCCTAAACCGAAAGAAATTGTTTTTGTATTTTTCCATAGGGTTACGCCGGCATGTATTTGTTCTACCGAACCGTTTTGGCGCACCTTCGCCTGATTAAAACGTAAAAAATAACTTTGTTCCGCACGGTAACTGATTGATGCCTTTTCATCATTTTGCAACTCTTTCAGTATAAAGGAAGATATCGATTCAAAGTGTTGTTTAAAATTATGTTTCATTTACCGCCTCCGAAAACCTCAACATTTGAAAATGCGCATACGGGGCTTGCATGCCCGACAAAAATAACCTGATTCGGTTCACCCTTCCCGCAGTTCGGCGTGCCGAATACGTCAAAAGTGCTTTCATCGCCAACCGCACAAAGGTTGTTCCAAAAATAGCGGGAAATGCCGCGGTAATTCGGATCGCGTACAGTTTTGGTAAGCTTCCCGTTTTCGATCAGCTGCCCGTATTCGCAGCCGAACTGAAATTTATTGCGGTAATCATCGATTGTCCATGATCGGTTTGCACGCATGAGAATTCCTTTTTCTATTGAAGAGATAATATCTTCAAAACTGCTTGTGCCCGGCTCAAGGTTGATGTTTGCCATTCGGTCTATCGGCGGTCTGTTCCATGAAGTTGCCCGTTGATTTGCAACGCCTTTCAGCTTTGAGCGCTGTTGGCTTTCCAAACTGCCGAGCGCCCGCACTAAGATGCCGTCCTTAATGAGGTATTCTTTTTGCGCAATATTGCCGATTTCATCAGCGGCGTAACTTGCAAGCTCGTGCGCAATGCCGGGATTAAAACTCACATTCATCAGTTTTGAGCCGTACTGAAAATTGCCCACATCTTCTATTTTGATAAAACTTCCGCCGGCAAAATTCCGCTCGTCTCCGAGAATGCGGTCGATTTCCAAAGCATGCCCGATACTTTCGTGGATTTGCAGCATAAGCTGGTCGGGCATAAGCACCAGCGTGCGCGTATCATTCGGACAAGGCTCCGCCGACAAAAGTTCAATAACTTCAGCGCCCACCTGTTTTGCCTGCGTCAATATTTGTTCTGGATTAAATAACTCCCAGCCGCCTTGAAATGTTCTGCCGCGGGGCCCGTTCGCCGTGCGCTGCTGAACAATGTCCCCTCTGCGGCCGACAGCTCCAAGACTAAGCCCGCCAAAGTATAACGCTTGCGCAATTTCCGCCCCATTTGTTGATAGAATTTCTATTTCAGACAAACCTTTTTCAAACGTGGCGGCGGTTTGAATAATCTCATCGCTTATATGTAATGCATCGCATGCACTAATTAATGTATCGAAAACTTCATTTCCGGGTTTGCCGCTTAACTGCTTTCTTGTACTTGCGTATCGTGCTTTTGTCGGCGGACGCACAGAATCGGTAAAGGAAAAAATTCCAAAAGGCGCCGCCCGCTCTACGTTTGCAAAGGCTTGCGCCGCAGCCGCAGCAATTCCTTCCGTGGTCATATTCTGCGTGGCGGCATAACTGAAATGCCCCTTATACAAAACTTCAACCATAATTCCTTCATCGGAATCGCAAGCCATATTGGAAAACTTTCCGTCAACCGCTGCATAATAATCCATATATGTTTTATGCCTGCGCAAGCCAATCCACTCCGCTTGCGGTGCAGCCTTGTGTGCCGCAGCCAAAAGCCGGTATAAATCCTCTCTCATGTAACCTCCCGAGTTAAAACAGTTATAAAATTTTTCATCGCAAGTATACCCTGAAAAATCCGCTCCCGCAAGAGTTACACTGCATAAATTGAATTATCGGAATGACGGTTTTGTTTACGCCGATAGGAAAACAGTAAGTCTGCTTTCAATATCATACATGCCGGTTTCGGGCAAAAGTAGTTTTGCCCGAAACCGGCTGTTAAAATGTAACCTCCTCTGCAGGCGAAAGTTCTTCCTGCGCGTGTCGCGGTACCTCAGCATTTTTAAACCGAGGTTTAAACTCAACATGTTCGGCAATTACTTTTATCTTGCTGTAATTTTTGCCGTCCGTGCCAACCCATCGATCTTGCTTGAGTCTTCCAACCACACGCACGCCGCAACCTTTTACACAATTTTCTCCGCAAAGCTCGGCAAGTTTTGCCCATGTTTCAATATCGAAATATGATGTTTCCTGTGAAGTTTTATCATTAGTTCGATAATAACGATTTGCGGCAATCGAAAAATTGCAAATAGCGGTTCCTTTCGGACTTGTTTTTACTACAGGATCCCGTACAACATTTCCTTCAATAATAAGCGAATTAAGTGAACTCATATATCCTCCAAAAATAAAATCTAAAAATAAAAGGCGGTACCGAACTTCTTTTATTCTTAAATACTATTATTGAAACAAAAAATCAAAATGCCATAGATTTAAGAAAAATAGTCAATAAAAATTCACGCATATCTGGGGAGTACGCATGAAGAATAAACATCATACATTCATGGGCATTACAGTTTGAAATTTTTCTCTTATCCGACTTACTCAGAGCTGAATGCTTACAAAGCGCCGGCGTACTACAACATTGTTCGAATCTTTCCAAAAAATAGGGACGATAAACCCACGACCAAGGGCGTCGACAAATCCCTCCCTAAACCATTACCGTGGTAAGTTTGCTCACCGTTGTGCCGTGTCGAGCTCTTTTTATAAATAGAAGCTTTCTTATTT
Organism: Treponema phagedenis; assembly: GCF_008153345.1. NCBI lineage: Bacteria > Pseudomonadati > Spirochaetota > Spirochaetia > Treponematales > Treponemataceae > Treponema > Treponema phagedenis. The sequence goes on along the minus strand of NZ_CP042818.1, from coordinate 1,043,196 downwards.
TTTATTTTTTTGGTATACTTGAGAAAAGACTTAGGAAGCTTTTAAAAATATCAGTTTTTAGAGCCGCCCTTAAGATTTTTACATTGCGAAAATTGTAGAAATAATTTTATTAAGGAGAAACAAATGAAATTATCAGTATTACAAAAAGCTCGGTATGAGTATCAGCCAAAACTTCCGGCTGCTTTAAAACAAGCATTGGATTTAATCTCAATGAAAATAGGCGAAGCAACTAAGTCCGTTGCGGATCAGGAAGAGGTAAAGGCGCTTTTTCCTGCAACATATGGGAGGCCGCTTGTTACCTTCCGTTCAGGAGCAAGTTCCCCAAACAGGAATCCTTTACGCGTCGGCGTAATTCTTTCAGGCGGACAAGCTCCCGGCGGTCATAATGTTATTGCCGGCTTATTTGACGGACTCAAAAAAGGGAATGCCGATTCAAAACTCTTTGGCTTCTTAAACGGTCCGGCAGGTTTAATTGATGGAAAATACAAAGAAATTGATGCCGCATTTATCGATGAATATCGAAATACGGGAGGCTTTGACATTATCGGATCAGGCAGAACAAAAATTGAAACCGATGCACAAGTCGCATCATCTTTGGAAGTTGCAAAAAAAATGAAACTTGATGCGGTTGTGATTATCGGCGGAGATGATTCAAATACCAATGCAGCCCTGCTTGCCGAACATTTTATAAAGGCGGACTTAAAAACACAGGTTATCGGTGTGCCGAAAACCATTGACGGCGACTTAAAAAATGACATGATAGAAACCTCATTCGGGTTTGATACCGCAACAAAAACCTACTCGGAGCTTATCGGAAATATTGCACGCGATGCTAACTCCGCAAAAAAATACTGGCATTTTATTAAACTGATGGGAAGATCTGCAAGCCATATTGCACTTGAATGCGCACTCAGCACGCAGCCGAATGTCTGTCTCATATCGGAAGAGATTGAAAACGAAAAGAAAACTCTCGGTCAAATTACGCAGTACCTTTGTGACATCATTGCAAAGCGTGCCGAAAACGAAGAAAACTTCGGAATTGTCTTGATTCCTGAAGGGTTAATTGAATTTATTCCGGAAATGAAAACCCTCATTTCGGAACTGAATGATGCAATGGCAAAACATGCGGATGAATTTACGCGTTTAAAAACTTTTGCCGAAGAATACGCATGGGTTGAAAAAACTCTCTCCAAAACTTCAGTGCAGGTTTTTGCATCCTTACCTGAAGAAATTTCAAAGCAGTTATTAATGGACAGAGACCCGCACGGAAACGTACAAGTTTCTCGTATAGAAACGGAAAAACTTTTGCTTGGGCTTGTGCAAAAAGAACTTGCGGCAAGAAAAAATGCAGGTACCTATAAAGGCTCCTTTTCGGGCTACACACACTTTTTCGGCTATGAAGGACGCTGCGCCTTTCCGTCAAACTTTGATGCGGACTACTGCTACTCGCTTGGCTTTACTGCCTTCCTGCTGATTGCGCAAGGATTGACCGGCTATCTTTCTTCGGTTCGCAACCTGACCGCTCCCGCAGACGAGTGGCAGGCAGGCGGCGTTCCGCTCACCATGATGATGAACATGGAGCAGCGGCACGGCAGCAAAAAACCCGTTATCAAAAAGGCACTGGTCGAACTTGACGGCAAACCCTTTCAAGAGTTTGCAAAAAATCGGGACAAGTGGGCAATTACCACAAGCTACCTGTATCCCGGAGCCATTCAGTATTACGGCCCGACGGAAGTTTGCGATGCCGCTTCAAAAACATTACAGCTTGAACAAGGCAAGGCTAAACGCTAAAAAAAATAAAAGACCGCATGTTTTTATTATTGGCATACGGGTGTTGCGGTTTGAACTTTGCAGAAAGCCGGCTTTCCATTAAGCGTGCCGGAGCGGAGCAGTTGCAAACCGCCGGCGTACTGCGGGCTCCGCTATCGCTCCGGCTCTTTTTGCGCTATTTTGGGCGCGCAAAAAGGATCCGGCTTCGCACTTTTGAAAAAGTGCTCGCCGCCCTCCGTCCGCCTAACACGGGTCAAGATGTTTTTGCTTGGCAAATGTTGCAAAAACATCTTGACCTTCGAGTTTTAAAAGCACTTTAAAAAAGTTTATGCTTTTAAAACATCGTTGACAATTGGTTTTTGCTGTCCGTGTACAATGCTGAACAATGAGTTTTGTCCGGTTACTTTTTTGTATGGACACAACTCCTTGCTGCGTGTGGAGTTCCCGTCAATACCGGCATACCGGATTTCAGCATTCCTATGGTAAGTTTACTCACCCTTGCGAAATTCCAAACGATGTTTTAAAGCAAAACTATTTGCAAAGCTTTAAAACTCGTGGTTTAGTTTTTGACAAGGACGTCAAAAACTAAACCGTTGTGTCGGGCTCTTTCTTATAAAATTTTTTACGATTTGTATAAAATGCATAAAAATGGATTGAATTATCAAAAGAACGTTATACCGTCAGCTTAGTTTTCCGTATTTTTGCAAATATAAAAACATTGCGGAACACATAAGCGCATGATCAAAAGGCGGTTGTCCGAGTTTTTTTAGAATTTCATGCACAGGGAACGCTTCGCTTTCTAAAAACTCATCCGGATCCAAATGCTTGGCAACGGTTTTTTCTCCGCAATCGGCTAAAAAAACATGGGAGCGATTTTGCATAATTGCGGGATTAGGATACAGAATTCCCAGCGGTTCAATATGAACAGCTTCTTTCCCGGTTTCTTCTAAAAGCTCCCGCAGTCCTGCCTGCTCAGGCGTTTCCCCCTTATCCACCACACCGCCGGGAAATTCCGTACTTAAAGCGGCAGAGCCGTGTCTCCATTGAGTTACCATCAAAAAATATGCAGTCCCTGTTGAATCTACAATCCTCGGGATAACAATTACCCATTCGGGTGCAAAAATTGATACAAATGTCTTTTTCTCATTTTTGGGAGAAAGACTTTCAATTTCTTTCACGGTAAAAACCCTTGTTTCACAGATTTCTTTACTTCCTTGGGGAGCCCAACACAAGTCATGAATATTTTTCATTTTTTTAAAACCTTCCTTTGACAGAATTGAATTTACCGCTTATTCTATACTAAGGAGGCGTTTATGGCAATTATTACAATCTCTCGACAAATAGCATCGTACGGGGACGAAACCGCAGCAGAACTTGCAAAATTATTGGGTTATGAATTTGTAGATAGAAAATCCCTTGAAGCGGATTTGATAAAGCTCGGTGTCCCGGAATCAAGCTTACAAAAATACGATGAGAAAAAGCCGACGTTTTGGGCTTCGCTTTTGCGCGACCGCGATGAATATTTTGATTATTTGCGCGAGGCAGTTTATGAGCATGCACAAAAGGGAAATACAATTTTCATCGGCAGGGGCGGCTTTGCCCTTCTTCGAGGTATTCCCGGTTGTTATTCGGTTCGTCTGGTAGCCTCCGAGCATACGCGAGTAGAGCGATTGATGAATGAATTTAATTGGCCTGAAAAAAAAGCAAAAGAACTCATGATCGAAAGTGATACCAATAGAGAAGGGTTTCATAAATGCTTTTTTAATGTAGTACATGATGATCCCGCCGTTCATCATATTGTAATCAATACCGACTTTGTTGATCATAAAACAGCCGCGAACATTATTAAGTATGCCTGCTCACAAACCGTTTCTGCGAAGGAAGAAGAGAAGGGGGGGGAGCATATTGCAGATCTTTTGCACGGGCAAAAAATTATCAATCATATTGCTTTTGACCTAAAGCTTCCCATTTATTTTTTGGATGCAGAGGTTTCGGAGACTGAAATTGTCTTACACGGAGTGGCTGATTCTGCATCACTTATTGAACAAGCACTTGTTGTTGCAAACGATATGGCAAAAGGGAAACCGGTTCGCTCAAGCATCAGTATGGTAAACGAATATAAGCCATATCCTTAAAAAGCAGTTTGCTATAAAAAACAATGAGTAATTCTTTTTGGAATTACTCATTGTACAATTGCCGAAATTTTCAGCTTTGATACTACATACGGAATGTTTGTATCGGCGGTGCCGGTTTACTCGGTACAAATGTTTTTATAATCAGGATTATTTTCAAACCACGTTTTTGCATATGAGCACACAGGCTCAATTTTTTTATTTTGCTTTGTTGCGACTGCGATAACTTCGCGTATTAACTTATCGGCAATACCTTGTCCTCGCAGTGAAGAATCTACAAAGGTATGGTCGATCATAACTTCCCTTTCGGAAATATCGGGAAAAGTAACCTCTGCGATTGTTTTCCCTTCGCTATCGGTTGCATAAATCCTGTTTTTCTGATGTATAAAATCCATAATAACCTCTTGTAAGATTATACAATGTTTTTGTATTTTTATGCAATATCCCATGCGCACAGAAATAAGGTTGGAGCATAAAAATAAAAATTATATTAACGCGCATTGCAGTTTGAAATTTTTCTCTTATACAAGTTATTTTTTACGTGTTGGAAAAGCACCCTGCGAGTTTTAAAGCTTTATAAATAGCCCCGCCGTAAAACATCTTTTCTGTGTGGGCACCACAGGCACACTGTAGTTTTACTCATCTTTATTTGTGTGGAGATAGCGTTGTCTGTATTCCGCGAGTTGATATATTTTATCCAAGTAAACAGCCGTCCCCTGTACAAGAGCACAGGATCTTTCTACAACAGTTTTGTCTGTATCCTGAAACACCCGGTTCACCGTTAGTATAGCGTTTTGTAATTAACTTCCTGTTATAAAAATCGGAGTATCAACAATAAGGGGCTGCGGATTTAAGCATTCCTATGGTAAATTGCCCACCGTTGCGCCGTGTCGGACTCTTTTTATAAAATGCATTAAAAAAAATAATCAATTTCATAATTCTGTGTTGATGCTTTTAAATGTGCTTTGCATTATTCTGATTTTAACATACGCGGCAAAACCAAACCTGCGATTTGTAAGCATTCAATTCCGAGCATTTAAAATAAAACGCTCCGCAAAAAACTTCAATTTATACTACTTCTTATTTTTATACTGACTCATGCGCAAATCTACAAGCATGTCGTGTTCTTGCGTTTTCTATTTTTTTTGGATATACTGGCGATATATGCAAGCTAATAAATTCTTTTATAAACTATCTTTTATTTGTATAATCGGATTTTTTCTTTTTGGTCTTACTTCCTGCTCGGATAGAATTGGTTATGGTGTTGTAAACTGGTCTTCCCTGGAACCTCCGTTAACGGCCGGCGATATAGTGCCTGTGTATGTGCGCTCGAATATTTCAAAAGTATATATTATCGGCATAGAAAAACAAAAACTAGAAGTTCCTTTATGGCAACTCAGTTTTTTTACTTCCATGAAAGAAGCTCAAGCCTATGTTGATAAAACAAATGAATATCGTTATACGTATGCAAATGCAAAAATTGACGGTCTCCCTTTGCGCGCAAAGGCCGAAAACACCGCCAAGCAGGTATATCGATTGCGACAGGGGCAAACGGTTAAAATTCTATGGAAAGGCGCCGGAGAGCCTGTTATTGCACGCGATAAACAGTTGGAAGGCGAGTGGTTCGAAGTAATGACCAATGACGGTACAACCGGCTGGTGTTTCTCGTATAATTTACAAATATTTGATGAAAGAGAGTCTGCTGTCGGACAGGAAACTCATGACGATTCAGCTAACGATCCTGCTTTGCAAGCTGTTTTTACAAAAAATTGGTACCCTGAAAGTTACCGAAAAATGATTTTAAAAAAACAAATAAATATTGAAGAGATGGCAACTGATTGGGGATTTGCTCCCGGAGAAAAAAAAGGTGTTGCAAAAGTAGAGATAAAAAATGATCGTTTTTCTTTTCCATACTCAAAACTTACCAAAACAAATACCAACACTTATTTATTTGAAGGCTCTTCTCTTTCTATGCAAATCAGAGATGAAAATACGGTAGTCTTGCAGTTTATTGATAACAACGGAAAACCCAGAACCGAAACTTTTATCACTTTAGAAAAAACTCCTGAAGAAATTATTACCGAAGAACAAGAGCGGCGAGCAGCAATTTTAAAAAATCTCTATCTTGCGGGACCTGTGTTCCGCTCAAAAAATTATGGTAAATTGGAATTTCAGGATAACAATAAATTTATTTGGAACGGTGCAAAGGCTTTATCTCCGGCAATTATTCCCAAGAATTCCGGATACTCAGGTTATATTGCAGTACGATTTTTCATTGACTCTTCGGTAAAATCTGAATATAAGGGAGTGCTTTCCTTTGACTTTGACGGCGCCTCCGAGTGGGTCAACTTTTTATATGTGCTTTCCGGAGACAGCTTAAAACTTGAATACATCGATTCCGCAAATATACAAGACGGAGTTGTCGTAAGAAGAAATTTAAATCCGGTGATTCTCTTTTTTCAATCCGAAGGCGAAAAGCACTAATGTCTTTTGTACAGCTTTCCCAAATATCCCTTGCATTCGGTGCAAGGGATTTACTGAAAGACATAACCCTTGTTTTAACCAAAGGCACAAAGGCTGCTTTAACCGGCGCAAATGGCTGCGGAAAATCAACGTTAATGAAAATTATTGCGGGATTGCAGCAACCTGATTCGGGGACTGTTTCTTCAGAAAAATCAACGCGAATTGCGTATTTGCCGCAGTCCGGGATTGTCCATAAGGAAGACACCCTGGTTGAGGAAGCGGAAAAAGCATTTGCGCACAGTAAGGAACTTTTAAGGCTTCTTGAGGTAAAGGGAAGCGAACTTGCAGAAAACGAATCCGAAGAAAAAAGTTTGCACCTTGCCGATGAGTACCATAACTTGCAAATTGAATTGGAAGAAAGCGGTTGGTATCGGCGCAAAGGTTTAATCGATGAGGTTCTCCGCGGGTTAAGTTTTACCGATTACGATTTTAATCGTCCCTGCAAAGAATTTTCAGGCGGTTGGCAAATGCGTATTGCGCTTGCAAAAATTCTTTTAAGCGGCGCCGATATTATTATTTTAGACGAGCCTACCAACTATTTAGATATTGAAGCGCGCACATGGCTTGAGTCTTGGCTGAAAAATTATAAGGGCGGCTTTTTATTGGTCAGCCACGACCGATTTTTTTTGGACTCAACAGTAAATGAAATATATGAGCTTTTCAACGGCACGCTTAAACGCTATGTCGGCACGTATTCTCAATACGAAAAGATTCGCGCTGTAGAACTTGAAACGCTGATAAAAGCATACGAGCAGCAGCAGGAAGAAATTGCAAAGACCGAAGACTTTATCAGAAAGTTCAGATACAACGCAAGCAAGGCCGCTTTGGTGCAGGACAGAATAAAGCGGCTTGAAAAAACAGAACGCATAGAAATCCCTGAGCAGTTAAAAAAAATACAGTTTCGTTTTCCCCCGGCACCGCATTCGGGAAAGCTTATCATTCAAGCACAACAGGTTTCAAAAGCCTACGGAGAACATCAGGTTATTCAAAACTTAGACCTGATAATCGAAAAGGGAGAGCGTGTAGTCTTTGCGGGAAAAAACGGTGCAGGAAAAACCACCCTGCTTAAAATACTGGCGGGCGAAGATCCTGAGTTTAGCGGAGAAGTTCTGTACGGCTCTGGTGTGCGGGTTGGTTTTTTCTCTCAAGATGAATCCGAAAAAATGACCGGAACCGAAAGCATTATCGACTTACTTGAAAAAGAAGCGCCGACAGACTTTATACCAAAACTGCGCGACATGCTTGCCGCCTTTTTATTTCGCGGAGATGATATTTATAAAAGCATTTCCGTTTTATCGGGCGGAGAAAAAAGCAGACTAGCCCTTTTGCGTCTTTTATTAAAGCCGCTCAATCTGCTTATCTTGGATGAACCAACCAACCATTTGGACTTGCATTCAAAAGATGTGTTGCTGAATGCTTTGCAGCACTTTGATGCGACAATTCTTTTTGTATCGCATGATAAAGATTTTATTCAAAACCTTGCAACGAGAGTGCTAGAATTGCAAGCGCCCGATAAAGAACATGCCCTGCAAGCATCCCGTATACGGAATTTCCCCGGCAGCTATGATTATTATCTTTACCGCAAAGATAAAGAAGATGCTGATGAAAAAGAAAACGCTACTCCAAACATTTCTGCGGCAAAAAGTGAAGCCATCCTTTCCTATGAAGAGCAAAAAAAGCAGCGAGCTGAACGGCGCAAATCAGAACGGGAGGAACAAAAACTCTTATCTAAAATCGAAGAAACCGAAAAGGAAATTGCTGCACAAGAAAAACTTCTTGAAAACCCTTCCGTATATTCAGACCATGAGCAAAGCCGCAAAGTGCAGGAAAAAATTACAGAGCTGCAAAATACGGTTGCCGATCTTTTAACCCAATGGGAAGAAGCCGCCCGCAAACTTGAAACTCAAGAATAATATACTACGCGCATTGAAACTTACGAGCTGATATTATTTTGAACATTTAATTCATTCTACTACGAATCAAGACAATTTTATAAAAAAGAGTTTGACCCGACGGTTTGGTTTTGACGTCCATGTCAAAACCAAACCTGCGAGTTTTAAAGCTTTGCAAACTATTTTGCTTTAAAACGTCGCTTCTGTGTGGAACCACGGGCGTCCACGCCCTGATTTTTAGTATTCTTGATTAAATCAGTGCTACGAGTTTAAAAACTCCTATTTATGTCGGTGTAGTAGTTTTTAAACATCGTTTTACATTGTTCTGAGTTTTGCCGTCCGTGGCAAAATGAAACCTATTGAGTTTGAAAACTTCCTATTATAAAAGAGCCCGACACGGCGCAAGGGCGAAGTTTTAGAAATTCGCTTTACTTCGCCTACGAGTTTAAAAGCTTCAATTTTACAGTTTTGTGTTGATGCTTTTAAACATCGTGTGGAATTTTGCAAGGGCGAAGTTTTAGAAATTCGCTTTAACTTCGCCAATGAGTTTTGCAACGGTGAGTAAGTTTACCATAGGAATGCTTAAATCCACAGTCCCTTATTGTTGATACTCCGATTTTTATAACAGAACCTTAATTACAAAACGCTACACGAGGGCTTCAAATTTGAAAACTCCTGTTATAAAAAAGCTGTAAAGCCTCATTCATATGTAATCTGTGAACAGGAACCATGAGGCATTACACAGTTTATTAATTACTCTTCATCTTTTTTCGGTGTTGATAATTTGTTTACAGCCTGAGCAGCTCCTTTTGCAGCACGTGCATGCCGGTTCAAAAGCTGAAAAACGTTTTCTCAGCTTTTGTCGTAGTTATTCTCATTTTTTTCATGTCAATAACCAGTGAATATTTCACCCCTAAAGGGGGTTAATTTTGCAATGAAAATTGCACCCCTTAACACATCGAGTTATCCTGCTTTTGCATCTTTAAGTAAGAATTCATAAATCAAGTCAATAACTACTTGAGGCAGGTCTCCGGTTCGTCCAACCGTATCGGTTCGGTATATATCATCGAGCGGTACAATCGGATAGAATTCATCATGTATTAAAGCGCGTATACCATGCTTTTGGGAAATCAATACATTTACCATTGTGCCTGCGCCGAATTTATTCTGCTCAATTTTAAACAAATGGTTTTTGATTGAGATGGTAGAGCCGCTTGAAAGTTTGCGCGTAATAACCGATGACAACAGTTTATCAAGATCGAGTGTTTTTGGCGTCGGTACAAACATTGAATATGAATCGCAGGCAGGAACACCAAACTGTTTGTTGAAAATACCGATATACTCTTTTAAGAATTGATTTGCTTGCTCTATGGTTGTAATTCCGCGTCGTGCAAATTCAACAGGGAGTCGGCTTTGTAAAGTTTGCCATAATCGCTCAACACGTCCTTTTGCTTGTGATGAATGAGCCGGGAACATATCGATTCCTAAGTACTTGATAATTTTGCCGAATTGTGTTACTTGTTCCTTGGTTCCTTGTAATTGCTCCTCAATGGATAACTGTTTTTTTGCATTAACAAAAAAAAACGCTACACTTATCCGGATAAAGAGCGGCAGGGAGTCCGTAATTTTCGAGTGTCTGCCGCAGAACTTCTAAATATCCGAGCAGGCACTCGTTTTTGCATAAATAAAGACCGGTAATCATTCCGCGTGCATCATCAATAAAAGCATGTAATGCGGATTTTTCTTTCCCGCCGAACCAAGGAAACGGGGTTGCGTCCACTTGCAACAGCTCTCCGAAGCAAGCTCTTCTCTCGCGCGTTTTATGCACCTTCTTTCGTGTTCGTCTTTTCTTTGGTGAACAAATTCCATGTGATAACAGAATACGGCGCAGAGTCGAATATGACAGCTGCAATTGATATTCTTCAGTTACTATTTCATGAAAATGCAAAAAATTGCTTTTTGACAATGCGGGATCGCTTCGCAGCGCAAGTAATCGCTGCTCAATTTCTTTCGAGGTCTTCTTTGCAGAGGGACGCTGACTGTTGCCATGCAGCATTGCGACTGCACCCTTTTCTTTGAACGCCTTTTTTAATTGCTGTACGCGTCTTCGTGAAAGGTTTAATCGAAGCGCAGCCTGTTGTACCGTACATCTCCCCTCTAGGCAGTTGGCAATAACATGTCCTCGTGTAATTTGATCAATGCTCATAAATAATTTCATTCCTCCAGTTTAGTGTAACAAGTCAATAATTTCACCTCGGTAAAATATAGGGGCGAAATATTCATTGAAAACTTATAGGGGTGAAATTATCACAGATTAAAGACAAATTCTCATTTTTTTCATTGACAAAATCTAAGCTCATGATGTATACTACTTTCAGTTAGTTGAATAAAATCTTCAGGGCAGGGTGTAAGTCCCTACCGGTGGTAAAGCCCACGAGCCGCAAGGTATGATTCGGTGAAACTCCGAAGCCGACAGTATAGTCTGGATGAAAGAAGATCGTATGATACAAAATAGACTTGTTTTGTATAAAGATGCTCTGGAATGTGTTTGCATTTCAGAGTTTTTTTATTATGCTGATGTTTTTTCATACTCCTTTTTTGCCCTGAACATTTTGTTCGGGGCTTTTTTTTGGAGGTAAAAAAATTGAATGATTGTGAATATATGCGCACCGCTTTGCAGTTTGCAAAAAAGGGCGCAGGTTGGACAAGTCCAAATCCGATGGTAGGCGCAGTCATTGTTAAAAACGGCAAAATCATCGGCTCCGGATTCCATGAAAGATACGGGGAGCCTCATGCCGAACGGAATGCACTACGATCTTGTACAGAAACTCCCGCCGGCGCAACACTGTATGTAACACTTGAACCCTGCTGCCATCACGGAAAACAGCCGCCCTGTGTTGATGCGGTTTTGGAATCAGGCATCACGCGAGTGGTAATCGGGTCTGCCGATCCTAATCCGCTTGTCGGCGGGAAGGGTGTTCGCCGTTTAAAAGAAAGCGGCATAGAAGTTTCGGAAAACATTCTGAAAGAAGAGTGCGACCGTTTAAACGAGGTGTTTTTCCATTATATTCAAACCAAACGTCCCTTTGTGGTTATGAAATACGCAATGACAATGGACGGAAAAATCGCAGCGGTTACCGGAAACTCCAAGTGGATCACAGAAGAAAAAGCAAGGGAGCACGTACACCTGCAAAGGCATCGCTACACGGCGATTATGGTCGGCGTAGGAACGGTGCTTGCCGATGACCCTTTACTAACCTGCCGAATAAAAGACGGAAAAAATCCTATCCGCATCATCTGCGATACGAACCTCCGCACACCTTTATCCGCTCAAATAATTAGAACCGCAAAAAAAGTGCCGACCATTATTGCAACCTGTTGCACCGAAAAAGAAAAACAGCTTGCCTATCTGCATGCAGGGTGCAGGATTTTAACTGTACCAGAAAAAAACGGGCGGGTTGATTTGCAAAACCTGATGCCCATGCTGGGAGAAGAAAAAATTGACAGTTTGCTGCTGGAAGGCGGCGGCACCTTAAACTGGGCAGCATTGGAAAGCGGCATTGTGCAAAAAGTCCACGCATACATAGCCCCAAAATTACTTGGCGGACAATCTGCTAAAACACCGGTTGAAGGAATCGGATTCCATTCTCCGGACTCTTCGGTACGTTTAATAAACAGCAGCATAACTCAATTAGGAGAAGATTTTTTAATTGAAAGTGAGGTTGACAAACATGTTTACAGGAATTGTTGAAGAGGTTGGAACAATAAAACAAATTACACGCGGGACGCATTCTGCGGTGCTGACCATAGAAGCAAAACTTGTTTTAGATGATTTAAAAATCGGCGATAGTGTGGCGGTAAACGGAATTTGTTTAACGGCAACTGCTTGCAGCCCACAGGGTTTTACCGCCGATGTAATGCACGAAACGCTCAATCGGTCTGCCTTAGCGGGATTACGGCAGGGTTCACGCATTAATTTGGAGCGGGCGATGCCGGCAAACGGACGATTCGGCGGGCATATTGTTTCGGGACATGTTGACGGTGTGGGAAAAATTCTGCAAATCACACGCGATGATACGGCAGCTTGGTATAGCATCCAAACCGCTCCATCCATCCTGCGGTATATTGTGGAAAAAGGCTCTATCACCATTGACGGAATCAGTTTAACGGTTGCGAGCACCTCAGCCGATTCCTTTTCCATTTCCGCAATTCCGCACACGATAGCAGTAACCACCCTATCGGAGCGGCACATAGGAGATTCGGTGAATTTGGAAACTGATATCATCGGAAAATATGTTGAAAAACTGCTTTTTCCTGCCGCAGCGGAAAAAACGGAAACCAAACTGACAAAAGATTTTTTGTCTCGGTACGGATTTTTAGTATGAAAAAATTTTTATATAGGAGGGAAACATTTTTTGATAACTCGATCTGTTTTTAATGCGTTTTATATAAATTGTAAAAAATTTTATAAAAAAGAGTTCAACACGGCACAAGGGTGGGCAATTTACCATAGTGGTTCTGAATCCGCAAGCCGTTATGAACAGCATACCAGTAAGTTAATTACAAAACGCTACAGGAGAAAAAAAATACACAGGCCGTCTAAAATAGCGCCGGCCTATGTATTTGACGAGTTTTAAAACACTTGGAAAAACTTGTGTTTTAAAACATCGCTGATTGTATGTAGTTTGTAAGACTTGAAAGTTTTCTTTGTCTTACAAACTACGGGCTAAAAACTTTTTTCGGAATCTGATCCGCATTCCGCGGTAGCGGATAGCACGATCAATTTCCTTGCAGAACAGAGGCGAATGCCTCTGATGATTCCTCAAAAATTTTTATATAGGAGTGAATGATGTTTGAATTTAACACGGTGGAAGAATCGCTTGATGAGTTGCGAAAGGGTAAAATCATTTTGGTAACCGATGATCCTGATCGCGAAAACGAAGGCGACTTTATTTGTGCAGCTGAATTTGCCACAACCGAAAATATTAATTTTATGGCAACTCACGGCAAAGGACTTATCTGTATGCCCATGTCTGAAGCGCTGGTGCATAAATTACAGATTCCGCAAATGGTACGGCATAATACTGACAATCACGAAACAGCTTTTACCGTTTCGATTGATCACGTATCTACCAGAACGGGAATTTCCGCCGCAGAGCGATCCGTAACGGCACTGCACTGTGTTGCGGATAATGCAAAGCCGGAAGACTTTCGCAGACCAGGTCATATGTTTCCCCTGCTTGCAAAAAAGAACGGCGTGCTTGAGCGCAACGGACATACCGAAGCAACTGTTGACCTGTGTCGTTTGGCAGGATTAAAAGAATGCGGCCTTTGCTGCGAAATTATGCGCGAAGACGGCACAATGATGCGCCAGCCTGAACTTATGGAGCTCGCAAAAAAATGGAATATCAAATGTATCACAATAAAAGATTTACAGAATTATCGCAAATGCCATGAGAAACTGGTAAACCGGGTAACCGTAACAAAAATGCCGACGCGTTACGGAAACTTTGTTGCATACGGCTATGTTAATTTGCTGAACGGAGAACATCACGTCGCATTGGTAAAGGGAACACTCGGAGACGGCAAAAATGTCCTTACCCGAGTCCATTCCGAATGCTTAACCGGCGACACCTTCGGTTCCCTTCGCTGTGATTGCGGAGAACAGCTTGCCTCCGCCATGTCTCAAATTGAAGAAGAGGGGCGCGGTATTTTACTTTACATGCGGCAGGAAGGGCGCGGTATCGGACTCATCAATAAATTAAAAGCCTACGAACTGCAAGAGCAAGGCATGGATACCTTGGAAGCAAACCTCGCACTCGGCTTCGCGGGAGACCAACGAGAATATTATATCGGCGCGCAAATCTTAAGAGATTTAGGTGTAAAAAGTATACGATTGCTGACAAACAATCCGGATAAAGTGTATCAACTTTCCGAGTTCGGTATGGAGATTGCGGAACGCGTACCGATTCAGGTTGGGACAACTCAATATTCTTTGCGCTATCTTAAAACAAAGCAGGAGCGCATGGGACATATTTTAAGTTTTTAATTACGAGGAGATTTTACGATGAAAACATTTGAAGGAAAATTAGTATCAAAAAAAATCAGGGTGGGAATCGTCGCCGCACGCTTTAACGAATTTATTACCGCAAAATTATTAAGCGGAGCGATGGACGGACTTATCCGCCACGAAGTACGGGAAGATGACATTTCGGTAGCTTGGGTGCCCGGCGCTTTTGAAATCCCGATCATTGCATCAAAGATGGCAAAAAGCGGAAAGTATGATGCGATCATTTGCCTCGGGGCGGTTATCCGCGGCAGCACCACGCATTATGATTACGTATGCAATGAAGTGTCAAAAGGGATTGCTTCAATCTCTTTGGCAACCGGAACACCTGTCATGTTCGGAGTCCTCACCACGGAAAACATTGAGCAAGCAATCGAACGCGCCGGCACCAAAGCGGGCAACAAAGGATACGACTGCGCTTTAGGTGCAATTGAAATGGTCAACCTCATTCGCGAAATTGAAGCGTAAAGATTGCAAAACAATTTTTCTTCCCCGACCTGCCCGTATGTGGAGTGTCGGGGGTCAGTACAGAGTTTTATAATCGATTTTTATGGCGGCGGGGCATTTTGCCTATGGTAAACTTACCCACCGTTGCAAAACTCATTGGTGAAGTTAAAGCGAATTTCTAAAACTTCGCCCTTGCAAAATTCCACACGATGTTTAAAAGCATCAACACAAAACTATAAAATTGAAGCTTTTAAACTCGTAGGCGAAGTAAAGCGAATTTCTAAAACTTCGCCCTTGCAAAATTCCACACGATGTTTAAAAGCATCAACACAAAACTGTAAAATTGAAGCTTTTAAACTCGTAGGCGAAGTAAAGCGAATTTCTAAAACTTCGCCCTTGCGCCGTGTCGGGCTCTTTTTATATAAATTTTTTATGTTTCATAATTAGATGAATTAAAGAAACAGTAGGCTGCCGGTAAAGTTATAAATAGAGCAAATGTAAAAATTTTGTTTTGGTAAACAGGGGTATTGTATCGCTTTTCCGATTAGCAAAAATTTTTCCTTGCATTTTGATGATTTCCGTGTTTAAATAATATAGAATATTTTTAATTTATGCAGGTGACGGTGTGAAGCAGAGCAGACGGATGCTGTTCGCCTTTTTTCTTTTTTATGCGAGTTTGGGCGCATTGGCGCAAGAGTCTATTCCTTATAGTACCTACTACATACAGAATTTTGCATCGGGAGAAAGTTTTTCTTCTCCCGGTAATGAAAAAAGCGGACAAAGTATTACAATTAGTGCGGCTCAGTATGCGCAGGTGTCGGAAAGCGGTACCGCGCAAAAGGCGGGCGGCGTTTTGCAGATGGACGAGGACAGTTGGGCGGAGTATCGGGTGTATTTGCCCAAAGAAGGCGGGTATACTATTGCGCTTACCTATGTTGCGGGCGCAGGTACGGGCGGAGCTTTGCAGCGATCCGTTTTGATTAACGGGGCTGTTCCGTTTAAGGAGGCGGGAACGTTGCGCTTTCCGCGTCTTTGGAATGATGTGAGCAGGGATTATAAGCAGGTAAAGGGTAATCAGCCGTTTCCCTCACAGAAGGAACTGTTCCAACGCCAAACAGTGGTTTGCTGCGATCCGCTTGGCTATACGCTTGAGCCTTTTATGTTTTATTTTCAGAAAGGCGAAAATACGATCAGACTGAATGCGCTGCGCGAAGGGATGTTGCTGGAAGAATTGCGCATAGAGGCGGCGGAAAAGCTTCCATTATACGCGGCGTATTACGATGAAGCGGTAAAGGCGGGATTTCAGCCGGCGGATATTGAGCCGATAAAAATACAGGCGGAGGATACGGCGGCAAAGTCAAGTCAGGGCATATATCCGATTAACGACAGAACGTCGCCTCTTTCCGAACCGTATGATCCCTCGTATATTATTTTAAATACTGTAGGCGGAGAATCGTGGAGCGAGGTCGGGGACTTTATCAGTTGGAAACTGCAAGTGCCGAAGACGGGTTTGTATCGGGTGGGCTTCCGTTTTAAGCAGTCCTTTTTGCGCGGTTTGTATGCAACCCGGCGGCTGCGAGTGAACGGACATATTCCGTTTACCGAAGCGGACGATTTGCGTTTTTATTATGATACCTCGTTTCAGTTTGCGTATTTGGGCAGCGGCGGTGCCGAGCCGCACGAATACTGGCTTTTGCTGCAAGAAGGCGATAATACTCTGACCTTAGAAGTTTCGCTTGGAAAGCTGGGCTCTATTTTGCAGCGTTTGGAGCGGGAAACAGCGGTTTTAAATGAGCTGTATCGAAAGATAATTTCTATTACCGGCTCTTCCCCCGATGTGTACCGCGATTATCAGTTGTACACAAGAGTGAGCGACTTGCGGGAAACGGTGCAAACTTCGACCGGTAATTTACAGTCGATTTTGGCTGACTTTATTGCGGAGATGGGACAAGAGAATGAGCGCACCGCGGGGATTGTGCGCATGCTCTCCGTGCTTAAAAATTTTGACGAAAATGAATCGCAGGTGGTGCAGTTTTTGGTTTCGTTTAAGGAAAGCATTACCGCAATGGGAAAGGCGGTAATGGATTTAACCAAGCAGCCGCTTGTGCTTGATTATATTATTGTGTCCGGAAAAAATGCGCCGCCCATTCAAGCGGAAGGTAATTTTTTCCAGTTTTTGGTGCATAAGGTTCGAGCCTTTTTTGGCTCTTTTACCAATGATTATACGGTGGCAAGCGGAAATACCGGCATTAAAGGAAAGAGCATTGATGTTTGGCTCAGTACCGGCAGGGATCAACTGGAAATTATCAGAAGGCTTATCAATGAAAGTTTTGAGCCGGTGTACGGCGTAAAGGTAAATTTAAAGCTTATCAATCCGGATATGCTTTTGCCCTCAACCTTTACCGGAAACGGGCCCGATGTTGCCATTCAGATTTCAAATACGGCGCCGGTCAATTTTGCTTTCCGCGATGCCGCATATGATTTAACAAACTTTCCCGATTTTGCCGAAACAATACAAGACTTTTTGCCCGCAGCACTGGACTCATTTTATTTTAACGGAGGCTGTTATGCCTTGCCCGACCAGATGAGTTTTCCCGTCATGTATTATCGCAAGGATATTTTCAATTCATTGAATCTTTCAGTGCCCGAAACATGGGAAGACTTGCTTGCCCTGATTCCCGATTTACAAAGAAACTATATGGAGGTTTATTTGGATACCGCCTCTCCCTTATCCTTGGGCGCTGCGGTGAGTATGGGAACAGGTGCGGCAATCAATAGTATTTTTTTATCGCGGTTGTACCAAACCGGCGGCGATATTTATACGCCTGACAGTACCGCATGCAGTTTTGACACAAAGACGGCAT
The DNA here is from genome assembly GCF_008153345.1 of Treponema phagedenis. Taxonomy (NCBI): domain Bacteria; kingdom Pseudomonadati; phylum Spirochaetota; class Spirochaetia; order Treponematales; family Treponemataceae; genus Treponema; species Treponema phagedenis. Next base: position 1,025,501 of record NZ_CP042818.1, on the reverse strand, counting down.
ACGAAGCTTTTAAGTGGTGGACGCAGTTTTATACGTGGCATAACTTTCCGGTGGAAGCTGATTTTGTTACCCGCTTCCGGCTTGGCGAAGTGCCGATCGGTATGGTAGACCTTTCGACATATACACGGCTCAGTGTATCCGCTCCGGAGATTCGCGGCGATTGGTCAATTGCACCGGTACCCGGCACGCGGCAAAAAGACGGCAGCATTAGACGGGACACACCCTGCGTAACCGGCGCCGGCATGATTTTAAAGCGTACGGTGCTTGCAAAAGATACAGTGCAGGAAGCTTGGCAGTTTTTGCGTTGGTGGACAAACGGAGACACGCAGCAAAAGTTTGCGCGTTCAATGGAATCTATTTTAGGGCCGGCGGGAAGGTATCCTGTTGCAAGCTTAAAAGCATTTCACGCAATTCCTTGGCCGATTGAAGTTACAAAGGCGCTTAATGCAATGCTGAAAGATTTGCGCGGCATACCGCAGGTTCCCGGCGGATACATTACCGGCAGATATGTGCGGAATGCGTTTTTAACGGTGGTTACCAATTATGAAAATCCTGCCGATGTGCTTTTTGAAAACATACAGTTAATCAATGAGGAGATTCAAATAAAACGGGAAGAGTTCGGTTTGGATTCTCCGCAGAAAGGAACCGAACATGAGTAGATTGCAACGATTAAAAAAAGCAGTGCAAGAACATAAGACCTTGTATGCAATGATGTTTCCCTTTTTGTTTTTCTTTTTGCTTTTTACAATTATCCCGATTGTAATTTCGGTATATTTCAGTTTTACGCAATTCAATGTATTGCAGCCGCCTAAATTTATCGGCGTTGATAATTATACCAAACTTTTTCTCTCTGACCCGATATTTTTAAAAGCGGTAAAGAACACGTTTATTATGGCGCTTATCATCGGCCCCTTCGGATATATTTTTTCGTTTTTAATGGCATGGCTAATCAATGAATTACCGCGTGGGCTCAGGACAGTGTTCACGGTAATTTTTTATGCACCCTCAATATCGGGCAATGCGTATATGATTTTTTTGCTTATCTTTTCAGGCGATGCGTATGGATATTTAAATGCGAAGCTGCTTAGCTGGGGCATTCTTAAAGAGCCGATGCTTTGGTTGCAAAATGAAAAATACATGATGAGCATTGTGATTCTGGTTTCTCTGTGGATGAGTTTGGGAGTCGGCTTTCTTTCGTTTATAGCGGGGCTGCAAGGGGTTGATAGATCGCAATACGAGGCTGCCGAAATTGACGGTGTGCGCAACCGCTGGCAAGAACTTTGGTTTATTACGCTGCCGAATATGAAGCCGCAGCTTTTGTTCGGAGCTGTTATGTCCGTTACCGGATCGCTTGCGGTTGCCGATGTAACTGTTGCGCTTACGGGCTTTCCGTCGCCGAATTATGCAACGCATACAATTATCAACCATCTTAATGATTACGGAATTATCCGCCTTGAGATGGGCTACGCATCGGCGATAGCGGTGTTGTTATTTTTCTTAATGCTCGGCTTAAATAATTTAGTACAGAAAATGCTGAGGAAGGTTGGAACATGAGACAGTCAAAAGAAAAACCGGTGCTTTCCGCAACCGCACGGCGGCGAATGCTGAAAGCATCGATAGTTAATTTTTTTACAAACAAGCATAGCAATCGCAGTGTTGCAGGCAGTGTGCTGCTTTTGCTTTTTTTAGTACTCTTTGCATTACTCTCTTTATTTCCTGTTTTGTTTATGATTAACAATGCCTTTAAGCCCATCAATGAGCTTTTTATTTTTCCGCCGAAACTTTTTGTCATGCAGCCCACGCTTGGAAACTTTGCCGACCTTTTTGAAATATTTGCCAATTCGCTGGTGCCTCTTTTACGGTATTTTTTTAACACGCTTTTTATTGTGCTTGTCGGCTCCTTTGGGTATATTTTTCTTGCCTCAATGGCAGCATTCCCGCTTGCAAAATTTCAGTTCCCCGGCAACGCACTTATTTCAAAAATCATTGTGATGGCATTAATGTTTTCTCCTTCGGTAACGGCGGTACCGAGTTATGTTATTATGGCAAAGCTCGGCTTCATCGATACCTATTGGTCGATTATTTTTCCTGCCTTTGCGCTTCCGCTCGGACTCTTTTTAATGAGTAACTTTATGAGTCAGGTTCCAAACGCACTTATTGATGCGGCAAAGGTTGACGGAGCAGGCTATATGAAAATGCTTTGGACAATTGTAATGCCCGCCGTAAAGCCCGCATGGATTACCTTGTTTATTATTTCATTTCAAGGGCTTTGGGGAACAACGGGCACCAATTATATTTACAAAGAGAGTATAAAACCGATTGCGGCAATGCTATCTCAAATTGCGGCAAGCGGAAGTGCAATAGCCAGAGCGGGTGCACTTGCGGCGGCTTCTCTTTTAATGTTTATTATACCGGTTACTGTTTTTATTATTTCGCAGTCAAACGTATTGCAGACAATGGTAACATCGGGGATAAAGGATTAAGCTTGTGAAAAGATTCCGTTTTTTATGTATTCCGATTTTATTATTGAGCGGTTTTTGTTTTGCAGATCCGATACGGGAAGGCTCCTCAAATTATATTTATTCAGAGTTTCGGCAAGTGCTTCCCGCTCCTCCCGCTTATGTGCATCGCAATTCCATCACCGCAAAAGATATCCCGCAAACTGAGAACCTTGCTCACTTATGCAATGTCTGTGTTTCGGATTCCGCAATCTATGTGCTTTGCGCAGAACAGTTAATTATTTTTAATAAAAATTTTGAGTTTCAAAAACGAATAATCGAGTATACGGATGTTGACGGAGCAGTACAGCCGCTACGGCACTGCTCCGGAATGTTTGTAACAAAAGCGGAAGACTATTATATTGCGCAAGCGGAAGAAGGCAGAATACTGCATTTTAACGCCGACGGTTCTTTAAAAAGAATTCTTGCGCGCCCGAAAATTTACGGATTTGAAAATGTGCTGTACCGCCCTTCAAAACTTGTTGTTGATAACTCGGGAAGAATCTATGTTGTTGCAAAGGGCATGTACGAAGGTATTGTCGAGCTGAATTCAGACGGAAGCTTTTCTAAATTTTTCGGTGTGAATAAGGTTTCGTTTTCTCCGGTTGAGTTGATTTGGCGGAGACTGGCAACAGCCGAACAGCGCAGGCGGCAATCGCTGTGGCTGCCGACTGATTTTTCAAACCTTTGCATCAGCCATGAAGGATTTATATTTGCAACCATTCAAGGAAAAGATGAAAAGCAGAGAGTTAAAAAACTGAATGCAAAGGGTGAAAATATTTTACGCATAACAAGTAAGCAATATCCCGAAGGCGACCTTGATATACGAGTTAATCGGCAGGCATACGGAATCCCCACCGGCAAAACTGAATTCATTGCAGTCGATTCAAACGAAAGCGGAGTTTTTATTCTATTAGATTCTATTCGCTCGCGTGTGTTTGCATATAACGAAGACGGAACTCTTTTATTTATTTTCGGAGGACTTGGAGATCAAGCAGGTTATTTTCAAAATCCGGTTGACCTCAGTTTTGACGGAGATAAAATTATTGTGCTTGATGCTCTTTCGCAATCAATCGAAGTATTTGAACCAACCGAGTACGGCAAGGTTTTAAACGAGGCGGTGTTTCATCAATACAATTTTAATCACACCGAGTCAATGAAAAAATGGCAGGAAGTGCTGCATTATAATCATAACTTTCCGCTTGCCTATTCGGGAATGGGCAGAGCGTATTTACGGCAAGGAGCCTATGCGCAATCCCTTGAATATTTGCAGCTTGGCGGAGACAGAGTGTATTACAGGGCACCTCTAAAAACCTATTTTTTAGTGTACCTATTTATTATTTTAGTAGCTTTTTTATAAATTGTCTAGTGTAAAACTTGGATTCTTTATCTTAGTTCTCTTACTTTTCCATTTTATTACCTATATGCTCTCTCATTTTACTTCTTTAGATAGCAATATCGGCATAAGTTGTATGTTAAGTTCATCATTATTATCGAAAATGTTGCACGAGCTAGTCCTATCGTTCTTACATAGATACCTTTCATTGAGTTTGTCATAAAGCCAAATACATGTTCAACTCTTGCCCGTATTTTTGATTTTTTTCTGTTACCGATTTTTTGTTTTTTAGTAAGAGGTTTCCCTCTTGCTCCTCTTTCACAAATTTGTCCTTCTATCCCTTTCGCTTTTAAAATCCCCTCTATTTCTTCTCCTATATAGGCACTATCTGCGTATAATCTTTCATCTTTCCTTTCAACTAAATTTTTTAACTCTCTACTATCATGAACATTGGCTGCTGTTACCGTTGCTTTCAATATAAGCTTACTTTTTTTATCTATTTTTATATGATCTTTATAACCGTAATAATTACGTTTATGCTTCTTTGTCCACCTCGCATCACAGTCTTTTTGCGATAATTTTGCCTTATTTTGTTTTTCTTGCCATTGTTCAGGAATTTTTCCGTTTTTGATTTGTTCATTTTCATCTTTGCTGTTATGCTGTATCGGTGCTTCTACTATTGTCGCATCTATTATCGTTCCCTCTTTTCCTATTAAGTTATTTTTAGCTAATTCTTTTCCAAACTTTTCAAATAATTTTTTTGATACTCTCGCTTCAATGAGTTTTTCTTTAAAAAGCCATATTGTTTTTGCATCGGGTACTTTATCTTTTAATTCCAATCCTAAAAATCTCATAAAGGATAGCCGATCGTTTATTTGATATTCCGTTTGGTCATCACTTATGTTGTATAATTTTTGTAAAATTATTATTTTAAACATCATTACATAATCGTATGCAGGTCTTCCGCCTAAACCTTTTGGCTCTTTAGTTAATGCTTTTTTTAATAGGGGCTTGAATATTTCCCAATTTATTTTTTCGTTTAATTTTTCAAGACTATCTCCTAGCTTACTTAATACTCTTAAACGATCTTCTTCATCAAATAATCCTTTTTGTTTCATACCTCATTTTATCATCTTTTTAATCTTTTTTAAAGGGGGTTTTTAGAGGTGCCCTACAGTAAATCGTTTGCAAAGGTGAGAAATCAAAAATTGCAAATATGGTTTCCTGTTTTTTTTAAAGCGCTTATTGCCATTGCATTAGTCAAAGCGGTTTATGCGATATACAGAAAAAAACATCCGCCGATTATACAAATCACTAATCAAAGAGTTAAAAGGTTTATATACACGGCGTGGAAATTTCCAATGCGTATTTTGGGAAGCCCCTTTAAAACATTCGGAGAAATTAAACATGAGGGGGCAGGCAGTTACGGCTTTGCATTTTTTGTATTATGCTTTTCCGCCTTACTCAATATTATGGAATATGTGTATACGGGATTTTTAATTAACAATAATGATCCGTATAAAGTAAACAGTCTTTTTCTGGCGGCAATAACTATATTCCCTGTTGCACTTTTTATTGTTGCAAACTGGAGCGTTACAACCTTACTTGACGGCAAAGGGCATTTTAAAGAAATCTTTTTGGTAACTATGTATGCGCTCTTTCCGTTCTCAGTTTTGCGGCTTATTTCCTTAGGTTTAAGCAATGTTCTTATCATGGATGAAATCAGCATTGCAACAACCATAAGCGTAATCGGAGCGGTGATGTTTGTGTTTTATTTATTCATCGGCTTAGTGGTCATCCATGACTATTCTTTTTCAAAATCGCTTGCCGCTGTTTTATTGACCATTGTTTCTATGATGGTGATTACATTTATTCTAATGATTATGATGTCGCTTGCGGGAGATGTGGTGTTTTTTATCACCACGCTGGTAAAAGAAATTTTATTAAAATATTTTTAAAGAGGAAAGCATGAGAATGAAAAATATACGATATCAATTTTTTACACTTCGCCTTGGTTTTTTTCTGCTTTTTTTCTTTGCGCAAATTACCGCTCTTTTTTCCGATGAAACAATACAACCGCTTGCGGAAAATGAGTACTGGAAAATATCCATTGATAAAACAAATATGCAAGTTTCTTTTATGCATAAACAAACAAATCAGGTTTTGCAATCTATCAGGTTTGACGGCATAGAAGGAAGTGCCGCTACAAAAAATGTGCAAAAATCAAATATCATTGTTACCTATATGTCGAACCTCAGACAGGGAACCGTTAATTCAATGGACAGCTTTTCTTATAGCACAAGTTTTAATCGCTTTGAAATTACTCCGATTAGTAACGGTGTTTCTTTACAAATGACATTGGGAGATGATTCTCTGACGGTTGATGATTTACCGAAAATGATACCGGTTGAAAAATACACAAAGCTTTTACTTCCAAAACTTTCCAGCCGTGATGATAAATTATTCAGAGATAATTACCGCGTGGTACAAAACAAATATTGGGTTCGCGCAACGGATACTATGGGAACTCTTGCGATCAATCGCCTGCATTCTCTTATCTTTGAAAAAAGCGAGTACACTAAAGATGACATGGCGGAAGATAATGCGGAGTACGGATATAAAACACAGTATGTAAATCCTTCCGTTAAGATAACGGTGGAGTACGTTTTAGATGGAAAAGATATTCTTGTGCGCGTACCGGTAGAGAAAATCAAAACAACCACGGATAACCCGGTGCAAATGATTGAGTTCACGCCCTATCTTTTATCGGCGGAAGAAAAAGACAGCGGTTATTTTTTGGTGCCCGACGGTTCAGGTGCTTTAATTTATTTTAATAACGGAAAAACAAATGCCTTATCCTATCAGGATACCGTGTTCGGACGAGACCCGTTAAAATATGCCGAGCGGTTCCGCCAAAATAATTATCCGGTTACCTTGCCGGTGTACGGAATGAAAAAAAATGATTTTGCAGTTTTTGCTATTATTGAAAAGGGTGCGGAAATTGCGGAGATCGTTGCTGATATCAGCGGCAGGAGTAATGAGTTTAACAGGATTAGCAGCCGCTTCACTCTCCTTGATGTTGAAAATGTTGCCTTATTCGGGAATCAAACCGTTACAACACCTCGTATCCCAAGCGATGTATACAAGGGAGACATTGTTGTGCGTTATCGATTTTTATCCGGAAAGGATGCAAACTATACGGCGATGGCAAAAGAATATCAAAAATATCTTATTGAGCAAAATGCAATCTCCGTATATCCAAAAGAAAACGATTCGCCGTTCTTTCTTGAACTGATTGGCGCCTTGCGTAAAACAAAATTCTTTTTGGGAATTCCCTATACGTCAACAGTAACAGCGACAACCTTATCGCAGGGAAAAGAAATTTATGAAGCGCTTAAAAATGCCGGAATAAAAAACATCACGGTTTTATTTGACGGGTTGTTTAACAGCGGTGTTAATCACTCCGCTCTTTCAAAGATCAGTTTTGTATCGGGAATCGGCAGTAAAAAAAATTATCTTGATTTACAAAATACAATAGCAGCCGATTCAAATCTTTTTGCTCCTTCGATCAACATGGGAAGAGTGTATACGTCAAAAAAATTTAAACCGATTAAAATGGCGGCAAGAAAACATGACGGAGATTATGCCGATATTGTATATTTTGAAAAAAATACTATGTTTAAAAAAACTCTGCCATATTCAACCTATTATATTTCTCCGCATGTTATCAGCTCGTATGCCGAAACAACTGTCACGGCAATGAATAGTTTTAAACCTTCGATGCTGCATATCAAAGATTTGGCGACCAATCTTATTCCCGATTATAATCGCAAAAAAAACATCTCTCGCATACATGCGCGGCCTGAATATCAAAACGCATTATCAATTTTAAAAAATTCTTATGACTTGGTTTTGGATAATCCGAATAGTTACGCACTGTTTGCCGCGCGGTATATTAACCGCCTTCCTTCAAACAGCAATAAGCTTGAGGTAACGGATACTGCGGTTCCTTTTGTGCAGTTGGTATTGGACGGATGTATTCCGTATTCTTCGGATTCATGGAATAGCAATGCAAGTCTCGGTATTCAAAATTCTTTTTTGTATGCGATTGAAACCCGCTCTGCTCCGCGGTTTTGTTTTTCATACAAAAAAGAAACCGTATTCCATAATATTCAAGACTCCGAGCTTACAAAAGAATTTTCCGTGTACTATCGGGATATGATACAGGATGCAATCCGGTTGTATCATTCTTACAATGTATTTTATCAAGAGGTAAAAAATGCGAATATTATTTTACATACGGTGATTACAAAGGACGTTAAAAAAATTGATTACAGCAACGGCGTAACCGTGTATGTAAATTACGGAAATAAAAACTGGACAAACGGATCTGTTGAAGTACAGGCTCAAAATTATACAATTATAAAAGGAGGGGCGCCCGTATGACGGAAAAAATAAAAAAACGTTCATGGTATGATAAACTCTCATTTAAGAAAAAAACCGCGTTTTGGGGATTTATGTTTTTATTGCCGTGGCTTCTCGGATTTTTCTTATTTTTTGTAGTTCCTCTTGTACAAGTGTTTATCTATAGTTTCCATGAAGTGAGCATAAAACCCCTCGGCGGTCTTGATATGACTTTTCTGGGATTAAAAAATTATTTTTATGCCTTCGGTGTTGACCCTACTTTTAATAAGGAATTGGCTGCAACCCTTTTACAGGTTTTAGCAATGACTCCATTAGTTATTTTGTTTTCGTTACTCTGTGCGGTCTTATTAAACAAACATTTTTTCGGACGCTCAATTGTGCGTGCAATATTTTTAATTCCGATTGTATTAGCTGCGGGGCTTTTCTCACAGCGCATTGCCGACACTTCCGCATTGCAGCTTGGGAATCTTGATCAAGGAGAACAAATATATAATCTGCAAATTCTTGTCAATATATTTTCAAGTTTTGAAGCGGGTGCTCCGTTTTTGCGGTACATCTTAAAAGCGGTTGGAGATATTTTTGAGATTGTTTCATTAAGCGGAATACAAATACTGATTTTTCTTTCCGCTTTGCAAAGCATCCCGCCCGCACTCTATGAGGTTGCGGAAATAGAAGGTGCTACCGGCTATGAAACATTTTGGAAAATAACAATTGCGATGGTTTCTCCGATGATTCTTACCTGCACAGTGTATACGCTTGCAGACCTGTTTATGCGCTCCGAACTGATGGATCGATTTTACACACTTGCATTCGGGCAATCAAAATACGGTTTAAGTGCGGCGATGAGCGCCGTGTATTTGATAACGGTGGTTGTTATTGTAAGCCTCACTATTTTTTTATTACGCAAAAGGGTGTTCTATTATGAATGACAAAAATATTTTTACAAAAAAAATCAATCCGTTTGTACTTAAAAAAAGAATAAATAATTTTTTTGTTACACTCATCAGAACTGTCTTAATTATTTGTCTCTGCTATTTAATCTTAGCGCCGCTGTTAAAAAATATAGTAGTAGCCTTTACGTATCCTTTAGACTTAGGGTTATCAACCGCGGTATGGGTGCCGACACGATTGTCTGTCGAAAACTGGTATGTTGCCTATTTGGTGCTGCATTATAAAACCTCATTGCCGTATACAATTTTACACACCGCAATTATTACCGTACTGCAAACAGTCTGCGCTGCAATGGCGGGGTATTCTTTTGCACGATTACATTTTCGGTTTAGAGACTTTTTCTTTGTCTGTGTGCTGCTGACAATCATTGTACCGGTAAAAATATTTATGCTTCCGCAGTATCTGTATTTTAAAGAGTTTGATATTCTCGGAATATTTCGGCTTATTACCGGAGCACCTTTGAACCTTTTAAACTCTTCTACTTCCATTTATATTATGGCGGCGTTCGGCATGGGATTAAAAGGCGGCTTATTCGTATATATTTTCAGGCAATCGTTTCGCGGCTTACCAAAAGCTCTGGAAGAAGCTGCGTATATTGACGGAGCAGGTTTTATACAAACATTTACCAAGATTGTTATTCCTTCTTCGGTAACGGCAATCCTGACAGTCTGCGTACTGTCCTTTGCATGGAATTGGAATGATGCATATTTTATCAAGCTGTTTGACCAACGGAATACCAATCATTTAATGTTAGCCTTTACCAAAGCTGCCGCCTCGATTGATGAAGCAATTGCAGCGATCAGTACGCAAATCCCGCCGAATTTTGCATTCTTATTAAAAAATCCCGTGTATGAAGATGCAATCTCACGGGTGGCTGCGCTGCTGGTATTTTTACCGTTGATTATTTTCTTTTTAATTATACAAAAGAAATTTGTACAAGGAGTTGAACGCTCCGGGTTGGTAGGTTAGGAGTATGATGAAAAAAATTTTTACTTTGATTGCGGTGTTTTTTCTTTTAGTAAATTGCACCCCAAAAAACAAACAATCGGCTTTTGCCGTTTCAAAAGGAAGTACTGTTATGACAATTTTTGATTGGGAACCTGTTTTTTTTAATCCCGATATTGTGCCGAACGGCTGTTATGAAAAAGATTCTTTGATTAAGCTCGGAAACGGCAGAATCATTTTAAAAAAAATAAATGTACCCGAATATGAGCGGAATGTTTCGGTTACGCTTACGATTAAATTAAAATCGGCGGGAGACCCTTGGGATAAAAGCGGTTCCTGTTTTATTATTCCAAAAGATTCGCTTATTAACTTTTTGACGATTGCAAAAGAGCAGCATAGCTTTCCCGAAATTGATTCTGAAAAATATGAAAACTTTGTCGGCATTGTTCCCGGAAAAGACTATCTGCCCGTTGTGGAAGCAATGCGGTTTATGACGCCCTTCGGTGTCGGCTTTTTCAGTAATGATACAACAAACAAACCGGTGTATGTAGACAGCTGGGAAGAACAGGTTGAATGGTCTGAAGACATTACGCAATTATATTCTTTGCTAAAAGGCGAAACCTACATCGGCATTTGGGTTGATACTTGGACAAAGGAAGGCTATAAGGTTTCCGCTGATATAAACATCACGGAAAGCACCGCAGCCGGCGATACTATCCGAAATGAAAAAGTGCTGCCGCTTATGAATACGGTGTATTATTTGGGACAAAAAATCCCCGACATCTTTTGCAGAAAAACGGTGAGCGTACCCTTTACCATTCCGAGAGGAGCGAAGAACGTTCGTCTTCATTACATTACAACAGGACATGGCGGACATTCGGGCGGAGATGAATTTGTTAAGCGGGAAAATAGTATCTCAATCGATGAGAAAGAAGTGCACCGGTTTACACCATGGAAAAATTACTGTGCCGCCTATCGCCGCTTTAATCCCTCATCGGGAGTGTGGATGCAAAAGCGCACCGCAAAGGTGTTCAGCGAGTCGGGGCAGCGCATAGAAAAAGAAATTGAAGAACCGCTTGCCTCTTCCGATCTTTCCCGCTCAAACTGGTGTCCGGGAAGCGATGTCCCGCCCGTTATTATTCCGCTGAACATAGACTCTGGGCAGCACAAGCTCTCGGTTTCCATTCCGGGAGCTCAGCCCCTTTACGAAGACAAATATAACCACTGGCTTGTCTCCGCCTATCTGGTGTACGAATACTGAAAAATTTATTTTTAGGGCGTTGCGGTTTGAAGCGTATACGCAAAGTCCGGTTTTACTCTTCGGTAGCCGGAACTCAGCACCTACAAACCGCCGGGTTTTCCGAGTCTGACGGTATTATGCCGCAGAAATTATGAGCACGGTACCGGCGGGCAAGTTTTAAAAAACTTACCCGCCACCTCTCCAATTTTTGGGGTAAGTTCAGTTTTTGCCGTCTGTGGCAAAAACTAACCTGTCTGCTTGGAACCACCGCCTCGCTGTGATTTTTAGTATTTTTATTAAATCACAGCTGCGAGTTTAAAAGCTTCAATTTTATAATTTTGTGTTATTTAATGATTGCAAAATCTGCCATCCGGCACATCGGCATTATTGATACTCAGATCGGATATAAATTTAAATTGATTGCGGAACAATACTCCACCGTATAATCACAGCTTTTTATTTTACTCTTCAGAAGTTATTATCCCGACCGTTCATCCTTGCTTTGTAAACATTGTCAAGTTCAATGATAAACTTATTCATAAAGATCATTTTTACAATAGGTTTAAAAATTTTTAACCAATTTTTCTTTATGCTCTTTCTATGTTTCTTTTTTCAACTTGCAATATAATCAATGAGGTAATAAAAACAATTCCTTCGGTAATAACAAAACTTATCCACACACCATCAAGCTGCCATAGCTTACTGGTCAGAAGGACAACGAAAAAGATTACTACAAAGCCGCGTAACGTAGAAATTAAAAACGATGAGTGCACCCGCTCAATTGCCGCTTGATATAATAAGACAACAATATTCATTCCGGCAAAAAAGAAACCTAAAAAATATATTCTGATTCCCCTGGATGCAATTTGTTCAAGCTCGATTAGTTTTTCTGCATTAAAAATTGTGACAACATCTTTTGTGAACATAAAAAGAACGGCGTACATAATCGCAGAGATAAAAAGGGCAGCTATGATGCCGAATTTCAAATATTGCTGTAAACGAAACATATCTTTTACGCCATACGCTGCTGAAGCAATCGGCTGAAGGCCTTGCCCGAGTCCTGTAAAAATTGCAATTACAATAAATGAGATGTTGGCAATAATACCGTAACTTGCAACACCGATATTCCCGCTTATGCTGAGAATTATAAGATTAAAGAGTATCAAAACAAAAGCACCGCTCAGCTCCGTAATAAATGAGGGTGTACCGAGTTTTATAATTCTTCCAAGCGGTTTAACCTCCGCGGTTTTTATATAGCGATAATTGCTGGTATCTTTAAATCTATTTAACAGTATAATAGCTATTCCGACAAGAGGAGAAAGGCCGGTTGCAATAGCTGCGCCGAACATTCCCATTTGCAGCGGAAACATTAAAAGATAGTCAAATAAAATATTGGTAAGCCCGCCTGCCATAACTCCAACCATGGCAAGAGCAGGTTTATGGTCGTTTCTTGAAAAAGAAATTAGAATACTGTTTATCATATTTACCGGAGCGCAAAGTAAAATTGTCCGGATATACGTAAGGCTCATCGCGAGCGTATCAGTATCAGCACCAAAAATTTTTGCAAGGTTTTCAGAAAATAAAATCCCAATACTCATAAATACAATTCCGATTACCAAGGCTGTATTGACAGTGAGTGAAAATATTTTATTGGCACCTTCAATATCCTGTTGAGCCCGCAAAATAGAAAACGCACTTCCTCCGCCAATACTAATCATCAAAGCAACTCCGTTGACAATATTTACAATCGGAATTGAAATATTAAGTGCTGCAAGTCCTATCGCACCGAATGCTTTTGATACAAAATAGGTATCCGCAAACACAAACGCACTTATGCCCACCATCCTCAAAATACTCAAAATTGTGTACTTAAAAAATGTTTTTAACATATCCCCCTCTGCCAAACTCTTTAAATCAATAGTATTTCCGCAATTGATTTTAAAACCGAGCCTCATTGATAAACCGGAAGGATCATCTTCCAAAAACTGCTTTATCTTTATCAAATTTTTTTACAGCAAAAAAAAAGTGCAAAGATTTCTTCAATGACCTAACGAAATCTTGCACTTCTACCCGGTGGCAGTTCTGCCGTAATAATTTCCGCTAATATAACACGAATAAAAAATTACTTCAAGAGAGTAATCTCCAATTATCAAGCCACTATAAAAATGTCCTCTGTATAATGCTTTGTAATTAAGTCATATTCGAGAATGTATCGACAATAAAGCTTACCGAATTAAACATTACTATGGTAAATTACTCACCGTTGCTAAATTCTAAACGATGTTTTAAAGCAAGACTATTTGTAAAGCTTTAAAACTTGCAGACCTAATTTTGACAAGGACGTCAAAACTCAGAACGGGCACGGACGCCCGTAGTTCCATGCAGAAGCGATGTTTGAAAACTCCTACAACAAATTTTAAATCGAAGTTTTCAAACTCACAAGGTTTCATTTTGACACGGAAGTCAAAATCAGAACCGCCATGGACGGCGGTGGTTCCAAACAGAAGCGATGTTTTAAAGCAAGACTGTTTGCAAAGCTTTAAAACTCGCAGTTTAGTTTTTGCCACGGACGGCAAAAACTAAACCGTTGTGTCTGACTCTTGTTTATAAAATTGTCTTGATTCTTGTAAGATGCATTAAAAGCGGATCGAGTTATTAAAAAAACGCTACACTCGTTTAGTGCTCTCTTGGCATTCAAAAAAAACGGTTTCGCACTTGAAAAAGTGCAAAACCATCTTCGTTCGCTAACGCAATTTGCTCCTACATACATAGGCTACATTATCAAAATAACTCCGTGAGTTTTAAAAACCGGTGAAAAAGTTTATGCGTTTAAATCGTCGTTTCTGCATGAACTCGGCACCAGCTGCGGCGGTTCACCATAAAAATGCTGAACTCGCAAGCGGGTATTGCTGATATTAGTACATTTTCGCAATACCTTTTAACACAACTCCGGTGCTCCCGTTGAGAGTGATAATTTCTCCGTTTGTAAGAATATCGCAAGCATTCTTTGCATCAATGACGGTCGGTTTTGCAAGCAGCATCCCCATAATTGCCGCATGACCTGCAAGATTTCCGTTTTCGGTAATAATCGCGGAAGCCCGATCAATGACAAGATTTATCTCATCAGTTGTTTCTTTTGCAACAATAATATCTCCGTCTTTAAAGTCTGCCAGCAGTTGTTTAGAATCTTTGGCAATACAGACTCTGCCGGTTATAATTTTTTTTAATCCTGCACCCTTCCCTTTCAAAAGAATTTTTCCTACGGTTTCAATTTTAAGAATATTGGTAGAGCCCGCCAAACCGATCGGAATTCCGGCGGTAAGGATGGCAAGATCTCCGTCTGTTAAGAAGCCCGCATCTTTCGCTTTTTTTATACAACTTTCAAAAAGTTCATCAGTAGAAGTAAATTTTTCTGTAAGAAGCGGATATACCCCCCAGTTGAGCGAAAGGCGCTGCATTACCTCTTCCGAATAGGTAACCGCAATGATCGGTGCTTTGGGCTTGAATTTAGAAATTGCCCGTGCGGTGTCGCCCGATGAGGTTGCGGCAATAATTGCATGCGCTTCCAAGTCCAAGGCGGTCGAACAGGTAGCCCGCGCAATAGCATTGGTGGTGGTAAGCGCGTGTTTTGAAAAACTGTTCAAAAGGAGCTTTTCGTAGTCTAATGAAGCTTCGGTAGTTTCCGCAATTGAATACATCATTTTTACCGCTTGCACCGGATACTGCCCTGCAGCGGTTTCTCCTGAAAGCATGATTGCCGAAGTGCCGTCCAAAATTGCATTGGCAATATCGGTAACTTCCGCTCGCGTGGGACGTAAATTTCTTGTCATAGATTCAAGCATTTGCGTAGCGGTGATAACCGGTTTTCCCGCAATATTGGCTTTTTGAATAAGACGTTTTTGTGCTAAAGGAATTTGTTCCGGCGGAATTTCAATTCCAAGATCTCCGCGTGCAACCATAATGCCGTCTGCAACTTCCAATATTTTATCAATATTATCAAGCCCTTCCTGGTTTTCTATTTTTGCAATGATATTAATTCCGTTACCGTTTTCTTCTTCCAGCACGCGCCGTATTTCCAGTACATCATCCGCTGTCCGAGTAAAAGAGGCGGCAATGAAGTCAACTCGATTTTTGACGCCAAAACGAATGTCGGAAATGTCTTTTTCAGATAAAAAAGGCAATCGCACTTTTACTCCGGGCATATTCAAACCTTTATGATTACTGATTTCTCCATCGTTGATAACCGTGCAGATAATGTCGGTGCCGTCTTTTATTTTAAGCACGTTCATCTCTACTAAACCGTCATCAATTAAAATTCTATCTCCTGCAGTCAATTCTGCCGGAAGATTTGCGTAAGTAATACTGCATATTGTCTCATCTCCAATTATATCGCGCGTTGTGAGCGTAAACAGTTGATTCTGTTTTAAGTCCACAGGTCCATTTGCAAATGTTTTTAATCGAATTTCAGGACCTTTTGTATCAAGCATAATTGCAATAGGCAAATTCATTTCCGTGCGGAGCTTTTTAATTCTGTCAATCTTTATTTGATGCTCTTCATGCGAACCGTGTGAAAAGTTAAGACGGCACACATTACAACCCGCTTTAAACATTTTTCTAAGCGTCTCTTCGGATTCCGATGCGGGACCGATTGTACAAACAACCTTTGTTTTTTTCATAAAAGTCTCCTATTTACGTATTTGAATCTTTATTTATATAAGAACTATAGTATAGTGTATATAAAAAAAAAATTCTATTCATTTGAATAAAGTAAAGTGAGCAAAACCCCTAATAAAAAGACTGAACACAAAACTATTGACATTTAATGTGGTGAAAGTTAGAATAAGCGGCTTCTGAATTTAATTGTATTTATCGAGTTATACCTTGAAAATTGATACCTGTAAAATTCAAGCAGTGACCTTAATAGCCTACCGCAAACATTATCTAGTCGATATTTAACCACTTGCGTATGGTTATTGTGTTTTGTTGCGCATATAGCTGTAACAAGAAAACTATCACTGTCGATTCAAAATGCCTTTTGAAACGACGGATTTACTATTTAAGGATTCAATATGAGTAACGTTACTATTTTAAACATAGAAAAAGGTAAAAGGTTGCATGAATTTACGATGCTTCCATTTAAAATTTATAAAAATAATCCAAACTGGTGCCCGCCTTTAATAAGCGAATATAAAAAATATGTTTGCGGTGTTAATAATATGCTTTTAGATGTAGGTCCACACGTAAAAATAATAGCTCAAAAAAACGGTGAAACAGTTGGCAGACTTTTAATAGGAATCGACGAACACCTTAATGCATATCGAAATATGCATACCGGTTATCTGTCTCAGTTTGAATGTATCAATGATTTTGAGGTTGCAAAAGCCATGTTCGATTATGCAAAGGATTGGCTTAAAGAACGAGGAATGAACAGAATCAAGGGGCCGATGTCTTTGCCGGCAGGGGATGATACACGAGGAATGATTATCGATAATTTTGATACGCCGGCTTTTATTATGAATATTTATAATCATCAATATTATAACGACCTTTTTACCCAATATGGCTTTCAAAAATACTGCGATTGTTACGCATATTATGCGGATTTAAGAAAAATTGATGTAAGCCGCTATCAGGCTCTTATCCCAAAGCTCATGGAACGCTTTCACTTTCGCCTTGATAAAATAAATTTAAAAGAAGGTTTAGAGCGGGATTCAGCAGATATTCTAAAAGTTTTACAAAATTCCTTACCGGATGAGTGGGAAGATTTTATGCCGATAACTAAAGGCGATGTTGACATGATTGTAAAGCAGCTAGCGCCTTTTGCTGATCCTGATTTAATTTTTATTGCAAGAAACGATAAAGACGAGCCGATCGGATTTAATATTACTATTCCCAATTATAATGAGATTTTGCGCAAAATGAAGGGCAGAATTTTCCCCTTTGGGTTTTTAAAATTTCTGTGGTATAAAAAGCGACTCACATCAGTGAGGATGCTGGTATTGTTTGTTGACCCTGCATATCGAAGCAAAGGGGTCGCTCCTGCAATTTATTTACAGTCCCATCAAAATGCGATTGCAAAAGGTTTTATTCATTTGGAAGGCTCACAAGTATGGGAATATAATCAATTTATGGCAAAAGACATAGAAAAATTCGGCGCAAAACAGTATATTACATACCGAATTTATGAATATAACATGTAAATTATGCTATTAAAAATTAACTAAAGTTTTGTTTTATAATAATTGTCGTTGGCGAAGGCACTGATCGTCTATACATCTACCACATAGGCCATGCCCTCGCGACGTAAAACCCGAACCGAAGTCCCTGGCGGAATAAGTTCTTCCGATAACGAGCGGGCATTCCACGTTGTTCCGGCATATTTTATACGACCCTCTTTATGCGGAGTTATTTCTTCAATCACTTCCGCAAATTCATTCGCTGCATCTTTTTTGATATCCTCACCGAAAACTGTGCCGGTAAAAACCCCGGTAAATCGTTTCCGAAGAAAAAAGAGAGATGAAAAAGAAAATATAATAAAAAGAAAGATTTGTACCCATAGATAATGATCAACAAACGGAATAAAGGTTAACAACCCTACCCCTACGGCACCGAACCCGAAAAAGATTATTACCAAGCCGGGTATTACTAATTCAAGTCCTATACAGGCGATTCCGATGATAAGCCAAATATACCATTCCATAAGTACCTGTCCAAAGTCAAAAAATATAATGCAAAGTAGCATAACTACTTTGCATTATATTTTTAATCTTTAATGCTATATCGCTTTTTGAACCGATCGATACGTCCTGCCGTATCAACAAGCTTTTGTTTTCCGGTAAAAAAGGGATGGCAGGCTGAACAAATTTCCACCTTCAGATCTTTTACCGTAGATTTTGTTTCAATAACGTTCCCGCATGCGCAGGTAATCTTTGTTTCTTCATAACGAGGATGAATATCCTTTTGCATAATCCGCTCCCATAAAAATTTTTATATGTTTTTCAAGATCAAACCTAAAAAACACAGTTTTATACGTGATGTTTTACTATAAAACAAAAACACATCGGATAAGCGCAAGCATTAACGTAAACTTGCCTGTTTATCAAAATTTTTTGCGATTCATTTTGACTGATGGTTTTCAATAGCTAAAAACATTGTTTGGTTTTGACACTAATATACTTCTTTTTATAATTTTAGACAAGGGCTCCTGTATTCATTGAGTTGAGGAAAGCTTTATTATCTTTTGTTTTTTTCATTTTATCAATAAGCAATTCTATGATTTCCGCATCATCCATTGGATTGATAACCTTGCGCAAAACCCAAATACGCTGCAACTCTTCCTCGGTAAGCAAAAGCTCTTCTTTTCTTGTGCCCGATTTTTTAATATTAATTGCAGGAAAAAGTCTGCGATCGGATAATCTTCGATCAAGACTTATTTCCATATTTCCGGTTCCCTTGAATTCCTCAAAAATAACCTCATCCATACGACTTCCGGTTTCTATCAAAGCGGTTGCAATAATAGTTAAGCTTCCCCCTTCCTGAATATTACGTGCCGCACCGAAAAATCGTTTAGGTCTGTGCAAGGCATTAGAGTCAACACCGCCAGAAAGCACTTTACCCGACGTGGGTACTGTTTGGTTATAGGCGCGGGCAAGACGAGTAATTGAGTCAAGAAGAATAACCACATCTTTTTTATGCTCCACAAGCCGCTTTGCTTTTTCTAACACCATCTCTGCAACCTGCACATGAAGTGTTGCCTGCTCATCAAAAGTTGAAGAAATAACCTCCGCTTTTACCGTTCGCTCCATATCGGTAACTTCTTCAGGACGCTCGTCGATAAGCAAGACGATCAGATACACTTCGGGATGATTTTCAGTGATTGCATTCGCAATTTTCTGCATAAGGATTGTTTTACCGGTTCTGGGAGGTGCAACAATTAACGCTCGCTGACCTTTTCCAATAGGACAAAACAGGTTCATAATCCTTGTCGAAATCTCTTCCGTGGTCGTTTCGAGATTCAACTTCTCTTTCGGATAAAGCGGCGTTAAGTTATCAAAAGGGATCCTTGTTTGTGATTTTGAAACATCTTCAAAGTTTACCGACTCTACCCGTAAAAGCGCAAAAAATCGCTCACCCTCTTTTGGAGAACGTATTTGCCCATATACCGTATCCCCGGTTTTAAGATTGAATAGCCGGATTTGACTGGGAGAGATATAAATATCATCCGAACCGGGCAAATAATTGTTTTGAGGAGACCGCAAAAACCCGTACCCGTCCGGCAAAGTTTCAAGAGAGCCGGAGGCAAAAATAATGCCGCCGGCAGCAGTGTGATTCTTAAGAATATAAAAAATAATTTCCTGTTTTTTCATTGCAACCATGTCTTCGTGCGGAATACCGTATTGCGATGCAATATCGCGCAATGCGTGTAATCCCATCATGGTTAAATCATTGATAACAAGTTTCGGTTTATTTTCGATATTTTCAGCACTCTCTGAAGAATCTGCGGCACTTTCTGTTAGCGCTTTTGCAGCGGCTGTTTTTCGCGATCTACCCGCCGCAGAGCTTCTGGCAGACGCACCTTGCGCGGCGCGTTTACGAATACGCGGTTTTTGTGCAGGTTTTTTTTCAGTCTCTTCCTGCGCTTCTTGTTCGTCAACCTTCATTTCCGTTTGTTCTTGCAAAGTTTCAGCCTCTAAATTCAATTCTCCTTGTCCACCGGTAATATCACCGGAATTTTCAGCAGCCTCAGATGAACGACGGACTTTAATTACTGTCATTGGAATTCTCCATTGTTAAAATGTATAGTAAATGTATATATAAATCACTAGTTTGCAGAATATATAATAATGCCTGATTTTCTTTTATAATAGGGAAGCTTCTCTATTATAACTCTTTTATTTTTTTTCTGTCAAGTACTTAGAAAGTAAGCTCAAAGCGGTTTCAGCTGCTTTCTCCCGAATTTCATTTCGCGACCCTGAAAAAACCTCAATTTTTGTTTTTACAATTATAGTATCACCTGCTTTTTCTGCAATACCGATACATACCGTTCCGACAGGAGTATCGGGAGTACCCCCGGTAGGGCCTGCGATTCCCGTAATGCCGATTGCATAAGCCAGTTTTTTGTTACAGTCTCCAATTTTTTTCAAAGCGTTTTCCGCCATTTTCTTTGCGGTTTCTTCGCTCACAATACCATAAGTTTTTAAAAATGAGCTAGAAATTCCCAAAAGCTTTTGTTTCGCCTCAGGATTATATACCACAAAGGCCCCCCAAAGCACATCGGATGCACCTGAAATTTCAGTTATTTTCTCCGCTATCAAACCTCCGGTAAGAGATTCCGCAGTAATCAGCATTTTATTCTGTCGTTTCAGCGCTTTAAAAACTTTTTCCGCATTAGTCATCACAAGACTATCGCCTAAATTTTTCTTTTAATTGTTCCGACTGAATCGAAAAAATATCCGGATTTTGGTTTATCGTATCTTGCAACATTTGTACAGAACCTTCAAAATCAACATCATCGGCTATTCTAATTCTTGAGGAGGTAACATTGCCTGAAACAACGGAGCCTGTACGCATTTCTACCCTATCGACCGCAGTTATATTACCTTCAAATTTTCCGTCTATTGCAGCAGAAACAACTCGAGCATATTGTACTTTACACGCCGCATCTTTTTCCACTATTAATGCTCCTTGAGCATCAATAATTCCCGTAAATTTTCCTCGGATTGAAAGATTTTCGGTAAATTTCATAATACCGTCAAAAATGGTTTCTCGTCCCAAAATTGTAATGTTTTTATCTTTTCCTTTCTCAAAGCTTTTCATTTTTTCCTCAACAACAAAGTAAAATATATAAGAGACTTCCGTTATTACGGATTTTACCGGCAACACTTTATCTCTTCTTAAATTATTCATCCTTTTTACTAACTATATTTTGTATCAAACCATTAATCAAGAGTCCCAAGCCAGCAATCAAAAAAAATACTCCCAAACCATCCCCAAAAAAAAGATACAAAGAAGAAGGCTTCGCTATTACGGGAATTTCAGCGGATAAAAAAGTTTGCACAAAGGGCTCTGCCTCTGCAATAATTCTACCGTTCGGATCAATAGCAACCGTCTGCCCTGAAGCGGTTGCACGCACCATTGAAACGCGGTTTTCCACTGCTCGAAATACCGCCATGCTTAAATGTTGATTTTGGCACGGCAAGCTTTTTGCCCAAGCATCATTTGAAATATTTATTAATACCTGAGCACCGCGTTTTATAAACTCCCGCGAGATATACCCGAAACTATCCTCAAAACAGATCGGAACGGAAAATTTAACAGCATTTACATTAAAAACGGAAAATTCAGCCCCCTTTTCCCAAAAATGAGTATCATGTTCTATCAGCAATTGATGGATATTCGGAAAAATACTTTTATACGGAAAATGTTCAGTAAAAGGCACCAGATGCTTTTTCCAGTATTTTGCAGGTTGCGGCGGTATTGTATTTTTTTGGGGAATAAATAAAAGAGCCGCATTATAATCAAGCCTTTCCGGAAATCCATTCACATTTGCTTTTATCGCATCATCATTTCCAATCAAAAAGGCTGTATTTTTTGAATCGATATAAGTAAGCAAATCGGACACAAGATTAAAAGCAGCCCTATCTTCACGGTACCGATAGTGCCAATCAATCCTCGGTATAAAAGCTGTTTCAGGCCACACAACAAGCTCGGTTTCCGGTTCATGTAAAAGGGCTTCATCCGAAAGCTTGGCGAGAATCTGAAAATCTTGTTTATAAGTCTCAATATTTCCCTGCCATGGATCCGAGTTCGGTTGAATAAGTGCCAACCTCATTTTTTTTTCGGCTGAATAATCTTTTTGAGAAAAAAAGCCGAAAATACTTACCAGAAAAAAAGCAACAACCCATATGCAGGCAGAAAGTTTATGTTCAATAAACAATGCCGATACGTTTTTTCCGGCACCTTTGAGCCCATGAGAACCTTTCAAGCTTGCAGCAAGCCAGGCTGACGGAAATACCACAATAGCTGAAACTGCCCAAACACCGAAAATTGCGGCAATCTGCAATAAAAAAACAACGCGCCATTGAGAATACCCGATGATGCCATAAGGAAAACCTAAAAATCCAACTGTTTTACAGTACTCATATCCAAGCCAAATAAGCCATTGGAGGATAAACCCATATTTCGGAAAATAGCGATCCGCAAGTTTTAAAAGAAAAAAAACAATACTCAAAAAAAACGCATAAATTATGATAACAACATATAAGGCAACCGGATGAAAAACCGCCAGCCAATAGGCAAATAAACTATAACTTGCAATGCCGTACAACGCGCCCCAAAAAAACGAAAAGATAAGGGTTGTTCGTTGAATAAGCAAAAAAACAGGTAAAAAAGCAATGTATGCAGCCGGCGGGAAGCCGTGCGAAAAAAGCGGATTCGGATGTGCAACTGCAAACAAAAGAGCAGCTATAATTAAAAAAAGAAAATTTATTGCAAAAACTGAAAGTGCGTCTTTCCTCGCACAGCGTTTTTTTAATAACTCGATCATATTTTTTTAATACACCTTACAAAAACCATAAAAAGTTCCATAAAAAGAGCTCGACACGGCGCAAGGGCGAACCCTTGGAAGTTCTATCTTTGGTTCGCCTACGAGTTTTGCCTGCTTACGCAGGAGTATCGGGCAAAACATCGTTTGGAATTGAGCAACAGTGAGCAACTTACCATAGTAATGCTGAATCTGCAAACTACTATCGCTCCGATTACTAACAGTAACTTAATTAGAAAACGCTATACTAGTTTTCATTTATCTGAATCCGGTTGATAGTCTTTAACCGCTTCACGCAAATTTTTTCCGGGACGAAACGCAACAACATATCTTTCAGGAATTTTTACAGCTGTACCTGCGGAAATATTTCTTCCTATAGAAGATTTTCTATGCTGCAGCTCAAACACACCGAAATTCCTTAATTCAATGGTTTCTCCCCGTTTTAAGGCGGAAGCCATTTCTTCAATCAAACTATCAACAATTGTTGCGGTAATACGGTAATCATAGCCGAATTTTCTATATATTAAATCCGTTAATGATGCTCGGGTTTGTTTTTGTTTTTTCATACAAGAGGCAGGATCTGAAACCGTTTTTAGTCAAAAACGGTTTCTTAAAATCTCTTAATTATTATGCAAAAGAAATGTTATAAAATTTTTGCATGCGGGATTTTTTTCTTGCAGCAGCATTTTTGCTAATGATGCCTTTTCGTGCTGCGGTATCAAGCTGCTTTGTTAAATCTCGTAATAGCCCTTGAGCTTTTTCCGCGTCTTTTTCTCCGACAGCCACAAGATATTTTTTTGCGCACGTTCGTGCGGCAGATTTTACCGCCCTATTTTTAATGCGCCGAACTTCGCTTTGCTTATGTCGCTTTGTTGCAGATGCACTGTTACTCACACTAACCTCCAAATTTACTTAAAAATAAAACTGTTTGTATCGCTTTGTTAAATTTAATTGAATGGATAATCTTTAGTTATCCATACGATGATTTATGTAACTTGAAATTATAAGTTGTTGTATACATTACTCCATATCAAGCTTTTTTGCAATAGCCGCACGTAATTTTTTTTCTTCATCGGCACTAAATCCGCGCGAAACCGAAATATCAAGATCTTTTAAAGCTGCTTCGTATCGATTTAATCGATATTTCGCTAAAGCTCTTCGAAAATACACATGAGACTGATATTGATTTAAAGATATTGATTGATCAAAAAAATCAATGGCTTTTGCATCCTCCCCCATAATACTTAAAACAATCCCCGTATAATAATAAATCCGGAAATTATCAGGATTATGTGCAATGCTTTCCATAAAATCACTATATGCTCTTTGATAATCTCCTTGAGCAAAGAAAGCCATTCCTCGATGCTTATATACAACCGCCATAACTATGTCGTTTGGAGTTTTCTCTAAGATTTTTGTATAAATAGCGGTAGCTTTTTCAAAATTCATTTTATTATGTGCTTCAATTGCGGATAAAATCAAGTCATCAATAGTTTCCAGACGATTAAGATCCCCATTGTTAATATCCGTATCTGTTATTTGGCTTAAAGAATCCGTTTTTACAGTAGGCAAAACAATACTCTGTGTGAAAACATCCGCCTTGTGATAAAAGTCCTCTCTTCGTTTGTCAAGTTCGGCGTTCAGTTTATTCTGATAGTCTCGAATTTCCTGAAAAATGATATCCGCAAGGCTTAGACTCGCATTTATTGAAGCAAGCTTTCGCTTTAAGGGTAAATCAAAAGGTGAAAATTCCGATTTATAAACAAGTTCGTGTTCAACTTCAGCCCATGCATCTTGCAAAATAGTTCTTATTTGTACCTCAAGGATAAGTCGTTTTGGCAAAGTTAAACCGACTCGAAACTCTGCAGGTATTTCTATAAGAATATGGGTTGATTCATATCCGAATTCTCTAAACGTTCTGTCCGCACCCTTTCGCTCAACTTCAATAATACTGAAATACTGCCGTAAGATTTCTTCAACTTCTGTTAAATTTTGCAAAAATGAGCAAATAATCCGTATTCCAAGTAAATCTGTCAATACGGGAAAATTTGTATTTTCTGCATACTGAGGAAATTTCAGAAGTTTACGATAATAGCTTTCAAAGGTCTTAATTCTTGTTTTATATGAGGGTGTAGTAGAGATTTTCACCAATACTTTTAGATGTTCTTCCAAACGGTCCAATAAAATACTGAAATGTGGTATATAACCGGTATATAACTTTTTAAGCTCTTTCTTTGGAGGAAGATCAGGTGGATTTGTATTGCTCATAATTTATAATAGCACTTCCTAAATAAAAATTAAAACCGAGCTATACTGGTTTGTACGGCTCGGTTTTAAACATTGTCATAATAATAAATTACGATATGTGCAACTCAGTTACTCTGCTGCTGCAGCTTCTGCTTGTCCACCCTGTTCACGAGCTGCTTCTGATCCCTCGGAAGGAGCAAAACCTGTTTCGGTAGCCATTTTTTGCTGCTCAAGATAGTTAAGCACTTGTTTTTGTCCAAAACGAGCAACTTCAATCTTTTTACGCTCCATTTCGCGAGCAGTCTGAATTCCCCAGATATCCTCATCTGCAAAGTCGCGAGCGGTATTTAATACTGCTTTGTCATAAATAACTTTGACGTCTTTAAAATAACCGATATACGGACCTCCATCATGCGCTGCATCTCTGGTGATTAAGAAACCGTCAAAGGTTACTCGCGGCATAGCCAGCGGATATACAGGATATAAACGAACTTCTCTGCTCTTTACATCGGTAATGTATTGCGGGTTGTTCCACACAAGTTCTTTCCAACCGTCAAAGAGAAGATATCCCATAAAATGGCGGTGAACTTCGTTGTTTTGATCTCTGAGCAAAACAAATAAACCGTGCGGGAAATTCAATCCATAAGTATTAACGGCAATGGATTTAATTACACCAACGTTATTTACAGCCCCGTAGCCGTCTTCAAACCGACCCTTTCCGGAAGCTTTATCTTCTTCACTGGGTTCCTGAAGATTTCCTTCATCATCAACCTGTGTCATCGTTTCATAGGCAGGAATCAGGAAGGCAGGTTTAATCACAGCATTTGCATTATTATTCCAAGTCGGAAATTCAACGCGCACACCAAGCAACCTTTCTCCGGCAAAGCTTTTAGCTTCTTCACTTACCGGAGCCTCTACCGCATGCGATACCGCTACGGAAACAGGATTCTTCGAGGAAGAGTTTAATATAACTTCCCACTGACCGATTGCTAACGATGATCTCATCGCTGCTTTCTGCTCATCGGTATACGAAGCTCCTGCAACAGCACCGTAGTCCATAATAGTTCGGCGGTTCTGAGTCATGTTACCATTTTTGTCCGGAACAATATCGGCATTCAGTTTCCCGAAGTCAATAAGAGTTGCCTGTTCTGCGACAGCAATTGCACCTGAAAATAATAATGCGATTGCACCAAGTATAAATGTTCTTTTCATTCTAAATGCTCCTTTTCGCACTTAAGTTAGCCCTATATACAGTATACGGAAGAATACCATTTTGTCAACATACTTTTTTATATTTTTACTCTTCCGTATTATAGGCAGTTTCATACGCAGCCCTACCGTCAATATAAAGGTAAAGCTGTTTGACATTTTTGCAATTAAGAAAAATGTTTTTTTTCAGCAATTCGTACACGGTATGAAAATCGGGTGTTTTGATCTTCGGTGCAAGAATTGATGCAGGTAAATCAAGGTACAAATCCGATCCTCGTACAAAGCAGCTGTTCGCTTGTGTTTCAGGATCCGCAAATCTCAAAAAATCATGATTTTGCGGTCCAAGTAATAATTCGGAAACCAGTGCGGTTACCGGATCTTCAAATTTCTGTACAGGCACATATCTTTGTTCACAAGAAATGTTTCCGTTTCTTAAATTTTGGAAAAAAAGAAGGTACCGCACCCTCTTCGTTCCCGTAACATATCCGAGACTCAGCACAATTATCAGTATTCCGAGAATGCTCCAGCAAATTATCCGCGTTTTATTAAAAAAAATCATAATTTTTTCCGGCCTTCACCGGTAAAACCTCCCGAACCTTCAAAATGGGTTATAAATGACACTAAGCCATTATATATACCTTCCGCGCATTTTTTCAAGTACGAGGGAGTATTTAACAAACGCACCTCTGTAGGATTGCTGACAAACCCAAGCTCTATTAAAACACTTGGCATTTTTGCATTCCGCACAACGAACCATGCTTGCTCCATTATGCCTCTTTTTTTACTTTGCTTGCCAATACTTGCATCTAACCCGTCAAGTATGCTTTGGGCAATCATAATGCTTTCCATCGTAAATTCCTCTTCAAGCATAGAGTTCACAATGGGGAAAATCTCTTTTGAAACAGCGTCTTTGCTTATCACTTCTCTCCGATACTCAGGCGGCAGATACCAAACTTCAAACCCGGACGCCTTGCTATTCCATGAATAGTTTGCATGGACAGAAATATACAGTATTGCCTCATACTTATTAAGCTTCACGCTGTTTGCCATTTCTACCCGCTCATCCAATGTAGGAAAAGAGTCATCATACCTCGTCATCAAAATTTTTTTATCGGGGTACCGCACTTTCAAAAGTTCATACAGCTCTTTTGATGTTTTAAGCGTTATATCTTTTTCCTTTACAACAATCGTTTTGCCATTTTCCGTATACGAGCCGTGTGTTCCCGGATCCTTTCCTCCGTGCCCGGGATCAATTAAAATAGCTCCAATTCGATAAATCGGCTGCTCAAGAGAATACCCGAAAAAGCTTTCCAGGCGAATAGCGGTTTCTTTGCTAATACTTAAAACCGAGTTGATGATTTTAGGCGGAGCAATAAAAACCAGCTCTTTTCCGCTCAAAAGCATCATTGGCAATCCAACCCTGCACTGTGCACGATGCCCGCTTTTAGAAAAATAAAAATCTTCTGAAAGCGGATCCCAGCTTAAAAAGGTATTCAGCTTTTCTGCCGTATCCAATGCGGAAACATAATCTCCTTCGGCAAAGATTGCGGAGGTAAAAACAAAAAATATGATAGCATATAATACTGTCTTTATTCTTTTATCTCCGTTCATCACTGTAGCTTGCAATCTTCCTTTTTTATTATCGGACGGAATATTGAAAAACTTTAGCGCACTTAAAAAAATATTCAGGGTATTCATAGCAAACCGCAATCATACATATAGAGGATGCCTTGTATCCCCGCCCGAATACAAGATACCCATAAGCATTCCCGTTTTTTCCCTTGCGCAGCCTTATCGGAAAAACTGCAGAGTATTTCTTTTAAGCCTTTTTCCGCCGCAAGAACCTGTTCGCAAATTTCGATGAGCTCTCTTCCTTGCAGATCACGGACGCTTTTTGCTTCCACAAGGAAATCGGGAATATAAAAACCTTTGGAACATACAAACCGACAGTTTTTTAATTGCTCTGCAATACTGCCTATATGAACTCCCTGTATCTGCAAAAAATTCGGCGGATATTCTTGCTGCGTTTCGGTTGAGTTATGTATTGTTTTTATAAATATATCAGTTTGTGTATTGTGAGGAGTCAACCGCAGTACAATGAGTTTGCAGGCATTTTCACTTGCTTGCACCGCCGCCGCTCTGCTCTCCGCCCGACTTATAACATTGCCGCATTTTTCTACATTATTCTGGGGAAATACCACCTCATCCCCTACTCCGGCTCTCGGAAAAACATTTTGCACAAAGGGAACTGCAAATGCGTCTTCCAAACCGCTGATAGATTTAACAGTACCCGGAATAGAAATCCATGCCCGCTCGGCACTCACATGCGAACAATAATGCTTTGTCGGCGTGCGTAAAAACGGTGAAGCGCTTGCAAAGTCTTCGGGCTCTTCTCCAAGCGCAAGCTGTATTGCGGCTTTAGTAATATTTAGCCCCGAAGAGTACGGCACCGTCCACCCCGACATATAACCGCCTGAAAGCCTTGCGGCGATCTCTCCGACAACCGCTTTACCCTCTTTTAAAAAGATATCTCCTTTTATTGCGCCGTGCCTAAGTCCTAAAGCCCTCGCCCCTTCCGTAAACACCGCAATAAGCTCATCAGTATCTTTTTTTTCATACTGAGAAGGGATAGTATGCCCGAGTTCAATAAAATACGGAGGGAAAAAAATATGCCTGTCAGCTACCGCCGTAATGCAAGTTTTTCCGTTAAATACCAGCCCTTCCAGTGAAAATTCCGGTCCTTGAATAAATTCTTCAACAACTGCCCGCCGCGTGCGCGAATACCGAAGCGCATCATCAAGAGCAAATGCCAGCTCTTCCGCACAGGTTACTAATTTACACCCGCGCGCACCCATGTTATCCACTGGCTTTACCACCGCGGGAAAGGATGCACCGTTTCCGGTGTAAATAGCCAAGGCAGACTCTTTTTCAGATTCATGGATTTCCGCAAAAAGAGGAGAGGCTATGCCGGCTGCTTTAAAACAGCTGCGCATCCGCCCCTTATCTGTTGCATTTAGCGCTGCCTCGAGCGAATGCCCCGGCAAATGGCAGGCTTCCGCAATTGCTGCCACAGATGCGGAAAAGTCCGTTGCAGCCGTAAACACCGCATCAAGCCTTGAATCGGCTTTAAGCCCAAGTGCGTACTTAATAAGAGAATCGGTATCTTTTAAATCTATCGGTAAAAACTCATCCGCTAAATCCTTTCCGCAAGCTTCAGGATTTCCGTCCACGGCGCACACTCTTAAACCTAAATTTTTTGCGATTTTCAAAGCAGGAGTCTGCATAAAGCCTGCGCCTAAAATTAATATTGTTCTCAAATCTATCAATTCCTTTCTTAAAAAATATCATTGATTATGTGCTTGCCGTATGGCAGGCAGTAAATTTTCCGTATAAAAAGACTCTGCAATCGGCATATCCTTCACGGTTTTCCCTAAAAATCGATCACTTCTATTTGTTCCGTGAAAATCACTGCCAGCCGTAATAATTAACCCAAACTTTTTTGCAAGTTTGTCCAAGCGGGCGCACTCGGCATAGCGAGCAGACGGATGCCACGCTTCAAGCCCCATTAACCCCCGCTCCTTTAAGTCTTGTATTACAGTGGGCAGTTTTGCCCATGAAAGATATAAAGACATAGGATGCGCTAAAACAGGAACACCTTTTGCATCTTTAATTGCATGTATTGCTTCATCAAAATCGATACATTCTTTTTCAATAAAGAAGGGACGCCCTTTTGCAAAATACTTATCGAAAGCTTCCTGAATTGTTTTTACCTGTTTTTCCTGTACTAAATAACGGGCAAAATGAGGTCTTCCGATAGAAGAATGTTTTGTTACAGCCATCAATCTGTCAAAATCAATAGAAATTCCCGCCTTATTAAGTTTTTCCGCCATTTGTCTGCTTCTGTTTATTCTGCCTTTTTTCATTTTATGTAATAAATTTCTTAAACCAGAAGAGTCCGGAGAAACTCCTAAGCCCAAAAGATGAAATTCTCCGGGACTCCATCTAATGCTTAACTCAACGCCGTTGATAAACTCAATACCAAGTAAATCAGCTGCCTTTTTTGCCTCTTCAATACCGGACATCGTATCATGATCGGTTAACGCCCACGCGGTAAGCCCGGCCTCCTTTGCAAGGAAAGCAAGCTCTGTCGGCGTAAAAGTTCCGTCCGAGGCGGTTGAATGAGTATGTAAGTCTACCATAAATTTATATTATCAAAAAAGCCGGTTTAGTACTAGGTTTTTAATTGAATTTGTGATATACTCTGAAACGATGTTTAATCAAAACTCAAAAATTCGGAGGGCAGTATGCCAAAAGCTGTTCAATACAAGGCAAATTCGGTTATTTATTTCTCAGGAGATTTTGATGACAGGGTTTTTTTATTGAATAAGGGACATATTGCCTTAACTTCTATTAATATAGAAACTGGAGCCCAAGTTACCGAATATATTAAAACCGGAGAATTTTTTGGCGTAAAATCCGCATTGGGAAATTATCCTCGAGAAGAAAGCGCCATGGTTTTAACAGATTCCATCGTATATACCTTTACCGGACAAGAATTTGAAGCCTTTGCACAAACAAATACCCGAATCATTATGAAGATGATTAAAGTTTTTTCTCGGCAATTGCGAACTATTCACCGCCAGCTTGAAACCTTGCTGGACAGTGAAGAAGAAACAGATAGTATAGAAGGGCTTTTTACCGTTGCAAGCGCTTTTTATAATTCACATCATTATCAGGCTGCAGGGCAAGTTGCAAAAAGATATCAGGAATTATATCCACACGGAAAACATTCTCAGGATATTGCACAAATACTGAAAAGTTCCCGTGAAATGGTAGGCAGATCCTTCGGTGGCGCAGAAGCCGAAGCAAAATCCGATGTCCTGCCTCAAAACTTTCAAAATCGACCTGCATCAAGTGACAGTACTGCCAGTCTCACCTTTAAACTTGCAGAAGATCTTGCCGCACAAAAAAACTGGAAAGATGCGTATATCCAATATCACTCCGTTATTGAAACAGGGACTGACGAAAATATAGAAGCCTCATATATAGGTGCAGGACATTGTTTGTATGAACAAAGAGAATATGTTCGTTGTTTACAACTGCTTACAAATTTCATTACGCAGCATCCGAAGTCTCTTAAACTTGCGGAAGCTCTTATGTATATCGGACTTTGTTATCGGGATATGAAACGTCCTGACAAGGCTTTACAATTTTTTGATAAAGCCTTGCTGATGGCGGGGCCGCTTCTTGTCCCCAAAATAAAAGAATTACAGGCAGCATGTGAAGGAGTTGTAAATGACTGATCTATTTGCTTCGTTTTCGCGCTTTGCAAAAAAATTCCCGCGAGGCTCAGTTATCTTTGCGGAATTTGAACCGGGAAATTGTTTTTATCTTATTCAAAGCGGCAGAGTGCAGTTAATAAAAATAATTAACGGATTCGAAAAAAATCTTGATATTTTACAGCCGGGTGAAATTTTCGGAGAGATGGCAATTCTTGATAACTCTCCCCGCTCCGCTTCGGCAATCGCCTATGACGACACTGTAGTGCTTGAATTTAACAAAGAAAACTTTGAAGTTTTAATGACTGGAAACCCAGCAATAGCTATGCGCCTTTTAAAAACCTTTGTGCGCAGAATTTATACTCAAAAGCGGAGATTCATGATTCTTACAATACAGGATAAATCGGCGCGAATCGGCGATGTTTTTTTGATGCTTGATGAAACGCAGCCCGATATTGACCGTTCAACGGAAATGAGAACCTTTGAAATAACTATAGAAGAGGTTTCGCGTTGGGCAGGACTTGCAAATGAAGAAACCGAAGATGCACTGAGAAAGTTTTCCGACCAAGGTAGGCTGGAACTCTATACTGATAAAATAATTGTAAAAAACATGACAGATTTAACCCGCTATGTAAATACACGCCGCTCTAAAGAGCACAGCCTGTATATTACTTAAAAAAGGGAGAAATTCATTAAATTTTAAACTTGATCTTTTTTAAGAACATCGGTTTTCTTGTTTAATAGCCAGTTTTTTCCGCATTTTTAGCTTAAAAAGTGCTTGATTTCCATTAAGTTGGTATTTTTATTGGCAAACACTATGCGATCCGCTTTTTTTTGTGTATATTATAGTAGCGATAACTATTATTAGATAAGGAGTGATATTATGGCAGTATTACATTTAACGAAAGACAATTTCAACGAAACATTAAATACGGATGTTCCTGTTTTAGTAGATTTCTTTGCGCAATGGTGCGGTCCCTGTAAAATGCTCGGACCCGTAATTGAAGAAGTAGGAAAAGAAATCGGCAATAAGGGTGTTATTGCAAAAATAGATGTTGATAAGCAGCAGGATTTGGCTGCACAATACGGAGTTGCAAGCATCCCGACTATTGTCGTGTTTAAAAACGGAAAAGAAGTTGACCGCTCGGTAGGTTTTATCGATAAATCAAAAATTGTCAGTTTAATTGAAAAACACGCATAAAATCCTGTAAAACCATAAAGATGCGGATGCATCTTTATGGTTTTACAACGCTTTCTAAAATCCCACCGCTATTTTTTCAATAAAAGCAATAAAAAATCTATTTTACAATTCTGCCTGATGTTTGAGGGCTTCCTTGTATCCGTTATAGTATGAAAGGAAGGAAAGTACTGAAAGCACCGATGCAAGTCCATAAAGGCAATAATTTACAATAATAAAATACCGGACAATAGACTCCGGAAGAGAAAAGAATGCAATTAAAATAAGAATAAAAAGTGAAAAACCGGACGCAACGATATACGAAACCGTTTTCAACTTACCGCCCATTTTAGCGGCAATGGTAATCCCCTCCCCTCTTGCAAGCATGCGTAAAAACATAATAGAAAGCTCGCGGTACAAAATAATCAAAAAAAGAAGACTTGGCAAAAAGCCGTCAAGTGTAAAACAAAACATAACCGTTAAATTTGCAAGCACATCGGCAAAGGGGTCAAACAGTTTACCGAAATTAGAAACCTGATTCCTCTTTCGGGCATAATAGCCGTCAAAAAAGTCGGTTAATTCCATAAAAACAAAAAGCGGAATAATAACTACCAGAAAAAACCGCCTGTCAAGCCCGAACTGTACCGGCAAAAAATAAAGTATAAAAAAAAGCGGAGCCAATATCAGCCGCAAAACCGTAAAAAAATTGGAAAGTCTCATGCCTCAGTATCTTCCATATTTCAAAAAAAGTCAAACTGTTTTTTTTATTGCTAATACGGTAAAATATCCGCAAGAATAGAAGGCGCTTTTTTTAAGAAAGATTTCTAAGTTTTGCTTTTCAATAAGGAGTATAACTTTGCCGAGTCTAAAAAATTCTTATAAAAGTTTGCAAAATTTTACCGTCCGTCTGCCTGGTGTAGCGTTTTATAATTATGTTGCTGCTATACTAAGTCGGAGTATTAGCAATAATAAATCTGCAAATTCAGCATCACTATGGTAAATTGCTCGCCGTTGCTCAATTCCAAACGATGTTTTGCCTGATACTCCTGCGTAAGCCAAGCAAAACTCGTAGGCGAACCAAAGGTAGAAATTCCAAGGGTTCGCCCTTGCGTTGTGTCGGGCTCTTTTTTATAATTTTCTCTATATATTTATTATACTCTATTCTCGCAGATTACCTCGTATAAAATAGCCGCACTCGCTATGCTTTTTTCACGCTCTTTTAAAAAGTGTTTGGCAATTTTCAAATATGAGATTAGCAAGTTCAGGTTCACTTATTTGCAAGATTTCCGCAGCTTTGGCATAGGTATGGCGAATGTGCAAAGGGGTGTTTGTTTTACCGCGTAAAGGAGCAGGGGAAAGATACGGAGAATCGGTTTCCAAAAGGAGCCGATGCCGCGGAATACTTTGAACAAGGCTTGCGATAAAGCGCCGGTCTTCTTCCTTTTTAGCAAAAGTAATGTTCCCGGGAAATGAGATATACCATCCCCGCTCAATGAATTGCTGCGCTTCCTGTATGCCGTATGAATAACAATGAATAACGCCCTTATGCCAGCCGACTTGGTCAATACAGCGAATTGTCGGTTCAAATCCATCGCGCGAATGGATTATCACCGGAAGCTTGTATTTTTTTGCCATAATGAGCTGTTCGATAAAAAGCTGCTCTTCCGCTTCGGTGTCTTCGGTGCCGGAATTGTTCCGTTTTTTAGCCGCTTCTCCGTTCCAATAGCGGTCAATGCCGCACTCGCCCAAAGCAGTATATTTTTGATTTCCAGCAAGTATGGATTGCAAGTCCTTTTCCAAAAGGGCAAGATTTGCTTGAGGATTTTGTATTGGTTCAGGAGCAGGCCAAAGCCCCGCAGAAAAAAAGATAAAATCGGGAATGTTTTGTTTTCCTCCGCAAGCATCTGCAACCGCTGCAAATCGTTTTGTATAATCACCTGCAGCGATACCGATATCCATTACAAAACGGAAATTTTCTTTTTTCATTTCGGCAATGAGCATCGAAAGATCTATGTTTTTTTGTAAAATATAGAATAAATGGCAATGAGAATCACTATACAATCTTGACCACCTTTTTCTTTTTTGGTATGATAACCCCATTATAACACATTTGCCGGAGTGGTGGAATCGGTAGACACCAGGGACTTAAAATCCCTTGACTGGAAACGGTCGTACGAGTTCAAGTCTCGTCTCCGGCAGAAATAAAAATTACCCTCTCTTTTAAATTTTCTTAATCTTTTTTTTTATATTCCGATACTCTGATTACTACTTACAAAGAAAAATTGAAGTGTATGTTTATGCCTAAAGTTTTAAAGGAGTTTTGAATATGAAAAAACATATTTTTCTGATAATCGGGATTATATCTTTGGTTCTTCCCGTCTTTGCCGAACCGCAACTTATTTCGGCAGAGTGTTTTGCATCGTATTATGGAGAGGCTTTTAACGGAAAACCGACTGCAAGCGGCGAGCTTTTTAACATGAATGCATATACTGCAGCTCATAAAACGCTTCCTTTCGGCACACTTGTTGAAGTAACGAATCTTGATAACGGAAAAAAGGTTTTAGTTCGGGTAAATGATCGCGGTCCCTTTGTAGGTGATAGAGAAATTGATTTATCCAAAGCCGCCGCAATTGCAATCGGTATGACTGACAGAGGCATTGCGCGTGTTTCGCTTAAAAAAATCGATCCTTCGGACAAAGCCGCTTTAATGGCTGCGGGAGAAAGCAAACCTGTACAACCTTCTGCGCCCATTTATAAATTTGTTCCTTCACAAACCGATTCGGGATCCTCATCAAATGCACCGATGTACCAATTTGTTCCCTCTGAAGGAGGCACCATATCTGAAGATCGACCGGTAAAAACATTTACCTATACTCCGAACGGCAATCAAGGCCCCGCGCTTGCATATCAGCAAACACAGCCGCAGCCTGCGCCGACATATCAGAATGTGCCGACTCCCTCGTATACAACTGAGTCTGCTCCGTCTGCTCCGCAATCCTATGAACAACATCAAGATCCGGCTCAATCCCATCAGCCGCAAGTGCAGCAGCCGGCTCCTCAGTATCAAAGCGAACCGACACCGGTGTATCCGTATAGTGCGCCGGAGCAAAGCGCCCCGGCTGTTCAAAGCGGGAATTCTCCTGTGTATTACGGAGAGCCTACATATTCGTATGAGCCGGTATCTCAAACAATACCGAAGTATTCTGTTCCGAAAGTATACACTCCTACCAACAGTAGGGAAACACCCGGAATATTGTGGAGAATTCAGTTAGGTGCTTTTTCCCGTGAAGAAAATGCACTACGCTTGGTTGTTGAGCTGCGAAAACTCGGCTTTGAACCTGCATATGAAAAAACCGACGAAAGCGTCAGAGTAGTGCTTCCCGGTATTCGACCTTCCGACTTGAATACGGTAAAAACCGCCTTGCGTGCAGGCAGAATTTACGATTACATTATTCGGCAGGAAGCTTGGTAAGCGCAAACAAACACATTCATTCTTCAAAAACAGTTCGCACATCAGTCGAACTGTTTTTGAAATTATACGGCATAAAAAAATTGCCGTATGGGTTTTTGCATAAATAAGGATAGTCGTTTCATCTATCGTTATCATTCAAAATTGAGAGGACGTTATGACACTGAAAAAAAAATTACTTATCTTTTTTATCTTTTCAATCTTTTGCCTTCCCTTGAGTTTTGCCGCGGGCGTATCGGAAAATGAAGGGGAAATTGTATATCTAAGTGCTCTTATCAGAGAAAGCAGTTATACGATTGGCGTGCAACAAATGGTTGAAAAACTCAAAAATGACAATATTATTATCAGTGTTGAACCCGTTCCCGATTCTCAACTTATAAATATATTAAACTTACGCTTTGCCGCCGGAAATGCGCCTGATTTGATTGAAGCGAACGTTTATGACATATATCGAACATTTAATCCTACCGCTCATTTTTTTGACTTGTCACAAGAAGAGTGGGTGCAAAATTTAATAACACCGAAGGCGGTTCAATACACAAATGAAAAAATCTATGGGTTTCCTTTTGCTTCAACCGATTGCGTATACGGATTTATATATAATAAAGACATTTTTAATAAATATAAAATCTCGGTTCCAACAAGTTGGGCAGAACTTTTAACTGCCTGTGATGCATTGATAAAGCGCAATCCGTCAATAATACCGATTTTTATCGGAAAAGATACCGACTCTCCGAAAGCACTGGTTTCCGATATTTTCACCAAAAAACTTGAAGGACAGGATTTGAATTTTTTTGCCGATCAAACACTGAGTGGCAAAATCTCTTGGGCTGAAAACAAAAGCCTTGAAGAAGGAATCGATCTTTACTTACAAATCTTTAAACGAGGTTTTGTAAACAGAAATTTTGGAACGGCAACAAAAGAAGAGGCAATAAAAGCAATGGCGGAAGGACGAGCCGCCATGTATTTTGGAAAAAACACAACGGTGAGACAAATATTACAGGCAAATACTGCTGCAAACATCGGTATGTTTAGTGTTTCTGTGGACGGTAAAGGAAACTTTATCACGGGCGACGGCAAAACAAGGGCGCTTTTTGTAAATAAAAAAACCATTGCGCCTCTTTCAATTAAAAAAGCTTTAAACATTTTATCCGGTCAGGAAATGCAAAATATATATTATTACGGAATAGAAGGTTTTCCCGCCTTTAGAAAAACAACGGCAGTAGCTATTCCTCCGTATCTTGAGCATGTCTTTAAACGCTATATAGAAGGAGGAAAGATTGAGCGGGAATTCGTTTCGTATTTTTTACCTATTGAGAAAATCCTTGATGCAACGCTGTTCCTCTTTTGTATTGAAGACGTGAATGTACCGAATATTAACGGAAAAACAATGCTTCTAAAGTTTGATAGAGAATTGAGAAAGCATTTGAGAGAAAAACAATAAAACCTCCTTTTAAATAATACTTTTATACATAAAAAAAGACTCTTTCAAGAAGAGTCTTTTTTTATGCTACGAATGTTTTTCAGAGCTGAAAATTTTGTACCGGTATTCGATTAGCTTTATCGCTCTATGAATTCAAAAAACGAATAATCCCCTCAGCAACTTGCTCTCTTTCCACATCATCGACAACAATATGACAGCTTTTTTCTAAAATAAGATACTCATTGGGTGCTTGCAAATGCGCATCAATTACTTCTTTTACGGAAAAAGGGACAGTTACGTCTCCGTGAGAAATAACCGTAAGAGTTTTTGATCGTATTGACGGAAGTTGTTTAATTGCCAGTTTTTGCAGCTTGTACAGGTCTGCTGCCGTTGGTACATATTCCGCTCCGGTATAATCTTTCACTGCTTCTTGATAATCAGGCTCGGGATAAAAAAAACCTACTTCCGTTTTTACTTCTTTTATAAAAAATTTTAAAAAAGGAGTCAGCTTTAATCTTGCATCGGCGGCAATAAAGGCGGGTGCGCATAAAAAGATTTTTTCAGGATTAAACTTTGCGGCAATTAGGGCGGTTAAAACGCCCCCCATCGAAAGCCCGCCGACAAAAACTTTTTTATATTCGGCAGCAAGATTAATATATGCATCACAAACGCAGCGCAGCCAATCCTTCCATGAAGAACTTAAAAAATCCTCTTTGCAAGTGCCGTGTCCCGGCAAACGCGGAATATATACCGTATAACCCGCCTTATGAATCTGCTCGCCAAGCCAAGTCATTTCCCGCGGACTTCCGGTATATCCGTGAATTAAAAGTACCGCCTCATCACTGCCTTTAAAAAACTTCGGCGATGTATAAGTGCTTGTATTTATCGGGTAATTATTATAAAACATAAAAAACTCCATGGTCATATTTTACCCTTAAGCTTTTAAAAAAGCAAGGGAGAAAAATACTTGTCAAAAGCCCGCTCATTTTCTCCGGATTGACAAGAAGAAGAACAAGCTTGCACTATATTAATCTGAGCATCAATAATAATGGCGTATGGATTCGGCATTCCCATGGTAAATTGCCGCATATGTCAAAATCAGAACGGGTACGGACTCCCGTGGTTCCACAGAAAAAAAAGGGGGAACAGTCCAGCATTATAATGATAATCATCCTGCTCTGGGCGCAGACTGTCGGAGGGAGGGTTTTTGGCGTGCGAGGCTTTGGGAATTTGCTTGGCGTCAGCGTGGTGCAAGCATTCCTATGGTAAGTTTACTCACCGTTGCTAAATTCCAAACGATGTTTTAAAGCATCAACACAAAACTGTAAAATTGAAGCTTTAAAACTCGTTGGCGAAGTTACAGTAAATTTTCAAAACTTCGCCCTATGGTAAACTGCCCACCGTTGCGCCGTGTCGAGCTCCTTTATATGAATGAATTAAAAACTCATTGAGGTATTACATGAACGCTACGCTAGCTGGTCATTTTTCGGAAAATAAATAAAGGCAAGCATGTTATCATAATTGTTATCACCTTGCCTGCGGCTGGAGCCAAATAAATGCTTGCCCTGCGAAACCGCGCATTGTGTGCAGAATCCGCTGTCCAGAATATTTTCTTTTTTTACGCCAAGCTGTGTGAGAACGTGGGTATTTGCTTTTAATAGAGAAAGTCTATACGGCCAGTGCGTTTGTACTTTATCTTTATCAAGCGCAACACAGTCGGCTGTAAAATAATCGCTAAAAAAACGGGCACGTTCCGCTGTTACCGTATAACAGCAAGAATGAATATGCGGTCCAAGAATCACTTTGAAATTTTCCGCTTTTGCTTGATAAAGAATTTCTGCTTTTTTTATCGCTTTTCCGACGATTCCTGTTCCTTCCCAGCCCGAGTGGACTACGCCAAAACAGGAAGTTTCCGGATCAAATAAAAAAATAGGCATACAATCCGCAACAGTAACGGTCGGTATTAAGTTTTTTTCGATTGTAATAATTCCGTCTCCGGTCGGGATGTCTTTAAGCTCCGCCGTCGTGTGCACCGCATATACGGTTTTTGTATGTTTTTGCCGTACCGCTAAAATCATTAAGGGATCCAAGCCGGCTTTTTGATAAAAAATCTGTCGATTTTCTTCATTAACGCTTGCCCGCATGCTTCCTTCACTTAACAAAGATATTCCGCAAACGGGAGCCAACGTATTATTTGGCAGATTGGGAAAATGGAAGAGAATAAAAGGATCATCCATTATGCAATTCCATATTTTCAGTTTCGATTAATAGTCCCGCAGCTGTTTGTAATCTCCGTTTTGCTTCTTCAACGTTTTTTCTGAATGCGGAATTGCTATTTCCTTGAATAGCCCCCCAGTTTACAAGAGTAGCATAAATGCTTGCTTTACTCCCTCCGACAATTCCCGTTAAAATCGTATCAATTGATTTAAACGCATTTAACGCCGATTCTATTAATATTGATGCTTCCGAGTCAACCGTTCGGATAAGCGTTTCCAGCGTCTCTTTATTTTTTATTGTTGCAACCGGCTCTTTTTTTTGCGCATTAAAACCTCCGCCGATCTCTCCCGCCGGCGCAAGTTTTTCCTCAAATCCTGCAATCTTAAGTTT
The DNA here is from genome assembly GCF_008153345.1 of Treponema phagedenis. Classification (NCBI taxonomy): domain Bacteria; kingdom Pseudomonadati; phylum Spirochaetota; class Spirochaetia; order Treponematales; family Treponemataceae; genus Treponema; species Treponema phagedenis. The sequence continues at coordinate 985,153 of NZ_CP042818.1, read as the reverse complement.
CATTTGCCCCAACGCGTTAAAAGCTTCGGAAAATTCGGCAAGATTTTCTCTGCGATAAAAACTTCCTTCTACTAAAATGATTTTTAGTGGAGGCTGAATTGAAGAGGGATATAAACTATTGAAAAAATTTTTTAAAAATACAAAAGATAACTCTCGTTTAAACACTAAGGGATACCAGATATCTTCCCAAGGTTTATATTGCATTTCTTCAAAATGGTCTTTTTTTAAGAGGGCAAGCATTTGCCCTTTCAAAGCAAATCGTTTTTGCTCAGCAGTCCATAATGACCATTTTTCATTAAAGCGTTTTTTCCACGCATTTTTAAAAAGTATAAACCACTCTTCCGCGCCGGCAACTGAATAAGGATGCCAGTGGAGATCTTTTAAACAAAAACGCGTAAAATCTACGATCGGAATTGCTTCTGCAAATTTTTTTACTGCGGATAAGGCGATTGCCGCTTGTTCAAGAAATTCAACTGCTGCATTGCTGTTATCGGATGTACCGTTTTCAAATTTATTTTGAGCTTTTAAGAAGAACAATCCTTGCAAGACAGGCTCCGGTATCTGTTTTAAATAACATAAAACACAAGCTAATTTTTCCAACTCTGATTGTACAAGTGTAACAGGACACACCGCTTCCGTATCGGAGCTAATAGTAAAGTGCAAAAGCATTTTTTCTATCGGAATATCGCAAAATGATTTCATCCACTCAATTGCCTGCGCAGCCCGATATAATTGGCTTTTGTTATCATCTGTTAAAACGGAAAAAGCATTATCAATACGTCTTAAAAAATCAGACCGTAAATTGGCAGAGGATTCGGTTCCTATTTGCACGGTAAAAGGATCACTCTCTTCCATCAGTTTTTTATGCGCTTCGGGCGCTATAAAAGAACTTAATAATAAGTAAAAATCTCCTTTGTCGTTATCATAGGCTGTCAGCAAAGAATCAAAAAAAACTTGAGTTTTTCGCAAAGATTTTAACCCGTCGTAAAAACCTTTTTTAAAACTGTTTTCGCGTATGTTAATATAATCTTTATATTTTGCATGTAGGGCTCTTCCCAGTCTATTTAAAAGAGATGTTTCATATAAGGATTCGACAGGAAGAGACTTAAAAAAAGCTTTAAGGGTCAGCCAGAGTCTAAACAGAAAAGGCTCATTTTCCAAACGACTTTCCGTAAAATCAGACTTCAGTATTTCCGATTTTGTACTCGACGGCGCTATTTGCAGCTCTTCATTGGTATTTATTGCTTGTTTAATTTTTGCAAGCATTTGCTGCGCTTCTTCGCCGGAAAGAGTTTCTACCAGTTTATCAAAGGTTGAAAGGTGCTGTTTCATAGTTACTATTATGTACTGAATTGCAAAAAAAAACTAGACTTTATTTAGTTTTGAATTTTGAAACGGTCCCTACGGGAATCGAACCCGTCTTTTGAGATTGAGAATCTCACGTCCTAACCGATAGACGAAGGGACCTATCGGTATTTAAAAAAAATTCCCCAGGGAGGATTCGAACCCCCACAAGCAGAACCAGAATCTGCGGTGCTACCGTTACACAACCGGGGAAAGAGAAGAAACAATATCATTATTTTTTCTTTTTGTCAATATTTCGGAAAACATTTGTCTTTAATCTGTGATAATTTCACCCCTATAATGTGTACCCCCCAAAAAAAAGTTGGACACGAGCTGTAGTACAGCGTTTTGTAATTAAGTTGTTGTTAGTAATCGCGGTATTAATAATAACGGTTTGCGGATTTAAGCATTCCTATGGTACATTGCCCACCCTTGCTCCATTCCAAACGATGTTTAAAAGCATCAACACTGTTTTGTAAAATTGAAGCTTTTAAACTCGCAGCTACTGTAAACAGGAATAGCAAACATTACATTCAGAACTGCCACGGATGGCAGTGGTTCCACGCAGCAGCGAGTTTTAAAGCAAAATTATTTACAAAGCTTTAAAACTCGCAGGTGTAATTTTGACAAGGACGTCAAAATTAAGCCTGCAAGCATAAACCATACATCTGAAAGTATTTTTTAGTTTTAAACATTGCTCCACAGACTCGGTTTAAAAAAGTTTAAAAAGCGGTACCTTAATTCTTAATTATAGCCGCAAAGTTTCTAAACGCTGAAAATAAAGTTTTTATCGGTAAAAAAACAATATTTTTTTACTAAGATATCTTTACAATAAGTGGTAATAATCTGAAGGTTATGGTATCTTTATGCAAAGAGCGGTTTTTCTGCCGGCGCCTGTTTTAATTATGCCGATTGAATAAAACCGTTGATTTTTACCTGATGAGGATTGTATTATGAGAATTTGGACAGATATCATTCAACCCTGGCTTCGTGTTGATCCCTTACGAGAAGATATTTTTTGGTTTGTAATTATCGTATGTGTTTTATTTATCTTGCATAAAGTTATAAAAAAACTATTACTAAGCATGATGGTCAAAGTTATATCACCGTTTATATCAAAAAATAAACTTGCTGCGTATATTTTTAAATTTATCCATTTTGAAAAAGTTTCTTTAATTATCTATGTCATCGGTTTTACATACTTATCCACCAGACTGCATAACGGAGCATCTATCCTGGAAAAAATTTCAAACCTGATTATAATTTGGATCATAGCAAAGTTATTGCACGGTACTTTGGATGGACTTGCAAGTTATACGGAAAATGAGCCGAGGTTTCAAGGTAAACCGTATCGCGGGTATATCCAAGTTTTTATATTGATCATGTACATCGCCGCTTTTATAATTGCCGCCGGAACTGTCAGCGGCAAATCTCCGTGGGCACTCCTCAGCGGAATTGGCGCAATGACTGCGGTGCTGTTGTTAGTTTTTCGCGAGACAATTTTGTCATTTGTGGCAAGTCTGCAAATTTCATCGTATGATTTAGTGCGGCGCGGCGATTGGATCTCTGTTCCCAAATACGATGCGGACGGCGATGTAAAAGAAGTAGCCTTACATACAATTAAAATTCAAAACTGGGATAAAACAATTTCGGTTGTTCCCACCAATGATTTAATGCAAAGCGGCTTTAAAAACTGGCGCGGTATGCAGGAAACAGGCGGGCGAAGAATTAAACGTTCAATTTATTTAGACGTTGCGTCAGTTAAATTCATGGATGAGCAGCTCCGCGAAAAAACAGGAAAAATTGCATTATTAAAATCATATTTTGAAGAAATCGAAAGTAAAATTGATGCTTGCTATAAAGACAATACGGATCATTTACTTAATGATAACCGCCTGACCAATCTCGGTACATTCAGAGTTTATGTAACCCGCTATTTACAAAGTTTAGATATGCTTAGAAAAGATCTTACATTTTTAGTGCGGCAATTGGAGCCCGGTCCAACCGGTATTCCGCTTGAAATCTATGTTTTTACGGCAACAACAAAATGGGCGGAATACGAAAACATTCAAGCAGATATTTTTGATCACTTGTTTGCAGCCGTGCATGAGTTTGAATTAAGAGTTTTTCAATACCCTGTCGGCGGATTTATGTTTTCTAATTCCGAAACAAAAAAATAAAAGCTTTTTTATACTTGTTTTAAAATCAGTGTAGGACTTTTGATACGGCGATGCGTTTTTAATTCGTTTGATGTGAATATACGAATCGGGGCGCTTGCGTTAAAACATTGCTTCTATATGGAATTACGGGCGCTCCGCTATTAGTGTTGCTTTGAGTCGGTATAACAGCAAGTAATTGCGGAGTGTTTGTAAATTATGTCAGGCAAAAAATCAATTTTTAAACAGGATAGAAGAATGCCCCTAAAAAAACGGCAGTTTTTAAACACCGTTTATAATCAGCACATCAAAGTAAATTCAAGGAATAGCAGCCCCTGGTTCGTGCGTACGCCTTATTAGCAACGCCAGGGCATACGCATGAAAAAAATAACCACATGGAGAGAGTAAAAATTATTCAAATATACAGAAAATTGCGTTAGGCGGACGGAGGGCGGCGAAGCATTTTTTCAAAAATGCGAAGCCGGATCGTTTTTGCGCGCTCAAAATAGCGCAAAAACAGCCGCAGCGACAGCGGAGCCCGTAGTACGCCGGCGGTTTGCAAGTGTTTTGTTCCGGCAAGGCGTAAGCCAAAGCCGGTTTTCGGGAGGCTTCAAACCGCAACGCCATATGCATATACAGTTTTTATTCTTCGTGCGTATGCCTTATTAACAACACTGCCGCGTGCTTGACAGAAAGCGCTTTTATGTACAAAATAGATTTCAGTTGTTATGAGAGTTCGTTACAGTCAAGATGCGCAAGGAAATAAAATAAAACGGGCTTTGGTTTACACTGCATCGGAACATACTATTTCACCGAAAAATATCGATGCGGAAGCTTTAAAAATAATTCAAACCTTGCACAGTGCCGGTTATGAAGGTTTTATTGTAGGCGGTGCAGTTCGAGATTTACTTCTTGGAAGAATTCCAAAAGATTTTGATATTGCTACTTCTGCCGAGCCTTCAAAGATTAAAAAACTTTTTAGAAATTCAAGAATTATCGGTAAGCGATTTCGTTTAGTGCATATTTTTTACGGTCCGAAAATTTACGAAATATCAACCTTTCGTTCTATAGAAGACGGAGCTGTAGGAAATAAATTCGGAACCATTGAAGAAGATGTACAACGCAGAGATTTTACGATTAACGCCCTCTACTATGATCCGATTAAAAATCTGATTATTGATTATGTGGGAGGATTGCACGATCTGCGTAAAAACAGACTTCGGGCTATTATTCCGTTAAAAAATATTTTTTCTGAAGATCCGGTGCGAATGTTGCGAGCCATAAAATATTCCATTCTTGCTAAGGCAAAAATCCCTTTTCTACTTAGTTGCCGCCTGCATCGCGACACCTCTTTACTCGAATATTGTTCACCTTCTCGATTAACGGAGGAGCTTAATAAAATTTTTCATTCCGGATATTCCAAACCGATTATTGAGCGGCTTTTGCATTATGAGCTGTTTTTATATTTACAACCATCCGCATACAGTTTTATTCAAGATAATGCAAAATTCGCCGAATGCTTTTTGTCCGGTTTTGAAGAACTTGATTCTCTTACAAACGAAGGAAAAATTCAGCGCCAAGGACAAGCCTTAGTGTTTTTGTTACGAGATTTTATCAATCTCATTACCGATTGGGAAGGATCTCCGGGAGAAGTATACGCATTTGTTTATCAAGAATGCAGACATTTTGTTTTACCGATGAATCCTCAACGAATAGAGCTTGAATATGCAGTCCGCTATTGTCTATATAAAGGAGGCTTAAAAATACGCCCTCCACGACCTTTGCAGCCTAAAACAACACCGGTAAAACGTCTTAGAACAAGAACTCAAAAAGGCCAAGTCGGAAAAACTTCTCAGCTAAGAGGAGTCCATGCAAAAAGCTCACCAACCGCCAAGAAAAAAGCTTTATCAAATAAATCGGAAGAGTAGGGATAACAGCAGGGAAGTCGAATTTTCTGTTTTAAAATAAACTACTATATATAGCGTTTTTGTGATAACTCGTTCTGTTTTTAATTCATTTAATACGGATTGTAAAAAATTTTATAAAAAAAAGTTCGACACGGCGCAAGGGCGAACCCTTGGAATTGCTACCGTTGGTTCGCCTACGAGTTTTAAAGCTTCAATTCTACAATTTTGTGTTGATGCTTTAAAACATCGGTTGGAATTGAGCAACGGTGAGTAATTTACCATAGTAATGCTGAATCTGCAAGCTGCTGGGTAATGCTCCAATTACTATATCGGTCAGGTTAATTACGGAACACTACACACGTTTTAAAAGCACGTGAAAAGTATTGTGCTTTTAAAACATCATTCTACATGGAACCGGCGCCATCCGTGGCTGTTTACCATAGGAAATACTAAAATCCGCACTTATCATTGCCGATGCTTCGATTAATACATCGGATTAAGTACACTGGAAGCTAATTACAAAACCTTATATTAGTGGAGTAAAATTATATCACCACGGGCAACTTCTCTCTCCAGTCTGCATGGCGAAGGATGGAAGCTATCGTGCATGTTTAAAAAAACATGCACGAAGTTTTTTTTAAAGTTTATCTTTTGTTAAAACCGATACACCGGTATCAAAGTAAGCCGGAGAGATTTTTTTGTTTTCAATCGCTTTTACAGCGCTTTTGATTCCTTCATAGCCCATGACATCGGGGTTTTGCGCCATGGTTGCAAGGAGGTTTCCTTTTTTGATAAGGTTCAAAATCATGTTTGATTTGTCAAAACCGACGCCGATCACGCCGCCGCCCGCTTCGGCAATCGCATTACCGATACCGACTGTTGAGCCCTCGTTTGCTCCGAATATGCCGATGCTTCCTTGGGTGATAAAGTTTGCCGCCATGTCTTTTGCACGGGCTGCGTCTCCGTCGCAATACTGTGTTTGAAGAATGGTGAATTTTGTCCCTTTAAATGCGGAGCGGAATCCTTCTTCCCTGCTGACAGTTGAACTGGTTGCGCTGTTTACTGAAATAACACCGATTTTTCCGTTCTTTTTTCCTTGCGCTTTTAGGGCTTTGAGCATTTGCTCTCCAGCGGTTTTACCGGCAGCGACATTATCCGTTGCAAGCGTTTGAGCTGCGGGGAAATTTGCCGCACTGTCTACATAAATGATTTTAATGCCGGCAGCACTTGCTTCTTTCAGCGCAGAGGTAATAGCAGTCGGACCGTTTGCTGCAATCAGAATGGCATCCGCACCTCCGGCGATCGCATTGTTTACACACTCAATCTGCTTGTTGTCATCTTTAATATCGGGGGCAAGCCACTGATAAGTAATTTTACCAAGCTCTTTGACTGCTTTTTCACAACCCTTGTTCACGTTTACCCAATGCTGATCCATTTGATCCATTGTGATAAGATAAATTCTGTAAGGCGCCTTTTTTGTTTTTTGAGCAAAAACAGGCAACACCAAACACAATCCGATAATGAAGGCTACACATTTTTTCATACCTTCCTCCTTAAAAAGTTTTTAAGGAATCATAAGATTCCCAAAAAAGTTATTTGTGTTTTGTAGGATAAAGCGCTAAAACAAGATCATACAAAAGCACAAACTCATAAGCGATACTTCGTCGCGAAATGCAAAACGATAATCGCTTGTAAAAATAAGGGACGAACTAATTTTATGTAGGGTAAAAGTGAAACCGAGTTGTAAATAACACCTACGCATAATCCCCTTTTTTATCATTTCATAATGTCAAAAACTGCCGCCTTACCGAATTAAGCATTATACTATGAACGGCAGCTTTCGTTTTGTATAACACAAACCTAAGCACAGTGGTTACCTCATCCTTTTTACGCTGAGGTTTTTTTTGTGTTTTCCTCCCAAACTCCCCTTTCTTACAATAATATCCAGCAACACGGAGACAATAACAATGATTCCGATAACGATATTTCTGATTGCAACCGGAGCACCGGCGAACTGCAGCCCGTTTTGTAACACTGCCCAAATGGATGCCCCGACAATGGTTCCAAGTAACAAGCCCTGTCCACCAAGCGTTGATATTCCGCCGATAACCGAGGCGGCAACCGCATACAACTCATACATATTGCCGCTATCCATGGTTCCCATACCGCTTGTTGCACAGGTAATTAAACCGACAACGCAGGAAACAAAGGCGGATATGAGATATGCTTTTAAGGTTGTTGCAATTACATTAACACCTGAAAGTCTCGCCGCCTCATAGTTTGAACCTATTGCGTAAATATGTCTGCCGTTTTTTGTCCGCATAAGATAAAAGTTGAGAATAAACCAGAGAATAAAGGCAATCCAGATGGGATTATACAGGCCGAGAGTTTTGCCGTAATAAAAGAAATCACGGAAATTTTCCGCATGTTCTCCTATTGAGTCGGTGTTATAATTGCCGTTTACAATTTGAGCAATTCCCCGTGCGATTGTCATGGTACCGAGTGTGGCAATAAAGGGAGGAAGTTTACAAAAAGAAACCAGTAAGCCGTTCAAGGCGCCGATTAAAAGACAGCAAAAAACGGTAATAAGAATAGCGGTCAGCGGATTTACCCCCTTACTCATCAGCGTTGCGCTAATCATACAACTCATCCCTACTACCGAACCAATGGAAAGGTCAATATTGCCGGTCAAAAGTACAAACGACTGCCCTATTCCAACCAGTAAAATCGGCGCGATTTGCCGCAAAAGATTTGCTATATTCCGTGCACTAAAAAACACCGGATTCATAATGCCGAATACAATACACAGGACAATAAGTCCTGCCGTTACGGTAAGTACTTGTCTCATACCGCGTATTTCCATAATCTTTTTTAAACCAGGAGTATTATTCACCTTCTCTTTCCGCCTTTTATATATATTCGTGGCTTAGCATAGCCGCTGCAAGTATTTTTTCTTGCGTTGCTTCTTCCGCCTGAAATTCAGCTGTAATTCTTCCTTCGCTCATAACCAAAATTCTGTCTGCAATACCTAAGATTTCCGGTAATTCACTTGAAACAAAAATAACCGCCTTGCCGCTTTCTTTTAATTGATTCATTAAATTATAAATTTCCACTTTTGCGGCAATATCAATACCGCGTGTCGGCTCATCAAAAATAACCACTCTGCTTTCACGGGCAAGCCATTTTGCTACTACCAGCTTTTGCTGATTCCCTCCGGAAAGAGATGCAGCATCTTTATTGCCGCTTACCATTTTTATCGAGAGTTTTTGCACCGAGTTTGCAAGCAGTTTTTTTTCTTTTTTACGATTTATTACACCGAATTTATTTGATAAAAAATCTAAATTCGGTAAAGAAAGATTCTCTTTAATTGAAAGTTTTATGCAAAGTCCGTCTTTTTTTCTGTCTTCGGGAGCAAGTACAATCCCCAGCCCTATTGCATCCTGCGGTCGATGTATGGTAACAGGTTTACCGTCAAGCTCAAGACTTCCGCTGTCAAGCGGATCCGCTCCAAAAATTGCCCGAGTTAGCTCGGTGCGTCCTGCGCCCATCAAACCCGCAATACCTAAAATCTCTCCTTCGTATGCTTCAAAGGAAACATTTTGCACCATCTTCCCCGAATTTAATCCTTTAGCTGAAAAAATCTTCTTTCCTTTTTGCACCTGCACACGCGGAAACTGCTCTTTTATTTCTCTTCCTACCATATGCGTAATAATTTTATCCATACTAAGTTCTGAAAAATTTGCTTCGGTAATAAGCTTTCCGTCCCGCATAATAGTTACTCGATCTACAATATGATGTAACTCATCAAGTCGATGGGAAATATAAATAATGCCCACTCCCTCTGCTCGCAGTTGTAAGATGATCTCAAATAATTCGTCAATTTCTTTATTGGTAAGGGCGGAAGTCGGCTCGTCCATAATCAGCACTTTTGCCTGAGAATGAATAGCCTTTGCAATTTCAACCATTTGTTGTTTTGAAATCGGCAAGTTTCCTACTATTGTGTGCGGATGAATATCGGTAATTTTAAGAGCATCAAGAACTTTTTGCGTTTGTAAATTCATTTCTTTGTTATCGAGAATGCCTGCCTTGCAAAGCTCTTTTCCCAAAAAAATATTTTGCGCAACCGTAAGATGCGCACACATGTTTAATTCTTGGTGAATAATACTGACTCCAAGCTCCGAAGCTTTCTTCGGTGTAAACCGTTGTTCGATATTTTTTCCGAATAACTTGAATGAGCCCTGATCGCGCGTATGCACGCCTGAGATTATTTTTACAAGAGTCGACTTCCCCGCACCGTTCTCGCCCAATAATGCCATAACTTCACCCTTTTTAAGATGAAATGACACATCATCGAGGGCAAGCACTCCGGGGAATGACTTATAAATGCCGCTCATCTCAACTAAATCCGTATCAGCATGCAATACGTACCTCCTTATCATAACAGGGCTTACTTGAAGTTTTTAAACTCGTAGGCGAAGTAAAAGTATATTACTAAAACTTCGTCCGTGCGGCGCACCACAAAGTTCAAGGTCTTGTAGAATTTATTCGCTTATGCTTTGCAGTAAAGTGGTTTGCACCCCTTTAATCCCTTAACATCCCTTCCACCCTTGCCCTGAAGCCAGCCGATATACAACACTGCGTAAATTGAAACCGCCATGAACGACGGCCTACCAGAATCGATGTTTTAAAGCAAGACAATTTGCAAAGCTTTGCCCTAAAGATGCAAAAAATTTCATGCGTATATCCTGCTTGTCATAAGACTTCCAGTATTCGATAAGCTTAATTATAACGCAGAAATTTTGAAAAAGAAAGAAAAAATTTTCGCTGACTATAAGATAAAAATGATATTCCCCTTGCCAAAACCCATGCATCCCCGCGTTTGCGGATTGTGCTTCCCAAAAGCGCTTTAATTGCACACTGCAAACAAAGTTACTCTGCACTAAATTCCAAACGATGTTTAAAAACTACCACAGCTATATAAATAGGAGTTTTAAACTCGCAGGCACTGTAAACAGGAATAGCAAACATTACATTCAGAACGGGCACGGACGCCCGTGGTTCCAAGCAGAATTGAGTTTGAAAACTACCACAGCGTACTCGGAGTTTTCAAACTCATAGGTATAATTTTGCCACGGACGGCAAAATTATACCGTTGTGTCAAACTCCTTTTATAAAATTGTTTATGTTTTAGGTAAGATGTATTAAAAATGAATCGACTTATTAAAAAACCGTTATAATAGTTTTACCGGTTTTTACTTTTCAAAATCTCCTGCCCATGAGTGTATACTTCCAAGATTATATAAGTCGGTATAACCTTTTGAGTGTAAGGTATAAAGTGCCTGCATTGAGCGCATGCCGGTTTGGCAGTATAGAATAATTTTTTGACTTTTATCGGGGAGCGAGTCCTCTGCTTTTGAAGAAAGAAGAGAGACAGGAATATGTATTGCATTTGGAATATGTCCGGCTGAGAATTCTCCGGCAGTTCGCACATCGATAATTACCGCCGAGCTGTTTTTAATAAGCTCTTTTGCATCGCTGCCGGAAATGTTTTGCATCCTGCCTTTTGTGTCTCCGCCTTTTTTAAGCAGAAAGCGAATCCAATAGTATTTAAAAAATCGAGGCAGAATTAGAAGTACAATAATAGAGACTGTGATGATTAAAACTATGTTATCAGCCATGGTATACTCCGTTTTATTATATTAAAGGATATAAGTAATGATGGAATGGGGGGGGGCTTTGTTGTTGGCGGCTTTCATGTATGGTTAAAAAACCGTTTTTAAATTAATTAAGGTAACTTAAATAAAAAAGGCAGGAAGCCCTGCCTTTTTTATTTAACCGATTACCGCAAGAATATCTGCCGCCTTGAGGATTAAGTGATCCTCTCCGTCAATTTTTATTTGTGTGCCGGCATACTTATCATGTAACACCTTTTGTCCGACAGAGACCTTGATTTTTTCTTTGTCATCACCAATGGCAACAACTACTGCGGTCTGTGTTTTTTCTTGGGCAGAATCGGGAATAATGATTCCCGAAGCGGTTTTTGTTTCAACCTTATCTTCTTTAACTAATACGCGGTCTGCTAATGGCGTTACCTTCATCGCTAAGACCCTCCTATGAATAATTGTGATGCTTACAACTGTGTAAAAATGATACAGTTATTCAAGCTATTTAAGCTGTTGTGTCAATACTATACATAAAGCTTATGGATATAATATACAAAGAAAGATTACAAAAGGCAAGTAATATTATTATTTTGTATTCTAATCCGTTTAAATCATTGACAACTAGCGACTTAGAGAATATTTTTTATCAAAAAAATATAAACATTGTTTTTATCATTTTTGGCATGTAATTTGCTTTTAATTATATAGCAAGTAAACATTAATGTAACGTTATTATAAATAGATATTTTTTATTGAAGGAGTTTAAAATGAAAAAAAAGAATATAGCAACTGATAATGTTTTAGCCGGATATCTTCGAGATATAAATAAGATTCCTCTTTTGACGCTTGAGGAAGAAGTTGAGCTTGCAACCCGCGCCGCTGAAGGAGATAAGGCTGCAAAAGATAAGCTGATACAAGCTAATTTACGCTTTGTAGTGAATGTTGCAAAAAAGTATCAAAATCAGGGCTTGCCCTTAATGGATCTTATCAGTGAAGGAAATATCGGCTTAATGAATGCAGCTGACCGTTTTGATGTAACCAAGGGATATAAGTTTATCTCCTATGCGGTATGGTGGATTCGTCAGTCAATACTTAAAGCTATTTGTGAAAAATCCAGAATGATTCGATTACCGCTTAATCGGGTTGGTGAACTTATTCAAATAGAAAAAACCAGAAAAGAAATTCGCTCTACAGCGTCGGAAGAAGAAGAGTTGAAAGAGGTTGCCGATATTCTTGCTCTTGATCATGATACCGTAAAAATGATTGTAAATATCGGCAGGGAGCCGGTTTCACTTGATGCGCCTCTTTTTGATGATGCGGCTAATGGAAAAATGGGAGACTTTATTGAAGATGCCCAATATGAACAACCGGAAGCGTATATGCTTGATGTCAGCTTAAAAGAAAGTATTGATAAAGTAATTAATACACTTCCTAAGCGTGAGGCGGAAATATTACGATATCGATTTGGATTAAACGGATATAAACAACTTTCGCTTAAGGATGTAGGAAAAATATTTAACTTAACAAAAGAAAGAATTCGGCAAATTGAAAAAAAATCACTTGAGCAACTTAAAGCTACAAGTTATAAATATAAATTAGATGCATATGTTGCATAAGCAAAAAACATCTCTATGAAATGAATTACAAAAATAAAAACACATGATAGGTTGTACCTGTTATGTGTTTTTATTTTCTATAGTTTTTAGGGAAGTTGATTTGTCCACACAGTAATTTAATAAATACCGTCCTATAACCGAAAGCTCGGCCCGATTGAAAAATTAAGCGTATTAATAAAAATCCCTTCGCTTTCTATTATGTAAGCAAGATTTTCCGCAACGGAGATATAAAGACCGTATTTTTCCGTAAAATAGGGTACAAAGTTTAATTGTATCGGAATGGAAATTGCAAAAGCCGACAGAACGAATGTACTTATCCCAATTCCGGCTGCTGCGGTAAATTCAAAATTTGTTCCAAGCCCGTGTGTATATCCAAATAAGAAGTTAAGCGAATACAGGGGGATTAGCGGTATTGCGGGCGGGTTGTTGATCGCCATCGGATTAATCAGTAGATAAATGTTATTGGTAATTAAAAAAGAAAATCCCGATTTATGATTAAACAAAGCATCAAAATCAATGGTTATTCCACCCATATGCAAAACATGTTTATCATCAGATTCTCTATAACGGGGATTAGCCTCATAAGCCATTACCCACGAACCGCCAAGTTTCGGGGCAAGCACGTATTCTTCGAAAGGACGTGCATGGATATGTAATGCAGCTGATTCAAAGCAAAGTGTAAGCAGTATAAATAGCTTAGTTTGTTTTTTCATCAATACCCTTTTGTAATTCAAAAATACGCTCGATAATATCATAAGCTTTAAAAAAATACAAGAAAGTTTTTACGTATAGTATACCGTTTTTTTATAACTCGATTATTTTTCTTAATGCATTTTATACAAATCGTAAAAAAATTTATAAAAAAGAGCCTCGGTTTAGTTTTTGCCGTCCATGGCAAAAACTAAACCACGAGTTTTAAAGCTTTACAAACTACTCTGCTTTAAAACATCGTTTCTGCTTGGAACCACGGGCGTCCGTGCCCGTTCTGAGTTTTGCCGTCCGTGGCAAAATGAAACCTGCGAGTTTTAAAGCTTTGCAAATAGTTTTGCTTTAAAACGTCGCTTCTGTTTGGAACCACGGGCGTCCGTGCCCGTTCTGATTTTAACAACGGTGAGTAAACTTACCATAGGAATGCTTAAATCCGCACTCCCTTTTTCTTGATACTCCGATTTTTATAACAGGAACTTAATTACAAAACAATACAATAGAAAGTGATTAAAATCAACATTTTCAGATACTGAATTTCACAACTTTTTATATGACATTTGTCATCTCAAAATCCCAAAAATTATGACATTTTAAACTACCATTCTTTTTTAAAATTTATATACTACAATTAAACTTTTTTAGGAGGGCTTATGACAACTTATTATATAAAAAGATTTTTAGCGGTTTTGGGTTTGGGTTTGCTTTTTATCTCTTGCTCAAAATTTACGGTGGAAAAAATCGAAGATAAAAATACTAACAGCGATGTGCAGGTTTTTTCAATTAAGGGAAGTATAAACGGATTTCATTATATACCGAAAGAAATTAAGCATAAGGGGCTTGTAGTTTGTTTCGGCGGTTCGGAGGGAAGTGCGGGCGAATGGTATGCTGCGGATATCGCAAATGAGGGCTATGAGGTTTTAGCTGTTTATTATTTTGGGAAAGAAAATCTTCCGCAGATTCTTTCGGAAGTACCAATTGAATTTTTTGAAAACGTTTTGGACTATATTAAAAAAAGAGGTAGCAACAAAAAACCTATAACTCTTTTGGGTGCATCGAAGGGTGCGGAACTGACGGCACTTCTTACAAGGTATTATCCGCAAATTGATAATCTTATTTTGTTCGCACCTGCGAGTTGTGTTTTTCAAGGACTTGATTATACAAGCTCCAAATCATCTTGGACTAGAAAAAAAGAGGCTCTTCCATTTATTACTTTTACCCAAGAGGTGATCGAAAAAATCAGCTATGAAGAAAATGCTATTGTGTTGCGCCCCTTATACGAGGCGGCTGTAAACGAGGCTGCGGAAGAACTAAGAAAAAAAGCTGAGATCGATTTATCGCAATTTAAAGGAAAAGTTTTAATATTTGCAGGCGGTGATGATTGTTTGTGGCCGGGAGATTTTGCTGCACAAGCTTTTAAAAATCAAAACCCCGACAACGTAGACCTGCATATTTTTCCAAAAGCGGGACACGCCTTCGGAGCTCCGCCCATAGCGGGAGGAGTAAAATTAGGCGGAACTCAGGAAGAAAACACAAAAGCCGCAATTGAAAGCCGCAGGATAATGTTTGAGTTTTTAAATTAGATATATGGAAAATAGGGAGAAAAGCATGATTTTAACAGTAAAAAATTTAGTAAAGCGGTATAAGGAAAAAACCGCTTTGGATCACTTTAATTTGGAAGTAAGGGAAGGGGAAGTGCTCGGGCTTTTGGGACCGAACGGTTGCGGTAAAACAACCGCAATTAACTGCATTCTTTCGCTTTTAACATACAGCAAGGGTGAGATTGAAATTTTCGGGAAACCGATGACGCCGAATGCACCGGATATTAAGCAAGACATCGGCTTAGTGCCGCAAGAGGTTTCGCTTTTTAATGTGTTTACCGTAAAAGAAAATGTTGACTATTTTTGCGGGCTTTATGTAAACGATGCTGCAAAACGAAAAGCTCTTGTCGATGAAGCAATTGATTTTGTCGGCTTATCAAATTATAAAAACTACAAAGCAAAAAAACTTTCAGGAGGCTTACTGCGCAGGTTAAACATTGCGTGCGGAATTGCGCATAAGCCGCGCCTTATTTTTATGGACGAGCCGACAGTTGCGGTTGATGCGCAAAGCCGTAACTTTATTCTTTCAGGAATAAAAGACTTGGCAAAGAACGGAAGCACAATTGTGTACACAACACATTATCTTGAAGAGGCAGAAACGCTTTGCGATAGGGTTGTTATTATGGATAACGGAAAAGATATTGCAAACGGCACTTTGGATGAATTAAAAAATTTAATTAAAACACGCGAAAAAATTATTGTTGAGTTTGTAAGCGAGCCTGATAATTTGGAAAGCCGCTTGCGCAATATTAAACATGTGTTGGACATTACAAAAAAAGGAAGTGATTTTACAATTGTGTTTGAAAATTCGCTTAATAACTTAAATGAATTAATTTCGTTTATTAATGCGGAAAAACTTTCGTACACAAAACTTTACTCGGAGCAGCCGAGTTTAAACGACATCTTCCTTGAACTGACCGGAAAGGAGCTGCGAGACAAATGAGTTTTTTAAGGCAATTTAAATACACCGCAATTTCAATGATACGCTCAAACGAGGGCCTGTTTTGGACAATCCTATATCCGATACTTTTGTCATCACTTTTTTTTGCGGCCGTTTCAAACATTATTAACCTTTCAGTTAATAAAATAAACGTCGGCATTGAAGAAAAAAATCCGATTATAAATGAAATTCGCTTTACCGGAATGTTTAATATTATCACCATGGATTCAGAGAAAGCGCAGCAAGCTCTGCGGAATAAAACAATAGAAGGGTTTATCGAAAATGACGGCAGCTTAAAAGTTTCTTCCGACGGAATTGCTCAAACAATTACAAAGGGTGTGCTGGATCAGCTAAAACAAACAAAGGCTTTAAATGTTCCGATTAGCCCCTTTGATTATGGCAAAGAATATGTAAAAAGCATAAATGAAAAACAAAACTCAATAATGATTTTATTTTATTCGCTATTGGCAATGGTAGCAACCTACGGACTTTTCGGTGCTCTTTCCATACCGGCTGAAATGCAGGCAAACATTTCAAAACTCGGTGCAAGAATTTCCGCAACGCCTCTTAAAAGATTTAACGCCTACCTTGCAGGGCTTATCTTTTTTGCTTTATTCAATTTTGCTGCAAACTTTTTATACATAGTCTTTGTTGTCTTCGTATTAAAAGTGCCTTTTATCGGAGACATTAAAACAACGCTTGCTCTTCTTGGCCTTGCAAATATTTTCGGCGTAAGTTTGGGGCTTTGCATCGGCTCAATTCCATTTGGAACGGAAAATTCAAAAACGCTTGCAGGCGTTTTTACTATGCTCTTTCTCGGCTTTTTAACAGGCTTAATGAGCCCTGAGATAAAACTCATTCTCGATGAAAAAATTCCAATCTTAAATAGAATAAATCCTCTGGGGCTTTTAACAGATAATTTTTATAACGTAAATATTTTACAAGAGTACAATCTTGTTTTACCTTTTTGTATTGTCTACTGTAGTTTTATACTGTTGTTTCTAACAGTAACATTCTTTAATTCAAGGAAGGGGCAATATGACAGTTTATAAAAATTTTTTACGGCTTGTATACACAAAAAAAATCCCGATAATTATTTCGACGGTAATTTTTCTTCTTATGTCGTTTGCTATGGCAAGAGTAAATTCATCAGGTGGTCATTCGGATTTTTCAGAATCTTCGTTTGATTTAAAAGTTATTGACAACGACAACTCAATACTTTCTCAAAATTTAATTGAGTATTTAAAAACAAAAAACAATGTTACTGTTATAAAACCGGAAGATTTGCAAAATAAATCGGAAGAGGAAATTGTAAAGGAAATAAAAAAAGATATTTCGCTTAGCCTTATCAATGCGGGAATTATAATCAATCCTAATCTTGAAAAAAATTTAAAAGATGCAAAGTCTTGTGTTTTAAGTTTTAAGGATGAGCGAAAAACAAGCTCCTTTTACATTGATATGCAAATACAAAAATTTTTGCTGTTTACGGATTCTGTAAAAAAAGCGGAAGGCGAATTTAATTTTGCAAAAATACAAACCGCCTTAAAAGAAAGCACTCCTGTGCATAAAATTCAAGTCGGTAAAAACTTTTCACTCAATATTTGGTTTAAACACTTTTTTATTTTTTTTGCATGGATACTTTTTTCGTTGGTGCTGCACTCTGTCGGGCGGACAACAGCTATTTTGAATGACCCTGCATTAAAAATGCGGAACAACGTTTCTCCTGTATCAACCCTTCGCTTTGCTCTTGAAAATTTTGCCGCACAATTGACGGTGCTTTTTTTACTGATGGCAATTATTATCGGCTTTCCTGTTGTAGTTTACAGCAACAAGCTCGCAGGCGTACCGATTGCCGCTTATGTTTTTACCGCTTTTGTTTACGGTGCTGTAGTTTTAAGCATGACTTTTATGCTAAACGCAATGTCAACAAAAGAAAAAATTATCAACGTTTTAGGTTCAATTTTACCGATGGCTTTAGCATTTATTTCAGGCGTCTTTATGCCACAGGAATTTCTTCCTAATGCGATTTTAACCATTGCGAAATTCTTTCCCCTGTATTATTTTGTACAGGCAAACGAGTTTACTCAAAACTTGTTAAAAGTTGATTGGGCTAACATCGGAATGCTTTTTTTATTCCTCATCTTGTATTTTACAATCGGGATGTACTTTTCAAAAATTAACCGAGCTCAAGGCAAAATAGAATTTGCCCAAAGGTAAAAATCCTATATAAAGTGTTACACATAAGAAACATCCTGTATAAACGAAAGCAGTTGTGATTTTAACAATTAAATATTTCCCGGAAAAACAAAAGTAAGCTGCTTCTTTGCGATTTTGCAAAGTTGCAGAATACGCGCGGGAGCGGTCGGCGGCGTATCTTGCATTTTATATGCAGGATAAAAGGCGGAAATGTGCAAAGGAATATCAGTGGAAATATTTGCAAGTTCGGATGCGAGCTGCTCCATCTGATTTGCTTCGCTGTTTTTTCCTTCGATAACAAGACAGGTAACTTCGACATGACAGTGTTTTGCGGCAAGGCGAATACTGCGCAGGACAGGTTCAACACTTCCCTTGCAAAGCTTTGCGTAATAGTCTTGCGAAAAAGCTTTGAGGTCTATGTTCATCGCATCAATAACAGGAAGAATTTTTGTGAGCGGCACTTCTTCGATAAAGCCGTTGGTTACCAGCACAGTCTTTAATCCTGCCTGCTTTGCAAGCGGCGCCGTATCGGCAATGTACTCATACCAGACAGTCGGTTCATTATAAGTAAAAGCAATTCCGATTGAATTGGTTTGCAGCGCCTGCGACACAAGCTGCTCAGGAGAGGTTTTGGGAAACAAAAGTGCCGCGTTTTCTTGCATGGCATGTACCAAAGAATGATTTTGACAAAAGGCGCAATCAAAATTGCAACCGAAGGTTCCGACTGAAAAAATTTTACTTCCAGGATAAAATCGATACAAAGGTTTTTTCTCAATCGGGTCAAGCGCCGCCGCAAGCACCTTTCCGTAATTAAGCGAATATAAAACGCCGCCAATATTTTTGCGCACACCGCACCGAGAAATTTTTCCTTCAGGAACAATGCAGCGATGCGGACAAAGCAGACATCGCTTTTCTTCCTCTGCCCAAAAAAAAGCTTGTTTCAAATTTCCTTCCTTGATAAAAATCTTGCCGAATAAAAAACTGCCATCTCTTATCTATTATAAGCGTGTTTAAGTTTTGGTCAACGGAAAAATTATAGAAAAGCTTTTCCATATTTTTTAAGGCGTACCATTGCTTAGTTTGTATTGCGTAAAAAATTTTTCATAAAGGTCAAGCTGTTTTGCTTAAAACATAATACGGAACAGTAATCAGAACCGCTACTGAGGACGCGAATGTTTTTTTGGAAATCTCAAACGGTAATGCCCGCACGCTCTTGTTGTATAAGTTTCAACATTGCCCTATCACAAATCAGTTATTTTTGGTATACTCCATTTCTTATGGAATTATCTTTTAAAGACATCGGCTTAGAGGACATCGTTCTCCAAGCAATTGAAGCAAAGGGTTTTGAAACCCCAACTCCCATTCAGATTTTGGCAATTCCCCGATTGCTTTCGGGAGAGACAAATATTATTGCAAAGGCGCGCACCGGTACCGGAAAAACAGGCGCTTTTGGCTTACCACTTATTCAGGAATTGCGTGCAGATTTAGGACATCCGCGCGCTCTCGTACTTGTGCCGACTCGTGAACTTGCCATGCAGGTTGCGGCAGAAATAGAATCCTTTAGAATTGAAACCTATCCCCGAATCGCTGTTGTCTATGGCGGTTCTTCAATGAGCGAACAATTACGTGCTTTGAAAAAAGGGGCTGAAATTATCGTAGGAACACCGGGACGAATTATTGACCACATTGAGCGCGGCTCGCTTGATCTTACGCAAATTGAATATTTTATTTTGGACGAAGCGGATGAAATGCTTAATATGGGATTTATCAGCGATATAGAAACTATATTTTCAAAAGCAAATTCCAATGCGCGCATTTTAATGTTTTCCGCCACCATGCCCAAACCTATTCTTTCGATAGCCTCGGATTTTATGGGAGATTATGAAATTGTTGCGGAAGAATTATCCGAAGAGCCTGTTTCGCTCACCGAGCAGTTTTATTGGTTTGTGCGCGAAGAAGATAAAATCGAAGCACTTATACGGCTCATCGATATTACACCGGATTTTTACGGCTTGGTATTTTGCCAAACAAAACTTGATGCGGATTCGGTTGCAAAAGAATTGGAAGAGCGCGGATATGAAGCGGCTGCCTTGCACGGCGACATTCCGCAAAATCAGCGGGAAAAAATTCTTTCCCGATTCAGATCAAAAAAAATACGCACGCTTGTTGCAACCGATGTTGCCGCACGCGGAATTGACATCGAAGGAATTACCCACGTGGTCAATTATGCAATTCCCTATGACGGCCCGACCTATACACACAGAATAGGCAGAACCGGACGCGCAGGCTCGACAGGAACAGCGGTAAGTTTTATTCGTCCGAATGAAAGCAGAAAAATCGACTATCTTGCCCGTCATGCCCGCGGCGAATTCAAAGAAGGAAAAATTCCTTCAATAGAAAAAGTTCTTGCATACAAAGAAACGCGTATCCTTTCCGAATTGGGCGAAAAGCTTGCAAAACTTGAAACCGATGACTTCAACGAATCGTTCATACGGTTTTCAGAAAAACTTTTAGCCGGCACCGCTGAAAAATCAGAAAACGATGTTTCCCTTGCCGATGAAAATATCAGTGAAGAAATAACCGATATGCAAAATTCTGAACATGATTTTGAAAAACGTTATAATGACAAAACTGAAAAACAGATTATCCAAATTCTTGCCGGTTTGCTGCAACTACAATTCGGCGCGCAGCTTTCACCATCTCGGTATAAAAATATAAAGCCGGTGCGTTTTGACGGCGGAAAAAAACAAAAAGATTCAGACCAATGCCGCTTATATCTTGCCTTAGGCAGAAAAGAAGGCATGACAAAACGAAAGATATCTCAGCTTTTTTCTTCTTTGCTTTCCATCCCCGAACATAAGGTTGATCGAATCGAAGTGATGGAAAAGTTTTCATTGGTAAGTTTACCGCGACAAGCTGCCGCAACAGCACTCAGCCTTGCAAAAAAAAGAAAAGACCTTCCCCTGCGCCTTGACAAAAAAGAAAGCGAAGAACGGGAAAGTTTTCCTGCAAGAAAAAAATCGGGAAGGAAGCAACGGGAAGAGCGCCGCATGGAAACATTTGTCAAGGAAAAAACAGCAAAGAAAAAACGCAGCCCCTCAACCGCAAAAGCATCCGCCTATAAAAAACGCTGAGAGCTTTTCTCTTGTGTAACGTTCTTTTTTAATTAGATTTTTAATTTGTTTAATGAGAGTCGAATTTTATAAAAATTAAACCTTGCGAGTTTGAAAACTCCGAATATGGCTCGGTAGTTTTCAAACTCATTTCTGAATGAACCCACGGGCGTCAGTGCCCGTTCTGAGTTTTGACATCCGAATCATAAACAATTTTATAAAAAGAGCCCGACACAACGCAACGGTGGGTAAGTTTACCATCGGAATGCCTACCCCTCGCTAACGCCAAGAAAAACCCCAAAGTTCCGCACGCCAAAAACCATCCCCCGACAGCCTCTGCGCGCAGAGCAGGGCGACTTGTACTGACCCCCTGTTTTTTACGTGGAAACACGGGTGTCCATACCCGTTCTGATTTTGCTGTCCGTGTCAAAATAATACCTTGCGAGTTTTAAAAGCACTTGAAAGCGGTTGTGCTTTTAAAACATCGCCAAGTTAAGATACCACATAATCAAGATATTGTTTTGAATTCCAAATTATGCTATGGTTTTTTGGTTTTCATGTGTATCGGATCTAATTAAATTACCGATTTCTTAATTATTAGACTTTTCGAACCTGTTGACGATAATATGAAACTCTGTTATTCTTTTGCTCGTTAAAAACAGGAATTTGATACGCATGTTTATTTGGAGGCTATATGATTATTGGAAAAAAACTTCTATGCATCGGAATTATGTGTGCAACCATGAGCACATCTTTTGCTTTTGAAAAAGGCTTTGTGCTTGGACTTCGGGCAAATTTTCTGGGTTCATACACCGATCCGCATATCAACGAGGCAGATAAAAAATATCTCGGAGCAGCTTTTATGGAAGGTATGGTAGGTTTTATAATGAACGGTGAAGTGGACATTACCTATATTTTTGATGCGGTAAAGTATTTTAAGCTGCAAGACAATAAGTATTTCGGCGGACTTGGCTTGAGTTTTGATCTTGGAGTCGGGCAAGGATTTTCCGGGCAAATATCCGGACAATATAATGAAAGATTAAAAAAAGATATACGGGTGTATGCCCGAGTATATATGACGCCCGTCATCACCTTCGGTACCGGTTTACGTACCTATTTGTTTCGCAACAGGATGAGTATTAACTTTTATGTGAACGGCAGAATGCCGGTTGACCCGCAGCCGGTTTATGAAATGTATACCAACCTGACCGAAGAAGACACAGCTAACATATTTAAAGAAACCAAGGGAAAGATAGATTTTCATCCCGAAACAGGAACGCTGGTGGTTTCTCCCGAACAAATGAAAAAAATAAACCCCTTAGGCGTAGTTTTTAAAGGAACAATAGAATATAACCAACCGGTTATTCCCACAATGGAGCTGGTACTCGGAACCTTCCTTTCGTACACCGTGTATAGACCAAAATATGTTACCATGCCTAAAAAGATAATGGAGGCAGCAATAGAAAATGGTCAGAACGCCACCCCTAAAATTGATGTTAACTTTGAAAGAGATCAGATAAAATCATTTTATATGAATTCACTGGATTTCGGATTGAGTATCGGATTTAATTTTAAAGTATAACAGTCAAGTCATTCTTATCTCTTTTTATACAAAAAGAGATAAGAGCTTTTCTACCGTTTTTTCATAATAGAATAAAACATTTTTAAAAATACAATACTAAAAGAAAACAGGTTCTTTTAATCTTTTTGTATTTTTACATGAAAATATCGTTTGCGGGGGCCGTCAAATTCACAAAAATAAATTCCCTGCCATGTGCCAAGCAACAGGGCTCCGTTTTCGATAATAACCGAAACAGAACTACCTACAAGACTTGCTTTTATATGCGCAGGGCTATTTCCTTCCGCATGCATATATACCGGTCTATCGGGAGATATGTATGCTAAGCCTTTTAATAAATCAGCTTTTACATCGGGATCTGCATTTTCGTTGATAGTAATCGCAGCAGTGGTGTGTGGACAAAAGATAAGAGCGGTGCCGCTTTTTACTCCGGTTTCTCGAATTGCCGACTGTACAAAACCGGTGATATCGACAAGCTCCTCCGCCTTAGTACTGACAGAGAATGTATATGTCATTAATGCTGAGGCGGTTGCTGCCGCTCTTCCGCATAGTTAACGCGAATTTTTCTACCCTCAAAATCGGTTTCGTTTAATTCTTCAATAGCTTTTTTTACGGCAGCTTCATCTTCCATCTCGACAAAACCGAACCCCTTTGAGCGATGTGTGAGTCTGTCTTTAATGACAATAGCGGAAACAACTTCTCCATAATTGCCGAAAAGGTCTTTAAGACCTTCTCCTGTGGTAGCATAATTTAAGTTGCCTACATAAATTTTTTGTGACATATAAGAACCTTTGCCGTGTACGGCATTTCAATATTCAATTCCATACAGAATTGAATCTATTGGATCCTCGTTTGATAAGAATAAAACTTTTAGTACTTACGAAAAAAAGATCTTTTAGATAATTGCAGTATAGCACCAATAACACTGCCCGTCAAGGATAAATTTTTATCTTGTCACGCCACTATAAAAATGTCCCCGCTATTACTGATGATCGTATAGCGTTTTGTTAATTAGGTTGCTGCTAGTAATTGGAGTGTTAATCATAGCAGCTTATAGATTCAGCATCACTATGGTAAATTGCCCACCGTTGCGCCGTGTCAAAATCAGAACTGCCACGGATGGCAGTGGTTCCACGCAGCAGCGAGTTTTAAAGCAAAATTATTTACAAAGCTTTAAAACTCGCAGGTTTGGTTTTGACAAGGACGTCAAAACCAAACCGTTGTGTCGAACTCTTTTTAAAAATTTTTTATGATGCAAATAAAATGTATTAAGAACAGATCGAATTCTTAAAAACGCTATCTCCGGTTTTTGATGCCGGTGCGCGTGTTGCTGTTTTTCATTGGGAGTCGAAATAAAGCGGGATCATAGATGGAAGAAAACCACTTTGTTATATTGTTTTTTTCTCTTAATCAGTATAGAATACGAAATAATGAGCGAAGAACTATCTGCCTTTAGGATCAAGCAAGGAAGGCGAGTATATGATATTTACAATATTATAAATTCTCTGTCGTTTGCACTTGTTACCGGCAATACTATTACGCTGTATGCCCTTTCTTTGGGTGCAAATAGTACGATTGTCGGTTTATTAAATGCTTTTATGTATTTTTGCTATTTTGCGATCCCGCTTGGTAAATTGATGGTGCGAAAATATACGCTTATAAGAACCTTTGCGTATGCATGGTTTATGCGAAACCTCAGTTTGCTGCCAATGCTTGTTATTCCGCTGTTCTTTTTTGCCGGAAATAATTTTGTAGCTTTAAATCTTTTAGTACTTTCTGTTGCATGTTTTAATATTTTTCGCGGTGCGGGCATGATTGCAAATAATCCGGTTATAAAAATCTTGGCTCCCGGCAAGGATAGAAGTTCTTATATTGTGCGAATTTCTTTGACTAATAATGCAGCGACGCTTATTGCGACCCTGTTGCTTGCCGGTATGCTTTGGATAAATATTTCTGTAACAACTTATAATATTGCAACTATTATCGGTATGATTTCCGGGTTCATAGCTTCGGCTTTGCTTTTAAAACTTCCCGATCCTGAAAAGGAAGCTGAAAAGGGGGGAGAAGCTCAAACTCCTTTACAAGAACCGGCAGAACAACATTCGTTTTTTACTCATGCACGAAATGCTTTCAAAGATGCAAATTTCCGCCTTTTTATTACCGCCTTTTTTATTGTTGGTTTTGGAATTGGAATGGCTCGTCCTTTTATTATCGTTTTTGCAAAAGAAGTATATGGAACAAGTGATAGCCTTGCAACAATTTTCACTGTTTGCTCTTCATTTGGAGCATTAATTGTCGGTTTGATAATGCGACTGGTTATTGACAGAATCGGAGCAAAACCGATGTATATTATTTTTTCAAGTTTAGCGCTTGTTACGCTGATCCCCGCAATTATTGCACCGGGATTAGGCACGGTTTCGCTTGCAATTGTTGTTTTATGTCTTATTTCCATGATTACGAATATGGGGTTTGTAGGACAGGATAATGCCGCGCAAGCATATTTTTTTGCTATGGTGCCGGAAGAAGCCATTATGGATCTCAGCATGCTGTATTATTTTGTCTTAGGTATTACAGGCGGCGGCGGTGCTATCTTAGGCGGAACGATATTAGACTTTTTTAAATCACTGGGGTTTTCAAATCTTGAATCGTACCGAATTTTTTTTATCGGTATTATTGTGATTATTGCAATCGGTTTACTGTTCCAAGCGAAGTTGCTTAATCTTGGCAGTTATCGGGTGTTTGAAACCCTTGCGGTGCTTTTTTCACCGCGCGACATGAAAGCATTAAATCTTTTGCATAAGCTTGATTCCAATCAGAATCTTGAAGCGGAGCAAAATATTTTAAAAGAGCTCGGAGAGATTGCTTCTTCGGTATCTGCCGACCAACTCGGTTCGTATTTGGAATCTCCTCGTTTTAGCATTCGCTATGGGGCATTGCAGGCATTATATTCTATTGAGGCTTTGAGCAGCAAAAACCGTGAGGATCTTTTACTTGAGTTAAAAAGCGGAGCTTTTACTACAGCCTCAAGCGCCGCTCGAATTTTGGGAAAATTTAAAGTGCAACAGGCAATTCCCGCTTTACGGACTGCGCTGGACAGTGAAGATTATGCATTAGCAGGAGAAGCAATGTTAGCGCTTGCAAATCTTAATGATACCTATAGTCAAATTAAAATCGGAAATATGATTGCTAATACCGACAATCCTTTTTTATTATTGCGCGGAATACAAGCGCTGGAAACATTCGGGTCAATCAGTTCTCTGCCGCTTATTCTTGATCTGCTCAGACAAGAGAATTTGCCTCTTCACGTAGAAGATGAAGCACTGCTTGCGCTTTCTTCTTTAATGGGTATTCAAAATGCGTTCTATTATGCCTTTGAGCGATATAAAAACAAACAAAAGGCACCGAATATTCTATTAATTGATGCCTTGGATGAAAGTTTTTCATTACGAAAGAAACATGATGAGAAGCTGAAAAATATTGTATTGCAGTTTATCCAAGATTATCAGTATGATACCGAATTTGTAAATTGGCTTATTGAATATGGAGATAAAAGGCTTGGGGTTCGGGCAGCCTTGCTTATAGGCGTCGCAGTTGATCTTGATCTTATTAACCAAGAACCGTTCAGGTTTTTCATTTGCTTTTGGGCTGCCTGTATTTTCCGAAACCCCAAACTGATCGAAAGTTAAAGTTTTTACTCTCCGAGGGTTTTCATTTCAATAATGGGTAATGAAAAAATAATTCCGATTCCGGGTTCTTTTAAAATATCTAAGTTTGAAATTGCCGTTTTTATTTTTTCAGCGGTTGCGTTATCGGCTATGATAAGAAGTTGCTCTTTTTCGGGAACAATTGTTATGCCGAAAAACTTTTCGTCTTCCGGTTTTCCTGTTCCACGTGCATGTAAAATAGTACCGCCCGTAGCTCCCGCTTTTCGAGCTGCGTCCATAACATCATTTGCAAAACCTCTATTAACAATAACAGTAATTAATTGACTTTCGCCTGCCATATTTTTTTCTCCTCCAGCAGATAATATGCATAATTTCCCGTGTGTTTTTTTTGACCACACCGGGCTTGCGGTAATTGAGTTGATAATAGCATCATGCTCTTTTTCCGTCGTAAGAATTTGTAAAATGTCGGTGAGCGTATCACCAACGGCAAAAAAGGATCCGAGTTTTGAAAAACTTGGAGTGCTCCCGACTAAAATTGTTCCGCCCCTTGCTCCTGCTTCGTACGCCGAGGCAAATATTTTTTCCGCTTTATTGTGCGGTGTAAATAGAAGAATCATTTTTGTAAATTCTTTCATTATTTTTCTCCTTTTTTTTCAAGTTTCTCTTGCTTCTTTTTAAAAAGAATTCCAAGTATTTGAATACTTATTAATGGGGATAGAGAAGTCATTGCAATAAGACCGAAGGCATCAATTGCGGGGTTCCCCTGTAAACCTGTGGAAGCCCCCAGTGCAAGAGAAAGAACAAAGGTGCTAGACATAGGTCCCGATGCGACGCTTCCTGAGTCAAATGCAATTGCAATAAACAGCGGCGGCGCAAAGAGAGTTAGAATAAATGTTATTATAAAACTGGGAATTAAAAAGACCCATACACTAAAGCCTAGTATAATGCGTAACATTGCAAGCCCTATAAAAAGGGATACACCGATTGCCAATGAAACAAGCATAACGCTCTTTCGGATGTTTCCGCCCGATAAATCTTCAACTTGTTCTACAAGCGCCCATGTTGAAGGCTCTGCGCAAACAACTACAGCTCCCGCAACACAACCAATAGGGACTAAAATCCAATGGTAGGAAAGTTGCCCTAAAAGTGTTCCGAGTCTAAACGCTGCAGGAATAAATCCCGTATCGGTGCCTGTAAAGAAAATAACCAAACCGAAATAAGAATAAATAATACCGATAATAATTCTGCGCATTTGCTTCGGCGGTAATTTTAAAAGTGTTACGTTAAAAAAAAGAAGAATCAACACAAACGGTGAAACTGAAAACGCAACATTTTTAAAGCTCTGCAATAAAACCGGTACATAGGTTCCCATTATTGATAAATTCATTTCAGGCGGTATAATTGTTTCCGGCAATTGCTCCGGCAATCCGCCGCGTCCTTGCAGGGCTAAAATAAAGGCGTATGCAATAACAACTAGAACGGGGCCTGCAACAGTCAAACCTGTGTAGCCGAAGCTGTCGTCATGAGCTTCTTTATCTCCGCGGACACTTGCAGCTCCTATTCCCAAAGCAATTATAAAAGGAACCGTAAGCGGCCCTGTGGTAGCTCCGCCTGAGTCAAAGGCCATTGCTACAAATGTGGGGTGCACTTTTATTGCAAGCAAAAAAGCAAGCCCGTACATTATAAGCATAATTAGGCGGTAGGAAATTTGGAAAATGCTTCTTGCAAGTCCGATTACTACTGAAAGAGCTACGCCGATTGCAACCACAAGAATCATCACTGGAGTAGTGATTGCTCCCGTAACCGATTCTGCTTGTCTGGCAAGGATTAAAAGATTAGGTTCCGCTACCGTAATAATAAAACCTACAACAGCTCCCGCACCAAGAATGAAAAAAATCTTTCTTGTGCGGGTTAGCGCTGCTCCCAAAAATGAGCCGACAGGCATAATAGCTAAATTCATTCCGAGCAAAAAAAGCCCGAGCCCTAAAATAACCAAAGCCGATCCAACCGTAAAAGCGATAGCTTCGGATGCGGGCAAGGGGGTAACTGTTACGTGCAAAAGCAACACAATTACACATATCGGAAGAACCGATATTGCCGTACTTTTAATTGATTCTCTTACATTCATACGAAGATTGTAAACGAAAAAGAAAAAAAAGTCAGTAAAAAAACAAAGCAAAATGTCAAGAAATGCTAAAGTTAGAGAATTCTTATGCATTTTACAATAAAATTTTATAAAAGGAGTTCGACACGGCGCAACGGTGAGTAAACTTACCATAGGGCGAAGTTTTGAAAATTCACTGTAACTTCGCCAACGAGTTTAAAAGCTTCAATTTTATAATTTACTGTTGATGCTTTTAAACATCGTTTTGCACTGTTGTTATTTTGCGGTCTATGTCAAAAACTTAACCTATGAGGTTTAAAAACTTCAATCTTGCAATTCACTGTTAAAGCTTTTAACACCGTTTGACATCCTGTCAATTAAAGAATGAGAAGCCGGTATCGACTGATTATCCGCTGCGGATGGGAAAACTTTCATGCTCTTGTCCTATGCCCATCGGATGACGCTTGCTGATGAAGAAAAATAGCGGTATACTTCATGCAGGTGGAGGTGAAGCATGAAAAAAATTCTTTTTTTGTTTTTATGCGGAATGAGCATCTTTTTTTCTGCGTGTTCGGCAAATATGAGGAAAAACGTCGTCATGGCGGCGGAAGCCGTGAGTGATTCCGAGTTTTCTGAAAACCGGGCTTTTGGAAGAAAGTCTGAGGCAAAGATGGAAGGAAAGCCTAATCAATCGGCTATGGCTCAGAATGAGAATTTAGAAACGGCGGATTTTGAGCGGAAGCTTATCAAAACTGCGAACATTGAATTTAAAACCGAAGATATCGAGAAAACACAGGCGAATATTGAAAAGCTGATACAAAAATACAAAGCCTATGTTTCACAAGAAAACGGGCATTCTTCCCGCTATCGCATTATGCAAACGCTGATTATACGAATTCCAAAAGAAAACTTTGATCTTTTTATAACCGAGCTCGCTGCCGGCGTAGAAAGATTTGACTCTAAAAATATTGACGTGCAAGATGTTACCGAAGATTTTATCGATATAAGTGCTCGGCTGCGCGTAAAAAAAGAAACCGAAAATACGTATTTGAAATTGCTTAATAAGGCAGCATCGGTAAAGGACATTCTTGATATTCAAGATCAGATTCAAGCCTTACGTTCTGAAATAGAATCGCTTGAGGGGCGTTTAAAATATTTAGAAAAATCAGTTAACTTCAGCACCGTTACTATCTCAATGTATCAGCTAACTGATTTGGCAGGTGAAGGTTCTTCAATATTTTTCAGAATTAAAACCGCCCTCTCCGATGGTTTGAGCGGGTTTTTCCAATTTGTTCTGGGAATGCTTCAGGCGTGGGTTTTTATTCTAATAGCGATTATCCTTTTTGTTATTGTAAAAGCCAAATGGAAAAAACGAAAAACAAAGAATTCCGATAACACGGGGCAGCAGACAAACCTCAACAATTCGGAACAAATATAGCGTTTTTTATAATTCAATCCGTTTTTAATGTATTTTATACAAATCATAAACAATTTTATAAAAAAGAGTCCGACACAACGGTTTGGTTTTGACGTCCATGTCAAAACCAAACCTATGAGTTTGAAAACTCCGAGTACGCTGTGGTAGTTTTCAAACTCAATTCTGTTTAGAACCACCGCCGTCCGTGGCGGTTCTGAGTTTTTGACAACGGTGAGTAATTTACCATAGGCGTAATGCAACTCTCCAATTTTATCTCCCATTTTGATAAGACGGGAAAACCATCGCTGCTGCGTAGAACCACGGGCGTCCGTGCCCGTTCTGAATGTAGTTTTGGCATTCTTGTTTATAGTGGATGCGAGTTTTAAAGCTTCAATGTTACAGTTTTGTGTTGATGCTTTAAAACATCGTTTGGAATTGAACAAGGGCGAAACCTTGGAAGTGTTACCTTTGGTTCGCGCTGCATAACAGTAGTTAATTACAAAACGCTATACTATTACATCAAAACATTTTAAAATACTTATTGATTTTTACAGATAATCGGATATGATGGAAATCGGTATATAATTATTTTTGGAGGCTTGTATGACAGCAGATAAGATACTGGCACATTTGGAAGAAGTTTTTTGCCCCGAAGACTTAGGCAGAGCTTTGCGCGGTGCCGAGATGAGCAAGGCAAAGATTTTAAAAAATGCTTATATTGCAATTAAAGACGGAAAAATCCTTGAGGTTGGAGAAGGAGATGCATATAAACGGCTGACGAATGCTGCAACCGAGTTGGTTGACTTAAAAGGCTTTGTGGCGACGCCTGGGCTGATTGACGCACACACTCATTTGGTGTACGGCGGTTCCCGCGAAAATGAATTCTCGATGAAGCTGAACGGCATGGAGTATCTTGAAATACTTGCAGCCGGCGGCGGTATTCTTTCTACCCTGAAAGCCACCAAAAAAGCGAGCTTTGATGAACTGTATGCAAAAACTCGCGGGCTTCTTGAACACATGGTAGTGCACGGAGTTACCGCCGTTGAAGCAAAATCGGGTTACGGCACTGACCTCGAAACAGAAGTAAAAGAACTTGAAGTTTTAGATAAACTCGGCAAAGATATGCCGGTTGAATTAATAAAAACATTTATGGCAGCGCATGTAATCCCCAAAGGCTATGAGAACAATCCCGATACATACGTAGATGAGGTTATCGAAATGATGCCGACCATTGCACAAAAAAAACTTGCGGAATTCTGCGATGTGTTTTGCGAGTCGGGAGTATTTACTGCGGAGCAATCGTTCAGGATTTTAACCGAAGCAAAAAAACACGGATTTAAACTAAGGATTCACTCGGATGAAATAAAAAACATCGGCGGCGTACAGGTTGCCCACGATTTACAAGCGGTTTCCGCCGAACATCTGATGGTTGTCGATGACGAGGAAATCCGTCTGCTTGCGGAAGCAAATGTAATCGGGAATCTTTTACCCGGCACCACCTTTTCACTTATGAAAGATACCTATGCGCCCGCGCGGAAAATGCTTGATGCGGGCATGGCAATCACCCTTTGCACTGACTCCAACCCCGGCTCGTGCCCAACGGCAAATTTACAGTTTATTATGCAACTCGGCTGTCTGATGATGCGCCTTACCCCGATTGAGGTTTTCAATGCGGTTACCATAAATGCCGCCTACTCGGTTGACCGGGCAAAAACCATGGGATCTTTCCATACAGGAAAAGATGCCAATATCACCGTTTTTGATGCAAAGACACTGGATTATGTTTTGTACTTTTTTGCCACCAACCTTGCAAAAGAGGTATACATAAAAGGTTCTCTTGCGGTAAAAGATCGGCAACTTGTATAAAAATAATACAGCGTTTTTTGATAGCTCTATCCGTTTTTGATTTTTGATATATTTTATACGAACTGTATAAGATGCATTAAGAAAAATAATCGAGTTATCAAAAAAACGTTATAGTAATATTTGCAAGCAATACAAGCAAAAATGTTTTAGCCTTTAATGCAAAACCTGTTACCGTGTATGAAATCTTCGATAGGTATTTTCAGCTTTATACGAAGGATTTGCAGTATTATGATCGTCGCCGTAACAGGAGCACACGATAAATCTGCGCCCGCATAAAGAAATTAAATTGTTAAAGTGGGATAATCTACTCTTATGATAACAGACTGCCAAGATTCTTTATATGCGGCTTACAATAAATTATTCAGTATCAGGTACATCATTGAAATTCCCATAAGTCAACAAAAAATTTTGAAAATATACTCAAAATATATCAAAGTTTTAACTTGAAAATACCCAAAACTCATGCTAGAATACATAAAGAGATATCAAAAGAGTGAATTTGGATAGAATTATATATACACCCGCTCCTATGTGTATCTCTTGGGATAAGGAGATGTGATAAAAAGCAGTCTGCAATACCGCCGGCTTTTTTTATCGATGAGTTTTGTCTTTTGCAAATGCGTTTGCCAAAACTCGCTTATTATTGTGCTTTTTTACGGCTATGCCTTGCTAACGCAGGGGTAAAAACTTTTTATGGGAGATTTATATGATTAAAATCGGAATTATCGGTGTCGGAAGAATTGGGAAGGTGCATGCGCAAAGCATTACCCGCGGTATCACAAACGCAAAAGTACTTGCGGTTGCGGATCCTTTTATGAATGCCGAAACGGAGCGCTGGGCGCACGATTTGGGAATTGAGCATTGTTATAAGGACTATAAAGACATTCTTGCAAACCCTGAAATTGATGCGGTAATGATTTGTTCATCGACGGATACGCACGCCGATATTTCCATTGAGGCAATTAAGGCAAAAAAACACGTATTCTGCGAAAAGCCCATATCGCAAGATATTGCAAAAATAAAAGAGGTTATGAAAGCGCTTGAAGGAAGCGGACTGAAATATCAGGTAGGGTTTAATAGAAGATTTGATCATAATTTTGAAGCGGTTCGAAAATCGGTGCGGGACGGCTTAATCGGCGATGTGCATATTGTAAAAATCACTTCGCGGGATCCCGCTCCGCCGCCCGCAGAGTATGTAAAAGTTTCCGGCGGCATGTTCCTTGATATGACCATTCATGATTTTGATATGGTGCGCTACCTAACCGGTGCGGACGTCGTTGAGGTTTTTGCAAACGGTGCTGTTTTGGTAGACCCCGCAATCGGGAAGGCAGGAGACATTGACACGGCTATCATAACGCTAAAAATGTCAAACGGCGCTTTGGCGGTTATTGACAACTCGCGGAAAGCCGCCTACGGTTATGATCAGCGCGCCGAAGTGTTCGGATCAAAAGGACAGGCTGCGGTTACAAATGACAGCGAATCAACATTGGTTCTCAGTACTGAAAACGGCGTTACAGGCGAAAAACCCTTATACTTTTTCCTTGAACGATACATGGCTTCCTTTACAAAAGAGGTGAGTCTCTTTGTAAAAGCAATAGAAGAAAACTCCGCCGTTCCGGTTGATATTAATGACGGTTTACAACCTGTTTTGATTGCAACGGCGGCATTAAAATCGTTACAAGAACGAAGACCCGTTTTATTATCCGAAATACAATAAACCGGTTTTTAGCCGTAAAGAATAGAGGTTCTCAATGCCACTTGCGTATATGAAAGATTTATTAGAAGAGGCTGAAAAAAAAGAAAAGGCGGTCGGCGCATTCAATGTTGCCAATATGGAAATGCTCATCGGGGCGGTAAAAGCGGCGGAAAGTTCAAACACCCCGATCATTATTCAGATAGCGGAAATGCGGTTGAAACATTCTCCCTTTCACCTCATAGCGCCGATGATGGTAAGCGCAGCAAAACATTCTTCCGTAAATATTGCGGTTCATTTTGATCACGGACGAACCGAAACGGCAATACGGGCGGCATTGGATTATGGATTTACCTCCGTTATGTTTGACGGTTCGTCTTTGCCGCTTGAGGAAAATATGGAAAAAACAGCGCAGTTTGTTCGGCTTGCAAAAACATACGGCGCCGGGCTTGAAGCCGAGCTTGGGACTATCGGCGGCAGTGAGGGCGAAAGCACTCAACAGGAAATTATTACAACGGATCCGAAAATAGTGCCGAGGTTTATTGAGCACAGCCATGCCGATGCTTTGGCGGTTGCAATAGGAAATGCACACGGGCATTATAAGGGAAAACCTCGGCTTTCCTTTCCGATTTTAAAAGAGATACAAGCGTTGAGTTCCGTGCCGCTTGTGCTCCATGGCGGTTCAGGAATTAGCGATGAGGATTTTCAGGCATGTATACGAGGCGGAATCCGAAAAATAAACATCGCAACGGCGAGCTTTGACTCTTTGACAAAAAACGCAAAAGAGTATTTAAAAGACAGCAATACGCCGAATTATTTTGAATTAAATGAGGCAATGGTTGCCGGCGTATACGAGACGGTGTTGCATCATATAAATGTGTTTAATAATAAATCGTAAAAATCGCAGGGGGTGTATATGTATATTAACTTTGATACAACAAGAGATTTTGATTTAATTCTTTTCGGCAGAGCTGCTATTGATTTAAACCCGATAGATTATTTTCATCCTTTGCAGGATTGTGTTACTTTTAAAAAGTACTTGGGAGGATCTCCTGCAAATATTGCGGTGGGGCTTGCGCGGCTCGGCAAAAAGGTTGGCTTTGTCGGGCGGGTATCGGATGATCAATTCGGCACCTACATAATCGATACCTTTACCAAAGAAGGAGTCGATACCGAAAATATTATCCGCACAAAAAACGGTGAAAACCTCGGACTCACCTTTACCGAAATATTAAACGAGAACGAAAGCAGCATTCTCATGTATCGGAATATGGCGGCGGATCTGTCTTTGAGTGTGGAAGATATTCATGAAGAGTATATCAAACAGGCAAAGGCTATTCTTATTTCAGGTACCGCACTGGCGCAAAGCCCTTCCCGCGAGGCGGTGTTAAAAGCGGTTGCACTTGCAAAAAAAACTAACACCCCGATTATCTTCGATATTGATTACCGCGCGTATAATTGGAAAAACGAAGATGAAATTGCCATTTATTATTCGGCTGTTGCGCGGGAAAGCAGTATTATTCTCGGTTCACGGGAAGAGTATAATCTTACCGAGCGTCTCATTGAGCCGAAAAGAACGGATATCCAAACCGCACAGTATTGGCATGGGCAAAAAGCAAAAATCGTGGTTATCAAACACGGCAAAAAAGGTTCCACCGCATACACCGATGACGGTAAAGATTTTTCGATAAAACCATTTCCGATTAAAGCACTGAAATCCTTTGGAGGCGGAGACGGGTACGCATCCGCCTTTTTGTTCGGAATTTTTAACGGCTGGAATATTATCGATTGCCTTGAGTTTGGCAGTGCTTCCGCTTCATTACTTGTTGCAAGTCACGGTTGTTCCGCCGACATGCCGACCGAACAAAAGATCAAAGAGTTTATCAAAGAGTGCAAAACGCAATACGGCGAAATGGTTGCAAAAGGGTAAGTAAAAACTGCCGGTTTGAAACAACTTGTTTTATCCGTTTAAGTTTTGCGTTGCGCTCTTGCAAAACAGTACCGAGTGTAAGTGTTTTGTAAAACCTATGCCTTTGGTTATCGCACAAAAAAAATATGAGGAGTAAAAAATGAAATCAAGAGATTCTATGTTCGGTTATCCGCAATTTGACGAAAACGGTGTGCAACGGCTGACAGATACAACAGGCCGCTATAAAGACACGATGATGAATATTGCCGTACATCGGCTTGCACCGGGAAAAACGCTTTCAGTCTTTGATGAAAAACAAGAGACGGCGTTTTTACTCTTGGAGGGAGCGGTCTGTTTTAAATGGGAAGGCAATTCCGAAAAGGCGGTACGGGAAACAACATGGTCAAATACCGGCTTTTGTTTGCATATTTGCAAAGGCATTCGGGCGGAAATTATCGCAGAAAAAGAATCGCTGGTATTGGTGCAGCAAACCGAAAACAGCGGAACATTTAAATCGGTTTTTTATACTCCCGAAACAATCGCCATAAACACATTCGGTACAAATATTCCGGGAAACACTGCGGTGCGTGAAGTAACCACTATTTTTGATTACCATACTGCGCCTTATTCCAATATGGTGCTTGGAGAAATATTTAACCATGCGGGATTATGGTCAAGCTATATTCCGCACAGCCATGAACAGCCCGAAGTATATTACTACCGCTTTGATAAACCGCAAGGATTCGGCGCATGTTTTATCGGCGATGATGTTTTCAAAATTAAACACGAAAGCTTTGCTGCTATTCCGGGCGGACTGACGCACCCGCAAGTAGCCGCTCCTGCGTATAAAATGACCTATGTTTGGATGATTCGCCATTTTGACGGGAACCCTTGGACAAGCAGGGTGGACGCGCCCGAGCATCAATGGATTGTAGACGAATTCGGCAGCATCGGTTACTGAAGTTTTGTAATTAACTGCCTGTATGTGTCAGAGCATCGACAGGAGCCTTGCGGATGTAAGCATTCCTATGGTAAATTACCCACCGTTGCAAAAATCCAACCGATGTTTTAAAGCATCAACACAAAACTGTAAAATTGAAGCTTTAAAACTCGTAGGCGAAGTTGCAGTAAATTTTCAAAACTTCGCCCGAGCTCTTTTTTTATAAAATTTTTTACGATTCATATTAGATGAGGTACTTGTTATCTTTTATGTGATTGGGTATTTTAAATCATCGGATAAAAGATTGCTCATTTTTTTCGGTTACACTAAGGAGACTCCTATGCGGACAACACGGTTAGAAGATATTGAGAATTTTATTTATGCCAATCGAACGGTTAGTCTTGATCGTCTCTGCGAAGAGTTTTCAGTTTCAAAAAATACTATTCGCAGAGACATTGACGAAATCGTAAAGTCAGGAAAAATAGAAAAGATTTATGGCGGAGTACGGTTAATCAAAGAAAACATTCCGCTGCTCCCCTTTACCGACAGAAACGTAAAAAACCTTGCGGTTAAAAAACAAATTGCTCAGGTTGCTTGCGACTATGTAAAGGATAAGGATATTATTTTTATAGATTCCGGAACCACAACCTGTCACATGATTGAATGGCTGCAAGATAAAGAAATTACGGTAATTACCAATAATCTTGAATTTCTTGTACAATCCGTGTCGTATCCAAAAATACGGGTGTTCAGTTTATCGGGAGAATTAAATAGAAATACGCTTTCTTTTACCGGCATTCATACGCTGAATATTTTAAAAGAGTATAATATAGCAAAGGCTTTTATGGCAGCAACCGGCATTAGTGCAAAGGCGGGCGTCACAAATACCGTACCCGCGGAATCGGCAATAAAACAACTGGTTATTTCCCGCTCGCAACAGGTATTCTTGTTGGTTGACAGCAGCAAATTCAATCAGGTTTCTATGGTTACGTATGCGGAGTTCGCCGACATTGACCGGCTTATTACGGACAAACCTCCTACCGGAGCCCTGCTCAAAACACTTAAACAAAACTATGTTGACATAACACGAAAGACAAAAGACGAAACCGCCGAATTTTGAGTGTTGCTGTAACACAACTTTGCATTTGGGAATTTGCACTCTTTTATTAGAAGGCAGGAGTAGTACAGGGGGAATTTCCCCCTTCCGTATTTTTATTATGTGGAACATTTCTCTTTTATCTGCTCTTTTCTTTAATAAAATAATTATCTATCTATTGTTTTTTATCTGCTTGCCTTTTTCGCAAATATTAGGTATTATAAAGCGTCAATAGAGTGCTCTCTATTGAGATTCTATATTTTTGGAGGATACTATGAAAGGTTTTGCGATGATAAAAATCGGAGAGACCGGCTGGATTGAAAAAGAGACGCCAAAGTGCGGGCCGCTTGATGCAATCTGTAAACCGCTTGCTCTTGCTCCGTGTACATCTGACATTCATACCGTATGGGAAGGCGCAATTGGTGAGCGCCACAATATGATTTTAGGACATGAATCCTGCGGAGAGGTTGTAGAAGTCGGCTCTCTCGTAAAAGATTTTAAGCCCGGTGACAAAGTTTTGATACCGGCAATTACCCCGGACTGGAACTCGCTTGAAGCGCAGGCAGGGTATTCAATGCACTCAGGCGGAATGCTTGCCGGCTGGAAGTTTTCCAACTTTAAAGACGGAGTTTTCAGCGAATTTTTCCATGTAAACGATGCGGACGGAAACCTCGCCCTTATTCCCGATGGAATTAAAGTTGAGCACGCTCCGATGCTTTCGGATATGGTTCCCACGGGATTCCACGGGGCGGAGCTTGCCGATGTTCAATACGGAGATACGGTATTGGTTATCGGTATCGGGCCTGTAGGACTTATGTCGGTTGCCGGTGCAAACTTGCGCGGAGCATCCCGAATTTATGCAGTCGGCACAAGACCGAAGTGTATTGAAGCTGCAAAGTTTTACGGCGCAACAGATATTATCAGCTACAAAAACGGGCCGATTGATAAGCAAGTGCTTGATTTAACCCACGGAAAGGGCGTTGATAAGGTTATCATCGCAGGCGGCGACGTTGATACATTTGAAGAAGCGATTAAAGCTTTAAAAGCCGGCGGAAAAATCGGAAACGTAAACTACCTCGGCTCGGGAACATACGTTAAAATACCGCGTGTTGAATGGGGTGTAGGAATGGGACACAAGCAAATTAACGGCGGACTTATGCCCGGCGGACGGCTCAGAATGGAAAAACTCGGCAGCTTGGTTGCGATTGGAAAACTCGATCTTTCCAAGTTAATAACCCATACGTTTAAGGGCTTTGAAAAAGTTGAAGATGCGTTGTATCTCATGAAGG
The DNA here is from genome assembly GCF_008153345.1 of Treponema phagedenis. Classification (NCBI taxonomy): domain Bacteria; kingdom Pseudomonadati; phylum Spirochaetota; class Spirochaetia; order Treponematales; family Treponemataceae; genus Treponema; species Treponema phagedenis. Next base: position 946,354 of record NZ_CP042818.1, on the reverse strand, counting down.
ATAAACCCGCTGATTTAATTAAACCTGTGGTTGTTATCTAATTTTTTCTATTCTAACAGTATCCCCGGGAAGGATAATTCTCGGGGATATCTTTGCATCGTTAAGTTTGTACACATGAAAATATTTATTGTCTCCGGCTTTCTCGGTGCCGGCAAAACAACTTTTATTCAAGCCCTCTCCGAAAAAACAAAAAAGCAATTTGTTATTATGGAAAATGAATACGGAGAAACCGGAATAGACGGCAGTCTTTTAGAAAAGGACAGGCTCAAAGTTTGGGAGCTGACAGAGGGATGCATTTGTTGTTCGCTAAAATCAGATTTTGCTTCTTCGATTTTAACGATTGCAAATTCTCTCAATCCGGAATATTTGATCGTGGAGCCTACCGGCGTCGGAATGCTCAGTGCGGTAATCAATAATATCCGCAAAATCGAATACGAACACATCCAAGTTTTAGCTCCCGTTACCATTGTTGACATCCATTGTATGGAAGAATATCTTAAAACCTTCGGAGACTTTTACAAAGACCAAATACGGAATGCTTCTCAAATTATTTTGTCAAAAACCGAAGAGGCTGCCCCAGAAGAGCTTATCGGGCTGCGGGCGGTTTTGCACAATTTAAACCCTCAGGCACCGATTATCGATTCGTATAAAAGTCAGCCGATTGAGTGGTGGGATGCGCTGCTTGCATCTTCCGATGACAGAGCAAAAAAACTTATCTTTGATGAAGGAAATCAAATCCCCGATTTAGAAAACGTCGGCATTACCGACATCCGCATTGAATCCATCGAAGGGCTTGTTGCGCGCCTTTCCGCACTTATGCAAAACCGATTCGGCACCGTCTACCGTGTAAAAGGCTACGCCCCGATAAACGGACAGTGGGCGCGCTTTGACGTTGTGGACAAGCAATACAAAATTGAAACCTGCCACGCAATGGACGAAGCAAAGGCTATCGTCATCGGAAAAAACTTGCAAAAGGATTCGCTTAAAATATTGTTTAGGGAGTAGGTTCGGGGCTTGCGCTTGATATGCATCGGGCTGCTAGCGTTTTGTAATTAACCTGCTGTGGTGCTAATGGGGCAGTAACAGTCCTGCGGTTCAGCATTCCTATGGTAAGTTTGCTCACCGTTGCTCAATTCCGAACGATGTTTTAAAGCATCAACACAAAACTGTAAAATTGAAGCTTTAAAACTCGTAGGCGAAGCGAAGGTAGAAATTCCAAGGGTTTGCCCTTGCGCCGTGTCGAGCTTTAGTTTTTTAGGAATCCTTTTCCGTCTCATTGGTTTAAACACTTGGCGGTTGTAATACGCGGCAATTTTATATCTGTTGCCACAAATCAAATTAAAAGAGTCTGCATACTTCTTGCGGAGCCGACGAGTATGCAGACTAAAAATATAAATTAGTTTTTCACTTCCACATAATCTATTGCAATACCTGACAGTGTTACATATCGAAATATTTTATCTTTACGTTTTGCTTTTGCATCCATTACAACATTTACAACATCATCCGCATTCGGATACATTTCTTTTGCCGCATCAAGCAATTTCATATAACCGCCACCGGCTTTTGCAAGATCAACTTGTACTGTTACCCTACCTAAAATCACATATTTTGATCCGTCAGCAGGAAACTGTGCATGGTTTTCAATCGGTTGGGTAGTAGTACACCCGGTAAATACCGCCATACTCATTATTAACGCAAGTATTCCAAACGCTAAACATACTTTATTTTTTCTCATTTTAGTTCTCCTTCTCCGAAAGATTTTTCTTTGCGGATACAAAATTTTTAAAAAGTCGAAATAAGAGCAGCTCCACCCCGAAAATAGGGGTGTTCTTATATTTTTCGACATTCGCTGTAAACTCAAAATTCCTGTGCGTTTTAAAACAACCGGCAAGAAGTTCAGCATTTTACTATATTATTTTCTTAATTGAAAAACAAGTATTCCAAACATGTTTTTGGTGAGCCAGTATACCTTCAATGCCCAATTTTTCGCAGGCAAGTTGAGATTGACTTTTAGAAGTTATACCTTTGAGCATTTCTTCAACGGTAAGCTCTCTGATAAGTACAAAAGTATTTTTTTTATTACAATAAACGGCTTGCGCTATATCATATTTTCGTATCAGCAGCCATCCGTGGAGGTTAGCATGGTGATGTTAATCCACAAATCTCCTACCGATGCTTCGCTCTGCATAACAGTAGTTAATTATAAAACGCTGTACTAATTGCCCAATAAATTGCGATAAACCATATAAAATCTAAAAATTCTGTCAAGTCCTTCATCTCTTTTGTGTCTTTAATCTCTTTTGACTCATTATGCTTCTTTATGGTACAATAACTTAATAAAAACGATAAGGAGCAGAAAAAAATGATAATCAAAAAAGACCAAGTGATTTATAAAATGTCAAAACACAACAAGCCTGTTTTAAAAGCAAAATCGCAGGATACTATTGTCTTTGAAACTATGGATTGTTTTTCCTGTGAAATAAAGTCGGAAAATGATAAATTAGCCGGAATCAATTTTGATAAAGTAAATCCCGCCACGGGACCTCTTTATGTGGAAGATGCAAAAGTCGGCGATACGCTGAAAGTTACGATTTTATCAATTGAAGTGGAAGAGCAAGGCACGGCAGTTGTGGAACCCGGTTTCGGAAGACTGGGAAAAGAGATAAAAACCGGTGAAGTCGCTGTTGTTAAAATTGATGGTGATGAAGGAATATTCAAAGGAAAGAGATTCCCCCTCAATAAAATGATCGGGGTTATCGGCACAGCTCCGGCAGAAGAAGAAATAAACACAGGCACACCGGGAACACATGGCGGAAACATGGACTGCACACAAGTAAAAGAAGGAGCAAACATTTATCTTCCCGTCAACGTTGACGGAGCCTTGCTTGCGATGGGCGATTTACATGCGGCAATGGGTGACGGAGAAATCAGCGGAGCCGGGCTTGAAATCAGCGGAAGGGTAAAAGTCAAAATAGAAGTTATCAAAAATTTTCAATACAGCTTACCCATGATCGAAACCGAAGACAAATGGATCGCAGTAGCTTCGGCAGATGATATGCCCGCCGCAGCGGATAAGGCAATTAAAAATCTGGCGGAACTTGTTATGGATAAAAACGGATTTACACTAAATGAAGCAACAATGTTTTTGTCCCTTCAAGGAAACTTAATTGCCTGCCAAGCGGTTAATCCGCAACATACGATGAGAATGGAAATAAGCAAAAAAGTGTTAGGATAAGATAATAAAAAACAGCTTAGGTATGGAACCACTGCTGTACCGCAATTTTTGATGTTCCTGTTTAAATTAGAACTTCCAAGTTTTCAACCTCATGTTTTATAACAGTGGTTCAATCAGCTTCTTTTATTATAAGCTCGGGCAGCTGTGCGCAAAGCTCGATAAGTTTGGTTGCGGTAAGCGCATAGGAGCTGACCGCAAAACGGGAAGCTGTTGCGTGGGCAAGACTTGCCTGTACTGCCGCCTCAAACGGGGCTAAGCCTTGCGCAAGGAGGGCGGTTACCAAACCGGCAAGCACGTCCCCGGTACCCGCCTTTGAAAGGGCGTTTGTGCCGAGCGGATTTATCATGATCGTACCGTTTTGCGCAATAAGCGGATTTGCTCCTTTAAGGATAATCACCGTCTGCGGGAATTCTTTGCTCAAATTCCGCAAAAGCGCAAACCTGTTTTCCTGCACAGTTTGAACATCGGCATCAGCTGCACCGGCGCTGCGTAATAAACTTGCAAACTCTTTCGGATGCGGCGTCAGCACGGTTTTTCGGAAATTCGGCAAAAGCCGCACCAACTCAGGCTGATGAAGAATATCCGCATCAAGGACAAGCGGCATGTTTTGCAGTTCTTCCCGCTGCAAAAAAGCCAAGGCGTTTTCCGTATATTGTTCCCCCAAGCCGGAACCGAGTGCAATAGCGGAATAAGCTTGCAAAGGTTGAGTCAAAGCGTATTCGTTAAACATAAAATCAAAGGGAAGCGGCACCGGCTTATTGCCGCAAAGGCTCACAAGCCCCGAGCCGAAATGCAGGGCGGCGGAAGCAGCTAAACAGCAGGCACCTTCTTTTTCTCCGCAAAAAAAGAGTGCGTGCCCATAAGATGTTTTATACGTATTCTGCTTTTTTCGCACGGGCAAACACAGATCCTGCGGTTCAAGCACCGCAGTTGTATCGCTTTGCTCCGCAGCGCTTTCATAAACACTGCGCGGAATACCGAGGTCAATACACTCAATCCGTTTAACAAAATCTTTTGCATAATCGGAGTAAAACGCCGTTTTCAATGCGCCCATCGAATAGGTACACTCCGCCTGAAAACATACCGGAGACGGAATGCCCTGCATGTTGAGCCCGCTCGGCATATCAATGGCAATTCCATACGCATCGGTGCCCGCAGCGGTTTTTACCGCATTCATTTTTTCGATAATTTGGATTGTCTCTTCATTCAGCTGAGTTTCCAAGCCCGTACCGATAAGCGCATCAATGAGGATATCCGACACCGGCGCAATAGTATCCGCAACCTCAATCCCGACTGAGCACAGCCTCTTTGCTTGCAGCTTGCATAACGGAGATTTCGGCTCTTTAACCTGCACAACGATAAGCTTTGCGTAATCCGCAAGCATACGCGCAAGAGCCAAACCGTCCCCGCCGTTATCGCCCGAACCGCAGACAATTTGTATAAGCGGCTTATGCGTCCGGCAAAAACCGCTTTCGATAAGGGCTTTTATTTTTTCGGCAGTGCCGCGCGCCGCATTTTCCATTAAAAAGCCGTCCCGCATATCGTGCCGTTCCGCCGATTCGATATCAGCTTTTCTAAGCGAATCAAATACTTTTTGCATTTCCATCTCCTTAATTCCGCCGGCGTAATTTAAGCGAGTTGCCGTATCACAACAGTTTAGTTTTTGCCGCCCATGTCAACCAAACCCATGAGCTTGAAAACTTCTATTAACTCCCTATTATAAAAAGGAGCTTGACACAACGGTTTCATTTTGCCATCCGTGGCAGTTCTGATTTTGACGTCCGTGTACAATGCTTCACAATGAGTTTTGCCCTTTTACATTTTTGTACGGACAAAACTCATTTCTGTTTGGAACCACGGGCGCCCGTGCCCGTTCTGATTTTAACAACGGTGGGCAAACTTACCATAGGGCAAAGCGTTAATAATTTGCCTTCGCTTCGCCTACGAGTTTAAAAGCTTCAATTTTACAAAACAGTGTTGATGCTTTTAAACATCGTTTGGAATTCGCACGGGTGGGCAAACTTACCAGAGGAATGCTGAACCGTAAGCCGTCTGTTAATGCTTCTATCAGCGTACCCGTACGTTAATCATAGAACATTACACGAGTTTGTAAAAAAGCCCTATAATTGCTCAAGTTTACAGGTCATCAACCATTGCGGAAGATTTTGCGTATGCCGTTGATTTTGCCTCAAAAAAGTCGGTTTTGATGAGGTTCGCATTGCTGTATTGGCTTACCCAACTCATCGAGGCGGGCTCTTCGCGATGACCTTCATACAAGGGCTCAAAGCCAAGGTTTTCGCAGCGGAGATTTCCCAAATATTGAATATAATCGGTTATCATTTGTTTATTTAAGCCGGGAATATCATCACCGATAACATAATGCCCCCATTTTATTTCTTGCTCGCAGCCTTCTTTTATCATTGCGCGGAACATTTCGATGTTTTCGGGGGTAAAAAGCTGCGGCTCTTCTTTTTGAAGCTCTTGAATAATTGAGCGGAAAAGCCAAAGATGCGTGTTTTCATCGCGGTTGATATAGCGGATTTCCTGTACAGAACCGGGCATTTTGTTATTTCGCCCAAGGTTGTAAAAAAACATAAAGCCCGAATAAAAATACACTCCTTCAAGGATGTAATTTGCAACCGCAACTTTCACCAGCGCAAGCGCACTTTTGTCATTAACAAACTCATTGTAAAGATTCCCGATAAATTTATTGCGGGCAAGCAGGTGTTCATCATCTTTCCATTGATAAAGAATATCGTTGCGCTCTTCGGGGGAACAGATAGTGTCGAGCATGTAGCTGTAACTTTGCGAGTGTACCGCCTCTTGAAACGCTTGTATGGTTAAGCACAAGTTTACCTCATTTGCGGTAATATACTGTCCGACATTGGGAAGATTCGCCGTTTGAATGCTATCTAAAAAAATTAAAAACGAAAGGATTTTATCGTATGCGGTTTTTTCCGCCTTTGACAGTTTGCGATAATCCTGTACATCGGTATTCATATTGATTTCTTCGGGTATCCAGAAATTATTCATCGCCTGCCGGTACCACTCACTCACCCATGGATATTTTAAATTATTAAAATCATTCAGGTTCGTAGTATTTCCCCCGATCATCCTTCGCTTATGAAGCTCAACATCCCCGTGCTCATTAAACAAAGCCCGCCGTTCCAATATGGTAGAATCTTGTATCATATATACTCCTATAAAAAGTTTTTGAGGAATTATAAAATTCCGAAAAAAGTTTTTAGCCCGTAAATTGTAAGACACAGCTTTTATACCAAGTCTTACAATTTACATACAATCCGCGACGTTTCGGCACCATACGGCAAAGCCGAAACTCGTCGACTCCCAAGCCGGCGCTATTTCAGACGGCTTGGGGAGTCTTTACTCCTATAAAAAGTTTTTGAGGAATTATAAAATTCCGAAAAAAGTTTTTAGCCCGTAAATTGTAAGACACAGCTTTTATACCAAGTCTTACAATTTACATACAATCCGCGACGTTTCGACACCATACGGCAAAGCCGAAACTCGTCGACTCCCCGAGCCGGCGCTATTTCAGACGGCTTGGGGAGTCTTTACTCCTATAAAAAGTTTTTGAGGAATTATAAAATTCCGAAAAAAGTTTTTAGCCCGTAGGTTGTACGGTAAGCTCAAAACCAAGCCGTACAACCTACATACAATCAGCAATATCTGAAAGCACTGCGCTTTTTTTTGAGTGCGTTAAAACTTGTCCGCTGCAAACAATGCTGCCTCTTTGTGGTCAAGATGAGCAGCGCATCCTATAAAAAAGCCGCTATGCACAGCAAAATATTCCACAATTCATTTTTCTTTATTTTTTGAATAAGGAAAAATAAAACTTGCATACATTTAGCAATATTCTGCAAGTATACCGAATAAGATTTTTATATGCAAGTTAGAATTCTTTTTACAAAACAAATAGATTTTCGTTAAAATCATGAGAAAAACAATTGCTGCCTAAGGCAAAAAATGCTTTTGCTCAAAAAAACTCAAACTTTTTAAAATTTTCTTATTTTTGCATAAATATTACAAATATATACAAGATTTATGCATATTTTTACTCCTTTTCTTGACAGAAAGAAAAAATTATGTTTTCATGGTATTCTGTATAATCTATTTATGCAAAAATCAATACAAATGTGCGTTATGCACGCGAGGAGGATTTATGAAGAAATCTAGGGTAATTCGGTTTTCGCTGCTTGCCCTTTCGGTATTTGCGATAGGCTTTGCCGCCTGTGCAAAATCAGAAGGAGCAACAGAAGGTAAAGAGAGCGGGAACGGTTCCATTGTCGATAAGGTTATTTTTACTGTCAGCATGGACGAATCGCTTGCGGTTAAAGATGTAGTGGAGGGACGCTCTGATGTGTTTTTCCAGGCGGTTCCGCCATCGATTATGAGTGCTTTAAGCGATACCGACCGCGACAAACTTGATGTATACAGGGTACCTTCAGGAGCATGGTCATTGATTACCAATCCTATTCCGAATAAGGCTCCGTATACCGTAAAAATTCCAAGCGGAGAGACAGTGTTCAATCCTCTTGCGGTACGGGAAGTACGCTATGCGCTGAACTGGCTTATTGACCGCAAAAAAATTGTTGATGAAATCCTTTTAGGCGAAGGCATGCCGCAGATGACTTCCATGACAGTCGGCCAGCCGGGGACATATCAGTATAATCTTATCCCCGCAAAACTCGGTATGACCGAAACAGGCGATGAAACAAAGGCTATTGCCGATATTGATGCGGCAATGCAGGCAGCTGCAGCTCTTCCCCAAAACAAGGGAAAACTGGTAAAGGGGCCGAAATTTTGGCAGTACAATGGAAAAGATGTTACAGTTAAATTTGTTATCCGCGTAGATGACCCGAACGGACGTCTGCTTGAAGGAAGATATATTGCAGCTCAGCTTGAAAAAGCGGGCTTTGCCGTTGAACAGCTTGAGTGGGACCGCGTAAAGGCTAATGGTACCGTATATCAGGGAAATCCCGCCGATTATGCGTGGACCCTGTATACCGAAGGCTGGGGCGCAGGCGCAACCCGCCGTTGGTGGGATATTTCGCTTTCGCAGATGTATGCACCGTACTACGGATACATGCCCGGAGGTGCTGAAGAAGGCAACTGGAATTACACTCATAAAAAACTTGATGAGCTTGGTAAAAAAGGCTTGAACGGTCAATTCCTTACCACCGAAGAATATTGGCGCGACAACCTTGAGGCTCAAAAAATCGGACTTGAAGAAGCTGTTCGAATCTACGTTTGCTCAAACCTTGACAGCTTTGTTGCAAACAAGGCTCGCTTTAACAAGCGTATGCTCTACGGACTTGGCGACGGATTAAACAACTGGTCTATCAATTCGGCTGATGTAAAACCCGACACCGACGGTGCTTTTAAAGGGCAAAAAGTTTTACGCGTGGTAAGCTATTCATCACGAGGCGGTTTGTTTATGTCTCCTTGGGATCCGGTAGGGAAAGGCGGCTTTGCCGATGTATTCTCCACTATGGTTGCAAATCCCTGCTCAGACACCAAAACCGATGAAGCACCGAACAGTGCTATCGATATTCCCCTTCTTTCAACCTATGATGTTGACTCGGCAAAAGTAGCGCCGAAACTCTTACCCGACGGTTCTATGGGTGGTGATGTTGAGGTTCCTGCCGATGCGGTATTATACGATACAAAAACAAAAGAATGGAAAAAAGTAGGCAGCGGCTTTACCGTTTCGGTAGCAGCATCGGGAAAACTTTATGACGGATATCGCTGGCATACCGGACTGCCGGTTACCAATATCGATGCCCGCTATGCACATGCGTTTTCGCGTGAATGGGCAATAAAAGACGGCGATGATGATAAATACTATGACTCCGCTCTTTCGGAAAGTACCCTGGACGCCTTGAAAAACATCAAGGGAGTGGTCTTTAGTGATGACGGTTCTATCGTTTCGTATGTTAATTACTTTTTTGCCCCCGATATGAACAGAACTGTTTCAAACGTTGGCGCTGTAGGGGTACAAGCGGGAGCTCCCGGAAGGAGAATTGTTTGCCCTTGGGAAATTTATGAAGCACTTGCGGAAATGGTGGTGCACGGATCGGCAAGCGGTACCGCCTACTCTTTTGCAAAAGACACCGGAACAGAGGTTGATATATTAACTCCCGCACATGTTGCCGACATTAAAGCAAAGCTTGCCGAATTTGTAGAGCAAAAACATATCCCCGTTTCTCTTAAAGGTTTAATAACTGAAGAAGAAGCCCTTGAGCGATATAAGGCAAGCATCGCCTTTATCGAAAAATACGGTCATGCCTATATTTCAAACGGTCCGATAATGCTTACCAAAATTGACACAACCACAAACTCGGTTATTGCCGATGCGTTTAGGGACTATCCTTATGACAGCCGCTACTGGCCGGCACAGTTTTCGCAAAAAGCAACGGCAATCGAGCATGTAAAACTGCCATCTGCCCCGAGTGCTGATAAAGACGCGGAATTTGAAATTAACGTTTCGGAATTCGTATATCCTGAAATTGATTACAAACCGCTTTCAGGCGGCACAGTGGAAATTCACTTGCAGCAAACAGACGGCACAGAAAATGTTTATCCTGCTTCCAAGAAAAGTGACGGCAAGTTTGTTGCGGCTATTCCCGCAGCCGACATGGCAAAACTTCAAAAAGGAATAGATTATACCGTGGTAGTTATCTCTTTCATCGAGAAAGATAAAGATGCTCCATCGGTTACATCGGTAAAATTAAACCTTTTATAATTTTTATAAATGGTCACTGCTTTTATTTTTAAATAGTTAAAACAAAAATAGATAGAGCTGCGTTTGCAGCTCTATCTTGTATTTTTTTCGTAAATATAAGGTGTTTATCCGGCAACTTCTGTTTACGCATTTCTTGGAGGCTGGTTCAGTATGTATAAAAAGTATGCGATTAAACGTATACTGCGCGGCTTGCTCATGTATGCCCTGCTCATTTTTGTTTTTTCTTTCTTATTTAACCAAATAACCGAACGTACCCAGCGCGCATTAATCAGCGAACAAATCAAAATGGAAAGTCAGTCACTACGAAACATGACTGCTGAACAAATGTTTCATTGGCGCAAGTTACGAGAGAAAGACTTAATCCAATTGTATAAGCTTGACAAACCGCTTGCGGAACGAGTTGTTTTTAATGCAATCAATATTTTAACATTCAGATTCGGCAAATCAACTATTATTCGATCGGCAAAAGGAAGTCAGGATGTTTTTACTATCGTAATGGAAGCATTGCCACGCACTATGCTTCTGTTTACCACTGCGATTATTTTGCAAATCTTTTTAGGATTTTGGCTCGGTTTAAAAAAAGCGCAAAAACCGGGCGGCAAACTGGATAAAACTACCAGTTTAATGACCATGATTATTTACGGCATGCCCTCATGGTGGTTCGGCATGATTTTAATACTGTTTTTTGTCTATATCTTACGCTTATTTCCTTCAGGCGGAGTCAATTCCGTACCGACTCCCACGGGAATTTTCTTTGTTTTAGACAGAATCTGGCATATGATTCTTCCGATTATGACCCTTGTTCTGCTCGGATTTTGGGGTACTTCATTTATGATTAGAAACCTTGTGCTCGGTACCTTACAGGAAGACTTTATTATGAGCGCCCGTGCGCGCGGAATCCCCGAGAAAAAAGTTTTGTACGGACATACCTTGCGCTCTGCGGCCCCGCCACTTGTTACCATGGTGTTGCTTTCCCTGCTCGCCTCTATTTCGGGGGCTATTATTTTTGAAGGTATTTTCTCATGGCCGGGACTTGGAAACCTTTATTGGATTGCCGTGCAACAAAACGATATTCCCGTTTTGATGGGAAACCTTGCAATCACAACGGGCGTGTATCAGGCAGGTTTGGTTATTCTTGATTTAATTTACGGTTTTTTGGATCCTCGTATTAAGGTAGGCGGAAAAGCATGACGCTAAATGATTTTACATGGAAATTAAAAGAATTCTGGAATGATTTTAAAAAAGAAAAAACAGGTCTTATCGGACTTGGAATACTTTTGTTTTCGCTGCTGGTAGTTATCTTTGAGCCTTTTTTCCTTCCCTATCGAGAGGCAAATACCAAATGGCGCAGTATTGATTATTGGCAGGACAACCCCGCCGGTGCGGCTCCCGCATGGACAAATTGGTTTTCTTCAAAAAAATCAGCAAAAACAATGGAAATTACCGATTTTTCTGAAAAAGACGAAATCAATCCGCATTACGGAGCGGTTAAAACTTATAATTTTGAATATAATTATACCGCAGACCTTGCACCGGCTGATATTATATTCCGAGTGCAGGGCAACAAGAAGGTCTTTTTCAATATAGAGGTTATAAGACCGGACGGAGAGGAGCTGCACCTCGGACAGTTTCAAAAACAAAATGCGGTACATGAATCAATCCGTTTTTCCACACAGGCTGACGGACGATCTGCAACCCGCCAGTTTGCCCAAAGTCACGGTGCAAGCTCTGCCTCGGGAAACGCCCGTCCCACAGAAATACTGTTTTCAAAAGCGGAACGGGATATGCTGCGCAAAAAAGAAGCCTTAAAAGGTGTTTATACCTTTAAAGTATCAATACCGGAAAGCATTGCCGCAAATGCGGACAACGGTTTTACGAATCCGAAAATCATTATTGCCGGAAAAGTATCGGGTGTGCTCGGTACGGATATTCAAAAACGGGATGTTTTTTCAGGGATTATTGCAGGTCTTAAATGGGCACTTTTTATCGGAATTATTACCAGCATGATATCGGTACTTATCGGAGTACTGTACGGCATTGTTAGTGCGTATTTCGGAGGGTTTGTCGACACAATGCTCTCCTTTATTTTTGAAATCTTTGTTTCGATTCCGATATTGCCGGTGTTAATTGTTGTTTCCGCCGCATTTAAACCGAGCATCTGGGTTATTGTGCTTGCCTTGATTATTTTCAGTTGGGTCGGGCCGGTAAAAACAGTGCGCTCAATGGCATTACAAATAAAAGAAGAAACCTATATTGAGGCGGCTAAAGCGCTCGGCAGCGGTAAATGGAGAATTATTTTTAAACACATGATGCCGCTTTTGTTACCCTACTCCTTTGCGAGTATGGCGTTGAATGTACCGGGCACAATTGTTTTTGAAGCCTCTCTTTCCTTGCTTGGATTAGGAGACCCGACAATTGTTACCTGGGGACAGATATTACACGATGCACAAGTTTCGGGCGCAACCTTAAACGGCCTTTGGTGGTGGATTATTCCTCCGGGACTATTCATTGCGCTTATGGGAATGACCTTTGCGTTCTTAGGCTTCGCAATGGATAAAATCTTGCATCCAAAATTACGAACACGCTAAGGGAGTTATCTTATGGAAAAAACCGAACGGGAACCTATACTCAAAGTTAAGAATTTACGCTTGTATTACTACACTTCAAAGGGTGTGGTAAAAGCTCTTGATAATATTTCCTTTGATTTACACGAGGGCGAAACGCTTGGGCTGGTAGGAGAATCAGGCTGTGGAAAAACCACTACCGGCACTGCCCTGTTAAACATGCCCACACCTCCCGGAAGAATAGAGCCGGGTTCTGAAATTATTATCGGCGGCAGAAATATTGTAGAACTTTCCGACAAAGAAACACGAAAGAATGTACGCTGGGAACAAATTGCCATGGTATTCCAAGGAGCGATGAATAGTCTGACACCGGTGTACACCATCAAAAAGCAAATGCTTGAGACCCTGCGAGAACACAAACCGATGGACGAAAAACAAGCCTTAGAACTCATGGAACAGTATTTGACGCATGTCGGCTTATCGCCTGAAGTTTTAAACCGATACCCGCATGAATTATCGGGCGGGATGAAGCAGCGTGTTGTTATTGCATCGGGACTCTTTTTGCAGCCAAAGGTTGTTATACTTGATGAGCCTACCACCGCCTTGGATGTTATTATGCAGGCTCAAATTATGAATCTTTTAAAAACATTAAAACAACAGTTTAACTTATCCTTTATTTTTATAACGCACGACCTTGCGCTTGAAGCTGAAATATCCGACAGAATCTGCGTTATGTATGCGGGTAAAATAGCGGAGCTCGGCACCAATGCGCAAATTTACGGTGCGCAAGGCCCGATGCATCCGTATACGCAAAAACTTTTGCAGGCAACCCCCTTGCTGCATAAAAAAACAGATGAACTTTCATATATTCCCGGAACGCCGCCGGATCTTATCAGTCCGCCTACCGGCTGCAGATTCCATCCGCGCTGTCATTGCGTGATGGACAAGTGTAAAGAAGAAGAACCGCCGCTCATTGAAATTGAGCCCAGTCATCACGTTGCATGTTGGAGGTGTATAAAATGAGTGCTGAGAAAAAAATTGATCCGAATGATATCATCCTTGAGCTGAAAAATGTTAAAAAATACTTTGCGCCTCATCAGGGGTTTACCCAAGCCCTCAGAGGAAAAGCAAGTAATCCGGTCAAAGCGGTTGACAATATAAGCTTACAGTTGCGGCGCGGGGAAATATTCGGACTTATCGGAGAGTCCGGCTCAGGCAAAACAACAATCGGAAAAATTGTTATGAAGCTCCATTCGGTAACTGAGGGGGATATTTTCTTTAACGGTGAAAATGTTACAAACACCGATAAAAACAGAACAGAACTGTATCGCAGGCAGGTTCAAATGATTTTTCAGGATCCCTATGCGTCAATGAACCCCCGATTTAAGGTAAAAGATGTTTTGGAAGAGCCGCTTATTATTCATAAACTTCGCGGGAACCATCAAGAAACGGAAGAAAAAATCATTCAGGCTTTAAAAGAGGTAAAACTGAATCCTCCGGAAGAATTTATGTATCGGTATCCGCACATGCTTTCAGGAGGGCAGCGTCAGCGTATTGCAACGGCAAGAACGCTGATCCTTAACCCCGAACTCATTGTTGCCGATGAGCCTGTTTCCATGATTGACCTTTCCACCCGCGCGGAAATTCTGCATATGATGAAAGATGTACAGCGTTCTTTGGGACTGACCTATTTGTATATAACGCACGACCTTTCAACCGCCTGTTATTTTACCGACAGAATTGCCGTCATGTATTTAGGCAAAATTATTGAACTGGGCGAGGCAAACGATGTTATTGAAAATCCGCAGCACCCGTACACAAAGGCCTTAATTGCGGCGGTTCCCGAACCTGACCCCGATCGGTTAAGTCAGATTAAGACGCTCCCTATTTCCGGAGAAATTCCTTCGCCAGCGGATATCCCGCCCGGCTGCCGCTTTCACACCCGCTGCCCCTATGCAATTGATGCGTGTAAGGCGGGTCCCGAACCGGAATTTGTCGACATAGGCAACGGGCATTATCACGCCTGCATTCGTGCAAAGGAATTACAAAGTTAAATTATTTTTTACGGAGAGATAAAAAAAGACCGATGCGTTGCATCGGTCTTTTTTTATACAGTACGAATTATCGCGAATAGTATTCAACAACGTACTGGATATTGCCTACCGGCTGAATATCCGTTGCCGAGGGAAGAATTGAAACGGTAGCCGAAAGATTTTCTTCGTCAACCGCAAGCCAGCTTCCCCGTGATCCGTGAGAAAGACTTAAGTTATGGCGAATAAGATTTTGGATTCCCTTTTTGTCCTTTGATGTTATTACATCATTTGCTTTTATTCGCATTGAAGGAATATTTGCAGGTTTTCCGTTAATTAAGAAATACGCATGAGAAACCATCTGGCGAGCTTGTGCACGGCTTATTGCAAAACCCATTCTGTAGATAGTATTATCAAGCCGCTGCTCCATAAGAGAAAGCATGTTGTCGCCGGTTACGCCCTTCATTTGCTGCGCCTTGGCAAACAAATTTCTGAATTGCCGCTCCGACATTCCATAGGCAAAGCGGAATTTCTGCTTTTCTTTTAACTGTTCCCCGTAAACGGACATCTTACCGCGTGATTTTGCCCCGCGCACCTTTCCGGGACCGTTCGGCTTCTTGTCTAAAAGCTTACTGTATTTCGGATTCCCGAAAATATTCACGCCAAGTCTTCGTACAATTTTACCCTTAGGCTGTTTTACTGCCATCGTATACCTCATATACATGTAGTTTTATTTGCTTAAAATAAGCTTGATACCCCTACCCCGTTTTTGCACAATTTACGGGAACGCTTATGCAAAAACTGTTAAAAGCCTTTTAAAAAACAAGCCGCGCTTTCCAAAAAGCTTCACAGGATAAAGAATGTGGTAATTATGCGGCAAATCGACTCTTTTGTCAAGTAAGCGGTTGCGTTTGTCAGGGCACGCATGAACAAGGGGTAGCTACCCCTTGAACCCCGCTTTTAGGCGAAGGAAAACTTCGCCCGTACTGATTTTAAACGATTTTAAAACTGCCGCACCTTACGCGGTGTTTTTTAACTTGCGGGCAAAACAAAGAAGGTAAACCTTCCAACGTAAAAAACAATTTTGCCACGGATATAAAAAAACACAGCGGTTTTTACAAACCCGCTGTGTTTTTCCAAATAAATTTATTTGATTTTTAGACTGCAACCAGCAGCTTATTTGCCTATTTTCAAGCTGAATAATTTCGCAATTCTTGCATGCGCATCTTCATCCATTATTACTTCACCCTTTACAGCATGCCAATAATCACTTTTTTTAATCTCGTCGCCTTTATAGCTAATTACAGCTGCTTTAACTTTAGTATAGAAGCCACCTTCCTTACGTTTAAGCGCCTCATTCGCCTTTTGAACTTTTGCATCAATAGCCGCTTTGGAAACTACATTCTCACCAGCCTCTAACTTAGCTAAGATCCCATCAATGATGCCGTTCAGCGTTTGCTCAGCTTCTAAATTATGATTATGCTGCGCCTGCCACATTTCATGCTTTCTTAAGCCTGCGTCAATGTTGCTTCCGCAACCAACAAAGGTTAAACCAATTACCATCAGCAATGCTGCCGATACCAAAAAATTTGTCTTCTTCATAGACACACTCCTTCTAAGCATTCGTATGCTTTGTTATAGTTAAGATAGCATCAGTATACATCGTGGAATTAAAATGTCAAGTGTTTTTTATGTTTTTTTTATGTTTGCTATTATTACGTTAGTTTATGTACATAAAATATACCGTAAGCGCTCTTTTATCGCTATTTTTAAACTACGTGTGCTTTTTTTTATTATTTCGCCCTTTTTTTATATACTGACTCTCCTTGACCATGAGGGCTTTTTATGGTACGCTTACATTCGATGTTTCCTAAATATAGAGGTAAAACAATGAATAAGCTGAAAATCCCTGCGGTTCCGTCTATTCGACGGTTACCGTCATACATGTATATTATTCGTCAGGCGGAAGCCGAAGGCCAGGAATTTATCTCCGGAACCGTTATTGCCGAAGAGCTTCATCTTGAAGCAATTCAAGTACGAAAAGATTTAGCTATTACCGGCATTATCGGTAAACCGAAAAAAGGTTATCCCATTAAGGCTCTTATTGATGCCATAGAAAATTTCCTCGGCTGGAATACCGTCAGAAAAGCAATTATAGTCGGTGCAGGCAGTTTGGGAACAGCTCTTGCAGGATATCAGGAATTTAAAAGCCACGGACTTTCAATTGTTGCCGCCTTTGATTCCGATCCCGGAAAAATAGGCAAAACCATTCACGATGTGCCGGTTTTTTCAATAGACTTCATTGCCGAAAAAATAAAAGAACTTAACCCAGTTATTGCACTATTAACCCTTCCCTCCTCCGAAGCTCAAGCGGTTGCCGACAATATTGTCAAAGCCGGTATCGATGTCTTTTGGAATTTTACCAACGTAAAAATTAAAGTACCGCCGCATGTCCTCGTCGAAAAAGAAGATCTAACTTCAGGATATGCAATGCTCGGTGTAATGATGAACACGCGCGATGCACAATAAACGTTTCGGAGCATGGTACGGAAAAAGAGCAACAACAAATAATATTTTTTTCAAACCGCCTCATTAAGCGGTATAAAATACTGCGAAAATGGGCAGAGAAAAATAAGATATTTGCCTATCGTTTATATGATAAAGATATCCCCGAAATCCCTCTTGCCGTTGATGTATATATACAGCAAGAGCCGGAAGCGCGTTTTGCAGTGTTGGCTTTGTATGAACGCCCTTATGTAAAGAACCCAAAAGAAGAAGAACGTTGGCTTGATATAATGGCAAAAACAGCTGCCGATATTCTTGAAACTCCTGTGCATAATATTTTTATAAAACTGCGAAAACGACAATCCGGACTCGCTCAATACGAAAAGATAAAAGAATTACATACAGAGATCATTGTTCCTGAGGGCGCCTGCAAATTTATTATTAATCTTTCTGACTATCTTGATACCGGACTTTTTTTAGATCATCGCCCCTTGCGCTTGCATCTTTCACAAATTGCCGCCAACAAAAAAATATTAAATTTATTCTGTTATACCGGTGCTTTTACCGTACATGCAGCCTCGGGTGGAGCTGCCGCAATTGATTCGGTAGATTTATCAAAAACATATTTAAGCCGTGCGCAAAAAAACATGCAGCTAAACGGATTTACCGATACAAAACGATATTCTTTTATTCATGCGGATGTGATACAGTTTTTACAAAAAGCGGCGGAAGACAGAAAAAAATGGGATATTATCATTTGCGATCCGCCAACCTTTTCAAATTCAAAACGGAGCAGCGATTTTTTTGATATAAATAGAGATTGGCTAAATCTTTGTTTGAGCTGTTTGCAAGTGCTGCACAAAAATGGCGTCCTTTATTTTTCCTCAAATTCACGCAGACTTGCATTTTCCGCACAAAGCCTAAGCAACGCAAGCCCGTACCCCTTAAAAATCACCGACAAAAGCGCCGCCTCAATCCCTGAAGATTTTCGCAACAAAAGAATTCATTCTTTATGGAAAATAGAAAAAACAAACTACCCACCCGGTCATCTGAATCTCGGCGAAGCATAAACCGCCAGGTCTAAGGGCTGCCCCAAGCCTGTACAATACACATTAGTATGGTAAATTGCTCACCGTTGCGTTGTGTCGCACTCATTGAGTTATCAAAAGAATGTTTTCCCGGAAAGCGCCTCAGGCTTACTTGTATTTTAAAATTTCATAGCGTATAATGCGAGCTTATAGTATAATTTATAAAAATAATTTCAAAAGTATTTGCAAAATAGTACGAGCATCTATATGGTCAAGGCATGAATACTCTAAGATTTTATTTTTGTAAAAGCGGGAGGAAATATGTCAATAACACAAAAATTAAAAACCGAGACTTTGTGCGTGCAGGGCGGTTATGCGCCGAAAAACGGGGAACCGAGAATTGTGCCGATTTTTCAATCCACAACGTTCAAGTATGATACCGCTGATGAGGTGGCGGCTCTTTTTGATTTGTCCAAAGACGGGCACATGTATTCGCGAATATCAAATCCAACACTTACTGCTTTGGAGGAAAAAATTGCGCTGCTTGAAGGCGGCGTTGCAGCTTTGACAACTTCCTCTGGACAGGCTGCTACGCTTTTGTCTATTTTAACCATATGTAACTGCGGGGAGCACGTGGTGGCAATGAATAATTTATACGGCGGTACATATACGCTCCTCAGCTCTACGATAAAAAAATTCGGTATTGAAGCAAGTTTTGTTCCTTTAAATGATTTTGACGCCGTAAAAAAGGCTATCAAACCGAATACAAAACTGGTGTTTGCCGAAACAATCGGGAACCCCGGCGTGGAAGTTGCCGATATTGAAAAGCTTGCAAAAATCGCACACGAGCATGATATTCCTTTATTTATAGACAATACTTTTGCAACGCCTTGTTTATGCAAGCCGATAGAATTCGGTGCGGACATTATTACTCATTCGTCAACAAAGTATTTGGACGGACACGCGACAAGCGTTGGCGGTATAATAGTAGACAGCGGAAAGTTCCCGTGGAATAATGGGAAATTTTCATGCTTAACCGATCCCGATCCGAATTACCACGGGCTAAGCTATACGGAGCAGTTCGGCAATTCCGCTTTTATTGTAAAAGCACGCGTGGTGTTTTTGCGCGATCTCGGCGCAACGATGAGCCCGTTTAACGCATTTTTAACCAATCTCGGGACGGAAACATTGGCATTACGAATGGAAAAGCATTCATCTAACGCATTAAAAATTGCAGAGTTTTTAGAAGCGCATCCGAAGGTAGAATGGGTGCATTATCCGCTGTTAAAAAGCAATCCTGAGTATCAGCTTGCGCAAAAATATCTTCCGAATGGCGCAAGCGGTGTTATTTCTTTCGGCGTTCGAGGCGGGCTTGAAGAAACAAAAAAATGGATTAACCGGTTGGAGCTTGCATCCCTTGTTGTCCACGTCGGCGACCTTCGCACGCATGTTTTGCATCCGGCAAGCATGACGCATCGTCAATTAAGCGATGAAGCACAAAAAGCAGCGGGCATTTTGCCGAACATGGTCAGACTTTCAGTCGGCATTGAATCCGCAGACGATATTATCAAAGACTTAGACCAAGCTTTTTCCGTAGTGGGTAGGAGCTGATACATGCCGCTAATTATTCCAAAAAATCTCATTGAAAAGAGTGTTTTAGAAAGAGAAAAAATATTTCTTAAAAGTGAAAAAGAGGCTGAGCGGCAGGATATTCGTCCAATTCAAATTGCGATTGTAAACCTCATGCCCAAAAAGGAAGAAACCGAAATTCAACTTTTGAGAATGTTATCCAACTCCGCCTTACAGATTAAAATTGATTTAGTACGGATGGACAGTTACCGCTCAAAAAATGCGGACGCGGAGCATTTGCAAAAATTTTATAAAACATATGATGAGATAAAAAACAACAAATACGATGCGATGATTATTACCGGTGCGCCGGTTGAACGATTGGAATACGATAGCATTAAATACTGGGAGGAGTTAAAGCGGATTTTTGATTTTGCAAAAGCAAATGTATTTTCCACCATGTTTATTTGTTGGTCTGCGCAAGCCGCTTTGTACTATTACTACAATATACCGAGCACCGTCATCGAAAAAAAAATATTCGGAGTATTCAGGTACGAAAAACTGCAAGAGCATAATTTATTACGAGGCTTTGACGATGAATTTTTTATGCCGCAGTCTCGATACAGTTATGTCAATCCGGAAAGTTTTGCCGCCCATCCCGATGTGCAGGTTTTAGCACATAGAACGGATACCGGTGTCAGTTTGGCGGCTACCACCGACCAGCGGTTTATCTTCTCATTCGGGCACTGGGAATATGATGCGGAAACCTTGCACAAAGAATATCTTCGTGACCTGTATAAAAAAGCCCCGATTGATATTCCGAAAAACTATTATCATAAAGACGATCCCGGCAATTCAATCAGAGTCCGTTGGCGCACCGCAGGTAATCTCTTTTTTTCAAACTGGCTTAACTACTGCGTGTATCAGGAAACGCCCTACGACTTAAACGAAATTCAAAAAAAGAGTGTGTCAAAATTCGGCGGCTCATCGCTTAGTGATGCAAAACAGTTTGCCAAGGTAAAAGAAATTATCCTTGCAAAAGAAGACCGCGATATTGTGGTGGTTTCAGCTCCGGGGAAACGGCATCCCTCCGACACAAAGATAACCGATCGTTTAATAGAAATACATCGGTTAAAAGAAGAAGTACGCACGCTTGCCGATGTTATACAAAGGCTGCAAGAGGATTTAAGCACAAAAAAAGATGAGTTGCAAATTAAACTCACCATGAGCAAAAATCGCTTTTTGGAAATTGTCAACGATTTAGATTTGGATTCTCATTTTGAGCAGGAAATAGATTCCGTATTCTCTGAAATTGAAAAATCAACATCAAAAGACTTTGTGTTAAGCCGCGGTGAATACTTAAATGCAAAAATAATGGCAGCTTATTTGGATTATCAATTTATTGATGCAAAAGACCTTATCAGCTTTGACCGAAAGGGAACGGTAGACCTTGAAAAAAGTTATCGTAACATACGGCAAAAAATCGAGAAGGGGCAAAAAGTTGTTATACCCGGTTTTTACGGCAGCGATGAATCGGGGGCTATCAGAATTTTTGAACGGGGCGGCTCCGATTATACCGGCTCAATTTTAGCGCGCGCATTAAACTCCGCCGTATATGAAAACTGGACCGATGTAGACGGTGTGATGACCGGCGACCCGATGAAAAATCCCAATGTGGAAAAAATACCGCACCTTAACTACACCGAGCTCACGCAGATTATTGAAGGCGGTGCACAGATTTACCAACGGGAAGCAATTGAGCCGGTAAAAGAAAAAAACATTACGCTGAAAATACTTAACACAAATGCACCCGATTCCGAAGGTACGGAAATTCGGGATAACTAGTGGAGCGTTTTGTAATTAACTTCCTGTTATACAAATCGGGGTATCAACAATAAGGGACTGCGGATTTACGCATTACTATGGTAAATTGCTCACCGTTGCGCCGTGTCGAAATCTTTTTATAAAACTTTTTATGGTTTTTGTAAGATGTATTAAAAAAACGGTTCGAGTTATTAAAAAAAACACTATACAAGTAATACTTGTGATACACAGGAAAGGAAGGAAAAATGAAAAAAATAATTATTGCGGGAGCCACCGGATTGGTTGGCTCAACCATTTGTAGCATTTTGGAAGAGCGGAACTTCCCGATTGCGGACATACGTTTCTTAGCGTCGGAAAAATCAGCCGGCAAAGAAATTACCTTTCGAGGTAAAAAACACCGCATCGAAGTTTTGGACGAAAACGCTTTTGACGGATTTGATATTGCGTTCTTTGCCGTCTCATCCGATTTAAGCCGCCGGTTTGTGCCGATTGCCGCAAACAAGGGCTTACGCGTTATTGATAATAGCAGCTGTTTCAGAATGGATAAGAACGTGCCGCTGGTTGTCCCCGAAGTTAATCCGCAAGCAATTACCAAAGACAATTACATTATTGCCAATCCTAATTGCTCAACCATACAATGTATGGCGCCGCTTTTTCAAATTCAACAGCACTACGGATTAAAACGAATTGTATACTCAACCTATCAATCCGTTTCCGGCTCGGGCATGAAGGGACTGCGTGACCTTGATGAAAATATTCAAGAGTTCTACCCCTACCCTATTACAAAAAACATCATTCCGCACATAGACTCATTTTTGGAAAACGGCTACACCAAAGAAGAAATCAAAATGATTATGGAAACAAAAAAAATACTTCATCAAGATTCGTTGAAAATAACGGCAACAACCGTGCGCGTGCCGATTCGGTTTTCTCACAGTGTGTCCGTCAACGTCGAAACAACCAAGGACTTTGATATTGCGGAAGTAAAATCTTTGATGGATAATAAACTCGGTATGATTTTGGTTGATAACCCGATGCAAAACAGGTATCCGGTTTCTTCCATGGCAGAAGGAAACGATGCCATATATGTCGGCAGAATCAGGCGGGACGAAAGTCTTGAGTTCGGCTTAAACCTTTGGACAGTCGCGGATAATATCCGAAAGGGAGCCGCCTTAAACGCTGTACAAATCGGCGAGTATCTGAATAAGGCAGGGCTATGAGAACAATCGGCATACTTGGATTTGGAACCGTTGGGAAAAGCGTGTATGATATTTTTAATGAGCAAAAAACAAGTGTTGAAAAAGCACTCGGCTCTCCGGCGGCAGTAAAAAAAATACTGGTACGCGATATCGAAAAACACCGAAGGGAAAATTCGCAGCTCAATCTTTTTACACAGGATATAAACGAAGTTATCGAAGACCCTGAAATTAACACGGTTATCGAAGTTACCGGCGGTGCAATTTTCCCCGCAATTAAGCAAGCAATGATAAACGGAAAAGACATTATCACCGCAAACAAGGCGCTTGTTTCCGCGCATATGGAAGAGCTGCATCGGCTTGCAGACGAACACCGCGTAGAGCTCAAATACGAGGCAAGCGTCGGCGGGGCAATTCCCGTTATCGAGAAAATAGCCGACATCAAATGCTTAAACGAAATCACCGGCATTCAAGCAGTGCTGAACGGAACCTGCAACTATATTCTCACCGCAATGGAAAACAAGTTAAGCTTTGCCGAGGCTTTAGAAAAAGCGCAGGCGCAAGGCTTTGCCGAAGCCGACCCTTCAGCCGACATTGACGGACTCGATACTATGCGAAAACTGCGAATCCTTGCAAGCCTTGCTTTCGGTATTCCGGTGCGCGAACAAGATATTGCGGTAGAGGGCATCCGAGCTGTCGGCAGCGAAGAAGTCCTCACGCGTAAAGCGGAAGGGCTTAAACTCAAACTTATCGCCGAAGCGCATAAAACGCCGGAAGACATTCGGGCATCGGTAAAACCGGTGCCCGTTCCCGCCGGCACCGTGCTCGGAAGTCTGGTAAACGGAGAAAATGCGGTTATCATCCATTGCAGCAATGCGGGCACCCTCACCTTCAAAGGACTCGGCGCCGGAGGCAGACCGACCGCTTTTTCCGTTCTGAAAGATTTGTTAAATCTGAAAACGCGGTAAATTTTTTAGTCCGGCTCTTTGTGCAGCGGTTTTACCAGAACCAACCCCTTCCGCAGCGGTTTGGAATCTCGATATTTCTGATCAGACTTTGCCTGCACGCTTAATTTTAGCCGATTATAAATGAGTTTATCCCCTTAAAGAAAAAACTAAGAACTCTATAGAAAAAAAAAGAAAAATAGGTTATACTCTTATGTACACATGT
Source organism: Treponema phagedenis (assembly GCF_008153345.1). Lineage (NCBI taxonomy): Bacteria > Pseudomonadati > Spirochaetota > Spirochaetia > Treponematales > Treponemataceae > Treponema > Treponema phagedenis. The sequence continues at coordinate 922,464 of NZ_CP042818.1, read as the reverse complement.
TAGAGGGCTTATCTTGAATACTGAAAAACTGGAAAAAATACAAGAATTTATTGAAAACAAACATTATGTTGCGCTAATGTCCTTGCTTTCTCAATCAAATGAGGTTGACATTGCCGAAATTTTAGATGAAGAGACGCCGGCAAATGCATTATTATTGTTTAGAATGCTGCCGAAAGATCTTGCAGCCGATGTGTTCGCACAACTTTCAAGCGAACAGCAGTCCGCTTTTTTAAATCTCATAACCGATAAAGAGCTCGTGCCGATTCTTGATGATTTAGCCATTGATGATATTGTCGATTTGGTTGAAGAGATGCCGGCAAATGCGGTAAAAAGAATTTTAGCGCACGCGAGTGAAACCGATCGGACAATCATTAATCAGTTTTTACGGTATCCGCAGGATTCTGCGGGAAGCTTAATGACCATTGAGTACGTCAATTTAAAAAAGACAATGACAGTTGCGCAAGCTTTGCAACAAATAAAAGCAACAGGCTTAAAAAAAGAGACTATTTATACCTGTTATGTAATCGATGAAAATCGTTTTTTGCAAGGGATTGTTTCTTTGCGCTCACTGGTGCTAAATGAAAGTGATACGCTTATTCAGGATATTTACGAAGAGGATTGTATTTACGTACATACCAATGATGACCAGGAAACGGTTGCATCGGTGTTCAAAAAGTACGGTTTTTTGGCTTTGCCGGTTGTCGATACGGAGACTCGTTTAATCGGTATTATTACCGTTGATGATATCATGGACGTTATGCAGCAAGAGGCAACTGAAGACTTCCAGATAATGGCGGCTATGCAGCCTTCCGAAGAAGCATATTTAGATACCGGCGTATTTGCACTTGCAAAGCATAGAATCGGCTGGCTTTTACTGCTGATGGTCTCGGAAACCTTTACCGGCAATATCATTGACCGATATACGGATTTACTCGCAACAATGACGGTATTGACAACCTTTATTCCGATGCTTATGGATACGGGAGGAAACTCAGGCAGTCAGTCTTCCACCCTGATTATTCGCGGGCTTGCCACCGGAGAAATACAGCAAAAAGACTGGCTTAAAATCCTTTGGAAAGAATTGCGTATTGCAATGATGGTGGGAATTATACTCGGAGCGATTATTTTTGCAAAATCCTATTATATCAGTCGAAAACCGCTTGCAGTTTCCGCAAGTGTCGGTTTAACCTTAATAATTACTGTTACAATTTCAAAACTTACCGGCGGAATCTTACCGATTATTGCAAAACGCTTAAAAATGGATCCCGCAATAATGGCAGGACCGCTTATTACTACAATTGTAGATGCGCTTAGTTTGGTGGTTTTCTTTAATATCTCGCAATGGATGCTTTTTTAAAAAATGAGCCAAGTTAGGTTTTTGCCTTGTATGTTACTTTGCAAAACACCGCCCGCGTAATTGTTTTATACGATGTGTTTTTATGTGTCGTATACAACAGAGGAAAGATATGGAGTATAATGGGAGTATTATCCGAGTTTAGATATCGTAAGATTTCTCAATCCGCAACGGTAGACGATCTGGTTACCGAGTTTTTCAGAAAAACACTGCATATTTCATCGGCAATCGTTACTGTATTTGCCTCGTATTTTTTTGTACCGACAGTGATAGGAATAATCGGTATAACGGTTTTATACTGCATTTCGGAATTATTAAGGTTTAAAGGTCATTCCCTGCCCCTTATCACAAAAATAACTCAGGCGGCGGCACGGAAACGTGACAGGGGGCACTTTGTACTTGGCCCGCTGACACTTGCATTAGGAGTACTCGCCGCACTTCTTTGTTTTCCTATTCATGTTGCACGCATCGCTATCTTTGCCCTTGCCTTCGGAGACGGCTCCGCAAGTCTTGTAGGCAAAATTTTCGGACAAAAACATTTGTCCATCGCAAAAGATAAAACCGTTGAAGGCAGCTTCGCCTGTTTTATCGCAGTATTGGTAAGCTCTTTTTTTGCAACCTTCTCTTTTTGGCAAAGCCTTGTCCTCGCCGCCGCCGCTGTTTTGATAGAAATGCTTCCGCTCAAAGACTTTGACAACCTTCTTATCCCAATCTGCATCGGCGCACTGTGCATGCTGATTGGAGCATAAAAACATACCGCATCACAAACTTCGGAAATTTTATCATTAGCTCCGTCGAAATAAAAGGCGAAAATCAAATTATGTCAGGCGAAAATCAAATTATGTCAGGCGAAAATCAAATTATGTCAGGCGAAAATCAAATTATGTCAGGTGGTTACACCAGTTGCCCCAGTTTTTCGCTGATGAATTCGCTTTTTTCTTTTAAGCCGATGGTGCCGGTTTCGAGGATGAGGACATTCGGTTTTGCGCTGTCAAGGCGGACTCTTCCAGCGGATTGTTTTATCATGCGCAAGAGTTTGTCAATGGAGATGCGAGAAACGCGCATAAATTCAATGTTGACCCTGCCGCCGCGCTCTTTCAGCGAGGAGATTGCCAGCTTGTTGCAGGTTATTTTAATTTCGGCGAGGGCGAGCAGGCTTTCCACTTCTTCGGGCGGCTGTCCGAAGCGATCGATAATTTCAGCGTACATGCGGTCAAGTCCTTCTGAGGTATGCACCGCCGCAATTTTTTTATAGATTTCCATTTTTGTTTCCGGCACGGAAATATAACTGTCGGGAATAAAGCCCGTGTAATCAAGTTCAACAAGAACTTCCTGCGGCGGCTCATAGTCGGCATTTTGCAGCCGCTCAATCGCTTCTTCCAACAGGCGCAGATAGAGGTCAAACCCTACCGAGTAAATGTCGCCGGATTGCTCCCTGCCGAGCAGGTTGCCGGCGCCGCGGATTTCCATATCTTTCATCGCAATTTTAAAGCCTGAGCCGAGTTCGGTAAAGTCCGAGATAACTTGCAGCCGCTTCATGGCAATTTCAGAAAGCGCCCGGTCTTTGGGGTATAAAAGATAGGCATACGCCTTTTTATCGGAGCGTCCTACCCTGCCGCGCAGCTGGTACAACTGCGAAACGCCGTACATATCCGCGCGATCAATAATGATGGTGTTTGCATTCGGAATATCAATACCGTTTTCGATAATGGTGGTCGCAATCAATACATGAAAGCCGCCCATGTTAAACCGTTTAAAAATATCTTCAAGCTCATCGGAATTCATTTGCCCGTGTGCGCTGTCGATAAGCACTTCAGGCACAAGGTTTTGCAGCATACGCGCCGTTTCGTCCAAAGTTTCTACTCTGTTATGCAAATAAAACACCTGTCCGCCGCGCTCAACTTCTTGGCGTATGGCGGCGGCAACCTTTTCGGGGTCAAATTCCTGAATAACCGTTTCGATCGGGCGCCTGTTTTGCGGCGGCGTGGTCAGCAAACTCATATCGCGTATTTTAAGCAAACTCATGTGGAGGGTGCGCGGAATGGGCGTTGCACTGAGGGCAAGGCAGTCAACATTGGTTTTCATTTGCTTCAGCCGCTCCTTATCTTTTACGCCGAAGCGCTGCTCCTCATCGATAATCATTAAACCGAGGTCTTTGAACACCACATCTTTTTGGATAATTCGGTGCGTGCCTACTAAAATATCAATATCGCCGTTTTTCAGCTGCTCCAGAATCTTTTTTTGTTCGGAGCGGGTAATAAAACGGGACATGCGGGCAACGGTTACCGGAAAATTTTTAAACCGTTCATCAAGCGTTTCAAAATGCTGCTCCGCTAAAATCGTGGTAGGCGATAAAAAGGCAACCTGTTTACCGCCCATTATCGCTTTGAATGCGGCGCGCATGGCAACTTCGGTTTTGCCGTAGCCGACATCGCCGCAAACAAGCCTGTCCATCGGCACAGGCTTTTCCATATCCGCCTTTACTTCCGCCACGCAGGTAAGCTGGTCATCCGTTTCTTCGTAAGGGAAGGCTGCTTCAAAGGCAAGCTGCCATTCATCATCGGGCTGAAAGGCATGTCCGCGCGCCGCCTTTCTGCGCGAATATAAATCTATCAGTTTGTTTGCAATGTCCTCTACCGATTTTTTTACCTTGTTCTTTCGGTTTTCCCAAGACTTTGATCCGAGAATGTCCAAACGCGGCGCTTCGCCCTCATTGCCGATGTAACGCTGCACCAAATTCGCCTGCTCAATCGGAATAAACACCGTCTCTTCATTTGCATATAAGAGATTGATATAATCCCGCTCGGTGCCGCCGCTTCTTACCCGCTCAATGCCCTTAAACAGCCCGATGCCGTAATTCACATGTACCACATAATCGCCCGGGTTCAGCTCGATAAAGGTATCAATCACCGAGCTTTTTACCTGCTTCACGGATTTAGGAATCCTTCTGCGCCTACCGAAGATTTCATTTTCCTGAATCACCAGCAGCTTTAATTCGCTAATCCCGAATCCGGCGGAGAGATTAAAGGGAAGAATGTCAACGGCAAAATCTTTTAAAATTTCGGAAAGCCTGAGTGCCTGATTTTCGCTTTCCGCAAAAACCCAGATTTTCCAACCGTCTTTCAGCAAATGCTCAAGCTCTTCTTTTAAATACACAATGTTTCCGAAAAAACTGCGCGGCGGCTCCGAGTTAAAACTGACAGTTGTTTCTTCAGGCTCCGCTTGCGCAATTGTTCTGAAATACAAAGAGCGGCGGTACGCACTGTGCACCGCCGTAAAATTAAGCAAAATTCGATGCGGCTCGGGATATTCGGTCAATAAGGTTTTCCGCCGCTGGCTTTCGTCGAGAGCTTGGCGCGCCTTTTTGTACAACCCGATGTATTCCCGCTCCAGCACTTCGGCGGCGTTTTTTTGCCGGTCAAAGTCAAGATAAAAAACCGAAACAGAATCTGAATCAATATAATCCAATACCGAGGCGGGTTTTTGAAAGCAAAGCGGATAAAAGATTTCCTCTCCTTCAAATCCTCTTTTTATCCGCAGCTCCTCGATTATTTTCAGCGCATCTTCGGAGAATTCGGGAAGCGCTGCCAAATTTTCTTCCAAACAGTCAATGCGCTCATCGTCCCAAAGCACCTCTTTCATCGGATACAGCATAAGTGAAGAAAAATCATCAAGGGTTGCCTGAGAACTCAGATCAAAGGATTTTATTTTTTCGATTGTGTCAAAATCAAACACAATACGGTAGGCAATTTGCGCCGAGCCGGTATTTGCGCCGGTACAAACATCAAGCACCTCGCCGCGCAGAGCAAACTCGCCGCGCAAACTAACCCGAGGCACGCGGGTATAGCCCCAGCGTATCAGCTGCTCGGAAATACTGACCGTGTCAATCGCCATCCCGACCGAAACATGCTTGCACAAAGTTTTGATATACTCCTTCGGCGGCACCGGCGTTAAAAACGAGCGCTGCGGTATAATAAAAATCTTTTTTGATTCCTTAGAAAGGGAGGCAAGCTCCGAAAGCACCTGCGCCCGCTCCGCAAATACCGGAGCAGCGTTCGGAATAGGGCGGTAAGCAATGCTGCCCCACCAGGGCAAAACCTCCGCCGTCAAACCCGAAACATCCAAATCAGCGCGGACAGTTTCTATCTCCTTTTCGGTGGGCACCACAAGGATAATACTGTCCCGAAATGTTTTTACATATTCAAAAAGCACAAAAGCATCAAGCCCGCCCGATGAGCCCCGCACAGTATACGGAAAAGTCTGTGCCTCAAATTGCGCACGAGCAGTCTGCATAGCCTTCCAGCTATGAATCTTAGTTTGTAAATTGGTAAGCGCTTGCATACGGATTAGTCGGTTCCCCTGTTCACTCACGGACAGCGTCCGGTTTTACATGAGTATACCGAAAAAAGAAAATTTGTGCAAAGGTTTCATTTTGACGTCCTTGTCAAAATGAAACCATGGGCATCTAAGCCCGTTCTGATTTTGACGTCCATGGTAAAACCAAACCTGCGAGTTTTAAAGCTTCTATTTATAAAAAGAGTCCGACACGGCGCAACGGTGAAACCTTGGAATTTCCACCATTGTTTCGCCTACGAGTTTTGCCTGTTTACTTAAACGCTCAGGCAAAACATCGTTTGGAATTTGGCAACGGTGGGTAAGTTTACCATAGTGATGCTGAAGCTATACGCCTCCTGTTGATGTTCCGATTAGGATAAAATATATGCAATAGGAATATTTTACTTAATGGCACCTCTTTACAATCTACAAAAGAAATGATATAAAAATTGTGAAAAGTACGTAGGAGGTGCTTTACATGAATGACAAAATAGGATATATTACCCCCCCCCCCCGAAAAATTGGGAGTAAAAAGCTTTTTTCTATCCGAAAGAAGTTACTCATTGTCTTCGGTCTGCTGATTATTTCTTCAAATGTGCTGCTTGGACTTTTAGTTAGGCATTTTGCTGAAAAAGCAGTAATCGAAAAAGTTGAAAACCATCTTATCGATAAAGCAAAAAACACTGCGGAAATTATAGACGGAAGAGCTACCATACTTTTTCAATTTCTTGAGGACATCGCACGATTACCGGTTTTGCAAAACCCTGAGCTGTCATACACGGAAAAAGCGCAACGCATCCAAAAGGACGTTGCAACTAATAAAAAATTAGAGCAGTTTGTGATATGCAGTTTAGACGGATTTCTTTACACACCAACCGGAAGCAAAATTGATATCAGCGACAGAGATTGGTTTATTGCAGCCGCATCCGGTAAAAACTTTATCTCGGAGCCTCGTGAATCTCGAGCAAATAAAAAATTACAAGTTGCTATAGCAGTTCCTATCTACGACGCTAATCAAAAAGTAATTAGTGTGTTGGGTGCAGGCGGCGATGCACTACTACTCACAAATTTAATAAAGGATATTGTCGTAGGCGAAACAGGATACAGCTTTATCCTTGGCACAACCGGCACAACAATAGCATACAAAGATTTTGAAATTGTACGACAACAACTCAACATGATTGAAGAAGGTAAACAAAATTCTTCTCTCGCCTCTCTTGCCAATTTTTTTAATCAGGCCATAAACAGTACTAAAAGTTCAGTCGGCTATTACGACTATAACGGTCAGTCATATATTGCATCATTTTCAAAAATGAGAAATGCAAACTGGACTATTTTTATAACAGCACCCGTACATGAATTTATGGGTACTGTACGTACTCTTAGAATCTCTATGATAATTATAGGCATTGCTATCTTAACGGTATCTCTGGTAATTATCTTTTTTATAGCACACAGAATAGTAAAACCACTAACGGTTACTGTTAATGCATTACAAAATATTTCAGAAGGAGATGGAGATTTAATAATCAAGCTTCCCGTTACAGGTAATGATGAAATAACCCGCCTTTCCGAATATTTTAATCAAACTATCTCAAAAATTGCCAACTCAGTTAGACAGGTAGCGGAAAACACAAGTGTCATGCAAGATATCGGTACTGAACTTTCCAGCAATATGACCGAAACAGCAAGTGCAGTACATCAAATCAGTGCTAACATCGATGGCGTAAAACAGCAAGCCCTCACGCAGGCTGCAAGTGTTACGGAAACAGCCGCAGCTATGGAAGAAATTATCCGCACAATAAAGCAACTTGATACAAATATTGAAACTCAAGCAACAAATGTTGCAGAATCTTCCTCGGCAATAGAACAAATGGTTGCAAACATCGGTTCTATTACGCAAACTCTTGGAAAAACGGATGATACAATCCAAAACTTAGCCTCTTCGACAGCAGGCGGAAAAGATATAGTTGCCGTTGCGATTAACATTATGCAAAAAATATCGGAAGAGTCGGGCGGACTTATGGAAGCAAGTGCTGTTATTCAGCACATTGCAAGTCAAACAAACCTTTTAGCAATGAATGCGGCCATCGAAGCTGCTCACGCCGGCGAAGCGGGAAAAGGCTTTGCAGTTGTTGCAGACGAAATCCGAAAGCTTGCAGAAGATTCAAGCACACAAGGAAGAGCTATAACAACAACATTAAAAACACTTTCAGGAGAAATTAATGATCTTTCCTCGTCAGCGCAAGCGGTAGGAGAAAAGTTCAATGAAATTTTTGAATTATCCGGGGAAGTAAAAAATATGAGTAACCGTTTAATGGAAGCAATGAAAGAACAAGAAAACGGAAGCCGAGAAGTACTCACTGCCATTAAAGACATCAATAATATAACTGCCGAAGTTAATAATGGTTCGACAGAAATGCGCAGAGGCGGAGAAGGCGTTGCAAAGGAAATGCAAAAACTGGATAGCCTGACACGGATTATCACGGACAGCATGAACGAAATGGCTTCGGGAGCAGTGCAAATCAGCAATGCGGTACAGGAAGTAAACGAAATTACACAAAAGAATAAGGAAAGCATTGAAAAATTAGCCAACGAGGTGAAAAAGTTTAAAATATAATGATGATACGGCAGCCTGCCTGTGCCGGCACCGAGGCTGCTCAATTCCAAACGATGTTTTGCCTGATACTCCAGCGAAAACAGGCAAAACTCGTGGGCGAACCAAAGGTAAAAAATTCAAGGTTCCGCCCTTGTGCCGTGTCGGGCGTTTTTTCTTAGAACGTTACACCGATGAGTGTATAAAGCGGCAAAAACATTTTTAGATAATTGTCTTTGCCTTAAACTGTAAATCTATTGCGCCTGCTTAATTTGAACAATATGCACCATTGTATCTTCAAGAATCTCGCCTGAAATATAATTTTTCCCGTCAAAATACATGAGCATGCCGGAGGTAAGTTCGTGTGTTTCGGCTTCGTTTATATGTGCGGATACTTTCCCTTTAATTACGGAGAAAATAACATCCATTCCTTCATGATTATGCTTGGGAATTGTATCGCCCTTTTTCCATGTTTTACGCGCAACGAGGAATTTTTTTTCTTCAAATACAAGTCCGTCCGTATTGCCGATTTTTGCCTGTGAATTCATAAAAGCTCCTTCAGCCGTTTCTTATGTGTAATTGTAGGGAAACGGTTTATAATTCTAAAAGTCACGCTGATTATAACCATAAACCGAGTCAGTGTCAGTAGTATAACGTTTTGTAATTAAGTTGCTGTTATACTATTTGGAGCATTAACCATAACGGTTTGCAGATTCAGCATTACTATGGTAAATTACTCACCGTTGCTCAATTCCAAACGATGTTTTGCCTGATACTCCTGCGTAAGCAGGCAAAACTCGTAGGCGAACCAAAGGTAGAAATTCCAAGGGTTCGCCCTTGCGCTGTGTCGGACTCTTTTTTATAAAACTTTTTACAATTCGTATAAATGTATTAAAAAGAGAACGAGTTATCAAAAAAACTCTATAGTAGTAATGTTGGAAAAATTAAATTCTCATACGAATGCGTTTTCCGATTCCCGCAAAGTTTTTTAGTTTAACCGCTTCCCCTGTCGATGTAAGCAGTGTTCCGTCAAATGTTCCGTAAATGGTGTTATAATCCGCATGGAGAATTAGCGCGCTGATTGTTCTTTTACTTTGAGAGATCGGCGTAAAGGTAAGATCAACCATTCTTTCAGTGTCTTGGATAATCCAAACTCCTGTTGTTCCGTACGGTCTTGTTATTCGCACCGGAGGCAGCGGCACGCGTTTACCATCATAAAATAAAATATTATCATTGTATGAATAACTGTCCGGTGCAACCGAATTTGCAAGTTGAAAACTGATAAGCTTACGATCAATATAACCGAGTCCTATAAGAATAGTTCGCTTCATTCGCGCGGGCATATAGGTGTTTCGAAATTCAAAAAAACCGGGCGCGAGGTTTTTATCTAAGTGGATGTCTTCATTAAAGCCGAAGCTCACCCAGCCGTTTACCGTCCCGCAATGCAAATAGGTTGTCTGGCAGCGTCTTCGAACCTGATACGGAATTACCGAAGAAAGATTTACCGCCCCCTTAATTCCGGTGTAAAAATCAAGCCGCCCTTCGCACGCAGGTCTATCCCGAGATTTGGAAAAATCAAAATCAATGTGCATCATACCCTGTAAAAGCCGAGAAAAAATGCGGGCGTATCGTTTTTTTGTGCGGCATGCGGTAACACTGTATGCGATACTTTTCGGTAAATGCATAAATCCGCCGGGAAGGAGTTTACGATAAGAAAACCGTTTGTTTGTTTTTCTTTGCCAAAGGTTTGTTTCCATAAAGGAAAAATACCCGGCCGAGAAAAATTCCATTTCACCGATAATATCGGCGTTACAAAACATAAAACGCATAGAACTTATTATACGTCTATTGGTTAAAAACACCGGTATCGGAAGATTCCCGAAAGGGCGCTTTAAGCCGCGAATATCAAATTTTTTAAACCAGCCGGAGTATGAGCCAAAAAGCGGCACTCCGTTTTTTACCGGAAGATCCGGCGCCGGTGATATTTTTCTTGTATATAGATGTTGCTGCTGCTCCGCCATAATCGTGCGCCAAGTATAAGCCGTTTAGCCCAAAAGAACAAGAGCGGAAGATAATCCGGAAATTTAAAAACATTTCACAAAAGGCGTAACAAGCTTTTTTTAATAAATAGTTTGAGTGTCGATACAAAGCGGGAATTATGTATAGTTTTTATAATACGCCGCTTCTCCGAAAAATGGCAAAGAGAGCCAAGGAATCATTGCAAAGCGATTGTATAAAGTTCTACGCATTACTGGATAATAAAGCAGGTTACAGGGCAGCTCAAGCTCTTAATGCAACGCATCTGCGTGAGGCAAACGTTTTTTTAAGCCGTTCGCCGGATCATTTTGAGGCAGCAATTTCTGCCGCAAAATAGCCGAAGGCGATGGCCTGAGCCTGCAGTACGTCGACCGATGTGAAGCGGCACGCCAAAAGTCTTTATAATTACAAGCTATAATACATAGAAAAAAAGTGAAGAATGCTTCCGCCGAGCACAAAGAAATGCCAGATGGTATGCATCCACCTAATTTTTTTTAATGCAAAAAAAATACAGCCCGCGGTATATACAATACCACCTAAGATTAAAAATAAAAAACTGATTGAAGGGAGCTGCGATTTGAGTGGACGTGCCGCAAAGATGATAATCCAGCCCATTACAATATAGGTAATAAGAGAAAATATAGGGAATTTGTTTTGGAAGATTGCATACAGTACAATGCCCGCAATTGCAAAGCCCCAAATAATCCCGAAGATTGTCCAGCCGATTGCTCCGTGCAGAGCGGTTAAGCAAAATGCCGTATACGTTCCCGCAATTAAAATATAAATGGAGCAATGGTCAAAAATTTGAAATACTTTTTTTGCACCGAGCGGCAAAGCGTGATACAGTGTAGAAAACAGATACAAAATAATTAAAGATGCGCCGAAAATACTGAAGCCGACAATGTACCCCGCTTTAAGCTCCGGCGGCGCATAGCGATTTGCCCGCACAATGAGTAAAACGAGGGCGGCAATGGAAAGCCCCACTCCAACTCCGTGTGTAATAGCATTTGCAATTTCTTCCCCGACTGTATAGCGTCTTTTGATTTTATTTGTCATAATTATTCCTTCTATAGTTCTGCCTTTCCTTTTGACCGTATAAAAATCGAAAAGTTGCAAAAGATGCCGTATTCTTTTTACAAAGCGTAGACATGAACAAGAGAGTTTCCGCCGGAGGATAGCATTTTTTTATGCTTTAGCATAGAATAAAATAATAGTGCTTGTACGGAGGGAAAATGAATCGCTGGACAGAATTAAGTATAGAGTATGCAAACCAAAGAAATTATCTTGATCACCTGTTCCGTGTTTATCCGACAATTCCGGAAGGGATTCGGGATATTGATGGGCAGCGATGAAATTTTTGAAATATGGAGCTGATATATAACGGAAAAAAAACGAAAGAAGCGATTTTGGGTATGCAAAATAACTATTCATTTTCCGCACCATGGAATAAAAAGAATAATCTTCTTATTCAGGGCGATAATTTTTCGTCTATGCAAATATTGTTACAGGAGTATAATCTTGAAGGAAGGGTTGATTTTATCTATATAGATCCGCCTTTTGCAACAAACAGTGTTTTTGCTATTGGAGATGATAGAACAAGTACTGTTAGCCCGGGCGGTAATGATAAAATTGCTTATAGCGATAAACTTGTTGGTGCAGATTTCTTAGAGTTTCTACGCGAACGTTTGATTCCGGCTCATAAAATGCTTTCAAAAAACGGCTCAATTTATTTACACATTGATTATAAAATAGGACATTATGTAAAAATTATCATGGATGAAATTTTCGGTATAGAAAATTTTAAAAATGATATTACGCGAATAAAATGCAACCCCAAAAATTTTTCACGGCGCGCCTATGGGAACATAAAAGACCTGATACTGTTTTATTCAAAAACAAAAAATAATATTTGGCATAACCCCTGTGAGCCTTTTTCAGATGACGATATAAAACGCCTTTATAAAAAGATAGATAAAAACGGCCGTTTATATACGACAATCCCTCTGCACGCACCCGGTGAAACAAAAACCGGCGTTACCGGAGGGGAATTTAAAGGACTAAAGCCACCGCCCGGAAGGCACTGGCGCTCCGATCCGAAAGAACTTGAAGAACTGGATAGGCGAGGATTGATAGAATGGTCTTCAAACGAAGTCCCCCGAAAAATTATTTATGCTGATGAGCAAAAGGGTAAAAAGATGCAAGATATCTGGGATTTTAAAGATTACCAATATCCTGCATATCCAACCGAGAAAAATCTATCATTACTCAAACACTTAATCGAAAGCTCATCTAATGAAGACAGTATTATCTTTGATTTTTTCTGCGGTTCAGGCACAACATTGGTAGCAGCGCAAGAGCTTGGACGAAAATGGATTGGAATTGATAAATCTGAAGAGGCAATTAAAATCACAAAACAAAAATTATCACAGTGCAGTCCTGAATTATTTTCTGCACATGAATATGATTTTTTAACTATTCAATCTAAAGCAAAATTAAAACAAGCAGCTGCTAATCAATAAATTTAGGATACACACGTATTCTTATCCACAACAAAAACTAATATAGCGTTTTTTAATAACTTGATACGTTTTTCATGCATCGTATACAAATCACAAAAAATTTTATAAAAAAGAGCCCAGGTTTAGTTTTTGCCGTCCATGGCAAAAACTAAACCACGAGTTTGAAAACTCCGAATATGCTGTGGTAGTTTTCAAACTCGCTTCTGCTTGGAACCACCGCCGTCCGTGGCGGTTCTGAGTTTTGCCGTCCATGGCAAAACCAAACCTGCGAGTTTTAAAGCTTTGTAAATAATTTTGCTTTAAAACTCGCTGCTGCGTGGAACCACTGCCATCCGTGGCAGTTCTGATTTTGACAACGGTGAGTAACTTACCATAGGAATGCTTATACAAAGGGCTTGGGGCAGCCCTTAACCTGCCTTCCACACGATGTTTAAAAGCATCAACACTATTTTGTAGAATTGAAGCTTTTAAACTCGTAGCGAAGTAAAGCAGGTATGACAAAATCAGCAATCAGAACCGCAGCGGGGTTTGCCCCGGCAAAGCCGGAGCAGTTGTTGTTTACAAAGCCTCTTTTCGGGGGCTTCACTCCAGTCATTCCTCCTCGCCTCAAAGAGGCGGGACAAGTTTTTTCCTGAGTTTTCCCGTACCGAAGTTAAGGGGTATACACCTCAATATACGGTGGGTTATTCTTGTCAGTATTCTTCGTATACTGTGAATCTTCTACCATCTGTTTGATGGTGCTGTTCGGCACTCGCACTGCTTTACAAAGTGACGTTGTATTATCCCTATCTCCGAAAGCTTTCACGTCTATCGTTGTTATGCTTTGAGGCAGCGTAATAACCGCCTGCGTGCAGCCGGAAAAAGCAGAGTGTCCGATGGCGGTAAGGGAGTCAGGTAGTGCAAGTGAGGTTATACCGATGCAGCTGAAAAAAGCAGAGCTTCCGATGGAGATAAGAGATGCAGGTAGCGCAAGTGAGGTTATACCGATGCAGCCGAAAAAAGCAGAGCTCCCGATGGCGGTAAGGGAGTCAGGCAGCGTAAGTGAGCCCGTTATACCGCGGCAGCCAGAAAAAGCAGAGTGTCCGATGGCGGTAAGGGAGTCAGGTAGTGCAAGTGAGGTTATACCGATGCAGCTGAAAAAAGCAGAGCTTCCGATGGAGATAAGAGATGCAGGTAGCGCAAGTGAGGTTATACCGATGCAGCCGAAAAAAGCAGAGCTCCCGATGGCGGTAAGGGAGTCAGGCAGCGTAAGTGAGCCCGTTATACCGCTGCAGTTGGAAAAAGCCCAGTCCCCGATGGCGGTAAGGGAGTCAGGCAGCGTAAGTGCCGTTATACCGCTGCAGCCGGAAAAAGCCCAGTCCCCGATGGCGGTAAGGGAGTCAGGCAGCGTAAGTGAGCCCGTTATACCGCTGCAGCCGTAAAAAGCCTGATGCCCGATGGAGGTAATAGACGCAGGCAGCGTAAGTGCCGTTATACCGCTGCAGCCATTAAAAGCCCCGTTTCCGATGGAGGTAAAATTTTCACAGGCGGAAAAGTCAAGCACAGTTAAGTTTTTACAACCTGAAAAGGTTCCTTTGTATTTGCAGACAAGGCCGATCCATCCCCATTCGGCGTCTTCAATTGTTTTAAGGCTTTTTGGGAATACCACCTTTGTTATGCTTATTTTTTCCGTAAATGCGTCCTTGCTAATACCTACAACCTGCTTTCCGTTTATTACTTCGGGTATTACCAGTATTGCGGGCGGATTTCCGTTGTAGCCGGTAATGGTAAGCACTCCGTTCGTTTCAGTCGTTATAAAATTTTTGAACGGTGTCGGTGCAGGCGTTGTTCCTTTTTTCTTTGCTAAAACAAAAACACTCGTCTCTTCGGTGAATACATGACTGTCTTCTATTTTACTTCCGTTTGCATCGCCCAGCTTCCATTCGGCAAGCTCATAGCCTTCTTTAAAGTTTATTTTAGCTTCGGCATCCGCTTTTATGTCCGCCCAGCTTTTACCCTTATTCACCGCCATTTCATCAGAAATAAGGATAAGATTACTGTCTCCTTTTATGTGTATGGTAACTGTAGGATTTGGCTGCGCTCCCTTTGCTTTTGATATGACAAAAACGGTTGTGTCTTTTGTAAAAACATATCCATCGGTTATGTACTCCCCGTCTTTTTTGTTCACTCGGTAAGAAGCAAACTCATAGCCTTCGTTAAAGCTTATTTTAGTTTCGGCATCCGCTTTTATGTCCGCCCACTTTTTATCTGTTGCCGGCAGTGTAAGCGGAACGCCTGTAACATTCGCATCGCCTTGCACCGTTACGGTAATTCCCGCCGGTACAGGGCTTGTTCCTTTTCGCCTTGTTTTGACAACAATAGTTGCATTTGCCTTAAACTGATAGGAATCGGCTATTTCTTTACCTTCAAGCGACCACGTTTCAATTTCGTAGTTATCTTGGGGAGTTATTTTGGATTTGAGGTCTTTTTGTACCGTTTTCCAAGTAGTACCGGCGTTAAACACAACGTTTTTTCCGCCTGTAGGAATGTCTTTTAAGTTTTCGCCTGTTATTGTGACGGTAACGTTGCCGTTTTCTGGCGTGCCCATCGAAGTGGCCGACTGCTTACAAGCGGTAAGCCCCCCGAAAATACCCAATGCTGCAATTGTTAGTGCGGCAACCAATAAGGACTTGTATACCTCCATGGGTCCTTTTTTAACAATTGATGAGTTTTTCATCATGTTCTCCTTCTTGCAATTTCCTTATATTGCAAATAATGTGTTTACAAAAAGCGGCTGTTTTTTATATGGTAAAAACTCTTTGCCGATGATCATTCCATTCGACAAAAAGATATCCGAAGTGTTTTAGCAGACCGGTATAGCGTATCCGTGGTAAAACAAAAAAAACTTGCAAATGAAAAACGAAAAAGCGTGTGCATAGGCAAGGTACCGGATTTAAAAATAAAAAGTATATTGTATAGAATACTGTAATCCGGTTTTTTAAAATTATATCTAAAGCTGTCAGTACAGTTTTGTCGGGTGGGAGGTATACCATAGAAGAAATTTGCGCAATTCATCGCGTAAACGTAAAGCTCTTTGGAGAAAGTTTTGTTTAGTGTTCTTTTCGAGTTTTTCCTCATACGGATAAGTATACCTCGAGTTTATGGTTAGTACAAGTAATGTCACAGTTGTCCAAAATAACTAGTTGAAAAAGTTCGGTTCAGCCGGTACAATTAGAAAAAAATAAACACAAACAATTTTATTCTATAATACAGAAGAACCGAACTTTGAATAAGTATAACACAATATTAGGACAATTGCTAGAACCCATTTCGTTCGTCTTCTCGCGATCTCAATTTGAAAAGTTGGTCATTGAAACGAATGCAGAAAAAGGCGCAAAAGGTTTTAGTTGTTGGCAGCAATTTGTCAGCTTAGTGTTTGCACAAACAACCGGTCAAACAAGTCTTCGGGGTATCGAGCAAGCACTGAAAGTAAATCGCAGTAGTTTTTATCATCTGAATATTATCAGAAAAATAAACCGTTCAACACTATCATATGCGAATAACAATCGTCCCTGTGAGCTTTACGAACAACTGTTTTATTATCTTTCTAACCTGCTTCAATCGATAAAGCCAAAACATCAGTTCAAGTTTAAAAATCCATTGTATAGTATTGATGCAACAACGATTGATTTATGCCGTAAAACGTTCCCATGGTCTTGAGTTTAGAGAAACAAAGGGAGGCATTAAGCTCTCGATAAAATTAGATGCTGCAGGAAATATCCCCTGTCATGCAGTTATTAATAACGCACGGCATCATGAAAGTGTTGATACAGATAAAATACCATTCAAAAAAAATGATATCGTTGCTTTTGACAGAGGGTATTGTAGTTTTTCTTACTTTAAATCGTTATGCAACTCTCATATTTACTTCGTTACTCGCTTAAAATCAAATATAAAGCACCAAGTAATCAGCACACATAAAGAATCAAGCGATAAAAATATTCTTTCGGATGAAATTATTCTGTTTACCGGAAACGCGGCACAAGGTATACAGGACATACCATTTCGAAAAATAAAGTCTTATGATCCGGACACATGTAAAACCATCATAATTCTGACCAATAACTTGTCTTTAGCGGCTTCTACGATAGCGAAAATCTATAAAAACAGATGGAGTATAGAGTTGTTTTTTAAAGCTATAAAGCAAAACTTAAGGATAAAAAAGTTTTATGGCAGAAGCCGGAGCGCTGTTCTTACACAAATATGGATAGCACTTATTTGCTATTTATTATTTGCGTACCTGAAATTTAAAACGAAGGTTGACCGGTCTTTTACAGAATTTATGTCGGTATTCCCTACAATTATATTTAAACGCATTTGCCTTTTATAAATGGAGAAGTTCCAATCCCAAAACCTCCTTCCCTTGAATTTCAGTTGGAACTGGGGCTTGTATGAAATTATTTTGGACAGCAATGAAGTAATGTATAATAGGGCACCTCTAAAAACTCTTGAAAGAATGTGTAAAAATTTATTATAATTAGGGTATGAACCAAAGAGGCCTTTTTGACGAAGAAGATCGATTGCGAGTATTGAGTAATCTTGGCGATTGCTTAGAACGGTTAAACGAAAAAATTAATTGGGAACTATTTTTGCCCATCTTAAATAAAGCGCTTAAGAAATACCCGAAAGGACCGGGCGGTCGACCGCCATTTAATTTTTTGATGATGTTCAAAATTGTCATCCTACAGCGCATGTATAACATAAGCGATGATCAAACTGAATATCAGATAAATGATCGATTATCCTTTATGCGTTTTTTGGGAATAGGGTTAAAAGACAAAGTGCCTGACGCAAAAACAATTTGGTTGTTTAAAGAAAAACTAATAGAAGCAAAAGTATCAAGGAAATTATTTGACAAGTTCTCGAGGGAATTACAACGAAATAACTTAATCGGCAAAGAAGGAACAATCATTGATGCGAGGATCGTTGAGGTACCAATACAACATAATACGAGAGAGGAAAATGAACAGAGGGCTCGGGAAATACCGCAAGAGTGGAAAACAAAGAAAAATGGGGCAAAACTGGCGCAAAAAGACTGCGATGCACGGTGGACGCAGAAGAATAAGCAGTCTTTTTTCGGATATAAAAACCATGCAAAAGTAGATGCAAAAAGTAAACTCATTGTAAAAGCAACCGTACCCCCTGCCAATGTTCATGATAGCCAAGAATTAAAAAACCTGATCACAAAAGAAGATACCATTATTTATGCTGACAGTGCCTACATCGGAGAAAAGATAGAGAAAGTTTTAAAACAGAAGAATATAGAAAATCAAATTTGCGAACGCGGAGCGCGTGGAAGAGAACTCACACAAGAACAGAAAATAAGCAATAGGAAAAAATCAAAAACAAGAGCACGTATAGAACACGTAATGCGCTGACAAATTCAATGCACGGTATTTACATCAGAACGATAGGACTAGCGCGGGCAACATTTACAATCACCATGATGAACTTAACCTATAACCTTTGCCGGTATTGTTATCTTAGAAAAGGACAATGAGGTTTTAGGGGGGGGGAGAATGCGACGAATGAGTTGCGTTGAAAAAACCACCAAATAATTACGTCATTATAAAAGCAAATACTACGAAAATACCCACTTAACAACTTTTACACACTTAAAAACAGGGTTTTTAGAGGTGCCCAATAGGATTTTTTCGCTTGTGATTAAGGGGCGGCTTTATGCTTCGCATTAAGGGCTTGGGGCAGCCCTTAACCTGCCTTTGGTGTGCTTGCGCAGCAGTGGTTTGTGCGAAAGGGATGGTAATGGAAATTGTGGCGCCGATTGGGGGTGCATAAGAAGCAACTTATGGACGTTAGGGAATAACGTTGCTGGTTTTTCGCAGAAGAGGCGGCACAATTGGAATGGACAGCCCGGTTTTTTCATTTAATGCTTGATGTAAAAAATGAAAAAATTCGCCCGTATGAATATGGCGTTGCCGAGTATTGTATCGAGGGGCTTTTTAGTCCGTACTTTTAGGGATGCTCCGCATTAATTGCCGGTGTTTTATAGACTTTTTATTTTGGCGACAAGGGGATAGAAAAACAGGAGCATAGTGTATAGTTCAAGGCGGCCGGCGAGCATTGAAAAGGAAAAAAAGATTTTTGCGGGGGCGGAGAAAAAGGCAAAGTTTCCCGCGGGGCCGACTAAGTCAAAGCCGGGGCCGATATTTCCTACCAGCGCAAGGGCAGCAGTGAGGGCGGTAAATGTATTGGCTTTGTCCATGGAGGCTACCAAAAATGTTGCAAGTAAGAGCATAAAATACAGGAAGATAAATCCGGCTACGCTGTATACCACGTCTTTTCTTCCGGGGCGTTTGTTCAGCTGAATGCTGAAAACTCCGTGCGGATATAATAGGCGTTTTATTTCGTTTGCAGCCTGTTTTTTTAAGATAACCCATCGAATAACCTTTATGCCGCCCGCGGTTGAGCCCGAGCAGCCGCCAATGAACATTAATAAAAAAAGAATTGATTTTGCGAATTCAGGCCAAAGGTCAAAGTTTACTGTGGCAAATCCCGTGGTAGTTATAATAGAAACAACTTGAAAAAAACTATGGCGCAGCGAATTGCCCATGCCGTATATCGGATAAATGCTGAAAGCGATTAAAAGCGAGGAGATAAGCACAATCCAAACATACGAGCGCAGTTCGGAATTTTTTGCCACTTCTCCGATATGTCCGGTGAATAATCTAAAATACAAACTAAAATTGACGCCCGCAAGAAACATAAAAACGGTGATAATGATATCCGCCGCAGGCGAGTTGTAGGCGCCAAGGCTTGCATTTTTGGTAGAAAAACCTCCGGTGCCGAGCGTTGCAAAGCTATAGCATACGGAATCTAAAAAAGACATGCCGGCAATAATCAGTAAAATTATTTGCAGCAGGGTTAAGCCAAGGTAAATAAACCACAGTGCCTTTGCCGTCTGTGTTATTTTTGACGTAACCTTCCCCTTATCCGGCCCCGTTGTTTCGCTTTTGATTAAATGAAACCCGCCGACGCCGAGCAGCGGAAAAAGCGCAACCGTCAAGGCAACAATTCCCATGCCGCCGAGCCAGTGCATTTGTGTTCTCCAAATATGCATGGTCATCGGGCAGCTGTCAACATCAAGTAAAATCGTGGAGCCTGTTGTGGTAAAACCCGAAACGGATTCAAATAAGGCATCGGCAAATTCCGGAATTACGCCCGAAATTAAAAAAGGCACGGCACCGAGTAAGCAGGCGCCAATCCATGCAAGCGCCACAAGGGCAATTCCGCCCTGCGTTGAAAGCCGCAGTTGCTTTCTTTGATCGGTAAAAAAATCTTTGAAAAAAAGAATCGCCGCAATACCGCAGACAACACACATCGGAATTAAAAAAGAGGGAATTAAATGATACTCTTTTAAATACAGCGCTACGGCAATAGGAATAAGAAAACTTAAAGCGACAATTGCTAAAATCATAAAAAGTATTTTTATATAGTGGCTGACTTTCATTTTTTTCCGCCAAGAAATTCGATAATCTCATCGCTTTGCTGCGATTGCACAATAAACACCAATTTATCACCGGCTGCAAGCTCGGTGTCGCCGCCGGGGATGGTACAGCCCTTTTCATTGGTAACTAGCAAAATAAGAAATATACCGTGTTTTGAAATTTCTTTTAGTGTTTTTCCGATTACTTCGGAATTACTTGCAATTACAAGCTCAATAATTTCAAACTGCCGGTTACCCATCGTATGGATTCCGGTTACATTCGCACCTCCGAGATGACTCATAATCGCATCAACAACGGTATCCTTAAAAGAGATTGCAACATCGAGCCCTATTTTATACGCAATATTTTCCATTAATGCACTTTGCACTAAGGTAATTATCTTAGGCACGCCGAGCGTTTTTAAGTAAGCGCCGGTTATCATGTTCAGCTCATAATTTTGTGTTGCGGCAATAACCAAATCAAAAGAATCTAAGGATATCTCTTCCACAAAAGCTTCATCGGTTACATCGCCGTTATATACGGTTGCGTTGGAAAACTCGGCGGCAGCCTGCTTTGCCGAGGCGGAATCCTTATCGATAATAACAAATTCCCAGCGCATCCCTGAGCCCAGACCTAAAAATTTGCTGAAAAATCCGAATTTCGGTTTGTCCGCCAAACCTTCGGTAATAAGACGGCCGACCTTTCCGAAGCCGATAAGCGCAACCTTTTTTATGTTTTGCATCTTAAAGCCCGCAAGCTCATAAAAACGGGAAATATGTTCAGGTAAAGTTAAAATCGAGATTCGTGTTCCCGCCATCAAAATTGTTTCTCCTGAAGGGATAACATGCTTATTGCGCATTTCAAGCGAGACCACCACAAAAGGCACCGCTATGATTTTGCGAATATCGTACAACGCAATGCCGTCAAGTGCGCTGCCTTTTCCGACTATAAATCTGCTTAACTCATAAGGGGAATTATGAAACGAAATAATCTCGCTCACCGCTCCGCGTTCTACCGTATTGATAATCGCATTAGCCGCTTCCTCGTCCGGATGCACAAGAAAATTAATCCCAAGCGTTCTGTCTTTTGTTTTATGCAAAGATTGCACATAATTTTCATTGCGTACCCGCGCAATTTTCAAAACATCGGGGGCAATCCCTTCGGCAACACCGCAGATAATCATATTCAGCTCATCGGAGTCCGTTACGGCAACAAGCGCATCAGCCTTTGCAATTCCCGCTTCAATAAGCACCTGACTGCTGTTACCGGCGTCGTGGATAACCATACAGTCCAAGCGGTTTGCCGCATGGCGGGCGGTTTCTTCATCCTGCTCAATAATCGTAACATCATGTTTTTTGGAAATTAAACGGCGTGCAAGCTCGGAGCCGGTTATGCCGCAGCCGACAATAATTATTCTCATAGCAATCGCAGGATACCACAAACAGGATTTCTTGCCTATGCTTCCCCAGTTTTGCTAAGGGTTTGGCGGCACTTCAACCGGAGTTGAGCAAGCTATATATTTTTTATTAAAATGAGTCCGACACGGCACAAGGGCGAACTCTTGGAATTGCTACCTTTGGTTCGCCTACGAGTTTTAAAGCTTCAATTTTACAGTTTTGTGTTGATGCTTTAAAACATCGTTTGGAATTGAGTAAGGGTGGGCAATTTACCATAGTAATACTGTATCCTCAATCCATTTGTTGATGCGCCGATTAAGACAACAACTTACTTAGAAACCGCATACTAATTATTTTTGCCAAGCTCGTGCAGGGAATCAAAGGGATAGATTTCTTCTACAGTGGTGTAAACGATGTTTTGTTTTTCGGAACCGAATAATACAACGGCTTTTTTATCCATGAATTCGGATATAACCTGCCTGCATGCGCCGCACGGTCCAACCGGATAGTTTGCGTCGGGGGTTGCGATAGCGATAGCTTTAAAATCTTTTTTGCCCATTGAAATCGCTTTAAATAAGGCAGTTCGTTCGGCGCAGTTTGACAATCCGTATGAGCGATTTTCAATATTAATTCCGGTAATAACGGATCCGTCGTCTAAAAGCAGGGCTGCTCCCACATGAAAATTCGAATAAGGACAATACGCTGTTTGAGCCGCTTTTGCCGCTTCTTCAAATAAATTAAGATACTCTCTTGAAATTTCCATGTAGCTAGTATAACATAAAAAACATGAATCTGAAAGAGAAAAAAAAGCCCCTTTTGATATGTGCCTTTATATTTTTGTTACTCTATATTTTTGCAGCGGCTATTCCGATGGGCGATGATATGTATTTTATGCCCGTTTGGATAGCAAACACGGAACCTTCCGAAAGCGGCTTTTTTACCGAATCGATTGAGCGGGCTGAAGAACCTGATTATAGTAAAGACATTCCCGTTCCGTCAAACCTTTTTGAAAGTACCGATGCGAAGCCATTTATTCTGGGCAATCGTTTCGGGTACTTTACTTCGGCAGGAAAAGTTTTATCCTCTTTTAAAATTTATCATAGAATTTCAGCTTCCGAAAATGCATGGACTATGTATCCTGAAAATGCTCAAAAAGCACGGGTGTACAAGCCGTCGGGGGAGATTTTAACCGAAATCACCGAACCGGGTTTTGTGCATATTGATGATGATCGCATCTTCTTATTCGGTCCCGGCGGTAATGTGGTATGTCAGTATGATAATTCGGGGAAAAAACTTTGGCAGTATTTGCATACGGCGCCGATCACAGCCTTTCAATCCTCTCCGGCAGGAGCAATTATCGGCTTTTCCGACGGACGGCTTGTATATATAAAAAGTACAGGAGATGTGTTTTTTGAATTTTACCCGGGCGGAAGCAACTACCAACTTATTCTCGGTGCTGCAATTTCGGAAAACGGAAAGCTTGCCGCGGCTGTATGCGGAATTGATGCACAAAGAGTTATTCTTATACGACTGGAAGAAGATCAATATAAAATTATTCATCACAGCTATTTGGATGCACCGCTAAGAAGACAAGTTTTTGTTGATTTTGACAAGGAAGGAAAAATTGCGGTATTTGAAACCGATAAGGGAATAGGCATGATTGATTGTAAAAATTTAAAAACAGCAATAATTCCCGCAAAAGGAGAAATCGTCAGCGTAGGCATCACTCCGTATCGGAATATCATGCTGCTGCTGAATCAGGAAGAAAAAGATTGCAGTCTTTCAGCCTTTGAGCAGCCAATACAAAAGATCGGCTCTGTGCAGTTTAAAGCAAATAATGTGTATCTGTCTCAATCCGGAAAAGAGATTTATTTAGGAGTGGATTCAAAGATTGCAAAAATCGATATTAGAGGTTTAAAATGAGAAAAACTTTCGGTTTCTTTTTTTTGATTACGGCATTTACGGTTTTTTCATTGGAATGGCCAACCGACAATCCTACATTCTTATATTTATTCGGGCAAGCTCAGGCGGGAAAAAATCTTGAACAGGGAATAATCTTTGATTCGGCACAGACTGTCAGAGCGGCGGATCACGGCACGCGGCTTATTACAATAGAGAAAAAACATCGGTTGCGAAATTTTCCAAGCACCCTTGGCAATGCACTGATATTTTTACATGAAGACGGTTTGCAAACAGTGTACGGCAATTTGGAAGATTCCGCTGCGTTTAAAAATATTACTGTAAGCGAGGCAGGAGCAATTATCGGACAAACAGGTTCAAGTGCGTGGGGAGAGCCCGGTACCCTGATTTTTCAAGTAGTGGATACAAAAAAGAAAGTATATATTAATCCGCTGCTGCTTTTACCTTCTTTCAATGATACTGTCAAACCGACTATCCAAAATATACTATTGGAAAGGCAAAACACTTCCATTGCGCTTGCACAAAACAAAATAATCAGGCAGGGCGAGTACAAACTATTTGCTTCAATCAGCGATATGATGCAGGTATCCGGAAAACAATATGCGCCGTTCAGAGTCAGTATATCAATTAACGGAGCCGACATTGGAACTATTCCGTTTGAAATTATCACAGCAAAAAAGGGATACGCATATCTTGCAGGCACAAAACTTACAGGAAAATTATTGTATGATAAACCGGATCGCCTCTTTTTAGGCACAGTTTCTTTTATGAGCGGAAAAACGGAGCTTGCTATTACCGTGCGAGATATCAGCGGAAATGAAAGAACAGAATCTTTTTTATTACAGGTGGAATAAGAATACCAATGAATGCGGAATTAGGATATTTTAGAATTGCAACAGCGGTTCCGATCGTAAGGATTGCGGATTGCAAACATAATGCACGTGAAATAATTGCAGAGATTAGAAAAGCGGTAAACTTGCAAGCGGATATGATTGTGTTTCCGCAGCTTTCAATTTCTTCTGCAAGTTGCGGTGATTTATTTTATCAACAAACCTTACTTACAGCGGCAAAATCCGCATTGGAATATATTATCAATGAAACAGAAACACTGGCAATCGTATCCGTTGTCGGACTCCCTCTTTTTGTTAAAGGAAAATTATATAATTGTTCAGCGGTCATTTGCCAAGGAAGAGTGTTAGGAATTGTTCCGCTTAATACTCCACTCAAGCAATTTTCCGTATATACATCTCCGCATGAGACAAGACAAATTATGCTTAATGCCGAAACACTAACCTTTTTTGATACCGATCTCATTTTTGAAATCGAAAACGGTTTATTCTCATTTTGTTTTGGCGATTTTCAAAAAAACACCGCTGCAGATCTTATCATCAATCAGCTTTTTATTCCGAGCCTTCCGCGCACGGAAATTGATTTATACCGCAATGTAAAGGCAATATCGCAAAATATCGGTAAAGCATTTTTATATGTAAATGCAGGCTGGGGAGAGTCAAGCACTGATATGGTGTGTGCCGGTGAAGCCGGTATTTTTGAAGCGGGAGAATGTCTTGCCTCAGGTTCAGGGTTTAATAATGAAAAATTTCTTATGAGAGAAACCGGCGGCTTTGTGATGGCGGATATTGATATGCAAATTCTTGCACATAAAAAAATAAAAGCTGCGGAACAACGGCAAGCTGTTAGTACAGTAGTACCTATTCCGCCAATGCAGGCGAAGACGGATATGAGGAACTTGTTCAGACCGGTGAACGATGAGCCGTTTATTCCGATTGAACTAAAAGAATCAAGAAAGCAGGCGGATTTATTTTATAATCGAATGCTTATTCTTGCAGCGCAGGGGTTGGCAAAACGTCTTACGCATATCGGTTGTACAAGAATGCTTTTAGGCATTTCAGGCGGATTGGATTCCTCTTTGGCTTTATTGATTGCGGCAAAGGCTGCCGATCTTATTAAAGCAAGCCGATCCGATATTTTTGCTATTACGATGCCCGGGTTCGGAACAACTGAAAGAACTAAAAATAATGCAGTTGAGCTTGCGGCAATTCTTCAATGCACGGTTGAAGAAATATCAATTGCGGATTCCGTTTTACAACATTTTAAAGATATCGGGCAGGATCCAAAAAAGCACGATATAACATATGAAAATGCCCAAGCACGGGAGCGCACGCAAATTTTAATGGATAAGGCAAACCAAGTGAATGGTTTAGTAATCGGCCCCGGCGACTTATCCGAACTTGCTTTGGGATGGACAACATATAACGGAGATCATATGTCAATGTACGGAGTGAACAGTTCAATTCCTAAAACATTGTTGCGGAGTATTATTGAAAACTGCAAAGATAATCCGCAAGAGTTTACCTCCGGTAAAGATAAACAAGGGTTCACCGATATTTTAACCGATATTTTAAACACACCGGTAAGTCCCGAGCTTCTTCCTCCCCAAAATGGCGTAATTTCTCAAAAAACCGAGCACATTGTCGGACCGTATCGATTACATGATTTTTTCTTATATAATGTAATAATGCACGGTTTCGGACCTAAAAAACTTTTATTTCTTGCGGAGCAAAGTTTTATAAAAGAGGGAAAAAATGAGTATACAAGGGAAGAAATCCTTTCCTGGCTTTTTGTATTTTTTAAGCGGTTTTTTTCTCAGCAATATAAACGTTCCTGCATTCCGGACGGCCCGCAGGTAAGCGATATCAGCCTTTCGCCGCGTGCAGGCTTACATATGCCAAGTGATTCATCATGGAATCTTTGGAAAGAAGAACTTGAAAATTTATCAAAATAGCAGTATTCTAAAATCATGAATTCCATTCTTTTGTGGATAGGAGAATATGTTACATATTTTCCTATGGTAATTTTTTTGGGTTTAATGCTTGGCGGATTTAATATTCCTGTTTCAGAGGATGCGCTTATTATTATGTCTGCCTTATTATGTCAACAGGAAAAAGCTTCGATCCCCACGTTTTTATGTGCTCTTTATTTTGGTGCGGTTTTAAGTGATTATCTGGTATACTTTTGGGGAAAACTGCTTGGGAAAGGTCTTATTAATTTCGGCGTATTCAAAAAAATTGTTACAGAAGAAAATACAAAAAGAATTTCACGGGCATTGGAACATCATGGTTTTCTTACTTATTTATTCGGGCGCTTTATTCCCTTCGGTATACGAAATGTTCTTTCAATGACAAGCGGATTTGTTCAGTTTCCGTTTTATAAATTTGCGGTTTTTGATTCTATTGCAGCTCTGTTTAGCATCTCAAGTTTATTCTGGCTCACCTATTTTTTCGGTTCATCGGGAAGCATCTTTATTAAAATACTTGGAGTGATAGTTCTGATCGGTGTTACGGGATTTTGTATTTATTTGGTTAAGTCCGGTAAGATTATACAAATTACCGATAAAAAACTTGACAAAGAAGATCAAAAGAACACAAAGGCTTTTCTCTAACTTTTAAGAAAAAAGCCTTTAAATGATTAGCGTCTGATAACTTTTTTTGTAGTAGTCATTTCAAAGGGTTTGTCAAGTATTGTTACCCGTGAAATTTTTTGGTAGGGAAGTAATTTTTTATTTTCAAGATCAACTATTTCCTGTATATGTTTTAAAACAGCCGCATCGCCTTCGGCAGAGTCTCGTTCAAAGTTGAGTTTTTTATAAAGCGCATCGGTTGGATATACTTTTACTTCTATGCCCTCGCTTTTTGTTTCTTTGTCAAGCAAATATCCCATTGCGGTAATTTGCTCAATATCATCATAATAAAGCTGGAACATATTTTCAATCTCTTCCGGATATACGTTTTTTCCGCCTTCGGTTACAATCAGATTTTTTGCTCTTCCTGAAAGATAAAGGTATCCTTCTTCGTCAAGACGGCCGATATCTCCTGTTTTAAACCAGCCATCGGATGAAAGTACTTCGGTGGTTTCTTCGGGCATTTGATAATATCCTTGCATAACCATCGGACCGCGCACCGCTATTTCTCCAACCCCCTTTTCATCAGGATCAAGAATTTTCATTTCCATATACGGGTGAAAATATTTTCCTACACTTTCAATTTTAAAATGCTCAACTGGGTTAAGCGCAATAATCGGTGATGTTTCGGTTAAGCCGTACCCTTGTATAAAATCTATTCCGAATTCATTATACGCCCTGAAAACACTTGGAGACAAAGGACCTCCTCCGCAAATTGCAATTCTTACAGTTGATAACTTTGCCTGTGCTAAAACTTTTTTAAAAAGACTCTTACCGATATTTACCTTAAATAGTTTTTTTACAAGATACGAAATCCCCATCATGGTACGGATGAGTCCGTACACAAGTGGCCCCTTTGCTCGCACTCCCTTCAGGATTCCTGCAAGAAGTTTGTTGAACAAAAGCGGCACGCCAAGCAACATGGTAACTTTGCCTTCATCAAGTTCTTTAAGCATTTTTGAAACTGCAATTGTTTTACCGAAAACAATTTCCGCTCCTACTGAAAGCGCTTCAATAAATACGGCAAGCATGGTGTAAGAATGATGAAGCGGCAAGAGTGCGTAAAAAACATCCGTTTCAAAAATATTGAGGTGTGTTTGCGCAATATAACAGTCTGCAACAAGATTTTTATGCGAAAGCATTACCCCTTTTGGATTTCCCATAGTGCCGGAAGTAAAAAGAATTGCCGCCGTATCTTCACTTGCTGCTTGCTCAATTGACGGTGTTTTATCAGTATATAAATTATACACGTATTCATCAGCGTGAGCCTTGTTTAATGAATATACTTTACTGCTGAAATCTTTACCGAGCACCACATTGTTCTTAAAAAACTGATAGCGCTCTTCATCAACAAAGAATAAAAACGGATCTGATTTTTGGATTAAATTTTGTATTTCTTCTTCATGGAGCCCGTAATCTATCGGGACAATAATTCCGCCGGCAAAAAGCGTTGCAAAATACACTACCGCCCATTCGGGAGAATTCTTCCCGCTAACGGCAATCTTCATTCCTTTTTTTAATCCTTGTGCATTGAGCCACGCCGCAAGCGTTTTTATCTTTTCAAGAGCTTGCGCATAAGACAGCGTTATCCTATTAGGCTCAAAAACGGTTAAACAATTTCTGTTCGGAAAACGAGCTGTTGTAATTTCAAACATTTCCGGCAATGTTGGCCATTCACCGTGAAACGTTTTACCTCGGAAATCTTCTAAGAAATCCCAAGGGGTTTTTGTATTCATATCGAACTCCTTTCTGGTGAGTAATTACAAAGACCACTGATCTTGTAATTTTAAGTACCTCAAGATAAATTATACGTAAGGCAAGAAAAATGTATATATTGCATATAAGTCATAATATATATCAATCTTTGATAATTTTGACCCGATAATAAGGTAAAGGTTGCAAAATGAATAAAAAAAAATTGAAAAAATCTTTTTGCGTATGTATTTGGTTATGTATACTTGTTTTTCAATTCAGCGGAAATGAAAATAATGCAGATAACAAATCCCTATCGCAAAGGCTTATCTTTATCAATGCAGCTTTGCAATATTTAGGTACTCCATATAAATACGCCGGCTGCTCGGAAGAAGGTATGGATTGCTCGGGGCTTATTTATAAAACCGCATTGGATACATTGAATTTAGCATTGCCGCGCAGTGCACGGGAACTTGGCGAATTTGTGGAAAAAATAGATGATGAAGAAGTACAGCCGGGCGATTTACTTTTTTTTAACACAACAGGGAGAATCTCCCATGTAGGGATTTATCTTGGTTCGGGCAACTTTGTTCACTCCTCTTCGGACGATGCGGTAACCGGCGTTGTCATTACCTCTTTGACTAATGTATACTGGAAAAAATGCTATCGTTTTGCAGGCAGAATACTTGAGCCGGAAGATATTTTTTTAAACCCGATTGCCGCTCGATAAAATTCTATATCGAAGATACGTGTATTATTACCGAGCCGTATAAAACCGAATCTTTAAAGGGTTAAAAATTGAAAGAAAATAAAATATTCTACTTGAAAAAATACTGATAATAAAGGATACTGAATCGTATGAACAAATTTATCTCCGTTTTACTTGCTCTATGCGTTAATTCTTTTGTTTTTGCGCTTGACCTACATATTCCCGCCGATCATATTATTATAAAAAAAGAGTCTGACAGTTTTCACTTGTTTATTAAAAAAACGCCTGGCATCGGGTCGGTGCTTTTAACGGAAAGTATGCAAGATCCTCATTTTCAACAGGATTCATATGCGTACCGAGCGACCGAGTTCAATGCAATAAACGGAAATGAAAAACGCATATTAAACGGAAAAGTTATTTCCAATTATGAAAATCTCTATAGCCTAATAGACTCCACTCCTGAGCATCATAAAGAATTTGGCTCCGCTTTTCATATTCTAATTCCTGAAACCGTTGTTTTCGGTTATCCCTGGTCACGGCACGGCACAATACAAATGAAAGACCGTACTTTTATCAATATCAGAACATTTGCAAAACCTTATGCGGATTATTCAGGCGGATATAAAGATAATCCTTTTTTATTGCGAATTACGGATGTGCCTGCTCAAAAGCAACCTGCTGTTCAGCCGAAAGTTGAAGTACCTTTACCTGAAAAACCGGTGGAACCGATTGTCCCTGAAATTAAAGAAGAGCCGAAGCTTTCTCCCGAGCCGGTAAAAGAAGAGCCGGAGCTCCCTCCCGAGCCGGTAAAAGAAGAACCGGAAGTTATTCCCGAACCGGAACCCGAGATTGTGCCAAAGCAGAAGCCTGCGCTTGATTTAACGGAAATGCCTGCCTTAGATTCAAAATTTACACGGGCAGCAAGAAGTGTCGAGCGTATAATACGAGACGATAAATCTTTTCCCGCTCAACCGGAAATCAAAACACCCGAGCCGCAAATAATAGAAGAACATGTGCCGGAAACAAAAGTTGAAACTCCTTTGGTGGTACCTGAGTTACCGGAAGAAAATGAACCGACACAAGAATCGGACTTTGTTGAACCTGTTCAGGAGGACAGCGAACCATATCAGGAACCTTCTGAAAATCGGGAACCTTCTGAAACGCCAGAGCAAGAATCCGTTATAGAAGCCGACTCGGATATCAGTTTAAGTGAAGCACCCGTATCGGTACCTGCTCCGGATGAGCTTTTTTTATCCGCTGCTAAAAAAGCAACGGAAAAACCGAATTCGCTTTTTTCAGACGAAGACAAAGCGCCTGCTGCTCAAGAGGTACCTCCGCAGCTATCAGATTCTGACAGTAGGATAGTCCGAGCAACTGAACAGATACAATACATCCTTCAAACAATGACTCCGCAGCAATAAACAAAAGATGGGAGAGCATTCCCATCTTTTGTCGTAATAACGCTCGTATAAACAAGAGCCCCAACGCGTAAAAGTTTTTAAGGAATATTACAATGCGGCTTTGTAAATTGCCAAAACATCTTCGGCTCCCAATTCCTGAAAGCCGTCAATTTTACCGCCTTTATGACGAACCGCCGCTTCTGCCATCTCTTGCAAATGTTCTTCTCCGATACCTACATCGCGCAACCGCATCGGTATTCCGAGTGAAGCAAAAAACTCGGAAGTTTTTTGAATTGCAAGCTTTGCCGTTTCGTATATGTCATCGGTATAAATACCCCAAACAGCGGTACCAAAGGTTGCAATTCGTTGAACGGTTGTCTCATTTAAAACATAGTTGAGCCAATGCGGCGTTAAAATAGCCAAACCTACACCGTGCGTAATATCATAAAAAGCACTGAGTTCATGTTCCATCGCATGCACCGACCAGTCGGTATTTTTTCCCGCACTCAGTAGACCGTTGATTGCCCAAGTTCCCGCCCACATAAGATTTGCACGAGCATCATAATTATGCGGATTTGCTAAAGCCTTCGGTGCGTAATATATGCAGGTTCTAAGAATAGCCTCCGCAAGCCGGTTTTGCAAAAAGGCATCGTCATTTAGAGAAAAATAATTTTCAAATGTATGGCTCATGATATCGGCAGTTCCCGCAGCGGTTTGCGCAGCTGATACGGAAAAAGTATAGGACGGATCCAAGATAGAAAATTTTGGCAACAAAAGAGGAGAACCCAAACTTAATTTTTGTTTTGTTTCCATATTGGAAATAACCGCGCCTCCATTCATCTCGGAGCCTGTTGCGGAAAGAGTTAAAACAGTTCCGATTGGAATGGTTTGCTGAGGTTTTGCTTTGCCGATCACCAGATCCCAAGCATCGCCTTGATAAGCAGCTCCGGCGGATATTGCCTTTGCACAGTCAATAGTGCTGCCGCCGCCTACCGGAAGAATAAAATTTAATTGGTGTTCTCTAATAAGCTTGATTCCTTCTCTCACTTCTTCTATACGCGGATTTGGAGATATACCTGAAAGTTCTTGATAAAAAATTCCTTTAGAGGAAAACTGCTCAATAATCTCATCATATAATCCGATTTTTTTAATACTTCCGCCGCCATAACAAAACAGCACTCGTGATCCGTAAGCGGAAATTTCATCAGCTAAGTGCGCAATTTTCCCCTGCCCGAATAAAATCTTAGTCGGTATGTGAAAATTAAAATTAAACATACATGCCCCCTATTCTCTTAAAGAAATATAATACCATTACCATAAGCATATCAGATTTATACAAAAGTGCAAGATATCCGTTTTATTAAAGAGCGAAAGTACTGAACCGTTGCCTATTTTACAGTGGAATAATTTTTTCAATGACTCGTACAAAACCGCAAAAATATGCTATATTCAACTTTAAAAAAAATAATGCTTAAAAAATATTTTGTAATTTAAAAAAATTGCGAACTTTGGGAGTAGATATGAAACGAATAATTTCTATTGTGGCGGCTCTGTGTTGCATGTTTGGCTTTAGATTCTTGCCCGCATTACCCGGCATGAGCGCATCGGCTATGCAGGTGCTCGGTATTTTTATCGGTGCATTGATTTTGTGGCTTACCATTTCAATTGATTGGCCGAGCCTTTTATGTCTTGCGGCTCTTTCATTGGTGCCGGAGCTTACCATGAATATGGTTTTAACTCATTCGCTTGGAAAATCGACGGTGGCGTTTTTGCTTTTTACTTTTATGTGTACCTATGCGATTTCCACAACCTCGTTTATTAAACGCTGTGCGATTATGTTTATCACGGGGCCGCTGGCGCGAAGGGGCGCTTGGTATTTTCTTATCTCGTATTGCGCCGCAGTTTTGATTATCGGGCTTTTTATGTCGCCGACGGTTTTATTCGTTATTTATCTTCCGATTCTGAATGCAATTTGCGAAGAGCTGAAACTGCGGCAAGAAGATAAGCTTGCCAATGCGCTGATTATGGGGCAGCTTTTTTCATGCGCAATTTCCTGCGGCATGACTCCCATCGCGCATGTTTTTTCAATTATGGCTATGGGTTTTTATCATACTGCGACAGGCAAGGCGGTTAGTTATGCTTCGTACATGGGCTTTGCAATTCCGGTTGGTCTTTTAACTTTTCTTGTGATGATATTGTTCTTCCGATTTATTTTGCGCCCGGATATGTCTTCGGTGCGAAACCTCAACATGGATGCTTTGCGCAGAACTGTGGCAAAGGCGGATAAAAAAGAAAAAATAATTTTGGTTATCTTCTTTTCGGTTGTCGCATTGTGGGTGATCCCTGAGTTTTTAAAAAACCTTCTTCCAACTTTTGCAGGGTTTATGAAAAAGCAGGGAACCGCCTTTCCGCCTTTACTCGGTGCGGTGCTGCTTTGCATGCTCACAATTGACGGCAAGCCCCTGATGAATTTTAAAGAGATGATGCAAAAGGGAGTGGAGTGGGGCAGTATTATGATGGCAGGCAGCACGCTTGCAATCGGTATGGCAATGACTAATGCCGACATCGGACTTACCGCATGGATATCCGATGCAATTAAACCTATGTTTGCCCTTGTTTCGCCTTTTGTCCTTGTGGTAATCTTTGCCGCATGGGCTGCAATAATGACTAACTTAGCTTCCAACATGGTAACGGTTACGGTGGTTTGCGCCGTCGCTATTCCGATTTGCAGCGCGACCGGCGGCCTCATCAGCACGCCTGCTGTCGCGATGATTGTCGGGATGCTGGGCGGTTATGCCTTTGCTACTCCGCCGGCGCACCCAAACGTTGCATTAGCCATCGGCTCCGGCTGGACAAAAACATCGCAAGTTGCGGCTTACGGAAGCGCGTTGATAGCAGTCTCTATTATTATAAGCACCTTCATCGGCTATCCTTTAGCAAGAGCTTTGATGGGAATGTAAGTGCCGAGCAAAATGCTGGACCGCAAGCTGCCTGTTGATATTCTGATTGATTAGAGAACTTTACACCGCCTCTAAATCTTTTTAGATAGTACCCCTGAATTGCCAAATTAAGCCTGACACGGATACACAAAATTCATAAAAACTTCTATCAGGGAAAATGTGTAACCTTCCTTTACAAAATCAATTTAAAAGCCCTTGAGTTTTTTGATTTTATATGGCAGTATACACTAAGGAGTTTTAATTGTGACAGCAGAAAAAAATATTTTAGATGAAGAAAAAACAATTTCGTTTTTGGAAAATATATTACAGATTGTTAAAACCGAAGCAGATCCTCAAGTTTTAAATGAGTATAGGAGATTATTTAGAAAAACCGTGCCGCTCACTATGCGCTCGTATGTTGCAGGCTATCTTATTAAAGAAAATGTAGCTCCTTCTTTTGGGAGAAATAAAGGATCCAAAGGGCAGCGGGGAAGATTTTTTTCACAGGAAAAACCGGCGCAAACAGAGCGCCCCGTATTATCACCCGATGTTTCCACAAGTATTTTTATCAGCATCGGGAAAAGCAGGCGGGTGTATCCGCGCGATATTATTACGCTTCTTATTCAGCAAGGAGGAGTTCAGCGAGAACATATCGGGGATATTCGCATCCTTGAAAATTATTCGTTTGTACAAGTGTTAACCGAAGAAGCCGACGGCATTATCGATAAATTGCATAACAGCTCGTATCGGGGAAGAAATATTACGGTAAGTTATTCACGCAAACAAGAAGAGCCGGCGGAAGTATCGGAAGCACAAGGATAATTCACTTACGGTAAAAAAAATACATACACGATAAGTGCAATAAGCCCTCCGTTTATCAAAAAAGCGAAAATTTTAAGTCCTGATTGGATAAGATAAAACGCTACGGGATGAGAAACGGAGGCTTTTTTTTCTATTTTCTTTTCTAAAAAGAAAGAGCCTACAGACACCGGCGGTATATATACAATAAGCTTTGCAAAAATACCGATGAGTGTTAAAAAAACTAAAATTTCTTTTCCACCTAAAAATAAAAAATATACAAAATAGAGGTAAAAAATACACACTCCTGTCATTACGGAAAATGGTTTAAAACGCAATAACCGCTTTACCGAAAACAGAGCTTCTAAACCGTTAAGGATTTCTGCTTTTAAATCATTTTGCTCTCGACGTGTTTCTTGTAATAAAAATAAAAAAAATCTGTTTTTTCCCTTAAAAAGGATACAATTTGCATTTTCCGTAATACCGAAAAGAGCATGTCGGGATAAGGTTGAAAAACCTGCTTTTCCTTGCTCAAAAAAGCGGCAGAGACGATACGGAACTGCCAGAATATCTTTGTCTGCGCGAGCAAACTCTCTAATATGAAAAAAAACTTCCTTTTTTTTCATGCGGATAAATGTCGCTTGTATGAATTCTTTTTCTTCAGCCTTAGAAAGCATCGAAATAAAATTCCTTGTTTTTTTGTATTCAATAAAACAAAGGCAAAGAGGAAGTAAAACATAAAAAAATAAGGCAATACCTGCGATAATACCAATACTACTTATCATATCCTTCCTAATATAGTATACTTTATGCATGATCATAAAGCAATTTGTTTTGGGAGATTTTTCTACAAATACTTGGTTGGTGCCGTTTGCGGAGCATGAGATGCTGGTAATTGACCCTGCAGACTCTGCGGAGAAAATTATAAAATTTTTGCAGCAAAATGAAATAACTAAAATAAAAATTATCTTAACACACGGGCATTTTGACCATCTTGTTGCGGTTCCCGATTTATACGAAGCCTTTCCGCAAAGCCCAGTGCTTATTCATAAAAACGATGCGCATTTTCTCGGGAAGGATGCACTGAAATATCACCGAAGGCTTTTTTCTTATATGGGTGCAGGTTTTCTGATCGACTCATATAAAAAGAGCCTGCCTGAGCCGACCGCTTTGTTAAAAGACGGCGATACTATCGGGGATTGGCTTGTCATCCATACTCCGGGACACAGCGAAGGAAGCATTTGTTTATATAATGAAAAAGAAAAAGCACTTATTGCCGGCGATACCCTTTTTTATTGCTCGATTGGAAGAACCGATTTATGGGGTTCAAACCCTCAAGACATGCATAACTCTCTTATTAAACTGATGCGTCTTCCGCCCGAGGTAAAAGTATATCCCGGACACGGACCGACAACCACAATTGCAAATGAGCGCAGGTTTCATTAAAATCCATGACTATTTAAAAAACTATAGTTTTTTATAGAGAGATTTTAAAGTTGTTTGCTCGGTAACTATTCTATAATTAGTTAATCTGTTTTGGATGGTACGGTGCTAACCTGCCATTGTGTATACAGCAATTGCATATATCTCTAAATTAATAGTGCATGCTCGTCAGCTCTGTTTTTTCTTGAGAATAGACTTTGAACGTGTCTTTTTTGCAATATCTTAGTGAAAAAAACTTTCAAGCCTGTGGTAAACCGCTCACCGTTGCCAAATTCCAAACGATGTTTTGCCTGAGCGGCTAAGTAAACAGGCAAAACTCGTAGGCGAAACAATGGTGGAAATTCCAAGGTTTCGCCCTTGTGCCGTGTCGGGCTCGTTTTATTTATTTTGATATTGCGGGCATTCTATGGTAAAAGTTTTTTGAGAAATTATTTTAAAAGTATTGACACAAACCTGTAAATGCCACACTGTACCTTTTACATTTGAATTTTATACAAGGGAGGTGCTCGGCACAGTGAAAGGGTGTGATATTTCTATTGAGAATGTGTCCAAGTCTTTTGGAGATTTTCATGCGTTACAAAATGCAAATATCAGCATTAAAAAGGGAGAGTTTTTCTCATTATTGGGGCCCTCGGGGTGCGGAAAAACGACACTGCTGAGGATTATCGCGGGTTTTGAACATCCCGATGAGGGAATTGTTGCTTTTGACGGCGTTAATATGGTAGGAATTGACGCGAATAAACGGCAGTCCAATACGGTTTTTCAAACCTACGCCTTGTTTCCCCATCTTTCCGTATATGAAAATATTGCTTTTCCGCTGCGGCTGCGTAAATATGCAAAAACCGAAATTGATGCAAAGGTGGAAGAAT
This sequence comes from Treponema phagedenis, assembly GCF_008153345.1. Classification (NCBI taxonomy): domain Bacteria; kingdom Pseudomonadati; phylum Spirochaetota; class Spirochaetia; order Treponematales; family Treponemataceae; genus Treponema; species Treponema phagedenis. The sequence goes on along the minus strand of NZ_CP042818.1, from coordinate 885,494 downwards.
ACCTTCATTTGGTGCAGCTGGAAGAGCATAGCAATAAAAAACCGAACCAGCTTTCCGGCGGACAAAAACAGCGTGTTGCCATTGCACGAGCGCTTATTAACGAGCCGAGCGTACTGCTTTTGGACGAGCCGCTTTCCGCTCTCGATGCAAAACTGCGTTCCAATTTGCTGATCGAGCTTGACCGTTTGCATGATAAAATCGGTATTACCTTTGTTTTTGTAACTCACGATCAAAGCGAGGCGCTTTCCGTTTCCGACCAAATTGCGGTGATGAATCGCGGGAAGGTGCTGCAAATCGGCTCGCCTTACGAAATTTATGAGCAGCCGGCAACCGATTTTGTTGCAAAATTTATCGGCGAAACTAATAGTTTTGTAGCAACGGTAACCGAATGTCAACCGATTGAAAACGACGAGTTTATGGTGAGTTTGGATATTCCCGAACTCGACAAGATTGTGAAGATAACGGATTATGACCGAACGGAGCCGGGTCAGCGAGTTTGCGTTACGATACGTCCTGAAAAAATACGTATATCCTTGGATAAGCCTGCATCAAACACAAAAGAGTTGAATGTTTTTAAGGGTATTGTTGAGGAGCCTATTTATTCAGGTTTTCAGTCCAAGTTTTTTGTAAAGCTTGAAAACGGCACGATCATACAAACGTTTAAGCAACATCAGAATTATCTTGATGACGGCCCCGAAATTGAATGGAAAGATACGGTCTATGTATCCTGGTCGGCAGGCGACGGTTATATTGTTGAGGATATAGAAGCATGAGCAAGAGCAAATCAAGCTTAAAAAACCGCGGTTTTTGGTATACTTTTCCGATGTCCGCATGGTTTACTGTTTTTTTTGTTATGCCGTTGGTTATTATTGCCGTATATAGTTTTCTTAAAAAAGGTTTATACGGCGGGGTATTGTGGCAGTTTTCTCCGATTGCGTATGTAAAATTGTTTACCGCAAGTTATGGAATTCTTTTTATGCGCACTCTTTGGGTAAGCTTTTTGGTAACGCTTATTTGTATTTTGCTTGCACTGCCCGCCGGCTATGCTATTGCCCGCAGTAAATATCAGATTATCTTTTTGTTTTTAATTATCATACCTTTTTGGACTAACTCGCTTATCAGAATCAATGCGTGGATCGCCATATTGGGAAATCAGGGTTTTTTGAATGAAGCGTTAAAAAAATTCGGACTTATCCAAAAGAGTTTGCCGCTGATGTATAATCAGGCATCGGTGGTAATGGTGCTGGTGTATATGTATTTACCCTACAGTATTTTCCCGATTTTTTCGGCGATCGATAAATTTGATTTTTCTCTTTTAGAGGCGGCAAGGGATTTAGGCGCAACCAAATTCGGTGCGATCCGAAAGGTTATGTTGCCGAATGTTCGTGCGGGGATCGTTACCTCCGTGATCTTTACCTTTATTCCGGTATTTGGCGCCTATACGGTACCGCTTTTGGTCGGCGGAAAAAACTCGTATATGATTGGGAATGTGATTGTGGATCAGGTAACCAAAATACGAAACTGGCCGCTTGCCTCCGCATTCTCGGTACTTATCGCCCTTGTCAGCACAGCCGGAGTTATTTGGATGATGATGTTAAGTGTGAAACAGGCTCTTGCAAATAAAAAACAAGGGGGTCCCGTATGAGTGAAAAAATAACCGACAAGCAAAAACTGCAAGCTTTGCCCGATCAATATCAAAAATCGCCGGAGACAGTTTATCGAAAATTTGTTGCAAAGTTTGGAAAAAAGAAGCAAGGATCAGAGCCTGCACGGCATTCCTTAAAAGCCGCACAGGATACACACTTTTCTTTTTCCGCAGTCGTACTTATATTGGTGCTCTTGTTTCTTTTTTTGCCGCTTATTGTAATCGGTATTTTTTCGTTTAATGACGGTAAAGCAATCGTATGGACAGGCTTTTCATTGCGATGGTATCAAGAGCTTTTCTTTGATTCTGCAAAGCTTTGGTTATCATTTAAAAACAGTTTGATAATAGCCTTTGTTTCCGCCTTTATTTCTACCGTTATCGGATCGTTTGCGGCGATCGGCGTGCAGTGGTACCGTTTTAAAGGAAGGTTTTATGCACAAACCATAAGCTTTTTGCCGATGGTGCTGCCGGAAGTCATTATCGGTATGTCCATGCTGATTTTTTTCTCGGCAATAAACATACCGCTCGGCTTGGCAAGTATTATTATCGCGCATATAACATTCTGTTTACCTTTTATCTTTTTGCTGGTACTTGCCCGCCTTGATGATTTTGATTTTTCCATTGTAGAGGCTGCCCGCGATCTTGGCGCAAATGAGTGGCAAACACTATACAAGGTAATCATACCGGCAATCATGCCCGGTATTCTTTCTGGTTTTTTGATGTCGGTAACGCTCTCCTTGGAAGATTTTGTTATTACCTTTTTTGTATCGGGACCGGGCTCCACTACCCTCCCCTTGTATGTGTTTTCGATGGTGCGCTACGGTATTTCGCCGGTAATCAATGCGCTTTCGCTTATCATGGTTTTAGGAACAATCGCCATTGCGTACTTACTGCGGAATTTCTTAAAAACCATTGCGGCTTCAAACTAAGAGTTTAAAAATCTGAAAATTAAATTTTATTTTTAAGGAAGAAAAATGAAACATACATTACACACGTTGTTTACCGTACTGGGGATAACCTTCCTCCTTGGAGCATGTAATAAAACAAACCAACCGACACTCTATCTATATAATTGGACCTATTACACACCGGATTCGGTTATCAAAAAATTTGAAGACAAGTATGGCGTAACGGTTGTCTATGATGATTATGCCTCAAATGAAGATATGTTTGCAAAGCTCATGGCAGGAGGCGTGGGTTATGATATAGTAGTGCCTTCGGCAGACTATGTATCAATTATGAAAAAAACAAATATGCTTGAAAAAATCGATCTTTCAAAAATACCGAATGTGAAATATATCAAAAAAGAGGTTCAAAATCGTATGGTCTATGATCCAAATATGGAATATTCGGTGCCGTATTACATGGGCGCCGCAGGAATTGCGGTAAACAAAAACGAAGTAAAAAACTATGAACATAGCTGGAATATTTTTGAGCATAAAGAATTGCATGATCGCATGACCATGATGGACGATATGCGGGAAGTATTGGGGGCAGCCCTTGCCTACCGTGGTTATGATGTCAACACTTCAAACGAAAAAGAAGTCGCAAAGGCGGCAGAACTTGTTAACAAGAACTGGAAGCCAAACCTTATTAAATTCGACGCGGACGGTTTTGCAAAATCCTTTGCATCGGGGGATTTTCTTGTAGTACACGGATATGCTGAAGCGATTTTTGAAGAAATCCCCGATTCAATGTATGATTCGGTTGATTTTTTTATCCCGCAAGAGAAGGGATCGCCCCTTTATATGGATAGCCTCTGTATTCCAAAAGGAGCTAAAAACATAGAACTTGCGCATCAGTTTATCAACTTTATCCTTGAGCCGGAAAATTATGCCGAGTTTTTAGACAGCTTCGGCTTTCCTCCTACAATTCATACCGAAGCCGGCAAATACCAAAAAGAAAAGCCCCATTATACCGAGGAAGATATCAAACACTGTGTGCTTAAAAAAGATCTCGGCGAATATCTTGAAATATACAACCAATATTGGCAAGACATTCGCTTTAAAGATTGAGTTTAGCAAGAAACAGTATTAGTAAAAAAATTCAGATTTTAGATATTTCTCATGCATGCGCAGTTTTTTCAGTGCTCGAATTTCGGTTTGACGTACCGACTCTGCGGAAATACCGTATTTTATACCTAAAGAGCGTAAGGACTTAGGATTTTTATCTGTAATAGGAAGTCTTTCTTCAATAATGTCTTTCTCGCGAGATTTTAATGTATTTTGCAAGAATTTTCTGAAAGCTTCTATTTGTACTTTTCTAAAATATTCTTTTTCAGGATTATAGTCATTATTTTCGGTTAAATCATATAAATTTGCCGAAAAATGAATCTGCAAGGGGCTATCAAAACTTATCGGTTTTTCAGTAAACACGCACATCTGTATCACTGACTTCAGAGGAACCTGAATGATTTCAGCTATCTCTTCATAAGAGGGAGTGCGTCTATATTTTTCCTTAAAAAGATCTATTGTCTTTTCTATTTTACGCAGAAGATCGGCTTTTCGAAACGGTAAGCGAATTGTTTCATGTTTACCGTTAAGATATCGATTTAATGATTGCCGTATCCACCAGCACGCATACGAAGAAAAACGGGCATTAAACGATGAAGAAAATTTTTCAGCGGCGATCATTAACCCCATGTTTCCTTCTTGTATTAAATCCATTAAAAGATTTTCGGAGGGTGTCCGATCTTTTGCCATTTTTACTACTAAGCGCAGATTAGAATTGATAAGTTGTTGAAGTGCGCCTCGATCTCCGTTTTGAATCTTATCAGCAAGACATAATTCTTCCTGAGCAGTTAAAAGCGGATATCGTTTAATATCTTTTAAATACTGCGAGAATATATTTTCACCCATTGCAAACTCCTCACTTATTATTAAGCAATGATCATGCCAAAAAAAGAGAAAAAATATTTCTTTAGAAAAGTTGATTAGTGTCCTTTTTCTGTTATTTTCAGATAAATAACACTATATGCATATATAGCATTAGAGATTTCAGCCTAAGAAAAATACAAGAGCCTCCCGTATGATTTTTTATACATTCAGACAGGATATGTGTATACTTTTCCGTCAAGTCCAAGTGCAGAAAAGGAATCTGCATCGTCTTTTTTTACTATGGTGTCATAAAGTGCAAGAATTGAAAGAGGAAACTTTCCCCCGCCACCGGGCAAATCAACCGCAAACTGCGGTAATGAAAGTCCTGAAAGCTTTTTTCTCAATTCTCTCCAGAGGCCCAGAGCTTGTGAAAGTGGGACGCGGAATTCCGCCGTGCCGGGAGCAAGATCCATTTGGAACAAATAGCCCGGTTTTACTCCCATACAGACAAGTGTATGAAAAAGTGCACAAAGAGTTTCTACAGAATTATTGACGCCACGCAAAAGCACTGACTGCGATTGCATAGGAAGCCCCGCATTTATACACGAGTCAATCGCTTTTTTTTGCTCAAAACCAAGCTCTGCCGGATGGTTTATGTGAGGGATAATCCAAAGAGGTTTCATTGATTTTAGTAATTGCAAGAGTTCTTCCGTAAAAAGCTCTGGAGCAAAGATTGGTGCCCGAGTACAAAGCCGTATAAGTAATTCGGGCGATGTTTGCCGTAATCTTTTTAACAAAGCCTCAAGTTGCCCAAGAGTGCCGCTCATAGGATCCCCGCCTGAAACCAGTATTTCCTTGATATCGGGATTCTGTTTAAGATAATCCGTTATTTTTTCTATCTCGGTATCAGGGATCCAACCTTGCCGGCGAGCGGTAAACCCGCGTCGAAAACAATATCTACAATATGAAAGACAGCGCCCCGATGTAAGCATAAGAACCCGATTTGTATATTGATGAACCAAGAAGGGAGTAACACAATATCTACTTTCTCCGAGCGGATCGGCGGATTCATAGGGAAGCGAAATTTTTTCCGTTTCAGCGGCAAAAACTTGCCGGCGCAGAGCTTTTGCATCAGCTTCTTCCGCTTCTTCGATCAAACGTATAAAAGCGGGGGAAACCGCTTCGGGTAAACGTAATTTTATGCTTTCTGCAGCGCTTTCCGTTCTCCATGTGTTCGCAACTGCTCCATCTTTCATGCTCATAGCATATAAAATACTACAAAAAAAAGAAAAAAGCCAATAATAAAAATACTGTATATTTATGGAAAGATAGGCCTTAAAAACACCGAATAGTAAAAATAAGCGATTATATATTTCAATTATTTCATTTTAATTGAATAATAGAAAAAAGAATGCTATACTGTTTTAACAAATGACCTTATAATTCTTTATAGAGATATATATAGAAAAATATTTAAAATAGTGCAATTTTTATCGGCGAATTTGATCTTTTGAAACTCTTCGACAAAATATCGCCCGAATAGTATGCTTTTTCAGGCTCTGCCTCACAAAAGCACTTGGAAAAACTTTTTATGGGAGAAGTATGTATGAAAAACATAATTAAACTATCAATACCGCTAACGTTTTTGGTATCCCTCTTTTTTGCCTGCAGTTTCAAGCCTTTTAATAAAATACAAATAAAAGTACAGCCGACTTTAGAAGCCCCCCTTGGAGTTAGAGAGTTTAGCGCAAATTCCTATCTTTCTAAAGAAAAGATTCAAAAAATATTAACCGACAAGACGAAAGATGAAAAAACTAAAGCAAATACGATAAAAAGAATTGCAGTATATGATTATATTCCGAAATCCGAACAGGATCCCAATAGAAAAAAGCAGTTAAGATACCTTATTCATTACTCAATCACGGATATTGACCTTAATTTTGATAATTATGCGGATGTTATAGGAGATACACTCAGCGCAGAAATGGAAGAACAACAAATTTCTTTTGTTACACCAAAAATCGAAACATCGCAAACAGTGCATATTCCTTTTTCCGATATAAATACCGGATTATTAAACGCAATCGGAAAAGGCAAAAACAGCCTTAGTATTCCACGCGTTTCAAAATCAAGTCTGACACAGGTTCCGGCAAATCTTTTAGCTATCGGTTTTAAAGGCTTTCAAAAACTGGAATTCGGCGAAAACTCTTCTTTAATCATCACTGTTACCAGAGGAGTTCCGAGCCAAGATTTTTATGCGGTTGAAAAAGCTACTCTTATGAACGGTTCAGAAACCGTGGCAAGATGGAACGGAACAGCCCCAACCGATCCTATCCGTTTTAATCTTTCAAATAAATCACTCTCTCCTTCGGCAACCATAAATCTTATGGTAAAATCAAATAAAGATGAAAGCAATATACCTATACAGGTAGCTTATAAATTAGAAGGAAAAATAAAAAAAGCCGAAGGAATTACTATTGATCCGATAGAAGTTAGTATTCCCGAAATTTCTTTTCCGTTGGATATTGATAAAAAATTTCAATCGGCAAAAATAGCTGTAGGTGAGGCAAAAATGCAAGCGATTTTACCTGCCGCTTGGAAAGGAATAATACCGAACATCAAGCGCTCTATTCAACAAACAGACGGGCTTTACTTTAGGGATCCCGGTTTTACTCCTTCTAATACGGCACTATCACTGACTAATCAAACCGTTAACAAAAATCCGATAAACGTGTCCGCAACAATGCAAATAGTTTTTAACAATGCGACAATTACGGAAACTGAACCGATACCCTTACAAACAGAAATAAAAATAGAAAAATTTGACTCGGTCTCTTTTAAGCCGGAACATAATTTGGAATATAAATACAAGCAAAAATTTTCTCAAGATGTACAAAAATGGCTTACAGCAATAGAATTTAATAAGGTAATAGCGGAAATTGAAATTCAAAACGGTCTTCCACAAGGAAGCGGTTCTGAAAATACTATCAAAACAACAGCAAAATCAAAAGCTTTTAACATACCGGAAACAACGGAAGAATTCCCTGCCGATAAAACAACAACGAAAAAAATTGAAGGAGGAAAAAATTTAAAAATAAAATTTGGGCGAAACCCCGATATTGATTTTACCGTAAAAATTTTTCCTCCGGGGTATGACGAAGTTAATAAAACAATAACCGTATACAATATTTCAAGCGGACAAGAACTTTCGTTTAAAGGAAAGGTAAAAATAATTTTTGATTGGAAAACGCTTACGGTTGACAGCGGTCAAACAGTAAAAGACAGTTATCCGGAAGACAGTACATATATTGATTTGTCGGAAGTTTCCGCAATCCTCAAAAAATCTCATTTAAAAATACATGAAATTCCCGCATACTTTTACATAGGATCTCCGGCTCTTAAAGATAAAAAAGTCAAACCGAAGGTAAAAATATGGGCAAATACGACAAATTCCACAGGAGAAAAGCAGAAAATAATTATGGCTTCCAACAATGATCCCGCAACGGCGGACTATGTAGAAAAAGAAGTAAAAGAAAAAAGCTTACCAATTCCGCTCGCTGATGAAAAAATTCCGTACACAGGAGAAATCCCCGAAAATGCAGTAAAATTAAAAAAAGAAAAAGATAATAATGCGTGGGCAACATTTATGGATATTATTAACGAATATCCTGAAAGCTTAAAAATATATTATGAATTTGACCTTGGAGAAATCATACTCAATAAAGAGGATATCAAACTTCTTTTGGATAAAGACAGAAACACCAAACTTCAGGCAGATATACTTATTGATGTTCCTGTGGGATTTGAAGTTACAGAAGACAGCACCCTCTCTTTTGCTGACATTATGGACGAAAAGCGAACGGATATCTTTGGAAGAGAGCAGGGAAGTACATCCTCGACTGTCGATACAATCTCCCAGTATCTACACTCTGTTTTGCTATGTGCAAAAGTGGAAAACACAACAGGTTTAGCATCAGCGTTTACCTTGCAAGCCTTTGATAAGGATAAAAAACCGATATTTGACCCAAAAGAACTTATGGTTGGACAGGCAAGCAATGAAGCGCAAATTCTTTTTACCGGACAAGAACTACAAAAAATTAAAGACACTATTCCCTTTATTCCCGAGATCGTTATGAAAATTCCTAAAGGAAATTACTATATTGAACGAGATGCGAAACTAAAAGCAAATCTTTCCATTATTGCGAATACCGATATCGATTATACCTATGATATGACAGGTTCTAAGGAGCATTAATAAAATGAAAAAACTTTTATTATTTTCAATATTTCTATCGATTTCTGTTATTACAATTTTTGCCGAAGAAATTGAGTTATCAAAATATCAGGCAGATGAAGGAGAGTTTTCAGTAGAGCCTATAATAATTGACGGTATAGATGAAGAGGAAGAAATAGTGATTCCCCAACCAAAAGAAAAGAGACCGCGGGCGTTCTCTCTAAGAAAGGGGTTATCCGTATCCGCAACAGCCGCTAACTCCGCAATACATATTCCGGATTTTTTCAAGGAAACACTCGTAGTTGATCTTACAAAAATTGCAAAACAAAGCACTCATAGAGGTTTTGAAGTAGGCGCTTTTGCCGATGTTACGGACTATACCACTATGACCTTTTTTGATGCGCATTCGGTAACATTCAGCATCAGCGCAAACATGTATGCATGGCAAAACATTCCGAAAAACGTATTGGATTTTTTAGGAAAGGGCAACAAAGGTATCTCAGAAATAAGCGGACACACAAACGGAAGAGCCGAAGCATATGCGGAAGCGAGCCTCTTGTATAAAATGAAAAAACAGAATTATGGCATATACATAAAAGGAAACTATTTTTGTCCGATCTTTTTCCAAAACGGTTCAATTGCAAACTACGTATTGAAAACCGATCAGGAAACAGGAAAAATAACTATCAGTACTGATGTTGATGCCTTAATCTATACGCCTCTGCCAATTTTTAATAATGAAGAAAATATTACCCCTCGGCAGCTTGCAAAAAAAATACTTAAAAACGGAGGATTCGATGTAACGGTTGGAGGAGAATACATCCCAACTGATTGGGCAACGGTAAATTTTGCAGTGACGCATCTTCCGATTGTGCCGACTTTTTTAGATAAAGGAATGAATTTTAAATTTCATTTTGATGCGGAAGTAGATAATTTCCTCAATAATTTGGAAAAAGAGACAAAGGAATATATAAAATATCATTCGGAACAAGCCGATCCCGTATACTCTTTACCAAAAAAAAGAGTCATGAGAACCTGCAAACTTTGGGCAGGAGCCGACTTCAGACCATTAAAAAACAACTACCTTATTTTAAGCACAAGTATCGGACTCCCCATTGTAAATGCAAAACCATACTATGCCGATTTTAAATTAAAGTTGGAAAGTAAATTTGCAAAAGTGCTTGGAGCATACCTTTCTCTCAGTTATTTAGATAGAATCTGGCAAAATGAAATTTGCTTTTACTTAGATTCACGATGGGCTGTTTTTTCTTTAGCGGTTTCTCTTGCCTCAAATTCTTTTGCACGAAATTTTTATTCAGTTTCGGGAGCCGGAGTAAAGCTGGGATTAGCTTTAGGTTTTTAAAAACTACTTGAAAACACCTAACGCATTCATAGTGTAGCGTTTTTTAATATATTTTATACGAACTATAAAAATTTTATGAAAAAAAACTCAGCACAAGGGCGAAGTTTTAGAAATTTACTGTAACTTCGCCCTTGCGCAATTTACCATAGTAATGCTGAATCTGCAAGCCGTTATTATTAATGCCCCGATTAGTATAACGGCAGCTTAATTACAAAACGTTGTAATAGTACGCAAAGTCCAAGTGCTGCCTATTTACCGCAGCTTTTTGCGTACCTTAATTCTATCTGAGGGATGTAAGTAGTGAATATATACAATTTATATCGATCGCTTTAATAAAAAGCTGCGATGCGTTATAAATAAAAATCAAAATTTTAATTTTTGGAAGGTATAGAATGGAAAAATTAACAGAAGAATATAAACGTCCTACCTGGGATGAATATTTTATGGAAGTTTGTCATGCAATTGCGAAGCGCGCTACCTGTGATCGGGGGCGTTCAGGTTGTGTTATTGCTCGGGACAATCAAATATTGGTAACCGGTTATGTGGGATCGCCTACAGGTTTACCGCACTGCGATGAAGTCGGTCATCAGCTAAAAAAAATGCAACACGAAGACGGAAGCATTACCCAACACTGTGTGCGTACCGTTCATGCCGAACAAAATGCAATTTGTCAGGCAGCACGGCGCGGCATCGCCATCAATGGGGCAACACTCTATTGTAAAATGACTCCATGCAGAACTTGCGCAATGCTGATTATAAATTGCGGTATTGTACGAGTTGTTGCAGAAAAACGATATCACGATGCAAATGATACAATCGCTATGTTCAAGCAGGCGGGAATAAAACTTGAGCATTTAAGCGATACAATAGAGCAATACACGCAGCAGTAAAGCTTAAAACTTTCATCTCAGATTATCGCCAGATGTATTTTCTGCATATACCTTTTGTGAGTTAAAAATAAAAAAGCTCATCCCGCTTTTTTATTTTTTTTTGCTGTGGTATACTTCCGTTCATTGAAAGCTTGCGGTATGTATGAGAATAACCGCTACTCTCTTTTAAATAATTTCTAGGAGTAAATATGAAAACCGCCTTAATTTCCGTATATGACAAAACGGATATTGCTGATTTTGCAAACGGACTTATAAAACAGGGATGGCAAATTATTTCTACCGGAGGAACCGCAGAGTTCCTTCGAAAAGCAAAAGTTCCGGTACAAGATGTACGTAAGATTACCGGCTTTCCTGAAATATTGGGGGGAAGAGTTAAAACCTTACATCCTATTTTATATGGAGGCATATTATTTCGACGAAATTTAAAAACCGATAAAGAAGATTGCGAACAACTGCATATTAATCCTATTGATATGATTGTAAATAATCTCTATCCTTTTGAAGCGGCTTTAAAAAAAGACAAAGAAGATCATGCTGCCATTATTGAAAATATTGATATAGGCGGAGTTTCCATGATTAGAGCCGCAGCAAAAAATTATGCCGATGTATATACCGTAACCGATCCTTCGGATTATGCAGCCGTACTTGCAATTTTACAAAAAGATGATCAGGCACAGATGGCAATGCGGAAAAAACTGGCAGCAAAAGCTTTTTCATATACCGCTTATTATGACTCAATAATCTCAAACTATTTTAATGAGCTAGCAGGCGAAACTTTTCCCGAAAGAATTTCTTTTACGTATAAAAAAACTCAAGCTCTACGTTACGGGGAAAACCCTCATCAACAGGCAGCTCTTTACCAAAAACCTGATTTATCTGAAGAGTGCATGGCTGAATTTAAACAGCTTCATGGAAAAGAACTTTCATATAATAATTTAATTGACACATACGCGGCCGTCAAAGTATTAAAAGAATTTGACGAGCCGACTGTTGTAGCTATTAAGCATACTAATCCTTGCGGAATTGCAAGTGCCGCAACACTTTCAGAAGCTTTTGAAAAAACTCACGAGGCAGATCCGGAATCTATTTTCGGCGGAATTATCAGTGTAAACAGAGAAATGGACAGCAAAACAGCAGATGCAATTTCAAAAATTTTTATTGAAATTGTGATCGCTCCTTCATTTTCAGAAGATGCAATTACGCTATTAACACAAAAGAAAAATATTCGATTATTGGAAATGCCTAAAATCAACAGTTTTAAATTTGAGCCTTACAGTTCCCGACAAGTATTAAACGGTGTGCTTATACAAGAGGCCGATAGTATAGTATTGAAGGATGATCTTACCTTTGCAAGCAAACGAAAACCAAGTAGTGAAGAAATGGATGATTTATTATTTGCCTGGAAGGCGGTAAAAAATATTAACTCAAATGCTATAGTACTTGCAAAAAATAAACAAACACTTGCAATAGGACAAGGAGAGGTAAAACGATTTTGGTCTGTAGAGAAATCAATTGCCCGCTCAATACACTCTCCTAAAGGGGCAGTCCTTGCATCAGACGGATTCTTTTTTGAAGACACTATTCAGCATTTAGCGGAACATGGGGTTACCGCAGTTATTCAACCTGGAGGTTCCGTAAAAGATCCAAAAGTTATTGAGCTTGCTGACCAATTTAATATTGCTTTAGTTATTACAAACATACGCCATTTTAAACATTAATATTTTAATCGATATAAAGATGAAGGAACCGATATGAATATTTTAGTTATTGGAACAGGGGGAAGAGAACATGCCCTCTGTTATAAACTTGCACAATCTGCAAGCGTGAATAAATTGTATTGTACTGAAGGCAATGCCGGTATTGAAAAAATTGCAGAGCTGGTACCGTTACAACCGCTTGATCTTGAAGGTCTAGCAAACTTTGCGGAATCCAATCAAATTGATATAACCGTTGTAGGACCGGAAGCACCGCTCTGTATGGGCATATCGGATGTTTTTAAAAAAAGAGGCTTAACCATTTTCGGACCTGATAAAATCTCTGCACAACTTGAAGGAAGCAAGGATTTTGCAAAAGCTTTTATGAAAAAATACTGTATTCCTACCGCAAACTGGGATACTGCGTACTCCTTTGAACAAGCTGCAGCGTTGGTAGAAAATTATTCTTTTCCGGTAGTCATAAAAGCAGACGGACTTTGTGCCGGTAAGGGAGTTTTTATTTGCGAGTCAAAAGAAGCTGCGTTAGGGACCTTAGATTCTATTTTTATAAAAAAGATTTTCGGAGATGAAGGAAAGAAAGTTATTCTGGAAGAATTTCTCCAAGGGATAGAAGCTTCACAGCTTTGCGTTGTAAGTAAGAATAATATATTCCCACTTGAAACAGCGCGCGACTATAAAAAAATCGGTGAAAATGATACCGGACTAAATACCGGCGGAGTAGGTTGTATTTCTCCAAACCCTGCGGTAACAAATGAAGTGCAAAAGAAAATTTCGGAAATACTGCAAAAAATATCTGCCGGTCTAACTGCCGAGAAAATGAATTATACCGGAATTTTATTCATCGGTTTTATGATACAAGAAAAAGATATTCGCGTGCTTGAATTCAATGTACGCTTCGGCGATCCTGAAACACAAGTGCTTATGCTCAGACTCAAATCTGATTTAGGACAAATACTGCGTAAAGCTATTGACGGTAATCTCACACAAAACGATCTTGAGTGGAGCAATAAAAAAGCTATGGCTATCGTTTGTACTTCGAAAGGCTATCCTGAAAAATATCAAACAGGTTTTCCGATTTCCGGTTTAGACAGTTTACCTGATTCTATCATAGTTTTTCACAGCGGCACAAAAAAAATCCAAGAAAAAATTATTACTTCAGGCGGACGAGTGCTTTGCATCAGCTGCATTGATTCTGATTTTAACTTATGCAGAAAAACGCTCTTAGAAAATATTAAGAAAATTAATTTTACCGGAATGAAGTATAGAAAAGATATCGGAATTATATAAACCATGATTATTGCAGCGGTAATTCTTTTTTCATTTCTTCCCGCTCTTCTATGGGCGTTTTTTACGGGAGCCAAAAAAAATATTGCTCCTTTGCCTTTGTTTTTGAGTTTTACCTTTGCTTTTTGCGCGCTTGTCGTAGTGTTATTTCTTCAATGGCTACTTGGTTTTGATAGTAAGGGATTCCAAGCGCCTTTGTCCCTTTTATATGTATCCTTCATACAAGCCGCCTTAATAGAAGAAGGAGTTAAACTTATTTTTTTCCTTTTTTTATTTAAACTTCTTAGCTCTGCTAAAAGAGAAAAATTTGAAGATTCTTTACCTGCCCAACAACGTGTTTCAATTTTTCAAACTCTTATTCTGGCTGTTTTTTTCGGATTTTCTTTTGGCGGGCTTGAAACAATCGGTTATGGCGTTATATTTCCAAACTTTGTATTAGTCCGCGCTTTAACCGCTGTTTTATTACACGGCGGTTTAAGCGTCTTTTACTTGCGTATCGCAATAGTAAAAAATAAAATGAAACAGGTTTTATTTTTTCTTATTCCTTTTTTATTACACGGGCTATATAATTTTTTTATTATTATCGGCTCTTTCTTTTTTATTTTTTCCGTTCTTATTATTATTTTCTTATTACAAAAAGTTTTTTACTACTTAAGTGAATATCAGGAAGTATAAAAATAATTTTCACTTCTTATAATAAAAACCGACCGCTGAATTTAACATCGATCGGTTTTTACACATTAAACTTTAAACGAATGTATTGCTTTTGTTACATTTTGAACACTTTCTTCATTCAATTTTGCTTGAATATTTACATCAACAATTGCCGCGAAAACTTGTTCGGTTCCTGCGGAAATTTCGGTGATATTATCATTAATCAAATAAATTCCATGCTGCAAAATTTTTAATTCCTCTGTAATGGATTCCCCGTATTGATGCATTTCCGCAGACTGCGTTGTAATACCGGCCAATAACCTATTTATCGATTCCATTGCTTGAGAAATATTTTCTCCACTTTTTGCCTGCATGTTCATTGCCTTCATTATTTGATCCTCTTGTGAACGTACTACCTTGGTAAGATTAAATATAGAATCAAATTTATTTTGCACCAGCAGCGATTGCTTAGAGACTTCCTCTATTGTTGTCTTTAATTCTTTCAATACTCTGGTAATTGATTTTCCTTGTGTACTTGATTCTTCCGCAAGTTTTCTAATTTCATCGGCAACAACAGCAAAGCCTTTTCCCGCATCTCCGGCATGGGCGGCTTCTATTGCAGCATTCATTGCAAGCAAGTTTGTCTGACTTGCAATATGTTGGATAACGGATGAAGCTTCCAACAATCCTTCGGACTCTTCATTGATTTGTTTTGTTAAAACAGCCGAACGTTCAACGCTTTGTTTTCCTTCTTCGGTTTCCTCTTGCAGACTTTGAACAGAATCAATATTGGTATCTAAAATCTCGGTTACAAAAGAAATATTACTCACAATACCTTGTAATGAATTCAATGTAGTTTCAACTTCTTTTGTCTGACTATGCATAGTAGTATTTAAATTTTGCATACCGGCAACCACTGCTTGTACATTAGCTCCTGTCCTATCAGAGTCCTGCAAAATTGTTTGAACCTTTTCTTTTATACCGGAAATATTTGTATTTATTTGTTGAACGGATGAAGCACTTTCATTCATGTTAGTTGAAAGCGTAATGGAAGTTTCATTCATAACCGCTGTTTGTCTACTGATTGAAATGATAGATTCCTGTATTTTCTGCATTGTTTGATTAAAGTACTCACAAAGCATTCCCACCTCGTCTCTTCTTTTACTTTTAAGACGAACAGTTAAATCTCCGGCTCCTTCTGAAATATTTTTCAATGCAAGTGTTACCTTATTAATCGGCTTAATCAATGTGCCCGCAAAAATAAAAGAGGAAACAATAATTAAAGCACTTGAAATTATAAGTCCTACAGCAGTTATTAGCAAAATTTGTTCAGAATATCTTTTATACTCTGTATGAGGGATTAACAGAGCATAGTATAAAGAAATATCTTTGTAAGCAGACTTTTTTGTAATTACTTTATATGCAGTGCCATTTATCTGTGTAGAAAATAAAAGCTCCTTCTCTCTAAAAGAATTAATTCCCTCGATACCAAGATCATCAATATTTTTAAATATTAAGGAAGTATCTTTTGAATGAGCAAGGATAAGTCCGCTTTTATTGAAAATCATTGTGATCTCATTTTTTTGATCCGCGCTTGTTCTGATAAAGTCCGAAAGGTATTCAAGCCCTGCATCAATAGTTGCGACTCCCTGTAACTTGTCATTTGCATCCGTAACGGTTCTTCCGCAAGTGATAACAAATTCCCCGGCAGTTGTCTGATAGGGTTCCGAAAATACTATTTGGTGTTTTTTGGCAACCGCCGCCTTGTACCATCCTCTTTTGCGCACATCATAACCGTTACTGCGAGGCGCAGTAGGATACATAATGAAACCGCCATTTTCTTCAGCACCAAGCGAGACGGTAAAAGAATCTCCAAAGCAATCCATAAAATTTTTACAAACTTGAAGAACTTCTTCTTCATAAGGATTCCTTGCGATCATCGGTGTGGTCCCGCTCGGATCATTCGCATTTACATAACTTGAAAGATTGCTGCCGATATTTTTAAAGAGAGGATGCCTCGATAATAATTTTGTTGTATCACTGATGTTTTGAAAGTATTTACATACAACAGTATCCAGTATATTCATATCCTCGACTCTATTCGAGTCAAGTTGTCTTTCAACCATTATAAACATGCGATTATACAAAAAAATACTTAATACACCTAATACAAATAAATTAGTACAAACGCTTATCAAAATAAGTTTTGTTTTTAAACTCAATTCATATTCCTCATAACATGATAGTAGAAATTATTTAGATGTACACTCTAAAACCGACAACAGCTTTTCAATCTTTTATGCAAGGGGTTCTTGCATAAAAGATTGTTTTTCTAAATTAAACTTATTTCGAGCTCAACACCTCAATTGTTTTTTTTCCGAACGGATAAGAACCTTGATAAGGAATAAAAACTCCTTTGTTTTCATCTCGTCCTTGCAAAATTACTTTTGCGTCAGCTTTACCTGTTTCTTCAACCGCAAGTTTAGAAAGTTTTGAAATACGATCTGAAGATTTTCGAACTCTATTCATAACAAGAACTAACTCTGTTGATTCGGGAAAGTCGACGGCCATATCATAATCACCGTTACTGTCTCCCGCAACAAAAACGGGACCTTGATTATTATGCTTTGGAGCAATCTCCGATTTAATTGCCTTTGTTTTTCCCGCACTTTGTGTTTGGGGATAATCTTTTTTATACACCGGAAGATATTTCCCTGCAGCGTCTTTTTCTAATCGCATTCCAATAACGTTTTCAGGTTTTACATTGTAACCGTATTTTGGATTAGATGCAAAAACCCGTACCACATCTTCAAGTGATGCGGAGCAGATATATACTTCAATTCCATTTTGCATTAAAGCCTTCATTAAGTTTTGTGTTTCAGGTTGCACTCGCAAACCTTGTTTATATCCGCTTAACGAAACCTTCCCTGCCTTGCCGGTAAGCACATCACTTGATTCAATTGAATATCGGGCAATCGGTTGAGTAAGCGCATAGTCATTTGCTTTTTGTGTAACTTCATCTACGTCTTGTGTAGTCATCCCTGTAAATAAATAGAGCACCCAGGGGTATGCGATTTCAGCAGAAAAACTTCCTCCGATTGCCTCGTATAAAAAGGCCAGCTTTCCTCTAAAGTCTTTGTACTCTTCTGTCGCTTTTATTTCTTGCAAAGATTTTTTTCCGTTAAGCCCTTCATAGTTGTTGTAGATATAGGTATAAGCGGAATCAAGATCTGCTCCGATTGATTCAATATTGATTTCCTCGCCCTTCACATTAACATAGTCAGAAGAAAAATTTTTCTTAGGCACATCAACTCTGATTGCAGTATGAAATTCTTCCGGAGTTAACTTAAAGAGAAGATTATCAATTTGATAGCGAAAAAGAGATTCCTGTGTATCCTGAAAGATACAGGTAAAGTCCCAATCAAAAACAGCATAGGCGCCACTGTTTGCATTTTTTTGAATAAGCTCCACTAATCGCGCCCTATTAGCGGGTTCCCAGTTTCCTTGCTTAAGTAAAGCTTCTGCAGAATTTGTTTCAGCAGGCTTGCTTGCACAAGATAAAAACAACAACATACATACCAGTGATACACCGGTAACGAGCTGCCGCTTTCCTAAAAATTTGTTTTTCATAAAACCTCCTTGAATTGCGTACTGCAATTCTTCGTCAAAGATATCAATTATTTAATTGGAAAACCATCCAACCAAAAATTGTATTAAAATCTTAATGCTTTGTTATCTCAACCTTATTTCACTTCTCTTTTACAATCCCGTCATCGCTATATTTGACGGCAAGCCCAAGGCTATAAATTTTTCGTTCCAGTTTTAGCCGCTTCATTTTTTACTAGAGACAGCGTTTTCTTTTCGAGATCACAAAACCTAATGTAAGAAACCTATGTAATATTGCAATATTTTGGCATCAATGTATAAATTAAAAACTTGCCTTGAATAATACACAGCATGTTTTTAGACTTACACATTAGTAACCACAAATTGATTGTATATTAAAATTATTCCTGCATTCAATTAAAGTTTCACTATTAAATCATAGTTTCGAAAATAGGACAAGTGTAAATTTCAAAGAAGGACTTCTTTTTACAAATATTTATTTTTGAATATATTCATTATCTTTAGAACAATTGATTTCTATATATAAAAAAGATTTCATTTTATATATGCAAAACCAGTGCTTCCATTTTTTTCTTCATAGAATTTTGCTTCCTAGCAAATTCAAAAATAAAATATCT
This sequence comes from Treponema phagedenis, assembly GCF_008153345.1. NCBI lineage: Bacteria > Pseudomonadati > Spirochaetota > Spirochaetia > Treponematales > Treponemataceae > Treponema > Treponema phagedenis. The sequence continues at coordinate 866,649 of NZ_CP042818.1, read as the reverse complement.
TGAGTGTGATAATGAATAGTATACCGTCTGCAATTAAATTGCTCTTATCATAATTGGAGCGTCGGCAACAGCGGTTTGTGGATTCAATATTCCTATGGTAAACTTACCCACCGTTGTCAAACTCAGAATAATGCAAAACGATGTTTAAAAACTACCGCACCGACATAAATAGGAGTTTTTAAACTTGCAGCACTGATTTAATCAAGAAGACTAAAAATCAGGACGTGGCGGTGGTTCCACGCAGACGGTTTGGTTTTGACATAGACATCAAAATCAGAACGGGCATGGACGCCCGTGGTTCCAAACAGAAGCGACGTTTTAAAGCAAGGCCGTTTACAAAGCTTTAAAACTCGCAAGGTTTCATTTTGCCACGGACGGCAAAAACTCAGAACCGCCACGGACGGCGGTGGTTCCAAGCAGCAGCGACGTTTTAAAGCAAGACTGTTTGCAAAGCTTTAAAACTCGCAGGTTTCATTTTGACATGGACGTCAAAAATCAGAACGGGCATGGACGCCCGTAGTTCCAAACAGAATTGAGTTTGAAAACTACCGCATTTGTATAATAGGAGTTTTCAAACTCATAGGTTTGGTTTTGACATGGACGTCAAAACCAAACCGTTGTGTCGAGCTCTTTTTATAAAATTTTTTTATGTGATTATCGGGCAATCGAATAGGAAGTGAATTTTTGAAAAATAAAAAACAGCATGCAGTGCACAATGTTGGCACTATTAAAAACGCTGTCTAAAATTATCACAAAAAAAAGGTATCGCAAATTTTTTACTGGTATGATAAAAATAAATACAAAACATCTGGTAAAAACATAAATATGAGGTATAATAAATATGGTGCATCGGTTTTAAAGAAACGTGCGCATAACGGAGGGAATTTTTCCTCTCTATATTCAATTTGCGAGGTTGTTTATGAAGATGAAAAGCGTTGTTATTCGAACAAAGGATATGGACAAGTCGCTTGGATTTTATGAAAAAATATTGCACTTTACATTTGTTTCAATGATTTCTCCGCAGCCCGGAAAACGTATCGCTTTTTTAACAGAACCTGAAAGCGGAACGCAAATAGAACTTCTTCATAATGAAGCTGCAAATTTGGTTAAGGGTGGAAGGATTTCTCTTACTTTCATTGTAGACCAAATTGCAGAAACAGAGAAATATCTTGTGTCAAACAATGTGCGAATTATTTCGCCCCCGCGCACTATACGCGGAGGAAAGAAAATTCTTACCGCTGTAGATCCCAACGATATCGAGCTTGATTTTATTGAAGAATAGGTTCAAATTCTTTAATTTTTTGAGTAAGGTTATTGTAAAACATCTACAAAAACTCAGTCAGCTTTTGAAAATCTCGATGTTATTTTCTGTAAACTTCTGCATAGCAGCAAGTTCCGGAAAGCAGCGCGAAGGAATCTAACGTATACAAACTATTAGTGCTTTTCGCTGTAAGCAGTTTTCGTTGTGATTTTTAATTATGCAGTCGTACACCTGCAAATAGTATGCTTTTAAATTTTTTATTTATTCAAAAAGGTTCCGCAGGAACATTCTCCAATTAACATGGAGTTATGGCGGGCAAGAGTAGCAACAATACCGTGTTCCGAATTTTGCACACCGACAGTAAACCGCTACAAATGTCAAATTCAGAACGGCACAGGCGATCGCGACTCCAAACAGAAGCGATTGTTTAATGCGCAACCCTCTTTTTAAGCGTTTTGAAGTTCTTACACTTGCAACCTCAATTGCGGATACATTGTGTAGCTTGGTATATAATAATAGTTCTTAAGCATCTAGCGATGGAACATTGACCTTGTAGATAATAGTAAAGCAAAGAATACCGCGTGTATTGGTTACTTTAATATCAAGAAGGTCTGCGGGCTCTAATGTTGCTAAAAATTTATTAGCATCATTTTCATCCCGATATGTTGCAATCTGTACTTTTTCCATCATTTGCATTTTAAACAATCACAACGGAATTATCTGCCGCTCCGCAGTTTGACGGCACATAGTTATCTGCCGCCCAGTCGTTTTCCCATCGACAATCATCAATTAAGTATCTGAATTGATATTCACCTCTTTTTAACTTAAGAGTAATTGAAAAAATTCCTTTTTTATTCTTTTTTAATAAATCAGCAGAAGTTTGCCAGTTGTTAAAATCTCCTACCAAGGCAACTTTTCTTACTCCTTCTGTTACTTCAGCCGGGAGTTCAAATTTAACCTTACAAATATCCTCTTTTGCCGAATAGCTTTTGTGTAGTGCCATAATTTCCTCCATTGCATAAATAAAATTATAGGAAGTATTGCGTTTACTGCCGGTTTTTATTATAGTATAAATACCTGTTTAGTACAAGGAGCTTATTATGAAACGACCGAAAAAAATCTTTACATCTGAATCTGTTGGCGAAGGGCATCCGGATAAACTCTGCGATCAAATATCGGATGCAGTACTTGATGCGTGCTTGCGTGATGATTCTTCAAGTCATGTTGCCTGCGAAACATTTGCTTCTAACGCATTGATATTAATAGGCGGAGAAATTACCACAAACACTTTTGTCGATGTACAACAAATAGCACGAGATATTGCACGAGATATTGGATACACGAATGCCGAGTTTGGTTTAGATTGTGATTCCATGGCGGTTATAAATATGATTCATAATCAATCTCCGGATATTGCGCAAGGAGTAAAAGGCTCCGGTTTACAAGAATTTGCCGGTCAACAAGGAGCCGGCGATCAGGGAATGATGTTTGGCTTTGCCTGCTCGGAAACCCCGGAACTTATGCCTGCCCCGATAATGTATGCTCATGCAGTGTTAAAAAAAGCGGCAGCATTGCGAAAATCAAAACAAATTGATTGGCTGCGGCCCGATTCAAAAACTCAAATAACCGTAGAATACGAAGGTTTTAAACCTATACGAATAAAGACCGTTGTGCTTTCCCATCAGCATAATCCAACTCCTTCATATTCGCTGATAAAAAATACACTCATTGAAGAAATTATTAAACCTGTTTTGGAACCGTCCGGTTTATTGGATAACGATACCGAGTTTTTCATCAATCCGACCGGACGTTTTGTAATCGGAGGTCCTGCCGGAGATACCGGTTTAACAGGAAGAAAAATTATTGTAGATACATACGGAGGAATGGGGCGACACGGCGGAGGCGCTTTTTCCGGTAAAGATCCGTCAAAGGTGGACAGATCTGCAGCCTATATGGCAAGATATGTTGCAAAAAATATTGTAGCCGCAGGTTTTGCTGAGCGATGCGAAGTACAATTTGCCTATGCAATCGGAGTCCCCTTCCCTATTTCAGTCAGAGTTGATACTTTTGGAACAGAAACAGTCCCTGAAGAAAAGATAGAAAAAGCGATAGAAAAATCTTTTGATTTAAGTCCTGCGGGAATTATCAAAGCACTTGATTTATATAAGCCGGTATACCAAAAAACATCAATATATGGGCATTTCGGCAAGCCGGAATTCACGTGGGAAAAAACCGATAAAACTGAAGAATTGAAAAAAAACATCGGCTAGTATAACGTTTTTTTAATAAGTCGATTCGTTTTTTAATACATCTTACCCAAAACATAAAAAATTTTATAAAAAAGAGTTCGACACGGCGCAACGGCGAGCAATTTACCATAGGAATGCTTAAATCTGCACTCCCTCATTGTTAGTGCTCCAATTTGTATAACCGGAAGTTAATTACAAAACGCTACACTAGTATAACGTTTTTCTGATAACTCGACTATTTTTCTTAGTGCATGTTATACAAATCGTAAAAAATTGTATAAAAAAGAATTCGACACGGAGCAACGGCGAAGTTTTGCCATTTTCCCTTTACTTCGCCTACGGTGAGCAGTTTACCATAGGAACGCTTAAATTCGCAGTCTCTTATTGTTGATACTCCGATTTTTATACCAGGAAGTTAATTACGAAACGCTACACTAATCATAACCGGCTAATATTTTTTTCTTCGTGCCCAATCTTTAATAATTTGCTCAAGAGAATCCACTTTAAAACCTTGTGCGAGAACTTCTTTATATTCAGTGCTCGCTTGCCAGTTTTGATATGGATTATCGTATTGAACTTCCAGAAAGTGATATATGTGATTTTCCGCAATATTCTGCTCAGTACCGAATAATGAAATCTTTTGTATTGCGGATCGATTCAAAATTTTTCTAATTGAAACGCGGATATCTTTAAAGAAAAGCTCTTTATAAATTTCGTATGTTTTCCCTGTTGTTTGTCTTACCAAATCGGCAATTGAACCGGTTTTATCTTTCACTAGCGGTGATCCGACGAATACAGGCGTTTGTAATTTTTGAGCTTCTTGCGTCGGCAATCTTCCTTCCTGTTTTTTTTCTTTCTGTTTTGTGAGCGCTTTTTGTCTCTTCGGTGCTGTATTTTTTCGCGCCACCGGCTTTTTTTTTGCTTGCGATATTTTCGGTTCTTTTGGAGTGGGAAGTGCTTGACGCTGTTCCGGCGCTGAAAGTTTTTTTTGTTTCTCGGGAACAAGTGTCGATTTTAAGCGTTGCCAATTCCGTTGTAAATAAAGGTCTCCGCTAATGCTGTAATAGTATCCGGAAACAACATTTGACAAAACAGATTGCAAAATTTCTTCATCTCGCCACCCGCGTAATCTTCCGATTTTTACCGATTGGAAAATATTATAATGATCTGTTTTGTACTTTCTGCTGTATAATAAAATCATATTCTCAAAAGCGCCGTCATTAAATTTATGCCAGTATTTCATTGTATACGCTAAAACCTTATCTTCAACTGCAACAATGGTTTTCGGAATGAGGATTGATGCTTCTTGAGCTTTAGTAAAGGTAATTTTCGAAAAATCAAGCATCTTGGGCATGTACTTTTGTCTCTCTGCCTGCAACTTTGACTGTTTTCTTCGATTATCCTCTTCTTCCTTAAATTCTCTTACAGAAGAAATAGTGTCTGTTACATACATTCGAATAATATCCGATGCTTTTTGCATCTCTTTTTCACGATACTGAAGTAAAGATGCATACCGTGCATATTTTCTGACAAAGTTAATAGATTCCAGCCGATCGGGCGCAATAGCGGAAACAATTTTTTCGCAAACCTGAATAACCGTATATACTTGCTGAATATCCAACGGTGTAACAGTACCGGAAAAAAAATCAATTATCTTTTTTATCTCTTTTGTAATTTTTTTTACCAGTTGCACAAGAATTTTACCAAGCAATTTTTCAAAACGCGGATCTTTTTGCCGATAATACGACATGAGTTTTACTCGTGTACTTTCATCAGGATATTTAATGACCAGACGGCTATTGTATATTTTTAAGGCTTCTTGCTCTTTACCTTGTTTCCTAAGCTCAAAATATCGTTCAATATCAAAATCATCGGTAAGACTGAGCTGAGGATATTCTTCTTTTAATATTTGTTTATCTATTTCTGTTAACATGTTCTTACTCTTGGACGGATTTTTAAGAAGATTTATTTCCGCTCTTTCTCTAAAGGAAAATGATGGTTCTTTTTACACCGTTAAATTTATATTGAGTTACGATAATGTAAAACAATAAAAAAATCAAGCTTTTGTTTTTTTAAGAAAGAACCTCTCCTAAATTTAAAGGAGCTTTTTCGGTGCATTGTTTTCTTACTCTAATACAGCGTTTTTTTTAATAAGTCGATTCGTTTTTTAATACATCCTACCAAAACATAAAAAAGTTTTATAAAAAAGAGCTCGACACGGCGCAACGGTGTCATTTTACATGAGATTTGGCAAAACTGTTACCTTTCGAGCAAATCCATATATAGCGTATGTTTATTAAAAAATAAGCAAAAAGCCATATATATAGTGTTTATCAGTGATAAAGTGTGCTTTTAGGAAAAGGTATGATTTTACACGAGGTTTGGCAAAAATTGATGAAAAATGCCCAAAAAGGGCTGTTTTTAGCCGTTTCTGTTACCTTAAATCTTTTTATTTTTTGGTTTTGAAAAATCGGGAAAATTTTTAAGAAAATCCGCTTAAAAAGTAGTAAAAAACCAGATATTCGGGGCTGTTTTTTATGATGTTGTAAAAGTTATTCACAGCTTGTGGATAACCATCGTTTTACAGGGCTTTTTATTCGGATTTTTACGCCGTTTTAATACCCATTAAACCGCTTTTTTTGATTGCCCTTTTATCGCGGTTTCCAGTCTGTTTTTTGCGATATTAAAATAATTATCGTCAATTTCCATGCCGATAAATCGGCGGTTTGTATTCAGGCACGCAATGCCGGTTGTGCCGGAACCCATAAACGAATCCAATACGACATCGCCTTCATCGGTGCTGTCAAAAATAAATTTTTCCATTAGTTCTATCGGTTTTTGCGTCGGGTGTATTTTTTCGCCGTTTGTTTTTCTCGCTCCGATATTAAACGAGGCTACATCATCAATTATATTTGTTATGTAGGACTTTTTAATTTTTCCGGAAAACATAATAAGTTCATGACCTGAACCGTAAACATTTAGAGACGGCCGACCGTGTTTTTTCCAGACTAATAAATTTTTAACCTGTATAACAGAATCAAGAAGCGGATAATAAAAAGCATAGCTGCGCCAATCGCAAAAGAAATATATACAGCCGTCAGGCTTTAAAATGCGCTTATATTCTTTAAAAAGCTTTTCATAAAAAGGCTTACAAATAGCTAAATCATTAAAGCAACCCTTTTGGCTATTGTGAGTCATGCCTAAAAAATACGGCGGATCAGTAATTATTGACTGTATGCTTTCATCCGGAATTTTCGGCAAAAAGTCTAAACAGTCGCCATGCAGTAGTTCGATATTTTCGGTTAATTTCATTTTTTTTACCTTCCTTTTTTACATAATTTTTAAATTATACTGAATTAAACGATGTAATTTTGTAATACAGATAAATGCAAAAAAAAATAAAAAATCTTTCAAACAAACTGCTTGAAAGCTTTTTATATTGAGAAGATAATATGTTTTTAAATTTAAACTTATTTTTTATTTTCCGGTTCCGGTATGGGGCTGTCATCAACAATATCGAAAAAAACCTTTGGGTATAAATAGTCTTCTCCGGAATCGTCGACTATACGATAATATTTTCCCTCTATTGCAAATACCTCATAAGCTTCTTTATCTTGAAACCAAATATCTTTTTTATTTTTATTTACTACCTTCATGTATCACCTTTATAATTCGTTTTTGTTTAATCTCAACCTTTCCAATGTTTTTACATTGGTACCAGTGTATTTCAGCACGATATTCATCACCGTCTTCATTCACAAGTATCGCCGTACCTCTCACCTTATACCAATCTTTTGCTTTTGTAAAGCTCCCGTTTTGATGTTTATATGTTTTTATAAGTCTGTTTACATCTCTTATTTCTTTCCCTTCCGCAATTACTTTTATACTTTTTACATAAGTGCCCTGTTTGATAAAAGTATCAAAATCATATGCGTCATATTCAGGATTATATACGGTTTTTTGATGTTTAATATACCACCGTCGTTCCATTGCTCCAACCGATTTAGGAGTAGTTTTAAACGGTGTGTTTTCTATATCTTCTTTTGTAAGAATATAATCTTGTACACCGATTTCCTTTGCCTGCTCTTCAACCTCTTCTTGTATGCCGTACTCTTCTATCCGTTTTTCCATTGATTCAATTAAACGCCACCAATCGCCATTTTCGATTGGATTTCCGCCGAAGCCTTCTTGCGGCATAAAGTCTTTTTTTATTTCGTCTATTGACGGTTCTACGATGTTGGTGCCTGCTCCCGCTTCATAATCGTATACGGCGCGGATTGTGGTGCGGCAGTTAAAATGGTATGGCGGGAATCCGTAGACCGTCCAAAACGGGTGATCGGCCTTGAGTGCTTTCCCGTTGCCTGCAATGCTTGCGATGTTGTTGCATATGTCGGTTGTTCTTCCGTCTTGGATGACTAAGAGCTCCCACGCACGAGGCGGATTACTTGCGTATTGAGTGAGGCGGCCTGCGGTATAAGCGGTCTGCACATTGGTGCGATAAACTGTTTCCCAATAGCCGGGTAAAAAAGGCTTTCTAATATTTTTGGTAAAGCTTTCTATTTCTTCCCATGACTCCTGCCATCCTTCGCCTTTTTCGAGAGCTTGAATTAATCGCTTACGCACATCTTCGATATGGTCGCATTCGCTCAGGCGTGCAACCGTAAAGGCTCTAAAGCGGAACTTCGGCTCCAATGCATCCCAAACTTGTTTTTCAATTGATACTTTGCTTTTTAAAAAACCAATCGCTTCTTCAAACGGGAGCGGGTCAACGGCGGAAGTATAAGAAACATTATCGGCAAGGTTTACGTCTTTTTTTTGCAGCGTAATTCCTGCATGATTAAAGCCTAAAAGAAAAGCACCCGCAATTATTTTTTCGGTGAGCTTGATAAGCTCCGCTGAGCTTTCAGGATACGAGATATTTTTTACAAGCTTTTTTAATTCGTTTTTCTCAAGCGTTTTATCAATGTTGAAAACATCTTTTAACGCTTGTTTTAACGTTTTAGAAATGCACTCATCAAATCGTTTTTTGCCGGCATCGCAAAAAGATTCAAGCTCCGATGATTTTTCTTTTTCATCGGCTAAAATATTTTTACGGGTGATCTGCTGTTTTGAATTTTTTTTTTAGAGTTTGAATCGGCAAGCATAAAGCCTTGCGCTTGCGGAGCCTCTACAATAAACGTATCCTCATCATCTTTCGGGCGCGGTAAACCGTACCGAGTGTATAAGGCCTCTTTTGAAACAGGGATTTTATTTTGTATTGCCTGCATAATTTCCGTAAACGTTGCATAGCTTTTTAAATCAAAATAACCGGACGGTGCTGCTACTCCTTCGCCGAAGTTAATCGCAACCATCCAATTAATTAATTCTTGGAATACGCCTTGCACCGCTTTTGCATCTCCATGACAAACTCGCACTAAATTTTCATCGTGCACTTCTGCTTGACTTCGTGTGCCATATGTGCCCTCTTGCGTGCTTAACGATTGCGTGGTAAGCGCAAAGCTTATTTCTTGATTGCATGTTTCAATTAATACCTTATGGTCTTGCAGAGCTCCGCTCATTTCAAGCGTCTTAATATCTTTGACATTAGAAAGAGCTAAGCCCGCGCCTCCTTCCATTTCTGAAAGGGTTTGCGAAATAGCCTGTGCTGCATTCCTTGCTTCCTCTGTGTTCGTGCTTTCAAACAATGCAACAATAGAAGGAACGCCAGCCTTTTTTGCAGCCTTAAGCCAAAACTCCCAGCCAAACTGTTTAAATCGCCACGGCCAATAACACATTAGCAAATCTGAAAAACCGTAGGGATTTTCAGCGCGCGGATTATTTCGGTAAATTAAAAATTTACATTTTTCGATAAGCGGTCTATTCTCTTTTGTTAACATCGGAACCCATATTGAACGCTGTCCCTGTTTTGTTTTTATAATTTCCGTTTTAAAAAATATTTGCTCCGGTCTTTTATTTCGAAGTGAATCGGGAATCCAGTAGCCCGCATCGTTTTGGGCCCATAAGACTTCTGAAAACGCAAAACCGTATTCAATGGCGGTTAAAAACTCTTTTACATCATTATCCCAATTAAGATTGGAGGTAAGATTATCGCGCACAAACTCATATACTTTATCGCTTGCGTTTTTTTGCTCAATTACAAAATTAAAACTTGTAACAATATCTTTCCGCAAGCGTAAATGCGAACCGATTTTTGAATCAAGCATCATTTCATCGATAAGCGAATAGAAGCTTACCTTATCGCTTATTATCTCATTCGGATTGGGAAGCTCGGCAATTACCGCTTCGAATTTATCCGGTGATATTATTTCAATGTTTAAATTATTTTTCATCTTCTTCTCCTAAAACCATGCAATGCCGCGCCGAGACGGTCAAAGCCGGATGTTAAATTAAACGCGGTAACTTCTTTAAAACCGATTTGAGAAATTTCCCACGCATAATAGAGCGCGTCCTGCAAATCGTCAAACTCCGATTTGGGATACATCGTCAATTGGTCAATTGTTTTATTCATGTTCTCTTTGAACTTAAGCATGCCGTTTTCAATAAACGGTGAAAGTGAAAGAATGCGTTCTTTTCCGATCCCTTTTGTACTGCATCCTTTAATCGGTAAGTACACACCTTTTTTGCTCGCCGCTTCCATGATGTGCTTTTTATAAATTGATTGAAAACCTACCTCTTCAAATCCGATTAAAATCGGTTTGTATAAAAGATACTTTTCAATTAATTTATTTATTGCTGAGTCAACCGAACAACACTCCGCCCATTCGTTGAGTGCATACATCATTCCATCCGAGGCGATACCTAAAGTAAAAATAGCGAACTCATCATGCTTACCGGCGGAAGGGTCAACGCCCATGTATACTTTTAAACTTGATATATCAACATGAGAAAAGCGCGTAAACCATTCAGGTTTAAAGACTCGCTCCTCATCGCTTAAGGGCTCGTTCATGTATTCGGTACTGAATGCTGCACTTCCGATTTCTTTCTTTTTTGTTTCTAGTTTTTCACTTGTCCAATAGGAAGACCAAAGGGAATCGCCTTGCGGAGTAAACGCTGCAAATCGTAAACCAATCCAGTTTTCCAATTCGCCATTTTCAATTCTTTTTAAAAGCCTACTCGGTAAATCATCTGAATGAAAGATAGTATTTATAATAATAGTAAACGTATCTTGACCGAGCGGCATAACAGCTCGCAAGAACCAATTATATATTTTTTGTCTTTGAGAAAATGTACGTGCTGCTTCATCTTTTAAAATGTCATCACAAATAATTAAGTCAGGGCGGTACTGCCTAAACTTCACGCCTCGAACGGCAGCACCCGCGCCGAATGATTTTATTGCTGTTCCGTTTTTAAACGATAAAAAATCGCTTTTCCAAATTGAGCCTTCCATTGCACCGAAGTCTTCAAAAATTATTTCGTTTCCTTCGATTTCATCTTTGATACTTTGTAAAGCTCTATTTGCCATATCTTGCGTTGCACAAAAAATACAGACAAAATTATTTTTTTTAAATAATAAACGCCATAACGGATAGGCTAAAGCCCATCGGGTTGATTTTGAAAATCCGCGCGGCTCAATATCAACAACTGCTTTTAATTTCTCAGTCGGAATTAAAAGCGAATGATATTCTTTTTTAAGAAGCGATTTTATGTTTTCAACATGCTCATTGGTGAGCGTGTGAGTGTTTGCAATGTCAATTAATATTTTATGATACGGAGCAGGCTCGTACGAAAAATAATGCGGAAGGTATGTTTTGCAAAAGTAAAAAAAATCATGCTCCGCTTTTTGAAGCCGCTCTTTTTTTTCAAGAACTTCTTTTGAATTTTCGCCTACAAGCTCATTTAAAATATCGCTCACTTTACTTCTGCCTTATCCACTATTGCGCAAAGCTTTTGTAAAAGTTCTGGATCGTTTTTGATTGCATTTTGCAATTCTTTTTTAATTTCCCCTTTTGCTTTCTCCAATGCCTTTGCTGCTTTTGTTCTGTAGTTTGAAAGTTTTAATTGAGCTTCTGCAATGCGCGCAGTAGTTAAAAGTAATTCTTTCGGGTCTTCAAATTCCAAACTATCGATTGTACGCAAATCTTTAGAGATGAGACTTGTCATTTGCATAAGGACTGCTTCGCTTGCTTCGGTGCCGGGATAGTCTTTTAAAACTTCCGCCATTGCCTTTGCAGACTCAATCGCTTTTTTTGCATCTTCAATTTCTTCTTTGTGAGATTTTATAACCCGCCGAATGCCTTCGCGGCTTAACGTAACCTTAAGGCCGAGCTCTTGTATTTTTTTATTTACTTCTTCAGTAACATAAACGATTGTGTTTTTTCCGCCTTCCCATTTTTCAATGATAAGTTCAACGAGTCCGTGCTCTTCCGCTTTACTTTTTGCGCCCATAGTTTGCCCCCTTGTTTAGTCGAGGACTATGCCGGCGTCTTTCGAGATGTTTCCTTCAAGCAGGTCAATGCCTTTTGCGGTTATTTTAAACCAGCGAACCTTTTGTTTTTCTTTGTACGGATGCGGCACTTCTTTTTTTTCCGTGTACCCTTTTTCGGTCAGGTACTCTGTTGACATTTTGATTTCTTCCGTTTCGTTATATTCATAGAAACGGTGAAATAATACTTGTTCCGGAATCCCGTCAGGGTATGTTGTCATTAAATAGTTTAAAATTTCACCGCGTAAAAACTTTTTGTTTCCTTTCATTTTTTTTTACCTCTTCTTTTTTAAATTTATTTTTTATTTTGTGATTGCCAAAGTTCAATAATCTTTTGCAGCGTACTATTATTTTGATTGATGACTAAATCTTGTAGGCGATTTATTTCAGCCCGCCAGCCTCCCATGTCTTTATAGAAATCTTCTCGCTCAAGTTTTTCTAACTTTAACGTATCAATTTCATTTTGTTGTTTTTCAATTTTTTGTTTTAATTCCGAAACATTTTTATTGAAATTTTCTTCTAAACGATTCAACCCGTTTGCAAGATTTTTTTTAAACTCATCAGAACGTGCTGCGTCCTCTGCGGCGTTTTTCATTTGCTGTTTAAAAAGATACGAGATGACAAACGCTATAATCGTTGTTACCGCCGTCGGCCCCCAATCTTTCGCCGCTATGATTAAACTTTCAAATCCCATTTTTTTATTTCCTTAAATACGAAAAACTAAAGCCGAGAGCTGTACCTCCGGCAATGCAAAGCGGGATAGTCCACCACGGCACAACTCGCCATGATTGTAAGCGGTTTACTTCCTTTTCTAAATCTTTACTTAAACGTTTATAATAAGCAGCATCGGGAGAGGCGGCGAGTAGACCTTGCTTGTACCCTTCATCAAATGCGCGGTCAATACTCGTGTTCATTTCCTCAAAACAAATTGCAATAATCTTTTCAACTTCGGATTTACTATAATCCGCTTTCTTCAATTCTATTTTGAATTGCTGATGCGGAATCGCTTTTGATGTCGTCTTTGGTTGACTGTAACTCATCTGCATTGTGAGCACCAGAAACAAGATCACCTGCAGGAGTTTGATTAACTTTTTCATATTCTTTTTCCCTTTCGCCTTCCGCATTTTGTTTTGCGGCAAAAAGTATTTTTTTACATCGATGTTTATTTTTAAAAACGACATACAAAAAGCCCGCTGCCGCAGCGGAACAGGCTGCGGCAAACGCTTTCCAATGCGTTTTAAAAAAAGCAATCGCTTGTTTTAAAAGCGCTGTAATGCGTGATAAAATTTCTTGTATTCGTTTTTTAAATTTTGTACACATTCTTTTTATTTCCCTCTTCATCCGTTTCAGTTTCTTTTTTAGGATATGACGTCTCTTGTATTTTTTTCAAAATAGCTTCATAAAAAAATACACTCAATCCGAAAATAGTCGCTCCCCAAAACCACACCTCGCGGATTTTAATAAACTCGCCAAACTGTAAAAGAAACGCAAAAAGAGCGGAAAACAAAAAAGGTATCCATACGCGATAGCCTTTCAGTTTATCTTTCACATCAAGCTTTTTGATAAGTTCCGTAAAAATAACGGTGAGCAGCACCGCAATGAGTACGAATACCGGGAGGAAATTCATAAGTTCAAACATTTTTTAACTCCTTTTTTAAGCATTTATAAAATGCTTATTAAATATTTTTCAACGGCACATTTAAAATCAATCCATGCGCCGAGGTTGCCGATAAAATATCGCGGACAGTCTTTACCGGTGATGTCGAAATGCCGGTATAAATCTGTTTGCGGATTTAATGAAAATTGTTTTAACAAAGTTGCGGTAAGTACAATTGCACTTGCAAGCGTTTCCTCTGTAAATGCACCCGTCCAATTTTTATGACAAAGCTCAATGCCGATGGTGCAATTATTCGGATACGAACTTAAACGGTACTCAATGCCATCCCGATATTTCCACGCGCCGACATGATAGGCTACTTCATCAATCGGTAAACATTGCAGTACATCGCCTGTAATGCCGATGATAAAATGTGCTGAAGCGTATCTGGCTCCGTCTTTTTTTTTCTGCCGCTTTAAACTTTCAAAATAGTTTCTGTTTGCTTGTGCACTTGTTCCGGGGTTTGCAACCCAGTGAATAACCACTCCCTTAACCTCTTGCAGCTTTTGCCCTGGACGGGAAAACGGATTTACCGTTAACATTTGTTTTTCAATATTCATAAAAACATTATAAGAAAGAGAAGCGGGAAAAATCGGAGAAGAGATACATAGAAATAAAAAAACACTTTAAGATATAAAAAATCCTAAAGTGTTTTTTTACGCTGAAAAACAAAATTCTAATTGTTTATCGTTTCGTTTCTTTCGATAAACTTTTTTAAATCTGACTTGTTGATATTCCACTCCCGCTCTCCCGGGATTTTGTACGCATTTAAATTCCTCTTGTATATCAATCGACGGATAGTGATTTGGCTTACGTTGAAAACATCCGCCACCTCTTTGACGCTTAATATTGCCGGCAAGTTCTCTAACAATTCCTGCACACCGCGGATCCCTTCGCTCATAATACTCCTCCAATTCTTGTATTGTTATTTTGCAACTATTACCGATTTTAACCGCAAGTAATTCAAAACTTTCAAGCAAGTAATACACTTTCCTAACCGATACTTCTTTGTTTTCAATTTCGCTCATAATTTGAGCACATTCACAGGGCGTCAAAAACATTTTTACATCCTCTTTTTTTTAACTTTGTTTTGTATCAGGATTATATCCTGCCTTTTTGCAAATATCTCGTAAGGCAAGAATAACCTTACTTGCGTCTTTTTTGCTAAGCCATGAAATATCGTATTCGCCGGTTATTCGATACACGATTGCCCGAAGGCTCCGCTCACTTCGGTTGCGGCTTGCTAAATCCCACAAGCCCCGTATATAGTATTCTTGTTTTGAAGTTAAGCGATTAGCCCCGCCTCCTGAGCGTTTATTTTTAAATTCATAATTAGAAAGTGTGCGCTTAAATCCTAAGTTTTCAAAGGCGCGCATAATTATTTTAAACTGCTCCTCGCTTTCTATTTCGCTTGCGGAATTTATATTAGCATTTAAAAGAATCGCGCGATAGTTTTCATCGTTTAACCCAAGCTCTTTTTTTGCAATATGAATAAGTGCAATTTTTTGTTTTCGCTCTCTCAACAAAATAACATCTCTCCTTAATTTGAATAAAAATACACACAGGGGAAAAAGTTTTTTCCCCTGTATGGTTTGGCTTTAAAAATTAACCGGCACTTTTAAGAAGGTCTCGATTAACCTCTTCTTTATTTGCCTCGCAAAAGAAAGTATCTTTTACCTTTCGAACGGCGTCAACTTGTGCAAGCGTTTCATCGTCAAGCTCTGCCATCTTTTCCTTGTCGGCTTCTTTTTTAAGTCGAATATAATCGGTCAGCCCGAGTTTTTCCAGAAGACCGACTGTCGTTTTTGTTTTAATACTAATGCTTGTCGATTTTCTAAATCCGAAAGTTCCGAATGTAAGTTCAATCGTTTTTTTATCGATGAACAATTCATCACGATTGTATTCGGCGAAGGCTCCAATTTTTGCGGCAAGCTCTGCAATTTGCTTTCGCTTTCCCTCGCCGTCCTTTGCTGCCTTTTCTTTAATTGCGCTTATCTCTTTATTTGATTTTGCGTCAATTAAATCAAGTTCATGTTCGAGAAGTCCGATAGTTTTAAGTGCGCTATTGACTTCCTCAATCGATTCAATTTTTCCCGTACTCGGTTTGTACTTCGCCATTATAAAACCTCCTAAAGTTTTATGTTTATTTTTTTTATCTTTTACGCCGCAGGCGGTTCATCACCGCCATCGATGTAAAATTCATTTTTTAAAATCTGCCTTATTTCAAAGACAATATTTTTAATTTCCACACAACAATCGCGCGGGTTTTTTTGTAAAATCCCCGAAGTTGCCGTATTTTCAATTTCAAAAAGTTTGCTATCAAGCAAGCTATATGCGTCAGCACTTACTTTCATATTCTCACCTCCTGCCGATATGTTTTAATCCAAACGGCGTGTCTTCAGGTTCAGGAATTACGCCCTCATCTTCGCACCGCTCTATTTTTTCAAAATACTTTTCAAAAACAATTTGCACTTCGTTTTGCATGGTAAGCCATTCAAGTTCGGGAAGCCCCGCAGGTTTAGTCAGGCGAATATCCGCAATTGAAATTCTGCCGTAGCCTTTCCTGAAGCCCCAAACCGTGCCGTCCTCAACATTCACGCGATACTTCTTGAGTTGTATTCCGCTTAAAGGATTGCGCTTAAATATTTCGGCAAGCTCTGCATCGTATGCTTCTTCCTCTTCGCCTGCGGTAAATACCTCTTCATACTCTTCTTTCGGAGGTGGTAAGGCTTTTTTAACCGCAATGCCCGCTTCTGCGTACGCTTGCATAATGGTAAGGTTTTCCAAGCGTTCGGGATCCTGATAGAAAAACACAAAAAGCTTTTTATAGTTCAAACACGTTTGCCACGAGATTTTTAAATCCTTTGTTACCCAATCTACAAACGCTTGTCTGCCTTTTGAATTGTTCGCTTCGACCATGTATAATATTTCGCCGATTTTAAACGCTTTCAACGTTGCTTCCATCAATACTTTTATAAGCCCTTGTTCCAAACTCTTAATCCGTTTTGCCGTTTCTTTGTTCAATCCGAGCTTTTCAGTTAATGCTTTTGTTTCAATCATTTTTACCCCCCTATATAATTTCTGCGTAAAATCATTTTGCCGGCCATTTCGATTATTTCAACATTGGGCATTTCAAGCCTGTTTGCAGTCATAATGTTCTGTGATCGATTGATAATCTTTACAAACTGCCTAATATCTCGTTTTGAAATCTCATAAATGGATTCCGTAATTTCTTGCGAAACTTCAGGCCACACACTCTCGGTTATTCTTTCAGCGTCGACTTTCATAAGCCCTTGTAATTTCAAAAATACCCCGATGCGACTTTCAAGCTGGCGGTGGTCATTCTTTAAGTTTTGAATGCGGGCAGCAAGCCCGGGAAGTCCTATCAACACAAGACCCGTTTCTCCTAAATCGTTAATGAGCCTGCGGCTAAACTCTAAGGCATCATCGCGAAGACTATCCGCTTCATCAATAATTACAATTGCTTCTTTTTCCGCTAACGCCTCACTTACCATATCAACGAGGTTATCAAACTTAACGCGATACGTATTTAGTCCTATTTGCCGCGCAATCTCTTCGGTCATGCGTCTCTTACTCATTGCCCCGGAACACTTAATCAAAATAGAAGTGCGCGGGTTGTCGCGAACGTATTGCTCGGCTGTTGTTGTCTTTCCGCTTCCGGCATCTCCTACAATAAGGGCGATGTCCTTTTCATCGTGCGCAAGCCGAATTGCCCGGCTCATTTGCCGCATCGCAGTGGTTTCAATTATTGCGACATGTTTTTTGCCGGCGTTTTCGGTTTTGCGCGCAATCCATTTGATTATTGCCTCTTCAACTTTTACAACATCGCCGCGGTACGTGTCATTTAAATATTGACTTAATACACTCGATGTGTAACCCATTTCTTTTGCCGCTTTCGTTTGACTTATGTCAAAACGCAGCAGCGCTTCCTTCAACCTTTCTTTAACTGAAAGATTATCAATCGAAACATCACTCATTCTCATTCCTCCTATGATGTTAGTATTTGTAAATCATCCGCATCAAAATAATTTTGATACTTGCCCTTTTTAGGTTCAGTTTCTTTTTCTTCTTTTTCAGGCTCTTCAAGCTGCGGAATGTAAGAATCGATTTGCGGCGTTTCAATGCCGGTTGCTTCCATCGCAATTTCAAGCATGTTTTTAGGTTTAAACGAAAGCCGCTCAAGCGGATTGTCTTTTACAAAAGCGCGCACCTTTTTGCGCACCGATTGCACAAACTCCATGTCCGCTTCTGTATTGCCTGTTTCAATAAACATGCCCGCATACGCCCGGCATAAAACCTTGCCCTTTGAATCGCAGACGAGCACTTCATTTTTATTGGTGAGATTTAACCGCGCCATTACTTGTTGCCCCGTTAAGCCCCGCAGCTCCTCAGCCCAATATTCGGTGCTGCCAATTCGAATGCCGTTTCTCGAAACGGTGCGCACCTCCGCCTTCGTGAGCGCAAGCTCTACCGTTTCCATATCGGGGGCGCGCAAGTTCTCAGGTAAGTTTTCTAAAAAAGCCTGCTCAGGCGTTAGCCCTTTTCGCCCCTTTGCATTGCTAACCCATTCGGTATTGTACCAATGCACCCAGTGGACGAATTCGTTTACAACATCAGCCCATTCGCTTACATCATCCCGCTTTGCCTTGCCGTTTATTGCTCTCCAAAAAAGCCGCTGCTCGTCAACACGAGCGCTCGTATTGCTGCCAATATAGTTCCCGGTATTCTTTGAGTAATACTCTTCGAGAACCCCGTAGAACCGCTCTTGAACGCCTTTCGATTGCCCATGGAACGGCGTTGCATAAATTAATTTACTGCCGCAGGTTACAATTGCTCCGGTGATAAGCACTTCCTCTTCTCGCTCAACTCCGGCCGCATCAAAGACTTTCATGCGCGCACTCTGACCCTTGATTACTTTACCCTTGTAGTCCTTGCCGTTGTCGACGTGCACAACTAAAGGAATTCCGAAGCGCACAATCATCATGTAGTACGCGGCGAGAATTGTTTGACTTGAAGGGTTTGTGTTCACGCACCAACCTAAAACCGCCCCGCTTCGCATATCAATAAAAGTACTTACCCATGGCCGCACTAGCTTTCCCTTGTACTTAACCACGCGATCTAATATATGGTGATCCCCCTGCACATGCTCCATGCTTTTGTATAGCGGTTTGTTTCGCTCAATGTACGGCAGGTGCCGCGCTTCAAAGAAAGTTTCGCCTTTGCGGTACCGGTCAACTTGTGCAGGCGGTAAACTTTTTAAATACCGATAACAAACCTGATACGTTGCCGTTGTATCCGGCAAGTTTGCTTTAAGTGCAAGGAAGCAGTGATTAATGCTTCGTCTGTTAATGTCTAAATAAAAATGTTTGAGTACATCTTTTTCTTCGTCGGTTAAACTTGCCCCGCTGCCTCCGCGGCTATTGCCGGAAGAGTATAGCGGGGTTATTCCTGAAATCCCGCTTTGCGTAAACTCACTTAACCAGCGGTAAAAGGTGCGCTCGCTTAAATGCTTGCCGTATGCCTCTTTTAATGCAAGGGAAATTTCCCCTGCATTAAACGCCTTACAAAACTCCTTCGCCGAAAGCTCGGCGGTGTTGTATGCGTTTATGATTGACATTCTAAGCTTTGCAACATCTCGCTCCGATTCGGTAACTTGTGTAAATAACTGCCCCGATTCGCTTTGCGTTTTTGTTGCTACCTCTCGGGCAGAAAGAACGGCAAGCTGCACATCTTCGCTCATGCTTTCGGTTATCCAAAACTTGCCGCCCTGCCTTTTAACGTACTGCCATTTTTCCCGCCCCGCTTTTTCTAATAACGCTTTGCGGCTTATGCTTAAAATATCCGCCATATCTTTTGTTGATACTTTCATGCAACACGCCCCCCGTTACTTTCAATTTGTTTTTTGTTCATCTTTGCAAGTTCTAAAGGAGTACGTACAGTAAAGAGTTCGGCGGCGGGCCTTTTTAAAAAGGCTGCAATACGAGTTTCTGCCTTTCTACTTAAGCGGGTACCGTTGATTATTTCCGATAGGCTTGTATAATTCATTTTTAACCGTTTCGCTAATTCGGAAACGCTTCGAATACCCGCGTCAAACATAGCCCGCTCTACCTTTTGTTTACGCTCAAGGTCAAAGGGGTACGGTCTACTTGTTACCGCGTATTTTTCCAAAATTAAAAAATCATCAAGAGGTACAGTGCTGTTGTCCATAGTGATTCCTCCTTACATGTTGTTTTCCTCCGTTAGGTGAAGTTTCCCAAAGCCCCGCTTCCGGAGTTGAACCGGAATAAAAACCCTTGCGGGGCAACCTTCGGGCGCAAGGCTCGAAGGTATAAAACCATCTTAAAATTTGCTATAATTAATTCGCCAAAAAAAACTATAAAAATTTTAGGAGTGGTGTTTTTTATGAGTAATGAGTTAGCAATAATTATTGCAGCAGGTATAACCGTAGGCGGAAGTGTGTTAATATTTGCTCTTAATTCTTTGTTTAACTTTTTCGCAAACGCTCGGGCTCGCAAGGAACGATTGTTTTATGAAGTATTCCCAAAACGAATCGAGTTTTATCACGAGCTTTCTGCTGCAATGGTCAAGTTCATTTATGAGTACCCGGATTTGGATTTCTGTTCGCTTATCGCTTTTGATAAATTCATCGAGGAACTCAGCGTACAACTCGTCGATTTTCTCAACCGGGGTGTACTCATTGCAAGTAAAGATGTGTGTAAATATATCGCCGATCTCCATCGTATCGTTTCGGCGACTAAAATTATTAATAACGCATTGTTGCTCGGAAAGGATTCCGGCAACTCCGATAATACCGCCGAAAAGCTCAAAAAAAGCCTCCTCACTCTTAGCCAGCCGCATTATCAAAATATTCTTGCACAAATACGAATTGAGACAGGCCAGGAAATCGTAGACAATTATTGTTTTAATCTTAACAAAAAAGATATAAAGCGGCTCAGAAAGTTGTATAAGAAGATGGAACAAAATCAGTAAATTGTTTGCAATTAAAATAATCGCAAGAAAAAAATAAATATTCATTTTTTATTTTCTCCTAACATTCCTCCGTATACCCCGCCGCATCCACTGCGGCGGGGATTGTGCTTACATCAAAGTTTCCTCAATGAGTTTTTTAAACCTCAATAAATCATCATCCGATAGCGTTTCAGTTCCTCGCTTAATTTGCTCAAAATTACTGCAATCGCTTAAGTTGCAAGTTGAGGTGATTCCCTTCCCTGTTTGTTTTTTAGAAAAGATATTTGCGCCGTATTCTAATCCGCCATTTAAAAACTTAGTTATTAATTCAAGAGATATTGAAAGTCCGTCTTCTTTTTTTTGTAAGGGAATACTTAAATATTCCTTTGTTTTTCCCACGGCTTCTTCAAAAGAATTGCTGTAAAAATACTCTCCCATAAGTCCGTGATTACTCGTAAAACCAAGGTACTCCGTTTTAAAAATATATCCGCCATGTTCTTTGATAATCGCATCCAATCCCGACTCATCATTTGCCACGATTAAATCGTCAATCTTTTTTGTTAAATCCATTTTCATTCCTCCTACATCAACTCTTCCTCAATGCGGTTTTTAAAATCCCACAAATCATATTCTGGCAATGTTTTAATTTTTTCTTTAATACTTCTAACAGTGTAGGGAATGGTAAGCTCATTGCTTTTTTTAACCGCTTCTTTTGTTTGTTCCTGCAAAAAAACAATACTGCCGGAATACAGTCCGTTCGGTGAGATGTCGCT
Source organism: Treponema phagedenis (assembly GCF_008153345.1). Classification (NCBI taxonomy): domain Bacteria; kingdom Pseudomonadati; phylum Spirochaetota; class Spirochaetia; order Treponematales; family Treponemataceae; genus Treponema; species Treponema phagedenis. Next base: position 845,297 of record NZ_CP042818.1, on the reverse strand, counting down.
TATTAAGCGAAGGTATACGGAACATTGTTTTTCATCTTGTTCAAAAGGATAGCCGCAATATGTTTTTGTAATTTTCAGTGATTCATCAAAATCGTTGGTTAAGATATTTATGTATCTTGTTGTTGTACTATCGTCCTTTGCTATGAAATCTATGCTGAAAATATATCCGCCACATTTGGCAATAAGTTTTTGAAGCTTCGACTTAGACTTTTTACGAACCAAGTCGTCAATAATTTTAGTTAAATCCATGTTTATTCCTCCGTTCGGGAAGTATCCCGATGCCCCGCTTCCGGATTTGAACCGGAATAAAAACCCTTGCGGGGCTTTTGCCGTTTTTTTATGTTGGTAGGAAAGCAGTGCATCGGCATTGCCTGTTAAGGATAGTCATGGTGTACTTATCCTTTTTTCTTTCCTATCAGATTTTATTTTTTCCCTTACGCACTTGAATAAAATAAAATCGCTTTTCAAAAACCAGTTTGACGTTTCAGAAGTCCTGCGCTTACTCCACGTCTTTATTTTTTCCGATTTTTTCGATATAATCGGAAATGGCGAATATTTACGCCGTTTTGTTTAGTGTTGCTTTTATGATATGGCGAATATTTACGCCATTTCTTACAAGGCAACCGCTATAAAGTGGCGAATATTTACGCCATGATTTTATAATAACGGATATATCCTAAATTGTCAAGGGATATTTCCGAAAATTTATATAAATTTTAATATTTATAGGGGACAAATCCTAAATGAATGACTGGAAAAATAAAATTGCTATGATTTTACAACACTTTAATTGTACTAAGTCTGAACTTGAAGCAAAAACAGGGGTAAAAAACGGTTATATCCGAGATATTGAGACAGGAAGAAATAAAAATCCTTCTAAGTTTATAAAAGGATTAGTGGATTATTACGGGATAAATCCTAATTGGATAATGGGCAATGATAGTAATATGCTTCTTTCTGACATCGAAAACGCGGAAGAAAATCCTTTGTTGCGGGAATTTAATAATGCGGTAGAACAGACCATCGCTCCTAAATTCGCAGAACAAAACAAAAGGTTTGAAAAAATAGAAAATCGCCAACAAGCCATAGAAGAGGAGTTACAAAAGCTTATCCAATTATATTCTCCTGAAAACATGAAAAAGCCGGAGAATCCTCGTAAGTCAATTATTCGCACAATGGGTTCAACCGGTGAAGTGCACGAGCGGCTCGCTTATTACGGCGCGGACGGGGAAGAGGAAGAAACGGAAGATTTACCGCTTGCTGAAAACCTTGCGGCGGGCTTTCCAATAGAAGCTTTTGACAATTATGAAACCTACCCGGTACCGAAACGCTTTTTAAAAAAGAGGCATAAATATTGCGTGGCAAAAATTAAGGGTACCAGCATGACAGCGGCGGGAATTGCGGACGGCAGCCATGTATTATTAGAATACTGCAACAGCCCGGTAAACGGTTCAATTATGGTCGTAAAATATGGAGAAAATACCACGTTAAAACGACTCCACCAAACAGATGAGGGAGAGTGGCAGCTTTTGTTTGAAGACGGCAGCGGGGCGATTATTCCGCTTAAAGATGGAAACTGGGAAGCAAAGGCTATGTTTATTACTGTTCTGTAAAAACGGCTTTTAACGCGCTTTAAACCGAAAAAGGCTAAAATGATAGCCTTAAATCTTTCGAACGTTTTTTAAACGGCATTACGCAGCTGTGGGCAGGGTTTAAGGGCGATGAGGGATTGTAAATTCAGGAAATTTGAGGTATAATTAGGTAGTGATAATAAACAATTCTTGGGGGCAAAGTATGAGTAAGGAAAATATGGATCAACGTATAGTCGTATCATTACGCGAATCAAAGACTAAAGAAAAAATAGAAGATACTTTTAAAACATTTAACATTCAAGATATACAAGAAAAAACGGCTTATCTTGATGAAGCTATGTACAGTCCCGAAGTGTTTTATTCTTCCGGAGAAGAAAGAATAACGCCTGAGCATAAATATGAATTAGCTCTGCAAATGTTTTTAGAAGGCAGTTGGAAATTATATTCATACTATGAAAAATTAGGGCTGGGTCAAGAAAATGTTCAAAATTGATAATGAAAAAAAAGCCAGAATAGCAAAAGAATTTGATGTCAAAATTGAATCTGTAAATATTATTGCGGATGAATATAAAAAAATTCAAGATGGTATGAAAGAACAATATTTAGCACATATAATACGTACGATGGAAATTCAATTGCAAGAATTAACAGAAAACCCGATGTTTAAAATAATTATAAAACCATTACCATTGACTAAAGATAATCTTTCGGCTCGGGCGCAATACCAACGTGGTAAATTTTTCTTAATCGGCTATTCTGAACGGTTAAACGATATACAGCTTAGGGTTTGCCTTGCACATGAATTGGGGCATTTATATTTGATAGAATATATAAACAGCATTGATAAAAACGCAAACCTTACAGAAAAAACAAACATGGAACCGTTGTCGACTGTTTTCGGTATTTTAGCAATACTGGATAAGAATGATTTTTATTCAACAATTAGCGACAAACAATTATTGCATAAAACTTGGGAAGACGTGCTTGCCGATTTTAAGCAGCTCCAAAATCGCAATAACGGGATAGATAATATATCATAAGTCTAAATTTTAATCATCAAAAAAAAGCTCCGGCAAAATGCGCGGGGCTTTTTTATTTTTCTTTTATCAAGCGCAAAAGCTCTTTTTTTATTTCAGGAAGAATATTTTTAAATCGAATTTTCCTCACCTCTTTTTGAAACCCGCGCCGGATTGCTCCTCCAAAACTTTCTTCCAAAAATCCCGGAGTAAAAACAATTGTGCCGGCAAAGTCAACACACAACTGGCACGCGGTTTTATTTTTTTTTAAAAACGGTATTAAAAAATTATTTCTGAATTCTTCTCCGGAGTCAGGACTTATGTGAATAAATCTTCCTCCTTGAAATTTATAGCCGCTGCCGCATTCCGCTACTTTTAATGTTGCTTCCTTCAATTTTCTCACCTCTTTTTTTTTCACATTATACCTTAAAAAATAAAAAACTCAACTAAAAAAAATTACATTCAATGTATCTCCTCTCCGATTTTCGCATTTAAAACGCGGTATCATCAAGCTATGAAAACAAGAATAAGACCGATTGCGCGTGCCGGAGTTTTCGGCTCGGAATCGAATACGCAAATTGTAAGCGAACAAGACTTACAGGAAATTTACGAATCATTTACCGCACAAGATTCAAGCCCCATCACAATCGGGCATGTTACCGAAGCGGCTGAACCTCGACTCGGATCTGTTGTAAGCCTTGAATTAAAAGACGGTATTTTATACGGCATTATTGAAGAACAGGATGAATTAGCGAAAGCCGTTGACGCGGGATTTTTCCCGGAATGCTCAATCGGAGCGAAACGCTCAGGCGAAACCGGAAAATTGTACTTGCACCATTTGGCATATTTGGGCGAAGAGCCTGCGGCAATTAAAAGTTTTAAAAAAAATATAAAAGAAAAAATACAGTTGGATGACAGCGGAGTAATTCACGCATTTCCCGCGGTCTGGAAAATCACATTGTCCGATATGGACGAAGGAGTAAAAAAAATGAATGAACTTGATGAGGCTAAAAAAAGGATAGCCGAACTTGAGGCAGAGGTTCAAAAACTCACCGCGGAACTTGAAAAAGCAAAGGCCGGGAGTAATGGAAGCGGTGAAGATTTTGAAAAGCTTAAAACTGAAAACGAAGAGTTGAAAAGAAAGCTTTTAGCATTTCAGGAAAAACACCCTGAAGATGAATTGAGCTTGTCAGATTCCGACCCGCGCACAAAAATGCTTTTGAATGAGCTGCGTAAAACAAAAACGGCAAGCCTTATGCAGGCAGCAAAAGGGAAGGTTCCGGCGGCGCATTTAAAAGACCTTGAAGTGTTAGCGAATGGGCTTACATTAAGTAATGAGCTTTTGCTCTCGGACGGAAAGAAGGCATCAAGCATTGAAACTCTTACGGCAATTTTTAACGCAATGGCTGACCCGGTATTGGGCACTGAAATTGTTTTAAGTGACCCTGAGGCAAAGAGCGCAGGGCAAGGCGCAAGTTATGCAAGCTCGGCTGCAAAACTTATGGGCGCTTTGTAGTTTTTTAATTTAAGGAGATAAAAAAAATGATTAATGCAAATATCGGAAAAGTTGCAATTGAACAATCAAGCATTCTTTCAGGCAACAATCATATTATCGTTTCGTACTCGCTGAAAGATGGGCTAAAGGGTTTAAAAGCCGGCACGGCTTTAAAACTGGTTGACGGCAAGCTTGAACATCTTGCAGCCGATACCGAAGATGCAATCGCTCTTTTGCTTTCTGAGGTTGAGGGCGACAGCAAAGACAGCACCGCAGCGGTCGTTGTCTTCGGTGCGGTAAAAAAGGAAGCGGTAACATTCGGGGCGGACGGTGCGGCTTGTACTGAAACCTTGGTTGAGAAGCTCCGTAAAAACGGGCTTTATGCAATTAATTAAAAATGCGGATTAAACGCTTTTAAAAAAGAAATTTTAAGGAGATTTTACGATGATTAAAACGCAATTAACAGGGGCGCTCAATGCGTTTTTTAATTTAAAGAATTTTACCGATGTGGTAAGCGGTCTACCAAAGCCGCAAACGCCGATGACCGATCTACTCTTTCCGGCTGCAAGCCGAAAGCAAAAAACAAGTCCGTATATTGCGGTTGCTGACATTCAAAATGTAACCGGTGCCGTTCCGGTTGTCTTACGCGGAACAAAGTCCTATGCGGTAGGCGGCGATAAAAAATCGCTCGGCATGATTGAAGTGCAGCCTTTGAGCATGAACAGATTTATATCCGGGGCTGAATTAAATAACCTTATTGCAATGGGCGATGTTGAGAACATTAACGCAAAACTGACCGAGGTAATCGAGAACTTACGCGACCGCACGGCGGTATCAACTGAAATTCTTGTATGCCAATCGTTGAGCGGAAGGATAGCGTATCCTGCAAGTATCGAAGGCGGAGCCGATGATATATATCAGGTCGAAATCGGCAAGCTTAAAGAATTAAATGCTGCCGCTCTTACCGCTACGGCAACATTGGCTGATGTGCAAAAAGAACTTGAATCGCAATTTGTTGAGCAGCAAAAAACGGGCGCATCTGCTGATGTAGTATTCTTAGTTGGCTCAGATGTGTATTCAAAAATCATTGACATTATCGCAAAGGTAACAAGTAACGTTCCGGTTCAATGGACAGAAACAGGCTGCACCTTATTCGGTAAATATAAACTTATGCCAATGAGCGGCACCTACGCACTTCCGGGACAAACGGCAACAACGCCTATAGTGGATGCAAAATCAATTCAGACTATTGATCTAAAAAACACCGGTAAGTTGTTTTATGCTGCCCTCGATGAGCTTGATGCAAAGCTGCAACCCTTGCCGTTTTTCGCAAGCTATGAAGAGATAACCGATCCTTCAGGGATTAAGGTTTTATCCTCTTCAAAACCATTGCCGGCATTTGCAGTTTCAAAATCAACAATTAAGAAGTATTTAAAATAGAACCCTCTATTTATGTAAAAATGTCGATGTAAAAAAGTTTATGTTAAGGAGATGATGGAAAATGAGTAACAAGATGTTTAATTTACCCGCCAATCCGGCCAACATTCCTCCGTCGGGGAAACAGGCGGGAACTTCGCGCACTCAATCTATCATCTCCGTTTTTGATATTAAAAATTTTATATCGCCAAAACTGTATAGCGAATTGAGTTGGGATGAAGATCGTGCAGCAGATGAGGTAACGCAAGATTGTATCAATCGTGCTGAAGAATTAGCGGAAACGCTCCTTCATTTAGTCGGCGAAAAAATAAATCCTTTTAGCAGAACACAAAAGGAAGTGTTAAAAATTTTAACCGTATACGAGCTTTACACGTATAACGGCGACCGCATAAAAGCAAAGGAGTACATGGAGCGCGCAGAGCGTTTAATAAGCGACCGGTACCGCTCCATTGAAAAAGAGCGGGAAGCGGTGTTGCCTGAAATTGCATTGACAAATCCTAAAAGTGAGAAGGTAAAAAAATGAAGATACAAGTTACGCTTCAATATGATAATTTAAAACCTGCAGATTCTCTAGCTCCTCTTATGAAAGAGTTTTCGCTTATGGGTTTAAGTGCAATTCAAAAAAATATTGAAAGCAATGTAAAGCCTGAAAATGCGCCGCTTACAAAATCGGTAAAGCAGGGAGATAATACGCTTCGCGATTATGGAAAGTTGCGCGCAAGTCTTACCGCGCAGCACTCTGAAAGCGAAGCGGTAATCGGAACAAAGGTTCCGTACGCAAGAACTCATAATCCGGAAAATGGGGAAAAAGAAACAGTTGTACGACCTAAAAATGCGCAGTACCTTTGTATCCCTGCAAGTCCTTATACAAGAACGTTATTTAGGCGTTACGGATTTTCGCCGCGCAAAGTTATTGAAGGGTTAAAAAATAAAGGTGTTTCTGTTTATCGACCATATAGAAAAGGAACAAGCACAAGGGCAAATGTTATTTTGGCAAAAGAAAAAGACGAAGAGCCGAAAGTAATTTTTATTTTAAAAAAACAAATAACAATCCCTGCGCGCCCCTTTATGTTTTTACCGGATTCAGTAATTAAAGCAATGGAAAAAAGAGCGGAGGACTATTGTGCCGTGTAATTTTTTAAAAATCATAAAATCCTATGCAGGGCTTTTATCGGAACAAACAAAAACGCCGGTAATCATTGCGCCGAGCGAAGTGAAGTCGGAGAAATTCCATGTTGAGCTTACACTGTTGCCGCACCCGGCATTAATTGGAAACGGAAGGGCACGTTTTAGAATGCGCGGCACCGTCTTCGCGGAAATCCCCGCAAGTGAGCCGGCAATAAATGACTGCTTATCCCGCTCTCTAGCATTAGCACAATTTTTTGATGATACGCAAGGGTTCACCATTCAAAATAAAACGAATGAACAAAAAGGAATATACGGCTTAGCGTATCACCGACCATTACGGGATGATGACGACCTCTTTTCAGATTTAGAATCGGAGGAGCGATCTTATTCATACAATGAAAGTTGGCTCATCGAACTTGAATTCAATCTCGATGAAGTAATGTAAAAATCGTTTTTAAGGAGTTAAAAAAAATGGATGTAACAAAATCACGATACCCGAATAGTATCGTTCTTGCAAGTGCGAAAATTGAAATTTCAAAAAAAGATATTTTACTTGACCGCACTGCTAAAACATGGGATTTGCAGGACTTGGAAGATTTAGGGCTTGCGCGCGGAATTAAAATTTCTTTTTCCTCAAGCAAAATCGACATCAAGGCTGACAACGGCACGGTGCCAATTAAAGGACAAACGGATGTTAAGGGCAAGGTTGAGTTTGCGCTACTTGAAAGGCATATTCCGCTTTTAGGAACAATCATGCACGGACTTGTAACCGTAAGCACACAGGGAGGGAAAGAGCAGGAAAAAAGCGAAAAGCTTCAAGCAAACACATTCGCCCTCGATAAGTTTTATGAATTCAGCCATGCAAGTTTTGATAATAGTAAGCCGAAGGATATTACTATCAAGCAGGGCGGTAAAAATTTAACCCAATCCGATTATGAAGTATCTCAAAGTAAATCTGGAGCATGGGGTTATAAGTTTTTACCGACAGGTACTTGCGATATAACAAAGCCTATAACAATCGAATACAAAACAATACCGATTAAAAGCTATCGGTTAACAAAAGGTTCAGGCGGAGTTGTACAGCCGATATCAATGCGCTTAACAAACAGTCGTAAAGCCGATGACGGACGAATTATCAATCGCACGTTTGAATTCCCGTATGGCTTTTATGATGGAGAAGATTCAATTCAATTAAAATCAAAAAACGATTCGGACAATGTCGCAGAAGTTCCGATGAGTTTTGAATTTTCTCCGCATCCCGATTTAATCGGCGATGAAGAACTTGAACCCGGAAGTTTGTATCGAGAAGATCAAGACGTGTAATAAAATGTTTTTTTTTGCCGGATGCAAGTGCGCAACCGGCAAAGATTTTAAAAAAAAGTTAAGGAACAAAAGGTAAAAAAAATGAAAATGGTAAATCTTGATTTATTAAAAGCTGAAAGCGTAAAGATAAAATTTTTAGAAAAAGAATTTGAAATAGGCTATATTCCTTCAGGGCTTGCAATTCCCTTACTTGATAATCATAATCAAAACGTAGAAACGCAAAAAGAAGATGACCCGCCTGAAAAATTATTCCATGATACGGTGCGCTCGGTTTCTCTTTTTTGTTCATTTTTTCATCCTGAGTTTACCGAAGATTATTTACTAAAAAATGCAACTGCGCAGCAAATCGATGCAATGTATCAAAATATAATATACGCAATTCTTACCAATTTCACTTCTGCAATTCCAAGCGATGGAGAAGAGTCTTCAGATGACGATATTGAAAAAAAAACGACTGGGGAGAAATAATTAACCATGCGCTTTTAATGTATAACATAACAGAGCGCGAAATATTAACTGAATGGAGCCTTGAAACTTTGGTTAACAAGGTGCGCGCAGGATTTAATTTTGAATTGATGAAAAAAGGTATTCCGATTAAAAAAGAAAAAAAGTTATTAACACAATCGGAAGTTGATAATATCGAAGATTTGTATCGATAGATTTAAATATTTTAAAAAAAAAGTTTAGGATGTAAAAAAAATGGCAACAGTGCGAGAGCTCATTTTTAAAATCACTGGGGACAATGAAAAATTTAAAGCCGCAATTGATGAGTCAAAAAAAGCCCTCGATGATTTTAATAAAAAAACAAAAGACGTAAGCGAGCTTTATGGCAGTATTGCAAAGCAAGCGGCAATTGCAACAACAGCGATTGCCGCTGTCGGCATTGCAACTGCAAAAATGGCGGTTGAATTTAACGAAGGCTTTGGGAAGGTGCAAACACTTATTCCGGGAGCTACAGAGCGCATTGCAGAACTTGAAGAAAACGTCCTAAATCTTTCTCCTGCTGTCGGCAAAACAACCAAAGATTTAACCGAAGGCTTATACGAAATAATCTCCGCATTCGGAGATTCAGCCGATAGCGCAAAGAATCTTGAACTTGCCGCAAAGGGAGCAACGGCGGGAGGGGCAACTACAAAAGAATCTATTAAGCTTTTATCTGCCGTAACAAAAGCATACGGGAACACTTCTTTTGAAGCTCAAAAAAGGGTTTCAGATTTAGCCTTCACAACATTAAAGCTCGGACAAACATCAATGAGCGATCTTGCTGTTTCCATGCAGCGGGTAACATCGATGAATAATGATCTCGGTGTCTCTCAAGAAGAACTTTTTGCCATATTCTCTTCCGGAACCGGTGTAATCGGCGGAGCTGCGGAAGTTTCAACAAAGCTTTCGGCTGTATATACTGAATTGCAAAAACCGCAAGAGAGGCTTGCAAAAAGTTTTAAAGAATTAGGAGTTGCAACCGGTGAAGAACTCATTGCAAAATTTGGAGGACTTTCCGGAGCACTGCAAGCATTAAAATCGGTAGCCGATAAAACAGGGGAACCTATTAGTAATCTTTTCGGTTCTGCTGAAGCGGGGAAACTCGCCTTGTATGCGGCGGGAAAAGGAGCTGCAAAATTCGCAAGCGACTTAGAAGCAATGAACGAATCGGCGGGGGCTACCGAGCAGGCATTTAACGATGCAACCGTAGCGGGACCAAATGCGTTCGGTTTCCAGCTTGAACAAGCAAAACTTAACGCACAAAGCTTCGCAATTAAACTTGGCCAAGAATTAATTCCGAGTTTACAAGCCCTTTTATCTCCCGTCTTTAAACTTGCCGAGTGGCTTAAAAATTTAAATGAAGAACAACTAAAACTTATTGTTTCTGTTGGGAAAGTTCTTATCACATTCACAGCGGTAACCGCCGGGGCGTTTGGATTGGTAAAAGGAATCATTGCCGTGCAGCGAGGTTTAAGAGCAATGGACGCCGCATTTAAAGTTATCGGTGCGAGCAACCCGTTTATGCTTGCAATTGCAGGAGCCGCAGCGGCTGTTGTTGCAATTAAAGAACTGTTGGCATGGATGGACAGAGCTGCTGAAAAACAGTTTAAACAAAAGCTTGCAACAATTGAAGCGAATACCGCGACAATGGTACAAGCGCAGCGCATAAGCGAACTTGCAAAAGCATATGAAACATTAAATCAAAAAGAAAAACTGAATGCGCAAGAAGCATTGCGCATGAAAGAAATCGCTAAGGAAATAAACGCAATCACCGGGCAGTCCTTGATTATGATAAGTCAGTCAACGGGGAAAGCACGAATTGATGTTGAAGCATCGGTTGAAGCTGCTCATGATGTAGCTGACAGGAAGCAGGAAGATTTAGAGCATAATAAAAGAGTGCTTAGTCAATTGCAATCGGCTGAAAGCGACCTTGCGAAAATCGTAAAAGAATACAGCGAAAGCACTGCATGGTCTATTGAAGAAGTTTTTGAAAAATTTGCATTACTGCCTGACTCTTTAAAAACGGTAACAAATGCAAAAGACGGTTTACGAAAGACACGCGAAGAAATTGCGAAACTTAAAATAGACATCACAGAGACGGAGCGCGGTATTGCAGCATTACGCGATTATTCAAAGGAATCATTTGTGCCGGAACTTGAGCCTGAACAAGCAGTGGCACCAATTAATGAAACAGGCAAAGGAAAAGAAAAAAATGAAAAAACACAAGCGGAACGGCTTGCTGATTTAGAAAAAGAATACGAAGCTGAAGTTGCGCTTATAAAAAAATCTATTGAAGATAAAAAAGAGCAAGAAGAGTTACTTTTAAAAAATGAGGAATCCTTTTATAAAAAACGGCTTGAACTTTTAGAAAGTTTTCATAAAGAAAATGTTACAAAAAATTTAAAAGAGAATGCGGAGAAAAATTTAACTGTTGAACAATCGCTTGCAAAAGCGGTAGGCGCTGCACATGAAACAATTTTAGAAGAAACAAAAAAAACAAATGAGGAACTTGACAGGCTCTCCGATGAGCGGCATCAAAAAGAACTTGAGAAAATAAAAAAGTTTACTGAAGAAGCAAAAACGGACGTTGAGCTTAAAGTACAATTAAAAGTAGAAACCGGAGAAATTACAGGTGCAACAGAAAAACAATTAAACCGCGCCGAGTGGGAGGAACGAGCAAACCTATACAGCCAAAAACGTAATGAACTTTTAGATCAGTATATTTCGTTGCAAAAAAGTTCAAACAAAGAAGATCAGGAAAAGGCAGCGGCAATAAAAAAGCAGGCGGACAACATGGGGACGCTTGCCGAAGAAGCGGCAAAGAAAGCGAGCGATGCATTTGCCGAAGCTACCCGCAAAATTGCCGATAAGTTTTCTGAAATCGGCGGAATTATAAGTTCGACATTTTCGCAAATTGCAGATGCAGCGCAAGGATTTATAAATAATAAAGAAGAGAAGCGAAGACAAGAGACTGCTATTCGCCTTGCTGAAATTGAGCGTGAAAAAAACGAAACGCTTTTAGAAATCGACAATGAGCTTTCAGAAAAAAGAGAGCAAAAACAAATTGAAGATGCCGAGCGCGAAGAGCAGCGGAGGCAAGAAGAGTTTGAGAGACGACAATCAGAATACAATCGAAGTATACAGGAGCTTTCAGGAAGTTTTGAAGTTGAAACCAATTTGATAAAACTCCGCAACACGGAACAGCAGCTTGAAGCGGCTCGAAAGAAAAAAGCGGAAGACGCAGCACATAAAAAAGCGGAAGATGAAAAAATAAAACGCGACAAAGAAGCGCGCATGCAAGAGGTTGCCTTATTAAACGCAAAAGCTCAAGCCGAACATGAATACGCGGTTACACGAATTACAACAGAAAACGCTGCAGGAGATGCCGCCGCAAAGGCTGCACAGGAAGCTGCAAAATGGCAAAAGGCACAAGGTGTTATTAGCATGAGTATTAAAGCAGCAATAGAAACGGCGGAAGCGGTTGCGCAGTTTGCACTTGGTGTTGCCGGAAATCCGCAAGGGTTTGCAGCAGGAGCTGCACATACTGCTGCCGCTGTAATGGCAGGCGTACAAATAGGCGTTATTGCGGGGCAACCCTTACCGCCCGACTACATCCAGCAAGCCTTACCGCCTGCACCTCGCCCGATTAAATTCGCACAAGGCGGTATTGTTATGCCGAGTGCAGCGGGTACCGGCATCACCTTACCGAACGGCGCCCCGGGGCTTGTCGCTGAAGCGGGAATCCCTGAAGTGATACTGCCACTTAACTTGCCGAATCTTGAAACAATGTTTAAAGCCGCAGGAATTTATAATACCGATAACAGCGCAAGTACGAATTATTCTGCAACATACAATGTCGAAGTTGTGCACAATCAAGGAGATGATTTAGAAGAAAGTATTTTAAACGCACTAAGAAATCACGACCGTGAAGTATACAACATTGTCGAAGAAGGAAATAAAAACTGGCGTGTTTAAACATTAAGGAGTTAAAAAAAAGAACATGACCGAACAAGAATATATTACCAAACACTATCCGCAAGATGTCATTGTAATTGACGGAGAATTTTTCCCCCTACCACTCGGCGGAAAAATTACAATTGAGCAAAAAGAAATCGCCTCGCAGCTTACAACTGCAAACGGCATAAAACGAAAAGACATAATCAGAAAATATGAATCAGCTTCGATTAGGTTTGCAACACTGTTTGATGAGGGATTAAACACCATTCAAATGATTATTAGATGTATTGAACAAACCGACTTTGAAAAAGAAAAATCGCTATTTATCAAAAAACAACACATGCCGGCAACCGCTGCAAGATTTAACCGGGAACACTTTCATGCAATTAAAATAGAAGTGGTCGGCACGATAAAAATAAATTATTCATTCCGAAAAAATAATATGTTTATTTATACAGGTGTGAATTTAAAAATAAATTAAAAAAAATACTTAATTAAGGAGCAAAAAAATGGGATTAAAATCAAAACTTGATGAACAACTTTTGGAGGTGCAAAAGAACTTACCTTCTACACTGAATCCTGATGATGCGTTAACAAACAAAAACTGGAATTGTGTAGTAGCGTCCATAAAAGCGATTTATGAAGCCTTGCAAGCTGCCGCAAGCACTCCGCCTTCCATTCCGCCTATAGGATTTTTATATACTCGCTTCCCCGGCATGCCCCTCCCCTGGGAGCAATTTACGGATACTGCACCGGTTGAATGGAAAAACTTACACGAAAAATATCCGGGCACCTTCTTACGTCTTGCAGGCGGCAATGCAAGTGCCTTTAGTGGATCCGGGTCGGTAAGCTATGATTCAGGGGTAAGAGGCAATGGCGGCGGACAAATAGATGCAATGCAACGGCATACCCATAGTTACACGTATGAAGGCAGTAATGGAGTTGGAAGTACAAAAGGAGTTGATGCACAATATCAGTGGCAGCAGGAAAACAAAAGCAGTTCAACCGGCTCTGCTTCCGGAAGGCAAACTGAAGAAACTCGACCGAAAAATATCACCGTTGAAATGTATTTGTTTGTAGGACAGTAATTAAAAAGTTTTTTTAACAGAGCGATGATAAAAACACCCCTTTCAACCGAACAAAAAATACGCGGCAATAATCGCAGTTACACCGCTCGCATTATCTTCTCATTTCTCTCCTGCAAAGTGCCGGAAAGCATTAAGATTTTCGCCCCGAATACACAAACGGGATCGGTACCTGACCAAATAGTCTACCCGTATTTATACCATATCGAACAGAGACTTTTTATTGACGAGGAAATAAATTATCGCGTGTTCCCTGAACCGTACAATATTCACCGCGACAATAGAATCCACCAAGTAAAGCGCCAGCCATATTCACACATCGGCTACATCGGAAAGAAAGCTGACCACTCCGGATCGGTAACAGATTGTATCAAACTGTATCTGCCGAACACAGACACAAAAAAAATTACTATCCGCACTAATCCTGACCGAATAATTAAAGAGGCAACCGTAATTGCAAAAACAAAAAACGATACGGAAATCACCCGGTATACAATTACAAACAATACACGCAATGAAATTGTCTTTCCACTAAAAGCAGAGAATGTCGGTATCCTTGAATTGCATGTTACGAAACACACAGCGAATAAAAGAATATGGATTGTCTCCTTTTATCCCGGATTTGAATTCTTTGTTACTGAAAAAGACGTAGTAAAAATTAAACAGCAAAAAAAGAAAACAGAAAACAAAGAAGGCTCTATTGGCAGGCTCTATATTAATTCACTTGAAATCGAATTGAATAATATAACTCGCATGTATGATGATAAAAATAGTGAAAGCCCCATTGCAGGTTTTTTTAATGCAAATGCGATTGTCTCCGTCGCACTCATTCTCAATACACGAAAAAATCAAAAGCCGTTTATATTGAACTTCGGAAACTTCTTTGTAACCGACATTGACACGAACGAGCAGAAAATAAGTGTAACTGTAAAAGCACAAGACTATATCGGAGTGCGTAAAAATGATTATCTTAATTTAGGAATAGGAGACAAAACAAACGCCTATGAGTGCTTTGCAAAAATCGCAAACGCAATAAACTTATCTGCTATCAAAGTTGACGAGCAATTAAAACGGGTTGCGCTAAATCGCATCCCTTTAAACGGAAACATCGGATCACTGCTAAATAAACTGTGCGTATTAACCAACGCCTTTTGCGCCTGCGATGAAACAGGCTCCGCCCTCATCGCAACACCGATGCTCTCTCGTCACGGAGCAATTCGCTACCCATTGCGCTATTTTTTATTGCACGAATACAAATCACAAGGCGGTGGACAAACTAAAACACTTTCGCCAAATATCATTAATCTTTCATACGCAACGTATGAATATGACGGTGAATATCATGCTGGGAAAAAGCAATCATACATCTACAATGAGCGAATCCCAAAGCGGGAATTTCCGCAAGATAAAATACGCATTCCCCTTCATGAGCGCGAACTCGGCGCAGGAGCAGAGCCGAGTGCAACCTTTACCATTTTACTTCCTGATAATTTTGAAGCCCTTGAATTCTCTGACCCGCTTATTCCGAAAGCCCTTGAATATGAAACCATTTACGAGTATGGCGCACAGGAAAAACCGATACGGGCAATTGTGAAGGTTTGGAACTTTATCGACCGAGATGAAGGAGAGCAGTTCACTATTATTCAAATGATACGAGAAAAGCCGTATAATACTATTTTAAAAACGGAAAACTTCATTGTACCGAAAATGCCGCGCACGTATATCATCCCTGAAAAAGACCCGTCATTAAATAGCGCCGATGCCGAAGCAGTCGAGTCGCGCAATGCACACAATAAGCCGGAAGTATTTAAAATCGATTTAAAAGATGCGGCAAGTTTTGACCTCATTAAAATTGAAAACATTTTTAAACAAACTCAATTTGAATTCTTATATCGAATTACTAACGAAGGAATTGAAGTTAAGGCGTGGAATTATTTTAAAGAGAACCCTCAAACGCTCACCGTTAAAATATACGGCAGCCGTCTTACTCCTTCACAATTTAAAAAAACAATCACCGCAAGAAACGAAGATGACATACAAGTCAATGGCGAAATCGTAAAAAATATTGAAGTGGGCGCACTCGCCTCCGATGACATTGCACGCGATGTGTTACAATCAATGAGTTATTATTACCGACACTTTGCAAAAGATTTTAGTGTACAAGCATGGAGCGACCCGCGCCTGATGCTCTACGATTTAATCGCCTTTAAAAGTTTACGCGGCTATGGATTTATGCAAGGAATAATTGATGAAATGGAATACACCTATAACGGTGCATTAGCCCAAAAGATAAAAATTAAACAAACTAAAAAGCATACTCGCGACAGCAGAGCCTTAAAAAGTTTTGCATTGAAAGACCGCCCCGTCCTTGCAAAACGAGAAGCGGGGTATGCGTAAAAATAAAAAATCTAAGGAGATTATAAAAATGGAAAAAATTAGAATCAGGAAATTATTTAATGCAGACCTTACAAAGGAAAATTCAGAAAACTTTGTACAAAAAGAAAAAATTACAAACATTATTCCGAATAAGGTATACTATGTTGAACACTCAATTTATTTTTCAAACACCATGGAAGTCTATGAAGATGATACAATGCAAAAGCCGCTTGTCCTTGAAACCGATTATAACTTTGCAGAAATCGATTCAATCGCTTCTGAAATGTCAAACATTGATTGTTACAAAGCGCTGACCTTCAATCAACGTTTTGAAAAAGTATTTATTCGCTATCATTCTTATGGAGACCTTTTATCTGCCGAAGATATTAATTGCATTGCCGACGGAGTAAACACGCTAAGCGAAATAAATGAAAAACAAACACAAGAATTTAACACACTCGTGCGCAACTTTGAAGAACACATTACAAACGGCAAAGCACACAACGCAACCGAAACGGTTACCGGTAACTCCATCGCATACAGAACCGAAGACGGAAGACTGAAGGCGGCGGATGCAAAAGAAAATGAAGACCTGGTAAACTTAAAGAGCCAAACCCAAGCAATACAAACAAGTGAAGAAAGAACACAAAACAAAATTACCGAAGCAAAAAATGAACTCATCTCCGATATTGAAACGCTCACAAAAAAAGTTAAGGCGGAAAACCCCACCCTAACACTGCAAGACTTTTTGCCTGCGGGTATCGATGAGTCAAGCGCAACCGATGAACAAAAACAATCGGCGGAGCAAAAACTTGACGAGCGTACTGCAGAGCTTAAACCCTATCATAATGTTATCCGCAATAAAAACAGCTCTATTGAAGTTCCCGATGCCCAAACTGAAGCCGAAGCCGTAAATAAAAAAGCACTTGATGTAGTTGAAGTTAATGTTGCGAATCTTAGAACAGGTCTCGGCGAAATTTCAAACCGTGTAGAAGAACTCGAAAACAAGCCCGCTCCCGGAGGCGATATATATAAATTTGACGGGTTTGAAACTGAAACAAACAAAATATGGCGTACCGATAAAACAAACTGGAATGGGGTTGTTGTAAAAAGAGTTTCAATACCTATTTATTTTTTGAAAAAAGGATTGGGAAAACCTCTTGATCTCAAACCGCTCAACATTGATACCATAACAAGCATAGAAGGGGTTGTAACAATCGGAAAGGAAACCTATCCTTTAGCCTATGCTGCGGCAAAAAATATGATTGCGCTTAATACTACTAAGGCTCAATTGCTGTTTAGTGCGATAAGTACTAATTGTTCAGCTTACATTGTGCTAGAATATTTTTAAAATTTATTTTTTTGAGCCTGCAATAATCATATCAGGGTAGCCTTTAATGCTTACCTTTAGCTTAAACGGATGCCCGCTTGCGGGGTCAAAATATTGATTGTCCAGCACTTCAACTTTGGTAACCGGTATTTTTATTCTTTTACTAAAATCAAGACTATCTTTCGCAAGCCATGTTTCGGCAAAATCGTTTTCAGGCTTAGCCGGATATAAATATATATCCCAGCACGTATAGTCATCCGGATAAACAGTATCCCCACCTGCACAATTGGTAAAACCAACAGTTTCAGTGTATATATAAGTCATCCATGTAATTTCATCAAATGCCGGGGCATCGTTAAAGGTTACTTTATAATTCTTAATAGTAAATTCAGGTCTTTTTGTTTTATCGTCAAACCATCTTTTTGATACAAAACCAACGGTTTCAAGTTTGCCTGATTGCGTTCCGCTTGGTTGCGTTTTGCCTGAATTATTCGCCCCGGAATTAGTCGATCCGGTATCTACACCGCTGCCGGCTTGCGTGTTATCTCTACACCCGACCAAGGCTGCAATCGCAAACAATAAAAATAAAACCTTCCTCCGCTTCTATTATACCACCTTATCTATATTCCGAAAAGTCAAAAATTAAAATAGTACAATGGCTAAAATAAAAGCTTAAGGAAGTAAAAAATGAAAACACCTATTAGTTATTACGGCGGCAAACAACAGCTTGCAAAAAAAATAGTATCACTTATTCCTGAACATAAAATCTACTGCGAACCCTTCTGCGGAGGTGCTGCTGTTCTGTTCGCGAAAGAGCCCTCACAAGCTGAAGTCATCAACGATACAAATGCGGAAATCATCAACTTTTACCAAGTTGTACAAGAAGACTTCCCAGCACTCCAAAAAGAAATTATGAAAACGCTGCATAGCCGTGAAATGCACCGACATGCCAAAATAATTTACGAAAACCCTGACATGTTTGATACGGTAAAAAGAGCATGGGCTGTATGGGTGCAAGCTAATATGTCATTTGGGAATAGTATCGGGACGGGGTTTGCGTATGAAAAAAAGAATGAGAGTACAACAAAGAATATTGTAAATAAAATAGATGAGTTTACGGATAAAATATCAAATAGAATTAGAATGCTGCAAATTGAAAATTGCGATGCCTTAAAGGTTATTGCTTCCCGCGATACAGCCGATACATTCCACTATATTGACCCGCCCTATGTAGGTACACATCAAGGACATTATGACGGTTATACTCAACAAGATTTTGATAACCTTTTAGGAATGCTGCAAAATATACAGGGGAAATTCTTGCTTAGTTCTTATCGAAACAAAGCCCTTATGGAGTTTACCAAAAAAAATAATTGGTACTGCATTGAATTAAAAATGGCCTCTTCTTTAAGCGCAAAGGGGAAAGCTAAAAGAATGACAAAAATAGAAGTCCTAACCGCAAACTATCCAATCGGAATTGTTGACGGAGAAGTAAAAAAACTTTAAAATATTTCTTGTAAAAAGGGTGTTTTACAGTGTTAAAAAGGCTAGTAAAATGTTAAAAAAAATGGTTTAAAAAATGATTAAAAACCATCAAAATTTGTCATAAAAAACACGAAAAAACAGCCTAAAACACGCAAAAACACACGTTTTTTGCCAAACCTCGTAATAAATTTTGCCAAACCGCGCGTAAAGTTACAAACGGTGAGCAATTTACCATAGGAATGCTTAAATCCGCAGTCCCTTATTGTTAATACCCCGATTTTTATAACAGGAAGTTAATTACAAAACGCTACACTAATATCACCTCAACTTCTAAAGGATAGTGATCAGACAAAAAACCTGCTTTGTTTTCCCAAACAGAATAGTTTTGTAAGAGAAATTCAGGCGTTGCAAAGATATAATCAATTTTTTCAGGTGTGCAGTTTCCAAAATCGTGAAAACTACCCTGTATATCTTTTGTTAAATCGTTTAATTGCAAATTTTTGTCGTTTTCTTTTATTTTAAATTCCTTCAATACGTGTAATTCTTCGTCAGTCGGTTTTGCGTTAAAGTCCCCCATTAAAACAGTCGGTAACGTCGGTTTTGAAAAAGAGTCAATATCTTGCATAATTTGCTGCAAAGCTTTAACCCGAGCATCTACTCCTTCATGATCAAGGTGTGTATTATATACGCTAAACAATCGGTGCCGGTCGGTTTCAAATATCGCGTGGATGCAAATTCGCGGACAGATACTTTGTTCCGTATATCTTGAGCCGGGAACCTGCGGTGTCGGCGATAACCAAAATGTCCTGAAATGGTGCAGTTGATAGTCCATTTTTTTATATCCCAGTACAATATGCTCATCGCTAAAGTTCTCCGATCTTCCATGACCGATAAAATAATATTCAGGGAATTGTTCTTTTAACCAAGCGGAAACATGCGGTAATACTTCCTGAAAGCCGATGATATCAGGTTTATGCGCGTTGATTGCTTCAATAATATTGCTTTTACGATGGATAAAAGCATTTTTTCCGTCATCGGGATTATCGTACCGAATATTAAATGTAACAATTTTCATAATCCGTTTTCCTTTATAGAGATATTGAGAAATAATTAAACGGGAGAATAATTCGTCCGTACATATTTTACACACGCATCATTAAAAAGAAAAACCCTAAACGTTGTTATCCGCTTAGAGTTTTTCCCAATAAAAAATTGTTTATCGCTTTTTCAGATACTTTACACTGTCAAGAGCAACCGCCGCGATAATGATCAAACCCTTAAAAACAAATTGCAAGTTTGTATCAATGCCTAAAAAAGTTAAACAATAGGTAAGACCGGTAAAAATAATAACCCCGATTACCGCTCCTTCAAGTTTTCCGATACCGCCATTAAATGAGATACCGCCGACAACACAGGCGGCAATAGCATCAAGCTCATATCCCTGTCCTGTTCCGGCACTTGCATTTGCTTTAAAGGCTTCAAAAAAAGCGCCAAACCCATAAAAAACTCCTGCCATAATAAATACATACATGGTTACCCAAAACACACTGATACCGCTAACGCTTGCAGCCTCGGGATTTCCGCCAACCGCATACATGTTTTTACCTAAAATTGTTTTATTCCAAATAAACCATGCAATAATAATAGCGATAATGGCAGGAATAATCAGTTTCGGAAAGGTGATTAAATTTCCGTTCACCACACCTAAAATCCATCGGCCGCCTAAAAGCTCTTTTATGCTGTTATCAATGGGCCCGACAGGCGTACCGCTTGTTCCGAAAAATAATATCCCGTAAATCATCAGCTGTGTTGCAAGAGTGGAAATAAAAGGGTGAATTTTTAATCGTGCTGAAAAGAATCCCGCAAAAATACTAAATAAAACGCAGGATATAATGGAAATTCCCAACGACATGAGCACACGCCAAATCATAGCAATATGAGTAAAATCCCAAGGACCGAATCCGAAAAAAGTTACAATATTTTGCCCGGGATGTAAAATTAAACCGGTAATGATAGCCCCCATAGCGACCATGCGTCCGACACTTAGATCCGTGCCCGCAAGTAAAATAATACCGGCAACACCGATTGCATAGAACATACGAACAGACGATTGCTCCAGAATAGTTAAAATATTCGGCAATGAAAGCAGATTTCCGTTTCCCGAAAGCGGAGCTACAATAATACACACAATAAAAAATATGATAATTGCAATATATAAGCCATTACTTAAAAAGAATTGGGAAGCGGTAAAATTAAACGCATAATCTTTAAAACTTAGCGTAATATTTTCAAAGATATTTGTTTTGCTATTTCTTAAATTAATGTTTTGCTGAACTCTGTCTACATATACCTGGTGTTTGATATTTTTACATTCCCAAACCGCAGATACATACTTGTTTTTTGCATCAAACAAAGCGGATTTTTTCTCAGCTACAATCGTTGCAAGCTCTTCCCGCTTTTCATGCTTGCTTTCTTTAGAAAGTTGTCCTGAAAAAGCTTCACGCACATCCTGTTCTTTTTGTCGGAATTCTTCTTCAATTTGTTTTATCGATTCAAGATACGCTGCTTTATGCTGTACTGCCCGCTCATTCTCTCGCTCTCGTACTTTTTTTTCAAAATCCGATGCGATTGAGTTTACATGGGCGACTGCAAGCTTTGTAATTCGTGTTTCTTCATTTTTATTTTCCGCCGCAATTATTTTTGCTTTTTTAATTTGCTCTTTATTATCGTTAATGCGTTGTCTTTTTTCTTCTTCACTCAGCATTCGATCTTTTTTTGCTTCAATAATTTCCTGACGACAGGAAAAAATAGTATCTACGCCATCTTTTCGAAGAGCTTTAAGCTGTTTTGTATATTCCGAGAGGGTCTCATCCTCTTCTAAAAATTTTGCCAAATCATCAAAGACAAACAACTCCTTTGAATCCTCATCCTTTTTTTGCATATTTTCCGTATTATGCTCCATCTCTTTCCTCGCAATTTATAAATATTTAGCAGAAAGTCGCAACAAAGCTTCCTGATCTGTATCTTTTGTATCTACAATTCCCGCAAGTCGATAATTTGACATTACTGCGATCCTATTAGTGATGCCGAGAATTTCCGGCATTTCACTTGAAACAACAATAATAGTTTTTCCTTCTTTTGCCATGCGGATAATTAACTGGTAAATCTCATACTTCGCCCCGACATCAATACCGCGTGTAGGCTCATCTAAAAGAAATATATCAGGAGAGCGCTCAAGCCATTTACCGATAATTACTTTTTGTTGGTTACCGCCGCTCAGCGAGCTGATAAGTTCATCGGCTGAAATACATTTGACCTGCATAATCTTTATTTGCCGATCTGCCGCTGCCTGCATTTTTCGTTTTGATAAAAGTCCTGCTGTTTTATATGCCGGAAGATTGGTAATCGTGGTATTGAATTTGATTGTATCTTTTCCAAACATACCGTTAAACTTTCTTTCCTCGGTAACAAGGGCAAAATTATACGACATTGCCTCTTTGCTATTATGTAAATGAAGTTTTTTATTCCCTAACAAAATCTCTCCGGAACCGATTGTTCGAATGCCGAAAATTGTTTCAAGCAACTCACTGCGTCCCGCGCCGACCAACCCGTATAAACCGAAAATTTCTCCCTTCCGAACTTTAAAAGAAATATCCTTTAGTTGCGGCTCATATTTCGTTGAAAGATTCCTTACCTCAAAATAATAATCTTTTACTTCGTTATCAACATCGGGGAAACGTTTTTCAAGGGAGCGCCCGACCATGGCTGAAATAAGCTCTCCCATTTGTGTTTGATTGATATCTTTTGCAAGGATAAGTTTACCATCGCGCAAAACTACCACTTCACTGCAAATTTGAAAAACTTCATCCATTTTGTGGGATATGTATATGAATGAAACACCTTGTGCACTTAAATTTCTTATAATAGAAAAAAGTTTCATTACCTCTCTTTCCGTAAGAGATGATGTCGGCTCATCCAACACAATTACTTTCGCATTATACGATACTGCTTTTGCTATCTCTACCATTTGCCGCTGAGACACGGACATTGTTCGCATAACAGTACGCGGGTTTACATTCATTTTTAACGAAGAGAAAAGTTCAATAGAGTCCTTGAGCATTTTTGTTTCGTCAATAACGCCAAAACGTGTGGGATATCTACCTAAAAACAAATTGTCTGCAACCGTTCTATCAAGACATTGATTCAATTCTTGGTGCACCATTGCGACACCGTTTTCCAAAGCCTCTTTCGGAGACTTAAAATCTATTAATTTATTATCTAAAAAAAACTGTCCTTCATCTTTTGCATAAATTCCGAATAGGCATTTCATCATGGTGGATTTTCCGGCTCCGTTTTCCCCCATTAAACCGATAACCGAGCCTTGTTTTACTGTTAGATTGATACCGTCAAGAACTTTATTTTTTGCAAATGATTTTGAAAGATTTTTTATCTCGAGTATTGTCTTGCTCACAATCCTTCCCTTATGAATTTTATTATTTTTTTTTCTTTTTATTTACCCTCAAATACTAAGCGAGCAGTACCTCATCATGAAGCTGCACGTATAGCAATCAGCATAACCGAGATACTAAAGATTACATCATTTGCTTATAAAGCAAATAAAAATATTTATACTTTATAGTAACTTGCATTACACAAAAGATTGTGTAATGCATACTTTTAGTTGATTAGCACATAAAAATGGTGAAAGGAAGATACTTCCTTTCACCATTTTGTATTAATACTTCATTTTGTCAACGTAATCAGGACCGGAATTTGTTTTAACCATATTGATGGCAAAAGCATCAAAGTTGTTCAAGTTAGTGAATTTATCCAAACAGCTTGATTCGTTTTGACCGTCCCCCTGCACGATTGTCAGGTCAAGATTTAAAAGCGGCGCATAGTGTTTAAGAGCCGGTAAATAAGAAGAAGAAAGGAAGTTATCTCCTGAGTTATAAATTGTTAAAAGAACCTTTTTCTTCGCTGCATTAGTTTGTTTTATGCCGGCATCACGAGTGCCGCCCTTATAGTTTTCCCAGTTGTCTTTTGTAACAGCTGAGTTTGCAGCCATAATTGCTTTTACATCTGCCCAGTATTGAACAGGAGCGGTGATTTGGTTTCCGTATGCATCGGCAGCCGTAATACCTTTGGTATACACATCTTCCCCTTGCAGTCCGTCAAGCAAATTCCTTAAAACCTGCAACGTAGCAGTTGCTTGTGCATCAACGTTCTGAGAAACAGTTCCGGTAAGACTTCCTTTTGAAACAGCTTCGATCGCATCCGCATTTGCATCATATCCGAAAATCGGTACTCCTGCAGGATAATTTGATGCTTGCAGACAACCCATTGCCATACCATCATTGTTGGAAACAACCATGTCGATTTTTGTGCCGAATTTTGTTGCCCATCCGCCCATCGCTTCGGTTGCGGCATTTGCATTCCATGTTGAACCGTCAGTTCCGGTCATTGCCTTACCTTCAAGCTCTACAACTTTAAAAGTTTTTCCGCCAACTACAATAGAACCTTCCTGGACTTTACCGGGATCGGTTGATCCTGCCCATGTACCCAAAGCTTTACGGATGCCTTCTGTTCTTGCCTTGGAATCATTGTGCCCGACGTCTCCGATGCAAAGAACATACCCGATAATTCCGTCGCCGTTACGATCCAATGATACATCCGCTTTTGCAAAATAATCAAGAATCATAGCGCCTTGAACAGCTCCGCCGCCGGACGCATCAAACCCGACATAGTATGTTTTGTCGTTGAAATTCATTGTTGACATGTCAATCTGTCCCGTTGTCGGATCTGAAGGCTGGCGGTTAAAAAAAACCACAGGCTTATCCTTGTTCAGAACGGCCGTTCCTTTTTCTCCGCAGCTCGTTATAAACAATGCAGTGATTGTTAAAACGCCTGCTAAAATGAGAAAACCATTTTTTTTCATTAAAAACCTCCTACTGGAAATTTCCAGTTAAAACCTAGCTTACAGTATACAGTATAAAACAAGAAATTGTCAAAAGGAAAACCATAAATAATTTGCGTTTTTCTTTACTAAACCCATATCCTGAACACTGTTCTTTTAGGCGTTTTTGGATTGACATCTTCACTTAATTTTTTCATTCATTTAACCTCAAAGCGTAAAAAATTTTATAAAAAAGAGTTCGACACAACGGTTTCATTTTGCCATCCGTGGCAAAATGAAACCTACGAGTTTTAAAGCTTTGTAAACTGCCTTGCTTTAAAACATCGTTTCTGTTTGGAACCACCGCCGCCCGTGGCGGTTCTGAGTTTTTGACGTCCGTGTCAAAACCAAACCTTGCGAGTTTTAAAGCTTTGCAAATAGTTTTGCTTTAAAACGTCGCTTCTGCATGGAAGCACGGGCGTCCGTGCCCGTTCTGAGTTTTTGACGTCCTTGTCAAAATCAAACCTGCGAGTTTTAAAGCTTTGCAAACAGTCTTGCTTTAAAACATCGTTTCTGCGTGGAACCACCGCCACGCCCTGATTTTTAGTATTCTTGATTAAATCAGTGCTGCGAGTTTAAAAACTCCTATTTATGTCGGTGCGGTAGTTTTTAAACATCGTTTTACATTGTTCTGATTTTGCCATCCGTGGCAAAATGAAACCTGCGAGTTTTAAAGCTTTGCAAATAATCCTGCTTTAAAACGTCGCTTCTGTTTGGAACCACCACCACGCCCTGATTTTTAGTATTCTTGATTAAATCAGTGCTGCGAGTTTAAAAGCTTCAATTTTATAATTTACTGTTGATGCTTTTAAACATCGTTTGAATTTGTTCTGATGTTGACAACGGTGAGCAAACTTACCACAGAGTGAAGTTTTGAAAATTTACTTTAACTTCGCCAACGGTGGGTAAGTTTACCATAGGAATACAGAAGCCGTGTTGATACACTCTCTCCCATCAAGCTAATTACAAACGTTACACAAGCGGAAGGAGCCCGCCCCTTGTGCCTGAAGTCATTCTTATTTTCTATTGACAAAGCATTTATTTTTATATATAGTAAACAAAATTTTGATATATCAAAAAAAAGAAAGAGGTATTATTTTATGACTAAAAAAATACGGTATGCCGGTTTCGGCATTTTTGCAGCCTGCGTGCTGCTTTTGGTTGGCTGTAATAAAAAGGCTGAAAGTGCCGGCGAAAAACCGCTGGTAGTTACCACAATCGGCATGATCGCCGATGCGGTTGAAAACATTGCCGGTGATTCTGTACAGCTTGAAAATTTAATGGGCGCCGGAGTTGACCCGCACCTGTATAAAGCTACGGCGGGCGATGTGAATAAACTGAATAAGGCTGACCTTATTTTATACAGCGGTTTGCACCTTGAGGCAAAAATGAGCGATGTGCTTGGAAAGCTTTCAGAAACTCGGTTTGTTGTGGCAGCCTCCGAAAGTGTGCCGGTAAAAGATCGGCTTGACTTTGAAGACTCTGAGTTTGATCCGCACGTGTGGTTTGATGTGCAATTATGGCTACATTCGGTGCAAAGCGTGTACGAAAGCTTGTGTAAACTTATCCCTGAAAAAAAAGATATGTTCACGGAAAATTACACCGTGTATACAAACAAACTAAAAGATTTGGATGCCTATGTGCGCAAGCAAGCGGCTACGCTGCCCGAAAGCAAGCGCGTATTGGTTACCGCCCACGATGCTTTTTCTTATTTCAGCAAAGCCTATGGTTTTGAAGTGCGCGGTTTGCAGGGCGTCAGCACCGTAACCGAAGCAAGTACAAGGGATATGCAGGATTTGGCTGATTTTATTGCCACACGTAAAATCCCCGCCATCTTTATTGAAAGCTCTGTCCCGCATAAGAGTGTAGAGGCTTTGCAAGCTGCGGTAAAATCGCGCGGCTATGATGTTGCCATAGGCGGTGAGCTTTTTTCCGATGCGATGGGCGATGCCGGTACCTTTGAAGGAACCTATATCGGTATGCTGACTCATAATATCGATGTAATTGTATCCGCATTGAGTAAAAACTAGTATAACGGTTTTGCTTTAAAACATCGTTTCTGCGTGGAACCACGGGCGTCCGTGCCCGTTCTGAGTTTTGGCAACGGTGAGCAACTTACCATAGGAATGCTTAAATACGCACGCCGTTGTTATTACTGCCACGATTAGCACATTAGCAACTTAATTGCAAAACGCTATACTAGTAAAAAAAGGTTTATACTATGGGCACCTCTAAACACTGTGTTTTAGAGGTGCCCATAAGATTTAGAATTAAAGGAATACTAATGATGAAAACAACTGCTTCGCATGAGCAGCCGAATATTGCCGTTTCGGTTGAAGACCTTACACTTGCCTATCGGGAAAAACCGGTGCTTTGGGATATCGATGTGGCTATCCCCGAGGGCACAATGGCAACGATTGTCGGACCGAACGGCGCGGGAAAGTCCACTTTTTTGAAGGCAGTTATGGGCATATTGCCGCTTGCCTCCGGCGAAGTGAAAATTTTCGGAAAAAGCTTTGCCGAACAGCGCAGGCGCGTTGCCTATGTGCCGCAGCGCACCGCTGTTGACTGGGATTTTCCCACAACCGTTTTTGATGTGGTTTTGATGGGCTCTTACGGGAGCCTCGGATGGATTAGAAGGCCGGGGAAAAAAGAAAAGGAAAAGGCAGCTTCTGCTTTGGAAAAAGTGGGAATGGCTGAATTTTCGCATCGGCAAATCAGTGAGCTTTCCGGCGGACAGCAGCAGCGCGTGTTTTTAGCGCGTGCGCTGGTGCAAGATGCGGATTTATACTTTATGGATGAACCTTTTCAGGGCGTTGATGCCGCAACCGAACAGGCGATTGTCAAGCTTTTAAAAGAGTTAAAAGAGCGCGGGAAAACCCTTTTGGTAGTGCATCACGATTTACAAACCGTACCCGAATACTTTGACCGAGTGCTTCTTTTAAACGTGCGCGTTGTCGCCGAAGGCCCGGTAGAAACCATTTTCACCGAAGAGAATTTGCGGAAAACATACGGCGGCAGAATAGCTTCCGCCGGGCTTCCGCAAAAAGCTATTATAAAGGATTAAGCAATGACCGGATTATGGGATTTTTTCTCCGATTATACTTTACGCAATGTGCTGCTCGGCACGCTCTTGTTGGGCTTAGGCTCGGGGCTGGTCGGCAGTTTTGCGCTCTTGCGCAGACAAAGCTTGTTAGGCGATGCCGTTTCTCATGCGGCATTACCCGGCATTATTATTGCATTTATGCTTACCGGCACAAAAAACACGCCCGTATTGTTGGTGGGAGCAACTATCAGCGGCCTTATCGGCACATTAATTATTTTACTGGTTATCAGAACTACCAAAATTGACACCGACGGCGCACAGGGAATTGTGCTCGGGGTGTTCTTAGGCTTTGGCTTTTTGCTTTTAACCCATGTGCAAAAATCCCCCAATGCGGCGAAGGCGGGCTTGGATAAATTTATTTTCGGCCAAGCCGCAACAATTATGAGCGCCGATGTCATTACCATTTTTGTGGTAGAATTATTCATTACGTGTTTTATCTTTCTCTTTTGGAAAGAATTAAAAATAACTACCTTTGACCCGGACTTTTCCGCCGTACAAGGGTTTTCCCCGAAGCTTATCGAGCTGGTTTTAACCGCCCTCATTGTGCTTGCTATTGTAATCGGCGTACAGTCCGTCGGCGTTATTTTAATGAGCGCATTGCTCATCGCACCTGCCGCTGCGGCACGCCAATGGACGGATCGCTTAAGTACGCTTTGCATCCTTTCCGCCTTATTTGGCGCTTTTTCAGGCGTTTCAGGCTCAATAATTTCTACCCGAGTACCGAAGCTTTCCACCGGGCCGGTTATCGTGCTCATTCTTACCGGAATTGCCGTTATTTCGCTGATATGCAGCCCCCGTCGAGGCGTTTTAGAGCGGATTATACGACAATATGCTATACGCAGCAAAACTAAAAAGCGGAAAACCGAAGAAGCCGCCTCTTCCGCTGCGGCACTGAGAGGAAAATGATGGAATTAGAAACTATCCTTATTGCAATTATTGTTTCGCTTTCATGCTCGCTTTGCGGCGTGTTTTTAGTACTGCGCAGAATGTCTTTAATGAGTGATGCAATCAGTCATTCCATTCTGCTGGGGATTGTACTCGGATATTTTTTAAGCAAGAGTCTTTCTTCATCGGTGCCCGTTATCGGTGCGGTGTTTGCAGGGATGGCATCGGTTTTATTTACCGAGCTTTTACAAAAAACACGGCTGGTAAAAAGCGATGCCGCCATCGGCTTGGTATTTCCGGCAATGTTCAGCGCCGGCGTTATTCTGGTATCCCTCTATGCGGGAAACGTACACCTCGACATCGATGCGGTTTTGCTCGGCGAAATAGGCTTAGCACCCCTTGATCGAATTATGTTTTTCGGCGTGAGCGTTCCGCGGAGCATGGTTTCGATGGGCGCCGTTTTACTTTTAAATCTTGTATTTTTAACACTCTTTTTTAAAGAGTTAAAAATAAGCACCTTCGACCCAGGACTTTCAAAGAGCTTGGGCTTTTCGCCGACGCTTATCAACTACGGGCTCATGCTTGCGGTGAGCATAACCTGTGTGGGCTCCTTTGATTCGGTTGGAGCCGTATTGGTTATCGCTTTAATGATTACCCCTTCCGCCGCAGCCTTGCTTTTAACCGATGATTTACTTACAATGCTTATACTTGCAGGCTTGCTTGCCTCTCTTTCCGCAATAAGCGGTTTTTTTGTTGCGGTGAAAATCGACGGCAGTATCGCCGGTGCTATGGCTGCCATGACCGGCGTTATTTTCTGCATTGTCTATTTGTTTTCGCCAAAACACGGATTTATCCGCAGACGGCTTTCCGTACAAAAGCTGCGAATGGATTTTTGGTTAAGTATGTTATCGGTGCATCTTTTTACACACCAAGGCACCGCAGAAGAGCGGAACGAATGTACTGAACAGCATTTGGTTGACCGGCTTAACTGGACAAACCGAAAAGCCCGTTTAATTGTCGCGACGGCACAAAAACGCGGTCTTGTGCAAAACAAAGACGGGCTGCTTATTCTTTCGGAAAAAGGAGATGCTCTTGCGCGCAAGGCAATAACCGAAATATAAGCGGAGGCGCCATGTCCATTCTTTCTGAAATAACAACGGAAAACTACTTAAAAACAATTGTAAAAGCCTTAGCTCTCCCCGAAAAAAAACTTATCACCACGGGAGAGCTTTCCCGTCTGATGGGAGTAACGCCGGGAACCGCAACGGCGATGATAAAGCGTTTGGAAAAAGAAGGTTACTTAGAGTACAAAAGCCATTACGGTTGCTCGCTTACCAAAAAAGGCGAAGAGTTCGGCGTAGCCATCCTGCGCCGCCACCGCCTTTTGGAAACCTTCCTCACCGCGGTATTACACATGAACGATGAAGAAGTTCACGCCGAGGCGGAAAGGCTTGAGCACGCGGTCTCGGACACCCTTATCGACCGAATCGATTCTTATCTTGGTTTTCCTGCCGTAGACCCGCACGGTGCGCCGATTCCGCAAAAAAACCAAAAAACCTACCAGCTTTCAGGCATTCGCCTTGCATCCGCTCCGGAAGGCATTCCGCTGCAAGTACTCTCACTTGAAAAATCGCCCGAGCTAACCGCCTACTTCAGAAAAATAAATCTGGAGCAGGGAAGCATGCTTCAGATAAAAGGCAAAAACGAGTCAATCGGTTTGGCAGAACTCATCATCAATAAAAAAACAACTGAATGCGCCCTCTGCATGTTAGATAAAATTATTGTATCAGTTCCGGAAAAACAGTAAAGAAATTCAGTAAAAACCGCCGCCGACAGCAAAAGCCGTAATTTAAACAAAAACACCGGAAATTACGGCAAGACGCCAATTTCATACAAAACAAGTTTGAAACCTACCTCCTTATAATGTGTGAACACCTCACACCCATATGTGTAGGCACTCTGCCTACATAATGGCAGACGGGATGCAGATTTAAACATTCCTATGGTAAACTACTCACCGTTGTCAAACTCAGAACAATGTAAAACGATGTTTAAAAACTACCACACCGACATAAATAGGAGTTTTTAAACTCGCAGCACTGATTTAATCAAGAATACTAAAAATCAGGGCGTGGACGCCCGTGGTTCCAAACAGACGGTTTAGTTTTTGCCACGGACGCAAAACTCAGAACCGCCACGGACGGCGGTGGTTCCAAGCAGAAACGATGTTTTAAAGCAAAGTAATTTGTAAAGCTTTAAAACTCGTGGTTTGGTTTTGCCACGGACGGCAAAACCAAACCGTTGAGTCAAACTCTTTTTTATAAAAGATTTTATCCTGTCGGCAAGGCAGAAAATGCAATTCATTGAGTGAAAAATTCAAAATCAATTTTTTTTTCCATTCTCTTTACCTCTTGCCAATTTTTTTCTCTTGTGTTAGGGTTTCGCTATGAATGCTAGTTTACCTCAATTATTGCAATGTATAGTTTCCGAATATCCGGATACTATTGCGCAGTACAGCAAAGATCAGAACGGAGAATTTCAGCCTATTTCTTACAAGGAAATGTTTGACTGCGTTTCTAATTTTGCTTGTGGACTGCGAGTTATCGGATGCAAACGCGGAGATTTTATAGGGTTAATATCGGATAATCGTAAAGAATGGATGCATGCGAGCATGGGAATAATGGCTCTTGGCGCTGCGGATATTCCGCGCGGAAGCGACGTTACCGATTCTGATATTATACAAATCCTCGGAATTGTGGAATCTTCTTTTGTTGTAGTAGAAGATGATATTCAGACAAAAAAAATTTTTAAGAATATAAAAGAACTGCCAAAAATACAAACGATCATTATTTTAGATAGTTCTGTTGACTTGGAAAGTCTTAAAACTGAATGGGCGCAATCAGAAGAAGCAAAAACCCGATCGATGGAAATTTTTACATACGATGAGATTATTCTTAAAGGCAAAGAGTTTAGGGTTCAAAATCCCGATTATGTTGAAAAACAAATTGCCGAAACAAAGCCGGATGATATTGCAACAATTATTTTTACTTCCGGCACAACAGGTACTCCGAAAGGGGTTATGCTTACCCACAAGAATTTTCTCAGTCAGCTTCCGGAGCTTTCAAAAAGGATTATTCTGTATCCGGGAGAGCGGGCGCTTTCGGTTTTGCCGGTATGGCATGTGTTTGAGCGTTTATGCGAATATGTAATTATTCATGCCGCAGCGGGAATCGCATATTCCAAGCCAATCGGATCAATACTTCTTGCCGATTTTGCAAAAATCAATCCGCATCTTCTTCCTTCCGTACCGCGTATTTGGGAGGCGGTACATGACGGAGTGTTTAAGCAGCTGCGAAAAAAAGGCGGTATATCATACGCTTTATTTAAATTCTTTTTAAAAGCGGGAAATTTACGATTCCATTATCATCGGCGCTTGTTTAAAAACGTTGCCTATACTTCACAAGCGGAAAAAACTGTTGCGCCTTTTCTTGCGTTTATTCCGTGGCTTTTATTAACGCCTATTCACCTTTTGGGAGATGCGCTCGTATTTAGCAAAATACGTTTGAAGCTTGGCAAAAACTTTCGAGCGGGTGTTTCCGGCGGCGGAGCATTACCTGGCAATATTGATGAATTTTTCTGGACCGCAGGAGTAACGGTTGTAGAGGGATACGGTTTAACCGAAACAGCTCCGGTTGTTGCCGTTCGCTCAATTGCTCACCCGATTTTCGGGACAATCGGCACCCCTTGTAATTATAATCAGGTAAAAGTTGTCGATGACACCGGAAAGACTCTTCCGATGGGGGAGCAGGGC
Organism: Treponema phagedenis; assembly: GCF_008153345.1. NCBI lineage: Bacteria > Pseudomonadati > Spirochaetota > Spirochaetia > Treponematales > Treponemataceae > Treponema > Treponema phagedenis. Next base: position 812,832 of record NZ_CP042818.1, on the reverse strand, counting down.
GTAGTGTATGTACGCGGCGATAATGTGATGAAAGGATACTTTAAGCGTCCTGAACTTACCGAGTCGGTTATTGATAAAGACGGTTGGTTTAATACGGGCGATATCGGTTATATTTGCCTTGGCGGGGAAATTGTATTGCGCGGCAGACTAAAAGATACGATTGTATTGCGCGGCGGAGAAAATATTGAGCCTGTTCCGATAGAAATGCGTTTGCAAGAGTCTCAGTATATCAGTTTAGCAGTAGTTGTCGGGCAAGATCAGCGGTATCTTGGCGCCCTTATTTTGCCCGATGAAGCTGAGCTTCAAGCTTGGGCAAAGTCCCAACACATAGCGGAAGAATCGATGGAAAAATTGATAGAATTGCCGCAGGTAAAAAAACTTTTTGAAAATGAAATTGCAGACCTCATATCCGCGGAAAACGGCTTTAAACTTTTTGAAAAAATAACTCGCTTTGCTTTGCTTTCTAAACCTTTTGAGCCGGGAGTTGAGCTTTCCGCAAAACAGGAAGTTATGCGTCATAAAATCAATCAATTATATGAAAAAGAAATTGACGAATTATTTGTCTAAACTCGGATAAAAAATGCTTTTCGCATAGGTTTTAACCCGCCTGACTTGGCACAATTAAAAATGTCAAAGTTTTCAGGCGGGTTTCTTAAATACTGATGCATATAAAACTTCTGAAAATAAAATACCGGTTATTAAAAACCAGCGATAAAAAATTTGCCTTGCAAATACTAAAATCATTATGTTCAAACAGAGATTCTGCAAATGGTGTATGCGGTATTGCGGTTTTTAAAACGCGAAAACATGGGTGATCAGTAAAGGGGCACGCCGGCATAGGTTTTATAAAATGTGGAAGTTTTCTCCCTTTTATGTTATGTATTCAAATGTTTAAAAGTTCTCTATAATAAAAAAAAGGTGTATATGATGTTTACTGTTTTCGATGCACGATCCTACGGAAAAAACATATTACAAACTTCTCAAATTTTAACTGCGCAAGAAAATTTTTCTGCCTCTTTAGACAGCGATGTGCTATTATCTTCTCTTTTAGGAAAGGAGCGCTCATGGCTTTTAGCTCATCCCGATGCGGATGTTTCCGCTATTCAATCCTCTTTTAAGAATCTTATCGAAAAAAGATGCTCGGGGACTCCCGTTGCCTATCTTACCGGCAAGAAGGATTTTTTTCAAAGCTCATTTTATGTAACGCCGGCGGTGCTTATTCCAAAACCGGATACCGAGCTTTTGGTTGAACAAACCTTGGAAGCGATACGGGAGCGCTCAAACTCCTCCCCTCTTTCTCTTCTTGAACCATGTACGGGTTCAGGTTGTGTGGTTATCAGTGTATTGAAAGAGTTGGAAAAAATCGGTATCACTAATATAACAACCTCCGCCTTTGATATTTCCAATGAAGCATTAGCGGTTGCAAAAAAAAATGCTGAAAATCTCTTGTCGCCGAAAATGCGCGATTTGCTTAGTTTTTTTCGCTTTAATTTGCAAGAGTCGTTTTCGCGTTTGGGGACCGCCTACGATATTATTTTTTCAAATCCTCCTTATGTACCGACGGAAATGGCTCGACTTTTATTGCAAGACGGTAGAAAAGAGCCTTTTATTGCGCTTGACGGAGGAGCTGAAGGGCTTGATTTTATTCAAGCTTTGGCAAATAATAGTTATGTAGTTTTAAAAAGAAACGGCATGCTTTTAAGTGAAGTAGGCGAATATCATGCAAATCAGGCAGCCGACATTTTAATAAAAGCAGGCTTTTCTTCGGTAACAATACATAAAGATTTTAATTTACAAGATAGATTGGTAACAGGCATTAAAGTATGATAGAAAAAATAGAAAATCTTACAAGTATTGAGCAGTTTTTCAAAGATTTTCCGCAATATAATTCTCACAATGATAAAGACAACCTTATAAAAGCATGGATGTTCATGCTTGAACGCAGGGAAAATGAAATCCCTGAAGCAGGCAATTCAGCTGTAGAACATCCGATTAGAATGGCGCGCATTTTAGCCTCGTTGGGGCTTGATAACGACACCATTATTTGCGCATTGCTATACGGAGAGCCTGCAAAGCTGCAGTTTACAAAAGAAGAAGTTATCGAATTTTTCGGAGAAAAGGTAAATGCGCTTTTGGAAGCGACGGTTAAGTTTTCCGATGTAAAACTCTATAATAAAACCGGACAACGCGCGGATACCATATGTAAAATGCTCTTTTCGATGGTTGATGATATACGGGTTATGATTATTCAACTTGCGGAGCGGCTTGATAAAATACGCTATCTTTCTGAATATCCCGAAGAAAGGCAACGGCCGATTGCCGCTGAAATAAGCGAAATATGGGCACCCCTTGCGCAGCGACTCGGTATTTCAACAATTCAAAATGAGCTTGAAGATTTAAGCCTTAAATATCTAAATCGCGAAGCTTTTGATCAAATAAAAAAAATGGTTTCCGCAAAGAAAAAAGAACGGGAATCTTTCCTTGCCAATGCAGAAAAAGAGGTTTACAAAGTCATTTCGCGTGCCGGACTTGAGGTAAAGGTACAAACAAGGGCAAAACATTTTTGGTCAATATACCGAAAAATGAAAAAACGAAACAAGGCAGCCGATGAGCTTTTTGATTTGCTTGCAATGAGAATCCTTTGCTCTACCATAAATGAGTGCTACACGGTGCTTGGTTTGGTGCATACCATTTGGAAACCGCTTGAAGGAAGATTTAAGGATTATATTGCGATGCCGAAGGCAAACGGATACCAAAGCTTGCATACAACGGTTATCTGTGATGAAGGGCAAACTTTAGAAATTCAAATCAGAACATACGATATGCACGAAGTTGCGGAGCGAGGAATTGCAAGCCATTGGATTTATAAAGAGCATAATACGCATAAACAAACCGGAGCTGCCGAGCTTTCTTTTGTTCGTCAATTAAAAGAGCTTTCAAAAAAAGAGTTTAACAATGATGAATTTTTGACCGAGCTGAAAAACGATTTGCTTGGAGATACTATTTATGTGTTCACTCCCCGCGCCGATATCATTGAATTACCCGCAGGCGCAACGGCGATTGACTTTGCCTATGCAATTCATTCTGCGGTTGGAGAAAAAATTGTTTCCGCAAAGGCTGACGGCTCAATTATCCCGCTTTCTCGCCCTTTAAAAAACACACAGGTAATTGAAGTAATCACACATCCGCATGCGCATCCTACCAGAAACCAGTATGCGAATGCAAAAACTTCGCGAGCACGCCAAAAAATACGTGCATGGTTGCAGGCTCATGAAGAGCTTGCACCGCCGCCCGAAAAAGAAGAAAAAAACCTTCATCGTCCTGCCCGCACTGTAGCGGAAGAGTCAAAAAAAACACAGGATTTTGATCCCGCTATTCTCAAGATACGTGTGGGAGATTCTTCTAACTTTATGGTAAAATTCGCACAATGCTGTAGCCCGAAACCGCCCGATGCTGTTTGCGGCTATGTATCGCGTGGACGCGGCGTTATTATCCACCGTGAAAACTGCCCTAACCTTGCAAAAATTCCGGATATTGCCGATCGAAAAATTGAAGTTGAATGGGAAAAACCGAAAACGCCCAAACAGAAAAAAAGCGGCACGCAAAAAAAACAATAAATCAAACTAAAAATATCATACGCGTCCTTTGAGGCACGCGTGTTTTTCCGTAAATCGCTTTTGTATAATAAGGCATTAAAACATTACAACATGGTTGGAATTTTCATATAAAACGAGTTCTTATAATACGATTATCTTTTTTACATGAGCACGGAGTGGTTTACAAATAATAGTATAGCGTTTTGTAATTAACTTCCTGTTATAAAAATTGGAGTATCAACAATAAGGGGCTGCGGATTTAAGCATTACTATGGTAAATTGCTCACCGTTGCGCCGTGTCGAGCTCTTTTTTATAAAACTTTTTACGTTTTTGATAAGATGTATTAAAAAAAATTAATCGACTTATTAAAAAAACGTTATAATAGTTATTTCCATTTCCAAGTTTTTTCGATGTGAGGCGGCCGCTATATTTTAGCTTTTATTTTACGCAGTGCCGTATTAGTTTTTATTTAATGCAGTGCCGTAAATGCAAAAAGCGGTTTCGTTATAATCGAAACCGCTTTTTTTTAGCATAAAACTATGCGATCGGTATTAGTACATTCCGCCCATACCACCCATATCAGGAGAAGGCATAGCGGGAGGGTTCTTTTCGGGAATTGAAGCAACCGCACATTCTGTTGTAAGCATTAAGCTTGCAATAGATGAAGCGTTCTGCAATGCCGATCGGGTAACCTTTGCCGGGTCGATAATTCCGACCTTAACCATGTCAACCCATTCCATTTTTGCAGCATCAAAACCGATTCCCTTTTTCTCTTTTGCTTTTTCGGCAACAACCGCTCCGTCCAAGCCCGCATTGATTGCAATTTGGCGGATAGGCTCTTCAAGTGCGCGCTTTACAATCTTAAAGCCGACGCGCTCATCTTCGGTGAGCTTTGAGGTATCGGCCTTTTCAAGTGCTGCGGCTGCTTGGATCAAAGCTAAACCGCCGCCTGCAACGATACCTTCTTCAATAGCGGCACGAGTTGCATTTAAGGCATCTTCCACTCTGTGTTTTTTCTCTTTCATTTCAACTTCGGTAACGGCACCGATTTTAATAACCGCAACTCCGCCCGAAAGTTTTGCCAATCGCTCTTTTAACTTCTCGGTATCATACTCTGAAGAAGAGGCTTCAATTTGCTTTTTAATTTGCGCAATTCTATCGTCAATATCGCCGCGTTTGCCTGCGCCGTCGATAATCGTTGTGTTGTCTTTGTCAACCTTAATGTGCTTTGCCTGACCGAGCATCGAAATATCTGCGTTTTCAAGCTTAATGCCGAGCTCTTCGGCAACAACTTGCCCGCCGGTAAGAATAGCAATATCTTCAAGCATTTCCTTGCGGCGATCGCCAAAGCCGGGAGCCTTTACCGCACAGGTTTTTAAGGTGCCGCGCAAGCTGTTTACAACCAAGGTTGCCAAAGCTTCACCTTCAACATCTTCCGCAATGATAAGCAAGGGCCTTCCGGACTGTGCAATTTTTTCCAAAAGCGGCAAAAGGTCTTTCATTGTGGAAATTGACTTATCATGGATTAAAATATAGGGATTTTCGTATACTGTTTCCATTCTGTCGCGGTCAGTTACAAAATATGAGGAAATATACCCGCGGTCAAACTGCATACCTTCAACAAATTCGGTAACAGTTTCCATTGTTTGCGCCTCATCAACATCGATAACACCGTCTTTTCCGACTTTTGCAATGGCATCGGCAAGAATCTTTCCGATTTCTTCATCATTGTTTGCGGAAACGGAGGCAACATGCGCAACCTCATCGGAACCTTTAATTTCCTTTGAGTTTTTGCGGATATCTTCAACAGCGATTGCAACCGCCTTATCCATTCCTCGTTTCAGCTCAAGCGGAGTCATGCCGGCGGCAACAGCCTTTAAACCTTCCCGAACCATTGAATACGCCAAAACCGTCGCAGTTGTGGTACCGTCTCCGGCTACGTCATTTGTTTTTGTGGCAACTTCTTTTACCAACTGAGCGCCCATATTCTCAAAAGGATCTTCAAGCTCAATCTCGCGCGCAACGGATACACCGTCTTTTGTAACGGTGGGAGCGCCGTAGCTTTTTTCCAACAAAACATTTCTTCCCTTCGGTCCAAGCGTAACTTTTACTGCATTTGAAATTTGATCAACACCCGAAAGCAGCTTCTTTCGAGCCTCTTCATTAAATATTAACTGTTTAGCCATTAAAATAACTCCTTGTATCAGCTATTATTATCTAATTCTATATTAAAAATACTAAAAAAAAGAGCCTTCGGCAAGTATTTTTATCGATTTTTTTACTCAACTGAAGTGATGAATATTCTTTTTTGAATAGCCTATAAAAACAATTCTCAACTAAATTATTTTAATAAAATTAAACTAATCATTTTATAGAAAGAGAAAGATGCGCATTTCAAAAATTGATTCTGCGTATTAATTTCTCAATACTACGCAAGTCTTTATACATAAAATTATTCTTGTCGATATACACTTTTATTAGTATCATTTATCTGTATGATAGTAAAAATATCATAGAAATTAGAGGAGGTTCCTAGAACATGGAAAATACGAATGTATTTGATGATTTTTCTAAAATGTGCGGAGCTCTAAATACTATCAATAATGGTTTTAAATCAGTCTGTAATGGTGTTAAATCATTATATGAATCCACCGAAACTCAAACTCCAGACACTCAAAAAAAGAAAAACAATATCCCAAGATACTCTATGGGAGCGATTGGGGGAGTAGCACTAGCTCGCGCATTTTCTCCAAAAGATCCCAAAGGTTTAGCAACCATAGGCGGATGTCTGGTTGGTTTAGTAATAACATATTTTAAAATTCTATATGAGAACCACCAAGACAAAAAAATGTGATGGTTTTATCATAAAAAACGATAACTTAGAAAGAAGATTTTCAATACTTTATTTTGCCTTTACGCATCTTTAACGTTAAGTATGCATAAAGGCAATTTTTTTAAGACGGTTTTATCCGTTATTAACGTGAGTATGATTTCAGTTTTCCATATATCCGGTTTGAGGATTTCGTTTCTGCACAAGAATATGGTTGTTTTTCTCGGCGTCGCGAATGAGGGTGCGTATTTTAGAATCGGTTGAACGATTACAGTCGAAAATTAAAAGCAACGCATTGTGTTTGTATTCATTCATCATGTAAAAATCGCCATCGCTGTCGCCCGCAATCAGGATCGGGGCTTTGTTTTCGTGTAAAGGTGCCATCTGTGTTTTTATTGCAAGCGCCTTTCCTTCGCGCCATGTTGAGGGCACCGACATGTCCTGGTGGGGGGTGAGTTTACCATTTTCATCTAAAAGCTTTTTGCGGGCAAAGATGTTTTCGTTTTTTATGCAGTAACCGTATTTTTCGTTAGTTGCAAAAACCCGTATACAGCTTTCGTGCGAAGCAGAACATACATAGGTTTCGATGCCGTTCGCATTTAAAACGGAGATAAGATTTTGCATTTCGCTTTGCACCCGAAGTCCTGTCTGAAAAGATGTCCGCACAACGCCGGCTTTCCCGCGTAAAGACGCAGGCGATTCAATAGCAGGATAGCTAATCGGCGCATTCAAGCCCCAATCAATTGATCGCTCCGCTATTAAAGCCAACTCATCTAAAGTCATGCCCGTGGCAGTCGCCTGCGATAAATCTACGCCGCAAAAATAAAAAAGCCCTCCCGTTAAAAACATCAGTTTTGCCTTAAAATCGCAAAACTCATCGGTCGCTTTTATCTCTTTTAACGACATCCGTCCTTTAAAACCTTCATAGGTGTTGTAAAGAAACTTATAGCTTTTATCCAAATCCTCGGAAAGCATTTTTGCAGTTAACGGCTCCCCCGCAACGTTACAAACATTCGGCAGCACCTCATTTTGAGGGACTCCGGTTCTAATTATATCCGAAAAAGACGCTGGGGTTACATTAAAAATAAGATGTTCAATTTGATATAAAAAAAGATTATTTTGCGTATCGGAAAAAATGCACGTATCGTCCCAGTCAAAAACAGCGTAATTATTTGAAAACGCGGATTCCTTAATCAGTTTTTCAAGCATGCGCTTGCTTTGCGCATTCCATCGTCCGTCTTGTAATATGCTCTCACTCATACATTAAATCTTTACCATATAAGGGATATCCTGTCAATTCAATGTAAATCGATGTCAATAACCAGTGAATATTTCAGCCCTAAAAGGGGTTAGTTTTGCAATGAAATGAGAATTCATAAATCAAGTCAATAACTACTTGAAGTAGGCCTCTGGTTCGTCCAATTGTATCGGTTCGGTATATATCATCGAGCGGTACAATCGGATAGAATTCGTCATGTTAAAGCGCGTATTCCATGTTTTGGGAAATCAATACATTTACCGTTGTGCGTGCGCCGATTTTATTCTGCCCAATTTTGAACAGATGGTTTTTGATTGAGATGGTAGAACAGCGTGAAAGTTTGTGCGTAATAACCGATGCCAACAGTTTATCAAGATCGAGTGTAGCGTTTTGTAATTAACTTCCGGTTATACAAATTGGATCCCTAACAATGAGAAGTGCAGATTTAAGCATTCCTATGGTAAGTTTGCTCACCGTTGCTCAATTCAAAACGATGTTTTAAAGCATCAACACAAAACTGTAAAATTGAAGCTTTAAAACTCGTTGGCGAAGTTAGAGTAAATTTTCAAAACTTCGCCCTTGCGCCGTGTCGGACTCTTTTTTATCTTGCGTATATAAAACGTGCTGCTATTCCGTCACGATTACCGCAGTGATAATCAAGGGCGTGTCTCCGGCGTTGCGGATGCTGTGGCTTTGATTGTGTCCTGTTACCACGATATCGCCGGCTACGGCGGGGAGGTCTTTTCCGTTATCGGTTACGATTGCGCTGCCGCTGCGGATAACATATACTTCCGTCTCATTCAGATGCGTGTGCTCGCCGATGCTTCCGCCTGCGGGGATGGTCATTTCGGAAAATAATTTGCAATTTGGCACCAAGTCATTTTTAAAATAATCAATGATTCGCACTTCGCCCTTGCCGCCTTTTAATTCATTTTGGACTCTTGTTGTCATTTCAGATTTTGTGATAACCATAATTTCTCCTAAAAACTTGTCATGTTTTATGATTGATTTATACTATCGAGAACCTCGGAACAGCATTTTTTAGCACTGTTCTATGCATAATAGCATATTTTCTGATTTTTGTAGTCATCGCATTGCTGATATTTTTGTACTTTAACACGGTCTTTGATTTAACGTTTTCAAAATCTTTTACCGTTTCTAAGCCGTTTTTGCAAATACCGACAAATAATAAGAGTATGAGAAAAGAAACCAACGCTCCGATTGTGATAATTGCGGGAACCTTGTGCTGCCTTTTTTATGGCTTTTATGCAATCGGATTTTCAATTTCGGGAACGCTTTTTACGATACTGAGCATTGCGCTGCTTTTTCTTATAGTTTTTTGGGTACTTTTTTTTAAAAAGAGAGCAAATGTGCTGATGAGAAACGGTGTGTATATAGCAATCGGCTGTGTTTTTGCCCTGTTTGCATACCGGTTTTTGCTTGTGTTGGAAGCGCCGCCCGCCACACTTGCGCAGCTTTCAAAGGTAACGATGATAGAAGCAGAACTTTCAGGCGATCCGCTTCCGGCGGGGCAACGCTATTACCGTATGCCGGTAAAACTTTTACGGTGCAGTTATGCGGACGGCTCCTCTTTTTTCGCACGGGGAAGCTGTATGCTTTTTATGCCGGCTGCTGCTGTAAAAGAACAGTATGCGGGCGGAATCAGTTTGCTCAAAGGCGAAGTTTTTTCCGAATACTATGCAAAGGGATTGCGGCTTTTTGTGAAAGGCGGATTTACCGACGACGAAAAAGCTTTTTTTGCCAAGCCGGTGCAGCCAAAGTTTTCCGCATGGAATTCAAAACACGAAAAGGTTCGGGCTCGCTTACGGTTTTATCTTATGTATCTTTTATACGAGTGGGGAGAAGCGGGCGGGCTTTTGCTGGCATTGCTTGCGGCGGATAAAACCTTTTTAACGCCGGACTTTGCGGAAAGTTTTAAAAACGCGGGGCTTGCCCATGTGCTGGCACTTTCGGGAATGCATGTGTCGATTGTCAGCCTTGCCGCAATTCGATTCGGGAATATCTTCGGACGCAAGCGAATTGCAATACGGGTTTCACTGCTTTCGGTTTTGTTCTTTGTCTGGTTTGCCGGCACGTCGCCGTCGTTAAGCAGAGCCTTGGGAATGATGCTGTTTATGGTGTTGGGAAAACGTTTCGGGTTTCAGCCGAAAATCTTTTCGATTTTATCCGCAATGATAACGGTGCATATTGTGTTTTTCCCGCAAGATGCCTTAGAACTTGGCTTTATGCTTTCGTACGGAGCCCTCGCCGGTATTCTTTTGTTTGGCGAAGCGCTTATCACAATAGTAAAAAAGCAAATCCCCGCGGCAATCGCCGGAGCCTTTGCAGCTTCTATCGGTGCGCAGGCTTTTACGGCGCCCATAGTCATAGGTTTTATCGGAAAAATCGCTTTTATCGGCGTTCTTGCCTCTTGCGTTATAAGCCCGATTGTTTCGGTTTTTCTTATTTTCGGAATAGCGGCGATTGGCATCTGTTTATTGCTGCCGATTGCCTCGCCGATTTTTTCCTTTGTGCTGAACGGCATGTATCACTGCATTTTTTTTCTGGCACGGAGTTTTGCTCAATTTCCTCTTTTAGAGGCTGAAACTATTTCAGAAACGGTTTTTTATGCTATAATACCTTTTGCGGCAGGCGTATCTTGCATGTATATTGCAAAAAAAATCACCATTAAAAGGAATAGCTATGAACTTACCTGATTATAATTCTCCTTCCGCCCTTGCCTCCTTTTTAAAAGAGAGAGACTTGGGAATGCGGAAAAAATTCGGACAGAATTTTTTAATCGATGAGAACATGCGAAAGTTTCTCATCGATTCGCTTGAATTACAGGGAGGAGAGCGAATTTGGGAAATCGGTCCGGGGCTCGGAGCGATGACCTTTTTATTGCTGGAAAAAAACGTACATACAACCGCATTTGAAATTGATTCCGGATTTTCCGATTTTCTTCGAAAAGCCTACGGCGAAAATCCTCTGTTTACATTGATAGAAGGAGATGCGCTGAAAACATGGAAGGCGGCATTTGAAAAAGAAAAACCCGACTGCTTTTTCGGAAATCTTCCATATAATATTGCGGCAAAATTGATTGCGGACACCATCGAAGCCGAAGCAATTTTTGATAAACTGCTTGTAACCGTGCAAAAAGAAGTAGGAGACAGAATGCGGGCGCAGCCGAACTCGCCGGATTATTCTTCGTTTTCAGTACTTTGTAATCGATACTATGATGTTACCGCCTTGCGAACCATTCCTTCCGCTTGTTTTTGGCCCCGCCCGAATGTGGTATCTCAAGCGCTTCTTTTAACAAAAAAAACGGATTTAATTGATTGCAAAGATAACAAGCTTTTTTTTCAATTGCTGCGGGCGTTTTTTTCCTCCCGAAGAAAAACCCTTAAAAATAACTTTCTTGCGTGGCAAAAAAGCAATCCCCGGTATGCGGCGGTTGATGCGGATACATTTTTTAAAAAAGCGGAAATAGATTCTTCCGCCCGTGCTGAAACCTTACAGGTCTATGATTTTTTAAAACTTTGCGATATACTCACTTCATTATTATGAGAAGAAAAATAACCGCAGCTGTTTTGTTTTTTACTATTTTTGCAGGAATTTTTCCCGTGTTTGCCGATGAAAAAGATGAAAAAAAAATTGACAGAACTCCCGTTCCATATACAAAAGAGGAATTCCCGCTTTGGCAGCACGAGTTGCGCCGCTTTGAAATTCTATCGTTTGGCGCCTTGCCCTTTGTAACGCTTTTAACCTTTTGGGGATATGATATGATTCGTGCCGCAAAACATCCGAAAGACCCCGCCTATTATCCCTGGCCGCTTAAACAGGCGGACAAGGCTGTTCCTCTTACCGAAAAAGAACAAATAAAAGTGTTTTGCACCGCTGTCGGAATTTCTATCGGAATAGCGCTTATCGATTTCAGTTATCGTGCAATTAAGCGTTCTATCGATCGCAAAAAACTTGAAAGAGAAAACCTCATACATGGTGAGGAGATTATGCTTGTTCCGTTGACAGCTCCGCCCGAAGGAGCACCTGAAAAGCCGGCAGAGCAAATGGAAGAAAACACTCCGCAGGATTCTGAAAAACATGCAGAATAAACGCTTTGTCGTTTCGGAAGCGTACAATGAGCCCCGCCGGCTCGATGTTTTTTGCGGCGCGCAAATGAATATACCGCGCTCAAAACTAAAGGCGGGTTTGCAATCGGCAGCGGTGAACGGGAAGCAGGCAAAGCTTTCCACGCTTGTACGCCCTAATGATATTGTAGAAATTAAATGGGCAGACCCTATCCCCGAGGTTTTTATCCCCGAAGAGATTCCGCTTTCCATTCTTTTTGAAAATGAGGATGTGATTGCGGTTAATAAGCAACAAGGTTTGGTAACGCACCCCGCATCGGGGAACTGGACGGGAACATTGGTGCAGGGGTTGGCGTATTACCGGCTGCATTGCTCGCCGATTAAAGATGAGTTTTCCGAAATCTTGCAGAACACGCAAAGTTTTCAGTCCTGCTTCCGGCAGGGAATTGTCCACCGTTTGGATAAGGACACTTCAGGCGTGCTTATTACCGCAAGGAACACGCGGGCGGAGGAGTTTTTTAAGGCTCAATTTAAACAGCACAAAACAACAAAAATATATCTTGCCGTAGTGCAAGGCTGTCCTCGAACACTTAAAGGAAAAATTGAAACTTCGATATATCGAGACCCGAAACACCGCACAAAGTTTGCCGCTTCTTCAGACCTTTCCGTCGGGCGGTATGCGGATACATTGTATAGGGTGCTAAAAACTTTCGGCAAATATTCGATTGTGCAATTCAAACTTGGCACCGGGCGCACACACCAAATTCGGCTGCATGCCGCCTTTATCGGCTGCCCGATTTTAGGAGATCCGCTCTACGGAAAAAAAGATTCCCGATTTTCTTCAAGCAGCTTAATGCTTCACGCGCAGCACTTAAAAATAAACCTGCCTGACGGAAATCCGATAAAAATTACCGCCCCGTTGCCCGAGAGGTTTCGCTCATTTTTAGGGGAAATGAAAAACGATGGCGGGCTTTAATCATCGGCTGCCCGAGCCGCAGCTTATAAAAGAGAGTGAAGATTTTGCGGTTTTGTATAAACCTTCGGGAATGCCCACCGCCCCGTTACGCAGCGATGAGAAAAACACGCTCATTGCATGGTTTATAAAAAGGGAGCCCGCAGCTGCCGCCGTCATCGGAAAAAAAGAGATTGAAAAAGGGCTTATCCATCGGCTCGATACTGCCACAAGCGGGCTGGTGCTTATTGCAAAAAATCAGAACAGTTTTGATATTTTGCAAAAAGCACAACAAAACGGGAAAATCAGAAAAACCTATACCGCCTTTTGCAGCCCGCAATTAAACTCACCGAAAGTAAAAATTACGCTTCCCTTTGTTGTCAAAAGCCGGTTTAGAAACTTCGGCCCGGGTGCGCGAAAGGTTGCGCCGATTTTTGAGGGCGGCAAAAATTTTACCCGAAATGCCAAATTGTACACCACAACCCTAACCGAGATTCTGGAGCAAGGGCAAACCGCAATGATTACCTGCACACTCAGCTTAGGATATCGGCATCAGGTGCGCGCTCATCTGGCGTGGATCGGCTTTCCGATTATCGGAGATGCGCTTTACAATCCTGCGTATGAAAAAGCCTATGCGCAAGCCATAATCAACGCGCATACATATCCGCTCCAGTTGTTTGCGACAGAGCTTTCTTTTCCTAATCCTTCTGTGCAAGCTGAGGAAGTGCGCGTTTTACTTCCCCCGCCAGATAAAATGAGCCTATAACAAGCAGCGGACGTTTTTCAGTTTTACTCTTCTCAAAGGCTTGGCGAATAATCAGCGAAAAGTTTTCATCTGCATGTATCGGACAGCTTGGCTCATTTTGAAAAGTATTCAAAAAAGCTTTCCTCGTTCGCTCAAAATTCGATTTTTTAAACACACCCGGAATAGTGAGAAAGATTTCCGCAGCGTGATTTAAAAAGAGAGGCGCAAATTCTTCACTTGATTTATCTTCGGCGCAGGCAAAAAGCAGGATAAATTTTTCAGGCGCAATACTTAAGAACGTTGCAAGCGTGCCGGCAATACTGTTTTTTGTGTGAGCGCCGTCCACAACAATAAGCGGCTCTTTTTGCACTACCTCAAAACGTGCGGGAAGCGTTGCTTGAGCCAAACCTTTTTCGATTATCTCCTCGCTGAGTTCCGGCAAAAGATACTTGACAGCTGCGGCGGCAAGCGCGGCGTTTTTTATCTGAAACTCATCTAAAAGTTTTAGGTTAACCGAAAGCGGGCGCGCAAACAAACTCCCCGGTTTTGTTGCCGCATTAAAATGAATGCAAACCTTTCGCTCAAAATGAGCGATGCTGCTTTCGGTTTTTGTAATCAGCTCCGGCAGATAAAAGAAGGGCGCATGTTTTTGTTCCGCAACCGTTTTAAAAACCTGCAAAGCTTCTTCCTGCTGGTCAAAACAAAAAACCGGACAGCCTTCTTTAATAATGCCCGCCTTTTCAGCGGCAATTTTTGCAAGCGTATCGCCAAGGAATTTGCAATGCTCCAGCTCTATCGGCATAAGCACACAGGCTTCCGGCTGAATAATGTTGGTGGCATCAAGCCGTCCGCCCATGCCGGTTTCAAACACTGCCCAATTGCAGCCGCACTCCTTAAAAAGTTCAAAGGCAAGCAAGGTAACAAGCTCAAACCAAGTCGGCGCAAAATCGGAATCTTTGTTTTGCTTTGCGGTTATTTTTTCATGTATTCGCGCATAGGCTTCCGCATATTCCGCATCGCTAAAAAAAACGCCGGCACGGGAAACCCGCTCCCGAAAATCGCAAACATGCGGCGACGTATACAACCCTGTTTGAAAACCCGCCACATCAAGAATCGAGGCAATCATTGTTGAGGTTGAGCCCTTCCCCTTCGATCCGGCAAGATGAATCGATTTATAGGTATTTTGCGGATTGTCAAACATTTCCGCAAGATTTCTAATTCCTTCTAAAGTAAACCTATCCGGCTTCGGCACCTGCTCAAAATTGGCAAAGCCGTCAAGCCATCGGCAAAACTCTTCGGTTGAAAATTTCATATGGTGTTATTGTAGAAAGTCTCAAAAAAAAGTCAATGGATATAAAAAGGAGGAATGGTAATAATCTGTGAAAACTATTTAAAATTGAGTTAAATTGCTGTTGAAATGGCAAAAATAAGTTTTTCATGCTTTATTCCGGCCATGCAAGCCATGCTTGCCTCTCTAAGCTTTTTATGTTACTCTAGTATAACAACGGAGTGATTATGAAAATCGTTAAAATAGTATGGATAATCGTAGGCTTTTTGTTTTTAGGGATTGGGATTATAGGGATTTTTTTGCCCATCCTACCTACAACGCCTTTTTTACTTATAACTCTTTTTTGTTTTACTAAAGGCTCAACACGTGTTCATAACTGGTTTATACAAACAAAAATTTATAAAAACCACTTAAAACGATTTAATGAAAACCGCGCAATGACTTTAAAAGCAAAAGTATCTATTTTAGCTTTTGCATCAACCATGCTTTTAATCGGGTTTTATTTTTCAAAAAATCTTTATGCGCGCATAATAATCATTTTACTTATGGTAATAAAATATTACTATTTTATATTCAGGATAAAAACAATTCGGCCTGCAGCAAATCCCGATTCTTCCACTCAAAAAAAAGAGTCTCCGAATGAAGCGGTTTAAAGCATGGCAAGTTTTAGCGCTGCGATTTGATTTTTTTCCAAAGAAGGATTTAGTTTTTCTTTCAAACCGCAGGCTGAAAATCCGATAAGGATTTTATTTTTTAAAGGGAAGTTTATTTTTCGTTCAGAATTGCGGCAATATATGAAAGCCCTTTTAATGTGAGTTTTTGATCGATTTTAGTAAAAAGGTTTTCTGCATTTTCAAGCACACCGGAAAGCCCTCCTGTCGCAACAACAAGGCAGTCCGTACCAAGTTCTTTTTTCATGCGTACAATCATACCTTCCACCAATGAAGAATAACCGAGCACAATTCCGGACTGAATTGCGTGTACGGTATTTTTTCCCAAACTTGAATGGGGAATTTCAAGAGGAACCGAAGGTAGCTGTGCAGTCTGTGTAACCAGTGCTTTTGCCGCAGTTTGTAAACCGGGTGCAATGGCAACGCCTTGGATACTTCCTTGTGAATCAACAGCGGTAAAGGTAAGAGCCGTGCCGAAATCAATGACGATGCAAGCTTTTTTATAAAATGTATAGGCACCGACCGCATTTGCAATAATATCCGTCCCGATGGTATAGCGTGCCGTTTCAGGAATTGCGATGGGAAGTTTGTCATATACATCGTGGGCAAGAACAGCCGGTTTAATTCCGGTAAGGTTTATGAGCACTTGAGAAAAGACAAGCGTAAGCGGCGGTACCACAGAAGAAAGAAGAGAAAAATGTACCGAAGAAATATCAATATTATCATCGCGTAAAAGGCTGCGAATAATCGTTGTGTACTCATCAGCGGTACGCAAAATATTCGTATATAAGCGCCAGGTTTTTACACAGTTCGGCTCGTTCTCGATTCTTTCTTCTTCAAAAAGACCAATTACAATATTAGAGTTACCAATATCTACAACTAAATGCATTGAAAAAATTCCTTGCGATTACGACAAAAAGAATACAAAGGCTAAAAACTGCAAATGGGTTTTGCAGCATATAAAAGTATCTTACAAAACCCATTTGAGATAAAGCTATATCTGGGTACTCTTTTTGAGTCTTTTCAGCACTTGATTAAGCCGAATACCATAACAAACAGAGCAACAGTTTCGCAAAGACCGACAATTGTAATATATTGCGCAAATCCTTTTCCCGTTTCGGCAAGGGCATCGGAGCCTGAGGCGGATGCTTTTCCCTGTGCTACCGCTGATATGGCAATAGCAAGTCCGCAGACAAGTCCGAGACCTAATAAGAACCATGCATCTTTTTGAGAATTAAGCATTCGATCCATCAACAGATAACCGTAAATTGTCTGCGTTAAAGGAGCTCCGGCAAAAGCGACCAGTATAAAAGGTGCTGGTTTGTTACTCATGTAACAGCGTTTCCACGCGCCGATTGTTCCTTGCCCCGCAATAGCGAGTCCGATTGCAGATCCGATGGCTGAAATCCCGAGTGCGGCCGCCGCACCAAATAAACCAAAATTCATATGTAATCCTCCATATCCTTACAGCATTTAGTTATCGCTGAAAGGTTCGTATTTTATACCGGCCCATGCGAGACCGACATGGTTTGAAAATTCCAAAGTATTTAATCGCACACCGTGTACGATAACCGAAAGCACATTCATAATATAGTTTAATCCGTGTCCGAATAAAAGTAATAAGACACCGAGAAATACCAAAAAACTTCCTAAAGCAGGACCCGCCATTGCATTGACCGTTGCGCTAATTGCGCCGCCGGCAAGCCCAACCGCCCAAAGACGAATATAACTCATAATATCGGCAAAAATATTTACCACCCCAAGAAACTTACTGATGCTGTTTTTAGCATTTTCTATAAGACTTTCTCGGATGCTTGTTTCATACGAGGAAAAAATAAAGTTTAAGATAAAGCCCGCAACAATTGCAATAATCACGTAAGAGTTTATCGGATATTTTTTGCTATCGATAATAAGGTTCAATACCACAAAATATATTCCGTACAGCATTGCAAGAGATCCGATTTCGCCGAAAACTTTCAGAGAACGGAAGCTCCGCTTTATACCGATTATATGTCCAATTGTAAGCTGTATGAGTCCGAGTATAAAACAAAAATGCATTTGATTTTTGTTTCTGATCGTTTCTTCGGTGAGATTTGAAAATCCCGGTATTGAAAGGTTTTGAAGCCAAACGGGAAGATTTTCGGGCGCAAGACCGAACCAGTTGCATACAATTGTACCCCAAATAACGGTTAAAAAACCGAGATATAAAAACATTTTAAGTGCAAGCGGAACTTCTTTTTTTGCCTTTTTCGCCTTTAAGATCATAACTGCGGAAATAAGTACCAGAACGCTGCCATAGCCCGCATCGCCGAATATCATGGCAAAAAATATTCCGAAAAAGAGTAAGAACCAAAGGGAAATATCAGGTTCGGTATAATACGGAATTGTACCGAGGAATTCGGTAAGCGGAGTTAATAAGTTTACAAAACGATTATGCTTCAATTGAGTAGGCACAATATCTTCATCCGTAGGATCATTGGATACGCATGCCCACCCTTCTTTTTTTGCAGTTTCAAGTAATGCGGCTTCGTTTTCTGTGGGAAGATACCCTGAAAGCCAAGCAAGATTCATTTTTTTTGTTAAGCTGTCTTTATCATTCAGTTCCACAAGCGGCATACCGGCTCTGACTACCTCAAATTCAATCTCTTTTGCGCAAGTTTTTTGCAGCTTTTTCATTGCAGGTATATATGTGGTAAAAGAAGCAAGCTTTTCTTCGATATCGGAAATTCTAACCGTTAAATCGTCCCGAATTTCTTCAAGCTCGGATACTGCAACTGCAGGCATCTCAAGTTCTTGCACGTCATCGGGTAAATCTATCGGGAGCTTCGGCTCTTCCGAGATAATGACACAACGCACCAGTTTTTTTCTTGCAGAAAGTAAAACAGTGGTAAGCGAATCAGGCAAAGCACGATAAGATTTTTCAGAAAGCGTTACCGGAAAAAGATATACACCCTTTTCCGCGAGCTCTTTTATATCGGCAGGGTTAAAGTTCCCCCAAGGAGCGTAATGCGTAATGTCGGAAAGAGTAGCTGCAAGACGATCTTTTGCGGCATCCTTTTCCTCCGCCAATGCAAGCGTATTGTTTACCAGCTCCATAAGTTTTTCTTGATCTGCATCAGCGGAGCCACGCACTTTTTTCTTTAGGTTTTTTGCAGCCTCTTCAATCAGAGATTGAGCTCGAGTCAGCTTTGTATCAAGATCGCGCAAGGATGAAAGCTTTTCGCTTGATGCCTCTCTTTTTTCTATGTGTAAAACACCTAGTTTGCGTAATGCTTCCAGTGCTTTTTCCTGCTCATTGTGTAAGACCAAAACAGAGGCTTTTTTCATGGGTACTATCATTGCGATTCCTCCTGTGCTGCACTTCGAAACTCTGATTTCTTTTTGGAAATCTTTCCGCGCACTACCGCCGCAACTTGCTGATCCGCTAAATAAACCGTGATCTTTCTGATATTTTCCCGAGTTTCGGGAATTTTTATTTTTTCAAAAAGGTTTACCCGCTGCGTTGTAGTACGCAACTCTTGATTAAGCAGTTTTACCTGTTCATCAAGCACGCGTGCTTCAAGATCAAAAGTTAAAACCTGTTCCATTTTATCGGAAGCAATATCAACCCACAAGGGAGTTACATACAGGTCGTATTCTGTCCTTGTAAAATCGGCGCCGGAAAAAACAGGAATACGCACACCGGCAATATTTCCCGTTGACGTTCTTACTTCCTTTATTTGCACGGTTTCGAGCTTAAACGCATTTTTTTCTGCAAACACGGCGATCCATTGCTCAAATTCTTTATTAAGCGCATCTCTTTGCGAGCGAACCGCATGCGCTCTCGCTTCTATACCGCGTATCTCGGTTTGCAGCTGCTGTTTTTTAAGCTGAAGGGTCGGCAAATACCGTTGGAACATTTTTAATGCTTCTTTTTGATTTTTCAGCTCATTTTTAGTAAGTTTTATTGCCATAGTATTCGTTCCCTATGTGCGCACCCAATATTTTTTGATGAGCTCAGAGTTGATACCTGTTTCTTCGGGAGTAAAACATGAAGAAAGAATCTTCCAGCCCGCATCAAGAGCCCCCTCCAGTGGAATATTAACCGACAAGTCCATCATTTGCGCTTCAAAGAGTTTGCCGTATTTTAAAAGTTTTTCGTCCCATTCGCTCATCATAAAACCCATAGATTTTTTCTCTAAGGTATCTTTAAATGAAGCATAGAGTTTAATCATATTATCCATTAAAGCACGGTGATCATCACGTGTTTTGCCGTTTACGTTTTGCTTTAATCGGGAAAGACTGCCGAACGGTTCAATTCGACCGTTTTTAAGATAAAACTGTCCTTCGGTGATATAGCCCGTATTATCAGGAACAGGATGCGTAACATCGTCGCCGGGCATGGTGGTTACCGCCAATACGGTGATTGAGCCTGCATCGTCAAATTCTACCGCCTTTTCGTATCGGGCGGCAAGCTGACTGTACAAATCTCCCGGATAACCGCGATTAGAGGGAACCTGCTCTTGAATGATTGCAATTTCTTTCATTGAGTCTGCAAAGTTTGTCATATCGGTGAGCAATACCAGTACGTCTTTTCCTTCAAGAGCAAATTGTTCAGCCACTGAAAGACACATATCCGGAATCATAAGGCATTCTACCGTGGGGTCTGCCGCCGTGTGCACAAACATGACCGTTCGGCTTAAAGATCCCGCTTCTTCAAGGGTTTCCTTAAAATACAAATAATCATCGTATTTTAAGCCCATACCGCCTAAAACAATAACATCAACTTCCGCCTGCATCGCAATTCGTGCAAGCAATTCGTTATACGGCTCACCGGAAATAGAAAATATCGGTAGTTTTTGAGAGACAACAAGCGTGTTAAACATGTCGATCATCGGAATACCGGTTCTAATCATACGGCGCGCCATAATTCTTTTTGTAGGGTTAACCGATGGGCCGCCAAGCTCTACAGGATTATCGTGTAAAGCAGGTCCTCTGTCGCGCGGTTCTCCCGAGCCGTTAAAGATTCTCCCGAGAAGATCGTGTGAAAAACTTACCTGCATTTGTCTTCCTAAAAACCGCACTTCATCACCTGTTGAAACACCGCGCCCGCCTGCAAAAACCTGCAACGAAACAATGTCTCCGTCAAGCTTATTTACCTCCGCTAAAGAGGTGCCGAAAACGGTTTTTACCTGCGCCAACTCTCCATAATGTACACCTTCAGCCTTAACGGTTATTACAGAACCGGTGATTGATTCAATTTTGCTATAAACCTTGTTCATATTTTACCCCGCTTTTCCAAGTAGTTTTTAGCTTGAGGATCAAGTTCCTGTGATTTTTCAGAAATGAGGCTCAATACTTCGGTTTCATGGGATTTAAACTTGGAAGAATTCCATTCAGAATAATTATAGTCTATAAATAAAAGGCGCAGCTTATTAAAATAAGCTCTTGCCTCATCCTTTGTCTCAAAATTAAATTTTCCGCCCAAAACTTGTAAAATAATCTCATAGCAGTGCTTTTGCCGCTCAACAGAGACCGCATCATCGACCTCATCAAACGAGTTTTGTTGTAAATATACCGAGTCAAGGAAGAGTCCTTTTAAATACACAACAAAGTCTTCGATAGTAGTGCCTTCTTCTCCGACGACTTTCATCATCTGCTCTATTTCGGAACTCCGCTGTAAAAATGAACGCCCATAGGCTACCTGCGCGGTGTCGAGTACGCCCGGATATTTAGACCATGAATCAAGCGGATGGATAGCCGGATATTTTCGCGCATCGGAGCGCTCCCTCGATAAGCCATGGAAGGCGCCTACAACTTTAAGCGTTGCCTGCGTTACCGGCTCTTCAAAGTTTCCGCCTGCGGGAGAAACCGTTCCGCCGATTGTAACGGAGCCCATACTGCCGTCTTTTAAGCGCACAATACCTGCCCGCTCATAAAACGTTGCAATATATGATTCGAGATAAGCGGGAAATGCTTCTTCACCGGGTATTTCTTCCAAACGACCGGACATTTCTCGAAGAGCCTGCGCCCAGCGGCTGGTAGAATCGGCAAGCAAAAGTACATTTAATCCCATTTGCCGATAATATTCAGCCAAAGTTACTCCGGTATATACTGAAGCTTCACGGGCTGCTACCGGCATTGATGAGGTATTACAAATAATAATCGTACGCTCCATTAAAGAACGCCCTGTCCGCGGATCGGTTAATTCAGGGAATTCTTTTAAGGTTTCAACAACCTCTCCCGCCCGCTCGCCGCAAGCGGCAATAACTACAATATCAACCTCGGCGTTGCGACTTGTTGCGTGTTGTAAAACAGTTTTTCCCGCCCCGAACGGCCCGGGGATACAATAGGTTCCGCCCTTTGCTACCGGAAAAAAAGTGTCAATTGTTCTGATTTTGGTAATGAGCGGCTCTGTAGGTTTAAGCCGTTCAGCATAACAATCGATTGGGCGTTTTACCGGCCAGCGGAAACTCAAAGTAAGCGGGTAGACTTTACCTCGCTCATCGGTAACTTCCGCAACGGTATCTTTTAAGGTATATGCACCCTCGGATGCAATGGATTTCAGTGTATAGGTTCCGTACATATCAAAAGGAAGCATAATACGATGGGTAAAACTGTTTTCTGGCACGGTGCCGAAACAGTCTCCGCGAGTAAGTGTATCGCCGACTTTTGCGATAGGAGTAAACTCCCATTTTTTCTCTCTTGAAAGCCCTTCAAGGTACACGCCGCGCTCCAAAAAGTATCCTGCTTGTTCTGCCAGTTGCGGAAGGGGATTTTGCAGCCCGTCATAAATTTGCCCGAGCAATCCCGGCCCTAAATCTACCGACAGAAGGTCGCCGGTAAAATAGACGGGATCTCCTATTTTAATTCCTTTAGTAATTTCAAAAACCTGCATCTGGGCTATTGAGCCTCTGATACGAATAATTTCGCCTTTTAGACGTTTGTTATCTACTTCTACATAGCCGACTTCATTCAGTGAAATATGCCCCGTAAAGGCGACACTGACCATATTTCCATTAATGCCGACCACCTTGCCTTCATTTTCTATCATATGATTCTCCAAGAATAGTGTTATAAAGTACTGTATACTCTTTTTTGCCCTCTTCAACAGTAAAATGAGCCATGCGTTCTAAAAGTAAAAGTTTTATACCATAGGCAAATACCGCATCCGCTGTAAAATAATCCTGTGGCATGAACCGATCTGCGGCGGCAAAACGCAATTTGTCAAGATAAGTTTCCGCTTCTAAAGGGTCATCAAAATCCGTTGCTGCACGAACCGCCTGTACCAACCCGATATCGGATACTTCCGCTTTTTTGACCGATTCGGGGACATTCCACCGTAGCCTTGATGCGCGTGCTTGCGCAAGCGTTACCCGCAATTCCCGCTCAAAACGATACCAGTTATCTAAAAAAACAGAGCCTGTTTTTTCATATTCAATCGGCGGCTCTAATGAAAGTTTTTCTAAAATTGCAGCATCTTTTTTTGACAGAAAACGCAAAGAAAGTTCTCTAAATTGCGCTGTACTTAAAGGGGGCGCCAGATTCGGCTGTAAGGAAGGTAATTGTGCAACCAAATAATAATAAGAAGCCATTAAAGCTCCTTTGCCGCCGTTTTAAGAATTTCAGCGGTACGCGGATTTATATAGGAAGAAAAAAGGTTTGCAACCGCTTCTGCGGAAAAATCATAGTAAGCGGCACCGTCTTTTGTTGCGATTCTAAAGCCTCCTTCAACCTGATCATCAGCTTTGATTTCAATACCTGAAGAAAGCTTTTCTTTTAATCCCGTCAACAGAACATTTTTAAGTGCATCTGCATCTTCAGGGGAAAGAATAATTGAAAGATCATCATTCCCGGTGTTTTTAATCCATGCCAGTACCGCTTCGGGAATTAAATTTCGCAAAACATCTCTATCGTATGCTTTTAGGGTTTCGGTTTTTATAAACGCATCCAGTTGCGCAAGTAAATTATCCCGAAAAGAAAGAAGCGTGTTTCTTCCTGCCTGAAAAATGGAGGCGACCGCTGCTTGATCAAAACGTTCGGCTTCCGTCTTTGCTGTTTGGATAATCTGTTTTGCCTCCGCATGTGCATCATCAATAATACTGCGAGCCTTGTCTTCAGCATCACTGATAAGCTTCGCCGCTTGCTCTTCTGCGGGAGCGACACCGGCTTGCTTAATTTTATCGACAAGCTCCTGTAATTGTATTTCCATAAAACATCTCCTTATGTGATAATTTTGCAACTGTTTTATATAAACAATAAGATATTTTTAATCGTCTGTAAAATTATACATTTTTTATTTATGCCGCCCATTCGCATTAACATACGATAAGTTTTTCACAAAACTTTTATCTATAATCATACTGAAGACCAAGCAACATTTACTGCGTACTTCTCCATTATATAATAAAACTATATTTGACGCAAGAAAAACATAGAATCTTTTTGTATACAGTACAGATGATTTAGTGAAAAACCGTCTTTTGCTGTTTTTTGTTCCTTACAGTTCCTTACAATCGATGTAAAACTTACTATTTGTTATGTGTGCGTCCGTGTCAAGGTGCGGTACACACAAACTCTCTTACAGCAATCCGGCAATGGCGGAGCCAAAGGTTACCGCATTGTCAATTGAGATAAGCTCAAAATAAATTCCCCGCTCTTCGGTGAGGACTGTGTTTAAATATCCAAGTGTTCTGTTGCGCATGTTGTGCATTTTTAAGAAGGTGGTTCCTTCGGCAAGCACACAGACCGGCAATGCGGGATTTTTTCCTTTGCCGCTTTTGATAACGGAAGCCGCAATATTTGCCGCTGCGAATTTTGCGGCGCGTCGTACAAGGGCATCCAGCAGTCTAAAGATTAGTTCGCGGTCATCTTCGGTTCCCTTTGCGGCAATGCCGCCGATCAAAGTGTCTTCGGCGTGGGGCGCATAAAAGAATTTATCCATATCGGCGGGGGTAAAATCCTGCATGTTTTGCAGGGCGGCATTTACCGGCTTTGAAAACAAGCCTTCATTTGCGGCGGTTCGCAGTATAAGGGAGGCAAGCGCACCGAAATAAGCGCCGGAACACATCTTTTCAAAAAGATAAATTTCCGGCACATTGGTTGTCTTTGCAAAGGCATCGTCAAGTTTACTGCGCGGCACTTTATTTGATTTTCCCGATTCACAAACGACAATTTGCGCGGCGGGAATATGGGGAACCTCTTTGTTATTTTGAATTTTCGGGATCGGCTCGTATTCGATATATGCGCTGTTCATTCCGGTACCGTAGATAAATCCTACATAGGAATCATACCGCCTTCCTTTTACCGCTGTTGAAGCTCCCGCAAGCAGGGCAGCAGCCGTATCATTGAGGAGCATAATTTTTTCAGGCTTTTTCCAGCCCCGCTTTACCAAGGCTTCGGATAAATTTTTTCCGACAAAGGAGCCGATTACTTCAGGGGCTTTGATCTCTTTGGAAAACTGAATAACCTCGCCGTCGCCGTCGGGACTTATTTTCATTGCATACGAAAAACAAAAACCGATTCTATCCGCCTTGTCTTTTAAATGATCCAAAAACGAGGCGATGGTTTCAAAGAATTCCGCCTTGCTGTATTCACGGTCAGTTGCCGGCATCGCCTGTTTTTCCAAATCACTGATGGTCGGAACCCCTTTTTCGTCAAAGTGCACTAAGCAGGAGCGGAAATTCGTTCCGCCTGCATCAATGACTATAACCTTTTTATTTTTCGGCGCCTCTTCCGGCGGAAATATCCATGTGGGAATCATATCCAGTGCAGGCCCCGTATTCGGCGGCAGTACTGGATCCTTTTCCAACCCGCCTTTCATCTCAAACAAAAGACAATCAATAACCGTATTAATATTGGGCCCGTTTACATCAAAATTGTGGCGCCCAAAAAATGCTGCTACTTTATAAAGAGGTTCCATACAAAACTCCTTGCAAAAAGATAGAAAATTATACCATGAGGAGCGAAAAAAAGAAAGCGGGAATTTATAAACCTCTTAGAATCTGATAAAAATAGAGTGTGATAAATTAAGAAAGTGAAGACAATGCAAGCATGTTTTTTTTGTATAAATTACTTTTAGTACTATCTTAAAAAACCGATTTGCAAAAAAAGATTTAGCTGCTATTAAAAAACAAGGGTCCCCGTAGTTATAACACGGTTACATGTTTAGTCCGTTGCTTATTTTAACCTAACGTTCTGTAAATTAACTTCCATTTCATGTTAATCGAAGCATCAATAATAACTGCTTGCAGATTCAACATCTCTTATGGTAAATTGCCACGGATGGCAAAACAATACAATTCCAAACGATGTTTAAAAGCATCAACAGCAAACTATAAAATTGAGGCTTTTAAACTCGCAAGCAGCTAAAGCTAGCAATTCCAAGGGTTCGCCCTTGTGCTGGACTCTTTTTTTAATACATTTTACCAAAAACATAAAAAATTTTATAAAAAAGAGTTCGACACGGCGCAACGGTGAGCAATTTACCATAGGAATGCTTATAGTAAGGGCTTGGCGACAGCCCTTAGACCCTAGGAAATTCCAAACGATGTTTGAAAACTACCGCTACTATAAAATAGAAGTTTTCAAACTCGTAGGCGAAGTGAAAACCGGAATGTCAACACTTTGCCCGTGCTGCTGGCGCAGGGCGGTTGCGCTTATGCTTCGCCGCGATCCTGTCCCCTTAACCCCGCCGTTAGAAATGTAAATTTCAGCACGGGCACGGACGCCCGTGGTTCCAAACAGAAGCGATGTTTTAAAACAGGGTATTTGCAAAGTTTTAAAACTCGCAGGTTTGGTTTTGACACGGACGTCAAAACCAAACCTGCGCTCTTTTCTGTAAATTTTCTACAAATTATACAAAATACACTATAACTCGAGTTATCAATAAAACGCTGCACAAGCAATAAACGTGTTTTGAACAAACAAAGAATTTAAAGCTCAAGGCTTTTTAAGTTTTGGACACCGAGTTGTAAGATTATCGGCAGAAGAATAACGGTTAAGAGCCCCGGCAAGAAAATCAGCAGCACCGAAGTCAATATGAATGATGAGCTTATTACCGCCAAAAAAAATAAGAGCCCCGGAAGAGTTAATGAAATAAAAAAAGAGATGAGTCTATTGATATTCCGTTTCATTACCAAAGTCGGATTATCCCAATACAGGAACGGGCGGGCGATATCGATGTATAAGTCTATCACCGTTAACAAAGCGGCGAGCGCAAGTCCGCTTGCAGCCCCGAAAAAGATTTCCGCAATTGAAGGGAATAAGAGTAAAGACCAGAAAGCAAGAGAAACCGCAGTTGCAATTAAACTGAAAATAAAGCCGTGAATGAATTTTGCCAAAAAATATTGTTGCCACGAAATCGGCAAACTTTTGATGACGGCAAGATTTTTTGCGTCACGAGAAACTGCGGTTAAAGCAATTTGCGTGCTTGCCGAAAGAAAGGCGGCACTAAGTCCTATTATAATTCCGGAAAGCCCTTTCAATTCCGCATTATGCAAAACCGCGATAAAATCCGCCGAGCCTCTTGCAAGTATAGGAATTGCTATTATTAACGGAAAGAGGATAATCGAAAACGGCCCGCCAAAAAGAAATGCGGGTTCTCTATTTAAACTGATTATTTCCCGATACACAAGAGTGCGCATAAGCGAATGCCGGCACAGTTTTTTTTGTATAAAATCATGCACTGTTTCCTTTTGCAGTTTTTTCACGTTTTGCGCGGAAAAGCCTGGCAGTGTTTTTGCATGTCGATTTGCAAGCAGTACAAGCAACATAGGACTTGCTACTCCGATTGCGATAAGCCCAAACAAAGGCGGCAAAGCCGTCAAAATATCATCGGCGGTTAACAAGTCCGCGGCAAAGCCGATTGGCAAATACCATTCAAACAAATTTGAAACGCTTTGCAGTTTTTGCGCAAGGGCTGCAGCTTGCTCGGCTTTTGCAGAAAGATGAATAAACCGTGTTGAGCCGAATTGAATAAGAAACTGTATGCCCACTGCAAAAATCAGAGTTATCGACATGGAAAATATTTTTATCAGTTTCTTGTTTTTTAAAAATGAAAGGCATGAAAAAACGCAGATATGCACTGCATAACAAAAACCAAGTATCGGCAAGGGTAATACAATTGTGGATAACACGGCTGCAAAATAAAAAAAAGCGGGAGGACTTTCAACAAAAGTATACACAATCGCCAACACCATAAACATAAAAAGTGAAAAACAAATTGAACGCAGGGCATGCACAGTATATTTTGCCAAAAGCACAATAGAAGGTTTTATCGGCAAAGATAAAATATACTCTTCTACCGCACCGGCATGATAGGCTGAAAGGATACTCAAAAATTCAAATACACATACAAACACTGAAACCGATAACGCATTTATCACAAATAATAAGCGTTGTTGATTTACTCGAGCTAACACATCATAAAGCTGCCAATTGAATACCACGGCGAGAAACCCTAAGCTCGCAAAAATATACACTAAAAACAAAGCAAACAGCACGAATGTTATAATTCCGGCTGGTTTTTTATCCGACATTCTTTGCAGCGTAAATCGCTTCAACGAAAATAAAAAGCCTTTATAAATGCAAATAAGTTTTATATAGATGGAAAATGACTGCTTCATAGTATCTCTTTTTTGTAAAACTGTTACTGGATTACTCGCGGCACGATCGCCTGCTCCGTGTAATCCTTTATACAAAGGGGATTTTTCTGAAAATAAAATCTTACGATTAACGGTATAATAGATGAGTTTTTTAATCAACTGGTTTAAAGAGAAAAAGCCGAAAGAGGTTTATACATGAACATTACGGTTTGAGATTCACAGAAAATCTGCTGTGCAAAAAGGTTCAAACCGTAATGGCATGCTTTAAAAGAATCGTTTATTATCTGCTTCGAGTTATTTTTTTCTTAAAAACCTTCCTCTACATCGGGTTCGGCAGAATTCGCTTCAGACTGATTTTCCAGTTCTTCAAATGTTTTATCGGTATCATCAATATCGAATTTATCAAAGTCGGCTTTTACCGCCTCCATCATTGCATCGATGTTTTCCTGCTTAAGGTATTCGATGACTTGTTTACATTGTGCGGGTGAAAAAGCCATCCGCATTGCAGGGCAGTTGTTACCGTCCGATGAAGCGGTTGTTGCGTTTCCAATAATAAAATACGGGCGCTTCGGAGTAATAAATTGATACTCAAACCGCACGGTCGGCATTGCCTCATGAGCGCCGCCCAGCACGCCCCAAGTGACAAGCATATCCGCCTTTCCGAAATATGCTTTCTTTTTATCATTTTCTTTTGTGAGTTTTTTCGCTTCATACTCTTCGATATATTTATTCATTGCCTCAATCATGGCTGCTCTGCCTTCGGCAGTAAGGTCAACCCAAATATTATCGCCCATAAATTTATGGTGCATTTGAACGAGGTTTGTAGTCGGTATAAATAGAAATGAAAAAACCTTCGGCGAAAGTTGCTTATTCACCCGATTCACGGTGTTAGCCCGTATTGCGCCGAGTTTTTGCATCGGGTAATTCGGTTCCGCAAGTTTTTCTTTTTTTGTGCTTGCGCAGGAAGAAAAAATTCCCGCCACACATATAAACGCAAAAATAATCTTATGTTTCATATAAACTCCTTGAAATTGCATTGCCGATAATTTTGATGTATTTACAGACAACTAAAAATTGTTATTCATAAGCAATTCCATACTATCAAAAAAAATAAAAATAAAAAAGGATACGCCTGATTTTGACACGACAAGAGCATGAACAATGGATTAGATTTTGACGTCCATGTCAAAATCTAATCTGCGAGTTTTAAAACTTTGCAAACCACCCTGTTTTAAAACATCGCTCCTGCTTGGAACCACCGCCGTCCATGGCGGTTCTGAAATTTACATTCCTCTGGTGCAGGGGTTAAGGGGACGCAAAGTCCCCTTAATGCGAAGCATGCGCCCCATTTGCTAAACCGAAGTTTTTTTACTATACTATAAATCATGGCAAAGAAAAAATCCGGAAGTTCCGCTTTCCGGTGTACGAATTGCGGATATACGCAGCCGAAATGGCTGGGACGCTGCCCCGATTGCGGCGAGTGGAATACAATGGAAGAAGTTTTTTTTACGGAAAGCGGTTCCGGAAGCGCACTGTCGAAGGTAAATGCCGGCATGGCGGTAAAACCCTTGCCGCTTGCCGCTGTGCAGGCTCAGGATACGGACAGACACTCCACCGGAATCAGCGAGCTTGACCGTGTGTTGGGCGGCGGCGCGGTGAAGCGCTCGGCGGTAATGATTGGCGGGGAGCCCGGTATCGGAAAATCAACCCTGCTGTTGCAAGCGGCTGCCGCAGCGGGGAAAAAGGTGCTCTATGTTTCGGGCGAGGAATCCCCCGGACAGATCAGAGGGCGTGCGGACAGACTGCATTTGCCGCTGAACAATATTGAGCTGCTTTGCACCGCTCGGGCGGAAGATATTGAATCCGCCTTAAATGCTCAAAATCCCGTCTTTGTTATTATTGATTCTATTCAAACAATCTTTTCTCCTCAGGCGGGAAGTATTCCGGGAACAATCAACCAGCTGAAATACTGCGCCGCAGAACTTATCGCCTGGGTAAAAGAGCGGGACTCAGTGCTTTTCCTTACCGCCCATGTAACCAAAGACGGCAGCATCGCAGGCCCGAAGGTGCTGGAACACTTGGTCGACACGGTAATTTCGTTTGAGCAAAATGAAGATGATATTCGCTTTTTGCGTGCCCTCAAAAACAGATTCGGCTCGGTTGACGAGCTTGGCATTTTCACAATGAGCGAAGACGGTCTTGCTGCCGTTGAAGACCCGTCCGGGCTTTTTATTACCGAGCGGCGGGGACAGCTGCCCGAAGGCTCAGCCGTTGCGCCCATCTGCGAGGGAAGCAGAGTGTTCATGGTGGAAGTACAGGCACTCACTGTTCCCGCAAAGGGAGCAGTTACCAGAGTTTTCTCCGATAAGGTTGATTCCGCCCGGGTAAGCCGCATTGCGGCGGTGCTTGAAAAACGGGTTGGACTGCGTTTTTCAGACCAAGACATTTATGTAAACGTTGCCGGCGGCATTCGCTTAAAAGAGCCGGCGGTTGACCTTGCGCTTGCAATCGCCCTGTATTCGGCGCGCTCAGGCTTACCTGCCCAATCGGAGGCAGCCTTTATCGGCGAGCTCAGTTTGGCGGGAGAAATACGTCCGGTAAAACGGCTCCCGCAGCGCATCAAAACCGCGCAAAGCCTCGGCTTTACAAAACTCTATGCGCCCCTTGCCCGCAATCAAACCGACACCGACCGCAACGACCTCATTGTTGTGGAAAGCTTAGCTCAAATACTCGCCCGTGCCTTCGCCGCAAACACACAAGACCCCGCACGCGGCTAGCACACCGGATTTAGCATAACTATGGTAAAAATCAGAACGGGCACGGACGCCCGTGGTTCCACGCAGAAATGAGTTTGAAAACTACCACAGCTATATAAATAGGAGTTTTCAAACTCATAGGTCAGTTTTTGCCATGGACGGTAAAAATTGACCCTTGCGCCGTGTCGAACTCCTTTTTATAAAATTTTTTACGTTTTTGGTAAGAAGTATTAAAAAAAATTAATCGGCTTATTAAAAAAACGCTGCACTAGCACACCGGATTTAAACATTCCTATGGTAAATTGCTCATCGATGGCAAACTCAGAATAAAAACTTAATGAATATTGATATAAAAATTTTTTATATATCGAATGCGGTCATTTGATTTTTCCCACCATTGACTTTGAGGAAATGTTTTTGTGACTGTTTGATACGCATCGAGGGCTAAACGAATATTTCTGTTCGGGCCGTTAAGCTCATACGCCTGTCCGCGCAAAAACCATGCTTCGTCTATTCGGTTTTCTGAAAAAACAAAAAACTGCTCTAAACTTGCCAGGGCACCGGCTGCGTTCCCTTCGGCAATTTGCTGTCTTACGCCGTCAAGATATTCCCGTGAATCTTTTTGCAAAGGATTTTCCCGAACCGGTGCGGGGCTGTTTTTTCTTTCGGTGTTTTCTTTAAATAACGGAGTAGTTTCGCTGCCACCTTCGGGTTTTTCAGTTTCTTTCGTATTATTCCCCAATGATTTATCGAGAATTAAAGGCGCAGGCGATTCTTTTTGCGTTGGCCGCTCGATATTTTTTTCCGCTAAAACTTCAGAAGTTTTTTCAGGCTGTTTATAATCGGGAGCGCGCACCGTCCGATCATTTTTTTCTTTAGCAGTATCAACCCGAACACTTAATGCATCGGGAATAAATTCATCGCTAAAAACATCATAACGAGAAAAATTCAGAATATAATCCCCTTCTTTGTCTGCAATAAACGTAAACAAAGAATTTTTATCTTCTATTTTTCGCTGTTGATATCTCAGGCCTATTTGTGCCGTTGTCTCTCCAATATATACCCATCCCTCTCCGGGATATACCACCGCCAGTTTTTGTCCCACGGTTATTTTCACTGATCGGGAAGGCTTCTCTTTTGCTTCGGGCGTCGGTGCGGGCTCTTCATATTGAGCGGGAGGAGTCGCAAGAAGTTCGGAGCGATCAGGGCTCCCTTCCGCTTCATATGTATCCGCAGCCTTTGCTACTTCAGGGTTAACAACAGGTTCCTTTTTCTCTTGTTTTTCTTTAATAGGTTTGGAAGCCCGCGTTTTTTCAATAGAAGCAACGGACTGTTTTTTCTCAATACGTGTAGATTTTTCCTCTTGCTTTTTTTTATCGGTATCTTTTTGTTTTGCCCGGATTTGTTTTGTTTTTTCTTCGACAGCCGATTTAGGCGGCGCGGATAAGTCCTCAGTGTTGGTTTTTACGGCAGTATCTTTTTTTTCTTCTTGAATATCCTCTTTTGCTGTCGATTCAGGCTTTTTTTCCGCAGCTTCGTTTTCAACAATCTTTGTAGAAGAATCCGTATGCAAGGGAACTTCCAGCATGGGCTCATCTTTTGCAACGGCAATATCCGGTTTTTCTTCAGTCTCCGCAGTAGGAAGCGCGGACGGCGCAAGTTCAATAGGCTCTGTTTTCTTTATAGCCTCAAGCGCCGGTTCGGATGTAGTATCCGCACCTGAAGGAGCAGACTCCTGTTCTTGTTCCTGTTCCAGCTCTTTCAATGCCATTTCCGCTTGTGAAGTTCGCTTTTCTTCAAGCTCTTTATGGACTATTCCTTGAGCAGTATCCTTCACACTCTCTTTTTTTTGATGTGTTACACAGGCAGAGACACACAGCAAACCAAAAATACAAAAACTTATACGAATTGTTTTTCTCACGGTACCGCCTCCATCAGCTCTTTTATTTGCTTTTCATTTTCCTTATGCAAGTCTTCCATTTCCTCTTTTGTAGGAGTTTCATAAAGCTCTTGTATTTCTTCTTCGTCCCAGTTCTTTTTTTGTTTTCTTGAAAATTCTATCGGCGGTAAAGACAATGGTTCTTCGGGAACTGCCATCAACGCAGGTGCTATTTTTACATTGATAATTTCTTCACCATCTGCAGTTTTCATGTTTTTTTTCAAGAAAAATACAATTAAAAAAATCAAAGCCGCAAAAAAAACAACCACCAAAGAAATAAGCAACTTTATCTTTTTTTTTGAAAACTTTTGGTTCATTTTTAAATCCTTCGCTATCGATTTTCCGTGTCTTCATCCGGTTCATTTTCTGAAAAATCATTTTCACTGACAAGCGATGAAGCTTCTTCAGAACGCTCCGACTCTTTTTCCGCACCGGCATCCGTGTCGGAATCGGTATTTATAACAGTATCGGCATTATTTTCGGTTTGCGTTTCAGAATTTAGTGTTTTACTTTGAGATTGAACCGTTTTTATACGCTTTGGCGGATGCGGTGGAATTACCACTCCTTCTTCAGGAGCGACATCTTCTTCCACAAAATCATCAGCCGAGTCAATTGCCGCTTTTCGTAAAAGTTCACTTTCATGGTCAAGCTTGATGGAAATTATTTTTGATACACCGGATTCTTCCATTGTAACGCCGAGCATGGTTTTTGCACCTAAAACTGTTTTTTTATTATGTGTGATAATAATATACTGGCTTATGTTGGCAAACTCCCGCAAAGCGGTAACAAAACGGATAACATTCTGCTCATCAAGGGCGGCATCAATTTCATCCAAAAGACAAAAAGGAGACGGCTTTACCATATAGGTTGCAAAAAGCAGGGCGACTGCCGTCATGGATTTTTCGCCGCCCGAAAGCAGTCCGATGTTTTCAAGTTTTTTCCCCGGCGGCTGCGCAAAAATATCGATTCCCGATTCCAACACCATTTTCGGATCGGTGAGACGAATCTCCGCCCTTCCGCCGCCGAAAAGCCTTCTGAACATATTATGAAAGTTTTTCTTTATCTTATTATATGTTGCTAAAAACAGTTCGGTTGACTCCGCTTTTATCTCATCGGTTATACGCTGCAAATCCGCTGATGCTTTTTCAAGGTCTGCAATTTGCGTATTCAAAAAATCATACCGCTCTTTTACTTCTTCAAATTCTTCAACCGCCATGAGGTTTACATTTCCAAGCGCTTTTACATGACTTTTACGTTCCGCAAGTTCTGTACGCAAATCCGAGGAAGATTTTTTTATCTTATACATTCGCTCCTCATATTCCATAAGCTCGCGCGAATATAATTCTCTAAAATTATCTTTTACGTTTTTTATCTCGGTTTCAAGCTGTGCGGATTCCAAGTGATATTTTTCAAGCGAGGTTTGAACCTTGCTCATTTCAGCGGTAAAACTTTGCAATTTTTTTTCTTTTGAGGATAAAAGAGAGTTTTTTGAGCCGATCTCTTTTTCCAAGTTTTCAAGCGACTCGGTGAGTTGTCTACCTTTCCGCTCTATTGAGGCAATCTCTCCTTCAATTTCCAAAAGCTGTTCTTTTACTTCATCAAATCGTTTTTGCTCGCTAAAGATTTCGTTTTCGATATCTTTTAAAAGCCCTTCTTGATTGGTAAGCTCACGCCGAATAAGAGTAGCTTGCCGCTCTGCAGCCTCCGACTCTGCACGCATTTGCGCCCTATTAATTCGCAGCTCTTCAAGTGTTTTGCGGTATTCGGCTATTTTTATTGCAAGTTGAGAATTCTCCGCATTCAAGTTAAGGATTTGACTCCGCTTTTCTTCAATTGTTTGTCTATTTTCTGCTATTTGAGAATCAATGTTTCGTTTTTTGGTAATAATTCCTTCCGGAGCAAGGAACTCATCAATAAAGTTTGCAGAGCTTTTTTTATATTCTTGCAAATCTTTTTCAAGTTGTTCAATCAATGAAAGAATTTCGGAAAAGGTTTCAACTGCGGAAATTGCAAACTTTTCTCTTTCTTTTTCAACCATTTGCTGCACGGTGGCAAAATCGGAAAAAATGTTTTTACGCCCTGTAGCAAAAATCCGCAGTTTACCGATTGTTTCGAACAAACGTTCTTCCGTTTCCGTTTT
Organism: Treponema phagedenis; assembly: GCF_008153345.1. NCBI lineage: Bacteria > Pseudomonadati > Spirochaetota > Spirochaetia > Treponematales > Treponemataceae > Treponema > Treponema phagedenis. The sequence continues at coordinate 777,984 of NZ_CP042818.1, read as the reverse complement.
TGCCTTCGCCGAATAACCGGCAGCGGAAAGCTTTTTATCAAGTTCGGTTACAATATCTTCGGTAATTTCGCGCAGCGCTTCTTCAAGTTTTGCCCGCTTTCCGTTTAAGTCGGTAATCTCTTCTTCGAGTTTCGCAGCGGCGGTATCATTTGCGGTTATTTTACCACTTGCCAACCTAATGTTTTCTTCAAAAGAAGCAATATTTTTTTCTATTGCCGCCGCCGCAGCCTTAAGCTTGAGAATGGTTGCTTCCTGTTCATCAATATTTTCTCTCAGTTCTTCAATACGTTCTTCAATAGAGCTTTTCCGTACTTCCAACTGCCCGATTTTTGTTTTTAATTCGCTTTGACGCTGCGCATGCAGCTGTGCTTCATTTTGTTTTGCCTTCTGCTCAATAGCGAGTCCGTAAATTTCTTTATGAAATCCGTCAAGCTTTGTTTCCATTGCGTTAATTTCATCCATATTTTCAGAAAGGAGCGCATGAATTGAGTCAATTTCAGCCTGTAAAGAATCGCGCTTTTCTTTTGTCGCTTTAATATTTTCAGATCGCTGCGCATGATTATCAACAAAACCTTTTAAGCGCAAGAGATTGATATCAAGCTCATCTTCAAATATTTCATCTTTTAATTTACGATATCGTTTTGTTTGCTCTGCTTGTTTTTTTAATGTTTCATAGCTTTTACTTACTTCCTGTAAAATGCCGTCAATCTGACGCATGTTTTCCTGCGTCTTTTCCAATTTTCGCTCAGCTTCCATTCTGCGGATTTTAAATTTAGTGATCCCCGCAGCTTCTTCAAAAAGATAGCGCCGATCTTCCGGCTTGCTTGAAAGAATCTGGTCAATTTTTCCCTGTTCCATCACCGAATAGGCAACCTTCCCTACTCCGGTATCCCAAAAGAGCTCGCGTATTTCTTTTAGTTTTGCAGGATTGTTATTAATAAAATATTCACTTTCGCCTGAACGGAAAAGCCGCCGTTTGATTGCAATTTCAGGTATATCAAGATCAAGAATTCCTGTTTCATTGCTGATTGTAAATGTAACCTCCGCAACATTCAAAGGCTTACGGGTTTCGGTTCCGTTAAAAATAACGTCTTCCATTTTATCCGCGCGAAGTGTTTTAGGGGACTGCTCGCCTAAAACCCATTTTATTGCATCAACTACATTACTTTTTCCGCAACCGTTTGGACCGAGTAATGCGGTAATACCTTCAGAAAATTCAATTCGCGTGCGATCTGCAAAAGATTTAAATCCGAATATTTCAAGTGATTTTAAGAACACGATTGGAAAGACCCCTTATCTTTTTGAGATTACGACAAAGTTTTAATCTCTGTGTGCTTTGATATCCAGTGCATATAATACAATTTTTTATCCACATTTTCCTATAATACACTTTCTATTGAAAATTGTCAGTAGGTATAAAGAGTTTTATTACTCTTTAAAAAATTATAAAAATACCGATAAAGAAATTATGAAAACAATTTTATTTGAGCAAGATAATAAAATTCGAAATTTTTTATATAAACATCTCTACAAAAATAAAATTCCTGCACTTCATGCTTTTTCTTTATCCGAGCTTTTATTCTATTTTGATAATATTGAAAAAATATTGCTCATAACTTCAAAAGAAAACCTTAACCAATATGTTTTACATATTCATGATATTGCGCATATACAAGTAAAAAAACTCATGACCCTTCCTTATAGTTTTTCCGATCAGTTGTTTAAGCTTGAAGAGATACATACTATTGATTTGTCTGCAGATACAGCAGATCTTACGTCACACGAAAAAATAAAAATTGAAAACCTTAAAAAAATTTTAGCGGCTGTTCAAAATGAGCACCACCAAAAAAAAGACACCAGTGAGAGTGTTGCCGAAAAAAAACTCCCTTATCCTACTTTGTCAACCAAATCATTTACTTATATTGAGGATTTCAGTAAATGTTTAAAAGGAAATATGAAAAAAATTCTAGCAGTACTTTTAGATAACCCGCAAGGAATAAACGGGCATCAAATAAACAACAGAATTTTTAATAATGATAAAACTAAAGAAAGACAAATTCTATATACAAGTATACATAGACTCAGAGAAAAATTAAAAAATTTTAGACACGGGAACTATACGATAATTTATTTTGATAAAAAATATTATCTCATTAGCCTGAAATAAAAATCAGATCCAATGATTTCAGCTTGCAGTTAGCATCGGTTCGCATAAATATTATAGGCAACACAAAAACCAGTACAGCGTTTTTTTGATAATTCAATTATTTTTCTTACCACATCTTACAAAAATCATAAAGAGTTTTATAAAAAAGAGTTCGATACGGCGCAAGGGCGAACCCTTGGAATTTCTACCTTTAGTTCGCCTACGAGTTTTACCTGCTTACGCTGGAGTATCAGGCAAAACATCGTTTGGAATTGAGCAACGGTGAGCAATTTACCATAGGAATCCTTAAATCCGCAAGCACTTATCGCTGATACTCTGATTTCTATAACAGGAATTTAATTACAAAACGTTATACGAGAGAAAGCTACTAAAAAATGATGTTATAGAGGCTCCCATATAATCCGATATTTTTATAAAAAACGGATTATATGGCTGCAAGAAAACTACTCTGTTTGAAAAATTGCTTCAAACCGAATAAATTTTTATTTTGCTAAAACGTTTGAAATGCGCTCAAGAACCTTTTTTCGATCAAGCGGCTTAACAATATAGTTTTTAGCACCTAAAAGAAGAGCTTTTTTTACTAATTCTTCTTTTCCAAGAGCGGAAATCATTACAACTTTCGCATTTTTATCAAAATCCATTATTTGCTCTAAAGCCGTAATTCCATCCATTTTTGGCATGGTTATATCCATTGTTACAAGATCTACATTAGGGCACATTGCTTTATATTTTTCAACGCCTTCTAAGCCATCTGCTGCTGTCCCTGCAACCTCATACCCTTCGCTAGTCAAAATTTGACCTATTTGTTTTGAAACAAATATGGAATCATCAACCACCAGTACGCGGTAGCGTGTCCCGTCAGGTTTTTGTCCATCAGGTGCGCGATCATTAATTGTCGGAAAATCTTGTTTGGAAATCATACTATTTTCTCCTATACTCTGTCACGAACAGCGACATTAATTTCTACTTTGCCTTGAGAGGTTTCCATCGGCACTATTAAAGCTTCAATATCATTGTTTGATATTTCCATATTATCTCCGGTAAAAAGAGCCGGAGGGGTAAGATCAAATTTAAAACCCAAATCATGCAGTTTTGTAACAGCCTGAGCGGTAATAAGGTTTGCCAGTTCTGTAACCGTTGCCCTTGCAAGCTCATCAAAGGTTGCAAGCTCTTCACCATTCATTGCGGAGGCAATATTTAAGGCAGTAACGCCGGTCATATCAAAGATAACACGTCCTTCAACATCCCCTGCAAGCCCTACAATAGCCGCAACACCCATAACCGGCATACAACTTGATTTCAGGTATAAATCACCTCTTTTAATTTCCCCCCCCAAAACTTGAGACAAAATATTATAGGCTGCCTCACTAAACGGGTTGATATACTCTACACGCATTAAAAACTCCTTATAGTTGTGTTTCTATTATAGAATTTTGATGATTCGGTAAAACCGATTCATAACATTCTTAAATCCCAACAAATACTACACATTCGAAAAATTCTAAAAGCCACTATATTTTATTATTCCTTGCTAAAAATAGCAAGCCCCCCGGCTTCCGCTCGCAACCAGCCTTGCTGGCGCGGCATTACTTCATTTTGCCCGAGTATAACCACACCCGTTGTCTTAAGCTTTTCTCTAAACTCTTGTAACATTTCCGACTGCAAAGAAGCCGACATAAATGAAAGCACATCTCGCGCAAGTATAATATCGATGTCAGGGACAGTATTTTGATGCGCACAATCATGATATTCAAATAAAATCATGTCTTTAATTTCACTTGAAAAAGTATATGCACCGCTTACGCCTTTTACAACATAAGGGCGATACATTGAAGATATTTTTTCTTCAGGGATCGTAAGCATCGGAGCATTTGAGATTGCCAAAAGGTCGGAATCATTTGCATAAATTCTAACAACAGAATTCGGGTACTTTTTCTTTAATAAAACGGCAAAACTGTATGTTTCATACCCTGATGCACAGCCGACATTCCAAACATTGATAATCTTATTGCTATTTTCCGGTAAAATTTCTTGCACGGATTTTGCATAATTCTCAGACCAAAATTGTTTTGTATGAGGAGATAAAAACGTACTTAAAAACTCTTTCACATCATCTTCATTTTGCAGCTGTGTATCTCCTGAATCCCGAAGCTCTCGCCATTCAAGATATCGCTGACGCAGCCAATCATCATTAATAGAACTTGCATAAAATTTTCCGAAAGCAGCAAGTGTATCACTAATAAAGCGAATATCAAGACTTTCTTCCGATTGCTGAGATGCTACATTGCTTTCAGGAACCGTTTGAGGAAGAATTTCCTGCCCCTTAAATTCGGCAGACACTTTCTCTTCCTTTGTTTTTGAAGCAAAAATTCTATTTACATCAAGAAGAATATACAATCTTCCTGCATTTTCGACGACTCCGTGAATATATTTAATATTAATATCGCCGAAAATAGGATGCGGCGGCTGAATAGTATGTGAAGAAACGCCGACAACTTTGTCAATATGGTCAACAACTACGCCAAAGGTTTGATCTTCGACAGTAATAATAACCATACTTTCCATACTGTTTTTTTCTCTTTTTTTAACAGAAATATTAAAAAATATTCTCAAATCAATAATAGGAATAATGTCTCCACGCAGATTATATACGCCGATTACAAAGGGCGACGTGTTCGGAACATAGGTAAAATTGTCCGCCTTAGCGATTTCTTTAACCTGCATAATATCGATGGCATAATCTTTTCCTGCAAGGGAGAACGTTACCATTTTAAAGTCTATTACCGCAAGCTGCTCACGCAAAGCATCACTGTAATTTTCCTGCGTAATCTCGTTTGTGTTTATATTAGCATTTATATTTTCCATAACTACCTCTTACCAAGCGGATGCTTCTCGCTGTTCTCTTGCGCGAATTTCCTGCTGCATACCAAGCTCCAACAATCGACTTACATCAATGATAAGCGAGACAGAACCGTCACCTAAAATTGATGCTCCGGCAATTCCGGGCGAACTGGTAAACTGATCCTTCAAAGGTTTGATAACAACATCTTCCTCTCCAATAAGGCTGTCAACCATTAAACCGACTTTTTTATCAGCAGTACCTACGATAACAATGTAATGATAATCGTCTTCCAGAACTTCATCTGAAGCAATTCCAAACAGGCGATTTAACCGCAACAAGCTTATTACCTCATCGCGCACATTAAACACCTCATAATTATCAATGCGACTGATATCTTCAACCTTTACCCGATGACTTTCAATAACCGAGGTGATGGGAATAGAGTAAACCTCTTCTCCAACCCTGATAAGCAAGCCTTGAATAATGGCCAAGGTAAGCGGCAGTTTAATAATAAACCGAGTCCCTAAATTCGGCTCGGAGTTAACCGTTACAGTACCGTTTAATTTTTCAATATGAGTTTTTACCACATCCAAGCCGACACCGCGTCCGGAGACACTTGAAACCTTTTTCGAGGTTGAGAAACCAGGAGCAAAAATCAGCTGGAATGCTTCAATGTCAGTGAGATTTTTTCCCGGGTGAAGAATTCCTCTCTCCACAGCCTTGGCTTTTACCGAGTCAACATCTATTCCATGCCCGTCATCTGAAATCTCGATAACGATCATATTCCCCTCATTGCTAGCTTTTAACAAGAGCGTTCCCTGCTCTGGTTTTCCAAACTTTTTACGAACTTCAGGAGTTTCAATACCATGGTCAAGGGAGTTTCGCACACAGTGCATAATCGGATCCAAGAGATCTTCAACAACGGATTTATCAAGTTCGGTGTCTTCACCCTCAATTACTAATTGGACATTTTTCTTTAAATCTTTTGACAGATCCCGAACAACGCGCGGAAAACGGCTAAAAATCTGGCTGATCGGAACCATGCGGATTTTCATAACCCCTTCTTGCAACTCTCCGGAAATACGCCCAAGATTTTGAGATGCGGAGCGGAATTTTGTTACGGAAGATTTTAAGTTCCCTTCAAAACCTGAAAACACATCAAGAATACCGAGATAGTCGGAAGAAACCTCTTTTTTAATGCTATTTATATCTACACCGTTTTGAATTTTCTCAAGATAAGTCGGCATTTTATCAATGAATTTACGGAGTTTTTCTTTATATCCCGCGTTTGCGGTTTGGAACATTGTATACAACTCATTAAATTCTATTGAACTTTGGTTTAAAGCGGCTTTTGTAATAACGGTTTCACTAACCAAATTAAGCAGGTAGTCAATACGCTTTGCATCAACACGCAAAATTGCCCCTGCTGTATGAGAAGAGCCGGTTTGTGCATGCGAAATCTTCACCATCGCTTTTTTAGGAGCGTCCGGCGCAGCTTTAGCACTTGCAACTTTCTCTTGAGCCGGTTCTTTAGCAGTTTCTTTTACGGGAGCAGGAGTAGGAGCGGGAATAGGCTCCAAATCAGCCGAAAGAGAAACCTCAATCACTTCTACTGTAAGCGTTACATCGGGGATAAAAGCGGTTTCTTCAATGCTCGCTTTGTTGTTTCCCGAAGCAATAAAATATACAACATATTCCTGAAATATATCTTCATACAAAGCATCAAAATCAGGAACTGTTTTTAATACGGTGCCTACCTGTTTTAATGTGGCAAAGACTTGGATGCCTCCAACCGTATTCATTAAATTGGACTCATCAAAGTGCACTGTTATCGCATAAAGCTTTTGTCCCGAAAGAAGCGCATCCTTTATTTCGAGCATTTCATATTCTGAAAGAAGAGATGCGGGTGATTCACCTAGAATTTTTGATACCTCAGTTTTTGCAACTTTCTTTTCGCTGCGAGGCTTAGGAGTTGCCGTCTTATTCGCACTAACACTCTCCGACTTTCCGGGAATATACGAGCGAATTAGATTTAGCAAATCGGAAACATCATCACTATATACGGTTCCTTCAGCTCGAGCTGCAAGCATTGCCTTAATTACATCAAGCGAGGTCAAAAGCGTGTCAACAACCGGCTCATTAACCTTTACCGTTCCCGACCGCAATGCGTCCAAGAGATCTTCCATCGCGTGAGTAAATGTCGAAAGCTCTTGCATTTCGACGGTAGCAGATCCGCCTTTAAGCGTATGGGCAGCCCGAAAGATTTCATCAATAGCCTCATGGTTATCGGGATCTTGTTCAATAACTAAAATATTGCTTTCAAGCTGCTCTACCTGCTGCTCTGCTTCGCTGAAAAAATCTTTCAGCAACTCTTCATTATTAATATCAAGGTAATCACTCATACTACAATTTTATACGGTTTTTAAGATTAGTCAAGATCAAAATATCTTTTTTGTTAATGTTGTCCATAAAACATACGATAAATTTTCTCTCTTTTTGATTTGATTCAAATTTTTACTTCTTAACTATTCCTTTAGATACCTTTTGTGATGCCTTTTCCAGTATAACGTTTTTTTTTGATAACTCGATTATTTTTCTTAATGCATTTTATACAAATCGTAAAAAATTTTATAAAAAAGAGCCCGACACGGCGCAACGGCGAAGTTTTGAAAATTTACTGTAACTTCGCCAGCGAGTTTTAAAGCTTCAATTTTACAAAATAGTGTTGATGCTTTAAAACATCGTTTGAAATTTAGCAACGGTGAGCAATTTACCATAGTAATGCTGAACCTGCAAACCCTTTTTGTTGATACTCCGATTTTTATAACAGGAAGTTAATTACAAAACGCTACACTAGTTCAGTATTTTTAAAACTTTTGGATAACAGTTCGGAAAGAAACTTTTACAAACGAGCCTAATTTTTACAGATGCTTTATAATTCTATTTTGAAGCTTATAACTGCAGAGTTACATAAAAAGAAAGCCCGCTCAATATAAAATCAACTGGTAAACCTTGCCGCTTATTTTGTAAATTTTCCGGAAAAATTTGTGAATCCGGCAACTGCTTTTGAAGCTTTTTCGGAAGCAAGGGAATAGGAATTATTTTTCGCCAAGAAACGGTAAGCTGTTCATTTAGGCGATAAAAACCGGAAGCGGTAAATACCAATAAATGAGTATTTTTTAGCGCTGAACCTATTTGTTCCTGCTTTACCTCTTTTCCTTTAAAAAGAAAATTTTTTTTCTCTTTTGAGTGCAGTGCATCTTTTTCCTGCGAAGCAATAACCGAGTACAGATCCGTTTTTATACGAACTCCGAAAAATTCCCGCGTATATGAATACTCAAACCCACACCCGAAGCCAAAACTTTCGAGCAAAAACTGTCGGTTATAAAATGAGTACGGAAATAAAAAATAACCTTGGTTTTTCGCCGTAAGATGAATATTCGCCTTTGCTGAAAGAGAAAAAAAACCGAATCCTGCGGAAAAACACGAATCATTATTTGCATATAATGTGGATCTATTATTCGCCGTAATTATTTGCCCGTCGGCAAATAAAAACGGTTCGTCTTTTGTATTTTGCACTTCCCCATTGACTTGTATAACATGCAGGGTAAAACGATAATAATCGCTTGCATGCATGCGCCATACAAATGCGGATAGTTTTTCAAAAACCGGTTTACCGATAAATGCGCCGAAATCATAACTACCGAAAGCAGCCTTACCCCAATACCAATCAAAAGCAGCACTTCCGGTTATTTGAGGAAAAGGCACGGAAAAACCAAGATGAAAAAACCGGCTTGGAGATTTTTCTTCCAGCCGAACGATATTTTTCAAAGGAAGTTCAAGAAAGTGTAGGTAATTATCGGCTATACCCGCATGTAAACCGATCCCATACAACTGTGTTTTAATATCGACATACTGAAATCGGTTTAAAGCACCGCATTTTTCAATTGTGGAAATAACGGAATTGCCGCCTACAATAATCGAAGTTTCTCCTTCAGGATATAAAAACTGCGTGTAAAATTTAAACGATGGCGCAAAGACAACTTCTTTTTTATTATTTGCAAAAAGAATAAACTGATTATAACTGAGCTGCGATACCGCAGAGACAAGAGAAAAACAAGCAAAGAAAATCGGGATAAAAAGCTTTTTCATAGAAGTAGGACTTCCCTAAAAGCAGGGAAGTCCCTTTTTAGATTACCGAATTTTATCGTTACGGCAATTATTTGTTCTTATAAAATTCCTTTAACGTATCGGCAAAATCCCCGATATCTATCTGTATATCTTTAAATACATTACCGTTTTTATCCTTTAACTCTACAATATCGTTAGGCAGCGTAAACGTAATACAGGGGCGATTTCTTTTACTAGTAGAAATCTTAGGCTTATTGCCGTCAAGTTCAAATAGGTTTTCTATCTTAAGAGCGCCCGGTGTAAACAATGTACCCATGTTAATGGTGAATTCAGTAAATTCCGTCTGTAAATAGTTATTTTCGCCCTGCAGCATGTCTACGGTTCCGCCGTTTTTAATAGCATCGCGAGTCGATTGAACAAGCCCCTTTATATATCCATAGTCTTTTTCTACTTTGTCTTTTGCATCCTGCGGCATATTAGAGTCTGAGAGGAAACTGTCATACATAGCGACCAGCAAGTCAAGTCCGGCAACAAAATCTTCTTTTGCCGCCCGCATTTTGTATGCATTTCTTGTTGTTAAAAAGCCGTTGGCGAGCGGATCCATTGCCTTTGAATATGTTTTCAGTTTGTCTTTAATCTGCGTATTAAATTCTCTGTTTTCCCAATTCGCTTTTAAGAACGAAAGGTCGGTGGTAAATTGATATGATTGCACAAATTCCATACCGCCTCGTGCAACCAGCAATCCGCCGACAACGCCTTTTATTTGTGCAGACTGTATAGAAAATCCGTCTTCACCGAGATGCTCTTCTAAATGAAGCAATTTGATCAATTTGCTCGGAATATCAACAGGTGTATCATCAAGGCTTTTCAGCACCTTCACCGCTTCTTCAAATTCTTTTCCGAATATAAGCCCGTACACCTCATCGATAAGCGAATCGGCGGAATTTGCATACCGTTCCACGATAATCGCCAGTAATTTCATTAAGGGGCGCATATCTTTATACCAGTCGGCGATAACCTTCACTTCGGGAAGGTATTCGGTATAAACCGCCTTATACTTGTACCACGTTTGGACACCAGCGCCTCTACTGTATTTTTTTGTTGCAGCGGGAATACTTCCTTCAGAAAAACCATCGAAGGGCACCATGTACGCACCATCATCCGCAAAGTTGTCAATTACAAGGGTAACGGAATTAAAATCATGCCAGCCCCGTCTTTCTTTCGGGTCAAGTTTAAGCAGTGCTTCATAGCTAGCCTTGTCGTCATAATCAAACCAGCCGTCTGTTTTATTTCCCTCTTCATCGGTAATGCCCCATGTATACACCTTCCATGAATTTGCCGTTTGCTTGCCCGCCGTATCTCCGCCATGGGCTTTTACATGTGCATTTACGCGTACATAATTATCATCATAACTACCGCTTGTATACTCGGTAAAAGCAGCTTTGTCTTTGTCTACAGGAAAGCTACTTTTATACTCCCTGTCAATATCCTTGAACCAATCCAAATTGATGAGGGCGTTCAGCCTGTTGGGATAAGCTTCTATTCCGAGCCTATTACGTATGAAACTAACGGTTTCAGGCTTAGTGCTTATTGCGGCAAGTCTGGTAAGCGCATAGTATATTTTTGTTTTATTATTTTTCTCATTCTTATATGCTTGTTCAAAACAGAAAACAGCCTCATCCCATGCGCTGTTTTCCAATGCTGTAATACCTTTTACAATCCAATCTTCGGCAGCAGGGGGGGGGGGGGTACATAGCGTCTTTAGGCGGTACAAGTTTTCCGCTTGAATCTTCTTTAAGAGGCGTAACAGTCGGTGTTGTTCCGCTTTTTATTCCGCCCGGCAATATTATGTCCGTCTTGTCTTTTAAAACTGTGGTTTTTTGGTTCTTTCCGCTCGAATCCGTCCATTCGATAAGATAGCCGTCCGCATTTTCTAATTCTTTCAAATTTTTCGGTATTATAATTTCACTGATCGAAGAAACAGTAGAATTTTCGGAATTCGGCGGTATAATCTTGCTTTCCGGAGGAGTTTCCGGTTTTTCGAGATGATTTTGTCCCTTACAAGAAACAAAAGACACTGATATAATAAGCATACCAAGCATCAACACTTTTGAAATAAACTGCATTTTTTCCGTTTTCCGCTTTTTCATCAAAAACTCCTCTAAATATAATTATTTTAAAATATTATCCTCCATTGCAAAAAAAAACGTCAAGCGTTTTTTAACCATATTTAAGTTTTTAGCTTATCAGTTTTAAATTTTAAAATCTGAAGACTTAGAGATTTTTTATAACCTGCACCATAATGACGTCTTTAAGGTAAGATTCTGTAGTTAGTTCCTTGTGTAATAATCAGCACATTAACAAGTATTTGCAGATTTAAGTATTACTATGGTAAATCGTTCCAGACGGCAAAACTCAGAACAAATTCAAACGATGTTTAAAAGCATCAACAGTAAATTACAAAATCGAAGCTTTAAAACTCGTGGGTTAGTTTTTGCCACGGACGTTAAAACCGTGTTTAAGCATTCCTGTGGTAAGTTTGCTCGCCGTTGCGCCGTGTCGAACTCTTTTTTATAAAATTTTTTACGTTTTGAGTAAGATGTATTAAAAAACGTTATATTAATCTATTTTTAACCCTTTGTCGGTGAAAATTTTTTTTGCCATTTCGTATTTTTCTTTGGGAAGCGGCGGAACCCCTTCCAGCGGGTAGGGTTTTCCCATTTGTTTCCATTTGTATACGCCGAGCGTGTGATACGGCAGTATTTCGGTGCGTTCAACATTGGGGAGCGTTTTTATGAATGAAGCGATTTTTTCAAGGTCTTCGGGCTTGTCGGTGATGCCCGGGATTACAACGTGTCTGATCCACATCGGCATGTTTATTTCGCAAAGGTACGCTAAAAAATTGAGGATCGGCTGCTGCGGCACGCCGGTCAGTTCAAGGTGGGTTTCGGGGTCTGCCGCTTTGTAATCTAAAAGCACAAGGTCGGTTACCTTTAGCGCTTCACGAACGGCATCGTTTAAATAAATTCCGGAAGTATCAATTGCGGTGTGTATGCCCTCTTTTTTGCAGAGTTTAAAAAGCTCGCATACATATTCGGGCTGCATAAGCGGTTCCCCGCCGGTGACGGTTACCCCGCCCGAACGGATGAACCGCTTGTACTTTATTATTTTTTCAAAGGTTTCTTCAGCTGTTTCTACAAATTTCGCATCTTTCTGAAACCACGTATCACAGTTATGGCAATATTTACACCGCAAAGGACACCCTTGTAGGAATACCACATAGCGTATTCCCGGACCGTCAACCGTGCCGAAGCTTTCGTGCGAATGAATAAGAGCCATAACTGTAAAACGTTTATATTCCGGCGTTACATTGCCTGATTGATTGTTCTTGATAATACATCAAGCTGTTGTTCACGCGTAAGTTTTACGAAATTTACCGCATAGCCGGAAACCCTGATAGTAAGCTGCGGATATTTTTCGGGGTGCTCCATTGCATCCTCAAGTAACTCACGATTAAATACGTTTACGTTCAAGTGCTGCCCGCCGTCCGGCTCAAAGTATCCGCGCATAAGCCCCGCAAGGTTATTGATTCGGGAATCTTCTTCTTTTCCGAGCGCATTCGGCGCAATCGCAAAGGTATACGAAATACCGTCACCGATATCTTCAAAGGGGAGTTTTGCAACCGATGCAAGCGAAGCGATGGCTCCGTTGGTGTCGCGCCCGTTCATCGGGTTTGCTCCGGGAGCAAAGGGTTCTGCAGCACAGCGTCCGCACGGTGTGGCGCCTGTTTTTTTGCCGTATACAACGTTGGAAGTAATGGTCAAAACAGACTGTGTTGCCTTTGCGTGGCGGTAGGTTTCATGGCGGCGCAGATAGTTCATAAATTTCCGTGCAACCATAACCGCAAGCTCATCGGTTCTGTCATTATCGTTTCCGAAGGGAACATAATCACCTTCGCGCTCAAAACCGACGGCAATACCTTCTTCATTGCGAATAACCTTTACTTTTGCATCGCGGATTGCTGCAAGCGAGTCGGCAACAATTGAAAGTCCCGCAATACCGGTTGCCTGAATGCGCTCCACATCGGGATCATGCAAGGCAAGCTCAAAGGCTTCGTACGAGTATTTATCGTGCATGTAGTGAATAATTTTCAGCGCATTCATGTACACGCCGGCGAGCCACTCCATCATGTTTTCAAAGCGCTCCATTACCTCATCAAAGTCAAGGTACTCAGAAGTAATCGGGCGGAATGCGGGGCCTACCTGTGCGCCGGACTTTTCATCTTTACCGCCGTTGATCGCATACAGTAAGCACTTCGGCAAGTTTGCCCGCGCGCCGAAAAGTTGCATTTGTTTTCCGATCTTCATCGGAGAAACACAGCAGGCAATACCGTAGTCATCGCCGAAATCGGGGCGCATTAAATCATCATTCTCATATTGAATGGAAGAAGTTTCGATTGAAACTTTTGCGCAGAATTTAATCCAATTTTCGGGCGCATTGTTTGACCAAAGCACGGTCATGTTCGGCTCCGGTGCCGGTCCGAGATTATACAATGTATGCAAATAACGATACGAGGTTTTTGTTACCAGCGTTCTGCCGTCAACACCCATACCGCCGATAGATTCGGTAACCCAAGTGGGATCGCCGGAGAAAAGGTTGTTATAATCGGGTGTGCGCAAAAAGCGGATAATTCTCAGTTTAATAATAAACTGATCGATAAGCTCCTGTGCCTCTTCTTCGGTTAAGCGGCCTTCGCGGATATCTTTTTCGATAAAGATGTCGAGGAAGGTTGAGGTGCGTCCCAAAGACATTGCAGCTCCGTCCTGATCCTTTGTTGCCGCCAAAAAGGCAAAATACAGCCATTGTACCGCTTCGCGCGCATTTTCGGCAGGGCGGCGGACATCATAGCCGTATGAATCACACATGGTGAGGAACGCTTCAAGCGCTTTAATCTGCTCGCTGATTTCTTCGCGATACCGGATATCATCTTCGGTGAACTCCGCAACGTTCAGCTGCTTTAATGCTTGCTTTCGCTCTTCAATCAAATAATCAACGCCGTACAAGGGCACGCGCCGATAATCACCGATAATTCTTCCCCGTCCGTAAGCATCCGGCAATCCGGTAATAATACCGGCACGGCGCGCAGCCTTCATCTCATCGGTGTAGGCGGAAAACACCCCCTCATTATGCGTTTTTCGGTACTTGGTAAAAATTTCTTTGGTAACAGGGTCAAGCTTATACCCGTAGGCTTCCAAAGAATTCTCAACCATACGTAAACCGCCCTTCGGAAAAATTCCGCGTTTAAGCGGCGCATCGGCTTGAAGCCCGACAATAACCTCATCTTCCTTAGAAATATAGCCGGGGCCGTAGGTATCAATCCCTTGCGGATATTTTGTTTCCGCATCATATACACCTCTTTTTGTCTCTTCCTTGAACATTTCGGTAAGCTTATTCCAAATATTCAAAGTTCGCTCGGTACTAGAAACTAAAAAATTACCATCACCGGTATACGGCGTATAGTTACTCTGAATAAAATCGCGAACATCAATACTTGACCGCCACGATTCCCCCAGAAAAGATTTCCAATAATCTGAACTATGCATTATGCACTCCTTCATGTAATTTATAGTTAAAATATGCCAAAGTTGACAAAAAAAGTCAATAGTTTTTAACAAATTATCTATATGTTTTTATCTATTTTCTATTATAGCAATTTATTTTAAAAATTGTATGGGGGTGTCCTGCGTTCGGCGCTTTAATTTTGAGCGGCGCCTCACTCCGGAACGGGCTTTCCGAGGCTCCGCCTTACGGCTCCGGTACAAAGGTATGCAGATGGCATACCTTTGTGTACATTTTTGCCTGTGTTGAAACACAAGGCAAAAATCCTCTCCAATCCCTCACCCAAAAGCAAAATCCGATATCCGTGTCAGCACTAGTTTTGAGCTGAACCTCGGGTAGGTAATTACAGTGTCGGTTGTTTTTTTACTGAAACGACAGAGGAAAAATATTACCAGCCCGCTTTAACGCAAACCGCATTGTTCCCACCGCAAAAAGCTTTTATTTTATCTCAATCTTTATACTCTTTGGTCGGTAATATCGAAAGGTTTCAGAAATTTATCGGTAATTATGTAAAAACAAAAATACAATAAAAAAAGATAAAATATTGAAACTTTTTTCTTAAGTGTTTTTTCCGCCATCCGATACTAAATACAAGCACAGCGAAAACTGTGTTCCGTCTTCTGCGAGGGTTTTCAGAGGATCCGGAATAAATATGACATATAGGCAGGGATGCCATGGCGGAATGAACCGCTAAAAATCGCCAAAGGAGTTAGCAATATGATCATTAATCACAACATGAGCGCTATGTTTGCACAGAGAACATTAGGAAACACAAACCTATCAGTTCAGAAAAACATGGAAAAGCTTTCATCGGGATTGCGCATTAATCGTGCCGGAGATGATGCTTCAGGTTTGGCTGTATCGGAAAAAATGAGAAGCCAAATTCGCGGTTTGAACCAGGCAAGTACCAACGCACAAAACGGTATTTCTTTTATTCAAGTTGCGGAGTCATATCTCCAGGAAACAACCGATGTTATTCAGCGCATTCGGGAATTGAGTGTCCAGTCTGCTAACGGAATTTATTCAGCAGAAGACCGCATGTACATTCAGGTTGAAGTATCGCAACTCGTTGCGGAAATTGACCGAATTGCAAGCCATGCACAATTCAACGGCATGAATATGCTTACCGGAAGGTTCGCTCGAGAAACCGGAGAAAACACTGTTACCGCTTCTATGTGGTTCCATATCGGGGCCAACATGGACCAGAGAACACGTGCATACATCGGAACAATGACTGCCGCAGCACTCGGCGTTCGCGATGTTGGGGATGAATCAATTCTTAATATTGATGATCCCGAAAAAGCAAACCGCGCAATCGGTACTCTTGATGAGGCCATCAAGAAGATTAACAAACAAAGAGCTGATCTCGGTGCATACCAGAACAGACTCGAGTACACTGTTATCGGCGTAAACGTTGCAGCGGAAAACCTTCAAGCAGCCGAATCACGCATTCGTGATGTCGACATGGCAAAGGAAATGGTGGACTACACCAAAAATCAGATTCTCGTGCAATCAGGCACCGCAATGCTTGCCCAAGCAAATCAGGCAACGCAAAGCGTCTTAAGCCTCTTGCGCTAAACTTTTTGCAGTTGACGGACGACCGGCTCTTGAACTAAGAGCCGGTTTTTTTTATTTTACGATCAAAATAATAATCAACGCAAAGTTAATCGATGTTTAATACGCCCTATTTGCAGAGAGGGTTTTCCTTGACCATACCCTAAAAAAAGCGTAAAAAGAATAGATACTGTTTCAGCAAGCAGTTGTGTACTGAAAATTTTTTTGGAGAAGGTATGGATATTCAGATTATTGCAGATACAGCTTTGAATGCCGGAGCGCAAGTTCTTATTAACGGGGGGGAAACTTACCGTGCTGAAGAAACAATGTCTTTTATTGCGCAAGCACTTGGGGCTGAAAATATTTCTTCATTTGTTACCCCTACAATCGTCATGATTTCATGTACCTCGCAAGCAGGGGTGCGGAATACCTCAATAAAACGAATAAAACGCAGAGAAACAAATTTGAATAGACTTTCCCTTGTCAATGATTTTTCCCGAAAAATCAGTAGCAAGCAGCTTCTCGGCTCCGAAGCTATTACCGGCATAAAAGAAATAAGTGAGTCTCCGGGCTATTCGGCATACGCTGTTATTTTTTTTGCCGCAGTCAGTGCTTTTTGTTTTTCACTTATGTTTAAAGGCTGCTTGAAAGAGGCGCTTATTTCTTTTGTTCTTGGCGCAATTATGAAAAGTTGCTTATTTTTTGCAGCACCGCTGGCTCTTCCCGAATTTATGCTTTGTATTCTCGGCGCCGCAATCACTTCTACCCTCTCCGGAGTGGCGGTAGCGATGGGGCTTGTACAGGGTTTTGGAAATATTAATATTGCGGTACTGATGGCTTTGGTACCGGGCGTTGCGATCGTAAACGCAATACGGGATTGCATTGCCGGAGATTTTATGGCGGGAAATGCAAGAATCCTTGAAGCATTTATGATTGCGGCGGGTTTATCCATCGGAGCTTCCGTGGGGCTTTTACTCTTCCCGATATCGGGGGGATATCAATCTGCCTTACTTATTTGGGAAGACCCGCTGCCCGCATTTTGTTTATCCGCAATAGCGGTTGCCGCATTTTCATATCTTTTTAACGTCTCAAAAAAAGACATCCCGTGGGCAGCGCTCATCGGCGGTGCCGGCTGGGTAATTTATATTATTTTACGGAATGATTATGTAAGCGCTATATCAGCCTATATTATCGGAGCTTTTATTATCGGGCTTATTTCAGAAATTTTTGCCGTAGCCTTAAAACGTCCCGCAACTGTTTTTATTATTCCGGGCATCATTCCTTTTGTTCCCGGCGGCGGTATGTACGAAACAATGCTTTATGCAGTGCTGAACAATCAAAAAGACTTTACTTCAACAGGTTTTGCAACCTTACTCGGCGCCGGCGGCATTGCGCTCGGAATTGCCCTTGCATCGGTTTTTGCGCGCCTTTATTCTAAAATACGAAAACAGTATAAGCGTTGGTTTTACCGATCTTCTTCCGGCTCTTCTTGAATTAAAATCTTATCAATTCTTCTGCCGTCCATTTTTAAAATAGTAAAACGGTATTTTCCGAAACAAATTTTTTCTCCCGCCTGCGGAATACTATCTTTGATGCTTAAAAGATACCCTGCAATGGTATGAAAATCTTCCGTTTTTTCCTGCTCTTTCGGAATAATTCCGATAGTACGTATCTCGTCCATACTTACCTGCCCGCTTACCACCCAGCTGCCGTCATCTTTTTTAAAAATATCAGGATCGTATACGCCATCCGCTAAGGCGGTTTCTTCAAGGATTTCCGTAAGCAAACCGTTTTTTGTTATCAGCCCCTCAATTCCGCCGTACTCATCAATAATGAATGCTATTCTTGCATCCGTTTCTTTTATCAGTGCAAGCGTTTTTCTTACCGCCACCGTTTCGGGAATAAAGAATGGCTTTTGTATAAGTACCCGCAAATTCGGCGGCGCATCGGCTAAACAGGCCAGCAAATAACTGCGAACCGAAATATAGCCAATAACCGTATCAATTATATTTGCACAAACAGGAAAGTATTCAATATGCGGGTTTTCAGTAATAAGGCGCAAAACATCCTCTTTAGTTGATACAATATCAATCCATATAATATCAGATCGATGTGTCATGTATGCGCCTATTTTTCTTTGTGCGGAAAAACAATTCTTTCCGCTTTCTTTTTTACCGGACTTCAACCTCATAGCAAAAGTATACCGAAAAACTGAGGAAATAGATAGACCGAATTTGCGTATCTCAGGGCTTACGCATGAGCAAAGGGCGTGCTGCCCCTTGAACCCCGCTGATGCGTTGTATTAAGGGCTTTGGCAGCCCTTAACCTGCCTGTTTGCAGTTGCTGCTGGCGCAGAGCCTTTTTCGCTTATGCTTCGCATTAAGGGGACTCTGCGTCCCCTTAACCCCTGCACCAGAGGGGAGAGAAGACACTTGTTCTGGAAGGATATAATAAACGTACAGTCAAAAAAGCCCCTAAGGTATATAATAGGGAATAGTAGGAGGATACTATGCGACGTTATAGTCAAGAATTTAAACAGCAGGCATTACAACTGTCTGATGAAATCGGCACAAAAGAAGCGGCGAAGAATCTCGGTATTTCATACGGGACGCTGACCGATTGGCGAAAAACGAAAAATCGCTATAAAGCAAGCGACGGAGCTGCAACGGCAAAAGCTATCGTTTTGGATGAGCGAGAGAGACAGCTCCAACGCGAAATCAAAGAGCTCAAAGAAGCCAACGAAATCTTGCAAGGCGCACTCGCTTTTTTCGTGAAGGGCTGGAAGAAGTGAAAAAAAGCACTATCTTTGCATATATTTTTTACACGTATGAAAATGCCGACGGCAAAAAAAGCCATCCGGTTTTGTCGATATGCAAAGCGTTAGGCGTCAGCGAAAGAGGCTATTACAAATGGAAACAAAATCGTAATAAACCGAAACGCTGGCAGCTTCTTCCGGCCGAAATACATAAGATTATCGAGGAAGATTATTACAATGATAATTATGGCGTTGTGCGAATGGTGAGCGCTCTTAAGCAGCGAGGCAATCCCAAGTCGTATGCGACGGTACGAAATGCCATGAAAAAGGGAAATCTCCTGCATGAAAGCCGCAGAAGTCCTGACGGACTTACCAAAGCGGATAAAAAAGCGCAACGACCTGAAAATTTAGTAAAGCGAAACTTTTATGCATCAGAACCGGATACACTCTACTTCACGGACATAACAGAAGTTCCCTGCGCTGACGGAAAATTATACATCTGTCCGATGTTCGATGCCTGTGGCGGAGAGATTGTCTCGCTTGCGATGGATAGTAATATGAAAAAAGAGTTGTGCATACGAGCACTAACCGAAGCGTTTGAAATGAGGCAGCCTGGAGCCGGAGTCATAGTTCACAGTGATGCCGGAAGCCAATTTACAAGCATAGCGTATAAACAAACGCTTGGAAAATTCAAAGCTATCCAAAGCATGAGTGATGTTGGAAAATGTTATGACAATGCGCGCATGGAAAGTTTTTTTGCAACACTAAAGAAAGAACTTTTATATAGAATAGATACAACGAAGATGACGCGGGAAAAAGTGAAAACGCTTGTATGGCAATACACCATGGTCTATTACAACCGGAAAAGAATCAGTACGGTTAATGAGGATGGCTTACCGCCGACATTGTATCGGCTGAAAGTCACAAAGAAAAAGAATGGAGTGGCTTGAACATACATTTAGGGGATAAAAATACTGAACTGATATTGACATTTCCATTCAGAGCAAGTTTCCTCTCTCCCCTCTGGGACTCCTCTCTCACCTTCAACACTGCTTAGGGCTCTGCCCTAAGAACCCGTCTTGGTAGCTAATGTAAAACGATGTTTAAAAGCATCAACATAAAATTATAAAATTGAAGCTTTTAAACTCGCAGGCGAAGCGAAAGACAAGTATCAAAGCTTCGCCCGTGTCCGCCGTCGAGTAAAGAGGTTTTCAGTTGTGGTTAGCAGGCTATAGCATGATTTTCAGCATTATGTTTGGTTATTGGTTTTCAGAAAGCGACTTTAAGGGTATGCTTCGCATTAAGGGCTTGGTATTTAGATTCCATCAAAAATGATTCAACGCTGCGGACAAAAAAACACCCTGTTCTTTATACAAAGAACAGGGTAATTCGTTTAGCCGTGAAGGCGAACAGGTTTACGATCCTACCTCAACCCTTCCTTCAGGATCATCGGACCAGCCGGAATTTATTACATTCAGCCTTATCGTGTCTTTTGGAACAATAACTTTTTTGCACCGGGTATCTTCGCCCCCGCGTAAATAGCCAAAAGCATTGGTACCTATTGCGTTTTGATCTTCAGGAAAGTTTTTCGGCAGGGTAACCGTTGCGCTTGTACAGCCGAAAAAGGCTCTGCCTCCGATGAATTTGAGGTTTGTGCAAACGAAAAGATCTACCGTCTCAAGCAGTTTACAGCCTTCAAAAGAATTTCCTTCCCAACTACCATGCTCCTCGCTTCCAATTTGTTCAAGGCTTGCGGGGAAGGTTACGGTTGCAAGTTTTTCGCAGCCGTAAAAGGCTCTGTTGCCGATAGTTCTAAGGTTTTCACAATCGCCAAGCTTTGCTTCGGTAAGTTTTTTGCAACCTCTGAATGCCCCCTCATAATATCTGCCCTCAATGCGCTCAAGACTCTTCGGGAAGGTTACCGTTGCAAGGTTTTCGCAGCCGGCAAAGACACTGCTTTCGATGAATTTGAGGTTTTCACAATCGCCAAGCTGTGCTTCGGTAAGCGCTTTGCAGCCGTTAAAGGCACTGCTGCCGATGGTTTCAAGATTCTTCGGGAAGGTTACGGTTGCAAGTTTTTCGCAGCCGGCAAAGACACTGTTGCCGATAGTTTTAAGTTTTTCGCAACCGCCAAGCTGTGCTTCGGTAAGCGCTTTGCAGCCGTTAAAGGCACTGCTGCCGATGGTTTCAAGATTCTTCGGGAAGGTTACGGTTGCAAGTTTTTCGCAGCCGGCAAAGACACTGTTGCCGATAGTTTTAAGTTTTTCGCAACCGCCAAGCTGTGCTTCGGTAAGCGCTTTGCAGCCGTTAAAGGCACTGCTGCCGATGGTTTCAAGATTCTTCGGGAAGGTTACGGTTGCAAGTTTTTCGCAGCCGGCAAAGACACTGCTTTCGATGGCTTTGAGGTTTTCACAATCGCCAAGCTGTGCTTCGGTAAGCGCTTTGCAGCCGTTAAAGGCACTGCTGCCGATGGTTTCAAGATTCTTCGGGAAGGTTACGGTTGCAAGTTTTTCGCAGCCGGCAAAGACACTGCTTTCGATGGCTTTGAGGTTTTCACAATCGCCACGCTTTGCTTCGGTAAGCGCTTTGCAGCCGTCAAAGGCACTGTTGCCGATGGTTGTGAGCTTTGTGCAAACGGAAAGGTTTGCCGTCTCAAGTTTTACGCAGTCCTTAAAGGCACTGTTGTCGATAGTTTTAAGATATTCGGGGAAGAGCACGGTTACAAGGTTTTCGCAGCCGGCAAAGCCGCCGATGGTTTCGAGCTTTTTGCACTTTGAAAAATCAAGCGTTTCAAGGGCAATGCAGCCTGAAAAAGCAGTCCCTTCGATGCTTGTAAGGGTGCTTGAAAACTTTACCGTTTTAAGCGTTTTGCAGTCCTTAAACGCATCGTACCCTATGGTTTCGAGTTTTTTATAAGCTGAAAGGTCTACTTCCTGTAAGGCTATACAGCCGCTAAAAGCGCTGTGCTCTATTTTTTGAAGCTCTTCGGGGAATTGTACGGTTGTAAGAGCCTGCAACCCGGAATATGTTCCGATTTCGCTAAGACTGGTACAAGCCGAAAAATCAAGTTCGGTTATTTTTGTACAGCTCGCAAATATTCCGGATCCTATCCGCCGTAAGTTTGCGGGGAAAGACATTTTTCCCTGTATTTTTGTACAACCTTTAAATGCTTCTAATCCTATTTCCTGAAGCTGGGGACATTCCGCAAGGTTTATGCCGGTAATGTTTGTACAATCCGCAAATGCCTTGGTTTCAATTTTGCCAATGGTGTTCGGCAATTGCAGGCTGCCCTGAATTCCGGTGCACCCCTTAAAAGCAGCGGGCCCGATAGAAAGCAGCTTTTTGCAAGCCGAAAAGTCAAGCTTTGTTATTTTGGTACAGCCTTCAAATGCTCCGGTATCGGAGCGAGGGTAGTGACCTTCCGTCCCTCCTATGCTCTGAATGTTTTCAGGGAAGGATATCGTCCCCTGCAAGTTTTCGCAGTATTTAAAAGCACCGTCTTGGATGGTTTTCAGGGCCGTACATACCGAAAGGTTAATACCGGTAAGTGTCTTGCAGCCGAAAAAGGCATCACTTTCAATTAAAGCAAGTGCCGGTAAATTGGAAAAATCAAGAGTGCCAAGTTTAGTACAGCCGAAAAAGGCTGCCTCGCCGATTTTTTGAAGCGTTTTGGGGAATTGTACCGCGGTGATCTCTGTATTCTTAAAGACGTTTTCGCCGACGGCGGTAATTACCTCGGTTCCTATTCTTTCAGGGATTTCCAAATTTGCGGGTACGCTGTCTTTATAGTCGATAATAGTGCCTGCTCCATCTGTTTTAAAAGGGCTTTCTTTTCTGGAAACAACAAAAATTACACAGTCCTTGTAAAACCGGTAATCTCTGTGCAAAGTTGCCCCTGCCGCATTGGTTAGCTTCCAGCTTTCACACTCAAATCTGGGCGCAAATGCTATTCTTTTTATTTCGTCTCTTTCTTTTATTATTTCCCACTCGCTGCCACTGTCGACCGTGATCGTTTTTTTCTGGTCAGCGGGAAGGTTTGCATCCCCGTCAATGGTTATGGTAAGTTTTACTTCTTTGGAAACGGCAAAAATGGCTGTATCGGCGGTAAATACATATGAATCCGACAGCGGTTCGGTTCCTCCCTCCAGTTTCCAATAGTCAAGCCCGTAGCCTGTTTTAAATCTAAGCCGTCTGAAAAAGGGATGGTTTTTTATATTTTTCCATAAACTGCCCGCTTCTACATCAATCCAGCCTTCAAAATAGCCATGTTCATCACTACTTATTTCTATGCCAATTAGTTCGGTTGGCTTGCTGTTTTCATCTCTGGTTGTAACAAAAATAGTTGTATCGGCGATAAACTCATGGGTGTCTTGTAAAAATTCTCCGTTTTGATCGTTCAGCTTCCACAGGTCGGCTATAAAACCGGTATTAAAGCTAATGTTTTTTATTTCGTTTTGGGTTTGCACTGTTTTCCATGTGCTGTACTTGCCTATCTGAAATGATTTTTTCTGATCAGCGGGTAGGTTTGCATCCCCGTTGATGGTTACGGTAACCGTTGCCTCTTTTGTTACGGCAACAATGGTTGTATCGGCGGCAAATAAATACTCTTCGGCTATTGCATTGGTTTCGCCTTCCACTTTCCAATAGTCAAGGTCGTGTCCGGGGACAAATTTCAGCTCTTTAATTTTGGAAGCATTTTGTATTGTTTTCCATTGTTTGCCCGCTTCTACGGTAATTTTTGTGTTGGCGGCAAGTTTTGTAAACGCATCTCCCTGTAATGTTATGGTAATCGGAACGGGAGTTGCTGTTCCTTCTTTTTTTGATTGCGCAAAGATGGTGGTATCCTCATCAAACTGATAATCATCGGTTAAAAAACTTCCGTCCGCATTGCGCAGCTGCCAAAGGGCAAACTCATAGCCTTCTTTAAATTTACTTTTTTCTATCTTTTGTACTGTCGGATTATTTTTTACCGTAGCCCAGCCGGTTCCCTTCTTTACGCCAATTGAACCTTTCAGCTCTTCGGGAAAATTTGAATCGCCGTCAATGGTTATGCTAATAGGTTTTGTCGTCTGCGTTCCTTTTTGTTTTAAAACGGCAAAGACGGTTGTGTTTTCGGAAAAAGTTTCAGATCCGGTTAAAACGTTTCCTTCCATATTGGTTAAATACCATTGGTCAAGCTCAAAACCGGCGGCAAATTGTATATCCCGTATTTCCGGGGTTTCTTTTATTGTCTGCCAAGAGCTGTACTTGCCTACCTGAAATGTTTTTTTCCGGTCAGCGGGTAGGTTTGCATCGCCGTCAATGGTTATGCTGATTTCAGCGTGGTTTAACACCGCAAAAATGCAGGTCAAGGGCTTGGTAAAAGCGTATGAATCGCTTAAATCCTCGCCGTCTGCATTATTCAGCTTCCAGCCGGCAAGCTCATAGCCTGCTTGGGCGGTAACGCGGGCAAATTCCGATCTTGTTTTTACTGTCGCCCACGTGTCTTTGTAGCCGACGGAAACAATACTGGACGGAATATTAACATTCTCGCCGGTTATTGCTACGACAACAGTGGCGGGCTTGTTTTGCTTACATCCGCCGAAAATTCCAAGTACCGAAAGTACTAATCCAATGAGAAGCACTGTTCTCAAACCGAATGTTTTTTTCATTAGATAAACTCCTTTGATTGCAATTCCTTCCATTGCAATACTTTGTATGTGATAAAAATTTGAGGATACCGATTAGGCATCCCAAAAAGTCTTGTGTAAAGCGGAAATAAAATTGTTTGGATAAAGAAAAATCCCGAAAGCGCAATAAAAAAATGCATAATGCTTCGGGAGCAATAAAAAAACGAGAAAATGACTGTATAAAAAAAATCCGAGTTTTATAATTTTTTCGGGGGAGGGTATAATAGAAGAAAGTTACACATTCTGAACTTATGTTGTTTTGAGAAAAATATTTTATTATAAAGTTTTTTGGTCTCTTTCTCCATAAATTGAGTATAGTATAGATTTAGAGAGCGTGCAAGAGTTTTTTTTATGTTTTGGTAATAATTTATACATATTTTCGGTGCTGCCGCTAACCGGTACAAAGCTTTTTATTCCTGCGCCAAAAGCAGGAGTTTTAAAGCTTTGCAATCTGCCTTGCTTTAAAACATCGCTGCTGCTTGGAACCACGGGCGTCCGTGCTCGTTCTGATTTTGCCATCCGTGGTAGTACTGAATGTAGTTTTGGCATTCTTGTTCACAGTGCCTGCGAGTTTTGCCTGTTACCTGAGACGCTCAGGCAAAACATCGTTTGAAATTGGGCAACGGTGGGCAATTTACCATAGTGATGCTGAAACTGTAAGTCTCCTTTATGGCAACAAGCTTTGATCGTCATTTTTAGAGTGAGCTTATTTTGTTGGCTCCCATTTTTCAAAGTTCCAAGGGTTGTTTTTAATTACGCCGATATTAAAAGGAATAAAAATTGAAACAACTAAAGCTGCACATAAGAAAAAAGGATACCATAAAAACGGGAAAAGAGATACGGGACTTACTGCGCCGTTTGTAAACTTACACGCAATTAAAAGCTGCGCACCGTATGGAATAATACCTTGCATAACGCAAGAGAATGCATCTAAAAGCGAAGCTGCCCGTCTCGGGTCTATCTTAAATTCCTGACAAAGTTCTTTCACAATCGGACCGGCAATAATAATGGCAACAGTATTATTCGCCGTTGCGGCATCGGTAAGCATAGTTAGTGCACCGATTCCTACTTCCGCGGACTTTTTCCCTTTAATCATTTTTTTGATTTTAATTACGAGCCACTCCATTCCGCCTGCTTCGGTTACCATAGCGGCAAGTCCGCCGGTAAGCATCGACAAAAGGAAGATTTCAAACATGCCGTTAAAGCCATCGTACATATGATTAGTCCACTGCAATGCACCGAAAATACCATACGACATGCCAATTACACCGGAAAGAATTATCCCGCCGATTAGCACAACAAAAACATTTACTCCAAGTAAGGCGGCAACCAAAACAAAAATATACGGAACCACTTTTATAACCGAATAATCAAACGACTGTGCGGGGATCTGTATGGTGGGTCGCCCGAAAATTAAAAGCAATACAACGGTAATAAGAGCGGCGGGAGCAGCAAGCACTAAATTCACGCGGAATTTATCACGCATATCTACTCCTTGAGTTTTTGTTGCAGCAATTGTTGTGTCGGATATAATGGAAAGATTATCACCGAACATAGCACCGCCAATCAGCGTTCCGATCATCAAAGACATAGGAACGCCCGATTTTTCTGCAAGACCTACCGCAATCGGACCTACGGCCGCAATAGTACCGACACTTGTTCCCATCGCTAATGAAAGAAAACAACAAATAATGAACAAACCCGCTGCAACAAAATGAGGCGGAATAAAGGTGAGTCCAAGATTAATCGTAGATTCCACTCCTCCCATCTGCTTTGACACAACCGAAAAAGCTCCCGCCAAAATATAAATAATACACATGGTAATAATATTGGAATCTCCGCAGCCTTTTATCAGCACATCAAATTTTTCATCTAATGAGCCTTTAAGCATGATAAATGCTACGATAATACCTACGATAACGGCAATCGGTCCCTTAAAACCGTAAAAGCCCATCGGATCTCCGCCTGCAACCAAGGTAATTCCGATACCAAGATATACCACAACAAAAATTGCAAAAGGTATAAGAGCCCGCCCGTTCGGCTTAAATTTTAACTTTTCCATAAATACCCTCATTTAACGCAAAACTGAAAAACTTTTATCGAAAAATCCGATGATAAAATTATCTTCAGCTATTCACGTTACTTTTTATTAGTGGTGCAATAGTATTAAAAAAACGTTTTAAGTGCAAGCCGCCCGTTATTTTACTTGTATAAGCACAAGATGACGCTCCGCTTTCAAAAAAGGCACCTGCACCGGGTGTGGGGTGTATGAGTCTATAAAATTCCGTATTCCTTCCATTTCTTCGGTGATTTTTTGCAGCTTCCCCTTATATGCCGCAAGCACTGCTCCGGACTTTACTCGATCTGACAAACCGGAAATCATCTGCTTATCGAGCGGGCGGAAAGCGCGAAAGGCAACTATGTCATATTCATGTTCAGGAGACTGCTCAATAGGACATTGCAAAACGGAGACATTGGTAAGATTCAAAACCGCACACACATTCTCCAAAAAGGCGGCCCTTTTTTGCATGCGTTCTATTAACGTAAATTGCACAGCCGGGTTTTTAGATAAAAAAAGACACGCCAACGGAATACCCGGAAACCCTGCTCCGGATCCGGCATCTGCAAATCGGTATACAGCATCGGTATTTTTTGCTGCATCAAACCTATCCGCAAAAATCTTCCACGGTGCAAGACTATCCAAAATATGATTAATCACCAACTCTTTTTCAGAATCCACTTTTACCAGATTAAACGCCGAGTTAAAAAGCTGCAACTCTCGTATATATTTTGTCAAAAGCTCCGCTATACTGCCGTCTGAATCTGTGATTTTAAGTTCTTCAAGCCCTTGCGCCAAGTAACGCAAAGCATCCTGCACCCTCATATAGTCTCCCGACTAAAGCTAATTCATTAACCCTGTTTTGTCAAGTTTTAAAACAGTGATTGTCTAAATCAGTCATCGATTATGCCCATGCGACAGGTTTTCTCGTGTAACATTTTTTGGATTCGTCTTATATAAATCAAGACAATTTTATAAAAAAGAGTCTGACACAACGGTTTGGTTTTGACGTCCTTGTCAAAACCAAACCTATGAGTTTTAAAGCTTTGCAAACCGCCTTGCTTTAAAACGTCGCTTCTGTTTGGAACCACCGCCATCCGTGGCGGTTCTGAGTTTTGCCGTCCATGGCAAAATGAAACCTGCGAGTTTTAAAGCTTCCTGTTATAAAAAGAGCCCGACACAACGCAACGGTGGGCAATTTACCATAAGAATGCCGGATCCGCAAGTCATTATTGCCAATCTCGCGATTAATATTATGGAAATTAATTACAAAATGCCGGTCGCTCATGCGTAAACCCTTGAGTAAAACTCTCTCAAACATTGACAATTCGGCATTCTTTGATATATTATAGGGAATATGAAACAAGTTATGCTTATTATTGATCCGCAAAATGATTTTTGTGATCCACAGGGGGCGCTGGCAGTTTCGAATGCGGCGGCGGACTGCGAGCGGCTTGCGGCCTTTATTAACAGGAATACAGAAAAAATAGATTCAATTTTTGTAACGATGGATACCCATCATCTTTTCCATATTGCAAATCCCCTTTTTTGGCTTACAAAAGAGGGAGCCCCACCCGAACCTTTTACAATTATTACTGCACAGGCAATACGAGAAAATCTTTTTAAGGCGGCAAATAGTGCGTATCAAAAACATGCGCTTTCGTATGTTGAAACATTGAAAAAAGAAAATCGCTATCAGCTGTGTATTTGGCCGCCGCATTGTCTTGAAGGCAGTTGGGGCCACGGCGTTTTCCCCGTTGTTTTTAACGCAATCTGTGATTGGGAAAAGGCTGCGCCCGGCAGAATTACCGAATTTATTCAAAAAGGCGGAAATCCTAAAACCGAGCATTATAGCGCTATCCGTGCGGAAGTGCCCGACCCGCTTGACCCAAACTCTACAGAAAATGTAGGACTATTGAAAAAGCTTAAAACTGCCGATACTATATATATAGCAGGTCAAGCTCTTTCTCATTGTGTGGCAAACACGGTAAGAGATTTACTTAAGGTTTTGCCGTCTGAAAAGCTTATCATATTGGAGGATACCACGAGTAACGTTACCGGATTTGAACGGGTCGGAGAGGAATTTTTGAAAGAAGCTCAAAGACACGGCGTGCGTTGTATACGGTCGGAAGACGGACTGCTTGGCTAATCAGGGGCAACCTAAAAGGTAGAAGAATGAATAGGATCAAAACCGAGGCACAAATAAAACAACCATATATAAAAAAACTGTTGATCTTTTTTTTATTTTACTTCGTTTTTTTCTCTTTATCGGCAGAGCCGGTTTCTGTTTCACGGTTAAATCTGGGGCTTAATTTTAGTAAAAACAAAACTCCGGATTCAAACAAAAAAAACTTAAAGCTTGATGCCGATATTGATTTCAGCTTGCGTTTTATGCCCTGTCCGGAAGTATATGCCGACGTAGGATTTGCCGGGGAAATTGAGGATGTTATAACTTTTTTTCATCCGTTTGACGAAAAGCGCTCCTATGCTCTTCTTCGATTTTTTAACACCTCACTTAATTTTCCGTATATGAACGAAAAGCCCGTCTCGCTTTCGATTTTTTTAGGATTGTTTGACAAGCTGCCAAGTACGCAGCTTACAAAAGATTTTCTTAAAAAGAAACTTGAACCGCCCCGTTTCAAAGAACAGTATCCGGCAAAGCTGTTTTTATCACAGAAAGCCATAAAAGGCTTAGGTTTTAACATTGCGGGATTGCCGAGTTCTTCAGTATGCATCGGCGGGTATTTTACATGGAATATGGGGACAAAAGAGCGGCAAGTGTATAATGCCTATTTGACATTCGGAACATATTCTCCGACCGTATTGAGTTACGGATTTTCAGGTATACAAGTAGGCAAAAGCGGAGAAAACAATAGTTTTATCGGCGAAGCTTCTCTTTTGTTCAACCCGAATGCGCTTAACCAAATATACATAGAATTCGGTTTTGGAGAAACACCATTTAAAACAAACCTGAAAATGCTTGCGAAAAACCTCTATGCCTTATTGGAAGCAAGAATATACAGCCGCTACTTTACAGCTATTCCGTCAGTATTTGCGGCACCCGTTTTTGAACCTGAAAAAACCCCCGAAAAACAGCAAGATTATTTTATCGGCGGAAACCTTCTTCTTGCTTCGGGAGAATTAAACCGCTATGCTGCACAAGCCGGTGTGCATACATTTTTTGCAATGAAACCGACTAAGAAAAAAGAAGATCAAGCATACATTGTCTCGGTGACACCCTTTTGCACCATTAAATTTCTTGATTGTCTATTGGATGCACGGGTTTCTATCACTCCCCTATTTTATAAAAAAGGAGTGAGTATGATTGAAGGAAAAATATCTTTGCGAAAAGAACTTTAAAACCTTTAAGCCTTTTCTCGGTAACGTTGACAAAAGCATATCTTTTAAAAACGTTCAAATAATACGGTAATACCAACGCTCGTCAAATCTCACTGCGTACGTACGCTAAGCAGCTTTAAGCCGAAAAACAATCCAAGTGCCAGCTCTTAAAGTTGATATATTGAGAAGTTCCTATAATTTAAAATTCCAAAAACTTTTTTATACTTTCCTTTTTTCATTCTTTTGTATATACTCTTTTTATAGAGGAGTTAAATTTTGAAAAAATTTGCAATAATCGGATTAGGGCCTTTTGGTCTGCGAATGCTTGAAGAATTACTTAAATTAACAAATGAAATTATTATTGTTGATAAAGACCCTCAACTCATTGCGAAATATGACGGAAAAGCAAAGATAAGTTATGCTTTTGATGTTATAGATGAAACCTCTTTAAAAAAAGCTATTCCTCCCGATGTGAATGCGGCGATTGTTGACCTTGGCGGAAAGATTGAATTTTCAATAATGGTAACAACGTATTTAAAAAAAATGAATGTGAAAGAAATACTCGTAAAAGCTCAAAATGATGAGCATGGAAAAATTCTTTCGATGGTAGGAGCGACCAATGTAATCTTTCCCGACAGAGAGGCTGCAAAACGGGTTATGCCGATGTTAGCTTCAGAACTTTTATTTAACTTTATGCCGATATCGGAAACTCTTGCTTTGGCGGAAGTGGGGATAAATAAAGAATATGCGGGAAAAACCTTATTGGAAACCAACTTACGCAAAACACATGGAATAAATGTTGTGGCGATCAGAAAGCAAGATACTGAAAATTTTTATTTTATAAATGATCCGAATTATCCCTTTGAAGCAAATGATATTCTTTTAGTTGCAGGTTCAGAGGAAGATATATTTACCTTTTCCCAAGATAAACCTGATCGAGGCAAAAAGCTTGCGGAAGTTTTTAGAAATCTTTTTCCAAAACATTAGCGTAATACAAAAAGAAGTTTTACTCTCCGAATCTCAAATAGTTTTTCGCGGCGTAAGCTCTGTCTAAAAATTGTTTTTTAGTAGTTTTCGGGCGGGGTGTTTCTGCCTTCCGCTTGAAAGTACTTAAAAATATGGGTTAATTGGATAATAAATGAGATTAAGTCATTAAATAATATGGTTGTTTCGGATGCTTTGTCGGCAAAAGATTGAATATGGGCAGCACTCTGCATTTCATTATCTTTAATTGCGGTAATTGCATTTGTTATATCGCCCATGTTCTCTTCGAGCAATGCCAGTATATCTTGAGCTTTTTGCGAATTTGTATCTTCACTCATTTTCAGATTCAGTAATTCTTTCTTTGAAGCATCGGTCATACCGATAAGCGTTTTCAGTATTTCGTTATGGTTGTGCTGTTCTTTGCGCAGTTCATCAATTTTTCCCGTAAATACTTTAATTATTTTGGCAATTTCGCTGTCTTTAATCTGTGATAATTTCACCCCTATAAGTTTTCAATAAATATTTCACCCCTATATTTTACCGAGATGAAATTATTGACTTATTACATTACACTGGAGGAATGAAATTATTTATGAGCATTGATCAAATTACACGAGGACATGTTATTGCCAACTGCCTAGAGGGGAGATGTACGGTACAACAGGCTGCGCTTCGATTAAACCTTTCACGAAGACGCGTACAGCAATTAAAAAAGGCGTTCAAAGAAAAGGGTTTAGCAGCAATGCTGCATGGCAACAGTCAGCGTCCCTCTGCAAAGAAGACCTCGAAAGAAATTGAGCAGCGATTACTTGCGCTGCGAAGCGATCCCGCATTGTCAAAAAGCAATTTTTTGCATTTTCATGAAATAGTAACTGAAGAATATCAATTGCAGCTGTCATATTCGACTCTGCGCCGTATTCTGTTATCACATGGAATTTATTCACCAAAGAAAAGACGAACACGAAAGAAGGTGCATAAAACGCGCGAGAGAAGAGCTTGCTTCGGAGAGCTGTTGCAAGTGGACGCAACCCCGTTTCCTTGGTTCGGCGGGAAAGAAAAATCCGCATTACATGCTTTTATTGATGATGCGCGCGGAATGATTACCGGTCTTTATTTATGCAAAAACGAGTGCCTGCTCGGATATTTAGAAGTTCTGCGGCAGACACTCGAAAATTATGGACTCCCTGCCGCTCTTTATCCGGATAAGTGTAGCGTTTTTTTTGTTAATGCAAAAAAACAGTTATCCATTGAGGAGCAATTACAAGGAACCGAGGAACAAGTAACACAATTCGGCAAAATTATCAAGTACTTAGGAATCGATATGTTCCCGGCTCATTCATCACAAGCAAAAGGACGTGTTGAGCGATTATGGCAAACTTTACAAAGCCGACTCCCTGTTGAATTTGCACGACGCGGAATTACAACCATAGAGCAAGCGAATCAATTCTTAAAAGAGTATATCGGTATTTTCAACAAACAGTTTGGTGTTTCGGCCTGCGATTCATATTCAATGTTTGTACCGACGCCAAAAACACTCGATCTTGATAAACTGTTGTCATCGGTTATTACGCGCAAGCTTTCAAGCGGTTCTACCATCTCAATCAAAAACCATTTGTTTAAAATTGAGCAGAATAAATTCGGCGCAGGCACAACGGTAAATGTATTGATTTCACAAAAACATGGTATACGCGCTTTAATACATGATGAATTCTATCCGATTGTACCGCTCGATGATATATACCGAACCGATACGGTTGGACGAACCGGAGACCTGCCTCAAGTAGTTATTGACTTGATTTATGAATTCTTACTTAAAGATGCAAAAGCAGGATAACTCGATGTGTTAAGGGGTGCAATTTTCATTGCAAAATTAACCCCCTTTAGGGGTGAAATATTCACTGGTTATTGACAATTTTGGCAATTTCGCTTGATGTTTCTTGGGTGTTTTCAGAAAGTTTTTTTACTTCGCCGGCAATAATGCTAAAGCCCTTTCCCGCTGTTCCCGCCCGCGCTGCTTCAATTGAAGCGTTGATCGAAAGAAGATTGGTTTGCTTTGATATTTCATTGATTATGTCGGTATATTTCGTAATTGATTCCGCTTCTTCAACCAGAAGGCGTAATGCTTCGGTAGTTGTTTGTGTTGTTTTTTCAATTTCCGCAACCTTATGGACTAATTCGGAAAACGCATTTGAGATTCTTTCGACGGAGGAGGCGTTCTCAGTATAGCTTTTTACCAGATTTACAACATTTTCATCAATACATGTTCCTGTTCTGGAAAGTTTGTCGAGTGCCATTTTCTGTTTTTCAAAAACACCTGTTCCGCTTTGTATTTGATCAATATACTTTTGCAATAGTTCGCTTCCGCCGGTATTTTTTGCACAGTAATCCATCATTATGGACAGAAGATCAAAGCCTGCTTGTAGTACCGTATTATTCATTTTATTCTCCTATCACAATGCTGACAAATGTCTGATTTGGATTAATTTTACCTATTTGTTCTCCGTAACTTGAAAATCCGCAAAAGACAGGAAAAACTTTTTTATAAAGATCTGTCATTTTACCGCAAAGATTGCGCCGCTCAAATCCTATGGTGCGAAGGATACAATTTATTACAAAAACAAAACCAGGGCGCGGAATTGTTTTTGAAATTGCGGTAAGATTATCAGTAGCTATCTGTAAGCTGTCATCTAAATTAAGTATTTCAACAGTTGTATTCGGCAGTACGCGCGAATACATGTTAATTGCCCCTGTAGGAGTAAAACTTGCAAGAGATGAGATAAATATTTTGCCGCCGAATACTCTGCCAAAGGGATGATCAAGAATGGCATTTTGAACTTCCGATTGGGGAACACCGATACATTCACTGTAATATTTTCCGGCATTGCGTCCGTCGATTTCATAAATAGTGCGGGTATTTACGTCAGCTTTGGTAATGGTTACCCGCTTGCCTGAGGGCTTAAAAATATTTTCTTTTCGTATATCAAAGGGACACTGTGTTTTTACAAATAAAATAACCGCACCGTTTGAGACCGTCTCTCCATTATAACTGACATAGGTTTTTTTAAACTGCAGATCATCCCCCGCAGAACCGCCGGCTATAAGAAATTGGTCATTTTTTATAATCGCATAAAAGAGTGCAAGAAGCGCTTCTTCGGCATTACAGAGGCCGTTGATAAAGGTGAGGGCAAAAGCATCTTTATGAGAAGCGGCGGAATTTATGGCAATGCCGCATTTGGCGGCGGCAGCTTCAATTTTTGATTTATCAATAATCGGGAATTTGTCAACATTATCAATAATGAGTCCGGAAAAGCGAGTTTTATTGCACGATACTGCCGACACAACAAGGCTTCGCTTTTTAAATCCCGATTCGGATATTTCGCCGGACGTGCTTGTGCCTATTACTTCCGCCTTGGAAAAGACGTTTTTTATTTTTGACGCCAGTTTAGGAAAATCATAATCTGCCGATGCAAAAAAGATCACCGCATCATACTGAGAAGGAGATTTTGCTAACTTTGATGTTATTTCAGCGATGGCAGAATCAATGTCCTTCAAACTTGTTTGATAAACTTCCTGTTTCATAGCGAGCGCTCCTTAAAATACCGAATTTCCGGCAAGAAAAACTTTAACGAAAGAATGATTGCTGAAAAAGTAATACGGTTTTTCAATGCAGAAACGCTATTCGTCATGATTATTTTTTAAAATGTTTTATAAGTATGCTTTTATCTATAAAGACAGCTATTCATTTTAAATTTATTGACTTCATTCGAAACATTTTCGATACTTTCTTTATTTTTTTGTGTAATTTCGTTTACTTCCTGCACGGCATTATTTATCTGCACCACTCCCGAGGCCATTTCATCCATGCTTCCGGTAATGCTTCGAGTTAAACTGTCAAGTTTTTGCATTTCCTGTGCAACGCTTTCACCGCCGATAAGCATTTCCGCGGAGCCATCTTTTACCTGACTGGTAACGGAGTTAATATCTTCAATTGCAGTAAGAACTTCTTTGCTTCCGTTCTCTTGCTCTTTCATTGATTCCATTAGCCGGTTACTCATTACCTTAACTTGATCCGATAAATCAAAGATTGCGGCAAATTTTTCTTCTACCGTTTTTGATGAAACGAACAATGTTTCGATTTCTCCTAAAAGCATTTTCAGCGTTGCGGTAATAGCTTTTCCTTGCATACTGGACTCTTCCGCCAATTTTCTGATTTCATCGGCAACAACGGCAAATCCCTTGCCTGCGTTTCCGGCATGAGCGGCTTCAATTGCGGCATTCATTGCAAGTAAGTTCGTCTGACTCGCAATATGTTGAATAACCGCACTGGCTTCCAAAATGCTTCCGGATTCTTCGCTGATTTTTTGTGTTACGCTATTTGACATAGCAATAGCATTTTTCCCCTCGTCGGTAGCCGATACAAGAGTGATAATTGTATTGTCTGTTTTTTCAAGTATTTCCGTAATTGAGAAAATATTGGCAACCATTTGTTCAATCGCCGATGAAGATTGCGCAATATTCATTGCCTGATTTTCAATCCTACCGTTAAGCTGTTTTATTGTTCGAATAATTTCTTCAATAGTAGCAGCGGTTTGCGTAACACTCGCAGCCTGTGTCATTACTTGCTGTTTCACGCCGTCTATATTTATACTGATTTGGTTTACCGCACTTGCAGTTTCAGTTACACTGCTTGAAAGCGTATTCCCGACTTCGGTCATTGCATACGTATTTTTTTTAACACCGCTTAATAGGTGTACCGTATTTTGATAAAATAAATCCACATAATTTACAAGAAGGCCGAAAACATCACGGCTTTTTACCTGTAATTTCTCCGTAGCAAAATTCCCCTCCGACAATAAAAGCATAAAATTCATCACATCGTTTATTCGAAGGTTCATATTGCGGTATAGTGTAAAATTAATAAAAAGTGCGAGAATAATGATAACAAATACTAGCGGCAAAATGCGAGCGAAAAAGGTATAAAAAAAATCGGATCCGTTATAAGTCATAGTAATAAATGGAGTTATTACAAGAAAAACCGCACCGGTAAAAAGAAAAAAGGAAGCAAGTGTTCCCCGCGCTATATATGACAGTGTTATATATTTTTTTTCAAAAGGTACAAATGATACCCATTCTTCCAGCTGTCTTATGTAGAGAATATAAAAAAAACAGGCAATTAAAAATAAGTTTCCGATTAAGGTAAAACCCCATGCTAAAATCTCTGCAAAATTAGTAATTCTGATCCAAGGGATTGCTATACAGGGGCTGACAAAAGCATACAGGATAGGAAAAACTATAGAAAGCCTTGAATACTGTTTTATAGCCATATTAGCTTCATGTACCCCATTTTCAATAAGATTAAAATTTTTTATAATTTTTGTATATTTAAAGTGAAGAAAAGTCGGCGTGATAATATTTAAAATAATAATAATAAGTATCGGTAAAGATTGTATGTATTTTATAAAAGCATCAAACGGAACTATTTTTACGTATAAAGAATATATGACAACACCTAAGAACATACCGTTAAATACTAAAAAATTAAGAATAAAAATACTTTTTGGCGGCTCCAGGGCTGTACCCTGCATTTCAGTTTTTTCTTTATTCATAATAGATACACTCCTATAAATTTTTGTAATTAAAATATTATATCTATACCCAATATTATTGCAATATCAACATAACTATTTTTAAGTATTTTATTGAGTATACTCTTATTATATCGGATCTATTTGTTACACTTTAAAGTGATGTATTTCTTCAAATAGATTTTTTATCTTCTCTTGATTCAGCACACTTATTTCCGAGTTCTGTTCGGCGGCAGCGGTAATTTGCAAAGTACCGTCAAACATTTCATTCATACTACCGGCAATATCAACCGTAAGAGCGGTAAGTTTTTGCATTTCATCTGATATTTGCCGGCTGCCGGTAAGCATTTCTGAAGAGCCTTGCCTAACCTCTGTTGTAATATTGGAAATATCCGTCATAGCTTTGAGAATTTGCTCACTTCCCGATGATTGCTCGTGCATTGCATTAAGGAGGGTATCCTCATGAGTGGTAACTTGTCCGCTAAGTCGCGATATCTCATTAAAAACTTTTTCGACTATTGTCATTGCGGAAGCGGATTCATCTATTCGCTCTTTTACTTTTTTCAATGTCTTTGCGATAGACTTACCCTGCTCTCCGGATTCTTCCGCTAATTTTCTGATTTCGTCAGCTACAACGGCAAATCCTTTGCCGGCTGTTCCCGCATGAGCAGCCTCAATAGCGGCATTCATCGCAAGCAAATTCGTTTGAGACGCTATATTCTGTATAATTCTGCTTGCCTCTAAAAGCCCTTCTGACTGTTCATTTACATCCTGCGTGATAATTGCCGCTTGATTTGTAGCGGCTTTTGCGGTTTCCGCCTCTGTTTCAAGGGCTGCTATTGTTACGAGGTTTTCTTCAAGGATAGTGGTAACCGATCGTATATTATCAACCATTTGCTCAACCGAAATACATGATTGTGCTACGTTTTGTGCTTGGCTATCAATAAAATGATTTAAAGTTTCTATTGTTTTTACCATCTGTTCAATCGTAGAAGCGGTTTCGCTTACACTTGCCGATTGATTTACGGTTTTATCTTTTACACTCTGGATCGATGCGGAAATTTGTTTAATAACAACAGAAGTATCCGATACATTTTTCGACAGTATTTCACCGGTTTCTTGCATGGAGCCGGTATTATTACCGATTGCTTCAATAAATGTTCGTATTTTTTCAATTGTTTTATTAAAATATCGGGCAATTTCTGTTGTCTCATCATTGCCGCGAACGTTCAAACTGAGTCTAAGGTCTCCATCTCCTTCCGAAATATTTTTTAATGCATGAACGGTCTTTTTTATCGGTGCTAAAATCCCGCGGACAAGAACAATAAGTATACCGGTTAAAAGCAGCGCCACAATAATAATGGATACGGTAATAAATATTGAAAAAGTTTTAACTTCTTTGAATGCCTCATGTATGGGCGCCGTCATAAGGAGACGCCAATTTGTGCCTTCAATAGGCGTGGCAAAACAAAAAGAGTTTACTCCGCCAACCGAAACATAACTAAATGCAATTTTATCCTTTAAAGCTTTTTGTCCAAGCTCTTCAAGGCGCTTGTTTTCCACTTCAAAGATATTCTCGCTTGTTTGATACCCTTCGGAAGCAACAAAATCGCCGTCTTCATCCACAATGAAAGCATAACCGCTTTCAAAAAGTTGTATATCGGCGACCTTTTGTGTCAAAGCGCTCAGCGGCGCATCCAAACCGAGAACACCGTAACTTCCAACAGGAATACTGATGCTTATAACATTTTTATGGTCAAATGCTCGCAAATAGATTTCAGAAAATGCAATACCGTTTTTATTTCGTGCCGCTTTGTACCAGGATTTTACACGGGAATCATAAGAACTATCCGCAACCCACTTTGCTCCATCGGCAAAACTTCCGTCGTTTTCATAGCCAAAAAAAATATCATCGATGTCCGAGTTTGCCTCGGTAAGCGCCACCACATTTTTGTACACTACTTCTTTTGTCGGAAATGACTCTTTCCACATAGAAGAAAGAGTCTTCAGAAGTACTATTTTTGTTTGCATGTACGCTTGAACTTCTCTGGCGTAATAGCTGCCTAAATTTTTTATTTCGCGTTTAATTCCTTCTTCAATAAAACCCGAAACTTTTATATGAATAGCAGTAGCAATGATAGCTAAGGCAATTGCAAGCGGCAATATAATTGCGGTGATCATTTTAGCTCTGATTTTCATATTCTCCTCCTAATAAAGACATGAAGCTCGATACCAATTATTACGTATAGGGGCACTCTAAAAACATCAATTTTTAGAGGTTTTTCTTAGATTCTTTTGCAATGTTTTTGTGAGTCTTTACCATATATAAGAAATATAAAGACGTACAATAATACGTTGAGCATCTTTAAAAGATATCCAAATTGTTTGCAGATGCCTTACAGTATCTTTATCTAATAACAATAGTTCAAATCATTATAAAAAACAATAAACTAACAAAAAAATAACACAAAAATATATATACTATTGAAATCTATAAAAAAACTTAATCTTTTTTTAATGAGGCGTATAATCTCCCGCAAAATCCATAACAGATACGGCTCCGTCAGGGACATTACTTTTATTGCTAAAGCCGATACCTACTATAACGTTTTTTTAATACATCTTACCAAAAACGTAAAAAATTTTATAAAAAAAAGTTCGACACGGCGCAACGGCGAGCAATTTACCATAGGAATGCTTAAATCTGCACTCCCTCATTGTTAGTGCGCCAATTTGTATAACCGGAACTTAATTACAAAACGTTACACTACTTTCCTAACCTGATTATTTAGGATATTGATTCAATGTGCTCTGGTTGAACCGCCGTCATCAATGCAAAAACGATGTTTTAAAGCAAAACTATTTGCAAAGCTTTAAAACTCGCAAGGTTTCATTTTGCCATGGACGGCAAAACTCAGAACGGGCACAGACGCCCGTGGTTCCAAACAGAAGCGACGTTTTAAAGCATCAACACAAAAGTGTAAAATTGAAGTTTTCAAACTCGCAGGTTTGGTTTTGACAAGGATGTCAAAAACTAAACAGGGGCTCCTTTTTATAAAATTGTTTACGATTTACATAAGATGCATTAAAAGCGCATGGAATTAGCAAAGAACCGCTATCGGAATAGCCGTGTTTTTTCAGTGCTTTGTTTCAAAATGATACATGAGTCCAAAGGATATTCCGCCGTATAAAAAATCGGTACCCGATATAGACGGTAAAAGAAAGAAACCTTCTTGTTGTTTACAATAGGTAACTCCGTTCTTACCTGATGCAAAGGCTATTTTTGTTTCTCCGAATACAACAAGCGCATGCGGTAGTTTTTTGCACATCCGCATACAGGCGGAAATATTCCAACCGCTTTTCATGATGTCATTAAAAATTAGATCTCGCGCCCAGTGAATATCCAAACAATTCGCATAAAGAGCCGGCGCTCCGCTACATTCAAAACTAATCTCAAAACCTCGTGGTGCTTTTAAAAGTATCTCTAGTCCGATTGCCGGCATCAAAATTCTTTGTGCATAGTCAATAGCTTTTCCATGCAATACAATTTTAGGCACAAAGGAGGAGAGCGCTTCATAATCACCGTATTTTCCTTTGGCAGAATATTGTATATACCCGTTTTTTGATTCCCATTGATGTTGCACATAGTCCAGTCGAAGCATCGGCGCGATAAAAAGAAAAACATTCTTTTTTTTCATAGCCTTCGATTGAGGCATTAAAAATTGTTTGGAAAAACAAATGTTTGCATAAAAATTATACGCGGAAAAATTCTCATGCTCCGAATAATTTGTCAACTCTCTGCGAGAAGGATTTATTTGGACATTCAGCCAGTCAAAATCTTCTATGTTTCCGCTCTTATGCGGCACTCCCGCGCCAAACCTTCCCTGAATAACAAGTCCGTATTTTGTTTTTAGCTTGAGCAAAAGAAAGAAATTTACTTCGTTTTCAATAGGCCAGTTCAACAAACTTAGCAGTTGTTTAGGATAAAATCCAAAAGTATTATTAAAAACATATTCCCGTGTTCTTCCAAACCCGAAATCAATCCCGCCCCCCAACTCCCCTTCCAGTTTTTTTTCATTTTCATCTTTTTGATACCGGACTGAAATAGGAAAACTTTCCCGTAGTTTTTGCACAACGTCCAAGTCCTGTGCAGGAACCTCATTCATTGTCAGAAAAAAAAGAAAAACAATCACAGGCAAATTTCGCTTTTGCATAATGTAATCAGTATAGCCGCAGACAAAATCTTACACAAGAAGACAGACGTAAAAGATTTACGTACGCGAAAGAGTCTGTACTTTTTTGTATACAAAGAGATCGACACGGCGCAACGGTGAGCAATTTACCATAGGAATGCTTAAATCCGCAGTCCCTTATTGTTGATACCCCGATTTTTATAACAGGAAGTTAATTACAAAACGCTACAATAGTTTACACGAAAATCTTTTAGCCATACGTAAAATAGTATAGTGTGGGGTTCTCGCCTTTTCATAAACAGAAAACTTATGATAGTATACACTTATGATTACTATGAATTTGCTGAATGCCTTTTCTGCGCCGGTTTATTATAAAGAAGAAACAAGCAGTACAATGAATGATGCGCGGGAATTGGCAAAGAGCAACTGCCCTGACGGCACTCTTATTTTTGCCGGTATGCAAAATAGTGGTAGAGGGCGTTTAGCCGGCAGAGTGTGGCTTGGAGAAAAAAACAAGAATTTACTTTGCACTCTGATTTTGCGCAGAGCAATTCCGCAAGCTTTTACCTTGAAAATCGGACTTGCCGTTGCCCTTGCGCTCGATAAGTTTTTACCGGCCGATAAAAAAACAACCATAAAATGGCCGAACGATATTCTGATTGACGGAAAGAAAACCTGTGGAATACTTTGCGAAGCAACCGATACCGTTTTGT
This sequence comes from Treponema phagedenis, assembly GCF_008153345.1. Taxonomy (NCBI): domain Bacteria; kingdom Pseudomonadati; phylum Spirochaetota; class Spirochaetia; order Treponematales; family Treponemataceae; genus Treponema; species Treponema phagedenis. The sequence continues at coordinate 736,374 of NZ_CP042818.1, read as the reverse complement.
TTGCCGGCATAGGCTGCAATCTTTTACAAACCGAGTTCCCCCAACACCTTAAATCGGCAACCTCGCTTGCCTCAGTAATCGGGACGGAAGCCTGCCCGGCTCCGCAGGACTTTGTACCGATTTTTTTATCATCTGCAAAAGCTTGTTTGACAGATAATGCGGCAATGCAAAAAATTGAAGAAAAACTCTGGAAAAAAAACTGTCCGGTATATTTTATAGAAGGAACCAACCCTGCAAACAAAATACAAGGCATTTTAAAAGGCTTTAGCCCCGAAGGAGCACTCCAAATCCAAATCGGAACAAAGATAAAAAACTTCTGGTCGGGGGAGCTTATTTTATAACCGGCTTACATTGCTGTTTGCGAAAACACGGGATAAGCAAAAAAAAAGCGGCTGAAGTTAAAGGAATCCTTCAGCCGCTTTTTAAGCATAGTTAATAAAAGAAACTCTTATGTTTATTTATTTGCTGCCGCATTTTTACCGGCAATTCTGCCGAACACGATAATATCAGCAAGAGCATTCCCGCCTAATCTATTCTCACCGTGTATTCCGCCAGTAACTTCACCGGCTGCATATAAATGATTTATTACATTACCGTTTTTGTCAATTACTTCAGCGTTTTCATTTATTTTTAATCCGCCCATTGTGTGATGAACAGTTGGAACTCTAAGAGCCGCATAAAAAGGCCCTTTATTTATTTCTCTGTCTTTTAATGTTCTGCCAAATTCATCTTTAATTTCGCCCCTCACAAATTTATTAAAACTTTCAACAGCCTTATTTAAATTTTCAGGATTGACGTTGATTGCCTTCGCTAAGTCATTTAAAGAATCACCTTTGAATGCACGCCCTTCTTTAATTAAATCATTTAGTTTTTCATTAAAATTATTTACTTCTTCTCCGGTAGGATAATCGTGACTGTCAACAATAACCCATAATTGAGAGTCCTGTTGTTGCATTAAAGCGGCAGTCATCACATCTCGCCGTGCACCTTCATCAACAAACCTCTTTCCTTCTTTGTTTACAAAGATTCGGTTTTCAACTGCCATCTCAATATTGCCGCTTAGGCTTCCGGTTTTCGGATCCCCCATCGGTAATAATTGAATATATTCCATACCGACTAAGTCGGCATTAGCTTGCAACCCTAAAGTGATGCCATCGCCCGTTGCGCCTGGGTGGTTAGTTGACTTAATGTTCTCGCCTAAGTTTTCCCAAAGCGTGTTATACTTTTGCCTCATTTCAATATTCTTGCTAAATCCGCCGGTTGCGATAATAACATTTTTTGCATTGATAGTAATTTTATTCCCTGTTTTTCCGCTTGCAATAATGCCCTTTACTACACCATCGGTAATAATTAATTCTTCCGCTTTTGTCTCGAGCAAAACTTCGATATTTTCATGTGTGGTAATGTAATTGTTAAATGTTTTAAAGAATCCTGTTCCTACCGGTTCAACTGGCTTATGTGCTCTTGGCCATAACCCGCCTAAAACTGTAAAAGTGTCCGGTTTGAATTCCATGCCTAAATCTTTTAGCCACTTGATTGCACTATAGGCATTATTAACTAAAATGCGGACTAATTTAGGATCACCCTTTTTATTTCCGCCCTCATAGGTTTGTTTAAAATGCAGCTCAACCGAGTCTTTATGCTTTTTGGCAGTCTCGCTTCCCTCATCAACCGCATTAAGCGCGCCTCCCGCTAAAATTGTGTTACCGCCGACTTTCGGCATTTTTTCGACCACCACAACTTTAGCCCCCTCTTGATTTGCGGTTACTGCGGCGCTCAAACCTGCTCCGCCCGCACCGATAACCAAAACATCGGTATCAATTGTTTTATCTTCTTCTTTTTTGATTTCGCCCTTCTTCGCTTTTAAATCATCAATCGAAAAACCCGCTTCGGTTAAACAATTTTCAATACCTAAGAGCACTGCAGTGCTTGAAACAGTGGCGCCGCTAATGGTATCTATTGCCAAACTCTGAGTTTCAACCACTTGAGCGGGGATATCATTAATAGCCCCGTCACTTAAAACCGGCGTTTCGCTATGGTTTGTTACTTTCGCAGATTCAATCTTTGAATCTTTAACCTGAACCTCTAAAGTAATTTCAGCATTATTTCCTTTAACGGTAGAAGTGTACGTTCCGTTTTTTATTCCGCCGGTACTTTCGCCGCTTTCTTTTTGACTGCAGCCGCTAAAGCCGATAATCAGCATAACACCCAATAAAACTGTAGCAAATTTTTTCATAACATCTTTCCTCGTTATCGCTTAATATTTATCTAATTATCATTTAACATTAATAAGGGGTAGCAGTCAATAGTTAATAGCAAAGCATGAATACACGCACCGAAAAAAAAGCGGCTGAAGTAAAGGAACCTTCAGCCGCAAAACTATTCTTAAAAATACCTGACAGGCAAAAGGAGGAGAAAAAATCCTGTCAGGCAACTGCAAAGGAGGTATATTGTATACTTAGTTTTCGTATCGCAACATACACTAATAAAAACAGCAATCAAAGAAAAGGTTACACATTTTAAAAAAAATATATAAGTTTTAAGCAGATATTTTTACAGAACATACATTGCAAAAAAACAATCGAAGTTCGGAAAGTTTAAACCGGTTAAAAATAGAGATTTTAGCCGGATGGCAAAAATCAAACACTAATAGAATTTGCATGTGGTTTCATAAAGATATATTCATGGCCATTTTCACTGCGAAACGGAGCTGTTTTACATGTCCGAAAAATTGCAAAAAGAAGCAGAAAAAAACAAACTCGCACGCACAGCCGAGAATAAACGATTTTTATTCTTTAAAATATGTATGCCTAATATTTTCTTATGCATCTTCCGTATCTGCAAAAAAACTGGTGAGTCTTTTAAAGACTTCTTAGTATAACGTTTTTTTAATAAGTCGATCCGTTTTTTAATACATCCTACCAAAACGTAAAAAGTTTTATAAAAAAGAGTTCGACACAACGGTTTCATTTTGACGTCCGTGTCAAAATGAAACCTATGAGTTTGAAAACTCCTGTTTATATAGCTGTGGTAGTTTTCAAACTCAATTCTGTTTAGAACCACCGCCATCCGTGGCGGTTCTGAGTTTTTGACGTCCATGTCAAAACCAAACCTGCAAGTTTTAAAGCTTTGCAAATAGTCTTGGTTTAAAACGTCGCGGCTGTTTGGAACCACTGCCATCCGTGGCAGTTCTGGTTTTGCCGTCCATGGCAAAAGTTGGAGGCGAAGCAAGATTGTTTGTAAGGCTTCGCCTGCGTGAGGGATTGCAGCGGTAGCTTTTTTGCCGCTCGAGTTTTGCAGTAGCAACTTATGGAGCGAATAGCGGAATAACGTTGCCACGGATATTCAGAAGCGGCAAAAAACTACAAGCGGAAAGCCCGACCCGCAGTGCGGCGTTTTGAAGTATCAGTGTAAAAAAAACGTTGCACTGCGGGGCACGCCAAAAATATTTTTCTTTTTATTATCTCCTTTTGTTTCCCTGGTTACAGGGCAAGAGCACGAAAAATTTATTTTTATCATTTAAGCAGGAATTTGACTCAATTACGAATGGGTTGCACCGGATTTCAATATAAGAGCCTTTAAAATTTATCTCAATGTATAAAAATCTAAGTAAGATTTTTACCAAATTTAGATTTGATATAGTTTATTGCATTTTATGAGGCATTAGTATCGGAATAAATATATCCGCACCTTGGGATATTCTTCATGCTCTTGTCATGTAAAAAGATGCCCCTCTTTACTTTTTTTTAAATATAATGTATATTTATCGAAAACCCAATATAGGAGGTGCTTTACATGAACAACAAAATAGGATTTATTACTCCTCCCCCCCCCCCGAAAAATAGATAATAGAAAGAGATTTTCAATTACTTTCAGATTATTAATTTTTTCTTTAGGATTGCCGCTTGTGTGGCTCATTATTTTAGGAATAGAACTTAATTTTAGGTTTAATACCATTATGTCGGATTTCGATAAGAAGAGCTTACAAGAGACAATCATGCTTATTGATACAACATTGCAGACATATTTTTCCAACGTAAAAAATAGCGTCCAATATATTGCAGAAAATCCTTTGCTGCAAAATTCGTCACAAGATATCACTTCGTACATAAACAAAGACGACCCAAGCGGAAAAAACAAAATGGAGCCCGAAGTAAAGGGCGGATATGAAAATGAAGTGTTTTCTTTTTTTAAGCATTTTGTTGAACATTCTCCTGCTCTTGCAAATGCAGGCTTTGCACTTAAGTCAAACGGCGGCTTTGTAGCCTTTCCTGCCGAGTCTAAAAAAAATAAATATGATCCCCGCACCCGTTCGTGGTATGAGCTTGCTATAAAAAATCCCAACAAAATTGTTTTTACCGACGCTCATAAAACGACTTATAACACAATTAATTATTCCGTAGTGTCAACAGTACATTATCCTGACGGAACGCTTAAAGGAGTTATTTCGTGCGCCGGTGATTTAACGGAGCTTTTGAATTTGGTAACAGCTATAGCAAAAAAAACGCGTCAGGATATTATCCTAACAGATGTGTCAGGTTTTGTATTGGTAAACACAATATTTCCTGAAAATATATTCAAGGACATAAAAGAAATAGGCATTCCTGAACTTGCAAATTATACTGCTGGTGAAAAAAACAGAATCTCCGCTGTCATAAATAAGCAGCCCTTTATGATTGATACGAGCATGTCGAATAATGATTTTATGAAACTTAATTTTGTAGTTCTGGAACCTCAAATAGAAAGAATACAAACAAACAGGAAAATAACCTTGTTTATCTTTACTCGTTTTATTATCGCTATGATTATCCTTTCAGTGATAATATCTATTGTATCAGTGCGCATCGGTAAATCACTTAAAAAGGTATCAAAAGCTTTAAAAGATATAGCAGAAGGAGATGGAGATTTAACAGTGAGCCTGCCTGTTACCGGCAATGATGAAATAACAGACCTTGCAAATTACTTTAACCAAACGATTAAAAAAATTGCAGAATCAATTAAACAGGTTGCAGGAAGTACAAATGTCATGCAAAATATCGGTGCCGAGCTTTCAACAAACATGACGGAAACCGCCAGTGCCGTACACCAAATTACCGCAAACATTAACGGTGTAAAACAACAAGCGCTTAATCAAGCTGCAAGCGTTACCGAAACTGCCGCAACTGTTGAAGAAATTGTAAGAACCATCAAACAGCTCAACAATAGTATTGAAACCCAAGCAACAAGCGTAATACAATCTACGTCTTCGATTGAACAAATGGTTGCGAATATAAACTCTATCGGAAAAATGCTTGAAGAAAACAGAGCCGTTATGGCCGACCTTGATAAGCAAATTATACGCGGCAAAAAAGGTGCAGCTTTGGCAAATGCAGATGTCGTAAAAATATCAGAAAAATCCGGCACGCTGATGGAAGCAAGCCAAATTATTCAGCATATTGCAAGCCAAACAAACCTTTTAGCAATGAATGCGGCAATCGAAGCCGCCCATGCCGGAGACTCCGGAAAGGGCTTTGCAGTTGTTGCCGATGAAATTCGAAAACTCGCCGAAGAATCCAATACGCAGGGTAAAGGAATTGCTGCAATGATTAAAGAATCCACTCAGATTATAGAAAGTCTTACAACATCCAGTAAAGCCGCAGAAAACGTATTTAATGAAGTTGTAATACTTGCAAAAAAAGCCTTAAACCATGTAGAGCAAATAGATAGGGCTATGCAGGAGCAAAAACACGGCGGTACCGAAGTATTAAGTGCAATTAGAGAAATTAATAACGTTACAATACAAGTTAAAGACGGCTCCAACGAAATGCTTACAGGAGGGGAAAGCGTTGCAAAGGAAATGCAAAAACTAGACGAACTTACCCGCGTTATCACTGACAGCATGAATGAGATGGCTTCCGGTGTTGCGCAAATAAACAATGCGGTGCAGAATGTAAACGAAATAACGCAACACAACAAAGAAAGCATTGGAAACTTAGCCAATGAAGTAAAAAAGTTTAAGGTATAGTCACTAAAATCCCTTAAAAAGTTTTTTACTAGGAGAAATTATGACAAACAATGACAAGACAAAAATAACAAGACGCTTTTCAATCAGAAGGAGGAGGATGATGTGGATATTCGGCACATTGCTTGTTGTTTCTTTATTGCTTTTAAGCCTACTTGCGCTGCGCCGTGCACGCATGGCTGTCTTGGAAAAAGTTAGATCAGAACTTGTCAACAAGGCTACCGACACCGCAACTATTTTAGATGAACGCATTACCATATTTTTCACCTTTTTAGATTGTGTTTCGCGCAATGACTTTTTGCACAACGATCAAAATTCCTATTTTGAAAAAACACAGTATTTGGCAAAAGAAGCAAAGTCAAACAAAAATATTTATGAACTTGCCATCTGCGATACAAGCGGCTTCTATTACGGTTCCGATGGCAGCACCGAGATGCTCGCACAGAGGGGTTGGTTTCAAAGTGCAAAAGATGGGAAACCTTTTATCAGTGAACCCTATATTTCAGCAACTGAAGATAAGCTGCTCATCACCTGTTCTATCCCATAAAAGATTTACAGGGCAATGTCATTTCCGTGATGATGTGCGATATTGATGCCTTTTGGCTTTCCGACCAAATTACTGACATCGTCGTTGGCAAAACAGGTGGCTGCACAATACTTGGAAGAACGGGGGTAACCATTGCCGATCCTGACCACAATTTAGTAAAGCGGCTTGGAAACACGGCAGAAGAAGCTAAAACAGATACTTCACTCAAGTCGTGCGGCGAGTTTGAAGCAAGGGCTGTTGCCTCGAAAACAGCCGGTACTGGCCGATATACATACGATAACATAGAAAAAGTTGTCGCCTTTGCAAAAATGAAAAACGGCTGGACAGTAACTATTTATGCACCCACAAATGAATTTTTAGGCAGCATAGATGATATGGTAATAAGCGTTGTTATCACAGCTTTGATTATTTTAATTGCGGTTCTTATTATTGTATATTTTACTACCAGTAGGATTGCGCTGCCGATTAGGCATACTGCAAAAGCGCTGCAGGAAATTTCACAAGGCGAGGGAGACCTTACTGTCCGCCTTCCGGTAATGGGTAATGATGAAGTAACCGAGCTTTCCCGCTATTTTAACGAAACAATTGAAAAAATCGGTGTATCAATTAAACAAGTTTCAGAAGAAACAAATATCATGCAGGGAATCGGCGACGAACTTTCTTCCAACATGACAAAAACGGCAAGCGCAGTACATCAAATTAATTCACACATTAACAGTGTAAAGCAACAAGCTTTAACGCAGGCAACAAGCGTTACCGAAACCGCTGCGGCTATAGAACAAATTATCCGCACTATCAAGCAACTTGATGCGAGTATTGAATCACAGACAGCAAGTGTAGCACGCTCTTCCTCTGCAATAGAGCAAATGGTTGCAAATATCGGTTCCATCACCAATGCACTTGAAAAAGCAAACATTGCTATTAAAGACCTTGCATCTGCTACTGCCGAGGGAAAACACTCCATCGCTGCATCAAACACGATAACACAAAAAATTGCAGAGGAATCGGGTGGTCTGTTAGAAGCAAGCGCTGTTATCCAGCACATTGCAAGCCAGACAAACTTGCTTGCAATGAATGCCGCAATTGAAGCCGCTCACGCAGGTGAAGCAGGAAAAGGTTTTGCCGTTGTTGCTGATGAAATTAGAAAGCTTGCAGAGGAATCAAGCACGCAGGGCAAAGGCATTACTGCGACGCTCAAAATGCTTTCCGGTGAAATAGAAAATTTATCAGCTTCTTCAAAAACAGTCGAAGAAAAGTTTAATACTATTTTTGATTTGTCCGGCGAAGTAAACAATACAAGCAACCGTCTTATGGAGGCAATGAAGGAGCAAGAGCATGGTAGTAAGGAAGTACTAATGGCTATCAAAGATATTAGCGATGTTGCTGTGGAAGTGAACACCGGCTCGAATGAAATGCGTAGGGGAGGAGAAGGTGTAGCACAAGAAATGCAAAAATTAAATGAGCTTACTCGTATTATTACCGACAGCATGAACGAGATGGCTGCCGGTGCTATACAAATAAACAGTACAGTGCAGGAAGTAAATAAAATGACTCAAAAAAACAAGGAGTGTATCGGAAGCTTAGCTAATGAGGTACTAAAATTTAAAGTATAAATTACCTGAATTGACAAGTTAAGCTCGTATAATGTTTTGTAATTAACTTCCTGTTATAAAAATCGGAGTATCAACAATAAGGGAGTGCAGATTTAAGCATTCCTATGGTAAATTGCTCGCCGTTGCGCCGTGTCGAACTCAGAACTGCCACGGATGGCGGTGGTTCCAAGCAGAAGCGATGTTTAAAAGCATCAACACTGTTTTGTAAAATTGAAGCTTTTAAACTCGCAGGTTTGGTTTTGCCATGGACGGCAAAACTCAGAACCGCCACGGATGGCAGTGGTTCCATGCAGAAACGATGTTTAAAAGCATCAACACTGTTTTGTAAAATTGAAGCTTTTAAACTCGCAGGTTTGGTTTTGCCATGGACGGCAAAACTCAGAACTGCCACGGATGGCAGTGGTTCCACGCAGAAACGATGTTTAAAAGCACAAACTTTTTCCAAGTGCTTTTAAAACTCGTGGTTTAGTTTTTGACATGGACGTCAAAAACTAAACCGTTGTGTCGAACTCTTTTTATAAAATTTTTTACGTTTTGGTAAGATGTAGTGAAAAAATATAATTGACCTATTAAAAAAATGTTATACTAGTATAACGTTTTGTAATTAAGTTCATATTTGAGAGCGTCGGTTATAACCGCTTCAGAAACATCGAGATCATCAAGATTGTATTTCCAATGGAATACGACCGGTTCTTCATTAATCTCGTCAAAGTATTTATACAGTCGATTAACCAACTCTGTTTTTGATTTTACTCTCATGCCCCGCAACAGTTGTCTTGTTAGTTTGCTGAAAAATCCTTCAATCATATTTAACCAAGAACCATGTTTTGGCGTAAACACAAACTCAAATCTTCCCGGTACCGTTGAAAGATATCGAATGGTTTCTTTGGAGGTATGTACTTTTAAGTTATCCAAAATGATTCTAATTTTATCTTCTTGCGGGTATCGTTCATCAAGTATTTTAAGAAATTGCACATAATCTTTACTGGTGTGACTGTCGCTTACAAGAGGAATGGCATCCCCCGTCTGTAAATCAATGCCTGCTAAAAGTGAGAGCGTGCCAAGCCGTTTGTATTCATAATCACGGCGAATGCATTGATGGGTTTCATCAGCAGGTAAATCATCGCTTGTCGTCGCGATAGCTTGTATGCCGGGCTTCTCATCATACGAAACAACATGGATATTCTTCCCTTCTTCTGTCTGTAATGGCTTATTTTCCTCAAAATAAAGTTCAAGTTGCTTATAAACGAGTAAAACATTGTGCATTTTTCTATCACAGTCAGGGTCTCTGTTTTCACAGTAATATTCTATTTTGTAAGGTTTAATGTCTGCTTCAGTTAGTATTTTAAATACCGTTGTTTTATGGATAGTAGCGAGCCGTAGGTATCCTGCACTTTCAGCGGTGGTGTTAATATGCTTTGTTAACAGTGCGTAAGTCCATGTTTCTGCAGCATACCCAAAAGTAGTCGGTTTTTGACAAGCGAGATTTATAATCCACGATTTCTCTTCATCGGTAATTTCCGGATTGTTTCCGCGTCCGGGTGCATCGGTGAGAGCATGCTCTACGCCGCCCTGCTTATATTTCTTAAGGCAGAGCGCAACGCTTCTATACGTATAGCCTACCTTGCCGGCTGTTTCCTTAATGGACAGCCCCTTGCTTTTAAGCAAAAGTATTCGTGCACGCGTAAGCGTTTGTGCTTGGATTGTTCGTAAACGAACAAGTGATTCAAGGTACGTGAGCTCTTCAGGATTTAGTTCAAGTTTACTCGGCGGTTTGGGCATGCAATACTCCTTAGTGATAAAAAGCTGTTGAGATAGTATCACAAACCAAAGAAAAATACAATATACTTTTCAGAAAAACGCTATACTAGTCCTGCTAAAACGCTAAATAAAATTAATCACATCATACAGAATGAACACATCGATTTAATTGTAGGGCATTCATTAGGAGGATTTTTTGCGGCGGCATCTTTATATGAAGTACCGAAGATATTGATTAATCCGTGTTTAAACCCGCATCTCGAACTGCCCTCTGTCTCATGGATGATGTATCGCATGAAATACTGGAAGAGTTTAAAGCGATAGAAGAGCATTACACGCATAGTATTAATGGTGGGGATACTTATTACGGGCTTTTCGCAGACGATGATATATTGTTTTCATATGTAGAATATTTTACATCACAGTTTGGGAATCATTTTGACATTTTTCCGGCGAACATAAACCTACCGTAGATGTTTTAGAAAAGTATCTTCCTAAAACAATCGGGCAGTTCTAAAAACAAAGCAAGGTTTTAAAGATGCCAATCGATATAAACCCTCACTGCTGTTGATTTGCCGGCTTTACATCTTTGCTGACAACCCAATAATCAATAGCAGCATCCCTGTGTCCATGGTTGTTCATACAGTTTGCGAGTTTTTGCATTTGTTCTTTTATAAATAAATCGTCGTAGCAAAAATCAATATTGCTTTTAAACTTTTTAAGGATTCGTATTAGTATCCGGTCTGTCATTCCATCTTTAAAATTAGAATTATTGTAATTTGTGTCGTACATGCTGATAAATTGCTCCAACGGTGCCTCGAATTCGGATGAATCCTGGCTTTGTATCCTTGATAAACAGTCGTTTATCTTTTGTACAAAGTTTTCTATTAGCTTATAGTGATAAGAAAAAACAAAAAACATATGTAAAAAATATTTCTTAAACTGTTGTGTATCTTCAGCAAAAATCCATTTAAATTCAAAAAAGTCAGCACGTTGCTTTTTATATTCATTTTCAAGTTCGATATAATCATCTCCGGTTATAATTCCTCCTTCGTTTATCATTAGCCTTACAATAGCAAAAAACATGCCTACGAGATAATCGTAACGATTCGGCATAAATCTATTCGACTTTAAGCGATCTTCATAGCGTTTTAATTCTCTGTATTTATCCATAGCAAGATCATAAATTTCTTGCATATCTTCTTTCATTAGTTGTTTACTCTGAACAAGAGCAGTTATATAATCATTTAAAGGATATTCATAGGAGTTTGATGAAGAAATGTTATAGTTCTTTAGGAATTCTAAACATTTTTCTTTTATTTTTTCTGTCTTTATTTTAGTTATAAAATACGGATGTATTTGCAAAGTGTAATTATTCTCAAGGTACCTATTAAGTTCGTTTTTAGTATTTTCATCAATGTAATCATATGCGTATAAAGAAAGCTTTTTTCTTAAATTCATATCTTTTTTTAGCATTTCTTTTATTTCAGGAGACTTAAATAGCTCATTTTTTTCTGCACAAAATTTATTATCTATCATAAGCGGAATATAATAATTAATAAATACTGAAGTAGATTGACTATTTGATTTTACAAGCTCATGTTCATCTTTTAAAGATTCAGTCATAATCCATTTCAAAATATATTCATAGTCATCATGTTTTGAAATATGTTTTAAAACTTCTAAAAAGGGACGTTTGGTGCCATATATCCCATCATTTATAATAAGCGACACAATTATTGCATTGTTGTTCTTTATTTCGGTTATTATATATTCCACATAACCCGTGCATTCTTTTGAGGGCAACCTTTTAATAATTTCTGTCATAATATAAATATAAGTCTTTACACCTTTACCATGCTTTATTGTATATTTGAGAATATCGAATATTTTGTTGTATATTTGCAAAAGTACATCCATGCTTACATAGCGCAAAATACGCGGCACAATAAATCGTAAAAATTCTTCATTTAAGGATTTACCATAATATAAAAGTGAAAATAAAAATATCCGTAGCAAGCACCATTCGTCTTCTTTGTTCCAACTAACAAGATTAATAATTGTAGACTTACTAATACAAAAATCTGCCGGAATACCGGTATATTCAATAAAATTTATAATTCTAATCGTTTTAATTAATTCAGTATCTTCATTTGACCATGAAGAAATAACAGTTTCAGATAGCGCATAACGTTTGTCGCTATTCGGTTTAATATTCTTCGGTTCTTTTACGTTAAGTAATTCATTTATATACTCAAATGGTTCCTTAAATCCGTCACTTTTTAACTGCGCAATTTGACTGTGAATAATATTGTTCGGTTCCAAATAACCAAATTGGAAAGATAGTAAACGGCGATATAACAGAATAAACAACATAGTTTGCTTATTGGTGCAATGGTTTTCTGCAATGGTGAGTAATTTATCAACGTATTTCTTCTCGCTGTCATTAAAAGCAGTAGTATGAAAAGCGGTTAATAAGGTTAGTTTTTTCAAGATAAAAATACTGTCCGGCTTCTCATCGTCTTCAGGCTTCCATTCTTGTAAATGTTCTTGCAATTTTCTATTATCAAAATCTGAATACAATTTAATCGCTTGTTCATACATCGCTATATTTTTTGTAACAGCGGCTTGTTCACACAAACCCTTATAAAATGTATCAAATTTTTCGTCATTACCTGTTTCACGATAGTATTTTAATATGAGCTGAGAAAAATAGATCTCTTGTTTCTTGGGCAATATTCTTGTTTGATAGTCTTCAATAATTTTATCGATTTGCTCAGGATTGTAAAGATTTAGCAGAGAATAATAATTATTTGTACATACCTTGTATATAAAATCATACTCGGTTCCTGACCATTGTTTAATATCATCAGTAAAAAGACATTTTGCGCTAGCAATCAAATACATCGAAAAAAATAAATTATCAAAATGATATAAGGATAAGTCATTGTATCCTTTTATCCTTTCTGTATCTGTTATTTTATCGAGGAATATAAACATATCAAAAACATTCCTACTTTTTATGTTTTCTTTAGGGTCTTTTTCTATACGTTTTAAAGATTGGTTTGCTTGTTCTTTTAAATAATCAAAAAATTCATGAAACCTATCTTTGATATCATTACCGAGCTTTATATTTGGGGCGAAGTTCGCATCCCCAATGCTGTTTGATATTGACCCACCGGTACTATTTCTGATGTGATTTACTGCATCATTTAAACTAAGCCTAATTATATAGTTGTTTTTATAGTACTGTAGTTTTGCGGCAGTTGGGTTATCATTGGAAATGTCAATAAGGAATATAGGGTTCGGTTTAGCAGTATTCCCCCCTTTTGTCATTGTCCGTTTCAATTCTTTAATCCAATATCTGAAGTTAGGATCATCACCGGAAAAACCGATTAAACAAAAGGAATCTTGCAAAAATTTTACTTTCATAAAATTTGAAAAATCGCTATGTTCTTTATGATAGTTATCAAAATCATCCTGTGTGATTACATATAGATATTCAAAGTTATCATCAAAGGAGTACTCGCTCTTATAGCTATCACGCAAAGAGCCGTGGATTTTAATAATCCGTTTTTGATTTCTTAACTTTAAATTTTTTGCAGAGGTTACGATTTCATAATTACCGGAATCATCTGCCCTTTCAAGTAAGCTATCCCAATTAGTTGTTATTACATCATTCCAATTCAATGATAATAATTCCTCATGGAGACGAAGATGGCCACTAGAATTTTTTTCTGGTTTAGACAATTCATCTTCTATGTATATATCCAAAGCCTCTCGATTTCCATGGAAATTCATATATTTTTTCGCAATGCTTGATGGATCCTTTTTTATCTCATTTTTGATGTTTTGCTTTTTAATTTTTCCAATGTTTGTTTCATCTATGGAGTAGATTTCACAATAAGCTCTAACAAGTAATTCCGCCCAATCCGGATAATCAGGATGGGCATTTTTGCTAAACCCTGCACCAACCATTACTGATATTTGCCCTTTTTTTAATTTACCTATAATAGTTTTCAGGCATTCTCCTACATCATTTCCAAGTTTTTCATACGTGTAATCGTCTATTATGGTGTCTAAATGTTTTTTTATATATTTTTTTAGTTTTTCATATGTGTGATCGTTCTCTATGTCGTCTAAATAACATTGTATATCTTTTTTAAGTTTGTTGTTCGGATCTACATAGTTCATATCATCAAAATGGTTTTGTATATTTTTTTAAGTTTTTCATATATTTGATTACCCACTATACCATCCAAGAAGCTTTTAATATCTCTTTTGAACTCATCATACGACCCGTCAGGCGGCATATTGTCTAAATGTTTACACGTATTCCTTTTGAGTTTTTTATATGCGTAAAAGTATTTCTTACAGTGTAGACAATTTTTAGTATTATATATGTAATCATATTTTATGCTATCAAAATAAACTTTTACATCTTGTTTAAATTTATTATAAGGACAGTCGTAGTCTAAATCATCTAAATACTTTTTAAGTCCTTCATACATCTTGTCATTAGTTTTTTTCGCTAATTGATCTTGAAAATTTTTTTTAAGTTTGTCATACGAGTTAGAAGACGCTATGTTCTTTAATGAACTTTCAACATTTTTTTTAAATTCTTCATATACATTATCACATTTTATACTAGCACCGCAACATTGGATATCTTCCTTAAGTTTTTCATAAGGGTAATAATCTAGTATTTTTTTGAAAAAACTTTCAACATCGCCTTTAATTTTGATATGCATATCCTCATTATTTTTTATGGTCTCTAATAGCTCTCGAATATCATTTTCAAATTTTTCATACGTGTAATTAGCCATATTTTTATTTTTTCCTTAAAAAGATTTTTATATTATATAACTTATTCTATTTATCTACACGGGACTTGTCAATTATAAATATTTTTTTCAGTTCATGTAAAACATTACAAACACCATTAGACTGCAGTAAGTTTATATGATCAAACGCAAAATAGACAATCGTAGTTCCCTTTCAATAATGTGACTGTAGACAGCCTCTTTCATATGCAGCATAAACGCAGGCAAAGCACTATGTTAATAAAAATAGCAGCATGCTGGACGCTATCAAGATATATAGAGATATTCCGATTTGCTAATATGCTGAGATTCCGTTAACACCCCTTCACCAATTTTTCGTGATGCAAATAATTGCAATACTCATCAAACAGCGCTTCCTGGTATCCGGAGCGCTCTTGTTTTCGCATTTGTGCGGCGGCTTCTTGCAACATGGGTGTTTGCATTCGGTCAAGTTTTTTTAAGCGTTGTGATTCTATTTTTTCGGCAGGTTTGGAAAGGGCGTAATAAGCCGCACTCATAAAGTGTAAATCAATTATGGTAGGATAGCGCCGTTTTACAGTGTCCGCCATGATGAGCCCCTCAGGGTCAAAGTCGCCGGTGTAAAAAGCTGTGATGCTTGCAGGGACTTTTTCCATCAGCTGCCAAAAAGATTGTTTAAATTGCCCATGGCTGCAAACGGCGGGCAGCGTAGGAAAGGCGGATATTAAAAGCGAATACAAGCTTGAGTTTTCGACAATCCAAAAACGATTGCCGAAAGCAGGTTCTATCCTATCCATTTCGACAATATGCTTTAAAGGAACATTCCACACAGTGCAGGTTTCGCAAGCAGCCTTCCACACGGGATGAAGCTTTTCGTTTGCAAAGCCGTACATGCCGTTCACGGTAACAAAATTAAAAATATCATCAAAAAGAATGCCGTAATGTTGCAGCACCCGATGTTCTTTTTCGGCTTTGCTGAGCGCAACAGGGGCGGCGGTTTTCGCTCGTTCATAATCAAAAAACAACAGACGCACAAACCACTGACCTAAAAGCGATCCCCGATCAAACGAATGAGGGTTTCCGGTAATTTGATTTGAAAACACGGGCAAATAGGCGTATTGCTTTTTTTTATACGGAAGAAATTCGAGTGCGCTGTTTAAGCACTCAAGCTCCTGCTCCTTTAATTCATGCTTATGATATGCAAGATAAAGCTCGCGCGGCAAAGGAGAATCTTTAATAAAAGTATTAAGAGCGGGATATTGGGCTGCAATAAAACCAACAAAGGTCTTTTCTTTTTGCTGCTCAAAGCTGCGAATTGCTTCGTTACTGTAAAGCGGTGCGCCCGTTACCTCGCTGATAATTTCCTCAAAAGGAATAGAAGCAAAACTGCTCTTCGCGTATTGACTAAGCCATCTTTTTATCGAAAGCTGTTTTCGTTTTTGCAGCTGATAATCAGCAATCCCGAGAAAAGAAGAAAGCTCTGCAATTTCATCGTCCGTATATTTTTCCAACGAAATAATTCCGGTTAAGCTCCCGTAGCTTTTATACTTCTTCGCACAATCTGTGCAAAACTTTTTATAGGCAGTATGGCTTTTAAAAAAAGCTATTATTTCATTTTTAGTCATAGGCGATTTCTGTTTCTATTCCGTTGCTAATTTCGGGTTCTATTTCGGATCCGATTTCCGCATCCTTACCGCCATGTCCGGAGTCAATTACAATAACCGGTATTTTTGCAAAAAGCGCACCGCATAGCAGCAAACATACACAGATACCTACAGCTTTTTTCATAAACCTCTCCCTTAAGATAAAATTTTTAAACAGTTTACACGATACAAGCACCTGTAATAAGATAGTGTGATTATCCGTGTATTTTATAAACCGTTTTGTCTGACTCTTTTCTATAAATTATATTTTCTCATAAACCTATTTAGAATCCGGATAAATTTATTTACCATCTGGACAAGATATTTCTACCATTTTTTCTATTACTTCATGCAAAACCTGAACCTTCGGCGTGTCGGCTGCTTTATAGTAAACTTCTTTTCCGTCTCTGCGGCTTACAATAAGTCCGCAGCTCTTTAACTGCCGCAAATGGTGCGAAACCGCAGGGCTACTCATACCGACAAGGGTAGCTAAGTTTATCACACACTCTTCGCAATGACATAAAATCCAAAAGATTCGAATGCGGCTTCCATCGCAAAGCTGTTTAAAAATATCGGAAACAGTTTGGAAGTCCTCTTCTTTCGGCATGTCTTCATAGTCTTTTTCAAAGCGCTGCCCGTGGTCATGGGGCAATGAAATATTTTGCATAAAAATTTCTCCTTCCAAAAATAATTACTTACAATCCGGATAAACAAATACTGTTGCACAGCCGTTCAAACAAGCGGGATTGTAACAATATAATAGCATTCCTACAAGCCATTTATAACGCTCTTTTTTCTACTGAAAAATCTAAAAAAAACAACATACCTTTTCTATACTAAAAACACAAAAATATATAGAAAAACAATACAAACCTCTTGACATGTAAGCTTAAGATACATATAGTTTAATTAAACAATTAAATAATTGTTTAATCGTTATGTTTATGACAAGGAGATAACGGATATGAAAAAAGCGTACAAAATTGAAGTAGACTGCGCCAACTGCGCAAACTTAATGGAAGATGCGGCACGGAAGACGCCGGGAGTTAAAGATGCAAGCGTAAACTTTATGACTCTAAAAATGAATGTAGAATTCGAAGAAGGTAAAGACCCTTCAACCGTTATGCAGGAGGTTCTTAAAAACTGCAAAAAGGTTGAAGACGACTGCGAAATTTTTATTTAGTGTAGTATTTTTTTAATACATGTACACAAATCGTAAAAAAAAATTTATAAAAAAGAGCTCGACACGGCGCAACGGTGGGCAATTTACCATAGTGATGCTTAAACTGCAAGCCGCCTATTGATGTTCCGATAGGTAAACAACGTAATTACAAAACGTTATGCCGGCAAAATCCATGTGCGGCTTTTAAAATAACAGGGGGAAGAGAATGAGCAAAAAACAAAAAAAGATGTTAATTAGAATTATAGTCAGCACTTTGATGATGACAGCTTTGCATTTTGCTCCGCTGACAGGATGGCTGCGGTTTGGCTTTTATCTCATCCCCTATTTAATCATCGGTTATGATATTTTAATTAAGGCCGGCAAGGGAATTAAAAATAGGCAAGTATTTAATGAAAACTTTTTAATGGCGATTGCCACAATCGGGGCAATCACACTCGCTCTTTACAGTAAGAGCGGCGACTATACGGAAGCAATTGCGGTTATGCTGTTTTACCAAGTCGGAGAATGGTTTCAAAGCTATGCTGTCGGAAAAAGCCGCCGCAATATCAGCAACCTAATGGACATCCGCCCGGATTATGCAAATATCGAAAAGGACGGCAAGCTTGAAAAAGTTGACCCTGAGGAAGTTGGTATCGGCACTGTAATTATTGTTCAGCCGGGCGAAAAGGTTCCGCTTGACGGAATTGTTATGGAGGGATCCTCAAGTTTAAATACGAGCGCCCTCACCGGTGAAAGCATGCCGCGCGATATTAAAGTAGGAGATGAAATTATAAGCGGCTGTATAAATATGACAGGCGTTTTAAAAATTAAAACAAGCAAGGAGTTTGGCGAATCTACCGTGTCGAAAATCCTTGACTTGGTGGAGCACGCAAGTTCCCGCAAATCAAAATCGGAAAATTTTATTTCCAAGTTTGCTCGTGTTTACACTCCTGCGGTTTGCATTGCGGCTCTTATCTTAGCCTTTATTCCTCCCCTCACCCGAATCTTAATAATGAATCTTCCCGCACAATGGAGCGTGTGGATTTACCGCGCACTTACCTTCCTTGTGATCAGTTGCCCCTGCGCATTGGTAATCAGTATTCCGCTATCCTTTTTTGCAGGAATCGGAGGCGCAAGCAAGGCGGGCATTTTGGTAAAGGGCTCTAATTATTTAGAAACCCTTTCCAAAACGAAAATTGTCGTTTTTGATAAAACCGGAACTTTAACGCGCGGAGTGTTTGAGGTAAAAGGCATTCATCACAATGAATTGGAAAATGCTAAAATACTTGAATACGCCGCACTGGTGGAAAGCTCTTCTTCTCACCCGATTAGCAAGAGCTTGCAGCGCGCATACGGTAAAGAAATTGACCGCAGCCGCGTAAGCGACATTACTGAAATAAGCGGCAACGGTATTGTTGCCAAGGTTGACGGCATTGAGGTTGCTGCGGGTAATAACAAGCTGATGGAAAAACTCGGCATTCAATATATTAACTGCCACAGTGTCGGCACAATTATTCACATGGCGATAGGAGGTGAATACGCCGGGCATATTGTAATCTCAGATATTTTAAAACCGACTTCCAAAAAAGCTATCGCCGCTCTAAAGGCTGAGGGAATTTATAAAACGATTATGCTCACAGGGGATGCCCGCAAGGTAGCCGATCAAGTCGGGAAAGATTTAGGCTTTGATGAAGTTTACAGCGAACTTCTTCCCGCAGAAAAAGTTAATAGGGTTGAAGCTCTGCTAAAAAGCAAAGCCGATAATGCTATGTTCGCCTTCGTCGGGGACGGAATTAATGATGCGCCCGTACTCAGCCGTGCGGATATCGGAATTGCAATGGGTGCTATGGGATCGGACGCAGCGATTGAAGCGGCTGATGTGGTTTTAATGGACGATGACCCGATAAAAATTTCAAAGGCAATTAAAATTTCGCGTAAATGCTTGAGGATTGTTTATCAAAATATAGTGTTTGCAATCGGCATAAAACTAATTTGTCTTGCTCTGGGTGCGCTCGGTATAGCCAACATGTGGCTGGCAATTTTTGCAGACGTCGGTGTAATGATTGCGGCAGTACTCAACGCAATAAGAGCACTGTTTGTAAAAAATTTATAAACTGAATAGAGTTTGGTATTTGACAAATATGTTAACATAGCGGCAATTAAGAATGCGCAGTTTGATGCACGGTCAAAATATCCCGCTTAAAACATAATACAAAACAACAATCAGAACGGGCACGGACGCCCGTGGTTCCAAGCAGATAGGTCTAGTTTTGCCTATGGTAAGTTTACTCGCCGTTGCGCCGTGTCGGACTCTTTTATAAAATATTGAAACGTATCACTCGCGGTCAACGGCAATTTCTGTTTCTATTTCCGCATCCACTTCCGTGCGCTCGGTTCCATTCCAGCGGTACTCTTGCGAGACAACCATGTCGGAACCTCTTTCGCGAATGAGTTGATGAATAACCAAATTTTTAACTGTGGGATAATCTCCCCACAACGACTGCGAATTCAACACGTAATCAAAACCCAGGTCTTCCATCGCCTTAAACAATTCGGCAATATTCATTTCGTCAACGCCGGCAAAAGCTTCGTCAAGCACCACAACATATGGCGCATTTTTTGAAGCATCTTCATAGCGGGAATACATTGCGGTAAACAAGGGAAGATACATGCTGATTGCCTTTTCCCCTCCGCTGAATTTATTAAACACGTGATTTGACAGTTCACGTTTTGTTTGATTGTCTTTTTCATAATGAATAATAAACTGAAACCATTTGCGGTAATCAAGAACCTGCTTTATAATATCATGAAGTGAGTTGAGCTGCTCATCCTTTTCCATATCGATTTTTGCTTTTTCAATTTTTGAGCGGAAGTGGTGAACAACTTTTTGAATATCATCTTCGGTTAAAGATTTTGCGGGGCGGCGCAAAAGCTCAACCAATTCTTTTGTGCCAACCTCCTGCTCATCCTCAGCGGCCTTCGGCTTCCACTCAATAAAAAGCTTTAATCCGCGATAGTTATTTTGCCGCTGCAAAATAGCATTCATTTTTTGCGCCCACTTTTCGGCATCATTAATTAAATTTTTAATTGTCTTACCGGTTGACTCAAGTAAAAGACTTTCAAAAAGATCCTTGTCTTTTTCTTCTATCATTTGTTCTTGTTCTTCAATATAAGATTTCAATTCTTTTACAACACGGAAAATATCATCACGCTTATTTTGAATATTTGTTACTGTTAAAAGATCGCGTTTTGAAAACGAACGCAGGAACTCAACTGCCGTCTTAAACTCATCGGTTTCCGCCAGTGCTTCCGCCGCTTGCGTATCGATTGCCGGCAGCGTGTTTATTTCCGGTCTGTAGTCGCCGAGCTCTTGAATAGACTTATTGATATAGGCGTGTATTTCATCGCTGTACTTTATATATTTATCCGGAGCGGCAGTGTCAAAGTTTTTTGCCCACTGCTTTATTAGCGCAGGAATATCTTCATCCGTTTTTTCATCATAGCGGAAAAGCTCCCGTTCAAAAAGCTTTTGCCATTCACTGCTGAGCTGTTCGTAAAAAAGTTTTTCCGCCGCAATGCGTTTACTTTTTTCCTCGGTTCGTGCTTTTTTAATTTCCGCATCTTTGATTTCGGCCGCGAGGTTAGGCAAAAGCTCATCATCAAGATATTTTTTTCTGCCCGCTGTTTCCGTAACCTTGCGGATAATTTCATCCTGACCGGCAAGCTTCAGCTCTTCCTCCAACAATCGGATTTTTCGTAGGCCTACAGCCAATGCCCCCTGCGTTTCATCAAGTTCTATACGGCAATCATCCATCCGCTCTTGTTCTCGCCGAATATGTGTTTGGGAATTCTCTGCTTGCTCCGTAAGCGAAAGAATATTTTGCATGAGTATTTTCAGCTCATCTAATTCAAGACAGTAATTTCCTATTTTTCTTATCAGCTCATTGATATTCTTTTCAGTATAGGTAAAGTGATGTTTGCTTTCATACTCCAAAAGCCGCCTGCGCTGTTCTCCGATGGCTTCCCGTGTTTTCCGCTCTTCGCTTTCGTAAAATGCTTTCTTATCATTAAAATCCCTGCGCTCTTTTTCCGCCTCTGTAATACTTGCATCAATTTCGCGCAAGGCAGTATCGCTCGGGAAGTTTTGCAAATGCTCCTGCTGCGCCGCAACATCGTTTTCTATATTTTCTATTGCTGTGCGCCTACTTTCAATTTCCGCATTGATATCCGCTTGCGTTTGTTCCAACTCTGCTATCTTTTTTTGAATGAATAAAATTTGCGCTTCTTTTCCGATATACTTTGCCTCATGCTTTTCGGTAACCTTCCCCGAAAGAATGCCGAGATTGTACTTTCCTTCAATTGAAACAGTGGTAGCTGACCCCGGCGCCGAAGCGGCAAAAAGGCTGCCTGCCCCGTGAAAGGTTTCTTTAATCGAAATCGAGTGCAGGATTTTTTGTATGTATTCCGTAGAAACATATTTGTTTTGCACAGGCACAAGATATTTTTCAAGATTTTCTTCTATTATATTATCACTTGGCAAGAGCACAGAAGATTCCCGCACCGGAAGATTTTTTTCGCTGAGCAGAGCATCGAGAATGCCGGCATCCAGCAGTGCACCTTCCAGCACATTCTTTTCTTCTTGGCTAAGGCCTTCTTTAAAATCAACAACTTCATAAAAAGAGATAAAAGGAAGCCCCGCCTCTTTTAATGAGGTGCGCTCTTTTTCTTTAAATGCATCGCGTGCGGGCTCAGGAATTTTTTTATTTTTCCATTCATGCAGCTCTTTTTGAACGGCGGCAAGCTCAGTTTCTTTAAAGCGGACTTCCTGCTCCAAGCTTATTTTTTCGGTGAGCATTTTTTCGTGATAATGTTCATAACTTGCCTTTGCAAGATTTTGCACAAGTGCGAATTCTTTTTTGTAGAGATTATAAACCAAGCCCTGCATTTGATTTCGCACATCATCGGTAATTTCAAAGCCCGCACCATTGCACCATTTTTCAATATCAATTTGTAAGATGTCGATTTGCTCCGAAAACATTTGTTCCCAGTTTTGAATCTCATTTGTTTTTTTATCGATTTCTTTTTGCATAGACGCAATGTCAATTTGAAGTTTGTCGGAGTCCGCTTGCAGGGTTTGCATTTTTTCTAAAACAGATTGAATAGTGCGCACATCGTTTTCGTAATCTTTTGCACTCCGTTTCCATAAGGATAGATCCATGTGATTTTGTTTTGTTTGATACTCTGCAGTATAGCGAGCATGCTCATCCTTAAAGCCTGTGTCAGCGGAATACGCATTTAAATTTTCAAAGGCGAGTTGCTTTTCCTCTTCGCTTTCCGCAATTCTTTTTTGCAGTGAATCAAATTTGTTTTGCTCATCACGATACGCATTCATGCTTTGCGTATACTGTCCTTGCAGATTTTTTTCTTTTTGCTTAAGCTCTTCCGTGCGGCTTTGTTCTTGTAACATTTCATTTTGAAGTTTAAACACGTCATGGGTTTTAAGCCGATCTAAAGCTTCTTCCAACGCCTTCCTTTCCTGTAGCGCTTCCGTCTGCTCATCTCCCTTGGCGGAAATAAGCGCTGTCAATTTTTCGATGCTGTCCGTCAAGGCTTTATCTTCTTTTGTAAGCTGCACATATGTGTTTCCGGTTTTATGCGCATAATGAGCAAGCTTTTCAACAAAGGAGCGATTGTACGCTTCGTATTTTTTCATAATTAGACTGAGCTTTTCATAATCGCTGTTTGCGCCCTCAAGCTGATTTTTAATTTGGTCAATATTTTCAAGCGTTTCTGAAACAGGCTGCAAGGCTTCATCTTTTAAACCGGGAAGTGAATTTTCCAAAATAGAATAAATCACCGTCGGCGTAAAATCTTTTGAGAGTTTCGGCTTGCGTATTTCAACCAAAAGCTTAATCATTTCTTTAAAGATTTCAGTATTGTTAAAGCCGTAAATTTTTTCGTTTACCCATTCGGCGTAGTCTTTCATTTTATCGGTAATCATGCCGCCGCCGGCTAATCGGTTTTCCAATTCTTTTTTTGAATACGGCTGATATCGCCCCCTTCCCAAACTATGCTGAAGTTCAAAGTTAATTCCCACGCGGCTGCCGTCAAGAATGATAAAGTACCATTTATCCAACGACTTTCCCCGCTTTGCTCGGATACCGATTCCGGTTGTAATATACTGTGAGCTGTTTTCTCTTTTGTACTCCGCAAATAAATAGCCCGTCCGATCTTCGATATTACTGATTTCCTTTTCGCCCAATAAGTAGTCTTCGATTTTTCGCGCTGTAGAGCCGAAGGGGTCAAGCCGGTTGGGAGCGGTGTTCCCGTCAAGCAAAACAGGAAACAAGCTCGCCGTCGTTACGGACTTCCCGCTGCCGTTCGCACCGCGAAACAAAACCTTCCCGTCTGCAAAATTAAAATACATTTCATCAAAGTACCAATAGTTCAGCAAACCCGCTCTGTTTAAATGCCATTTTCCGTCCACTCTTTTTCGCCCTCTTTAATACAACTTATAGGAGCTTCAGTTTAGCATAAAACGGGCGGATGGGGTAGATGGGTGAGGTACCATCAGGGCGTACGCATGAAGAATAAAGATCGCACATTTATGGCGTTGCGGTTTGAAGCTTACAGAAAGCCGGCTTCACCTTGCGTCTTGCCGGAGCTGAATACTTACAAACCGCCGGCGTACTACGGGCTCCGCTGTCGCTTCGGCTGTTTTTGCGCTATTTTGAGCGCGCAAAAACGATCCGGCTTCGCATTTTTGAAAAAATGCTTCGCCGCCCTCCGTCCGCCTAACGCAAGCTTCCATTACTCAAACAGTTTATGTAGTGTAGTGTTTTATAATTAACTTCCTGTTACTGCTATAAAAATCGGAGTATCAACAATAAGGGGCTGCGGATTTAAGCATTCCTATGGTAAATTGCTCGCCCTTGCGCCGTGCCGAGCTCTCTTTTATAAAATTTTTACGTTTTGGGTAAGATGAAAATATAATCGACTTATTAAAAAACGCTATAGTAGCATGAAAGCGCAAGCCCCCCGGACATCAGGTAAAACATCTTACTTATAAAGCTCACGGCCATTCTAAGCAAAGAAAATGCTTGATTTTTTTACTTAGAACAAGTATGCTCATCGTAAGTAAAATAAATTTAACTTAGAGGGTTTTAATATGAAGGTAGAAACAAATCGAGCAGGAAAATTAAAAAGAATGCCGACTGATTATGAATGTTTTATCCCGAATAATTTGACAAATGTAGAAATTAATATAGACGCCGAAATGAATCTTTTGCTCAATAAAGCATATTTGCTTTTGGGAAGATTAGACGGCATGGCGATTACCCTGCCTGATATCGATCTTTTTGTATCAATGTACGTACAAAAAGAAGCTGTCATCAGCTCGCAAATTGAAGGAACGCAAGCCTCACTCATTGATGTTTTGCAGAAGGAGCAAAAGAACGGAAAGATAAAAGAAACGGAAGAAATTGTAAACTATATAAAGGCTGCAAACTACGCATTTAAAAGATTACAAGATTTACCCTTATGTATGCGGTTAATCAGAGAAACACATTCCATTCTTTTATCGAATGTCAGAGGAAATGAAAAAACGCCGGGCGAATTCCGAAAGTCGCAAAATTGGATTGGGTATGCGGGGTGCACACTGAATACCGCAAGTTTTGTTCCGCCGTCTCCGGAAGATATGGAAGGTGCCTTAAGTGATTTGGAAAAGTATATTAACGAAGACGATTCCATTTCAGAGATAATAAAAGCAGCTTTAATTCATTATCAGTTTGAAACAATCCATCCGTTTTTAGACGGAAATGGCAGAATGGGAAGATTACTCATCGTCTTGTTTTTAAAAGAGATAGGCTTGGTAGAATATCCCGTGTTGTATTTGAGTTACTTTTTTAAAAAGAACAGAAACAGATACTATGAGCTTTTAAATAATGTCCGGATGAAGGGAGAGTTTGAAAACTGGATTAAGTTTTTTATCAGTGGTATTTGTGAAGTATCCGAAAATGCGATTTCATCTATTCAAAAGATTGTTGCACTTAAAAAAAAGGATATGGAAAAAATTCGTAATGTACCAAACGGAAATATTTCAAATTTACTTTTAGTATACGATTATTTATTGAAGCATCCCTTTGTTGAAACAGAAGATATTCGATTACTTTTAAATTCAAGCAAACCGACTGTGGCCAAATTACTGGAAATCCTAACAGAGCTTACAATTTTAGCCTTAGTTGAAGATAAGAAAAGATATAAGCAGTATGTATATAGTAGCTATGTAGACATCCTTTCTGAAGGGACGCTATTATAAAATTCCTCTTACCCCTTTACCGGCTTTTTATACAAAGTGTTTTTCCCGCTGATGAATGGTTTCTATTACCATTCTATTATTATTCTAACACTGTTCTAACACAAACGGGTGCTTAATAACAAGAACTTACAGTACCGGGACTTACGCATGAAATATGGCAGGTTCTTGTTGCGGTGGGTAATCACAAATCAAAAAATATATTTTCAGAAAAACCTTGCATTAGTTTTTAACATAATAGGTGCCTCTTCCTTTTCCGTGTCTTTCCAAAATATTTTCTTCAACTAATTTTGTCAGTGAGTTTTCAATGGATGCCGAACTTATAGACGGACACAATTCCATGATATCGCTTTTTGTAAATTTCCCTATTTTCATTTTAACGGCATGCTGTACTTTTTCGTATGCTGATGACTTAGAACTGAAAATATCAACTCGGTCTTCAAAGTCTCTATATGCTGCAATAATAATTCCCAAAATATATTTTATAAACGGCTCTGTGTTTTCATTGTTCTCATGCCAATTGATTCCGCTTTCTTCTAAAACGTCGTAATAAATATTTTTACTTTTTTCTATTTTTTCTTCTAAGCTGATATATCGTCCTACGAAAAATCCTAATTTATATAAAAGAAGCGTCGTCAACAGCCGGCTCATTCTTCCGTTTCCGTCATTAAAAGGATGAATGCATAAAAAGTCATGGATAAAAGTAGGTATCAGTATAAGAGGATTTATGGTATTATCGTCAATTGCTTGATTATAGTTTTTACATATCTCATCAATTGCTGCCGGTGTTTCGTATGGCGAGAGCGGTGTAAATAGTATTTCGTTTGAACCGTTTGCTTTTGTTTCTGAAATATAATTTTGTGTGTTCTTAAATCGTCCGCCGATTGATTTTTGTGAGAACTTATATAAATCTCGGTGCAATTGCAATATAATGGAAGAACTTATATCGATGTATTCAAAGCTTTCATGAATTGTGCGCAATACATCTTGATATCCAAGTATTTCCTCTTCATCGCGGTTTTTCGGCACAACTTTTTTCAATACCAAGTCTTTTATTCTTGTATCAGACGTATAAATCCCTTCAATTCTGTTTGAACTTTCAGTGCTTTGAATAATGGAAAGTTCAACCAACTTATCAAGAACAAAGGGCTTTTGGTTTACATCACTGCTGTCCAATTAACTTGGAGGCTTTTGAGAAAGCTCTGAGGTATTAGGATGGTGAATTAATTTAGGAACTGGTTTTTCATGATCACCACAAAACCATTTTTTAAGACTGCGATGCAGAAACAGTACGACAGAAATTTCAGAACAAAAATATGAAAAGCTCCTTTGCCTATAGTTGGTTTCAGCTTGTAAAATTAAAAAGAGCATATGCGTAATAACGGCAATCCATATCTGTGTCTTGACCGCATTTTCGCTATGTCCATAAAATTTCTTAATTTTCAGATTCTGTTTTATCATCTTGAAGAATAATTCAATGGTCCATCTTTTTTTATACAGTTCAGCTACCTCAAGAGAATCTATTTCAAACAAATTTGTCAGCAATACTATTTTCTTTTTTGACTGCAAATCTTTTGAGATGATTTTTCGTAGTGTTACCACGCTTTCCTTCTTTTTTGAAATACTCACATTCAGAGTAATTTTCTCATCACTGATAATTTTATACGTATCATTTTCATGTCCGCTTACGGCATATCGATCAACTACGGTGTATATAACATTTGATTTAAGTCTTGTTACAAAGGATATTTCACTCTTTGTAAACTCATAGAACTGTTTCTTATTAAAATAACCTCGATCAAAAACAGCAATATCCTGTTTTGTTAGGTGCATGTTTTTAAGCGTATTGTTTTCATGTTCTTTCGCATTGGTGATAAAAAGATAATCAGCACAGTTTGCTTCATAATCAAAACGGGTATGTATTTTTATTCCGCTCTTTGTGCTTCTAAATTTTGCCCATTTGTATTGCTTAATATTCAATGAGATGGTTGTTGCATCGATGAGCTTGGTATGCTTGCCGAATATATTCACTGGTTTGTTTACGAGCTTTGTGTAATACTTAAGCACATGAAAGTAAAATTTTTCAAATATGATACTTGGTCTATATTCATTTGCATGGGCAAGATTTGTTCGGGTGATTTTTGCGGTAATGCCTGCATGATATAAATCATTATCACTGGATATTGCGTGCTCAATTGAACGTAAACTATTCTGTTTTGTTAATTGTGCAAAGACCATGGTAAACAGCTGAGTACGTGCTGAAAAATGTCGATATCGCTTATCTGCTTGTTCTTCGGCACTGATTTTTTTAAAGCCAAGTTGGTCAGTAAGGTGTAGCAATTGTGTTAAAATTGTAGTACAATGATACATGAGTTAAGTCCTTGTGGTATGTATGTTTGTCCAAAAACTATTATAACACAGCTCTTAACTCTTTAAAAGATCTTATTACTTAATTGGACAGCAGTGAATATATATTAACATATAAAAAAATAAAAATTTTAAGCATAAAGGAGCTTGACAAAATGAACAAAAATAACTATATTATCCCCCCCCCCCCCCCCCCCCCCGAAATCCGTATTTATACTTAATTTTTTAATCTTTAACGGATTATTTGGATTTGGTTTTTTGTATGCGTGGTACACAAAGATAATTCCGGTAGAAGAACTTGCAAAATTCTTAACGGCATTTCCTACGCTTGTTGTCCTTGTTTTCAATGTAACAATACCGACTGTGTTATATAGAATGTTCATAAATATGTTGAAAACATATAAAACGGATGTCGGCGGTGTAGATAAAGCTAACAAAGTGTTAGCTCTGTATTCTAAACTGAGTTTGCTTGCTCCTATTATTCTTACTTTGGCGACTCCAATTGCTACGCTATTGTGGCTCGGCATACATTCTATCGAAAAAATCATTGCGTGTGTTTTGGGTGCTGTTGGCTGTTTGGATTTTGCTTCGGTTTTTTTCTACATATTGTGGACACATAAACTTGAAGCCTATTTGAAATTTTTACCATTTGAAAAAAAGCATATTACCATGTCCTATATTCTTCGCAATATGCTGGTAAGTTTTTTTCTTTTTGGTGGTCTCATTTTTTTGTGCATTGATCCGTTTATTGGAATGCTTTATAACGGTTTAACTCTTATACAGACTTTGAAAATGATTATTCCAATCGCTATACTGACGCTTTCCGGTGCTCTTTTTATAAATTATACACTGTATACGGGAATAAATAATAGCATAAACGAAGTGATGAATTTTACCGATACGCTTGCAGTAGGAAATTTTATTGTTGATAAATTAGAAATAAAACGTCGGGATGTATTCGGTATTCTTGCAATGCAGTTAAATATTTTCCATAAAAATACTGTTGCTCTCCTTTCCAGTATTAAAAATAATACAAATACGATGAACGAAGTCGGGACAATTCTTTCAACCAATGCAGAAGAAACGGCAAGTTCCATTCATCAAATCAGTGAGAACATCAACGGGGTAAAACAGCAGACTATGACCCAAGCAGCAGGTGTTACCGAAACAGCTGCCACGATGGAAGAAATTATCCGCACAATAAAACAGTTGAACGGCAGTATTGAAACGCAAGCGGCATCGGTTGCTCGCTCTTCATCTTCAATTGAAGAAATGGTTGCAAATATCTCTTCTATTACGCAGACAATTGATAAAACCGATGATTCCATTAAAGAACTTGCACAAGCAACCGGCGACGGAAAAGATGCCGTCGTAACTTCAAATAGTGTAACACAGAAGATTGCAGAAGAGTCAGGCGGTCTGATTGAAGCGAGTAATGTTATTCAAAATATAGCAAGCCAGACAAACCTTTTGGCAATGAATGCTGCAATCGAAGCGGCTCATGCAGGAGATGCGGGAAAAGGATTTGCCGTTGTTGCTGACGAAATCAGAAAATTGGCGGAAGAATCTTCGGCTCAAGGAAAAAACATTACCGTAACACTGAAAACACTCGGAGCGGAAATTGAAACTTTGGCAAAGTCTTCCAAAACGGTCGAAGAAAAATTCAATGCAATTTTTACGCTGTCAGAGCAGGTAAAAACAATGAGTGCTAACCTTATGACTGCAATGAAAGAGCAGGAAAACGGCAGCTATGAAGTTTTATCTGCGATTAAAGCGATTAATTCCGTAACGCAAGAAGTACAAGCAGGTTCTGCTGAAATGCTCCGCGGCGGTGAACAAGTTGCCGATGAAATGCGGAATCTTGATAATTTAACACGCATCATTACCGACAGTATGAATGAAATGGCAAGCGGTGCGGTACAAATAAGCAATGCTGTACAAGAAGTCAATGAGATTACACAACGGAATAAAGATTCAATTGATAACTTAACTACGGAAGTAGAGAAGTTTAAGGTATAAGATTACATTATATGGATATGGGAAACCTAACACCCGCTTCAACCTGACATTGCGGACAAGCCGCAAATGCAGGTTAAGCGGATGTTGAACGGACGCACAGCGTCCGTTCAACAGGCGGCGGAACATCCGCCTGTCGTCCGGCGCAAGCGCCGTCCAACATGCGGATTAAGCTGACGGCGAAACTCAAAAGCCTAAAGGCTTTCTCGCTTCTTGCAGCTTATCTGCCGCCCCGTTATAATAATGGAAAACTATTATTTTCTATAAAAAATTTTTATCAGGAGTAGTGTATGTTTGTTGAAATTAAGCCTTATGAAAATAAAGCTTTGTCGGTAAATTTTAAAGCTCAAGGAGAGAATTTTTCTAAAGTACTCCAAGCAATAAAAAAAGTACCGGGAAGAACTTGGTTACCCGATAAACAAGTTTGGATTATCCCCGCCGACCGTAATTCTTGTGATATTTTACTAAACAATCTTTATTATAACGGGATTTGTATGGCGGATTCCGGTTTTGCCGCTAAAAATCATGCCGCTTATGATTTTGCGCCTGTGAATACGGAAACTGCTGCGGAAAGCAATAAGCCGGCTTCTCTCCGGCTTCGCGATATTTTAAGTAAGCTGGATGAAGTTATTGCTGCCAAGCACTATAGTAAACGTACAAGAGAGGCGTACAGCCATTGGATAAGCCGCTTTATCCGCGAAAATAAAGGTAAAAATCTGAAAGCTCTTTCCGATGCGGAAATAAATTCCTTTGTAAGCCGTCTTGCGGTAAAAGAAAAGGCTGCAGCTTCAAGTCAAAATCAGGCTCTTGCCGCTCTTTTGTTTCTCTATAAAAATATCTTAGGCTTAACTATAAATACTCCGGAAAATATAGTCCGTGCAAAAAAGTCTAAAAAACTTCCCGCAGTGATGAGCAGGGAGGAAACGGCAAAGATATTTTCTCTTTTGCCTGACAACGATTATAGTCTTTGTATTCGTCTGCTTTATGGAACCGGAATGCGGCTGATGGAAGCCTTACGGCTAAGGGTCCAGGATATAGACTTTGATAAAAACGAGATCGCCATACATAACGGAAAGGGAGCGAAAGACCGTAAAACCATGCTGCCGGTATCCTTAAAATTTCCGCTTCAAAAGCATTTGGAAAATGTCCGCCGTATCCATGAAGCAGATTGTAAGGACGGCTTCGGTTCCGTGCCGCTCCCGTTTTCTCTTGCAAAAAAATATCCCAATGCCGGTAAAACTTGGGCCTGGCAGTGGGTGTTTCCCCAAGCGCGCCGATGGCGGAATAGCGAAACAGGCGAGCAGGGAAGGCATCATATCGATCCGTCAGTGATTCAGCGTACCCTGCACGAAGCGGTTTTACGTTCGGGTATCCCGAAACCAATCGGCTGCCACACTTTCCGCCACTCGTTTGCAACGCACCTATTGGAAGCCGGTTATGACATCCGCACAATCCAAGAACTGCTCGGACACAGCGATGTCAAAACAACTATGGTCTACACGCATGTCTTGAACCGCGGAGGGCTTGGTGTGCAAAGCCCCATTGATAGGATGTGATTTTGATATTTTCGGTTTTAGTGAAGATAGGTCTAATCTGCCGGTCGGTTGTATATATTGATAAGTATTATTGTAGAAAAATTTAGTTGTTTTGTAGTTATTTCAATTTAGCTTGCAAAAAGTTATTTTGTGTGGTATAATGAGGAAGGGTCGAAAGGATGTTAGATTGACCTGCCTTGAGGCAGGCAGGTGCGGAACCAATCGAAACAGCCTTTCGACCGAAAAATAAAACTCGCAATAAAAAAGGATATTGCGGAAGGAAGGTCGAAATGAAACAGAAAAGATTAGTTTCAATGATTGGAGCATTAGTTTTAATAATTAGTGCAGTGGTTTTAATTACTGGTTGTCCGCAACCGAATGGCAGTAAGGATAAGAAGGAAAATACCACTACTAAGAATGGTGGAAATACTGTAGGTGTGCAATTTCCCGATGATTTACGCAATACTAGCTGGAGTCATAAAACGGAAATTGGTGGTATGGTTACGACTAGTATAATACTTGAATTTGGTACAAATACTCTTAAATATACTGCAAATGGGATTGTTGCAAATTATACAATTATTAGTGCAACAAAAGGTGGTAAAATTGAAATATCAGCTGGAGCAGGTCCTAAAGTAGTTTTATGTGAATCATATAGTATTTCTGGGAGCACATTAACTATAAGTGGAGGTATGCATAGTATCGGATTAAAATATACTAAGCAATAATGAGTTAGGCTAAATTTTTCTTAAGATTTGAGGGGGTAGCATATTATAAGTTCCGCAAAAGATGCTCCTTCTCAAATTGATATAATAATTATATGTATGGATGAGGTTTGGTATTTATGAGACATGTTTTTTCATTTGAAGGTGGAGAATATCTTAGTAGTATGGGCGCATCATGGTTTATTTCTTATGCGTATTATGATAAGGTAGATAAATCACAAACTAAGTGGCTGGCGGTAGATATCGTTGATCAGCGTATTTCATTGTACAAACGGACAGATAAATATCACATAAAATGGCTTGAAGAGGTGTGTAATATGCAAGATGCTAAATTAAACACGAATACGCTTGGGCTTGATGCAAATGAAATAAAAAGAATGGTATGAGAATTATTAGCAAAACACTAAATATATATATTGGTCTAAAGTATTTTATCTGAGTTAATAAATCTAACACCCGCTTCAAAGCTGACATTTGTTTTGTCACGAAAGTTGCTTTTTGCGGTCGCCTATGGCTCCCTTTTTATGCAACTTTCGTGCCAACTTTGCCTTATGCTTCGCATCGGCAAAGCCACAAATGCAGGTTAAGCGAATGTTAGATGGACACCTTCGGTGCAAACATGTAAAAAGCTCCTATCTTGAAAATTTTAATGATTTAATTACAATATATACTACAAAGTCTCGGAGATTAAATATGTTATGGAATGAAGAAGTGGAAAAGCATTTTTTCAGAGAAGCTCTCAAATCTTTTGCTTCTCCTGAACAACTTTTTTATAACCTGCAATCGGGTTATTATGCGTATATACCTAAAGATTTTGATTCTGAAGGACAAACACTGCAAAGTAGAAATTCACTTATAGGTCAATTTACGGAAAAATGGTGCAAACAAATTTTTTCTCCTATTGCTGAAGAATTAGGTTTGTATGCAATTAATGGCGTGGTTTGTGAAGAAATTGCGTTGACCAAATCTTCAAGTGCCGATTTGGCTTTTTGTACTAAAAATACCATCACTCAAAAAGCAGAAGATATAAAACTCATTTTTGAAGTAAAAATGAGTATCGTTTCAAATTATAAATTTGAACAACCTGATACTGTAAATTTAATTGGCGATTATAAAAGCCATAAAGGAAATCCGTCTCTGCTTAGATCAGATTCAATGTTAAAGGCTATAGGAAAATCGATCAATATTAGAGTTTCCGGTTCAAATGCAAATACTATTCCGATAATTATTTTAGGAAACAGTCCCATAACATCTACATATTCAAAAAAAGTTGATTTCTTAAAGTCAGCCGGTGTTATTCAAGGATTTTACAGCTTAAATCCAAATCCTACAAAATCAGATTTTATTTTTGAATCACCTGAGAAAGGCTTTATAACTATTACTGATGTAAATGAGTTAAAAAATTTATGTAAACAGATTTTATCGGAAGAACGGCATTATTTTTCTTCTATGATTTCAAAAAAACAACTTGGCAATATAATAACTATTGCGGCAAAAGAAATTGATGATGTTAAAAAAGGTGAAAAATTCTTAAAATTATTGCGAGGTTGTAATGAGTAAATCCGGTACTGAAACTAGCAGCTTTGGAGTTAGCGGAAGAATAAATCATGATTCCAGTAAATTTTACGATTCAAAATTATATAAAGAATTAGAAAAAAAAGAACAAATTATTTCTGATATTGAAAATCCTTTTCCGAAAGAATTACTTGATTCAATTATATTAGGCTCGTGTCAAAATATGAATAAAATACCTGATAATTCTTTGCATTTAATGATAACATCTCCTCCCTACAATGTATCAAAAGAATATGATGATGATTTATCGTTAGAAGAGTATTTGAAACTTCTTGAGAATGCTTTTTCTGAAACATATCGGGTGCTTGTAAATGGCGGAAGAGCTTGTATAAATATTGCAAATTTAGGGCGCAAACCGTATATTCCATTATCAGATTATATTTCAAAAATGATGATAGATATAGGTTTTAATATGCGAGGAGAAATTATCTGGAATAAGGCGGCAAGTGCCAGTCCTTCAACAGCGTGGGGCAGTTGGCAAAGTGCATCAAACCCTACATTAAGAGATGTTCACGAATATATATTAGTTTTTTCAAAAGGAGATTATAAACGCCCACGGTTACAAAAAGAAAACACCATACAGCGTGAAGAATTTATGGAATGGACAAAGTCAATTTGGACAATGAATGCTGAAAGTGCAAAGAGGGTGGGACATCCGGCTCCTTTTCCGATCGAATTACCTTATAGATTGATTCAATTATATTCTTTTAAAAATGATATAGTTTTGGATCCTTTTATGGGCAGCGGAACAACTGCTATAGGAGCTTTAAAATCTCAACGGCATTATATAGGGTATGAAATCAATAATGATTATATAAATTTAGCAAATGAAAGGATTTATCCATATAAAGTTGATAGTCAGTTGTTTGCATAGTTGTAATTACTTTTTTTACATCTAACACCCGCTTCAACCTGACATTGCGGACGAGCCGCAAATGCAGGTTAAGCGAATGTTATTGTGACACCGCCTATGCGGCGGTGAAGTAGAACAAGAAGCAGAATATTAGGGAAAATTACAGATTATGAAAATTGAGATGGGAGAATCATTGCTTCAATCGTATTTAAAACATACGAAAAAATGTATTATTTCGCAAACTAATTGGAAAACATCTTCAAATTGGAATATAGATGAGAATACAAACCTTCAACTAAAAAAGACCTTTGAAAAAATAAAGGCAAATACAAATTTTTCAGAAGTTTTCAAAAATAATGGATTAACACAAATATTGAGACAAGCTGAAATTGATGTGGTTGGAGTAAATAAAGAGGAAAAGGTTTACATGGTTGAAGTGGCTTTCCATGAAAGAGGCTTAAACTATGGCGATAAAGATAAAACACGAAATAAAATTTACGAAAAGTTGTTAAGAGCTTATCTTATCGGACTCGCCTATTTTCAAGAAAAAAGCTATGAAATAATTTTTGCTACACCGAAAACAAATCCTGCTGTTCAGGAAACAATAGAAAAATCATTTGATGATTTACAAAAAGAATTTGGAAGTGAAAAAGTAATCTTCAAATTTATCACCAACGAAGATTTTAAAAATGAAGTTTTACTTCCTACATTGCAAACAACAGAAGAAGATGCTGACTCAAATGAATTATTTTTGAGAACATATAAAATGCTTGAAATGTTCGATTTGATAAATAAAGACAATATTTCACGTAAACCCCACAAAATAATTACAATCAAAACAATAAAGCCATCAACTGATAAAAAAGAAAGCGACTCTGAAAAATTATTAAGAGATTTACGTAGTGTTGGTTTTACAACTTTTGTAAAATACTATAAATATTATAAAAATCCAAGTTATACATCTGGGGATATAAAACAGCTTTTAAGAACAATAGAAGGTTTTGAATTAAGCAGCTGCGCTACAAAAGCATCAACTGGGAAAAGTATTATCAATCGTGGAGCTGGAAAATCAGCCTTAAAAATAATTTCAGATGCAAATAACATTGATAAAGAAATAATTCGGGCTGCACATGAATTATGGAAAGAGGAAATATAACACAATAACTCAGTTTTCGTGCGGACATTTTGCTTTGTCTCAGTTTTTGCTAAGTAGCAAAACGGAGAAGCATTAACAGCAAAAACTGCGCCAATTCCGGCGTTGCCGGAACCGCAAAATGCAGCACAAAACAACGTTAGATTGACCTGCCTTGAGGCAGGCAGGTGCGGAACCAATCGAAACAGCCTTTCGACCGAAAAATAAAACTCGCAATAAAAAAGGATATTGCGGAAGGAAGGTCGAAATGAAACAGAAAAGATTAGTTTCAATGATTGGAGCATTAGTTTTAATAATTAGTGCAGTGGTTTTAATTACTGGTTGTCCGCAACCGAATGGCAGTAAGGATAAGAAGGAAAATACCACTACTAAGAATGGTGGAAATACTGTAGGTGTGCAATTTCCCGATGATTTACGCAATACTAGCTGGAGTCATAAAACGGAAATTGGTGGTACGGTTACGACTAGTATAATACTTGAATTTGGTACAAATACTCTTAAATATACTGTAAATGGGATTGTTGCAAATTATACAATTATTAGTGCAACAAAAGGTGGTAAAATTGAAATATCAGCTGGAGCAGGTACTAAAGTAGTTTTATGTGAATCATATAGTATTTCTGGGAGCACATTAACTATAAGTGGAGGTATGCATAGTATCGGATTAAAATATACTAAGCAATAATGAGTTAGGCTAAATTTTTCTTAAGATTTGAGGGGGTAGCATATTATAAGTTCCGCAAAAGATGCTCCTTCTCAAATTGATATAATAATTATATGTATGGATGAGGTTTGGTATTTATGAGACATGTTTTTTCATTTGAAGGTGGAGAATATCTTAGTAGTATGGGCGCATCATGGTTTATTTCTTATGCGTATTATGATAAGGTAGATAAATCACAAACTAAG
Source organism: Treponema phagedenis (assembly GCF_008153345.1). NCBI lineage: Bacteria > Pseudomonadati > Spirochaetota > Spirochaetia > Treponematales > Treponemataceae > Treponema > Treponema phagedenis. The sequence goes on along the minus strand of NZ_CP042818.1, from coordinate 699,398 downwards.
TGGCTGGCGGTAGATATCGTTGATCAGCGTATTTCATTGTACAAACGGACAGATAAATATCACATAAAATGGCTTGAAGAGGTGTGTAATATGCAAGATGCTAAATTAAACACGAATACGCTTGGGCTTGATGCAAATGAAATAAAAAGAATGGTATGAGAATTATTAGCAAAACACTAAATATATATATTGGTCTAAAGTATTTTATCTGAGTTAATAAATCTAACACCCGCTTCAAAGCTGACATTTGTTTTGTCACGAAAGTTGCTTTTTGCGGTCGCCTATGGCTCCCTTTTTATGCAACTTTCGTGCCAACTTTGCCTTATGCTTCGCATCGGCAAAGCCACAAATGCAGGTTAAGCGAATGTTAGCTTGACGTCGCTTTCGCGACGCATAGAAAATAAAGGAGATACAATTTTATGGCAATTTATGGAATTGGTGCTTACTATCAAACTGATGTAAGTCAAGATTTTATCAACAACAATTTAGTTGGTACTGGTTGGAGTATTAATGATGCACCAGAAATACACGCGTATATTAGAACTTTAAAAGTAGGTGATATTGTTTATATTAAATCATATTCTCCTTCAAGTCCTGATATAATTGTTAAAGGCATTGGAATAATCCGGGATCACATCATAATATCCAACAGTTATGTAACATGTGGTAGGAATGTAATCTGGAAAAATACTGAAGAAATTCGAGTACAAAAGCCAAGTGAAAAAAATAACGTAAGAGCAAATACTCTGTATGAAGAATTTCATCCAGATGTCCAAAAATTTATACTTAACAATATTTAAAAGATTGGAATATTCCAATTAATGCTGCTGATTTAGACACAATGAAAGGAGGCTCAACGGAATATCGAACTATAAGAAGTGCATTAAAGTTTATCGCCGATAAATTTATATGTCATTATCACAAAGTTACACTAATGGATACCTGAACCATTAAAGTATGAGTTATCGGGGTATTGGAGCAGAAGAATAGATATGGCAAACCGGCTTGTATATAAAGTTGAAGATAATACATTATATATTGTTCAGTGCGGAACACATTATCATCAATAAGGAAAGAGCCTAACACCCGCTTCAACCTGCCATTTGTTTTGTCACGAAAGTTGCTTGGCGGTCGCTGCTAAAGCAGCTCCCTTTTTCATGCAACTTTCGCGCCAACTTTGCCTTGCTATACGCGTCGGCAAAGGCACAAATGCAGGTTAAGCGAATGTTAGATTGACCTGCCTTGAGGCAGGCATGAGCGGAACCAATCGAAACATATTTTCGACCGAAACATCAAAACGTGCAATGAGAAAGGTCATTGTAAGAAGGAAGGTTTAAAGATGAAACAGAGAAAAATAGTTTCAATGGTTGGTACATTAGTTTTAATAATTAGTGCAATAGTGTTAATTACTGGTTGTTCTCAACCGAATAGTAATAATGGTGGAAATACTGTAGGTGTGCAATTTCCCGATGATTTACGCAATACTAGCTGGAGTCATAAAACGGAAATTGGTGGTACGGTTACGAATAGTATAATACTTGAATTTGGTACAAATACTCTTAAATATACTGCAAATGGGATTGTTGCAAATTATACAATTATTAGTGCAACAAAAGGTGGTAAAATTGAAATATCAGCTGGAGCAGGTACTAAAGTAGTTTTATGTGAATCATATAGTATTTCTGGGAGCACATTAACTATAAGTGGAGGTATGCATAGTATCGGATTAAAATATACTAAGCAATAATGAGTTAGGCTAAATTTTTCTTAAGATTTGAGGGGGTAGCATATTATAAGTTCCGCAAAAGATGCTCCTTCTCAAATTGATATAATAATTATATGTATGGATGAGGTTTGGTATTTATGAGACATGTTTTTTCATTTGAAGGTGGAGAATATCTTAGTAGTATGGGCGCATCATGGTTTATTTCTTATGCGTATTATGATAAGGTAGATAAATCACAAACTAAGTGGCTGGCGGTAGATATCGTTGATCAGCGTATTTCATTGTACAAACGGACAGATAAATATCACATAAAATGGCTTGAAGAGGTGTGTAATATGCAAGATGCTAAATTAAACACGAATACGCTTGGGCTTGATGCAAATGAAATAAAAAGAATGGTATGAGAATTATTAGCAAAACACTAAATATATATATTGGTCTAAAGTATTTTATCTGAGTTAATAAATCTAACACCCGCTTCAAAGCTGACATTTGTTTTGTCACGAAAGTTGCTTTTTGCGGTCGCCTATGGCTCCCTTTTTATGCAACTTTCGTGCCAACTTTGCCTTATGCTTCGCATCGGCAAAGCCACAAATGCAGGTTAAGCGAATGTTAGATTGACCCGCCTAAAGGCGGGCGGGAACGGAACCAATCGAGACATATATTCGACTGAAAGATTAAAACGTGCAATGAGAAAGGTCATTGCGAAAGGAAGGTTGAAAGATGAAACAGCGTTTATTACTATTATTTACGGCAGCAATGGTGTGTGCTGTAATTATGGGCTGTCGCTTCTCTGCGGGAACTTCAGCGGAATATTCAAAGGATAAACAGGGTACCCAGCAATCCGACACAAAGCCGAATCAAGGTCAGCAGAGCGGTCAGTCCCAACAGGGAGGCGGGCAAGGTCAGCAAGATGAGCGGTTTGAGGTACAAGACGGTAAACTGGTAAAATACACTGGTACTGATGAGCATGTCGTGATTCCCGAATCGGTGAAAGTTATTGGAAAAGAAGTTTTTTCAGCTAATACAACAATAAAAACAGTTCAGCTGCCTACCGGATTACTTAAAATTGAGGACGATGCATTTCTCTATTCCACGCTTACCAAGGTTACTATTCCTGCAAATGTTACGGAAATCGGGAGCTTTGCGTTTATGGGCACCAAGTTAACCGAACTTAAGTTTGAAGCGGGGTCAAAAATTACAAAATTACCAAAGAACATGTGTGAAATATGTACGGATCTTACAACAGTCGAGTTGCCGACTGGCTTACAGTCGATAGGCTCGAGTGCTTTTTCAGGATGTGAAAAACTTTCACAAATTACGTTTCCCGATACGGTACATACTATCGAAACAAATGCTTTCCGTGAAACGGCACTTACGCGTGTTGTCCTACCTGCGAATTTGCAAAAACTGGAACAACAAGCTTTTTACTTGAATAAAGAACTTACTGAAGTTGTTGCGTCAACTACGGTAGTGCAACAAGACTGGAAAGAAATTCCGGAAAATGATAATGGTATTTCTGCGCTTTGTTTTTGTGATAATCAAAAGTTACAGACGATAAAGTTTCCGGACCGTTTGAAAACCATGTCTGAGGGGTGTTTACTTGGTGCGGTACATTTAAAAGATGTTACATTACCAGCCTCTATCGCTTCCATTAGTGAGGGCATTATAGACCTAAGCAGCATAACAGATAAGGTTACCGTACATGTAAAGAATAGGGAACCATCACAGATAAGCATAAATACGTATGCTTTTAGAAATTTCGATGGAACACATAAAGACAAGTTATTTATCCACGTACCGAATGGAACAAGTGAAACTTTCAAAAAGGCGGCGGGCTGGAGTACCTATCAAGAAAGGATTTCAGAAGAAAGTAACTAATATTCAGGTACAATGTTGTCTGTTTAAAGCGGGTTGGTGTACTACATAGGTATTCAAGTATCTGTAAAAAGCTAACCATGTTTTTCATAGATTGTCGTAATAGTGATAAATAATTGTATAACAAAATGGGACTAAAATCTAACACCCGCTTCAACCTGACATTTGTTTTGTCACGAAAGTTGCTTGACGGTCATTGCTCACGCAATTCCCTTTTTCATGCAACTTTCGCGCCAACTTTGCCTTATCGCTTCGCGTCGGCAAAGGCACAAATGCAGGTTAAGCGAATGTTAGGTTGACGCCTTGCGGCGCGGTAAGTAAAATATACGGTTATTAAAAAATACTTTCCGTATGTACCAAGTAAACCGCTAGATAAATATAATAAAACTATTATAATATATATTAACATATAAAGGAAATAAAAATTTTAAGCATGAAGGAGCTTGATAAAATGAGAGAAAAAGGTATAATACCCCCCCCCCCCGAAATCCGTATTTATACTTAATTTTTTAATCTTTAACGGATTATTTGGATTTGGTTTTTTGTATGCGTGGTACACAAAGATAATTCCGGTAGAAGAACTTGCAAAATTCTTAACGGCATTTCCTACGCTTGTTGTCCTTGTTTTCAATGTAACAATACCGACTGTGTTATATAGAATGTTCATAAATATGTTGAAAACATATAAAACGGATGTCGGCGGTGTAGATAAAGCTAACAAAGTGTTAGCTCTGTATTCTAAACTGAGTTTGCTTGCTCCTATTATTCTTACTTTGGCGACTCCAATTGCTACGCTATTGTGGCTCGGCATACATTCTATCGAAAAAATCATTGCGTGTGTTTTGGGTGCTGTTGGCTGTTTGGATTTTGCTTCGGTTTTTTTCTACATATTGTGGACACATAAACTTGAAGCCTATTTGAAATTTTTACCATTTGAAAAAAAGCATATTACCATGTCCTATATTCTTCGCAATATGCTGGTAAGTTTTTTTCTTTTTGGTGGTCTCATTTTTTTGTGCATTGATCCGTTTATTGGAATGCTTTATAACGGTTTAACTCTTATACAGACTTTGAAAATGATTATTCCAATCGCTATACTGACGCTTTCCGGTGCTCTTTTTATAAATTATACACTGTATACGGGAATAAATAATAGCATAAACGAAGTGATGAATTTTACCGATACGCTTGCAGTAGGAAATTTTATTGTTGATAAATTAGAAATAAAACGTCGGGATGTATTCGGTATTCTTGCAATGCAGTTAAATATTTTCCATAAAAATACTGTTGCTCTCCTTTCCAGTATTAAAAATAATACAAATACGATGAACGAAGTCGGGACAATTCTTTCAACCAATGCAGAAGAAACGGCAAGTTCCATTCATCAAATCAGTGAGAACATCAACGGGGTAAAACAGCAGACTATGACCCAAGCAGCAGGTGTTACCGAAACAGCTGCCACGATGGAAGAAATTATCCGCACAATAAAACAGTTGAACGGCAGTATTGAAACGCAAGCGGCATCGGTTGCTCGCTCTTCATCTTCAATTGAAGAAATGGTTGCAAATATCGCTTCTATTACGCAGACAATTGATAAAACCGATGATTCCATTAAAGAACTTGCACAAGCAACCGGCGACGGAAAAGATGCCGTCGTAACTTCAAATAGTGTAACACAGAAGATTGCAGAAGAGTCAGGCGGTCTGATTGAAGCGAGTAATGTTATTCAAAATATAGCAAGCCAGACAAACCTTTTGGCAATGAATGCTGCAATCGAAGCGGCTCATGCAGGAGATGCGGGAAAAGGATTTGCCGTTGTTGCTGACGAAATCAGAAAATTGGCGGAAGAATCTTCGGCTCAAGGAAAAAACATTACCGTAACACTGAAAACACTCGGAGCGGAAATTGAAACTTTGGCAAAGTCTTCCAAAACGGTCGAAGAAAAATTCAATGCAATTTTTACGCTGTCAGAGCAGGTAAAAACAATGAGTGCTAACCTTATGACTGCAATGAAAGAGCAGGAAAACGGCAGCTATGAAGTTTTATCTGCGATTAAAGCGATTAATTCCGTAACGCAAGAAGTACAAGCAGGTTCTGCTGAAATGCTCCGCGGCGGTGAACAAGTTGCCGATGAAATGCGGAATCTTGATAATTTAACACGCATCATTACCGACAGTATGAATGAAATGGCAAGCGGTGCGGTACAAATAAGCAATGCTGTACAAGAAGTCAATGAGATTACACAACGGAATAAAGATTCAATTGATAACTTAACTACGGAAGTAGAGAAGTTTAAGGTATAAGATTACATTATATGGATATGGGAAACCTAACACCCGCTTCAACCTGACATTGCCTTTGCGGCAATGCAGGTTAAGCGGATGTTAGATTGACCTGCCTTGAGGCAGGCATGAGCGGAACCAATCGAAACATATTTTCGACCGAAACATCAAAACGTGCAATGAGAAAGGTCATTGTAAGAAGGAAGGTTTAAAGATGAAACAGCGTTTATTACTATTACTTACGGCAGCAATGGTGTGTGCTGTAACTATAGGCTGTCGCCTCTCTGCGGGAACTTCAGCAGGATATTCAAAGGATAAACAGGATACTCAGCAATCCGACACAAAGTCGAATCAAGGTCAGTCCCAACAGGGAGGCGGGCAAGGTCAGCAAGATGAGCGGTTTGAGGTACAAGACGGTAAACTGGTAAAATACACTGGTACTGATGAGCATGTCGTGATTCCCGAATCGGTGAAAGTTATTGGAAAAGAAGTTTTTTCAGCCAATAAAACAATAAAAACAGTTCAGCTGCCTACCGGATTACTTAAAATTGAGGACGATGCATTTTTCTATTCCACGCTTACCAAGGTTACTATTCCTGCAAATGTTACGGAAATCGGGAGCTTTGCGTTTATGGGCACCAAGTTAACCGAACTTAAGTTTGAAGCGGGGTCAAAAATTACAAAATTACCAAAGAACATGTGTGAAATATGTACGGATCTTACAACAGTCGAGTTGCCGACTGGCTTACAGTCGATAGGCTCGAGTGCTTTTTCAGGATGTGAAAAACTTTCACAAATTACGTTTCCCGATACGGTACATACTATCGAAACAAATGCTTTCCGTGAAACGGCACTTACGCGTGTTGTCCTACCTGCGAATTTGCAAAAACTGGAACAACAAGCTTTTTACTTGAATAAAGAACTTACTGAAGTTGTTGCGTCAACTACGGTAGTGCAACAAGACTGGAAAGAAATTCCGGAAAATGATAATGGTATTTCTGCGCTTTGTTTTTGTGATAATCAAAAGTTACAGACGATAAAGTTTCCGGACCGTTTGAAAACCATGTCTGAGGGGTGTTTACTTGGTGCGGTACATTTAAAAGATGTTACATTACCAGCCTCTATCGCTTCCATTAGTGAGGGCATTATAGACCTAAGCAGCATAACAGATAAGGTTACCGTACATGTAAAGAATAGGGAACCATCACAGATAAGCATAAATACGTATGCTTTTAGAAATTTCGATGGAACACATAAAGACAAGTTATTTATCCACGTACCGAATGGAACAAGTGAAACTTTCAAAAAGGCGGCGGGCTGGAGTACCTATCAAGAAAGGATTTCAGAAGAAAGAAAGTAACTAATATTCAGGTACAATGTTGTCTGTTTAAAGCGGGTTGGTGTACTACATAGGTATTCAAGTATCTGTAAAAAGCTAACCATGTTTTTCATAGATTGTCGTAATAGTGATAAATAATTGTATAACAAAATGGGACTAAAATCTAACACCCGCTTCAACCTGACAATTGTTTTGTCACGAAAGTTGCTTGGGCGATCGCCTACGGCTCCCTTTTTATGCAACTTTCGCGCCAACTTTGCCGCCGCTATGCGTCGGCAAAGCCACAAATGCAGGTTAAGCGAATGTTAGACGGACGCCTATCGGCGCGAAAAAGTAATATTGAAAATATTTCAATGTTGTGATATATCTGAAATGAAAAGTTAAATTTTAAAAGCAATAAGGAGACTTGACAAAAATGAAAGAATATGTTACCCCCCCCCCCGAAAAATTTAGAGAGTAGTAGACATCGTTTTGTAAAATCAAAAAAACGGTTTTCCATCCGAACGAGGATGGTGCTTATTTTCGGAGCGCTTGCCATTGCCGGACTGATGCTGATGACGTTCATTGCGGTGCGCATTGCACGCAAAGCGGTTTTGGAAAAAGTCGAGGCGCACCTGTTTGACAAAGCCGCCGATACCGCCGCTATACTTGACGGTGAGATAAAACAGTGGTTTGAGTATCTTGACGGTATTGCTTCTCAAGACGATTTACACGATGAAAACATAAGCTGGAAAGAAAAAGCTCGTATACTCGAAGAACTTTCAAAAGACGAAGCAGAGGTTATTGCTTTTGCAATAATTGATCCGAAAGGAATATATCATTTGCCTGACGGACAGCAGTTTGATGTTTCCGGTCAAAAGTGGTTTCAAGAGTCGCAAGGCGGCACAAAAAGATATTTTTCCGAGCCGTTTAGAGACGTAGAGACGGGAAATCTCATTGCACAAGCAGTCGTTCCCATTATGGGAAAAAATAATACGCTCATGGGTGTGCTGGCTGCTGTTTTCGACGGATATACGCTTTCAAATATGGGGGATCTTATTAAAGTCGGTAAAACAGGCGGCTGCTTTATTATTTCAGAATCGGGAATAAATATAGCCAACAGGAACCGTGAGTTAGTTAAAAATATGTATAATCCTATTGAGGATGCAAAAACAAACAAGCAGCACGCACAAGTTGCAGCTGTCATCCAAGATATTCTTAAAAGCAATACAGCGGAAAATAAGATTTCCAAAACAAAACTTACTTCACAGGCAAAAATTTTAACTTTATTAAAAGGAGTATATATATGAAAAATAAAAAAAGATTTTCGATCGGGAAAAAGCTCACACTTTTTACTCTCGCTATATTTTTGTGCGCCGAATTGATTTTGGGAATTGTTTTTTCCCTACGAGGTAAACATGACCTTGCCTTAATCATAAAGGAAGATATGGCTTCCACGCTAGCACGGGAGAGCGCGGGTATTGCAGATAAATTCAAAAACGAAACGCATTATCTGGAAGGTCTTGCGCAAAATCTTCTTATCACCGACACGACTATTCCGTTTGAAAAAAAGATTGCCTTCTTCAAGACGGAAGCAAAACGCAACGGATATACGTACTTCAGCTATTCCGAGACCGACGGAAACACCATCAAGTTCGCCGAAAACTCAAAACCTGCAAGCGTTGCAAAAAAACAGGGTTTTATAGACGCAATGAAAGGCAACACGAACTTTCGCGACGTTCGCCTAAGCGGGATTGCAAAAACTCCCGTAGTAAGCTACATGGTTCCTATTTATAACATTGAACGCACAAAAGTCATTGCAGTTTTTCAAGGACATTTAGACGCATCTTTTCTTTCACAGATAGCGAAAAACATCAAGAATAAAAAGACGGGCAAAGCCTGCATCATAAATAAAGAGGGACGAATTGTCGGAAGCGCCGACGCGGATGATGTGGCAAAAGAAATAAATCTTTTTGAAAGCCGTGATATTCCTGATGAAAAGAGGCGACTCGGGGAGTTTTTACAGCCGCTTGTAAAGGAAAATAAAACGGCGTTCGGAAGTTACAGCGACGGAAAAAGGCGCATGGCTGCAGGGTTTGCCGCTATAGAGGGCACGCCGTGGCTTTTAGTTTACACGGTAACTCAGGCGGAACTCGAACAGCAGCTCAGCGTTCTTACTAGGCTTTATATCATAGGCTCCGTTATTATTTTGTCCATTGCGTCGGCGACACTGGCTTTAATTATCAGAATAATTGTAAAGCAGATTTTGAAAATTGTAGCATTGCTTCGAGACATTGCCGAAGGAGAGGGCGACCTTACGGTGCGCCTTCCCGTAACGGGAAACGACGAGCTTACGGATTTACAGCTTTATTTCAATAAAACGATAGAGAAAATCGGACACCTCATAAAGAACGTCCGCTCATCATCGGATAAGATGAGCGAAATCGGCTCCGATCTTTCAAGCAACATGAGTGAGACTGCAAGTTCGATAAACCAAATCAGCGCGAATATCGACGGCGTAAAAGAGCAGGTGCTTGAGCAAAGTGCAAGCGTTACCGAAACCGCTTCAACAATGGAAGAAATCATCAGAACTATAAAGCAGCTCAATGCAAGTATTGAAAACCAAGCAGCAAGTGTCGCTCAATCTTCCAGTGCGGTGGAGCAAATGGTAGCAAACATCGCTTCCATCACCCAAACCCTTGATAAAACCAATGATGTGATAAAAACCCTTGCAACGGCAACCGCCGACGGCAAAGAAACCATAACCAGTGCAACAAGCGTAACGCAAAAGATAGCCGAAGAATCAGGGAGCTTACTTGAAGCAAGCAATGTTATTCAGCATATTGCAAGTCAGACTAATCTGCTTGCGATGAATGCAGCGATTGAAGCGGCACACGCCGGAGAAGCAGGCAAGGGTTTTGCTGTTGTTGCCGACGAAATCCGTAAACTTGCAGAAGAATCGAGTGCACAAGGTAAAACCATCACCGCAACGCTTAAAACCTTATCAGGCGAAATTGAAAGTCTGTCTGTTTCATCAAAAACGGCGGGAGAAAAGTTCAATGCAATCTTTAGTCTTTCTGAACAGGTAAAGGAGATGAGTAATCGCTTGATGGAAGCGATGAGGGAGCAGGAAAATGGCAGCCGTGAGGTACTCGGTGCTATTAAAACAATTAATACGGTAACGACAGAAGTTCAAGCGGGATCCGGCGAAATGCTGCGCGGCGGCGAGGGCGTAGCGGAAGAAATGCGCAAACTTGATGATCTTACCCGTGTGATTGCCGACAGTATGAATGAAATGGCAAGCGGAGCCGTACAAATCAGTAATGCGGTGCAGGAAGTGAATGAGATTACGCGAAAGAACAAAGAGAGCATTGACAGTTTGAGTGCGGAGGTCGGGAAGTTTAAGGTGTAGCGTCTAACACCCGCTTCAACCTGACATTGCGGACAAGCCGCAAAGCAGGTTAAGCGAATGTTAGGTTGACACCTATCGGTGCGGTAAACAAAATATACGGGTAGTAAAAAATACTTTCCGTATTTACCAAGTAAACCGCTAGATAAATATAATAAAACTATTATAATATATATTAACATATAAAAAAATAAAAATTTTAAGCATAAAGGAGCTTGACAAAATGAACAAAAATAACTATATTATCCCCCCCCCCCCCCCGAAATCCGTATTTATACTTAATTTTTTAATCTTTAACGGATTATTTGGATTTGGTTTTTTGTATGCGTGGTATACAAAAATAATTCTGGTAGAAGAACTTGCAAAATTCTTAACGGCATTTCCTACGCTTATCACCCTTATTCTAAATATAACAATACCGACTGTGCTATATAGAATGTTCATAAATATGTTGAAAACATATAAAACGGATGTCGGCGGTGTAGATAAAGCAAACAAAGTGTTAGCTCTGTATTCTAAAGTGAGTTTGCTCGCTCCTGTTATTCTTACTTTGGCGACTCCAATTGCTACGCTATTGTGGTTGGGCATTCATTCTATCGAAAAAATCATTGCGTGTGTTTTGGGTGCTGTTGGCTGTTTGGATTTTGCTTCGGTTTTTTTCTACATATTGTGGACACATAAACTTGAAGCCTATTTGAAATTTTTACCATTTGAAAAAAAGCATATTACCATGTCCTATATTCTTCGCAATATGCTGGTAAGTTTTTTTCTTTTTGGTGGTCTCATTTTTTTGTGCATTGATCCGTTTATTGGAATGCTTTATAACGGTTTAACTCTTATACAGACTTTGAAAATGATTATTCCAATCGCTATACTGACGCTTTCCGGTGCTCTTTTTATAAATTATACACTGTATACGGGAATAAATAATAGCATAAACGAAGTGATGAATTTTACCGATACGCTTGCAGTAGGAAATTTTATTGTTGATAAATTAGAAATAAAACGTCGGGATGTATTCGGTATTCTTGCAATGCAGTTAAATATTTTCCATAAAAATACTGTTGCTCTCCTTTCCAGTATTAAAAATAATACAAATACGATGAACGAAGTCGGGACAATTCTTTCAACCAATGCAGAAGAAACGGCAAGTTCCATTCATCAAATCAGTGAGAACATCAACGGGGTAAAACAGCAGACTATGACCCAAGCAGCAGGTGTTACCGAAACAGCTGCCACGATGGAAGAAATTATCCGCACAATAAAACAGTTGAACGGCAGTATTGAAACGCAAGCGGCATCGGTTGCTCGCTCTTCATCTTCAATTGAAGAAATGGTTGCAAATATCTCTTCTATTACGCAGACAATTGATAAAACCGATGATTCCATTAAAGAACTTGCACAAGCAACCGGCGACGGAAAAGATGCCGTCGTAACTTCAAATAGTGTAACACAGAAGATTGCAGAAGAGTCAGGCGGTCTGATTGAAGCGAGTAATGTTATTCAAAATATAGCAAGCCAGACAAACCTTTTGGCAATGAATGCTGCAATCGAAGCGGCTCATGCAGGAGATGCGGGAAAAGGATTTGCCGTTGTTGCTGACGAAATCAGAAAATTGGCGGAAGAATCTTCGGCTCAAGGAAAAAACATTACCGTAACACTGAAAACACTCGGAGCGGAAATTGAAACTTTGGCAAAGTCTTCCAAAACGGTCGAAGAAAAATTCAATGCAATTTTTACGCTGTCAGAGCAGGTAAAAACAATGAGTGCTAACCTTATGACTGCAATGAAAGAGCAGGAAAACGGCAGCTATGAAGTTTTATCTGCGATTAAAGCGATTAATTCCGTAACGCAAGAAGTACAAGCAGGTTCTGCTGAAATGCTCCGCGGCGGTGAACAAGTTGCCGATGAAATGCGGAATCTTGATAATTTAACACGCATCATTACCGACAGTATGAATGAAATGGCAAGCGGTGCGGTACAAATAAGCAATGCTGTACAAGAAGTCAATGAGATTACACAACGGAATAAAGATTCAATTGATAACTTAACTACGGAAGTAGAGAAGTTTAAGGTATAAGATTACATTATATGGATATGGGAAACCTAACACCCGCTTCAACCTGACATTGCGGACAAGCCGCAAATGCAGGTTAAGCGAAGATGTTAGATTGACGCTGACGGGCAAGATGTATTATTGGGAATAAATGGTATACTTGAAGTTAAGTATAAAAAATAGTACAATATCGTATGGTATGGTAAAGAAATCACTAAACGAGAATTTGCATAAGGCAAGAGACGCAAAACAAGATGAGTTTTATACACAACTTTCTGATATAGAAAACGAGTTAAAACATTATCGAGAACACTTTAAAAATAAAACCATTCTTTGCAACTGCGATGACCCGAGAATCAGTAATTTTTTTCATTATTTTTCGTATAATTTTGAGAAATTAGGCTTAAAGCGTTTAATTACAATCTGTTACAAAAACCAAGAAAGAGATTTGTTTAGTACACAATCAAGTGAAAAAGCTATTTATCTTGAATATACCGGTGAAAAAAATGGTGGGAATGTACCGACCGTTGAACAAATTGGAGTTAAGCATTTACAGGGAGATGGAGACTTTAGAAGCTCCGAATGCATCGAACTTTTAAAACAAGCCGATATTGTGGTAACAAATCCGCCCTTTTCGCTTTTCCGTGAATATGTTGCACAGCTCATAGAATACGATAAAAAATTTTTAATCATTGGCAATCAAAACGCAATAACCTACAAAGAAATATTTCCGCTCATTGCCCAAAATAAAATATGGTTGGGGTATAAATCAGGAGATATGTCATTCAAAGTTCCTAACTATTTTAAACCTCGAGAAACAAGATACTGGGAAGATGAAACAGGGCAAAAATGGCGTAGTATGGGAAATGTTTGTTGGTATACAAATCTTGACCATAATAAACGGCACGAAAAACTTATTATGTATAAAAAATATTACGGAAATGAATCAGATTATCCCAAATATGATAACTATGACGCAATTAATGTGGATAAAGTTGCCGAAATACCATGTGATTATGACGGGGTAATGGGCGTACCCATCACTTTTTTGGATAAGTATAATCCAGAGCAATTTGAAATTGTAGCCTTTAGAAAAGGAAACGACGGAAAAGATTTAGTGTACTCATTATCAAGACAAAAAGCCAATGATAGAAAGGTTGGCATAGAAATTGCAGAGAGAGAGAGTACAACCATACTTCAGAATACTTATACGACGACGTTATTAGACCAATACTTAACGGAAAGAACATTTATAGGCGCATTACAATCAGAAGAATTTGCAACCGCAATTCCCGGAATGATTAAAAATGCTGAAGGAAAAATCGGAGACAAAATAACTTATGCCAGAATAACCATAAGGAAAAAAAATGAAAATTGAATTAAAAGAAATTACAATCAGAGAATTGGTTGACCAATACAAAGATAATGATGAAGATGGCGTTACAGGTTATGGAGGAAAATTGGACATTCGTCCGCCGTATCAAAGAGAATTCATTTACAAAGATAAGCAGCGTGATGCTGTTATACATACTATTACAAAGGATTTTCCTCTTAATGTTATGTATTGGGCAGTTAGGGAAGATGGTAGTTTTGAAGTAATTGATGGGCAACAGCGAACTATTTCTATTTGCCAATATATAAGTGGCGATTTTGCATATCTTTTTAGGTATTTTCATAACTTGCAAAAAGACGAACAAGAACAAATCTTAAATTATAAATTGATGGTATATTTTTGCACTGGCACTGATAGTGAAAAACTGGAATGGTTTAAAACAATAAACATTGCAGGTGAAAAACTAACAGACCAAGAGTTAAGAAATGCTGTTTATTTTGGTCCATGGGTAACAGATGCAAAAAAATATTTTAGTAAAAATAGTTGTCCCGCGTATGCCATAGGAAGTGATTATTTAGATGGTTCTCCGATTCGGCAGGATTTTTTGGAAACAGCTATAAAGTGGATTTCAAAAGGTAATATTGAAGCGTATATGGCTCTGCATCAAAACGATGCAAACGCTCTTGCACTATGGCAATATTTTCAATCAGTCATTACTTGGATTTCTGGAACTTTTACAAAAAAAAGAATAAAATTTATGAAAGGTGTAGATTGGGGGAGCCTATATAACAGCTATAAGGATAAAGTTTTTAACACCGATGAGATAGAAGAAGAAACAGTTACACTTATACAAGATGATGATGTTCAAAAAAAGAAAGGAATTTACCCATATATTTTAACTCGTGATGAAAAATATTTATCAATTAGAGCATTTACCGACAGCCAAAAACAAAAGGCTTACGAAAAACAAAAAGGAATATGTAAAGATTGCGGCAACTATTTTGAAATAGAAGAAATGGAAGGCGATCATATCATTCCATGGAAAGATGGAGGCAAGACAATAGATGAGAATTTACAAATGCTTTGTAAAAACTGCAATCGAATAAAATCAGATAAATAATCTAACCCCCGCTTCAACCTGACATTGCGGAGTAGCCGCAAATGCAGGTTAAGCGAATGTTAGATTGACCTGCCTAAAGGCAGGCGGGTAACGGAACCAATCGAAGCATTCTTTCAAAATTTTAAAATCCAAATATTTATGTCTTTTCAATAATATCTCTTATAATTTCCGCATTTCAAGAAGTTGACATATTGACATTTTTGAAAAATTGTAGTATATAATGCTTATCGATAAATAATTATATTATCAGGAGGATAACTTGAAAAAATTATTCATGTTTTCGGTAATCATTCTCAGTTTTGGAATGGTTTATGGGGCTGAAAATATCTTACAAGAAGATATTTTTACTGGATTTGATGCACAGGAATTAAGTATTGACGATGCTGAAATTATCTCCGGTGGTGAAACGTATATCGGATATACTCCGATTATGAAACATTATTACCATACACTGACTGTGGTAACCGATAAACCGATCTCTGATCCATCTTTTACTGTGCGTGCTGTTTTTGAATCGGGTGTAAATTCTGAAGGTAATTCTTCCGCTTCGTGGGGGATAGGATATAACGTACAGCAACATTATAATAAACCTTACATGATAAAAAAGAATCCCGGGTACTATGAGCTTCAGCCGGTAAGCCGTCCGGCAGGGATGTCGGTTAAGGACTATGATGATAAAGTAATAGAAACAGCAAAAGCCTATTTTCAGGAAAAACCGAAGCTCTATTTGGTACTCCATAGAAATTGTAATACCACAACTTCTACTATTATTAGACGTTCAGGCGGCTATGTAGTGCCATCAAAAGCTATGTGGAGGGTACCTGGATGGAAAAAATGGTAAGGACACAAAAAATGGCAAAATTTTTTAACAAAACAATTATTGTAGTGTTTACTGTATTGTGTGTATTGACCTTTAGTGCCTGCCGCTTGCAGTATACGGTGAAAAACGCCCGTTTTAAGTCTGAATTTCTATGGGTGTATGCTGAACAGGATTTTAATATTAAGAAGGCAGGAACGATACAAGGAACTTTTAAATTACCAAAAGATGTTAAATATAAGGGATTGAATTTTGAGGTAATGTTTCCTGCAATATTTCGTAAGAATTGGGATTCTGTTGTAAAGATGCCTTGCAAGCTTACTCTTAGCTGGAATGGTGGTAGCTTGGTAAAGGAAGATCTAGAAGCGAAAAGTAACTGGCATGGAATTAACTTGTGGTTTCATGAGAATGAAATAAGCCATGTGCCTGTGAAACAAGAAATTACCTATACGCTGGAATATGGTGTCGGTGTATATACTGAGTTGAATTATTACTCCGGAGGCGAAAAGGTCGATAAACTTGCTGATTTAGAGGCTCATCCTGAAAGCTATTCAGGCTTTTATGATGCGGTATTTGTTGTAGCCGAACAGTCAACAAAAAAAATGCCGTAATAAGCTTAAAGTTAAAAATAATAGGTAAAATATAACAGTCGTATATGGGTAAAAGTATATACGGCTGTTTATGTTTTTTAAAAGAGGCGAAAATACTCATAATGCATATTAAGTTATATAAAATAAAAAGTATGTTTTTTGCTTGTGTGTATGGGTTGATTTTTTCAGCGTGGATATTTTCTTTTACCCCTGACATACAAGGGGTACAGTCTTTGGAAAAATTACGTTTTTCCTTTGTTCATGAACAAGGAGAAGATGAATCTTGCGGACTTTCTGTGGTGTCGTCAATTCTTAATTTATATTTAAACCTTGCGGTAACCGAAGCTGATCTGCTTAACCAACTGGCGGAAGAATTGCAAACAACCCGTAAGGTAACAATGGCACAAATGATGCGGATTTTTCAAGCGTATGGTTATCAGACAAAAGCATATAAAATCGATATGGACAATCTTATTAAAGCAGTACAATATTATGCCCCTGTTATAGTGCATTATGATAAGCCGGAATTACATTTTGCATTTATTTTGCAAGCTGATAAAGACTATGTTATTGTAGCAGACCCTGTTTTAGGTTTGGAAATGCAAACGGCAAAAGACTTTCAAAAAAAATGGTCCAAAACGGTTCTTTTAGTAAAAATTCCTGAACAGATATTAAATAAGTCAGTATTGAAAAAAGCTATTGCAAATACTATTCAAAAATATACAGTATTAGAGAGGATTGCAGAAAGGAAATGGTAAAAAAAATATTTTTCTTGTTATTTCTATGTATAACGATGGCGTCTTTATGGGCTGAAGATGCCGAACATAACCGAATCGGAATTGAAAAACGTCAAGATTTTAAAATGGAAATGGAATTGTCGAACCGCATGAAATTTCAATTTATTTCAGGCTATAATATATATGACTTTCTTCCACAAGTAGGATTTAACTTTATTATATTTGATGACTATCTTTTCTCAATTAATCAGTCTATATCAGTCAGAATGAAAGAATCTGCTCCTATGTTTAAGGAAAAAAATTTTGCTATAAAAGCAGCTTTTAACGATACTGTCTTGGGCTTCACATGGCAACCTTCTTATCAACGGTGGAGATTCAAATTAGGATTAGTTTCAACTCTTCCGACTGTTCCTTGGGTGCCTAAAAATGCAGATTCATTTGTTACAGGTTCCGGAAGATTTGGTGAAGAAGTATTTTTCGCTGTAAATTATATAACAGACCCTGTTGTTATCGGAGGTAGAGTATCATATACATTTGTCAGTCCAGTAATAAAAAATAAAGAATCCGGCTGGATCCCATGTATATTGACTTCTGCTGTAAATGTTACAGCGGTACTTAATCATCACATATCTCTTTCCTGTATAGCTGCAATCTCTTGGGATAGCGGTCCTCTACAAAGCTCTCATTATATTTCCGGTCAATCTTCCCTGATGGAATCTGTTAAGTTTAATGCTTCTTGGACGGAAAATAAGTGGAGTATTTCCGGTGAATTGGAGTTTTTACATAGCAGTGGGGTGGTTCTTCCTATTTGGGGATTGTCGTTTACAAGAGAGTTATATGGAAAATAAGAAAACTGTCTAAGAGGACTTGAGAGTGCATACAACCGCCAAACAGGATTTAATAAATCAATGAATAAAGGTTCTGCTATTTATTGAATGAACTGTTGAAAAATTAACCTAACACTCGCTTCAACCTGACATTGCGGGGCAAGCCCGCAAATGCAGGTTAAGCGGTAGTTGAACGGACGCTGTGCGTCCGTTCAACGGGCGGCGGAACATCCGCCTGTCGTCCGGCGCAAGCGCCGTCCAACATGCGGATTAAGCTGACGGCGAAGCTCAAAAGTCTTGCGTCTTTTTCGCTTCTTGCAGCTTATCCGCCGCCCGTTAGATTGACCTGCCTAAAGGCAGGCGGGTGCGGAACCAATCAAAACATTCCTTCGACAAAAAATAAAATAATTGCAGTGAAAAAAAGGACACTGCAAGAAGGAAGGATTAAAGATGAAACAGAAAAAAATAGTTTCAATGATTGGAATGTTGGTTGTGCTTATCGGCACATTATTTATGATGACAGGGTGTCCCAATAAACCTTTAGGAAAACCTCAATATACAAAAGAAAATTTTGTATTAAAATTTAAGAATGAAAGCGGCAAAAAGTGTTATGTAGAAATAAGTGGTCGCTCGTACTCTACAGAAACAGTTATTGCTAATGGTGAAAACTGGGAGAGTTCTTTTGATTTTCCGCCTGTATTAAAAACTGAAATACCTAGTGATGGCACCGAAAAATCCATAACTGTTAAGGATGTTGTTGTAAGTGGCAAAAGTCCTAATCTAAGCTACTTCTATAATCCAAGATTTACCATTAAAGTGATATCTGATAGTTCTATGTATAGGGGTAAGCTGGAGGATTTTGACAGTAAATCCAAAACTCAATATACAGGAGGAACTTTCCACATAAAATTAGACGGAAATACCTTTAAACTTGATTTTATAAATTAAAAGCATAAGAGGAGTATATAACTATGAGTAAAGGTAAACCAATAAAACCGGCTGATAATCAATCAAATATGCAAAATCCGAATAAGGGTACAGCCGGTACAAATCGTCAATATGACCAAAATCAAGGTAATCGCGGCGAACAGCTTAACCCAAATAAAAAAGAGAAGTAATTTTAGTATATGTAGTAATAAGTTCCGTGATTATTACATATACTATCTATTGGTTAATAATGAATCTAACACCCGCTTCAACCTGACATTTGTTTTGTCACGAAAGTTGCTTGTACGGTCGCTGCTAATGCAGCTCCCTTTTTTATGCAACTTTCGCTCCAACTTTGCCTTAACTCTTCGCGTCGGCAAAGACACAAATGCAGGTTAAGCGGGGCGTTAGACAGACGCCTATCGGCGCGAAAAAGTAATATTGAAAATATTTCAATGTTGTGATATATTTGAAATGAAAAGTTCAATTTTAAAAGCAATAAGGAGACTTGACAAAAATGAAAGAATATGTTCCCCCCCCCCGAAGTAAATAAAAAGAAAGGAAAGCACTTTTCAATTAAAAAGAAACTGATTCTTATACTAGGGGTTGTAACTATAGCAGGCTATGTAACAGGGGGCGTTATGATTATGTATTTTGCAAAAAAAGCAGTAAAAGAAAAAGTGTTCGCAATGATTAAAGAAAAAGCGATTGATACTGCATTGGTAATGGATGAGCGTATAAGGTCATCGTGGAAAACTCTTGAAGCTCTTGCTCGTCTTGAGGTATTGCGTGCAGATGTTCCATATGAACAAAAAACTGAAAGCTTAGAAAAAGAGCTTACTTTCAACCCTGAATTTGAAGCACTGTCAAGCTGTGATAAAAGTGGTACGGTGTATTTGGCAGGTGGACGAAAACTTGATATTTCTGATAAACAAGGATATAAATTGGCTCTATCAGGTGGTAAATCGGTAAGCGAGCCAGAATATTCAAAAGCCACAAACAAGCTTGCTGTTTTTTTTAATGTTCCAGTTTATGATGATGACAAAAATATTTTGGGAGTTTTAAGAGCTCGTGAAGATGGCACTGGACTTTCACAAATGATAAAAGACATAGTTGTCGGCGAAACTGGAGGCTGTTATATTGTAGGCAAAACTGGAAATACAATAGCTGATCAAGATATTGAAATAGTAAAACGGCAAGAGAATTCAGCCAAAGAGGCACAAACAAATCCTGATTTGAGAGATATGGCGTTGCTTGAGAAAAAAGCGCTAGAAGGCAGTGTTGCCGGTTGTGAATATTTTAATGAGGATGGAAAAACATATATCTGTGGGTACACTGCTATGGAAACTACAGGTTGGGCAGTTATGGTCTATGCTCCAGTAGAAGAATTTATGGGTACGGTGCAGGTGTTGCGTAATTCAGTATACATTTTAGGGGGCATCATACTTGCTAGTATTTTGATAGTTGTATATGCAAGTGCACGTAGAATTGTAAAACCAATTATAAACACAGTCGGCATTCTTAAAAACATTGCACAAGGTGATGGCGACCTTACTGTGCGTCTGCCTGTTTTGGGTAATGATGAGATTAGCGAAATGTCGGAATATTTTAACCAGACAATAGAAAAAATTGGTATTTCAATAAAAGCCGTTGACCGTAGTACACAGGTTATGAGCGGTATAGGCAATGAACTTGCAACAAATATGAGCGAAACAGCAAGTGCGGTAAACCAAATCAGTGCGAACATCGACGGCGTAAAACAACAAACGCTGACACAGGCTGCAAGTGTAACCGAAACCGCCGCAACGATTGAAGAGATAATCCGTACGATAAAAAACTTAAACGGCAGTATTGAAACACAAGCGGCGAGTGTTTCTCAATCTTCCGCCTCCGTAGAAGAAATGGTAGCAAACATCGCTTCAATCACGCAAACCCTTGATAAAACCAATGATGTGATAAAAACCCTTGCAACGGCAACCGCCGACGGCAAAGAAACCATAACCAGTGCAACAAGCGTAACGCAAAAGATAGCCGAAGAATCAGGGAGCTTACTTGAAGCAAGCAATGTTATTCAGCATATTGCAAGTCAGACTAATCTGCTTGCGATGAATGCAGCGATTGAAGCGGCACACGCCGGAGAAGCAGGCAAGGGTTTTGCTGTTGTTGCCGACGAAATCCGTAAACTTGCAGAAGAATCGAGTGCACAAGGTAAAACCATCACCGCAACGCTTAAAACCTTATCAGGAGAAATTGAAAGTCTGTCTGTTTCATCAAAAACGGCGGGAGAAAAGTTCAATGCAATCTTTAGTCTTTCTGAACAGGTAAAGGAGATGAGTAATCGCTTGATGGAAGCGATGAGGGAGCAGGAAAACGGCAGTAAAGAAGTTTTGTCTGCAATTAAAAATATCAATGAAGTAACGGTAGAAGTAAAAGCCGGTTCTGAAGAAATGCTGAAAGGAGGGGTGGGTGTTGCCGATGAGATGAGTAAGCTCGACGATTTGACTCGCACCATTACCGATAGCATGAATGAAATGGCTTCAGGGGCGGTGCAGATAAATAACGCCGTGCAGGAAGTAAACGAGATTACCCGAAAGAATAAAGAGAGTATCGACAGTTTAAGCGCGGAGGTCGGGAAGTTTAAGGTATAAGATTACATTATATGGATATGGGAAACCTAACACCCGCTTCAACCGGACATTGCGGACGCGCCGCAAATGCAGGTTAAGCGGCGGATGTTGAATGGACGCTGTGCGTCCATTCAACGGGCGGCGGAATCTCCGCCTGCTGTTCGGCGCACAGCGCCGTCCAACATGCGGATTAAGCTGACGGCGAAGTTCAAAAGCCTAAAGGCTTTCTCACTTCTTGCAGCTTATCCGCCGCCCGTTAGGTTGACCTGCCTAAAGGCGGGCTAATATATAAAAAGAATCACTGCTGTCCAATTAACTTGGAGGCTTTTGAGAAAGCTCTGAGGTATTAGGATGGTGAATTAATTTAGGAACTGGTTTTTCATGATCACCACAAAACCATTTTTTAAGACTGCGATGCAGAAACAGTACGACAGAAATTTCAGAACAAAAATATGAAAAGCTCCTTTGCCTATAGTTGGTTTCAGCTTGTAAAATTAAAAAGAGCATATGCGTAATAACGGCAATCCATATCTGTGTCTTGACCGCATTTTCGCTATGTCCATAAAATTTCTTAATTTTCAGATTCTGTTTTATCATCTTGAAGAATAATTCAATGGTCCATCTTTTTTTATACAGTTCAGCTACCTCAAGAGAATCTATTTCAAACAAATTTGTCAGCAATACTATTTTCTTTTTTGACTGCAAATCTTTTGAGATGATTTTTCGTAGTGTTACCACGCTTTCCTTCTTTTTTGAAATACTCACATTCAGAGTAATTTTCTCATCACTGATAATTTTATACGTATCATTTTCATGTCCGCTTACGGCATATCGATCAACTACGGTGTATATAACATTTGATTTAAGTCTTGTTACAAAGGATATTTCACTCTTTGTAAACTCATAGAACTGTTTCTTATTAAAATAACCTCGATCAAAAACAGCAATATCCTGTTTTGTTAGGTGCATGTTTTTAAGCGTATTGTTTTCATGTTCTTTCGCATTGGTGATAAAAAGATAATCAGCACAGTTTGCTTCATAATCAAAACGGGTATGTATTTTTATTCCGCTCTTTGTGCTTCTAAATTTTGCCCATTTGTATTGCTTAATATTCAATGAGATGGTTGTTGCATCGATGAGCTTGGTATGCTTGCCGAATATATTCACTGGTTTGTTTACGAGCTTTGTGTAATACTTAAGCACATGAAAGTAAAATTTTTCAAATATGATACTTGGTCTATATTCATTTGCATGGGCAAGATTTGTTCGGGTGATTTTTGCGGTAATGCCTGCATGATATAAATCATTATCACTGGATATTGCGTGCTCAATTGAACGTAAACTATTCTGTTTTGTTAATTGTGCAAAGACCATGGTAAACAGCTGAGTACGTGCTGAAAAATGTCGATATCGCTTATCTGCTTGTTCTTCGGCACTGATTTTTTTAAAGCCAAGTTGGTCAGTAAGGTGTAGCAATTGTGTTAAAATTGTAGTACAATGATACATGAGTTAAGTCCTTGTGGTATGTATGTTTGTCCAAAAACTATTATAACACAGCTCTTAACTCTTTAAAAGATCTTATTACTTAATTGGACAGCAGTGGGTTTACATATAACTCCTGTCTTCCTTTATACTCATAAATTTTTGAGATTAAACCTAAAATTTCATTGTCCCATGTTTTGTTTTTTAATTGACTGTAATTAAAATCTCTCATCGCCTAATCTGCCTTGCTATGGCCTAAACCATACCCTGTTTTATGCGATAAATCAAGTCTTAGGCGATAATGAGGGCTGATTGCAATTTATCACTTGAATTTGGCAGCCCCTTATCTTTTCTTCGATGTAGGCTCTGTCAGCATATATAATGTTTTTTTAATTTCCTTGCTAGCATGAAAATGGGTTGATTATCGGCCGCACTAACATCTATTTGTTCGCTTTGTAAATTAAAATAATATTTACTCAAGCTATAATTATTTTTAGCATAAAACATTGACATTTTTCTGCAAAAAAACTTGATTTTAGACTGATTTTATTCTATTATTAGACTGTTATTGAGCCAAAAGGAGTCTGTTATGGATGATCATCTCGTTTATTTAGATACATATATTCTCCAGCAGGATATGCGTGTGCGTTTACCTAAATCTATTTTGACCAATATGCCCGTAGAAAAGGGAATTTCAAAATTTGCAATCTATATGGATTGCGAAAAGAATGAACTAATCCTGAGAATATGCGATATGCCTGTGGAGAATAAAAAATGAATCACATCATCGCTTGCGGAGATACGCTTGAATTAGTAAAACAAATACGGCGTGAATCTATAGATTTGCTTGTTACTTCACCGCCGTATTGGGCCAAACGTGTGTATAATGGAGAAGGCGAAATAGGCTCTGAGAAAACACCCGAAGCATATGTTGAAAATCTTGCAGATTTTTTTGATACTCTAAAACCTTATTTAAAACCAAGCGCCAACCTTTTTATCAATATAGGAGATACATTTTTCGGATCAGGTGCCGGAGCGTGGAGTAAGTATGTGGATGAAGATGGTAATATTACACAAGCAAAAAAAGACAGAAAAGAAAAATATTTTACCACCAAGCCGCTCCAGCCAAAAATAAAACAGAATGGAAAATTGTATCAAAACAAGCAGCTACTGTTAATTCCTTCGCGCTTTGCTATTGAAATGCAGGAGCGCGGCTGGTTGTTGCGTGACGATATAATTTGGTATAAACCTAACCGTATACCTGCCAGCGTAACAGATCGCTTTAACAACACATATGAGCATGTTTTTCATTTTGTATTAAACAAGAAATACTTCTTTAATCTTGATGAGGTAAAGGTACTTGGCGCAAATGGTCGTATGAAAAATCCCGGCGATGTATGGCCTATAAACACACAACCGCTGAACGGTAATCATACGGCTACTTTTCCAGAAAAACTTGTTGAGCAAATTGTTTTATGCGCAAGCCCTGAAGGCGGAACGGTGTTCGATCCATTTCTTGGTACAGGAACAACGTGGATAGTTTGTGATCGGCTGGGACGTAATTGTGTAGGATTTGAAATCAATTATGAGTACTTTGAGTTTGCTCAGAATAGATTTGACGAAAGCAGAGGATTAGGGGATGAATACTACCGAATATGTAACAATTGATAATACACGGCTTTGCAATTGTAAACAAAATTTTCTCTCGTGTATTGCCGCTAAAGATTGGATGAAAAATCAAATTGGCGTATGGGAATTTATGTATGAACCGCGAGATATCCGGGATAAAAAAATTCATCCGGCAGTTTTCCCTATTGCGATGGCTAAAAGGGTAATTGAGCAATTTACACACAGGGGAGAGCTGGTTTTAGATCCTTTTGTTGGTTCAGGGACAACCCTTCTTGCTGCTCAAGATTTAAACCGAAATGCGATAGGCTTTGATTTAAAACAGGAATACGTGGATTTATCAAATTCTCGTATCGCTGCACCGCCTGCGGAATGCCGCTGCAAGCAAATAGCTATTTGTGATGATGCCCGCAATATTGCGAACCGCATTGCACCATGTACAGTTAAACTTGCATTTACTTCTCCTCCATATGCGAACATTCTTAATAGGAAGAGAAAAAATAAAAGCCGACGCGGAGATCTAAGGCAAAATGAACAATTTGGGAAAGTAGAACAATACAGTCAGGATCCTAACGACCTTGGTACGCTTGAAGCTGATGACTTTGAAAAAGCAATCGCGGCAATATTTGCCCAAATGAAACCGGTATTTCAAGAGAAAGCGCATGTTCTAATCAACATTACCGATGCTTGGATTGATGGGAAACGTGTTCCATTACACATCAATATTATTAATGCAATGAGGGATGCCGGCTACGAATTTAGGAACACCATTATTTGGGATCGGCGAAATCTGGTAAACAATATTGGAATATTCGGTTGGCCAAGCAGCTACATCACCATGGGTACCACCTTTGAGTATATATTAGACTTTATTCTTCCTTCCTCTCCAAAAAAATCTCAAAAGAAAGAATAAAACGCAGTGCAAATATTTTTGTTTTTACACTTTTATGTGTTGCTGATATAGCTTGATTTTTGATGCTGATTTTATTCTAAATTTTGTGCCATGGTTGTGCCCGGTACGAGCATCAAAATCGACATATATATCTCCCAACTCGACAAGATTTAAAAATGTATTCAGTGTCGGATCAATATATGCTTCAATTTCGTTGTATCGAAAATATTCCGCTCCGTCAACTCGTTTTGTCTCTGCTGTAACATACAGTAAATTATTTAGTTTAGTACGCAACTTCATAGAAATAGCTTCAAATGTCCAGTATGGTTTCGGAGAAAAATCTCCTGTTCCAATTTTTTCTTTAATAGCTGCTTTTCATTCTGCATGGCGCTCATCGATTTCGTAGTAATTAAATGAAACATATATGCGTTTTTCAGCGTAGTCTACAGTAACCTTGAAGCCCCTATCACTATATTTTTTTGCATTTATTGTCTGCCGAAAGCTACGCTCTGTTATCGGATATGTTATGCCTGCTTCTTGATGTTTCCACCCGAATTTTTGCAACAGAATTTTAGGGACTATTCGTACATTTCGAGGTTCTGGTTCGCAGTGAAACAAGGTCAGCAGAGATACGGTATTAGCTCTTTGAGTTTTTAGCTCCCAATCACCAAAGTCCGGCAGCTGAAGGTTATTCTCGGCTATATCAAGCAAATCCTCCAGTGTATTTCCAACACCGCCAGCATTTCCATGACGTTGATTTTTTACCCATCCCAAAGCCTTAATCTGCTCAAGCCTCATTTTCAATAGCTCAAAATCACTATTTCGCATTTTTGTCTCCATAGTTCTGATTGATATAAAGCATCGTGATCATCACACAATATTTTCTCTTCTCTATTGTGCTAAATTTTATTACCTTATTGCTATAAATATCGGCTGATTCAGATAAAGCGTCATATAATACGCAATAGCGTACTTTGCAAATTTCAGGGCAATGATTATTTCTTTATAAATCTTCCCCCACTACCGTAACTCTCCCTCGCAAAAGTCTTCCGGGTAAACGCCTACAATTCTTACCATCACCGGATTGATAAGTATCTCATCGCCTCGCGTAAAGGCAAAGCCCCATTTTTCGCACTGGGCAAGCACTTCGGTTTGCAGCTGCTCGGCGTCCGTCTCTTCGCGATATTGTTTGGTCCAGCCTGCGCTGTAACGCTCTTTTACTTCCTGCAAAAAACTCTTCCATTCATCGTGCGAAAAAACAAGCTTGCCTTCCTCGTTGCGCTCAAGATTTTTTTCGCGGAGCAGGGCGGCAGTGTGCAAAACTACATCATCAATACCCTGCCTCGACGGAAAAGTCGCTATTCGCGTATTCCGTTCCAAAAGAGATAAAAACGCGGTGTCCAAATAGAGCTCAAAATTATACGGCGTGTACTTGTCGGTAAAGTCTATTATGCTTTGCCGCTGATTGCGAAGATAATAAAACTCCTCAGTGGAAAGTTTTTCTTTCGATAATACCGGCTGCAAAAAAAGCCGGCGGTACACGCGGTGCCGAAGAGAAATCTGCTCGGCGTCGGCACCGCTGTCGTCTTCCAGTAAATCCTGCCAGCTATTGTACGTGTAAATATCTTGAGGATAGGGGCGCATAAAATAGCGGGAGTACACAGTCGAGCGGTAGAGCACCTCCGCATCTTCGTTTTGCGCAAACTGCATTAAGTCTCCGTCAACCGTTTCCAGCAAATTAAGTTCAAGCATTTGCTGCATTGCCCGCACAAAAGATTTACGGTGATTGTAATTCACCCAGTCAACTTTGCCGCCTTCAGGGTAGATAGCTTTGAGTTCTTCGCAGAGCTGGCTGAGCAAAAAATATTCACCCGTTTCTTTTCCTTCGAGTATGCTCAAAAGACAGCTGAAAATAACATAGTCCATCGTTTGCGTAAAATTTTCCATACCCATCCACGGCTCAGGATCAACCGGCAATTTTTCCAGCTTGATAAAATCCGTATGCATGGTTAAGCGAAAGCCGAACTTTTCGCTGATAATTTTCCGCAAGTCTTTTTCTATTTGCCGAAGCAGAGTATACTCTCGCGGCGATTTTTTGCGTAAAATCCAATAGTTTTCAAACAGAAGCACAAGCCCCTCGCTAATTTGTTCGTTCACCGGCTTCCCTCTTTTAAAATCGCTACTTCAAAGGCAGGCATTTCCATGGCACCGTCTTCAGATAAAACAAGGGTAGTTTGCTCTTTTTCGATTTTCACTTTTACGCGATACCCGAACTCGGTTAAAATCATTCCGTCTTCGGTTAAAAACGCCGCCGATATCCATTTTAATAATATCTTCCGTACCTCCGAAGAAATTTGCTTTTCGCCAAACACGCTTAAACGCCCGTCATCCATGTAAGACGCTATCGCTTCTTTCAGCTGCTTTTGCTTTGACTGATTTTTTCTAATGAGTTCCTGTTTTGCTTCGCGGTCAATCACATACGGCGTGATGCTTGTCCGCTCCTGATATCTATTTGTTTTTGGTTGAGTGATAACTTCATGGGGCTTCATATCCCAAATTTCAGTATAGATGTCTGCCGTGTCGAGCCCATCGGTAAGGTAATGCTGGGTGTGCGTTAAGCCGAATACCGTCGCCGAAATCCGGTGCGCTTCTTCCATTGTTTGCGCGTTTAAAAACCACTGTGCCACATGGAGGTAGTCTTTTTTTCTGCTGAGTTTTTGTTGAGTGCGCTCTCCGATGCGCCGGATGCTTCCGGTGATTTTGCGAATCATGTTATTTGTTCTATCCTGCAAAATCTGATACTCCGACGAATGCTCGCCGGTGTTAATAAACCAGCGGCGAAAACTTTCCCAAAGCTCCATAAGCTCTTCCGCCTTAACGGCAGGGTCAAAGGCGAGCTCCTCGTAGCGCGGAACAAAGTCCGGTATTTCCGCCAAAAACAGAAACCGGCGCCTTAAGTCTTCATCATTGCAGTGCTCAAAGCTATCCTGAATTTTCATCGCCATTTGATAACTGCCTTGAATAAAATCGCTTAAATAAACAACAAACCTATCCTTGTATGCTAAAAAACTTTCGCGCTTCATCATTTCTTCGGATCGCTCGCTGCTTAAATACGCCAAATAATCCGAAGTGTTTTGCCGCACTTCCGTAAACAGGTCGATAATTGCGTGCCACTTTTCCGCCAACTCTTCATCAAATCCTTGAGATAAAAAATCCTGAAGCGCACTGTACAGTTTTTCAAATGTTTTTTTATCCAACGAACCGCGGAACTCCTCGCTTTCTTCCAAATGCTCCAGCATTCGTTCAATTTCAACCGTGTACGGAGTAATTTGATATCGATAAACCTTTTTATTAAATTCCGCAATAGTTCTCGGATTTTTAATTTCCTGACCCGGGACAATATTTTTCCACGCAACTAACTGATTTAAATCCTGAGTTAACTCGTCTTCCGTATACGCTTCCATTCCCGAAATGCCCCGCACATGCGCGAGAATCTCATTCGGATAACTGTAGTCCTTCATGCGCTCGTGCTGCACAAAAAAATACCGTAAAATAATGCGATACCGCTCCGTGTTTTGCGCCGCCGCCAAATACGCCGCCTCGGATATTTTTTTGTAGTCCTCCAGTTTTTTCGAAATACGTCCCATAGATTTTTAATTGTAGCATAAAAAACCGAAATAATATAGCGATGGTGTACTTGCATTCGTGTGTGCAAAACTCTTTAATAATACGAATTGTAAAAAATTTTATAAAAAAGAGTTCGACACGGCGCAACGGCAAGCAAACTTACCATAGTAATGCTGAAGCCGCAAAACCATTACTGTCAATATGCTGAACGGAAAAAGATTTAGATACTATCTAAAAGGTTGTATTCAAAAATGCTTTTTTCTTTTTTGCTTTTTTGATACACTCTTTCCCCGTATGAGTATGGTTGATAAGCTTAATCCGGAGCAAAGAAAGGCGGTTTCTACAATTGAGGGGCCGGTGTTGATTATTGCGGGTGCGGGATCGGGGAAGACAAGGGTTATAACGTTTCGTATTGCGCATATGCTTGACCGCGGTATTCCGCAGTCGCAGATTCTTGCGCTCACCTTTACCAATAAGGCGGCGCGGGAAATGGAAGAGCGAATTAAAGAGCTCACCGGCAAAAAACTGCAAAATCTGACCGTAAGCACTTTTCACGCATTCGGCGTAAAGATTTTGCGGGAACATATCGCCGCACTCGGCTGGAGAAGTAATTTCAGCATTTATGACGAAACAGACCGCAATCAACTTATCAAGGAGCTTGGGAAAGAACTGAAGTTTTCGCAAGACTCTTTTGATGTATATGCCGTCGGCGCGCTGTTTTCAAATATTAAAATGGGCAGAAAAAGCTGGCGGGGCGAGCATGACGCATACCGGCTTTTGTATCAAGAGTATCAGGACAGCCTTAAAATTTATAATGCGGTTGATTTTGACGATTTGATTATGCTGCCGATACAGCTTTTTACCGAACATCCGGAAATTTTGGCTGAGTATAAAAACCGCTACCGCTATATCATGGTTGATGAGTTTCAGGATACCAGTATTCAACAGTATAATTTTATGAAATTGATTGCGGAAAATAATGTTTGCGTGGTTGGCGATGATGATCAGTCTATTTATTCATGGCGCGGCGCAAATTTCGAGAATATCCGAATGTTTGAAAAGGATTTTCCGCAGCTGGTAGAAATTAAGCTGGAGCAAAACTACCGCTCAACGGGCACCATCCTTGCGGCGGCAAACGGCGTTATTGCGCATAACACCAACCGCAAAGAAAAGGCGCTCTGGTCGGGAAACGATTCCGGTAAGCCCATTGAAATATTTATCCCCGAAACGGAAACCGTCGAGGCGGATTTTATTGCCGATATGATTCTAACCGAAAAGGCGCGGGAAAACCGCAGTTTTTCCGATTTTGGGGTACTTATCCGCGCAAATAGTTTGAGCAGAGCCATTGAAGAATCTTTTTTAAACGCAAATATTCCCTATAAAATGTCGGGCGGAACAAGCTTTTTTCAGCGCAAGGAAATAAAAGATGTTATTAGTTATCTGCGGGTTGTTGCAAATCCCGACGATGATATAAACCTTTTGCGCATTATCAATACGCCGCGCCGAGGAATCGGCAAAAGAACAGTTGAAATTATTTCGCATATTGCAACCGAACAAAAATGCTCAATCCGTGCGGCAATTAATAACCTGCTTGCAAACAGCGAAGGCGGCAGCATAAAAGATAAGGGGCTTGCCGATGTGCAAAGTTTTGCAGACCTTATTTCCCGACACCGCAAATTGCTGCTTTCGGGTAAAGGGTTGGCGCAAAAGGTGCGGAAGCTGGTCGAGGAAATCAATTATTTTGATTATCTTATTCAGGAATACCAAAAAAACGAAAAGGCGGCGCGTTATAAATTCCTCAATATAGAGCGGCTTATTCAATCGATTGAGGAGTGGGAGCACAATCCGGATAATTTTGACGTTAATCTTTACGATTATTTGAACCGTATTACCCTTTTAACCAGAGACGATATGAACGAAGAGGATAAGGGCGAGGTGCAAATTATGACCATTCATGCGGCGAAGGGATTGGAATTTCCGGTGGTGTTTATTGCCGGCACCGAAGAAGGCATTATTCCCCATGCGCGCAGCATGGAAGAAAACGACGGCGATATTGAAGAAGAGCGCCGCCTTTTTTATGTTGCAATCACGCGGGCGCAGCAAAAACTGTATATAACCAGCTGCCGCACCCGAAAAAAAATGGGCACCTTCCGCGAATGCGCCCCCTCCCCTTTTCTGGAAGAAATCCCCGCCGACCTTGTCCACTACCACGAACCGGACGCCCAAGCCGAAGCCGCCGACATCGCCAAAATGTTCGCCCAAATGAAAACCCGCTTCGGCGGCTCTTAACCTGCTTATGCTTCGCATTAAGGGCTTGGGCAGCCCTTAACCTGCCGGAAAATTGCAAACGATGTTTGAAAACTACTGCTGCTATAAATATAGAAGTTTTCAAACTCGCAGGCGAAGTGAAAACCGGAATGTCAACACTTCGCCCGTGCTGCTGGCGCAGAGCCTTTTTCGCTTATGCTTCGCCGCGATCCTGCGTCCCCTTGACCCCTGCACCGGAGGAATGTAAATTTCAGAACGGGCACGGACGCCCGTGGTTCCACGCAGACGGGTTAGTTTTTGCCACGGACGGCAAAAACTAACCCATTGTTCAGAGCAAGTTTCTCCTCCTCTCTCTGGGACTCTCTCTTCCTCTGCTTCGAAGCTACGCTGCCGGTTCCAACACTGCGTAAATCAGAACCGCCACGGACGGCGGTGGTTCCAAGCAGAAACGATGTTTTAAAAGCACAAACTTTTTCCAAGTGCTTTTAAAACTCGTGGTTTAGTTTTTGACAAGAACGTCAAAAACTAAACCGTTGCCCTAAGAACCCGTCCTGAAAACGAGTGATTTCAGTGTTCGCCGTTGAGTAAATAGGTTTTCAGTTGTAGGGCACAGGAAATAGTGTGTTTTTCAGCCTTGTATTTGGTTGTTGATTTGCAGGAGGCGAATTTAAGGGTATGCTTCGCATTAAGGGCTTGGGCAGCCCTTAACCTGCCGGAAAATTGCAAACGATGTTTGAAAACTACTGCTGCTATAAATATAGAAGTTTTCAAACTCGCAGGCGAAGTGAAAACCGGAATGTCAACACTTCGCCCGTGCTGCTGGCGCAGGGCGCTTTTCGCTTATGCTTCGCCGCGATCCTGCGTCTCCTTAACTCCTGCACCGGAGGGAGGTAAATTTCAGAACGGGCACGGACGCCCGTGGTTCCACGCAGACGGGTTAGTTTTTGCCACGGACGTTAAAACCGTGTTTAAGCATTCCTGTGGTAAGTTTGCTCACCGTTGCTAAATTCCAAACGATGTTTTAAAGCATCAACACAAAACTGTAAAATTGAAGCTTTAAAACTCGTTGGCGAACCAAAGGTAGAAGTTCCAAAGGTTCGTCCTATGGTAAGTTTGCCTACCGTTGCAAAATTCCAAACGATGTTTTGCCTGACACCTTATTGCAAACAGGCAAAACTCGTAGGCGAACCAAAGGTAGCAATTCCAAGGGTTCGCCCTTGCGCCGTGTCGAGCTCCTTTTTATAACAGGAAGTTTTAAAACTCGCAGGGTTAGTTTTTCCCTGCTGTTAGACTCCGCGCTCCGCCATGATTACTTCAATTTCATTTTCGTTGATGCCAACCATGGCTGCTCCAAGATTTTCAGAGACTTCCGCCAATACGTTCGGATCGTCGAAGTGTTTTACGGCTTTGACAATGGCACGGGCGCGCTTTTCGGGGTCGCCAGATTTAAAGATACCTGAACCGACAAAAACACCTTCTGCGCCAAGCATTCTCATCAGCGCCGCATCTGCGGGGGTTGCCACACCGCCTGCAGAAAAATTCAGAACCGGAAGTTTGCGATGCTCGTGCACATAGTGAAGCAACTCATAGGGAACGCTCAATTCTTTCGCTTCGTGATAAAGCTCATCTTCGCGCATAGCCGCTACTTTTTGGATATCGCCTTGAATTTGACGCATATGGGTTACCGCTTGTACTACATCGCCTGTGCCTGCTTCTCCTTTTGTACGAATCATGGATGCCCCTTCTTGGATACGTCTCAAAGCTTCGCCCAAATTTCTGGCACCGCAGACAAAGGGCGTTTTAAATTTGCTTTTGTCAACATGAAATACGTGGTCAGCCGGAGAAAGTACTTCGCTTTCGTCAATATAATCGATCCCGATGGCTTCCAAAATCATGGCTTCGGCAAAATGCCCGATTCGGCATTTTGCCATAACGGGAATGGAAACCGCGGCCATAATACGCTTAATCATCCCCGGATCGCTCATACGGGAAACTCCGCCCGCTGCACGAATATCCGCAGGAATTCGCTCCAAAGCCATAACCGCTACCGCCCCGGCAGACTCTGCAATTTTAGCCTGCTCGGGAGTTGTAACGTCCATAATTACGCCACCTGCAAATTGTTTGGTTAATTCTGTTTTTTTATCCATAAGTATACTCCTTGACGCTTGTGTTTTTATTTTGCTCAGTATACGATTGAACTGATATGATAAACAGTATCAAAATAAATTATTTTTAAGGGATCAGATAAAGCGAAATGAAAAAGCCGTTATACGTGGAACTGTATGAGGAGTTCAAAGAAAAGATTCAAGAGGGAACTTTGCCCGCCGACAGTAAACTTCCCAGCAAAAGAAGCCTTGCACGAGAGCGGGTAATAAGCATTAACTCGGTAGAAAATGCGTATAATCTTTTAATAGACGAAGGCTATGTGGAATCTCAGGAGCGGCGAGGTTATTTTGTAGCGAATTTAGATTTGCTGCTGAGTGTTCCTGCCGCCAATGAGTCAGCGGAAGAGAAAAAGCCTGTTGATTTTTGTTTTGATTTTTCCTATCAGGGAGTAGGAGATTTTCCCTTCGGCATCTGGAAAAAACTCACAGGAGAGGTGCTGAGTAAGGAGAAGAAAAGCCTTCTTTTCCGCGGGCAACGGCAAGGGGACGAAGCGTTGCGGGCATCCATTGTTGAGTATCTTTATCATTCCCGCGGCATTCGCGGTAAAAAAGAAAATATTATTATCAGTGCGGGCACGGAATATCTTTTCCAAATTCTTTTTGGACTATGGGAAAACGCCCATTTTGGAATTGAAGATCCCGGTTTTGAACGATGGAGTATGATGTTCGAAGCTAATCGCATAAGCTATGTACCTTTGCCGATGGATACAGAAGGAATTCATCGAAAAGACGTTGAAGCGGCGGGAATTACCGTGTTGTGTATCACGCCTTCTCACCAGTTCCCTACCGGAAAAATCATGTCTATGCGGAGGAGGCTTGAACTTTTGGATTGGGCAAAACAAAAACACGCATGGATTATTGAGGATGACTACGACGGGGAATTTAAATATCAGGGAAGACCAATCCCGGCTCTTAAAAGCATTGATGTTCACGACAAAGTTGTATACATGGGCACGTTCTCTAACACATTATCACCGTCCTTTCGGTTAAGTTATATGCTTTTACCCGATGAGATGACGGAGCAATACCATAAAAAAGCTGCCTATGCCTTCTGCCCCGTGCCGATTCTCATTCAAAAAACGTTAGATCTTTTCATACGGCGAGGATATTTTATACGCCATGTAAATCGGATGCGCAAACTCTATAAAGAAAAACGGGAAACGCTGCTTTATGCGGTGCAAAAACATGCACACATGCGGGTGGAAGGCTCGGAAGCGGGTCTTCACACGCTGCTGGAATGGGAGGGAGAGAAAGGGGAAGAAGAATTGGTGCGCTTAGCGAGGAATGCAGGTATTTTGATTCACGGCATATCGAATTACTGCATTGCCGTAAAACCTGAACGCCCTACAGTTATTCTGGGCTTTGCCGGTCTAAGCCATGAGAACATTGCGGCGGGAATCGATGCTTTGGCAAAAGCCTGGGAATAAGCCGCAAACAAGCAGATTAAGGACTGCCACCAGCATTAGTATGGTAAACTACCCACCGTTGCGAAATTCCAAACGATGTTTTAAAGCATCAACACAAAACTATAAAATTGAAGCTTTAAAACTCGTTGGCGAACCAAAAGTAGCAATTCCAAGGTTTCGCCCTTGCGTTGTGTCGGACTCTTTTTATAAAATTGTATGAGATTGACTTAAAAACCCAAAGCTCTCAGAAAAAGGTATAGCGAGTGTTGTTTTGGCTGTATTTTGTTTAAGGTCTGCTTATATCAAGCAGAGTATAGACAGAGAAGGGTAAAGATTATATTCTTTTTGCATAGTTATTTTAAAGGAGTGTATCATGCACGAGTTTCAAGAAATTATTGATTTATTGCAAAATGATGCGCGGCTCACCGCTTATGATATTGCCTCAATGACCGGAAAAACTGAGGATGAGGTGAAAAAGATTATTCGTAAGTTGGAAAATGATGGGGTTATTTTAAAATATTCCGCAGTGATAAATACTGAGAAAATTCCTTCCGAAAAGGATGCGGTGCGGGCGGTTATAGAAATACAGGTAACGCCGGAACGTGAGCACGGGTTTGATGCGTTGGCGGAGAGGATTTATCGGTTTCCGCAAGTGAAGTCTTTGCATCTTATGTCGGGCGGTTATGATTTGCATGTTGTTATTGAGGGTAAAACGTTAAAAGATGTAGCCTTTTTTGTATCTGAAAAGCTTGCAACGTTAAACGGGGTTAAAAGCACGAAGACTCATTTTGTGTTAAAAACATATAAAGAGAATGATATTTTTTATATTGAGCCGAAAAAGGATTTTAGGGAAGGTGTACTGGCATGAGTAATAGAAGCGATCGGTTTTCATATAAGATGCAATCAATTGAACCGTCAGGAATTAGAAAATTTTTTGATCTTATAATCGGAAGAGATGATATTATTTCCTTGGGCGTAGGAGAGCCTGATTTTGCAACTCCGTGGAGTATTCGTGAAGAAGCTTGGTATCATTTGGAAAAAGGGCATACATCGTATACGTCAAATAGCGGTTTGCTTGAGTTGCGGGAAGCTATTGCCGAATATCTTACGCGGTATCATATGCAGTATGATCCTAAAACAGAAATATTGTTAACAATCGGTGTGTCGGAAGCCCTTGATGCCGTACTTCGGGCGATTTTAAATCCTGGGGATGAAATTATTGTTGCCGAGCCTTGTTATGTTTCGTATCAGCCGCTGGCGGTTCTTTGCGATGCGAAGCTTATTCGTCTTGATACCGCTCCCGATAATTTTATTCCCACCGCAGCCGCAATAGAAAAATTAATTACGCCGACAACAAAGGCGCTTATGCTTTGCTCGCCGAATAATCCCACCGGCGCAATGATTCCAAAAGAGGAGTTGGAAAAAATTGCCGAAGTAGTAAAAAAGCATCAAATCTGGGTTATCTCGGATGAGGTGTATTGCGAATTGAATTATGACAAAGAACATGTGTCAATCGGTTCAATGCCGTCGATGAAAGAGTATTCAATTATCTTAAACGGTTTTTCCAAAGCTTTTGCGATGACAGGGTGGAGAATTGGGTATGTTGCCTGCCCCGCGGAACTGATGAGCTTAGTCCATAAATTGCATCAATATGCGACAATCTGTGCACCGATTATGAGTCAGTATGCCGCATTGGAGGGGTTGCGCAACGGGTTTGATGAAGTGGAGCGTATGCGCACTTCATATCGCCAGCGAAGAAATCTTATGATGCATGAGCTTACAAAAATCGGTTTGCCGTATATAAAACCTGAAGGCGCTTTTTATATTTTTGTTGATATTCGTAAAACAGGATTAAGCTCCGAAGAGTTTGCAACAAAGCTTATTTATGACTATCAGGTTGCGGTTGTTCCCGGGAACGTTTTCGGTGCCGGCGCGGAGGGCTTTATTCGGTGTTGCTATGCCACCGACATACAAAAGATAAAAGAGGCACTGCGCAGAATTGCCCTGATGGTGGAAGGTAAACCGCTTGCTTCTGCTTGACGGTTTTTGCCTTTACTTTTGGGCAGCGGTTTACGGCTTGCCTGCTTGCTTTAGGATTTGAGAGAAAAATTACTGATAGGTTTTTGTATGAATATTTTGCAAAAACTATTTGCAATTTTAAATTTGCAAGTTGATAGGCAACTTCGGCATGCCGACTGCATGTCAAAATGTTCATCTATTTTTATGATACTGTTTTCTTAAATCTTTTTTATTTGCTAAAATAACCAGATTTTAAAAGAAGGAGCTGTTGGAATTATGGAAAAAAAACAGCATGATGATTTGTTGGCGATAGGTTTTATGCTTTTTTCGCTTTTTTTCGGAGCGGGAAATTTAATATTTCCGCCTTGGCTTGGAAAGCTTGCAGGCGTTAAAACCTTTGAAGCGATGCTCGGATTTACAATTACCGCTGTCATTTTACCGGTGCTCGGGGTTATAGCCGTTGCAAAGACTGAAGGCATAACCGCACTGAGTGCGCGGGTAAGCAAGCGCTTTTCAATTATATATCCGGTTCTTATTTTATTTGCAATTGGTCCGGGCTTGGCAATACCGCGTGCGGGAAGTGTTCCGTTTGAAATGGCGATAGCTCCTTATGTTCCGGAAACTTTTTCACTAAGCGTTGCGCGGCTTATTTATACCGCTATCTTTTTCGGTTGGTCATATTGGATATGTACGCATCCCGGTGTAATTATTGACCATATGGGAAAAATTCTTACCCCCATACTTATCTTATTGATTGTGGCGCTGTTTGCAGGCTCTTTTTTCTTTCCTTCGCATACTTATCCGCAGCCGCAAGAAATATATGCTCAAAAGCCGGCTTTTGTTCAGGGCTTTCTTGAAGGGTATTTAACGATGGATGCACTTGCATCGCTTGTATTCGGATTAGTTATTTTTAACATGATTTATAAACGCAGCGGAGGTACGGATTCTGCAAAAAAAGATATGAAAAGGGTTTTTATTTCCACCAGTAAGGCGGCACTTATTGCGGGAAGCGTCCTTTTACTCATATACGCCATGCTTGCGCATTTGGGAGCAATAAGCGAAAAAGTTTTTGTAGATGCAAAAAACGGCGCGCAGATTTTGCAGTTGATGACAGATCATATTTTCGGTTTTACCGGAGCATTTATTTTAGCGGCAATATTTACGCTTGCCTGTTTAACAACCTGTGTCGGTTTAATTGTGTCAATCAGCGATTATTTTTATGAGCGCTTTCCAAAAGTGCCGTACAAAGTTTTTGTCGGCATTTGGACTTTCATCAGCTTTGTATTTGCAAACTTCGGTTTAGATGTAATACTTGGATACAGTGTTCCGATTCTTACCGTGCTGTATCCTGCGTCAATCGTACTTATTATTCTTCCCTTTCTTGAACCACTGGTTCAATCTGATAAACTTGTTTATAGAACAACAGTCGGGATTGCCGGTGTTATCAGCTTGGTAATGCTGCTGGAAAGTCTCGGGATAAGAGGAGCTTTTTTTACGCCCTTTCACAAACTGCCTTTTTATCCGACCGGACTTGGTTGGGTACTTCCCACAATAATTGGCTTTGCCTTAACCCTCCCGGCAGCAATGCTAAAGAGAAAAAAGAAATTAACAAGAGCATGTAATTAAATTGAGCATACGCGTAAAAATAATCAAATTTTTATACGTGCAATGTTTTAAATTTGTTCTGAGAAAGCGGCTTTGTTTTACATAAACGTAAACCATTCGGGCGTTGCGGTTTGAGTTTATTCACCGCCGGCCTTGCCTTAAACTTTGCCGGAGCGCAACACTTACAAACCGCCGGCGTACTACGGGCTTCACTATCGTTTCGGCTCTTTTTGCGCTATTTTAGGCGCGCAAAAAGGATCCGGCTTCGCGCTTTTGAAAAAGCGCTTCGCCGCCCTCCGTATGCCTAACGCATGTGAAGCATTGTACATCCGTGTACAATGCTTCACAATGAGTTTTGTCCATTTACTTTATGTGCGGACAAAACTCATTTCTGCATGGAACCACCGCCATCCGTGGCGGTTCTGAATTTTGACGTCCGTGTCAAAAAGTAACCTACGAGTTTTAAAGCTTTGCAAATTACTTTGCTTTAAAACATCGCTTCTGCGTGGAACCACGGGCGTCCGTGCCCGTGCTGATTGTAATGGTTGCTATTCCTGTTTACAGTGTCTGCGAGTTTAAAAGCTTCAATTTTATAATTTACTGTTGATGCTTTTAAGCATCGTTTGAATTTGTTTTGATTTTGACGTCCGTGTCAAAAAGTAACCTACGAGTTTTAAAGCTTTGCAAATTACTTTGCTTTAAAACATCGTTTCTGCGTGGAACCACGGGCGTCCGTGCCCGTGCTGATTGTAATGGTTGCTATTCCTGTTTACAGTGTCTGCCAGTTTAAAAGCTTCAATTTTATAATTTACTGTTGATGCTTTTAAACATCGTTAGTGATTTGCGTTTTGCAACGTCCGTATAATAAATAGTAAAGCCGCAGCGGGTTGATTTAAGAAAAGCAAAAATTTTCTCGCAAAGAACCGCCCCGTATGAAAAGTTTTCGCTACACAAAAATCACCGTATCGGGTACTGTCCGTCAAAGCAGGCGGTGCAGTGGTGTTCGCCGCCGCAGGCTTTGCGCAAACCATCAAGGGAAAGAAAGTAGAGCGAGTCGGCGGATATTGTTTTGCGAACTTCTTCAACAGAGTGAGTACTGCTGATGAGGTCTGCTTCATCCGGAATGTCGATTCCGATGCGGCAGGTTTTAATTACCGGCGGCGATGCAATGCGCACGTGTATTTCCAGCGCACCGGCAGAGCGTAAAATATCGAGGGTTCGTTTTATAGTAGTGCCGCGCACAATCGAATCATCGACAAGTATTATGCGTTTGTTTTTAAGATTTGCTTGTATCGGGTTAAGTTTGATGAAAACAGCGCGGTCTCTTTCTTCCTGTGTTTGCGCGATGAAGGTTCTGCCAACATAGCGGTTTTTCATAATGCCTTCGCGGTATTGAATGCCGGAACGCTGCGCGTATCCCAATGCTGCGGTTAATCCGGAATCGGGCGCACCGATAACAATGTCGGCTTCCGTTTTACATTCATCGTAAAGCATTGCGCCCATCTGAAATCGTGCATTATAAATTGAAGTATCTCCGAAAATACTGTCGGGTCTTGCAATGTAAATTTTTTCAAAGGCGCAGAAGTTTTCTTTTCCCGACGGCAAAAAGTGTGCGGTCTGTGTATTTCCTTTTTGAATAAACACTTCGCCGGGTGCAAGCATTCGGCGATCTTTTATACCGAGCGAATCCATTGCACAGCTTTCAGAACTGAATGCAGTAATGCCGTTTTTCTCGCCGACAAACAAGGGCTTTATTCCCCACGGATCTCTGACGGCGATTACTTTTTTCTGCGTCATATGAATGATGGCATAAGAACCTTTCAGCTTTTGCAAATAGTCAAGAAGCTCGCTTTCATCGCCGTCAAGTTTGAGTAACAAGTCTTGCGGAACAAAATCATTATGCAGAAATGCACCGTCAACCGCAAGGGCGGATTCTTTTCCGGGATAGTTGTAGGTGAACGGTTGGACTTGCGGAAGTTTTTTTTCATTGGCAAACGAATACTTTACATGCCCTACGCCTTTTGAGCCGACAAGCCGATCAATCGATTCCTGAGTAAAAATTTCGCTTACAAGACCCTTTCCCTTGTGTCTCCACAAACCTTGCTTGCCGAGTGTTGCAATGCCTGCCTCTTTCTGTCCGCGATGTTGTAATGCATACAGCGCATAGTAAATACTTTTTGCAATATGCGTGTCGCCATCTCCCGAATCGCCGGCAGAATAAATTCCGAAAATACCGCTCATAACTTATTCTCGTTTGAATCTAATTCTTGCTGCATTGCAAGCACTGCTTGTTTTAGCTCTTGTTTATATTCATGCAAGCGTTTTTTTATCGCACTGTCTTTTAACGAAAATATTTGCGCCGCCAAAATTCCGGCGTTTTCTCCGCCGTCAATGGCAACAGTCGCAACGGGAACGCCTGAAGGCATTTGTACAATCGAAAGCAAAGAATCCATTCCGCCCATCACACTTGTTTTTACCGGCACGGCAATTACCGGCAGAATAGTTAGACCAGCAATGACTCCGGCAAGATGCGCCGCCTTTCCTGCAATGGCAATTACCACATCAATTCCGTTCGCT
The DNA here is from genome assembly GCF_008153345.1 of Treponema phagedenis. Classification (NCBI taxonomy): domain Bacteria; kingdom Pseudomonadati; phylum Spirochaetota; class Spirochaetia; order Treponematales; family Treponemataceae; genus Treponema; species Treponema phagedenis. The sequence continues at coordinate 658,084 of NZ_CP042818.1, read as the reverse complement.
TCAAAACTCTGCACATACGGAATAAGTTCATCGATTGAGCGATGCGCTGACAGCACCCTTGTTTCATACTCAATTCCAAATCGGTGCAATGCCTGCGCGGATTTCTTCGCAATCTCCTTATCCGAAATACTTCCCATAATTATCGTCGCTTTCATTTCTACTCCTATAAAAAAATTTTGAGGAATTGTCAAATTCCGAAAAAGTTTTTTAGCCTGTATTTTGTAAGACAAGCAAGATTTCAAGTCTTACAAAATACAAACAATCAGCGATGTTTTTATTCGCCCTTTTTTTTATAATTGCGTCATGCCTTACAAATATTTTTTATGTAAGGTACATCCATTGCACGCGGCACATTCTTCGCGATATCCTCTGTCAGCCGCTCCGGCGAACCGATGCAACCGAAAATTTTTCCGCAAGGACTGCACATTGATTCTATGCCGTTTTCATCTTCGCCGAACAAAGTGGTGAACTGCGTGCATATCTGCCCGCTTTGTACAAACTTGTCCATACCGTTTTTGAATGCAAGCTTTCCGAATCGGGTTGAAAACACGGTAGAGAATTCTTTAGTCTCTGTATTTGCAAGCCAAGGAGAATTATTATTGACAAATTGAATCTTTCTTATTCTGCAAATGTATTTATCGTTATTATTTCTTTGCAAAGAGATTGAAGATTTTCCTGTTACCTTTCCGTATTCAATTAACCCGCTTTGTATCAAACCGGCAAACCCCGCGCCTACTCCGAAGATAAAACCGTTTCGCTCTAAAAGTTTTTCGATAGCTGCCGAGATAAGCGGTTCGGATAAAATGAGCGCGTACAATTTACCTTGCGCATCGGGAACATCCGCCATAATGGCGCCGTTCGGCAAGGCAAGAATATCCGTATCCTGCAATAATGACGCAAAGTCTTTAACACTTTGCGCATACTCGTCAGCCGAGTTTGTTTTAAACACAAAGGAACTCACCCTTGCACCTTCCAACATAAACGCATCCTGTAAATCATATTCACCGAATGAGCCCGGCACTATCGGAATAAGCACTTTCTTATTTTTACTCAAAGTTTTTGTCTGTGCGATTACCTTATTTTGTACCGCAGTAATTTTTTGCGAAGGAATTTCTTCGCTCGGTGTATACACAGAAGAAAGTGTTTTAGTATATGCTAAAATACATTCCGATAAACTGATTGTCTCGTTTGCAATTTTAACAATCGGTTCTTGTAAAGTTTTTGCAACCAACTGATAATCTCGGTTTGCAAGCAGTTGTTCATATTCAGATTCCGCAAGTTCAAGCAGAATTGAGCCGTATGAAAAATCAAAAAGCTTTTCGCATTCGGTCAGCACTTCAAAGCCGATTTCATTTCCAAAACTCATTTCAAGTACTGCATGAATGAGTCCGGAGCTTGTCAGCACGGAAGACGAACGGATCTTTCCGTTTTGCGCAAGCTGTTGCACAAGACTAAAGTTTTCTTTTAACTTTTCAACATCGGCTATTTTGTCATCGGTAAAATATACGGGCAGCAAGACAACAACTGAATCATGCGCTTTTAATTCGCGTGAAACAACAGTCGACACCGATCCGAGTGCAACCGCAAAACTAAAGAGCCCCGGCGGAACGGAGAGGTCTTCAAAGCTTCCGCTCATGCTGTCCTTTCCGCCGATGCTTGCAAGATCAAAGTCCCGCATTGCCTTATACGCCCCTAACAAAGCCGCTAAAGGTTTTCCCCATTGTTCAGATGAGCCGAGCCGCTCAAAGTATTCCTGAAAACTAAAATGTATTTTTTGATATTCACCGCCCATCGCAACAATACGCGCAATAGAATCAAGCACCGCATAATAGCCGCCGTGAAAAGGACTCTGTGATGAAAGCTCGGGATCGTATCCGCAAGCCATCAATGAACATGTATCCGTTTTTCCTTGCGGCACGGGAAGTTTTGCAGCCATACCGAGCTGCGGTGTTCTTTGGTGTATACCGCCGAAGGGCATTAACACGGTGCCGCGTCCAAGAGTGGAATCAAACTGTTCCGCCATCGCCTGCTGCGAGCAGGATGAGATATCCGAAAGGCATTGCAGGATCGCGGCTTTAACCGGCAGAGTGTTTTTATTGCAAGAAAAATAATTGCATGCTTCAGGTTGCGTAATAACTGCGGCGGTAGTTTTTTTTGCGCCGTTTGAATTTAACAACTCTCTTTTTAAATCAATAATCAATGCATCATGATAATACATTTTTATACTGTTATGTGAACGCACCTTTGCGATAAGCGTTGCGGGAACATCTTCTTCCGCAGCAAGGCTAAGAAATGTTTCCAAATCTTTTTGTGCAATCACTACTGCCATTCGCTCCTGCGATTCTGAAAGTGCAATTTCTCCACCATGCATACCGCCGTACTTTACCGGCACTTTGTCAAGGTAAATATCTAAACCGTCGGCAAGTTCGCCTACCGCAACCGCAACGCCGCCAGCACCGAAGTCATTGCATTTTTTAATAAGCTTACTTGCATCGGAGCGGCGGAAGAGTCTGATTATTTTCCGTTCGATAAGCGGATTTCCTTTTTGCACTTCGGCGCCTGCTTTTTGCAAACTCTGCGCAGTCTGCTCTTTTGATGAACCTACCGCTGCACCAATTCCGTCGCGGCCTGTTTTACCACCGAGCAGTAAAACCAGATCTCCTTCTACCGGATTCTCGCGCACAACATTTTCCCGCGGAGCCGCCGCAACAAGGGCGCCCAGCTCAAGGCGCTTTGCTTCGTAGCCGGGGTGATACACTTCCCGCGCATAGCCCGCGGTCATGCCGATTTGATTGCTGTAATCGCTATTGCCCTGCAAGGCTGTCAAACAAATCTTCCGCTGAGAAAGTTTATTTTTTCTTGTTTGTTCATAGGGGGTGCGCGGATCTGCGGCACCGCTGATGCGCATCGCCTGATACACAATACTTCTGCCTGAAAGCGGATCCCGAATACCGCCGCCTATACACGTAGATGCGCCGCCATACGGTTCGATTTCCGTCGGATGATTATGCGTTTCGTTTTTAAAATATAAAATCCATTTTTCCGGTTTATTATTTACCGTTATGTCGATAAAAACACTTGCGGCGTTTACCTCATCGGAAACTTCCACTTCGTCAAGCGTGCCTTCCGCACGTTTCTTTTTCATATTGATGGTTGCAATATCCATCAAACAAACAGATTTATGCGCGCTTACCTTTTTTTTATCTGCAAGGTATTGCTGCAAACAAGATTCAAAAAGTTTTTTGTATGTGCCTTCGTGTATTTGTATTGAAGAAAGCTCGGTTAAAAAAGTTGTATGCCTGCAATGGTCTGACCAATAGGTATCAATCATTTTTAATTCGCTCATATTCGGATTTCTGTTTTCTTTTTTAAAATAATCTTGGCATAACAGTAAATCATCCATATCCATTGAAAACAGCGGCAAAAGTTTTTGTAAATCATTTTTATCAAAAGAGATAAAACCTTTCACCGGCTCAAGCTCTTCTAAAGTTGAATCGGATAAAACCGCAAAACCGGCATCAAGCGGAATTTCTTTCATTTCAACCGAGTTAATGTAATAGCTTTTTAGTTTTATAATTTCAGAATCCGATAAGCCGGACAAGCTTACAATTTTTGTATGGCGTATTGTACACGCAATACCGAGAGAAAATTCCGCAAGTTGATTCAGCATGTCTTCCCGCTGGTTGTACTGCCCTTCATGAAATTGTACGCGAAAAGCTGTTTCGTAATTTTTCAGTGCACGTAAATCCTCATAAAGAATTGTATCGTTTTGATTAAACAGTGTTTTAATTGCAGCAAAGTTTTTCTCATCCTCAACTTGGATGTGATAATGCTGAAAGACTTTTACTTTTTGCACACCGTTGCATTGCAAAAAATTTTTTATCTCTCTATAAAGATTTTTAGATTCTTCATCAAACTCATCAATAATTTCTGTTACGAGTATAAACTCTTTCATTTAATTTCCCTTCTTATTTAAAAAAATCACTCGGCTAAAATATACTGCGAAAGTTTTTTTGGCTCCACATAAACGCCGTCTTTATAGACGCGCATATTTCCGCCGGACACTTCATCGATGAGTAAAAACTCACCGGTGCTTTTTGCTTTTCCAAACTCAAGCTTAATATCATATAAGCTCAAACCTTTTTCCGCTAAAATATTTTTAATCAGAACAGAGATTTTTTTTGTTGCCTCCGCCATGCGCTCATATTCTTTTTTTGTGATAATGCCTAATTGCTCAAGCGCATCGGAGGTGATAAGCGGGTCGCCGCGCTCGTCATCTTTTAACGTGCATTCCACATACGCATCAAGGGCTTGTCCCTCCTTTGCGTATAATCCGTAACGGCGAATAAAACTGCCGACCGCCTTAAAGCGGCAAATCATTTCCAAACCTTTACCGTATGCTTCAGCCGGAATAACTTCCATCTGCGCAGCTTCTATATTTGAAGAAATAAAATGTGTGGGGAATCCTGCGTTGTTAATTTGTTGAAAGAAAAAAGTACTGACGCGTAAGTCTTCTTTACCGATACCTTCGATCGTCAATGCTACTTGATTTGCACCCGGGTCAAAAACTCCGTCAGTGCCGGTTACGTCATCTTTGAATTGTAAAAGATAGTTTCCGTTTTCCAATGAAAAAACATTTTTAGTTTTGCCTGTGTACACTAATTGCATACGAGTTACCTCCGAGAAATTCTATGCCCGCAAGAGTAGGTTCTAAGCGAAACCTACCCCCTGGGCTTTTTTCCCTAAGGTGTCATATTCAGTAAAGAATACTCGTACCGCTTGGACCAGACAAGGCTTCAGCCTTCGGAACCCTAGGTACACTTTCGCCGGTCATACAAGGTCGCACCTCAATTTCCGAGCACGGGTTCAGTGTGTGCAAATTCAAAAAAAATGTCAAGTAGGGCCGAACCGATTGTCAGGACGTACGCATGAAAAATAAAATTGCAATTTTTTGGACGCCACGATTTACACGGAACTTGTAAAAAATTTTATCAAAAAGAGTCCGACACGGCGCAACGGTGTTATTTTGCCATTCGTATCAAAATACCACCCATAAGTCTTAAAAGCACTTGGAAAAAGTTTGTGCTTTTAAAACATCGTTTCTGTTTAGAACCGGTGCACATTCAGAGACAGTTCTGGTTATTATTTTTCTCTCCCTCTGCGGTTGTTCTTTCAAGTATACACCCGAGAGAATATAAAAAAATCTTCTTGTAAAAAAAAAATAAAAATGATATAATTCAGTCTTATTTAGATGAGGCAAATCCAATGATAAAAGATTTTATTTCATATGACAATATCAGAAACAACGGTTTTAAACTGGCACAGCAAATTATCGGCGATAAATTTATTCCGAATGTAATTTATGTTTCGCTGCGAGGCGGTGCATATTTAGGGAATGTAATAAGTGAATATTTTAAGGTTGCATTCCGCGGAAAGCAACCTATTTTATATGCTGCCGTCGTGGTGCGCTTTTATTCAAATGTGCAGGTACAGGATAAAATCAGTATTGACGGCTGGACCTTACCGCCTGAAAATTTACGCAAAGGAACAAAGATTCTTTTAGTTGATGATATCTTTGATTCGGGGATAACAATAAACTACCTTGTTGACACCTTAATTGAAAAAGGAATCCCGCGCAGAGATATAAAAATTGCCGTTCATGATTATAAAATCTTTCATTATAAAAAGCCCGAGCCCATTCAACCGGATTATTGGTGCAGAAAACATGATATTCATTCCGAAGCCGATGATCTATGGATTCACTATATGAGCCATGAACTTATGGGCTTAAGCGAAGAGGAACTTGAAAAACACTATTATGCAAAAAACCCCGAACTGCGCGATGTATTTAAACCTTTACAAGGATTGTTTTAAAACGTTTGCATAGGTTTTGTTAATTATATGAACCTGCAGATCGACTTCCCCGATGTAGTTTGCGCAACAGTATTAAGAACTTAAGTTAATCCGTCCTCTAAAACTTCGGGCGAGAGTGAGTCTGTCCGTGTATTCGAGGTCGCCGCCGACGGGAAGTCCAGAGGCAAGGCGGCTGACAGTTAATGAAAAATCCTGCAGTATTTTTTGTAAATAGAGGGCGGTGGTGTCTCCCTCAATTGTCGGGTTTGTTGCCAGAATAATTTCTTTTATATTTCCCTGCTGAATACGTTTTATTAATTCGCCTATTCTTAATTGATCGGGACCGACTCCTTCAAGCGGTGCGATGACACCGCCAAGCACATGGAAAAGCCCATTGTATTCCGCTACCGCCGCAACTGTTTCTACATCCTGTGGTTGCTCGACAACACAAATGGTAGAAGTATCCCGCAAAGGATCTGCACAAATAAGACAGAGGTCTTGATCGGTAAAAGCACCGCAAACGGAGCATGGATGAATTTTTTCATGGAGCATTAAGATACTTTTCGCAAGTGCTTGTGCTTCTGTCGGACTTCTTTTGAGTAAATGATAGGCAAGCCGCATTGCAGATTTCTTGCCTATTCCGGGAAGGCGGGAAAAGTTATCGATAAGATCATCAAGTGCATTCATTAAAACGGAAGCCCTCCTATGCCTGCCATTGAAGCTAAGGGACCGAGCTTTTCTTTCATAGCCTCCTTTAATTTTTCTATCGCATCGGCATGTGCGGAGCGGATAAGATCTTGCAACATAGGAACATCTCTATTGTCAACTGCAATCGGGTCAAGCAGTATTTCAAGGAGGGTGAAATTTCCGTCAAGTTTTACTTTTACAAGTCCGCCCCCCGAAGCTCCTTCAACGGTTATTTGTTTTAATTCGCTTTGAAGGTTTTCAAGCTGTTCTTGAATGTTTTTTGCGTTTTTCATAATTTCAAAGGGATTTAAATTCATTCTTCTTCCTCCATTTTTACGGATTTACTTACAGTCGGTTTTTGTTGTATTTTTAACACTTTTCCTTTTAAAAGTTTTTTAATCATCAGCACCTGCGTCGGAAGTTCGTCTTCCGCTTGAACAGGTTTTTCCTGTTTTTCGGATAAAAGTTTTATTTGAAAACTAACCTTTTGGTTTAGCAACTCTGAAGCCTTATCACTAAGCAAGCGTTTGTTTTTGTTAAGCATGGAAATTTCATAGCCTGTTTTAACAAATATCGTTATAACGCTGTCTTCGCTTTCCCAGTCATCCGAGCCGGCTAAAGCAGCGGAAAGCATTCCTTGCTCTGTTTGAAATCGGTCAACAAGAGTGTCTTTTAGTACCTCGCAGTCAATTGTGCGGGCGAGGTTGTCTGATTCTTGTAGAGCAGCGGTTTGCAGCCGTGCATCGGAAAAAACGTTTGTATCTTCTTCCGTAAAAGAATTTCGAACAGACTGAACACCGCCCGCATTACGAAAAGGGGAGCTATCCCTACCTTGCGCCGCCCCGGAGCTCTGTATGCTGCTATTATGAGGTTCGACGGTTTGCTGGTGGGAAAATCCCGCGGGGCTTTTTTTCTGCGGTAAAGTTGCGGATGCCGCTTCGCCTTTAAGCATTTGCGCCGCCTTTTCAAAAGCCTGTTTCAGCTGCACCGGAGAAACATAATCACTGAGCCATGAAAGCCGAGAAACGGCAAGTTCAAGTTCATACCGCGGGTCAACAGAAAAACGGATGTCTTTAAAAAGTTCCAACATAAGCGAAAGCCCGCGCTCAATTTGCAAAACCGACCAACCGTTTACAATCGCAGCGGGGAATCTGTCTGCACGCTGCCCAATTAAAGCTTCTTTTGTAATGCCTTGTTTAATAAACAGGAGGCTTCTGAAATAATGCACCGAGTCGACAACAAATTGTTCAACGGAAATGCCGTTTTGAAGAATTTCATCTAACAATAACAGCGCTGTATTACTATTTTTTTCTACACAGGCGGTTAATAATTTTCCGATAGAATCAACACCGGTAAGACCGAGTTTTTCCTGTATTTTTTCAAAGGTGATATGCCCGTCTGAAAAAGCAACTATTTGATCGAAAAGGGTATAAGCATCACGGACGCTTCCCGTTGCCTCATTCGCAATCCAGTATAGTGCTTCATCATCCGCCTGAATGCCGGATTCCATCGCCGCCTGCGCTAAGGCTTCTTTCAGTTGCTCAACACTGACCAGTTTAAAATTAAACTGCTGACAGCGGCTTTTAATTGTTGCTGGCACTTTGTGCAACTCCGTGGTTGCAAAAATAAAAATAACATAGGGCGGCGGTTCTTCAATTGTTTTAAGCAAGGCATTAAAGGCGCTGGTGGAAAGCATGTGTACTTCGTCAATAATATAAATTTTATATCTGCTTGCATTCGGCGGAAATAAAATTTCATCTTTTATTTGGCGCATATCGTTTACGCTGGTATTTGATGCGCCGTCAATTTCAATTACGTCAAGGCTTGACCCTGCGGTAATTTCCGTGCATGCCGTACAGGTTCCGCAAGGGGTCGGCGCAGGGCCTGATTCACAATTGAGCGCTTTTGCAAGAATACGCGCCGAACTCGTCTTTCCACAACCTCTCGGACCGGAAAATAAATACGCATGTGCAATTTTTCCCGCTTGAATGGATTTCTGCAAAGTTGCGGCTACAAAATCCTGTCCAAGCAAGTCCTCAAACCGCTGCGGTCTTCGGCGCGTCGCAGTTACTTGGTATGTCATAAACGGGATTATAACACAAAGTGGTATAAAATAAAAGCGGAAACAGAAACCTCTCGAGATATACAATGCGAAAATTTTTGAATTGCTACTGTGCAAAGGTTGTCTAAGTCCTTAATTGCCGTAAAGAAAAAAGCTTTTCCTATGGTAAGTTTACTCACCGTTGCGGCGTGTCGGACTCGTTTTAATAAAAGAGAGAAAATAGAGCGGAGCAAAGTTTTGATTTTTTTTGGTTCATTTCAGTTTTGTGTTCCGTTGTTTTTAAGATTTTCAGTGGCTGTCTTGTCTTTCTTTTTAAATCGGAAGTCTTTGCGTATTTTTTGTAAAATCTCTTGCATGATGTATTTTCCGCCGGAAAAAGTATAGTGCATGCCGTCGGTATTCATCAGCTGAATTTTATTTCCCGAAGGCGTTTGAAACATGTCCATATAAAGTGCATTTTTTCCCGGTGCAATAGCGGTTAATGAAATACATTCAACCTTTTGTTTGTCGTACTCTTTTACAACCTCTTGCTGCATTTTTTCAATATAGTGAAGTGTTTTGTCATACTCTTTGTTTCTTACTTTGGGCATGCCGAGAAGGTATACTTTCGGAACGTACGTGAGCAAAACATCAAGATGATTTTTAATTCTTTTTTTATATCTTTTTTCCCACTCCGCCGTGCCGGGCTCGTAGGGTTTTCCGTAAAGGTAAAAACTCTGGTTATCGTTCATTCCCAAAATTACAATTGCGGCACCGTAAGCGGTTTTGTTTTTTTGAGCGGCAAAAAGTGTTTCAAGCTTTTTAGGCCAGTTATAATAATCGGTTCTGATAAATCCGGAGGATAGCACGGAGATTTCATCTATTCGTATATCGGAATCGGTGCCGAGAATTCGTAGTGCGCCTCCGGCAAGATACCGCATTTGCGAATCTCCGATCATGAGAATTCTTAAAGGATGAGATGCGGAAAATTCGTCCGCGCCGGTGTCCGCGGTTTCGGTATTCGGTGAAAAATTGCGAACAATATGCGGACTAAGCTTTGCCGGTTTTTGTATTTTCGGAGTTTGTTTTTGCTGCGGAGTTTGTTTTAGGGTAAGTTCTTTTTTTTGTTGTTGCTGTTTTTTGCCGGACTCTTTTTTGGGGGGAGATTCTTGTTTTTTCTCTTTTATGGTTATGGGTTCTTTTTCCTGTTTCGGTTTTATTTCGGGTTCTTCTTTTTGCAATGGCGGAGTTTCTTTCTCCGCAGGTTCAGCTGGTATGGTTTCTTTTTGGGGTCCGGCCGGTATAACGGCATCCTGTTTTGCAAATGATTTTATTTTTTCGGCAGTGGGAATTTCACTGTCGCTTTTAGTTTGTCCCTTTTTATCCTCACTGTCTGTATGTTTTTCAGCATTGCTTACGCTGTCTGCGTGCGAGTTTTGCGGATTGTCATAAAAAAAATCTTCTTCCCACTGCGGAGCTTTTTCCAATTCGGTTAACCGAAGAAAAAAACGCCGAGTAACAGGCAGAATGTCGGCAGTATGCAATCGCCGGGAAAGATCGGCAAGGGGTTCTACCAATGCAAGGTAAAATCTTTGCACATAATTATTTTCGATTTGGAGTGCGGGACGTTTTATTTTATCGCCGATTAAAAGGCTGAAAAGAAAAATCGTAAGCAAAGTGAAAAGCAGCACTTTATTTGCCGTATACTGTGATTTATCTTTTATAAAAATGAGAATGAGAATATTTTTAATTTTTTTATATAAAAGGGCAAGTCGCTTCATATCTATCTCTAAAAATTAAAATAAATAAAGGGGGCGATTCCTGACATTGATACGGTTGATAAACCGAGCAGTACTGCCGTTGCACATAGGATTTTTACAATAAGCGGGAGCCTGCTATATACACCAAACATATTTTTTCGCAAAGAAGGAGACGGTAGTTGTATGGCAAGCGAAAAAAATAAAATAATAACTGTAAGCGGGCGTATCAACAAAAAAGGTTTGGTAATATTTTTTAACGAAAAAAAGTATAGTTGAAGTTCAGAAAGAGAGGGGGAACGAAAAATAAGCCAACTTATATTCACAAAGATAAAAACTAAAATAATGCGCAGTGTGCTATGCTTTGAACTGTGCGTTGTTACCCCCATTGTAGCGACTTCATCCCTCTTTGCGCTTTGTTTTGGATATATAAAATACTCAAAACAAAGTGCAAGTCCCTGTAAACTTCCCCAGAGTAAAAAACAAAAAGAAGCTCCATGCCAGATTCCCGCAACAAGCATGGTAATAAAAAGCGCAGAAAGAGTGCGTAAGGTTCCGTACCGAGAACCGCCCAAGGCAAAATAAAGGTATTCTCGTAACCATGAAGAAAAAGATATATGCCAACGCCGCCAAAATTCGCTTACCGAATCGGAGATATACGGACGATTAAAATTTTTCGGCGTTTGAAAACCGAACAATAAGGCTATCCCGATTGCCATGTCGCTATAGCCTGAAAAATCACAATAAATAATTGCGGTATACGAAAGGATTCCGAATAAAAGTTCTATCGTATTATACATTCCGGGAGATGCAAAAATTTTATCGGTAACCAGCACCGTCAAAAAACTTGCAAACACTGTTTTTTTTATCAGTCCCGAAAAGATTAATAACGAGGCGCGGTCAAAAGCGATTGGTAAAGCTTTTCGGTCAAAATCTGCGGAAAGGCTTTTGGGTAATTGAGTAAAAAAATACTCCGCTTGCACAATGGGGCCGGAGGAAATCTGCGGAAAAAACGAGGTGTAAAGCAATACTTGCATAAACGGCACCGGTCGCATTTTACAAAGATAAATATCAAAGATATAGCTTAAACACTTAAACGTGTAATATGAAACTCCGAGCGGCATTAAAATTGAGTAATAACGTAAGGATGCCAGAAACGGATAGGCTTCATAAAGTTGCGGGTATTTTTGGTTGAGCAATGCTAAAATCTCATAGAAATATTTAAAAAAACAAAGGAATAAAACATGCACCGTTGTTGCCGCAATCAATACAATTTTCCGGGGCAAATAGTCTTTTTGCGTACCGATAAGAATGCCAAAGTAATACGCCGCAGTCGAGGAAGCAAAGAGCAAAACGCAAAACCGCCAATCCCAAGAAAAAACAAAAAAATATCCGGCAACGGTTAAAAGATAGAGTCTTTGTGTTTTCAGTCGAAATATATACCAATAAAAGAACCAAACAACAGCTAAAAAAAAGGCAAAGGAGAGTGTCGGAAACTGCATACCTTAAGGAATAGTTGCGGGTTTATTTGCCATTTTTCGCTGGATTTCAGCGGCACGTTCGGGCGGCATCAAGGAAAGCCAGTAGGGCACCATTGAATTTTTATTATTCTTTTTTGCCGTTTCATCAACCATAACAAATACGGCAATAATATCCTGATCATCCATATTAAGAAAAATAGGAACCGCATTTTCCGGCCGCATACCGCTTACATAATCGGCTACTTTTTTAATATTTGTATTTCGATCATCAGCTTCGGCAATAAGCATATTATAAGACTTTTCCTTATCCTCAATAGCCTGTAAACGATCATCAAGCTCTTGAGAAATTTGCTCATTCTCTTTTTGCTTTTCTATTATTTCCGCATTTTGCTTATCAAGCTCCTGAGAGCGAACTTCCAAAGCTTCAAGCCTTTTTGCATATCGATCAGCATCGATATCTGCTCGGTCGCTTTGTTTTGAAGTTATCCCGCTCGGTGTTTTCAATCCGAATAAGGCATACACCGGAGAAAAAAGTCCGCGCGCATTCATAATACCCAAATAGTCAAACCATAACATCCCGCCAAGTGCGAGTATAATAATTAACAAAAGTAAAACAATAATTCGTCCGATTGATCCCTTCATGCGGATCCTCCCTTTGCCGTTTTCACTGTATTTTTTATTTATTAGTATTGTACACAAAGAATTTCGGTAAATTTTCAAATAAACTACAGAAAATAAACCTCTAAAAGTATACTCTTTTTAAGGACTCTCTTACAAGTGGGAGCTTCAAGCTTATACATAAAGAATTGAAGTAATACTTTACATGAGTGTTGCTGTTTTAAGCTTCTTCAAAACCGGCTGTATGCGAGCTTTTGTCGGAGCTTAGGCAAAGAAACCTTGAAATTTCCGATGGCAAAAAGCCTCATGCTTTTTATAAAAAAACCGACAATAAAAGAGTGTATGAATAGGTTTTTATCGGCGATATTTTTTTCTCTTTTCTCTTTTTCCTTTATTTTTGCGGCGGATACAGTGTATACCATTCAAAAAGGAGATACGGTGTATGGGTTAAGTAAAAAATATCGGATTCCGCCGTCGGTGCTGATGGCACATAATAATATTTCAGACCCGTCAAAGATTAAAATTGGACAGAAAATTATTATTCCGAATACCTATATTGTGCAAAAAGGTGATACATTATATAGCATTGCGCGCGCTTCCGGTTGCTCCATTGATGAATTGCGAAAGCTGAATGGGCTTAGCGCTCAATCAATAATTCGTCCCGGTGATATATTGATTGTTCAAAAAAACAATTCCTCAAAAACCGTTGTTGCAAGCGCACCGTCAAAAGCTGAAAGCAATAAAAAAAATGAGACCCCTGTTATTCCCCTGCAAGATCCGAGAAATTATACTAATATAAAGATTGATACTTCATTGCTGTGGCCGGTAGAAACTAAAAAAATTTCCTATTTGAACGGCAAGTTATATGGAGTTGTACTGGAAGCAAAAAAAGGAGAACAGGCAAAGGCAATTGCATCGGGAACAGTTGTTTATGGAGGAAATCATCGCGGATACGGACAAGTAGTTTTTATTCAATCAAAAGCAAATTACGTATATGTATATGGCGGGCTTGAAAGCATTGCGGTTTCCGCCGGAGCGCCAATTAAGGTTGGGCAATCCATTGGAACGGTCGGATCGGATGCAATTTCTAAAAAATCATTGCTGTATTTTATGGTTTATAATAAAAACAAACCGATTGACCCCGTCAAAGCCCCACGCGGGATTTGACTCTAAACACTGCTCATTTTTATTTAAAAAACTTTGTATACCTATTTTTAAGCGCACTTTAATAAGCGCTTATTTGAATTACTCATCAAGATAGTTCTGCTTGCTTTTCTTAAACAGCAACGCTGAATATTTACAAGCCGCCGACAGAATCACAGACATTTTTAAACAATATCTAAAACCGAAAATTCAGAATTTTGTTTTAAACTTGCAGGTTTGAAGTTTTATAACCAACACGAAAACAAAGCATTAGCAATTCTTTTTGTGCACTTTAAAATAAGAAAAAGATTTCCACTTTGCATTTTTAATAATAGTTTCTCTGCCCTCAATTAAAACCTCATCCGGAATTCCATTTATAACTTTTCGTAAATGCACACCGATATATGTTTCGATCGTTATTTTAAAAAAGACTTGGAAACAAAAACTAAAAAGGTTATGATTACGTATATTATAAAAGTAAATAATAATTATTGGAAATCTCTAAATGTAAAATGCATCAGAGTTAATAAAAACGACGGAGGAAAAAGAGTATGAACGTTTTGATGATTAATGGCAGTCCGCATAAAACAGGCTGTGTGTATACAGCTCTTGTCGAAATAGGAAAGGCATTGCGAAAAAATAATGTTGACTATGAAATTTTTCATATCGGCACCAAACCGGTTCACGGCTGCATTGCCTGCAATGCCTGTTATAAACTCGGAAAGTGTATATTCGATGATGACCCCGCAAATACAATCCAGCAAAAATTAAAAGAAGCTGACGGATTTATTGTCGGCTCTCCCGTATATTACGCCGGCCCGAACGGAGCATTGTGCACATTGCTTGATCGTATTTTTTATTCCGCAACTGATCCGTCAATTTACCGATTTAAACCCTCCGCCGCTGTCGCAAGCGCACGAAGAGCCGGCACAACAGCCACTATCGATCGGCTGAATAAATATTTTACTATCAGTCGAATGCCGATTGTTTCCTCTAATTATTGGAATGCAGTTCACGGATTTACTCCGGAAGATGTTATGCAAGATGAGGAAGGTTTACAAACTATGCGCACACTCGGCTATAACATGGCATGGATGTTAAAGAGCATAAAAGAAGGCAATCAACCTCTTCCTGAAATTGAGCAAACCGTCCGAACTCATTTTATTAAAAGATAAAATAATTAAAACGTCCTAAAACATTTTCTGATTTTGGATTTTAACTCAACAACTGAAATTTTAGTAAATATAAATCATTCGGGCGTTCCCCTCCGCACGACGTTTTTAGTTTTTGCCAACGCCGTTCGGAGGGGCGGCGTGCTACGGGCTCCGGCTATCGCCTGCGGCTCTTTTTGCGCTATTTTAGGCGCGCAAAAAGGATCCGGCTTCGCGCTTTTGAAAAAGCGCTTCGCCGCCCTCCGCCCGCCTAACGCAATTCTCTATTATGTAAATAGTTTTTACTCTTCTTAATGTCAGTTATTTTTTTCATGCGTACCCCTGTTATAAAGCATTGCTGTCGTTTGCACGTAATAAAAAACTATGTTATACTGCGTTTAAATTTTTAGGAGCTATTTATATGAATTATAAAACGGAGAACAATGTTCCCTATACACAAATACGAAAAAAAACTAAACGCTTTTCTATTCGCAACAAAATCTTGTTAGTGTGCAGTTGTTTGGTTTTTTTAAGCTGTTTTTTTGTCGGTTCGGCTTCTGTTCTTTTAGCACAAAGAATGCTTGCGAACGAAGTGAATGCGCATTTTATCAATCATGCAGCAACCATTGCAAAAGTACTTAACGCACGATTAAATGTACTCATTCAATTCTTAGACGGAATAGGACAAATGCCGCAAATACGCGACAGAAATATATCATTCCCTGAAAAAATGTTGCTATTACGTGAAGAACGCGATGCATATAATCAAAAAACAAAACGAAAAAAATCACAGGCATTACAAAATGATGTAGTGTTACAAAAACTTTGGATTGTGGATGCAGCAGGATACTTTCATTCATATGACGGCTCGCTTTCAGATATGAGAAAACGTGAGTGGTATACAAAAGCTATACCCGGAACAATTTATGTTTCTTCTCCCTATATTTCAATAACAACACAAGAAATGGTTATAACAATTTCTCTCCCTGTGTATGATGGCGAGCAAAAAATAATCGGTGTTATCGCAATGGATGTAGAAGATACCGCCTTATCAAATGAAGTAAAAGATATTCTTGTCGGCAATAAAGGGTATTGCTACGTTGTAGATTCCGACGGTACGATAATTGCGCACAAGGATATAGAAAAAGTTAGCGAAAAGATGAATATCTTTGCTCTTGCCGAATCGGACAACTCTTTTGCATCAGCTGCTTCATTTATTAAACAGGCGATACAATCGGAAACCCCAACCGTTGATGTTTATAAAAAAGAAAATATTTTACAAATTGCATCTTCGGCAAGAATGCATACAGGATGGACGATTGTTGTTACCGCTCCTTACTCGGAGTTTATGGGTGTGCTTGGCAATATGAAACGTACGCTCTTTTTTATTACAGCCGGAATTATCGCTACTGCCTTGCTCGCCATTATACTCATGATGAAAGCAATTATGCATTCCATACAACAGGTAGTTACCACACTACAAAATATTTCGCGCGGGGACGGAGATCTTACTGTAAGTTTACCGCTTATCGGAAATGATGAAATGACGGATTTATCTCAGTACTTTAATGAAACAATTAAAAAGATTCGAGACTCAGTTGATGCGGTAAATAAAAATACGATAACTCTTAAAGAAGTAGGAGTGAAGCTTTCTACAAATATGACGGAAACGGCATCGGCGGTAAATCAAATAAATTCAAATATAAACGGCGTGAAACAACAGACATTAACTCAAGCGGCGAGTGTTGCGGAAACAGCGGCAACCGTTGAAGAAATTGTCAGAACTATTAAGCAGTTAAACGGAAGCATTGAAAGTCAGGCAACAAGCGTTGCAGAATCTGCATCGTCGATAGAACAAATGGTTTCAAATATTGCATCCATTACCCAAATCCTTGAAAAGGCGAATATTGCTATCAAAGAACTTGCATCCGCAACAGCAGACGGAAAAGATACTATTGTAACTTCAAACCATGTGATGCAACAAATAGCGAATGAATCCGGCGGGCTTCTTGAAGCAAGTTCTATTATCCAACATATTGCAAGTCAAACCAATCTACTTGCAATGAATGCGGCAATTGAAGCAGCTCATGCGGGCGATTCCGGAAAAGGCTTTGCGGTTGTTGCCGATGAAATCAGAAAGCTTGCCGAAGAATCAAGCACACAAGGAAAAAACATCACAACAACATTAAAAACACTTTCCGGAGAAATTGAAACCTTATCTATTTCTTCTCAAACAGTAAAAGATAAGTTTAATGCAATTTTCGAATTATCCGGACAGGTAAAAGACACAAGCAATCGACTGATGGAAGCTATGCAGGAACAAAAGCAGAGCGGAATTGAAGTGCTAAGTGCAATTAAAGAAATTAACAATGTTACCGTACAAGTTAAAAACGGTTCTGCAGAAATGCTTACGGGAGGAGAAAGTGTCGCACTGGAAATGCAAAAACTTGATGAACTTACTCGTCTTATTACCGACAGTATGGATGAAATGGCATCGGGCGCAATTCAAATAAATAACGCGGTACAGGAAGTAAACGAAATCACACAAAAAAACAAAGAGAGTATTGAAAAATTGGCAAATGAGGTTAAGAAATTTAAAGTATAAAGCGTATACCGAAAATTATTTAGGTTTAAAGAACATTAGATCAATACAATCATACTGGCTTTTATACAAATAAAATTTATACTCGGACATTTTTAAAAACTTGATTAGCTTTTAGAGATGTCCGACAAACCTTTCTCTGAAGTTTTGATTATGGTGGGTTCAAAAAAAATATCATAAAAGATAAGCTGAAAAAACACCTCAAATATCATAGAAAAACTAACATCTTAATTAAATAAAGATAGCACCCAGGACAAGAGCTAAGAAGATTTTTATTCTTTCCTTTGCAGTAAAAATAATCTTTTTTTTAAGTGTTTCGTGAAGAATTAGATTGATAATGCTTGTGCTAAACTGCCGAACGGGTCTAAACTCATTGCGTAGCGCTTAGCTTTCACCTGAATATTTTTGCCGTGGATATGTTCTACCCGTTTAAGAATTGCAAGTGCCCATTTGCGAATAATGTTTTGGTTCGTTGCGGCATTCTTGTCTATCGTGGTGTTCGCATCTTCTTTGAACGTAACATCCAAATGCCAATGCATACTTTCTATCGCCCAATGCCCGCGCACCGCTTTCATAAATAAGTCGATATGAGTAGCCAAAGAACTGATGTAATACCGCCGTTCGATGGTCGTTTTCTCTCCTTTTGTGATAACGGTTTCTACCATGCCGATACTTTTTATGCCTTCCCACTTGCTCTTATTTGAAAGCCATGCAATGTCATCAGTTATATAAAAGTTTCTTGTTTCAAATTGTCCGTGTGCTTTTTCAGATGTACTTCGGTAATTTTCGCACGCTGTAAGGTTTTCTCTTATTTCGTCAATACGAAAATAGTCAGAAATATCATCGTAGAGCGTTTTTTGATTCTCCTTTACCGCAAGAACATAATCAGCTTTGCACTCTTTTTTTATCATTTTTGCAATGTTCATTTGTGTTCCGATGGGCCATAACACGGCGGATGGTGTCATGTGTCGGGATGCCGTTTTCAAGTGCAATATATTGTTTAAAAAACTGTTCATTTTTTTGTGCAAACATTTCTATTTCAGTCCATTCATCGGCATTTGCGATTGTTGCAACGAGAGCGATAAAAATGATATCGGATAGTGTATGTTTTACTTTTCATTGTTGGCGGGTATCTGCCAACTCTTCAATAACAGTGATTTTTTATAAAATATTTTTTGGACTTTGTATCGCCTGATTATCCGCCGTACATGAGAAGAGTTTTCTCAGCTCTTGTCGTGAAGTCATGGTTTGTCCTCTATTCATTTTTTCACTTTTTAATTATACTGTTGCGCATGGAAAACACAGTTATGCAAATGGAAACACCGATTGTTTCTCCTAAGAAAAAGAATTTCTTGCCGGTTATTTCCGGACTCTTTGTCGGTATTTTGTTGTTATCAAATATTTTGGCATCAAAAATGGTGCAGCTCGGTCCCTTTGTGTTTGACGGGGGAACGCTTCTTTTTCCTTTTTCGTATATTTTCGGCGATGTGCTTGCCGAGGTGTACGGCTACAAGGATTCGCGGAAAGTGATTTGGACGGGCTTTATTATGTTGGTTTTTATGTCGGCAAATATTTGGCTTGTCAGTGTGCTGCCTGCGGAACAGGAGTGGACGTTTCAAAAGGATTTTGAAAACATTCTATTGCAAATGCCGCGTATTATGCTCGGCAGTGCCTTCGGGTATTTTATCGGAGAGTATTCAAATTCCGTTGTGCTTTCAAAAATGAAAGTAGCTACACGGGGCAGACACCTTTGGGCGCGCACTATCGGATCAACGCTTGTCGGAGAACTTTTGGACAGCGTAATTTTTGTTACTATCGCTTTTGCCGGCGTGTACAGTTTTACCGTCCTTGCAATTATGGCTTTTTCAAACTATATATTTAAGACAGCCATCGAAGTGGTTTTTACCCCGATTACCTATAAGGTTATTGATTTTGTAAAAAAACACGAGGATCTTGATGTCTACGATTATGACGTAAGTTACAGCCCTTTCCCGGGCAGGTAACTTGAGCAGTATAAAAATGAGCGCCGTTCAGCGGTGCTGCGATGTGAAATGCAATTGCGGAGGTTTTTAGGATGAGAGTTTTAGTAATTGGCGGAGCGGGATATATCGGAAGTCATGTGGTAAAAGCAATGTTGAAAGCCGGACATGCGGTAACGGTTTTTGATAATCTTTCATCCGGAATGCTTTGCAATTTGTTTGACGATGCCGAGTTTATTGCAGGCGATTGCCGCCACGCAGATGATATTGAGGCAGCCTTTGCGCGCGGCTTTGACGGCGCGGTGTATTTGGCGGCTTTTAAAGCGGTTGGCGAGTCAATGGAAAAGCCCGAAAAGTATTCAATCAATAATATTTCCGCAACGATGAATATCCTGAATACGGCAGTGAAATACGGCTGTCTGCGTTTTGTATTTTCTTCTTCGGCGGCGGTATACGGCTCTCCGCAGTACTTGCCCATAGACGAAAAACATCCGAAAAACCCCGAAAGCTATTACGGCTTTACCAAGTTGAAAACCGAAGAATTCTTGCAATGGTATGATCGCTTAAAAAACCTGAAATTTGCCTCGCTGCGATATTTTAATGCGGCGGGCTATGACCCCGAAGGCGATGTGCCGGGCTTGGAAAAAAATCCTCAAAACCTTTTGCCGATTATTATGGAAACCGCCGCCGGCATGCGCAAAGAGTTGCAAATATTCGGCAGTGATTATGACACGCGCGACGGTACCTGCATTCGCGATTATGTGCATGTCAGCGATTTAGCTGAAGCGCATGTAAATGCGCTGCAATACATCGATGCAAAAAACGAAAGCTTAATTGTAAACCTTGGCAGCGAAACCGGCATTACCGTTACCGAAATGCTGGAAGCGGCGCGAAAAATTACCGGCAAAGAAATCCCCGCCCGCTACGTCGGACGACGCGCAGGAGATCCCGCGGAACTCTACGCGACCTCCGCCCGCGCCCGCGAAACCATTGGCTGGACCCCCCGCTACTCCGATGTAGACACCTTAATAGAATCTACTTGGCGCATGTACCAACAAGCGGCAAAAAAATAAGGGCTTTACCGCCGAAATTTTTGCTTCACATTGAGTATACAGTTTTTTGATACCTCGACTCGCTTTTGATAGATTTTATATAAAAAGGAGCTTGACACGGCGCAACGGCGAGTAGTTTACCATAGGCCGAAGTTTTGAAAATTTACTGTAACTTCGCCAACGAGTTTTAAAGCTTCAATTTTACAATTTTGTGTTGATGCTTTAAAACATCGTTTTGAATTGAGCAAGGGTGAGCAAACTTACCATAGGAATGCTTAAATCCGCATAGCGACATTGTTACTGCCTGATTAGTACAACAACAACGTAATTATAGAGCGAGGCTACACTAAGCTTTTCTTGCCGACAATGTTTTCAAAAACAAACCGCAGGACTCGCAAATTTACGCCAACTTATTCTTCATGCTCTTGTCCTGCGAGCTTGAAGTTTTATAATGACAAAAATAATAAAATATGCTATTATTGCCGATAATAACTAATAAATCTTTACCGGCTTGAGATATAAACTTTTTCATGGTATGTATTAATTTTATGAGAACAAGGAGAATGTATGAAACCTACACTTTTAGTTATGGCTGCTGGGATGGGAAGTCGTTACGGCGGAGTAAAGCAAATAGAAGCGGTCGGGATTCATGATGAAACGCTTTTAGATTATGCTGTTTTCGATGCAATGAAAAGCGGTTTCGGAAAGGTTGTTTTCGTTATTCGAAAAGATATAGAAAAGGATTTTCGAGAGCGTTTTTTTAACCGAATTGCCCGAAATTGCAATGCACAATATGTTTTTCAATCATTGGACTCTCTTTTGACACCGCAGCAGTTTTCAGAGGCGGCAAACAGAAAAAAACCGTGGGGAACAGTACACGCATTGCTTTGCGGAAAAGATGCTATTAGCGAGCCTTTTGCGGTTATTAATGCGGATGACTATTACGGACGTGCAGCGTATCAAACAATCGCAACACATCTATCCACGCTTGAAAATGATTCATCCCAACATGCAATGGTCGGATATGTGCTTGAAAATACTATGAGCCGCTCGGGCTCCGTTTCTCGAGGCGTATGCAATGTG
Source organism: Treponema phagedenis (assembly GCF_008153345.1). Classification (NCBI taxonomy): domain Bacteria; kingdom Pseudomonadati; phylum Spirochaetota; class Spirochaetia; order Treponematales; family Treponemataceae; genus Treponema; species Treponema phagedenis. Next base: position 636,637 of record NZ_CP042818.1, on the reverse strand, counting down.
GTGAACGGGCATCTTGTCTCCATGCGGGAAAATACTAAAATTTCATACAGAACCGAAGGGGCAAAAGAGGAGATTATTTCGGAAATTGACGGAGGGATAACCGTCCTCACCGGTAAAGAAACAGTGTCTATGAATTTTTTTGGATTTACTCCGAAAATTTTTGAATACTTGGATGGTTATTTTAAAGATTTTATCTACAAACAAGCTGCAAGTGAAAAAGCTGAGTGCCTTTTACCGAATGCGGTTGGCGAAATGGTTCATGCGGGAGTGGGAAGTATTAAATGCTATACCACCACTGAGCGTTGGTTCGGCATGACATATCCCGAAGATAGAGATATTGTCAGAGGAGAAATCACAAAAAAAATCAATGAGAATTATTATCCTGAATATCTTTGGAAATAATTTCTTGTCCTGTAATACAAAAAGCTTAACCTTTTCAAAAAGGTTAAGCTTTTTTTTGCGATTCCGTAATTTATAAAACAGCCTTTGCTTTACGCGATTTTTATGCGTTATGCGGTTTTATTGTTATTTGCCGCGGCTGCGCTTCCTTTTTTCGAGGAATATCGATGGTCAAAACACCGTTTTTAAACGATGCCTCAACATTTTCGGTGTCGATATCTTCCGGTAAAGTAAAGCGTCTGCTGAAATGATGCGAGCTTCTTTCACGGATAATATACTCCGAGCCGCCCTCTTGCTTTTTTTCCTCTTTCTCGTCATTTTTAGCCGAGGAGATGGTTAACGTTCTGTCCTTCAAATTGAGGTCAACATCTTTTTCGGTATAACCGGGAAGATCGATCTCCATAACATAGGCTTTTTCTGTTTCGCGCACGTCGACATTCGGCATGGGATTGTTTGAAAGTGGCGCGAACACCCCTACGTTTCCAATCCCCTTATCAAAAGCATCGAATAAAGAATCCGTAAATGACGGATTGAAAAGAGTTAAGTTTTTCATTTTGTCCCTCCATATAAAAGTATTTGTTTATGTCAAAGTTTTTGAACTTTGAAGTACTGATTTTTATCAGCACTCACTATAATAAAAGCAAATATCATGCCAAAATAAATGGTTTTATTCAAACAGCTAAGTACTTGATATTCAATGACTTAAAAAAGAGTCGTTTGCTTTATATAGTATTTATCTGGCTGTTGAGATTTATTGCGGAAAATTTAACACGATGTGTAAAAATAATACAATTTACTGTGTTAAAATGAAACAGTTTTTATGCGCTATAAAACAAGAAGCAACCTATCACATAAATTTCCCATTTAGGCTGCCTTAGTAATAGTAAGAGCGTATGAAGATAGGCAAAACCCCGCCTGCAACGTGCGGAGGCGGGGTAACGGCAAGGAGTAAAAAGATAAGCTCTTTTGCAAATTTTTATATTAACGCCACAAATCAAATCTTCCTTTTTGGAACAGTATTTTTAAACCGCCTGTTTTAAACAAAGAAATGTTTGCAATCATTTTTTTCATCGCGGAAGCAATGTAGCCTTTTATATTTATCCCGAAAACCTCTCCGAAAGCGACGGTGTTACCTATTGAACAAACACTTCCTTTAGAGCGGAATATAAAAGGTTTTAAAGATCTTCCCCTGATTTTATTTGCAATATTGGCAGCAGCCGATTCACCCATGGCAATAGCAATTTGTGCGGTTGTTGGAAACGGTCTGTTTGTTGCCATATTGATAAAAGCGGCAACATCTCCTAAAAAAAAGATTTCTTCATGCTCGGGATGTGTAAGAAAATCAGTTATTGAAACTCTTCCCCGTTTTTCAAGAAATCCGGAATTACCGATTATACTACTACCGCGCACACCTGTTGTCCAAACAATGGTATTTGCACGCAATGAATCATTTCTGGTTCCTCGCTTATACTGCACTTCGTTTTCGTTAACCTTGCTGATTGGAGCGTCCAAAAGGATCGTTACATTCTTCGAGCGCAAATACTTGATGGCGTAATCAATCAATCTTTTATGAAACATCGGCAACAGATTCGGCAATGCTTCCACACAGGTAATTTGTACGCGTTCTTGCGGAAAATCATATTGCCTGCTGTACTCCGGGATTGTATCAAGCAACGCACCGACAAATTCGATACTGGTAAAACCAGCGCCACATACGATAATATGTAAATCATTATCATCTTTTGTAAGTACATATCTGTTAAACCGCTCTTCAAGATGCTGGCGGATTCTTTCCGCGGTTTTTAAATTGACCAACTCCAAGGTGTGTTCTTTGACCCCTTCAATCCCAAATGTTTCGGATTCAAAACCGAGTGCAACTACCAAATAGTCATACGTGAGCGGCTCATTATTTTCTAACACAACCGATTTTGTGTTTGCGGAAATTGAAACAACGGTATCTTGAATAAACGTTACGCTTTTCGGATTAATTACATCGGCAATCTTATACGATATTTGCTCAGCGGTTTTATCGCCCGCTGCTACTTCATGAATACATGTAGCTTCATAGTGATAGTCGTTTTTATCAACGAGAATAATCTCCATATTCAGGCGTCTGTCTTGCAAGCATTTGACTGTTCTCATTCCTGCATATCCGGCGCCTAAAACTACAATTCGTGGCTTTTCCATATTCGTTAGCACCCCTTCTAATAAAGGCTTACTATACTCCCTAATTAAAACTCTGTAAAGAGGAAATTTTACCTTCACCGGAAGCGTACGTACAAAGAATAAAAATCATACATGTATGGGCGTTGCGGTTTGGAGCTTTTCTCTTATCCGACTTATTTTTTCCTTGTCGGAGTTGAATACTTCCAAACCGCCGGCGTACTACGGGCTTCACTATCGTTTCGGCTCTTTTTGCGCTATGTTAGGCGCGCAAAAAGGATCCGGCTTCGCGCTTTTGAAAAAGCGCTTCGCCGCCCTCCGTATGCCTAACGCAGGTCAAGATATTTTTGCTTAGAAAAATGTTGCAAAAATATCTTGACCTCGAGTTTTGTAATTAACTTCCTGTTATAAAAATCGGGGTATCAACAGTCAGTACATATTTAGCTGAATTAAAAAACCAATTAAAGATATCAAAAACTTATATCGGTTTTTAAATTGCCAGGCATAATACGCACCGGCTATCTGACCAGGACAAGAGCATGAAAAACTTATTTTTGTAATTTAGGCACCGATTCAATTCAATTTAGAATAGTTTGCAGCGGTTTTCGACATGATTGTCTTTAAAATTTATCGCAATATAGAAAAATCTAAGTAAGATATTTACCAAATTTAGATTTTATGTGCCTTATTACAATTTACGAGACATTAGTATCGGAATAAATATATCCGCACTTTAGGATATTCTTCATGCTCTTGTCGTACTATCTGACTCCGCAGGCTTTCGTTATTTTATATAATAGTATATAATAAACGCTATCGTAAATTTATTTTATTTTCCGAAAAAGACGTGTTTCTTTTAATTTAAATGATTACAGCGATTGACGGGGGATAATAATTGATATATAATTACCTTAATATTTACCTGCGGGAAATAAACTTTTTAAGTATTTTAAGGAGAAAAAGTATTTTTGTTCTATTATTTTATCTGAATTATAATAAGATTAAATAGCAAAAATAAGGAATTTAGTAGATGCGTGTTTTATTAGTATGCAATACTATAAAACATGCGGCTAAATTGATAAATGATGTAAGAAAGTTTTGAAAACTAATCCATAGGAGAGGAAGGAAAACAATGGAATTTAATGTACCTAAAACACATGAACTTTTTAGGCAAATGATTCGTGAGTTTGTCGAAAAAGAAGTGAAACCGCTCGCCGAAGAAATTGACGAAGAAGAGCGATTCCCCAGTGAAACAGTAAAAAAAATGGCGGAAATCGGTATCATGGGTATCCCCATCCCAAAAGAGTACGGCGGAGCCGGCGGGGATAATTTAATGTATGCGATGGCTGTTGAAGAGCTTTCAAAAGCTTGCGGTTCAACCGGCGTTGTGGTGTCCGCCCATACCTCGTTGGGAACATGGCCTATTTTGAAATTCGGCACGGATGCACAAAAAGAAAAGTATCTTCCGAAGCTTGCCAGTGGAGAATGGATTGGCGCTTTCGGGCTTACCGAACCGAATGCCGGTACTGATGCTGCCGGACAGCAAACCACCGCAGTTTTGGATGAGGCAACCAATGAATGGGTGCTGAACGGATCTAAAATATTTATCACCAATGCAGGTTATGCAAATGTGTACATTATTTTTGCTATGACCGATAAATCAAAAGGCGTAAAAGGTATTTCCGCCTTTATTGTTGAATCGACAACGCCCGGCTTTTCAGTCGGTAAAAAAGAAAAGAAGCTTGGTATTAAGGGCTCCGCTACCTGCGAGCTGATTTTTGAAAATGCAAGAATTCCGAAAGATAATCTCTTGGGAGATGTAAACAAAGGATTTAAGATTGCGATGATGACCCTTGACGGCGGAAGAATCGGAATTGCTTCACAGGCGCTCGGTTTGGCACAAGGGGCTTTGGACGAAACCGTGAAGTATGTCAAGGAGCGAAAACAGTTCGGTAGACCTATTTCCGCTTTCCAGAATACACAATTCCAGCTTGCTAATCTTGAAGTTAAGGTAGAAGCTGCTCGTCTTTTGGTATATAAAGCCGCTTGGGCAGAGTCTAACGGGCTGCCGTACTCGGTGGATGCTGCACGGGCAAAACTTTTTGCGGCGGAAACTGCAATGGAAGTTACCACAAAGGCAGTACAGTTCTTCGGCGGATACGGCTATACCAGAGAGTATCCGGTTGAAAGAATGATGCGAGATGCAAAGATAACCGAAATCTACGAAGGAACTTCCGAAGTACAAAGAATGGTTATCGCAGGAAATCTTTTAAAATAAGGAGCTGGAGGAATAAAGATGAATATAGTAGTTTGTATAAAGCAAGTTCCCGATACAACTGAAATTAAGCTTGATCCGGTAAAAGGGACACTGATTCGAGACGGCGTTCCCAGTATTATGAATCCGGATGATAAGGGCGGATTGGAAGAAGCGTTAAAGTTAAAAGATGCCTACGGCGCACATGTAACCGTTATTACGATGGGACCGCCTCAGGCTGAAGCAATTTTACGCGAAGCCTATGCAATGGGCGCAGACCGCGCTATTTTGCTCACCGACAGAAAATTCGGCGGAGCGGATACGCTTGCGACCTCTTATACATTGGCGGCGGCATTAAAAAAACTTGATGCAGACCTTGTTATCGCCGGAAGACAGGCAATCGACGGAGATACCGCACAGGTAGGACCCGAAATTGCAGAGCTTTTAGGCTTGCCGCAAGTATCGTATGTAAAAGAACTTGCTTATGATAAATCTTCCAAAAGCTTGACAATAAAACGAGCTGTAGAAGACGGATACTATCTGTTAAAAGTAACTCTTCCCGCTCTTATAACCGTACTTGCCGAGGCTAATAAGCCGAGATACATGCGCGTAAAAGGTATTATCGAAACCTATGATCGCGAAGTGGAAGTATGGTCATTTGATGATATTGATGTAGACCCTGCCTGCATAGGTCTTGCCGGCTCCCCTACAAAGGTAAAGCGCGCTTTTACAAAAGGTGTAAAAGAGCCCGGTGTGCTTCATGAAGTTGATGCACGGGAAGCTGCAAATATTATCTTAGAGAAACTTAAAGAAAAGTTTATCTTTTAGTGAGGGAGGAAGAATATGAACATAAATGATTATAAAGGCATTCTCGTTTTTGCAGAGCAAAGAGACGGGGTTCTTCAAAATGTCGGTTTGGAATTGCTTGGCAAAGCAAAAGAATTATCGGAAAGTTTAGGCACCGCTGTTTCCGCAATTCTTTTAGGAGAAAATATAAAAGGACTTGCATCGGAACTGGTTGCATTCGGTGCGGATAAGGTTTTCGTTGTTGATAAAAAAGAGTTAAAACTTTATGACACCGAAGCATATACTCAAGCCTTGCATGCGGTAATAACCGCCGAAAAGCCTGAAATTGTTCTTTTTGGGGCAACTACCCTAGGAAGAGATTTAGCTCCGCGAGTTTCTTCTCGATTGCGGACAGGGCTTACCGCTGACTGCACCAAGCTTGAAATTTCCGAAGACAAACAGTTCTGGATGACTCGTCCCGCATTCGGCGGCAACTTGATGGCTACCATTGTGAGCCCGGACCACCGGCCGCAAATGTCAACGGTCAGACCGGGCGTTATGAAAAAATTGCCGAAAGATGAATCTCGCAAGGGCGAAATTGTTGACTTCCCTGTTGAAATTGACCATTCAAAATTAAAGGTTGAAATCCTTGAAGTAGTAAAAGAAGAAGGACATAAAATCGACATCGCCGATGCGCATATTCTTGTCTCCGGCGGTCGAGGCGTTGGTCCGAAAGCAAACTTCAAAGTATTGGAAGACCTGGCAAAAGAAATCAATGCGGAAGTTTCCTCTTCAAGAGCTCAGGTTGATGTCGGCAATATGCCACATAACCGACAGGTTGGACAAACCGGAAAAACAGTTCGTCCTGATGTCTATTTTGCCTGCGGAATATCCGGGGCTATTCAGCACCTTGCCGGTATGGAAGAGTCGGACTTTATCATTGCAATAAACAAGGATAAATTTGCTCCGATATTCTCGGTTGCGGACTTAGGCATTGTCGGCGACCTGCATAAGGTTTTGCCGATTCTTACCGAAGAAATTAAAAAATATAAGGCTTCTAAATAGTTTAGCCAAAAGCGCTTATGCGCTCTTTAGTTTAATACACGGAACAGTTTAATTTTTTTAAGCTGTTCCGTTTTATATTTTTTGCTATACTATGCGCTCCTAGCACTTCCGGTCATGCTGTGTATTATTTTTTACTATTCGGATTATGCAGTTTATAACGTGCATTACAACCTGATCATTAAAAAACTGCGGTTTGTTTTTAAAAAATTTAATCAGTTTTTTTGCTTTTCAAATAGGCAGCCTTAGCAAGCGGATAAATAAATTTTTTTATCTTTTGAGTTAATTCGTCTTCCAACTCTTTTTCTTTGCCTTCAAAAAAAGGAATTGAAAACGCAAAATTTTTCATTTTATAAGTAGGATTGCCGCCTGTCATAGTTTCCCAAAAACTGTATGATTCCATTATGTGTTTAAATTTTTCCTTATCTTTTTTGTAATACCTCCAGATAAGATCGTCTTCGTTAAGTTTTTTTCCAAAAACAAAATGCTCAAAACCGAACTCATTAGCAAAATTTTGCAACGAGTCAAAATCCGCATTAAAAATAATACAATTATTTGCTTGCCTCCGCAGTTCTCCTAAAAAACTATCGTGCTGAAATGTGTTCAGCCTTGTTTTAAAAGGTTCTCCGTCTTTTGTCGGCATGATAGCAATTGTTTGAACATAATCCAATGCATTTACTTCAACTTGTCTCATACTAAAACTCCTTAAAAAATATTGTAAGATCCTCATATATGTTATAAATAGCTTTTAAAAAAGTTCAAATTTTTTTTAAAAAGATGATTTTTTTTATTACTGTCCTGATACCAAAAAATAGTTAAATAATTACAGTATATTGCTTATAAGTTGGATACAAACTTTGTTGATATTGTTATACAAATGTCTCGCCTGTGTATTTTTTTAAATATGAAATTTGATCAAATTGTTGATCCTTATAAACTATGCAAAGATGTAACAAGTCTTGATCACTGGGGAAATGGTGATGTTAAACTATCTTTTGAGCATACATCTGATATTGATAACATAATGCCTTTAATCGAACAGTCGTATAACCTCCAAGCCGATTAAAAACGCAAGATAGGAATCCGACAGCACCAGCTTCCCAATCAGTTACCATCCAGGCGGTTTTATAGGCTGTCAGCCCGCCGAGGCGCGACCTACCTAAACCCTCACACTTCGTATCCTATCTTGCGCGGGTTAGTTTAGCATAAAGTGATGGTGCAAAGAAGCCATAACTATAACGGCTTGCGGATTTAGCATCCCTATGGTAAGTTTGCTCACCGTTGCGCCGTGTCGAGCTCTTTGTTGTAAAATTTTAAAGAATGTTACAATACCGTGTTTTTTATTATGTTTCGAATACAAGCTCCTACTTGTTTTTTCAGGTAAAAAGTGTCAGTATGTTACTATGAGAAAGCTTGCCTTATCTTTGATACTGCTGTTTTTTTTAGTCGCTCTTTTTGCGCAAGGTAGTGATACCGGCAGCCGGCAAAATCCGGAGACGGTGTCGGCTGATGAAGCCGAACAGCAGGCAAAAGTTGTTTCTTTTTCTTTGATGCCGCGTGGGGATGCGGTAATCATTAGCTGGAAGACAGATATTCCTAATGCTCGGCTTATTTTGTATCGATCTATAAAACCTTTTAGAGATTTGAGCTCTCTTGCAACCGCCGTTCCACTTGCGTCTTTTGTCGATAACGGGATGCCGTACATTGATTATCCTATTCCCCATATCCCGTATTACTATGCACTCGTTTCAGAGTCTGATTTATTGTCAAGTCAGTTTAGATTTATACCGGGAGAAAACACTTCGTCAGAAGCAATAGAGATTTTTTCCGAAGATATTATAAAAAAACCGGCTATTCCGCCTGTGCGGCCAATTCCGCTCCCTTATTTGCAGCTGCCGCAGCAGGAAAAAAAAGAAAAGCATTTTTTTTCTTCAAAAACCGAAGCTATTCTGCGATCGCTTACCGCTAAAAAATATACGTATACCGACCTTTCCGACTTAAGTAGATACCGAAAAGTGGAAATACTTCAAAATGAAGTTTCTGCACCCTCGACGGGAGATGCGCAAACCCTGCGTACTATTGTTTTTGAAGAATTACAGCAAGCACACTGGGATAAGGCAATAACACAGTTGCAACAGTTTTTATCCTTACAGCGCACGAAGCGTATTACTGCCAGAAGTTATTTTTATCTTGGGCAAGCGTATTTTTTTACAGAGGATTTTAAATCTGCGCTGTTAGCATTCTTAACTGCCGAAAAATTCTATCCTAAGCAATCAAAGGAGTGGATTCAATACACGCTCATGCAAATGGGAAATTGAGCAAGAGTAAAAGACAGGCTCTTTGCGTTGTTTTACGCATTTCGCCGTTTAGCGAATGCTGCGTAAAAGAGCTAAAAGCAAATTCATTTGCTGTCCGGGAGAGACTGTGTCGGTTTCTACCTTTGCTTCTTTTTCTTTTATCGGTTCGCGAATGACAATATCTCCTGCATTCATGCGATCATAGTATCCCTTGCGTTTTAAAAGCCCTTCGCTTAAATCTTCAGAAGTTTTGGTAACCGTAAAAGTGCCTAGGACATCTTGCTCTCGATATAATAGTCCCAAGCCTTCTTTTTGTACCGTTACCGAATCTTTTTTGAGTACCAAAAAAGAGGCTTCGTTTAAGTCTTCAATATCGCCGGTGCCTAAATCAATTACTGATTCCGATTGATACCTGTTCACGAGGGAGCCGACAATAGGTAGTTTTTCCGTGAGCATTTGGGTAAGTCTGCGTAAAGAGTTGGCAAAACGGTCATTCCCTGATCGATAGACTTTAAAGCTTGAGGCCTTTGAGCCTGTTGAAGCAATATATAAATCAAGCGTTAGGCAAATATCCCGGTCGTTCTCTTTTATTGAAATAATACCGAAATAATCATTGCCAGCAAGTCGCGCTTTTCTAAACGCTTCGGTGTAAGAGTAGGATTTTTCAGTATCTGCGACAATATTAAAACGTCTGTTGTATGAAAAAGAGTCTTTAACCTGCATTGCGGTAAATCGCTCTGCCTCGGGGTGGAATACATTAGTAGGATCGGTATGATAAAATATGGCAATAGAGACATGCGCTTTGTCTAAGTACAACGGATCTATTTTCCAGCGATTTTGAATTGAGTATGCCTGTTTTTTTTCATATGCCTCTACCGAGTCGTTGATTCGTGCATTGCTTTTATTAATTGATTGTATAAATTTGAGTTGTTCAAGATGGCGCGCTGGGAAACCGAAGCGTAAAAGCAGTTTTGCATAGGATTCTCGCGCGGTAAAATCATACGGATATACTTTTAAAGCGCGGCGATATTCATATAATGCTTGTGAACTCATGTTTCTGTGAGCAAAGCCTTTTCCTTTTTCTACATGGAAATCGGCAAGCTCTTTTCGATACATATCTTCAAATTCAAGATTAATAATTGCAATTTCTTCTAAGAGGATGCGCATAATCTCATTATCTGGTTCTACCGAGAGTCCGAGTTTTGCGGTTTGCAAAGCTTCCGAGTTTTTACCGAGTTTGAGTAAGCTCAGCGTTTTTACATACCATGCGTGCGCTTGATTTCTGTCATACGCAATAAGTTGATCGCAGATGTCAATAACTTTTTGATATTTCCCTTGTGCGTATAAAATTGAAGCAAGCAGCTCCGATGCTTCTTTATAATGCGGTTGTATTTTTAATGCGGTTTCAAGCCGTACTTGCGCTTCACTATATTTTCCGTCAAGGGCGGTAAGATAAGCGGCAAAAAAATGCACTTGCGGATAGTCGCCGTGATACCGCAGCGCTTGCAGAATATAGGTTTCCGCTGCTTGTTTGTTTCCCGTTTCATAAGAAATCAGTGCAAGGGACAAAAGAGCCTTTCTGTTTTCGGTCTGCCGTTCAAGCGCCGCCTTATATAACATGGAAGCTCCGGTAAGTCTGCCGGCAACAACATCAATTTCCGCCATGCCGAATCGAGAATCAAGATCATTCGGATAAGTTTTTAAAACTTCGGCAAATACTTTTTTTGCATCCCCGACCTTGCCAAGCCCGATAAGCGCAAAGCCCTCAATATTTTGTAATTCGGCATTATTCGGCATAAATTTTTGCGCTTTTTTTATGTTTTTTAGCGTTTCTTCGTATTCGCCAAGCGCATAAAAACATTCTGCCATACCCTGATATACCAGATTGTATGAAGCGTTTTTTTTCAATGCTTCCTGATAAAACTCAATCGCCGTATACCAATCTTCTTTTGCTTGGGCTTTTCTACCTTTTTCAAACAAATCCGTGCTTGTCTGCGCAAAAGCTATTGCAGAAATCATAAGCAAAAAGATACTTATTGTTGTCTTTATTTTCATATTATCCCGCCCCGTTTGCTTCTTGCCGCAGCACCACATGTTTATACTCGGCAAGGAAAATTAATAGTTTTAAACTAAAAGCTTTTGGAAACCGTATGCCGGCAATATTTTGATGTTTCCTCTAAACTTTTTTGCGATGCTTTTTATAAGTCGCTGCCGGTAAAACTTTCAGATAAAAGTTTGTAGCGCGTTCTAAAAGCTCACCGTGTTTTCAGAAACGCCTTTTTTTTATTCTTCAGCTTCCGCCTCTTTGGATATCGGCGGTTTTTTAACAATCTTTACTGTATTTATTTTATGACCTTCCATATCTTGGATAATAAAATCAAAATCATGCCAAGATACTTTTTCATATTTTACCGGAATTTTACCGAAAAGATCAAAGACAAAACCGCCGAGCGTGTCGAACTCTTCCGACGGGAATTCCGTTTCAAGAAATTCCGATAAATCGTCCATATTTATACGGGCATCACAGAGCCAGACATCATCTCCTAAGGGAGAAATATCCTCACGTTCATTGTCAAACTCGTCTTGGATATCTCCGACAATTTCTTCGATAATATCTTCCATACAAACAATACCGGAAACGCCTCCGTATTCGTCAACCGCAACGGCAATATGCACATGCCGACGTTTAAACTCTCGCAGTAAGCCGTCAATACGTTTTGATTCGGGAACAAAAAAAGGTTTTCTGATAATTTTACTCAACGCTATTTCTTCCGGTTTACCGAAAAGCTTAATGAGGTCTTTTACATATAGTACCCCGACAACATTATCAATTGATTCGTCATATACGGGAAATCGGGAATGCCCGCTTTCCGCAATCTTTTCGATAAGTTCATGGGATTCAATATCCAAAGCAAGAAAATCAACATCAATACGGGGAATCATAACCTCTTTTACCGAAGTGTCTGAAAGGTCTACAATACCTTGGATCATGTCTTTTTTCTCTTCATTAAGATCATCTTGAAGCATGTGAGAAACCTCTCTTTTTTTTCTCAATTTTTCAAATATTTTCATATTTATTCTCGATATAATTCCTCTGCAGTTTCTGCTAAAATTTTTTCCTGTAACTGAAGCATTTCCTGTTCAGGTGAGTTGTCCGTATGATCCATGCCGAATAAATGCAGCACACCGTGAATAAGCAAACGCCTCAACTCTTCATCTATTGATACATAAAACGCATATGCATTTGCTTTTACGCTGTCTAAACTGATGATAATGTCTCCCGCAAGGATACGCGCTTCGCCGTCTTCGTTAAAATATTTTTCGCCGTTTTCAAAAGAAAGCACATCGGTAGGAGAATCTATGTGGCGGTAAGTTTTATTTAATGTATGGATAAATTCATCATTGCAAAATACAACGGAAAGATCCCAGTTTTGTATTTCCATCCGCTCCAAAACCTTCAGTAAAAAAGATTCAACTTTAGGCAACCAGAGCGGATCATCGATCAGATTTTCAGTAGAAATAAAAACCCTATTTTCGTTAGGCATTGGCAGATCCCTTTACAATCTCTTTTTTTGCGGGCTTGGTTTCTTTTTCATCAGGATCTTTTTGATTCGGATATTCTATGCGCGAATGATAATAGCCTGCAAGAATCGAAACAAAGCTTGCCTTAATTGTCTTAATATCTTTAAAGGTTAAATCAGAGTTGTCAAGCTGATGCATTTGTATTTTTTTCTCTACCAGCATGTCAATGAATTTTTCAAGTCTCGGAATTGAGGGTTTTTCCAGGGTTCTGCATGCGGCTTCTACTACGTCGGCAAGCATTACAACCGCGGATTCTTTTGTTCGCGGAGGAACGCCGGGGTAAGTAAAGTCTTCCGGATCCGCAGCGGGATTGATAGCTTTTTCTTTTTCATAAAAATAGGAAATAATGCTGTTCCCATGATGCTCACCGATAATATCAATAACCGCTTGCGGCAAATGCATTTGGCGCGCTTTTTCAATGCCGATTTTTAAATGGCTTCTGATGACAGTGGCGGAAAGGCGAGGGTTTAAATCAAGATGTTTACTGTCGCCTGTTTGGTTTTCTACAAAATACTCACCGTTTTCCATTTTTCCGATATCATGATAATAGGCGCCAACGCGTGCCAGTAAAGGGTTTGCTCCGATTTCTCTGCAAGCGCTTTCAGCCAACGTAGCGACCATCATTGTATGGTTATACGTGCCTGAAACAGTAACCAGCATTTTTTTCATAATCGGAGAATTTAAATCCGAGAGTTCCATTAATCGGAAGCTTGTCGTTGTATTGAGCAGGGTTTCTAAAATCGGTAAAAACCCCAGTACAAGGATTCCGCTTAAAAAACCGTTTATTGTGGCTCCTCCCGCGATAAATAGCAAATCATTAAACGATTGCGGAAAGGCTATCATTAGTATAAGTGTAAAAATCGGTTGAACGATCATAAGACTGCAAGCGGTTTTTATTAAATCCAGTCTCTGTCCGGTAATGTGCAGCAATGAAATGGTTGCAAAGCCTGAAAAAAGAGAAAAAAGCATCGGCTCAATTTTAAACTCCATGGCAATTAATATAGCGAGCGCGGTTATAATGGATGAAATAACTGCTATTCGCTCGGAAATCAGAGTCGCAATTAAGGCGGTAATTAAAGCCGTAGGCAAAATCGGAATAAGATTAAGCGGTAAACTGAAAAGCGGCAGCTTTGAAACAAATAACACCAGCACATAGACAAGCGCCGTTGAATACAGGATAAGCAAAGAAAAGCTTAGGCTAAGCGGCGAAGGGCTTATTCGTTTACCGAATAAGAATATGGCAAGTACGTACAGCAAACATAGAAACAGAGTCATCGCCGTAAAAACTCGCCGGTCAATATAATTTCCGGATTTCGCATACGCCATAAGCCGTTGGTAATTTTCAGATGTTATGATAAATCCGCTTCGTACAATTTTTTCACCTTTTTCAATGGTTACCATCACCGGCTCAACTTTTTTGAGTGCATTGTCCATTGCTTTTTCACTTTCGTTCATATCATACAAAATATTCGGTGTTATAAAAGGAACAACAAAGGCGGTAAACAATTCCGCATATTTTTCAAGCTTTATATTCTTTACGATTGAGGTAATAAAGCCGGGGATATCGGTTTTATTTAACAACTCTGTTTTTGCAACGACTGCATAATCTTGCGTGGTATTCGTTTTGGAAAGAACGGTAATCTCGGTTTTATTAAAATTTTCCAAACCCTTATCGGGAAATTCCACTACTCCTCTACTGTAAATTTGCTTAAATAAGCTTAAAGAAAGCAAAAGGAATTTGTCCACATCTTCTATATGGAATAAGGTTTCCACTGCAGCGTTTGATATCTTCGCAGGATACCGCTCTTGCACCGCAAGTAAAAAAGATTCTTCGGAAAGACCTTTTTCGTATAATTCGCTTAAAAAGTGCGTTAACTCAGTGTAAAGACTGATATTCGCCGCGGCAACTTCCGCACTGCGGATGAACACCGCATTAACCGATTGCATTCGTGCAGTTTTACGTAAGGCGGTTGCGTCCTCATCAATAAATGAAAGAGTTTTATTGACCACCACATCTCTATCCGCAACGCGTCCCGGCTCAAAATCATAAAGTTTGAATTTATTAAAGCCGCCGCTTTCCCTGATGCTGATATAAGTTGCAAGCAGCAGTAAAAGAAGAGAAACAATAATATTAATTAACAGCACTTTATTATGCAGAAGATATTCCCGCACTTGAGTAAGAAATATTTTTATAGGATTAGTTTTTGTCTTTATCATATGCATCAATAATTTTTTGCACCAGTGTATGCCGCAGCACCTCTGATGATGAAAATCGTATAATTCCGATATCCGGAATATTCTCAAGCAAACTTGCGGCATGCGATAAGCCTGAAGTAATCTTGAGCGGAATATCCGTTTGTGAAGGATCTCCGGTTATAATAAGTTTTGATCCTTCTCCCATTCTGGTTAAAAACATTTTCATTTGCTCTTTCGTAGTATTTTGCGCCTCATCAAGGATAACAACCGCAGAATGCAAGGTTCTGCCTCTCATATAAGCTAACGGCGCAACTTCAACAGTATTACTTTCTTCCATACTGCGCAAAAGATCGGCAGGGAGCAACGTTTCCATAATGTCAAACAAGGGTCTGAGATACGGATTGATTTTTTGCACAAGATCTCCCGGTAAAAATCCGAGATTTTCTCCCGCCTCCACTACGGGACGAGTTAAAATCAACTTTTTAAACCGCCCCGAAAGAAGCATTTGCAAGGCGACTGCCACCGCAATATATGTTTTTCCCGTTCCCGCAGGCCCAAGCCCGAAAGTAATTGAATTTTTTTGGATGGAGCCGATAAACGCAACCTGCTTTTTTGTTTTCGGATACACCGACCTGATACCGCGCGGAATATAAATACAAGCCGGCGCTCCATTAAACACTTCTGAATCTTCAATAACGGCAACCGCTGACTGTACCGCTTCAAATGAATTATCCTCATTTAAGCGCGGATAATGTAATACCGTGTCAACCAATGTCTGAAACTTTCTGCAAACAGCTTCATCATTACTCAGTACGGACAGCTCATTTCCTCTTACTACAACCGGAGCACCAAGATACTCTTCAAATAATGATACATTCGCATCATTTACCCCGCATAAAGAAGCCATAAGCTCTTGATTCCCTAAAACAATTGTATACGCAGTATTCAAATCATCTCCAAGTGTTTTTTAACATATTCTTTTATATAAAAGATACACCTTTAATGTAACGATAAAAAATAGATACAGTCAAGAGGGCAGGAGCACGAAGAATATTCTAAAGTGCGGATATATTTATTCCGATACTAATGCTTCGTAAATTGCAATAAAGCACATAAAATCTAAATTTGGTAAATATCTCACGTAGATTTTTATACATTGAGATAAATTTTAAAGGCTCATATGTTGAAATCAGGTGCAACCTATTCGAAATTGAGTCAAATTCCTGCGTAAATGACAAAAATAAGGTTTTCGTGTTCTTGTCCTGAGGAATGTGCTTGAAAACTTTTATATCATTACCCGAGTGTAAAACAGTATAAAAAGCGATCTATAAAATGAAAAGGAGAACCTGCATCAATTCCAGCGCACGGAACGGAAACAAAGCTTTACTGTTTTTCTTCACTTCGTCAGTCGAGTTTAAAAGTATCCACAATTAGTACAACGTTTTTGATAACTCAACCGGATTTTAATACATTTTATACAAATCGAGAGCTCGACACGGCGCAACGGTGGGCAAACTTACCATAGCGTCAAATATTTTTTTGTCTATGCGTCGCCTAACCACTGTATTCCGCCGCCCGCGGTTCCACGCAGATGGTTTGGTTTTGACAAGGACGTCAAAAACTCCGAACCGCCTCGGATGGCGGTGGTTCCAAACAGAAACGATGTTTTAAAGCAGAGTGGTTTACAAAGCTTTAAAATTCGTGGGCTTGGTTTTTGCCACGGACGTCAAAACTCAGCACGGGCACGGACGCCCGTAGTTCCACGCAGAATTGAGTTTGAAAACTACCACAGCATACTCGGAGTTTTCAAACTCATAGGTTTGGTTTTGACACGGATGTCAAAACCAAACATGGACTCTTTTTTCTTAAATGGTGCATTAGGATGTCTTGCCCCTCTTTGACAGAAACTTGTTTTTTCTTTATACTGCAGAAAATATAAGCCCGAAGATGAGGAATGTTATGAGTGATATAAGAGAACACTGGCGCTCAATTGTAGCGGGGGCTGTGTCTTCGCTTTTACCTGAAGGCTCGGCGCCCCTTCAGTCTGACCAAATTACAATGGAAGTCCCTCCCAATCCCGAGATGGGAGATGTCGGCTTCCCTCTTTTTCCCTTTGCAAAACTTCTCCGTGCGGCTCCCGCAAAGATTGCCGCGGATGTTCATGCACTGCTGCAAAAGAACCCTGCGCTGAAGGATATGGGAACAGTTAAAATTATCGGCCCGTACATCAATGTTTTTTTGCCGAAAGATAAGATAGCCGAAAAGACCTTGCGCGCGGTTATTGAGCAGGGAAAAAACTACGGTAAAACGGAAAGCTTAAAAGGCAAAAAGATAATGGTCGAGTTTTCAAGCCCGAATACCAATAAGCCGCTTCATTTGGGACATTTACGGAATGATGCAATCGGGGAAAGTATTTCCCGTATTTTTGAATTTTGCGGTGCTGACGTATATAAGGTAAATATTATTAACGACCGCGGTGTGCATATCTGTAAATCAATGCTTGCCTATATGAAATTCGCAGACGGTAAAACGCCTGAAAGTCTCGGCATAAAGCCCGATCGCTTTGTCGGAGAAATGTATGTGCAGTTTAATACCTACAGTAAAGAGAACCCCGAAAAGGCGGAGCAGGAAGCGCAGGAACTGTTGCGCAGCTGGGAAGCGGGAGATAAGCCTGAGGTGCTTGAGCTGTGGAGGAAAATGAACGATTGGGCAATTCAGGGAATTAAACAAACCTACGAGCGCACCGGTGTTTCTTTTGATAAACTCTATTTTGAAAGTGAAACCTACCTGAAGGGGCGGGAAGAAGTACTTGAAGGCTTGGCAAAAGGGCTCTTTTATAAAGAAGAGGACGGCTCTATTTGGGTTGATTTAAGTCCGATTAAGCTTGATAAAAAAGTCTTGCTGCGCGGCGATGGAACAGCCTTGTATATTACCCAGGACTTCGGAACGGCAATTTTCCGGCATAATGACTGGCCGTTTGACCGGCTGATTTATGTAGTAGGGAATGAGCAGGAATATCATTTCAAGGTGCTTTTTTATGTACTCGGTCTTCTTGGTTATGACTGGGCAAAGAATCTGTACCACCTTTCATACGGCATGGTAAACCTTCCGGAAGGAAAGATGAAAAGCCGTGAAGGCACGATTGTTGATGCGGATGATCTTATCAACAGCTTACGCGATGTGGCATTAGCGGAAATAGAACAAAAAGGCAGAAGCGAGGCAGTCGGCGATCCAAAAGAGGTTGCGGAAAAGATAGCACTTGCTGCGTTACATTATTTCCTCTTGCAAGTGAGTCCGAAAAAGGACATGCTTTTTAATCCGCAAGAATCCCTTTCGTTTAACGGGAACACAGGGCCTTACTTACAGTATATGGGAGCGCGAATTACCTCAATCTTAAAAAAGGCCGAAACCGAAGAAGGGAAGCAAAGTATTTCAGGCGGGTCGGTAAAGCCGGCGCTTCTTACGCATGAGTCGGAGTGGACACTGCTTAAAACCATAGAGGACTTCCCGCAGCAGGTTTCCCGTGCGGCGGATCAATACGATTCAAGCATTGTAACGGCATATCTGTATGAGTTATCCAAAAACTTCAGCCGCTTTTATCACGATTGCCCGATATTGTCGGCGGGGAATGCGGACTTGGCGGTAACCAGATTGGAACTTGCCCGCGCCGTAAAAATTGTGCTTGAAAATGCGGTGCGCCTTGTGTTGGTTCCCTTCCTTGAGGTAATGTAAAAAACGGTTATTGTTCTGCCGCAGCAGACAATGCCGGATTAATAAACTTTCCCGCAATTACATACTATCGAATGTAATTGCGGGAAGGTGCCGGAATTACCGGTTAAATCGTCGTACGTAAAAAAATCGGCTCTTGAACAAGAGCCGTTTTTTGTATGACGGGTTCTTTTATAATGTCGATGAAAGTCCTGAACGAGCAATGCGCGTCCTGTAACTAATTGTTATTCTACTAATCGGAGTATCAACAATACTGGTATAGTATTTTGTAATTAAGTTGCTGTTAGTAATCGGATCATTAACTGGAGCTTGCAGATTCAGCATTCCTATGGTAAATTGCTCACCGGTGTCAAAATCAGAACGGGCACGGACGGCGGTGGTTCCAAGCAGAAACGATGTTTTAAAAGCATAAACTTTTTCTAAGTGCTTTTAAAACTCGTGGTTTGGTTTTGCCACGGACGGCAAAACCAAACCGTCGGGTCGGACTCTCTTTTTATAAAACTGTCTTGATTTGTATAAGATGTATTAACAAAAAAAATCAAATATTAAAAAACGCTACACTAGTATAACGTTTTCCTGAAAAGTATATTGTATTTTTCTTTGGTTTGTGATACTATCTCAACAGCTTTTTATCACTAAGGAGTATTGCATGCCAAAACCGCCGAGTAAACTTGAACTAAATCCTGAAGAGCTCACGTACCTTGAATCACTTGTTCGTTTACGAACAATCCAAGCACAAACGCTCACGCGTGCACGAATACTTTTGCTTAAAAGCAAGGGGCTGTCCATTAAGGAAACAGCCGACAAGGTAGGCTATACGTATAGAAGCGTTGCGCTCTGCCTTAAGAAATATAAGCAGGGCGGCGTAGAGCATGCTCTCACCGATGCACCCGGACGCGGAAACAATCCGGAAATTACCGATGAAGAGAAATCGTGGATTATAAATCTCGCTTGTCAAAAACCGACTACTTTTGGGTATGCTGCAGAAACATGGACTTACGCACTGTTAACAAAGCATATTAACACCACCGCTGAAAGTGCAGGATACCTACGGCTCGCTACTATCCATAAAACAACGGTATTTAAAATACTAACTGAAGCAGACATTAAACCTTACAAAATAGAATATTACTGTGAAAACAGAGACCCTGACTTTGATAGAAAAATGCACAATGTTTTGCTCGTTTATAAGCAACTTGAACTTTATTTTGAGGAAAATAAGCCATTACAGACAGAAGAAGGGAAGAATATCCATGTTGTTTCGTATGATGAGAAGCCCGGCATACAAGCTATCGCGACGACAAGCGATGATTTACCTGCTGATGAAACCCATCAATGCATTCGCCGTGATTATGAATACAAACGGCTTGGCACGCTCTCACTTTTAGCAGGCATTGATTTACAGACGGGGGATGCCATTCCTCTTGTAAGCGACAGTCACACCAGTAAAGATTATGTGCAATTTCTTAAAATACTTGATGAACGATACCCGCAAGAAGATAAAATTAGAATCATTTTGGATAACTTAAAAGTACATACCTCCAAAGAAACCATTCGATATCTTTCAACGGTACCGGGAAGATTTGAGTTTGTGTTTACGCCAAAGCATGGTTCTTGGTTAAATATGATTGAAGGATTTTTCAGCAAACTAACAAGACAACTGTTGCGGGGCATGAGAGTAAAATCAAAAACAGAGTTAGTTAATCGACTGTATAAATACTTTGACGAGATTAATGAAGAGCCAGTCGTATTCCATTGGAAATACAATCTTGATGATCTCGATGTTTCTGAAGCAGTTATAACCGACGCTCTCAAATATGAACTTAATTACAAAACGTTATACTAGTGTAACGTTTTGTAATTAACTTCCTGTTATACAAATCGGAGTATCAACAATGAGGGACTGCGGATTTAAGCATTCCTATGGTAAATTGCTCACCGTTGCGCCGTGTCGAACTCTTTTTTATAAAATTGTCTTGATTTGTATAAGATGTATTAACAAAAAAAATCAAATATTAAAAAACGCTACACTAGACAAGTGTGGGATAATAAAGCTTGAAAAGTAATCATAATTTCAAAACATAAACTCTGTAAGTAAAGGGCAAAAGAATAAAGTCTAAATTGTGTAAAATAAAAAGTTTATGCAGACTCCTTTCATCCTAAATTTTACTAATGCAATAAATTCATAAGTTTTTCTTGACATATTGAAATTCTGTTATATACTCTACCTAATAGGTTTTACACCTAAACTACCATGTAGGAGGTTTAAAATAGCAGTTATTAACGTTACAAGTGAAATAATGCCTTTAAAAAGGGTTTTACTTCACAGACCGGGCAAAGAGTTACTGAATCTGACTCCGTCAAGGTTGGGAGAATTACTATTTGATGATATTCCTTTCCTCGAGACAGCCCAACAAGAACACGATGTGTTCGCAAAGATTCTCAAGGACAACGGTGTAGAAGTTGTATACCTTGAGGACTTAATTACCGAAACTCTTGATCAAAATAAGGGTTTACGGGAACAGTTTACAAAACAATTTATTGTTGAAGGAGGAATGAATACTAAAAAGTATCAAAAGATTTTATTAGATTTCTTTAATAAAATTACGGATACAAAACAATTTATTCTTAAAACAATGGAAGGAATTAACCTAAACGAGCTTACACTTGATAAGAGCAACTCTTTAGATGACCTTGTAAGCGATCCTTCAACGCTTGTACTTGATCCTATGCCAAATCTATATTTTACACGAGACCCCTTTGCCTCGGTAGGAGACGGCGTAGTGCTTAATAGAATGTATTCGGTTACACGCAATCGAGAAACAATTTATGCCGACTACATTTTTAAACATCATAAAGACTATAAAGGGCAAGTTGAATTTCTTTACGATAGAAATAATGCATTTCATATCGAAGGCGGAGATATTCTTAATATCAATGAAAAGGTTTTAGCGATAGGTATTTCTCAAAGAACTGAACCTGACGCAATTGACCAATTAGCAAAAAATATTTTCTATCATTCAAAATGTAAGGTTGAAAAAATCCTTGCATTTGATATCCCGTCTACAAGAGCTTTCATGCACTTAGATACAGTATTCACTCAAATTGATACAGACAAATTTACCGTTCACCCCGGAATACTTGGAACTTTACAAGTGTTTGAAATTACAAAGACAAATAATGAGGAAGAGGTAAAAGTCAAACTCATTGAAGATACACTGGAGCATATATTAAAAAAGTATGTAGGTCATGATGTCGAATTAATTCTTTGCGGCGGCGGAGATCAAATCGCTGCCGATAGGGAACAATGGAATGACGGTTCAAATACACTATGTATTAAGCCGGGTACTATTGTTGTATACGAAAGAAATACGGTAACTAATGCGGTTCTACGCGAAAAAGGGCTTAATGTTATTGAAATGCCAAGTGCTGAGCTTTCAAGAGGCAGAGGCGGTCCGAGATGCATGAGCATGCCGTTATATAGAGAAAATTAAACACCAGGTTAAGGAAGGAAAAATGCCTATAAATTTACAAGGTAGAAGTTTTTTAAAACTACTCGATTTTACAACAGATGAGATTAAATATCTCTTGGATTTGGCAAAAGATTTTAAAAATCTTAAACGAACAAGAACCCCGCACAGATATTTAGAGGGAAAAAACATCGCTCTATTATTTGAAAAAACGTCTACAAGGACTCGGTGTTCATTTGAAGTCGGTGCGTATGATCTTGGGATGAATGTAACATATCTTGAGCCGGGAACATCGCAAATGGGCAAAAAAGAGTCTATTGAAGATACTGCAAGGGTACTTGGCAGATTCTACGACGGTATTGAGTACCGAGGTTTTTCACAAGAAATTGTGGAAGAAATCGCCGCAAAAGCCGGAGTGCCGGTTTGGAACGGACTTACCGATGATTTTCACCCGACGCAAATGTTAGCGGACATTATGACGGTTGAAGAAAACTTCGGATATTTAAAAGGTTTAAACCTTACTTTCTTTGGTGATGCAAGAAACAATGTTGCCAATTCATTGATGGTTGTATGTTCTAAGCTGGGAATTAACTTTACCGCCTGCGGTCCGAAAAAGTTGATGCCGAAAGACGAGCTTGTTCAGACGTGCAAGGAAATCGCAAAAGAAAATAAATGCACGATCACCCTCACTGATGACCTCAAAAAGGGAGCCGAAGGTGCCCATGTCCTTTATACCGATATTTGGGTATCAATGGGCGAGCCGGATGAGGTATGGACGGAAAGAATTAAACTTCTGGAGCCGTATCGAGTTGATAAAAAGGTAATGGCAATGGCACATGAGGATGCAATTTTCTTGCACTGTTTGCCTTCATTCCACGACACCAATACAACTATCGGAGCTGACATAGCAAAGAAATTTCACGTAACCGAAATGGAAGTTGCCGATGAAATTTTTGAATCCCCTCAATCGAAGGTATTTGATGAAGCCGAAAACCGGATGCATACTATTAAAGCGGTTATGTATGCAACGCTCAAGTAAGGTGTCTCTATGGGTAAAAGAATTGTAATTGCTCTCGGAGGCAATGCTCTCGGTAATTCTCCCGAAGAGCAATTAGAGCTTGTAAAAAATACGGCTAAGGCAATAGTCGATCTTGTCAAAGAAGGCTATGAAATTATTATTGGGCACGGAAACGGTCCGCAAGTCGGAATGATTAACCTTGCGATGGAAATAGCCGCAAATGAGAACGAAAAGATTCCGGCAATGCCGTTTCCCGAATGCGGTGCGATGAGTCAAGGCTATATCGGATATCACCTGCAGCAAGCAATAGGAAATGAGCTGAAAAAACAAAAGCTTGATAAAACCTGTGTAACGCTTGTGACTCAGGTAGTAGTTGATAAAAACGATAAAGCTTTTTCAAATCCTACAAAACCGATCGGCTCATTCTATTCGGAAGAAGAATCAAAGAAAATTGCAAAGGAAAAAGGCTATACCTTTGTTGAAGATTCCGGTAGAGGCTATAGAAGAGTGGTTGCATCTCCCTTGCCTGTTGAAATCGTGGAGCTTAACACGGTTGAGTCTGTGGTTAAAACAGGGAACGTTGTAATTACCGTTGGCGGCGGAGGAATACCGGTTATTAAAACCGATAAAGGTCTTGAAGGTGTTCCCGCCGTTATTGATAAAGACGCTTCAAGTGCAAAACTTGCTCTTGATATTAAGGCGGATATGCTGATCATTTTGACTGCTGTTGAAAAAGTGGCAATAAACTTTAATAAACCTAATCAGGAAAACCTTTCAAAATTAAATCTTGCTGAAATAGACAAGTATATTAAGGAAGGGCATTTTGCAAAAGGTTCAATGCTTCCAAAAGTTGAGGCATGTCAAAGATTTGTTGCACAAAGCGGCGGAAATGCGGTTGCGATTATTACATCGCTTGAAAAAGCGGCGGAAGCAATCAAAGGAAATACCGGTACCGTTATTACCAAATAATAAGGAAACAGTGACAAACAAGCAGGCTAAAAAGCCTGCTTGTTTATTGTTAGTGAGTTTTGCTTTTGTAGCAAAAGATCGTTTATTAACTGTGTTTTGAGATATTTTGTTTTATAAAACACATGATTTTTAGGGATTGCATAATTCCTTCAAACTTTTTATGGGAGTAAAATTATGGGAAAGAAATCAAAAAGGAGATCCTTAAGCGCATTTAGTATTTTATTTATCATACTTTTGTGATATTTATTATCTCTTGGATTCTGAATGGTCAAACGTTTACGCCGGTAGTGCCGAAAGGGGCCGAAAAACCGGTGAGCGAGGTTGCCCGTTCATCATTTGCGAACTTGTTCATGTCACCATACAATGGCTTTGTTGATGCAATAGATATTTCGATATTTGTATTGGTTCTTGGCGGATTTCTGGGAATAGTACAGGCAAGCGGTGCCTTGGAAGCGGGAATTCAAAGATTAGTTAAAAACTCAAAGGGAAAAGAAGTCTTTTTAATTGTAACGCTGATGGCACTGTTCTCCCTTGGAGGAACAACCTACGGAATGGCGGAAGAGACCGTTGCCTTTTACGGCGTTGTAACAGCCGCCATGGTTGCTGCCGGATTTGATTCGCTTGTTGCAGTCGGTACAATCTGTTTAGGCGCAGGAGCGGGTGTTTTAGGCTCAACGGTAAACCCGTTCGCAATTGGTGCTGCAAACGATGCGCTCAAGTCTATAATATAACGAGTAATCAATCGATAATATTGCCTGTTGGCGTTATCCTATGGATTTCAACCGTAATCGTTTGTATGATCGTTGTCGTAAAATATGCCAAAAAAGTTCAACGCGATAAAGGTTCCACACTGCTTTCATTACAGGAAGTAGAAAATATGGAAAAAGAGTTTAAGTTTGACGAAAGCAAAACGATTGATTTTACCGGAAAGCATAAGACAATTTTAATCATTTTTGCTATCACTTTCATAGTAATGATAGGCTCTTTAATTCCGTGGAACGATCTTGGGGTGCATGTATTTGACGGATGGTCATCGTTCCTGACCGGTGCTGATTACGGTAACTGGTACTTTGGAGAAATTGCTATGTGGTTCTTTGTGATGGAAATTATTATAGGAATCGTTGCAGGAATGGATGAAAAAGAGCTTATAAAAAACTTTATGGCAGGAGCCGCTGATATTCTTTCTGTTGTTCTTATTATTGTAGTTTCATGAGCAGTGTTTGTTCTCATGCAGTCAACTCATATTGATGCACTTATCCTTGATAGAGCGGCAAGTGCGCTCAGGGGAACAAATCCGATTATTTTTGTAATCGGATCATATATTCTTTATTTGCTCTTATCGTTCTTAATCCCTTCGACTTCCGGTCTGGCATCCGTATCTATTCCGGTAATGGGAGGCCTTGCAGCAGCAATCGGTTTAAGCCCTGAAATTATGATTATGATTTTCTCTGCCGGTTGCGGTCTTGTAAACCTTGTTACCCCGACCTCGGGAGTAGTAATGGGCGGATTGCAAATGTCCAAGGTAGATTATACGACATGGGTTAAGTTTGTAACAAAACCAATGATAATTATTGCGCTTTTAAACATTGTTATATTAAGCGCATCAATGCTCATTTTTAAATAAGTGTAAATAGCGTCAAAGCGTTTTATTGCAAGCAATAAAAAAGACAGCCCGAGTTCTCGGTGCTGTCTTTTTTTGTATAAGCGCGCTGTCTTTTTGCTCCCTTAATTAGTTTTTATACATCCGCTGCCGTCATGGCGACGGTTCCATGCAGCAGCGATGTTTTAAAAGCGGAAGCCTTTTTTACTTACCGACTTCGCCATTCCTATGGTAAATTGCCCACCGTTGCGCCGTGTCGAACTCTTTTTTATAAAATTTTTTACGTTTTTGGTAAGATGTATTAAAAAACGAATCGACGTATTAAAAAAACGTTATAGTAGCAATTCCAAGGTTTCGCCCGTGCGCCGTGTCGAGCTCTTCTTATAATAGAAGCGTTAAAACTCGTAGGTTTGGTTAGGAGCTACAGGTTTCGCATTCTTCCACTTCGAGGGATTGGCTGCGCACGTAGTAGATGGATTTTACGCCTTCTTCCCAAGCTTTCAGGTATAAGCCGAGCACTTTTTTGAACGTGTAATCGGTGGTGATGTATAAGTTTACCGATTGCGCCTGATCAACATGGCGTTGGCGGACGCCTGCGGCGCGCATGCTCCATTCTTGGGCAATAAGGTGCGCATTTTTATATAACCAAAAAGTTTTCATCGAAAGTGCGGGGGCTACGCGCGGCATGAGGGCGCCTTTTTTTTCTTCAAGGAAGTAGCGCTTCATAACCGGGTCGGTGCCTGCGGTGGTTCCCGCAATAATGGAGGTTGAGCTTGTCGGCGCAATGGCAAGTAAATACCCGTTGCGCATTCCGGAAGTCTGCACCTCTTTTTGCAAGGCTTGCCAGCGCTCGGACGTGTAGTTTCGTTTGGTAAAATACGCACCGGTTTGCCAATCACTGCCCTCAAAATACAAATAGCTTCCCTTCTCTTTTGCAATTTGCATACTCGCTTCAATCGCGGCAAAATTGATATCTTCAAATACCTTGTCGACAAAGCGTAAATGCTCTTCACTCTCCCAAGCGATATTCTGTTTTGCAAGCATGTGGTGATAACCTGAGGTGCCAAGCCCGATTGCGCGGTATTGCCCGTTGGTAATTTTCGCATAGGGCACCGGATAATAGTTTAAATCAATTACATTATCGAGAGCGCGCACAACCGAATACACAATCCGCTGTAATTCTTTTCGGTCGGTAACTTCGATATTTCCAAGTACCAGCGAGGCTAAATTGCAAACAACAAAATCTCCGGGCTTGGTGGTGGTTACCACAACCGTTTCGCCGTCAACTGTTTTTATTTCCTGACTTTGCGATTGTATCGGGCTCATATTTTGCGCAATTTCCGTGCAAAGATTAGAGCAATAAATCATGCCCTTATGCCCGTTCGGGTTTGTTTTGTTTGCAGCGTCTCGATAAAAGGCAAAAGGAGTGCCGGTTTCCACCGCAGATTTAAGAATGAGGCGCACCAACTCTTTTATCGGAATTTCCCGTTTTGATATGCGCGAATCCTGCACGCAATCCTTGTATCGCTTTTCCCACTCATCGCCGAAATAATCTTCAAGCGAATACCCCTTTACCGAAAGGATTTCATGCGGGCACATCAAATACCATGAAGCGTTAATATCATCGCGGACGGTTTTCCAAAAAAGGTCGGGGTAACAAATGGCAGGGAACACATCGTGCGCTTTCATACGGTCATCGCCGTTATTGGTGCGCAGCTGCAAAAATTCGGGCACATCTTTATGCCAAATATCCAAATACACCGCAACAGAGCCCTGCCGAACGCCAAGCTGGTCAACGGCAACCGCCGTATCGTTTGCAAGCTTAATCCAGCGGATAATACCGCCTGCCGCACCTTGAAACCCCCGTATCGGAGAACCCACTGCGCGCACCTTTCCGAAGTATAAGCCCATACCGCCGCCGAATTTGGATATCTTTGCAAAATTATCTATACTGCGGTAAATCCCGTCCAGCGAGTCGGGTACGGTATCGATAAAACAGGAAGAAAGCTGATGATACGGTTTACGCGCATTGGAAATAGTCGGCGTTGCCATTGTAACTTGCAACTTGCTCAACATATCATAAAATTGCTTTACCCAATACATGCGCTTTTCTTTTTCAAGCATCGCCAAATGCAGCGCAATACCTAAAAACATTTCCTGCGGCGTTTCAAGCGGAATATGCCCGCGCGTCCTGATCACATAACGCCGCAAAAGCATATCCAAACTGCTGTACGTTAACAGCTTATTCCGCTCAGTATCAA
The DNA here is from genome assembly GCF_008153345.1 of Treponema phagedenis. NCBI lineage: Bacteria > Pseudomonadati > Spirochaetota > Spirochaetia > Treponematales > Treponemataceae > Treponema > Treponema phagedenis. The sequence goes on along the minus strand of NZ_CP042818.1, from coordinate 608,851 downwards.
TATACGAAAAAGCGGTCTCAAGCTCTTCTTTTGTATAATGCTTTCTGATATAGTCGCCGTATAAACCATTCTCTTCCAAATAACTTATTTTTTCGTAAAAAGAGTGAATGTTTCGCTTTTCCAATTCAACGGAGAGCTCCTCCGTAAAACTTAACATCAAAAGACGAGATGCAATAAGCTCCCAGCGCGGCGCTTCCTGTGCGGTCAGCTCCACCGCCGCTTTTATCAGCAAATTTAAACACTCCCGCTCACTCATATCATTTTTTTTAAACGAATGGAATTTATGCGAAAGGAGATTAAGATTGTATTCATCTTCGGTAAAATCATTTTGGACTTCAAGCAAAACACTGCGAACATCGATAGTCGGAAAACTCTGTTCGATTGTCTTCCGCGCGTCCCGTTTTTTAGTTCGGTCAACCCGATATAAAATAAAATTCTTTACTTCCGCATAATAATTATGCTCTATCAGAGTTTTTTCCACCAAATCCTGAATAGTTTCCACCTGCACAAGATTACCGTTTTTGCTTAAATCCTTAATATCGCCTTCAATCTCCATCGTCAGACTGTCAACAATTTTTCCGATATCCGTATGCGGAGAAGCGGGCACACTGTCAAAAGCCGCCCTAATCGCCCGCCCAATCTTCTCCGCCTCATACGGGCGCCGCTCGCCGTTTCTTTTTATAATTTCCATTTTCCGTCCTTTCTGTTTATACTAGACAAAACAAAACGTAATCCCGCATTAGGATTACGCTATATATTGTGTGTTATTTAAGATTTTCCGATTATATACACAAGATACGGGATTGTCAAGGCAAAAACTAAAACTGCGGATAAATGGGAAAATACCCCGCCTAACCCAACTCATGTTAAAAAACTACCGCTTTTTTTTAAAAGAGTCCGACACGGCGCAACGGCGAAGTTTTGAAAATTTACTGTACCTTCGCCAACGAGTTTTAAAGCTTCAATTTTACCGTTTTGTGTTGATGCTTTAAAACATCGTTTGGAATTTAGCAACGGTGAGTAAACTTACCATAGTATCAAAAGCTTACTCGCTTATACTCTGCGGTAAAGTGCCAGCCGCCCCTTAATGCGAAGCATAAGCCTGAACAGCCCTGCGCAGCAGCTACTGAAAACTTCCACAATACACATCCACTATTACGTGCCCACCACAACTGAAAACCTATTTACTCGACGGCGGATACTGCAAACCATTGGCCACCAAGACGGGTTCTTAGGGCAGAGCCCTAAGCAGCGTTGAAAGGGAGATGGAGGTCTTAGGAGGAAGAGGGAAAACTTGCTCTGAACAAGTGTGCCCTCTTCCTCCTAACGGCGGGGTGCAGGGGTGCCGTAACGCCCTGCATGCGAAGCATAAGCGAATAAATTTTACAAAACCTCCAACAAAGTGGTGCGCAGCACACCAAAGCAGGGTCTAAGGGGCAGCCGCCCCTTATTCATGCGCAAGCCCTGCTTACAGTTTTAGAACACTTCCATAATATCCGCAAAAGTGATAAAAGTTATAGGGTATATGGAACAAGTAAAAGAAAATAAAATGGGCATCGCCCCCGTATTACCTCTTATCGTAAAAATGTCCTTACCGGCAATGTTTTCCATGCTGATTCAATCTCTTTACAATGTGGTTGACAGTATATTCGTAGCAAGGTACAACAGCAAAGCTTTAACGGCGGTAAGCCTTGCCTTTCCGATACAAATTTTTGTGCTGGCTCTGTCTGTGGGCACTGCAATCGGACTTAACTCTTTAATCTCCCGCCGCTTGGGCGAAAAGCGCCAAGAAGAAGCCAACCTCGCGGCAACGCACGGCGTGTATTTGGGTTTAATAAACAGTGCAATTTTCGCACTCATCGGCATATTCGGCGTTAGGCACTTTATAGCATCGTTTACCGATGATCCGTACATTAGCGAAAATGCAACCGTGTATTTGCAGATTGTATGTATTTGCTCTTTTGCCGTTTTTTTACAAATCAATTTTGAAAAAATTCTACAAGCTACCGGCAATATGATTTATCCCATGCTGTTTCAATTAACCGGAGCAATCACCAATATTATTTTAGATCCGATTATGATTTTCGGTTTACTCGGTTGTCCCGAGATGGGTGTTGCGGGAGCTGCCTTAGCGACCGTAATCGGTCAGTTTTTTGCACTTGTGTTTGCTTCTTATATTTTGTGGAAGAAGGATCACGAAGTGCATATCAGCATGAAAAAATATAAATGGAGCTTTGCGGTTGCAAAAGAAATTTACACCGTAGGCTTTCCGGCAATTATAATGCAATCTATTGCTTCATTGTTAATTACCATGTTAAATGGTATTTTAATCGCGCTTTCGGAAGCGGCAGTTGCCGTGCTCGGCGTATATTTTAAACTGCAATCATTTGTGTACATGCCGGTGTTCGGCTTAATGCAGGGTATTATGCCTATTTTCGGATACAACTTCGGCGCAAAAAAAAGGCAGCGCATGATGACAACCTTGCGTTACGGTTTGATTATTGCCGTTATTATTACCGCAATCGGGATGCTTTTATTCTGGGTAATGCCGCAACAATTATTGAGTATGTTTTCCGCAACTGAAGAGATGCTCAAAATCGGAGTGCCCGCACTTCGTATTATTTCGCTGTCCTTTATGCTCGCTGCAATCGGTATTACCTTGTCTTCTCTGTTCCAAGCAATCGGCATAGGAAGATACAGCTTGTATATTTCGATTATGCGGCAGCTGGTAATCATTTTGCCGCTTGCCTACATATTTTCAAAACTCTTCAGTATCGACGTTGTATGGGCGGCATTCCCCATTGCGGAATTAGCGGCAGCTTTTATGAGCATTGTTATGTTTAAAAAAGTGTATAATAAAATGATACGGAATATTACATTAATGTAGCCGTTCTTTTGGTAAGTTGAGCTTTCAAGCACAACCTTTTGCAAGTGCTTTTAAAACTCGCAGGTTTGGTTTTGACAAGGACGGCAAAATCAGAACCGCCATGGACGGCGGTGGTTCCAAGCAGAACTGAGTTTGAAAACTACCACAGCGTACTCGGAGTTTTCAAACTCGTGGTTTAGTTTTTACTTTACCAGCAACATGGTATCTTTTGCAATCATCAGTTCTTCGTTGGTGGGAATAACAAAAATCTTTTTTGGCGAAGAATCTTTGCTGACCACTGCTTCCTTGCCGCGGATGTTGTTTTTTTGCGGATCTATTTCAAGTCCTAAAAAGTCTAAGCCGGTGCAAACTTTTTCGCGGATATCGGCGGCGTTTTCGCCGATTCCGGCTGTAAACACTAAGGCATCAATACCGCCGAGCTGTACAATATACGAGCCGATATATTTTCTTACCTGATTAACAAACATGCTCAACGCAAGTTGTGCGCGCTCATTTCCTTCGGCCGCCGCTACATCAATATCGCGGAAATCACTGCTGACACCTGAAATGCCAAGCACACCGGATTCTTTATTCAAAATATTATTAACCTGATCCGCAGAAATTTTTTCCTCATTCATAATAAAACCGATAATCGCCGGGTCTAAATCTCCGGATCTGGTGCCCATCACTAAACCTTCCAAAGGAGTAAGTCCCATCGAAGTATCAATACATTTTCCATCTTTTACTGCAGCTAAGCTTGAACCGTTTCCAAGATGGCAGGTTATAATCTTTGAATTCGGCTTATTTCCCAACATCTCTATAGCTCTTTGAGAAACAAAGCGGTGTGAAATTCCGTGAAAGCCGTATTTTCTTATCTTAAGTTTTTCATAATATTTATACGGAATTGCATACATATAATTTTCGGGTGAAAGAGTTTGATGGAAGGCAGTATCAAATACCGCAACCATCGGTGTGTTCGGCATAAGCTTCATACATGCTTCAATGCCCATAATATTTGCGGGGTTATGAAGCGGGCCAAGCGGAATACAGGCGCGAATATCCTTCATAACTGCATCATTAATAATTGCCGGCTCTTTGAATTTATCGCCGCCGTGTACAACTCGATGTCCCACCGCCGCAATCTCATCCATGGATTGTATGACTCCGTGATTTTTATCAACCAGCGCATCAAGTACAAGTTTTACCGCCGTTGTGTGATCCGGCATCGGCTTTTCAATAACAACCGCATCCATTCCTTTTTTTTCATGCTTAAGGCGGGAGCCATCAATGCCAATCCGTTCCGCAAGACCTTTTACTAAAATGCTTTCGTTTGACATATCAATCAACTGATATTTCAGCGAAGAGCTGCCGCAGTTAATAACTAAAATTTTCATCTTAATTCTCCTAAAAGTTGAATTTTCGCTCTATCATATCGTAAAAACCGGTAAGAGTCTATCTCAAGATATAAAAGCAATGAATTTACACATAAATATTTTGTTTTTTTATTGCAAGTTTTAGCGGCCTTTAATCTAATCTTTAAAATTAAATGCGTAAAGCCTTGTGCCGTAAAAATCGACGTAGGTAAGATTTCCGGTAATATACTTTTTCCGGTACTTTTATTATACTCTCTTTATGAAAACTCATGTACGAAATCTTTTTTTGATGGCTGTCTGCTTTATTTTTTCGGTGCTTTCCTGCTATGCGGAAAATGCAGAGTGGCAGTATACAAGCGATGTTTTTGCAAGCTCAAACGGAACGAAAAAAATAATTTATGCAAAAATCGATAAACAAAAAACAACAAACAAAATCCTGCTTGTGTTTAAAAAATATGAAGACGGCAGTTTGCTCATAGAGTCAGGCAGTTTTAAACTCGGCAAAATGCCTTTTTCTTCTTCATTTAAATTCATCATCCCTAAAGAAAATCTTGAGCGTAATGACGAAGGGCTATATGACTTAAAAGAAATACAGGGAACCTACTCAGTGCTTGCTTCAAAAAAGGCAGCATTTTTAAGTGGAAGTTTTGATGAAAAAACATGCAATCTCACGGTAAAAGTAACGGCAATGAAAAAGCAGGTTGAAATAATGCTTACTCGCAAAACCTCATAACTTGTTTTGCAGTATTGCAAGGAAGTCCGTCAATGAAAAAACGCAAACGTATCGAGCAAGAAAAAAAACTGGTTGACCTCATGATTGATATGTACGTAAGGGGGCATAAGGGCGGCGCGCAGTTCAATGCGGAAGAGCTGAAAAACTATGCGCATTTACGGATTGAGCACTGCCTTTATAAAGAGGAAGATTTTAAACCCTTTTGCAATGTTTGTCCGATTCATTGTTACGCAAAAAATATGCGGGAAGAAATAAAAAAGGTTATGCGGTATAGCGGGCCGCGCTTGCTTTTTCGACATCCGATTATGAGTATTGCACATTTAATAAGTACGCTGAAAAGCAAAAAGCACCCGCCGCCCTTGCCGAAAAAATTGCAAAAGTGAGCTGTGTTTCATTATTTATAAAAAGAGGTGGTTTTTGAAAAAGAGTCATTTTGCTGAAAGTTTAATATTGGGCGGATTTTTAACCATTGCCGGCGGCTTTATGGACACCTATTCTTATTTTGTCAGAGACAAGGTTTTTGCAAATGCGCAAACCGGCAATATTATATTTTTAGCGCAAGCGATTATCGAAGGGAATGCGCTTAAAATCCTCCGGTATATTTTTCCTATCAGCTTTTTCATACTCGGTGTGTATGCGGCGAGTTATATAAAACGACGATACAAAGATCTGCAGAGAATTCATTACAGAAGAATCATTGTGCTTTTTGAAAGCTTTGTTATGCTGCTGGTTGGTTTTCTACCGCAAGAATATAATATTCTCGCAAACGTTATGCTCAACTTTGCCTGTGCCCTTCAGACCGTCGGCTTTGACGCTTTCGGCGAGCTGAACTTTGCCACAACCATGTGCGTTGGTAATTTACGAAAGGCAACCGAATTCTTAAGCGATTATCACCATAAAGGTGAACCGTCTGTCAGAAACAAAGCGCTGACCATTTATCTTGTTATTTGCATATTTGCAGTTGGGGCAGGCATTGGTGGCATCCTTTCGAGACTGCTTGGCGTACACGCCATCTGGTTTGACAGCTTCTTACTTTTTGTGCTTTCCTTTTTTATACGATAAGGAGCGTCATAAGAACAACTGAAACAAGGCGAGGCTAAGGCTTGCCATCAGCAACCCTATGGTAAACTGCCCACCGTTGCTCAATTCCAAGCGATGTTTTGTCTGATACTCCAGCGTAATATAAAAATCACCTCTTTACAAAAGAATTAATTTTTGCTAGTATAGCAACATCTTCGCCGGCGTGGTGAAATTGGTATACACGATAGACTCAAAATCTATTGAGGGCAACCTCGTAAGGGTTCAAGTCCCTTCGCCGGCATATTTTAACGTTTTGCAATCAAATTCTTTCTCGGTTTATCTTCAATTTCATCGCATTGTAATTATTTTTCCTATTGTTTTATTTTTTACTTTGTATAATAATATACTTATATGGAGGTTGTATGGCGTTAGTATATATGCAGGGAAATAAAGAGTATCATATAGGTTTGAGTAAAGAAGATGTAGGGCGGTACGTGATTTTGCCCGGCGACCCCGGACGCAGCGAAAAAATTGCAAAGCATTTTGACGGGGCAGTGAAGGTTGGTCAAAATCGAGAATACACAACCTATACAGGTACTTTAGCCGGAGAGCGTGTAACGGTTATGTCAACCGGAATGGGCGGCCCTTCTACCGCAATCGGTTTGGAGGAGTTAATTCATTGCGGGGCGGATACTTTTATTCGTGTTGGAACTGCAGGAGGTATGCAGGAAGATATTCTCGCCGGAGATTTGGTTGTTGCAACCGGTGCAATTCGGTTTGAAGGAACAACGAAGGAGTACGCTCCGATTGAGTATCCGGCGATTGCGGACTTTGACGTTACGACCGCATTAAAGGATGCTGCCGAAGGACTCAATCTGCCTTATCATCTTGGAGTTGCGCAGTGTAAGGATAATTTTTACGGGCAGCATTCACCGGATACTATGCCGGTTTCGTATGAGTTGAATCAAAAGTGGAATGCGTGGATTGCGTGCGGGGCTCTTGCATCTGAAATGGAATCTGCAGCACTTTTTATTGTGGGCAGCGTTCGGCGTGTACGCACCGGGGCGGTGCTCTTGGTGGTAGGAAATCAGGTTCGCCGCGAAAAGGGTTTGGAAGATACGCAAGTGCACGACACGGAAGCTGCAATTAAAACGGCGATAGAGGCTGTCAAAATTCTTATTAAATCAGATAAAAGAAAATAATTTCTATCAGCAAATTTCAGTATAATTGTTTTAGTTTTTAATTTTGTATCTTTATATTTGCATCTTTATTATAGCATTTTGCAATTATGTTGCTATTATCTTAACTGGAGCATCAGCAACAAAGGCTTTGCGGATTCGCTGTCCCTATGGTAACCCTTACGGATGGCAGGAGAAAGCTTTATAATAAAAAACCCCGCCATAAGAATAATTTCTATATGGCGGGGTTTTTGTTCATGCTATTGAGCTTGCGCTATACGCTTGTTACCGGAGTAGGTGGCACCACAAGTCCTTTTTTCTTTTTATTGATTATCACAATAACAAAGGTTAAAAGACAGGCTACTGCAAAAATAATACCGGCAGGGTAAGCGATAGTTTGGGGAAGTCGGAACCCTTCCGGCGCTATTAAGATGTAGGTCATGCTTACCGCACTCATAAATGTTGCAGGAACAACTGCAATGAAATAATTCTTTTTGTTGAGGAAAAGATACATTGCTGCTACCCATAGCGCTATCATCGCCAAGGTTTGATTTGACCAAGCAAAATACCGCCAAATAATGTCAAAATTTATCCGAGTGAGAAGTCCTCCTACTCCCAACAATGGAATTGAAATAAGCAACCGGCTTTTCCAAGGTTTTTGATCGACTTTGAACCAATCCGCAATAGTTAATCGGGCGCTGCGGAATGCGGTGTCGCCGGAAGTTATCGGGCAGGCAATTACTCCGAGTATCGCAAGAAAGCCTCCAGCATGTTTTAATAAACTGAACGAAATGTCATAGACAACCGCAGCGGGACCGCCGTTTGACAGAGCTTGGGCAAGTCCTGCAGTTCCGTTATAAAAAGTCATACCGGCTGCTGCCCAGATAAGTGCGATGATTCCCTCTCCTACCATTGCTCCGTAAAAAACTTTTCGTCCGTCTGCTTCGGTTTTAATACAGCGAGCCATCAATGGTGATTGAGTTGCATGGAAGCCTGAAATAGCCCCGCAGGCAATGGTGATAAAAAGCAAAGGCCAGCGCGGCAATCCTTTTGGATGCGGGTTTATAAAGCTGAATTCGGGAATAGTCATTGTTCCGCTAAATGCATGAAACAGAATTTCGCCGCCGATACCAAGCGCCATGATAATGAGAACAACACCGAAAACCGGATAAATCTTTCCAATAATTTGGTCTATCGGAAGTAATGTTGCTAAAAAGTAGTAGATTAATACAACGATAAGCCAGAAATTTGCATTAAGCGCTTCGGGTGTCAGTTTTGCCAATAAATCGGCAGGTCCTTTCATGAAGACTGTTCCTACCAAGACAAGCAACACAATAGCAAAAATGCGCATAATAAATTTCATAATCGGTCCAAGGTAAATGCCGGAAAGCTCCGAAATACTTGCCCCGTTATGCCTTTCTGAAATCATGCCGGAAAGATAATCATGGACACCGCCTGCAAAAATTGTGCCGAGCGCTATCCATAAAAATGCTGATGGACCCCATAAAGCTCCGGCAATCGCGCCGAAAATCGGTCCTAAACCTGCTATGTTTAATAGCTGAATTAAAAACACCTTCGGGGTACTCAAAGGAATATAATCCACCCCATCCTGCATCGTCATGGCAGGAGTCGGATCAGAAGTAGGACCAAACACCATCTCGGTATACTTACCGTAAAGAAAATACCCAACGATAAGTATTGCCAAACAAATAAAGAAAGTGAGCATACTCAAAACCTCCTCACTGAAATCTACCCTAATTATACTCCCGTTTTTTTAAAAACGCAAATTCTTTATAAAATAAAGCAGTATAACGTTTTTTTGATAAGTCAATTCGTTTTTAATACATCCTACCCAAAACGTAAAAAATTTTATAAAAAAGAGTTTGACACAACGGTTTCATTTTGCCATCCGTGGCAAAATGAAACCTGCGAGTTTTAAAGCTTTACAAATACTTTTGCTTTAAAACATCGTTTCTGTTTGGAACCACGGGCGTCCGTGCCCGTTCTGAGTTTTTGCCGTCCGTGGCAAAATTATACCTATGAGTTTGAAAACTCCGAGTACGCTGTGGTAGTTTTCAAACTCAATTCTGTTTGGACCACCGCCGTCCGTGGCGGTTCTGAGTTTTGTCGTCCGTGGCAAAATGAAACCTGCGAGTTTAAAAACTCCCTATTATAAAAAGAGCCCGACACGGTGCAACGGCGAGTAAACTTACCATAGGAATGCTTAAACACGGTTTTAACGTCCGCGTCAAAAACTAACCAACGAGTTTTAAAAGCACTTGAAAGCGGTTGTGCTTTTAAAACGTCGTTTCTGTTTAGAACCACCGCCGTCCGTGGCGGTTCTGATTTTGACAACGGTGAGCAATTTACCATAGGAATACTTAAATCCGCAGTCCCTTATTGTTGATGCCCCGATTTTTATAACAGGGAAGTTACTTACAAAACGCTACAGTAGTTTATCCGCTTTCTGTCATTTTAAGTTTCAGAATCGCGATATAAAGAATTTTTAAACTCCTGCTATCTGCCTAAATTTTGATTCAGAAAAATACTTTTTCGTTTTATCTCTTTCATAAAAACTCCTGTACCAAAAAAAAGAAATTTAGTATACTTCAAAACGAGGTTGCTATGAAAAAATTTGAAGAAAGGCTTTCACGGTTAGAAGAATTAAGTAACTCTATCAGAAACACGGATATTCCCTTGGAAGATGCCCTTACAATGTTTGAAGAAGGTATTAAACTTGCAAAAAGTTTAGAAAAAGATATTGATAAAATTGAAGGAAAGATTCAAATTTTAATGAATCAGCCGACAGAAGAAAACGAAAAACCGGAATTGGAGCTTTTTTCACAAGAAGATTTAAAATAAACTTATTATAAATTTTGTGTTATTGCCTTCGCTACTGAACATTTAAACCGAAAGATAATTTTTGCATGCATCGTCGCTGTAAAAAGATTATTAATATAGATGGGAAACCGCAAAAGAAAATAAGCGAAAGAATAAAAAATCTTTCCGTTCGGTTATCGTTATAAAACCGGTTATACCATCGGGTCGCCCTGGCAACCCCTCTTCGGCGAAAAATCAAATTAAAATCGCAGTAGTATAACGTTTTTTTTAATAAGTCGATTCGTTTTTTAATACATCTTACCAAAACGTAAAAAGTTTTATAAAAAAGAGTTTGACACAACGGTTTGGTTTTGACGTCCTTGTCAAAACCAAACCACGAGTTTTAAAGCTTTACAAATACTTTTGCTTTAAAACGTCGCTGCTGTTTGGAACCACGGGCGTCCGCGCCCGTTCTGATTTTTGACGTCCTTGTCAAAAACTAAACCTGTGAGTTTAAACGCTTCAATTTTACAAAGCAGTATTGATGCTTTTAAACATTGTTTGGGATCAGCACTTAAAAGCGCGGTTTAAGGAGTGGCTGTCCTTGTTCATGCGTAAGCCTTCTAAGAATCGACATGTTCACTATACAAATTACTCAACATTGGGTACAGTAGTGCCGGCGCTTTATTAGCAGCTTTTTGTGTATTCGAACATAACAGAAAGAGTAATTTACAAACTTAAAAAGGCTACCAAAACCATTTATTAAATAGTTATAATGAGGAGAACCATATGGCTCAAATTGGAATTATATCCGCCGGCGCATGGGGAACCGCCGTCGGGGTTTCACTTGCAAAAAACGGTCAAACCGTTGAACTCTGGGGGCGCAGCGAACAGGTATGCCGCTTAATCAATGCGGAGCATATCAACCCGAAATATCTTCCCGGCATAAACTTGCCGAAAAACTTAAAAGCCTCAACCGATTTAGAAAAAGTATGTGCGAAAAAAGATTTGATTATTCTGGCGCCTCCTTCGCTATATCTGGCGGACATCGTCAAAAAAATGATAAAAACCGCCGCATTCAGCAATCTTACCAATGAATCCTTTCCTTCTATCGGAATTTTGACTAAAGGCTTTGTCACCGATTCAAACGGAGAACCGAAACTTATCACGCAGGAGCTTGAAAGAATTCTCCCCGATTTTTACAAAAATCATTTAGTATATATTTCAGGTCCGAGTCACGGCGAAGAAGTTGCTTTAGGCAAAGTAACTGGCTTAATCGCCGCAAGCAATAATCCGATGTCGGCAATTCGAGTGCGGGAGCTCTTGCGCTCAAAAAGTTTGCAAGTATATTCCAGCTTAGACCCGATTGGCGTGCAGGTTTGCGCCGCCGTAAAAAATGTTATCGCCGTAGCTTTCGGCATTCTGGACGCCATCACCGACTCATCGGAAATTTTCGGTGACAATACTGAATCCCTTTTGCTGGCGGCGGGCTTAAACGAAATACAAATTATCGGCAGAGCGCTCGGTGCAACCCATCCTGAAACCTTCACCTCGATTGCGGGCGTCGGAGACTTGGACGTTACCTGCCGCAGTAAATACGGACGGAACCGCCGCTTCGGCAGAGACATTGTTCACAAAAACATTCTTTCTCCGTTTAAAAATATTGAAGACCTCATAAAACGCCTTCCCGAAGTGCAGTATCTTGCCGAAGGCGTTATCGCCTGCAAATATGTAAAAATAATTGCGGAAAACCACGGTTTAAAACTACCTATTTGCACCGGACTCTACTCAATCTTAAATAAGGAAGAAAGTCCCCAAGGTTTTGTTGAAAAGATATTGGTATAAATGAACAACTCCGGCGGTTTTACCAAAGCGGACATTACAGAATTCCTTTGCCGCAAAAAGCAGTATTTCCGATACGGAGCAAAACTGCTTGAGCAGACGCTTACATGCACTAATAGAGCGTTTTGTAATTACGTTGCTGTTATGCTAATTGGAGCATTAACCGTAACGGCTTACAGATTCAGTATTCCTATGGTAAGTTTGCCCACCGTTGCGTTGTGTCGAGCTCAATTTTATGTATTAGGGAACATAAAAAAGACTTTTCTTGTTTGCAATAGATTTTTATTCCGCTTGCTCCGGTCAAACCGCTGTTTTTATTTTCCTAATTTTTTCAGTGCCCTGTCCAATCTGTCGAGTGCTTCTTCAAGTATTTTGGTTGGAGCGGCAAGATTAAATCGTTCAAAGCCGGAACCGTTTTTACCGAAGATGTATCCCTCATCTAAAAACAATTCAGCTTCGTGTATCATAAAGTTTTCTAACGATTCATTATCAAGTCCGAGCGCACGAAAATCAACCCATTGCAAATAGGTGCCTTCAATAAGCGGCGCCTTTATTGCCGGATGGTTTGCTTTAAACCATGTATGCAGTAATCGTTGATTTGTATCAATTACTTTCAGACATTCTTCCAGCCATTGCTCACATTCATTGTATACTATTTCGCAAGCTTTGAACCCAAGCGCTGTCATCGGTGATGCGGAAATAGTGTCGAGCGCCGCAATGAACCGAGTCCGAAGTTCTTTGTTTTTGATAATCGCATTGCTTAATCCCATTCCCGCAATATTAAATGTTTTGGAAGGAGCGGTAAAGGTAAGTGTTTTTTCCGCGAGGTCATCACTGAGTGTTTGAAACACCGTGTGTTTATAATTCGGCATTACCAAGTCAAAATGAATTTCATCGGATAAAAGCAAAAGATCATTTTTAATAATCAGGTCAGAAAGCTTTTCCAATTCTTCTTTTTTCCAAACTCTGCCAACCGGATTATGCGGTGAGCAGAAAAGCAAAATTTTGTTTTTAGGATTCCGAGCGAGCTTATCAAAAAGTTTGTAGTCGATTGTGTAGTATCCGTCTTTTTCAATCAATGGGCAGTCAACAATATTTCGATTTTGTAATTTGATTGCATTGTAAAAAGGATAGTAAACAGGACTCATAATAATAACGCCGTCACCTTCGTTGGTGAATTCTCGGATGCCGGTAAATACTGCGGGAACAACCCCCGCAGTATTTACAATCCAATCAGCTTCTATATGAAAATTATGGCGCCGCTGCATCCACGAAATTACGGCAGTTTTGTATTCGCTGGTTGGTCCCGTATATCCTAAAATCATTTCATCGATTGTTTTTTTTAATCCCGCTTTTAATTCAGGTTGAGTTAGGAATTCCATATCGGCAACAGAAAGTGGCACAACCCCTTCACTCACATTCGGGTTCTTTTTATACATGTCTTGCCACTTGTATGAGCCCTGTCCTTTTCTATTAACTTTTGTTGTAAAATCGTATTTCATTTTTATTTCCTTTTTTTAAGTATGGTGTGGTGATTGAAAAATGCTTATGGCCGTCTAAAGCGGATATTCAAGCATTATGCATATGATAGAAGAAAAGAATGTTTTTATCAACTGCGCTCCTGGAAGCTATCTTTTAGATTTGATGCTGTATAAATACGTTTAGTAGATTTATGCGCCGGAGTTTATTGGGAGAATGCTAATTCAATTAAATGGACAGTCTGTTTTTCGCTGTCTTTGATTCCTTGTCAAAAAGATTTTATTCATGGCTTCTCTCCTTCGTGCTATACACAGTAGGGTTAGCGCATAATTAAAAACTTTGCCGTAAGGTTGCAGTTTTTCTATAACGGCTTTATCCGGAATTGAGATATTTAGCGCCCTTGCACTGGGGGCAAGGACGGCAAGTATCTTGCGATTTTGTTTATAAGAACATTGTAACTCCGGGTCCTAAGGGAAGACCGAGTACGTACCATATGCACATCAGTACAGACCAGAATATTAAAAATCCTATTGAGTATGGGAGCATCATTGAGGTAAGTGTTCCAAGCCCGGAATCTTCATCATATTTTTGCATGAATACCACTATCATTGCAAAGTATGACATCAAGGGCGTAATAATATTGGTTGATGAATCTCCGATTCTGTAGGCAACTTGTGTGAGCGCCGGATTAAAACCGAGAAGGTACATCATCGGAACAAAGATTGGAGCCATGATCGCCCATTTAGCGGATGCTGAACCCATAAACAAATTGATAAACGCTGACAGCAGAATAAAAAGGAGAATCAGTGGAAGCCCTTGCAATCCTATTCCTTGTAAAAATTCCGCACCCCGATACGATAAAATTGTTCCGAGGTTTGTTTTACCGAAGTATGCAACAAATTGCGCTGCAAAGAATGCAAGCACCATGTAACCTCCCATCGATTTCATTCCTGCAGTCATGGCAGTAACGAGGTCGTGAGATTTTTTAATTTTGCCGATTGTCATACCGTACACAAGTCCCGGAATTAAAAACAACAGCAACATTGAAGGAATTAATCCGTCATGCAGGAACGACTTTAAGGTGTACTCATTGGTATCTTTCTGCAATTCTCTAAACAACGCATTTGACGGAAACATTAAAATACCCATGATAACGACAAAGAGTACAAGCGCAATGAGTGCATTCCGTAATCCTTTGTTTTCAATCTCGCTGATAGGTTCCTGGTCGGGAACATAAGTTCCGTGATATGCGCCTAAATTCTTTTCTACAATTTTATCGGTTACAAAAGTTCCTACAATTGTCAAAAAAATAGTTGAAGCGGCTAAAAAGTACCAGTTACAAGTTGCGGGTAAGTTCATATCAATGCTTGCAGCTTTTAACGCTTCATTCGTTATATTGGTGAGCAGCGGGTCGGTTGTTCCGAGCAACAGGTTTGCTGAGAACCCGCCTGATACTCCCGCAAATGCGGCGGCAAGTCCCGCAAGCGGATGCCGACCTGCCATTGCAAAAAGCATTGCTCCAAGCGGAACTACGATTATGTAACCGGCATCGGATGCAATATTACTCATAACACCGGCAAAAACAATAATCGGCGTTAAAATTTTCGGGTTTGCATTTAGCAATAATTTTTTAAGCGATGTGTTGAATAATCCCGTCCATTCAGCAACACCGACACCGAGCATTGCAACAAGTACTGTTCCAAGCGGTGCAAAGCCGGTAAAGTTAGATGTGGCTGACTTAAAAATATACCTTAGTCCATCCGCATTAAGCAGAGACACCGCACCTTTTGTAACTTCTTTTTTTAATTTCGCATCATAATACGTAACAGGGGTTCCATATTTTGCCGCAAAATGAGAAATGATAATCACTATTAGCGACAAAATAATGAACAACATTGCAGGGTGAGGAAGTTTATTACCGATCTTCTCTACACCCTTTAAAAAACCCTTTACTTCTTTTTTATTATTTTCCATGTAAGCCTCCTTAACAAGTATATACGCTAAAAAGCGGTTATGCAAATATTTTTTTTGTAAATTAATAAAAAAATAAAACCGCCTCTAACCGGTCAAGCATCAAAAGGCATGCTGCTGCAACGTTTTTTGATAACTCGATCGTATTTATCGTATCTTTTAATTCAAAGCACAAAAAATTTTATAAAAACGAAACCTCGAGTTTTAAAGCTTTGCAAAGTTTTGCTTTAAAACATCGTGTTTGGAACCATTAAATGTGAAAGTGGTTATTATGATACATTGAAAAATGGATTACTAACTTATAAACAGATGGAAGAACTTATAAGTAAGTACATTGAATTCTTTAACAAAAAAAGAATTCAAAAAAAATTGGGTTGGAAGTCACCTGTTGATTTTAGAACGCAGGTTGCTTAAAAAAATAACTTTCGTGTCCAAAAAATGGGGGTCAGTACATATTTTATCATTTTTGCATCACTGGAATGAATTTTTATTTGTCTTTGTTTTTACCACAAAGGCGGCACTTAAAAGTTTGCCGGTTGCCATCACTCAGTTTGCTGGAAGATTAAATATAGATTACGGGTTACAATACGCCTCATTGGTTATCGGTGTTGTACCGATGATTTTATTTTATATTATTTTTCACGCCCAGCTTATCAAAGGTTTCGGTGAAGGGGCATTAAAAGAGTAGTATTCACTAATATAACGTTTTTTTAATAAGTCGATTCGTTTTTTAATACATCTTACCAAAAACGTAAAAAATTTTATAAAAAAGAGTTCAACACGGCGCAACGGTGAGCAATTTACCATAGGAATGCTTAAATCCGCAGTCCCTCATTGTTGATACTCCGATTTGTATAACAGGAAGTTAATTACAAAACGTTACACTAATGCTTAACTCACCATAAAAATACAAAAATTTTCATACGTATACCCTGCTCTCAATTATCTTGCGTATAGTCAAGCCGGCTTATATGTGCTACAATATTTACTCTTATCTTTATGCGAGGAATGGTATGGCTGCAAAAAATACATATGATGAATCAAAAATTAAAACGCTCAGCTCGTTGGAGCATATTCGGCTGCGAACCGGAATGTATATCGGCAGGCTTGGCAACGGCTCTAATCCGGATGACGGAATCTACATTCTTCTGAAAGAGGTAATCGATAATTCCATCGATGAATTTATCATGGGAAACGGAAACAGAATCGATGTGCAGCTTGACGGTAATAAAGTAATTGTCAGGGATTACGGGCGGGGAATCCCGCTCGGCAAGGTAGTGGAATGCGTTTCGGTTATTAACACCGGCGCAAAATACAACGATGAGGTTTTCCAGTTTTCAGTCGGACTGAACGGCGTTGGAACAAAGGCGGTCAACGCACTTTCAACGCATTTTCGGGTTGTTTCCATACGCGACGGTAAATTTTCCGAAGCGGTTTTTGAGCAAGGCTCCTTAAAAAGTCAAAAACAGGGAGCGACAAAACCGAGCATCAAAAACGGTACATTGGTTGAATTTGTCCCCGACGAGCAAATTTTCGGGCAATACGAATTTAACCGCGATTTTATTGAAAAAAGAATGTGGAATTATGCCTACCTTAATTCAGGCTTACTACTCACCTTCAACGGAGCTCAATTCAAATCTGAAAACGGTTTACTTGATTTGCTTAACGCCAACGTAAGCGGCTCCACCTTGTACGATGTCGGATATTTCAAAGAAAGCCGGCTTGAATTTGCTTTTTCGCATACCAACAATTACGGCGAAACTTATTTTTCGTTTGTCAACGGCCAGTATACATCCGACGGCGGCACGCATCTTTCCGCTTTTAAGGAAGGTTTACTTAAAGGAATTAACGAATATTTCAGAAAAAATTATAAAAGCGAAGATGTGCGCGAAGGCACATGCGCCGCCGTTGCGGTAAAAATACAGGCACCTATTTTTGAAAGTCAGACAAAAAACAAGCTCGGCAACACTGAGGTGCGCACCTGGATTGTCAACGATACAAAAGCCGCCGTTGTCGAATGGCTGCAAAAAAATGCGGAGGCGGCGCGCAAAATGGAAGAAAAAATTGTCGCAAATGAGCGGCTGCGCACGGAACTGAATGCGGTTAAAAAAGAGGCGCGGGCTGCGGCAAAAAAAATCGCAATCAAAATCCCTAAGCTTAAAGACTGCAAGTTTCATCTGGGAGACAAACTATACGGCGACGAAACAATGATATTCATTACTGAAGGCGATTCCGCCTCGGGTTCTATGGTATCAAGCCGCGATGTTATGGTGCAGGCTATTTTTTCTCTGCGCGGCAAACCCGAAAACATGCAGGGCAAAAAAAGAGCCGCAATTTACAAAAATGCGGAGCTATACAATATGATGATGGCGCTCGGCATCGAAAATGATATCGAAGGGCTGCGCTACAGCAAAATCATTATCGCAACGGATGCCGATAACGACGGCTTTCATATCAGGAATCTTTTGCTTACTTTCTTTTTAACTTATTTTGAGGAGCTGATCACCTCGGGCAGAATCTTTATATTGGAAACGCCCCTGTTCCGCGTGCGCTCAAAAAAAGAAACCATCTATTGTTACTCGGAAAAAGAGCGCGACATTGCGTTTAAGCAGCTCGGCGCCGGCGCGGAAATTACCCGCTTTAAAGGATTAGGCGAAATAAGCCCTTCGGAATTCGGCCAGTTCATTGGCAAAGACATAAAACTTTTGCCGGTAACCGTACAAACCCTCAAAAAAGTTCCGCAAATCCTTGAATTTTACATGGGCAAAAACACCCCGCAGCGAAAAGAATTCATTATGAAAAACCTCCTCGCCGAGATTGATGCCTAAACGATTCAGGGCGTGCCCCTCCGTGCGGCGCTTTCTTACAATAACCTTCAAACCGCCGCACTACGGGTCGGCCTACTGCGGGCTCCGCTATCGCTTCGGCTATTTTGCGGCGGAAATTGCCGCCGCAAAATGATCCGGCTTCGCAA
This sequence comes from Treponema phagedenis, assembly GCF_008153345.1. Classification (NCBI taxonomy): domain Bacteria; kingdom Pseudomonadati; phylum Spirochaetota; class Spirochaetia; order Treponematales; family Treponemataceae; genus Treponema; species Treponema phagedenis. Next base: position 590,595 of record NZ_CP042818.1, on the reverse strand, counting down.
TTTTGAAAAATTGCTTCGCCGCCCTCCGTATGCCTCACGCATGTTAAGCATTGTACGTCCATGTACAATGCTTAACAATGGGCGAAGTTTCGACATTTCTCTTTTAACTTCGCCTGCGAGCATTAGCGACAGTAGTGTAGCGTTTTGTAATTAACTTCCTGTTATACAAATCGGAGTATCAACGATAAGGGACTGCAGATTTAGCATTACTATGGTAAATTGCTCACCGTGTCAAACACAGAACCGCCACGGATGGCGGTGGTTCCACGCAGCAGCGATGTTTTAAAGCAAGACTGTTTGCAAAGCTTTAAAACTCGCGGGTTTGGTTTTGCCACGGAAGGCAAAACCAAGCCGTTGTGTCGGACTCTTTTTTATAAAAACGATGGGATAACACCAGCTGCAGTTATATTTAAAAAAAACAGCGATTAAGTTTTTAGCTCAATCGTTGTTTTTTACATGAGGATTTATGTGCAGGTACTACAAAAATTGCAGCGGAAAATTGCGTGTAATTTCCCCGCTATCCTTTTACCGCTCCGGCGGTAAGACCTTTAATAAAGTGCCTACTCATTGCAAGATAGAGTATAATCACGGGAATTGCCGAAAGTGTTAACACCGCAAGTATTTTCGCCCAGTCGGTTATGTATTGACCGAATAGTCTTGTAACACCCAGCAAAAGCGTTTTTGATTTTTCGTTGCTGATAAAAATAAGCGGAAACCAGAGGTCATTCCAAATAGGAACAAGGTTGTAAATCGAAACCGTTGCGATTGCCGGTTTTATCATCGGTATGATAATTCTCCCGTATATGGTGAGGCTGCTCGCACCGTCCATAACGGTAGCCTCGATAACATCTTTTGGAATATCGGAAATAAATTCGGTTAAAACAAAAACAGCTATCGGAATGCCCATTGCAATATAAATGGGATAAAGTCCCCAAAGCGTGTTAAGAAGCCCCAGCCCTTTTATTATATGTAAAAGTTGTATGCTGCCGATTTTGATGGGAAGCATCATCCCCGCAATAAAAAAGAAATAAAAGAATTTTGTAATTTTATTCTTTTTATTTACGATGGCATATCCCGCCATTGAACCGAACAAAATAATTAAAACAATTGAACAAACCGTTACTAAAACGGAATTCTTAAAATAAATTAAAAATTCGCTGCTCCGCAACACTGCCGTATAGTTTTCAAAAACCCATTTTTTTGGAAGGCTAAAAGGAGCCTGATAAATATCATATTTACTTTTAAATGAATTAATAATCATAACCCATATCGGCACCAGCACAATAATTGACCATAAAATCAATACTGCATGGCTTTTTATATTTAGATTTTTTTGTGAAGACGCCATTTTTTTATTGTCCTCCTTATTTATTTTTTTGGGTAAACTTGAGAATAAGCAGTGCACCGGCTAATAGCAGCAAGAAGGTAACTGTTGCAATAGCTGCCCCCAGTCCCGGATTGGGAATACCTACCGGATGCTGCCCCGCAATTCCAACTCGGTAAAATAATGTCCCCATTATATCAGTTGAGTATTGCGGCGCACCGTTTGCATTTTCCATTGCAAAAACAACGTCAAACGCATTGAAGTTGTTGACAAACGTAAGCACCGACACAATTCCGATAATCGGTAAGATGAGCGGAAGGCGAATATAAAAAGTTCTTTGCAGTTTACTCGTTCCCTCAAGCTCGGATGCTTCCATAATATCGTCCGATATCCCTTGCAAGGCGGCATAAAACATCATAGTCGGAATTCCCATCCACTGCCAGGTAGAAACAAGCGAGACAGCTGTTAATGCGGTGTTTTGTTCACCCAGCCACGGATACACAAGAAAATCAAAGCCGAGACTGTTAAGCACAACGGCAAACGCGCCCCATTGAGGATTTAATAAAAGCTTCCATAAATAGCCGGTTACAAGCACCGCAAAAGTAACCGGAATAAAAATAATAGTTTGATATACTCTGGAATATTTCATTGTTCTTTCGGTGAGCATTAGGGCAAAGGTAACCGCAAGGCAGTTTTGAACCAACATATGAATAAAGAAAAAATACCACGTATTTTTAAAGGCTCCCCAAAAACGCGTGGAATACTCATCGTTTGTAAAGAGATTGATATAGTTATATAACCCCGCAAAACTATATTCTCCGCCGGTAGTTTTAAAAAAACTTAAGCGGATTGATCCTATTAACGGATACGCCATAAATATTGTATAGAAGAAAAGCGCAGGTACAAGATAGAGATACCATCCGCTTTGAGAAAATTTTTTCTTTTTAAGCATATATAAAACCTTCTTTTTTGATGAGTATAGTGTAAACCTGCATAAAATAAAAGAGACCTTTACGTAAATCGAATGATTATTGAAGCGACACTTGCTCGGAAGTTTATGCATGAACAGGAGCTTCGAACATTGACTTTTCATCCTTGCATGAAAGCGGAACCGACCATATAACACTGAAAATTTCAACGATGGTTAAAAGCATCCCCGATGAGATATAAAACCGGAATTTCCAAACCCCGTAAGCGAAATTAAAGCAACGTTGAAAAACATCCTTTCAGCTCTTAAGAGCCTTTTTTAAGCGCTGGGATACTAAACTGTCTCTACAAACTGTGTTACACAAAATAATGATAAAAGAATTTGCATGCGCATACTGCGGATATTTATTCAGGCAAATCACACTCAAAACGTTTTGAATAATTGAACAGCCCGTATAGTCTCATAGCTTGAGGCTGTTCAATTACTATGTATCCGGATAAATCCGATTTACGGCATGGTATAGAAAAACCTTATTTTGAAGGTTTATACCATTTTGCAAGTCCTGCCGCCATTTCATCCGCCGCTTGCTGAGCGGTTTTTTCTCCTTTCATTACAGCGATAACACCCTGATTCATCAGAACATATCCGGATGGATCTCCGTTCATCAATTTCGGCCATACAAAGCGGACATCCTGTTCCCGTCCTTTTATGAGAGAATAGAGTTCGGCACTGTGCGGATCTTCAATTTTAATATCAGCTTGGATCATCGGATAAAAACCTCCTGGCAAACCTTTTGCAACAATCGCAACACCTTCGGGTGTGCAAAGCCATCGCAAAAATGCTTTTGCCTCTTCCTTATGCTTACCGTTTGCATTCATGGCGATTCCCATATCGACATGGAAGCAAATTGCCGGAGTTTTCCCTTTAGGCGGAGGAAAGGCGAAGTTGCCCCACTCAAACGGAAGGTCTTTAAAGGTATCCAATGTCCATGATCCGTCCGCAAACATTGCCGCTTTTCCGGTAGCAAACAATGCGTTTGAATCATTATAACTTAATGCTTCAAATCCTTTCGGACAATATTGAGCCACATCAGCCATTGCTTGAAAAGCTTTAACCATATCTGCATCATTAAAGGGGCGCTCACCGTTTTCATATGCGAGTCTTCCCTTTTCGGCGTCAATAAAGTTTGGTAAGATTCCCATCATAAAGCATTCGTTAATATCCCACTCTTCACTTACGCCATTGGCAAGAGGAGCAGTTCTTCCTGTTCCCGCTAAACTTTTGCATGCGGCTAAAAAATCTTCCCATGTTTCGGGTATTGCGATCCCCGCTTGCTTAAAGATATTTTTATTATAAAAAACACTTTGGATAACGGCAGCCACCGGTACGGCAAAAGATTTGCCTGTCGAATCCTGCCATGCCGCCTTTGCGGTTGCACTGAAGTTTTCCTGCAAGCCGGGTAAATCACTTACATCCTCAAAAAAACCTTTAGCAAAAAGCTCTGCACCGGTGGCATAAGAGCGCGCAAACATTAAATCCGGTCCTGTGCCGTTATCAAGCTGCAATCTTAAGGTTGCATTATAATCCGGCGGGTTTGTCGGTTTAAACTGAATTTCAACACCGGAGATTTTTTTATACTCGGCAAGAATAGTTTCCCATGCAGCAACATCATCGGCGCGCCATGAGCCCATTGTTAACACCACCTGCTCGTCTTTTTTATCCTCAGTTTTTGTACAACCGAAAAAACATGCAAATGCGATAAAAATCGTAAGCATGGTAAGAATAATTTTTTTCATAATAAGCCTCCAAATAATTACGAAAAAGAAAGTGATAGATTAATAATAATCTGGATTAAGTATCTCACAGTTTAGGCTAATTGTCAATTTTTTATTCTCTATACGCAATTTTGTCACTTTCACAAACTATACGGTTTCACTCTACACAAGTAGTATATCGTTTTGTAATTAACTTCCTGTTATAAAAATCGGAGTATCAACAATAATGGCCTGCGAATTCAGCATCACTATGGTAAGTTTGCCCACCGTTGTCAAAATCAGAACCGCCACGGATGGCGGTGGTTCCACGCAGAAGCGACGTTTTAAAGCAAAGTAATTTGCAAAGCTTTAAAACTCGCAGGTTTGGTTTTGCCACGGACGGCAAAACCAAACCGTTGTGTCGGGCTCTTTTTTATAAAATTTTTTACGTTTTCACTCTACACAAGTAGTACATAGATTCACAGACACTACATGCTTTTTTGATAACTCGATCCGTTTAATACATTTTACATAAATCATAAAAAGGGGCAGTTTTAAAAATCGCAAGAGCGTAACTTTTTAGACTGCCCCGGAAAAGTGTTTATTATTTGTCTTTTATTTGTAAGTGAAGTTCGTCAAGCTGTTTTTGGTCGACAAGGCTCGGGCAGTCTTCCATAGGGCCGACAGCGAAAGTGTTTTTGGGGAAGGCGATTACTTCCTTAATGGAAGTTTCTCCCGCCATGAGCATGACAAGCCGGTCAAGCCCCGGAGCAATGCCGCCGTGGGGAGGTGCGCCGTATTTAAAGGCTTCGGTTAAAAAGCCGAACTTTGCTTCCGCCTCGGATTCGTCAAAGCCCACAATTTTAAATATCCGTTTTTGCAATTCCGGGTCATGGATACGGATGGAGCCCGAGGCAAGTTCATACCCGTTTAAAACAAGATCGTATAAATCGCCTTTTACTTCAGCCTGATTTGTTTCCAGCGTGGCAAGGTATTTTTCCTGCGGCGCCGAGAACATGTGATGTGCGGGATCCCATTTTTGCTCATCCTCATTCCATTCAAAAAGCGGAAAGTCAATAATCCATACAAAGCGGAATTCATTTGGGTTAAGCAGGTTGAGGTCTTTTCCCAACTTGCTGCGCACGGCGCCGAGTGCGGTGCAGGCGGTTTTATGGCTTGGGTCGGCAACAAAAAGAACTAAATCTCCTTTTTGTGCATTCAGTGTTTTGGTAATTTCTTTTTCTTTCCCTTCAAAAAACTTCGCAATACCGCCTTCAAGTTTTTGCTCTCCCACTTTAAACCATGCAAGCCCTTTCGCCTTATAGATTTTTGCGCTTGCTTCAAGCTCTTCAATCTTTTTGCGACTGTATTGCTCTGCTTGTCCCGGAACTACCAGCGCTTTTATTGAGCCCCCCGCGGCAAGCGCATCGGTAAACACCGAAAAAGAGCCGAGCGGCGCCATAAAGGCGGCGTCCTGCATGTGCATATCAAAACGCAAATCGGGCTTATCGGTTCCGTACAGGTTTATTGCATCGTCATACGAAAGCCGCTCAAATGTTTTCGGCAGCGTAATATTCATTGTTTTTTGGAAAACAAACTGCATCATCTCTTCGGTAATGCGCAATACATCATCGCGGGAAACAAAACTCATTTCAACATCAATTTGCGTAAACTCCGGCTGACGATCTCCGCGCGCATCTTCATCGCGGTAACAGCGGGCGATCTGAAAATAGCGGTCAAAACCTGAAACCATCAATATTTGCTTGTACAGCTGCGGAGACTGCGGCAATGCGTAAAACTTTCCCGGGTATAACCGCGACGGCACAAGATAATCGCGCGCTCCCTCCGGAGTAGATTTTATGAATGTAGGAGTTTCGATTTCAAGAAATCCGTGATTGGTAAAAAATTCCCTAACCGCAAAACTCACCCTTGAGCGCAGAATAATATGCTTTTGCATTGATTCGGAGCGCAAGTCAAGATAGCGATACCGTAACCGCAGGTCTTCATTTGCGTTTGTTTTTTCATCAATTTGAAAAGGCAAAACTTCGCTTTTTGAAAGCACCTCAAGCTTATTCACCTTTACTTCCACCTCGCCGGTGGACATTGCCGTGTTTATCATAGTGTCCGGCCGCGCCCGCACCACACCTTCAACCGCAATACAAAACTCCATCCGAAGCTTGGCGGTTAAGTCTTTCAGCTCAACGCTTGCATCCTCATCGATAACAACCTGTGTAACCCCGTAGCGGTCGCGCAAATTTATAAAAGCAATTCCGCCGAGATCGCGCTTGCGATACACCCAGCCGTTTAATACAACGTTTTTTCCGATATCCTGTTTCCGGATCCCTCCGCAGGTATGAGTTCTTTTCATTTCTTCCATAATGAGCGGGAGTATAGCATATCCCGAAAAAAGAAAAAAGCTCCCCAAAAAATCCTGCACGAGTAAACAACAACCGCATCACGGATCAAAGCTTTTCGCACAATCGACCGCGCCGCAACAGTTACACACCGCCGGTTTATAACTCGGTTTATTTTATAAATAGATACAAATTATTCGGGTGTTCCTCTCCGCATGGCGTTTTTGCTTTTTGGTCAACGCCATGCGGAGGGGCGGCGTACTACGGGCTCCGGCTATCGCCTGCGGCTCTTTTTGCGCTATTTTAGGCGCGCAAAAAGGATCCGGCCTCGCATTTTTGAAAAAATGCTTCGCCGCCCTCCGTATGCCTAACACGGGTCAAAATGTTTTTGCTTGGAAAATGTTGCAAAAACATTTTGACCTTCGAGTTTTAAAGCTTTGCAAATTACTTTGCTTTAAAACATCATTGATAATTAGTGTAGCGTTTTGTAATTAACTTCCTGTTATAAAAATCGCGGTATCAACGGCGGGGTGCAAGGGACAGAATCACGGCGAAGCATAAGCCAAAAACCCCTGCGCAGCAGCAACTGCAATCCGGGGGCTAAGGGACGGCAGCCCCTTGTTCTTGCGTAAGCCCTGTCTTTCGCTATTTTCTCCTTGTGCATTTTTTGAAAATGCGGTATGATATATATAGTAAAAAAAGACACTATATTTTAATTTTTATTAAATCATTAAGGAGAAATAATATGAAACTGGACGATTTAAAACATACTAAAGCAAAAGCATGGATTGAAGACGTTATAAAGATGTGCCAACCGGATGATGTGTATCTTTGTGACGGTTCTCAGGAAGAATATGACCGTTTAATGCAAAAACTGGTTGACGCCGGTTTGGGTACCCCGCTTAAAAAACGCAAGCATAGTTTTTTATTCCGCTCGCAGCCTTCCGATGTTGCCCGCGTGGAAGCGCGTACTTTTATTGCTTCTAAAAAAGAAGAAGATGCAGGCCCTACCAATCACTGGACAGACCCCGCTGAATTAAAAAAGACCATGACAGGTCTTTACACCGGCTGTATGAAGGGCAGAACTATGTACGTTATTCCTTTCTCGATGGGGCCGGTTGGTTCCGATATTGCAAAAAACGGTATTGAAGTAACCGATTCCGAGTATGTGGTATGTAATATGCACATTATGACACGAGTCGGCACAAAGGTTCTTGACGTGATGGGTACCGACGGAGAATTTGTTCCCTGTTTGCATTCGGTCGGCAAACCGCTTGCGCCGGGACAGACGGACGAAGGACAATGGCCCTGTGCGGATATGGAGCATAAGTATATTTCTCATTTTCCCGAAGAGCGCTTGATTTGGTCCTATGGTTCCGGCTACGGCGGAAACGCCCTGCTTGGCAAAAAATGTTTTGCGCTCCGTATTGCTTCGGTGCTTGCCCGTGATGAAGGCTGGCTTTCCGAGCACATGCTTATTCTTAAAATCACCAACCCCGAAGGTAGGGTAAAATATATTACCGGCGCATTCCCCTCCGCATGCGGAAAAACAAACCTTGCAATGCTTATACCGACTCTTCCGGGCTGGAAGGTGGAAACAGTCGGCGATGATATTGCCTGGATGAAATTCGGCAAAGACGGACGGCTGTATGCAATTAACCCCGAGGCGGGCTTTTTCGGTGTTGCTCCGGGAACTTCAGACTTTTCCAACAAGAATGCAATGGAATCTATTAAAGAAAATACGATTTTCACCAACTGCGGTTTGACTGAAGACGGAGATATTTGGTGGGAAGGGATCGGCTACCCTGCAAAGGGTGAGCTGATTGACTGGCACGGGAAAAAACGCCCCGCTCCCGAAAAAGATAAGAGCCCGAAAGGAGAGGAGATTGCTCACCCGAATGCACGGTTTACCGCTCCCGCGCGGCAGTGTCCGGTTATTGCGGACAACTGGGAAGACCCGCAAGGGGTGCCGATTGACGCATTCCTCTTTGGCGGACGCCGCCCCAGCACAATCCCGCTGGTACATCAGTCCCGCGACTGGAACCACGGCGTATTCCTCGGTTCAATCGTCGGCTCCGAAGTTACCGCAGCGGTTATTTCCGATCAGGTAGGACAAGTGCGCCGCGACCCCTTTGCAATGTTGCCCTTCTGCGGCTACCACATGGGTGATTATTTTAAACACTGGATTGAAATCGGCAAAAAAACCTCGGCGGATAAACTGCCGAAAATCTTCTATGTAAACTGGTTCAGAAAAGATGAAAACGATAACTTTATCTGGCCGGGCTACGGCGAAAACAGCCGCGTCCTCGCATGGATTTTTGACCGCTGCGATGGAAAAGACAATGCGGTCGATACTCCAATCGGCTGGATGCCCAAAGAAGGCGCAATCAACACCGACGGCTTAGACGTAAGCAAAGAACAAATGAAAGAAATTCTTTCGGTTGATGTTGAAGGCTGGAAAAAAGAAATCAAAGACATACGGGAAAATCACTATCCGAAATTCGGCAAAAAACTCCCGAAAGAGCTCACCGAAGCCTTAGATACGCTTGAAAAACGTATAAACGCTTCCGGCTCTTGCTGCTGTAAACAATAGCGATATCACCAGTTGTAAAACTCCTTTGGCAGCCGGCTTTCTCTTTTGAGGGAGCCGGCATTTTTTTGCATTCGGCCGACTCTTTTGATGAAGCTAAAGAACCTCTAAAAATTACGGTCATGAGCTTCAAAGAGGTTTTCTATTCAAGAGATATCGTCCTTTATATTTATGTAGTCAGAAAAAGCGGATTATAAATAGCGTTTATAGTATTCGTAAAGCGCTTGTGTACCCGCATCTGAAAAGCCTTTATCGCACATTGCGTGGAAACAGCTTTGCGCCAGCTCAAGCATTGGCAGATTTAAATCAACCTCTTCTGCTGCTTTAAGCGCAATATTCAAATCTTTTAAAAAGTGCTTTACAAAAAAACCGGGAGCAAAATCACGATCAATGACCTTCTTTCCGTTATTGCTTAGCTGCCAACTTGCTGCCGCACCGCCTGAAAGGGCTTCAATCATTTTTTGCGGATCAAGATCAGAACTTTCGGCATAACGAATTGCTTCAATCGCTCCGATGAGATTTGCGGCAACAAGTATTTGATTTGCCGCCTTTGTATGCTGGCCGGCACCGGCCTCTCCCATTAAAGTAAAGGTTTTTCCCATACACTCAAAAAACGGCAACACGGCATCAAAGGTCTCTTGCTCTCCTCCACACATAATAGTAAGTGTAGCGTTTTGAGCACCTATGTCTCCGCCTGAAACGGGAGCGTCCAATACCTGCACCTCCTGCTCTTTTGCGGTTTTATAAAGTTCCACCGCAAGGGAAGGTGATGAGGTTGTCATGTCAACCAAAATAGTTCCTTTTTTACTGTTTTTGATCAGTCCATTTTCTCCAAGGTATACTTGCTCAACATCGGCGGGATACCCTACGATAGTAAAAACAACATCCGAATTTTTTGCAACGTCGGCAGGGCTGTCATGCCAAACAGCACCCTTTGAAACAATCTCATCGGCAGAAGTTTTTGTCCTGGTAAATACATGCATTTCCGCTCCGGATTTTCTTAAATTCTCCGCCATACTTTTACCCATAACACCAAGCCCGATAAATCCGATTTTTGTGTTTTTGATTTCCATAACTTATATCCTCCATCTTCGTTTTTATAAAACCGATATTTTATATCAAGTATCACACAGAAAACAACTTTTACCCGCTTTTCATATAACAATGAATACCCTACCGTGCAGCGAGGCAGAGTTCGGAATAAAAGCGATACTATCCGCTTTTTTAATGTATTTTATACAAATCATAAAAAATTTTATCAAAAAGAGTCCGACACGGCGCAACGGTGGGCAATTTACCACAGTAATGCTGAATCCATAAACTACCTGTCGCTGTTTTTTTTTGCATAACAGTAAGTTAATTACCAAACGCTGCACCGGATTTTACTCTCGGCTAGAAAAGTTTTGTCTCATCATTAAGCATTTCGGTTGCCGCCTTACCCGTCATATCTTTAATGCTACTAAGATCCGCAGTCATAATGATATCAGCATTTTTTTGTAGCGCTGAAAGAGATGCAATCCAATCTTCCGCAACCGATAATTTGGCTGCATGCACACCGCCTTGCAGCAGTGTTGACTCTGCAATTTTTTTAATACCTTCGGCAGTGGCTTGTGCAACGGCAACAATCTCCTTTGCTTGCCCTTCCGCTTCGTTTATCATCCGCTCCTTTTCGCCCACACTGATATTAACCGCTTCCTCATACGCCGCTCGGGAAAGGTTTATAACCGTTTCCATCTCTCCAACAGAACGGGCAATTTCCGCCCGTTTTTCACGCTCGGCCTTCATCTGATTTTCCATTGCATCCATAATAGAGTTTGAAACGCGAATGTTTTGGATTTCATAGCGAGTTACTTTTACGCCCCACGGGTCGGAAGCCTCATCTACCGCTTTTACAACTTGTGCATTCATGCGGTCCCGTGCTTCAAAAGTTTCATCTAAATCAAGCTGTCCGACAACCGAACGCATGGTTGTTTGTGCAAGCAAAATAGTTGCATACCGATAATCCATAATACCGTAGCTTGCATGCACCGGATTAAATACTTGCAAATATAAAATACCGTCAATGCGCACTTGCACGTTATCTTTTGTAAAACAATCCTGAGCTGGAACATCAATTGCCTGCTCTTTTAAGGTTTGCGTATAACGAACCTTATCAATAAACGGAAACAGAATATGAAACCCTGCTTCCAAGGTGGTATAATATTTACCGAGTCGCTCCACAATTAAGGCGGTTTTATTCGGTACAATACGAATACTGCGAATTAACGTAAAGATAAAGACGAGCGCAAATGCGACCATCACAAGAACTAAAGGAAGTAAAATATAAAAACCGAAACTCATTTTGCACCTCCGTCATGTGCTTTTTTCAGTATTGCTGCAAGAGAGGCGACCGCCGCAACATCTTTCGGGTAAATAGAAATGCGATTATTTTTCATCAATTCTTTAAAACGTGCAATATAGTTTTCCGCAAGACGTATTTTCATTGCGGTTTCTCCGCCGGGAGTTGCAAGTGCTTCGGCAACCAGCTGCAAACCTTCAGCCGTTGCGGCACTGGTAATTTCAATCGCACGCGCTTTTCCTTCTGCGATATTTATCTTACGTTCTTTTTCGCCCAAAGCCTTATTAATTGCTTCCTGCTTTTTACCGAGCGATATATTAATCCTTGCTTGCTGTTTTCCTTCACTCGAAAGAATATTTGCCCGCTTCTCCCGCTCGGCACGCATTTGACTTTCCATTGCCTCAAGAATAGTATGCGAAGGCGTAATATCGCGGATCTCGTATCGAGTTACCTTTATTCCCCAGTTATCGGAAGCCTCATCCAAAGCCCGTACAATACTGTCATTAATTCCCTCTCGCCCGCAGAAAGTTTTATCAAGCTCCATCTTACCGATTTGGCTGCGCATAGTTGTTTTTGCAAGCTGTGCAACCGCATATCGATAATTTTCAATACCGTAACTTGCCTTTACCGGATCAAAAATTCGTAAATACAAAATTCCGTCAACCTGCACTTGCACATTATCCGCTGTAATACACACCTGCGGATCAACATCAAGAGCCTCTTCTTTGAGCGTTTGCTTATAGGCAACACGATCAATAAACGGAACCAATAAATGAAAACCCGCTTCCAAAGTATTGGCATATTTACCGAGCCGCTCAACGATATAACTTTCTTTTTCAGGTACGACAACCGCGATCTTAAAAAGTACTGCAATAGCAACAATCACGATAAGATATAAAAGCACATAATTAATCATCTTTTTTATACCTCCTATATAATGCCGTCGTATTTGACATTACACTAAGTAAAATAAGTATAGCAGAAATAAAAATAAAAAGAAAGAGAAAAAAACTGTCTGGCATATGCATGAACATAAGGAAAAGATTCTTCATACGGGCATTCGGTTTGAAGCTTACGGAAAACCGGCTTTGCACTTTTGAACAACTTTTTGCAGTTGAGCTGCGAGTATAGCGTTCCATGATTAACGTGATAGTAGTTACATAGTGTATTACCAAAAAAGGCTATGGTAAATTACTCACCGTAGGCGAACCAAAGGTAGCAATTCCAAGGTCTCGCCCTTGCGCCGTGTCGGACTCTTTTTTTTTATAAAATTTTTTGCGATTTTTGTAAGAGGTATTGAAAACGGATTATCAGAAATACGTTATGCTAATCAATTTTTTATAGTGGCTGGCAAAAATTGAATTTCTTACTTGAATTAATTTTACATTTTAAGTATAGTAAAGGCAGTGTTATTAGAGGCAGTGTTATTAGAGGCAGTGTTATTAGAGGCAGTGTTATTAGAAATTATATGATCCATTAGCTCAGGTGGATAGAGCGGCTGCCTCCTAAGCAGCAGGTCGGACGTTCGAATCGTCTATGGGTCAAAAAAATTAAAAAAAGATATAAAGTCTATTGACTTTTTTTAAGGTTTTGTATACTATCTAAATCCTTACGGGGGCGTAGCGAAGCTGGTTATCGCGCTGGCCTGTCACGCCGGAGATCGCGGGTTCGAGCCCCGTCGCTCCCGCTAAAAGCTCACCATTCCGGTGGGCTTTTTTTTCTTTACCAATTAAAAATACGGGCAGTAGCGCAGGGGTAGCGCGCTTGGTTCGGGACCAAGAAGTCGGGGGTTCAAATCCCCCCTGCCCGATTTTTCTTTTCCGGTCTATGTTCTTTTTATCCGCTTAAACAATTCTTCTCTGTCGATCACGATCCACAATGGTCTTCCGTGCGGGCAAAGCGGTTCAGGCAATGCAAAAGTCTTTTCAACAAGTTTTCTTGCGGTTACGGGATCAAGAATGGCACCGTCTTTGCACGCAGCCCTACAAGCGGATGTTGCGAGGATGTGATCCAGAATATCTTCGGAAGTTTTTCCCGCTTCGATTATATCCTCTGTGAGCTGTTGTTCCGTGCCTACCCAACGTATCGGCACCGCTGTTACCTGCCAAATACCGTCGCCTTCATCAATCAATTTAAACCCTGCTTGCGTAAGCGCTTCTTGTGCCTTGCGAATTGTTTGATCGTCCTTGTCGGACTCTGTTACGATTTTATACGGTATAAGCAGCTCTTGAGAGATGCCAAGACTTTGTTTTAATTCGTTAAAAAGAATACGCTCATGGGCGGCGTGTTGATCAATAAGGTATAAGGCATCGTTTTTTTCTACAGCAATAAAGGTGCCGGCTACCTGCCCAAGAAACTTGAAATCGGATTGAGGGAGCTGCGGCGGCGCGGCAGAGTTTTCAGGCAAAATATTCCTTGAGAAAAAATCTGATGAAACCTTTCCGCTTGTATAATTTTCCCGATAATCTTGGACGGTGTCAAATGAAGGCATCGGTTTTTCAGAATAGGTGAAATCTCTCGCAGCGATGCCGAATTTGCCGCCGATACGGTCCGTATACTCTCTATTAGACTGACTCCATGCATGATTTATTTGATTTTTGGTGTGATTTTCAGTGAAGTTTAATTCTTGTGAAAAACTCGGATCATACTTGGTATCTTTTAAGAGATTCGCAACCGTTTTTTGTCTATAAAAGTTGGCAACTGCGGAGCTTACCGCATGATGGATTTCTCCGTAATCTTGAAAGCGAGCTTCTTTTTTTGCCGGATGAATGTTGAAATCCACCCGGTCGGGGGTTACTTGTAAAAAGAGAATACCGATCGGAAAAGCTCCGTTAGGAAAATAACCTTCGCTGCCGTATAAAATTGCCTGCGTTAAACCGTATTCGGTGATGCGCCTCCCGTTTGCAAAAATCATAATATTTCGTTTGTCGGATCGAACTACATCAGGGCTGCCGAGTACCGCAGCAAAAGAAAAGCGTTCTTCTGCAATTTCGATTTGATGAAAAAGTTTTTCAGGCTCTTTCGGTTGCAGCGCATTGAGGTAGCGTTGCTTTAAATTTTTGCAAGCCGGTAACCTAAGCTTAAGGGAATCATCTACAGTGAAAGTGAATTCGGTTTCGAAGTGGGGAAGTGCTTTATCAATAAATATTTGGCGGCAGAGGTTTGCTTCCGCACTTGCCCGTTTTAAAAACTGCTTACGTGCGGGAAAATTTTCAAAAAGATTCTCTATTTGTACGCTGGTTCCTTCTGCAAGGCGCGCGGGGATTGTTTTTTTTAATTGGTATCGCCATGCGCTCGGACCTTCACGGGTGGAGGTAATTTCCAATCTGCTTACCGAATCAATTGAAGAAAGGGCTTCGCCGCGAAACCCGAGCGTCGAGAGCTTAAGCAAATCTTCTACGGTTTCTATTTTACTGGTGGCATGTGTTTGCGTGCAAAGTTCCACATCTTCTTTTGTCATACCGCATCCGTTATCGACAACGCGGATAAAATCAATACCGCCGTTTTTAATTTCCACCTGAATTTTTGTTGCACCGGAATCTATTGCGTTATCCAACAGTTCGCGAATAACGGATGCAGGGCGTTCAATTATTTCTCCTGCGGCAATTTTTTGTGCAGACTCTTGAGAAAGTTTTTTAATAGGATGATATCTGCTTTGCGCTTTCATTGTTTAACTCAATTTGCCTTAGTATGCAAAACCGGTGCCTGCGGTCAAGAAAAAATTTTCGGTTTTCTGCCGGTATCTTCTTTAAGCCAAATTGCGCAAACTGCTGTTGCAATAATAGCTGCAGCAATTGCTTCGGGAATGCCGTTTGCGACAATAACGGTTCCGATTGCCGCCCAAATACCTATTCCCGTTGCGCCGGTTAAAATTCCCGAACCTTGGGTTGCCCACATCATGGATAATACTAGCACAGTGTGAATAAGAGTACCGATAAATGCGGAAAGCCCGAAGCTTATGTATTTATTGATTTTTCGTATCAATATATACAGAGCCCAAACAGCAAGAGGAAATATGATTCGCGGTAAAACCGAAACAAGAGGATTCCTAAAAGCAATGTCTACCGGTCCCATCGGCGCAATATTTGCTTTTAATAAACTGAATAAGCCGAATATTAATCCGATGCCGCAGCCTACTACGGGGCCTTCAAGAATAGCCCCGATAATAGCGGGAATATGTAAAACAGTAATAGTGACTCCTGAAATCCACGGAAAAAAGCCGAGACGTGTAATTCCCAAAAAGACAGACAGCGCTCCCAAGGCGCCGATCATTACAAGTTTTTTCTCTCTCTGTTTCATTATTGCTCCTTATCTTTGCGATTATATAATCACGTGAACACTAGCATATTGTAAACAACTGAAAAAAACAAGGGGGAATGAAGGAATACAAGGACTTACGAAGAAAGCGCAGGCGTTGCGGTTTGGCGCTTACAAAAAATCGGCTTTAGCTTAAACTTTGCCGGAGTTGAATACTTATAAATCGCCGGCGGAACTGCGGATGAACTACTATAACGTTTTTTAATAAGTCGATTCGTTTTTTAATACGAACTATAAAAAATTTTGTAAAAAAGAGCCCGGGGCAGTTTTTGCCGTCCGTGGTAAAATGAAACCTATGAGTTTGAAAACTCCTGTTTATATAGCTGTGGTAGTTTTCAAACTCAATTCTGTTTAGAACCACCGCCATCCGGGGCAGTTTTTGCCGTCCGTGGCAAAACCAAACCTGCGAGTTTAAAAGCTTCAATTTTGCAAAACAGTGTTGATGCTTTTAAACATCGTTTAGAATTGAGCAACGGTGAGCAATTTACCATAGGAATGTTTAAATCCGCAGTCCCGTATTGTTGATACCTCGATTTTTATAACAGGAAGTTAATTACAAAACGCTACAGTAGTTTTTACTCTCCTTATATCGGTTGTTTTTTTATGTGTATGGTCTGTAGTGAAATATGATTTTCCATAAATAAAAAGCAGTTTTTAAATGCCTTGAATAGCAATAAAATAAGCGAGGTTTTTTATTATTTCTATACCGCTGAAAGTAAAGAATTAGCGGTTTGAAATTTATTTTATAGTTTTTGGGAGGGTTTAAACTTTTCCTTTTGCATTTTTCAAATAATTTATAACTGCCTTTAATCGTATGTTTGTAGGCAGCGAAGTTCACGCTACCTACAGTGGCGAAAAGGCTAAAATCTGTTCTTTTAAAACAATTCTCTCTGTTTGATCCGGCACAGTGTTGTATTAGATGTGGCTTGCATGATTCTGCATTTGTTTGGAGCCGGTGGTCTGGTTACCGCAGATATAAGAATAGTTATGTTTAGCGGTTTTTATTTAGTGTAATAATAAACAACTAATTGCGTGCGGTCGCGTAAGGCGAGTTTTTCTAAAATGGAGGAAACATAATTTCGTATCGTGCCTTCGCTTAAGTAGAGCCGCTGTGCAATTTCTTTATTGTTTAATCCGTCTGCGATGAGCTCTAAAATATCAGCTTCTCTTTCGTTAAGGTCTTCAAAGAATTTTTCTTTTTGTGGTTTTTTGGTCGGGATTTTATTCATTATTTGAGAATCAAAAACAATACTGCCTGCAGCGATTGCGTTAAGCGCAGGCACAAGCGACTCTATATTTTGTTTTAAGATATAACCTCTGCATCCGAAATTTAACGCTTTGGTAATATATTCCTCGTCTTGAAATGTTGTAAGTAATAAAATTTTTGCATCCTTATATTCTTTTAAAATTTTTTCACTTGCAGTAATACCATTGACTCCTTCCATTCTTATATCCATTAACAAAATATCCGGCTTGAATTTTTTAAAGAGCTGTATTGCCTCTTCTCCATCAGAACCGCAGGCAGATATAGTAAATTTATTCGCAGTTAATATTGTTGTTAATGACGATATGACAAGAGGGTCATCATCAATTATTATGATGTTCATTTTCTGCCTCCGCTATTTGCTTTGGAAATATAATATGAATTTTAAAGCCACCATCGGAATAAAAGTTTATTGTCCCATTATTTTTTTCTACTATTTCTCTTAACACAGAAAGTCCGATTCCTTCTTGTATTGGAACAGATGAGTTAAAACCACAACCGTTATCATTAATTACAACAGAATAAAAACCGCGGTGCTCTAAAAGAATAATGTCCATCAGTGTTGCGCCGCTATGCTTAACGGTATTTGCAATTCCTTCTTTTATGATTGAGATGATATCATGTTTCAACACATAGGGAAGTGCATCTATTTTATAAATCAATTTTATTTTAGGGTTTGATATTTTTTCTATCAATTTGTCTAAGGCGGTTTGTAAGTTAAAAGAGGTGTCGTGTATATTGTGTAAACTTTTTCGTATTTCGGTCATACCTGTTTCTAACGATGTTTGTAAAACCGCAAGCTTGTCTTTTACCTCTTCATTATCCGCGATATACTTTAAGGCATTAACTTGTAAAATCGCGGAACTCAATGTATGCCCGATTGAATTATGCAGTACTCCGGAAATACGATTGCGTTCCGCTAAGATTGAGACCTCTGCATTTTTTAGCAAATCGATTTGGAAAATACGCTTTTGCTTTTCTGCGTGTAATTTATTTTCGGACAATATATCTTGCAGCATTGTTAATTCCGCTGCCGTTAAAAAATAGTTTTCCTTAATACCTGAGTAGAAAAATACCACAAGAGAAAAAATAAAAAGCAATATATTGAAATTAAAAAAAATGCAAGAGATTGGGATCAGTTTAAAAACCAAATCGGTCGGTATTTCAAAAGAGGCTGGTTTTATTTTTTTATTTGAAAGTTTTAAATCTATCGTGATGAATGCGGGCGAGAAAAAACACAGTGTCGCATCAACAACAAAAACAGAAAATATGAAACCGGCAAGAAACAGGATTTTCCATTTCTTATTATCGGTGATATAGAGCCATAAGCATGCTGAAAAAATTATGATGAAATATTCTATGCCCATTGCATCGGGAAAATTTTCCTTTAGAAGAAGAGAACAAAAAAATGTAATCAAAAAATTTTCTAAAAATAAAAGCATATACAACTTCCGATTTGTTAAACTGCCCCTCAATTTCAAACCTGAGTATAATTTAAAAAGGTGAATAAATCAATAATTATTTGATCATAGATAAAATCCGTACATGAAAATTATCAGTATAACGTTCTGTAGTTAAGTTAACAGTAGAGAATGTATCAACGATGATAGCTCGCAGCCACTGTAAACAGGAATAGCAAACATTACATTCAGAACGGGCACGGACGCCCGTGGTTCCAAACAGAAACGATGTTTTAAAGCAAGATAATTTTGCAAAGCTTTAAAACTCGTAGGGTTGGTTTTACCACGGACGTCAAAATCAGAACCGCCATGGACGGCGGTGGTTCCACGCAGAAGCGATGTTTTAAAGCATCAACACAAAAGTGTAAAATTAAAACTTTAAAACTCGTGGTTTAGTTTTTGCCACGGACGGCAAAAACTAAACCGTAGTGTCGGACTCTTTTTATAAAATTTTCTATAATATTTAAAAAAAGAAAATCAGTTTAAAACTTTGCATCGGGATGATTTTTTTGTATGAATTCGGCCCATTTTTGATCTGTTACCGCAATATGGTGAAGAAGCCATTCGCCTAAAAAATTACAAAATTCAGCTCCCGCTTCCATATTTCCTGAAGCAAGGGGAACTAAAGAATCCTTAATGCGCTGCACAAATGCTGCATGAATTTGTGCATGTTCCTCAAATTGCGGATACTTATATCTTCGCATAATTTTTTCTTCTTCGCTAAAATGATAAACGGTATAATCACAGAGGCTCATTAAAACTCTTCCAACATGTACCTTATACTTCGCCTGCGGTAATGAAAGTAAATCCGCAAAATCGTTAATAAGACTTAATAGTTTTTTGTGGTGCAGGTCAATCGTGTTATACCCCACACTGAGACTGTCTTTCCATTTAAAATTTAATGAACATTCCATAAAGATATTGTAGTCTACAAGAGAGTGTATGGTCAATATGTTAGTTTGCAGTTACAGAACTTAAACCATTTATTCCTGCTTTTCATACTTTGAAGCTGCAAAATTCAATACAGGGCACCTCTAAAAACCCCCTTTAAAAAAGATTAAAAAGATGATAAAATGAGGTATGAAACAAAAAGGATTATTTGATGAAGAAGATCGTTTAAGAGTATTAAGTAAGCTAGGAGATAGTCTTGAAAAATTAAACGAAAAAATAAATTGGGAAATATTCAAGCCCCTATTAAAAAAAGCATTAACTAAAGAGCCAAAAGGTTTAGGCGGAAGACCTGCATACGATTATGTAATGATGTTTAAAATAATAATTTTACAAAAATTATACAACATAAGTGATGACCAAACGGAATATCAAATAAACGATCGGCTATCCTTTATGAGATTTTTAGGATTGGAATTAAAAGATAAAGTACCCGATGCAAAAACAATATGGCTTTTTAAAGAAAAACTCATTGAAGCGAGAGTATCAAAAAAATTATTTGAAAAGTTTGGAAAAGAATTAGCTAAAAATAACTTAATAGGAAAAGAGGGAACGATAATAGATGCGACAATAGTAGAAGCACCGATACAGCATAACAGCAAAGATGAAAATGAACAAATCAAAAACGGAAAAATTCCTGAACAATGGCAAGAAAAACAAAATAAGGCAAAATTATCGCAAAAAGACTGTGATGCGAGGTGGACAAAGAAGCATAAACGTAATTATTACGGTTATAAAGATCATATAAAAATAGATAAAAAAAGTAAGCTTATATTGAAAGCAACGGTAACAGCAGCCAATGTTCATGATAGTAGAGAGTTAAAAAATTTAGTTGAAAGGAAAGATGAAAGATTATACGCAGATAGTGCCTATATAGGAGAAGAAATAGAGGGGATTTTAAAAGCGAAAGGGATAGAAGGACAAATTTGTGAAAGAGGAGCAAGAGGGAAACCTCTTACTAAAAAACAAAAAATCGGTAACAGAAAAAAATCAAAAATACGGGCAAGAGTTGAACATGTATTTGGCTTTATGACAAACTCAATGAAAGGTATCTATGTAAGAACGATAGGACTAGCTCGTGCAACATTTTCGATAATAATGATGAACTTAACATACAACTTATGCCGATATTGCTATCTAAAGAAGTAAAATGAGAGAGCATATAGGTAATAAAATGGAAAAGTAAGAGAACTAAGATAAAGAATCCAAGTTTTACACTAGACAATTTATAAAAAAGCTACTAAAATAATAAATAGGTACACTAAAAAATAGGTTTTTAGAGGTGCCCTAAACTTTTTCGTATTTCGGTCATACCTGTTTCTAACGATGTTTGTAAAACCGCAAGCTTGTCTTTTACCTCTTCATTATCTGCGATATACTTTAAGGCATTAACTTGTAAAATCGCGGAACTCAATGTATGCCCGATTGAATTATGCAGTACTCCGGAAATACGATTGCGTTCCGCTAAGATTGAGACCTCTGCATTTTTTAGCAAATCGATTTGGAAAATACGCTTTTGCTTTTCTGCGTGTAATTTATTTTCGGACAATATATCTTGCAGCATTGTTAATTCCGCTGCCGTTAAAAAATAGTTTTCCTTAATACCTGAGTAGAAAAATACCACAAGAGAAAAAATAAAAAGCAATATATTGAAATTAAAAAAAATGCAAGAGATTGGGATCAGTTTAAAAACCAAATCGGTCGGTATTTCAAAAGAGGCTGGTTTTATTTTTTTATTTGAAAGTTTTAAATCTATCGTGATGAATGCGGGCGAGAAAAAACACAGTGTCGCATCAACAACAAAAACAGAAAATATGAAACCGGCAAGAAACAGGATTTTCCATTTCTTATTATCGGTGATATAGAGCCATAAGCATGCTGAAAAAATTATGATGAAATATTCTATGCCCATTGCATCGGGAAAATTTTCCTTTAGAAGAAGAGAACAAAAAAATGTAATCAAAAAATTTTCTAAAAATAAAAGCATATACAACTTCCGATTTGTTAAACTGCCCCTCAATTTCAAACCTGAGTATAATTTAAAAAGGTGAATAAATCAATAATTATTTGATCATAGATAAAATCCGTACATGAAAATTATCAGTATAACGTTCTGTAGTTAAGTTAACAGTAGAGAATGTATCAACGATGATAGCTCGCAGCCACTGTAAACAGGAATAGCAAACATTACATTCAGAACGGGCACGGACGCCCGTGGTTCCAAACAGAAACGATGTTTTAAAGCAAGATAATTTTGCAAAGCTTTAAAACTCGTAGGGTTGGTTTTACCACGGACGTCAAAATCAGAACCGCCATGGACGGCGGTGGTTCCACGCAGAAGCGATGTTTTAAAGCATCAACACAAAAGTGTAAAATTAAAACTTTAAAACTCGTGGTTTAGTTTTTGCCACGGACGGCAAAAACTAAACCGTAGTGTCGGACTCTTTTTATAAAATTTTCTATAATATTTAAAAAAAGAAAATCAGTTTAAAACTTTGCATCGGGATGATTTTTTTGTATGAATTCGGCCCATTTTTGATCTGTTACCGCAATATGGTGAAGAAGCCATTCGCCTAAAAAATTACAAAATTCAGCTCCCGCTTCCATATTTCCTGAAGCAAGGGGAACTAAAGAATCCTTAATGCGCTGCACAAATGCTGCATGAATTTGTGCATGTTCCTCAAATTGCGGATACTTATATCTTCGCATAATTTTTTCTTCTTCGCTAAAATGATAAACGGTATAATCACAGAGGCTCATTAAAACTCTTCCAACATGCACCTTATACTTCGCCTGCGGTAATGAAAGTAAATCCGCAAAATCGTTAATAAGACTTAATAGTTTTTTGTGGTGCAGGTCAATCGTATTATACCCCACACTGAGACTGTCTTTCCATTTAAAATTTAATGAACATTCCATAAAGATATTGTAGTCTACAAGAGAGTTATGGTCAATATGTTAGTTTGCAGTTACAGAACTTAAACCATTTATTCCTGCTTTTCATACTTTGAAGCTGCAAAATTCAATACAATAAATAAGCCGTTTTATCGTGCAATAAAACGGCTTGATAAAGATACCGGCAACAATACCGGTCGGTGAGTTATTCTGCTTTTATAAAATATGCAAAAGGTCGGAGTATGCTTTTAAGCTTTCTGGCATATCGTTTGCGAGCACTTTTTTTGCAAGTACTTTGCCAAGCTGGACTCCTTCCTGATCAAAACTGTTAATGTTCCAGATAAACCCTTGGAACATTACCTTATTTTCAAAATGGGCAAGCAATGCACCGAGTATTTCGGGGGTAAGCTCTTTTGCATATAACAAGCTTGAAGGCCGCTCTCCTTCAAAAACCTTATTCGGATTAGAGTCTTCTTTACCGCAGGCAAAAGCGATGATTTGCGCAACAACGTTTGCCAGCAGTTTTTTTTGACTTGAAGAGCCGTCAACCTCAATATCTTTTCCAGTTTGATTATTTTCAAAAGCGATAAATTGAAGGGGAACAATGGTTTTTCCCTGATGTAAATGCTGATAAAACGAATGCTGTCCGTTGGTACCGGGCTCTCCGAAAATAATCGGGCCTGTTTTGTATGCAACCGGCTCGCCGAATCTGTTTACCGATTTTCCGTTTGATTCCATGTCCAACTGCTGTAAATGTGCGGGGAACCGCGCAAGCGCCTGACTGTACGGCAAAACGGCGGTTGTTTCGTAGCCGAGCACATTCCGTTCGTACACGCCGATAAGCGCATCAAGCAGGGCCGCATTCTTTGTGATGTCCTTTTCGGTTGCGGCCTTATCCGCTGCCGCAGCGCCTGCCAAAAAAGCCTCGAAGGTTTTAAACCCGAGGGCAAGCGAAAGGATAAGTCCTCCGCAGGCTGAAGTGCTTGAATACCTGCCGCCGATAAAATCATCAATATAAAACGAGGCAAGATAATCGGGATTATTTGCAAGCGGGCTTGTTTCGCTGGTAACAACCGCCATATGTTTTTCTGGTTTTAAACCGGCGTCCTGCAAAAACTTTTTTACAAATAACTCGTTGGTGAGTGTTTCCAGCGTGGTGCCGCTTTTTGAAACAAGAATACACAAGGTTGTTTCCAAATTCAATTCGGAAAGCACTACCGCCGCATCATCGGGGTCAACGTTTGAAATAAAATGAGCTTTTAGTGTACGTTTGCCGTGCTTTTTTGCCCAACCTTCAAGCGCAAGATACATTGCCCGCGGCCCCAAATCGGAACCGCCTATTCCGATTTGCACCACATCGGTAAAAGCCTTGCCCGTACTTGAAAGGATTTTACCCGACTGCACATCATCGGCAAAACGCCGCATTTTCTCAAGCTCGCCAAGATAAAACGAGCGCATATTTTTTCCGTTAAAAAGCACATCGGAGCCAAGCTGTCCCCGCGCAAGATGGTGCAACACTTTTCTGTTTTCACCGGTGTTTACCGCTTCTCCGTTCAAAAGTGCGGTAAATTTGCCGATCACATCTTGCTCATCCGCCAACTTTTGCAGCAGCGCAAGAATATCAGCATCAACCTGTTTTGCCGCATAATTATATTCAAATCCGGCAAAGGGCACCGTAAAGCTTTGAATTCGCTTTGCCGCTCCCGCCTCCGAAAGCGCCTTTTTTACGCAAACTTTTGCCGCTGCTTGCAGCTCCTTATACGCCTGCATCGTATCAAAATTATTCCATTTCATGTAAACCTCCGTAATCAATCAAATTATACCGCCTTTATCTCCCCTTCGCAAGCCGTATGTAAACTTGAGACAGTGCCTAAGAATGGAGAATGAGGCGTGCCGCTTCTTAGCCACGCCTTGGACTAAATACAGGAAACTTTTATTATACAAATCATAAAAAATTTTATACAAAAGAGTCCGACACAACGGGTTGGTTTGACATCCATGTCAAAACCAACCCTGCGAGTTTTAAAGCTTTGCAAACAGTCTTGCTTTAAAACGTCGCTTTTGTTTGGAACCACGGGCATCCGTGTCCGTTCTGAGTTTTGATATCTTCGGCGGTTTACCATAAGAGTGTCGGCAAAACAGAATTTTCAATTGACAGGTAAAGTTGTTTTTATTATATTGGACTGTTATTTAGAAACAATAAAATAACAAAAAGGATGCATTTATGAAAAACTTTAAATTTTAAAGTTTTACATTGATACTGATTGCCTTTGTTTTAGGCTTTAGTGAATTTATTATTGTCGGAATACTTGAAGATATAGCAAATCATTTTTCGGTTGAAATATCTTCGGTAGGATATCTGGTAACTGTTTTCGCGCTTATTTACGCATTCTGCACTCCGGTATCACTTCGCTAATCGGGCAAAAGTCTTTGAAAAAAGTTTTGCTTTTTTTAATGATCGTATTTTCGCTGGGAAATCTCTGTACAGCCTTTGCACCAACTTACAGTATATTAACTTTATCTCGAATTATTGTAGCCTTAGTTTCAGGGGCAGCAATTTCTGTAGCGATGGCAATTGGCAGCCATCTGGCTCCCATAAATAAAAGAGCTTGGCTGATAGCTTGGTTGTACTCGGGCTTTAGTGTTGCCTCTGTATTTGGAGTACCTTTAGGAACGTGGTTAAGCGATCAGTTCGGTTGGAATATTGCTTTTTATTTAATTACAGCGATTGTTTTATCGCTATAATTTTAATCCATGTAAACATACCCGGCGATTTTCGTCAGGCTGCATCAAAAACAAAAAAGCTTTCTGAACAATTATCAATTTTTACAAACAGACAAATTCAATTGGGGGCTTTAGCGACTATGTTTAATCTTGCAGGAGTATACGTAGTTTATACTTACTTAAGACCGATCTTCACTACGCAATTAAATATACCGGCAAGTTTTATTACTATTACGTTTACAGTTTACGGATTTATGTCCTTACTTAGTAACCGCCTGAGCGGAACAATGGCTGAACGAAGCGGAATAAAAAAAATGCCTTTAGTGTACGTTGTTCAGTTTATCCTTCTTATACTACTTCCATTAGTTTTAAGAATTCCTGCTATAGGTTTAGCAGATTTAATGCTGCTTGGTTTAACAATGTATTTAATTAATTCTCCGGTTCAATTACACATGCTATCTATTGCAGAATCTAAATTTCCGCAATCCCTTGTATTAGCTTCTTCACTTAATTCAATTTTTGCAAATTTCGGAATTGCATTAGGCTCAGGCGTCGGAAGCCTTATTGTTAAAAACCTGGGGCTACACTATGTCGGTCCCGGCGGAGCGGTTTTCGCAATAACAACCTTATTGCTTTTAATACGATTAAATAAATTAGCTGCAAGAGAATAAACGAATAAAATCAGAGCTTGCGTTGGTTATGCGGAATTTTGAATTACCGTGATTCTTGTTTTTACTGTGTCCTAATCCAGTCAGGGTTTTTTGTGCGGTAAAAATCTAAGGAGCGTTTTAAATTCCTATAAAAACTTTGACAATGTCTCCGATTCTTTGCAATACTGTTTTCTTCTTAGCTTCACGGGCACCTTGTTTCCGTGATATTGGCGGAAGTAAGCTATCAAGATCTGTCCCCGCAGTTTCAACATATCCTTTATTTATTGATTTTTCGATAAAGCGTATAGATCCGTCTTTTAAATTCTCTTCTTTAATCAGCTCACGAATTTTTAACTCTTTTTTATGCTTTGCATATTTGTAAAATGCATCAAGAATATCTTCGGTGGTTTTTAAACTCGCTAAATCGGTTTCATTAATAAAATCAATTACAAGTTCTTCTTTTGCACGCGTTCCTAAACTGGAACGAATAGCTCTTCGAATCTCAGCCTTTAATGTTTCAATATCATTGAGGTCTTTAGCTTTTTCTAAAATCAAAGCTAAAATATAATCTAAATTGATTTCATCTGTTTTTAATAAATCAATTTGAAATTCAATATCGGAAAAATCAATTTTCGAGTTATCGGTATAGCCGCCTCCGGTTTTAGATTGAAGCAGGCTTTCTCGAATTTCAATGTAGACACTCTTCATATCCTGCATTTGCCTATCAGATATAATTTTTTCAAAATTTTCAAACTCATCAAAATTTTTTAAAATATTTTCTGATTGCAAAAGCTCGCCAAACAACTTTGCAAATTCTTTTTTATCTGCATCGGTTTCAATTTCTGTGGGGTCAGGAAATTTCGTTATTATCTCATTGCATAAATCAATATAACCTTTTATCTTTTTCCCCGTTTCTTCATCTGTAAATCCATATATGTATTCGTTATAACTTTTTTCAAGAATAATATTTATGCTGTTTTCATCTCCAAATATTTTTATAGCATCTTTGGTTGCTTGTTCCAGATTTCGAAAGCAAACAATGTTACCGAATGTTTTAACCTTATTTAAAATACGATTTGTTCTTGAAAAAGCTTGTATCAAGCCGTGGTATCGCAAATTCTTATCGACAAACAAAGTGTTGAGCATAGGCGCATCAAAGCCGGTTAAAAACATGCCGACTACAATTAAAATATCTACTTCTTTGTTTTGCACTCTTAGAGATAAATCTTTGTAGTAGTTTTGAAACTCCTTTCCGTCCGTTGAAAAATTTGTTTTAAAGTATTCATTATAGTCTGCAATAACCTTATCTAAAAATTCTTTGGAACTTGAATCCATAGCAGTCGGTTCAAAATTTTCTTCCTCGATATCGCCAATAGCATTTTGTTCTTCATTGGCGGCAAAACTATAAATCGTTGCTATTTTTAATCTTTTTTCTTCGGGTATGTTTGCTTGTTGTTTTTTAAATTCATCATAGTAAAACTTTGCAGCTTCAATACTTTGGACTGCGAACATTGCGTTAAATCCGTTTAATCGTCTTTGCTTTAAATTATATTGTTCATTTCGATGAGTCTTTGTATCAAAAACTTTTAGTATATGTTTTGTTACTTCGGCAATACGTTCAGGATGCATGAGCATTTTGCCTTCAATATTTTTAAGTATTTTTTCATCCTGCTCAGTTTCCGCATTTTTAAACTTTGCACTGATATTATTATAATCAACTTTAAATTTTAAAACCTTACCGTCTCGAATAGCATCGGTAATAACGTAACTATGTAATTGCGCTCCGAATATTCCTGCGGTGGTATCAGTCCCTAATGCGTTTTCAGGAAATATAGGAGTTCCTGTAAAGCCGAATTGATAATAATACTTAAACGATTTAGTAATATTTTTTTGAGCTTCACCAAACTGTGAGCGATGACACTCATCATAGATTATCACACAATGCTTTTTATAAATTGCATGATTAGGATTTTTTTTAACAAATTCGTTTAACTTTTGAATTGTAGTAACTACTATTTTATCATCATCCTTCTCTATGTTTTCTTTTAGTTTTTTAGTGTCTTTACTGCCGTTCACACTGTCACGTTGATAGTTTTGATATTCTTTCATTGTCTGAAAATCTAAGTCTTTTCTATCAACTACAAAAAAAACTTTATCGATGTAATCGAGCTGAGTAGCAAGCCGCGCAGTTTTAAATGATGTTAGTGTTTTACCCGAACCTGTTGTATGCCAAATAAAACCGCCTGCATCCACCTTGCCGTACTTTTTATTGCGATAGCTTGATTCTATTTTCCATAAGATACGCTCGGTAGCCGCAATTTGATAGGGCCGCATTACGAGCAATGTATTATTTACATCAAAAACACAATACTTAGTTAAAACTTCAAGCAATGTTCGCTTTTCAAAAAATGTTGCAGTAAAATCTTCTAAATCTCGGATGGGCTTATTTTTAGCGTCCGCCCATTCACAAGTAAATTCATAATTGTTTTTATCGCGCGCAGTTGTGTTTGCAAAATAGCGTGTGTAAGTACCATTTGAAATAATAAATATTTGAACATATTTATACAGAGAATTTTCCGCATTAAAACTTTCTTTGCTGTACCTATGAATTTGATTAAAAGCTTCGCTTAAATTCACGCCGCGCCTTTTTAATTCAATGTGCACAAGTGGTAAGCCATTCACCAATATTGTTACATCATATCGATTGTTATGAGTTCCGCTTTGTTGTATTTGATTTGTTACTTGTAAAAAATTATTGTGAATGTTTTTCTTGTCTATAATTTTAATATTTTGCAAATGACCGTCATCAAAGGTAAAATCATAAACATGATTGTCTTTACCTTGAATTTTGCGAGTCTTTTCTATCATTCCGTCATTAGGAGGATCCAAGTATTCGGCTAAAAAACGTTTCCACTCGTCTGCGGTAAATGACACCTTATTTAGTTTTTCAATTTGAGTTTTTAAGTTTGCGTATAAATCATCCGGAGAGTTTGCAAAAAATTTTTTATAGCCTTGAGATAAAAGATCAGCTATCAGTTTATTTTCAAGGTCTGCTTCACTTTGATAGCTCTCCTCTACTCTTGACAATTTTTCGTAATGAGCCAAAATAATTCCGTTTGTCATTTCGGCAATTGTAGATACGCCATAGCTTACAGGTTCTTGAGACATACTATCCTCCCCTACTTTGTAATCGGTTTAGCTTTTTTCATTATTACATGATTTCGGGAAGTTTAGCAACCTTTCTCGATAATATTCATACTGTTTTTGGTGCAGCTCTATTTCTTTTGGCAGTCCTTCGGAGATATTATTGGGCACCTCTAAAAACCTATTTTTTAGTGTACCTATTTATTATTTTAGTAGCTTTTTTATAAATTGTCTAGTGTAAAACTTGGATTCTTTATCTTAGTTCTCTTACTTTTCCATTTTATTACCTATATGCTCTCTCATTTTACTTCTTTAGATAGCAATATCGGCATAAGTTGTATGTTAAGTTCATCATTATTATCGAAAATGTTGCACGAGCTAGTCCTATCGTTCTTACATAGATACCTTTCATTGAGTTTGTCATAAAGCCAAATACATGTTCAACTCTTGCCCGTATTTTTGATTTTTTTCTGTTACCGATTTTTTGTTTTTTAGTAAGAGGTTTCCCTCTTGCTCCTCTTTCACAAATTTGTCCTTCTATCCCTTTCGCTTTTAAAATCCCCTCTATTTCTTCTCCTATATAGGCACTATCTGCGTATAATCTTTCATCTTTCCTTTCAACTAAATTTTTTAACTCTCTACTATCATGAACATTGGCTGCTGTTACCGTTGCTTTCAATATAAGCTTACTTTTTTTATCTATTTTTATATGATCTTTATAACCGTAATAATTACGTTTATGCTTCTTTGTCCACCTCGCATCACAGTCTTTTTGCGATAATTTTGCCTTATTTTGTTTTTCTTGCCATTGTTCAGGAATTTTTCCGTTTTTGATTTGTTCATTTTCATCTTTGCTGTTATGCTGTATCGGTGCTTCTACTATTGTCGCATCTATTATCGTTCCCTCTTTTCCTATTAAGTTATTTTTAGCTAATTCTTTTCCAAACTTTTCAAATAATTTTTTTGATACTCTCGCTTCAATGAGTTTTTCTTTAAAAAGCCATATTGTTTTTGCATCGGGTACTTTATCTTTTAATTCCAATCCTAAAAATCTCATAAAGGATAGCCGATCGTTTATTTGATATTCCGTTTGGTCATCACTTATGTTGTATAATTTTTGTAAAATTATTATTTTAAACATCATTACATAATCGTATGCAGGTCTTCCGCCTAAACCTTTTGGCTCTTTAGTTAATGCTTTTTTTAATAGGGGCTTGAATATTTCCCAATTTATTTTTTCGTTTAATTTTTCAAGACTATCTCCTAGCTTACTTAATACTCTTAAACGATCTTCTTCATCAAATAATCCTTTTTGTTTCATACCTCATTTTATCATCTTTTTAATCTTTTTTAAAGGGGGTTTTTAGAGGTGCCCTATTGATTAAAGCATCGAATTTATCAAGTATTGATACAACATGTTCTTGCACAAATATGGAAGGCAGTGGGATTTTTATTTTATTCATATCAGTCGTAGATATTTCGATAACTTTAACTCCTCTTGCCAACTTGTTTTTTTGGTTTATAAAATAACTTGCACCATTGAATACGTATGACATATATTTAGGATTTTGGTTATGAGAGTAAACTGCTGCATGCCCACCTGTAACGGCATTATCATTTCCTAAATACACAATAGTCTTCATTACATCCTCTATATTTTCCGATGTTCGGGCAATAACCAAATCTCCATGTGTTACTTGTTTTAATTTTAGTGCATTTTCTTTGGAAATTTTCACAATCGGTTTTAATACAAATTGATTATACTTAGTGTATATATGTCCATAGTGAATTGCTCCAACTTCACCATTTACATCAAACATCGATTTAGGCATTCCAAAACCATTTGTAAAAATTCCTATTTCTCCCAAAGTTTTCCACTCAACTTTACTTTCTAATTCAACTCCGACAATTTTTGCAGCTTCGTTCAAAGTATCAAAGAAATGATTACCTAGTGTGTGTGTGTGTGTGTGTGTGTGTGTGTGTGTGTGTGTGTGTGTGTGTGTGTGTGTGTGTGTGTGTGTTATCAGATTTTGAATTAAATGTCAATAGCCTCTCACGATAATATTCATATTGTTTTTGTCTTTTTGATATTTCTTCGGGTAATAGTCCGGTTGTATTTGTCAGGAGTTCCTGAAATTTGTCGAGGACTTTTACTATTTGGTTTTGTACAAAAATATGAGGCTTAGGAATTTTATAATTATCTGTAACTCCTATTGAAATTTGCGGCAATTTACCGGTTATAGCATTATCTCTAAAGTATTTTACGTTGTTTTTTAAATAATAATATAAAAATTTTATATTTAATTCTTTATCATCCTTTGATGAATACGACCACATTTCATTTTTATGACTAAATTCTTTTTCATAAAATTCAAAGTCAATATTTCCGCGCGATTTAACTATAATACTATTTTTTCTAATTATATTTTCTTCACCAATATCTTTTATTTCAATATCTGCAAATGTACTTCCTCCTGCAAATATTCTAACAGGGGCACCATCTTTATGAAGTTCTTTCATTTTTCCTGCCGTTATATTAATCCCTTTTTGTCGTGTACAAATGTTACCTATAGTATCCCAAACAATTTCTTTTTTATCTTCTAATAAATCAATCTTTTCAGAAAGTTTATTTAAGTACTCTTCGCTTAGTAACATATCCCGATAATAATTATATTGTTTTGTTCTTGCCTGTAATTCCGTTCGCAATTTAACTTGTAACTCAGTAAATTGGTCAAGAATCTTTACAATTTTTTCTTGTGTTTCAAGGGATGGGATAGGGATAATCATCTCTAAAACTTTTGACATATCAGGATGTTTAATTCCTGAACCACGATAAAAACTTGATATAACATCTATTTTTTCAGATAAGAAATAAAACAAATATTTGTTATTTAGGAAATTTACGTTTGAAGATGTTGCTATTCTATTATCACTTGTAACAAACCTACCATTATAGTATTGAACAATAGGAGTTCCTCCCCAAGGAATACAAATAATCTCACCACATTTAATATTATCTTTTACTAAGTACTCATTAGTAAATAAATCAGTTCTACTAGTTGTTAATATCTTTATATCGCCGCCGTCAATAACTAAGTTTTGTAATTCACTTGCTAAATAATAATGATATTTATAAACTTTTTTTTGTTTATTTTTATCAACACCATTAAATTTTTTATCCCAAATTGTAACTTCCCAAAGATGCTTCCATTCCACTTTTTCATTCTTTAACAATTCATCTATTTTACTCATCTTCACGCCTCTTGTTTTTTGCTGTTGATTTTGCTATGGCTTCAATACATTTTATTTCTTCCAAACTAACCCGCCGCTCAACCTGCCTGCTTCCTTCGTTTTGAACTGTCAACTTATAGTTGACAGTTACTTCTTCCTCCAATTCTCCGTCTTCAAAAATAGCTATAATATGTTTACTTACATTCTGTTTTGACATCTGAAAGAGCTTAGCTATTTCCGCTTGATTCAGCCATACTGTACCATCTTCAAGTTTTAAGCTTATTTGTGCTTTTCCGTCTTCGGTATTATAAATGATAATATCCCTACTCATCATTTTTTTCATCCTTGAGCATTTTTTTTATCTGCTCATCAAAGTCAGAGTTGATTTTTTGTGTTTTATTAAAAATTTCATATTCCGATTCCGCTTTTTCTTTTGCTTGTTTGCGCGAAACCTTCCCGTTGTCTTTGAGAATATCGTATTTTCTGAATTCTAAAAATTCGTTTACGCTTTTTGCAAACTCTTCCATTGTAAAAGTATTTTCACGCTCAATTAAATCTTCTATATAATCAAAGTAGCCTACAACGGCTCTTTCAAGTTGGCGTATTTGTTTTTCTTGCAAGTAGTTTTTTGCAACGCCGACATCGCTTTTTAAAATTCTGCCATCGGGGCTGTTTTTCCATGTTTGCAAACCCATATGCTCCTTGTCTTTATCCACTGATGAATAAATTATCTCCGCAGCAGTTTGCCCGGTAATTGCATAGTGAAATTTATTTTGCACTGTTGCGTAAAAGTCTTTTGTTACATCTGATTGCTTATCATAGTCGATACTGCACTCAGCAAAGATATCGGTTATTTGCTGCCATATTCTTCTTTCGCTTGCACGAATGGAGCGGACGCGTTCCAACAGCTCTTTAAAGAAGTCTTTGCTGAACAGGGTTTTACCTTGCTTTAATCTTTCATCATCCAAAGCAAAACCTTTTATCATATATTCTTTTAGGATTGATGTTGCCCAAATGCGGAATTTGGTCGCTTTTGCGGAATTAACACGGTAGCCGACAGAAATAATTGCATCAAGGTTGTAGAATTTCGTTTTTCGGTTTATTTGTCGCTTTCCTTCAGTTTGAACTACCGAGAATTCCTCGATAGTTGCAGCCTCATTCAATTCCCCGTCTCGATAAATATTTTTTAGATGAAGACTTATATTGTCTGACGTGCAATCAAACAACTCCGCCATCGATTTTTGTGTAAGCCAAATAGTTTCATCTTTTACGAGTACATTAACGAAAGCATTCTCAGCATCTGAACTATATATCAAAAATTTAAATTCATTACGATCACTCATCTTCAAGCTCCTTTACTATTTCATTTATGGATGCTCTAAGTTCATCAATCCTTCGTACTGTTTCTTCAATTTCTTTATTCAGCACTTTGATATCGATAATTTCCCGCGTGTCTTCTTTTTCAACATAGGTTGATA
The DNA here is from genome assembly GCF_008153345.1 of Treponema phagedenis. Classification (NCBI taxonomy): domain Bacteria; kingdom Pseudomonadati; phylum Spirochaetota; class Spirochaetia; order Treponematales; family Treponemataceae; genus Treponema; species Treponema phagedenis. Next base: position 557,196 of record NZ_CP042818.1, on the reverse strand, counting down.
CCGACAAATTATAATCGTTTTCGGCTATTTCGCTATTATCAACTAATCTTGAAAAATATTCGATGTTTGTTCTGTCTCTAAATTCAGCGACAATCTTTTCAATGTTTTTATCTTCCAAAATATTATTGTTAGTTTCTTTTTTAAATTCTTTGCCAGCATCAATAAAGAGCGTTTTGTTTTCTGTTTTATTTTTTGCCATTACCAAAACACATGTTGCAATTGATGTTCCAAAAAATAAATTTTCGGGAAGCTGAATAATACAATCAATAAAGTTATTGTCTACCAAATATTTACGAATAGTCAGCTCTGCACCTTTGCGGTAAAAAATGCCGGGAAAACAAACTATTGCCGCACGCCCCTTACTGGATAAGTAACTTAGGGAGTGCATAATAAAGGCGTAGTCGGCATAGGACTTCGGTGCAAGCTTACCGGCAGGCGCAAAACGCGCATCGTTTATAAGCGTCGGGTCATCATCTCCTATCCATTTAATTGAATACGGAGGATTTGAAACAATTGCGTCAAAGGGCTTTTCATTATTATGCAATGGATTAAGAAGCGTGTCTCCGCGTTTAATTGAAAAGTTATTATAATTCACATTATGCAAAAACATATTCATGCGGGCAAGGTTAAAGTTGGTCATATTAATTTCCTGACCAAAAAATCCTTCATCGATGATGTGTTCTTCAAACTGTTTTTTCATTTGCAGCAAGAGCGAACCGCTGCCGCATGTCGGGTCGTATACTTTGTTAACATTTGTTTTCCCGTCCATGACAAGCCTTGCTAAAAGTTTTGAAATGGTTTGCGGTGTAAAAAATTCTCCGCCCGATTTTCCGGCATTGCTTGCATAGTTTGAAATTAAGTATTCATAAGCATCACCAAATGCGTCGATGTCATTGTCCTGAAAATTTCCAAAATTAATTTCTGAAATGCCAATCAATATGTCCGCCAATCGGGAATTCTTTTCGGCAACAGTTCCGCCCAGGCGGTTGCTAGTGGTATCCACATCTTCAAACAAACCTTTAATGTCATTTTCAGATTTAAACCCGACAGCGCTGGATTCAATCGATTTAAAAATATTCGCCAAGTCCGTATTTAAGTTTTCGTTTTTGCGCGCGGTTTTTACTACGTTTTTAAACAATTGACTCGGTAAAATAAAAAAGCCCTTTGCTTCAACCGTATTTGGTCTGAAATCTTTCTCAGCTTCTTTATCGCTTATTTTTGCATAATCAAATTCCGGATCGCCCGCTTCATGCTCCGCGGAATTAAAAAACTCCATCATATTTTCAGAAATAAATCTATAAAATAAAATCCCCAAAATATATTGTTTAAAATCCCATCCGTCTACGGCTCCGCGAACCTCATCCGCAATTGCCCATATCTTACGATGCAGCTCTGCCCTCTGTACCATTCCATTAGATCCGTTTGTATTATTTGCCATTATTAATACTCTATCCTTTTTATCAAATTAAACACGCTAACTTTTTTCTGTCATCTTCGGTTTTCTTGCCGTTTAAAACTCCGGGGAGGAGTTCTGCGAAACAGTATCCGATTCATTTCATTTTTCATATTTTTAATATAGCACAGCTCTTCAAAATATGCAAAGTTAATATGACCTTCCTGTATCAATTCAATTGTGTATTTTTTATCTTTAATATGTATCTCAAGATTCCAACCGCTAGACCATTTCATACCGTCGAAATCTATAATAGCTTTTCTCGTAATTTTGTAATCGTTTAGGATAAGAGCGCGCTCTTTTTGTTTTTATCGATATATGTTCCGTCAAAGTAATTATTTTGCGGAAAGGTAAATAGCATTATCTCTTCATCATCTTCAATTGAAACTATTGTAGCGTTTTGTAATTAACTTCCTGTTATAAAAATTGGAGTATCAACAATAAGGGACTGAGGATTTAAGCATTCCTATGGTAAATTGCCCACCGTTACCAAATTCCAAACGATGTTTTAAAGCATCAACACAAAAGTGTAAAATTGAAGCTTTTAAACTCGCAGGTTTGTTTTTGCCACGGACGGCAAAACTCAGAACGGGCACGGACGCCCGTGGTTCCACGCAGACGGTTTGGTTTTTGACATGGACGTCAAAAATCAGAACCGCCATGGACGGCAGTGGTTCCAAGCAGAAGCGACGTTTTAAAGCAAAAGTATTTGTAAAGCTTACCGGATTCAGCATCACTATGGTAAATTGCCCACCGTTGCGCCGTGTCGGGCTCTTTTTTATAAAATTTTTTCCCTTGTATTACATAAATTAAAATCTAATTGTCGATTACAATTCGTTTTCTTTTTGCCATCGATCATTTTTATACAATTCCCAGTTCTTGGCTTTTGCTTTGTCAAGGATTTCTTTAACATCCGGCTGTGTGAAATCTTTATAATTTTTTTTCCTCGGCTATATCTATATATAATACCGCTACTCCAGCCTCACCCTTATCTGTTCGATCCGGAAGCGAACTAAAAAGATTTTTAAAATCTTCCGCTGTCAACCGATTAGCGGAGCAGTTCAACCAAGTTAGTCTGTTCAAACCGTTCAGATTTAAGGCGGTGAGCTTATTCTTATAACACCATAGCTTCTTCAGATTAGTTAAACTGCTAACATCCAAGGATTCAAGTTGGTTCCTTGGACAATTCACTTCGGTCAAATTAGTCAAACCGCTCAGATCTAAGAAGGCAAGTTGATTATCAGAACAGTTCAGCGTACTCAATGTACTCAGATTGCGCACATTCAAAGAGGTGAGTTTATTCTTATCGCACTTCAGTTCGGCAAGCTTACTCAAACCGCTTAAATCAAAAGAGGTGAGTTTATTCTCCGAACAGCCCAACAAAGTTAGAGCATTCTGATTGCTCACATTTAAAGAAGTGAGTTTATTTTTATTGCACTTCAGTTCGGCAAGCTTACTTAAACCGCTTAAATCCAAAGAGGTCAGTTGATTCTCCGAACAGTTCAACCGAGTTAAAGCATTCAAATGGCTTACATTCAAAGCGGCCAGTTGATTGCCGACGCACCACAGTTCTCGCAGTTGTGGTACGGCGCTCAGATTTAAAACGGCAAGGGGATTTCCGCTGCACGACAGTTCTTGCAATTTTGGTACTGCACTAAGGTCTAACGAGGTGAGTTGATTGCCACTGCACTCCAAACGGGTTAAATTATGCAAGCCATTTAGATTCAAAGATACCAACTGATTAGTATGACAAACCAACTCGCTTAAACTGCTTAACCCGCTTACATGTAAAGAAGTCAGCTCGTTCCAAGTGCAGCGCAGTTTTTTCAGCTTACGCAAACTGCTGACATCCAAGGATGAAAGCTTATTATTCCAACAATCAAGCTTTTCCAGATTGGTTAATCCGCTTAGATTTAAAGACGTCAGTCCATTCTCGGAACAGATCAGTTCAGTTAGATTGCTTAATCCGCTTACATTCAATGATGCAAGTCCTTGCTTTTGGCACTTCAAGGAAATAAGCCCGCCGTTATTCGAACAGTCAAACTCTTGTATATTTGTTCCGTTAATAACGATTTCTTCTTTCGAGTTAATATGGCGTATTATTTGCTTTGAGCCATCTCCTTTTATCGTGCCAAGCCGTCTTAATCCGTTTAGAACTTTACAAGGACTGCCATCCATTGTTTTTACTCGAAGGGTAATACTTCTGTCGGTAGTCCGTATTGTTATATTGGTACCAATCAATTCTAAAGCCACAAGTAAGAAACAACCGGTACACATCGCAAGCGGCAAAAGCGCAATTAAAAGGAAAGAAAGCTTTCTCCAATTCAATGTCTTTTTCATCAAAACACCTCCTTGCAACACCATAATTATAGCACTGTTTTATCAATTAGAAAACCATTTATACGGCATTTGAAGCGCCGGACTCCAGCAGCATTTAAAAGCATCATCGAAAAATTATAAAATTAAAACTTTTAAACTTACAAAGCGCTTGTACTATTTTTTATAAAAAGAGTCCGACACAACGGTTTGGTTTTGCCGTCCGTGGCAAAACCAAACCTGCGAGTTTTAAAGCTTTGCAAACTGCTTTGCTTTAAAACGTCGCTTCTGTTTGGAACCACCGCCATCCGTGGCGGTTCTGAGTTTTGCCGTCCGTGGCAAAATGAAACCTTGCGAGTTTTAAAGCTTTGCAAATAGTTTTGCTTTAAAACATCGTTGCTGTTTGGAACCACGGGCGTCCGTGGCGGTTCTGAGCTTGACAACGGTGGGCAAACTTACCATAGGGCGAAGTTTTGCCTGTTTACGCTGGAGTGTCAGGCGAAGCAAAAGGAAATTACTGAGGCTTCGCCCCTGCTTAATTCAAAACGATGTTTAAAAACTACCACACCATTATACATAGAAGTTTTTAAACTCGCAGGCGAAGCAAAAGGAAATTACTGAGGCTTCGCCCATGGTTCCACCGCAGTGATAATTCCGCCTGCGAAGACTGCACCGTCTTTGTAGCAAACCAGTGCTTGTCCCGCGGCAACCGCCCGCTCCGGTTGAAGGAATTCAACACGCAGAGAATCCTCTGTAATCGGTATAAGGCGAGCGGGAATTTCGTTTTGTCGATACCGGGTTTTTACCGTGCAGACAATCGGCTCGGTAAGCTTTTCAACCGCAATAAAATTTACGTTTTCCGCAACAAGAGCGGAAGCAAAAAGGTTTTCCGAACTTCCCACACAAACCGTGTTTGTTTTTGCATCTTTGGAAACAACATATACCGGCTCGCCGAATGCAAGTGCAAGCCCGCGCCGCTGTCCTATTGTATAATGATGGAGCCCCCGATGCTTGCCGATAATCTTTCCCTTTGTATCAAGAAAGTTTCCCTCGGTAAAAGTTTCCGGCAAAAGTGCTTCCACTATTTTTGCATAGTCTCCGTTCGGTACAAAACAAATATCCTGACTGTCCGGTCGATGTGCGGAAATCAGTCCCGCCTTTTCCGCAATTTTCCGCACCTCCGGCTTTGTATAGTTTCCGAGTGGGAACATAATATGCGCTAACTGGAACTGATTTAAAAGTGCTAAAAAATAGCTTTGGTCTTTTTTTGAATCGCTTCCTTGCAACAATAAATATCTTCCGGTTTTCAGATCCCGCATTATTTGTGCGTAATGACCGGTTGCGATTGCATCAAAGCCCCGTTCCAATGCCACATCAAGGAGTCTTCCGAACTTCATTTTTTTATTGCAAATAAAACAAGGGTTCGGTGTTAAACCCTGCTTATAGGTTTCCGCAAAATAATTCATAATTTCCTCGCGGAACGCAGAGCGCAAGTCAAGCGTAAAAAAATCTATTCCTAAGGTATTTGCAATCGCACGGGCGTCCGCAATATCCTGTTCCTGACTTTTGATGATTTCTCCCACCGGAGAAATCATTTGCATTGTAACGCTGCTTACCTCATGTCCCTGTTCCAATAATAACTTTGCCGCAACAGCGGAATCAACACCGCCGCTTAATCCTACCAGTATTTTCATAGTAATTGCTCATCCCGTAAAAGCGTTTCTAACAAGGGCTCAACGCCGAAAAATTTTTTTAATGCGGAATAGGATTCCCGCACGGTTTTTTCATATTCCGCATTCCGAGAATCTTTTTTTATTGCACGAATTAAAATATTTTTCGGTGTATGCTCCGTATCGATAAATTCCATAACCTGTACCTTATAACCTGCGACTTTCAAAAGTGTTGCCCGCATCGTATCCGTTAAAAGAGCGGCGCTACGTTCCGCAATAATGCCGTGTTCAAAAAGAGGTGCCGCCGGATTTTCTTTTGGTAACGGGGTTTGCTTTATTTGCGCAAAAAGTTCATGCTGGCAGCAAGGTACCGCCATGATAACTTTCGCCCCGTACTGAACCGCCTTTGCAAGTGCATAATCGGTTGCGGTATTACAGGCATGTAAGCAAATTACCATATCGGGAGCAGACTCGGTTTTATAATTTGCAATGTCTCCGCAAAAAAATTCCAGTCCCGCGAAGTCAAGTCGTTTTGCAAGTGCGTTTGCGTTCTTGATTACCGGCTCTTTTAAATCCAAACCGACAAGTTGCACCGCTCGCCGTAACTCAACATGCAGATAATGATACAGGGCAAAACTTAAATATGCTTTTCCGCAACCGAAATCAAGAATCGAAATTTTTTGATTTTCATCAAATGCCGGCAGCACATTATGTATAAACTCTAAAAATTTATTTATCTGCCGAAACTTTGGGTACATTTTTTTTACGACTTTCCCGTCAGTACTCATTATTCCCTGCGCAATAAGAAAAGCAATAGGCTCGGAATCGGGCAGCAAATAATTTGGCTTTTTGTCATGCGTAAGCGGAAGCGCATCCGATTCCTTCCGTGCTTTTTTTGTATACCGGATCGCACCGCGCTTATTTGAAAAAAAGAAAAACCGAAACTCGTTTGCCTCCACGGTTGCCGCTCCGAAAAGTGTAAACGCATTGGCAAGCTCTGCAAGTAAACTTTCTTGCGTAAGCGTTTTATGAAACACCTGTGTTTTTGTATACGACTCAAGCTGAAAAACTTTTTCGTTTTTCACAAAGACTCTCCGAATGCGCATTTTAATTACGTCGGTATTTTTTTTAGACTTTGAAAACCCGATAAGATAAAAATCCTGCGCAAAGCAAAAATCCGCAGCTTCCTGTGCCGATAAAGTTTCTTTCATTTAAAAAATAATTCCCGTCATCTAAACTTCCCGCAGATGGTACAAAATACGAAAAAAAAAGGCAAGCAGATTTTAGAAATAAATTTATGATGGATGTTTTTGTTCGGAAACAAAACACAATCTATAATTTTAGCAGGGAACACCCGAATGTGAGAAAAAGTCAAACCGCAGCGTTTATGAATGTATTATTTTTCTTGCGCAAAAGTTGTCCTTACCCTGTCTATCATTGCATTTAAAAGAATGCGTTCACTTTTTTCCATTGATTTCAGCTGCGGTTACGGGTGGTATAAGACGTCACGAGGTTTTGAGCCGTTTGCGGGACCGACGATACCGCGGTGTTCCATTTCTTCGACAAGACGGGCGGCACGATTATAGCCTATTTTCAGTTTACGCTGAATATAGGAGGCTGAGGCTTTTCCTGCAAGGAGGACAATTTCCAAAGCTTGGTCGTAAAGCGGATCCTCATCATCAGGGAAAAGTGTTTCGGTAAAATCATCATCGTCATCGTCAACAAAGATTTCATCATCAATGTACTCGGGTTCGCCGAATTGTTTTACGCAGGAAACAACCCGCTCAACCTCTTCTTCGGAGACAAAGGTTCCCTGTATTCGCATCGGGAAAGGTTTCACTGGACTTACATAGAGCATGTCGCCTTTTCCTAAAAGTTTATCGGCACCCATTTCATCAAGAATAATACGGCTGTCGGTTTTAGATGCTACCATGAAAGCAATTCGTGTCGGAATATTTGCTTTGATTAAGCCGGTAATAACATCAATAGACGGCCGTTGTGTTGCAAGTACTACGTGAATACCGACTGCACGACTCATCGCGCAAAGCCGGGCAACAGTTGCTTCAAGTTCTTTTCCGGAAGTTGCCATAAGATCCGCAAATTCATCGATAATAATCACAACATAGGGTAACCGCTCCGTTGCAATATGTTCTTCTTTTATTTTTGCGTTATAGCTGCGTATATCCCGGCATCCCATATTGTCAAGTAAAGCATAACGGCGCTCCATTTCACAAAGACAGTATTGAAGAGCTTGGAAAGCGCGTTTAGGTTCGGTAATAACCGGCGTGAGTAAATGCCCGATGTCATTGTATAGTTTTAATTCAACAATTTTTGGATCAACTAAAATGAGTTTTACCTCGTCCGGTCTTCTGTTATACAAAATCGAAAGAATAATGGAATTAACACAAACCGATTTGCCCGAACCTGTTGCGCCTGCAATAAGAAGATGTGGTGTTTGCGCTAAGTCAAGAAGCTGAGGGTCGCCGGTAACGTCTTTACCGAGTACCACCGGAATTGCCATTTTTTGTGCTTCAGGAAGATCAGATTCAATAAGTTCTCTGAAGCTTACGATTGAGCGCTTTTTGTTCGGCACCTCGATGCCAACCGCATGTTTCCCCGGAATGGGCGCAACAATACGCACACTTGATGCGGCAAGACGCAACGCAATGTTATCCTGTAAATTGGTTATTTTCGAAAGCTTAATACCGGGAGGAGGCAGCAGTTCAAACATAGTAACAACCGGACCCTTTTTAATGCCGGTAATTTTTACCTGTATTTTAAATTCGTTAAAAGTTTCTTTCAGGATAATGGCGGAACGCTTTGTTCCCTCATCGACAACCCAGTATTCTCCGTCAGGGTAATTATTTAGTAAATCAAAAGGGATCGCATATTTCTTTTTCGGCAGCAGTTTTTGTTTTTCTTCTTCAAGCGCTTTTCCTCTATCTTGAGAAGATTCGTTTTTTGCAAGCGCTTCTTCAATTTCAGAGGCGGTTTCCATATCCGTATGAAGGAGCGCAACATCCTGCGCTGCAAGTTTTTTTTCTTCAGCACTGCGCTTTTCTTTTTCTATAAGCTTTTGGTACAAGCCTTTTTTTTGCGGTTCTCCTGAGGAGGTTTTTTCTTCTTCTGCCGCTTCTTCTTCTTCTTCTTCTTCTTCTTCTTCTGCTGCTGCTGCCTCCTCCCTTACTGCTTGCTCGGAATTTTCCGGCGCGCTTGTACCGGTATCTTCAAAATCGGTAAGAGGTTCCGTGCCGCTTTCCGACTCATCTGAATCAGCTGCAATATCTGTTTCGATGTATTTGCTTTCGGTAACTTCCGCCTTCCGGTCGGACATTGCGGGATTTTCAAAAGCTGCTGCAGAGTGCGCTTCTGCAGATTCAAGCGCTGTTCTTTCCTCTGTCGATCGGACATTGTTTTCTTCATCAATTTTTTCTTCAGTGTTTTGCCGTGCGGGTTCGGGCAACGGTGTATAATCAAAATCAGCCTCATCTTTTTGAAGCATTCCTTTTTCGGAAGATTCAAGCTTTTGCGCACTTTGTTTTTCCACTACGATTTTATCAAGCTCCGCATTCAATTCATGTAAATCAGAGAAAAGATTGTTTTCATCGGAAGGGTCAAAACTTGGTACAGCGGCAGGTTTAGCGCTTTCTTTAGTTTGAACATCTTCGGTAAATCCTTTTAAGGTTTTTTCCGTAATCGGGTTTTCCTGCATTGCCGCCTCTTCGGCAACAGTGATGCGCTGCGCATTTTCAATTGCATTTTCTTTTATAAGGCTGATGACAATCGGCGCATCTTCAGAAGATTCTTCACGCTCATTTATTTCGACATTTTCTGATATGGAAAAATCCGTATCGGAATGCTCTTCGTCAATGCTATCGGAGCTGCCAAAGTCTTCGGCAGAATCGGTTATGTCGGCAATGTCAACGGTTTCAAATTCACCGATTACATTACCTGCCGCTGTCCCAGTCGTATCAATTACCGCACTTCGATCGGACGAATCAAATCTTTGTAGCTCAAAACTGTCGATTGCTTTTTCAAACGTATTTAAAATATTTTCTTGTGTTTCTTCCTGCGTAGTATTTATGCTCACCGTATTCCGCAGTTCGCTTTTATCCGCAGTGGTGTCAGCATCTATCGGTGAATCAAGAATTACAGTATCCGTATTTTCTTTTGTTGCGCTTTGGTCGCTCTCTTCCAAAAAAGAAGCTCGAGACTTTTTCTCTTCATGAGAAATTTCATTATCGAGATTTTTTTTAGATTCTACAAAATCGGTGTCGGGAATCGGAGCTTCAAAAGTCTCGGCAACAATATCGTGCTCAGCAGCCTTTTTTATCCGACGCGCAATTTTTTCGGCAAAAAAGATGGCTAAAAGCATTTCAACACAAATAAAAAGAATAATACAAATAATAATTGAGGCGGTTACCAGGTCTTTTACCACCGTTATCGTAACAAGCGGGCGAACAAAATAGAGCAGTCGCTCTCCGCTTGCAGCGGTTAAAAAAAAGACAGGACTTCCCAAAAGAATCCCCGCAGTTTGCGTATTCCAGCCCGGTATGAGCAAAATAATTGATGCGTATAAAAGGAGCACCGGCATCAAAAAAGTAGAGACATGATAAGATGAAAATAAAAAAGTACCGATGCGAAAAAAGTTGTGGGTTGCACCTGCGGTTAAAAGAGGTGTAAAAATAGAGAGTGAAAGAGCTATCGCCGCTACAAATAATAGTACACCGATAACAATGGACAGAATTCTCATCTTTGATTCAAATTGCATTAGTAAGCTTAATCTCCTGTTAAAATATTCGCCGTTTGATTTTCGCCATCTTTTGAGCTTCATAAAACAAAAAATAGCGAAAAGGTTTCACCTCTTTGTTTTATAAAAATATTAGAAGTAAAATCCCTGCAGGAATCAGATAATACGCAAAAAACCCGAGTTTTCCGCCGTTAATCAGTTTTAATAAAAACTTGAGGGAGAAAAATCCGACAACAAAGGCGGTCAGCATACCTCCGATAAGAGAAACAGGCGGTACGGCAACAGATAAAGTATCGGCAGATTTCAGCTCGAGGATAAATGCCGCAAGGATTGCGGGGATAGAAAGTAAAAAAGAAAATTCTCCTGCGCGTTCCCGTGAAAGCCCGGTAAAAAGCGCTGCGGAAATTGTACTTCCCGAGCGGGAAATACCGGGTGTTACGCCAATTCCTTGTGCTAATCCGATAATAAAGGCGCCAAACAATGACGGTACCGCTAAGTTTTTCTTAATCTGTATTTTTTCAGATAAAAAAAGCACTGCTCCTGTGATAATAAAGCAAACGGGAATAACTTTAATATTGAGTGTTTTCACCCAATCTTTTAATAAAAGCCCGAAAACACCGGTTACCACCGTTGCAATAAGCAAGGCGGCAATCATTTGTAAATCTTCTTTATCTTCCAGCTTTGATTTTCGGATAATAAACCTGCCTAAAACGGCGAAAAGTCTTGCGATTGTTTTATAAAATACTAGGCAAACTGCCGCAAGAGTTGCCAAATGTAGCAGAATATCAAACAAAAGCGGAACTTCCTTTAAATGAAGCAGATGCTCCGCAATTTGCAAATGCCCCGAACTCGAAATCGGTAAAAATTCAGCTAAACCCTGTAATGCGCCCAAAAGTATTGCTTCAAAAAAACTCATCAATATACCCACCCAAATACTATTTATTTTCCATACAAAAAGTATCCCGCTAAGCCATATACCACACAAAACCTCAGCCAAAAACTTTGAGCCCCAGTGTATCTGATTTTTATGATAATTAAAAGGCTTTAAACTAAATTTCAGAGGGCGTACATCATTGTTTTGCATACCTTTGTCAAACAAAAACTTGCCGGAAACGCTTCCAGTGTAGCGTTTTTTTGGTAGCTCTATCCATGTTTGATATATTTTATACAAACCGTAAAAAATTTTATGAAAAAGAGCCCTGGTTTAGTTTTTGACGTCCATGTCAAAAGCTAAACCACGAGTTTTAAAGCTTTGCAAATAGTCTTGCTTTAAAACTTCGTTTGGAATTTAGCAACGATGAGTAATTTGCCATAGTGATGCTTAAATCCGGTTTTGCCATCCGTGCCCGTTCTGAGTTTGAGATTCAGATCATAAAATTTTATAAAAAAGAGTCCGACACGGCGCAACGGTGGGTAGTTTACCATAGGAATGCTTAAATCCGCAGCCCCTTATTGTTGATATCCCGATTTTTATAACAGGAAGTTAATTACAAAACGTTATACTAGTGCTTTAAGCCGGTAATATCGATCACAGAGGTTTTGCACGAGCTGCTTTAAACCACTTTATGCAATAACCGGACTCAATGGTTTGAGTCCGGTTATAAGAATAAGGTTTCTTTAATTTTGAAGTTTTTCAGAAATCAAACGTTTGGATTAGTACCAACCTCTGACTTTCATGGCTTCGGCGATTCTTTTGATTGATTTCATGTAAGTGGCTTGCCTGAAAGAAACATTCTTTTCCTTTTTTAATTCCCAAATCGGTTTGAAAGCATCAACCATGGCGCGCTCTTCTTTTTCTTCCACTTCTTTTTCTGTCCAGTAATAACCGTAGAGGTTCTGAACCCATTCAAAGTAAGAAACGGTAACGCCGCCCGCATTGGTTAAAATATCAGGAGTAACAACGATGCCTTTTTTGTAGAGAATGTCATCCGCTTCCAAAGTAATGGGGCCATTCGCACCTTCACAGATGAGTTTTGCTTTAATCAGGTTTGCTTCATGCTCTTTAATTGCATTTTCAAGTGCACAGGGAGCAATGATATCTACATCCAAAGCCCAGAATTCATCCAGTGATAATCGTTTTGCGCCGGGTACATTGAGTAAGCCGCCGTGTTTTGTTTTTGACTCTTCCAATTCTTCAAATGTAAAGCCGCCTTCCTTATATATTGCATAGGTGCCTTCTTTTTTGTCGAATTCGGCAACGGACACAACTTTTCCGCCCAATTTCATGATGTTTTTTACGGTAAATTTACCGACGTTTCCAAAGCCCTGTACGGCCACGGTGGATTTCTTCAAATCCATACCTAAAACCTTGCATGCTTCGCGCATGGTTACCGCAACTCCAAAACCGGTTGCTTCGGTGCGTCCCTGTGAACCGCCGTAAGTTACCGGCTTTCCGGTAAATACGCCGATGGTTTGCTCGCCGGTTAGTTTATTGTATTCATCCTGCATCCATGCCATTATTTGCCCGTTTGTGTTGACATCGGGAGCCGGAACATCAACTTTTTCGCCTAAGTACTTGTACATTCCGCGTACCCAGCCTCGTGAAAGCTGCTCTAATTCTCTTTGAGATAATTCCGAAGGATCAACGGTGATTCCGCCTTTTCCTCCGCCGTAGGGAATGCCGGTTACCTGGCATTTGATGCTCATCCAAATAGAAAGGGCTTTTACTTCATCGGAATTTACATTCGGATGGAACCGAATACCACCCTTATAAGGCCCGACCGCATCGTTATGGGCAGAGCGATAGCCCTTAAATGTTTTAACGGAACCGTCATCCATTTTTACCGGAATAGAGATTTCAATCATTCTCTGCGGTTCTTTTAGTAATTCATACACTGCAGGGTCTGCGCCTAAGGCATCACAGGCCTTTTTTACTTGCGCCTGAGCGTTTGCTAATGGGTTAAGTGTTTCTTTGGACATAAAAGTTCTCCTTATAACATGATGGTTAATAATTAAGGTAAAAATTCTGGTAAAGGTTACCGAAAATAAAATATTACCTTACTTATCTAATTGTAAAACCGAAAATTGGAACCGTCAAGTATAAAATCGCGTTTTATGTATTTTTTTGATAATTTTATATTGTAAAAATACTATGCAATCCGTATTTGAATGGTTTTCAAACCGTTATACTATTTGACTATCAATAAAGCGCATAAGCAGCATTGCGGTTAGTTTTTTATTTACATTATTCGCCGTAAAAACGACCAATAATGTAAAATCCATGAGACAAGCAAAGAGCATAAAGAAAAATAAATTTTTATTTATACTTTAAATTTATCAACTTCTGCGGAAAGACTCTCAATACTCTCTTTGTTTTTTTGTGTTATCTCATTCACTGTCTGTACCGCCGTATTTATTTGCATTGCACCGGAAGCCATCTCATTCATGCTGTCGGTGATAATTCGCGTGAGGTTATCCAGTTTTTGCATTTCCTTTGCAACCGCTTCGCTCCCGATAAGCATTTCCGTAGAGCCGGCTTTAACTTGAGAAGTGATTTCATTAATATCTTTAATTGCGGTCAGAACTTCCGAACTTCCATGCGCCTGTTCCTGCATTGCCTCCATGAGACGGTTACTCATACTTTTTACTTGCCCTGACAAATCAAAGATGATATTGAAATTTTCCGCCACTGCTTGCGCAGACGTTGAAAGGGTACTTATCTCGCCTCCTAATGTTTTCAGTGTCGTTGTTATACTTTTTCCCTGTACACTTGATTCCTCAGCCAGCTTTCTGATTTCATCGGCGACAACGGCAAATCCTTTGCCCGTATCGCCTGCGTGCGCCGCTTCAATTGCCGCATTCATTGCAAGCAGGTTTGTTTGACTCGCGATATGCTGAATAACATTTGACGCTTCTAAAAGAATTCCGGATTCTTGTTCTATTCACAACAAACGCACTGGAATATTTACAAGATAAAAGTCTTGGCATGACACGCACGGAAGTTCTTAGCAAAACAGGTAATTCACACCTTGGCCATGTATTTGATGATGGGCCGATAGATAAAGGCGGACTCAGATATTGCATCAACGGCGCTTCTCTGCTTTTTATTCCTTATGAGGAAATGGCAGAGAAAGGCTACAATGATTATCTGCCGTATGTAAAATAAGCTTACTATTACAATACCCAAACGATCTTACAGCGTCTTTGATACCTCAATCCGTTTTTTAAATACATTTTATTTAAATTGTAAAAAATTTTATACAAAAGAGCTCGACACAACGGTTTCATTTTGCCATCCGTGGCAAAATGAAACCTACGAGTTTTAAAGCTTTATAAACTGCCTTGCTTTAAAACATCGTTTCTGTTTGGAACCACCGCCGTCCGTGGCGGTTCTAAGTTTTGCCATCCGTGGCAAAATGAAACCTATGAGTTTGAAAACTCCTGTTTATATAGCTGTGGTAGTTTTCAAACTCAATTCTGTTTAGAGCCACCGCCATCCGTGGCGGTTCTGATTTTGCCGTCCGTGGCAAAAACTAAACCTGCGAGTTTTAAAAGCTTTGTAAATAGTCTTGCTTTAAAACATCGTTTGAATTTGTTCTGAGTTTGACAACGGTGAGTAATTTACCATAGGGCGAAGTTAAAGTAAATTTTCAAAACTTCGCCCTTGCGCTGTGTTGGACTCTTTTTTAAGTAAAAACAGGTAAAATTCTGTTTCGGACGGAGAAAAGGGGAAATGCTGCCTGCTTCCTTTCTACTTGAAAAGAAGCAAGGAATAGTTTACACTTTTTTTATGAAATACATTGATTTACGTAGTGACACTGTTACTCAGCCAACGCAGGAAATGCGAACGGCAATGGCGGAGGCGGAAGTGGGGGATGATGTCTACGGAGACGACCCTACCGTTATTAAGCTTGAAACCTTTGCTGCGGATCTTGTAGGAAAAGAGGCAGCGCTCTTTGTACCTTCGGGAACATTCGGAAATCAGCTTGCATTATTTACTCATTGTCCGCGCGGCAGTGAGGTAATACTTGATGAGGAATGTCATATTGTTCAAAATGAAGTAGGGGCACCGGCCATTATTGCCGGGGTACAACTGCGAACTATTGATATGCAGGGGAAAATGCTGAGCGGAAAAGAAATAGAAAAAAGAATCCGCGTGCGTGATAATATCTTGCATCCTAAAACAAGTTTAATTTGTGTTGAAACCGCACATTCAAACGGAAATGTTTTTTCTATTGAAGAGTTGCAGGATATTCGGCGTTGTGCAGATCGATATAAGCTTCCGATTCACTTGGACGGTGCGCGGCTTTTTAATGCAGCGGTAAGTCTTGGTGTTGAGGCAAATGAAATTACCCGCTATGCGGATTCGGTAATGCTTTGTCTTTCAAAAGGGCTTTGCGCTCCGGTAGGTGCTATGCTTGCAGGCTCAAAAGAATTTATTGCAGAGGCTCGAAAAAAGCGAAAAATCATGGGAGGAGGGCTGCGACAGGCAGGCATTCTTGCTGCCGCAGGGTTAATCGCTTTACGTGATATGAGGGGCAGACTTTCAGAAGATCATAAACATGCGACTGCCCTTGCTCAAGCGTTAAAAGAAATTCCTCAATTAGAAATTGCTGTGGATAGGTTGGATATAAATTTTGTTTTTTTCAAGCATAAAGAAGATTGTACCTTAAACCCCGATGCATTGGTTGATTTTATGGAAACAAAAGGAATTTTAATCAATTCCTGTAGTCCTCAGGGCTGGTTCAGATTTGCAACGCATTATCATATCGGAATGGAAGAGGTGGAAAAAATCGTAAACGCGATGAGAGAATTTTATGCCTGATAAAGCAGATAAAATAAATACCGCCGAGCAGCGAACAAAAATAGTCCGTCTTGCTTCATATATTGCGCTTTGCGGTAATTTATTTTTATGTGTGATAAAAATAACGGCAGGTATTCTTGTTTCAAGTTTAGGTCTTCTTGGGGATGGTTTAGATTCCGCAACCGATGTTATCGTTGCGGTTATGACCTTAATAATTAGTTTTATTATAACTCGTCCCTCTGATACGGAACATCCATGGGGACATCAGCGGGCTGAAACAATGGCATCTCTTGTGCTTACCTTTGTTATTTTTACAGCCGGTTTTCAGCTTTTTATTGAAGCCGGCAAAAAGCTTTTTGCCATATACGCCGGACAGACTATTACACTTCCAAACACATGGGCTCTTATTGTAACTATTATTTCCATAGTCGGTAAGCTTTTACTTGCACTCAATCAATATCTTTTAGGAAAAAAGGCTGACAGTACAATGATTTTGGCAAATGCAAAAAATATGGTGAGCGATGTTGTTATTTCGGTTTCCGTTTTACTCGGCTTCCTTTTATCTTTTATTTTTAAAGCTCCTTACATGGATCTTATTATCGCTTTGTTTGTTGCTTGCTGGATAATGAAAACAGCGATACAGCTTTTTTTTGAATTAAATGTTGAGCTGATGGACGGCAATACAAATAAGCAGTTATATAAAAAACTTTTTGAAGCAGTGCAAACGGTGCAAGGAGCAAAAAATCCTCATCGTGCGCGAATTAGAAAAATGGCAAATTTTTGGGACATTGATCTTGATATTGAGGTTGACGGCAATATGTCGGTTAATCAGGCACATAGTATTGCGGAAGAAATAACCTTGGCAATAAAAAAAAGAATCATAAATGTTTATGATATTATGGTGCATATAGAACCGCTCAATTCCGATAGAACGCAAGAATCCTATGGATTAACTATAAGCGATATTGAATAGTATACGGACGGAGTGATTATGGATTGGGCGTTAGTTTTATCCGGCGGCGGCGCAAGAGGCATTGCGCATATAGGACTGCTTACAGCTTTGGAAGAACTGAATTTTCCAAAGCCTTCTTGTATTGTCGGTTGCTCAATGGGTGCTATTATCGGAGGCTTGTATTCGTTAGGGGTTTCTCCGTCAGAGATGGAATATTTTTTTGTTTCAGATTTTAATGTTTCCGATTATGTGGGAGCAAAGCAATTTAATGCCCTTCCGAATATCAGCAAAATATTACAGCTCGGATCGGGCTTAACAAATTTAATTACAAAACTTGGAGCGGATACGGGTGAACGGATTTTTCGGCTTTTAAAAAAGCTTTCAAAAAACAAATCCTTCAGTGACTGCTATATTCCTTTTTATTGTAATGCGGTAGATATCTGTACCGGAAAAGAAAAGGTTTTTTCAGAAGGAAGCATTGCAGCCGCAATGAGAGCTTCTTCGGCATACCCCGGAGTATTTTCTCCGTTTAAGAGCGAAAATACGTATTTTGTTGATGGCTGCATTTTGAACAATACGCCTGTGTGGATTGCTCGGAAAGAAGGGTTTTCCAATATACTTGCAATAACGCTCGGAACTTTCCAGCATCAAGAGTTAAAAAGTTTTATGAACGGTTTTGATATAATAATGAGATGTCTTGATTGTGCGACTCATCATTATGAACTTCTTCCGGAAGATTATCCTACTGCGGTTCTTGATATTGATACAAAAACAAAATCAATTGACTTCTCAAATACACGTAATCTTGTTAACATAGGGTATTCTGCGGTTATGCAAAACGAAAAAATGCTTAACAATTTTTTTAATTCCGGTTTATTGGGTAACTTTTACAGAAGAAAATTAGAAAAAAAAACAAAGGAGAGGTTTTTACTATGAAAAAATTCTTTTCTTCTATAAAAATATTTGATGTTGTGTTACTTGCTCTTGTCCTTACTGTAGTATTTTGGGTAGGCTTTTTTATTTACGGGAATAAAGAAAAAGCCCCCGAGCTACTCATTGAATCTCCAAACGGGAAGTGGATATATTCGCTTGCAGAAAATCGAAAAATCGCTATTCCCGGAATTTTAGGAAATACCGAGATAGAAATAAAAAACGGTGCCGCATCTGTATTATCTTCACCCTGTACAAATAAAACATGTGTTGCGCGCCCCCCTCTACAAAAACACGGAGATTGGAATGCCTGTATGCCCAATCAAGTGTTTTTACGTATAGAAGGAACCTATTCCAAGGCAAATTAATAACAGCAATATAGAAAAAAACTCTTCACAAAAAATTTACATATCTTTTCTGCTAAATTCAAAAATGTTGAGCTATTGCCTTTTTTTTATGATTATGATAGAATAAGGCTATTGCAAAACTTATAGTTTTTGTGAGTATCTCAAATATTGTATATTGATTTTAGAGGTCGGCTTTGCCCATACGGCAATATTAGATATTGAGGCAAAACCGGCACTTTGTAAAATTTTGTATAATATCTTAATTATACAAATTACTTTATACAAATTACTTTACGTTTAAAACACAGAGGAAAAAATGAAAAAAAACTTGCAATTATTTTTTTTAGGGTATTTTGTTTTCCTTATTTTCAGCGCTTGCTCTCCTGTATTGGGAAGCTCATGGTATAAGCGTTCGGGAACAAATGAGGCGGCATCAATGTATGTTGTTGGAATCACTGTAGCAAAAAACTCTATTGAACCGGAAAAAAACAATGGAAATACCGGTATTCAACAATTAGAAAAGTTTGCTAAAATGGATGACTATTACGTTGAAGTTCCATATGGCTGCACTGAAATAGCGAATGAAAACATATCGGTTACCGTTGTTTCATCCCTCGAAAAAATGGAAAAGGTGGAATGTCGAATAAGTATAAAGGGAGACTTAGTGCCTTTAAAAGCCGATGAAGTAACGCCTGTTGTTATAGAAATTTATGATGCAAAACAAGAGTTTGGCGTGGTCTCTAAGACTATAAAAGTATTTCGCCATGGAAATGGCGGTTCAAACATAAATCCTTCAGACCCGGGCGCCCCTAACACTCCCGATGATCCAAACGACCCTGTTAATATTGATAATCCTGTCGATGAAAATGGAAATAAAAAATTTATTATATCAACAAAGGTTACTACCGAAAATATCAGCCCCTTTGATTATTATACAGAAAATTCCGGAGGGTTCTCTGCTTCCAAATTTGACAACTGGCTTTTAATAATAGACGACATGTCCGATAAGGTGCCGTCTTATAAGTTTATACCGAATACAGAAGGAAAAGATCCTAACCTGTATTCCGGTCCTGATGCGGGCAGCAGCTTTACTAAAATATCAAATCTTGAATATTTCCGTTACAAAACGCGCAAAGATCGTTGGGGGGGGAGCTTTGATCCTAATCTAAATACGGAAGAAGCAAAAAAAGAAGAGCGTTTTTATTTTTATCGCTTTACGGCTCATACTGCAGGCCCCCAGCTTGATAACTCTATGTTTTGTGTAGACACATACTCAAAATTTTTATTTGCGTACAGCGAGCCATCAAAATTTGATACTGTAGTAGGAAACAATGTTCCTCGTGAATGGACTGATTATGCGGCTCCGAGTAGCGGTATTCATAAGCAAGCGTCCAATCCTTTTTATCTGTCCGATCCGGTAGGATACGTAAAGGATGACGGTACAATCTCTATCTATAGATGGTATAGTACTGCAATTAAAAACGATTCATATGCGTTCCCGCAAGAGTCTAAATACAAGAAAAAGGCTGAATTTTCAACCTCTAAGCCCGGCTTTTCGCCATACAAAAATGAGATTACATATAAAAAATATGATACAAAAAAGGACGTTAACCCAGCATATACTGTTGCAAAACCGATAATCCTTAAACAACCGGAGCCTATTTTTGCAAAAACGGGATCGCCGAATGCATCCGCATTTAGCGTAACCCTGCAGCCTGCCCCGGAAGGTGAATCTTTTTCTTATCAGTGGTACAGAAGAACTGCTTCAGGGATTTCGGAAATTTCAGGAGCCGCTTCGGCGGAATACCGTCCGGATATATCTCAAGATGCGGATGAATGGATTTATTGTATTATTACGAATACAAACTCCGATAACGGAAAAACGGCAAATACAACTTCACATTCCGTAAGACTTTCCGTTACACCGACCGGAGAAGCTAATAAATCAGTAGAACCTCCGTATATTTCACAGCAGCCTAAGCGAACCCAAACAGTTGATTTTGTTTCTTCCGACCCCAACTCAGGAACCGTAACCTTGGAAATAAAAGTGGAGGTTTCCGACGGAGGAACTCTTTCGTATCAATGGTATGAAGCTATAGGAAATAAACCGATTGAGGGAGCAACCGAGTCAAGCTATAAAGTTCCTCCGAAAGAGGCGGGCGAAAAGTCTTTTTATTGTATTGTTACAAATACAAAAGATTCGAAAAGCTCCTCCGAAGTCAGTGAAACAGCAACAGTGAAATTTAAAGAAGCATTTGAACTTACATTCGCATGTAGCACAGGCGGAACGCTCAGTGCAACAAGAGGCTCCGAAGGACTTACTAGTCCGGCAAAAATCGGACTTGGAGATACAATTATCTTTTTTGCACGCCCCGAACGCGGATACAGAATAAAAGAATGGGAGGGAGTAGAGCCTTTTGGCGGACCTAAAAATAATACGGCGCAATTGGTTATTAACTCAAAAGAAGATATAAAAACGGTGAGTGTGGAATTTGAAAAAATTCCCGACAGCCGCAACCTTACAATAGACTCAAAGCATGTAAAAAATAATACTTTAGGAGGGCTCTACACCGTCTTTGGCTCTTCAGAGGTATCGTATGGTTTTTTCATCTATAATTTGAAAGGAAGAATTTTTGATACTGAAGAAAATAAAGGTGCATATACTTCTCTTTTTGCAATAAGAAACGGACAGCGACTTTCAGGCCTAGAACAAGCTACAAACGCTCTTCGCCTTTCTACAGGAGCTATTCAGGAAGGGAGCGTTAATACTGCAAAAAAAACATATGATTCAATGCCCAGCAGTACTTATTTTGAGCTTGACACTGAACTTGTAAAATATGATCAAGGGGCATTCGGAGCGTTTAAAAGAACACAAAATCTCTCCAATGCCGGAGAAAGCACTATTCGTTTTACCTACAACAAAGACAATGATGAATGGAAATGCGAAGATAAAACTTTCAACATTGATAAGGTTACAGTAGAGTACGATAAGGGGTTTACTCTTAAACGTGACGAAACAAAAGATTTTAGGATAACCTACACAGTAAATAATCCTGAAAATAAAGCTGTTGGGTCTGTTGAGGTAGCATATACGCTTAGTTTTGAATAAAACAAAAACGGTAAGTTTTTAGATTTTTGTTAACGGGCGGCGGGCGGTTTAAAAAACTGCCTGCCGTTTTTCTTTTTGCCGGTAATAAAAACTGCTAAGGTGCAAAAAAAGATATAAAACAGATATTGACAATCTTTCTTAAATAGTGTATAAGATAGCTCTATTGTTGCTCTCTTAACCAAAGGGCATCGAATGTTTGTCTCCTTCGTCTAGTGGTTAGGACATCGGGTTTTCATCCCGACAACAGGGGTTCAATTCCCCTAGGAGATGTAAAATAAAAGACAATCCCCTTTCATCAGTAACCCTGTAAAACTAATGCAGCGCTCTCTAACGTACGTTGATGTTAGAGAGTTTATCAATACTAATGGCTTATCGAATTCAACATTCCTATGGTAAGTTTACTCACCGTTGCTCAATTCCAAACGACGTTTTAAAGCAAGACTATTCGTAAAGCTTTAAAACTCGCAGGTTTAGTTTTTGACACAGACGGCAAAAACTAAACCGAGACTCTTTTTTTATAAAATTGTTTAGGATTTGTATGAGGTAAGTTAAAAATTTAATTGAAGTGCCAAAAGAATCTTACACTGGTTTTTATTTGCTTATATTTTGTTCTTCAAAAGCGGGAACGTAAGAAGCATCGCCGGTTTTTCCTTCAAGCAGGGGTTTTATTTCTTTGAATCCTTTGCCGAATTCCGTAAAATACATTCTGTTTTCTTCTTGCTGTTTTAAGAACAGCAATTCCCAGTAGCAAATGACGCGGCGGTACTGTTGATATTTTTCAGGTTCATACCTGCCGCTTAAATCCGCCGTAAAAACGTTCAATGATTTTTTTTCGATCGGATGGTTGTGTTTATAATCTTTGAAAGAAAGAAAGCATGCGGGAATATCTTTTGGTAAATTTTTGTAAAATAAATAAGTTTTTTCTGGATACGCAACCACATCTTTTGTTCCCGTTATTATTAAAACAGCCGATTGCATATTGGGAAGCGAATCGCCTAAGAATTTATTTCCTCCGCTTATAGTGTCTATTATTTTTGAAGCTCCGTTAAACGGATGCAAGGCTATCACTGTTTTTATGAATTCGGGATGCAAATTTCCGTAATGCAGTGCAGCGGTACCTCCCATTGAATGCCCGATAATCCCCATATTTGAAAAATTAATTTTTTTATAGAATTTTCTATCAGGATTTTCTGCTTCTTTATGAAGAATTTTTAAAACAGTATCAAAAGCGGCTATCCAGTTTTCAGGGTGTCTTTGATTTGCCGATGTGAACACCACAGTGACAAAACCATAGCTTGCCAAAAATCGGGCAAGGGCCTGATGTGTTTTTTGCGTGTCGTTCCAGCCGTGTGTAAGCAAAATGAGCGGATATTCACCTTGCTGCTGCGGACAATAAATTGCCATCGGATACCATAATAAATTATTGTCGGTTAAGGTTTTATCAACCGTATTATCTTTTACTAATTCTTTATATACCCGCTTTTTAGAAAACGGCAGATAGTCATTATACGATGATAAAGCATATTGTCCGTCGGCTACCAGAAAACTATTAAGAAAAAATATCAATACTACCATGTTTATGTAATAAATTACTTTGTATTTTCTCATATTTGCTCCGAAGTTACATATCTTACTATTATAAATATAAATAAAAAGAGCTGAGAGATAAAGCTGATGTAATATTTATCTCTGCTGCTTACGCAAATATTTCCGATATATGGCGCCCTTGTTTTTTTACCCTCTTTCTTTTATAAATAAGATATGAAAAAGAAACTGTTTTTTACTGTGTGGTTTGGACTTTTCGGTTTTGCAGTATTTGCAAATTCTTATCAGGTTATAAAGACAAAATACTTTGATATTATTTACGGAAAAACTTCAGAGCAGTCCGCTTTGCTGCTTGCAAAGCATGCGGATTCATACGCCGAAGAAATCAGCGCACGGTTGAATACAGCAATAAAAGCTCGTACGCCTGTTTTTCTGCGTGCAACTACCGAAGGCTTAAATGGCTATTATACACCGCTTCCTTATAACCGCATTGTGCTTTTCGACGTGCGGGCAGACGACGGCGTGCTGGGCAATATTGAGCAAACGCTCTTAAAAGTTTTTTACCATGAGCTAACTCACCGAATTTCACTTGATTTTTTTACGCCTATGATGATGCCGCTTTCTTTTGTTGAGGGTGTTGCGGTTTCGTTTGAAAGCTTGGACGGCAAGCAAGGCAGACTGAATGACCCGCTTGTCATGCATTATCTCATTCAAGGAAAAATCGATAATACCTCGCCTTCTTGGCGCGAGGCGGCAAGTGCTCCCGATGTGTATCCGGGCGGTTTGCTGCCCTATTTATACGGCGGTGCTTTTTCCGCATATTTACAAAAAATATACGGTGCGGAAAAATACGCAGAACTCTGGCATAAATCATGGAAGATTTTCCCAAACTCAAAATTCAAATCCATTTTTAATAGAAGCATTGAAGCCGCATGGGATGATTTTATCGACACGATTCCCGTGCCAAAGACGATAGATACTCCGCAGCAACTGGATTCAAAAAAGACAAACGGCATTTATGCGGCACCCGCAAGCTCCGAAAAAGGTTTTGCGTATTATGACAGTAATAAGCAGGTGGTATATTTTTATGGCAAAGACGAATCGCGTACACGTCTCTTTTCTCACGACAGGAGTCTGGAACATCTTAGTTTTTCAAGCGACGGCAGATATCTGCTTGTTTCCGACAGTATTAGCGGGTGGACAAAGGACAGAAAGCGGGTGCGCATTTATGACACTGTATTAAAAAAATTTGAGTCCGATGAATACCTTTCGCATTCGGAGGCTGCTTTCGGGAAAACAGAAAGGCAAGTTTGTCTTGTAAAAATTGAAAACCAAAACTCGGCATTGGTTTTAAGAGACAGGAATTTTCCAAAAGATGAAAAGGTTCTTTTTGAGGCAGGCCCCGAAAAAGAATTTGCCGCCATTTATAACCCCGCCTATGCCGGCGATGATTTAATTGCTTTTATTGCCGCAAACGGAGTAAGACGCAGTCTTTTATTTGTCTCTCTTAAAACGGGAGAAATTTCTCAGCTGCCGCAAGAGCAAACTCCCTATGCGATACGGTATTTGCAATCAAACAAAACTGCAAACGGCTATGTACTCACTTTTTCTTGGGCAGAGATGAACATGCTCTACCGTTTCGGTATGTACGATATGCAAACCAAAACGCTGCGTTTGAGCAATTCCGACATTTCGGGCGGAGTGTTTTTTCCCGTTGTATACACGGCAAATAAACAAAATCCGCAAGGCGGAAAAACGGATATTGCCTATACCGGAATTCACGGAAATTACATGCGTTTTTACCGGCTTTCTTCCGAAAAGTTGGAAAAAAAACCTGCCGGTCTTGTTGCCTTCACAGGGAAAAAAGAAGTGAAAATGCCCGCGTATGCGGCGAAATCAAAAGTTGAAGAACAACCAGGCGGAAGCGTTCCATCGGAAAAGCCGCTTGAAGAACAAAAAGACAAGGTTCCGACAAATACGGAATTGAGCGAAACTGAAACCAAAGCGCAAAACGAGATTGACTTTACCCCGAAACGCTATCATCCGATTGCATGGCTTTGGCGTGCAAAAGTACTTCCTGCGGTCACGATTCCGGGAAGCGACCGTTTAAAAGATTTCGGAAAATACGGTTTGGGGCTTGCTACCATTTCTCTTGATCCCGCAGAAACAATTGAATTGCGATCAAGGGCGGTTTTTTATTTTAAACCATTTTTTACCGCCGTTCAATTTGCCTCTCTTTTTCATACCAAACAAGCATCATTCGGATTTTCAGGCTATGACACAATCGACAGTCATAATTTTTTATATCGAAAAACGGGACTCGGCGCCAATACGCAAATATCTTTTCCGACAAAAGATTTCCGGCAATCGTTAGGGCTCAATTTTAATGTATCCGCGGATTGGTATGCAGACCTTGACCCGGAGTATACTGCGTATTTACAATACTACCATGCTCCGCATAAAAACCCGATTTTAACAAGCAAAGTGGAATTCGCATACAGCTTTTTGCAGTCAACAAATCTTTCCACACAACCGTTTTTTTCTAAAAATATTTGCGGTGCCGAGGTAGCGGTTTCAGGTTTGCACGCATATAATTTTAACTCAAATAAAAACTCCGCCCTTGTGCAGGCGAAAGGAAAATTCAGACTGCCGGTTGTGCCGCTCTCTTTCAGTGTAAGCGGATACTTCGGTTATAACGCAGGTTACACACCAGGAACCGATAGCTATATTTTCGCAGACTTTCCTTACCCTGTCGGACAGGGTGCGTATTTGCCATCCCTTACGGCTTACACGTTACAAAAACTTGACCCGAACACTGATATGTACACCGGTTTGGGATTTGATGCGGAACTTACTGTTTTCAGTTATGATATTCAAAAGGGCAGCAGCTGGCTTCCTATCTTTTATAATCGCATAAAACTTAATATCGGGTATGCAGGCGTTTTGAATTTTGCAATCGGCAATAAAAAGGCTTTTTCATATAAAGATATTGCAAAAGGGAACATCATGTTGACAATAAATGGCGTAGATGTCGGTTTACAGTATTCGCACCCGTTAAGAGAAAAGAAAAAGTTCGGAACTATCGATTTTGTTTTTGATTTATCATTTTAGGAGGTTTTATGCAATTTGACACAAGAAAATTACCGTGTAAATTATTGGCGTATGTGGATTCGGGAAGAGGTTGGACGCCTGAGCAGATTTGTGCGTATCCGATTACCAATCTTTGTTATGCATTCGGAAGAATCGTAAACGGTGCAGTCAGTACGGCGCATTTTACCATGCTCGATAAACTGTGGCGCATAAAAGAGTTGCGTCCCGATATCCGCATACAGCTTTCTATCGGCGGCTGGACGGCGGAAGGCTTTTCGGATGCGGCGCTGACTAAAGAAAGCAGGGCGCTTTTTGTGCGAAGCGCATACGAATCGTTAAAGGATTCTCCGTTTGAAGGCTTGGATATTGACTGGGAATATCCGGGAAGTGATGCCGCCGGTATTAAGGCGCGAAAAGAAGACCGCGAAAATTACACTGCCCTTATGACCGAGCTGCGGGAAATGCTGGACCGCTTACAGTTAGCAAACGGCAAAAAACCATTGCTGACCATGGCGCTTGGCGCGGGCGAAAAGCTTTTGAACGATATTGAAATGCAAAAACTTTTGCCGGTGATGGATTTTGTCAATGTGATGACTTACGACCTTTGTACCAGTTCCCCAAAAACACGCCATCACACCTGTTTAAAAAGCCCCTCATACGATCCGGAACAAATCTCTTTGGAAAAAGAAACCAAGCTGCTTCTTGTCGCCGGCATTCCGAGGGAAAAAATTATTTTAGGCGGCTCCTTTTACGGCAGGCTCTGGCATAAAACACGGAACGAAGGTACCGGACTCTTCCAAGATTCGGGGCAGGGCGTTGCCGCCTTTGAAGACTTTGGCATTATGCTCAAAAATCAGCTAAAAGACCCCGCATACAAACAGTACTGGGACGAAAGCGCCGAAGCTGCCTACTTATTTAACGGCGAAACTTTTATCAGCTATGACAATGAACGCTCGCTTAAGGCAAAAATGAGATATGTAATTGAAGAAAAACTCGGCGGGTTTATGTTCTGGGAATTCAGCTGCGATGACTCGGGAACTCTTATCACCGCTTTGTCCGAAGCACTTCTTGCACACTCAACTTGACAAAAGGAGAATGCGCTATGATGCAGGAATGGTTTAAGGAAGCAAAACTCGGTATTTTTATTCACTGGGGCATTTATGCGGTAAAAGGAGTCGCGGAATCATGGTCGTTTTACCACGGGCGTATTCCCTATGACGAATATATGCAGCAGGCGGAACATTTCACCGCAAGCCGCTACAACCCCGAAGACTGGGCAAAGCTTATTAAAGAGTCCGAATCCCGCTATGCGGTTATCACCACCAAGCACCATGACGGATTCGCACTCTGGGACACAGAGGTTTCAGATTGGAATGCGGTAAAAGCCTCCCCCGCTGGAAGAGATTTGATTGCGCCCTGGGTTCAGGCAATACGCAACCAAAACATCAAAGCGGGACTCTATTTTTCGCACCTTGATTGGTCGCATCCCGATTATGCTTCAATATTGAGAGAAGATGAACGACAGCGTGTGCAAGAAAACCCTACAGCATTTGTGCGGAATAAATTTACGCATCCGATGGGCGAAGAAAGCCCCGAAGCATGGCAGCGTTTTTTGCGCTTTCATCGGGCGCAGTTAACTGAGCTGCTTGAGCGTTTTCAGCCAGACCTTCTCTGGTTTGACGGCGAATGGGAAAAAAGCGGTGAGCAATGGCGTATGCGGGAAGTTCGCAGCCTTATCCATTCGATTTGTCCGCACACGGTGATAAACGGAAGAATGCACGGCTTCGGTGACTATAAAACGCCGGAGCAGGCTTTTCCGGCGCAAAAACTTACCGAGCCATGGGAGCTTTGCACCACGATGAATGATTCGTGGGGGTACCAAGCCGGCGATACGCATTACAAATCGCTTGAGCAGATTATCCAAATGTTTGTCGAATGTATCAGCCTCGGCGGCAATCTGCTTTTAGACATCGGCCCGATGGAAGACGGCACCATTCCTCAAGAGCAGCAGGACAGGCTGCGCGGGCTCGGCGCATGGATACGCAAAAATAAAGAAGCGATCTTTGGCACCGGCGCCGGCATCGGGTACCAATACTTTCACGGTCAATCCACCGTTTCCAAAAACAGAAAAAAACTTTACCTCTTTTGCTTTAATGCGTCGAAGCTCCTTTTCCTTAAGAATATTCCAAACAAAGTATGCACCGCTCGGCTTCTTTCTGAAGACACCCCGGTGCATTTTGAGCGCATCGGCGGTTCCCCGACCGGAGAAGTGCCGGGACTTATTTGGTTTACCATCGGCTCAGGCGGAAAACCCGTGCCGCAAAACGCCGTCCTTGAAATTGAGTTTGAAACGCCGCTTGGCGAGGAATTATAAACGGCGTTCTTCTGTATATTGCAAGCAGGTTTTAATCAGGGCTTATGCATGAAAAAATAACCGCATAGGAAGAGTAAAACCACAGTCGGCACGGACGCGCCCGTGGTTCCACGCAGCAGCGATGTTTTAAAGTAAGACTATTCGTAAAGCTTTAAAACTCATAGGTTTCATTTTACCACGGATGGCAAAACTCAGAACGGGCACGGACGCCCGTGGTTCCAAGCAGACGGTTTAGTTTTTGACATGGACGTCAAAAACTAAACCGTTGTGTCGGACTCTTTTTTATAAATTTTTTTACGATTTGTATAAAATGCATTAAGAAAAATAATCGAGTTATCAAAAAAAACGCTGTAGTAGGTGTTTAACTCCGATAAGTAAAAATAAGTCGGATAAGAGGAAATTTCAAACCGCAGCGCCCAGAAATGTAGAGGTTTATTCGTCATGCGCAGAAATCGGGCGCCCTTTTTTGCTTTGCTTTTGGAAGTGTTAATTTTTTATTTTATCAACAATAATGTTAATATCTATGATGAGAATGCCCGTATAACGTTCCAGATTTTCTATAATATATGCGCGCAGCTTATGAATTTTGCCGGTAAGTTGGGTGCCGTAGGGAACATCAACGGTCATAATGAGACGATAGCCGTTTTGTTCGGGGCGAATAACAACTTTTTTTATGAGAATCGCGGGGTCGTATTCTTCTACACAATGAAAAAGCATTTGACTAAGTGTTTCTTCCGATATTTCCACTTTGTCTGTTTTAGAAAATTCCGGCCGAACAACAGATTTTTCAAAAATAGTGGATTGATCCGTGGTAACAAGTTGTTTGCCGCGAAATAAGAGTTTTATTTTATTGTAAAATATTTGCGGATAGCTGCGCTGTACTTCTACGGAAGGTACGGGGATAACATGCTTTCCTTCAACATTTCGCGATCGCATAGCGGTTTCTATTTCTTCCGTGGTGGCGATATCCTCAATTTTTATAATTTTTTGCGGCTGAGGGATTTGAAGACGCATCGCTATTTTATTTACCATTTTCTCCGAAGTGCCTAAAATAAGGATCTTTTTTAACGGGAGCCGCTGTAAAACTTTTGCCGCCTCATCTCTATGTTGTTTTTCATCAAACACCGCTCTTTTTACGGCAGCCAAAAAAGTTTTTTCCCGTTTTGCCGAATGCCCTGCAAGAATTTTATCCGCTTTTATTAAAAGTCCGTCATCTATTATAAGGTCGATTCCATATGTCTGCGCCACAAGCTTTGCCCGAAAGCTTTTTCCTGTGCCGCTCGGGCCTACAAGTGCGTATACTTGAATCTTTTTAAACCTCTGCAAGAGCTTGTTTAGCCATCTCATATATTCAGTATACGGCGCCTTTTCGTATTTTTTCAATAGTTTGAATAGCTTTTTCTATACTATCGGGTGGAAAGAGATGCAGCATTTTTGTAAACTCAGGAGAAGGCTTCGCTTCAAAAAAATCGGGGAGATCAGAATCGATTAGCGCGCTGTTTTTCGGCATATACAGTCTCCATGCGAGGAGATAATAACGGTGTGCAATAATATTTTGTATGCTTTTACTGCCTCCATAGCGAAGATCGCCAAAAAGCGGATAGCCGATTGCGTGGCAATGTCTTCTAATTTGGTGTTTTTTGCCCGTAATCAGATGAAAAACTGCAAGGGAAAGAGTCTGTTCGGTATTCTGTGCAATCGGAATAATGGCAGTTATCTCTTCGGATGTATTTTGCTCTATGTGAACAGTTTCTTTTTTAAGAGCGCCTTCTATAATTCCAAGGTAGAATTTTGCACACGTTCCCTCTTTTAAACAGGCTGAAAAGAGTTGTGCTCCTTTTATGCTTTGCGAAAAACAAATAATTCCTTCAGTGCCTTTATCAAGTCTATGAAGCGGCCCGGGCTTAAAAGATAACGAGTCTTTTTTATATGAGGACGCAATTGATTCCGCCAAGCTGCCCCTGCCATGTACGGCAATGTCTACGGGTTTGTTTAGAACAAGCAAATCCTTTCCTTTATATATATACAAGGACTCTATTTGCCGTATCGGATTATTCCTTGTTTTATGCTCTTGAAGAAAAGATGAAAAAAGAAGCTCCTCAATTGAAAGAACATCATTTTCTTTTGTTTTATAATCCGGATGTTTTTTTTGGCCATTCACTCTGATTTTTCCTGATCGGAGCGCCTTATAAATAACCGAAAGAGGCATTTTCGGTAAAAATAAGCGTACTACTCGGTCAAGCCTTCTGTCGGAATCATTGTTGTCAAGCACAAAGTCTTTTTTGTTCATGAGATCAGTATATAGTAAAAAAACACTTGACAAAAGCCTACAATTATAGAAAATATTAAACTGAGATGAATAAACATGATATGATGGTTCAAATGATCAATTTGGCAAACAATCCGATCTTTCTTTCCGCGGTTTGCAGCTGGTTTTTTTGCCAGGTAGTAAAAACAATCATAGCGTTTTGGAAATCCACAATATCTTCTAAACAAGATTTTCTGCATTTGGTCCTTTGGCAAACAGGGGGTATGCCTTCAAGTCATTCAGCCTTAGTTTCCTCTCTTGCAACTTCTATCGGAATAAAGGAAGGTATTGACTCAACAATTTTTATTTTTGCATTTTTCTCCTCAATTATTGTTATTCGAGATGCTCTTGGCGTAAGGCGTTCCAACGGAGTGCAGGCAAAAGTCTTAAATGAGCTTGGCATGGAAATACGTAAAGAGTTTGACCTTCCTTTTACTACAGTAAAAGAAATTCACGGACATAAACCTTTAGAGGTTTTAATCGGTATTTTAGCAGGAGCTGTTATCAGTATTATCTTTTGCAGTGAAATTGCCGGTCGGTAAATTATATGAATAATACAGTTAAATCTTTTTTACCGATTTTTATTCTCTCTTTTGCTGCAAGCTTTTCTTTGTTTTTACTTATTTTTATACCTTTATCAAAACAAACCACTTTGTGGAACGGATGGCGTATGGTTATTCTTCCGTCAGGAGCCAAACTTTCGCCGATTATGGAAAATTTTTCCAAGCAAAAGATTTTCGGAACGGCAAATAAATACGCGATTTGGAAAAGATTTGCCGAACTTGAGGTTACCGATTATCAAAGATACCCGTTTACCGATAAAAATCGATATGAACAGTGGTTTGTCAATGAAAATGAAGGTTTGCAGTATCTATACATTCCCGAGCAAAAAGGATTAAGCAGGCATTTGTATAAAGCTTTGCGTACAGCGGGAACTCCTTTTTATTTTGAAGAAGGCTTTGCGTATTCTTTTTTTCAAGGGTTGCTTGCAAGTGTATTGTTTTTATTTTGTTATATAAAAACAAAACGTCGTTTATTCTTTTTTTTCACCGGGATTGTTTTTGTTGTATATGCTTTTTGTATAAAAGGAATTATTCCTTTTGCCGCCGCCCTGCTCATGATTTACGGGGCAGCTTATTGGGCTGCGGCTCTTGGAGGACCGTTGCAGGTTTCCTATGAGCAAATAATACGGCGAGTTAAGTGTAATATCCAGCTTATTATTATTCCCTGTGTTACCATTATCTTTTCTTTTCTCGGAGGGGAAAAAGAGTTTTTTTTGTTTTTTTTAGCCCTTATTTCTTCTTTTTCTTTTGCCGTTCTCGCAGAACGTTTTTTAAGTATTTTTGAAGAAGCCCGAGATTCTACTCGGTTGCATCCGTCAATCAAACCCTATGTCATGCATCCGGATTATACCGATACGTTTTGGTCATTAAAGGATATTTTATCTACGTCTTTTCTTACCGGTGTTTTGCTTCTTTTCGGAGTTTGTTCCCTGTATTTTATTTCAAATAATTCTTTGCAATTGCGAAAAGGAGCGGTTTCCGTTCCTTCGCCGCGATATACAAATTTTGTTCAAGGGTTTTCGCTTACCGGTTATGAAGAGTTTACGCAAAAAAAACAAAATGTCGGGCTTCCCGATTTAAGTGATTTTATTGCCGATGCATGGTACAAGGATGCGCTCCCTTTTTTGCCGGTTCATACAGAGCTTCCAATAATACAAAAAGACGCAAAAATAGTGTACAATGAGTTTTCAGAGGCTCCTGACGGAACTTTGCTGGAAACCGAGAGAATTATTCTGGAATTTAATACGGCTTTTATTCAGGAGCTGCTCGCATCCGATAAAATGTCCGAATTGGAAAAAATGTTATATGCGAGCGGCCGTTTTGTTTCGGCAGGATATGAAGTTTTTTATCCTCCTTTTGCCGATTCATACAAAAAATTTCACCTTTTTGCTGCTTTCTTTGTTTTACTTTTACCTTTATTTACTGTTTTATTGAGAATAACACGATGATTGAATTTTTATACGCAAAGCGTAGTGGAGACTATTTAAAACACTTTCATTTTCCTTTTGATTTTGCAGGGAATGCTTTTATTCCGCGCAAAGCAACTATCCCCTTATATTGTCAAAACAAGTCCGCTCCGCCTCCTATTCCCGTTGTTTCTCCCGGAGAATATGTGCGGGAGGGGCAAATAATTGCAAGAGCGCAAAGTGCCGATTCCGTGCATGTCCATGCATCGGTGCCGGGATTTGTTTCCAATTTTGTTACTATTGAGAGTGTGCATCAAAACCATCTGCGCGGTATAGAAATACGCACGCAAGGGAAGTTTGATTACTTAGGAAAACCGCAAGCTCATTATCCATGGGAAAACACTTCTGTCTATGAATTGATAAGGATAATTGAAGATGCGGGAGTTGTTAATACCGCAGAAAACAGTGTATCTCTTGCTTTGTTATTACGACAGATAAAAAGGCTCGGAGGGCAAAAACTTTCACTTATTGCAAGCGATTTTGATCCTTCTTGTAAATTGGATAGCTTTTTAACGGAAAAATTTACCGAAAAGGTTGCGGTGGGAACTGCAATTATAGCAAAAATTCTTGACGCACAAACCATCACCTGCTTTCATTCTTTTTCAAAAAATGGTTCCGTGTTGCAAACACTGAAAAACTATGTTTCATTTTCTGCCGATTATGCTGAAAAACCGTTTTTATATCCTTACGGATCTTTTTCGTTTTTAAAAGAAACCGCAAATTCTTGTACAATTGATGCCGCAACCGCAGTTTCTGTTTTTGAGGCGGTAGTAAATAATCAACCTGTTACTGCGTCATATGTGCTTATTACCGGAAGATCATTAAAGACTCCGCAGGTACTGAAAGCACGGATAGGGACTCCGATTGGAAGTTTAATTGAAGAATGCGGCGGATTTAAAACAAAACCGTCCCATATTATTATTAACGGTTTGCTAAAAGGAGAAATTATCAATAACCTTGATATGCCGGTTGATAAAAGCTTAAAATCTATCCACGCGGTAGGAAAAGAAATAAATCCGGCAGCTAAAATAAGTAGGTGCAGACATTGCGGAGGCTGTGTGAGAAATTGTCCGGTATATATTGATCCTATACGGATTATTACCGCGCTGGAACGTAACCAGTATACGGAAGATGTGCGTCAAGCGTTGCGCATTTGTCGTCAATGCGGACTTTGCTCGGCATCTTGTGCTTCTCGTATTCCTTTAACGGAAATTCTGGCAAAAGCAAAAATGAGCTTTAATATACAAGGAGGGGGAAGATGAATGCAAATTTTTCGGCGCCTTTTGTGTATACGGGGCTGACATTGAATCAAAAAAATATCGTTATTATACTTTCCCTGTCTTTGCAGCTTTTGGTTTTATTGGTCTACAAGGATTTTGTCGCCTTTTTTTCTATTTTTTTTGCAACGGCGGGGGCTGTTGCAGCAGATATTTTATTGACATATCTTGGAGAAAACCGTTTTCATTTTAATTTTGACAGCTTAACAATAGGACTTATAAGCGGCTTTTTTTTACCGGTCAGCTTAGGCTTTGTTGCTTCTTTTTGCATCTCTTTTTTTGCATTTACGCTTGTATGTGCGGTTTTTGGCGGAAGAGGAAGTAACTGGATTAATCCCGTTATGTTTGCAGTGTGTATTGCCTATCTTGCTTATCCTGAAGTATTTCATGCAATAAGTTTAAATTTGGAAAAACTGCAAAGAAACGGTACTGTTTTTTCCGTTTTACAACTTTCAGACTTGCATGTTATAAAGCAGGATCAGGAAATAACCTCTGCCTTAAATTCCGTTTTTTTGCATGGAATAGGAGTAACGTTGCCGGAAGGGTATATCAGTTTATTGGTGCGGATTTCTTCGCCGATTCCTGCATTTCGATATAATATTTTGACCTTGCTGTCTTCTATCATTCTGTTTTCTTTTAGAATTATTCCGAAAATGCAGTCTGTAGCCTTTCTGGGAACATACGGAATCCTTGTATGGCTTTTTCCTTGGTTTCCCGATTTAGGCAGCGTAGCTTCGGGCGATATGCTTTGTGCTTTTTTAACAAGTGGAGTTTTGTTTACCGCATTTTTTGTATTACCGGAATCAGGAAGTTCTCCTCGAACTAAAACGGGAAGATGTATATACGGTATGTTGACGGGAGTTTTTGCATTTTTAATTGCTGGTCCCGGATTTTCCGCAATCGGTATTCCCTTTGCCGTTCTTGCCGGAAATATTTTTACTCCGCTCATTGAATCCGCCGAACAAAAACTATATCGGCGAAAAAGGATGAAATATGACTTTGAAAACTAAAAAAAAACTTATTAAATATGGATACCTTTTCGGCATAATTATCGGCATGTTTTTACTGCTTTGGGGTTTTTCTTTTATGGCGACATTTGTAAAGGAGACCGTGCTTATTCAAGCAGCACAAGATGTTTTAAAAGAAACACCTGCGCACAAGCACGTGCAAATTTTAAGCTTAAACAAAACACATTCCGGGTATCCTCTTTCAGGAATTGCATTGAATGCAAAAGATAATGACAAAGAGGTGAAAGTGTTTTTGCTGCCGTTAATGGGAAAATACGGCTCTTTTCAAGGAGTTTTTGTATATGATTCAAAAAAAGGTTGCGAATTCTCAGGTTTAACAGGAAACCTTGATCAAAAAGATGCCGACTATTATGGAATTTCAAAAAACATGTGTAAAATCATTTGCCAAAAAATAGAAAAAACAGAAGGATTTTAAATAGCATGAAAGTAATGAAAAATTTTAATGCATTATTTATTTTTGGATTGGGAATTCTTATTCCGGCTACAAGTTATTTTGCATACGGGATTTTACTTTTCTGTGTATTTTGGCTTCTTTTTTTTGCAGGAATTTTATCGGATTTTTTGATTACCCTTTTAGAGCTAAAAAAAACAGCTCGCGTATTCTCGGTTTTTTTTATTTTTTCCGCTGCAGTTTTTTGCAATACCTTTTTAGAAACACTTTTTCCCATATTACAACTCTCTCTTTCATTATATGTTTATTTTATCGCTGGCTCGTATGTGCTGACAATAAGCCTAAATCATTACAAAGCTTTTTATGAATCTTTTGAATTTCCTTTGACATTTTCTCTTTTGCTTTTAATTTTATCGCTTATACGGGAGCTGCTTGGTTTTGGAACGATTTCTTTGCCTGTTCCTTCCGGTTTTTTGCTTTTTAACCTGTTACCTTTTACAGTTCCCGTGCGTTTTTTAGCAAGTTCCGCAGGAGCCTTTATGTTAACGGGCGTCGGACTTTGGGTTTATCGAACAATAAAGAGAGGAGAAATTCTGCCCTTTGAAAATACGTATTGATTTTCTAAACAAAAACAGCAATTCGTGTATCGAAAGCGATTGTATTTTAAAGAGAGTAAAAGATAAGGCAGTATGCATAAAAATTTTTGTACCAAAACATTGTTTATCAATTCTGCTTTTTCAAATTTTGCCGTAGAAGAGCAGGGAAAAAAGGCTTTCGGAATTTAATAACTCTTTCAAAAGGTTTTTATGGGAGGAAAAATGTTTTTTTTATTTGTTTTTAGTGTATCAATTATTTTTCTATGGGGAGTGGGCACCGAACGGCTTTATATACAGGCGGGCTCCTCCAAGGGCATTTTGCTTGGCGTTATCCGTCCTTTGATTGCATCTTGTCTAAGCCTTATCCTATGTAGCGGGCTCATCTTTTGGGTACTTATTCCTTTAAAACTTAATTTTACAATTCCGATTTTTATCGGACTCATAACATATCTTTGTATTTTTTTGCTTGATCTGGGTTTGCATAACTTTATACAGCAGCGGGTTCCCGAAGAAAAGCTTTTTATCTATGGGACAGTTTTCTTATGCCTTTACACAGCGGAAAACCTTTTACATGCGGTATATCTTTGTATTGCGGTAAATGTCTCATTGCTTGTATGCTCAGTTATACTGCATGCGATAAAAGAAAGAATTTATCAGGGATATGCGAGCAAAGATTGGAAAACAGCGCCTCTTTTACTTATCAGCATGGGGTTTATTGCAATGGCTTTTTATGCAACAGATGTTTTGTGGAGTTTTTTATAAAACCAAAAAAAAGTCTATCATTTTTTTTTATTACAGATTATACTTAGACCGTGCCGAATAATAAAGAAGAGGATAAAGTGAGTATTATAAAAAGAGAAAAAATCAATCTTTGTTTTGCAGCAAAGCTTGAATTTACCTATAAACAGCAAATTCTGAAAGAAGACCCCGTTCAAAAACATAAACTTTTTTTCTCAAATTTATGTAAGCATGAAAAACTACCGCTTAGTTTGCATATAAGCGGCGCTCTCGCTGATGTCTTACAAAAAAAGGAATCCCCGTACACTTATATTATAAACGAAATGGCGGGCGCAAAGCGCTTAGAGCTTTTAGGCGGAGGATTTTATCAACCGTATTTTCCTCTGCTGCCCTCGGCAACGGTTATAAGTCAAGTTGAAGCATTGACAGCTTTATTGCGCAAACATTTTGATAAACGCCCGCGCGGCTGTTTTTTGGAAGCGTCGGCATGGGCTCCTTCACTGATAAGCTCTTTTGTAAAAACAGGCATGGAATACTGCCTTTTAGATCACCGCCTTTTTAAAGCCGAGTCAATAAACGGCAGCGAAGCGGTTATCCTTGAAGATAACAGCAAAACAATTGTTGCCTTGCCGTATAAAGATTGGCGAAATTCGGTGATTACGGATACTCCCGAAGAATTTTATCAAAAACTTGTTTCAGAATACCAAAATACCCCGAACTCGCTTGTAATCATTTTTTTGTCGATAGATAATTTTAACAGTCTCTTTCAGGCAAAAAAGGAGAAAAAAAGTTGGTTTGATGAATTTATCGATTTGACGCAAAGCTCTAATTCGGCAATAAAGCTTACACATACAGGTGAAGTATATAAGAATCGGCAAAAAATGAAAACTGTGTATATTTCCGCAAACACCGTATTTGAGGATGAGGTTCTACATAAGCCGATAAAACAAATTCTTACAAATGATAAAGATTCGTTTTTACTTTATGCAAAAATGATGTTTGTTTACAATATGGTTACTCAAATAAAAGGAGACAGACAACGAAAAACCGCCGTCTTGCATGAATTGCATAAAGGGGAGGGCGGCGAGCTGTTTGCGCTTTTTGATTCTCAGAAAAAATTTGCCGGCAGCCTTTTTCGGCATGCGTATAAAAATATTTTAATGGCGGAAAAACAAACAAGAATACCGGGCGTTTTTTCCGACTCTCTTATAAAATTTGATTTTGATTTTGACGGAACAAAAGAGTTTCTTTCTCAAAGAGAAAGTATGAATATGTATGTAGAAAGTCTCGGAGGCAAGATTTTCGAATTTGACCTTTTTTCTTCATATAAAAACTATGCGTTTATTCCCTTTCACGAGCGAGGGATTTTTATCGACTACCTTCTTTCCGAGCAGGATATGCAATTACTGAGATCGGGACAGACAGAAGCGCTTCCTGTTGTTTTTTCCGATAAGATATATCGAGAAACGGGATTTGATCCGCAGCGACACGAGTTGAGTTTAAAGGTGGACAGCAGTTTTGAGCGTTTTGATCAGCCTGTTTCTCTAAAAAAACAATATTCGTTTAAACCGGATGGCGTCCAGGTTCAATATATTTTAAAAAATGAAGGACCGTTAAATTTATCCGCTTATTTTGCAGTAGAAATAAATATTGCGGTACAATTTTTAGGAAAAATCATCCCCGGATTTTCTGTTTTTGCGGAAAATAAAAAAAGTGAATTCGGTATTAGTTTTGAAACCTTAGACTCCATTTCATGGATGCAAATAATTGACCCTGACGGGAAAATGGAATTTACAATACAAGGAAACGAGGCCCCGAATCTGATAACTTTTCCGCTAAAAGACCGTGCAGCAACGACTGAACGCTCCGATACCGATATTCGAGGCATTCGATGCTTTTTTTATTGGAAAATAGAATTAAATGCGGGATACGAAACGGAAAAAATGATATTTTTAAACGCCTGCTCAAAAAAAGAAAAATCAAAATAAATCAATTAGAAACAAAAATATTCTTGCATCTTAAACTACCATGCGCGCTTTTAATAACTTGATGAGTTTTTAAATTTACTCAATATGAATCGTAAAAAATTTTATGAAAAAGAGTCCGACACAACGGTTTCATTTTGCCAT
The DNA here is from genome assembly GCF_008153345.1 of Treponema phagedenis. Taxonomy (NCBI): domain Bacteria; kingdom Pseudomonadati; phylum Spirochaetota; class Spirochaetia; order Treponematales; family Treponemataceae; genus Treponema; species Treponema phagedenis. The sequence goes on along the minus strand of NZ_CP042818.1, from coordinate 518,421 downwards.
CCGTGGCAAAATGAAACCTGCAAGTTTTAAAGCTTTGCAAATTACTTTGCTTTAAAACGTCGCTTCTGCGTGGAACCACCGCCACGCACTGATTTTTAGTATTCTTGATTAAATCAGTGCTGCGAGTTTAAAAGCTTCAATTTTATAATTTTGTATTGATGCTTTTAAACATCGTTTGAATTTGTTCTGAGTTTTGACGTCCGTGGCAAAACCAAACCTATGAGTTTGGAAACTCCGAGTACGCTGTAGTAGTTTTCAAACTCAATTCTGCGTGGAACCACTGCCGTCCGTGGCGGTTCTGAGATCGACACGGCGCAACGGTGAGCAATTTACCATAGGAATGCTTAAATCCGCAGTCTCTTATTGTTGATACTCCGATTTTTATAACAGGAAGTTAATTACAAAACGCTATACTAGTATAACGTTTTTTAATTAAGTTCATATTCGAGAGCGTCGGTTATAACCGCTTCAGAAACATCGAGATCATCAAGATTATCAATCCTTTGATGTCAGCATCACGGGATATTCTTTTTGCTTCTTCCATCGCAGCAAGAGTTGTTGCATTAAATTTAGGACGTTCTACCGCAAACGACTTTTTCTCGCACTGCCGCAGGAAGCTCCTCATATTGTACCTCTTCCCAGGCAATAACACCTCGGATTGGCACTACGGTTAAACGAATAAAAGCTCCTTCTTTTAATTCTCTTGATGCTCCGAATTTAATGTCTTTTCCTTTTCCGTTTTTATCATAGGAAAATAAGATATACGAATATCCCTTACGTACGCTAAAATTAATGACACCGCCGCTTGATTTTACCTTTTCTATTTTGCGGTTATCAATTTGCGAATAATAGTAGGTGCTGTCCGTTTCTAAAATATAGAAAATACAAACACCAATTATCACTACAATAATAGCGCAGATTACAATCAATAATTTTTTTATCATCTTAAAACTACTTATCTTTAATTGACACTATCCCTCAACATCTTGGCATATGCTTCCGGCTCACTCCAAATATTTCGGCAAAGGCCTCCGGATTTTGTGAAAGATATTGGCAATGTCCGCAGTCCCGCCGTATAATAAACCGAGCTTTAGGATATCGTTCCGTGATTAACCTTTCACTTCTCCTTCGGTTCATATCTTTCTCTCCGTATTCAAAAGTAAATTTAGTCGATTCTTCCGGAGATAAATCCGGCAAATGAACAAAGCCGCAGGCATGCACTACATTGTCAATACTCTTTTCTGAAATTTTGAGAAAACCCTCTGCCATAAAAGGACCGCTATTTTCGCCGTATATTTCTATCATCTTTTTTCTTGTCCTTATAGGATCACACAGAGCTTTTTTATGCTTTTTTAAAAAAAGCTTTTTCAAAATCCATACTAAAACCCGAGAGCTCTCATATGTAGAGCAACCGTCCAACCAAACGCTCTCGTATTCTATTTCGCCCAAAGCGTACAGCTCAAGAGCCGTAACTGCGCCCAAAGACATACCGAAAAGCAGATATATATCCGTGTAGCCCCACTCTACAAGATAGGCTTTCAAAAATTTTGCATCGGAAAGAGCCGAGACAAAATCAGTTTCATCTTCGCCATGTCCGGATAAATCAGGAATAATAAAAAAGTAGTCCTCCGCCATGCTGTCAGGGAGCAGCATCTTCATTCCCTTACCGCAAAAAAGCATGGGGTGCAAAAGTATAACTTTTGGCTTTGCGGCATCACCGCATACATGTATTTTCATAGTCAGCAGCTCCTTTGATTGGTTATAATCCCCCGCTCACTCCCACTCAATAATTACCATAGCATATTTGTTTCTTATTTTATTCAATAGTATCTACATCGTTTCTATTTTTGAGCGTTTTTATGCCTGTTTTTTATAGTTTTTGAGTTTTTTAGTATCAAAACAGTATCAGAAGTGATACTAATATGCCTATTTTTATAAAAAATTCTAAATTTTTAGTAAGTATAAATTATCAAATTATATATGCTATTGATATGTACCCAGAAACCTGGACATAAAGATAAAACAAACTAAACGAAAGAATTAGAGATGTATGTTTTCCTAAGTAAACTAGGAGGCATCCATTTTGTTTTCTTCTTTCTAAAATTTAAAATTCACTTTTTTATTTCCCTTTATTTCTTGCAGCCAACTCAACCCATGTACCCATATTAAAATAACCATTATCAGATACATAGTCATAAAATCCATCAATAATCTCGTCAAACCAAACGCCGTTAATCTGTGTGTATTGACTCTGGGACCTACTCGTGCTTTGATATTGATCCTTGATACCACCTATTGTAACTCCAATAATAGCATTGCCCCTTTTTCGGCTTGCCTCTATTTCATACTGAACAAAAGGTCTATCCAAAGTTTCGCTACCGATAAGCACAACCGTAACACTTGTACCTATAAGTTGTTCATCTATCCAGTTCTTAACTGCCCTATCGCCTGTTCGCTTAATTTTTTCAAACTCAGCTTTATCTATAAATCCTGCAGCTTCCTTTCCCTGAGTTACCCAGCTATTTCTAACGGTATTTGCTCTCCAAACATCGTTATCATAATGAAAACTAAAAAATACTCTTCTTGCCATTTAATTATCCTCCTTATTCATTAAATTAACAGCTTTTATGATATTTTCTACAGTTAAAGATATATCTCCATCAACCTTTTTATTAGCAAGAATCACTGCTTCTAAATTATCATTTGAAGATAAGCTTTCAAAGATTTCTTTGGCAGTACCCCCAGTATAGCCTATTGGCAAACACACCAATCCTTTTTCTTTAGAAATTGAAAACTCCTCCAATACTCCATTTGCAATTTCGCCATTCTTGTTTCCAAAAGCGAAGATGGCAATTCCACATTTTTCAATCATCTGTTTCCTATTCTCTTCATAAAGCTTTCCAATATCAATATGCGAGATATTGTTTTGTGGAAACGGCATAACAGTAAAGTAATCTAAAATATTTTTGCCGATTGTCATTTTACATGAGATTTGGCAAAACTGTTACCTTTCGAGCAAATCCATATATAGCGTATGTTTATTAAAAAATAAGCAAAAAGCCATATATATAGTGTTTATCAGTGATAAAGTGTGCTTTTAGGAAAAGGTATGATTTTACACGAGGTTTGGCAAAAATTGATGAAAAATGCCCAAAAAGGGCTGTTTTTAGCCGTTTCTGTTACCTTAAATCTTTTTATTTTTTGGTTTTGAAAAATCGGGAAAATTTTTAAGAAAATCCGCTTAAAAAGTAGTAAAAAACCAGATATTCGGGGCTGTTTTTTATGATGTTGTAAAAGTTATTCACAGCTTGTGGATAACCATCGTTTTACAGGGCTTTTTATTCGGATTTTTACGCCGTTTTAATACCCATTAAACCGCTTTTTTTGATTGCCCTTTTATCGCGGTTTCCAGTCTGTTTTTTGCGATATTAAAATAATTATCGTCAATTTCCATGCCGATAAATCGGCGGTTTGTATTCAGGCACGCAATGCCGGTTGTGCCGGAACCCATAAACGAATCCAATACGACATCGCCTTCATCGGTGCTGTCAAAAATAAATTTTTCCATTAGTTCTATCGGTTTTTGCGTCGGGTGTATTTTTTCGCCGTTTGTTTTTCTCGCTCCGATATTAAACGAGGCTACATCATCAATTATATTTGTTTTGTAGGACTTTTTAATTTTTCCGGAAAACATAATAAGTTCATGACCTGAACCGTAAACATTTAGAGACGGCCGACCGTGTTTTTTCCAGACTAATAAATTTTTAACCTGCATAACAGAATCAAGAAGCGGATAATAAAAAGCATAGCTGCGCCAATCACAAAAGAAATATATACAGCCGTCAGGCTTTAAAATTCGCTTATATTCTTTAAAAAGCTTTTCATAAAAAGGCTTACAAATAGCTAAATCATTAAAGCAACCCTTTTGGCTATTGTGAGTCATGCCTAAAAAATACGGCGGATCGGTGATTATTGACTGTATGCTTTCATCCGGAATTTTCGGCAAAAAGTCTAAACAGTCGCCATGCAGTAGTTCGATATTTTCGGTTAATTTCATTTTTTAAACCTTCCTTTTTTTTACATAATTTTTAAATTATACTGAATAAAACAATACAATTTTGAAATACAGATAAATGCAAAATAAGTAAAAAAGCCCTTGACTTTTTATCGGAAAAGAGCGATACTACATATACAGACAGCGAATTTCGCTGTTAAAAAAGGGGTTCCGTCCCACCTTGTCTTAATGAGGTGGCTATGGGCGATAGACCCCTTTTTTATTTAGTAAAAAAATTCCGCTCATATCTTTCAATGTTTCCATTCATATCCACTAATAATGATTTCATCGGAATGTTTTTGATTTCATCTTTTATAATTTCAAACAACCGATTTTTTTGTTTATCGCTTCGTATATTTATATATACTATTTCCGCCCCTTGTTCTCCACTTCGTTTTATATGATTACGTATGGATTTCCTATCAAGTGTAATAATATGTTTCATTTCCCCAATCTCATTATCAATAATCATATCGGGGCTTGATGTTTTATAAGTACGTGGTAAAAAATATATTGTGTGCCCTAAGTCCGCAAGGCGTTTTGCTGATTGCATTTCTTTTTCCGAATATTCCCAGTTTTTAGATACATGAACATAGCCGCCATTTTTACCGGTGTATGCAATGTCATATCCTTGTAATAGCTCCGGAAAATATGACTGCATTCCAAGTTCGTTTGCCTGTGCAATGATGTCGTTTGTTATTCCGTATTTATCAGCCCTTTCTATTAGGTTCGGAGGTATTTTCCACCAGCTTTCTTTTTCTATTGGGTTTCCGCCGAAGCCTTCTTGCGGCATAAAGTCTTTTTTTATTTCGTCTATTGACGGTTCTACGATGTCGGTGCCTGCTCCCGCTTCATAATCGTATACGGCGCGGATTGTGGTGCGGCAGTTAAAATGGTATGGCGGGAATCCGTAGACCGTCCAAAACGGGTGATCGGCCTTGAGTGCTTTCCCGTTGCCTGCAATGCTTGCGATGTTGTTGCATATGTCGGTTGTTCTTCCGTCTTGGATGACTAAGAGCTCCCACGCACGAGGCGGATTACTTGCGTATTGAGTGAGGCGGCCTGCGGTATAAGCGGTCTGCACATTGGTGCGATAAACTGTTTCCCAATAGCCGGGTAAAAAAGGCTTTCTAATATTTTTGGTAAAGCTTTCTATTTCTTCCCATGACTCCTGCCATCCTTCGCCTTTTTCGAGAGCTTGAATTAATCGCTTACGCACATCTTCGATATGGTCGCATTCGCTCAGGCGTGCAACCGTAAAGGCTCTAAAGCGGAACTTCGGCTCCAATGCATCCCAAACTTGTTTTTCAATTGATACTTTGCTTTTTAAAAAACCAATCGCTTCTTCAAACGGGAGCGGGTCAACGGCGGAAGTATAAGAAACATTATCGGCAAGGTTTACGTCTTTTTTTTGCAGCGTAATTCCTGCATGATTAAATCCTAAAAGAAAAGCGCCTGCAATTATTTTTTCAGTAAGCTTGATAAGCTCCGCTGAGCTTTCAGGATACGAGATATTTTTTACAAGCTTTTTTAATTCGTTTTTCTCAAGCGTTTTATCAATGTTGAAAACATCTTTTAACGCTTGTTTTAACGTTTTAGAAATGCACTCATCAAATCGTTTTTTGCCGGCATCGCAAAAAGATTCAAGCTCCGATGATTTTTCTTTTTCATCGGCTAAAATATTTTTACGGGTGATCTGCTGTTTTGAATTTTTTTTTTAGAGTTTGAATCGGCAAGCATAAAGCCTTGCGCTTGCGGAGCCTCTACAATAAACGTATCCTCATCATCTTTCGGGCGCGGTAAACCGTACCGAGTGTATAAGGCCTCTTTTGAAACAGGGATTTTATTTTGTATTGCCTGCATAATTTCCGTAAACGTTGCATAGCTTTTTAAATCAAAATAACCGGACGGTGCTGCTACTCCTTCGCCGAAGTTAATCGCAACCATCCAATTAATTAATTCTTGGAATACGCCTTGCACCGCTTTTGCATCTCCATGACAAACTCGCACTAAATTTTCATCGTGCACTTCTGCTTGACTTCGTGTGCCATATGTGCCCTCTTGCGTGCTTAACGATTGCGTGGTAAGCGCAAAGCTTATTTCTTGATTGCATGTTTCAATTAATACCTTATGGTCTTGCAGAGCTCCGCTCATTTCAAGCGTCTTAATATCTTTGACATTAGAAAGAGCTAAGCCCGCGCCTCCTTCCATTTCTGAAAGGGTTTGCGAAATAGCCTGTGCTGCATTCCTTGCTTCCTCTGTGTTCGTGCTTTCAAACAATGCAACAATAGAAGGAACGCCAGCCTTTTTTGCAGCCTTAAGCCAAAACTCCCAGCCAAACTGTTTAAATCGCCACGGCCAATAACACATTAATAAATCTGAAAAACCGTAGGGATTTTCAGCGCGCGGATTATTTCGGTAAATTAAAAATTTACATTTTTCGATAAGCGGTCTATTCTCTTTTGTTAACATCGGAACCCATATTGAACGCTGTCCCTGTTTTGTTTTTATAATTTCCGTTTTAAAAAATATTTGCTCCGGTCTTTTATTTCGAAGTGAATCGGGAATCCAGTAGCCCGCATCGTTTTGGGCCCATAAGACTTCTGAAAACGCAAAACCGTATTCAATGGCGGTTAAAAACTCTTTTACATCATTATCCCAATTAAGATTGGAGGTAAGATTATCGCGCACAAACTCATATACTTTATCGCTTGCGTTTTTTTGCTCAATTACAAAATTAAAACTTGTAACAATATCTTTCCGCAAGCGTAAATGCGAACCGATTTTTGAATCAAGCATCATTTCATCGATAAGCGAATAGAAGCTTACCTTATCGCTTATTATCTCATTCGGATTGGGAAGCTCGGCAATTACCGCTTCGAATTTATCCGGTGATATTATTTCAATGTTTAAATTATTTTTCATCTTCTTCTCCTAAAACCATGCAATGCCGCGCCGAGACGGTCAAAGCCGGATGTTAAATTAAACGCGGTAACTTCTTTAAAACCGATTTGAGAAATTTCCCACGCATAATAGAGCGCGTCCTGCAAATCGTCAAACTCCGATTTGGGATACATCGTCAATTGGTCAATTGTTTTATTCATGTTCTCTTTGAACTTAAGCATGCCGTTTTCAATAAACGGTGAAAGTGAAAGAATGCGTTCTTTTCCGATCCCTTTTGTACTGCATCCTTTAATCGGTAAGTACACACCTTTTTTGCTCGCCGCTTCCATGATGTGCTTTTTATAAATTGATTGAAAACCTACCTCTTCAAATCCGATTAAAATCGGTTTGTATAAAAGATACTTTTCAATTAATTTATTTATTGCTGAGTCAACCGAACAACACTCCGCCCATTCGTTGAGTGCATACATCATTCCATCCGAGGCGATACCTAAAGTAAAAATAGCGAACTCATCATGCTTACCGGCGGAAGGGTCAACGCCCATGTATACTTTTAAACTTGATATATCAACATGAGAAAAGCGCGTAAACCATTCAGGTTTAAAGACTCGCTCCTCATCGCTTAAGGGCTCGTTCATGTATTCGGTACTGAATGCTGCACTTCCGATTTCTTTCTTTTTTGTTTCTAGTTTTTCACTTGTCCAATAGGAAGACCAAAGGGAATCGCCTTGCGGAGTAAACGCTGCAAATCGTAAACCAATCCAGTTTTCCAATTCGCCATTTTCAATTCTTTTTAAAAGCCTACTCGGTAAATCATCTGAATGAAAGATAGTATTTATAATAATAGTAAACGTATCTTGACCGAGCGGCATAACAGCTCGCAAGAACCAATTATATATTTTTTGTCTTTGAGAAAATGTACGTGCTGCTTCATCTTTTAAAATGTCATCACAAATAATTAAGTCAGGGCGGTACTGCCTAAACTTCACGCCTCGAACGGCAGCACCCGCGCCGAATGATTTTATTGCTGTTCCGTTTTTAAACGATAAAAAATCGCTTTTCCAAATTGAGCCTTCCATTGCACCGAAGTCTTCAAAAATTATTTCGTTTCCTTCGATTTCATCTTTGATACTTTGTAAAGCTCTATTTGCCATATCTTGCGTTGCACAAAAAATACAGACAAAATTATTTTTTTTAAATAATAAACGCCATAACGGATAGGCTAAAGCCCATCGGGTTGATTTTGAAAATCCGCGCGGCTCAATATCAACAACTGCTTTTAATTTCTCAGTCGGAATTAAAAGCGAATGATATTCTTTTTTAAGAAGCGATTTTATGTTTTCAACATGCTCATTGGTGAGCGTGTGAGTGTTTGCAATATCAATTAATATTTTATGATAAGGCGCGGGCTCAGATGAAAAATAATGCGGAAGGTATGTTTTGCAAAAGTAAAAAAAATCATGCTCCGCTTTTTGAAGCCGCTCTTTTTTTTCAAGAACTTCTTTTGAATTTTCGCCTACAAGCTCATTTAAAATATCGCTCACTTTACTTCTGCCTTATCCACTATTGCGCAAAGCTTTTGTAAAAGTTCTGGATCGTTTTTGATTGCATTTTGCAATTCTTTTTTAATTTCCCCTTTTGCTTTCTCCAATGCCTTTGCTGCTTTTGTTCTGTAGTTTGAAAGTTTTAATTGAGCTTCTGCAATGCGCGCAGTAGTTAAAAGTAATTCTTTCGGGTCTTCAAATTCCAAACTATCGATTGTACGCAAATCTTTAGAGATGAGACTTGTCATTTGCATAAGGACTGCTTCGCTTGCTTCGGTGCCGGGATAGTCTTTTAAAACTTCCGCCATTGCCTTTGCAGACTCAATCGCTTTTTTTGCATCTTCAATTTCTTCTTTGTGAGATTTTATAACCCGCCGAATGCCTTCGCGGCTTAACGTAACCTTAAGGCCGAGCTCTTGTATTTTTTTATTTACTTCTTCAGTAACATAAACGATTGTGTTTTTTCCGCCTTCCCATTTTTCGATAATGAGTTCAACGAGTCCGTGCTCTTCCGCTTTACTTTTTGCGCCCATAGTTTGCCCCCTTGTTTAGTCGAGGACTATGCCGGCGTCTTTCGAGATGTTTCCTTCAAGCAGGTCAATGCCTTTTGCGGTTATTTTAAACCAGCGAACCTTTTGTTTTTCTTTGTACGGATGCGGCACTTCTTTTTTTTCCGTGTACCCTTTTTCGGTCAGGTACTCTGTTGACATTTTGATTTCTTCCGTTTCGTTATATTCATAGAAACGGTGAAATAATACTTGTTCCGGAATCCCGTCAGGGTATGTTGTCATTAAATAGTTTAAAATTTCACCGCGTAAAAACTTTTTGTTTCCTTTCATTTTTTTTTACCTCTTCTTTTTTAAATTTATTTTTTATTTTGTGATTGCCAAAGTTCAATAATCTTTTGCAGCGTACTATTATTTTGATTGATGACTAAATCTTGCAGCCGATTTATTTCAGCCCGCCAACCGCCCATGTCTTTATAGAAATCTTCTCGCTCAAGTTTTTCTAACTTTAACGTATCAATTTCATTTTGTTGTTTTTCAATTTTTTGTTTTAATTCCGAAACATTTTTATTGAAATTTTCTTCTAAACGATTCAACCCGTTTGCAAGATTTTTTTTAAACTCATCAGAACGTGCTGCGTCCTCTGCGGCGTTTTTCATTTGCTGTTTAAAAAGATACGAGATGACAAACGCTATAATCGTTGTTACCGCCGTCGGCCCCCAATCTTTCGCCGCTATGATTAAACTTTCAAATCCCATTTTTTTATTTCCTTAAATACGAAAAACTAAAGCCGAGAGCTGTACCTCCGGCAATGCAAAGCGGGATAGTCCACCACGGCACAACTCGCCATGATTGTAAGCGGTTTACTTCCTTTTCTAAATCTTTACTTAAACGTTTATAATAAGCAGCATCGGGAGAGGCGGCGAGTAGACCTTGCTTGTACCCTTCATCAAATGCGCGGTCAATACTCGTGTTCATTTCCTCAAAACAAATTGCAATAATCTTTTCAACTTCGGATTTACTATAATCCGCTTTCTTCAATTCTATTTTGAATTGCTGATGCGGCATCGCTTTTGATGTCGTCTTTGGTTGACTGTAACTCATCTGCATTGTGAGCACCAGAAACAAGATCACCTGCAGGAGTTTGATTAACTTTTTCATATTCTTTTTCCCTTTCGCCTTCCGCATTTTGTTTTGCGGCAAAAAGTATTTTTTTACATCGATGTTTATTTTTAAAAACGACATACAAAAAGCCCGCTGCCGCAGCCGAACAGGCTGCGGCAAACGCTTTCCAATGCGTTTTAAAAAAAGCAATCGCTTGTTTTAAAAGCGCTGTAATGCGTGACAAAATTTCTTGTATTCGTTTTTTAAATTTTGTACACATTCTTTTTATTTCCCTCTTCATCCGTTTCAGTTTCTTTTTTAGGATATGACGTCTCTTGTATTTTTTTCAAAATAGCTTCATAAAAAAATACACTCAATCCGAAAATAGTCGCTCCCCAAAACCACACCTCGCGGATTTTAATAAACTCGCCAAACTGTAAAAGAAACGCAAAAAGAGCGGAAAACAAAAAAGGTATCCATACGCGATAGCCTTTCAGTTTATCTTTCACATCAAGCTTTTTGATAAGTTCCGTAAAAATAACGGTGAGCAGCACCGCAATGAGTACGAATACCGGGAGGAAATTCATAAGTTCAAACATTTTTTAACTCCTTTTTTAAGCATTTATAAAATGCTTATTAAATATTTTTCAACGGCACATTTAAAATCAATCCATGCGCCGAGGTTGCCGATAAAATATCGCGGACAGTCTTTACCGGTGATGTCGAAATGCCGGTATAAATCTGTTTGCGGATTTAATGAAAATTGTTTTAACAAAGTTGCGGTAAGTACAATTGCACTTGCAAGCGTTTCCTCTGTAAATGCACCCGTCCAATTTTTATGACAAAGCTCAATGCCGATGGTGCAATTATTCGGATACGAACTTAAACGGTACTCAATGCCATCCCGATATTTCCACGCGCCGACATGATAGGCTACTTCATCAATCGGTAAACATTGCAGTACATCGCCTGTAATGCCGATGATAAAATGTGCTGAAGCGTATCTGGCTCCGTCTTTTTTTTTCTGCCGCTTTAAACTTTCAAAATAGTTTCTGTTTGCTTGTGCACTTGTTCCGGGGTTTGCAACCCAGTGAATAACCACTCCCTTAACCTCTTGCAGCTTTTGCCCTGGACGGGAAAACGGATTTACCGTTAACATTTGTTTTTCAATATTCATAAAAACATTATAAGAAAGAGAAGCGGGAAAAATCGGAGAAGAGATACATAGAAATAAAAAAACACTTTAAGATATAAAAAATCCTAAAGTGTTTTTTTACGCTGAAAAACAAAATTCTAATTGTTTATCGTTTCGTTTCTTTCGATAAACTTTTTTAAATCTGACTTGTTGATATTCCACTCCCGCTCTCCCGGGATTTTGTACGCATTTAAATTCCTCTTGTATATCAATCGACGGATAGTGATTTGGCTTACGTTGAAAACATCCGCCACCTCTTTGACGCTTAATATTGCCGGCAAGTTCTCTAACAATTCCTGCACACCGCGGATCCCTTCGCTCATAATACTCCTCCAATTCTTGTATTGTTATTTTGTAACTATTACCGATTTTAACCGCAAGCAATTCAAAACTTTCAAGCAAGTAATACACTTTCCTAACCGATACTTCTTTGTTTTCAATTTCGCTCATAATTTGAGCACATTCACAGGGCGTCAAAAACATTTTTACATCCTCTTTTTTTTAACTTTGTTTTGTATCAGGATTATATCCTGCCTTTTTGCAAATATCTCGTAAGGCAAGAATAACCTTACTTGCGTCTTTTTTGCTAAGCCATGAAATATCGTATTCGCCGGTTATTCGATACACGATTGCCCGAAGGCTCCGCTCACTTCGGTTGCGGCTTGCTAAATCCCACAAGCCCCGTATATAGTATTCTTGTTTTGAAGTTAAGCGATTAGCCCCGCCTCCTGAGCGTTTATTTTTAAATTCATAATTAGAAAGTGTGCGCTTAAATCCTAAGTTTTCAAAGGCGCGCATAATTATTTTAAACTGCTCCTCGCTTTCTATTTCGCTTGCGGAATTTATATTAGCATTTAAAAGAATCGCGCGATAGTTTTCATCGTTTAACCCAAGCTCTTTTTTTGCAATATGAATAAGTGCAATTTTTTGTTTTCGCTCTCTCAACAAAATAACATCTCTCCTTAATTTGAATAAAAATACACACAGGGGAAAAAGTTTTTTCCCCTGTATGGTTTGGCTTTAAAAATTAACCGGCACTTTTAAGAAGGTCTCGATTAACCTCTTCTTTATTTGCCTCGCAAAAGAAAGTATCTTTTACCTTTCGAACGGCGTCAACTTGTGCAAGCGTTTCATCGTCAAGCTCTGCCATCTTTTCCTTGTCGGCTTCTTTTTTAAGTCGAATATAATCGGTCAGCCCGAGTTTTTCCAGAAGACCGACTGTCGTTTTTGTTTTAATACTAATGCTTGTCGATTTTCTAAATCCGAAAGTTCCGAATGTAAGTTCAATCGTTTTTTTATCGATGAATAATTCATCACGATTGTATTCGGCGAAGGCTCCAATTTTTGCGGCAAGCTCTGCAATTTGCTTTCGCTTTCCCTCTCCGTCCTTTGCTGCCTTTTCTTTAATTGCGCTTATCTCTTTATTTGATTTTGCGTCAATTAAATCAAGTTCATGTTCGAGAAGTCCGATAGTTTTAAGTGCGCTATTGACTTCCTCAATCGATTCAATTTTTCCCGTACTCGGTTTGTACTTCGCCATTATAAAACCTCCTAAAGTTTTATGTTTATTTTTTTTATCTTTTACGCCGCAGGCGGTTCATCACCGCCATCGATGTAAAATTCATTTTTTAAAATCTGCCTTATTTCAAAGACAATATTTTTAATTTCCACACAACAATCGCGCGGGTTTTTTTGTAAAATCCCCGAAGTTGCCGTATTTTCAATTTCAAAAAGTTTGCTATCAAGCAAGCTATATGCGTCAGCACTTACTTTCATATTCTCACCTCCTGCCGATATGTTTTAATCCAAACGGCGTGTCTTCAGGTTCAGGAATTACGCCCTCATCTTCGCACCGCTCTATTTTTTCAAAATACTTTTCAAAAACAATTTGCACTTCGTTTTGCATGGTAAGCCATTCAAGTTCGGGAAGCCCCGCAGGTTTAGTCAGGCGAATATCCGCAATTGAAATTCTGCCGTAGCCTTTCCTGAAGCCCCAAACCGTGCCGTCCTCAACATTCACGCGATACTTCTTGAGTTGTATTCCGCTTAAAGGATTGCGCTTAAATATTTCGGCAAGCTCTGCATCGTATGCTTCTTCCTCTTCGCCTGCGGTAAATACCTCTTCATACTCTTCTTTCGGAGGTGGTAAGGCTTTTTTAACCGCAATGCCCGCTTCTGCGTACGCTTGCATAATGGTAAGGTTTTCCAAGCGTTCGGGATCCTGATAGAAAAACACAAAAAGCTTTTTATAGTTCAAACACGTTTGCCACGAGATTTTTAAATCCTTTGTTACCCAATCTACAAACGCTTGTCTGCCTTTTGAATTGTTCGCTTCGACGGTGTATAAAATTTTCCCAATTTCAAAAGCCCGCAATGTTGCCGTTGTTAAAACTTTTACAAGATCGTTTTGTAAACTCAAAACCTTGTTTGTAGTTTTTTTGTTAATGCCTAAATCAGCCGGTAAATCTTTTTTTTCGCTCATATCAACCCCCTATATAATTTCTGCGTAAAATCATTTTGCCCGCCATCTCGATTATTTCAACATTGGGCATTTCAAGTTTGTTTGTAACCATGATGTTTTGCGCGCGGTTTATAATTTTTACAAACTGCCTAATATCTCGTTTTGAAATCTCATAAATGGATTCCGTAATTTCTTGCGAAACTTCAGGCCACACACTCTCGGTTATTCTTTCAGCGTCGACTTTCATAAGCCCTTGTAATTTCAAAAATACCCCGATGCGACTTTCAAGCTGGCGGTGGTCATTCTTTAAGTTTTGAATGCGGGCAGCAAGCCCGGGAAGTCCTATCAACACAAGACCCGTTTCTCCTAAATCGTTAATGAGCCTGCGGCTAAACTCTAAGGCATCATCGCGAAGACTATCCGCTTCATCAATAATTACAATTGCTTCTTTTTCCGCTAACGCCTCACTTACCATATCAACGAGGTTATCAAACTTAACGCGATACGTATTTAGTCCTATTTGCCGCGCAATCTCTTCGGTCATGCGTCTCTTACTCATTGCCCCGGAACACTTAATCAAAATAGAAGTGCGCGGGTTGTCGCGAACGTATTGCTCGGCTGTTGTTGTCTTTCCGCTTCCGGCATCTCCTACAATAAGGGCGATGTCCTTTTCATCGTGCGCAAGCCGAATTGCCCGGCTCATTTGCCGCATCGCAGTGGTTTCAATTATTGCGACATGTTTTTTGCCGGCGTTTTCGGTTTTGCGCGCAATCCATTTGATTATTGCCTCTTCAACTTTTACAACATCGCCGCGGTACGTGTCATTTAAATATTGACTTAATACACTCGATGTGTAACCCATTTCTTTTGCCGCTTTCGTTTGACTTATGTCAAAACGCAGCAGCGCTTCCTTCAACCTTTCTTTAACTGAAAGATTATCAATCGAAACATCACTCATTCTCATTCCTCCTATGATGTTAGTATTTGTAAATCATCCGCATCAAAATAATTTTGATACTTTCCCTTTTTAGGTTCAGTTTCTTTTTCTTCTTTTTCATGCTTTTCAATCTGCGGAATGTAAGAATCGATTTGCGGCGTTTCAATGCCGGTTGCTTCCATCGCAATTTCAAGCATGTTTTTAGGTTTAAACGAAAGCCGCTCAAGCGGATTGTCTTTTACAAAAGCGCGCACCTTTTTGCGCACCGATTGCACAAACTCCATGTCCGCTTCTGTATTGCCTGTTTCAATAAACATGCCCGCATACGCCCGGCATAAAACCTTGCCCTTTGAATCGCAGACGAGCACTTCATTTTTATTGGTGAGATTTAACCGCGCTATTACTTGTTGCCCCGTTAAGCCCCGCAGCTCCTCAGCCCAATATTCGGTGCTGCCAATTCGAATGCCGTTTCTCGAAACGGTGCGCACCTCCGCCTTCGTGAGCGCAAGCTCTACCGTTTCCATATCGGGGGCGCGCAAGTTCTCAGGTAAGTTTTCTAAAAAAGCCTGCTCAGGCGTTAGCCCTTTTCGCCCCTTTGCATTGCTAACCCATTCGGTATTGTACCAATGCACCCAGTGGACGAATTCGTTTACAACATCAGCCCATTCGCTTACATCATCCCGCTTTGCCTTGCCGTTTATTGCTCTCCAAAAAAGCCGCTGTTCGTCAACTCGGGCGCTCGTATTGCTGCCGATATAGTTCCCGGTATTCTTTGAGTAATACTCTTCGAGTACCCCGTAGAACCGCTCTTGAACGCCTTTCGATTGCCCATGGAACGGCGTTGCATAAATTAATTTACTGCCGCAGGTTACAATTGCTCCGGTGATAAGCACTTCCTCTTCTCGCTCAACTCCGGCCGCATCAAAGACTTTCATGCGCGCACTCTGACCCTTGATTACTTTACCCTTGTAGTCCTTGCCGTTGTCGACGTGCACAACTAAAGGAATTCCGAAGCGCACAATCATCATGTAGTACGCCGCAAGAATTGTTTGGCTTGAAGGGTTTGTGTTCACGCACCAACCTAAAACCGCCCCGCTTCGCATATCAATAAAAGTACTTACCCATGGCCGCACTAGCTTTCCCTTGTACTTAACCACGCGATCTAATATATGGTGATCCCCCTGCACATGCTCCATGCTTTTGTATAGCGGTTTGTTTCGCTCAATGTACGGCAGGTGCCGCGCTTCAAAGAAAGTTTCGCCTTTGCGGTACCGGTCAACTTGTGCAGGCGGTAAACTTTTTAAATACCGATAACAAACCTGATACGTTGCCGTTGTATCCGGTAAGTTTGCTTTAAGTGCAAGGAAGCAGTGATTAATGCTTCGCCTGTTAATGTCTAAGTAAAAATGTTTGAGCACGTCCTTCTCTTCATCGGTTAAACTTGCCCCGCTGCCTCCGCGGCTATTGCCGGAAGAGTATAGCGGGGTTATTCCTGAAATCCCGCTTTGCGTAAACTCACTTAACCAGCGGTAAAAGGTGCGCTCGCTTAAATGCTTGCCGTATGCCTCTTTTAATGCAAGGGAAATTTCCCCTGCATTAAACGCCTTACAAAACTCCTTCGCCGAAAGCTCGGCGGTGTTGTATGCGTTTATGATTGACATTCTAAGCTTTGCAACATCTCGCTCCGCTTCGGTAACTTGTGTAAATAACTGCCCCGATTCGCTTTGCGTTTTTGTTGCTACCTCTCGGGCAGAAAGAACGGCAAGCTGCACATCTTCGCTCATGCTTTCGGTTATCCAAAACTTGCCGCCCTGCCTTTTAACGTACTGCCATTTTTCCCGCCCCGCTTTTTCTAATAACGCTTTGCGGCTTATGCTTAAAATATCCGCCATATCTTTTGTTGATACTTTCATGCAACACGCCCCCCGTTACTTTCAATTTGTTTTTTGTTCATCTTTGCAAGTTCTAAAGGAGTACGTACAGTAAAGAGTTCGGCGGCGGGCCTTTTTAAAAAGGCTGCAATACGAGTTTCTGCCTTTCTACTTAAGCGGGTACCGTTGATTATTTCCGATAGGCTTGTATAATTCATTTTTAACCGTTTCGCTAATTCGGAAACGCTTCGAATACCCGCGTCAAACATAGCCCGCTCTACCTTTTGTTTACGCTCAAGGTCAAAGGGGTACGGTCTACTTGTTACCGCGTATTTTTCCAAAATTAAAAAATCATCAAGAGGTACAGTGCTGTTGTCCATAGTGATTCCTCCTTACATGTTGTTTTCCTCCGTTAGGTGAAGTTTCCCAAAGCCCCGCTTCCGGAGTTGAACCGGAATAAAAACCCTTGCGGGGCAACCTTCGGGCGCAAGGCTCGAAGGTATAAAACCATCTTAAAATTTGCTATAATTAATTCGCCAAAAAAAACTATAAAAATTTTAGGAGTGGTGTTTTTTATGAGTAATGAGTTAGCAATAATTATTGCAGCAGGTATAACCGTAGGCGGAAGTGTGTTAATATTTGCTCTTAATTCTTTGTTTAACTTTTTCGCAAACGCTCGGGCTCGCAAGGAACGATTGTTTTATGAAGTATTCCCAAAACGAATCGAGTTTTATCACGAGCTTTCTGCTGCAATGGTCAAGTTCATTTATGAGTACCCGGATTTGGATTTCTGTTCGCTTATCGCTTTTGATAAATTCATCGAGGAACTCAGCGTACAACTCGTCGATTTTCTCAACCGGGGTGTACTCATTGCAAGTAAAGATGTGTGTAAATATATCGCCGATCTCCATCGTATCGTTTCGGCGACTAAAATTATTAATAACGCATTGTTGCTCGGAAAGGATTCCGGCAACTCCGATAATACCGCCGAAAAGCTCAAAAAAAGCCTCCTCACTCTTAGCCAGCCGCATTATCAAAATATTCTTGCACAAATACGAATTGAGACAGGCCAGGAAATCGTAGACAATTATTGTTTTAATCTTAACAAAAAAGATATAAAGCGGCTCAGAAAGTTGTATAAGAAGATGGAACAAAATCAGTAAATTGTTTGCAATTAAAATAATCGCAAGAAAAAAATAAATATTCATTTTTTATTTTCTCCTAACATTCCTCCGTATACCCCGCCGCATCCACTGCGGCGGGGATTGTGCTTACATCAAAGTTTCCTCAATGAGTTTTTTAAACCTCAATAAATCATCATCCGATAGCGTTTCAGTTCCTCGCTTAATTTGCTCAAAATTACTGCAATCGCTTAAGTTGCAAGTTGAGGTGATTCCCTTCCCTGTTTGTTTTTTAGAAAAGATATTTGCGCCGTATTCTAATCCGCCATTTAAAAACTTAGTTATTAATTCAAGAGATATTGAAAGTCCGTCTTCTTTTTTTTGTAAGGGAATACTTAAATATTCCTTTGTTTTTCCCACGGCTTCTTCAAAAGAATTGCTGTAAAAATACTCTCCCATAAGTCCGTGATTACTCGTAAAACCAAGGTACTCCGTTTTAAAAATATATCCGCCATGTTCTTTGATAATCGCATCCAATCCCGACTCATCATTTGCCACGATTAAATCGTCAATCTTTTTTGTTAAATCCATTTTCATTCCTCCTACATCAACTCTTCCTCAATGCGGTTTTTAAAATCCCACAAATCATATTCTGGCAATGTTTTAATTTTTTCTTTAATACTTCTAACAGTGTAGGGAATGGTAAGCTCATTGCTTTTTTTAACCGCTTCTTTTGTTTGTTCCTGCAAAAAAACAATACTGCCGGAATACAGTCCGTTCGGTGAGATGTCGCTTATTAAGCGAAGGTATACGGAACATTGTTTTTCATCTTGTTCAAAAGGATAGCCGCAATATGTTTTTGTAATTTTCAGTGATTCATCAAAATCGTTGGTTAAGATATTTATGTATCTTGTTGTTGTACTATCGTCCTTTGCTATGAAATCTATGCTGAAAATATATCCGCCACATTTGGCAATAAGTTTTTGAAGCTTCGACTTAGACTTTTTACGAACCAAGTCGTCAATAATTTTAGTTAAATCCATGTTTATTCCTCCGTTCGGGAAGTATCCCGATGCCCCGCTTCCGGATTTGAACCGGAATAAAAACCCTTGCGGGGCTTTTGCCGTTTTTTTATGTTGGTAGGAAAGCAGTGCATCGGCATTGCCTGTTAAGGATAGTCATGGTGTACTTATCCTTTTTTCTTTCCTATCAGATTTTATTTTTTCCCTTACGCACTTGAATAAAATAAAATCGCTTTTCAAAAACCAGTTTGACGTTTCAGAAGTCCTGCGCTTACTCCACGTCTTTATTTTTTCCGATTTTTTCGATATAATCGGAAATGGCGAATATTTACGCCGTTTTGTTTAGTGTTGCTTTTATGATATGGCGAATATTTACGCCATTTCTTACAAGGCAACCGCTATAAAGTGGCGAATATTTACGCCATGATTTTATAATAACGGATATATCCTAAATTGTCAAGGGATATTTCCGAAAATTTATATAAATTTTAATATTTATAGGGGACAAATCCTAAATGAATGACTGGAAAAATAAAATTGCTATGATTTTACAACACTTTAATTGTACTAAGTCTGAACTTGAAGCAAAAACAGGGGTAAAAAACGGTTATATCCGAGATATTGAGACAGGAAGAAATAAAAATCCTTCTAAGTTTATAAAAGGATTAGTGGATTATTACGGGATAAATCCTAATTGGATAATGGGCAATGATAGTAATATGCTTCTTTCTGACATCGAAAACGCGGAAGAAAATCCTTTGTTGCGGGAATTTAATAATGCGGTAGAACAGACCATCGCTCCTAAATTCGCAGAACAAAACAAAAGGTTTGAAAAAATAGAAAATCGCCAACAAGCCATAGAAGAGGAGTTACAAAAGCTTATCCAATTATATTCTCCTGAAAACATGAAAAAGCCGGAGAATCCTCGTAAGTCAATTATTCGCACAATGGGTTCAACCGGTGAAGTGCACGAGCGGCTCGCTTATTACGGCGCGGACGGGGAAGAGGAAGAAACGGAAGATTTACCGCTTGCTGAAAACCTTGCGGCGGGCTTTCCAATAGAAGCTTTTGACAATTATGAAACCTACCCGGTACCGAAACGCTTTTTAAAAAAGAGGCATAAATATTGCGTGGCAAAAATTAAGGGTACCAGCATGACAGCGGCGGGAATTGCGGACGGCAGCCATGTATTATTAGAATACTGCAACAGCCCGGTAAACGGTTCAATTATGGTCGTAAAATATGGAGAAAATACCACGTTAAAACGACTCCACCAAACAGATGAGGGAGAGTGGCAGCTTTTGTTTGAAGACGGCAGCGGGGCGATTATTCCGCTTAAAGAAGGCGATTGGGAGGCAAAAGCTAAATTTATAGCCGTTTTGTAAAAACGGCTTTTAACGCGCTTTAAACCGAAAAAGGCTAAAATGATAGCCTTAAATCTTTCGAACGTTTTTTAAACGGCATTACGCAGCTGTGGGCAGGGTTTAAGGGGTGGTGGATGGTTGCAAATTCAGGAAAACAAGTATATAATATTTACAGAAGGAGTATTATATGAAACATAAAAAATTATTTTCTTTAGTTGTCATTTTAACAGTGTTTATTTCCGGATGCGCAAGCATTGCGCCAACACGGGCATCGCGAGCATATTGGGAAAAACAGTTTGGTATTCTTGTAAGAAATACCCCATCAGTTGATGGGAATAAAATTACAAATAATTTACTGATTTATAAAAAAAGCGATGGATTCGGCGGTGTCCAGTGCTTATTAGCAGGGAAAATTCTACCTGAAGAAAATGCGATGAATACCTTAAAAGAAAAAGGTTATACTGGCGAATATATTTATTTTTTTGATGTACTCTATCAAGACCCACGCACATGGGCTTTTATCGATTCTCTTGATTTTAAAACAGATACAAGCACTGTTAAATTAAAAGATAAAAACCCTACTAGAGATGTTATTCGAATTGGTAATGACTCTTTTGTTCACGAATTTGCTCGATTTATAATAACTCCCGAAGAAATTAATAATATCTTGAAAACAAACTCGCTTATTGTTCAATACAAGGGGGAAAAATCCTATTTTGATATATTAACTTTTAAAGGGGATGATTTACAAAAAATAAAAGATTTTATTACAGCAGATATACTTACTGAACCAAGTAAAAATTGGTAATACAACAAAAACTCATCTTTATTTTTTAAAGCTCCGAGCAAAAATGCGCGGGGCTTTTTTTTATTTTATCAACCGCAAAAAAAAATAAAACTTTTTTAAAAAAGGTCTTGACACAAAATACATCTTGTTGTATAATATAATCATATTAAAGATGAGGAGGTTAAAAAATGCGGAAACGCAAAAAAAAGCGGCAAACGCCAAGTGTTACCGAGTGGATAGTTGCCATATCCACCGCACTTCTGGCAATCGCCGCAATCATTGAAGCTCTGCTTAAATAAGCGGTGCGGGTCGGAGAAAACCTCTCCGACCTTTATAATACATTTTTTTTATGGAGGTGTCAATTATGACAAAACGATTTAAGCTATTACTTGCCGGATTTATCGTAGTCTATGCGTTTTACCTTATTATCAAATTTACAAGGGGGTGCTAATATGGCAAGAAAACTTTTAACAACAAAGGATATAGCCGAGCGCTGCGGTTGCGAAGTGCAGACAGTCTCACGCTGGGCGGCTGAAAATGATATAGATTATGTCGGGGAAAATCGCAGAAAAATTTATGTATTTACAGAATCAGACTACGAACGTTTTCTTGCACGAGCGAAACCCGGTAAACGAGCAAAGCAAAAAGACAAATAAAATTTTTAAGCGGGCGCTCATGCCCGCCTTTTTCCTTTCTCATCTTTATTTTTTAAAGCTCCGCAAAAATGCGCGGGGCTTTTTTATTTTTCTTTTATCAAGCGCAAAAGCTCTTTTTTTATTTCAGGCGGAATGTTTTTAAATTGAATTTTTTTTACCGTTTCAAACCCGAGCCGTATTGCGCCTCCAAAACTTTCTTCCAAAAATCCGTGCGTAAATACAACAGTGCCGGCAAAGTCAACACACAACCTGCAATCGGATTTATTTTTTTTAAGAAACGGAATTAAAAAATTCTCTCTGAATTCTTCTCCGGAATCGGGGCCTAAATGAATAAACCTTGCGCCTTGATATTTATAGCCGCTGCCGCATTCCGCTACTTTTAATGTTGCTTCCTTCAATTTTCTCACCTCTTTTTTTTTCACATTATACCTTAAAAAATAAAAAACTCAACTAAAAAAAAATTACATTCAATGTATCTCCTCTCCGATTTTCGCATTTAAAACGCGGTATCATCAAGCTATGAAAACAAGAATAAGACCGATTGCGCGTGCCGGAGTTTTCGGCTCGCAATCAAATACGCAAATTGTAAGTGAACAAGACTTACAGGAAATTTACGAATCATTTACCGCACAAGATTCAAGCCCCATCACAATCGGGCATGTTACCGAAGCGGCTGAACCTCGACTCGGATCTGTTGTAAGCCTTGAATTAAAAGACGGTATTTTATACGGCATTATTGAAGAACAGGATGAATTAGCGAAAGCCGTTGACGCGGGATTTTTCCCGGAATGCTCAATCGGAGCGAAACGCTCAGGCGAAACCGGAAAATTGTACTTGCACCATTTGGCATATTTGGGCGAAGAGCCTGCGGCAATTAAAAGTTTTAAAAAAAATATAAAAGAAAAAATACAGTTGGATGACAGCGGAGTAATTCACGCATTTCCCGCGGTCTGGAAAATCACATTGTCCGATATGGACGAAGGAGTAAAAAAAATGAATGAACTTGATGAGGCTAAAAAAAGGATAGCCGAACTTGAGGCAGAGGTTCAAAAACTCACCGCGGAACTTGAAAAAGCAAAGGCCGGGAGTAATGGAAGCGGTGAAGATTTTGAAAAGCTTAAAACTGAAAACGAAGAGTTGAAAAGAAAGCTTTTAGCATTTCAGGAAAAACACCCTGAAGATGAATTGAGCTTGTCAGATTCCGACCCGCGCACAAAAATGCTTTTGAATGAGCTGCGTAAAACAAAAACGGCAAGCCTTATGCAGGCAGCAAAAGGGAAGGTTCCGGCGGCGCATTTAAAAGACCTTGAAGTGTTAGCGAATGGGCTTACATTAAGTAATGAGCTTTTGCTCTCGGACGGAAAGAAGGCATCAAGCATTGAAACTCTTACGGCAATTTTTAACGCAATGGCTGACCCGGTATTGGGCACTGAAATTGTTTTAAGTGACCCTGAGGCAAAGAGCGCGGGGCAAGGCGCAAGTTATGCAAGCTCGGCTGCAAAACTTATGGGCGCTTTGTAGTTTTTTAATTTAAGGAGATAAAAAAAATGATTAATGCAAATATCGGAAAAGTTGCAATTGAACAATCAAGCATTCTTTCAGGCAACAATCATATTATCGTTTCGTACTCGCTGAAAGATGGGCTAAAGGGTTTAAAAGCCGGCACGGCTTTAAAACTGGTTGACGGCAAGCTTGAACATCTTGCAGCCGATACCGAAGATGCAATCGCTCTTTTGCTTTCTGAGGTTGAGGGCGACAGCAAAGACAGCACCGCAGCGGTCGTTGTCTTCGGTGCGGTAAAAAAGGAAGCGGTAACATTCGGGGCGGACGGTGCGGCTTGTACTGAAACCTTGGTTGAGAAGCTCCGTAAAAACGGGCTTTATGCAATCAATTAAAAAACGTTTTATACGTTTTTAAAAAAGTATTTTTAAGGAGATTAAAAAAAATGCCAATACGAACACAATTAGCGGGATCGCTCAATGCGTTTTTTAATTTAAAGAATTTTACCGATGTGGTAAGCGGTCTACCAAAGCCGCAAACGCCGATGACCGATCTACTCTTTCCGGCTGCAAGCCGAAAGCAAAAAACAAGTCCGTATATTGCGGTTGCTGACATTCAAAATGTAACCGGTGCCGTTCCGGTTGTCTTACGCGGAACAAAGTCCTATGCGGTAGGCGGCGATAAAAAATCGCTCAGCATGATTGAAGTGCAGCCTTTGAGCATGAACAGATTTATATCCGGGGCTGAATTAAATAACCTTATTGCAATGGGCGATGTTGAGAACATTAACGCAAAACTTACCGAGGTAATCGAGAACTTACGCGACCGCACGGCGGTATCAACTGAAATTCTTGTATGCCAATCGTTGAGCGGAAGGATAGCGTATCCTGCAAGTATCGAAGGCGGAGCCGATGATATATATCAGGTCGAAATCGGCAAGCTTAAAGAATTAAGTGCTGCCGCTCTTACCGCTACGGCAACATTGGCTGATGTGCAAAAAGAACTTGAATCGCAATTTGTTGAGCAGCAAAAAACGGGCGCATCTGCTGATGTAGTATTCTTAGTTGGCTCAGATGTGTATTCAAAAATCATTGACATTATCGCAAAGGTAACAAGTAACGTTCCGGTTCAATGGACAGAAACAGGCTGCACCTTATTCGGTAAATATAAACTTATGCCAATGAGCGGCACCTACGCACTTCCGGGACAAACGGCAACAACGCCTATAGTGGATGCAAAATCAATTCAGACTATTGATCTAAAAAACACCGGTAAGTTGTTTTATGCTGCCCTCGATGAGCTTGATGCAAAGCTGCAACCCTTGCCGTTTTTCGCAAGCTATGAAGAGATAACCGATCCTTCAGGGATTAAGGTTTTATCCTCTTCAAAACCATTGCCGGCATTTGCAGTTTCAAAATCAACAATTAAGAAGTATTTAAAATAGAACCCTCTATTTATGTAAAAATGTCGATGTAAAAAAGTTTATGTTAAGGAGATGATGGAAAATGAGTAACAAGATGTTTAATTTACCCGCCAATCCGGCCAACATTCCTCCGTCGGGGAAACAGGCGGGAACTTCGCGCACTCAATCTATCATCTCCGTTTTTGATATTAAAAATTTTATATCGCCAAAACTGTATAGCGAATTGAGTTGGGATGAAGATCGTGCAGCAGATGAGGTAACGCAAGATTGTATCAATCGTGCTGAAGAATTAGCGGAAACGCTCCTTCATTTAGTCGGCGAAAAAATAAATCCTTTTAGCAGAACACAAAAGGAAGTGTTAAAAATTTTAACCGTATACGAGCTTTACACGTATAACGGCGACCGCATAAAAGCAAAGGAGTACATGGAGCGCGCAGAGCGTTTAATAAGCGACCGGTACCGCTCCATTGAAAAAGAGCGGGAAGCGGTGTTGCCTGAAATTGCATTGACAAATCCTAAAAGTGAGAAGGTAAAAAAATGAAGATACAAGTTACGCTTCAATATGATAATTTAAAACCTGCAGATTCTCTAGCTCCTCTTATGAAAGAGTTTTCGCTTATGGGTTTAAGTGCAATTCAAAAAAATATTGAAAGCAATGTAAAGCCTGAAAATGCGCCGCTTACAAAATCGGTAAAGCAGGGAGATAATACGCTTCGCGATTATGGAAAGTTGCGCGCAAGTCTTACCGCGCAGCACTCTGAAAGCGAAGCGGTAATCGGAACAAAGGTTCCGTACGCAAGAACTCATAATCCGGAAAATGGGGAAAAAGAAACAGTTGTACGACCTAAAAATGCGCAGTACCTTTGTATCCCTGCAAGTCCTTATACAAGAACGTTATTTAGGCGTTACGGATTTTCGCCGCGCAAAGTTATTGAAGGGTTAAAAAATAAAGGTGTTTCTGTTTATCGACCATATAGAAAAGGAACAAGCACAAGGGCAAATGTTATTTTGGCAAAAGAAAAAGACGAAGAGCCGAAAGTAATTTTTATTTTAAAAAAACAAATAACAATCCCTGCGCGCCCGTTTATGTTTTTACCGGATTCAGTAATTAAAGCAATGGAAAAAAGAGCGGAGGACTATTGTGCCGTGTAATTTTTTAAAAATCATAAAATCCTATGCAGGGCTTTTATCGGAACAAACAAAAACGCCGGTAATCATTGCGCCGAGCGAAGTGAAGTCGGAGCGTTTCCATGTTGAGCTTACACTGTTGCCGCACCCGGCATTAATTGGAAACGGAAGGGCACGTTTTAGAATGCGCGGCACCGTCTTCGCGGAAATCCCCGCAAGTGAGCCGGCAATAAATGACTGCTTATCCCGCTCTCTAGCATTAGCACAATTTTTTGATGATACGCAAGGTTTCACCATTCAAAATAAAACGAATGAACAAAAAGGAATATACGGCTTAGCGTATCACCGACCATTACGGGATGATGACGACCTCTTTTCAGATTTAGAATCGGAGGAGCGATCTTATTCATACAATGAAAGTTGGCTCATCGAACTTGAATTCAATCTCGATGAAGTAATGTAAAAATCGTTTTTAAGGAGTTAAAAAAAATGGATGTAACAAAATCACGATACCCGAATAGTATCGTTCTTGCAAGTGCGAAAATTGAAATTTCAAAAAAAGATATTTTACTTGACCGCACTACTAAAACATGGGATTTGCAGGACTTGGAAGATTTAGGGCTTGCGCGCGGAATTAAAATTTCTTTTTCCTCAAGCAAAATTGACATCAAGGCTGACAACGGCACGGTGCCAATTAAAGGACAAACGGATGTTAAGGGCAAGGTTGAGTTTGCGCTACTTGAAAGGCATATTCCGCTTTTAGGAACAATCATGCACGGACTTGTAACCGTAAGCACACAGGGAGGGAAAGAGCAGGAAAAAAGCGAAAAGCTTCAAGCAAACACATTCGCCCTCGATAAGTTTTATGAATTCAGCCATGCAAGTTTTGATAATAGTAAGCGAAGGATATTACTATCAAGCAGGGCGGTAAAAATTTAACCCAATCCGATTATGAAATATCTCAAAGTAAATCTGGAGCATGGGGTTATAAGTTTTTACCGACAGGTACTTGCGATATAACAAAGCCTATAACAATCGAATACAAAACAATACCGATTAAAAGCTATCGGTTAACAAAAGGTTCAGGCGGAGTTGTACAGCCGATATCAATGCGCTTAACAAACAGTCGTAAAGCCGATGACGGACGAATTATCAATCGCACGTTTGAATTCCCGTATGGCTTTTATGATGGAGAAGATTCAATTCAATTAAAATCAAAAAACGATTCGGACAATGTCGCAGAAGTTCCGATGAGTTTTGAATTTTCTCCGCATCCCGATTTAATCGGCGATGAAGAACTTGAACCCGGAAGTTTGTATCGAGAAGATCAAGACGTGTAATAAAATGTTTTTTTTGCCGGATGCAAGTGCGCAACCGGCAAAGATTTTAAAAAAAAGTTAAGGAACAAAAGGTAAAAAAAATGAAAATGGTAAATCTTGATTTATTAAAAGCTGAAAGCGTAAAGATAAAATTTTTAGAAAAAGAATTTGAAATAGGCTATATTCCTTCAGGGCTTGCAATTCCCTTACTTGATAATCATAATCAAAACGTAGAAACGCAAAAAGAAGATGACCCGCCTGAAAAATTATTCCATGATACGGTGCGCTCGGTTTCTCTTTTTTGTTCATTTTTTCATCCTGAGTTTACCGAAGATTATTTACTAAAAAATGCAACTGCGCAGCAAATCGATGCAATGTATCAAAATATAATATACGCAATTCTTACCAATTTCACTTCTGCAATTCCAAGCGATGGAGAAGAGTCTTCAGATGACGATATTGAAAAAAAAACGACTGGGGAGAAATAATTAACCATGCGCTTTTAATGTATAACATAACAGAGCGCGAAATATTAACTGAATGGAGCCTTGAAACTTTGGTTAACAAGGTGCGCGCAGGATTTAATTTTGAATTGATGAAAAAAGGTATTCCGATTAAAAAAGAAAAAAAGTTATTAACACAATCGGAAGTTGATAATATCGAAGATTTGTATCGATAGATTTAAATATTTTAAAAAAAAAGTTTAGGATGTAAAAAAAATGGCAACAGTGCGAGAGCTCATTTTTAAAATCACTGGGGACAATGAAAAATTTAAAGCCGCAATTGATGAATCAAAAAAGGCCCTCGATGATTTCAATCAAAAAACAAAAGACGCAAGCGACCTTTATGGCAGTATTGCAAAGCAAGCGGCAATTGCAACAACAGCGATTGCCGCTGTCGGCATTGCAACTGCAAAAATGGCGGTTGAATTTAACGAAGGCTTTGGGAAGGTGCAAACACTTATTCCGGGAGCTACAGAGCGCATTGCAGAACTTGAAGAAAACGTCCTAAATCTTTCTCCTGCTGTCGGCAAAACAACCAAAGATTTAACCGAAGGCTTATACGAAATAATCTCCGCATTCGGAGATTCAGCCGATAGCGCAAAGAATCTTGAACTTGCCGCAAAGGGAGCAACGGCGGGAGGGGCAACTACAAAAGAATCTATTAAGCTTTTATCTGCCGTAACAAAAGCATACGGGAACACTTCTTTTGAAGCTCAAAAAAGGGTTTCAGATTTAGCCTTCACAACATTAAAGCTCGGACAAACATCAATGAGCGATCTTGCTGTTTCCATGCAGCGGGTAACATCGATGAGTAATGTTCTCGGTGTCTCTCAAGAAGAACTTTTTGCCATATTCTCTTCCGGAACCGGTGTAATCGGCGGAGCTGCGGAAGTTTCAACAAAGCTTTCGGCTGTATATACTGAATTGCAAAAACCGCAAGAGAGGCTTGCAAAAAGTTTTAAAGAATTAGGAGTTGCAACCGGTGAAGAACTCATTGCAAAATTTGGAGGACTTTCCGGAGCACTGCAAGCATTAAAATCGGTAGCCGATAAAACAGGGGAACCTATTAGTAATCTTTTCGGTTCTGCTGAAGCGGGGAAACTCGCCTTGTATGCGGCGGGAGAAGGAGCTGCAAAATTCGCAAGCGACTTAGAAGCAATGAACGAATCGGCGGGGGCTACCGAGCAGGCATTTAACGATGCAACCGTAGCGGGACCAAATGCGTTCGGTTTCCAGCTTGAACAAGCAAAACTTAACGCACAAAGCTTCGCAATTAAACTTGGCCAAGAATTAATTCCGAGTTTACAAGCCCTTTTATCTCCCGTCTTTAAACTTGCCGAGTGGCTTAAAAATTTAAATGAAGAACAACTGCGTCTTATTATTTCAACAGGAAAAGTTCTTATCACATTCACAGCGGTAACCGCCGGGGCATTTGGATTGGTAAAAGGAATCATTGCCGTGCAGCGAGGTTTAAGAGCAATGGACGCCGCATTTAAAGTTATCGGTGCGAGCAACCCGTTTATGCTTGCAATTGCCGGAGCCGCAGCAGCTGTTGTTGCAATTAAAGAGCTGTTGGCATGGATGGATAGAGCTGCTGAAAAACAGTTTAAGCAAAGACTTGCAACAATTGAAGCAAATACTGCGACAATGGTACAAGCTCAACGAATAAATGAACTGGCAAAAGCGTACGAAACATTAAATCAAAAAGAAAAACTAAATAAGCAAGACGCTTTGCGCATGAAAGAAATCGCAAAAGAAATAAACGCAATTACCGGACAATCGTTGATTATGATAAGTCAGTCAACAGGGAAGGCAAGGATTGATGTTGAGGCTTCAATTGAAGCTGCGCATAAATTAGCCGAAAGAAAGCAGGCAGATTTAGAGCACAATAAAAAAGTACTTAATCAATTGGAAGCGGCTGAGCAGGAACTTACTGAGCGTGTAAAAGAATACGGAGAGAGCACTGCATGGGCTATTGAGGAGACTCTCGAAAAATTTACATTATTGCCTGACTCGTTAAAAACGGTAACAAATGCAAAAGACGGTTTACGAAAGACACGCGAAGAAATTGCGAAACTTAAAATAGACATCACAGAGACGGAGCGCGGTATTGCAGCATTACGCGATTATTCAAAAGAATCATTTGTGCCGGAACTTGAGCCTGAAAAAGCAGTGGCACCAATTAATGAAACAGGCAAAGGAAAAGAAAAAAATGAAAAAACACAAGCGGAACGGCTTGCTGATTTAGAAAAAGAATACGAAGCTGAAGTTGCGCTTATAAAAAAATCTATTGAAGATAAAAAAGAGCAAGAAGAGTTACTTTTAAAAAATGAGGAATCCTTTTATAAAAAACGGCTTGAACTTTTAGAAAGTTTTCATAAAGAAAATGTTACAAAAAATTTAAAAGAGAATGCGGAGAAAAATTTAACTGTTGAACAATCGCTTGCAAAAGCGGTAGGCGCTGCACATGAAACAATTTTAGAAGAAACAAAAAAAACAAATGAGGAACTTGACAGGCTCTCCGATGAGCGGCATCAAAAAGAACTTGAGAAAATAAAAAAGTTTACTGAAGAAGCAAAAACGGACGTTGAGCTTAAAGTACAATTAAAAGTAGAAACCGGAGAAATTACAGGTGCAACAGAAAAACAATTAAACCGCGCCGAGTGGGAGGAACGAGCAAACCTATACAGCCAAAAACGTAATGAACTTTTAGATCAGTATATTTCGTTGCAAAAAAGTTCAAACAAAGAAGATCAGGAAAAGGCAGCGGCAATAAAAAAGCAGGCGGACAACATGGGGACGCTTGCCGAAGAAGCGGCAAAGAAAGCGAGCGATGCATTTGCCGAAGCTACCCGCAAAATTGCCGATAAGTTTTCTGAAATCGGCGGAATTATAAGTTCGACATTTTCGCAAATTGCAGATGCAGCGCAAGGATTTATAAATAATAAAGAAGAGAAGCGAAGACAAGAGACTGCTATTCGCCTTGCTGAAATTGAGCGTGAAAAAAACGAAACGCTTTTAGAAATCGACAATGAGCTTTCAGAAAAAAGAGAGCAAAAACAAATTGAAGATGCCGAGCGCGAAGAGCAGCGGAGGCAAGAAGAGTTTGAGAGACGACAATCAGAATACAATCGAAGTATACAGGAGCTTTCAGGAAGTTTTGAAGTTGAAACCAATTTGATAAAACTCCGCAACACGGAACAGCAGCTTGAAGCGGCTCGAAAGAAAAAAGCGGAAGACGCAGCACATAAAAAAGCGGAAGATGAAAAAATAAAACGCGACAAAGAAGCGCGCATGCAAGAGGTTGCCTTATTAAACGCAAAAGCTCAAGCCGAACATGAATACGCGGTTACACGAATTACAACAGAAAACGCTGCAGGAGATGCCGCCGCAAAGGCTGCACAGGAAGCTGCAAAATGGCAAAAGGCACAAGGTGTTATTAGCATGAGTATTAAAGCAGCAATAGAAACGGCGGAAGCGGTTGCGCAGTTTGCACTTGGTGTTGCCGGAAATCCGCAAGGGTTTGCAGCAGGAGCTGCACATACTGCTGCCGCTGTAATGGCAGGCGTACAAATAGGCGTTATTGCGGGGCAACCCTTACCGCCCGACTACATCCAGCAAGCCTTACCGCCTGCACCTCGCCCGATTAAATTCGCACAAGGCGGTATTGTTATGCCGAGTGCAGCGGGTACCGGCATCACCTTACCGAACGGCGCCCCGGGGCTTGTCGCTGAAGCGGGAATCCCTGAAGTGATACTGCCACTTAACTTGCCGAATCTTGAAACAATGTTTAAAGCCGCAGGAATTTATAATACCGATAACAGCGCAAGTACGAATTATTCTGCAACATACAATGTCGAAGTTGTGCACAATCAAGGAGATGATTTAGAAGAAAGTATTTTAAACGCACTAAGAAATCACGACCGTGAAGTATACAACATTGTCGAAGAAGGAAATAAAAACTGGCGTGTTTAAACATTAAGGAGTTAAAAAAAAGAACATGACCGAACAAGAATATATTACCAAACACTATCCGCAAGATGTCATTGTAATTGACGGAGAATTTTTCCCCCTACCACTCGGCGGAAAAATTACAATTGAGCAAAAAGAAATCGCCTCGCAGCTTACAACTGCAAACGGCATAAAACGAAAAGACATAATCAGAAAATATGAATCAGCTTCGATTAGGTTTGCAACACTGTTTGATGAGGGATTAAACACCATTCAAATGATTATTAGATGTATTGAACAAACCGACTTTGAAAAAGAAAAATCGCTATTTATCAAAAAACAACACATGCCGGCAACCGCTGCAAGATTTAACCGGGAACACTTTCATGCAATTAAAATAGAAGTGGTCGGCACGATAAAAATAAATTATTCATTCCGAAAAAATAATATGTTTATTTATACAGGTGTGAATTTAAAAATAAATTAAAAAAAATACTTAATTAAGGAGCAAAAAAATGGGATTAAAATCAAAACTTGATGAACAACTTTTGGAGGTGCAAAAGAACTTACCTTCTACACTGAATCCTGATGATGCGTTAACAAACAAAAACTGGAATTGTGTAGTAGCGTCCATAAAAGCGATTTATGAAGCCTTGCAAGCTGCCGCAAGCACTCCGCCTTCCATTCCGCCTATAGGATTTTTATATACTCGCTTCCCCGGCATGCCCCTCCCCTGGGAGCAATTTACGGATACTGCACCGGTTGAATGGAAAAACTTACACGAAAAATATCCGGGCACCTTCTTACGTCTTGCAGGCGGCAATGCAAGTGCCTTTAGTGGCTCCGGGTCGGTAAGCTATGATTCAGGGGTAAGAGGCAGCGGCGGCGGACAAATAGATGCAATGCAACGGCATACCCATAGTTACACGTATGAAGGCAGTAATGGAGTTGGAAGTACAAAAGGAGTTGATGCACAATATCAGTGGCAGCAGGAAAACAAAAGCAGTTCAACCGGCTCTGCTTCCGGAAGGCAAACTGAAGAAACTCGACCGAAAAATATCACCGTTGAAATGTATTTGTTTGTAGGACAGTAATTAAAAAGTTTTTTTAACAGAGCGATGATAAAAACACCCCTTTCAACCGAACAAAAAATACGCGGCAATAATCGCAGTTACACCGCTCGCATTATCTTCTCATTTCTCTCCTGCAAAGTGCCGGAAAGCATTAAGATTTTCGCCCCGAATACACAAACGGGATCGGTACCTGACCAAATAGTCTACCCGTATTTATACCATATCGAACAGAGACTTTTTATTGACGAGGAAATAAATTATCGCGTGTTCCCTGAACCGTACAATATTCACCGCGACAATAGAATCCACCAAGTAAAGCGCCAGCCATATTCACACATCGGCTACATCGGAAAGAAAGCTGACCACTCCGGATCGGTAACAGATTGTATCAAACTGTATCTGCCGAACACAGACACAAAAAAAATTACTATCCGTACTAATCCTGACCGAATAATTAAAGAGGCAACCGTAATTGCAAAAACAAAAAACGATACGGAAATCACCCGGTATACAATTACAAACAATACACGCAATGAAATTGTCTTTCCACTAAAAGCAGAGAATGTCGGTATCCTTGAATTGCATGTTACGAAACACACAGCGAATAAAAGAATATGGATTGTCTCCTTTTATCCCGGATTTGAATTCTTTGTTACTGAAAAAGACGTAGTAAAAATTAAACAGCAAAAAAAGAAAACAGAAAACAAAGAAGGCTCTATTGGCAGGCTCTATATTAATTCACTTGAAATCGAATTGAATAATATAACTCGCATGTATGATGATAAAAATAGTGAAAGCCCCATTGCAGGTTTTTTTAATGCAAATGCGATTGTCTCCGTCGCACTCATTCTCAATACACGAAAAAATCAAAAGCCGTTTATATTGAACTTCGGAAACTTCTTTGTAACCGACATTGACACGAACGAGCAGAAAATAAGTGTAACTGTAAAAGCACAAGACTATATCGGAGTGCGTAAAAATGATTATCTTAATTTAGGAATAGGAGACAAAACAAACGCCTATGAGTGCTTTGCAAAAATCGCAAACGCAATAAACTTATCTGCTATCAAAGTTGACGAGCAATTAAAACGGGTTGCGCTAAATCGCATCCCTTTAAACGGAAACATCGGATCACTGCTAAATAAACTGTGCGTATTAACCAACGCCTTTTGCGCCTGCGATGAAACAGGCTCCGCCCTCATCGCAACACCGATGCTCTCTCGTCACGGAGCAATTCGCTACCCATTGCGCTATTTTTTATTGCACGAATACAAATCACAAGGCGGTGGACAAACTAAAACACTTTCGCCAAATATCATTAATCTTTCATACGCAACGTATGAATATGACGGTGAATATCATGCTGGGAAAAAGCAATCATACATCTACAATGAGCGAATCCCAAAGCGGGAATTTCCGCAAGATAAAATACGCATTCCCCTTCATGAGCGCGAACTCGGCGCAGGAGCAGAGCCGAGTGCAACCTTTACCATTTTACTTCCTGATAATTTTGAAGCCCTTGAATTCTCTGACCCGCTTATTCCGAAAGCCCTTGAATATGAAACCATTTACGAGTATGGCGCACAGGAAAAACCGATACGGGCAATTGTGAAGGTTTGGAACTTTATCGATCGAGATGAAGGAGAGCAGTTCACTATTATTCAAATGATACGAGAAAAGCCGTATAATACTATTTTAAAAACGGAAAACTTCATTGTACCGAAAATGCCGCGCACGTATATCATCCCTGAAAAAGACCCGTCATTAAATAGCGCCGATGCCGAAGCAGTCGAGTCGCGCAATGCACACAATAAGCCGGAAGTATTTAAAATCGATTTAAAAGATGCGGCAAGTTTTGACCTCATTAAAATTGAAAACATTTTTAAACAAACTCAATTTGAATTCTTATATCGAATTACTAACGAAGGAATTGAAGTTAAGGCGTGGAATTATTTTAAAGAGAACCCTCAAACGCTCACCGTTAAAATATACGGCAGCCGTCTTACTCCTTCACAATTTAAAAAAACAATCACCGCAAGAAACGAAGATGACATACAAGTCAATGGCGAAATCGTAAAAAATATTGAAGTGGGCGCGCTCGCTTCCGATGACATTGCACGCGATGTGTTACAATCAATGAGTTATTATTACCGACACTTTGCAAAAGATTTTAGTGTACAAGCATGGAGCGACCCGCGCCTGATGCTCTACGATTTAATCGCCTTTAAAAGTTTACGCGGCTATGGATTTATGCAAGGAATAATTGATGAAATGGAATACACCTATAACGGTGCATTAGCCCAAAAGATAAAAATTAAACAAACTAAAAAGCATACTCGCGACAGCAGAGCCTTAAAAAGTTTTGCATTGAAAGACCGCCCCGTCCTTGCAAAACGAGAAGCGGGGTATGCGTAAAAATAAAAAATCTAAGGAGATTATAAAAATGGAAAAAATTAGAATCAGGAAATTATTTAATGCAGACCTTACAAAGGAAAATTCAGAAAACTTTGTACAAAAAGAAAAAATTACAAACATTATTCCGAATAAGGTATACTATGTTGAACACTCAATTTATTTTTCAAACACCATGGAAGTCTATGAAGATGATACAATGCAAAAGCCGCTTGTCCTTGAAACCGATTATAACTTTGCAGAAATCGATTCAATCGCTTCTGAAATGTCAAACATTGATTGTTACAAAGCGCTGACCTTCAATCAACGTTTTGAAAAAGTATTTATTCGCTATCATTCTTATGGAGACCTTTTATCTGCCGAAGATATTAATTGCATTGCCGACGGAGTAAACACGCTAAGCGAAATAAATGAAAAACAAACACAAGAATTTAACACACTCGTGCGCAACTTTGAAGAACACATTACAAACGGCAAAGCACACAACGCAACCGAAACGGTTACCGGTAACTCCATCGCATACAGAACCGAAGACGGAAGACTGAAGGCGGCGGATGCAAAAGAAAATGAAGACCTGGTAAACTTAAAGAGCCAAACCCAAGCAATACAAACAAGTGAAGAAAGAACACAAAACAAAATTACCGAAGCAAAAAATGAACTCATCTCCGATATTGAAACGCTCACAAAAAAAGTTAAGGCGGAAAACCCCACCCTAACACTGCAAGACTTTTTGCCTGCGGGTATCGATGAGTCAAGCGCAACCGATGAACAAAAACAATCGGCGGAGCAAAAACTTGACGAGCGTACTGCAGAGCTTAAACCCTATCATAATGTTATCCGCAATAAAAACAGCTCTATTGAAGTTCCCGATGCCCAAACTGAAGCCGAAGCCGTAAATAAAAAAGCACTTGATGTAGTTGAAGTTAATGTTGCGAATCTTAGAACAGGTCTCGGCGAAATTTCAAACCGTGTAGATGTAGTTGATGGCAATATTGCAAATCTTACAACAGACATCGGCGAAATTTCAAACCGTGTAGAAGAACTCGAAAACAAGCCCGCTCCCGGAGGCGATATATATAAATTTGACGGGTTTGAAACTGAAACAAACAAAATATGGCGTACCGATAAAACAAACTGGAATGAGGTTGTTGTAAAAAGAGTTTCAATACCTATTTATTTTTTGAAAAAAGGATCGGGAAAACCTCTTGATCTCAAACCGCTCAACATTGATACCATAACAAGCATAGAAGGGGTTGTAACAATCGGAAAGGAAACCTATCCTTTAGCCTATGCTGCGGCAAAAAATATGATTGCGCTTAATACTACTAAGGCTCAATTGCTGTTTAGTGCGATAAGTACTAATTGTTCAGCTTACATTGTGCTAGAATATTTTTAAAATTTATTTTTTTGAGCCTGCAATAATCATATCAGGGTAGCCTTTAATGCTTACCTTTAGCTTAAACGGATGCCCGCTTGCGGGGTCAAAATATTGATTGTCCAGCACTTCAACTTTGGTAACCGGTATTTTTATTCTTTTACTAAAATCAAGACTATCTTTCGCAAGCCATGTTTCGGCAAAATCGTTTTCAGGCTTAGCCGGATATAAATATATATCCCAGCACGTATAGTCATCCGGATAAACAGTATCCCCACCTGCACAATTGGTAAAACCAACAGTTTCAGTGTATATATAAGTCATCCATGTAATTTCATCAAATGCCGGGGCATCGTTAAAGGTTACTTTATAATTCTTAATAGTAAATTCAGGTCTTTTTGTTTTATCGTCAAACCATCTTTTTGATACAAAACCAACGGTTTCAAGTTTGCCTGATTGCGTTCCGCTTGGTTGCGTTTTGCCTGAATTATTCGCCCCGGAATTAGTCGATCCGGTATCTACACCGCTGCCGGCTTGCGTGTTATCTCTACACCCGACCAAGGCTGCAATCGCAAACAATAAAAATAAAACCTTCCTCCGCTCTTATTATACCACCTTATCTATATTCCGAAAAGTCAAAAATTAAAATAGTACAATGGCTAAAATAAAAGCTTAAGGAAGTAAAAAATGAAAACACCTATTAGTTATTACGGCGGCAAACAACAGCTTGCAAAAAAAATAGTATCACTTATTCCTGAACATAAAATCTACTGCGAACCCTTCTGCGGAGGTGCTGCTGTTCTGTTCGCGAAAGAGCCCTCACAAGCTGAAGTCATCAACGATACAAATGCGGAAATCATCAACTTTTACCAAGTTGTACAAGAAGACTTCCCAGCACTCCAAAAAGAAATTATGAAAACGCTGCATAGCCGTGAAATGCACCGACATGCCAAAATAATTTACGAAAACCCTGACATGTTTGATACGGTAAAAAGAGCATGGGCTGTATGGGTGCAAGCTAATATGTCATTTGGGAATAGTATCGGGACGGGGTTTGCGTATGAAAAAAAGAATGAGAGTACAACAAAGAATATTGTAAATAAAATAGATGAGTTTACGGATAAAATATCAAATAGAATTAGAATGCTGCAAATTGAAAATTGCGATGCCTTAAAGGTTATTGCTTCCCGCGATACAGCCGATACATTCCACTATATTGACCCGCCCTATGTAGGTACACATCAAGGACATTATGACGGTTATACTCAACAAGATTTTGATAACCTTTTAGGAATGCTGCAAAATATACAGGGGAAATTCTTGCTTAGTTCTTATCGAAACAAAGCCCTTATGGAGTTTACCAAAAAAAATAATTGGTACTGCATTGAATTAAAAATGGCCTCTTCTTTAAGCGCAAAGGGGAAAGCTAAAAGAATGACAAAAATAGAAGTCCTAACCGCAAACTATCCAATCGGAATTGTTGACGGAGAAGTAAAAAAACTTTAAAATATTTCTTGTAAAAAGGGTGTTTTACAGTGTTAAAAAGGCTAGTAAAATGTTAAAAAAAATGGTTTAAAAAATGATTAAAAACCATCAAAATTTGTCATAAAAAACACGAAAAAACAGCCTAAAACACGCAAAAACACACGTTTTTTGCCAAACCTCGTAATAAATTTTGCCAAACCGCGCGTAAAGTTACAGTCAGAACCGCTTATTTCTCGCTCACTCGATACACTTATGATTATATTTGCAGTACCTGTATATGATAACGCCGATAAAAAAATTATCGGTGTAGTAAATGCAACTGTTAACGGAGTTTGGCTTAGTGAACATATTAAAGATGTCACGATAGGAGAAACAGGGTATTGTTATATCATAGGGCTTACCGGTACAACAATTGCCGACAGAGAAATCGAAGTAGTAAAAAAACAAGAAAATAGTATTGAGCAGGCAAAAACAAATTCTTCATTTGAGACAATAGCGGATTTTGAAAAGAAAGCTATGAAAGAAACAGAACCTTCTGCTGATTATTTTTATTGGGAGGGAGAATGGGAAATTGCTTCGTTTGCAAAAATGCAAAACACCGGCTGGACAGTTATTATATCCGCACCTGTATATGAATTTATGGGAACCATAAAAACATTGAGGGCGACCATAGCGGTTACAGGCAGCATCATATTGCTGATCGCCCTTGGCAGTGTTTTTTTCACCGCACACACAATCATAAAACCCATAACAGCTACCGTTAACGCATTACGAAATATTGCTCAAGGTGACGGAGATCTGACAGTTTATCTGCCTGTTACAGGAAATGATGAAGTAACCGATCTTGCCGATTACTTTAATCAGACAATAAAAAAATCGGCGAATCTGTTAAACAAGTAGCTGAAAATACAAATAGCATGCAGAATATTGGTACTGAGCTCTCAAGTAACATGACAGAAACCGCAAGTGCGGTATACCAAATCAGCACAAATATTGATGGAGTAAAACAGCAAGCACTTACACAAGCTGCAAGTGTTACGGAAACTGTTGCAACTATCGAGGAAATTATTCGTACAATAAAGCAACTTGATTCAAGCATTGAAAATCAAGCGGCAAGCGTATCCGAATCTTCATCAGCAATAAAACAAATGGTCGCAAACATCGGTTCTATAACTCAAACTCTTGAAAAAACAAATAGTGCCATTAACAACCTTGCAACTGCTACTTCCGAAGGACAAGACACTATTATCATTTCAAACGATGTAACACAAAAAATTGCAGAAGAATCAGGGGCATTGCTTGAAGCGAGTGCCGTTATTCAGCACATAGCAAGTCAGACAAATCTATTGGCGATGAATGCCGCCATAGAAGCAGCTCATGCGGGAGACAGCGGAAAAGGCTTTGCGGTTGCCGCTGATGAAATCAGAAAATTGGCAGAAGAATCTTCAGGGCAAGGAAAAGCCATAGCTACTACATTAAAAACACTGTCCGGAGAAATTGATATTCTTTCGTCTTCTGCTGAAAAAGTAAAAGAAACGTTTAATGTTATTTTTAAATTATCCGGAGAAGTAAAAAATACCAGCAATCGTTTAATGCAGGCAATGATGGAGCAAGAGATTGGTAGTGGAGAAGTATTGCCAGCAATTGAAGGCATTAATAATATTACAGCAGAAGTAAAGGATGGCTCTACTGAAATGCTTAAAGGCGGAGAAAGCATTGCGCTGGAAATGCAAAAACTGAATAATCTTACACGGGTAATTACCGACAGCATGGATGAGATGGCATCGGGCGCAATTCAAATAAATAACGCGGTACAGGAAGTAAACGAAATCACACAAAAAAACAAAGAGAGCATTGAAAAATTAGCAACCGAGGTTAAGAAGTTCAAAGTTTAAAACCTTGACAACCGTGTGTTTGCAAGTTTTTTAAAACCTTTGAAATGTACATATAAAAACCGGCGAGGAAGTTTTGAGCACATCCGGTGTAACGTTCTGTAATTAACTTCTATTATACTAATCGGAGCATTAACAATGAATAGTTGCGGTTCCAGCATTCCTATGGTAAATTGCTCACCGTTGCAAAATTCCAAACGATGTTTTAAAGCATCAACACTATTTTGTAAAATTGAAGCTTTAAAACTCGTTGGCGAACCAAAGGTAGAAATTCCAAGGGTTCGCCCTGTGGTAAGTTTGCTCACCGTTGCGCCGTGTCGAGCTCTTGCTTATAAAATTTTTTACAATTTGTATAAAAGTATTAAAAGAGTGCAGCACTAAGGCTCAGTAACTTCAACCGCTTGTGCGTGCCGCAGGTAAAAGAGCACGAGGCGTATGGGTTTTTGCTCCGCGTGTTTTATGCGGTATAAGTCGTCGACCGCTTTTTTGTATACCTGTAATTGAAGCCGGTGGTTTTCCGGATTGATCACCGAGTCGGTTTTATAATCCACAATATAAATGCAGTTATCCGCCTCAAACAGTAAGTCGATTTGACCGGCAACAAGTTTGTTTTCCAGACGGGTGATAAAACCGTATTCCGTTTTTCGCAGTTGAGCGGCGAGGGCTTTTTTTCCAAGCTCTGAATTAAAAAAAGTATCCCGCATGGTATGGATTTCTTTTTTAAGTTTTTCAGGTATGGAAATATCCCTTTGCAAAAAGTACGCTTCAATCGCTTTGTGGGCAAGGCTTCCGATATCAGCGGCGGAAAGATCCGAGCCGCTCATTGCGGGCGGCTCTTGCTCGCGGGCATTTGTCCAGCGGGAATCTTTTTCAAGACCGGTTACCGCCGTAACGGGTTTTTCCGTTAATCGATGTGCGGGCTTTATCTGCAGTTTCCGATACACCGCCGCATAGTCTGTTTTCCGGCTCTGCGGAATTTGCGATGTAACGGTTTTTCGCTCTATCGGCAAAATTTCCTCAAAGGAAAACACCGGCTCTTTTTCGGCAAGGATATCATTGGCTATTGCGGAAAGCAAAAGCGAAAAGAAACTTCGAGTTGAGGAATTGGGATTTTGCTCGGTAAAGAATTTTTTTATTTCTTCAAAACTGCGTTGTACATTTTCCGTATATTGATCTTCTTTTGCGGCGATCGGCAACGTTCCCGAAATAAT
The DNA here is from genome assembly GCF_008153345.1 of Treponema phagedenis. NCBI lineage: Bacteria > Pseudomonadati > Spirochaetota > Spirochaetia > Treponematales > Treponemataceae > Treponema > Treponema phagedenis. The sequence continues at coordinate 477,623 of NZ_CP042818.1, read as the reverse complement.
CAGCCGGCATTCCGCTCTGGTTAAGGCAACATATAAAAGACGTTTTGCCTCCGCTACCTGTTTTTGTCCAAGCTCTTCTTTCATTTCCGTATAAAAAATATTTTCAGGATTGCCTTCAAAGCCTTTGACGGGCGGCAAATGCATTGCCACCGAATACTCATCGGAAAAATAAAACTTTCCGTCTTTCTTTATCGGGATACCTTTGTAATCACAGGAAGGAATACAAACGATGGGAAATTCAAGCCCCTTACTTTTATGCACGCTCATTATTTGTACTGCGTCGTTATCACCCTCAAAAGGGATTTCCATTTCATCGGGTTTTTCGAGATTTTCCGCATAGGAGCGAATGTTGGCGACAAAATCGCTTATCGCAATATGCTGTTCATCTGCAAGCCGCGCCGCTTCAAAAAAATAATCATAAAGGTCAAGGTATGAATGATACTCGGGATTGGTAAGCAGTATATAGCGGTACGCTTCATCATACCAAAGTTTTGTTACCAGTTCCGCATTTGAATATGATTTCAGATAATTCTGTACCCGCTCGTACAATGCCCTGCCCTGCTCAAAACGATTGCGAGCCTCATCCTCAAGAAGCGAATCCATGTCGGCGGAAAAAGGTTCGGCGTTATTCAGCATGATAATCGTAAAAGATCTATCATCGAGGAGCACAAAGGGAGAGCGCAAAACCTGCGCATAGCTTTGCCTGTCGGAAGGCAGTAGGGCAAGTTGCAGCAGCGCATAAATGTCGTTTATCGGCGCATCAAAGAATAAACCTTTTTGCTGTACCGACCGATAGGGAATTCCTTCCGCCCGCAAAAAGCGTTCAAAAATTTGTTGGTTGGTGGTTGCGCGCATGAGAATGGCAAAATCCGCCCAGCGGCAGGGGCGGGCTTTTTCATCTTTATGCCGCACCGGCGTTTTGTCTTCGTATAATTCTTTTATCCGTTTTGCAAGCCTAAAGGCTTCCGCTTCACGCGGCGTTAAATACAAAGTTGTCCCCGCTTCTTCGGAACCTTCAGACGAACCGTCCAAGTCATCCAAATCATCAAGCGTGTCTTCAAAGCGTTGGTAGTTTTCCAAGCGGTGTTTGTCAACGCCGAATAATTCTATTTTCGGCTCTACGCCTTCTGTGTGCCGCGCGGTGCCTATCGGAAAAAACTCCGCTTCAAACGTAGGCACTATTCCTGAATCCGGTTTGTTTCGGTGAGAGTAAAAAACCAAACTGAAAATCCGATTAAAGAAATCTAAAAGCCCTGTTTCCGTTCTGTAATTGGTATCAAGACTTGTTTTTGTCCTGTATGAGTCTGCATGCAAATCGTAAGAGAGTTGTCTGAACACGGCGACATCCGCACCGCGGAATGCGTAAATCGATTGCTTTTCATCGCCGACAAAAAAGAGTTTGCCTTCGGAAAGTTCTTCAGAGGCGGGAATGGCGGGCGTTTCCCAGTTTTCTCGTTCGGCAAGCAAATACAAAAGCTCTTTTTGTAAAATATTATTATCCTGAAATTCATCTATCATAATGGCGGAGATATCTTGTTTATAAAAATGGCGTATGTCGGGATAGTGTAACAGTACATCGCGCGCAAGCATTGCAACATCTCCATAATTGAGCGTGCCGGTTTCTTTTTTCTTTTGAATATACTCCGCCTGAATTTCTTCAAAGAGTTTAAAAAGCTCTTCAATATCAGCTTGGTGTCCAAGCAAGGCATAGCTGTTTAATAGTTTCGGATAAATACGCTCCCTAATTTCATTTTTGATTATACTTCTGCATTCGGCTGCTGCAAGATTAGACCCTCCAAGATTTCCTTTTATAACAAAAAGTTGTTCCAGTTTATGAAGATACTCTGCACAATCATCGCCTGAAAAATCATAGTTGTTTTGAAAAACTGAATCAAGAATCAGTTTGCATTTTTTAATTGCATTATTATTGAAGTCCGCTTTTGAGCAAAGCAAATCGAGCTCTTGCAAAACCCTGCGAGCCTCATCTGCGGCATACCGAAAAGATTCTTTTGTTTTTTCAAGTTGGAGCCTAAGCTTTTTTTGAAAATCTATCGGGCTTGAAACAAAGATATGTTCAGAAAGAAGCGTACCGAATAATTCCTGCGCAAATGTTTCGATATTGCTTTCTCCCATAAACGTTTGCAAGCTTTTATTGTTGCGATGTTTTAAAAAAAAGTCTAACGCTATTTGCTCCGCAAGCAGGTCGCCGGCATTTTTATCAATACTGAAATCGGGACTGATCCCGAAATTTTTGCACCCCGTTCTTGCAACCGCAAGAGAAAAAGAATCGATGGTCATAATGCGCGCAAGATGAAAACTGTTTATTGCCTGTTTTGCCTCGGGGCTGTCGCATGTCAACAGCTCTCGGTATATGCGCTGATACATTTCCGCCGCCGCTTTTTTAGTAAAGGTAAGAGCAACAATTTTTTCTACCGGAATTTTTTTGTTTATAACCAAGTGGATATAGCGGGCGGTCAGCACCCGCGTTTTTCCCGAGCCTGCCCCGGCGGAGATCACCGCATTGACATCGATAAGTGCGGCAGCTTTTTGATTCTGATTTAAGCTTTCGATAAAGTCGCTCATTATTCCCCCCTCACAATATATGCCGTTCTGCAAATGCCTTTAAAGCCGCACGCCTTGCATGTTTGCCACGTAACATTTTCAGGTTTTATAAAATTTTCCGATTTGACTGCGGCGGCAAAATCCTGCACCGAAGTTTGAAAACACGTCATTACGCCGGAGAATTGTTCCCGGGAAACAGAGCGTTTTCGCCCTTGGTCTATAACAGCTTTGTTGTTAATAATAAAGCTGACATCTTGCTCTCTTAGGCCGATGAAAAAAGCATGTTCAACCAATTCTTTTTCGCTATGCTCCAGCAAATGCACATACATCGGCATTTGAAAATCGAGAAGCTCTCCGTTCTTTTCATAATCGGTGTAGCTTGACGCTGGCGGACGCCTGCCCGTTTTGTAATCAAGCAAAACCGAAGACCCTTCAGCGGAAACGGAAACGCGGTCAATAATTCCTTCGTAAAAAATTCCGCCCGATTCAAATTCGATTCTTTCTTCAATTTTTGATAACAGCCAGCCGTCAAGTTTTTCGCAATCAAATGATAAAGCATACTCAACCGCTTCAAAAATTCGCGAATACAATGATTCAATAAACGGCGTTGCAAGCGGCCCCTGATACTCTGATCTCATTTTTGCGGTTTTTTGTATTATATCTTTTGCCCATTCTTTGTATGTTGCAGTGTTTGCGGAACAAAACTTTGTATCTTTTGCCTTAATCTTTTGATACAATTTTTCCAGCACCTCATGAATTAAAATACCGACATAACGCGGATTAAATAATTCAGCCTCGTATTGTTCATCGTTGATAGTAAGCACGCGTGATAAAAACCAGTAAGAAGGACAAAAGAAAAAATTTCTTAATCCGGTTTGATTTACCCGCACCGCGCTTCCTTTAAATTGCACAGCGTGAATGCGCTCGGTGAGCGCTGCTATCTGATGCTTAAAAGAATTTTGCAAATATGAAAAACCTTTTTCGGTGTTTCTGCCACTCCATACTTCAAAGCCGTTTTTTTGAATGGAATAAGCTTGCGTAAAAGCCTTGCCGCCTTGATACATCATAAGCTCTTCTAAAAACGAGTCCGTTTCATCAATGGATGGCGGCGGCACTGTTTGGGTAAAGTTACTGTTTGCAATCACAAAGCTTGAGATTGTTTGTTCGGCAAATGAAAAAAAACAATTCCCGTTTTTGGCATAGGCGGCAAAAAACGCCTGCGATGCGTCGGTGTTCGCCACATTGAGTAAATCCCGTTTATCCTGCCGCAAAAAGGGCAGCTTTTTGTAAATAATGCCGGTGGAATTCTGATTACAATTTAAAACAAAGTGATACGTAAACGGCGCACCTGCCGCAACCCGATACGGAAATATCGCAATGCCAAGCCCCTCATTTTGCGGTACGTAAATTTCATTTTGCAACTGCGTAATAAAAAACCGATACGGCGAGCTTGGCAGACAGTTTTTAAACTCTTCTTCAAGCTCGGAAAGCTGGCGCAAACAGGCAAGGCAGCGCGACATAACCATATCATCTTCAGCGGAAAATTTATCCTCCACAATAAATCGATCCCGAAAGGTAAAATACGCGGTTTGTATTTCAGTAAACGTTTTTGCCGAAGTTAATTTTTCCGCCATCTGCATAAAAGGAATAATCCAATTTTTTGCCGCCTCTTTTTCATCCTCTTCCGCAGGATTTTCTTCTTTGCTTATTTTAAAAGATTCAAACCAAACATTTTTATAACGCTTCTCATCTTGCCAAGAAACAACGCAGTTATTTTTAATACCGTAACTCATCAGCGCCCGAGCGCCGCATTCATTCGCCCAGGGAATATGTTTATTAAACACAAGCGCCTTCATTGATTCAAACGAATAATGCTGATCGACCGCATCGGCAATTTGACTGAATAAAAACCCCGCCTGATTATCCGCCAAAGAAAACCCTGTCCTAAAATCGGCGGTAATTGAGCGCAATGCAAACTCCCGCTTAAGATACGGCATCATCTCTTTAATATTCGGCACGCTTACCGCAATCTCGGATATGGACACGCCCTCATTTAAAAGCTGCTCAATCCGCAGCACGGTATTCCGTATTTCCGCCCGCGTATTTTCAAAACTAATCAGCGGATTCTGCGCCGCATCAAAAGAACCAATCGGCAAAAAGCTTACTTCGGGGCAGGCTTCAAGCAACTGCGCATACTCGGAAAAATCTTCTATTAACTCGGGATACACAATGATATACTGTGAAACCTGCGGGGTAAAAACATCCGCCGTCCACGAAGGCTCAAAAAGCTCATGCTTTTGCAAAAACGCCTCGTACTCTTTTTTTAAAAGAGCCAAATCCTTCGCCTCCGTATCCGTCGGAATACCGCTTTGCGTAAACCGTTTTTCCCAGTGATCAAGCTGCGGTAAAAGAGAGGCAATCCAATCGGCAAAAATCCCGCTTGACTCGGCATACGCTTCAGGAATCAACTCGGTAAAAAACGCCTTTCCCGCAGAAACCTGCCGCCTGTTTTTTTCGCTCACCGCATGTGCAAACAATTTCCTGACCACCTGCGAAACAGGCGCCGCCTTCTCCGAATCGGCAATTAAACAGGCAGTTTTAAAACTGTCCCACGCAACAAACATATCCGCCGGCAACGTCGGCAGCCCCGTCAAATCTAACGCCTTATGAAACCACAACCGAGACACAACCTTTGACGGAAACACAAAACACACATCCAAACTTGGCGCATAGGTTTTTATACACTCCGCAATGCTTGCATCGACAGTCGCCTTTCCCGCAGTTTTTTGCATTTAACACCTCTTCTTTCCATTATATACCGAATTGCCTATTTAGTTCAAACATTCAAGCCGCATTTTTCAACATCTTTGACGCCATACCGATTTCGCTTTTAGAGTTATCAGCTCACGATTTATATGAAAGCAAACCATTCGGGCGTTCCCCTTCATGCGGCGTACTGCGGGCTCCGCTGCGGTTAACACCCGCTCTGAATCTAATTTTGGTTGTCTTGTTCACAGTGGCTGTGAGTTCGAAAACTCCCAGTTATAAAAAGAGCCCGACAAAACGGTTTAGTTTTTGACGTCCTTGTCAAAAACTAAACCACGAGTTTTAAAACTCCTATTATAGAAGTGTGGTAGTTTTCAAACTCGCTTCTGTTTGGAACCACGGGCGTCCGTGCCCGTTCTGAGTTTGACAACGGTGAGTACACTTACCATAGGGATGCTGAAGCCGCAAAACCATTACTGTCAATTTGGAAGGATATAATACACGTACAGTCAAAAAAGCCCCTAAGGTACATAATAGGGAATAGTAGGAGGATACTATGCGACGTTATAGTCAAGAATTTAAACAGCAGGCATTACAACTGTCTGATGAAATCGACACAAAAGAATCGGCGAAGAATCTCGGTATTTCATACGGGACGCTGACCGATTGGCGAAAAACGAAAAATCGCTATAAAGCAAGCGACGGAGCTGCAACGGCAAAAGCTATCGTTTTGGATGAGCGAGAGAGACAGCTCCAGCGCGAAATCAAAGAGCTCAAAGAAGCCAACGAAATCTTGCAAGGCGCACTCGCTTTTTTCGTGAAGGGCTGGAAGAAGTGAAAAAAAGCACTATCTTTGCATATATTTTTTACACGTATGAAAATGCCGACGGCAAAAAAAGCCATCCGGTTTTGTCGATATGCAAAGCGTTAGGCGTCAGTGAAATTTGAAATGAGGCAGCCTGGAGCCGGAGTCATAGTTCACAGTGATGCCGGAAGCCAATTTACAAGCATAGCGTATAAACAAACGCTTGGAAAATTCAAAGCTATCCAAAGCATGAGTGATGTTGGAAAATGTTATGACAATGCGCGCATGGAAAGTTTTTTTGCAACATTAAAGAAAGAACTTTTATATAGAATAGATACAACAAAGATGATGCGGAAACAAGTGAAAACGCTTGTATGGCAATACACCATGGTCTATTACAACCGGAAAAGAATCAGTACGGTTAATGAGGATGGCTTACCGCCGACATTGTATCGGCTGAAAGTCACAAAGAAAAAGAATGTAGTGGCTTGAACATACATTTAGGGGATAAAAATACTGAACTGATATTGACATTTCCATTTCCATTTTGACATGGACGTCAAAATCTAATCCATTGTTCAGAGCAAGCTTTCCTTCCTTCCCTTAAGACCCCTTCCATCCTTGCCTGGAAGCTTCGCTGGCTATGCAACGCTGCTTAGGGCGCTGCCCTAAGAACCCATGCTGAAAACGAGTGATTTCAGTGTTCGCTATGGAGTAAAAAGCTTTTTAGTTGTGATTATCAGGCAATAGTGGATCTGTATTTAGAAGTTTTTAGTGGCTGCTGGCGCAGAGCGTTTTTCGCTTATGCTTCGCATTAAGGGGACTCTGCGTCCCCTTAACCCCTGCACCAGAGAAATGTAAATTTCAGAACCGACACGGACGCCCGTGGTTCCACACAAAAGCGATGTTTTAAAGCAAAGTAATTTGGAAAGCTTTAAAACTCGCAGGTTTAGTTTTTGACACGGACGTCAAAAACTAAACCGTTGCTCTAAATTAAAGAATTTTGCGTGCAATGTTTGATTACGTAAAAAAATGTGATAGACTTTTTAGCATAGTACTATAAATGTTTTTAGGAGGTTTTAAATGAAAAAACTAATACGTATGGTTTTCGTTGGCTGCGTGCTTTGCGGTTTGTCCGCGTGCGCTAATAAACAGGAGTCGAGTGTAATAACGTTAAATTATTGGACACATGACGATCCTGCACGTACCGAGTTGGAAACAAGGCTTATTGCGGAATTTGAAGCAAGTAATCCTTCCATTAAGGTTGTGCGAACCACACAGGGGCCTGCAAAACTTATTGAGCTTGTGCAAACCGCTTTTGCGGAGAAGCGAGGGCCTGATATTTTTAATCTTTCAATTGAGCATTCGTATTCGTATATTTCCAATGCAAGGGTGGCTCCGGTTAATCCTCAAGCTGCAGGGTATAAAAATCAACAGGCAATTTATGATAATTATCTGCCCGAAATTCTTAATGCGGTTACCAAGGGCGGCAAAATTTACGGGTTGCCTCTTGAGATTACTAACTGGTGTATTTATATCAATAAGAAAGTGTTCCGCAGTGTCGGGTTGGATCCTGAAAGAGATTATCCGAAAACATGGGAAGATATGGTGAGAATTTCAGAAAAGCTTGTTATCCGTGACGGGGATGTTTTAATTCGCCGCGGTTTTGATTTTCGGTATCCGTATTATCTTGTTGCGTTTGTTCCGATGGTTGAGCAGCTTGGCGGGAAGCTTATAAGCGATGATGGTAAAACGGCGATTGTCGGTGATGCGGCATGGATTAAATTCTTAACCTTTATGCAGCAGTGGGGACCTTCGGGGAAAAATCTCGGGTCTCCTACCTATAAGAATGCGCGTAATATTTTTAACAAGGATAATAATGACATCGGCATGACCGCAACAGGGTTGTATCAGCAGGGGAGAATCGAAAAGGATAATCCGGAATTTTATGCAAGTAAGGAGTGGATGGTTGTTCCCTTCCCTGTTTTTGAAGAAGCGGTGAATAATGTCCCCGCATGTTATTACGGGCATTTTTTAATGGTAAATAATGATATCCCGAAAGAAAAACAGGATGCCGCATGGAAGCTTATCGGATTTTTGCTTTCGCATGGGGAGGATTATTTAAAAGACGGCGGAAATATTATTCAGCCGACAAAGGTGCTGCTCAATTCCGGTACGTTAAAAAATATGCCGTATTCCGATGTTTTTATCTCCGATATGAATAAGGCTCATATGGTGTATTACGGGGCGCGCAGTGCGGAATTACAAACCGCTATCAGATCTGCAGTAGAGTCTGTGATGCTTTCGGGGGTGAGTCCGGAAAAAGCGTTGGCAACACTCAAAGCAGCGGCACAAGCAATTATAGACGAAAACTAATAATATTGAGAATCTTTAAAAGCTTGATGCGTTTTTAATGTATTTTATGCGAATCGTAAAAAAATTTATAAAAAAGAGCCCGACACGGCGCAACGGCGGATCCTTGGATTTTCTACCTTTGATTCGCCTACGAGTTTTGCCTGTTTACGCTAAAGTATCAGGCAAAACATCGTTTAGAATTGAGCAACGGTGGGCAATTTACCATAGGAATGCTTAAATCCGGTTTTAACATCCGTGCCCGTTCTGATTTTGACGTCCTTGTCAAAATTAGGTCTTGCGAGTTTTAAAGCTTTGCAAATAGTCTTGCTTTAAAACATCGCTTCTGTTTAGAACCGTGGACGTACACGCGCGGGCACCTCATGCATTTTGATGAGATAAAATTGAGGAGCATCCGATTTAAAGACTTTTATAAGGGATTTTTTGTTTGCCGGTTTAAGCAAATTTCTTTCCGTAATTATTGATGGCCTCTGCCATGTTTTCTAAAGAAACTTGCTCCATAACGCCACCCATATCATAGGCAACGCGCGGCATTCCATAGACAATTGACGAAGCTTCATCCTGTCCGATAGTTCGGGATCCTGCCGCATATAAATTGGTAAGTTCTCGGGCTCCGTCTTTCCCCATGCCTGTCATGATAATTCCCAGCGCTCTGTTTGTAAATTGCTTTGCAATTGAGGCAAACAATACATCAACGCTTGGGCGGTGTCCGTTTTCTGGAGGAGTATCAATAATTTTTGCTATTGTTGCAAGCGGGCGTTTGTCGACAACCATATGCCTACCGCCGGGAGCAATGAGTACTCTGCCCTTTTTAATAACATCTCCGTCGCTTGCTTCTTTTACTTCCAGCGGACAAATTTTATTAAGACTTTTTGCAAACTCTTCGGTAAAACCTGCCGGCATGTGTTGTACCACTACTATGGGTTGCGGTAAGTCTTCACTAATATTTGCAAATACTTGTCGTAACGCATTCGGCCCTCCGGTGGAAATTCCGATTGCAATAATTTCAATATTACCCGGTTCGCAGACAGGTACCGGTTTTTCGTATTTTTTTGTCGGAAATAAGGAGGTGCGTTCTTTACCTCTGCTTACCGTTGGAGAGAATAACTTGCTTAAATCTTTCGGTGTTTTTTGTGCGGCTCCCGCTCTTCTTTTTAACTGATATTGCCGTCCGTACGCTACCACAAAGTCTATGATTTGCTTTGCTACCGTGTGTAAGTTTGCAGAGTCCGCTCCCGAAGGTTTTGTAACAAAATCACTGGCGCCAAGCTCTAAACAATCCATCGTAATTTTTGCCCCTTCTTTAGCAATACTGGAAAGGATTACAACAGGAATATCAATATTAAGGCGTTTGCGTTCTTTTAAGAATTCAACCCCGTTCATTTCCGGCATTTCCAAATCTAATAAAATAACATCGGGATCGGCTCTTTCGAGCTTTTGTAATGCAAAGCGTCCATTCATTGCCTTATCGGCAACAGTAAGAACAGGAGAACTAACTATAATTTTTTCAATTAAGCTTCTCATAAGAGCTGAATCATCTACTATTAAAACTCGTATCTCTTCCATAAGAAAAACTCCATCATATTTATTGCCGATCTTGCGGCACTGCGCAAGGATTCGATATAACCACAGTTATACTTATATAACATTTCCGTTTAAAACAGAAAATCAGACAGTATAATTCACTAAAGATATTTGCGCATAAAAGCTAAATATCTTTTTTATATAAACAAGCCCAGTCGGTTTTCAAAAATTCAAATTTTGTATTCATCCCAAAAAGAGATTCTGAATGCCCAATAAATAAAAAAGACTTTGGCGACATAGCATCATAAAATCGATTCACCACGGCTTTTTGAGCTGCCTCATCAAAATAAATGAGTACGTTTCTGCAAAAAAGAATATCAATTCCGCGTCTATTCGGTTCATGCTTTAAGTTATGATAATCAAATTTTACCATACTCATGATTTCAGGATTAATCTGGTATCCGTTGTCTTGTTTTTTAAAATAAGCCGTTAAATAATCTTCAGGTACTCCGACAACCTTATTTTCTTGATAAAACCCTTGTTTTGCTACCATAAGTGATTTTAGCGACAGATCAGAGGCTAAAACTTCCGCAGTGAATTCCTTCGGCAAATACCTATACAAAATCATTGCAATGGTATAAGGCTCTTCTCCTGTTGAACAACCTGCGCTCCATACCAGAATTTTATTTTTCCCTTGAGCTTTTTTTATTTTCACGAGTTCGGGAATAATGTAGTTTATGAGCGCATCAAAATGAGGTTGGTTTCTGAAAAAGCGGGTTAAGTTTGTAGTAACAGAATCCAATAACACCTTTTGCTCTTCCTGCTCTTTAAGCACTTTATTGTAGTAATCTTCTACTTTTAAAATGCCGGTTTCGCGCAAGCGTTCCTGAATTCTATTTTCCAAAATGGGGCGGTTTGTTGCAGAGAATGTTATACCGCTTTCATTATAAATTAATGTTTTAAAGTTATTAAACTCGGTATCCGTTAATACTGTCATATTAATCCTTCATCGGTTATTAAGTGTATCATAAAGAAAATTTCTTTTCCAGTGCCTAGTGTCTATTATGAACAAAAGATGCGTTTTATCAATTGAGATAAAAAATTCTGACTCTTAGAAAAAACATTTCTTAATCCAAAAAGTTTTAGCTTCTCCTTTAATATCTTATCGGTTTATAAAATCGAAATCAGTAATGTTTTATACCATCATTATAAATACTACAAACGGCAGTCCGGAAAACATCAGCTTAGCGTTGTAACAATGCAAGGCTTTCTTGTGATAAGCTGTCTCCTTTTTTTATGCCGTTGCGTTCAAACCAGCCTTCCGGTACTTCCAACGCATAGCGCACGGAGCTGCTGCTTGATATCGGTTCAAGGCTGAATGGTTTGAGAGATCGAATTTCTCTGATTTTTCCTTTAGAATCAACATAGGCAATTGAAAGAGGATGCGGAGTGTTTTTCATCCAAAAGTGAAGAACAGAATCCTTTTGATACACAAAGAGCATACCGGTGCCGTCAGGAATTTCAGTGCGTTCCATAAACCCTCGTTCTTGTTCCGCCTGTGTGCGGGCAAGTTCGACAATAAGCGTCTTGGATATTCCCTGCGAATTGATGATATGAATAACTTCTGTGTGCAGTTTTTTTTCCGCTGCACAGGCTGCATAAATCGTTATACAACTAAAAACTATTGATAAAATTCTCACGGTTAATCTCTGTTTTTGCTTTTTCTACGGTATTTTGCTGAATCAAATCATTAAATACTTTTACATCAATATATTTAATAAGCAAGGGTCGCTCCAGAATAAGGCGAACCGAATCGTTTTCCCAAATAGCTCGTTGAGGATTAAGCGAATGTGGTTCTCCGTATTTTTTTACAAGATTTGTGTAAATTGAGTAATAATCAAGTTTATCCGTGTTAAGTTTAAAAGACATGGCGTATAAACTGTCCTGATAAAACTGCAGCCAGCTGCGGGAGATAAAAAAAGAGCCCGAGGTTTCGATAAGGGTGCGATTTTCACTTGGTAAAAGAGAAATATCTCGGTCGCCTTTATAGCCGAATATTGGATCTTTTTTTAAGAGTTCCTTAACGGCACTAACATTCATTCCCAAAGAAATTCCGCGGTATTCGGCAGAAAGCTCTTCTATTGTGGTATTTTCAGTGCTTTCCGTTTCTTCACTATCTACAGGTTCGGTAATCAATGCTTCTGAATCCGCAATAAGAAACACCGTAAAGAAAAGAAAAATCACCGTATATAAAAAACATTTTTTCATAGACTACCTTACCAATAAGATGAGGGTTTGTTTTTCGCATCTTTGCGTGAGCGCTCAATGACTTGCATCTTTTTAAAATAGGCCGCCTGCTTCATAAGTTCAAGCTCATCGGTAACGGATATCTTATCATCAACACAACGAATAATCGGCTCACCTAAAAAGTCTGAAACTGCTTGCGCTACCATGTTTTTCGGTATACCGCACATATTTGCCAACTCCACAGGACCAAAGTTAAACGTATGAGTTTTGCCTGCTTCAGGTTTGCTCCGCGCTTTCTCAAGCTGGATTGCAAGCATATCATACATTTTTTCTGTTGTATCTCTGATACAGGTGTTAGCAAGCTGTTTGTACATTACCCAGATTCTGTCTGCCAGTGTTGTGGTAAGACGGGCAATAAGCTGCGGTTGAGTTGCAACCATTTGGTTAAAGTTATTTCGGTTTACCGCTAAAAGTTGACAACCGCCGGCGGTTGCAATAGCACTTGCAGAGCGTGGCTTATTTTCAAGCAAAGCCATTTCTCCAAACATATCACCTTCTTTCAGTACCGCTAAAAGCACCTCGTCATTGTCAACAATTTTGGTTATTTTTACATGCCCTTTTTGAATAATATACAGTTCCGCTCCCGGTTGACATTCGCAAAAAATCATTGCTTCCCGATCGTAAACACGAGTCATTTCTTTGGTATTCGGCTCCAACATATCTATGGAAACTTTGACCCCCATTGATTTGATTGCCATAAATCGTTTTCGCGCAGCATCCGCATACGTCCCTTCAGGACTTTCTTTTAAATAATGAAAATATGCATAGAGCGCAAGCTCAAATTTGGACATTCGCAAATAATATTCACCGATGGTAAAAAGATGCGAAACATCCATATCAATATTTTTCTTCAAGGTAATACGGGTAAGAGCTTCATCTAAATAGCGCATTTTCTTTGTAAATGAGTAAATAATTTTCATTGCAACCGGGGTGTTTTTTTCAATAAGTTCCGAAAACTGATCATAGCGGACGGCGATGAGTACTACATCCGTTATCGCGATCGCTGTCTCAATTTGGTTATGCCGTGCCATACAGGCAATAACGCCCAAAAAGTCACCCGGCCCCAATACACTGCCGCCTTCTTCAGCCACAACCTCAATTTGTTTGGCTATTTGTACGTTTCCGCTTTGAATAATATAAAAACGATCAGTATCGGTTTTTCCTTCTATTAGAATGTATGACCCTTTCTTAAAATTAACAAAAGACAACCGTAACAATTATCCGTCTCCTTTCAAATGAATTCTTCTATGAAGAATCCCGTTTTAACTTGTAAGATTTTAATTCCATTCTCCTGCATATAATATTTCAGGCTCAAGTCTAATACCATTCGATTCAAAAATTTTCCTTTGTACTGTTTCTATTAACGTGCGAATATCCGCTGCCGTGGCATTGTGTTCATTTATAATAAAATTGCCATGCCAAGGTGCAACTTGGGCTCCTCCAACTCGTAAGCCGCGAAGTCCCGCTTCATCAATAATCTTTCCGGAAGGCTTTCCGAAATTTCTATTGTTTTTAAAAGTACTTCCTCCGGACGGTGCCCGAAAATGTCCTTTTGTAGTTCTATCGGCAAGTTTTTCCTGTGCAAGAGCTTCAATCTCTTTCTTTATTCCTTGCGTAAGTAAAAAACTTACTGAAAGGATTATCGGACGATTATACCCCAATTTGACTCCATCTTCCGTTTGAAAAGGGGATTTTTTATAATCCCAATCTTCCTTATGATATTTTACTTCATCCAGTATACATCTTTTTTCAAAAAAAGACAGTGTTCTGGCACTGTAAAATACATCGGAAATCGATTTTTCATAGCATCGCGCATTCATATAGGCCGCACCGCCAACAGTGCCTGGAAGACCGCCAAAATTTTCCAAACCTGCGAACTCTTGTGCAATACAAAAATCAATCAATTCTTGCATTAAAACACCGGACTCGGCTGTTACTAAAAAGCCGCCGTCTGTTAGTTTTTCCGTTTGAATTGTACGTAGCTTTTGCAAAGAAACAACCACCCCTCTTATTCCTTTATCGGCTACTAAAATATTTGTTCCACCTCCGATTATCGAAACAGGGATGTTTTCTTCAAAAAAATAACAAATTGCGGTGTCTAACTCTTCTATGGAGGTCGGCTCAAAATATACATCTGCAATGCCACCGGTTCGGAAACCTGTTTTTTCCGCCAGAGGAACATTAAAACGCAATAAATGTCGGAACTTGCACTTTTTCGGTATTTCTCGTAAAATAGGCATAGAAAATTAGTATATAATAAAAGTGAGAATTGTAACAGTATGCGACAGTTTTAAAAGTTTTAAATAACGTAAAAAGCACTTTTAATTTTAAATGATTGGAGAAAATTATGTCATTACGAGTGTATAATACATTAGGGAAAAAAATTGAAGAATTTAAGCCGCTCAGCGGAATGAAGGTCGGGTTTTACGGTTGCGGTCCAACTGTTTATAATTATGCGCATATCGGTAATTTGCGCGCCTATGTTTTTCAGGATATCCTAACACGAACTCTATCCTTTTTGGGCTATGATGTTACACATGTTATGAATATTACCGATGTCGGGCACCTCTCGGGTGATAATGACGAGGGGGAAGACAAAATGGTTAAATCTGCAAAAGAACGCGGCAAGTCGGTAATGCAAATTGCGGATTATTACACTAAAGCTTTCTTTACCGATACTGAGCGGCTGAATATATTAAAACCGACTATTGTCTGTAAAGCAACCGATCATATCCCCGAAATGATAGCCCTTATAAAAAGGCTTGAAGAGCGCGGGCATACCTATTTTTCAGAAGGCAATTTATATTACGATATTTCTACCTTTCCGGATTACGGGAAAATGGCGGGTTTTACCCTTGATGAGTTAAAGGCGGGAGCCCGTGTTGCTATTGATAAAAATAAAAAAAATCCGCACGATTTTGTGCTTTGGTTTACACAGAGCAAATTTGAAAATCAAGCTCTTTTATGGGATTCTCCTTGGGGCAAGGGGTATCCGGGATGGCATATTGAATGCTCAGCAATGAGTATGAAATATCTCGGAGAACAATTTGAGATTCACTCCGGCGGGATTGATCATATACGTATTCACCACACAAATGAAATAGCGCAGTCGGAAGGCGCAACCGGCAAACCTTGGGTAAAATATTGGATGCACAATGAATTCCTTGTTATGAATAAAGGGAAAATGTCAAAATCAAGCGGAGAGTTTATTACATTACAAGCGGTAATTGATAAAGGGTTTGATCCGATAGACTACCGTTTTTTACTTTTGGGAGGACATTACCGAAGTCAACTTACCTTTTCATGGGAAGCAATGGAAACCGCAAAAAATGCGCGGAAAAGCCTTCAGCAGCGAATTGAAAATCTTAAAAGCGGTATAGAAAATCTTTCTCTCATTGAAGAAAAAATATCCGCTTCCGATGCCGAAAAACTGCTTCGGAATTCTCCTGCATTACCGTATTTTGAGTCTTTTGTGCAAGCTCTTGAAGATGACTTATCAACTCCGCGTGCCATTTCTGAAATGCAACAACTTATAAAAGACAAAACAATTTCCGCTGAAGACCGATTAAAAACACTTTCAATTTTTGATCAGATTTTTGGCTTAAATCTTTTTGAAAAATCGGAGTCGAACAGCAACAAGCAAGAATCCGCAATGGATGAGCAGAGCATTTTAACGCTGATACAAGAAAGAACTGATGCGAAAAACGCAAAAAACTATCAACGTGCAGATGAAATTCGGGACGAGTTGCGTACGAAAGGAATAATACTTGAAGATACACCGAAAGGGACCGTTTGGAAAAGAATATAGATTACCTTCTGTAAAGTTGAACTGTTAAAAAACGGTAATTTTTAATGCAATATAACTGTTATTGTTCCGTGCCGAAAAAATCGGCAGTTTTTAGCAAGAGAAGGACGACAGGGAAGCTATACTCACTTTTGTGATGTAACATTTTGGAGGGTAATTTGTTTGGTTCAGAGAAGACGCTGAGGGCAGCGGATGAAAATGATTTTAGATTAATCTATGATTCCGTTATGCCGGTATTATATAAGGTTGTATACAATATTGTACGGGAAGAAGATGCGGCAGAGGATATTTGCCACGATGCATTAATAAAGATGATGGAAAAAAACATGGAATTCCCGTCTATTAATGATTCAAAATATTGGCTTATTCGG
This sequence comes from Treponema phagedenis, assembly GCF_008153345.1. Classification (NCBI taxonomy): domain Bacteria; kingdom Pseudomonadati; phylum Spirochaetota; class Spirochaetia; order Treponematales; family Treponemataceae; genus Treponema; species Treponema phagedenis. The sequence goes on along the minus strand of NZ_CP042818.1, from coordinate 461,110 downwards.
GTTGTCAAAAATGCTTCGTTAAATTATGCAAACCGTAGAACGCGCGAACGTAAAGCATATGAAAAAGCTTTGAAAGAAGATGTCCGCAAGTCGGAATCCGGTGAAATTACTGTATTAAAAGAAGAAACAGTAAATACCGTTCAACTTGCATTAGAGAAGCTGCCGATAAAGTTAAGGATTGTATTACAATTAAAAGAATACGGCGATCTTAATTACAAAGAGATAGGCAGAATTTTAGGTATTACTGAAGGAAATGTAAAAGTTCGCGTGTTCAGAGCGCGAGAACAATTAGCAAAATATATAGGAGAAACAGATGTCTATATGCCCTGACAAAGAATTATTTTCCGCATACAGTGACGGAGAAGTCCCCTCTCCATGGAAAGAAAAACTGGAAGATCATATTGGGCGGTGTTCAGACTGCTCAAAAACTTTTTCAGCATATCAAAAACTCCATGATGTCATGCAACAAGCAGGAGAAACTCCTGCTATAGACCTTACAGCTTCTTTTGAAAAATTGAGTATCAAGCGGCAAGATGTTTTACTTGCACGATATTCTTCTAAATTTTCCTATGAAGATTCGTGGCTTCACCGTTCTGTCAAGATACCTTTACCAACGATAGCAGCCGCTGCCTTATTATTGGCAGTATGCTCTCCGCTTTTGTTTTTTGCTAAAAAAAATGTGCCGGATGAGTTTATTGCTGTAGAATCGGATTTCAAACCGATTGTTCCCAGCGCCTTTTTTTACGGTAACTCAAATAGTTTACCAATTCATGAACTTGCGGTAAAAAAATCATTATACAGCCGAGATTTACCGTTAAACTCAATTACAAAACAGGCGGCTTCAAATCAGACTGTCGCATTTACGGTAGGCGATTTTGCCAAGCTTTACGGAATAAATAATAAGAATTTTAATGATGATCAAATGGTGATTATCAGGCTACCGATTACAAAGTTACGATCTTTAAATCATTTTAACAACGAGGATAATACTCAAACGCTTGTTACAAATTATTCTTTTGGTAAATAGCGAATAGCAAATGAGTAGTAATTTTTCTCGTCTTTTTAGGAAATCTCCTCTTTTTCGGTTTTTCATGCTTATTTTTACTCTTGCGGTAATTGGAGGAGGTTTTTCTTTTTTTATCTCTTTAATTAAAAAAAAACCTGTCATAACGGAAATAAAACCGGAGCTTTTTACTCGCGGACAAGAAATTACTATTTACGGAGAACATTTCGGGGAACCCTCCGATTTTACATGGATTAAAATCGGCGACCAGAAATTAGCTTCCGCAACGTGCCGACAATGGAATAATTCTTCTATCAGTTTTACCGTTCCCGAGGCAAGTCATGAAAAACTTTTATCGGTACATGTAAACGGAAAATCAAGCAATCTGAAATTTTTGGCGGACACGGATATGTTGCCTGCCTATCACCATAAAAAAAATGTTTTTTTGCAGCCTCAAATCGAGAGCAGCAATACCGATGCCGCTGAAATAGGAAAAATAATCTCTTTATACGGTAAAAATTTCGGAACCGCAAGAAACGGCGCTCTCGTTGTTTTTACTGCTGCAAATGAAATTCTTAATAAAACAGTAAAACTTTCGGATCATCCGTCAATAAACGGTGCTATTTGTTCACCCGTTAACTTTGATTATGATTATTGGAGCGACCGAGAGTTGCGAATTCGGGTTCCCGATGGAGCGAGTTCGGGGAATATTTTTATCATTACAGATCAAGGGACAAGCAATCCCTATCCTTTTAAGCTTAAAAACAGGGTCGGCTCTAAAATTTATACCGATAAACGCAGCTATCAGGTTGTGGAAGAAATTGAGATTTCAAATATTGTTGCGTCAAAACCGAATACGTTTTTTATACGCATGCCAATCCCTCCGATAACAGGAGTGCAAAATAATATTTCAATTCTTTCAATCAAACCGAAGCCCTTTGTGGAAAATTTCCAAGATTCTACTTTACACCGCTTTAGCGATCTTGAAGAAGGTACCAACATCAGAATTCGACAGGAGTATATGCTTGATCGCTATAAAGTTGAAACAAAAATAAATCCAGCAGCGGTTAGAATTAATGCAAAAATGAATGAACCACTTTATGCCGCATACACCGCTTCCGATACTTTTATTCCCGCAAATGATGAAGTTATTCAAAAGCAATCTCAATCAATTGTTAAAAATGAAAGAAATCCGTATTTAAAAGCAAAAAAAATATATACTTTTTTATTAAACAATATAAAACCTAAACAGGGGAATCCTGAAGATGCCGGAAAACCTATTATTGCTGCCTTAGAATCAAAACTTGCAGATGCTTATGATATGAGTCTGCTTTTTTGCGCTCTTACCCGAGCGGCGGGGATCCCCTCGGTACCAACCGCAGGAATTGTTATTGATTCAAATAAAAATACATATTTGCACTGGTGGGCTGAATTTTATCTGGAAGGGTTTGGCTGGATTCCGGTTGATTTAGGGCTAGCTTGTAACATGCCTTTTGATTCCGGAGTTCAGGATAAAAAAAATTGGTATTTTGGCAACATTGATGCATTTCATATTGCCTTTTCAAGAGGAATACAAAGACAAACTCCGATGATTTCAAACGGAAGAATTGTTTCGGGCAAAAGGAGCTATGCTCTTCGCACAATTTGGGAAGAAACGACCCCGAGTATTTCAGCGTATACTTCTTTGTGGCGCACGCCGAAGGTTATTGCAGTTTATTAAAACAGACTTTAGCCAAGCGGATACATTTGAATTTCTATTTTCTCGAAGATAGTTCTTTAAAATTTTACTTGAATAGTTTTCGTATAATGATTAAACTGGATTTAAATTGAAGGATAGTGCATAGACTGGTTGATTACAATCTGCTTATACATCCGACCGAGTTTAGCGTTTGTTTTTATCATGAAACATTGTATTAGTACGGTGCTTTTTCATTATGTAAAACAACATAAATTCTGAATTTTATTTTCGCCCGCATCGGCAGACGGATGCAGTCAAATTCTTTGCAGAACAGAGTTCTAAAACTCTGATAATTCCGCAAAACTTTTATAGGAGATAAAAAATGGTTACGGTATTATCTGTCGGAGGTTCGATTGTTGCCCCCGAAACACCTGATTCTGAATTTATAGATAAGTTTGCAACTACTATTATTACTTGGCTTAAAGAAGACTTCTCTCGTAAAATAATAATGGTTGTCGGAGGGGGAGGTCCTGCACGCATATATCAAAAAGCCTACAAAAATGTAGTAAAAGAAAAAGTGGTAGATGCCGATGCAGATTGGATAGGAATTATGGCAACCAGACTCAATGCACAATTATTAAAAGCTGTATTTGGACAGCTTTGCCCTAATTCCGTTGTAACCGACCCGACAGCTGTTGAAATTTTTTCCGGACAAGTTCTTATTGCGGCGGGATGGAAGCCGGGCTTTTCTACGGACAATGACGCGGTATTACTTGCCGAAAGGTTTTCCGCTACGAGAGTCATCAATCTTTCAAATATTGCGAAAGTATATACCGATGACCCGAAAACAAATCCCGAAGCAAAACCGATTGATCAAATCAGTTGGGATGATTTTATAAAAATTGTCGGAACTGAATGGGTTCCCGGAAAAAGCACACCATTTGATCCTGTTGCAAGCTTACGGGCAAAAAAATCGGGGATACAAGTTATTTGTGCTGCCGGACGTGATTTGGAAAATATAGAAAAAATTCTCAACGGCGAACCGTTTATAGGAACAGTAATCGGATAAATATGAATGATTATTATAAAATTTTAGGCGTCAGTGCTACCGCCTCAGATGATGAAATAAAAAAGGCTTTCAGAAATAAAGCATTAAAATATCATCCCGATAAAAATCCTAATAATCCCCGTGCTGAAGAAGAATTCAAAAAAATAAATGAAGCGTACTCCGTATTGTCAGACGAAAATAAGCGCGCTGCCTATGATTCTCAAAGAAATTTCTCATATCAATGGGGAGAAAGTCAATGGAGCGAAAATGCGCATTCACAAAGGGATTATTCTCCGTTCGGTACGTATTGGTATGAAAAACACTATACCAATACATACCGAAATGATTCATCAAACAAAAACGATTCTTCCTATTCAAAAAAAGATGCCTTTAGCTTTTTAGCACAAGGAATCTTTTTTGTAATTCTTGCCGTACTAAGTCTAAAATTTACTATTATATTCGGATTTTTTGGATTATTACTCAGTATTTCTTTTTTTACAAAGGGAATAAAATCATTAGGAACAGGATTATCTCTTTTATTTAAATAAATATTTTAGCGTTCTCTGAACATGATTCTGCCGCGATTTAGATCATACGGAGATAAGGCAACCTTTACCGTATCGCCTGGCACAATTCTAATATAATGTTTACGCATTTTTCCGGACAGATACGCTAAAATTTCATGTCCGTTTTTTAATTCTACCTTAAAAGTTGTATTAGGAAGCGCCTCCTTCACAACACCTTCTACTTCAATTGCTTCTTCTTTTGCCACATTTCCTCCAAAGATCACAAAAAGCGTAAAATACCATTGCTTTTTTTTGTTTCATCGGTATAATTCTAAAACCTATTTTCTTATTTGTCAACAGGGGAAATAGGCAGAAAGGGGAGTAGAGATTTCTACAAAAATAATTTAAAGGAGTCACAATTGAAAAAAGAATTTATTGATGAAATGAAAGAAGTTTTACAAAACAACAAAATCGAGTTGCTAAAGACTCTTGCAGCTCATAATGAGGATTTTAATGCAATCATTGAAGGTGTTGACCCCAAAGATTTCGGTGATATTGCCGCAGATGATACAGACAGAAAAATGCTCGAATCTATGGGAGCAAAGGGTGTAAAGCAGCTGCAACAAATTGATTCCGCCTTGGCTCGCATCGAACAAGGAAAATATGGAAAATGTATAAAATGCAATAAAGAAATACCGGAAGATCGCTTGCGAGCACTTCCCTATGCACTCATGTGCATTGAATGCCAAAGTGCTTCGGAGCAAAAAAAGAAAAGAAACTGAAAAAGGTTACCCCCTTATCATTTAAAAACTACATATTAGGAAAGTATTTTTTTAATAATTTTATCAAAGTTTCTCTATTGAAGGGTTTTGTAAGAACATCATTCATACCGCATGCAAGGTAGGAATCTTCTTCATTTTCCTGAGCGCTTGCGGTGCAGGCTATGATCACTGTTTTTATCCCCAGTTCTCTTATCTTTGCGGTAGCTTCATATCCGTTAAGAAAAGGTAGTTGGATGTCCATAAAGATAAGATCAAATGGTTTTGTGCATGCAATTTCTACCGCCTTTTTGCCATCTTCTACTGCGGTTACAATACATCCGCTTTTTTCAAGAAGTGCTTTTATCAGCTGCCTGTTTACCGGATGATCTTCTACAACCAATATTTTCAGTCCGAAAAAATATACTGAAGTATCTTCTTCATAATCTTCAACAGATTCAAGCTCTTCAAGCGGTTCAGTCGCAGTGTCTGAAAGCAATGCGGCTGCAGTATTTAAACTTCGCAACAGTGTTTCTTTTTTGAGCGGCTTGTATAAATACCCTGAAAACCATGTTAATAATTTCATTTTTGCATCCGCCCGCAACACACCCTCGGGGATCATCAAAAAAAGCAGGCAACTGCTTATTTCCGGATCATTATGAATTTCTGCACCAAGCCTCCATCCATCCATACGAGGCATTATCATGTCAATAAAACAAATTTGAAACGGATCGCTTTTTGCGGATTCGCGTAAAAGTTTTAAAGCTTCTTTGCCGGACTTTGCAAAAAAAACATTCGAAAATCGGATATAATCAGCCAACTTTGATAAATACTTGTGCACATTTAAGTTGTCGTCAACAATTAAGATCTTAGTAGTGTTTTTTAATAGAATAGTATGGTTACATTCTTGTTTTTTTGCTTGCGTCATTGGCAGTTTAAACCAAAAGATAGAGCCATGCGGCTTATTATCTTTTACGCCGATTTCTCCATTAAGCATTTTTATAATATTTTTTGAAATTGCAAGCCCGAGGCCTGTGCCTCCGAATCTTCTGCTGACAGAAGCTTCTGTCTGATAAAAAACAGTAAAAAGTTTTTCTTTTTGTTCATCGGTGATACCAATGCCGGTATCCGCAATTTCAAAATAAAGAGCAGGCATTGCCTTTCCGTCTTTATCGGGAAGTTCCGCTTCAAATACGTCAACAGTAACCGAACCTTTCTCGGTAAATTTTACCGCATTTTTCATTAAATTCAAAAGAATCTGTTTTAAACGACCGGGATCACCGATAAAATAAGGATTAAGCGCCGGACTCATGTTCAGCAAAATTTCAAGTCCCTTTTTATGCCCTTCTATTGCAATAAAATCAATGGATGATTCCATCAAGCTTACAAGATCAAAGGGAATATTTTCAAACTGCATGCTTCCTACTTCGAGTTTTGAAAAATCTAAAATATCGTTTACCAACTCTAAAAGAATCTCTGCGCTGAAATTTATTTGTCGTATATACTCTTTTTGTTCCTGATCAAGTTTTGTTGTACGTAATAACTCCATCATCCCGATCATTGTTTGAATCGGAGTTCTAATATCATGACTGACATTTGCTAAAAATTGTTTATGTATTTTTTTAGATTTTATCGTTTCTTCTTTTTCAGATTGTACAAGTTTGTCATGTTGTTTTTGCTGCGTAATATCATTGAGTATAATAAAATAGTTATTATCTTGCTGCTTTTCCAATGTAGCTTTAAAATCTTTATTGGAAGGACTCATCCATTCAATAACTATCGGAACGTCCGTACTTTCCGTTAATTTTTGAAAGATGTTTGTAATACCGCATTCATTAAAAAAATCAAAGATAGATTTTTGTTTAGCATTCCCTGTTCCAAAGTATTGTGGAAGTAAATTTTCCGCTGCACGATTCCAGGCGAGTGGAATACCGTTCGCAGTTACTATCATACAAGCAAAACTTGAATGCGAAAGATAGTCTTTAACTTTATTATCAAAAAGAGTCATTTTTATTTCCTTTTTAACCCTGCATATGCTTTTTTTAAAAACTCTGCCGCTCGTTCATTTTGCGGGTTTTTTTCTAAAATATATTGAAAGGTTTTTATTGCGTCTTCGGCTTTTTTATCCCGCAAATAAAAAATACCTTCAATAAGCATGGTGTCCGGATTTTCTCCAAAGGTTTTTCGTGCCGCGACAAGAAGGTTGAGGGCGCTTTTGGTTTGTCCCATTTTATCAAGACAGTATACAAGATTATGCAGTAAAATTTTTTCTTCAGGTTTTTGGCGAAGCAAAGATCGATATAGAATGGCGGCTTTTCGATACTGTCCCGCTTTTCGCCGATTGAGGGCGAGTTGGGGCGCAAAATTTGCTCCTGAAATTTGAGATGCAAGAATTTCGATATTATCGGCGGCTTCTTCCCAGCGCTCTTGCTTTTGCAAAAATTCAATAAAATCTTTGCGCAATACGGTATTATCAGCCCACCGTGAGAAATAGTCTTGGTAACTGGTATGGATTTCCTCGTTTTGACAAAGAGCTTCATAACAGGCAATAAGTCCTATTTTCGCCTCTTCATTATCAGGGTCAATTTCCAATGTTTTTTGATACCAGGGAATTGCCAGTTCAGCCATATCGAGACGAACATAGGTTCTGCCAAGCGCGGTAAATAAAAGAGTATCCGCCTTGCCTTGCTGTGCCAATGCCTGTAAATGCGGCAGCACTTGCTCGGGCGGGTTGTCAATATGCGCCGCAGTAACAACCCGATAATAATACATATCATCGGAATCGCAGCCGGCAGCTTCCGCACGGGGAATTTCCTGCGCAAGTTCTTCCCACCTGCCTGCTTGCTGCAGACAAAGCATAATGCAGTAATGCACAAAGGGATTATCAGGTTCCAGCTTTGCAGCTCGAGCGCAATGATTCAGCGCGGCGGAAAATCGCCCCATATTGCGCTGAGCCTCCGCCATCAAAAGATGTACTTCCGCAGAACTGCCAAAGTTTTTGATATACACGCGCGCGGCGCCTGCGGCTCGTGCCCACAAACCTTCTTCCAAATGTTTACGCACCGTTCCGATTGCTAAAAATTGATCGGAAAGCTCATCGCCTTTTACATTGATGCCCGCCTTGGAAAGGATTTCACTTGCGCCTTCAATATCGCCCATTTGTGCAAGCATTGCAGCGGGATACCACTGCAATGCGGGATCGTCGGGCGCAAACGCCAATGCCGCTTTATACTGCGTCAGTGCTTCGGGAAAAGCTTTTAACGCGCGGAACGCATGTGCAAGATATAAGCGCGGCGCAACACCGTCAATATTATTATTGATTACAAAGGTAAGCATTTGCCGCGCGGTATCCGCATCGCCTTTGCGCAATATTTGCACCGCTTCAATAAAAAGCGCATTCAGATAACCGGTGTTCAGCCGAGTGTTTTTTGGCGCTTTTTGCAAAGCTTCTTCAAACACTGCCCGCGCCTGAGATGCTTTTTTTGCACGAAGGTACGCAAGCCCCAGCAGTGCTTTTGCTTCCAGTGAGGCCTCGTTTATTGCTAAGCTTTTTGTAAGCGCATAAATAGCTTTTTCATAGTTTTGTAAGGAAAGAAAGGTTCGCCCTAAAAAGAACCAGCCGGCGGGGTCTTGCGGTTTCCGCCGAGTATAAGCATTTCCGTACACAACAGCACGCGCATAATTTTTTTCCGCATGCCATGCACGAGATAAATACAGATAGATTTCCGGATGATTTTTATTTGTAGTACTAAAAACGCCTTCTTTCGAATCCGCAATTCCTTGCGCTGCAAGGTCTTCCAAAATTTTAATTGCTTGCGGATAATTACGTGCTTTTCCGGCTTCTACCGCTTCTGCAATACGTGCTGCTGTGGTAGACATTATTTTTTACCGGCTTGCACAAGTGTTACCGCAGAGACAACTACAATATCTTCTACAGAGCAACCGCGTGAAAGATCCGATAAGGGCTTTGCAAAACCTTGTAAAAAAGGACCGTATGCATCGGCTTCCGCTAAGCGTTGTACCAATTTATACCCGATATTACCCGCATCAAGATTAGGGAATACAAGAGTGTTTACCTTGCCGGTTATAGGACTTCCCGGAGCTTTTTTTTCGGTAATAGAAGGCACAAGCGCCGCATCAAGCTGAATCTCTCCATCAAAGAGAAAATCGGGCTTTCGCTCTTTTAACAAAGAAACAGCCTCTTGCACTTTTAAAATGCTTTCATCTTTATTGCCGCCAGAGCCTTTTGTGGAATATGATAAAAGAGCGGCAACCGCCGACTCTCCGGTAAAAGTCTTGCAGCTTTGAGCGGCGGAAACAGCAATATCCGCAAGCTGTTCAGCCGAAGGATTGGGAATAACCGCACAGTCGGAGAAAATAAACACGCCGTTTGCTCCCTGTTTCGGTTTTTTAGTATCGATAACAAAACACGATGAAGCGGTTTTCATTCCGGGCAAGGTTCCGATAACGGTGAGCCCCGCGCGCAATACATTTGCAGTAGAATTCTGCGCTCCGGCAACCATTGCATCCGCCTTATTTTGTACCAACATCATTGCTGCAAAACGTAAGGGATCTTTGATATCTGTTTTTGCCTGTTCAAGCGTAATTCCCTTGTGCTTCCGCTTTTCATAAAATGCCGAAGCAAACCCATCAAGCCATTCGGATGTTTTGGGATTTACAACGGTAATACCGTCAAGACTCACGCCGGTTTTTTTTGCGGCTTCATTAACCGCCGCTTCTTCCCCTATAAGATACAGGGCGGAAACCATTTTTTCATCAACAATTAACCGCGCCGCTTTTAATGTCCGCTCTTCACATGCTTCAGGCAGTACAAGCTTATTCTTGTACTCTTTTGCCGTTGCTCTCATCCGTTCGTTAAAATTCATACTAACCCCCAAAAAATCATACCGAGTAATTTTTTCAAAAAAATGATATCAAATTACTACAAGAAATATTTACACTATAATTGTATCATAATTTTTTACACCTGTCAGTATTTATTTTTATGATGCCTTAATTTTATCTCATCAAAAATAGAGTAAAAAGCGATAATAAAATTATTTTGAAATATCAAAATTTTAGCATAGGAGCGACCCTGTATAGTGTTTTTTGATACCTAATCCGGTTCAATACATTTTATACGAAACGAAAAAATTTATAAAAAAGAGTTTGACACAACGGTTTCATTTTGACTTCCATGTCAAAATGAAACCTATGAGTTTGAAAACTCCGAGTACGCTGTGGTAGTTTTCAAACTCAGTTCTGTTTTGAACCACGGGCGTCCGTGCCCGTGCTGAGTTTGACAACGGTGAGTAATTTACCATAGTGATGCTGAATTTACAAACCGTTATTATTACTACTGCGATTGGTAAAACAGCTATTTAATTACAGAACGTTATACCTGGTGGTACCCCTGTGAAATAAAACCGCCATGCCTAAAAGGTTTAAAAAAAGTATCTGAGGAAATTATGAATCCCCTCCCAATCACATGCGCTCTTTGTTTAAACGCCCAAACTCCTTCGTATTTCATACAGGAGAATTCCGGCAGCGACGGATACGTTGAGGCTGTCGAGTTTTCCCCGCGTGGGAATGGCAATAAGCGAATCGCAGCAGTTTTTCAGAAGGCGGGCAATCCCCGAGCCCTCGCTGCCCAAAATCAAAAGTATTTTTTGCGGAAACGAGAGCTTTCCGATCGGCTCTCCGCTTGCATCGGCGCCATATACCCAAAAGCCTTCTTTTTTGCATTGCTCGGCGGTTCGCACAAGGTTCGGCACTTCGATAAGTGGCACCCATGCAGTAGCTCCGGCGCTTATTTTTGCAATAATTTCGGAATCTCCTGCGGAATGCCGCTGCGGCACAATAACCGCATCTACGCCGAACTGGTCGGCACTTCTGACAATTGCCCCGATATTATGCGGATCGGTAATTGAATCCGCCATAAGAATGAGGGCGGATTCTTTTTTTCTCACCGCTGCAAAAATTTCTTCTATAGAAATAGAAGAGACAGACCCCTTTGCCGATTCTTTTTTTTCTGCGGTAAGTAAAATGCCGCGATGAGCGCGCAGACTTTCGGGCAAGGAGCTTGCCATTGAATCAAGCTGCGCATCGCTTGACTGAATGCACCGCACGCCTAATTGCCCCGCTTGCGCAATAATCTTTTTTACACGCGGCCCCGATTTTGCATAATACAGGGTAATCCCGCTCCGCTCTTCCGCGGTACTTGCCCGCAATCTTTCTTCAATACTGTGAAAACCGCTTATAATTATCATAGCTTATAAATCAAACACCTCTCCGTATTTTACAATATGAGCGGAAAAATCCCGCTCCGCAAGATAGTCTTGCAAAAACTTTTGCGCATCGGGCTCTCCGTGCACCAAATAAATTTTTTGAAGACGAGAGGTGTCAAGCGACTGAAGCCATTCGGTTGATTCCGCATAGTCCGCATGTGCGCTGAAGGCGTTAATCTGAACAATTTCCGCCCGTACCTGATGCCATTCTCCGAAAATCTTTACTTCGGTCTCTCTGTTTTGTAAACGCCGCCCAAGCGTATTTTCCGCCATAAAACCGACAAGCAAAATTTTTGTTGTCGGGTTTTCAATATTATTTGAAAGATGGTGAGTAACCCGCCCGAATTCGCACATGCCGTCCGCACTGATGATAATCATCGGGCCGTCAATGGTATTTAATTCTTTTGATTCACCGACACTGGTAATAAACTTCAGCGCATTAAATCCGAACGGATTTTTATGATGCTTAACAAAAGCTTCTTGTGTTTCTTTATCATAACATTCCGGATGTACTTGAAAAATACTGGTTGCATTTACCGCCATCGGAGAATCCACATAAATGGGAATCTCGGGGATAATCTGCTTATCCACCAAAAGATGAAAATAATACACAAGCTCCTGTGTCCGCTCAACCGCGAACGCCGGAATAATCATCTTGCCGCATGAGCGCACCAACTCTTTTGCGGTTCTTGCAAGAATATGCAGGGCATTGTCCAAATCCTCATGCCGGCGATTCCCGTACGTGCTTTCCAGTACAATATAATCCACCGGAGGAATAGTATCGGGGTCGCGTATAATCGGTTTGTTTTTTCTGCCGAGGTCGCCGGTATAGGCAATTTTCACTTCTTTGCCCGAAGAATCCCGCACCGTCAGCAACGCCATTGCGGAGCCTAAAATATGTCCGGCATCATAAAATTCAAGCAATACCTTTGAGCTTAACCAAGTAGCTCGATGATACGAAACCGTCACAAATTGATTAACCGTATTGACCACATCCTCTTCGTCAAAAAGCGGCTGCCAATCAAAACGCTCCCCCTTCTTTTTTGCCTGTTTAGATAAAAACTCGGCATCGCGTGCCTGAATACGCGCCGAATCCATCAAAATAAGATTCGCAATATCCCTTGTTGCAGGCGTTGCATAAATATTTCCCTTAAATCCGTGTATTGATAAAAGCGGCAATAACCCGCAGTGGTCATAATGCCCGTGCGTTAAAATGACGGCAGTCAACTTATCCGCCGGCACATTAAAATCCCGATTCTTTTTATCAGCCTCCGCACGCCTGCCCTGAAAAGCCCCGCAGTCAATCAAATACAGCTCATCATCAACTTCCAACATATGCTTGGAACCGGTAACCTCTTGAGCCGCTCCCAGCGAATACATCTTAATACTCATAGTTTTATTTTACACTAAAAAAAATCAAAAAACAACTAAAAATCTACAATGCACAAATCCCGCATAGACAGTTTTTGTATACGGGTGTTCCGGCGCTTAGAATACGGGGCGCCGTCGCTGCTCTCCAAGGCTCCGCCTATCGGCTCCGGTACAAAGCCGCTGAAATTGGCGCGGCTTTGTGTACAACAGCGCAATTATTGAAATAATTGCGCTGTTCCTTTCCGGCAGCTAACACGGGGGACTTTTTGACATCCGTGTCAAAAAGTCCCCTACGAGTTTTAAAGCTTTACAAACTACCTTGCTTTAAAACATCGCACGATATAATTTTGACATCCGTGTCAAAATTATATCTACGAGTTTACAAACAAAACTTTGCTATTTTTGGTTTTTGTTTGTAAACATCGCTTCTGTTTGGAACCACGGGCGTCCGTGCCCGTTCTGATTGTATTATCCGTGTAAAAAAAGTTTCCTGTGAGTTTTAAAGCTTTACAAACTACCTTGCGTTAAAACATCGTACGATATAATTTTGACATCCGTGCCCGTTCTTCTTCTCTGATTGTATTATCCGTGTAAAAAAAAGTCTCTTGCGATTTTATACTGTTCTGATTGCAAGGTACCAAAGGCATTCCTATGGTAAATTACTCGCCGTTGCGCCGTGTCGGGCTTTTTTTATAATAGGGAGTTTTTAAACTCGCAGGTTTAGTTTTTGCCACGGACGGCAAAAACTAAACCGGAGCTCCTTTTTATAAAACTCTTTATGCTTCTTAAATGAATTAAAAGCAGATCGAGTTTTCTTTTCTTAAATAATTTATAAATTATCTATCGGAGTATAGCCGGTTTTTTTAAGCAGCTCCATGCCTTGTTTGCCTTTTATCCATTCCAAAAGTTTAAGCGTGTTTTCGCTTGCATCGTCACGCGTAACGGCATAAAAATCTCCGATAATCGGATAGGTTCCGTTTTTGATATTTTCCACTGTGGGCGCAACTCCGTTTAATTTTAAAAGCTTTATGTCGTGATCTTTCATCATCTCGGTTGAATAAAACCAGAACGAAAAGCCTATTGAGTTTTTGAAATTTTTAAAGTCTGCCGCCTTCTCAACAATTGCGCCCATCGAATTTATTCTGTCTGTTTCGGTAGGCTTCATCAACGGCGTGTCGCCCATCAGTTTTTGCAAGGCGGTTTGACTGCCGCTGTTTTCATCTCTTTGGAAAGCTTTTATTTTGCCCAGCTTTCGAGCCGAACTCGGATCAAAATAACTCCAGTCTTGAATCTCTCCTGAATATATTTTCTTTATTTCTTCAATTGTAAGGTTTTCAATCGGATTGTTTGCATTAACGAAAAATATAAATGCTTCCCGCCCAATCGCTGTATAGTTTAAATGAACACCCTTAGCTTTTGCCTCTTCCTCTTGCTCTTTTGAAGGACTTGCCATAAAAATAATATCCGACTCTCCTTTTAAAATTGAGTCGTATGCTTGCGGTGTCGAGCCGCCATACAATAATTTGCTATTAGGAGCATCTTGTAATTTTTCTGCCGGATAAACCGCACGGGCATAAGCGGAATAAATCGGATACAGCGCAATTGCTCCGTTCATTCTCGGAAGATTATCAGAGAGCTTCAAGGTCGACTCTCCATCTAAAAGTTTTACCTTGGAATTTTCTGCATACGGTGAATAAGATTCCAATAATTCATACGGGCTCATACTCACGGTTATGCGGGTTAAATAGAGATGATGCCAAAGAAATCCTGCAAAACTTAAAAATCCGATTGCAATAAAACTAAAAAAACAAATCCTAAAAATCTTCTTTTTAAAGAGCTTCCAAATTAATCCGGTTATGGTAACAGCAACGACAATGGCAATTCCCCAGTCCGCAATATATCCGGATACCGGAGCGTTCATCAGCGTTAGCATTACGAGCTCAACAAACATTACACCCGTTGCCGTAATCCACGTTAAAGCAGTCAGAATTATTTTACCCGCTTTTCGTGTTGGAGGGCGAACTGTAAGAATAATTCCAAGAGCAAGCAATAGTATAAAAACGCTGACAACCAGTACAATATCAACCATACTAATATCCTCCAGTTTCCGGTATTGTATCATGTTCTATTTTTACAGTAAAGAAAATAGAGCGGTGTTTGTCATACAATTACATAAAATAAATCGTAACCCTTTACGCTATACTCAATTTTCTTAAAAAAATTACACATTCTACTTGACTTAATATTATACAACATATAATATTAAGTCAAGATAAGTATTTTTAAAGATGGAGGTATCAGAGAGTGCTTTTTTCGATAAACTCAGGGTTATTGGAAGCCTGTGTTTTAGCCCTACTCAGCCGGGAAGATACCTACGGATATAAGCTTACACAAGATGTGAAGGAACTGATATCTATTTCAGAATCCACATTATATCCGGTATTGCGGCGGTTGCAGGTTGCAGGATTTTTGCAAACCTATGATGTTTCAATTGACAGCCGTAATAGAAAGTATTACAGAATTACTATGGCAGGTAAACGACAGCAAGAATTATATCGTCAGGAATGGGAGGACTACAAAAAGCTCATTGACCATATTTTTGATGGAGGGGAAAAACATGACGCGTAAAGAATTTATGAGAGAGCTACAGGAAAGACTAAAGCAATTGCCAAAAGAAGACCTTGCTATTGCCTTGGATTATTACGAAGAATATTTTGATGAAGCAGGAAAAGAGCGCGAGCAGGATGTAATTGCAGAGTTAAAAAGCCCTGCACATATTGCATCAAAAATTCTGGCAGACTATGCAATAAAAGAAGCAAAGGTTGTGCGTTCCTCGACAAAGAGCGGCTGGCGGGCTTTTTGGTTTACCATTTTGGCAATTTGCGCAGCGCCGGTAGCGGTACCGATTATTATTGCGGCGGTCGCAGTTATCGTTTCGCTTGCCGTCACGGGAATCGCCCTCATATTTGCCTTAGCAGTTAGTGCCGGAGCAGTCTTTTTAAAAGGCGTATTGCTACTCGTCGGAGGCTCGGTTTCCGCTTTGATTTTTGTAGGAGTTGCACTCGTATTAGCAGGAGCGGCAATGTTGGTTTTTTATATTACCGGAATGCTGATAACCGGTATTGCAAAACTAATAAACCGTCGTTCAAAATAAAACATAAAAATTAAAAATACAAACATAATAACGATATAACCACATTATTTAAGAGGAGTCCATAATGGCAACAAAAAAATTATACAGAAGCAATGATGACAAAAAACTTTTCGGTGTATGCGGCGGTATTGCGGAATACTTTGATATTGATTCCACGATTGTGCGGCTTGGCTGGGTCTTACTAACCTTCCTCTCATGCGGCACAGGACTCGTCCTCTATATCATAGCTGCTGCAATTATGCCGATTCAAAAAGATGAGCCCATTCACTATGAGTACACGCATAAATATGAACCGCATAATGACGATCAAGCTTAACCAAGGCAATTTCCGGAAATCTCTTAAAAAAAATTTACGGAAATTGTATAAAGAAATTTTACAAGGAGCCATACAATGATTAAAGTATTAATTTTTTTGATTTTATGCAGTTGTTTCGGCGTAGGCGGTTTAGTCTTTGGCATTATTTTCGGCGTAATAAGATTAGCATTTAAAATAGTGTTCAGCATTATTGCGCTGCTTTTTCTTATTTTTATTGCAGTACCGATGTTCTTCTATTTGATATTATAACATATGCCAACATTCCTCTATCATCTTAAATAGATTTTTAATGCAGGTAATATGAGAGGTAAAAAATTTTACAAAAAAGAGCTTCGGGTTTTGTCTGTTACCTGAGACGCTCAGACAAAACATCGTTTTGAGTTGAGCAACGGTGAGCAGTTTACCATAGGCATGCAGAAGCCACCGTTCATAATTGATTATTTTATAGTAAAGGAAAACAAATATGGGAAAGAAAATATTTAAAGCGCTTTTTATCATTCTACTCGGCATAGCGTTTATTGCCGGCGGCTACTTACTTGGAGGCAGACTAAAACAAAACACGTGGGGCTCGCCTTTTTTAGGAAAAATTTTCGGCTCATCGCAGAAGAAAAATAGTAATCATAAACAACTGCGAAATGACAACTTCCCCGTTAATGATTCCGGTTTTACAGTAATTGATAAACCAGAAATCAAAAACCTTGATATAAATCTTTCATATGCAAATATCATAATTAAAGGCAGTGAGCATAACGAAATCACATATCAAATAACCAATGATGAAAAAATAAAAGTCCTTGTGGAACTTCAAGGCGATACTCTTAGAATAGACGATAATGTGGATAAACGTTCTTGGAATTTTTTGAACTTGGTTGGTGTAAATACGGAAAAAACCTATCCTAATCTTACGCTCTATATACCCTACAGTATTCTTTATGACAGCATTGCGATTCGACAAGACATTGGAGCATGTGTATTACAAGGGCTTTCCACCTATTCTTTACACCTGAAAACAGGCGTCGGCGAAGCCGAAGTTACCGGCATCACTGCCGCAAAAACCATAATCAAAACCGGCGTCGGTGAATCTAATTTTACCCGCTGCGATTTTACCGATATGTATCTTTCTTCCGGTGTCGGCGAAACAACCTTCAGCGGAAAATTATCAGGCAACTCCGAAATCAAATCCGGCATTGGCGAAGTGCATTTTGAAATTGAGGCAAAAAAAAAAGCTATAGCATAAGCACTTCTCAGGGTATTGGGGAGATATATGTTGATTCGCAACGAGTAGGAAAAACACTTGGAACGCAATATTCTCAAAGCTCTATTCAAGACGAAAACAATACACTCAAAATAGAGAATGGAATTGGATCGGTGTATCTCAAGTTTACCGAGTAAAATTTTTCGATTATAGGGAATTGCCGATTTTGTTTAACGCCAATGTTCAACATTGACACATGCAATTCCTAATGGCTCTATTGCGGCTAGAGGAACCGAAAGGCTAAGATTTCGACGTACCGAATTTTTTCGCTAAGCTTTCAATAATCGTTTTAACATTCTCCGCAGGTAAAAAATTGTTTTCATAATTTAATTTCCGCAATCTGTTAAGCGGAGAAATAACCAGATTGGAAAGTCTATTGTTTTGGCAATGCAGGGTTTGCAAATCGGTACAGTATTTAAGGTTTAATTCTGTTAAATAGTTATCGTTGCAAACCACTGTTCGTAACAGTGTACAGCGATTAATATGCAGCTCATTCAGTTTTGAATGTTCGCATGACAGACTTAGAAGTTTTGGACTTTGATTTAAGTGCAAAGATTGCAGCGAAGTATATGCGCAAGAGAGCTTTTGCAATTCCGGACAAATAAGCTTAAGAGATTGTAAAGCCGGAAGAAATGAAAAATGAGCGTTAATAAGACTGGTAGATTTAATACGCAGCTGCGAGAGCTCATCGTTTTTAATAATTGAAATTGATTTAACATTCCCTACCAGCGAACATGTTTCACCGCTTAAAGTAATCGTTACCATTCCGTTTTCCTGCATCTGCACATGTTCCGCCCCGCCTACCTCCACCCGCTGCCCCTGTGCTATTCCAAGCGTTGCGGTAAACGAAACGCCGCTTTTTGCAAAATTCAGCTGTATAACATTATCGGTGTTTGCAAAATCGGTCTCTTCCTGTTTATTTTCATTATTTCGATAGTGCTGTTTTTTTACGCAGCAAAACAAGAGTCCACTAAAAACTAAAAGCACAAGCAATAAAAATCCGGTATATGATTTATTCAAAGCAGTTCCTTTTCTATAGCAGCAAGTATAATCGTATAGCACGTAAAAGACAAGAATCGATTGCTTTAATCTTTATCAAAAACTTTTACCGTTTTAGATTTCACCGAATAGTATTGTAGCTTTTTTTGATGCCTTCAATTAGTTTTTTAATTCATCTAATACAAATCAGATAATTTTATAAAAGAGCCCGACACGGCGCAACGGCGAAGTTTTGAAAATTTACTTTAACTTCGCCTACGAGTTTTAAAGCTTCAATTTTACAATTTACTGTTGATGCTTTAAAACATCGTTTGGAATTTCGCAACGGTGAGCAATTTACCATAGGAATGCTAAATCCGCAAGCCACCTGTTGATGTCCCGATTAGCATAACAGCAACTTCATTACAGAACATTATACTATGAAGGTTGCAGTTTATGTATTACCTACCGGTTTTTATTCTTTAAATCTGTTTATTTCTATTGCAAGCTCCTCTATACTTTTTTTGTTTTTTTGGGTTATTTGTTCTACGTCTTGAATGGAATTATTTATTTGTACCGCTCCCGCAGCCATTTCATCCATGCTGTTTGTAATAATCTGTGTAAGCTCTGTTAACTTTCTCATCTCCGTCACAATGTTTTTTCCGCCGGAAAGCATTTTATCGGAATCATTTTGCACATCAATTGTTACCTCATTAATGTCTCGTATTGCCGTCAACACTTCAGAGCTTCCGTGACCTTGCTCTTTCAGTGCAGAAACTAACCGTAAACTAATCGATTTGACTTCTTCGGATAACGAATAAATTGCATTAAAGTTTTCCATTGTTCTTTTAGTTGAAGATGCCAATGTTTCAAGCTCCCCGCCAAACTGTTTTAAAGTTACTGTTATTGATCTTCCCTGTGTACTTGATTCTTCGGCAAGCTTTCTGATCTCATCGGCAACAACCGCAAAACCTTTTCCCGCATCACCTGCATGAGCTGCTTCAATTGCCGCATTCATCGCAAGTAGGTTTGTTTGACTTGCAATATGCTGAATAACATTACTTGCTTCTAATAAGGTTCCCGATTCTTCTGCAATTTTTTGCATAATTGTATTTGCAGTATCCATATTTGTTCTTCCCTCATCCGTTGCCGTAACAAGGGACTGCACGGTTATATCAGAACTTTCCACTGCTTGAGTAATTGAACCTATATTTGCAACCATTTCTTCAATAACCGAGGATGATTCGGCAACGTTTGCAGCCTGCCGATCAATGCTTGCGTTAAGCTGTTCTATAAGAAGCATTATGCTGTCAATAGCCTCGCTTGCTTCCGTTACACTTTCAGCTTGTATAAAGGTTTGTTGCTTCACTTCATTAATATTCGTGCTGATTTGATTTACTGCGCCGGCTGATTCGCTCATATTTTCTGACAACACTTCTTCGGTTTCTTTTATTTCAAAACTTTTATTCTTAAGTACCTTTATCATTTGCTGTAAGCGATCCAGATACCGGTTAAAATAACTGGTAACTTCACCCATCTCATTAAAATTTCGTATTGCGATTCTGCGTGATATTTCCACATCATTGTCACCTAAAAGCAATAGCAGTTGGTTTTTTAATGAATTTGTTTGTATACTGTCTTGCCGTTTTGAAAGCAAAGTAAAGACAATGATAACAACCAGAATATATATGCCTAAGGTAACATAAGAAGAAACGTAGTCGGAACGTCCTTCTGCAATTACCTTCGGCTGCATATAATACCATTGAATAACAAAAGTATGCGCTATACTAAAAACCAAAACAGCAATCGGGAAAAGAACATTTTTCAAAGAAAAAATATCATGTTTTTGATTCACGATATCTGTGATGCCTAAAAGTTTTTTAACCGGCTGCATTAATATATCAAGCAATACTGTGGTTAAAAAAGCAATTAAAAATGATTCGGTATACCGCACTAAAACCACAGTATGTGCAGGTGTTGTAGATATTTTTGCTACAACTAACAAAAGGGAAAAAATTACCCAAAGCAAAAGAGAGAACATTGCGGAAAAGGTATAGAAGAACTGAAGACGCTTAAAAATATACTCTATGTCAATGTTCTTCTTTTCCTCTTTTTCTGTAGAAAGCATTTCCCATAAAGGAGATAAAATTTTCATAAAAACCAAATAACATGAAATGCCTACTACAATGCAAACTACCACCGCGATATAAATATTTCTTTGCAAAACAACCCCTTCAAAACTTCTGCCCATGAAGGGGTTGTGTTTATTTAAGAAAATACCGCCTCGCACTGTGGTAAAAAGCTGAATACTCAAAAACCCTATAAAAATCTTTATAAGCGTTTTTCTTTTTAGCTCTTCAATTTCTGAATTTATATTTTTCTGACCGGGGGGGGGGGGGGGGGGGGTAATTATCCATTTTAACAAATCTCCTTTAAATCATGTATTTCTTAATCAATTATAGTATGATATAATTACACTGTCAAGAATATCGCCGATAGTAAAATTAACACTATGTTAACAAAAAATTATTTCAAATGTAATCTTTCAAGGTTAATATGGTTTATAAATGATACAAATAGAAATGCACAGATCGAAGATTTAAAAATTATTTTTATTGTTTTAAATATAAACTAAATTTACATACGGTAGTTTTAAAAATCAATACACTATATCCTATAAACACATTTTATTTTCTTTTATAAACACCTGAATGCACAGCTGCCTATAATTTATAAAAAACTTGGAGGAACACTATGAAATCAAAAAAAGAAATTATCACCGAAAACCGTTTATTGGAATCGGTAAAAGATAACCCCATTGTCAGTAAGCTCTTAGGGATTCTTATTGATGACCCTGAAATTGAAGCTTTGCAAGAATGCGCAAACTCTGTTTCCATCGTGCGGTTAGGTTTCAATGACCACGGGCCGGTACATATGAAATTGGTTACCGCTAATGCGCTTAAGATATTAAAACTTCTTTCGGCGGCAAATATTAAAACAAGTATCGAAGCCGAAGAAACCGGTACAATCGAAGATAGCTATTGTGCGGTTACGCTTGCCGCCTATTTGCATGATATCGGTATGGCACTTACGCGCAAAGACCACGAGCTTTTTTCAATGATGCTTGCTTTGCCGATTATTGAGCGAAGCTTGGATAAACTCGGCATAACCTCATACGAACGGCGCGCAGTGATAAAAACAACCGCATGCGAATGTATTATCGGGCATATGGCAACCCGTCCTATCAACTCAATCGAGGCGGGCATTGTGCTGGTAGCTGACGGCTGCGACATGAAAAAGGGCAGAGCGCGCATTCCGATGGAATTAAATACGGAGGCACGTATTGGCGACATCCACAAGTATTCGGCAAACTCAATAGAATCAATTCGAATTACAAAAGGCGAAGAAAAGCCGGTGCGTATTGATGTAGAGATGAGCGGCGATGTAGGCTTTTTTCAAATTGAAGAAGTACTTATGGGAAAAATAAATATGAGTCCCGCAAAACCGTATATTTCACTTTACGCAAAATCAGGCGATGATGAACCGAAAAAGTATTTATAAAAATCTGTCAGCCGCAACATCCCATTCGCCCATACGTTACAACTTTTGAACTCACAGCAAACTGTGAACAGAACCGCCACGGACGTTAAAACCGGATTTAAGCATTACTATGGTAAATTGCTCACCGTTGCGCCGTGTCGGACTCCTCTTTATTAAAATTTATCTTTACAAATACGTTTGCAAAAAAAAGTGACCAATGTCATTAAAAAAAATGACGTTTAGCACTGTGGGGCGTTACAAGCTTGCGGTATGATAAGTTAATCGCATGCCTAACGTGCAAGGCTTCGACAAACGTTTTTCTGTATTTTCGTGTTAAAATCATGGAATAACGGCTTGACAGGTTTTTTTAAAACTGATATCACTTTGATATCATATTGATACGGAGGTCTTTTATGAAAGAGATTGAGTTAAAAGCAAAAAACGGATTTGTAATGATTGCGGTTTTACTGCTTGTGGAATTATTTTGTATTATCGCCATAGTAGTTTCCGCACAGGCCTTGTCGCTGGAAATTATTTCTCCGGGCATTTTCGGAACAATACTTCCACTGCTGATTATCATAATAACAATAACCGGCATTTCCTTTATAGGGATTAAAGTTATAAAACCGCAGGAAGCACTTGTACTTACGCTCTTCGGAAAATATATCGGCACCTTAAAAAAAGAAGGTATTTATTTTGTCAATCCTTTTTGCGTTGCGGTAAACCCTGCGGCAAAAACAACACTCAGACAAAGCGGCGATGTAAATAAAGACGGAGAGGCTGATATTTCTATAAACGGTTTTCGCTTATCAACTATGTCGCTGGTAAACAAAAAAATTTCGCTCAAGCAAATGACCTTAAACAATAATAGACAAAAAATAAATGACCGGCTTGGAAATCCGATCGAAATCGGCATTGCGGTTATTTGGAAAATTGTCGATACCGCGCAAGCTGTTTTTACAGTTGACAATTACAAAGAATATCTTTCACTGCAATGCGATATTGCACTAAGAAACATTGTAAAAATTTATCCCTATGATGTTGCGGAAAATATTGATACCACCGGCGACGGCATCCCCGATGAAGGCTCTCTGCGCGGTTCGTCGGAAATTGTTGCAAAAAGAATTAAAGAAGAAATTCAATCCAAGGTGCATACGGCGGGCATTGAAATTATTGAAGCACGAATTACATACCTCGCATACTCACAGGAAATTGCGGCAACAATGCTTCAGCGTCAACAAGCTTCGGCAATCATTGATGCGCGCAAAATGATTGTTGACGGAGCGGTCGGCATGGTTGAAATGGCTTTGGATAAACTCAATGAAAGCGGCAAAGTTATTCTTGATGAAGAGCGAAAAGCTGCGATGGTTTCAAACCTGCTGGTGGTATTATGCGGAAATAAAGATGCGCAGCCGGTTGTCAATTCGGGCAGTTTATATTAATGGCCAAAGACGAAAAAAAACAAATACCATTACGATTATCCGCAAAACTCTACAATCAAATAGCGGCGTGGGCGGAAGACGATTTTCGTTCCGTAAACGGACAAATTGAATATCTGCTCACGCTCTGCGTAAATGAACGAAAGAAAAGCGGAAAATATGTTTCATCGAACGTGACGAGTAAAAAAGACATCCAAAAAAATATCGATGAAACCGACTAAAAAGAAACCGAGTAAATTTTACTTGACTTAATATTATACGGGGTTATATAAAACATAATACATATTTAAAAAGAGCCCGACACGGCTCAAGGGCGAAGTTGTGAAAATTTACTTTAACTTCGCCTACGAGTTTTAAAGCTTCAATTTTATAATTTACTGTTGATGCTTTAAAACATCGTTTGGAATTTCGCTACGGTGAGCAAGTTTACCATAGGAATGCAAAAGCCGTTATTATTAAACGCTTACGAAATTCTATGAAAAGAGATTTTCATTGCTGTGCCGAGAAAGTGTAAAAACCGGAAAAGAAATTTCTTCTTTTTTGAAGTAAAATGCTTGACATAAATGTTATACAGTTTTATATCTATCTATATGCTTATTACAAACCTGCTTAAACAAACAAATTGTTTATATGCAGTAAAAAATATATTCGGAGGGTACCATGCATATTGTACAAGTTAAAAACTTAAAAAAAATTTACCCCTTGGGCAAGGTTTTTGTCGAAGCGGTAAAGGGCATTGACTTTGAAATAGAACAGGGGGCATTTGTTTCTATCTCAGGGCCTTCGGGATCGGGCAAGTCAACCATCTTAAACATGATAGGCTTAATTGATACGCCGACCGCCGGGGAACTTATTATCAATGAACAGCCGATTTATTCTGAAAAGGATTTTGCCCTTTTGGATAAGTATATGAAAAAAAACAAAAAGGCAAAAATCCCCGCCCGACTTGACAGACGGATGACCGGATTACGGCATGAGTATTTAGGATTTATTTTTCAGTCCTTTAATCTTGTGCCGGTTTTAAATGTGTACGAAAACATTGAGTTTCCGCTTTTGTTCGGCAAGCAAAAAGAAAGTTCAGAAAAAAGAAAAGAATGGATTGAGTATTTGATTGAGCGCGTCGGCATTTGATTTTTTTCCGATATGACCTCCGCAAACTTCGCTTGTACTTCCGCCTATTAAAAAAATATCTCCGCTTTCAAGCTCGGAGTGTTTAACAGCTTCTTTAACAGCCGCAATCGTTTGCGCCGCTATTTGATCAAAATCAATCTCTTTCATAATAATTTTAAATCCTTAAAATAAAAAGCCCTATCATAAAATTTTATTTATTTTATAATAGGGACAAAAACATCTTCGCTTTTTATTTACAGCATATTTACAAAAAATCTTATTGCAAAAATAATGAATAAAACAAAGGTAACAACATGAACATCTTTGAATTTGCCGGTTAAAACTTTTAAAATTACATACGACAGAATACCGTATACAATTCCTTCGGCAACACTGTATGCAAAGGGCATCATAATCATTGTTAAAAATGCGGGGATACCTTCGGTCGGATCTTTATAATTAATATTACCTGCCTGCGACATCATTAAAAACCCGACAATAATCAATGCGGGAGCGGTTGCCGCTGCCGGTATTAACAAAAACACCGGAGAAAATAAAAGCGCAAGAATAAACATGACGGCAGTTGTAAAAGCGGTAAGACCGGTCTTTCCGCCCGCTGCAACACCGGAGGTACTTTCAACATAACTTGTTACGGTTGAAGTTCCCATTGCTGCTCCGATTGCTGTACCGATTGCATCGGCAAGCAAGGCTTCTTTTACTTTAGGAATTTTACCATCCTTATCCGTCAACCCCGCTTGCTCCGAAACTCCAAGGAGCGTTCCTACCGTATCAAAAATATCAACAAATAAAAATGAAAAGAACACCGTAAAAAATTTCAGTGATAACACATTTGAAAAATCAAAATGAAATAATTGCGGTGCCGCAGGAATACTGATCGGCATCCATCCCTGCCAACCTCCAAACGGTGCGGTTATTTTCATCGGAATTCCGATAATTGTTGTTGCAAGAATTCCCAGCAATATTGCACCGGGAACTTTTAAAATAAAAAGCGTACAGGTAATAACCAAACCTATCAGCGCTAAAACCGCCGAAGAATTTCCCGCGAAGCTTCCTAAGCCGACTAAGGTTGCTTCATTCTTAACAATGATTCCGGAATTTTGCAAAGCAATAAAAGTGATAAAAATGCCGATACCGGCAGCAACCGCTTTTTTTAGATTTGTCGGAATGGAATTTATTATTGCTTCCCGCACATTTATTAACGATAGCAAAATAAAAAGAATACCTTCTAAAAACACTGCGGTAAGAGCCGAAGCGGGTGAAAATCCGTACCCGATTACAACGCTGTATGTAAAAAATGCGTTTAAGCCCATACCCGATGCAAGCGCTACCGGAAGGTTTGCTAAAAACGCCATCGCCATAGTTGCAATTGCGGCTGACAATGCCGTTGCGGTAAACACCGCATTTTTATCAAGCCCCGCTTCACTGAGTATGGCCGGGTTTACCGCAAGAATATACGCCATTGCTAAAAAGGTTGTAATGCCGGCAAGCACCTCTGTCTGCACCGAGGTGTTATGCTCTTTCAATTTAAAGATTTTTTCCATGAGACATGCTCCTTAAAAGATAAACGAGCCTAAAATCTCAAAAAGATTTTAAGCGATGAGCGAGTATAGCATAATTTATCTTTAGCGGCAATTAGTCTTGGAACTATTCAAAATTGATGCTATCGGATTAAAATAATACCGGGTGTTGCGGTTTGAGCTTTGCAGCAAAACCGGCTTTAGTTTTAAGCTTGCCGGAACTTAGACAGTTGCAAACCGCCGGCGTACTACGGGCTTCGGCTATCGCCTACGGCTATTTGGCGGCAGAAATTGCTGCCGCCAAATGATCCGGCTTCGTACTTTTTAAAAAGTACTCGCCGCCCTCCGTCCGCCTAACACGGGTCAAAATGTTTTTGCTTGGAAACTGTTGCAAAAACATTTTGACCTTCGAGTTTTAAAGCTTTGCAAACTACTTTGCTTTAAAACATTGTTGACAATTGGTTTTTGACGCCATGTACAATACTAAAACGCCAATGGAACTTGCTAAAACTATTCGGTTTAGTTCTGTATGCTTGGCGTCGGCAACAAGCGTAGAAGAGGCAATAGGTTTTTGAAAAGCATTGCTGCTAACGGTATATAACCGGAGCGATTGCAACAAGGCTGTCAAAGGTCGGTTCTCCCGCATAGAGCTTTGCAATGATAACGGAAGAATCGGTAAAGCAAGAAATCTCCGCTTCAATTTTTGTATCCTGAGGGTTTAAACGCTTTACAAGTTTTTCTGCGGGGCTTGTGTATTCGACAGTCCAATGCGGAACCGCTTGCATGTTGAAGCCGGGCTTTACACAATCGGTAATACTGTTCTGTATGTTTTTTCCATCGGAAGAAACTTCCGACGTAAACACCGGTCCCTTTGTTATATACGTTTTCTGCGTTTTTATTGCACGCTGTAAAGCCTTATCGGCAGGTTCGCTTTTCTCGGTATCAACATACACGGCAAACTGTCCGGCAAAATCAGAGCGCCCGTGCAAATCCATACCGGCAGTCATTGCAATGCGGAAGCCTTGCAAACATAACTGCTCCCACCAGTCTATCCCCTTTTCATTTATGTGCTGCGGTTCGGGATTATTTATAATTTCGATAAAATCAATTGCGGTGTAATCATTGATTTGCATTTCCCATTTGCAGCCTTGCGCAATAGGCGCACCGTATGAAAACGGATGCGCAACACCGATAAGCGCTCCCGTTTGACGTAAAGGAGTAAATAGTTTTTCAGGCTGCAGCGGATTAATATTTTCCCACGGAATATAAGAGTACAAATTCAAACATAAAATATGACCGTAGTATGTTGTGTACTCCATACCGTACACACATTCGATCGGCGGATTTTTTGTTTGCAAAATTGATTGCGCTTTTTTATGTCCGGAGATTGTGTTATGGTCGGTTAAAGCAAATGCGTCAACTGTATCCGCAACCATGAAATCTATCAATTCTTCTACCGTTAGCGAACCGTCGGATTCATTTGTGTGATTGTGTAATTCAAAACGTTTGTACATACGCACCCCTATCCTGCCGAAAGCGAAACCGTATACCCTGTGTTATCGCAGAGCACATTAAAAAAAATAACGACAATCCGTATAACACCTTCTATCGCAGTTTGCGGAATTGCCCCTTCGGTTGCATACGACGGAGAAATGTATAAATGCCTGTCTTTCATTTGACGGTGAATACCGCCAATAAAAGTGTCATTCATTTGCACAATAAGCTGTATTTCCGTTTTCATGCTTTTTGCAATTTCGGCTGCTTCAACCTTGTCAATTTGCTCACCGTATTTTTCCCGCATCAGCATTTGTATTTCCGACTCGCATTCCGGACTCGGAGTTTTTATGCGTTGTTTATCAAATTGTAAATGCACATCCAATTCCGTATAAGTTTTATCAAGGCAAACCGTGTATGCAATTTGCCCGATAAATCCTTTGTTTACCTCACCGGCAGCCGTATATATTGTTTTCATGATAAAAATAAATCCCTCAACGATAAAAGAAATTTATCGCCTGTCGGATACTGCATAAAATCCGCACAGACGCCGGAATATTTTTCAAGCCGTTCAATCACGCCGGCTTTACCGAATTTTTTTTCCATTTGTTTTAAAAACACCCTATCCTGCAATGCTTCGTAAAAAACCTTTAAGCGGATTGACGGCAGCGGCTCATCCTTCCCCGGATACACACTGAACGAATCCCCTGCGGGAAAAGCTCCGCCCGCATCAGTTACCGTAAACGGGTCAATCAGTTTTCGCGAATATTGCGTATAGTAAAAATTGTAACCCCAATGCAAAAAACCGTCAATGTCGAATTTATACAAAAGCATGCCTAAGATTCTATTCCTCCATGACGGCATTGCAAAAAAACGATTTGATACGTGAACTGCTTGAGCGGAGCAATAATAGGCCCAAAGCGGTTTTACGTTTTTTGCAATAAACGGCGCAATCGAATCGATGGCGGCAACCGGAATTTCCGCAGCGCCGTCTTCCATAAATTCATAATGAGAAAGCGCATCAATAATCGGATAATCGCCGAGATGTTTTTTTACCATTGATTTCGCATATGTGTAATTTACCTTGTCTGCGAGCGAAGGCTCATCCGAAATATGAAAAAATGCGCGGTTTTTAAAACCCGCTTTTTCTATTTCAAGAATGAGTGCGGGTAAAAACACCGACAAAAATTCCGCATAGGAGTTATCTTTTAAATCGGTTTGCTTGCCGAACAAAAGAGTTTGCGTACCATTTTTACTGCCGAAAATTTGCGGCGGATGCTTTGCGCCCCATTGCGTAAAAAGATGCGATATTTCCAAATAGCGTATGCCGCATTTTTTTGCAAGCGCCGCATACCGATGGAATCGCTCAAACGAAAAAGAATACACACCGTTGTTTTCTTCAATGTCAACAAGCTGAACATTTTTTCGTTCGCTTGAATCATCTACATCAAGCGGCGGCGTAAAAACAGGCGTTAAAATCATTGACACTCCGTGAGAAGCCGCCATCTCCATAAATTGCGCTATACGATTCCAGTGTTGCTCGGAAAAAACCGCATCGCCGTAATAATCTGCAAGGCAATCAAGATGAAACCATTGCGTAAATTTAAAATCGTCTTTTTCCAAAACCTCATCGGCAACATGCAGGGTAAACACCGCCTGCGATTGCAAGTTTCGATTTTTAGCTTTTGCGGTCAGCGTGATTGTGTACACGCCGCTTTGAATGTTTTCGGGGATATCAGCTTCAATCCATACGCACTCGTTATATTCACTTGATAAAATAAACTGTTCTTGCAAAAGATTGTTTTCAATTTTGATAGGATACAAAACATCGGGAAACAAACCCTCATCGGTTGTGATATAATTGGCGTCGCATCTTTCCTTGCGTGCGGTAAGACGCGCGGGGATCATACCGACCCTAAACACACGGCAAGGGATACCTGCTGATTCAATCCGTATTTCCGTTTCTGTTGTGTCCGCATCGTTTTCCAGCTTGAGTGCAACCTGATACGAAAAACGTTCCCCGCGTAAAACTCGTGCAGCGTTTCTTTGCTTTTTTAAAAGCGGCGTTTCTTTGAATATTTTTTCAAGTGAGCTTACCTGACAAATTCGGATTGTGGGAATGCGGTAGGCATTACTGTTCGCATGCAGCCCCCGCTCGTCAATACAGTCAACGCGGATGTATCCTTCTTTTCCGTCGAGGCTGAACACCGCTTCGGTTATGTATTCATCTTCGGGGGCATTTTTTACATACACGCGCCGGCCTTCCGTTATAAGCGATATTTTTTTTACTGCGGAAGTATGAATATGCACCATGCCGTTTTCAATGTACAATTCTTTTATTTGCGGGCCCATTGATGCATAAAAATGACCGAGCTTTAACGCATTTGCAACAGCAGAATACGTAAGGCTTTCAGCTCTTATCATAGTAAAGCCGCCGAAAGAATCGCATTCGGGACTCCCTACCGGTGCGGCATTATGGTTATCATCTCCCGCAACACAGAACAGTTTTTTGTTATCGGGCAAGCGGAGCATTTCGTCATAGCTTTGCGGCGCATATCCGTACCCGCCTTCTTTTTCGCAACCGAAATTAAAAATCTCCATAGCCCAAAGATTTTTAAGATCCTTGTAATCGTCATAGTTTTGCAAAGACCAATACGGATGATTGTACGCCGTTAAAAATCCGAGTTTGGCGATTTTTTCAATATAGTCGTTTATTTCATCAATTCCGTAATACCAATCATTCGGCTGAATTACATCCTGTTTCTCATCTTTTTTATATTCAGGATCCGTGTCGATTATATTAAAGTGATATGTTTTAACGCGGTCAAACCCGCCACCCGTTGTGTCGGGCTCACTTGTTTCAACTTCGAGTCCGACAAGTGCAAGAAAATTTGAGTCCGTCAGTTCCGCGTGATTTTTGTAAATGCAGTGATCGGTAAACGCAACGATTGAATAACCCTTGCGCATGTACAGCTCTTTGAGCTCTGCCGGAGCAAAATGTCCATCGGAAAATACTGAGTGGCAGTGCATATTTGCTTTATACCATTCGCCCTCACGGGGTAGTAAATAGATACGTTCGTTCATACTGAGTCCTTATGTTAATTCGGTTGTTTTAAAGTGATTGATATCATCGTTTGTATTATGAAGCAGCGCTCATTCTTTTACAAATTTTTTCAGAATGATTACGGATAAAATTTTGTGAAAGTTTTAGCCTTTCACACTCCCTATCATCACGCCTTTTGCAAAATACTTTTGTATAAACGGGTAAACACAGAGTATCGGAAGCATGGTGATAACAACCGCCGCCATTTTTAACGAGTCCGAGGTTGCCGCTCGGGCTTGCGCCGCAATAAGCTGCGAGATTGTCGCTCCTTCTTTGCTTGCCGCCATTGCTTTTCTGAGCATTTGTTGTAGCACTGTTTGCACCGGCCATAATCTGCTGCTGTTCATATAAAATGCACCAGCAAACCAATCATTCCAATGCCCGACCGCGGTATATAATCCGATGACGGCAATAACCGGTTTACTCAATGGCAAGATAATTCTTGTATAAATACCTACGTAATTGCAGCCGTCTATCATTGCAGACTCTTCCAAGCTATAAGGAATGGTTTCAAAAAAGGTTCGCACCATAAATAAATAGTATGCACTGATAACGCCGGGAATAATATACACCCAAAAGCTGTTTAAAAGCCCAAGGTTTTTATATTGAATATAGGTTGGAATTAAGCCGCCGGAAAAAAGCATTGTGAGGGCAATAGCCATTGTAAAAAACGTTCTTCCCGGCAATGTTCTTATTTTAAGGACAAAAGCGGTCATAGTAATAAGCCAGATACTCAACACGGTGCCGATTACCGTTCGTGCAATAGTAATTCCGTATGCTCTTATTATCTGACCGTCTTTGAACACTTCTTTAAAATTATCCAACGTGAACACACGCGGAAAAAAATAAACACCGCCCCTTGCAGCATCGGCACCGTCATTAAAGGCAAGCGCAATAATATTCAGGCAAGGCAAAATAATTGAAGCGCATAAGAATAAAACAATTGCTACAATAAATATTTGCAATAATGCATCCTCTGCGCGCCGTAGCTTTTTTCTGATCTTGTATCTCTTTTTTGTATTAGGTAATTGCGCTTTCATATTTCTCCCTCTCGATTCGGAAAATCACGCACGGCAACAAGTGCCGTGCTTTTTAATTTTATTTTAATAAAACAAAACCGTGTCAGGATTTTCTGTATATTTTTTTTCAACAAGAGCGCGGAACTCATCTATTCCCGCTTCTTTCAGTTGTGCTCTAAACCCATCAACAATTTTCTTCACTTCCGAATCTGACGACGCATAACAGGCTTGTATAATCATTTCGTTATAATCAAGCAGTGACATAGAGGCGTTTACTTTTTCCAATTCGGGTAAGTACGCACTTGCAGGCAAGCCCGGTATTTTTTTATACACACGCGGATAGTCCATTGCAAGCTCTACCGCTCTTTTAAAGGTTGCCGTCGTTCCGGAACCTGGGCGGGCTTCACCGAAATACGTAGTATTTTGAATATTGGTCAGTAAAAATGCCAGGCCGTAATGTCCGCTGCCGTCAAAAGCCGCTCCGTACGTATTGATAAGCGTTTCGGAATCTCCTTGCTCCATCGCTTTTTTTACTTCCGGCTTTAAAACAGGCTTGCCGTCAACCATATCATAGCTTACACCCTCAACGCCGTAAAGCATCAGCAGCTGCCCTTCTTTTGAGCAAATATAATCCATAAGCTTTACAATCTCTTCGGGATTCTTTGTTGTTGCCGGAATTGCCCATACGCCGTATCCGCTTTTCCCGCTTGTTATTTTTTCAGTGTTCCCATGATAATCCGCAATCGGACCAAGCGGAATCCATGTATCGGATTCGTAAATAACGGGTACGTAATTGTGAACATCACCGATAACAGCGACACTGCTGTTTGTGCACAATTCATTTGCACGGGTTTCGTCGATGGTAAAGAACTCTTTATGAATTAAGCCTTCTTTTAATAACTTGCGGAAATAATTGATTTGTTTAAAAACATAATCCGTTTCAGCCTCATGCAGAATTTTACCTTCTTTTGTTCGATTATACTTTCCCGAAACACCCCATTGCAAATCATGCACAATGTAATCAATAGCATCAGGAGAGCCGCCCCAGTATTTCGGACCAAGCGGAACAACCGTATTGCCGTTTTTGTCTTTATAGTTTTTTGCTTTTATTTTTTTAAGCAACTGATATAACTTTTCAGAAGAGTCTATGCTGCGCACATCAACGCCGAGATCTTCTGCGATTGCCTTTTGAATGTACATGCCGCCCAAATACTCTTCATAGGGTTTCCATATGGTCGACTCATCCTCAGCGGCTACTTGTACATGCATAAAATATGCCTTGCCGCCAAAGTCGTTACGCCATACAATGTTTGCATAACTATCCGGCGATAAAAAATCCTTATCAAAATATCGCGAGTATACCTTTGAGTCTTTTATATACGGAGCGAGATCGGCAAACACTCCTTCAACGGCGGCCGGATATAACACACGAAATTCCGGACGTGTTGAGTTATTCAGGTAACTGCAAATCATATCGGGTAAATTCCCTGCCGCGATTTGAGCTGCCATAACATAGCGATCCTTTTCACCGGGGGTATATAAAAATTCAATTTTCATACCCGTTCTGCGCTCCAACTCTTTCATAACAGGAGTATTCAACTGATCCTTCGGAAGCTGGTAGCCTATATCATCAACATACGCTTGCACCTGAACAACCCGATTGGCAATCCATGTTTTCGGCTTATCCTCCG
This sequence comes from Treponema phagedenis, assembly GCF_008153345.1. NCBI lineage: Bacteria > Pseudomonadati > Spirochaetota > Spirochaetia > Treponematales > Treponemataceae > Treponema > Treponema phagedenis. The sequence goes on along the minus strand of NZ_CP042818.1, from coordinate 427,822 downwards.
AACCGCTTTTTTCGCCCTCCTGTTTGCCACAGCTTATCCCGCTTATCAGAATACCTGCAGCTGCCACAATCATCAGCACCTGTCTCATTTTCTTCATATAAAACCTCCATTCATTTTCGTTTTTATAAAAGCGAAAATGTATTTAAAATATTCCGACGTCAGTCAGCCTCTTTGATATTTTATTACTGACCAACACAAGAATCAAACCGATAACACCTTGCAACAATCCGATTGCCGTTGCATAACCGAACTCACCATTTGCCAAACCGACACGCACCACAAAGGTATCGAGGGTGTCAGCGATAGCCATATTCCCCGGCGTGCGCAAAAGATAAATTTGATCAAACCCCGATGAAAATAAAGAGCCGATCCCTAAAATAAACAGCACGCCGATTGTACTGCGTATGCACGGAAGCGTAATATGCCACATCTGTCTCAGCCTTCCGCAGCCCTCCATTTCAGCCGCCTCATACAAGTTCGGATCAACACCGCTTATCGCCGCAAGGTAAATAATTGAATCCCACCCGATATTCTTCCATATATCAAGAATAAACAAAATCGGTAAAAAATACTTTGCTTCCATTAAAAAAAACGTAGACCCGTCCCCGCCGAAAGCTGCAATAATTTGATTTATAACTCCGTTATGTGGTGCCAAAATCCGCTGCACCATTGTAATCACAATAACCGAAGACAAAAAATGCGGAAGATACGTAATTGTTTGCGTTGTTTTTTTAAACAGCGGATTTTTAAGCTCATTCAGCAAAAGCGCCAATATGATTGCAAACGGAAATTCCAAAATTGTTTTCATAAAGCCGACAGTCAAAGTATTTTTTAAAAGCCTGCCGGCATCATAACTGGTAAAAAAAGTACGAAAATACGCAAACCCTATCCATGGACTTCTAAAAATCCCTTTCGTAACCGAGTACTTTTTAAATGCTAAAACAATCCCTGCCATCGGCACATACGACAATAGTATAAAATAAACGATAGCAGGAACAAACATCACATACAATAAGCGATGCTTCCATATTTGCTTTAAGAGTCTTTGTGAATGTACTGCTTGTTTTGCCTGAATGCCTATCTTTTCGCCTTTCATCTATTAAATAGCATACCGCATAATATGAGTTTTCGCAAATGATTTTTTTAAATATACGGAAATCTCACCAAACCTCAATACACTTTGCACCATTTGCACCCAGATTATACAAATTAAGAATTCAACAGATAAAATTAAATTCGTTCATAGTTTTATAAAAAGAGTCCGACACAACGCAACGGTGGGCAATTTACCATAGTGGTGCGGATTCGGTAAACCGATATTGTTGTTCCTCCGCAGGGTGTAACCTTAAATTAATTACAGAATGTTGTGCCCGCTATCTTATAAAAAAAGGGTATGACTTGCATACCCTTTTTTAATAGTTATTTAATTTCCGTATTTTGCTCAAACGCATTTTGATGCACAAAGTCAACGGTTTTTGGAATTGTCACTTGCGCAATATTATTTTTGCGGAATGCATACATGTTTATCTTTTTTACCGATGAAGGAATAGTAACTTCCGTTAAGGCATTTTTGTAAAAAGATGAAGTGTCGATCAACTCCAACGACTTAGGCAAATCCAGTTTTTCCAACTCATTAAGCGCAAAGGCACTTGGCTCAATGATTTTTTCCTTGCCGCCGAAAGCAACTGTTTTCAGTTTATTATTGTAAAACGCAAAACCTTCGATGCGGGTTAAAGCGGGCGGCAGTTTTACTTCTGTTAACTTGCATACACCAAAGGCATCATAACCAATACTTTCAACAGTATCAGGAATTACAACCGAAGTTAAACCGCGGCGGTAAAAAGCATTGTCGCCTATTCGTTTAATAGGAACACCCTCCGGAGTGGTAGCCGGAACAATCATGTCGGTGAAGCCTTGCAATTTTACCTTGTCTTTTCCTTTTTGCGTCATGCCTTTTATTTCGTCATCTTTAAAAATAAAATCATCATTTTCCCATACGTTTTGACTCATTACTTCACCTCCTTATGCCCTGTTGAGCTGTACAATTTCATTGAACGTTTCAAGCTGTGTTTTAACCTGCCCGAAGTCAACCATCTGCTGATCATAGCCTATTTTGATGAGCGGAATTTTTGCTTCATCAAATGCCTGCTTTAATGAAGGATATTCCATTTCTTCCGTATCATTAAAATTCATCATAAATAATAGGCAGCCGTCTGCGTTGTTTTGTTTTGCCAAATCAACTACATATTTCGGACGCTTATAAATATCCGGATCATACAGAATGGGGTCTTCGTCCATTCGGGCGAATTGGTCTGCAAGTGCCAACATAGGATCATCAATGGACAAATCAATGTCTACTTTTAAACCTCTTGACTCATGCGCAACATCATCGGCAACAATGCAAACCTTGTAATCATCAAATACTTTTAACAGTCCCGGATTATCCGTGATGATTCCGCTTGTTACAACGCGAACGCCGTCCCAGTCTTCTTCCGGCAAAGCGTGCAGTTTTTCATTCAGCTCTTTTAATAAGGCGGTGTGCTCATCCTTGAGCATAAAGTATGAACTTTTTAATACATAGCATCTGTCAGACGCTTTAATTGTCTGCGGATGCGTGGCTGCCAGTTTAATAAATTTCCGTTTTTCGCTTCTGTTTTCGTTGTAAACCTTAAAAGCTTTTTTTAGGTTTTCATCGGTAACGGTAACACCGCAAATTTTTTCCAGCTCTTCTTTAGCTTTTTTAAAAATTCTGGCATTGTATTTTTTTCCGAAATCTTCTTTTCTATGCTGACCGTGATTTAAGAAAATCATCGGAATTTTATCTCCTGCCCCAACCTTATAGTTTTGTGAAAAGGGTCTGAGGGTATCATCAAGGGTTGTTATCATAGAAGCGGATAATCCGTCCAGTGTGCCGTCCAATGCCATTTCCAAACATCGTAACACAAGCGAGTAATAGAATGTAGGGAAATACTCTTTTGCCCGTTCGATCGGCCCGACTCCTCCCCATACACCGAAAGGCACTACTCCTGCGGCATAGGCGATTTCTTCCGGTGCATAATACGGAAATACACCGATTGCTTTTTTTCCTTCAGCAAGATATTTATCTAATTGCTTTCTTGGACTATTTGCATAATATTTAAATTGACCCAGCAATTCATTAATCTTATCCATTTTAATCTCCTATTCCAATGTTGATTTTGACCAATCGGTTTCTTTTGTATTTTCAAAGTTGGTGTATACTTCTTTACCTTTTGCTAACCGATCCGCCTTTCTTTCTTCCATGATTTCTACCAAACCTTGCACTCTGGTTTTGTATTGTTCCGTTGAGAAGTTTCTTTCATCCGCTTGATCACCGTCAAAGTGTACAACAGGAATACCCAGGTCTTCTTTCCATCTTCGTTCCATTTCAGGCATTGCACCGCTCCACGGTTTGCAGCTGCGGTTGTAATTAACCAGCGCGCCGCTGATACCGTTTTCTTTTGCCATCGTTGCACGCCATTCCACTCCGGTTTCGATACAAACAGAGCACGGTGCCTTGGAATAGGCTGCGGCCATTTCTCTGATATTTGAGTAACGGAAGCCAAATGCGGGTGCATACACAACAGCGGTTACGTTTACGCCGCTGTCTTTTAAGGGTTCAAATAATGCACGCAAACCCGGCCAGCAGGGAATTCCTTCAAATAATATTCTATGCTCTTCCGGATATTCCCATGTTGAAGTTCCTTCTTTGATTGACTGCTCAAACTCTTGGGCTAATAATTCAAAGCCGTATGCAGCCTCTTCTTCGCAGCGAGCCGCAACAATATCAGCCATATGATTAAACAAATCAAAGCCGCTTAACGGAGACGGTTTTGCCGACATATACGAGCATGATTTAAGCCATGCGGCTGCTGTTCTGTTTGCCCGTGCGCAAGCGTCTTCAAATTTTTTTTCGTCAAACTTTTTGCCGGTTAATTTTTCAAGCTGTTTAATAGCGTAATCAAATTGGTCAAGTAAATAATCAACTTTTTCTTCAGGGACATCCACTGTATTGGAAAAAGGAATATCTATCATAATAAGCGGGATATTGTGCATTCGCGCAATGTTTTCGTACCATTTTGTCATCATGTTGCAAATATTATTGCAGCAAAGTAAAAAGTCAGGCTGAGGCATGCGCCGCGCATCGGTCGGCTCTCCTGCCGCATACGCCAAGCTGATTCTTGCATAACCGCAAATATCATTGTCATATCCCATATCCTCTGCCGCTTGACAAAGCCGCAAGCCATCTTTTTTTGCTGCGGTTGTGGCAGCGTGGTTTTCAGGATACACAACATTTAAGTCAAAGGCTTTTGCCAACTCAATAGGGAATTTGGAAGAGCTCCAACCTACTAATTCTCCTCGTTTTTTTGCTTCCCAGGCATTTGAATAAACCTTGTCCACTACATCCCGAAGAACAACAACCGCAGGTTTGTGTCCGTCTACCGGTCGCGGTTTTTTGTTTGGTAATTTTTCCATTTTTGCCATCTTAAGCCTCCTAATAATATGGATAGTACTAAACCCTGCTGATAAAATCCTCATAAATTCAGCAGAGTTTATTTTTTGCAGCACAACCCACCATGTGCTGTTTGGTATTATTTATTCGATTGCATGCATTTTTGATAGGCAAATAATGCAGCACCAAGGGCACCGTTTAATTGGCAATATTCGCTCGTATAAATCTTAAATCCTATACTTCTTTCCATAGCACGGATCATTCCTTTATTAAGCGCAACACCGCCTGTCATTACTACATCATCCCTTATTCCTACTCTTTTTGCAAGGCTTCCCACACGGCTTGCAATAGCGGTATGGATTCCCCGCACAATATCCTGAATTTTTGCGCCGCTTGCCAGCTGAGAAATTACTTCCGATTCGGCAAAAACAGTGCACGTAGAGCTAATAGTCAGAGCCTCGGTTGACTGTTCATCCAGTTTTTCCAGATCATCCAAGCTCACATCCAAAACTTTTGCGATAACATCTAAAAACCTGCCGGTTCCTGCGGCGCATTTATCGTTCATAACAAAATTTTCCAGCATTCCGTTATCTCCGATTTTTAATGCTTTTGAATCTTGCCCGCCGATATCAATAATCGTCTTAACTTTTGGAAATAAAAAATAAGCGCCCTTTGCATGGCAGGACAATTCAGACATTTGATGCGGCACTTTTTCCAATGTAGCTCTGCCGTATCCCGTAGCAACTGCCCCGTCAAGTTCTAAAACATCGGCAAAGCCCGCGCTGTCTAATGCTTGCTGTATTACTCGCGCAGGACCGCTTGTACCGGTACCGACATTAACCACCGAAGTCGCAACAATGTCTTTTCCGTCTTTTAATATTACACACTTAGATGCTGTCGAACCGACATCAACCCCCATAGTAAACTTACTCACCCTTGATACCTCTTTCTATTTCTCATTCAAAATCTCTCTTTTAAATCATGTTTTTTGCAATATCCAAGAATGTGGTGATAATTATCGCATTCGTAATATTACTGAGAAATCCGCCTATTACCGGTACAACAAAGAATGCCAGTCGGGAATATCGATATTTTTGACACACAGTTTGCATCGTGGTCATAGAAACCGGAACCGCCCCTAAACCAAATCCTATATGTCCTACCGCCATAACAGCCGCATCATAGTTTTTACCCAACAACCTGAATGTCAAGAAGTAGCAGAAAATACTAATGAGCATAACCTGCGCCATCAGCAGCACAACAAGAGAAAGTCCCAAACCTGAAAGTTCCCACAATCTCATCGAAACAATTGACATGGAAACAAATAGGGCTAAAGAAAATTCTCCGACAATATCGATAGACTCGTAAAGTACATCATAATTTTTACTGCGCTGTCCGTCCAACATGAGACGCATCACAATACCGCCAAACATACAGCATACATGGATCGGAAATTTAATATGAAAATATTTAAGAATAAGGAAGAGTATCTGTCCGATACCGCAAGCAAGGCACATTAAAAATACCGCTTGCAAAACATTCGATTTATCAACGAGCGTTTTTGAGGCGGCGATATCCGCATCGGAAGCATTCTGTTTGCCGTCCAGCGCAGAATCTTGCAAATGAAATCTTTGTATCAAGAAATTACCGAAAGGACCGCCGAGTATACAACCTGAAATAAGCCCGAATGTTGCAGAGGCAAGTGCCACCTCAAGGGCTGCGGACGCTCCGGCATCAACTGCAAGCGGAGCAAAAGAAGCGGCGTTTCCGTGCCCGCCGGTCATTGGAATACTTCCGGTCATCAAAGCAATAAGGGGATTGATTGCAAAAGCTTTTCCGATCGCAAGCGCTAAAGCGTTTTGTAAAGCCGCAAGAAGGGCTGCAAGTATTGCAAAAATAATAACCAGCTTTCCGCCTTTTTTTAACAAGGATAAACTGGCTGCCGCTCCGCTTGCCGCAAAAAAGATGCAATAAAATAATTGATTTATCGTCTTATAATCAAATTGCAATTCAAATACATTAGCAGAATATAAGCATAATGAAATAATTGAAAAGATTGTTCCGCCGACAACAGCTGCCGGTAAACAGTATTTTTTTAGCAGAGGGATTTTTTTTCGTAAAAACTCTCCAAAGTAAATTGCAATAACTGCAATCATAAGCGTTTCAAACATGCCTAATTTTAAAACTATTCGCTCCATAAAACTCCCTCGAGCATGCATAGCCTTATGCAATTTTATTTTGATGTAAAAAGTTCTTCAGAAATTCTCATCCCGGATAAAATGCTTTTAAAAGCTTCAGTTTTTGCATACTCGTATTTCAATAATTTATAGTACACCTTCTTTTTCGTTCTTACAAGCGTACGTATCGGATTATACATTTCCCCAAAAGGGACTTTGACTGTTCCTAAAATTAGTCAAAGTCCCTAAGAGTAATTATTTTTTTACAAAAGTGTTGTATTCCCTAATCATCCGCGGTAAAAGCATTTGATGGAAAGGACAAATTGACTTCGGATTCTGATATACCGAATTCGCAAATGCGATCATGTATGCTCGTATATCATAGAGATGTACAATTTCATCTACCATTCCCGCTTTTGCACAGAATGAAGGAACAGATTTATCTTTGTATTCATTGATAAGTTTGTTCATTTTTTCAATGATCGGTGTTATATCTTTTCCTGCATTTCTGTCTTTTACCAATCGCCGTGAATACATTGCAGTCGCAGCGGTTTCGCCGTTCATTACGTTGATTTCGGTTGCGGCGGTTCCTAAAGAGAATGCGTTGGTATCGTTTCCTTGCGGGCCGCCGAGAACATAATGAGCGGCGGCGGTGCCTTTTCGCAAAGTAACTTCCATTTGCGGTATATTTGAATTCTGGATAGAGTAAATTAACGATTGTCCCAACCCGAGCAGCTCGGCTTTTTCGGCGTCATTTCCTACATCAATTCCCGTTGTGTCCTGCAGCCAGACAATCGGAATTCTGTCCCGCGCGCAAAGCGTAACAAATTCATTCATTTTGACTAAGCCTTGCCGGTAGAGCTTGCCGCCAATCCCGACGGCATTTTCTTTATATTCGGGGTATTTGAGCAATAAGCCTTGTACGTTTGCAACTATGCCAACCAAAAGTCCGTCAACTTTTGCAAGTCCGGTTACCATTTCGGGGCCGTATCCTTTTTTGTATTCGCTGAATTCGCTATTATCTACCAAGCGTGCGATAATATCATAGATATTGTACACCCGTTTTTGGTTCATCGGTAAAAGCGAGTAAAGATCATTCGGATCGAATAGGGGCTCGGTTGGCTCGTCTACACGGAAAAACTCCAAGTCATAGGCGGGCAGACAATCCATGTATTTTCTAATTCCGTCCAAGACACCGATTTCTTCGGAGTACACTTCACGGAAAAATCCTGTTTGATCATAGTGAATAGAAACAGTGCCGGGAACTTCAGTAGGTTTTGCATTGGAAACCGCATCAATAATTTGCTCGGCGCCCTCCTGATCGATATAGCCTTTCGGATTCATCCCGCTTACAATTCCGGTTCCGCCAACCGCCATGTTTGCTTTTTCGTGCGCAATAAGAATGGTGGGGCTGATACTGTGGTAGCCGCCGCCTGCGGGGTTTGTGCCGAAAATTCCGACGATAACCGGTACGCCTAATTGTTCCAATTCAACATTGCGATAGAAAGGAGTTCCGCCGCCTCTGCGGTTCGGATATACTTTTTCCTGTTCATCTAATTTAACGCCGCTGCAGTTTAAAACATAGACTAAAGGAATTCGTAAGCATTTTGCAGTATCGGATGCTCGCAATAAGTTTTCGGATTGCCCCGGAACCCAAGCTCCGGCAATTTTCTTATTATCGGAAGCAACAACGACTGCCCATTTTCCGTTGATTCTTCCTAAGCCTTTTACAATTCCGGTTGCGGTTTCAAAATCTTCGGGATTGTACAAGCTGTTTAGCGGGCACCATGTACCTTCGTCAACTAACTCGGCAATTCTTTGAAGCGCTGTCCATTGCCCTTTTTCATTAAGCGTTTCCGTGGGAGTGCCCGCCTCATGAACCTCGTCTATTAACTTTCGAATCTCTTCTTCAACCTGTTTTACCTGCTGCTCATTATCTTCATCAATCTTCGATAACGCGGAGCCGATCTGTTCCATGTTCTGAAAATAACCCGGCATTGAATAGTTTCCCATAATATTCTCCTATAAAAAGTTTTTGAGGAATTGTCAAATTCCGAAAAAAGTTTTTAGCCCGTACTTTTGTAAGACAAACTTTTTTAACAGTCTTACAAAAGTACATTCAATCAGCAATACTGTGCCTGTAAAATACAGGGAAAAGTTTGCCAAATAAACACGTATAACGTCCTGTACTAATCGGAGCATCGACAGGTGCTTGCGGATTTAAACATTCCTGTGGTAAATTGCCCACCGTTGTCAAACTCAGAACAAATTCAAACGATGTTTTAAAGCATCAATACAAAATTATAAAATTGAAGCTTTAAAACTCGCAGCACTGATTTAATCAAGAATACTAAAAATCAGTGCGTGGCGGTGGTTCCAAACAGAAACGATGTTTTAAAGCAAAGTAATTTGTAAAGCTTTAAAACTCGCAGGTTTAGTTTTTGCCATGGACGGCAAAAACTAAACCGCTGTGTCAAGCTCTTTTTTATAAAATTTTTTACGATTTGTATAAGTCGCATTAAAATTTAATCAAGTTATCAAAAAAATTACATAAGCAGGCGCTATTTCAGACAGCCTGCTTACCTCTTATCGCTTATTTTTCTTCGACCGGAACTTTGATAAAGGCTTGTCCCGGGTCGATCTCTTCCCGAATCATTTTGATGACTGCTTCATCCGGAGCATCCAAGCGCACCGCTTTGGACACATCCAGTTCAAAACCGGTATTTTCAAGCACATCTTCAGGAGAAGAGGTCGGATAATATCCTGCCAAATACATTCTCTTTGTTTTGTCATCAAATTTTAAAATGCCGCGATCTGTCACTACTGCAATCGGCCCCCTGTTTCCGGGAAGTCCAAGCTTTTCTCTGCCGCCGACACCATCGCCCCAACCAACACTGGTAACGTAGTCGATTTTGTCGATAAATCTTCTTTTTTCGTGCTGCATCATGATAACCGTGTTGGAGTAGGTGGCAATCCCGTTAGCCCCGCCTGATCCGGTAAAGCGTGTTATGGGATTATGATAATCACCGATACAAGTTGAGTTTACGTTTCCATATGGGTCGATTTGGGCGCCACCGATAAAGGCGATCATTCGATCTTTATCATTGAGCCACTCGTTTGTTTCAAAACCGATGAAGCGAACATTCGGCCATTGCACACCGCAGTGAGCCATAAATCTTGTATCACCGACACTTCGGGGAACTTCAATAGGATTACAGTCCATAAGACCGCTCTCTACAATTAATTTACAATTCGGCGCAAAAATTCTTTTTGCCAACGAAGCGCCGATCAGGGGGAGCCCCGTTCCGACAATAACGATTTGTCCGTCTTGAATTGTTTTTGCAATCGTAATTGCCTGCATCTCTTTGTTGGTATAATTTTTGTAATTTGTCATCTTATTTCCCCTCCTTCACTAATTTTGCCGCATAGCCAAATCCGGGTACCACTTTTAACTTGAGCAATCTGGTCGCTCCCAGTTTGTCAAGATATTCTTCATGGTTTTTAACTCCGTATACCCATTCCTGCAAGAAATTTTTAAAATCTTCTTCGGTTTTGGTTACCGAATCATACATTTTAAAGAAATTCGCATCGTAGTCGTAATAGTTGTAGCACTGTGCAGGATGTGCGCCGTGAGGAGCATGCACAACCGCATCAACACAAAATTGAGGAATTGAGTTCTTGCTCGGATCCCTTCTGATTTCTTTTTCGTCTACCAATTCTTCGCAGGTTACAATACATCGTTTTGCCGCAATAGCGATATCAATGTCATGGAACTCATCGCCTTCAATAGAGCAGGTTCCATCAACTGCCGCTTTTTGCACATGGATTATTGCAACATCTAAGCGCGGAACCGGTACCGCAACAACTTTTTCTCCAGGATTAAAGGGGTTCTCTACTTCCACCAGTTTATTATTCGGAAGTCTTAAGTCTTTTGCACGCACCTCTTTGCTGATTCCCCATTTGTTTACAAGGTCGGAACCCTGCATCAGTTTAACCGGCAAATACGGAAGCCCTAATGCGGAAGCATGTAGCATAAGCATGAGCACGTCTTGGGAATAGTCTTCCAAAAGCATTTTTTTATTTTTTTCAATTTCGTGGCGAAATCTTCGACATACATTTGTATATCCGGAGTTTGCAATATAACAGTTAATAAAGGCATGGACTCTGCCTTCTCCAATCAACATATCCCAGTCTCCGCCGGCAGGGCCTGAATATCCTATAAAATCGCCCAAACCTTGCCGTAAAATTTCGTACACGGCGGCATAGGGTTTTCTGTTTGTCGTAAACCCGCCAAAACAAAGGTGATCACCTGATTTCACATACGTTTTGATTGCATCATGCAATGACATTACTTTACTCACAATAAATCTCCTATTAATTTTGTTTAATCTTAGCAAACGCTAAGTTTCTTTTCTCCCTCTATTTGCCTAAAATAAGCATAAAGAATCCTGCCGCAACGGCAGAGCCGATAACACCCGCAACATTAGGCCCCATTGCATGCATAAGCAAGAAGTTTGTTTTATCTTCAGCTGCTCCTACAACTTGAGAAACACGTGCAGCCATCGGTACCGCCGATACTCCTGCCGAGCCTATCAACGGATTGATTTTGCCTCCGGTTATAAGATATAGAAGCTTGCCAAGCAAAACTCCTCCAACAGTAGACATACAAAATGCAAATAATCCCATAAAAATAATTGCAAGCGTTTCCAAACGTAAGAACAAGTCTCCGTTTGCGGTAGCACCAACGGTAACACCGAGCATAATCGTAATAATGTTGATTAAGGCATTTTGAGCCGTATCGGATAAACGCTGCACAACGCCTGACTCTCTAAAAATATTTCCCAACATGAGCATTCCCAATAAGGGCGTTACGGAAGGAAGCAATAAGGCGGTAAATAAAACCGTTCCAATCGGGAAGACAATTTTTTCCGCTTTACTTACTTTTCTCAACTGCTTCATTTTAACTGAGCGCTCTTTTTTTGTGGTAAGCATTTTCATGATGGGCGGCTGAATTAACGGAATTAGAGCCATATAAGAGTAAGCAGCAACCGCTATAGGTGCTAACAATTCGGGCGCCAAGTTGTTTGCAAGATAAATTGCCGTAGGGCCGTCAGCTCCTCCGATAATTCCGATAGCGGCAGCTTGTTTCGGACTAAAAAACGGTAACGCATTTGCAAACGTAAATGTAATATAAATACCAAATTGAGCGGCAGCCCCCAAAAGCAAACTTATGGGATTTGCAATTAACGGCCCGAAATCGGTCATAGCTCCTATTCCCATAAAAATCAGACAGGGAAATAAATTAGTTTTTATACCATTATATATGATACGTAAAACACCTGATGCATACCAAGGATCCGCCTCGTCCATAAGACCTGCCAGCGGGAGATTCGTCAAGAAAATTCCGAAGGCAATAGGTAGTAACAATAGGGGCTCAAATTGTTTAACGATAGCGAGATAGATTAAAATAAATGATATGATAAACATCACCAAACTTTGCCATGTCAAAGCGGCAAAGCCGGATTCTGCCATCATAACGCTTAAGGTTTTTAAAAATTCCATCTACTGTACCCCTTATCTGATCTCTACTAATACTGTATCGGTTTCTACAGCATCTCCTTTTTTTGCCTTAATTGCAGATACGGTTCCTGCATGCTCAGTAACAATCTCGGTTTCCATTTTCATAGCTTCCAAGATGATCATAACATCCCCGACAGCTACCACATCTCCTTCTTTCACTTTGATATCCAAAACAGTTCCCGGCATCGGACTTACCACGGTTTTTAATCCTCCCGAGCTTACCGGAGTCGGGCTTGATACCACAGGTTGAGCAGCAACCGGTGCAGCGGCGGGAGCAGACATCGGCTGAGACCTCGCACCTCTCTCTATCGGCTGTCGCGACAATGATGTCGACCCACCGCCAGCTCTTTCCACTTCAACTTCATACCGTTCGCCGTTAACTGTTACCACATACTTCATAATTCTAACACTCCTTCCTATGTTGTGATATTTAAATTTTTTGAATTTTTGTTATTACAAAACTATCCAAAGGTTCTTTTCTTTCTTCGCTGATTGCCGCCGCAATCACCGCAACTTTTACCGCTTCTGATTTTGGAACTGGCTTTGTCTCTGTCAGTGTCGCCCCCGAAGGAGCACCCCTCCCCAGTTTTGCTTCCAATGTCGAAACAACTTTGGAAACAACCATGACAAAAACCGCCAAAAAAATAAGCGCCAAAAATACAATAGACATACCGATTACAGTTGTCACTAAACTTTCCATAAAGCTCATATATTCTGGTGCCCCCACTTAAACCTCCTCGTATTCATAAAATATTTTAAAAACATTTATTAAATTAAAATCCTTATTCCGCATTATAAAACACGGAACAAGGATACAGTGTTTCACAAAAACAGTAAAACATTTTTAGAATAATAAAAACACACGAATTACCCGACAAACCAGCTTGTAAAGGTTTGAATAATAATTGCATTACAGGGATCAATAAATAGTGAGCCTACCAACGGCACCGCCAAGAAAGCCTTTGTCGAAAAACCATTTACTTCTGTAAAAGCGCGCATGTTTGCAATAGCATTCGGCGTTGCGCCCATTCCGAAACCGCAGTGTCCGGTAGCCATAACGGCGGCATCATAGTCTCTACCCATTATATTGAAGGTAACAAAGTACGCATACAGAGCCATGATAACCGTTTGCACAAGCAGAATAACAACCAGCGGCACTGCTAACCCTGCCAACTCCCAGAGTTTCATGGTCATTAAAGCGATAGCCAAGAAGAAGGCAAGACATACATTGCCGATAATACCGATTTCTTCAACGGGAGTTTTGTTAGGGGTAGCATCAATGATATTACGTATGATAGCCGCAACAAGCATAGGAACAAGATATACCGGCAAGGACAACCCCAGGTTTTTAACAAGCGGAGTAATGATGGCGCCGATACCCATAGCAATACCGACCATACAGGCGGCTTTAAAAAACGAGGCTTCGGTCATGGTTGCTTTTTCACCGATTTTCTCGTCTTGCTGCTGTACACCTGTTTCGGTACAAACTAAATTATTCCTTTTCATAAGCTGTTTAGCAATAGGCCCGCCAATCATACATCCCATAACCAAACCGTAGGTTGCAGAAGCAAAGGCAACAACAGTAGCCCCTGCTACTCCTCTTTCTTCCAAATACGGGCCGAATGCTCCCGAAGTTCCGTGTCCGCCGGTCAACGGAATTGAACCCGCAGCCAGTCCGATACCGGGATTTAATCCGAAGATTTTTGCCAAGGCCACTCCAACTCCGTTCTGAATAAGAACAAGCACAAGAGCAGCTATCAAGAATAAGACAACCGCAATTCCACCTTTTTTTAAAGCATTCAAGCTTGCCAAAAATCCGACACTGGTAAAGAACACAACCATGAAAAAGTCTTTCAAAACCGTATTAAAGGTGAATTCAAAAGCCCCAGTATTATGCCCTATAAGCATACAGATAGAAAACAAAACTCCGCCGATAACCGGTGCAGGAATATAATATTTGCGGAAAAAGCTCACCTTTGATTTAATCCAGTCTCCAAACAAATATAATACAATTGCCAAGCCTAATGTAAGGTACATATTAAATTCAAATTTCATTTATTAATCTCCTTATGCGTAATACAATTTAGCAGATGCTACTGTATTTTGTTTTTGCAGTCGCCTGTATCAAGGTACTCTTTAAGATTTTCAAAAGAAGTTTCTATCATGTTCAAGGCAGCTTCATCAGTGGAAGAACCGACATGAGGGGTAATGATAACCTTCGGATACATGTTTACTAATTTTTCAAAAGCGGGAACCGGCAATTCCTTTCCCGAAAAATCTTTACCAAAAATAGCGATTTCATTATCCAAGGTATCAATTCCTGCCCCGTATACTTTTCCGCTCTCCAAGGCTTCTACTAAGGCATCGGTATCAACGAGTTCTCCTCTTCCCGTATTGATAAGGATCACACCCTCTTTCATTTTTGCAAAAGTTTCTTTGGTAATTATTTTTCCATTTTCTTTAATATACGGTGCATGGAGCGTAATAATATCGGATTTTGCAAACACCTCATCAATAGGCACCTGCGTTACAATATCCTCTACGCCTGTTTTCGGAAAAAGATCAAAACCGATTACATTTGCGCCCAGCCCCTTAAACAATTTTGCGGCAGTCATTCCGATTCTGCCTAAACCGATAACACCTACCGTGCAATTTCTGACTTCGCGTGAAAACATTTGTTTGTCTACAATAAAATTTTTGTCCTTTGTTTTATTGCCAGTATAGGTAACATTGCGTAACAAAGTCATCGCTAAGGTCAACGCAAGCTCCGCAATAGCATTCGGGGAATAAAACGGAACATATGCCATTTTAAACCCAAGCTCTTTTGCATGGGAAATATCAATATGATTAACGCCAACTGTTCTGGTCATCACATATTTAACGCCCATCTCCTTATACATATCCAACCGTTCTTTTGTTGCAAAACAATTTCCGCGCAGAACAACAACCTCATGTCCCGCTGCTTTTTTTGTTGTTGCCTCATCGGTTAAATAGTCAGGAATAAGTGTCAGGTCGTAACCAAATTTCTTATTAACCGCTTCAAAAATAGGTTTTTCGACATCTCTAACCCCATAAAAAATAATTTTCACCTAAAAACCTCCTATTCGTGCCGGGAATTAAGCGCATATTCAGGGCAAAGTTCACCACAACCTTACTTCCCGAACATGAAAAAATACCATCGGCACCATTACACCATTATCACATGAAAATTTTACGTTGTCAATAAAAAAAATCAAAATTGTCTTTAATCTGTGATAATTTCACCCCTATAAGTTTTCAATGAATATTTCGCCCCTATATTTTACCGAGGTGAAATTATTGACTTATTACATTACACTGGAGGAATGAAATTATTTATGAGCATTGATCAAATTACACGAGGACATGTTATCGCCAACTGCTTAGAGGGGCGATGTACGGTACAACAAGCTGCGCTTCGATTAAACCTTTCACGAAGACGCGTACAGCAATTAAAAAAGGCGTTCAAAGAAAAGGGTTTAGCAGCAATGCTGCATGGCAACAGTCAGCGTCCCTCTGCAAAGAAGACCTCGAAAGAAATTGAGCAGCGATTACTTGCGCTGCGAAGCGATCCCGCATTGTCAAAAAGCAATTTTTTGCATTTTCATGAAATAGTAACTGAAGAATATCAATTGCAGCTGTCATATTCGACTCTGCGCCGTATTCTGTTATCACATGGAATTTGTTCACCAAAGAAAAGACGAACACGAAAGAAGGTGCATAAAACGCGCAATAGAAGAGCTTGCTTCGGAGAGCTGTTGCAAGTGGACGCAACCCCGTTTCCTTGGTTCGGCGGGAAAGAAAAATCCGCATTACATGCTTTTATTGATGATGCACGCGGAATGATTACCGGTCTTTATTTATGCAAAAACGAGTGCCTGCTCGGATATTTAGAAGTTCTGCGGCAGACACTCGAAAATTACGGACTCCCCGCCGCTCTTTATCCGGATAAGTGTAGCGTTTTTTTTGTTAATGCAAAAAAACAGTTATCCATTGAGGAGCAATTACAAGGAACCAAGGAACAAGTAACACAATTCGGCAAAATTATCAAGTACTTAGGAATCGATATGTTCCCGGCTCATTCATCACAAGCAAAAGGACGTGTTGAGCGATTATGGCAAACTTTACAAAGCCGACTCCCTGTTGAATTTGCACGACGCCACATCACAACCATAGAGCAAGCAAATCAATTCTTAAAAGAGTATATCGGTATTTTCAACAAACAGTTTGGTGTTCCTGCCTGCGATTCATATTCAATGTTTGTACCGACACCAAAAACACTCGATCTTGATAAACTGTTGTCATCGGTTATTACGCGCAAACTTTCAAGCGGTTCCACCATCTCAATCAAAAACCATTTGTTTAAAATTGAGCAGAATAAATTCGCAGCAGGCACAACGGTAAATGTATTGATTTCACAAAAACATGGTATACGCGCTTTAATACATGATGAATTCTATCCGATTGTACCGCTCGATGATATATACCGAACTGATACGGTTGGACGAACCGGAGACCTGCCTCAAGTAGTTATTGACTTGATTTATGAATTCTTACTTAAAGATGCAAAAGCAGGATAACTCGATGTGTTAAGGGGTGCAATTTTCATTGCAAAATTAACCCCCGTTAGGGGTGAAATATTCACTGGTTATTGACAAAAAAAATCAAAATTTATTGAAATAAAAATTAAAAATAACTCAGGAGGTTTTGCTAAGCTTTGCAAAAAACATAATAATCAAAAAGAGTCCGACACGGCGCAACGGCGAACTCTTGGAATTTCTACCGTTGGTTCGCCTACGAGTTTTGTCTGGTTACGCTGGAATACAGGCAAAACATCGTTTGGAATTTAGCAACGGCGGGCAATTTACCACAGTAATGCTGAACCGCAAGCCATCATTGTTGATACTCCGAACAGCATCACGAGAGCTAATTACAAAACAGTATACGGGAATATTTTAATAAAACATGAGCTTAAGCAAAAAAACTTTTCATTGCTTTATATAAACGTTGTGTAACTGCTTGCTGCTGTTCATTCATAGCTTCGCCGGCAAGGTCGATAAGATTTTGCACCGACACAAGATTTTCATGCAACGACGTGTGAAAGCCGCGTGAAGTTTTAAGCCAGAAAATTCCCTTGCCGTCAGAAAAAAGGGTAATAAATCCAAGCTGCTTGCTTTTTTGCTTTGCAACGGTTGTTTTAAACAAAAGGTCAAGGGCGCTGATAATTTCAGGCAAGTCTTCGGGAAGTGTAAAATTTTTGTTTCGCACTCGGCTGTCATCGGTCTGCCTAATATCAAAAAGAGAAACCGCCTTTAATACAAGCTCAAGCTTTTCTCCGGTAAATAACTGATAATTATTCATCTCAATGATGCAGCGCAACCCTTTTAGCTGCTGCAAACTGCCGTCATCAACTGAATCCACATCTGCATTCAGCTTTTTTACTGTTTCCGAAAATAATTCCCAAGGCAAAACCAGATGCTTTTTACCTTTTATTTTCTTTATTGCATAGGACGAACCTGCAATAACCGCCCGCTCTTCATCGTCTCTTTTTGCAAATTCTTCTTTATTTTTAGCGTCTTTGGCGCTTTTCTGCGTGCCGCGCGTCTCTTTTGTTGCCCGCTTTTCCAAAAGGGCGGGCGCAACTTGCGCAACAAGTTTTTTTGATAAAGGAGAAACAGACATTGCATACATCCGTGATGTACGAACAATTTCACCGGCAACAATAAATCTTGGTCTATTTTTATACATACAAGAGCCGGGATGAATGGAGATTTTTTCAGCCGTCAAACTGCGGTATGAATCCTTGCCGTGCTGCACGCACACAAACTGAATCATGCCCTGCGCAATAGAAGCAAGATAATCTTCAATTTTACCACCCGATAAAATAGGCACTCCCATATCCGATACAATAAGCTCAAGCTGTTCTTTAATATTGGCAATCTCCGCCATAACCCGCTCATCAAGATAACTAATCTCGCAAAAGCGTTTTTTATCCTTTGCCTGCACATAAAGCCGATATATTTTTAAAAAGGATGCAAAATCACCCATCGGCTCATCAAAGCTTGCGTGCGCTCTTCTTGCGTGCAGCTCTTTTCCATCAGGAAAGATAAAAGGACTGCGTGCAGAAAGAAAAGCGGTTGCCACAATTACATCATCAACCGATTCCGGATAATGAATAATTGCCTCTACAATCATACGGGATTGACGCGGTGCCAGCGGAAATTTACACATCATTTCCCCGATACTGCTCAGGCTTCTGTCTTTTTCCAGCGCGCCGAGCATATTCAGCGTTTCTACCGCACCGATAATGCCGCGCTTTCCCGGCGGAGAGATAAAATCAAAATTCTCAAAATCAAAGATTCCCAGTTCCGCCATACGCATCACCACTTCGGATAAATCGGTACGATAAATCTCTTCTAATGTGTAAAGCTGCCGATTTTCAAAGCCCTTCCGAGAATACAACCGATAGCAAGTACCCTTTTGCGTTCTACCCGCCCTACCCCTTCGCTGATTGCATGAGGATTTTGAAACTTGTGTTTCATCCAAGCTTGAGGTATACGAAAGCGGATTATAAAAATTCAGTTTTGCAAGCCCTGAATCAATAACCGTTGTAATATCATTGATTGTGATAGAGGTCTCCGCAATATTTGTTGCAACAACTATTTTTTTCTTTCCGAAAGGCGGCGGATCAAACACCGATTCCTGCTCTTCTTTACTTAACCTTCCGTAAAGCGGCAAAGGATACAATTTTCTAAACTTGCTTTCACGCGTTAATCGATCAATACAGTTTTTAATTGCCCGCTCTCCCGGTAAAAACACCAGTATTGCGCCGCTTCTTCCGTCATCGAGGATTCGCTCAACAATAGATGCAATTTTATCAAGCATCGCTGCTTCGGCATTTTGGGTTTCGGTGGAAGCAGGAATAGCTGGTGGGTCGAAAATAGTTGTTACAGGGTAAGTGATTGCATCAATTTTAATTACCGGACAAGAATCAAAATACAGTGAAAACATATCCGTGTTAATCGTTGCCGATGAAATGATAACCTTAAAATCCTTCCGTTCTTGCAAAATTCGTTTAAGCAATCCCAGAATAAAGTCAATATTTAAACTGCGCTCATGCGCTTCATCAACCATGATAACGGAATATTTACTCAGCCAGGGGTCAAGTTTCATTTCCTGCAAAAGAATTCCGTCGGTCATAATTTTTATCTGTGTTTCGGGACTTGTTTTATCCTCAAAGCGCATCTTATACCCGACAAGCTCGGAAACCGCACAACCGAACTGCTTTGCGATAAACTCGCTCACCGAAACAGCGGCAATCCGGCGCGGCTGCGTTACTCCGACAATACCGCCCTGTGTATACCCTGCCTCATGTAAAATAATCGGCAACTGCGTTGTTTTTCCCGAACCGGTCGGACTTTCAACAACGATTACTTGATTTACTTCCAATGCTGAAAGTATTCTGTCTTTTTGCTCATACACGGGAAGCTGTCTAAACTGTATCATGATAAAAAGTATAACAAAGAAACAAAACCTTGAATAGAGACAAAATTACGGGCTTCATTTACAGCTAAGTTTTTGCAGCATCTTTTTTCCTGAACTCCTGAATCAGCTGCAGAAAAACATGAGAATAGGAAAATCAGCGGCATGAATTAAGAATACTAAAAACTACATTCTCCGGTTTAGCAGAGCAGTATAACGTTTTTTTGATAATTCAATTATATTTTTACTACAACTTACCCAAAACGTAAAAAATTGTATAAAAAAGAGTTCGACACGACGCAACGGCGAACCCTTGGAATTGCTACCTTCGCTTCGCCTACGAGTTTTAAAGCTTCAATATAAAAATGTAAAAGGGCAAAACTCATTGTGAAGCATTGTACACGGATGTACAATGCTTCACATGCGTTAGCGGCTTGGAGGGCGACGAGCGATTTTTCAAAATCGCGAAGTCGGATCCTTTTTGCGCGCCTAAATTAGCGCAAAAAGAGCCGCAGCGTACGCGGAGCCCGGAGTGACGCGGCGGCGCTGTTCTATTGTGCCGGTTTGTTTTGGCTCGGCACTTTTATGAAAACTTTGTGCCGCAACGCCCGAATTTCTATTTTTGCTATAGAGATTTTATGTAATTATTTCGGATAGCTATTATTATATAATCTATTAGTATGTATTATTAGCCTGTCAGATGCTTGCAATGCTTTATGCAGCATAGTTAAATAATTTTATGAGCGATGAATTCTATAATTTCTCAGAAATACTTGCTAAAAATTTGAAGCGACTGCGGCGAAGAGAGAATATTTCACAGATGGAACTTGCTCTGAGGGCAAACCTTTCAACGACATTTATAAACAGTATTGAAAATCAACAGCGATGGGTTTCTCCCTCCACTCTTTCAAAATTGGCAAAAAGTTTACAGGCGTATCCCCATGAGCTTTTTCTTTCCGATGATGCGCCTCAGAATACGTTTACCGGTAACAGCGAACACCAGCATATGATCACTGAATTGAGGGATATTTTAGAAAAATATACATGAAGCCTTTGTATTTCTGTTTTTTGATTAAAATCTAATACTGTATAAAATTATCAAAGAGTTTTAAGTAAATTGCTTTACATAAAGAGTCTATTGTATTATAATACCCACTCGACTTTATTTAGTTGCGTCTTTATAGAGGTTCAACTATAGTAATAAGTGATTTTCGGTATTTTTAATACAAGGGTAGGTGAAAATTATGGCACGGAAATGTGAGATTTGCGGTAAGGGCACCGTAGCGGGGCATAATGTCAGTAAATCAATGAACCATACAAAAAGAGTTTGGAAGCCTAATCTCGTTGAAGTAAAAACAGAGGTTGGCGGAAGAACCCTTACGGTTAAAATGTGTACTCGTTGCTTGAAAAGCGGATATGTTACAAAAAAAGTGTAATGTATATTCAGGCGCTGTCCTTTACGTTAAACAGCCTCAAAAGTGTTGACTTTTGAGGCTGTTTTATTTTCGATTTTCAGTAAAAATGCTTTATTTTACAAAGAAACGGCGTCCATTCCGAGTGCTCCGAATACAATAAAAAATTGTGCAAGCGTATAGGTAAGCATGATAAAAAAACGGGATTTTTTAAAAGAGTTTATAAATAAAGTATTTGCAAGAATTGAATCTGAAATAACAAAAAAACACGCACCGATTGCAGCAATGATACTGCCTGCCGAAGGCATTGCAACTCCGTATGCAATAAAACTTATCGCCATCACCGAGATCACAAGCATATAAAAAGGGATGGTTGCTTTCATGTTTTTCATTGCTTTATGCATAAATAAAAACGATAGTATGCCGTATATTAAAAATATGAAACTCAGTACGATAACAATTACTATTGCGTTGTGATCAAGTTCGGTTTGTGTAAGTTTTAATATTGCGTATATTGCATAGGCAATCTGAGCTACACCGAAAGAGATAACACCCAAAAAAAAGTTACGAGGCTCAAAATCAAATACCAGCAGAATATCTCCGAACCATGCCATAAACAGGGCGATAATAATAAAAATGGAAAGTGCATGCCCTGCAAACACGGAGTAAACAATGTACATAAGCAGGAGTAAGGGCATGAGGGCAAATTTAGACAAATCCGCATAGCCGTCCGCTTCTTTTATGCATTGGACAAGATGAATAATCGCAACAGCAAAAAACGGTATACATGATGCTAAAAACAAAATAGTTTGAAATTGAGAATACATAGAAAACTCCTTTAATATTCTATTGAAAATCTTTCAACACCAAAAGTATAGCATGTTTTCATATCAATATATAGTCAAAATAAAAAAAATAGCCGTATTGGAATTATAAAATCGGAATTTTGAAATTCTTCGTAAATTGCAACTTGCTAAAATCCGCCTAAAGTTTAATTCCTTGTGTTTAAAAAACAAAAGCGATTATCGGGTTTTTATAATCTTGCCCTGAAAATTTGATACCTTCTTTCTATTGACAGTTTTAAACTTTGTATCCATAATACTCCAATGAGTGCGGTTATTATTTCTTTTTCAATAATAGTTATGGGATTCGCCGTTATAATGATTGTAGTTCTGCTTATACAAAAGCGGGGAAACGGTGGTTTTACTAAAAAAAAGAGCAAACCTTTATTGATGAAAGAAGCGACAAGAAGACTCGCACAAAACCCCCGCGATCCTCAAGGTCTTTCGCTTATGGGAGATCTTTATTTTCAAGATCAAGATTGGGAAAAAGCGTTTTCAACATATTCGGTTTTTTTAGATCATTGCAATAATTTGCCTATTTCGGAGCAGTTCACCGTTATGCTTCGGTATGGAATTTGCGCGATAAAAACAGGCAGAATGAATGATGCAAAAAAAGGCTTTCTTCTTGCAAAAAATATTAACCCCCAGCATTTTGATGTAAATTACAATCTCGGTTATATCCATTATTTTGAAAACAACTATGACCAGTCAGTTCCTTTTTTACGCAAAGCGCTTATTGCCCAGCCAAATAATATTTTGGCTGCAAAATATCTTGGCTATAGTTTTCAAAAAATACATAAATATCAGGAAGCCTTACCGTATCTCAAAAAAGTGCTTGATGTGCAGCCCGATGATAAAGAAGCCTTGTTTGCAATGGGAGAATGTTTTTATGAAGCGGGCGCAAATGAACGGGCTTTAAAGATTTTTAATCATTTGCGACTTGACCCTGTGCTGGGACCTCAGGCAGCCTTATACTCAGGGATTATCAGAACAAAGCTTAATCAAATTGATAAGGCGGTGATGGATTTTGAAATTGGATTAAAACATGAAAACATTAATCTCGAAATCGTCAATGAACTGCGATACCGGTTAGCCCAAGTATTAATAAAAACACAAGATCTTGGAAGGGCGCTTGCGTCGTTAAAAGAGATTCAGCACGTAAGCCCCGGATATAAAGATGTTGCTTCTCTTATCATGCGATATCAGGAATTAAATCAAAACAAAAATCTGCATATTTATATGATGGCAGGGCAAAGTGAGTTTGTCGGACTTTGCCGAAAGATTGTTTCAAAATTTTTTCCTTATGCAAAGGTAAAAATTCTTGACATCTCCGTCTTGGTTACGCATACCGATATTGTTGCCGAAATTGATACGCCGAAATGGGCGGATCTTGTTATTTTTAGGTTTTTCAGATCGCAAGGAGCTGTCGGGGAGCTTATTTTAAGAGATTTTTACGGACGGATTAAAGAACTAAAAGCGGGAAAAGGGATTTGCATGACAGCCGGTACATTTACGGAAGAAGCTGGCCGCTTTGGAGAAGGGCGTCCCGTAGACTTATACGATAAAAAGAGATTAAATAAAATATTAAATACGCTCGGATAAACAATATCGATAGTAATTTTATTTATTACGCTGCGTATTTAAAAACTATATAGACGAACAACATAAATTTTCCTTAAATTATATCATAATAGTTATCAGAATATGGAGGAATACCATGAAAACAATTCGATTAGTAGCAGTATGCTTAAGCGTACTTTTTATTGCAGGCTGTGCCAAAGAAAACACAAATACCGAAAAAATGAGCATTGCGGTTTTTGTTCCTGGAATCAGAAGCGAAAGCCCTATTTATGCCATGCTCAGCAACGGGGTGGAAAAGGCGGTTGAGCTTGCCCGAAAAGACAAGGCCGTAGAGCTGCATATTTTGGAAGCCGGCACCAATCAGGCGGAGTGGAGCACAAAATTAACCGGTCTTGCAGCGGAGCAAAAGTATGACCTGATTATCTCGTCTAATCCCTCGCTGCCTGAAATCATTGCGCCGATATCAAAACAATTTCCCAATCAAAAGTTTTTGGTTTTTGATGCCTATGCGGAAGGCAATTCCATGCTTACCACATTCCGATATAATCAGCGTGAACAAGCCTATATTGCGGGTTATCTTGCGGCAATGGTCAGTAAAAGCTCTATGCAATACGCAAACACGGAAAAAAAGATCGGTCTTATTGCGGGGCAGGAATATCCGGCAATGCTGAACATAATTTTGCCCGGCTATTTGGAGGGCGCAAAGACTGTTGATCCGGAGTTTGAGGTTGATTTTAGAATTGTCGGCAACTGGTACGATGCGTCAAAGGCGGCTGAACTTGCCGATCTTATGTATAAAAACGGAGTCGATGTGATCATGCCGATTTCGGGCGGAGCCAATCAGGGGGTTATCGCTTCGGCAAAAAATAACGGCTTTTATATCTCTTGGTTTGATGATAACGGATACGCAAAGGCGCCCGGTTATGTGGTGTCAAGCTCAGCGATGGAACAGGAAAAACTGAGTTACGAAAAAACATTAGCATTTATACAAGGCTCGCTCGAAATGGGAAAAGCTGAAACCTTCGGCATCAAAGAAGGCTATGTACGCTTTGTTTCCGATGATGAGTTGTACACCTCAACAGTGCCCGCCGAAATACGGGAAAAACAGGCGGCAATGATTGAGCGTATACAATCCGGAGCGCTTGATTTATCGGATACGGCACGGTGAGTCCCCGTTCGCTATCGGTAAAAAACATTTATAAAATTTACGAAAATGCTCAGGACGGTGCGCTTTCGACTGCAAAAACCGCATTAAACGGAGCCAATGTTTCGTTTTTTATCGGTGAGTTACATGCGCTGCTCGGCGAAAACGGGGCAGGCAAATCTACCTTAGTGCATATTCTTTCAGGACTTTGCGAGCCCACCGAAGGTGATATCTTTTTAGGCGAAAAAGCGGTGTCGTTTACCTCATCGGCGGAAGCCCTTGATTCCGGAATTGGCATTGTGCATCAGCACCCCCTGCTGATCGAAGACGCCACCGTGTTTGAAAACATTATTATCGGAAATGCGGTAAAAACGCGCTTCGGTTTTATTCACCGAAAAGAGATTAAAGCAAGGGCGGAAAGCCTTATCGCCGAATGGAACATGGGTTTAAGCCTTTCCTCCAAGATACGGCATTTAAGTTCTGATAAAAAATTTTATGCCGCCCTGCTTGCAACGCTGTACCGCAATCCTTTGTTTTTGATTTTGGACGAACCGGGTTCCGCCTTTACGAACGAAGAGCGTGACTCTTTTTTTGTTAAATTAAAAAAGATACTCAGGGAGCGAAAAGATTCTTTCGGCGTGATTTTGATTACGCATAAATTGGAAGAGGCGCTTGACCGGGCTGACCGCATTTCAGTTTTGCATAAGGGGACGCTGTGTTATTCGGTACAGCGCAGCGAACTGCCGCACTCGGAAGCGGAGGCTCGCAGCATAATAGAAAGAAAAATGTTTCAGGATATGGATATGCTCACCGTTTGCGAGCCCGCCCCCGTCTCTGAAAAAAACGAGGCGGCTGCGGTATTTTCCGTTGAAAAGCTTTCCGCCTCTTTTGAGTTCGGGGAAGCTCTTCAAAATATATCGTTTTCCGCAAAACAAAAAAGCATTACCGGAATCATCGGTATGCCGAACAGCGGCTTAAATCATTTGGAAGATATTTTGTCCGGAATGGTTTCCGCTCAAAATCGGAATAGCATTAGCGGAGCACTCACAATAAACACAAACGGAACAAAGATTTTGCTGCCGGCGGCGTCTCTTACTCCGGCTTTATTACACGCGCATAACATCGGTTTTGTGCCCTCAGACAGAAATATGCGCGGCTCAAATCCGCTTGTCTCTATTTTTGATTTACTTATTCCGTACCGGGCGAAAGGGTTTTTCTTGCAAAAGAAAGAACTTTTAAGCTTTGTAAAAAGTATTTTAGCTGCCGAGCATATTGATGCAAGCCCTTCTCGTCCTGCTTCAACCTTGTCCGGCGGGCAGTTGCAGCGGCTTATATTGGCTCGCGAACTGGCAACTAATCCTTCGGTGCTTATTTTGGCCGAGCCCGCGTGGGGGCTTGATAGGCTCGGTACGCGCATTTTAACGGAAAGGCTGCAACGAGCGGCCGCTCTCGGGACGGCAATTATTATGCTGACAAAAGAATTTGACAATGAGTTTTTTGCACATCTTTTTTCTGAAGTTTTCTTTTTAAAAAGCGGTATGCTGAAAGCGCAGATAATCGGCGAGGTTTTGGAATGAAGCGGTTTTTAACTTCCGTTGTTGCCTTTGCTGTCGGACTTGCGGTTATTTCTATTTTGATTCTTTGCACCGCACAAAATCCGCTTTCGACTCTTGCCTCCTTTTTTTTAAAGCCTTTTTATTCGCAGTGGTATTTCGGCAATATGCTGAACAAGATGGGGTTGCTGCTTTGTGCAAGCATCGGCGCAATCTTTGCCTTAAAAACGGGCAATTTTAATTTAGGCGGAGAAGGGCAGATTTATATTGCGGGGCTGCTTACCGCTGTTTTGCTTAAAAGCAGCCGCTTTTCTTTTTCGCTGCCGCAGTTTGTTCTTGTCTTTTTTATTGCGGGATTGGCAGCCGGAGTTTTCGGCATGTTTTGCGGTTTACTCAAAATACGGTTCGGCATCAGTGAATTGCTTTCTTCATTTTTGCTGTCAGCCGCTTCCCTGCCCATTATCGATTATTTGATTATCGGCCCCGTGCGGGACACTTCCGGCAATTTATTGGCGACCGCTCCTATCGAAAAAGAGTTTTTTTTAACGCAGCTTTTACCGCCCTCATATTTGAACGGTTCCTTTGTTTTTTCGATTGTATTGTGTATTGCCGTTGCAATCTTTTTTTCGCGGACAAGCGCAGGCTATCGATTGCAAACCGGTGGCAAGGCGCCCGAGTTTGCTTTTTTTTCGGGGTTTTCCGTGTATGCGCCAAGCCTTTGGGGCATGTTTGCCTCCGCCTTTTTTCACGGTCTTGTCGGCTTTTTTGCGGTTACCGGTACCTGGCATCTTTGCCACTTAGGTTTTTCCGCGGGGATCGGTTGGGCTGCCTTAGCCATCGCTCTCATCGCCCGCTTAAATGTTTACGCCCTTATTCCGGCATCTTTTTTATACGCATGGGTGGAGTCCGCATCGGATACCGCGGTGATGAGCGGCACCATGCAGTTTAATACCGCAATCTTTTTGCAAGCCTCAATCTTTCTGCTTATTTCCGCTGAGTTTTTTACCCGTAAAAAATTCCCGCGCGAACCGAAGCCCGAATCCGGAGTCCGCATATGAACGTGATTATCAGCATTGTGCAAATTTCTACCCCGCTCATCTTTGCGTCGTTGGGCGCACTTTCTACCGAATATGCCGGCGTTTTGGCGGTATTTATGGAAGGCGCTATCAGTCTTTCCGCCTTTTTATTTGTGCTTTTTACTGTTTTTTTCGGCAATTATTGGCTTGGCTTTTTGTGCAGCCTTCTTGCTATTTTATTGCTCTTATTTGCCTTCGCTTTTTTTACTGAAAAAAAACAGGCGAACCCTTTTTTGACCGGATTATCGTTTAATCTTTTTGCGGCGGGAATAACCACGCAAGCATCCGCACGCGGACTCGGGGTGAACGGCGTAATTGCCTTTTCCCAGTTTGATTCCTCAAAGCATATTCCGCTTTTAAACAATTCGGTTCCTGCGGCAATCGCCCTAGTGTTTGCCCTGCTGTTTTATCTTTTTTTGCGATGCACCAAAGTCGGTTTAAACTTGCGCTTTTCCGGAGAAGGCGGAAAAGTGCTTGAAGCGCGCGGGGCTGCCCCTTCAGCGTATAAAATCGGCTCGTGGCTGATAGCCGGTTTTTTTGCCGCCTGCGCCGGAGCCTCTTTGGTGCTGAAGCTTGGCGCCTTCACCCCGAACATCAGTTCGGGGCGCGGCTGGACAGCTCTTGCCGTTGTCTTTCTTTCGTACAAACATCCGCTCCTTTGTGTGCCCGCCGCCCTGCTTTTCTCGGCTGCGGAATACAGCGCAAATATCCTGCAAACCCTCAAGTTTATTTCTCCGAGTATGATTTTAGCCTTGCCTTATCTGGCTGCCCTCACCGCATTTATTTTGCCCGCCATCATTAAAAAAGACTTCGTAGGCTTTTCACGAATTCGGAACAAGGCATAGCCGCAAACTCCGTTTTTGCTAATTCAGAATTTAACCACACATAGCACAGCGTTTTGTAATTAAGTTCCTGTTATAAAATCGGAGTATCAACAATCAGTACTTGCGGATTTAAGCATTCCTATGGTAAATTGCTTGCCGTTGCTCAATTCCAAACGATGTTTAAAAGCATCAGCACTGTTTTGTAAAATTGAAGCTTTTAAACTCGTAGGCGAAACGAAGGTAGCAATTCCAAGGTTTCGCCCTTGCGCCGTGTCGAACTCTTTTTTATAAAATTTTTTACGTTTTGGGTAAGATGTATTAAAAAACGAATCGACTTATTAAAAAAACGCTATACCAGGCAAAAATTGAATTATCAAAAAAACGTTGTAATAGTATAATTTTATCCTCTATTTCAAAAAATCCCCTACCGGTTTTAAAAGCGCTTGGAAAAGTTTTGCGCTTTTTACTCCGGTGAGTGATGAAATTTCCCATAAACAATGAGCAAGGTTTTTATTTTTACACTTAAATTTCGCCATCAAAAACCACTCTTCAAATAGCGTTTTAAAAGGCATTCAACATCCTTATCCATACATGATGATTTTATTTATTCATGGAAGACAAAATGAAACATTTATGATACAATTATTATTAATTGGAGGAATATGGTATGAAAAAACTTTTGTTTTTTTGCGTTTTGTCTTTTTTGTGGTTCGGCTTTGCAATTGAAGTTGACCAAGCAGAGGTGGAACGGAACGGAAATAAGGTTATTGAATTTATAAATTACACAGGCCCGCATGCGGAAACGGATACGGCGGAAGCAATCAGAGCAATCGGCAGGGGGTTAAGCTCCGCAGTAAAATACGGAAGCGTAGGGGAAACAGCCCGATATTATATCATTCACGCGGTTGATGAAAAAGAGACGACAGGTTTTGATGCGGATATTTTTATTATCGGGGCAAATGCCCGTGTTGATCATATTGATAATATCCGGCTGATTATTGCTTCATATTTGAGCACCGCATACGGATATTCCGCTCGGGATGCGGCAACACTTGCAAATTTCATTACTGTGTATAATGCGGTGTATCGAAACGATATGAACAATTTTCAAAATCGGTATAAGCAGGTTGTTACAAAACATCTTTCGGCTAATACGGTTGGTATTGCTTTGCGCTATGACCAGTGGCCGGGGCAAACTCAAATTGTAATTCCGCTTTCAGATGCAAAATATTCAGGCTCGCTCAGCACTATCGATACAACAACAATTACGGATAAAAAAGTTGTTGAAAAAATGCGGGAAGATAAAGACAAGAATATTGATACCCGCAAAGATATGATAGACTTAAAAGAAAGAGAGAGTGCGGAATCTCAAGAGCGCGCAAAAGAACAGCAAAAAGAAGCAAATGCCGCAACGAAGGATGCAAAAAAACAGCAGAAAGAAGCCGAGGCAAAAAAAGCTGAAGCAAAAGTAAAGCAGCAGGAGGCAAAGAAGGCTCAAAAGGAAGCGGAGCAGGCAGAGAAAAAAGCTAAGGAAAATCCTGAGGATAAAAAAGCTCAAAAAGAAGCCGAAGTAAAAAAAGCAAAAGCCGAGGCAAAGCAGCAAGAAGCGGAAGCCGCCGAAAAAGAGGCTGAAGAAAAACAGCAAGAAGCAAAAGAAGCGCAGGAAGCTGCAGCGAAAAAACAGGAAGAAGCGACACAAGAACAAAAGCGTGCCGAGAAAAAAGCCGAAGAAGCTCAGGACGAGCGGAAAGGAGTTGCCTCCGATACGCAAAAAATTATAGAAGAAGAACGCAAAGATAAAGAAGCAGCCGAAGATGCGGCTCTTGAAGGAACGCTTCCCGGTTACGGATTAAAAGTAATTGATGAAAAACAAATGCTTTCCGAAATTGTTATGCTCGATCTTAAAACCGAAAAGCAACTGAAAGTTTCTCCGTTGAATACTGTGCGCGGCAGAAGTTTATACGAGGAAGGCGATTCGCTTATTGCAATTGCGGGAACTACAGGCGGCAACGGAGTTATCTCTCTTGTGCAAATAAATACGAAAACCTTGGAAATTATAAAGCAAAGTAAAGAGCAAATTGCGGCACAAAGTATTCTTCTGCAAAAAGATCGGGATTATTATGCGGTGGTCAATCAAAACGGTAAATACTATCTTGGCCGCTTTAACGACAACCTTGAGCTGTTGGCAAAATCCGCAATACAGGTACTCCCCTTTACCGCAGTAACGGTGAGCGAGCGCGGTATTATCATACAGGACATAAGCTCCGCTATGCGGCTGCTTAAACCGGGAGATCTTACGCTGGTGATTAAAGAATAGCTTTAATTTTATTGCGGTACGTTTTTGCGTACGATCACAAAATGATCACAAAACGGCTACAAAGCGGCAAGCAAAGGATTTTTGCTTGCCGCTTTTTTTTACCCCATCGGACATAATCATCGGATAACCAAACCATCTTGCGTGGAACTAAACGACCTAATTTTGCCGTTTTTGGCAAAATTACTGTAGCGCTTTGTAATTAACTTCCTGTTATACAAATTGGAGCACCAACAATAAGGGACTGCGGATTTAAGCATCCCTATGGTAAATTGCTCACCGTTGTCAAAATCAGAACGGGCACGGACGCCCGTGGCTCCACGCAGACGGTTTAGTTTTTGACATGGACGTTAAAACCGTGTTTAAGCATTCCTGTGGTAAGTTTGCTCACCGTTGCTCAATTCTAAACGATGTTTAAAAGCATCAACACTGTTTTGTAAAATTGAAGCTTTTAAACTCGTAGGCGAACCAAAGGTAGAAATTCCAAGGGTTCGCCCTTGCGCCGTGTCGAGCTCTTTTTTATAACAGAGGGTTTTTAAAACTCGTGGTTTAGTTTTTGCCATGGATGGCAAAATTATACCGTGCGGTGGTTCCACGCAGATGGGTCAGTTTTTGACACGGATGTCAAAAACTAACCCGGGCTCTTTTTTACAAAATTTTTTATAGTTCGTATTAAAAAAAACGGATCGAGTTATTAAAAAAACGTTATATTAGGTTTTGCGAGTTTCTAAGTTTTGTAAACGGTTTTGCTTTAAAACGTCGCTGCACTATTCCGATCATTTAATAAAATCCGGCAAAAATTGCCGCAGCGATAACCGTACAAAAACCGCTTGTTACAATGGCGAGGCTGCTCATGGCACCTTCTATTTCGCCCATCTCCATAGCTTTGACAGTTCCAACCGCATGGGCTGCAGTTCCTATGGCAAGCCCCTTTGCAATTTCGCTTTTAATTTTAAACAGCTTACACAATGTTTCCGAAATCATATTCCCGAAAACGCCTGTAACAATGATAACCGCGGCTGTAATAACAACATAACCGCCGTGCTCTTCAGAAACGCCCATGCCGATTGCAGTAGTAATGGATTTTGGCAGCAAGGTTACGTACTCCTCATGGGAAAGACCAAAAATGATTGCACATAAAAGAATAGAGCTGAGGCTTGTCAAAACTCCCGCCAAAGTTGCCATACATATTGCGGCAGCATTCTTTTTTAAAAGTTCAATTTGCCTGTACATCGGCACTGCAAGGCTGACTGTCGCAGGAGTTAAAAGATACCCGAGATATTTTGCACTTGAATAATAATGTTCGTAATCAACCTTAAAGATAAGCAAAAACGCTATCACTAAAATAATAGAAATCAAAAGAGGATTAAATATCGGCAATTTAAATTTATTTTTAATTGCTACTCCGATAAAATAGCCGAACAAACTGACAACAACACCTGCGGTTACAGAGGAAAGAAAAAAACTATTCATTCGTTTTTCTCCGATTCTCTTTTACATCGATAACAAAATCCGCAACCTTTCCGGTTACAATCATTACAACACAAGTAGAAACAGGAATGATTATACAAAGCGGAATTAAAATTCCTGTAATCTTATCCCAAGAGTCCACAAGCCCGACAGCCGGCGGAATAAACATTAAGGGCATAATTTTTATTAAAAAATCTGCGGTGTTTTCCACATGCTCAAGTTTAATTACTTTAACCGCCAAAAGCACAAGCAGTAACATAAGTCCGTAAATGCCGACAGGAATCGGCAAAGGCAATAAGTACCTCAATATCTCACCAACACAAGTTACCGCAAGGATAATTCCAAATTGCTTCATATAATTCATTGAGCGCATATTATACGATGTTCTTTTTAAAATCAATACAGCATAATTATGATGTTGTTAATCAATGATACGTTACACTACGCAATTTTTTGCGTATAATTTAACCACGTGATTATCAGATAAGCCGCAGCTTCAGGCATTGGATTATGAGGCGGTTTTTGAGTTTTAAAAACAGGACTGAATATTAGCATCAAAAAGTCGAGGATTGTTTTTTACAAAATCATAGTCAATTTTTCTTACCGGTGAAATTTGCAATAAATCACTTTTTAATTTTCTATAATAGAATCGAAAAGCACTTGAACGAGTGACTGAGTTGCTGAGGCCAAATTTCGCAGCCAATGCAAAACATAAATCATTATGGTCCTGAGCCGGCCCGTTTGAATATATTACACACTCCCCCAGCATAACTATTCTGCCAATATCAGGAGCCAGCTTACCATCCTGAATTGACCAATCAAATGTCCAGTCTATTATCTTTTTTGCCATATGCAACCTCCCATGTATAATTAATGGAATTGTAAGCAAAATATTTTTTATTTGAGACTCATCTTAAATTACACTACTCTCAAACCGTCTGGGAAGGAATGCTGCATAATAATTTGTTTGAGAGTCATCAATTACACTACTCTCAAACCTCAAATTGCGAAAAATCAGTCTGAAAGCAGCGTTATTGTTGATGAATAGATGTATTATAGCATATTTTTTGTAAAATTCAATAGATTTCGCAAAGGTCTTTATCAATAATGCAGTGTTTTTCCATCGGATGTCCGGGTTCGGTGTATGTCCCTTCGAAAAGGACGAGGTGGAAGCTGCCGTTGTTTCAATAATTAAAACGGAAATATCATCGAGAAGCACTCTTTTTATTTCATCACCTCGAATAACAAGATGATTTAAGTGCAAGTCCAGCTTTGCTCTATTGCTAACAACGACAGTTCGCCAACTCATATCTTTAACAAATCAATTTGTTGTTCAAAAACACCGGTAGGAGACTGATGTATTAAAATACATTGTTTTAAGTTTGATATATTATTGCTTATCTTCATTTCACCGGTACTTGGGCGCCCTCCTATTAATGTTAAATTAGCAGTTCCATTTATAGCTCCAAATAATTTTAATATTTCTTGAAGTATCTTAAATTGTTCTTCAATCGGTAAGTTAATAAATTTATCTTCCCCACTTTTAAGGATAGGAATAACCGCCGTATTGGGGCGAAATTTATAAATGCTGGTTTCATACCGTTTAACCATGTCTTTATAAACACTTATATTTTTTCCCTTTACGATTTCATTGAATTTATTTTTATCAAATAGCTGATTCTTATCTTTAAACAAGTTATCTCGAACATAGACCCTCATAGTATTATCATCATAGGCAGTCATACTCTTATCCTTATTTAAATTTCTCAACCCATTAAAAGCTATTATACGCTTAAAAAAGAGTGTAAGATTATCATCACAAAAAAACTGAACAGCACTTCGAACCAAAAACCTATCATTGGTTTTCCCTGTGATATGCACAAGAAAGCCGTTAATTTTAAATAAGGAATTTATCTTTATTTTAGGTATAAGAATTTTAAAATCTTTCGTCCCTAAAGCAGTAGATAAATACTCTCTGACATTTTCCGATTCTTTACCCGGCTTATTCAAAAGATAAAGAGGAACAGTTTCTAAAATACGGACAACAGCATCCTTTTCTTTTTTTTGTACAAGAATAAAATAAGCACCTGAAACCTTATTATATCCTCCATATTTTGAAATATCGGATAGCGGAGAATTCTCTTTTAAAGGAAACTGCCCCTTTCCTTTTTTCATAATGTTTTGATCAAAAAAGCCGCCGGTTTTACAATAAGCATACCGTGTATAAAGCGGAGTGTTTCGTTTTAACATATCCTTAATTGTTGTAATGGTTTTATTTTTAACCCATGCAATAGTATTGTTTCTTTCAACATCACGATCAAAGAGCTCGCGTAAGTTATAGGGTTCTTTTAATTTCATAAAGTTGCGAGGATTACTGGTAAACTTAGTATAGTATACATTTCCAACAGCGATATTCAAATACGCATCATGGGCATGGTGAAAATCATTTATTTCTCGGCATTTTATTAAGTTAAATTTCTGTCTAAACTCCGAAGTATTTGCTGCCTTGCAGTACACTACAGTAGAATCGGGATATAGCTGTTCTAAAATCTGTCCTGCGGTTTTTGTTCCCTGTCGAGTTTCTACAAGCTGGCGCGCTATAAACCCTGAAAGCATTTCTTCAGTAAAATATCCACGATAGGTAAGCCGTTCATATTTTTCAACGCTTATAAAATTATTGCGCTTTAAAAAATCCCAAAAGCCTTTTTGCTTGTCTTGTATCTGAGGCGATAAGGGCTCATCTCGTTTATCTTGGTTTGCGTCTTTTACCACCAAAACTCTGTTTGTAAGACTATCATCTTTAATTTTAGAGCGCGGATAAATATGATCAATATCATATGCAGAGTTATCTGACATAAGCCTATCAATATCAATAACCCTACCGGTATACATACAGCGTCCAAGTTGAGTGTAATACAAATAAAGTTTATCGCTTCTTAAGCGCAAGGGTTCCTCGGATTTAAATTGCTCTAAAACCGCGTCATAGTCAGCTAAATCTTGTTTGCAATTCTCGTAAAGAGCTTTTATACTTGCATAGCGGGAGGAAGTCCTTCCCTTTTCAGCTTCTTTTCCTCTTGCCATTTCAATAAATATTTTTTAGGGTCTTTACCCATAATGCTCTTAACTTCTTTTACTATTACTAAAGCACGCCACAGCATTCGTTTAACCGATGGAGATAAGTAAAGATCTTTTACAAGCTTGTCATATGAAAAAACCTTTTTATCATCGTTAAATTTGGAATTGAACTTTTCAATTCCTTTACTAAAGCCGTAAGCATCCCCTAAAAGTTCCATTAAATTAAAATTAGTTTCCCGCATAGCGGTGATAATATTTATTGTATCCGTAAATCCCGGGAAAGGGGTAACAATTGATTCTAAAAACTTTCGTGAAAATCTTCCCCATCCGGAAATTTTCAGTTTTAAAATTTTATTAAGCTCATCTTGCGTGAAGACATCCGGATATACCGACTGTATTTTTGCTTCAAGTATTTTTCGTCCTTCACCCTCATCATAAATTGATGCCCACAAAATAATATCTTCCAATGCGGTTTTTATCGGTTCTTCTTCTATTCGCTTACCGATAATTTTTTTAATATCAATATAAAGTTTTAATGAAGTTGTACATTTTTCATCGATACCGGTAATAACAACATCATTTTCTTTTTTGCATATTCCCTCTTTTTTTTAAAAATCAGCTATTGTTTTTTTACTCACCTCTTTTCTTTGTTTAAACACCTGCTCGTATATTTTTTTCTTTAGCTTAACATCAAAAATATTTACACCGTCAACACTGACTTTTAAATTATTGAGTTCGTTTAAAACAGTGTACTCCATATACAAAAGCGAGTTTCGCGGTAATACATCTTCACCGATAAGATAGGTACACTTGTTGGTTCTGCTTGTAATAAAAGCTTCCGCAGTTTTATCTTCATCAATATGATCATAAAAATTCCACGGAGTAATTTTTTCGTTTTTAGCATTCTCTTTTTTTACAACCCAGCATCGATCGGGAAACTTTTCTTTATGGGTATCTTGTATAATACCGATATAATACGGACGCTTAAATGTCAGCAATTGAATTATCTTTTCTTTTACCGTTCCGTACTCATCTTTTTCAGATAAAAACGAAAAATATTTTTCCGCATTATTTACAATTTTTTCAAGTTCCATTCGCCGCAGCTGATACGGAATGTTTGCATTTTTTTTACTAACTTGTTTCGGCAAAAAAGTTTTTAGCTCTATTTCATTTAAAATAAAAGCATAATCGGCATCGGAATTTTTTGCCTTCTCATCTTTTAAAATCTTTTTTAAAAAATCATAAAAAGCATCTTTGTCCGCACGCTTTTCTATTGGAACCTTTTTACCGTTCTTCTTACAACTGCCGACATACGAGCAATAATTACCTTGTATATTTGCTTCTGCAAATACTTTTTTAAACTCATCGGCGTGATACGTTTTAATTACCTTTTTTAATTTTGCTAAATCCTCTTTATGTTTATCATAAATTTTAACCTTTGCAAAAGACAGATACGTTTCGTTTCCTAAAATTTCTGAAAGAACAGAGCTGTCGTAAACTGCCTTTGCTCTTAGTATCAAGCCAAAGCCATCACCGAGTAAGCTTTCAAGAACGGCTTCTTTTTCTTCGTAATTTGACTTTGCAAAAGAATAGGATTCTTTTTCACTGCTATACTTTTCGTCATTAAAAAGAGTTTTAAGATTAAAAGAAGCTCCGACAATCAACTTTATTATTTCTTTTTTTTGCTTGTCTTTTGGAGCAATGCTCAATTTTTTATTTAAAGCATTTTGCTTATCGCGCATGCCGATTTTTTTATTTTCAAGAATTTCTTTTATATCGGCAATTTTATCTTCAAATGCAAAATCAATTTCCATATCCTGCCGCAAATAGCTGAACAATTCATTTATTGCATCATCAAAACGGCTCTCCGTGTTAAACTCCTTCCCTTCAAATAAAAAATGCCCGCGGTTTTTGATAATAGTATGGCAAGCCAAATAAAGAAGCCTAATATCAACATGTGCCTCGTCATTTATTAATGCTTTTATCAGATGATGAATAGTCGGAAATTTTTTATAATAATCCTTGTCTGTAAAATTATCATCATTAAAAAGAGAATACTTTTGCTTTAAACTTTTATCTTCTAAATAAAAAGCACTTTCATCAAGCCGCCTAAAAAAACCTTCATCAATTTTCGCAATTTCTTTTGCAAATAACTCCTGAAGCAAAACAATCCGATCGCGTCTTCGCTCAATCCTTCGCCTTGAACCGCGATGCAAACGGCGCTCCAGTGCTGTTTTTCCGTCATCAAAACAATGGCTGCCCCAGAGGTCTTTACTGTTAAAGCGGATAAGCTTATAGTTTTCATTTGTTACAGCCCGTCCCGCAAGGGACCTCGCATTGTGCGTTAAAAAACCTGCCTTTTAAAGGTAGGTTTTTTTATGTCCATGCAGAAATAAAGCGGTTTTTAAAGTATAGCACATTTTTTTCTAAAGATGAAGAATTAAAGATAAAAACATAGGCGGCGTTCTTTTAATAACTAATTTTTTGATTTATCCAATGCAATCGCAAAAAATTTATCACAGGAGAGCTCGACACGGCGCAACGGCGGGCAATTTACCATAGGAATAGTGCTGTTTCATATTTTTAGGATTTTCAGTGAATTGTCTGATTGTTAAGTCTTTTATATGCAAAGGATTATAAAACTGGGCAATGCTGGAATCGAACCAGCGACCCCAAGCGTGTCATGCTTGTACTCTAACCAACTGAGCTAATTGCCCTTATCATTTAAGAGAAAACCAGAATACACAATTTTGTTTTTTCTGTCAACCGCCCGAAAAGTTTGGATCAGGGCTTACGCATGAACAAAGGGGGGGCTGACCCTTAATGCAAAGCATAAACCGGCAGGCTTAATGGCCGGCAAAGCCCTTTGTATAAGCATTAGTATGGTAAGTTTACTCACCGTTGTCAAAATCAGAACGGGCACGGACGCCCGTGTTTCCACGCAGAAACGATGTTTTAAAACAAGCAGATTGTAAAGCTTTAAAACTCGTGAGTTAGTTTTTGACAAGGACGTCAAAACTCAGAACCGCCATGGACGGCGGTGGTTCCAAGCAGAAACGATGTTTTAAAGCAAAACTGTTTGCAAAGCTTTAAAACTCGTGGGTTAGTTTTTGACAAGGACGTCAAAAACTAACCCGGGACTCTTTTTTTTATAAAAATGTTTGTAAAAGTCTTGATATGCTTGTGCACGATAGTTGATTTGCAAAAAGCGTGTAAGGGCTGTTAACTGCGGTGTGTTCGGATTTTTTTAGAGGTTTTGAAAAGCGGGCGGCAAATACAATTTTGCCGCCTTTTTTAATTGCTTATGCTTGGTTTGCGCTTCCGAGAACTTCTATGTTTTTGTGCATATAAAGTTTTTTCAGCTCATCACGAGCAGGGCCGAGATATTTGCGCGGGTCAAACTCTTCGGGTTTTGTAACAAAAACTTTGCGGATTGCGGCAGTCATTGCAAGCCGGCCGTCGGAGTCTATATTGATTTTGCATACAGCGCTTTTTGCCGCTTTTCTAAGCTGATCTTCAGGTATTCCGATTGAGTTCGGCAAGTGTCCGCCGTATTTTTCAATTTCCTGTACATACTCAATAGGAACGGAAGATGAGCCGTGCAGAACAATCGGAAAGCCCGGAATGCGTTTTTCAATTTCCGCAAGAATATCAAAGCGCAGCGGAGGCGGGATAAGAATTCCGTCAGCGTTCTTTGTGCATTGCTCGGGAGTAAATTTTGAGCGGCCGTGACTTGTGCCGATTGAAATAGCCAAAGAATCTACACCGGTTTTGCTTACGAAGTCTTCCACTTCGTCAGGCATCGTGTAATGGCTTTTTTCCGCAACAACGTCATCTTCAACTCCGGCTAATACGCCGAGCTCGCCCTCAACCGTAACATAATCCTTTTGAGCGTGCGCATATTCACAAACTTTTTTTGTTAAGGCGACGTTATCATTGTATGAAAGGGAAGAACCGTCAATCATAACGGAAGAAAATCCGTTTTCGATGCAGTCAACACAGAGTTCAAATGTATCGCCGTGGTCAAGGTGCAGTACAATCGGAATGTCGTATCCGAGCTCATGGGCGTATTCTACCGCGCCGCGGGCCATATTCCGTAAAAGAGTTGCATTTGCGTATTTTCTTGCCCCTGAGGAAACCTGCAAAATAACCGGAGATTTTGTTTCTACACATGCTTGAATAATCGCTTGAAGCTGTTCCATGTTATTGAAGTTATAAGCGGGAATCGCATATCCGCCTTTCATTGCTTTGGCAAATAATTCTTTTGTATTTACCAAACCTAATTCTTTGTAACTTGTCATAAAGACCTCCCATAATATGGTGTTTTATCTCTCTTCTATAGAGATTTTTTTTATCTTCCTAACTGTAAAGTTTTAATCAACTTTCGTCAAGAAAGCCCTATTGTTTTTACCGTTTTTGCCGATAATAGAATTATAGGCAGTAGCCTATTTTCGCTGACTCCCTTTTGCATGCAAGAGAAGAGGCGAAAAATAAAATATCTTCGAGGTGCTATACAGATTTAGAAGCCTCATCTTTTTGAACAGTAAGATTTGACAAATTTATTTTTTAACAGTATAATAAATTGTTATTTACCTTACGCATCAGAAAAGAAAAAGGAGTTTGTAGATGAAACAAGGCGGTTTAATTTTAGCGGGCTTTGTTCTGATTTTTGCATCGATGCTGCCTCTTGCAGCCGATAGCGAAGTAAATTATCAGACATACATGGTAGATACCTTTGATACCACTGAAGAGTGGACATGGGAAGCAGTAGGCAGTAAGTTTGTTACTGAAGGATATCCTGTCCTTAAGTTTTTTGACGGAATGCCTCATGCCGTTCGTGTTATGCAATCGGATCCCGATGCGGAATATCGCTTTATGGGAGTCCAGTTTAAGTTTAACCGACAAGGAGACAACTGGGTTGACATTGTTCCGATGAAAGACGGAAAAAATTATGAAATCCCGTTAAAAGGTATTGTCAACAGGTTTGACTTGTGGGTTTGGGGTGCCGGTTATTTGTACTCAATGGAAATGTTGGTAAGAGACTGTAACGGGCGCGTACATGTCTTGCCGCTTGGTCCGCTTAATTATCAAGGTTGGAAAAATCTTGCGGTAAAAGTTCCCACGAATATCCCTCAAGCATCAAAATATCTTAGCAATGTTAAATACATGAGTTTTGTTGCGTTCAGAATACGAACCAGTCCAATGGAACGCGTTGATGACTTCTATATTTTCATTGATCAGTTTAAAGCTCTTACCAATGTATTTGTCAATTCGTACGACGGCTTTGAGCTTGAAAAAGCGAATTTCCAAGAAGAAAATTCCAATAATGAAGGAGAAAGCGGTAAATGAAGAAGATTATAATTGTATGTTTGCTTACGGTTGCTGTATTGGTATCCGGCTTCGCACAAGAAGAACAAAGCGCAAGTGAGGGACAGGATTTAAGTACCATTGATGCCGCAGATCCGTCAAAAATAGGAAATTTCTCCGCTGAGCAGCGTTTAAAAGAAGTTTCTGTTGATAAATTTGAAACCGAAGGAACTTGGAATGTTTCAATGTCGTCTGACGAGGGCGTTATTCAAGGCAGACTTTTTGACGGAAATCCGATGAATAAAAAACCGATCCCTGAAGAAGAGGGTTTGGAGCTTGCAGACGAGAAAGTTTTCGGTGCGAAGATTTCTTTTTATCGCCGAGGATATAATAGTTTTGAGATAACAGCGGCAAAGGCGCTTCCGGTTGAAGGAATTACTAAAACAGTCAGTGTTT
The DNA here is from genome assembly GCF_008153345.1 of Treponema phagedenis. Lineage (NCBI taxonomy): Bacteria > Pseudomonadati > Spirochaetota > Spirochaetia > Treponematales > Treponemataceae > Treponema > Treponema phagedenis. The sequence goes on along the minus strand of NZ_CP042818.1, from coordinate 387,040 downwards.
GGGTTGTAGGAAGAAGCTATGCGCACAATTTGAATCTCATTGTAGAAGATTACTGGGGACAACGCTTTGAACTATATGTAGGAAAGTTAAACTTCTCCGGATGGAAGCTTATGACCGTTGCGGTACCGCCTCAGCATGCTGACGGAAGATCCGGTATTGTGCAAAAAGATTATCATTACGGAAATCACTTGGGATTAAAAATCGTAGGCTTTAGGGTGGACTGTGATCCCTGGGATGCTTACGGCAAGTATTACATCTATTTTGATGATTTAAGAGCTGTAACCGATCTATATGAAATCGATGCTCGCGATCCCGATGACATGGCTGATAACTGGTAAAACAGTAAGCCTGAATGAAAAGCCGGCACTAAGGTGTCGGCTTTTTTTTGTAATAATGCATCCTCCCTTTTTTTTCATAAAACTCAATAGCTTGAATTTTTTTAAGAAACCACAAAACATATGAATAATGTTTTTCTGCTCCGATTTTTTTGATATCGGCACTGCAAAAAATATCCGGTAATTTTTGGAACAGTGGCTGTGTAAAGCTTTGCTTCCCGTGAATTTCCTCAACCTCGTGAATTGTCAGTAAATTCTTATCGATAATTCGCGGATTATAATACTTACTTCTCCCTTTTTTATCATCAATTTTTATTGTCTCAGAAGTAATATACGCAATAATTAAAGAAAAGTTTTTATGTTCAAAAAGATAATACAACGGAGCAATTTCTCTGTAAATTTGGAAAAAAGATCCGTGCTTTGGGCTTTTTCGGTAAGATCGCCGACTTCCGTCCGCATTCAACATTTCGATATAAGTTGTTAAAGAAATCGGATATACAACTGTAACCGGATACAGCGGCAAAAGCTTTTCAAGTTTTGCACGGAGCCGTACCAATCCGGAAGTTTGAATTTCAAAAATTGCGCCGCTTTCTTGTACAATATCACAAATAAAACCTTCAACAGGCCTTTCCTGTTGCCCATTTTTATCGGTAAAATGGTTTTTTAATGCTTTATGCAAGCCTGTCTCGTTGTAGGTGTTTATCATGTAAATTCCATCAATTCATTTGCATCAAGCTGTTCAAGCAAATAAAAAGTTTGCACGATTCCACGCTCTTCAAACGTGCGTTTCCCGGAAACCTGGTATGCAAGCATTTTATTTGTGGGAAGAGGGATATTGAGCGCTCTGCCGTTCATATCAACCAAAGAATACACCTGCACCGGATACGGGATTTCCTGGCGCTCACCATCAGGAAAAACTAAATAATATTCATACAAAATCACAAGAAAAGCATATAAAAAGGACGCTTTTCAGTCAAGCGAATACTGTTACTTGACTTGAGAAACGCATCAGTACAGCATTTTTTGATATAAGTTTTTAGCATATCTTATACAGATCATAAAAATTTTATAAAAAAGAATTCGACACGGCGCAACGGCGAGCAATTTACCATAGGCATGCTTAAATCCGCAGTTCCTTATTGTTGATACTCTGATCTTTATACCAGGAAGTTAATTATAAAACGTTATACTAAAAGAGTAAAAATCGCAGATTCTCAACATTTTAATCGGCCGAATTGCGGTACTTATGAATCTCAGTGTCCCAAAGAAATTCTTTATTTTGAGGATGTAAGATAGTTTGTTTCGATATCCTTAGCGCTGACAACCCCGGGCAAGGGGGCAGGGATAATAAATTTGATAAACTTAAACGGATGAATATTGATTGCGTTCGGATACCAGCCGCCTATGCTCCGAAGGTCAATTACGTTTATGGCGGGGCTATGAGAAAGCGGAAGTATTACGGCATTGTCCAAAAGAATTTGTTCCGCATCGGCAAGAAGGCGATAGCGTTTTTGAAAGTCATTTTCATCGCTTGCTTCTTCAATACGTTTTTCAAACTTCTGATTATTCCAGCCGGAATCATTTAAACTTGAATGAGCTTTAAACATTTCAAGAAAAGCAAGGGGATCCGCAAAGTCTCCGATCCATGAGATGATGCCGACATTGTAATCGCCTGTTTTAAGAGCATCGTAGTATGACGCAAAGGGAATAGACCAGATTTCTACCGGAAGGAGCAATTTTGTCCATGCATTTTTGAGTATTGCAGCAAGTTTCTTATAATAGGCATTTTCCGGTATAAGAATTTTTATCGGCGGCATGTTTGCAATATTCGGTTTCAGTGCTGAAAGTGTATCCTGCGCTTTTCTAAAATTGTATTCATCAATGCCTTTGACGGAAGGATAGCCTGCCAATGGGAAAATAAGTGTTTGAGCCGGTAAGAGATAGTCCGCCCGCAGTTCTTTGTACGGAATTGCTAAAAGAAGGGCTTTTCGTAAAAGTTCCGCATCGGTGGGAGCAGCATTTACTTTAAAATAAAAATATTCTGTGGCAAACATCGGGGTAACGCGGACTGTAGTAGTGTCGGCAATCAGTTTAAGCGGAACCGTTCCGCCAAGCCAATGAATTGAACCTGCGTTAAAACCGTCCGAGCTTTTTTCCGGACTGTTTTCTAAAATTATATTGAGATTTTTTATACTTACGCGCTGTCTATCCCAATAATAAGGATTGGTACGCAGTGTAAGTAAGTTGTCGCTGAATTTTTCTATTTGGAAAGGCCCACTCGCAATAGGATTTAAGGCTTCTTTCGCAGAGGGAATATCCTTCAGTTTAAAAAACTTTTCTGTTTTTTTAAATTCCGTCGGATGTACGGCAGAAAATGCGTGATGGCATAAGATATTAATAAAATGTTTTGCAGGTTGGATAAGCGTAACAACAAGCGTTTTCTTATCACTTCCTTCAACGGAAATACCGACCGTGTTTTCATCTTTTACAACTCCCGTTCGATAATCTTTAGCTCCAGCAACAATGTCCAGCAATGAAGCATAGGGCAAATTGAATTCAGGACTTAAAAGATTGAGCCACGAACGCTTAAAAGTTTCCGCAGTAATGGGATCTCCGTTTTGAAAACAAATATGTTTTCTGATATGAAATATCCACGTTAAACCGTTTGAGCTGACCGTCCAGCTTTCCGCAAGGGCAGGCAAGGGTTGCAGCGTATAGGGATCATATACAACCAAACCTTCAAAAAGAGCAGTCAGTATCTGTGCTTCATCGGCACTATATGAAGTATGCGGGTGTAAATTCGGTATTCCGTTTGAAATATGAACAGTGAAAGTTTCCGCAGCTTTATCAAGTAACCTATTTTTAGACGAAGACTTCTCCGCTAAAAGACTAAGTATGGGGATACAGAGTAAAAAGATAAAAAAGAATTTTTTTTTATACATTTGTCAATCCTAGTTGCTTCATATGTTTGATTTCGTCAATGTATGCAGAGTATTCGGCGCGACATTGATTTGCTTTAATCACAGAGTTAGTGATAGTGGTTATTTCTATTTTTACGCCTTTTATCTTTGATCTGAGTTCGGGCTTTATTGTTTTATAATACTCATCAAGCCCGTCAAGCCGTCGGAGCATTACATTTACTTCCGAAATATTTGTTGCAAGAATTTCAAAAAGCTGTTCATTCGCCATTACCGAAAGCTTTTCATAAATAGGACTGTTTGGCGCTATCATACCTTGAAAAAGTCCTATTTTCTTTATCAACTCTGCTTTAAAATTGTCAAAAATAAGCCGTTCTTTTCTTTGCTCCTGACTTGCGGGATCCCTGATTAAGATAGGGATTTCTTGCGGTTTTTCTTTAATATTAAAAGCTTTTTTTAATGCGGTAATAAATTTTGAAAATAGTGTTGTCCGCGATTTAATAAGCAAATCCTGATTAAACTCAATTTTCCTCAAAGCAAAAAGAATATGATTTGCAGAGCCGCCAAGAACACGTAACCCAGTAGCCAACACCGATCGCATGTTTTTTGTTTGAACCTGTTCCTCTTTTTCTTTTTTTGTGGTTTCAAGGCGTCTAAGAACTTCTTGACGCAGACGATCGGAATCTTGAGAAAAATCTTCTTTTAATACTTCCAATACGAGCTCAGTATAAAAAGGAAAACCCTTCATTTTTTCAGAGACTCGCTTTTTTATTGCAGCCATTATTTTAGATGGATTTAAAAGATCAGCTTCGGAAACCTGCATTCCCGCCAAAGCCTGTTGCCTAATCTTTAGCTTATATGTTTCACGATGATAGTATGCCAATGTTTTTAAGCCCGAGGTAATAATACCGGCAGTTTTTGTAAGTTGTCGCAAAGAATCACGTAAAAGACTTGCTGAAAGAGAATCCGAATGCAGGGAAACCGATTGAATAATTTCCGACAAAGACTTTGTGTTTGGATGCGTTGAAGCGCTGAACTCCTCCCACATAAATGTTTTATTGAGCGCAACAACCTTTGCCATTCTGCGCGGAGTCAGAAAATCCGAATTAAATTGGTAATAGTTCCCGAGAAATTCCAACATTGTTTGATAATGCGCAAGACGAGAGCCGATAACCATTGAGCGCTCCTTATCGGAAAAAGGATCGGTTTGCGGCAGTTCAATTTCAGTCATTTTACTGTCGTATTTATACGGATCGTCGTGAATTGCGCCTCGATTAAGGAGGTTGCTGCGAATAGCTTTTATGGCCGTTATTTGAATACTGTATTGTTTTGATACTTCGGGCAAGACAATCGTATCTAAATATACCTTTTGTTTTCCCAATGCGGCGATCAGTTGTTCAATATAGGCATTATTCTGTTCCATCGTATCCCCAGTATCGGCATTTAAGAAAAAATCTTAATATTTTGTCTTTTTCTGCTGTTATTTTCGTCCAAAAACTTCGTCCCAATCTTCTTTTGCGGTTATTTGCATTAAGATGAAAAGAGTTATGACCGCACAAATAGTAACGATTAAGCCGGTTTTACCGTCAAAGAAAAACGAAAACGAGAAAATAATCAGGTAAATTGTTTGTATCAGCGGCAGAATAATATAGGCGATTTTTTTTGCCAAAAAATGCCGCACATAGCTTACGCTTAAAATAAGAGAAACAACCGAAGCGATAAAAAAGCTGAGGTAAATATCTATTTGGTCTGAAAAATACGAGAACATGAGGTGAAAAGAAAAAAAGGTAAGCGCCAAAAAGAAAAAGTGCATCGGGTGTATTTTTTGTTTGTATACCACGCTCAGCATCAAAAGTACGACAAAAAAGAATAGCAAAGAAACAGGGGCGAAAAACGAAACCCTTGGAATGATGTCGCCCGGGTTTAGTTTGTTCGGAATAATAAGCCCGATGTCTTTTCCGGTAATGGTGCTGTTAAAATTCCACGTAAGCCGGGCATTTTTGCCGTTTTGCTCCTTTGTGGTCGGGGAAAGCATTGTTGACGGAAAATCATAATCGGCAAAATCCGTTGTAATTACGCAAGTAAAACCCTTCAGTTCTATGATTTCCTCATGGCCGGGCGTAATATAATAGTACACGGTTTCCATCCCCGACGTATCATATTCTATAGACAGGCGAAACTCGCCGTTGGAATTGAGCAAAATAGGGATATCGCTTTGAGCAATCAATGGAGCAAGTGTTTGCAGGGGCTCTTCGTTCAGCCGTACGGTTACATTATTATATATTGTATCCGCTGAGCCGAAGTTTGCCTGCAAATAGTATTGCTGCGCAGTGTCGATTGAATCTATTTTAAAAGTATAGGTACCCGAAAAATGCGCCTTAAAGGTCGGAAACCAGAGATTCCCTTTTTTTCTTCTGTCAAGCTTAATGTCGATTGCAACATCGGATTGAGCCGGATAAAAATACGTGTAGGTAAAAGACGGTTTTTCCTCAGACCGGTATGCGGTTTTGTTTTCCGTTTTGGTGCACAGTTTCGGGGCTTTGACGGCAAGCTCAGCCCCGTACAGGGTGCGCATACTTTTCCGCAACTTGCTTGACGATCCGGAGGTGCGCGCAAGGTTTGTACCGCCTAAAATCATCCAGCCGATTGATGTTGCGATAAAAATAATGCCGATTGCAAAAATGCTTTTAACAGACACAGTCCCTCCTGCATAAATCTCTGGCAATAATCGCACGAACACCTTGCGGGGTATTCACCGTTTTGCACGCCTGATATACTTTTTCCGCCTCTGCAACAGAGATTTTTGAAAGCAAAGTTTTAATTGCGGGGATTTGCCCGATTGGCATGCTAAAATTCCTTAATCCCATTCCCGCAAGCAAAAACACCGCTTCTTCATGCGAAGCCATATCTCCGCACATCGAAACAAACCCTTTGCTATATCGAATATTTTTTTCCGCTTGAATAACATTTTCAATCAGGTATAGCACTGACGGATGAAAATAGTCTGCAAGATTTTGAACCTTAGCATTTTCTCTATCCGCTGCTAAAGTATACTGCACTAAATCATTCGTACCGATTGACATAAAATCCACATGCGGCGCATAGAGGTCAATTGCGACGGCAACTGAAGGTACCTCTACCATGATACCTACCGGAATGTTTTTTTTGTATGGAATGTTTTGCTGATTAAATTCAGACTCTATAGCGCTGATAATATTTCTTACCTCAATAATTTCAGAAACCGAGGAAATCATGGGAAGTAAAATAAAAAGATTTCCCGCAACGCCTGCCCGTAACAAGGCGCGCAGCTGAACTTTAAAAACTTCCCGTTGTTCAAGGCAGTAGCGTATACCGCGCAAGCCAAGCAAGAGATTTTTTTCGGCAAGAGCAGCTTGACCGTCAATTGTTTTATCCGCACCGATGTCAAAGGTTCTAATAATTACAGGTTTTTCTTTTAATTGTTTCAGTAAAAACTGATAGGTTTGGTATTGGCTTTCTTCCGAAGGAATGTTCCCGTTATCTAAAATAAGGAATTCGGAGCGAAACAAACCGATGCCGTCAGCAAACTGCATTGCCGGCTGCGACACTTCTTCAGCCAAGGCAATATTTGCTTCAATATGAAAAGTAACTCCGTCTTTTGAAGTTGTTTCATAGAGACCCGTATTGTTTTGGAAAACGGGCTGATCTGCTTTCATGTTTTCTTTTTGTTTGGTATATTCCGCCAACAATTCTTTTGAAGGATCAAAAATAACCAGTCCTTCGCCGGCATCAATAATAGCGGTTGTTTTTCCGCTCGCTTTCTCCGTGCACTGATCCACTCCGACAATCATCGGGATTCCCCATGATCGTGCAAGAATGGCAATGTGCCCGGTAGCCCCACCCTCTTCCATAACAATACCGGCAACATGCGCATTTTTTATTCTGATCGCATCTGAGGGTTTTATGAGCTTTGCAACAATAATTGCATTTTGCGGGATATTGTCAAAAGGTGAAGCAAGGTTTTTCCCCGATAAAATAAGATACTCAAAAACAGAACTGAAAGCATCTTTAATATCAACCGCTCGTGCCTGTAAATAAGGATCCTCGGACTCAGTTAAAAAACTAATTGTTTCTTTAAGCTTGTTTTGCAAAGCCGATTCAATATTTATTTCTTTTGTAGAGGCTTCTTCTATTACTGTTGAAATAAAATTCTCATCTGAAAGCATCATATAATGGGTATTAAGAATTTCGTATTCAAAAGAGTCCGGCTTTTTGGCTTTCAGTTTTTCTAATAAAGCAAAAGTATCTTTTTGCGCTTGAGTAAGAGCCTTCTTTAGCTTATCCACTTGGGCAGGAACATCTTCTTTTGTAATTTTATAATAAGGAATACTAATTTGATTCTTTTCTTCAGGACAAAAAACCACTCCAATGCCTATTCCCCCCGAAGTTGAAAGACCTGTTAACTTCACCATTGCATAAGTATACAGAAAAACCGGATAAATTAAAAGTAGGCAAATACATTTAGACAGGACGTAGGCATGAACTAGTAAAGTGTTTTTTTAATAAGTCGATTCGTTTTTTAATACATCTTACCAAAACATAAAAAATTTTATAAAAAAGAGCCCGACACGGCGCAACGGTGAGCAATTTACCATACTAATGCGTATATGCAAGGGATAGCGGCAGCCCGTAAGCCCCGCCGGTTTATGCTTCGCATTAAGGGGACTTTGCGTCCCCTTAACCCCTGCATTAGGGGAGTGTAAATTTCAGAACGGGCACGGACACCCGTGGTTCCACGCAGAAACGATGTTTTAAAGCAAAGTAATTTGTAAAGCTTTAAAACTCATAGGTTACTTTTTGACACGGATGTCAAAAAGTAACCCGCGTTAGGCATACGGAGGGCGGCGAGCGCTTTTTCAAAAGCGCGAAGCCGGATCCTTTTTGCGCGCCTAAAATAGCGCAAAAAGAGCCGCAGCGACAGCGGAGCCCGTAGTACGCCGGCGGTTTGCAAGTATTCAACTCCGACAAGTAAAAAAATAAGTCGGGTAAGAGAAAGGCTTCAAACCGCAACGCCCATCAATGTGTGATTTTTCCTTCCTGCGTACGCCCAAAAGAAGTCAATCAGCCCCTTGATTTATGGAAGATAAATAGTTATACTGCCGGCTGAAACTAAAATGAATTATACTATCCGTTCTTTACGAGGAGCAATAATGAAACACTTAAAACAAATCTCTTGTCTTTTTCTTTTTGGTCTTGTCTGTATCAGTTGTGCAAGTGCACCGAAATTGAAGGGACACACGTGGAAAGCATCCATTCCTTTATCGACAATAGTCAAAGCTTCTCCTGCAATGACTGAGCAACAGCAAGCAATTTACGAAAAACTTTATATAGATTGCTTTTTCTATTTCAGTGATAATATTCATTTTAGAAAAAGCTTTGCGCTTTCAGGAGAATCTCTTGCAATACTTTCTCCTGAGGTGCAAGAACGAATACAATATGCAATACAGGCTGAACTTCCCGCTACATCGGGTTTGTATAAAGCAAAAAAAGAGGAACTTACTCTTTCGTCTGAGAATGTTTTGATCATCGCAAATATTTCAAAAGACAAGCAATCTTTCAGTTTTACCGATGACGGGTTTCTTTTTGTTTTTAGATCAACCAACTAAATTGTAAGGATCTCATGGAAATTTTACAAATAAAGCAACTTGTTTCTGAAGATGTTTTCCAAAAACAGCTTGAAAAAGCATTTTCCGAGCTTATTTTATCCGCATCGGGATGGCGTAAAGTATTTGCACAATCCGGAAACGAAGAAGATTCAACAGAAAGTATTACTGCAGCTGATGCCATTATCACGGTACATGCGGCAATGAGTTTTGCGCAGTTTCTTCGTCAGCATGAGCCTGCCGCAAAACATCTGGTAGTCGGTAGGGATTCTCGCCCGACAGGAAAAATTATTGCCGCTCTTTTTGTTGCAGTATTACTCGCAGAAGGCTTTGAGGTTGTTCACATAGGAATTGCCGCAGCTCCCGAGATTATGAGCTATGCAAGAACAAAGGACGCATTTGTATATGTTTCGGCAAGCCACAACCCGATCGGACACAACGGCTTAAAATTCGGTTTAAATACCGGCGGGGTACTCGCCGCAGAACAAAGCGCGGTTATGATACAAACATTTAAACAAGCCTGTGCTGCAAATAATGCAGTACAAACCGCGCGAAATATCTTGCAAAAAATAGATGAAAAAAAACTGCAAGCAGTTTTTAGTCATACCGAACAGGTGAAACAAGAAAGTTTAGCCGAGTATACCGCTTTTTCAAAAGAGGTTATCGCAGGCTCGGCTGACAAAAATATTCAAAATGATTTTTTTCACCTTTGTAAAAGAGCGGCAAAAGATGCAGACCGCGCAGGGCAGCCTTTTGCCTTGCTGGCGGATTTTAACGGCAGCGCGCGGGCAGCCTCAATTGATCGCAGTTTTTTTGAAGCAATCGGCATTGAATTATTCAGTATCGCTGAAAAAGCAGGCGATATTCGGCATAGAATTGTCCCTGAAGGAGAAAGTCTTATTCCCTGTGCTGAACAGCTGGAAAAATACATAAAAACCGGCAGCTCTGCCGCTGAAAAACATATTATTCTCGGTTATATGCCTGATTGCGACGGTGATAGGGGAAACATCGTGTACTTTGACCAAGAAGCTCAAAAGGTGGTTATCCCCGAGGCGCAATCTGTTTTCGCTCTTTGTGTAATGGCGGAGCTTGCGCATATTCGCTTGACTGAAGACGCAGCAAATGCAAGTCCGGCAAAACTTGCCATTGCGGTTAACGGCCCAACCTCCTTACGAATTGACGAAATTGCCGCTGTTTTTCATGTCGAAGTATTTCGTGCCGAGGTTGGAGAAGCAAATGCGGTAAACCTTGCTCGAAATCTCAGAGAAAAGGGCTATACGGTACGTATTCTCGGTGAAGGATCAAACGGCGGCAATATTACGCATCCTGCCGCAGTGCGCGATCCGATTAATACCATTTTTGCAATTCTAAAACTTCTTTTGTTACGTGGAGATGAAGGTAAAAAAGGACTGTTTGAGTTCTGGTGTTCCTGTGCCGGCAAGCAATATAAACAGGATTTTGCCCTTGCCGATATTTTTGCAAGTTTACCGGAATACAGCACAACTCCTGCAAATGAGCAACGCGCCTTATTAAAAATCAAAACAGATGATCACGGGTTGCTAAAAAAAAGATACCAAAAATTATTTGAACAGTACTGGAAAGAAAAAAAAGAGGATTTTAAAACAACCTTCGGCATTGATTCCTACCGCGCTATAATTACAAACGGAACAATAGAAAAAAAGGATGTAAGCGATTTCAGCCTTTCGGGAAAAGGCGGTTTAAAGATTCAATTTTATAACGAAAAAAAAGAGCCTATTGCCTTTATTTGGATGCGCGGATCGGGAACTGAACCTGTTTTTAGAATACTCGCAGATGTAAAGGGAGAAAATAGGGAAACAGAAGCGGAGTTGCTTAAATTGCAAGCGGATTTGGTACTGCAAGCAGATCAAACCGGCTGAAACAAAGTCAATACTTTTTATAACTCGGTTTTTTATACAAAATCATAAAAACGTAATGCACGGAATACTATCACATTACAAGGAAGGATACCATGGGAATACGCGGAGAGCTTTTTACTACCGAAGTGTCAGCAGAAAATAGAACTTATTTTTTCAATGTAAAGGAAAATAGGCTCGGAGATGTTTTTTTACAAATTGTAGAAAGCAAAAATACTGACGGGGCAGGTTTTGACAGGCACGCAATCGTTATTTTTGAAGATGAAATGCAGAATTTTCTGCAAGGGTTTGAACAAACGCTTGGATTTATCGAAAAAAACAGAAAAGAGCGCCTTAAAACAAAACAACAGCGACGTTCAAAAGAAAAACCGATCTCATCAAAGAAAGTTGTAAAAAGAGATTCTTCAGCGGCAGCCACTCAAAAAAGACAAAAGACGGTAAAAGCAATTAAAAAAGAAAAGGATTAAACAGTCGAACAAAAAATATTTTTAAATAAAAAAAATCAGCAAACAATGCTAAGCACCGTTTGCTGATCAACTAGCCTGCAATTTCTTTTATAAAGACTTGCGGGCGCTTCTTATATGACAGTTCCGGACGCACCTGAACTTTTCTGTGTTTTTAAAATCTCTTCACCACGCTGATTTTTGCCGGTAAAAGCTATAAACGCACTTGTAATAAAAACAGTTGAATATACACCGCTAAGCATACCTACCAACAAAGCTGCAGAAAAATCTCTCATACTCCCCGAAGTGAAAATATACAGCATCAACACTGCAAGCATAGTGGTAATGGTTGTAACAATAGTACGAGATAAAACCTCTGTTTGCGAAAGGTTTAAAATATCCACCGTAGTAATTTTAGGATTGATTCGAATATTCTCTCTAATTCTATCAAACACAACAACCGTATCGTTAATTGAGTACCCGATGATAGTAAGAATTGCCGCAATAGTTGTAGAATTAAATTCCATTTGCGTCCATACAATAAAGGTAATCATAATAAGCGCATCATGTATTAACGCAAGAATTGCACCAAAAGCGAATCTCCATTGGAAACGTATTGCCGCATACAAAAAGATCAGCACGAGGGCTCCCATAACCAATAAAAACGCTTGACGCGCAAGAGAATTTGAAAATCTCGAGCCGACAAAATCCGTGCTTAATACCGCAATATTATCCTCGCCATAGGCTTTCCCAAGAGCGGAGTTTATCATTTGCCGCAACTCTTCTCCCGCATTCTCATGCGTGCCGTCATCGGCTAAACGTATTTGAAAGGTGTGATCTGTCGGAAGTCCAACTTGCTGCACCGAAGCAGACGGCACCGATGCCAAAGCGTGTCTGATTTCATCGGCATCCTTAACAGCCATTCCCGAAGGCACGTAATGCAATAGAACAGCAGCCGGCGATAGCCGAGAAGCTTGTGAGTCCGCAAAAACTTCCTGCAATGGTGTATCAGCCGGAGCCTTCAACTCAACTGAAAAACCTTCAATCTTATTTACCGCATCTGCAAAAGCTTTAACGGTAGTATACTCTGTATAGGGAAAACGATGTGTTTTATTCTCAGAGTCTACGGAAGTGGAAACAATGTCAATCTGTTTTGCGTCTTGCGAGAAAGTCATTGTTTTCGCTCCGTTATAGATGATAGAAAGAGCCGGCGGCGCTATTTTTACTTTTTCAATAAAACCTGCCTGAAAGTCAATACCGAAATTAATCCCCGCTGTTGCCCATCGTATAATACCCGAAAGAATAACGACAACACTAAAAATAACAAGAGGAAGAAAAAGTTTGCTGAATTGTATTACCTTTTTCATTATGCTAGTTGCCTCCAACTGATACGAATTTTTTGTTTATGCAGAATTTCCGTGCCGAAGTCAAAAATCAAGCGGGAAACAAACAGCGCCGTAAAAACAGAAGACACAACACCGATTGCCAAACTATATGCAAAACCCTTAATCGGTCCTGTACCTAATACTGAAAGGAAAAGAGCTGCAATAAAGGTCGTGATGTTAGAGTCCATAATTGCCCAGAAAGCATGATTAAAGCCAGCAGCAATAGAAGCTTCTCTGCTTTTACCGATTGCAAGCTCTTCTTTAATTCTTTCAAAAATAATAACATTCGCATCTACCGCCATACCGATAGTCAAAATCATACCGGCAATACTTGGCAAAGTCAAAGTAAGATTGAATGCGGAAAGAACACTAAACATGATATACAGGTCCAACACTTGCACAATACAAGCATTAATCCCCGCCTCAAGATACCATAAAAGCATAAATGCCAAAACGGCAACCAAGCCCCATGTTAAAGCCCGCTTTCCCTGATTAATACCTTCTTCGCCCATATTTGCACCGATCACCTGCTGGTTTTCAAGCTGCAAAGGCACATTCAGCCAAGCGGTACGCAATACTGTTTTTAAGTTGTTTGCTTCATCCGCGTTAAACCCGCTAATGCTCCCGCTTCCGCCAGTTATCGGCTCTTTTATATTCGGTGCTGATTTTATTTTTTGGTCTGAAACAATGGCGAGCCGTTTTCCTACATTTTTTGTAGTCACATCTGAAAAAATATTCCCGCCTTCGGTATCCAGTTCAAAAAGCACTAACGGCTCATTTGTTCGGCCTGCTCCGACCGTAACATTTTTAATATGCTTTCCCGCAAGTGCAGGCTCTTTTTTAATCGCCAAAAAACCGTCTCGAGTATCAAGTCCGTACGCATCTTTATGATACACTCCAAGCACTTCCGTATTCTCCGGAATAATAGAAGGATCAAGAAGGTTATAATCCGCATCAAACGTGCTACCGGGATTCGCGGTATAATAATCAAAGAATTTCTGAGTTGCCTCATCATCGACAATATGAAAAGCAAGCAAGCCCCGTCCCATGATAATTGAGTTGATACGATCAGTATCCGCCGCGCCCGGAATCTCAACATAAATTCTGTCTTCTCCCTGTTGACGAATAACAGGCTCGGACAACCCGAATTTATCAATACGACCGGATATCGTATCTATTGCAAGTTTCATTGCATCTTTTTTTGCCTGCCCTACTTCCGCAATACTCAAACCTTTTGTGACGGCAGTAAGATCCGCTTTGATGATAATACTCATACCGCCCGATAAATCCAAACCGAGTTTTACCGCATTTGCCTGATTTTCTTTAATCGCAAGGATTCTGTCTCGATAGTATTTTTCGATAATAGGTTCAATAAGAGGCGGCAAATCTTTCTCAGACTTAACCGGAAAAGCTGAAACAATCGCAACCGCAGTCCACTTGGAAGGGGACTTTTTCCCAAGTAATTTCAGATTTTTCTTCGCTTCTTTTATGAGCGGCGCATAGCGCGCAGACAAGTCATCTTCGGAACCTTGTTTTGCCAATGCAATTAAATCTTTTACATCTTTTGCGGCCATATTCACCGCATAATCTTTAATCTTTTCTCTGGAACCAAGTGCGAGTGCTTTTTCCGCCTTATCCGTCCAAAAATACCACTTTAAGGTAGGATGCAAAAATACAAAACACAAGCCTAAAATTGCCAGAATAATAATGAATCTTGTTCTCTTCTTCATTATTAACTCCTATCTAAAGTCGGGACATTTTGGTTCTTCTTTAGGTTCCTCCGCTTTGGGTTCCGCTTTTTTCTTTCCGAACAAACTGAATTTAGGAGCCGCCTGTTCAGCATCCTTCATTTCTTTTAATCTTTTCTCATCAGCTATCACAGTACCGATAGCCGTACGGTTCACTTCAAGCTTACAATTATCATCAACCTTGATAATTACCGTTTTATCTTTTGCAGATGAAACAACGCCGTGTATACCCCCGATTGTAATAACCTTATCGCCTTTTTGAAGCGCATTAATCATTTCCTGAGTTTTTTTCTGCTCTTTCTTTTGCGGGCCGATAACAAAAAAATAAAAAATAGCAATAACAGCCCCGAGAGAAACCATCATAATCCATGAGCCGCCCTGAGCCGCTTGTAATAAAGGAATAAAATTCATATATACGATCCTTATGTTTAAATAAATTTTCTACTAAACTATCACAAAGAAAGCAGAAGGTCAAGATTATAAAAAATCGTAAGTTTTTAATCTGTGATAATTTCACTCTTCTTTAATATAGTGAAATTATTGCCTTATGAAACAATCTGAGAAAAATTCCCGCTTTTTAAAAATGAGATAACGGTACATAATTACAAAAATGCTGATGAAATTCAAACAATTAAGCCGGAACTTATATACTGAAAATTTAAAAGATATAAACTCTTTTTATTTAAGCTTCTTTTTCTTTATGAAACCGTCTATTAAACATTTCAGCAAGTTTTACAAAATCGTCTATCGAGGTTATCTTACATATTGATAAAATATTCTTAGGAATTTGCTCTAAGCTGATGCTGTCTTGTAAAAAATACGCCATCATATCTGCCAAGGCTACAGTTGCTACCAGCGTAGTATACTCCGGAGGACTTGCCTCAACATTATGATGATATCTAATTGTATTAATAATCGGTAACGGTAAATTCCATTTTTGCGCAAGGGCAGCCCCGATTTCTGAATGCTCCATACCTGACATAACAATATCGAAAGCCACATCCGGAATATTTTTTTGTGCTTTAAAATTATCCAACTTTACAAGAGTGTCCGGATATATAGAGCTGAATACAATTTTTCCTAAATCATGTAAGAGTCCGCATACATACGCATCTTCCATAAGAGACCTTTTTCCGGTCAACTTTGACAAATTATACGAGAAAAAGGCGG
Organism: Treponema phagedenis; assembly: GCF_008153345.1. Taxonomy (NCBI): domain Bacteria; kingdom Pseudomonadati; phylum Spirochaetota; class Spirochaetia; order Treponematales; family Treponemataceae; genus Treponema; species Treponema phagedenis. The sequence goes on along the minus strand of NZ_CP042818.1, from coordinate 371,504 downwards.
TTTGATACGCATGATCCCAGAGTTCTTTCTGTTCATCTGTTGCGGTATGAAGCGTTTGAATAACTCCGATAGAGTACAATAAATTCTGAATACCCCGCAAACCCAACAATTTAACCGCTTCAGCGATATTCATACATTCTTTATTTAATCCGAAAGCAGCAGAGTTCACCTGCTTTAATAAATCCGTTGTCAAAGCAACATCACCGCTGATAAGATCGGCAATCTCAGACATTGTTACATCGGGATTATTTATCGCCCGTTGAATTTCCATAAGCTTGCTTGGAAACTGTGGAACTTCATCAATAAAATTGACAATTGTTTTTGTCAATTTCTTTACTTGTTGCTGAATTTCTATATCGCGCGGAATAATGACCCGGGAAATAGTCATATCTTTTTGCGTAATAAGATCATAGGAATCTTCGCTCAAGCCCATTTTTTTTAACATTAAAATCATGATGATAAGCCCAAGCCCCGCACCTTCCGTATCATCAATAACCTGCATAAAAGCTTCATCGATATCGGTATATTGTCGCGCCTTCACCTTCTTATCAAAAACTCTTTTAAATTCCGCAGGCGCCATTGCGGCATTATTCGCCACATCAATAATAATTGAATTATTTTTTAATTGAATGGAAACCTTAATATAAAGCCCTGAGTCTTTTTGAAGATCTAAATAATAATCTATATTTTCAAGCGTATCCTTTTTAAAGGTTTGCATCCCGATCTCATAATCTTCAGGAGAAAAAATATTAAGATCCTTTTCTTTAAAGTACACTCTTTTAGTATTTGCTTTTTTTGCATTTGTGGTAAGTTCTTTTAATATATAGATAACATATTCTTTTATTTGTGATTGATATATTTTACTTAGAAAAACGGTAATAACTTCGCTTATATACGCTTCTATCTCTTTCGGAAGCGTATCCGTTGTAATCGCAATCGGAATACCGAGCCCTATTGCCTTGTCGATTTTAGCGGAATCCACAACTATCTTTTTCATTTCCTGCATATAGACACTATACTATACCTTAGAAGTTTTTACAAGATTTGTTCTTCTTGATATAGAGCTTACGCATGAACAAGGGACTACTGCCCCTTGAACCCCGCTTATGCTTTGCATTAAGGGCTTGGGCAGCCCTTAGACCGGCCGTTTTATGCTTCGCATTAAGGGGCGCTGCCCCTTAGACCCCGGATTGCAGGTGTTGCTGCGCAGGGCGTTTTTCGGTTATGCTTCACCGCGATCTGTACTGTCCCCTTACCCGCTGCACCGGAGAAATGTAAATTTCAGAACGGGCACGGACGCTCGTGGTTCCACGCAGCAGCGACGTTTTAAAGCAGGACAGATTGCAAAGCTTTAAAACTCGCAGATTAGATTTTGACATGGATGTCAAAATCTAATCCACTGTTACTTGACTTTTTATTTTCACTTGTGCAGTATTTGTTCGAGGAGTATTTATTTATGAGAAAGAAAGATGCGTTATCGCATAAGTGGAAGTTTGCACGTTTTGGCGGCGTTACGCAGGTTATGCTTACAGAAGGTGATGACATTGCAAACCTTCGGGAGCTTGACCAAAAATTATGGACTGTATTGGCGATGCCGATAAAAGGTATATTCTTTAATGAAAAAACAGCGGAATTGCTGGATAGTGATAAAGACGGGTTTATTCGCCCCCTTGAAATTCTTGAAGCAATTGATTGGATTTGTGCACAATTAAAAGATCCCGGACTTTTAACTGAGGAAGGAGACGCGGTTCCGCTTGATGCTATCAAAAACGAAAAACTTTCGTTAAGCGCGCACTGGCTTTTACAGCAGATTAACAAAAGATCGGCAACCGAAATCACTCTTGAGGACATCTACACTCAAAAAAAAATTTTTGATGAAAATATTCTAAGCAAAAAAACGGAGGTATCCGCCGATGAACCCGATGAGCAAAAACTTGCAAAACTTCTTAGAAAACTTATTCTTTCCTTTGCCGCAAACACTACAGACAACGAAACCATAAAACAAAATGTTATTGACAGTTTTTTTGCACAGGTAAATGATTTTGTTGCATGGCATACATCTCTTTTTGAAAACACTCTACTACCTTTAGAACTTGCAGAAACCGAAAAAGCTCTTGCCGCTTTTGATGCGGTAAAAAATAAAATACAAGATTACTACCTGCGCTCTAAACTATCTGAATACCAGCCGGGACTTTCTTCGGTGCTCATCGCAAATGCGGAAAATCTGCAATCGCTCGCAACCAAAGAACTCACCGACACCAATGAGGATATCAGCATATTGCCGATTGCCGCTCTTTCTTCAACAAGAGAGCTACCCTTACAACGGGGAATAAATCCCGTATGGAAAAACAAAATGCGCACCTTCTACTCTGACGCCGTAAAACCGCTTTTAGGCGACAAAGAATTTCTAACCGAAGAAGAGTTCAACACAATTGCATCCAAACTCAGCCCTTATCGGGAATGGATTGCGGCAAAACCCGCTTCCGATGTTTCTTGTTTAAGCTATCAGTATTTAACCGAATTGCTTTCCGGAGCACATGCGGACATCATACAAACCTTTATTCAAAATGAACTGATAACCGAAACGGAACGGGCAAACCTGAACGACTTGGAAAAACTCGTACTGTTTCGATGCTATCTTTATACACTGCTGAACAACTACATCAGCTTCACCAATTTTTATGAAGGAAAAGGATCGGTTTTTCAAGCGGGAACCTTATATTTTGACTCTCGTTCCGCACACCTCTGCTTTGAACTAAACGGAGATGCACGACACGCTTCTTTGGATGCGCTATCGGGCGCTTTTTTAGTATACTGCGACCTAAGTCGACAGGGAGGGCATACAAAAAAAATTATCGCCTTATTTACAAACGGAGACAGTGATAGCATAGTCGTCGGCAGAAACGGAATTTTTTATGACCGGGACGGAAAAGACTGGAATGCGACTATCACGAAGATAACCGTCAACCCCATCAGTGTGCGGCAAGCGTTCTTTATGCCATACAAAAAACTCATCACAATGATAGAAACACAAATCGCAAAACGCGCAGCCGATGCCGAAGAAAAAACTGCAGGCAAGCTTTCGCTCACTGCCGAAAAAGTGGTAACAGCGGATAAACAAGAAAACAAAGACGTCCCGCTTGTACCTAAAAAACTTGATCTTGGCACCATTGCATTAATCGGTACCGCGGTAGGAGGCGTTTCCGCCTTGGTGAGCGGAATCCTACAAGTCCTATTTGGCTTAGGCTATTGGATACCGCTCGGACTTCTTGGCATACTGCTTTGTATTTCCGGCCCCTCCATGATCTTAGCCGCCCTTAAATTACGAAAACGAAGCATCGGATCAATCCTAGAGGCAAACGGATGGGCTATCAATGCTCAAACCAGAATAAACATTCCTTTCGGAGCAAGCCTTACTGCCCTTGCGGAGTTACCAAAAAATAAAACCTTGGCTCCGATTGACCCGTTCGCAGACAAAAAAACCGGCCGAAAAATAGCATTGCTGCTTTTCATCATAGCCCTTGCCGCGGCAGGATTTTGCTTTTTATATTTTTATAAAAAAGTAAATTTCTTACGCGTATTCACCAAACAAAATCAAACAATCGAAGCCGATGAAAAAGCGGGCTCCGCAAAACCCTCTCCCGAGTAATTAAAACGAGCAGGAACATACCGCCATTCAAATCCCGAATTATATAAAAAAGAGCTCGACACGGCGCAACGGTGGGCAATTTACCATAGGGCGAAGTTTTGAAAATTTACTGTAACTTCGCCAACGGTGAGTAAACTTACCATACTAATGTTTGAATCAAGGGTTTGGGGCAGTCCTTAGACCCCGCCGGTTTATGCTTCGCATTAAGGGCTTCGGCAGCCCTTAACCCGCCTGATGGCAGGGGCTGCTTGGGCAGAGCTTTTTTGGCTTATGCTTCGCATTAAGGGGACTTGCAGGGGATATTTGGCATTAAAGGGTGATGCCGTTTAAATAAAAATATTTCTATGATAAGAAAAAAAGAGCCCTCTGCGGTTACGGCAGGGGGCTCTTTTTTTACGTACCGAAATCATTTTAGATAGTACCGAAATCTTTTGCTTTAATGAGTTTAGTTTGCAATTATTGTTGCTAACTCAAAGTTTTTAGGAGTCTTCATAATGTCCCTTACATGAGGCAATGATTATGGATCCGTCTTTTTCTCTATAAACAATTCTGTGTTTTTCATCAATGCGGCGGCTCCAAAATCCGTTTAAATTCCCTTTTAAAGCTTCGGATTTGCCAATACCTGAATAATGGTTACGCTGTATATCCTTTATAATACGGTTTATACGCTTTAATATTTTTTATTGTTTTCCTGCCAATAGCAATAATCTTATGGGTGTGAAGGGCACATGGTTAGGCGATTACGGTAAGGATATCTTTTTTGATAGTTGCCCCGGCAGTGCCGGAGCAGTGTTGTTTACAAAGCCCCCTTTTTCGGAGGGCTTTATTTCAATCATCCTTTCCCTTCCGTCCAGAGTTCCGCCTTACAAAAGGCGGGACGGGACTAAAGGGAATGGATAGAAGTTTATGGTGTAGGGATGTCGTATTCAACAATTTTGTGATCGGCATCTGCTTCATACACCTTTTTTACCAGCTCCTTTATTGTTATTTCCGGATTGGAGCCCGGCACTTTAGCATTTTTCGGCACCTGCACTTCTTTGCAGCGAGTTTCACTAGGATTTCCGTCTAGGACTCCAAAAGCATGCCCCCCTATGCTTGTAATGCTTGTAGGTAATGTGATAATTGCCTGCGTGCAGCCGTAAAAAGCGTACCCCCCGATGGTTTTAAGATTTGCAGGAAATTTAACTGCTGTTATACCGCTGCAGGCGGAAAAAGCCTTACTCCCGATGGAGGTAAGCGAATCAGGCAGCGTAAGTGTTTCTATACCGCTGCAGCCGGAAAAAGCAAAATCCCCGATGGAGGTAAGTTCAGTACATTTGGAAAAGTTAAGTTCGGTAAGGTTGGTACAATCCGAAAAGGCTCCTTCGAATTTTTTGGAATTGGAGTTCCATGTTCCGGTTTCAATTGTTTTAAGGCTTTTGGGGAAGATAACTTTTTGTATGCTTGTTTTTTCTGTAAATGCGTCCTTGCTAATACCTACAACCGGTTTTCCGTCTATTTTTTCGGGTATTTCCAGTATTGCAGGCGGCTCTCCGTTGTAACCGGTAATTTTACCGTTGCCGTCGGTAATGAAATTGTTTAACAGTATCGGTGCAGGCGTTGTTTTCGCGATTACGCCGGAACTTATGTTCCCCGCCTTATCCTTTGTTTTTACCGTGAAGATATATTCGGTGCCGTTAGTTAAACCGGTAACCTCATAGCTGCCGGGCTTACCTTTTTCCGCAGCGATGGTTTGTGCAGTTGCAAGACTGCCTGCTGCGGGGCTCGCACTGATTACCACCTCTTTGAGGTCTGCATCACTCGGATTTGTCCAGCTCAGTTGAACGTTGCTGTCTCCCTCAGTTGCCGTAAATCTTTCTACTTCGCTCGGCGCGCTGTGGCCTTTTTCCTTTGAAACGGCGAAGACTGTGGTATTTTCGTTAAATACATGACTGTCTTCTATTTTACTTCCGCTTGCATTGCCCAGCTTCCATTCGGCAAGCTCGTAGCCTTCGTTAAACGTTATTTTAGCTTTGGCATCCGTTTTTATGTCAGCCCACTTTTTACCCGTTGCCGTCAGTGTAAACGGAACGTCTTTAACATTCGCATCGCCTTGTACCGTTACGGTAATTTTAGACGGCGTAGATGGCGTCAAACCACTGCTTCCGCCGGAGGGAGTAATCGGCTGTTCGTGACAAGCGGTAAGCCCTCCGAGAATACCCAATGCCGCAACTGCCAATACGGCAACCAATAAGGACTTGTGTATCTGCATAAGTCCTTTTTTTACGATTGATGAGTTTTTCATCATGCGCTCCTTCTTGCAATTTCCTTATATTGCAAATAATGTGGTTACAAAAAGCGGTTGCTTTTTGTATGGTAAAAACTCTTTGCCGATGCGTACACCACGACAAAGATATCCAAAGTGTTTTAGCAGACCGGTATAGCGCATCTGCGGTAAAACAAAAAAACCTTGCAAATGCAAAACGAAAAAGCGCATGCATAGGCAAGGTGTTGGATTCAAAAATAAAAAGTATATTGTATAGACTGTAATTCGGTTTTTTAAAATTATATCTAAACTTGTCAGTACAATTTTATTGGGGGGGGGGTATAATAGAAGAAACTTGCGCAATTCATAAAGAGCACACTCATGCCGATAGAGAAATCTTGATATACGATTTTTTTTAGAGTTTCTTCGCATATAGTCCAATCTAGTACGGAATCTTTTTAGGTGCAAGGGGCAACTTTATGCTTCGCATTAAGGGCTTGGGCAGCCCTTAGACCTGCCGTTTTATGCTTCGCATTAAGGGGCGCTGCGTCCCCTTAACCCCTGCACCAGAGAGATGTAAATTTCAGAACGGGCACGGACGCCCGTGGTTCCAGGCAGCAGCGATGTTTTAAAGCAGGACAGATTGCAAAGCTTTAAAACTCGCGGGTTAGTTTTTGCCACGGACGGCAAAAACTAACCCATTGTTCAGAGCAAGTTTTCCCTCTTCCTCCTAAGACCTCCATCTCCCTTTCAACGCTGCTTAGGGCTCTGCCCTAAGAACCCGTCCTGAAAACGAGTGCTTTGTAGTATTCGCCGTCGAGTAAGGAGGTTTTCAGTGGTGGTTGGCACGCAATAGTGAATGTGTATTGTGGAAGTTTTCACCGGCTGCTGCGCAGAGCCTTTTTCGCTTATGCTTCGCCGCGATCCTGTCCCCTTACCCGCTGCACCGGAGTACGCTCATTTTTATAATCACAAAAGTTTTTAAACTCACGGGGTAGTTTTTTTTATAAACTATGGTATCATACGGGTACTATGGCAAAAAAAGAGTACGGTGTTACGCCGTGGGGGGCTTGGTTTTTGGAGATGCTTGAGGCTTATAACGGCACGGGCAGAATTACGCGGGGAAAGACGTATGCGAATACGGGCAAAGTTGATTCGCTGAACATAAAAGAAAACTCGGTCGGTGCCCGCGTTGAGGGGCGGTATGAACCGTGGTATTATATCAGTATTAAATTTCCCGCCCTGTCCGGCACCAATTTTAAAAAGCTTGAAGTGGTGTTTAAAAAAAATCCCATCGATTTGGTGTCACTGCGTGCCGGCACGATGAGCCCTAATCTTTTAAAGCAAATAAAGGACAAAAACATCAGGCTTATTCCTTCGTATTGGCGATACATTGAACGAGACTGTACATGTCCGGATTCGGGAGATCCGTGTAAACATATGGCGGCTGTTTTATATATTCTTGCAAAAGAGATCGACCACGACCCGCGGCTTCTTTTTCAGCTTGCGGGTGTTGATTTATCAAAAATAGAAATAGCGGACTCTGCATACGGTGAAGCGCCGGATGCGGAAGATTCTGAAAATGATACGCCGGCGGAAAAGTCCCGTGCAGTGCAAAAGGAGTCGGCATTTGCATCCGGACAGGAAGTGCGCAGTAAACATCCGGTGCCGCTGTCGCTGCGCAAGCCTGAGCAGCTGCAAGTTCATGACGGTTCCGCTGATGATCAAACCGATTTAACTGCGCAAGAAGGGCAAATAAAAACACTCGATGAATTGTTAAGCAATGAGCAGAATTTATTTTCTTCGGGGGAATCATATCTTACGCTTATTACTTCGATGTTGCCAAAAGAGACAAGTTTTTATTCGGGGAATCTTATTGCGGCTTTTACGGATTTTTATCATACCAGTATTAAAACGCTGCAACGGGATTTTTATTTGCAAAACACCGCGCTTTTCGGCGGCAGCGAAAATGAAAACACTCTTCGAAGAATATCCTATGCGCAGGTTCGTATTAACGATAAGGAACTTATACAAACGGCGGAAGATTTTCCGTTAAAGACTAAGAAATTTTTAACGGTGAATGTTATCCTTTCAGGAAAAACCGCACACACGTTTACCTTATATGATGCAAGTTTATTTTTTGCGAATGTTCAGCCTGCCGCCGATTCTCCGCAAAGCGTAAAAGAACTTATGCTCTTTTTTAAGTTGGCAAAAAAGATCATCAATGATTCCGCCTTTGCGCCCGCACTCTTACAGGAAAACAAACGCATTAGTCTTTTTTGGAAAGCGCTTACCGCATCAAGTGAAATACAAAAAGCGGTTGCCGGCTTTGCTTCAATTATAACCGAAGATTTTTTTGCGCCGGTAAAGGTTTGGGGAAAGGCATACAGTGCGGAAATTATCCTTACCGTATTTTTAACCGAGTATGTGCAGCGCCTACGTTATACACCACGCTCATATTTTACAATAGATACAAATATTGTTGAGCTTTTTTTCTCGGGGGCTGAAATCAATATTCAAAAACCGGGCTTACGGAATCTCGGTACGGTTATCGAAAATTGGCTTTCGGTATTGCATTATGCAAACCCCGATTTAAGTTACCGGCTTGTGTTGCGCGAAAACAGCAAAGATGAAAACTTCACACTGCAAGCCCTTGTTTTACTGAAAGGGAAAAAAGTACCGCGGTATGTGGATTTATACAAGGCCTATGCAATAGCGGAAAATCCCGATGAGATTTTTCATTTCCCCGCAATGCTGAGCGCGTATCTGCCGCAGCTTGCGGAGCTGGCAAGAAAAAAATCCGTTGTGCTTACCAAAGATGAAACCGCAAGTTTTTTAAAAAATGCGGCAAAGCTTTTAACCCGCTTCGGCGTTGAGGTTGTCCTTCCGAAAGAATTGCAAAAAGCGCTGGTGCCTCGTCCCGTTATTAAGGTAGAAAAAATAAAAGGCGCCGGTCCCGTGCAGTCTTACCTTGGCATTGAGGCGGTTATTCAATACGACCGAGCAATTATGCTGGGCGATACGGTAATCAGCATTCCGGATTTTCTTGCGCTGATGAAGCAGAGTTCAAGCCTTGTAAAATTTAAAGACAGATTTGTGCTAATTGATCCGGAGCAGGTTGCGCTGATGCTCAGCTCTATTAAAAAAGAAAAACCTTCGTTAAGCGAAGTTTTGCAGGGAACGTTTACCGGCGAAAGTATTTTTTCCGATGAGATTCCTTTTTTTAATGAACTTAAAAAAGAAACCGATATTCTGCTTCCCGAGGGAATACAGGCAACGCTTCGTCCGTATCAGTTAAAAGGATACCGCTGGCTGTACTCCAATTTGCAAAACGGATTCGGCTGTTTACTTGGCGATGACATGGGACTGGGAAAAACCCTGCAAGTTATTTGCCTTTGTGCAAAACTGAAAGAAGAAAGCGGTTTGCCCGAAGGGATCCTCATCGTGGCGCCGGCAAGTTTATTGACAAACTGGCAGCATGAGATAAAAAAATTTGCGCCGCAGTTGTCGGTTAAAATCCTGCACGGTAAAGACCGCAGCTTTACAGCCGGCACGGATATTCATATCACTACGTATCAAACGCTGCAGCGCGATTCAAAAAAAATTACCGATAAAACATTTGATTGTCTTATTATTGATGAGGCACAGGCGATAAAAAATGCAAACACAAAAAATGCAAAAGCATTACGCAGTTTGAATGCAAAAGCAAAAATCGCCTTGACCGGTACACCCATTGAAAACAGTTTGGAAGATATGCGCTCCATCTTTGACTTTTTATTACCGGGGTACCTCGGCTCGGCGGAGGCATTTAAAAAAAAGTGGCGCATTCCGATTGAGCTGCATAACGACATCGACACTGCCGAAAACTTAAAAAAAATTACGTCACCGTTTTTATTGCGCCGTCTTAAAACCGATCCAAAAGTTATCTCCGACTTGCCCGAAAAAATTATCAGTCCGCAGTATTGCACGCTCACGCCGCAGCAAGTTGCAATATATGAAAGCCTTATTCGACAACAGCTGAAAACCGCGCTGAATGCAAAGGACAGCATTCAGCGCAGCGCATTTATCGTTAAGCTTTTGACCGCACTGAAACAGGTGTGCAATCACCCGAGAACCTACGATAAAATCAGCCCGCCCGACATAAACCTTTCGGGCAAAATGCTCAGCCTTATCATCTTGCTTAAAGAAATCCTGACCGCCGGAGAAAAAACTTTGATTTTCAGTCAATACACCGAAACACTTTTTTTGCTCAAAGAAATTATCAAAGCGGAGCTCGATGAAGACTGCCTTTTACTGCACGGACAAATGCCGGCTCGCAAACGGCAACAAAACGTAACCGCCTTTCAAACCGAGCCAGACAAACGCATCTTTTTAATTTCGCTTAAGGCGGGCGGCACCGGACTCAATCTCACCGCCGCAAGCCGCGTTATTCATTTTGACCTTTGGTACAATCCCGCCGTTGAAGATCAGGCAACCGACCGCGCATTTAGAATCGGACAACAAAAACACGTCTTTGTTCACCGCTTTATTTGCGCCGGCACCTTTGAAGAAAAAATCGATGAAATGATTCAGCGCAAACGTGCCGTCTCCGACAAAACACTCGGCACCGGCGAAACATGGATTGCAAAAATGAGTGACGAAGAACTTGACGCTTTATTTTCAATCTGATATCATTTTCCCGATTCAGGGCGAATCTAAAATCTTTATTGGATACAAGCATTGCCTGTAATTAAATTGTATAATGAAAAGCAGATGCACTATCCTTTTTGCTTGTAAATCATTACTGGAAGTAGCTCGCTTTTTGTAAATACTGATTTCATTGGTTACAACACGGGTTCTTAGGGCAGAGCCCTAAGCAGTGTTGAAAGGATGATGGGAGTCCTAAAGGGAAGAAGGGAAACTTGCTCTGAACAAGTGTCCCTTCTTCCCTCTAGCGGCGGGGTGCAGGGGTGCCGTAACGCCCTGCATGCGAAGCATAAGCGAATAAATTTTACAAGACCTCGAACTTTGTGGTGCGCAGCCACTCAAAAGCGAGGTTCAAGGGGCGGCAGTCCCTTGTTCATGCGTAATCCCCGATTCTGGGCGAACCCCTCCGTTCGGAGCTCCCGCCTTACTTCGGGTCGGCGAGCTGCGGGCTTCGCTGCGGCTGTTTTTGCGCTATTTTGAGCGCGCAAAAACGATCCTGCTTCGCACTTTTGAAAAAGTGCTTCGCAGCCCTCCGCATGCCTTTCGCATCCGCTCAAAATCGCACACTCCTTGGAGGGAGTGCATGAAAACTAAAAAACTTTTTCTTGTGTTATTTTTTGCGCTGTTTGCACTTGCGGCGGGCGTTGCTGAAAATGTGGCAGCAAAAATTGCTGTCTATGACTATGATGAGAATAAACTCTTTGAAATAACAGACAAAAAACGTTATACTAGCGCGGCTACTCTTACTCATTTAAAAGTACAGTATCATTATATACTAACGCTTCAGGGAGACAATGGAAAAACCGAAAGAGTCGACCTTATCGTATATAAAAATTATCCGCATGTGACTATTATAATGCTTGAACGTTCGGGCACGTGTATTCCTCAGAACGAGCTTGTCGAGCTTTTACATCATCCCGAAAACTTCGCGAACATTCAAAATAAAAGTTTGAAGCTTTGAAACAGTCGGCAGCAATAAAGGCTGCCTGACTATTTTTACACACCCGCCTGCTTAATTGCTGCACCGATAAATTCACGGAAAAGCGGATGCGGGCGGTTCGGGCGGGATGCAAACTCAGGGTGGAACTGCACGGCGACATACCACGGATGATTTTTCAGTTCAATAATTTCCACTAAGTTCCGCTCGGGGTTAATTCCCGCAAGGGTCATTTCGGATTCTTCAAATTGTGTGCGATAGATATTATTGAATTCATAGCGGTGGCGGTGGCGCTCGCGTATTTCATGCTGTTTGTAAATTTGTTCGGTAAGCGTATTCTGGTTAATTGAACAAGTGCAAAGTCCAAGCCGCAAAGTGCCGCCAAGGTTTACTCCCTGCTGGTCGGGCATTAAATCAATAACCGGATGTTCGCAGTGTTTTTGAAATTCGGTTGAAGACGCATTTTCCAAGTGCAGCACATGCCGTGCAAATTCAATAACCGCAACCTGCATACCGAGGCAAATCCCGAAATAAGGAATTTTCTTTGTGCGCGCGTATTCGGCTGTAAAGACCATACCTTCAACGCCGCGATCTCCGAAGCCGCCCGGAACAATAATTGCCGCAACGTCTTTAAGTTGTTTTTCCGCTTCTTCGCGCGATGTTATTTTCTCCGCATCAATCCAAATTTGTTTTACATTTGTTTTATGATAAATCCCCGCCGCAGTCAGCGCTTCACTCACGCTTAAGTAAGCATCGGGAAGTTCAATGTATTTTCCGACAAGCGCAACGGTTATTTCTTTTTCGGGATGATAAAAGGTATACAACATTTTTTCCCAGTCGGTAAGTTCGGGTTTGGTATCCTCAATATGAAAAAGTTTACAAATTGTTTTTCCCAAGCCCGCCTTTTCAAGCATGAGCGGAACTTCGTAAATTGATTTTGCGGTAAGATTTTCGATAATCGCATCCTGATCAACATTGCAAAAAAGACTGAGCTTTTCGCGCACCGATTGCGTAAGCTTTTTCTCGCTGCGGCACATAATAATATCCGGCTGAATACCGAAGCCAAGCAATTCCTTTACACTGTGTTGCATCGGTTTTGTTTTAATTTCTCCGCACTCTTTTAAATAAGGCAAAAGTCCTAAGTGAATAAAAACCGACCGGTCTTTTCCGACCGCATATCGGATTTGGCGGATTGCCTCGATAAACGGCAAGGATTCAATATCGCCAACGGTACCGCCGATTTCGGTAATCACAATATCGGGATTTGTTTGCTCCGCCGCTCTCATGATCCGTGATTGAATTTCATCGGTTACATGCGGGACAACTTGTACGGTGCCGCCGTCATATTCTCCGTTTCGTTCTCGATCCAAAATTGCAAGATAAACTTTCCCTGCGGTAGTGCTGTTAAATTTACGGACGGCAACATCGGTAAAGCGTTCGTAGTGGCCAAGGTCAAGGTCGGTTTCGCCTCCGTCTTCGGTAACAAAAACTTCCCCATGCTGATACGGGTTCATCGTTCCGGGATCGATATTAAGATAGGGATCGCATTTTTGGTTTACAACGGAAAGCCCGCGGCTTTTTAACAAGAGTCCGATCGAAGCTGCTGTAATTCCTTTTCCCAAGGAAGAAACAACACCGCCTGTAATAAAAATAAATTTTGTATTCATGTTACCATCCTCAATAATAAAAAGCAGACTTTCGTCTGCTTTTTATATGAGTATATCGTTTTTCAAGTCTTTTCGCAAGCACCATTTAAGCAAAACCTGGGAGGTTTAAAAGGGCTTGTATTGAGGTTCATTTTTTGACCTTAAGTTTTCCCGACAAAATATTCGGCAAGAAGATCATTCCTATTGTAAACACAATGAGCGTAGCTACCCAGCCGATAAGCGGATTAAGGGTTATGCCCCCTACAAGGAAGCCGACAAAAGCACAGGCGCTGACAAAGGTGGCATAGGGTAACTGTGTGGTTACGTGTTCAAGATGCGGACAACCTGCTCCTGTTGAAGACAAAATTGTCGTATCTGAAATGGGAGAAGCGTGGTCGCCAAATACCGCTCCGCTTAAAACAGCCGCAACACTTATCATGGTTGCATTCAGAAGAGAAGACATTTGTAATCCATGTATTTCAGCTAAAGCAATAGCAATCGGTATGGTAATCGGTATCATAATGGTAAACGTACCCCAACTGCTTCCTGTAGAGAATCCAATTAATGCTGAAACAATAAACATCACCGCCGGTAATAACCAGAATGGAAAATGCCCTTCAGTTACTATCTGTGCAAGATATTTTGCCAAACCTAATCCGCCCTCATCCGGGGTTGCTCGAATAACCGTACCGATTGTCCATGCCATTGTTAAAATAATCAAGGCGGGCACCATCGAAGCGATACCGTCTTTAAGGGCAGCAGAAGCTGTATGAAGATTTAAGAGTCTTCGAGCGATAAAGTAAATATAGGTAAATACAACGGTAAAAATAGAAGCATAGAACAAGGCTACCGATGCATCTGTTTCAACAAAGGCGGTACTCAAGCTCATGCTTGCCATTGCTTCCGACACAGAATAAATTTTTTCTCCGTCAATCGCACGCATCCATGTTGTAAACGGAAAGAAGAAAACAGCGGAGATAATCAGTACAACAATGGGTAAAATCATATCAACCGCTTTTGCCCGAGGATTAGTTTCTGCGGGAACGTCGCCGCCGGCTGCTCCGTATAGCTCTTCATTAAAAAGTATATTTTTCTCCATCGCCAGGCGCTCACTTTCTTTCATCGGGCCGAAATCACGATAGGTTACACTAAGCACCACAACCATCAAAAGGGTTAAGATGGCGTAGATATTATACGGAATTGAGCGCAAAAAGAATTCAAATTCCGAAATGCCCAAATGAGTAAATCCGTCGGAAGCTTTCACAACCGACATAACGGTAACAACCCAGCTTGAAACCGGTGCAAGAATACAAACGGGCGCAGCGGTGGAATCGAGAATATACGAAAGTTTTGCGCGGGAAATTCTTTGCTTATCCGTAATCGGACGCATAATTGTACCGACCGCCAAAGAATTGAAATAATCATCGATAAAAACAATTAAACCTAAAAACCACGCAGTAAGCAGGGAGCTTTTTCTGCCCTTTATTTTTGTTGCTGTCCAATGTCCCAGCGCAACGGCTGCCCCCGTTTTTGAAAGCAAGCCAACCAAACCGCCGAGCATCGCACAAAATAAAAAGATTCGAATATTCCAGCCGTCATTTAGAGATTCAGCTAATAAATCCGTTGCATTAATCAAAGCGACAAGCGGGTTTCCTCCAGCAACAATAAGAACTCCGGAAAATACACCTAAAAAAAGAGAAATAATAACATCTTTTGTAACCAAGGCTAAAATAATGGTAAGTACGGGAGGAATAATCCCCCAAATTCCAAAATGTTCCATATAGAAAACTCCTTTTTAAAAAATTGTTACCATAATACCCTATAGTATAAATTTAAGCAACAAGCTTTTTTCCTTATTGCGGAGCTTACGCATAAACAATGGATTAGATTTTGACATCCATGTCAAAATCTAATCTGCGAGTTTTAAAGCTTTGCAAATAGGCTTGCTTTAAAACGTCGCTTCTGTTTGGAACCACTGCCGTCCGTGCCCGTTCTGAAATTTACATTTCTCCTAATGCAGCGGGTAAGGGGACAGGATCGTGGCGAAGCATAAGCGAGAAAAACTCTGCGCAGCAGCCGGTGAAAACTTCCACAATACACATTGGAAATGTCAATATCAGTTCAGTATTTTTATCCCCTAAATGTATGTTCAAGCCACTCCATTCTTTTTCTTTGTGACTTTCAGCCGATACAATGTCGGCGGTAAGCCATCCTCATTAACCGTACTGATTCTTTTCCGGTTGTAATAGACCATGGTGTATTGCCATACAAGCGTTTTCACTTGTTCCCGCATCATCTTTGTTGTATCTATTCTATATAAAAGTTCTTTCTTTAGTGTTGCAAAAAAACTTTCCATGCGTAGCATTAACTAAAAAGCAGGGGTCTAAGGGCTGCCCCAAGCCCTTGATTTAAACATTAGTATGGTAAGTTTACTCACCGTTGCGAAACTCCAAACGATGTTTTAAAGCATCAACACAAAACCGTAAAATTGAAGCTTTAAAACTCGTTGGCGAAGTTACAGTAAATTTTCAAAACTTCGCCGTTGCGTTGTGTCGGACTCTTTTAAAAATTTATTATTGACTTGTCGTTAAAGATTCTCCCGGATTTAAGTTTATATCCGATTTCCATTTGGTGTTTAGAATAAGAATAATGGCAATAAGGGCGGCGCAGTAATTTGAAAAAAGGTTTCCCCAAAATACCGCATAATACGAAAGTGTTTTTACCGTGAACAAAATAAATACATAGCGCAAAAGCCAAATCCGAAGTATGCCGAGCACCAAAGGAATTTTTGTTTTTCCCAAGCCGATGAAGGCTCCTTGAATAGTCATGCACACACCGAAGCCGACAATCGAATAGGTATAAATGTGGAGTGCATTGTTTGCAACCTCTAAAATATCGGGCTCTCTTCTAAACAGAATTGTTAGATGTGGGGAAAGCGGCACAATGATTGCAATAAGCGCAACGGCGGTAATGGCACTTGCGATGCAGCCGAGCAGGCAGGAGCGTTGAGCCTTTTTTTTGTTTTCCGCTCCGATGTACATGCTTACCATCGTAGTAACGGCGGCGCTAAACGCTGCAGGCAGGTTAAAACAAATCGTAGTAATTGCGGAGGCAATGTTTTGCCCATTTAATACCACCGGGCCGTATCGCTCAACCTCTTTATTAATAAGAAAGAACCCGAAATATAAAAAGGCAAAATTAAGCATTGCGGGAAAGCCTACTTTTATCAGTTGTTTAATTACATGCCATTCAAAGTGAAAGCCTTTTAGCGTAAGAGTGTCGGGGCCGTTTGCAAAAAACAGCTCAAAGAACATCCACAAGGTAATAATACCGTTTGCCAAGAGTGAGGCAAGCACACAACCGACTATATCAAGCCGTAATTCGTATAAGAAGATAAAGTTTCCGATGATTTTTAAGATGAGCAAAATAACCATACGGATAAAAGGTGCTTCCGGTTTTCCGTTTGCATTTTTTATTCCATTGTATATAGCTTCAAGAAAGGCAAATGGAAGGACAATGCTATAAAGAGACAAGTACAAAAAAACACTGTGTGCAATATCGCTGACTAAAGATTTTTCCACAATTTTACTTAAAACAAGCAGCACCGGCGCAGCAGCAAGCCCTAAGGCACAGGAAAAGATAAATATTTGCGTGGAAATTTTTCGGGCGGTTTCTATTTCTCCTCTGCCGTTTAATTGTCCGATAATAGCGGTTGCGGCAACGCCAAGCCCCATCGAAAGGGCGGTAACCATTAAGATAATCGGTTGAGAAAAACTGACCGCACTTGCCGTGATAACATTGGTTAAATTATTGATAAAAAGATTGTCGGTGAGCGGAACAAGGGCTTGCACCATACTTGTCATCAATGTAGGAAGCGAAAGAATAATTAAAGTTTTTACCGGAGCACTATGTAAAATTAACTCACGGCGTTCGGCAGTTGTTTGCTTTTGTAAAATGCTCATATAAAGCATTCTATCTTTAAGCACGGAAATAGGGAAGAGGGATAAAGCACGACAAGAGCATGAAGAATATTCTAAAGTGTGGATATATTTATTCCGATACTAATGCCTCATAAATTGCAATAAAGCGCATAAAATCTAAATTTGGTAAATATCTTACTTAGATTTTTCTACATTGCGATAAATTTTAAAAACAATCATGTCGAAAACCGCTGCAAACTATTCTAAATTGGATTGAATCAGTGCCTAAATTACAAAAATAAGTTTTTCATGCTCTTGTCCTGACTTGTATATCATCCCTTAAGTTTTTAATGAATATTTTATCCTAAATTTTACCGAGTGCAATTATTGACTTATTACATTACATCGAAATGTTTTTGTTTTATATGTTGAAGTGATTTCTATAATTAAAAATACCGCTCGAGCAGACATCCTCAAAATCGGCAAAATTGCTTGTTGCGGAAATCGGGGAATAAGTATATACTTACATGACGGAGGTGCGGATATGAGAATAGGTATTTTCGGAGCTGTTCAACAGGAAGTAGCTCTTATTCAGGAACAGCTGCAAGGCAGTTCCATACAGAAAGCGAATTTAATTTTTTATGAGGGGAAACTACACAATCACGAAATAGTGTTGGTTTGCGGCGGTGTAGGAAAGGTGAATGCGGCGCTATGCACACAAATCTTAATTTCTGAATTCAAGGTTGATGCCTTAATAAACACCGGAGCGGGAGGCGGAACGGCGGATAACATTGAAGTCTTTGATATGGTAATCTCAACCGATACGGTACAGCATGATGTTGATGCGACCGCCTTTGGCTGCCCGCGAGGTTTGGTACCGAATATGGATTCTGCATTTTGGCGGGCAGATGAAAACTTGCGGAATGTTGCGATGAAAGCGTTTGCGCTTTGCAAAGAGCAGTATGCAGATGAAATGAAAAATTGCGAGCAAGCAGTGGAAGGTCGTATTGCCTCAGGCGATATATTTGTTGCGGATGCGAAATTGCGGGAAAAAATCATCAAAGAGTTTGAACCTCTTTGTGTAGAGATGGAAGGCGCGGCGATTGCACAAACAGCTGCGGTGAATAACGTGCCCTTTATTATTTTACGCTGCATTTCAGATAATGCGGGAAAACACGCTTCAGCAAAAATTGCTTACGATGAATTTTCAAAAGAGGCTGCAAAAATTTCTGCTTTAATTGTGTTGGAGATGCTGAAGTTGTTGTAAGGCGTTGACCGGAATCGGTGAGAAAGCACCGATTCCTCGCGTAAACAAACCGTTTATGTTTTTACGTTCGGTTTTTCCGGTTTAACAACCTTAACATTAGAAGCCCTTCCGTTCCGCTTCTCTAGGGTTTCCGCTTTAGGATTCGGCATTCTGAACACGGAAAAGGTAACCGGCGTGCCTTCCGCCAAAGAATTTCGCCGAGAATCTTTGCAAAGATTGGTATACGAAAACTGAAACAAACCATATTCTTTGTTTTCAATGACCCCCCAATGATCTTTTTCCTTAAAGCGTTTTATAGCGCCGTTTAAACGTTTTGCAGGCTCTGCGACGGTTTTTGCTTTAATCCAATAGTTTGGCGGAACAAGCTCATCCGATTTCATGTCAAAATTGTCAGAGAGAGCTTCAACTATTTCCCGCAATGTGCTGTGATTATACGTACGCGGATCAAATTCCGGCATGCTGTTGCGAATTGACTTCCCTAAATCCGAAAGGCTTACCCACCCTTCTTCCGTCATGCGGGAGTTTTTATACGCATGCTGCAAAAGTTTTTCCAACGAATCTATTTCTTCCGAAGATTCCGCAGACCCGTCATTATCGTCATCGTCAAGATTTTCCAAATACTTAAACTCATTACATGAACTTACCCAAATATCTTTTGCATTACTTCTGCCGATTCCAAGCACATATAATCCGTATTCCCGCAGTTTAAGCGCGAGACTATAATAATCCGCATCGGTTGAGACAATACAAATCGCATTAATATTTTTATTATTATTGGCAAGCTCAATTGCTTCCATTATTATTGTGTTGTCGGTTGCGTTATCCCCATAGCGGAATTGCTGCACAGGTCGCACCGGTATTTTTGCAAGCAAACTCTTCCAGCCATTCATATTAACAGTTGTCCAGTCACCGTAAATACGCTTGATTTGGATCTCTCCTTCTTTTGAAACTTCATTTACAATCGCTTCAAGATACCGCGGAGAAATATTGTCTCCGTCAATTAATAGTGCATAGTTTTTTTCCATAAATATATATAAGCTCCTAAATTATGTTAAAAGATTTTATTTTTATTTGTATGCGCTTAAAAATAAGCATCATGTTGATATTATCAAATAATTCCGATACTTTTGCAAGAGCCGAAAATAACTTGAAGAAGTTTCGACCGTGCAGCACGTTACTCTTTCTAAATAAAAACGATGCTTAAAAACAAGCCGGTTTTCTGCAACGTTTAAATTGCAGCGCCCATATATATAATTTTATACAAAACGTAAAAAATTTTATAAAAAAGAGTTCGACACGGCGCAACGGTGAGCAAACTTACCATAGGAATGCTTAAATCCGCAGTTCCTTATTGTTGATACCCCGATTTTTATAACAGGAAGTTAATTAGAAAATGCTGTACTATATGCACGAATCTTTTATTAAACGAATTATTTTTTACCCAAGGTTTACACATAATAGCAATGCAAAAATTTTTATGCATGTAACTGCAAATCATTTTTATAGATATTGAATAAAAAAGAGTTGTTTTGTATACTGATAGCGTTTTAATTTTAAAACACTTATTATACTGTTATAAGAATAATGCTGCAGATAATTTCCATATGCTTATTTTATAACAAAACACATGGAGAAAAATTATGAAAAAAATTATTCAAGGAATCGCTCTTTTTGCTCTTTTCTTTATACCGGTTGCTTGCGGAGGCGGTGAAAAAAAGAGTAAATACACCTCTATTAAAGAGGAAGGCAAGATTGTTTTAGGTACATCCGCTGATTACCCGCCGTATGAATTTCATTTACAAAAAGACGGTAAGGATGAAATTGTCGGTTTTGATATCTCAATTGCAAAAGAAATCGCAAAAGATTTAGGTGTTGAGTTGGTAATTAAAGATATGGATTTTGACGGATTGCTTGCAGCTCTTGCTACAGGTACTGTTGATATGGTGCTTGCAGGTATGACACCGACCCCGGAGCGTGAGCAAAATGTTGATTTTTCGAATATTTACTATATTGCCGAACAGGGAGTTCTTATTCGCTCGGCTGATGCAGCGCTTTACGGCTCCTCTTCCGAAAGTTTAAAAGACAAAATGCTTGGCGCACAACGCGGAACTGTTCAGGTTGAAATTGCTAAAAAAGAGATAAAAGGCGTTGCTGAAAAAGACCTTGAAGATCCGCATGCTCAAATAAAAGAACTTGCAAAGATTCCCGATATCGTAATGGAATTAAAAAACAAAAAAGTGGATGCGGTTATTATGGAGTTGCCCGTTGCTGAAAGCTATCAACAGGCACATTCGGATTTAACCCTTGCCGCATATACTTTTAAGGATGAATCAGGCGGATCGGCAATCGCTGTGAAAAAAGGCGAAAATGAATTACTGGATGTAATCAATAAAACGATTATCAGATTAAAATCACAAGGGAAAATATTTGAATTTGTTACTGCGGCAAACGAACTGGTTGAGTAATAAAATTGTATGAACTTCTCATTCTTAGCCAAGTATTGGTTATACTATCTTATCGGCATCAAAAATACTGTTTTGCTTGCCTTATTCACTGTTGCATTCGGCGTACTAATCGGAATTGTTTTAGTACTCGGCAGAATAAGCAAGCAAAAATGGCTGCGTTTTATCTCAACAGCTTATGTTGAGTTTATTCGCGGGACTCCATTGCTGGTGCAGCTTTTTATCATCTATTATGGGCTGCCGGCTTTGGGGATCAAATTTCCGAATAATAAATTGCTATCTTCCATAATCGGAATGCCCTTTTCTGATTTTATACCGGGTGTTATAACCCTTGCGATTAATTCCGGCGCGTATATATGCGAAATTTTTCGCTCCGGTATCCAAGCAATAGAGATTGGACAAACCGAAGCAGCTCGCTCGCTCGGACTCTCTTATAGACAAACACTTAGATTGATTATTTTTCCGCAGGCATTTAAAACCGCTTTGCCGACGCTTGGAAATGAGTTTATTGCGGTGATAAAAGAATCTTCTATTGTTTCGGTAATCGGCATTGCGGATCTCATGTATAAGGCAAACGTTATACGCGGTAATACTTTTTTACCTTTTGAACCGCTTTTAATTGCGGCTCTTTGTTACTTCTTGCTTACATATCCGCTTTCAAAATTGCTCGGATATATTGAAAAAAGGATGAAGTATGCTTAAGGTCGAAGGTTTAAAAAAAAGTTTTGGCAAGCTTTCCGTGCTTTGCGGTATAGATACTGAAATAAGCCAGGGTGAGGTTGTGGTTATTATCGGGGCTTCAGGCTCAGGGAAGAGCACTTTTTTGCGTTGCTTGAATCTTTTGGAAGTCCCCGATGCAGGGAAAATATACTTTGAGGGAAAAGATGTTACCGACCCACAAAATTGGCGGAAAGGCGGGCTTGATTTATATCGAAAAGAAGTGGGAATGGTTTTCCAGCATTTTAACCTTTTCCCTCATATGACGGTAATGGAAAATATTATCCTCAGTCCGATGACGGTAAATAAAACACCCGAAGAAAAAGCACGCGCGCAGGCACTGGAACTTCTTTCGCAAATAGGTTTGGCTGATAAAGAAAATGTATACCCGAACCAACTTTCAGGCGGACAAAAGCAGCGTATTGCAATTGTGCGAGCCCTTGCAATGGAACCTAAAATGTTGCTCTTTGACGAACCTACAAGCGCTTTAGATCCTGAAATGGTAGGCGAGGTTTTGGCGGTAATGAAAAATCTTGCGGAAAAAGGCATGACTATGGCAATTGTTACCCATGAAATGAGCTTTGCAAAAGATGTCGCAGACCGTATTCTTTTTATAGACGAAGGAAAAATTCTTGAAGAAGGAACGTCGCAGCAAATATTCACCGCACCGAAAGAAGAGCGCACTAAATCTTTCTTAGCAAAAGTAATGAACTAAAATCCACTAAAGATTAATTTGTATATACTGCGACTTGTTCCCCACTCCTTTTTGAGCCGCATAAAAACTAACGCTTGGAGATAAACCTTGGTATACATCCATAATTGCAAAGCCTGCCTTTGATCTTCCGCGCGGGCGCTCCAAGCTGCCCGGATTAACAATCAAAAAATTATTCTCATCTATTTTTCGTTGAACATGTGTATGCCCGTGTACCGCAACCGAGCATTGCATGTTTTTGCCTGCTTCGGTTAAAAGTAGGGTTCCAAAATCAACCGAATACTTATCTCCATGCGTAAGAAATATTGAAGTGCCTGAAACAGTTATTTTTTGATTTTTTGGAACAATGAACGAAGGACTTATCCCCGGTAATGAATATTGTCCGAAATCACAATTGCCGGATACCAAGAATACGAGCGGCGGCAATGCCTGCTTCAATACATCCGTATAACAGGCCTCCACACAATACCGTAAAATATCATCGGCCCCGTCTCCTGCAAAAAGCAATGCGTCTACATGCCGCCCAAACTCTAATATAAGAGAAGCAAGCGCAAGGCTGCTTCCGTGTGTATCGGAGACAAGTAAAAGTTTTGCCGAACGAGTTGCTTCAAAAGCATTTTTTGCTTCTTCGTTGCCGATAATACCGGGAGCAACAGCTTGCAGCATATTCACGGCTCTTTCTCCGCCTCATTGATTGCTTTTTCCATCAACATGTCTTTCGGTTGTTCTTCGGCAATTTGCTCTTCATCTAAAAGAACATGGTTGCGTGCGGTAAGCCCGGTGTCGGGATCAATATAATTAACAAGCCGGTACAAAGTGGTGTTTTTACCCTTTTCATTTAATAATGCGGAAACAGTTGCAAGCGAATCGGCAAATTGCAGCAAAGGACTTTGCAGTGACGAGCCGTCTTTTTTCTCTTCCGCAAAAACAAGAGCCGCCATCAAAAGCTGCGCCAATTCTGAATCGCTTACAGAAACCTCTTGTTCATGTTCTAAAGAATTTTCGGAAAGTTGAAAATCGATAACCAAATCACTCGCCGCCTGAATAGGCAAAATTTCTTCCGCCGCCAAAAGCGAAATAACCGTTACAGAAGGATCCTCCCTCTTTGCCGCTAAAAGATACTTTCCACTTGCTTCGGGGACCCCCAAACTGATTACAACTTCGCTCTTTTGCTCTCGAATGGCATCAAGGATCATTTTAGTCCGCGGCTGCCTTGACTGCTTTGTCAAATCCGCATAAGTGAGAATTTGCACCTGCCCGTCCGCTGTTTCATACTCTGTTTGTAAAAATTGCAGAATTGCCGGACGCTCGCCATAATCCTGCCCAAGTACAAAAAGAAGCCGTTTTTGCAACACGCGTTTTATTTTTTCATGCTCAACACTTTTCAGCGGCTCCTCATTTTTTTGAGTACATGCAAAAAACAAACAGGAAACACAGAGCAATACAATTTGTATACATTTTTTTCGAAACATAGCAAAGCATAATACCCGATAATAAAAAGCCTATCAATACGATTATTGCCGTGATGAGGCCATACGCATGAAAATTTTTGTGTTTTTATTGTGAGTTAGACATTAGTATAAAATTTTTTTAATAAGTCGATTTGTTTTTAATACATCTTACTCAAAACGTAAAAAGTTTTATAAAAAAGAGTTCGACACGGCGCAACGGTGGGCAATTTACCATAGTAGTGCTAAATCTGCAGTCCCTCATTGTTGATACTCCGATTTGCATAACAGGAAATTAATTACAAAACGCTACACGAGTATTGAATTTCGCAACGGTGAGTAAACTTACCATAGTGATACTGAATCTTTAAGCTGTTATGGTTAACATTCCAATTAGCATAACAGCAACTTACTTATAAAACATTACACCAATTTTTTATGAAGCCCTTTCTTTAAACGCAACAGACGACCAGTAGAAAACTCTTACTGCATCCTTTTACAATAAAATTACAGTTGTTTACCGGTTTTAATTTTTTCTTCAAACCGCTCAAGCGCTTTGCCGGTCAACCCGGAATCTTTTCCCACAAGAACATTTCGCAGCGCCTGCATTTCGGCTTCGGAAAAACGGACTCCACCCTTTTGATGCTGCTCAAAGGACTTGGTTGCTAACGGTGCTACTTTTCGGCAGATATCAAGCATGACTTCGGCATATGCGCGTATTTCCATTTGTGCATGCGGATCGCAGCGCAGATGTAAAAAGTGAAAAAGATTATGCAAGTCTATTTGCCAATACCATTCGGTATATGTGGAAAGCGGAAGATTAATTCTGGCAAGCTCGCGAGCAATGTTTTTGTCGATAAGCTTTTGATAACTTTGGTATGCCGCCTCTTGCTGGCTTGTCAGTTCTTCGGTAATTTCTTTTTGCAAAGCCGGCGAAAGCGCTTCAGTGCTCCTGCCCTGCTTGTTATCCCTACTTTGAAAGGCTATATCTTCGGCTTCCGGAATGTAAAATTCATTTTGCATAATTGAATAGCGGCCGGATATTTCGTTAATCCGGGCCGTTCGGTGCCGAACCCATTGACGAGCGACAAAAATGGGCATCTTTGCATGAAAGGTAAGCGTTACTTGTTCAAAAGGAGAGGTATGCTGGTGCCGCAGAAGATAATCAATAAGCGCACCGTCTTCACGCACCGTTTTAGTTCCTTCACCGTACGAAACCCGTGCCGCTTGCACAATGCGAGCATCTCCGCCAAGATAATCCACCAATCGAACAAACCCTTTGTCCAACACCTTAAATTCTTTGTCTAAAATTGCTTCCGCTTCGGGAACGATACAATGAGCCATATGCCGAGTATAACAGATGTCGAGTTTCTGCACAAGTACTTTTTTGGCTATCGCCGAGTGTATGCACAAAGGATACCGATCGTACACTTATGGGCGTTGCGGTTTGAAGTTGCAGCGAGGCATCTACAAACCATCGACAGAACTAATGTAGCGGTTTTTTTAATAACTCAATTATTTTTTTAACACATCGTATATACATCATAAACAATTTTATAAAAAAAAGCTCAGGTTAGTTTTTGACATCCGTGTCAAAAACTAAACCACGAGTTTAAAAACTCCCTGTTATAAAAAAGAGTCCGACACGGCGCAACGGTGGGCAATTTACCATAGTGATGCTGGATCCGGTGTAACTTTGCAAATACTTTTATTTTAAAACATCGCTGCTGCGTGGAACCACGGGCGTCCGTGCCCGTTCTGATTTTGACGTCCTTGTCAAAACCAAACCTGCGAGTTTTAAAGCTTTGCAAATTACTTTGCTTTAAAACATCGTTGGAAATTAGATTTTGCCATCCATGTTCAATCCCGAATGATGAGTTTTGACGGATTTATTATTGAGGAAAACTAAAGACACCGCGAAAAGATCACGTCCAAGCAGAAATCCGCTGAAGGTAATAAACACACTCGGTTACGGATCGGCTTAGCCTTTTACGCCGCCGCCGGTAACGCCGGCGATGATTTTTTCGGAAAGGAAGATGTACAAAATTAAGGTTGGCAAAAATACGATGATAACTGCGGCGAACATGCCTGCCCAGTCTCCCGTGTATTTCATGGAGTTAATCATTGAGTACAATCCGACTGCAACCGAGCGCACCTGATTTGAGTTTCCGAAAATTAAGGAGATAAAGTATTCGTTCCAAATATTGATAAAGTTAAAAATGCTGACAGTAATAATGCCGGGTTGCGCCATCGGGAACATAATAAGCCAGAATGTCTTTACCGGATTACATCCGTCAATCGCGGCTGCTTCTTCAAAGGCGGTGGAAAGGTTTGCAAAAAAGGTGGTTAAAAAAATCGTGGTATACGGTACGTTAATTCCCACATACAGAAAAATCAAGGTAGCCTTGTTTAAGGCAACGTTATTTAATATGTTGAGTCCTGCAACCATCGCAAACAGGGGCAGCACAATCATAACAATCGGCACACCCATCGCTGCGGCAAAGCTTGTTTGAATAAGCTTATTTGCAATAAACTTAAAACGAGAAAGTGCATAAGCAGCGGGGGCGCAAATCAGAATAAGCAGCACGCAGGAAAAAATAGAGTAAAAGAGCGAGTTTGAAAATATAACCGATACATTGGAATGTTTCCATGCCTTTGTATAATTTTCAAAATGGAGTCCGCTTGATAAAAAGGTGTTGGAAAAAATCTCTTTTGTGGTGGAAAGGCTTGCAAGCACCACCCAGCCGATTAACACAAAGGTAAAAAGCACCCAGATAGTAATAATTGTATAGCCAGGCAGCAGCCTGAGCTCTTTTTTTATCTGAAAACGGTTTGTACCGCTTTCCATTCCGCCTTGAAATAACTTTGACATTTGCCGCTCCTAAAATTCCAAATCCTTATCTTTTAAAAGATGATTGCATAAGCTGAAAACCGTTACCACACAGATACACAATAAAACACCCACCGCAGCACCCACGCCCGAATTTCTTTCGGTTATGCTGTTGCCGGCACCGAAAATTTGCAGATACAAATACACCATCGGTGTGATGGTTTGCGTGTCGGCAGTAACGGTGGAAAAAAACTGCGACCAGACAAAGAAGCCCACTGAGGTTACCGTCCACATGGTAATGTTGATGCGGAATACACCCTTTAAAAGCGGCAGTGTTATATACCAAAACTGTTCCGGCTTATTTGCTCCGTCTAAGGTTGCCGCCTCAAAATACTCGGTACCGATTCGCTCAATGCCGCTTAAAAATATCAGCATATGATAGCCAACCATGCCGAAACAATAGGCAAGCAGCAAAGCCATAAACTTATGCTCATTATCCAGCCATTGCACTTGTGCAAGCCGCTCCCAACCGATCGAGGTAAAAAAGCTTTTTAATAATCCGAATTTGGGGCTGTACACATATTGCAGCCACATGGTGGCAAGGGCAACCGCACTGACAATATTCGGTAAATAAATGACTGCACGAAAAAAGCGTTTGAACTTAATCCCGCTTGTCAGAATAACCGCAAACAAAAGTGCGAGCGACATTACAATAATACCGCCGATAAACCAAATGCGCGCCAAATTCCATAATGAGATATGAAAGAGTCCGGTCTTCATCAGCTTGGCGTAATTTGCAAACCCGACGAATGACCACCGACTGACAGAATCGGTAATGCCTTCAATTTTAAAGAAGCTCATTACAATCGTTCTGAGGATAGGATAAAGGAATACTATGATAAACATACTCGCAGCGGGCAAAATAAACACCGCAATCACTCCTTTATTTTTTCTCATAGTACTCCTCCAAAATCATAAAAATTAACGGCAATGCGACCATGAAGTTCGCATTGCTGGAAGTTATAATATTATTTACTTGCAGCCTTTAAATTAGCCGTAAACTGTTCCGCAGTAATGGTGCCGGCGCAAAGCTTCATCATATTTTCCTTAATAATAGGAGTCATATCAGGATTTGCTTCCGCCCCTGCTGCCCAAGGATACCGTGTTTTGAGGCTTTCCATAACAGGGCGCACATTCTTCAGCTGCTTCGGCCAATCGGTATTAGTAGAATCGGCAGGAATGCCTAAAGAACGGGCTGAAAGCTCTTTATCAAAGCGTCCCTTGGTAATATAGGTAATAAGCTTGAAAGCGGCTTCCGCATTTTTTGAGTTTTTATTGATTGCAAATACCTGTGCCCCGAAGTTTGATGCTTCAACACCGTCATGCCCGTTTGCCACTGCGGGATAACTAAAACAGCCCCATTCAAAATCATCGCCGGTCATGCTGATTACCTCATTCGGTAACCATGAGCCGTTCAGATACATTGCGGCGGTTCCCATCGCAAGTTCCTGATTTTGTCCTGCAGGCCAGACATTCGCTCCGATGTTCGGTGAAAAATAACCTTTTTTCGCAAAATCGGCATATGCTTTTGCGGTTTCAGCCACAGACGGATCATCCCACTGATTTCCTTTCACGATTGCTTCGGTTTTTTCGTAGCCGTTTATTCGTGACATATGATAGCCGAACAAACAGGTAATATACGCATCGTCATTGGTTATCGGAACAAACCCCGCATTCTTAATTTTTTGGCATGCCGCATCCAACTCTTCCCAAGTTTTTGGCACTGCGGTAACGCCTGCCTGGTCAAAAATAGCCTTGTTGTAAAAAACCGCAAAAATATTCGGCTGATACGGAATAGATTTTAATTTTCCTTCCCCCGCCTTCCGGCATGCGGCAATTAAACCTGCATTTGCGGTTGCTTCATAATTTGCATTTTTTGCGAAATCTTCAAGATCCAACAAATATGCCTTCCATGTAGCGTTTACGCGGTCGATGTCTTCGTCAAATAAATCAATATTGCTTCCCGCATCAAGTGCCGGCTGCAAACCTTCGCGGATACCGGTGCGTCCCTTAAACTGTGCGTCAACAGCAATACCGGTGTCGGCGGTAAATTGACTGATAGCCTCTTGGATTACCTGCCCCTGCGGTTCCGTCGCTTCCCACATTGACCAATACACCAACGTACCGGCCTCTTTTTCGCCGGCAGTCTCCGCCTTGCTGCATCCGATAAATGCAATCGCTACCACAAACAGCAACAGCACCGTGTGAATGATTTTTTGTTTCATAAAAGCCTCCATAAAAAAATAGCTACAAAAAGTTTTTCTGTACAGATGTTAGTCTGTGCTTTATAAGTATACAACTTGGTTTAGAAATCTGTCAATGTTTTATTGATAGAGAAAACGTATAGCACAGAGCCTTATGCTGCAAAAGAGAAGGTTGCATTATATAGAAGACAAGTACACCGTTTCGCGATTTAGTTACTGTAATACTAATCGAAGCATTAAAAATAACGGTTTATAGATTCAGCATTCCTATGGTAAATTACTCGCCCTGTAAAACTCGTAGGCAAAGCGGAGGCAAATTATTAACGCTTTGCCCTATGGTAAGTTTACTCACCGTTGCGCCGTGTCGGGCTCTTTATTTAAAAAAAAGGCTCCTGCGGAATATGGAGGCGGCTATAAAGGTTTTATTACACAAAATTCGCTCTTTACTCTTTTTAATAAAATATGGTATCGTACGTGTATTGGTCAGAGGGATGCGAGTGCGGGGTTTGCCTGCCCGATAAAGCCTGCAATTTTTTTTACCGGAGAGTCTATGAAAAAGAAAACACGTCCGCTTGCCGTCATCATTGTGGTTGCGGCGGCCTTTTTGATTTATAAAGCTTTTGTGATTATTCCGACTACCGATAGCGGTGTGGTTACACGATTGGGAAAGTATAACCGCACGCTTCAACCGGGGTTGTATTTTGTTATTCCTTATATTGACTATGTCTATAAAGTCCCTGTTACAACGGTACAAAAGGAAGAGTTCGGCTTTAGAACTGTTCAAAGTGCAAACAGAAGTCAGTATCAAAACGATATTATCCATGAATCGCTGATGCTCACCGGAGATTTGAATATCGTGCTTGTTGAATGGGTTGTGCAGTATCGTATTGTTGACCCGAAGGCCTGGCTTTTTAAGGTTGAGTCTGTGGAGCGTAATAAAACTATCCGCGATATTTCAAAATCGGTGGTAAATAGTTTGATCGGCGATCGGGCGATCCTTGATATCATGGGGCCGGCGCGGGCAAATATTCAAGAGCTTGCAAAGGATATGCTGAATGAGCAATATAAGCGAATCGGGTTAGGCATTTCCGTAACGTCCATGCAGTTGCAAAATGTTATTCCGCCCGAAGAAGTGCAGCAAGCTTTTCAGGATGTGAATATTGCCATTCAGGATATGAACCGCCTGATTAATGAGGGGAAAGAAGCTTACAATAAAGAAATTCCGAAGGCGCGCGGCGATGCCGATAAGCTTATTCAGGAAGCGATGGGGTATGCTTCGGAGCGGGTAAATAAGGCAAGCGGCGATGTTGCGCGCTTTAATGCGGTGTATGCGGAGTATGTCAAAGCTCCCGATGTTACACGGCGCAGATTGTATTTAGAAACATTAGACTCGATTTTTGAAAATACGGATAATGTTTTGGTCATTGATAAAAATATAAAAAACTTTTTACCTTTGAAAGATTTGCAAAAAGGTAAAAATTGATACAAAGGCGGTAACAAGAATGGGAAAGATAAAAATAAATGAAATGGATCCGAAGGCACAGGAGAAAATTAAAAAGGTTGTAAATACGATTTTAATTCTTGTAGCGGTTTTTTTAGTTTTTATATTTGCTAAGCCTTTTTATATTTTACAGGAAGGCGAAACCTCGATTGTAACGCAGTTCGGAGAGATCGTAAAAACAGAAACAAGTGCGGGGCTTCATTTTAAAACACCGTTTATACATACAATACATAAATATACTTCAAAACTTTTGCGAATAGACGGCGATCCGCAAAAAATTCTTACCAAGGAAAAACAGTTTATCGAAGTGGATACCACAAGCCGCTGGAAAATTGCAGATATTAAAAAATTTTATCAATCACTTGTAACGTACGAAGTTGCGTATTCTCGGGTTTCTGATATTATCGATTCTTCAGTGCGCGATATTATTACGATAAACAGTTTGGATGATGTGGTGCGAAACTCAAATGTTATAAACGAAACCAATCATAAAGAGCAATTTGATATTGATTCCAACGAGGTAAATCTTGATGAGCTTCCTACTGAAAAGATTTTATATCCGACTATTCATAAAGGGCGCGATGTGCTTGCGAAAGAAATTCTGCAAAGGGCAAATGCCGAACTGAATGATTTCGGAATTGAGGTTGTTGATGTTATTTTTAAGGGTATAAAGTATTCCGACGAGTTGCAAACTTCCGTATTTAACCGAATGATCAAAGATCGTAACCAAATTGCCCAAATGTTTCGCTCAATGGGTGAAGGCAAAAAAGCCGAATGGCTTGGAAAGTTGGATAACGAAAAACGCAGCATACTTTCCAAAGCTTACAAAGAGTCGGAAATTCTGAAAGGTGAGGCTGATGCAAAGGCCACCGCAATTTATGCGCAAGCTTACGGAAAATCGCCCGAGTTTTACAGCTTTTGGAAAAGCCTTGAAGTGTATAAAAAGAATCTGGTAAACACCGAAAAAATTCTTTCCACCGACATGGAGTATTTTCAGTATTTATATAAGCATTGAAAATTCAGAGCGCTAATCTCTTTTTAAAGCGTTTCGGTTAAAATTAATAAAAGCATATCGCCGCTTGACAAAAATAACGCTTTTTTTGCGCTTTTCTTTTTTACATGAACAGGCGGATGATGAATCCTGCGGGCTTTCGGTGGTTTCATCAATTCTTGACCTGTATCTGAATGTCAAAACAAATGAAACTGAATTAATTGATTTACTCCGTGTTGACTTACAGGAAGAAAAGCAGGTAACGATGGATCAAATGATTCAAGTGTTTGAAAACTACTATGTGTAAAAAGAGCTCGACACGGCGCAAAGGCGAACCCTTGGAATTTCTACCTTTGGTTCGCCTACGAGTTTTACCTGCTTACGCTGGAGTATCAGGCAAAACATCGTTTGGAATTGAGCAACGGTGAGCAATTTACCATAGGAATATGGAATCACCCCAACGCACTGATTTTTAGTATTCTTGATTAAATCAGTACTGCGAGTTTTAAAGCTTTGCAAATTACCTTGCTTTAAACCATCGCTTAACTTTGTTCTTCTTACGCAGAACAAACCATTAAAAAAAATCCCGCTCTCTTGAACAAAGAGGCGGGATTGTGCAATGCAGGCACCTTCAAAAATCGATTAAAATATGGAAAGTGCCTTAGATGTTATTAGCACTATTTTATTAGTCCTTCTACTATCGTATAGGTTACTTTTGCTTTTTCTTCTGCGCTTACAGAAATAGCAGTCTCACTTCCAGTTACTTTGATGAACGGAATTTTATCAAAAATAATTGTGCCTTTCGTCTTATCAATTTTTCCTTTATATACGGTTTTTCCGTCTAATGCTTTTGCCATTTTTCTAAATAATTCAGCCTGAAGATTCATGTCATCTTTAGACACCTTATTAAGCATGGCCATCATATCCGTGTCCTTGTTCTTTTCAGCATCTGCTTTTAAAGCCTTAAGCAGCGCGCTTCCCTTCAGGTTTTTCATCTGTTTTTGCGCAGCAGTAAAATCAATTGTGATATCGTCCCCTGTTACGGTATATGTTGCGCTAAGCGATTCCGGCATTGTGTCATACATAGCCAGAGCAACTAAGTTTCCTTCTTTAGAAAATTGAAAAGTAAGAGGGTAGCTATCGCCGATTTCAGCTGTAAATGCACTTTTGCCTTTTAAATAATCGTCGGCAGCTCCTGTTGCCTTAATCGGTTTGATAGCCGTGTTACAGCCGGCAAACACAAAGGCGGTGAGGATTATTGCTAATGCAATTTTCGAAACATGTTTTTTGTTCATTTTTGCTCCTTCTTGCAAGTTCTCTGCTTGCAAATAAAAATTAGATTAACAAGTCTGCGCAAGTAAAATCGCTTGCGCAACTTGTTTTTAAGACTGTATACTTTGCCGGCAAAACACATAAAATAAAACCGGCAAGCACGCAAATCCTCACCTATTGTACCCCCCCCCGAAAAGTCAAGCTGTTTTTCTCTTTTTTTTGCACTTTTTAAATAATTTTTTTTTAAAATTAACAGATCGGTAACACTTATTTAATAATCCGCAGTTATACTTCGGCTGTAAATATTCTAAAAGGGATTGCAAAATCCCTTTTAGAAAAAAATTAGGAGGCTTTATGAAAAAGTTTTCAGTATTAGTTATTATGATGCTTGCCTTTATGATTTTTGTACCGGGCATCATTTTTTCAATCGGCGCGGGAGAAACGCAATCAAGCGGAGCGCAATCCGGCAAGTCTTCGACCGGGGAAACGTCAACTGTGCAAAACGTTATTTTAATGATCCCCGACGGAATGAGCATTGAAAGTTATACCTTTGCGCGATGGTTTTCGCCTGAGTGGAAATTTACCCTCGATGAAATTTTAACCGGCTCGGTTAGAATTAACAACTCGAATGTCCCGCAAGCGGACTCAGCCCCTGCGGCGACAGCTATGTCAACAGGATATAAATCCGAAGCTCCGTATATCGGCTGCTATCCTTCGGTTGCGGGGATGGCAGGCGCAAAAGAGTTTGATCCCAAAAAAGCGGATACTCCGCTTGCAACGGTGCTTGAAGCGGCATACAGGTCGGGGCGCTCCACAGGGGTTGTCTCTACGTCAAATGTAAACCATGCAACACCCGCAGCTTTTGCATCTCATTTTCCGAGTAGAAAAGCATACGATACACTCATTGAGCAAATGGTTTATCAAAATATTTCCGTTGTGCTCGGTGCGGGAAGCGTTTATCTCGATGCTAAAACCAGAAAGGACGGGCAGGATTTAATCGCCGAATTAAAAAGACTTGGTTACAATTATGTAACCGACAGAAAAGGAATGATGAGTTCAAGCTCGGATAAACTATGGGGAATGTTTGCTCCAAAAGCGATGAACTACGATATCGACAGGGACCCGAATGTCGAGCCTTCTCTTGCCGAGATGACTAAAAAGGCTATTGAAGTGCTGTCTAAAAATAAAACCGGATTTTTCCTCATTGTTGAAGGTTCGGAGATTGACTGGGCGGGGCATGCGAACGATCCGGTCGGTATGGCAACGGATATTTTGGCATACGACAAAGCTGTAAAAGTCGCCCTTGATTTTGCAAAAAAGAACAAAAACACGGTTGTAATTTCCGCAGCCGATCATGGCACGGGCGGTATTACAATGGGAAACTATAAAACGAGCGGCACATACACAAAGGAACCGCTTGAGCTTTACACAAAGCTTATTAAAAATGCTAAAAAAACAAGTTTCGGAGCGGGGCTTGAACTCAACAAAGAGCGCAGCAATATTAAGGAAGTTATGGCAAGGAATTTCGGCATAACAGACCTTACCGCCGAAGAAATTAAAACGATAAAGGATATTGAAGATACGCAGCAAGGCATAGGCTGGGTTATTTCAGGACGTTCCGGAATCGGGTGGACTACACTCGGTCATGTCGGAGGTGATATTGGGCTATACTTCTATTGCGGAAATCCCGCTGTGAGAAAACTGCAGGGCACAATCTTCAATCACCAAATCGGCGAATACATCGCGGAAGTGCTCGGCGTGAACCTCAATGATCTTACCAAAAAGCTCTTTATTGAAGCAAAGCCCGCCCTTGAGAAAAAAGGCGCAAAAGTCGAGTGGGTAGAAACAGGCACCGATAAACACGAACTCATCGTAAAAAAAAGCGGCAAAACCTACCGCTTCCCAAAAAATAAAAACTACGTAATTGTTGATGAAAAACAAATTGTCTTTGACGGATTAACCGTCTTTAACTCAAAAACAGTATTCCTTCCTCAATCTGCAATAAACTTAGTTAAGTAAAAAAGTTTTGTAAGCTTGTAACTCGGAACTACTTCCGTTTTACAAGCTTGGGAAAGGGGCGCAGGCTTATTCGTTTTTACGCAAGTCTGCATTGTCAAATTGAGCCCGACACGGCGCAAGGGTGAGTAAACTTACCATAGGAAGCATGGAACCACCGCCGTCCGTGGCAAAATTATGTCTTGCGAGTTTCAAAACTTTGTACACTGTCTTGCTTTTAAAGGTCGTTTAAAATTATACTAATTAAGAGATACAAAATCCGGTAATCCATTATTGGTGATACTCCGATTAGTATAACAAACACGTTAATTACAAAACATTATATTTTTTAAGCACTAAGGTCTGTGTGATAAAGATGAAACAACGCCGAGAAAAAACACGGGGTTCATGTCTTGGTTTACGCCTGCTTGAAAGGTAAAGGGAACACTGTCAAACAAAGTATACCCGATTCCGCCTCCAAACTCAGCCAGAAAACGGCGTTTATTTTCTTTGGTGATTCCGAGCCCCAAATCCGCAAACACCGATAAGAAAAAGCCGATGTTTTGTGTTTTTATCCGAGCCGGATAATAGCGTATTTCGCTTTTGAAAAAATGAAGTTCGGTATATGTCGGTAGTTTTTTAAATGAATTACGCCGCGTAATACTTTCTTGTGTTTTTCCAATCTCATAATTATTTTTTGCATTTACGCCCTTAATCGGAATCTGATTGGTTTTAAACATTGAATACATAAGAGCAATGTCCGCATGATATACATAAAAGGTTCCTAAAACATTTGCGTTCAGTCGATAATCGACAAAAAAATCTTTCGGTATCCAGTCAATAAAAAAACCGGCGTTACCGGTGCTTTTAAAAAAGCCCGTATCTATAAGAAAAAAATCAAGATTCAATCCGGAAGATAATTCCGTTACCATCGTTTTTTTTGTTTCCGATTCTCCGCCGGGATTGGCAGCGGTAAGCTTGCGGAGTTTTCTTCCGGCATATACGGGAATACCGATTTTAACTTTGCCCACGCTAAACGTAAACGAGGTTGTTCCGCATGCCGCTTGTTCGCTTGCGGTTTTGTTCATTGTAAAAGGATAAATATTATATGCGGCATTTATATCCCAGCGGAAAAAATCTTTTTGTAAAATAAGCCCGCTTGAAACATCAATAACAGGACCGTCATCAATAAAAAAAGAAGTGCCGATATTCGGAAAAACACTGAAATTATTTTTTCGATAAAACCAACCGAGTTTTACTCCAAGCGGTAAGCCGGTATAATGAGGTCGCAATTCAAATTTAGAAATAATAATATCTTGCTCCGCCGCAGTTTTGCCGTTATTATTTTCGATGCTATTGTTGTTGTCCTGTGCATAAACGAGTCCGGCAAAAAATAAACATACCAATACAATAGCTTTATACTTTTTCATTAAACATAACTCCTATAGATACTATTCCGCCCTGTGTGTTTTTGTTCAACAAAAAATTTTTTGTTATATATTCCAGTTTAAAGTTTAAGTCTCCGATAAAAAATTTTGCGCCTGTTATTAAATTTAATTCTTTATTTTCCAATCCCGATATGCCTATGGAGAATCCCATATACTCGCCTAATTCCGCAATTTGAAAAAAGGCATATTTAAATCCGAGATTAAAATGGTATAAGCCTTCTGCGATTGATATGAATGAGCAATTCTTATACATAAACGTTTTTGAAAGACCTGCGAGCACTGCCCATTCACCGAGTTCCTTTTTGAGGACATTGACAGGAAGTTTTGCATTTACATACAGCTCAAAGCCTTTTGGTAAATTAAAAAATGTTTCAACCGCTGTTTTAAAAACAATAGATTTTTCCTGTTTGTATTTTTGTATAGTCGGTTCAAAAAGCCAATCGCTTTCAAGCCCGATAAGAACAACCGGATGAGAGTATACAATTTTTCCCCAGAGGTTATACCATGCGGGCGGCTGTAATAAATCAATGTTTTTTGTATCAACGGCGGCTCCCGCCGTAAAGGTAAATTGTTTGACAAAGGTTTCAAATTTAAGATGCCACAAAAGCAAGTTCTTGTTTTTTTTGTCAGGAATGTTGATAAAAAAGTTATTATCAATGCCGCCTTTACCAAAATACAGAAAATCTTTTCCTGCGGTAAAAGAAAAGTTTTCGGCAAAGGCGGAATAATTCAGCCGTCTGAAAAAGGGAAGCACTGTAGTATTTTTAAAAGAATTATCGTTAATAAAAACACCGGGCTGCAATACAAGACTTTGATTGGTAAAATTAAAATCAAGTGTGTAAAAAACGGAAGCATTCAATGCGGAAACAACATCCGGAATAAATTGAGCATCCGACTTTTCTAAAAAAACAAAACCGCTGTTAATCTCAAAGCCAATGTTTGAAGCAAAAACTTCTTGACGTAAAATTAAAAAAAAGAGAAAAATAACAAATCGAATGCTCTTTTTCATACACGCTGTTTTCCTTTTTTTCAAAATTTTTATTCCGTCAACGCACTCATTTTTTGAGTTAATTGTTTTATATTTGAAAGCGAAAATAATGATGACGGCACGGATACCGTTTTTACTTCTTCGGTAATCCATGAGCTAACCGAGTCTTTTTTAAAAAGCAAATTCTCTATATCGATTTTATAAAAACACGGAAATCCGTTTACCTTTCCCGGATAATAAGTAATTTTACGCAATTTATTTTTTTTAGAATCGCAAAAGATAAGCTCATAGGACTCCTCTATTTTTTTAAACAAAATAAAATGATATGTAGTCTTTTTTGTTTTGCGTTCAAGAATCAGCGTTTCGGATTCCTCTCCGCTCATTTGATAATCGTTACGAAAATCGGTTTTTAAAATATCTTGCACTTCAAACTCTTCAGCCTTATACGAACCGGAAATTTTAAGCGGCGTTTTCAGTTTTTTGTTAAATACCCAGTAGCCTTGACTTGAGCTAAAAAAATACTGTGTTCCGCTTTTTGATTGTATTTGAATGCATTGGCCCTGCTTGTGAAAAAGACAGTACACAGCAATAATATCCTTGTCTTCTTTTTCATTTTTAACTTTAACCTTTGTTAAAAGCGAGTTCTCGGATTCAACATAGATAGTATTCAATTTTAAAAAAGAATCGTAATCGGCGGTTATGTTTTCCGATATTGCAAAAGCTGCGCAAATGAAAAAACTAAAAAAGCCGATAGATATTTTATTGATATTTTTACTCATGTTACGCTCCGTTATAGTTTATAAGATTCATGCTGCTATACTTTTTCACCGTGTATATCGGATAAACAACCGCAATAAGGCAGGTTATAAAAATAAAAGATTGAGTTATAACTATTGCAGTTAAATCGATATAGAAATTTAAGGCATAGGCTTTGGTATAGCCGGGCGGTACCAACTCAATTTTTAAAGCTGTGGTGATTACGTTACCGAATTGTGATAACAAAACGCCGAGTGCTATTCCAAACAATGAAAGCATACAGGATTCAACAAGCAAAAGTAAAATAACAGATGATTTTTTTAAGCCGATTGCTTCCATTGTGCCGAACTCGCCTATACGCTCCATAAAACTTGCGGACAAACTTTGGGTGAGCGAAACAAAGATAAGCACGCAAAGGATAACGCTTACGACAGAAAACTGCACGGTATTTAATCCGGTAATTTTTTCCCACTCGGGATTTAATTGTTTCCAGTTTGCGGTTTCAAAATTGAGATTGTGTTTTATAAAAAACTCTTGTATGCCTTTTTCAACCTTTTCTAAATCTTTGTCATTTTTTAAAAAGAGGCGCAGATAATTTGCGCTGTCTTCCAATTCAAATAAATCCAAAACTGCTTTTCTGGAAGTGATTACCAGTCCCGAATCCGTTTGAAAATTGCCTGTTGCAAGATACCCGTTCACGTCAAAGGACGCAGTTGCAATATCTCCGGTAATAGTTGTTGTCATAATATTTACAAAGTTTTCCGTATTATCTAAATCCATTTCAAGTTCTTCAAACAAAAGCTCTCCCAACACAACCGCCCTGTCATCTGCAAAAACAGGAGTGCCTGCGGTAATGCCGACAGCGTGCGGTTTATCATAGGCAGCGCCCCAAAAAATACTTGAGTTTTTTTCTGTGCCGATTATGCCGTTAAACTCAAGCACTGCATCGATATCGGTTATTTCAGGCAGCTGTGCACAAAACTCACGCAATTGCAAAATATCTTTTGCAGTTAAAAGGTTGGCATCCTTTTGAAAAGTATCATGCGGTCCTTTTACCCTAATTTGAATGTTTCCGCTTTTTTGGATAAAGCCCAAAGCCATTCCTTGTTTGGAGTATTCTACATACCCTTGAAACAAAAGGATTGAAGCGGATGCAATGGCAATCAACAAAATTGAAAAGGTGTTTCTTTTTTTATTAAACGTAATATTGTCCCATGCGCTTTTAATCAAAAACATTTTCACTCTTCCTTATAAACAGCTTCCGTTAAACAGCCTTCTTCCATTTTGTAAACCTTATCCGCATAGTTTTTGATAATCGGGTCATGCGATACAAAAATACCGACACCGTTTTTCTTTTGGATATAACCGCGCAAATATTCGTATACTTGATGAGAGCGCTTTATATCAAGTGAAGAAGTTATTTCATCGGCAACAAGATATTTCGGAGCAGCAGATAATGCGCGCACAATCGAAACCCGCTGCCTCTCTCCGCCGGAAAGTTCATTCGGTTTTTTATGTACAAGCGATTGTAAATCAAAAAGTTCAAACAACGGAAACAAAATAGCCTGTATTTCTTTGCTTGATTTTTTTTGTATTTTAAGCGGCAAGGCGGCATTGTTATAAATGGTTTGAGACTTGATCAATTCAAAAAATTGAAAAATAAGCCCGCAGTTTTCCAGTCTAAATTGAGCCCGCGCATTTGCATTCATTGAAGTAATGGCTTTTCCGTTCCAGCTGACACTTCCCGAATCCGAATCATCGATGCCGGTAATAATGTTTAAAAAGGTTGACTTCCCCGCACCGGAATTTCCGTAAATCCAAACAAGATTTGCAGGTTCAACCTTAAAGTGAATGTGTTTATTCACTTCTATTTTTTTATTCTTTACTTTATAGCTTTTGCATACATCATCAACCGTCAACTCGTACATATAGCTTCCCTTTTAAAATCTATTCCTCACAAACTTAATATCCCTTTTTTATAATTTGCTCGAAGACGTTCCGTTAATATATATGAAGGAAAGAGTTCTTCCGCCTTCTGTAAATACTTCCAACCTTTTTTAGTATTATACTTTTTCATATAATACAGCGAATACACAATATACGCGTTTAATCTGTCTACCGCAGAAAGTTCTTCAATAAGCGCTTCATTTTCTTCAATAAAGCTGTTGGTGTTTGACGTTGTTTCTTGTGCGCTGAAAGTGTACCAGCATGCAAGTTTTACTTTTGCCTCATTGTTCTTAGAATCTTGCAGCAATACCTTGCGGTACAAAACAGGTAATTTAAAAACAACCTTTCTGTTTTCCGGCAGCCGTGCATATAAATAATCCGCAAATTTCAGACAAACAGAAGAATTAGGTTTGCAGCGCTTTAAAAATACATCAATTTGTTTTTCCATATTGTGTATTTTCGGAAAGCTCTGATTTATTGAGCCAAAAAGATATGCGGTAAAAACTATCTTTGCATACTCAAGATAGAGTGTTAATAATTGGTTTTCTTTTTCTATGTTTCGTTCTTTTCCTTTTAGGTTTTGTACTTTTGTAAGCTCTTGTTCAAGTTTTTCTAATCCGACAAACAAAGGCTCGGTATCGATTTTTCCTGTTTTATAAAATTCCGCAAATAATAATTCCGATTCTTCTATGGACGGCAGGTCTTTTAAACTACCTTCATTGATTGCAATCTCATCTGATTCAACAGAAATGCTTGTATTATTTTCAACTCCGCTATCAATTTGAGAAACAAGGGCTGTGCATACACAAAGACAAAATACGGTAAGCAAAAAACAAAACAAATACCGTTTATTCAAAAAACACTTTTCCATTTTTATTTATCTCTCGGATCAATTCGGTAAACGTTTCAGAGGGAAAAGCCGCATGTGCAGCTTGTAAATCCGCTTCCGTTTTTTCATGCTGTCCAAGTGCAAAATACACTTGCGAGCGAAAACAAAGAGCTAAAAATTTTTCATCCTCTTTTTTGGCATAGGAAACCGCTTTTGAAATTTCCGCTAAAGCCTTGTCATATCCGCCGCCGGCAATAGGAGGCGCAAAATAAAGCCAAAGCCCGTATGAAAGATGCCCTTGTGAAAATTTCTTGTCTTGTTTTAAGGCTTGCAGATACAATTCTTTGACATCGACTGCTTCGTTTATTTGAACAGTCCCCGAAAGATAGGCAATGCGCCGGCTTTTGACATCTGCCGTACTGACCAAAAACCATTTTCCCAAAGCGGAAAGTTTTTTACCTTCCATATATGATTCGTTTTTTTTGTTTTGCGTTTCGAAAAGAAGATACCGTTCCTTTTCAGCCTTCGTAATGTTTGCCAACTCCAAAATCAATAAATTAGAAATCGTAAGTTTTTCTTCTTCGCTTAATGTAAAATCTTTTTCTGCTTTTGCTTGAAAATCTTTTATTTTTTTTATTCTATCCGATTCAGGTAAATCATACAGTCCCATTTTAAGCTGCCCAAATTCATTGTAGATATCTTGGGCAAAACCCGTAGCTGTTAATAACAAAACTAAACATACCATAAAAGAAAATTTTTGCTTTAATTTCATTAGCTTCTCCTATTCTGTATTGCAACAGTTATTGTAGATGTATTCATCATACTGCAAGCTAATACCACTGTACAGTGACAAGCATCATTTTATAAAATGACATATGTCATTTTATTTTAAATCGTTATAATAAAAATTGAAAGTTATTTTTGCAAGAAGGATTGATAGAAAATACAACGAAAAGAGAGGAAGTGAATATAAAGATTTATTAAGTTGCGGTTATACCCGAGTCTTGGCTTTTTTACTTATTTGCTATAGTAGCCTTCGGGTAAAAATTTTCGTGCAATAAGACGTTCGGTTTCTAATTGTTTTGTTCCAAAGTATTTCATACTTTAAATATATCTTCTTGGGGTAAAAAAAACAATCCGCCAGTGAGTTCAGTTTCCAAGGCGACATTGTAGTTCTGAATTATTAAAACTGCCGCCTTTCGGTTCGGGTAGATGCGAAGCATAAGCGAATAAATTTTATAAGGCTTTAAAATTCGTAGCGCCTAGTGTAACGTTTTGTAATTAACTTCCTGTTATAAAAATTAGAGTATCAACAATAAGGGACTGCGGATTCAAGCATTCCTATGGTAAGTTGACTCACCGTTGCGCCGTGTCGAACTCTTTTTTATGAAAGTCCGATTTTAAAATTTTTTATCTGTATAATGCTATTTTTATCTCTAGGCAAAAACGGGTGGGTTTGCTACACTGCTTAACAGTGATTAAGGAGCAAACGATGATAGGCAAAACCGGAAACGGTGTTTGTCTGTGTTGGCGGATCAATTTCGCCCTGTATTTTGTGGCGAAACATCACGTATGAACAGTGCTTTTTCAGGCTAGCCTTGTAAAAGCACAAATTTTTTATAGGAGATGCTATGTACGAAACGCAACGAGCGGAGCGGATTCGCGATCAGCTGAAAAAGCTGACAGTATCCGATGAACAGAGGGTTAAAGAGTGGAAGCAGAAGGACGGTTTTTTTCTGAATCCGGAGGAAGCGCAGAAGGATAAGGGCGCATGGAAAAATTTTAATTCAGATAAAGACCGCTGGGGAAAAAAGGATTTACATGCTTGGTTTAGCACCGAGCTTGAAGTGCCAAAACTCAAAACCGGCGAGCGGGCAGTGCTTGAGGTGCGCACCGACAAAGACGGATGGGATGCTATCAATCCGCAGATGCTGGTGTTTATAAACGGTGCGGTTGCGCAGGGCTGCGATACAAATCATAGACGAGTGGTGTTGCCTTCTTCCGCAAAGGGGAAGATTAAGCTTGATATTCAGGCTTACGGACAGCGCGAGCCTGCCGATTTACAGCTGGCGGTTTCTCTTTTTATTGAAGACTTACGCATTTATAATTTATACTGTGAT
The DNA here is from genome assembly GCF_008153345.1 of Treponema phagedenis. Taxonomy (NCBI): domain Bacteria; kingdom Pseudomonadati; phylum Spirochaetota; class Spirochaetia; order Treponematales; family Treponemataceae; genus Treponema; species Treponema phagedenis. The sequence goes on along the minus strand of NZ_CP042818.1, from coordinate 328,874 downwards.
TTTCATACGGCGATTGAATCGGCAAAAACTCTGTCCGACTCCGAGTATAACGAAATTCTTTGGCATGATATTTTGACGCAGGCGGTAAATATGCTTGATTTACGGGAGCCGCTTTCCAAAGATTTTTATACGAGCGTTGAAAAAACAAGCGAGTATTTTAAAAAGACTTTGTATAAGGTTGAGCGCAGCAATGCCGGCAGAAAAAAGAATATTCGCGCCGCCTGTATCGGACATACGCATATTGATATTGCCTGGTGGTGGACGGTTGCGCAAACGCGGGAAAAGGCTATCCGCTCTTTTGCCACCGTGTTGAAGTTAATGGACGAGTATCCTGACTATTTGTTTATGTCGAGCCAGCCTTTTTTGTACGATGCGGTGAAAAAGCGGTATCCCGAAGTATTCGAGCGCATTAAAAAGCAGATTAAGAATAAACGGTGGGAACCCGAAGGCGGTATGTGGGTGGAAGCCGATTGTAATTTGCCGTCAGGCGAATCTTTTGTGCGCCAGTTTATCCACGGAAAGAAGTTTTTCAAAGAAGAGTTCGGCGTTGACAATAAGATTTTGTGGCTGCCGGATGTGTTCGGGTATTCAGCCTCACTGCCGCAGATCTGTAAAAAATGCGGTATCGATTATTTTATGACTACCAAAATAACATGGAGCCAAATCAATAAGTTGCCCTACGATACCTTTAATTGGAAGGGAATTGACGGCACCGAATTGTTTACGCATTTTGTTACCGGCATTGATTACGAGTCTCAAAAAGAGGGACACTTTACCACCTATAATGGTTTTCTCGATCCGTCAACGACGCGCGGTGCTTGGGAGCGGTATCAGCATAAAGATATAAATCAGGATGTGCTTATCTCGTATGGGCACGGAGACGGTGGCGGCGGCCCCACGCATGAGATGCTTGAGCACGGAAAACGGTTGGTAAATGACTTACCCGGCTTGCCGCAACTGCACCAAAGTTTTGTAGGAGAGTATTTTGACGATCTGTATAAGCGAGTGAAAAACAACAAAAAGCTGCCGCTTTGGGCGGGCGAGCTCTACCTTGAGTATCACCGCGGAACGTATACGTCAATGGCGCGAAATAAACGCGGAAACAGAAAAAGCGAGCACCTTTTGCAAAGCTTGGAGTTTTTTGCCTCGTGGGCAAAAACTTTGGGCGGCAGTTACCCGCAAACGGAAATTTACGATAATTGGACAACCGTGCTTACCAATCAATTCCATGACATTTTGCCCGGCTCTTCAATCAAAGAAGTTTACGATGTTACCAAAGAAGAGTATGAGCAAATCGAAAAAGATTGCACAGCGCTTTTGCAAACCGCTTTAGAATTTATTGCGGATAAAATCGGCGGCAAAGGTGTACGCGTTTTTAACACACTCTCGTTTGAACGCAATGATGTTATCGAAATTCCCGCAAAGCTCTTCAGCGCAAAACTTCCTTGCAACGAAGAGGGAGTTCCGCTTGTACACCAAAAAGCGGCAAACGGCAGTATCCTGATTCAGCCGAGCATTCCCGCACGCGGTTCCGTACTGATTACCGTCGGCGGTGAAAATACGGCAACCTCCGCAAAACAGGCAAATCCGTTTAAGATCACCGAAAAAGGAATCGAAACAAAACTGTATAATATTAAGCTTTCCAAAGAAGGACAGATTACCTCGTTTTATGACAGGAAAGGACATCGGGAAGTTTTGCCGCCTAAGGCACGGGCAAATGTGTTCAGGCTCTACGAAGACAAACCCATCGATTATGATAACTGGGATATAGAAATTTATTATCGTGAAAAATCTTGGGAGCTTAGCAATTGCACCAAAGCATTGTGGACGGAAAAAGGTCCGGTGCGCGCAACCTATCACGTTGAGTATGAGATTTCAAACTGTATTATCAAGCAGGATATTCACTTTTATGCGAACAGCCTTCGGGTTGATTTTGACACCTGGGTTGACTGGAAGATTCACCAGCACTTATTAAAGGTTGAATTCCCAGTTGATATAAATACGCTGACGGCAACCTGCGATATACAGTTCGGCAATGTGCAGCGTCCGGTGCATACCAACACGTCGTGGGATGTGGCGCGGTTTGAATTCTGTGCGCATAAATGGATTGACCTTTCCGAAGGAAATTACGGCGCAAGCTTGCTGAACGATTGCAAATACGGACATTCGGTGCATAAGGGCAAAATGGAGCTGACACTCATTAAATCGGGTATTCTTCCCAATCCCGACACGGACATTGAAGAGCACCGCTTTGTGTACTCCTTCTTCCCGCATACGGGACAGGTGCAAGCGGCAAAAACGCATGAGCAGGCCTACATGCTGAACATTCCCGCCTACATATGCAAAACCGACTCAGCGACGGGCAAAGCTTCGGCAAACTTTATCCCGATGAAGGCGGACGGCGTTATCTGCGAAACAACCAAGCTCTCCGAAAAAGGTGATTCCTTTGTGCTGCGCGCTTACGAATATAAAAACAGCCGCGGATCCCTGACCTTGAGCATTCCGAAAACATTCGGCAAAGCCTTTGAGGCGGACATGCTCGAAAAACCCGGCAAAGCAATCCCTATCCGCAACGATAAAATCAAACTGAGCTTCAAACCCTTTGAAGTAAAAACAATTTTATTAAAAAAATAAACGTCCGACAAAAAGCCTGCACACTCAAAACTCCTTGAGATGCAGGCTTTTTTCTAATCACCGCAAAACCTGATACAAATTAATTGTATAAAAAAGAGTCCGACACTACGGTTTGGTTTTGACGTCCATGTCAAAACCAAACCTGCGAGTTTTAAAGCTTTACAAATAGTCCTGCTTTAAAACGTCGCTGCTGCGTGGAACCACCGCCGTCCGTGGCGGTGCTGATTTTGACGTCCTTGTCAAAAAACTAAACCACGAGTTTTAAAAGCACTTGGAAAAAGTTTGTGCTTTTAAAACATCGTTTCTGCGTGGAACCACCGCCGTCCGTGGCGGTTCTGAGTTTTTGACGTCCATGTCAAAACCAAAACCTGCGAGTTTTAAAGCTGTACAAATAGTCCTGCTTTAAAACATCGCTGCTGCGTGGAACCACGGGTGTCCGTGCCCGTTCTGATTTTGCCGTCCGTGGCAAAATGAAACCGTCTGTTTGAAACCACCGCCATGCTCTGATTTTTAGTATTCTTGATTAAATCAGTGCTGCGAGTTTAAAAGCTTCAATTTTATAATTTACTGTTGATGCTTTTAAACATCGTTTGAATTTGTTCTGAGTTTTGCCGTCTGTGTCAAAAACTAAACCTGCGAGTTTTAAAGCTTTATAAATAGTCCTGCTTTAAAACATTGCTTCTGCTTGGAACCACGGGCGTCCGTGGCGGTGCTGAGGGGGTAGCCGGAATAACAAGTTCGCTGCTCGTATATAGCAGCAGCAAGATTAGGAGCGAAGAGCGGATAATCCTTGCTCCAAAAAAAACAATTGCAGCGAACTTTTATGGAGGCGAGGGGGAGACTTCCCCCTCCTAAATATTTTTCCTAATAGCTATACGCTTCCGTTAAACCGGATTTTTCAATCATGGCGCGGTAGAGTGCCGAGGTTTTAAGGAGTTCAGCGTGGGTGCCTTCGGCTTCGATTTTGCCTTCGTTCATGACGATGATTTTATCCGCTTTTTCGATTGACTTGAGTCGGTGCGAAATGATGATGACAGTTTTGTCTTTTATCAAGGTGTTAAGGCTTTCCTGAATTTTCATTTCGTTTTCAACGTCGAGCGACGCGCTTATTTCGTCAAGGATAATTATCGGTGCGTTTTTTAAAAAGGCGCGGGCGATGGAAAGACGTTGGCGCTCTCCGCCGGAAAGCTTGCTGCCGTTTTCGCCAATGGCGGTGTTGTAGCCTTCGGGAAGGGCTTCAATAAATTCGGTGCAGTTTGCAAGGCGGGCTGCTTCTTTTACTTCATCGTCGCTTGCATTTTTATTTCCGATTCTAATGTTTTCCATCACCGATGCATTAAAGAGCAGAACATCTTGGAATACAATTGAAATTTTATCGAAGAGACTGTCGGTGTCGATTTTATTTATTTCTTTTCCGTCAATGAAAATATGCCCCTTATCGTAATCGTAGAGCCGCGATGCAAGCCTCAACACGGTAGTCTTACCACAACCCGAAGGACCGACAAGGGCGGTAACTTTGTTTTGCTCTGCCGTAAAAGAAATGCCGTCAATTACTTTGGCATCCTTATTGTATGAAAATTCAACATCCTTGAATTCAATATTGAATGACAAAAGGTTTGCGCTTTCACCTTCTTGCACGGGTTCATAGCGAAGCTCGTTTATGCGTTTAATGCGGGAATCCAAATACATGAGTTCCGCAATGCTTGCTTCAATTCCTGAAACCACATCGGTAATTCGCGCGGCGGCGATAATGTATCCGATTAAGTATAAAAGAGAGACGGTGCCTGCTAAATAAAATTGTAAGCCGAAAAATGCGGTGAGCCCGATTGTAAAGCGTAAAATTAAAAGCGCCACATTCAAAGGTGCTGCCTGCATAAACTCAGCTTTAATGTGAATCTTTTCAGTTTCTTCTGCAATCTTGTATAAATTTGCAGCGGTTTCTTCCGTGCGTCCGTAGCTTTTTATTTCTTGCTGAAGCTCAATTGCTTCCTGAAAATCTTCCGAGCGCTCCCGCATTGAATGGTAGTGCTTTGTTGTACCTGAAACTTGTATCTTTTTTGAAAGCAACATTAATATAATGCTGATAATGATAGGCGCAAAAACGCATAAACCCAAAGCGGGATGAAAGCTTATCATCATAATTCCCATAATAATAAGGAATAGTGTAAGCCCTATTGTTTGCGGAATTGCATGACTTAGCCCATGTTCAATTGCCGCAACATCCGCCATAACTGTTTGCGATAAATCCGAAACGTCGTGTTTTGAAAAATACGAAAGCGGCAGGTTTTTTAAAGTGTTTGCAATTTCAATTCGCAGTGCCGCACTTTCTTTATACGTTTCGGTATAGAGTGTGTTGTAGTTTATAAAAATAATAATGCTCATAATAAGCCCGATGATAAGGATGCCTGCAATATAAAAGTATGGGCTGTGCATTTGCCCTTCCAATAAACTTTGCACAAAAAACATAATTAAAAAAACGGGTGCAATAAATGCAATGTTCGCCAGAGTCGACATAAGAGCTGCTCTAATACAGCCGCGCGCTCCCGTTTCGGTTACGCCGAAAAGTTTTTGCATTTTAGTTATCATAAACCCTCCAGTTGTTTGCTTCTAAAAATAAGTTTTGCAGTTTTTTATATCTAGTGTCTTGAGCCATAAGTTCTGCATCGCTTCCGCGCTCTACGATACTGCCTTCATCTACGACAAGAATTTCATCAACATTGCGTATTGAGCTTAAGCGATGTGCAATCATAATAACTGTTTTATCTTTCATTAAATTTGAAAATGCTTGTTGAATTTCGTATTCGTTTTCGGGGTCGGCAGCGGCCGAAGCTTCATCTAAAATAATAATGTTTGCATTTTTTAAAATAGCGCGCGCAATTGCAATGCGTTGCGTTTCGCCACCTGAAAGATGTACGCCTTGCGATCCTATGACAGTATGCTCTCGCTCTTTAAATTTATCCAAGATGTCATCGCAACGAGCTTGTTTTAAAGCTTCCATCACTTCCGCATCGCTTGCGTTTTTGTTTCCCATTTTAACGTTTTCAAAAATGCTTGTTTTAAAGAGTTTTGCATTTTGAAAAACAAAAGCGATATTTTCCATCAAAGCTTTTTGAGAATACTCGCTAATGTTTTTTCCGCCGATAAAAATTGCTCCGTCATTGATTTTATAAAAGCCCGAAATCAATTTTGCAATTGTCGATTTACCTCCGCCTGATGAGCCGACAAGGGCATAGTTTTTTTTGCCTTCGAGTTTAAAACTTACGTTATTTAACACATTTTCCTCACCGTATGCAAAGGAAACGTTTTTAAATTCAATATCAAAGTTATCAAACTTTTCAACAGTGCCGTGTGTTAAATTATCTTTTTGCATTTCGGTAAAAAGATTTTCAAGCTTGTCCACAACTTGTGCAGCTTGAAAATTATACATGCCTACATACATAACGCGCATAAACGAAGCGAATAAGATTCCGGCAAAGCATACGTAAAAAATAATTTTTGCTAAAATGAGTTCGATACCTGCACCCCTGTTAATGTAAACAATGGCAACGGGCACGGTAAATAGGGTGAATAAATTGAAGAGTACTTGAAAAGAAACATAGGGCGTTCTGCAACTGTTTGAGTAATTAAGTGCAAGTTTTGCATACGCTGTAATTGCTTCATAAAACGCTTTAAATGATTCAACCGTGCCGCGGAATATTTTTACAACCTGCATACCGCGTACGTATTCAACTGCTTCGGCATTTAATCGTTCGAGGGCAAGCATGTATTGTTCCATAAAACTCTTGTCGCCCATCATAAGTTTCATTTGTAGACCGCCGATAAGAGCTACAATCAAAAGCAATATACCGAGCTGCACATCTACCATGAATACCAGGATAAACATGAGTATTGGCGTGAGAAGGGCCGCAACATTGTCCGGTATGAGATGAGCGACAATCATGTGGGTTTCCGCCGCATTGTCATCAATGAGTTTTCTGATTTTTCCCGATGGGTTCATATCAAAAAATGCAAACGACGCCTTCATTAAATGATCGGTTGCCGCCTTGCGTAAATTTGTTTCAAGCCTAAAGCCCAAAATGTGGGATGCCCAGACTGCAAAAAAACCGATGAGCAAATTTGCAATAAGTAAGGCGACAATCGTAATCGCATAGAATTTACCGTCCTGAATTTTTTTTTCTACAATCAGTGCGTGTAAAAACTTCCATAAAAACCAATAGGCTGCAATCTGCAAAAAAACAGACACAGCGGAAAAAAATATCGAGATATACGCACAGTGCATTTTTTCCGGCGTATACTTTAATAATTTTTTGTATGTATTCATACATACCTCCATAAAAAAAATTTGAGGAATCATCAGATTCCGAAAATATTTTTTTAAGTGCTTTTGTAAGGCGAAGCCTGAAAAAGCACATACAATATGCGATGTTTTGCATGTCAAATAAGAAAGCAAAACTCGCCGGTGAACATGGCGACGCAAATTTTAGGAGGCATGTTCACCCCACCTCCCATATATAATTATTCTTCCTCTTGTAATTCCCAATATTGTTTCCAGCCTGCACAATGGTAATCGCTGATATCTATTGCATACTGAGCGGCTTCCTGTTTTTTTAAATCATGCTGAAAAATTTCTTTTAAGTTTTCCATGTGCGAAGAAACCATAACATGAATAAAAAAACGCTGTCGTTTTGAAACGCGGATATTATCTCTTTTAAGCCACTCGACGGTTTGCTTTTCCATATAGTCAATAGCCTTATCAAAAATATGCTCATACGAACTTCCCTTTGAATGGCAAACTAAAAGCTTCATCGTATCCCAATTATCATAAAAAAAATCTACAAACTTCAAAAACCTTTTATTTGACTCCGCCCGTATAACAGCAAGGTTTGTGGTTTTCATATCATACTCCGGTTCAGCGTGATGTGCTAAAATGCGGAGAAAATCTTCAAAAGCTTTTTCAACAAGAGCTGTAAAAATACTGTCCTTGTTTTTAAAAAGGTTATACAGTGCTCCGGTTGTCAGCTCTGCTTTTTCCGCAATCGCTCGCACACTCGTTCCCGAAAAACCTTTTTTTAAAAACTCCCCTTTTGCCACAAAAAGAATTTTTGCTTTTGTGTTCAGCTCATCTGCAGTAACGACAATATTTTTTTTCATAAACCCACCGATATTAATAACAAAGATATTATTTAGTAATAGTGTTATCATTTTATTAAAAAATGTCAACTATGGGAAACTACTTTTTTTAATAAAATTTACGAAAAAAACGGCTGGCGGATAAATTTATGCATTTGTTTGTTATTTTAGACTAGGTTTAAGGCAGGGTTTAACCGGAGTTTATCGATTACTTTATGATAAATTCCCTGTTCGGTAAACGCATACGGAAGATAACGTTTACCGCCCCAACTTGAGGACGAGTTTTTTGACTTTAAGTCGGTGTTTTCAATGTTAAATTTTTCTGTGAAGTTTTTAGCGTTCTCACTTAAACTTGAGGTGCAATTTTTGCACCTCAAGATTTCAATTTCTTCTTTGGTAAGCTGAAACATAAAATCATCACCGTCAAATTTATCAATATTATTTTTAACCTGTCGATTAAAATTTTTGGTTTCATAACCATATATTTCCGCCAATTCATAATCAAGCATTACTTTTTCTCCTCTGATTATATAAATTTTACTGCGGATTGTGCTCGTGTTTACAAGCAATATTTGCTGTTCCGATTTTTTTGTTGATTCTTTTACTCTTGCTAAAGTATTATCAGTTTTTATTTTTGCTTTTTTATTTTTATCCATGTTTTTCTCCGGATTGTATTTTAATTTGCAAAATAGCATAGCGTTTTATAATTAACACCCTGTATAATAATCAGCGCATTAACAGGGGGCTTGCGGATGCAGCATTCCTATGGTAAATTGCTCACCGTTGCGCCGTGTCGAGCTCTTTTTTATAAAATTATTTACGCTTCGTATTAGGTGAATTGAAAAGCTGATTGAAGATATCAAAAATACTACAACAGAAGTTCACCTATCATTATAGGGTTTTGCAAATATAAATGCCAAAATTTAAGAAAAATTTTATCAAATTTGATTTTTTTCTATTTTCTATAGACGCACACAGTTCATATCGGTAAAAGGATTTTCAATGGACAAAGAAACATACTCATTTCGGAACACAAGGATTGCGCGCGCAATTTTAGCATTGGATAATAATTCGTGCCAATTCAGCATCGCTATGGTAAGTTACTCACCGTTGCTCAATTCCAAACGATGTTTTAAAGCATCAACACAAAACTGTAAAATTGAAGCTTTAAAACTCGTTGGCGAAGTTACAGTAAATTTTCAAAACTTCGCCGTTGCGCCGTGTCGGGCTCTTTTTAAAAATCAGAGTATAAGAGAATAGTCGGAGTGAGGAGGCAACAGGGTTTATCTTGAAACTTACGATTGGAACAGGTATACTTACGCCCATAATTGATTTTTATTTGGAGTTTGTTTATGGCGGAACGGTTGCAAAAGATTGAGCTTGAGAAAGCGTATAATCCGAAGGATTTTGAGGATAGAATTTATGAGCAGTGGGAGTCGCAGGGCTGTTTTAAGCCGGTGAAGCGCTCGGATACAAAAGAAAACTATGTTGTTGTTATTCCTCCGCCGAATGTTACGGGTGTGCTGCATATGGGGCACGGTTTGAATAATACGTTGCAGGATATTGTTGTCCGCTACCACCGCATGAAAGGTGATGAGACGCTTTGGGTGCCGGGTACCGACCATGCGGGGATTGCTACGCAGAATGTTGTGGAGCGGCAGCTTAAAAAGGAAGGGAAATCCCGCCACGATTTAACGCGGGAGGAATTCTTGCAGCGTACGTGGCAGGTAAAAGATGCTCATCACGCAATTATTGTTAATCAACTGAAAAAAATAGGCGCATCGGCTGACTGGAGCCGCGAGCGTTTTACCCTTGATGAGGGGTTGTCGGCGGCTGTCCGCGAAGTGTTTGTTACGCTTTACGAGCGCGGGCTTTTGTACCGCGGGAATTATTTAGTGAATTGGTGCACGCGCTGCGGTACCGCCCTCGCCGATGACGAGGTTGAGTACACCGATAAAAAGGGCGCAATGTATCATATTTACTATAAGCTTGCGGACGGGCAGGTGCTTGCCGACGGTTCCGACAGGATTGAAATTGCAACAACCCGCCCCGAAACGCTGTTAGGCGATACCGCTGTTGCGGTACACCCCGAAGATGAGCGATACGCACATCTTGTCGGCAAATTGGTTGAACTCCCGTTAACAGGCAGAAAAATTCCGATCATTGCGGACTCATATGTTGACAAGGAGTTCGGCACCGGTATGGTAAAGATAACGCCCGCCCACGATCCGAACGACTGGGAAGTAGGAAAACGCCATAATCTTGAAGTAATCAATATCTTAAATCCCGACGGCACGCTGAATGATGCGGTGCCGCAAAAATACCGCGGGCTTACCTGCGAAAAAGCACGCAGTCTGGTGCTTGAAGACTTACGCGAACTTGACCTTTTTAAAAACGAGGAAAAAATTACCCATGCGGTAGGCGAATGTTATCGCTGTCATACCACTATTGAGCCCTATCTTTCGGAGCAATGGTTTGTGAAAATGAAACCGCTTGCTGAAAAAGCACTCTCCGCATGGCAAAAAGGGGAAATTACTTTTTACCCGAAAAAATGGGAGAACACTTATGCACATTGGATGGAAAATATCCGCGATTGGTGCATTTCGCGGCAGCTGTGGTGGGGGCACCGCATTCCCGCATGGTACTGTGATGATTGCAAACAAATGACTGTTTCGCGCGAAGACCTTTCAGCTTGTACGCATTGCGGTTCAAAAAATATTCACCAAGACCCCGATGTTTTGGACACATGGTTTTCAAGCTGGCTTTGGCCTTTTTCTACCTTGGGCTGGCCGTCAAAAACCGAAGACTTAAAAGCCTTTTATCCTACCACCGCATTGGTAACCGCCTATGACATTATCTTTTTCTGGGTTTCCCGTATGATTATGGCAGGGCTTGAATTTACCGGCGAAGTTCCGTTTAAAGATATTTACATTCACGGGCTTGTGCGCGACCGGCAAGGCAGAAAAATGAGTAAATCACTCGGGAACGGCATTGACCCGCTGGAAGTGGTAAAAAGCTACGGAGCCGACGCCCTCAAATTCACCCTCGCCTTTATGTGCGCCCAAGGACAAGACGTTTTGGTTGATATGGAATCCTTCAAGCTGGGCTCCCGGTTTGCAAACAAAATCTGGAATGCTTCCCGCTATATTTTAGGCAACCTTGAAGGCAGAGAAATCCGCCCCGTTAAAAAATCGGAATTAACCGAGCTTGACCGCTGGATTTATCACGCACTGAATAAAGCAGCCGACAATTCCCGCAAAGCCCTTGAAGCATATCGATTTAACGAAGCGGCGCAGGTACTGTATGAATTTTTCTGGAACAACTTCTGCGATTGGTACGTGGAAGCAACTAAACTCTCATTCAAAACAAATGACGAAAACGAGATGAACCGCGCCGCATCCGTACTGCTTGCAGTTCTTGAAGAATCCTTGCGGCTGCTGCATCCCTTCCTCCCCTTTGTAACGGAAGAGATATATGGCCGGCTCCCACAAAACTGCGCATTCGGTGCAAAACCGCGCGCCGCTATTCTGATGACCGCCGTATATCCCGCATTCACGGAAGACAGAATCGACGAAACCGCCGCCCGCCGCTTTGAGGCAATGCAGGACATTGTGCGCCAAGTACGCGCCCTGCGCACCGAGTGCGGCATTGATCCGCAACTCAAACTTTCCATAGCGCTTTTTACCGAAGATCAAAGCCCCGCAGCCGCCGCAAAAGAAAAAACGGATATCATCAAAATGCTTGCAGGCCTTTCCGATATCAGCTTTATCGCCTCGCCTGCGGAAAAACCGGCATCCTCAATCGGCACCGTTGGAGCCGGCTTTGAAGCTTTCATCATCACCGGAGAGGCGGTCGACCTCAGTCAGCTGCGCCAACGCTTCCAAAAAGAGTCGGAAAAAGAAACGGCAAACCTTGCCCGCATTGAGGCAAAACTCGCCAACAAAAACTTCACCGACCACGCCCCCGCCGACGTCATCGAAGCGGAAAAAACAAAACTCGCCGAAACAACCCGCCGCATCCAAAAACTCGCTGGCTACATCAAAGACCTCGGCTAAGAGCTTCAATTCGGGCGCGCCGCAGTACAGCAGCTTCCACGGGATAATTTTAAACCAAACACTGAAATTATCCCGACAAGCCGCTCTTTTACTATCTCGAACAGATTTTTAATGTATCTGACACGAAATTGATACAAAGAGTTCGACACAACGGTTTGGTTTTGACGTCCATGTCAAAACCAAACCTGCGAGTTTTAAAGCTTTGCAAATTACTTTGCTTTAAAACATCGTTTCTGCATGGAACCACGGGCGTCCGTGCCCGTTCTGATTTTTTGCCGTCCGTGGCAAAACCAAACCGTCTGTGTGGAACCACCGACACGCACTGATTTTTAGTATTCTTGATTAAATCAGTACTGCGAGTTTAAAAGCTTCAATTTTATAATTTTGCATTGATGCTTTTAAACATCGTTTTGCATTGTTCTGAGTTTTCCGTCCGTGGCAAAAACTAAATCAGGAGTTTTAAAACTTCCTGTTATAAAAAGAGCCCGACACGGCGCAACGGCGGGTAAACTTACCATAGGAAAGCTTATACGTATGGGCTTGCGGCTTGTTTTAGCGTGCAAGCACACCGAAGGCTGTGTGCCTGATTTTTTTTACTATCGGAACCTTCCCTGCGCATTAAAACTTATAATCAATAATTGCATACAAAAGCTTCTATCACAGTAAAACAGTCCCCTGTTCGCCCGCGTGAGGGATTGGAGCAAATGACTTCGTTTTTTACATCCGTAGCAAAACGAAGTCGACGAGTTTTGCCCTTTTATTTTGGAAGGCGGGGCAAAACATCGCTGCAGGTTGGTGTTCAAAAGCGGCACTGTAACAAAATTGCGGCGCCAAAATAGCCGCAATTTTGGTCGGAACGGAGTGGAGTTGCGGAAAGCTCGACAGTTTTGCGGGGGTGGTTTGTAAGGCAAAACCGGCACGCCCGAATTTTTTATTTGACAGGTAAAAGCAGGTGGTGTATACTTTAAAAGATGCTGAGTATGTATAGGAAAATATTTATGCCGGCGGTTATTCTTATTTCCGCTGCGTTGCTGTTGATTATGCCTCGTGTGTGGATGCCTATTCGTCCGGCATCAATTTTTACGCAGGATTTTGTGCAGGGCAGGGTGGAAAAGGTGCTTTCCGAGGATTTAACGCCCGACCCGATATTGCAGAATAGATTTCGCGGAACGCAACAGCTGGAGGTGCGGTTGCTTGACGGCGTGTATAAGGGACAGGTGCATGAGGTGTATAATACGCTCAGCAGTTTGCACCATACCCGTGCTGTTGCCGGTATGAAGGCGCTGTTTACGGTGCGTACCGAAAACGGAAAGCAGCATGTGTGGCTGTATAATCAAAAACGGGACGGATATTTATATATTCTTGCGGGAATTTTTTGCGGGTTGCTGTTGCTTTTGGGGCGGTGGCAAGGATTTCGCTCTATTGTTGCACTTCTTTTTACCGGCGCTGTTATTGTTACTGTTCTGATTCCCTGCCTTTTTGCCGGTTTTAGTCCGGTGCCGATCTCGATTTTGCTTGCGGGGCTCATAACGGCGGTTAGTTTTTTACTGATAGGCGGGTTTTCCCGTAAAACAACCGCAGCGATTATCGGGACTATTTTCGGGATCGGGCTTGCAGGTGCTATTTCCCTTGTAACAGGTTATGCGGCGCAACTTTCCGGCATAAACATGAGCGGCGGAGAGCAGCTTTTAAATATTGCCCGCGATTATCGGCTGCGGTTGGACGGACTTTTGTTTACTTCTATATTAATTGCATCGCTTGGAGCGGTAATGGATGTAAGTATGTCGATTGCCTCGGCAATGCAGGAAATTTATGCGGCGGATAAGTCGGTATCAAAAAAAGCCCTCTTTTTGTCGGGGCTTGCGGTGAGTAAAGATGTTACCGGAACTATGAGTAACACGCTTATTCTTGCCTTTACCGGAAGCTCTTTGCCGACTATTATGATGATTTGGGGTTATGGAATGTCATACCGCCAGTTTACCAATATTCCGCTCATAGTGATTGAGCTTATGCACGGGCTGGCGGGCAGTATCGGAATTATTGCGGCGGCGCCCTTTACCGCAGCAGTTGCGGTTTTCTTATTGACGGAAGAAACTTCTGTTCAAAAACCCTGATTTTACCTTCGGAGACTGTGTAAAACCGTAACCGAGGCAGCGCAGAAAGATTTTTTATTCGGAATATGCGAATTCCGAATAAAAAATTTATCTTTAAGGAGCAGAGTATGAATCATCGAAAAAAGCTGCCATTTTTTGCAGCATTGTTGTCCGCTATATTATTTATAGCATGTCTTGGGTCAAATGCCGGTATCCAGCCGGACGGGCGTACCGCTCGTGCAAAAGGCAAGCAATTTGACACGGTGCAGCTTGAGCATAAGCTCATAACCAAAGGCGAAGCGGGTGCCGATGAAGTGCGCTTAGTATTCGGGGCAACTGCCGATGTGCACGGCAGACTATATCCCTATGACTATGCGATTACCGAAGAAGACCCCGATGCCGGATATTCAAAAACCTACACAATTGTGAAAGAAATGCGCGCAAAATATCCGAACATGGTTTTAATGGATGTCGGAGACACGGTGCAGGATAATAGTGCGGAATTGTTTAATGACCTTGAAACCCATCCCATGATTCAGGCAATGAATTACATGGACTATGACATTTGGGTGCTTGGAAACCATGAATTCAATTTTGAAAAAGAATTTTTGGTGCGCAATATCAAAAACTTTAAAGGCGCTGTTGTTACCGCAAATATTTATAACACCGCTGATAACAGCAGTTTTGTCCTTCCGTATCAGCTCTTAAATATTGAAGGAGTCCGTGTGGCTGTCGTCGGTTTAGTGCCTCCGCATATTCCTATGTGGGAAGCATCTTCCCCCTCTCACTTTAAAGGCCTTTCTTTTGAAGAGCCGCTTACCGCAGTTCGCAAAACAGTGGATTCGTTAAAGGGACAATACGATGTTTTAGTCGGAGCCTTCCATCTTGGACGCAGTCCCGAGTACGGCTCGCAAGGCAGTGCCTTTTCGATTGCCGAAGCAATTCCCGAATTCGATCTTATTTTCGGCGGGCACGAGCATGCGCGCTACGTTACGGAAGTTGCCGGCAAAAACGGCGATAAAACATGGGTGCTTGAGCCCGGATGCTACGGCTGGGCATTGGCAGTCGGTGAAATAACGGTGAAAAAACAAAACGATACATGGAAAGTTGTCAGTGTAAAAGCGGAAAACAAAGAAACCGAAAAAATCGAAAGCGATTCCGAGCTTGAAAAAGAATTCAGGTTTGTCCATGATGAATCTCTTGCCGATGCGAACACGGTTATCGGAAATGTTACTGAAGACTTTATCAAGCGGGTTGATTACATTACCGGCAAAGAAGAGGTAACCACCATGCCGACCATCCAGCTGGAAGATACCGCATTGATTGATTTTATCAATGAGGTGCAGCTGAAAGTCGCAAAGGCGGACGTTGCATCGGTTGCCGCATTCCGTGCCGATATCAACCTGAAAAAAGGAAGCTTCAAGAAAAAAGATGTCGCTTTTATCTATAAGTACAACAACACCCTTATGGGTGTGAACATGAGCGGAGAGAATTTGCTGAAGTATATGGAATGGTCTGCGCGATATTACAACACCACAAAAGAAGGCGACGTTACCATCTCCTTTGACCCAAATATCCGCGCATATAACTACGATATGTTTGACGGTATTACCTATAATATTGATATTTCAAAACCGGCCGGCAGCCGCATCGTGGATGCAAAAATAAACGGAGCTCCGATCGATCCGAAAAAAATCTACAAGGTTGCGGTAAACAACTATCGCTTCGGCACTTTGCAAAAACTCGGACTTGCAACACCGGAAGATGTTTATTTTGACTCGTACGAAACCATGCAGGACGCAGGACGTATCCGCGATTTGATTGTCCAGCATGTAAAGCAAAAGAAAAACATCAGCCCGAAAGTAAACAATAACTGGAAGCTGATAGGATTTAACGATAGGGTCGAGGGACGGGAAGCAGTGCTTGAAAAAATACGGAAAGGCGAAATTACCATTCCCCGCTCAAAAGACGGCAGAACCCCGAACGTAAAATCAATCAACATTAAAGACATACACTAAAAATGGTAATTACCGTCCCGCCTAATCCGCATAAGGATTTGACGGGGCGGAATTACAAAACCTCGGCATGGGATGGCCCTGCTTTTTCAGGCGCCCAATCGGCAGTATATTGAGTGAAAATTTTCTGAAAGTACCGAACCGCATCAATCCGACACAACGGTTTGGTTTTGCCGTCCGTGGCAAAACCAAACCTATGAGTTTGAAAACTCCTGTTTATATAGCTGTGGTAGTTTTCAAACTCAATTCTGCTTGGAACCACGGGCGTCCGTGCCCGTTCTGATTTTGCCGTCCGTGACAAAATGAAACCTGCGAGTTTTAAAGCTTTGCAAACAGTCTTGCTTTAAAACGTCGCTTCTGTTTGGAGCCACCGCCGTCCGTGGCGGTTCTGAGTTTTAACGTCCGTGTCAAAAACTAAACTTGCGAGTTTTAAAGCTTTACAAATTACTTTGCTTTAAAACATCGTTTCTGCTTGGAACCACCGCCACGCCCTGATTTTTAGTATTCTTGATTAATCAGTGCTGCGAGTTTAAAAACTCCTATTTATGTCAATGTGGTAGTTTTTAAACATCGTTTTACATTGTTCTGATTTTGACGTCCGTGTCAAAAACTAAACTTGCGAGTTTTAAAGCTTTGCAAATTACTTTGCTTTAAAACGTCGCTTCTGTTTGGAACCACGGGCGTCCGTGCCAGTTCTGAAATTTACATCCCTCTTAATGCAGGGCTACGGAAGCGCAAAGTCTCCTTAATGCAACGCATAAACCGTCGGGTTTAAAGGACTGACAAAGCCCTTGTATAAACATTCCTATAGTAAGTTTACTCGCCGTTGCGCCGTGTCGGGCTCTTATTAATGAAAAATCGGACAGGAAAAGAATAGACGAGGGAAGAAGCCCCCTTCTAAGTTGATGCCGCAAAATGGAGTCTTTTATCTTATCAAAAAATAGGATATAGTGTGCGCATGCGTGTTGCGGAAATTCAGGTTCCCGTTTCTCATTTGCCGGGGGCGGGAGCGGTTACGGTTACACAACTTAGTAGGCTCGGGGTGCAAACAGTCGGCGATATTCTGCTTTTATGGCCGCGCACTTGGGAAGACCGCACAAGGGTGGATTTTCTTGCCGATTATGATTCGGTGCAAAAGTTGCAGGTTCGCGTGAAGGTAGTCGGACAGGAGTGGTTCGGGTTCGGAAGAATGCGAACTTTAAAACTGATTATTCAGGATGAGTGCGGAAGTTTTGCGGAGCTTGCCTGTTTTAATCGTAATTTTTTGGAGAATGCCTTTCCGGTCGGCGCAGAGGCTGTTGTCTACGGAAGTTTTTATTATAAATACGGGAAGCTGCAATCTTCCGCATTTGAAATTGAAAAACCGGAATCGGCGGAGCAAAAGATTTTGCCCGTATATCCGCTGACGCATGGCTTGGGGCAAGCAAAACTGCGGAAGCTTATTCAAACCGCATTGCGGCAGTATGCGCGTGGCATCGATTCCGAGTTGCCTGCCGAAGTGATGGAAAAGTACGGGCTGCCGACAAAGCAGCAAATTCTTTTTTTTATGCACAGTCCGCAAACAGTACAGGAAACGGAACAAGCCCGCCACGCACTTATTTTTGAAGAGTTTTTCATTTTTCAAACAGAGCTTGGGAAACGCTCTATTCAACGGCGGGGCAAACTACCGTATTTTTCAGAGACGGAATCCGAGTTTGCCTCTTCCAAGCCGCGTCAGCCGGTTTTAACGCAGTTGCAGCAGCAATTGCTGAAACGGCTTCCGTTTGCGCTTACCGCAGATCAGCGTACCGTTACAGCGGAAGTAAATGAAGACCTTGAGGGAACCGAGCCGATGGCGCGACTTATTCAAGGCGATGTTGGTTCGGGAAAAACGCTGACCGCTTTTCTTGCCTGCCTGAATGTGATTGAAAAGGGCGGGCAGGCAGCCTTTTTAGCACCGACAGAACTTCTTGCACGCCAGCATGCGGAAAATGCGGCAAAACTTCTGGAGCCGCTTGGGGTGCGTCTTGCTTTTTTAACCGGAAAGGCAAAGGGAAGAAGCCATTTGCTTGCAGCCCTTGCCGACGGTTCTATTGACTTAGTGCTCGGCACTCATGCGCTTTTTTCCTCAGGGGTGAGCTATAAAAATCTCCGGCTTGCGGTTGTTGATGAGCAGCACAGGTTCGGCGTATTGCAGCGTTCCGCAATTATTCAAAAAGGTGTTGAGGGAAGCAAAGAAAAAAAGCCTCCGCATTTTCTTATGATGAGTGCAACTCCTATTCCGCGAACATTGGCGCTTTCGGTTTTCGGCGACTTGGATATCTCGGTTATTAAAACAATGCCGGAAGGGCGGAAGCCGGTTATCACCTATGTTGCCTCCCAAGCAAAGGCGGAAAAGGTTTATACGTTTATCGGCAAAGAAATTGCGGCGGGAAGGCAGGCGTACTTTGTCTACCCGTTGATTGAAGATTCGGAAAGCCTTTCGCTAAAATCAGCCGAGCAAATGTATCAGTATTTGCAGCAAGGTTTTCCCCGCCATAAAGTTGCCCTCATTCATTCCAAAATACCGGAAAATGAGCAGAAGGAAATAATGGAAGAGTTTAAGGCGGGGAAAATCCATATTCTTGCGGCAACAAGCGTTATTGAGGTAGGCGTTGATGTGCCGAATGCAACGTGCATGGTGATTGAACATTCCGAGCGGTTCGGGCTTTCCGCCTTGCACCAGTTGCGCGGGCGGGTTGGGCGCGGCGGAGAGCAGGCCTATTGTTTTTTAATGTACGGAAAAAATATTACAAACGACGGCAAAACCCGCTTGAGTATTATGAAAGAAACTACGGACGGTTTTGTAATTGCCGAAGAAGATTTAAAGCTGCGCGGCCCGGGTGACATCGGCGGGATTGAGCAATCCGGCTATCTCGGATTTAATCTTGCAGACCCGATGCGGGATTACACACTTTTGCAAAAGGCGCGGCAAGCGGCTTTTGCAATTCTTGAAAAAACCATGCAAAAAGAGTCTGAGCCCTTGTAAAAAAAACGGGCGGGTATTTTTAACCCGCCCGTTTTTTTTACCGTTTCTTGCAAGCTTTAATACGAAAGCTTACATTGCCGTTATTGCATGTGTTGCGATTTTCTCTTTTATAAAGTTTACAAAAGCTTCTGTCGTCATTGTCTTTTGATCGCCGTGATGAATACGCACGGCAAGGCTTCCGTTTGCAGCTTCTTTTTCACCGACAATAAGCTGATACGGAATGCGCTGCTCCTGATATTTTCTGATTTTTGCATTCATTCTGTCGGTGTCAATATCCGCTTTTACGCGCAGGCCTTGCGCTGCCAAATCTTTTGCCGTTTTTTCCGCATAATCGTTAAAGGTAGGCGCCACCGGAATAACCACCGCCTGCAACGGAGAAAGCCATGGGGGAAATGCCCCCGCATAATGCTCAATAAGAATGCCGATAAAACGCTCAAGGGAGCCAAGCGCCGCGCGGTGCAGCATAACCGGATTATGCTTTTGGTTATCTTCGCCGATATACTCCGCATTAAGCCGCTCTTTTGAAGGCAGCTGGTAATCAACCTGTATCGTGCCGCACTGCCACTCTCGTCCAAGCGAATCAATCAGGGTGAACTCAAGCTTCGGCCCGTAAAATGCGCCTTCTCCTTCGGCAACCTCGTATTCCAAGCCGGCGTCTTTACACGCATCGGCAAGGGCTTTTTCCGCCCTATCCCAAGTCGCATCATCGCCAACCCGTTTCTCAGGCCGCGTGGAAAACTTTACCAAAATACTGTCTTCGGCAAAACCGAAGTCGGCGTACATATTCTTTAAAAGAGCACAAAACTTTTTAACTTCTGAAGAAATCTGCGCTTCAGTACAAAAGATATGCGCATCGTCCTGCACAAAACCGCGCACCCGCAAAATTCCGTGCAAAGAACCCGAAGGCTCATTTCTTGTGCATGAACCGAATTCCGCTAAACGCAGGGGAAGGTCGCGGTAACTTTTAATTCCCTGCTTGAAGATTTCAATATGGCCGGGGCAATTCATCGGCTTCAGTGCAAAAAGACGTTTTTCACTTTCGGTGATAAACATGTTTTCTCGATACTTTGCCCAGTGTCCCGAGCGCTCCCAAAGACTTTGCGGCATGACAAAAGGAGTTTTTACCTCAAGATAGCCGTCAGCCTTTATTTTTTCCCGCACATAGTTTTGCACCAATAAATACAGAGCCCACCCGTTCGGATGCCAAAAAATCTGCCCCGGATTTTCTTCATCAAGATGAAAGAGTCCCAAGGATTTTCCCAGCTTACGATGGTCGCGCTTTTCCGCGTCTTCAAGCATAGCAAGATACTCTTTTAAGTCGGCAGGCTTTTCCCATGCGGTACCGTAAATGCGGGTAAGCATCGGGCGCTTTTCATCGCCGCGCCAATATGCTCCGGCGATTTTGGTAAGCTTAAAACTTTGCGCATTTATTTCTTTTGTGTTTTGCACATGAGGCCCGCGGCAGAGGTCAACAAAATCGCCGGATCGATAAATACTGATTTCCTCATCGGCGGGAAGCTCATTGATAAGTTCTGTCTTAAAAGGCTGATCTTTAAACAATGCAAGAGCCGCATCCCTTGTGACCACCTCTTTTGTAAAATCATGATTTCCGTTTACGATCTTACGCATTTCTTTTTCTATGTGCAGCAAATCCTCATCGGTAATCGGACGAGGCAGCTCAAAATCATAATAAAAACCGTAATCAATCGCCGGCCCGATTGCAACCTTCGTTCCCTTAAAAAGCTTTGTTACCGCCGCTGCCATAACGTGGGCAGTACTATGGCGTATCATATCAAGCCGTTCTGATTTTTTTTGTATCATACTCGTCTCCCTTCATCAAAATATAGCCATGCAATGGTGTTATCTGTAATAGCAGAAACTATCGAATTGATCACTCAATTTTTAACCATGTGATTTTTGCTCATTTACATTATACAGATATATTATAGTAAAAAGTAGTCTATCCTGTGTGTTCTGTCAATACCGTTTTAAAATTAACCACGACACAACGGTTAGTTTTTGACGTCCATGTCAAAAACTAACCTATGAGTTTAAAAACTCCTATCATAAAAAAGAGGTAGTTTTAAAACTCATTTCTGCGTGGAACCACCGCCATCCGTGGCGGTTCTGATTTTTGACGTCCTTGTCAAAACCAAACCTGCGAGTTTTAAAAGCTTTGTAAATAGTCTTGCTTTAAAACATCGTTTGGAGTTTGACAACGGTGGGCAATTTACCATAGGAATGCTTGAAATCCGTAGTCACTTATTGTTGATACCCCGATTTGTATAACAGGGAAGTTAATTACAAAACGCTATATTAGACATCCTCTTCATTATTAAGTCTACTAAATATTGAGATAAGGGCATAGCCCGCCAAAATAGCCACAACGGAAATAAGCCGTTGAGAAATGGGTTGGCAAATGCGCGGAAATATCGGGAGAATAGAAGCGGCAACCAACCCGAGTATGAATGAATACATTTGCACTGGAAAACGTTTAAGTAAAAAATCTATTACTCTTGAAGTTCCGACAAGCCCCGCAAGTACGCCGAATCCAATCGGAATAAGCAAGGGGATATTAAAAGACGAAACCGCTTGAATAACTGTTTGGTACGCGCCCAAAACTAAAAGAATAAAGGAGCCTGAAATGCCGGGAATAATCATTGCCAAGGCGCCGATAAAGCCCATTGCAAAAAGCCACAGAAAAACCGATGCGGAAAGGCTTGTTACCGCCGCAGTGCGTACGACTGCTACATAATTTTTCAAAAAGAAAATTGCAAGCATGATTCCCGCTCCCACGGCAATCCACAGTATTTTCTGCAAAGTTAGGCTTTCCTTCTGAGCGCCGTCTTTTGTTTTTATGTAAATAAACGGAATGCTGCCTAAAATTATTCCGACAAAAAAGAAATTGGTGTATATGGGATAATATCGATATAAAGCTTCAATGACTTTTGCAAAAACTAAAACACCGGTACCTATTCCCAGTACAAGCGCAAGCATTTCTCTCCACTGCGCTTTTATTTCTTTTATCGAAATAGAAGTTAACGCAACCATCAATGCATATACATTAAAAATAACCGCAATGGTACCGCCGGATACACCGGGTATAACATTTCCAATGCCTATTAAAATGCCAACAAAAAATTTTACTGCCAGTTGTATCATATTTTGAAGTATACAGGAAAAAACTATGCAGCTCAAGCGGAAAACTCTTTGACTTGCTGAAATATGCCATTAAATTGCACATATTCATTCGCTCTTATTTTACAAAAAATAGTAGACTTTATAATTCAGAAATCAAAATAAGCTAGCGACTTTTTGATAACTTGATGCGGTTTTAATAAAACCGAATATAATGGGAAACACTGAAACACGTCAAAGCGTCCTGTGCCGACAACAAATAAAAATCGGCGGGTTTAGGGGCGCAACCTCCATTCCTGCGTGAACCCTAAAAACATGTCAAACCGCTTATTGAAAATTTCTCTTTTTTATTATACTCTTTGCTTATGACAGTGTGGATGCAGATTTGGTCAACGGCGGTTATTTTAATTTTTGTTATCGACCCGATAGGGAATATTCCTGTCTTGCTTTCGGTATTGCGCAGCACCCCGCGAGAGCGGCATAGCAAAATAATTTTGCGCGAAATGCTTGTGGGACTCATTTTAATGATACTCTTTCTTTTTTTCGGAAGAGCTTTTTTGATGCTTTTCCATCTGGAAACCGATGCAATCAGAATAGCCGGTGGAGTTATTTTTTTTGTTATCGGCATTAGAATGATATTTCCCGATCATAATGCGCCGCTATATGCGATAGACGGGGAACCTTTTATTGTGCCCATTGCAATCCCATTGACTGCCGGTCCTTCCGTTTTGGCAACGCTGGTCGTTATGACCGAATCCGGAAGCATTAGCCGCCTTATGCTTTTTATCTCCTTAGTGGTTGCATGGTTTATTTCCTGTGCTATACTTTTATCAGCGCCTTATTTATATAAACTGCTTAAAGAACGCGGTATCTCTGCATTGGAACGCCTCATGGGAATGCTCCTTTTGATGCTTTCAGTACAAATGTTTATAGAAGGAATCCGCTCAATCCTTATCCCCGTTCTGTCAAACTTCACACCTTAAAAAGGATTATTGCAACAAAAATTATGAATCTCCGCAAAAACACTTAAGTTTGCTGTAATAAAATTGTTTTATTAGTCTGTAATGCTTTGTCAGGCTCTTTAATTATTTCCTCTTTATATTTGCTGAGATATTGGCAAGAGCTCGGCAGCTTTTCACTATTCTCCCCTTTTTTTAAAAATTCTTTCGAAGGCTTCTCATCGGCTGATCTCCCGCTGCACAATAGAAAAATTTTCATGCTCTTGTCGTGGGCATGAAGACTTTTCTATTTACTGTTTCATTATTTTTGAGCATCTTATATATGCAATATACATAACAATCTTTTTTGGTATAAAAATTATTTTAGAGGTTTTTTACCAAAACATAGTAACACCGACTTTTATCATTGATGCATCTTCGAGTTAACAGTATTGCAAGTTTTAATTTTAAAAAGTTTTATAAAAGCGCTCATTGCTTTTTATATTTTATGGAAGGATTCTTACAAAGCGTCATGGCTTTAAGAATAGCGGTTTTGCCTTTTGGCAAAATAACAAAACGATTTTATTGCAAAATTTTTCCTTAAAAACGTAAGGATGCAATTTTGCAGAAGGAGTAATGTGATGAGAAAAAACAAGAACGAAAAAATCTTCCGTCAAATATTCTTAACCGAGAGTTTGTCGCAACAACATTTTTAAGCAAGCTGGTTACGGACATATCATATTTTAAAGTAAAAGACGGCTGGTTATATTTAAGTCCGATATTGGATTTATATAATCGAGAGATAGTTGCCTATGCGTGTTCACGGCATGTGGATGCGAAACTTGCCGTTGACACCGTTACGCACCGAGCCGAAAAATATAGTCTTGAAGGAGTCCTGCTACATAGCGATCAAGGAGGAACGTATACATCACATGCGTACCGAGAAAAACTGACTGAGCTTGGGATGATACAAAGTATGAGCCGGCGTGGAAACTGTTGGGATAACGCCTGCATAGAAAACTTTTTTGGAACCATTAAATGTGAAAGTGGTTATTATGATACATTGGAAAATGGATTACTCACTTATAAACAGATGGAAGAACTTATAGGTAAGTACATTGAATTCTTTAACAATGAAAGAATTCAAAAAAAATTGGGTTGGAAGTCACCTGTTGATTTTAGAACGCAGGTTGCTTAAAAAAAATAACTTTCGTGTCCAAAAAATGGGGGGCAGTACAACCCGCTTAAACCCGGTAAAAACACAGTAAAAATTAAGTTTGAAAAAGAGGGTTATAAAGCTATTGAACAAGACATTACAGTAACCAAGAGTGCGGTTAAATTTACCGATGTAAAAATTAGCGGCTCGGGCGTAACAAAAGATAAAAACGGCAACTTAAAGGTTGAAATTGATGAAGAAAAAGATGCCATTGAAAGAATTACAAAAGATATGATTACCGCCGGAGAAGGTGTTGAAGTAATAGGCGTTGATGGCGGCGATAAGCTTAAAGCCGGCGATAATAGCGTCAAAATCACATTTAAAGACAACAATGCAATTTTTGAAAAAGAAATAATAGTGCACGTAACCGGCGACTTTAAAAAGGGTGAGGTTTCTGTTGATGGTGGAGAGAAAAAGCCTCTTGAAGGAAATGTGGTTGTAACGGTTGAAGGTGGCATTGATAGTATTTCGCCTGAAAATATTAAATTTTTTGATAAGTATGGCAACCCTGATCCCGATGTTACAGTAGAAATTCTTGAAGGGGCAACCTTTGATAGTAACGGAAAAACAACAGTTAAAGTTAAACTTACCAAAGGCAATGATTATAAAGCTCTTGAAAAAGAAATAACTGTAACAAAAGCTTCTGTTAAGTTTGCAGATTTAACAATTGATGGCACAAGCTTGAGAAAAAAGATGGGCAGTTAAATACATCGGTAGAAAAGAACGTTACCGATCTTACCAAGCTTAAAGCTTTGATTGAATGTACAGATCCTGAATGGGATGTAACAATTGAATTCCCCGAAGGCGTTACTGAATTAACAGACGGGCAGAATACTGTTACGGTAACATTAACCGATAAAACAAAAACCGTAATCGTAACAAAGGATATAATTGTATCGAAGGCAAAATTTGACTTTCTTGCCACAAAAATTGACGGTACAAGTCTGACAGAAAAAGCCGACAAACTAGTTGTAACACTTGACGGCTCCGTTAATGCTATTAGTAAGAATATAATTACGCTGCCGGAAGGTGCTACAGAAGTTGTATCTATTAGCCCGGAAAATCTTAACCGCGGAGCGAACAAGGTTACAATTGCACTCAAAGATGAAAATGGCGTAGTTATAACAAAAGAAGTAACCGTAACAAGAGCAGACTTTTCCGTTACCGATTTAAAAGTTGGTGATAAGAATGTTGCAAAAGTGGGCAATGATTTTGCTATTGAAGTTACAAATGATATTGATAATACCTCAAAGCTTCCTACAACCGTTGACGGTGCAACAGTAACTTATAATCCTTCCGGCGAACTTACAGAAGGTGTCAATACTGTTACAGTTACCTTAACAAAAGGTGATGTAAAGCTTGTAAAAGAAGTAAAGATTACAAGAAAAGCAGCTGAATCATCTGCTGAGCACTTAAAATTAACAGTTGACGGACAGCCTGTAGTAGAAAAAGACGGTAAATTAGTTGTAGCGGTTGACGGTTCTGTAGAGCGCATAGCCAACACCGATGTTATTCATACTGAAGGTGCAACAGTAGCAATTGAAGGCGGTGAGAAATCGTTAACTGTCGGTGAAAATACTGTTAAAATTGCTGTAACAAAAGACGGTAAAACCATAACAAAAGATGTAACCGTAACAAGAGCAAACTTTTCCGTTACCGATTTAAAAGTTGGTGATAAGAATGTTGCAAAAGTAGGCAATGATTTTGCTATTGAAGTTACAAATGATATTGATAATACCTCAAAGCTTCCTGAAAGCGTTAAGGGGGCTACAGTAACTTATAATCCTTCCGGGGCACTTACAGAAGGTGTCAAAACTGTTACAGTTACCTTAACAAAAGGTGATGTAAAGCTTGTAAAAGAAATAAAGATTACAAGAAAAGCTGTTGAAGTACTTCCTGAGCCTAAAGAATTAAAAATTGAAACAGGTTCTGATGGCTCCGTTTTTGAAAAATATGGCGAGGGTAAGTATAAAGGATCTGTTAAAAATTCTGTTGAGAAACTTACAAGCGATATCATTAAATACTACGATGCAACCGGCAATCAGGATTCGAATGTTACGGTAGAAATTGTTGATTCGAATGGAAACCCTGTAACGGAAGCGAGCTTAGTAGAAGCATATACTGGAGAGGCTAATGTCACAACTCCGAACTCGAACGAATTCAAAATTAAATTAACAAAGCCCGGATCCGGATATAAACCGCTTACGATAGATATAATAGCGCATAGGAATTCGGTCATCAAAAACTGGACACCTAATCCTAAAGATGGCATAGATAAGTTTCCTTATACTACTGCTGCGAAATTGGACGAAGAAGTGAATATCTACGTTCCAATTGCAACGACCCAAGTAGCCTTGGCAGACATACTCGAAAACATTTTTGTTGAACCGGGAGCTTTGATAGGTAAAACACCGATTTCGATGCCCATACCTACTGGAGACAAATACAAAGTAACGCTTGACGCTCCCGGAGCTGAGAAGATTGTTAAAATACCGTTAAATGTTCCTTATTGCGATGCTGGTGAAAAGGTAACAGTAAAAATTATTAGAAGCAAAGAAGCTCCGGCAGCTGATAAGGTTACATTTACACTAGCGAGCGGTACAATAACCGGTTCTAATGCTTCAGAGTATGAAATAACTGTTCCTAATGATGTAGAAACGATTGACCAAGCCTTAGTCGATGATCTTAAGTATGACGGTGTTGAAATAAATATGGATACAGTTTTTATTACCCAAGAACCTGAAACCTTGAATGAAGGTGAAAATACTGTTACACTTGTGTTTAAGGTATACGGTTATGGAGACCTTAAACTAGAAAATTTAAAAGTAACGAGAGAGTAGCGATTTTTACCAATTAACTAATTTCGCTTAAAAAAAACTCCACCCTTCAATTGAAGGGTGGAGTTTTTTTATTTATGAATTAAAAAATATTGAATACTCGTATGATACATTAAAAGCGATTTTTAGTATCAGTATAAGGTTCTGTAAATAACTTACTGTTATGTGGTTCCATACAAAAGTGAGTTTAAAAACTACCACACTTCTATAAATAGAAGTTTTTAAACTCATAGGTTTGGTTTTGACATGGAATATTAACAGAAGATATTTTTTCTTTGACAAACAAAAAAAATGCGGTGTATCATCTTAAGGGCACCTCTAAAAACCCCCTTTAAAAAAGATTAAAAAGATGATAAAATGAGGTATGAAACAAAAAGGATTATTTGATGAAGAAGATCGTTTAAGAGTATTAAGTAAGCTAGGAGATAGTCTTGAAAAATTAAACGAAAAAATAAATTGGGAAATATTCAAGCCCCTATTAAAAAAAGCATTAACTAAAGAGCCAAAAGGTTTAGGCGGAAGACCTGCATACGATTATGTAATGATGTTTAAAATAATAATTTTACAAAAATTATACAACATAAGTGATGACCAAACGGAATATCAAATAAACGATCGGCTATCCTTTATGAGATTTTTAGGATTGGAATTAAAAGATAAAGTACCCGATGCAAAAACAATATGGCTTTTTAAAGAAAAACTCATTGAAGCGAGAGTATCAAAAAAATTATTTGAAAAGTTTGGAAAAGAATTAGCTAAAAATAACTTAATAGGAAAAGAGGGAACGATAATAGATGCGACAATAGTAGAAGCACCGATACAGCATAACAGCAAAGATGAAAATGAACAAATCAAAAACGGAAAAATTCCTGAACAATGGCAAGAAAAACAAAATAAGGCAAAATTATCGCAAAAAGACTGTGATGCGAGGTGGACAAAGAAGCATAAACGTAATTATTACGGTTATAAAGATCATATAAAAATAGATAAAAAAAGTAAGCTTATATTGAAAGCAACGGTAACAGCAGCCAATGTTCATGATAGTAGAGAGTTAAAAAATTTAGTTGAAAGGAAAGATGAAAGATTATACGCAGATAGTGCCTATATAGGAGAAGAAATAGAGGGGATTTTAAAAGCGAAAGGGATAGAAGGACAAATTTGTGAAAGAGGAGCAAGAGGGAAACCTCTTACTAAAAAACAAAAAATCGGTAACAGAAAAAAATCAAAAATACGGGCAAGAGTTGAACATGTATTTGGCTTTATGACAAACTCAATGAAAGGTATCTATGTAAGAACGATAGGACTAGCTCGTGCAACATTTTCGATAATAATGATGAACTTAACATACAACTTATGCCGATATTGCTATCTAAAGAAGTAAAATGAGAGAGCATATAGGTAATAAAATGGAAAAGTAAGAGAACTAAGATAAAGAATCCAAGTTTTACACTAGACAATTTATAAAAAAGCTACTAAAATAATAAATAGGTACACTAAAAAATAGGTTTTTAGAGGTGCCCAATAAAACCGGATTGCAAAGATGCCTAAATAGTCTTTTGGAGGTATGATATGAACAAAAAGCTGTTGATTGCTGCTGCCGCACTGTGCACGCTCTTTTGTATTTCGTGTACAAAAGAAAAATCAGCGGAAGCGGAACAAATTACGCTCAACTACTGGACGCACGAGGATCCGGCGCGTACTGAGCTTGAAACAAAACTGATTGCGGAATTTGAACAAAATAACCCGAATATCAAGGTTGTCAGGACAACGCAAGGGGCAGCAAAAATGATTGAGCTGGTACAAACCGCTTTTGCCGCCAATCAAGGCCCGGATATTTTCAATCTTTCGATTGAAGATGAATATTCATACATTGCAAACGGCAGAGTGGCACCGGTAGACCCGCAAGCGGCAGGTTTTTCCGATTTACAGAGCATTTATGACAGTTATTTACCGGAAATTCTCAATGCGGTAACAAAAGACGGAAAATTATACGGCTTACCGCTCGAAATTACCAACTGGTGTATTTATATCAACAAGAAAATTTTCCGCGATGCAGGCTTAGACCCCGAAAAAGACTATCCTAAAACCTGGGAAGAAATGGTGAACGTTTCGGAAAAATTGGTAGTACGGGAAGGAGATATTCTGGTACGGCGCGGTTTTGACTTCCGGTATCCGTATTACCTTGTGGCTTTTGTGCCGATGGTAGAACAGCTCGGCGGAAAATTGATCAGCGATGACGGAAAAACCGCTATCGTCGGCGATGAGGCATGGATACAGTTTTTAACCTTTATGCAGCAGTGGGGGCCGACAGGAAAAAATCTCGGTTCGCCGACGTATAAAAACGCCCGTAATTTATTTAATAAGGATAATAATGATATTGCTATGGCAACGACGGGGCTGTATCAGCAGGGGCGTATTAGAAAAGACAATCCCGACTTTTTTAATAGCAACGAGTGGATGGTTGTTCCTTTCCCCACCTTTGAAAAAGCCGTTAAGCAAGTTCCTGCTTGCTACTACGGCCACTTCTTAATGGTTAATAACGACATTTCAAAAGCCAAGCAGCAGGCTGCATGGAAGCTCATCGGTCATTTACTCAAGCACGGCGAAGCCTATCTGAAAGAAGGCGGCAATATCATTCAGCCGACAAAGGCCTTGATTAATTCTCAAACCTTAAAGGATATGCCCTATTCCGATGTCTTTATCAACGACATGAATAAGGCACACATGGTTTACTACGGAGCAAACAGTGCAGAATTGCAGACGGCAATCCGCTCGGCGGTAGAGTCTGTGATGCTGGCCGGTGTCAGCCCTGAAAAGGCCCTTGCAACACTGAAAGCAACGGCACAGGAAATTCTTGACGAAGAAAATCAGTAAAGAGAGGCACATACAAGTGACTAAAAAAATACTGATAAACATAAGGGACGCAATAGTTGTCTTAGCGGTTATATCCGCTGCCGGATTATATTTTACTTCTTGCACTAAAGCAGCGGAAAAGAAGACTATTACGTTAAATTATTGGACGCATGAAGATCCTACACGGAATAAACTTGAGGAACGGCTTATCACTGAGTTTGAAGCACAGAATCCGGATATAAAAATTGTACGGACTACGCATAGTTCCGATAAACTGATTGAATTAATCCAAACGGCATTTGCTGCAAACAGCGGCCCGGATATTTTTACTCAACCGATTGAAAACGGTTACGCGTATATTGCGAATAACCGAGTTGCCCCGATGAATCCTCAAGCAGCAGGTTATAAAGATTTACAAGCGGTATATGATGCGTATGATTTGGATATTTTAGATTCTGTTTCTAAAGATGGAAATATTTATGCTTTACCGCTGGAAGTGGTAAACTGGTGTATCTATATTAATAAACGGATTTTCCGCGATGCCGGTTTAGATCCCGAAAAAGACTACCCTAAAACATGGGAAGATATGATGCACGTGTCGGAACGGATTGTACTTCGAGACGGGGATATTATTACGCGCCGAGGATTTGATTTCCGGTATCCGTTTTATTTAGTTGCAGTCGTACCAATGGTAGAACAGCTTGGAGGCAAGTTGATCAGTGATGACGGTAAAACGGCAATTATCGGTGATGCGGCATGGAGGCAATTATTAACCTTTATGCAGCAATGGGGGCCTTCAGGAAAAAACCTCGGTTCCCCCACTTATAAAAATGCACGTAAAATTTTCGATAACGATAATAATGAAATCGCGATGACCCACAGCGGTTTGTATCAGGAAGCTCGTATTAAGGCCGATAATCCGGAATTTTATAACAGCAACGACTGGATGGTTATACCGTTTCCCGTATTTGAACATGCACTCAATAATGTTGCTTCGTGCTATTACGGACAATTCCTCATGGTAAACGGCGACATAGAAGCTGCGAATCAAGAGGCTGCTTGGAAATTCTTAGGCTTTTTGCTAAGCCATGAACAAGAATATTTAACGGAGGGTGGTAGCTTAATGCAGCCGACTAAGACTCTGCTCGAATCGGAAACACTTAAAAACATGCCCTATTCCGATGTATTTATCAATGATATGCATAGATCGCATATGGTTTACTACGGAGCAAACAGTGCGGAATTGCAGATGGCAATCCGCTCGGCGGTAGAGTCTGTGATGCTGGCCGGTGTCAGCCCTGAAAAGGCACTCGCAACACTGAAAGCAACGGCACAGGAAATTCTTGACGAAGAAAATCAGTAAAACGGCTTACTGCCGGTGAGGTGTGCGTTTTCCGGCCGGAACGGAAGCGGTACACCTTGCCGATTACCGTGCAAGGAAGGAAATATATGAAAGCAGTACAAAAAAAAGCAGGAATCGAGAAAAAAACCGCACGGTGGGGTATGTTGTTTGTCCTCCCATCCTTGCTCTTTTTTTCGCTTTTCAGTTTTTATCCGATTATCAATGCGTTTATCGAAAGTTTTTTTGATAAACGGGTGCTTAGTAATGCACCGCCGCAGTTTGTCGGCTTACAGAATTATACCTATATTTTTGATCCCGGCAGATACGGGAACCCTATGTCCTTTTTGAACTCGTTACGTGCAACGGCGGTGTTCAGTTTAGGAACCTTTATTCCGCTGGTAGTATGCAGTCTTTTTTTTGCGGTATTGATCAGCTCGCTGCACGGCCCGCGTATAAAAAAATTTTTCCAAATTGCTTACTATACTCCGGCTATCTTGTCCTCTGTAGTTGCTGCTGCGATCTGGCTGCTAATCTTTGATCCGCGGGGGCTGGGAAACTACTGGCTCAATACGCTGCTCGGCAGTCCGGGTGTGGATCATCAATGGCTTTTAAACGGCACGATGATTCAAATTTCAACGATGATTGTCTATTTTTGGAAATATATCGGTTACTTTGTTATTCTGTTTATTACCGGCTTGGCAACCATTCCGCCGGTTGTGTACGAAGCAGCCTTGATTGACGGAGCAAACCGTATGCAGGTTTTTTGGTCTATCACCTTGCCCTTGCTAAAACCGACGGTTGTGCTGGTTTCGATTATGTCGATGCTGCAATGTCTTAAAACCTTCAGTACGCAGTATTTGTTTACACAAAACGGTGCCTCGCTCGGGCCGATTAATGTTATTACCTTGAATATTTACCAAACCGGTATCAAACTCCAGCGTATCGGACGGGCAAGTGCAATGAGTATTGTCCTCTTTATGATGATGCTGTTGCTGACATGGCTGCAATTCCGCGGTTCAAAAGCGGACGAAACGGATTACTAAAAGGAGCGGCAAAATAACTATGAAACAATCACCTACATCATACGCGTATTCGGCTCTGACGGTTATCCTTTTAACGGCACTTGCCCTGTTCACGGTTATGCCCCTGCTGTTTATGCTGACGGCTTCGTTAATGACCGGAAAAGAGATTATGCAGATGCCGTATAAATGGATTCCGGACGGTTTCCATGTTGCAAACTTTTTAGCTGCTCTGCAAGGGAACGATGGGAATTATATTTTTATCCGCAATATTCTCAATTCGTTTATTGTGGCCGGCAGCGTTGCGTTCAGCACGGTCTTACTTGCATCGCTTACCGGTTACGGGCTTGCAAAATTCAATTTTCGAGGCAGAAATATCATTTTTATGATGATTATGGCAACGATGATGATTCCGTTTGAAGCGATTATGATACCGCTCTATATGATTGCCACTAAGCTGCATATTCAAAACACCTACACCGGTTTAATCTTGCCGTTTATTGTCAACGCATTCGGCATTTTTATGATGCGGCAATATCTTATTACCTTCCCGAATGAATTTTTGGATGCCGCACGGGTTGACGGAATGCATGAGTTTTCCATCTATTCCCATATTGTATTGCCGAATTGCGGTCCGGTTATTGCGACGCTTGCCATCCTTTCTTTTAGAGGTCAGTGGGATAACCTCCTATGGCCGCTGCTCGTTTCGCAAACGGAGACAATGAAAACCATTCCGCAGTATATTACCTCATTTACCGCGGAACGCAGCACGGACGAAGGAGCAATGATGGCCGCCGCCGTCATTGCAAGTATTCCGATGTTCTTAATTTTTTTCGGTTTGTCAAAATACTTTATCGGCGGCTCCGCAGTATACGAATCCCGCAAAGGATAGCGGGCAGGTTGCGGATGAATTTCGCAATTGTACGGTTTCAGCCGGGGCAGGATTTTAGAGCACATCATCTTACAAAAGGTCATCTATACTGAACCGAAAGAAGTGCCCTATATGATTAACCGATCAAAAAACGTTATGCGCTAATTCCTGCTTATACGTATCCTGCCTGAATTACCCGCATTGTTCTTAAATGTGAAAACGCTTCTTTGTGTATTGAGGGGATTTTTCCGATCATACGAACCGATTGCCCAAATTCGGTTTGCGGGCTTGTTTGGAACCTTTCAAAATGTCGCTTTAAAAATTCATAATCCGCATAGGAGCAGGTAAATTCATAAAAGCTGTATTCAATTATTTCTTCGGTTTTTGCAACTTCCAGCACCGCTTTTGTCATATCGCCATAGGCTTTGACAAGTCCGCCCGTCCCTAAAAGGGTGCCGCCGAACCAACGTGTAATCGTAACAAAAATATTGGTTATGCCGCTTCCCTTTAATACCGCAAGTGCGGGCTTACCGGCAGTTCCCGCAGGCTCACCGTCATCGGAACACCCGAGTATTTCCGCGGAATCGCCGCAGACAAAGGCATGTACCACATGTGTGGAATCAGCGTACTTTTGCTTTTGAGCTTTCAAAAGCTCCCGCACTTCCGCCTGCGTTTTTATCGGAAAACATTCAGCAAGAAACCGGGAGTTTTTAATTTTTAACTCGACAAATGCGTATTCAATCAACTCTCTCATAGACTCTTTTTAAAACAATTATACAGAGAACTGTCAAGCCTTTTGACATCTCTCTATGTTTTTGCATGCCTCAATAGGAATATACTGAGTGAGGTAAAAATCAAAAAAGGTAAAAGCGCCCCGGCAAGGGGACTAATATACTCCCATTTTGCAAGGAGCATAGTTACCATTTCCGTTACATAATATACCGTTGCAATGAGTAAGCTAAACAGCAAACTCATCAATAGAATATTTTTTCTAAATCTTCCGCCTACTGAAACTGAAAAGAAAAGCACTAAGAAAATTGTAAAAGGGAAAGAAAACCTGCGATAATATTGTGCAAGTTCTTCGGTATACGGTCTTCCCGTCCGTTTCAATTTTTGAATATATGTCGCCGCCTCCGAGACGGAAAGCTCATCGATTGAAGTAATATTTCTTTGAAAGTTTTCGGGCGCTTCGGTAAATTCTTTTGCGGCTAATTTATCTGTAAATTGTATCTGCCCGTTTTTTGAAAAAATATACACCGCCGGTTTTGTCAGCTCCCACGCATCACCCTCCCATATTGCCACTGCAGTTGTAACTACTTTTTCAATTTCTCCGTCATCGGTGCGCACAATAATTTGCAGATTAAGTAAATTTTTAGTTTCCGCATCATACACTTCAGCCGAATAAATAATTTTATTATTTTCAGATAAAACCACAATATCATTGGTGCTTAAATCTTTTTCAGTTTCTAAAAGCTTTGCGGTAAGTCTGTTTTTTTTATATTGAGTATGAATAACAACTCTATCTTCAAAAAAGAACATGCCAACAGAAAATATAAAACCTAAAATAACAAGCGGTAGTACCAAAGTCCAAATCGGCATTCCCGAAGCAAACACGGAGGTTAGTTCGTTTCTTGCATACAGGGTGCCCATCGTATACGCACCCGCAAACAAAACCCCAAGCGGCATCGCAAAGGAAATACATTTTGGAAAATAAAAATACATAACTTGCAAAATGGGCGCTAATCCCACACCGTTTGTTAAATAAGTTGGAAGATTTGCAAAAAGATCCCCGATTTCCAGAAGGAGAATAAAAAAGAGAATTGCTACAAGCGCAGTCGGAAAAAATATCTGCAAAAGATAACGCTGCAAAATCTTCATCTAAACAATCTTCTCCCCAGTAAAATGCCTCCTACTATCAACAAGAGAATATTCGGCAGCCACATCATAAAAGCTCCGCTTACATCAAAAGTCAAACTTATTTCTTGCCCGCCCATTAAAACCGCCCAATAGGCGACTGCAATTAAAAGTCCTAAAATAAAGCCGACACTTTGATTATGCACTTTGCCCACGCTACTGATACCGAACGCAAGAAAAACAAAAAACAGGGCGCCAAAGGGAATGGAAAATTTTTTATGAAATTCCATGTTATAAATATTAAGCAGTCTCTTGTCTTCATTATTTTTTTTTCTTGTCTGTATATCTTTATATAAATCATAGGAAGTCATATCGCTCGGACCAAGTGCGTTGAAATACACGGGATTTATATTTTTTGCGAGCACATTATACGCTATTTTTTTACCCACAATTGAATCATATTTCTTTTCATCTTTTCCATCGATGATAAGCATTTGCGGTTCATTCATATCGAGTGTCATGATAACAGCAGGGTCGGTTGATTTTTTTAATTCGGATTTTTTCCCGCCCAAGATTCTGCTTTCCTTATTTTCGCCCTTATCAATAATAAGCAACTCATCGATAATCCCGTCTTTTATCAGACCGGAAATAACCACTGCATTCTGATTTTTTTTAATTGAGTATGATTCCAATTCCAGCGCAGGAGTAGAGGTACTAATGTCCCAGTAGACTTTTCGTAATTGAATAAAACTTGCAGGCAACAAAACATCATTGGTAAAAAACGACACGATCGAAATGAAAAGCCCTACCGCTAAAACAGGAACCAGCAAAAACTTCATTGAAACGCCGAGGGCGTTCATCGCAAGAAATTCTAAATCACTGAAAAATCTCCCGATACACATGAGCGTGCCGACAAGAGCTGCAAAGGGAGCAGAGTTTGCAATTATCATCGGAAGAGAGTAAAACATTAAAAGCATAACATCTTTAAACGGCGCATGCTTGGATAGAATATCCTCAGCCATTAAAAGAATATTATTCACAAAAAAAATAAAAAAGAAAAAAAGAAAGCAAACAAAAAAATAGAGCAATAACTCTTTTGACAGATAGAGAAATAGAATTTTTTTATGATAAATTTTTGAGCTTCTCTTTGACATAGGTGTTTTATATCAGGCGATTCCTGTGGAGCCGTATCCGTTTGCTCCGCGGTTTGTGCGGGACAGCTCATCAACCTGTTTAAACTCTGCCTGAATAACGGGAGAAATAACCGCCTGCGCAATACGGTCCCCGTGCGTTACGGTAAACGGCTCTTCTCCAAGATTGATGAGTAAAACACAAAGTTCTCCGCGAAAGTCCGAGTCAACGGTGCCGGGCGTGTTTAATACGGTAACACTGTTTTTAAAGGCAAGCCCGGAACGCGGACGTATTTGCAATTCCGTATTTGCGGGAAGTTCAACCGCAAGTCCGGTAGGAATAAGTTTGCGCTCCATGGGCTGCAAAACAATGTTTCCATCGGGCAAATATGCCCGAATATCCGCGCCTGCGGCTCCCGCTGTCTGATATACAGGCAGCGAGGCGTCTTCTTTTAAGGTGCAAAAAACGGTCTGCATCATTTTTCAGCCTTTTTTTCAAGCTCTTCCAGCGCATCAATATACGAAAGATTAAGGCGGTTCATTTTATCGATTTCTAGTAATTTAACCGGAATCCGCTGTTCTTCTTTCAGTACATCGCCGACTTTTCCGACTCTTTCGCGGGAAAGTTTTGAGATATGGCAAAGTCCTTCTTTACCGGGAAGTATTTCCACAAAGGCGCCGAACTCCATAATCTTTTTTACGGTTCCCTGGTATATTCTTCCTACTTCCGGCTCTTCAACAACACCGATAACCGCCGCCTTTGCATCCAACGCCGATTGAGAATCTTTTCCGTAGATAGTAACCGTGCCGTCATTGTCGGTATTGATGGTAACCTGATACTGCTCTGAAAGAGCTTTTATATTTTTCCCGCCGGGGCCGATTAAGGCGCCGATTTTATCTACCGCAATTTTTACACACTCAATTCTCGGAGCGTATTTTGAAATATCTGCATTCGGTTTTGAAATAGTTTGATTCATAATACCGAGAATGTGCATTCTGCCGCGCTTTGCCTGCGCAAGGGCATTTTTCATAATCTCTGAAGAAACGCCGGCAATTTTTATATCCATTTGGAAGCCGGTAATACCGTTTTCGGTTCCCGCAACTTTGAAGTCCATGTCGCCGAGGTGATCTTCCTCACCGAGAATATCAGAAAGGATTGCATATCGATCGCCGTCGGTAATAAGTCCCATGGCAATTCCCGCAACCGGGCTTTTCATCGGAACTCCCGCATGCAATAGCGAAAGCGTTCCGCCGCAAACCGTTGCCATCGAAGATGAGCCGTTTGATTCCAGAATTTCGGAAACCACTCTGACTGTGTAGGGGAATTTTTCCCGTGAAGGAATCATCGGCGAAAGAGAGCGGTGCGCCAAATATCCGTGTCCGATTTCCCGTCTGCCGGTTCCCATTCTACCTACCTCGCCGACCGAAAAAGGCGGAAAGTTATAGTGCAGAATAAAGTTTTCGCGCCGGTCTCCTTCGATATCATCATAGACTTGTTCGTCAAAAACAGTTCCGAGTGTTACAACCGCAAGCGACTGTGTTTCGCCGCGGGTAAATACCGCCGAGCCGTGCGGACGCGGCAGCACGCCTATTTCGCAGGTAATCGGTCTAATTTCTTCGGTGTTTCTTCCGTCAACGCGCAGCCCTTTGTCTAAAATATTCTCTCTTAAAATATGATATTCCATATCATCAAAAAGGGCGTTGAAAAGTTTTGTCTGAACCTCATCTTCAAGCTGTTCCGCATATTTTTCCGCAATATCGGCTTTCACCGCATCGCAGGCTGCCCGTCTTTCAAATTTACCTTTTACGTACAAGGCTTCCGAAAGACGCGGATACGCTTCATCATGGATTGCTTGTTTGTTTTCAAGCTCAACAGAGAGCGGCACAAGCGGCAGTTTTTCTTTACCGCACGCATTGCGTAGCTGCTCCTGCAAATCGCAGATAATTTTGATAAACTCGTGTGCTTTTTCAAGGGCGGTAAGCATAACTTCTTCCGAAACTTCGTGAGCCCCGCCTTCCACCATGGTGATGCCTTCTTTTGTGCCGGCAACAACAATTTCCATCTCCGCACGGTCAATTTGCTTAAACGTGGGATTGATCACATATTCGCCGTTTACATAGGCAATTCGCGCTGCCGCAACTGGGCCGTTAAACGGAATGTCGGAAATAACCACCGCTGCGGAGCTTGCAATAACCGCCAAAATATCGGGCGGATTTATCATATCGGAAGAAACGCAGGTTGGAATAATCTGAATATCTCTTCCGAAATCTTTTTCAAAAAGCGGACGCATCGGGCGGTCAATCAGACGGGAAACCAAAATTTCCTTATCTTTCGGACGCCCTTCTCTTTTTATAAATCCGCCGGGAATTTTTCCGGCAGCGTAATATTTTTCATTATAGTCAACGGTTAGTGGGACATAATCCAAGCCTTCCTGACTTTGGTCTGATGCACAAACGGTTGCGAGCACGGCACTTCCGCCGAATTGTGCAAAGATCGCGCCGTTTGCCTGTTTTGCCAAACGTCCTGTTTCCAGGATGAGCTCGCTGTCACCGATTTTATAACTTACTGTATGTTTCATGTATTTCTCTTAAATTTCTTAATGTTTTTTAAAAACAAAAGCGTAAAAAAAGTTACCTGCCGTTAAGGAGGCAGGTAACATTCCGATTATTTTCGTAAACCTAACTCTTTGATAAGTGCTCGATAGCCTTCCAAGTTAGTTCTTTGTAAATATTTAAGCAGGCGGCGTCGCTGTCCGACTAAAACAAGCAAACCGCGATTGCTGCTTTTATCCTTCGGATGTGTTTTGCAGTGCTCGGTTAACTGCTTGATCCGCTCTGTTAACAATGCAATTTGAACGTGGGCATGTCCCGTATCCTTTTCATTGGAACCATGCTTTGCGACCACCGAAGCGGTGTGTTCTTTTGTAAGTGCCATTTCTTACTCCTTCTGTATAAATTCTACTGTGTCAAAATCTTTTTCCTCGGCAGGTATATTTTTTTGTATAGAGTCAAAGGTTAAAACGATTGAGCCTTCGTGTATTGTCAGCAAAGCAACTACAGTCGTTTTATAAGTTAAAAAAACTTTCACCGAGTATCTTCCGTCCGGCGGAAGAATCTGTGTTATCTGTTTTACAGCCTTATATGAGCAAACTTTTTGTTCATCAGGCGTAAAAACATCTTTAATATCAAGCAAAAATGGATACCCTAACAGATCTTTCGCAAGGGTGAAGTCCGCTTTTTCAACTGCAACCCGTACCGCACTTGAGCTGATACGTAAGTTATTCGCAGCAGTAAGCTGACCGATGGAATCAAAGCGAAAACCCTGCTCGGAGCCCAGCTGTATAAGCTCAGGGACTCCGGTATCCAGGCGATATCCGCATCGAAAATCAGTGCCAACGGCAAGATATCGGATGCGAATAGTTTTTAATAAGATATCAAAGAATTGAACCCCTTCTATTCTAGCGAAACTGCAAGAAAAGTCAATCAGTACGATAAAGTCAAACCCCAGTTCTTCAAACTTTTGTAACCGCAAACGCAAGGTTGAGACATCGCCGACATAATTTTCTCCCGCTTTTTTAAAACGGGGAGAGCGCGAAAAAGTTATTAATCCTGCTTTTAAATTTTCCTTTTTTGCGGCCTCAAAAACTTTTTCAAAAAGCAAGACATGTCCTCTATGCGGACCGTCAAAACCTCCGATAGAAACCGCCGCTCCCTGCGTTATTAAAGGGGCTTTTGCTTTTACAAGCGCATCCCAAGAAAATATTTCCATGTGTTTTTACATCCCCTCTATCTGAAAAACCGTGTCATAATTAAAAGAGTTGCCGCTGTTTTTAATCAAACCTATACAATTATCACAAGAAAAAACAGCTATTAATCGGCTACCCGATGATGCAGGCACTGTGTTAAACCATTCTTTTTGTATTTTCTGTCCATGAAAGAAATTTTTAACAAACGCACGATTGATTTCAACTACGGGGAAGCCAAGTTTTTTCGCAGTTTTTGTATCAAGAGTTTTGGAAGCGGCTTTGATTTCTTCATATAGTAATTGAGTACGGGACTGATTTACTTCGCTTTCCGTTTTTCCGAATTCAACCAACTTATCATACCCCGCCGCTTCCGCGAGCATAAAAGGGCCGACAGCGGTTCTGCGCAAAGCGGATACAAAGGCGCACGAGCCTGCTGCCGCCGCAATATCACGCACCAATGAGCGGATATAGGTTCCCTTTGAGCAGGAAACCTCCAGTGTAGCAGCGGAAAGCAGCGCTCCGGACGCAAACGCCGAAGGATCAGCTGTTTTTCCGTCAGATTCCAAACTTACCACCCGTAACGAATAAATAGTAATGCTCCGCTCTTTTAGCACCACCGCTTCTCCTTGCCGCATTCTATCGGAAGCGCGCTGCCCCTTTATTTTTACGGCGGAGTACAAAGGCGGAATTTGTGTTATTACTCCGGTAAAGCTATCCAAAACCGAGAAGAAAGCTTCTACCTGCGGTAATTCCTTCATGTCGATAACTTCGCCTTCAGGGTCAAGCGTATCGGTTTGTTTTCCGAATTCCATACGGGTTATGTACGTTTTATCAAAATCCGTAATCCTCCCTGCAAGCCGAGTCAGTTTTCCTGAAAGCAAAACAAGCAAACCGTCTGCAAAGCTGTCTAAGGTTCCGGTATGTCCAAGTTTTTTTGTTTTTAGTGCATGTTTAACTTGCCAAAGCGAGTCAAAGCTGGTCATTCCGGCTTGTTTTGCAAACGGAATAATCAAATCCTGTTCAATTTTCCTCATCCTGTTCTTCTTCGGGGGAAATATCCATCGAATCTAACTTTTTAACCATATCAAAACCTTCTTTTATACTTTCGTCATAAATAAAACTAAGCTGCGGAAATTTATGAACATGCAATTTTTTTGCAAGAGTAGTGCGAATAAATCCTGCGGCATTTTCCAAGCCGCTTACACCCTGCTTTGTCTTATGGCTGTCCATAAAACTTGAGACATATACTTTTGCATAGGCAAGGTCTGCGGAAACGTCTACTCTATTTATTGAAAGAAAGTTAGAGACACGAGGGTCTTTTATTGTTCCTGACGAAATCATTTTTGATATTTCTTCTCGGATTTGTTCTCCAAGTTTTGTTAATCTGAATTCACTCATACGTATTTCCCTCCATCAAAATAAAATTTTTTGTTCAACAATATTTTTATTTAATTCTCTGCACAGTGTTTTTTTACTACATCGTACAAAAACCATAAAAAGCTTTATAAAAAGAGCTCGACACGGCGCAACGGTGAGCAATTTACCATAGTGATGCTGAGGTCGTAAACCTCCGGTTGCTATTCCGCCAGGCATAACAACTTACTTACAAAACCGTATACTCATTCTAATCGCAAATACTTCCTATGCATGAAAACACTCACTCATAATAAAGCGCATAAGGCACTCAGGAATTTAAATATCCTTAAGTACCTTGTGCAAACTCAATTTAAAGCAATAAACTTTTATATTAAAGAGATACCTATTATTCTTCCGTTGAAGCTTTCGGCGGTTCGTATTTTTCGGTATCTTTCAGTTTACGCGCAACTTCTACTACCTCAATAAACTCAAGCTGATCGCCTTCTTTTAAATCGGTATAGTTTTCAATTCCGATACCGCATTCAAACCCTGCCGACACCTCTTTTACGTCATCTTTGATGCGGCGCAACGAAGATATTTTCCCTGAATGGAGTACAATCCCTTCACGGATTACATGCACATGGGAATTTCGTTTTACGCTTCCTTCAAGGATATAAGAACCGGCAATGTTTCCGATTTTAGGAACTTTGAATACCTGCCGTACTTCAGCTAAGCCGATCACTTCTTCTTTTAGATCGGGGCGCAACAAGCCTTCCATTGCAAGCTCAATCTCTTCCACTGCTTTATAAATAACATTGTATTTTCGAATATCAACTTTTTCCTGCTCTGCAAGAATTTTTGCCTGCGGAGTCGGGCGAACATTAAAGCCGATAATAATTGCGTTTGCATCAGCCGCCGCCAACATAACATCGGAATCATTGATTGCGCCTGCAGAAGCATGAATAACGCTCAATCGAATTTCTTTTGTTGAAAGTTTTTCCAAAGACTGTTTTAATGCTTCTACCGAGCCCTGGACATCGCCTTTTATGATAACTTTAAACTCAAGAACTTCTCCGTCATGGATTGTTTCATACAGGTTGTCAAGCGTAACCTTTTTGACGTTGCGCGAGTCTTCATATCGCTTTAATTCTTGCCGCTTAGAAGATATCTGGCGTGCAATCTTTTCGGATTCTGTTACTTGGAAAGGATCTCCCGCATTGGGCATCCCTTCAAGTCCGAGAATCTCCACCGGCATACTCGGTATTGCCTCTTCAATTTTTTCTCCACGGTCGTTGAATATTGCTCGAACTCGCCCTGAGTATATACCCGCAACATAGGGATCCCCGGTGCGTAAAATTCCCCGCTGCACAATAACGGTCGCAACAATTCCTCTTCCGTGATCTATTTGAGATTCTATGATTTTCCCTTCAGCTCTGCAACTATAATTTGCTTGCAGCTCAAGAATTTCCGCTTGCAGTAGAATTGCATCAAGAAGGTCATCAAGCCCGAGTCTTTGTAAAGCGGAGATTTTCACATACATGGTATCTCCACCCCACTCTTCCGGCATAAGTCCCAGCTCGGAAAGACGCGTCATAACCTTATCGGGATTTGCCTCAGGTTTATCTATTTTATTGATTGCAACAATAATCGGAACTTTTGCATCTTTCGCATGGTTTAATGCTTCTATTGTCTGCGGCATTACGCCATCATCGGCAGCTACAATAAGTACAACTATGTCGGTAATTTCAGCACCGCGCGCACGCATCATGGTAAAAGCTTCGTGCCCGGGCGTATCAAGGAAAGTGATATTCCCCTTCGGAGTGCTTACGGTATACGCACCGATATGTTGAGTAATACCGCCAAACTCTCCTTCGGAAACATGCGTGCGCCGAATAGCATCAAGTGTTTTTGTTTTACCGTGATCGACATGTCCCATTATGGTAACAATCGGCGGACGTGAACGCATCTCTCCGCCTTCATCATCGTTGCTTTCGATAAGCGTTTCATCGTACAAACTGACCAGCTTTACATCGCAGTTATATTCAGAAGCAAGGATTGTTGCAGTATCGGAATCTATCGATTGATTCATAGTTACCATCATTCCCATACCCATAAGCTTTCCGATAAGCTCTGAAGCTTTCAAGTTCATCTTTTTAGCAAGATCCGCTACGGAAATTGATTCCATGATTTCAATTTGTTTAGGAACGGAAGAAGTCTTTTCTTTTGATTTTTTCTTTTGTTGCAGCAGCTTTTCTTCAAAAAAATCAAGCTCTTCCTCTTTTCGCTGATAAATTTGTTTTTTACCTTTGAATGTTTTTTTGCCTTGAGAAGTTTTATTGGTTTCCATCGGCATAGGAGCTGCCGGCGGTCTTCCCGCAAAGCCGCCTTGGGGACGGAAACCCTGCTTATTTTGTCGTTGTCCAAAACCGCCGCCTTGTCTAGCACCGCCCTGTCCGGCGTTTTGCCTGTTTCCGTCTTTTCCGGCAAATTTACCGCGTCCGTATGATGTACGCATGCCTGCATTTTCTCTTGCCTGCGCACCGGTGAAGTTATCCTGTCGTCCACCATAGCGCTCTTTTCTTGTGCCGGCATTACCACCCTGCCCCGCAAGATTTCCGGCTTTTCGATTCGGCCGTTCAGCGGTAATATCAAGCACACGAAGACCGGGCACCTTTTGCTTTTTCTGTCCGCCTTCGGAAGGAGCTTTCTCTTTCGAGCTTGCTGTTTTAACTACTTTTTTTTCAGGCTCTGTCGGTGCAGGTTTTTCTTCTTTCTTTTTTTCAGAGCTTTTTGGTTGTTTTTTTTCTTCCGGAGAAGGCACAGGAGCCGTGCTTTGTACAGTTTCCACAACTTCAGGTTGAGAAATTTTTTTGCTTTCTTCTTTTTCTTCAGAACTTTTTTTTGCAGTAGCGGTAACGGTAACAACTTTTTTTACCTTTACCCCCTCTTCTTTCTGTTTGGGAAGCACTTTTTTTCTAACAAGCCTTTTTTTCGGTTTTTCCTCTGCCGAAGCGGTTTTTAATTCTCCGCTCGGAACATCCGTACGATTCTTTTTGAGGATTACATCCGGTTGTAAGCTTTCGTTTTTTTCAGCCATATTTCTCCTATTCTTCGTCCTCGTCCTCATATTCAAAACTTAAACCGATACCGCAGTTAGGACATTCAGTCATATCGGTTGTTATGCGTGCCCCGCATTCGGGACATTCAAAACTCTGTTCTTCATATTCCGGCAACTGTTCTTCGGTGTTTGTTTGCTCCGGTTCATCTATTCGTTCTTCCTGAACTATTTCAAAGTTTTCGTTAATTTCTTTAAACAACTCTTCTACATATTCAGAAGTCATTCCTTCTAATGCCCGCACTTCATTTTCGCTTAAATTGACTAAAGTTTCAATCTCTTTTATTCCATTCTGATGCAAAATTGTAATAATCGCAGGATCAAGATTAGGCAATTCTTCCTGGATATCATATTCAGCAACCTCTTCATCATCACTG
Source organism: Treponema phagedenis (assembly GCF_008153345.1). Taxonomy (NCBI): domain Bacteria; kingdom Pseudomonadati; phylum Spirochaetota; class Spirochaetia; order Treponematales; family Treponemataceae; genus Treponema; species Treponema phagedenis. Next base: position 284,148 of record NZ_CP042818.1, on the reverse strand, counting down.
AATAATTCTTCCACAGCTTTTCTGCTGTCGGTAACAACTTCCATTTCGGCAAATTGTTTTTCCGTTTTTACATCAATGCTCCAATCGGCAAGCCTGTTTGCAAGACGCACATTTAAACCTTGTTTTCCAATCGCAATCGAAAGTTGAGAGTCGGAAACAACGGCAAGAGCGCTTCGTTTTTCTTCATCAAGAATAATGACATTAAGTACTTCCGCCGGCGATAAGGCATTTCTGATAAACTCCGCAGGATCATCCGAATATTCAACCACATCAATTTTTTCATCATCCAACTCTTTGATGATGGTTTGGATTCGAGCACCGCGCTGACCGACACAGGCACCGACAGGATCTATATCCTCGCGTCGGGTAAAAACCGCGACCTTTGTTCGATAGCCGGGCTCCCGCACAATTTTATGGATTTCTACAATTCCGTCGTATATTTCTGGGATTTCCGATGAAAGAAGTCCTCGCACAAAATCGGCATCGGTTCTTGATAAAATAAGCTGCACAAGATTTGATTGGTGTTTTTTTACCTCTCTGATAAGCGCTTTAATTCTATCATTTTGATGGAACTCTTCTCCGGGAATTTGATACTTCCGCGGGAGGACACCCTCAACTTTTCCTAAATCAACATAAATGCTCCCTTCCCGCATTCGTTGAAAATACCCGATAATAATTTCACCTTCTTTGCTTTTATACTCGGCATAAAGAGAATCTTTTTGCAACTCTCTGCTTAACTGATGAATTCGCTGCACGGCCGCTTGAACGGAGCCTCTTTTAAAATTTTCAGGGTCAAGCTCAACCAGAAGTTCATCGCCAAGTTCCGCATTCTCGGTGAGTTTTTTTGCGTCTTCCAAATCGATTTCGGTAACATCATCATCAACTTCGTCTACAACTTTTTTTCTTGAATAAATTGAGACATGATTATCTCCGAAAGTAACTACAGCGTTCTCATCTGTTTTGAAAGTTGTTTTATATGCGGCTTTTAATGTTTGTTCTACAATTTTAAAAGCAAGATCTTCGTCCATTTCTTTTTCTTGAGCAAATCGCCTGATATCATTATTGCTTACTCCGAACATCAGATTCTCCTTACATTTTATTAAGCTTCGCCTTTTTTATATCGGCATACGAAATAGCGGCCATTCCCTCTTTTGTTTCAATTGTTATTGCCTCTTCCGTTGTATCCGCCAAAGTTCCCTCACGCCAATCAGATATTTCGGCGCTCCAAACAGCGATAGCTTCGCCGATAAAGGCAGCAAACTCTATCGTGCTTTTGATATTCCTGTTTATCCCGGGAGAACTTACTTGCAGAGAAACATCTTGAGAATTAAGCAGAGCTTCCAATCGCGGCAAAAGAGCTCTATGCACCTTGGAACAATCATCGATTCCGACACCTTTTTCAGAATAAACAACTGCTTGTATTTGCCAACCGGCTTTTTGTTTTACTGCACTCAGATTTACAAGTCGATAGCCTAAACCGTTTACCAAGGATTCGCAGTCGGTAAAATAAGGAATGTCTGTTTTTTTCACATACGTCATATTACACTCCTGTAGACAAAAAAGGAGCCGTTTGAACGACTCCTGCAATAGTTACGGATAATAATGTTCCGATGCAAATATTAACATAATTTAAAAATTAGTGCAAGCCCGTTTTATAGAAAAACCTGGACGTACGCATGAAGAATAAAAATCATATAGTCATGGGCATTGCGGTTTGAAGTTTCCGGAAAACCTGCGAGTTTTGCCATGGATGTCAAAATCAGAACGGGCACGGACGCCCGTGGTTCCACGCAGGAACGATGTTTTAAAGCAAAGTAGTTTACAAAGCTTTAAAACTCGTAGGTGTAATTTTGCCATGGACGGAAAAATTACACCGACTCGCAGGCGAAGTGAAAGCCAGAATGTCAACACTTCGCCCTTGCTGCTGTGCAGGGCTTTTCAGGCTTATGCTTCGCCGCGATTCTGACCCCTTAACCCCTGCAGCAGAGGAATGTAAATTTCAGAACGGGCACGGACGCCCGTGGTTCCAAACAGAAACGATGTTTTAAAGCAGAGTGGTTTGTAAAGCTTTAAAACTCGTGGTTTAGTTTTTGACATGAACGTCAAAACTAAACCGGGGCTCCTTTTACAACAGGGAGTTTTCAAACTCGTGGTTTAGTTTTTGACACGGACGGCAAAAACTCAGAACCGCCACGGATGGCGGTGTTTCCACGCAGAAACGATGTTTTAAAAGCAAGACTGTTTGCAAAGCTTTAAAACTCGTGGTTTAGTTTTTGACACGGATGTCAAAAACTAACCCTGGACTCTTTTTATACGATGAATTAAAAATTTGGTGCGGTATGGATTTGTTCTTTGGTTTTTCTCCGCTATACTTTCAAGCTTTGTTCGGATATACTGTTGTACAAAAGTTTTAAGGATTTTAGGCTTCGTTGCGGAGGCTTTTTAAGGAATGGAAAATGAAGATACGAAAGATTTTTACCGAATGTCATAAGGATGCGCATACCGCCGCGCGGACGGGGGTGATAGCTTTGCCGCATGGAGATTTGCGGACGCCCGCATTTATGCCGGTAGGGACGGCGGGAACAGTCAAGGGTATGACCAAGGATGACCTTGAAGAGATCGGGTTTGAGATTATTCTTGCGAATACCTATCATTTGTTTTTACGGCCGGGGGTTGAAGTGATTAAGGCGGCAGGCGGTTTGCACGGGTTTACACAGTGGAAGCGCAATTTTTTGACCGATTCGGGAGGTTTTCAGGTTTTTTCGCTTGCAAATTTGCGCCGGTTAAGCGATGAGGGAGTTTCGTTTCAAAGTCATTTAGACGGAAGCAGCTTTTTTTTAAGTCCGGAATTGGTGGTGCAGCTGCAAACCGGTTTTAACAGCGATATTCAAATGCAGTTAGATATTTGCTCGAATTACGGTATATCGAAGGAGCAAACCGAAAAGGAGCTGGGGCTTACCTCCGCATGGGTAAAGCGGGCTTTTTCGGAATGGCTGAAAACGCCCGCTGAGTATCAGGGGAGCCTTTTCCCGATTATTCAAGGCGGTTTTTATAAAGATTTGCGGCTGCGCAGTATTGAGACTGTTTGCGAATTAAATCCGAACGGTTTGGCAATCGGCGGGCTTTCGGTGGGCGAGCCGACAGAGTTGTATGCGGAAATGCTTGCCTTTACCGCCGAGCATTTGCCGAAGAATAAGCCGGTGTATATTATGGGAATTGGGACTCCGCACTATATTCTTGAGGCGGTAAAAAACGGGATTGACCTTTTTGATTGTGTACTGCCTTCGCGAAACGCGCGGAACGGAAGTTTGTTTACCAGAAAGGGGCCTATCTCTATTAAGAAAAAAGAGTTTGAGTATGATTTTAATCCGATTGATTCTCAATGTAATTGCAAGGTGTGCAGAACGTATAGCCGTGCATATTTGCGGCATCTGTTCCGAAGCAAGGAAATTCTGTATTCTATGTTGGGAACCTATCATAATCTGGCGTTTTTATATACGATGGTGCAAGAGATTCGGCAGGCAATTGAGGAAGACCGTTTTGCTGAATATTATAAAAACTTTTTAGCCGAATATACCGGCGGTTGAGGAATGTATATGAAAAAGATTTTTTGCGTTTTTTGTATGGTGTTCTTTACTCTTTTTTTTGTAGCGGCGGAAGAAAAAACTGCCGGCAGTAAATCGAATTCGGTGCAGACAGACACAGCCGATACAACTGATACCGAACTCGACCTCGAATCGGAGGATGCCGCCGAAGCAAGCGCAGAGGAGCAAATAGAAGAAGACCCTGAAACCAAAAAACAGCTGGACACTATTCGTTACGGGCTTGAAGGTGAGGTTCTAACCTTAATTGAAGAGTTGAAAAAAAACGAGGATACCACCTTAAACGCCGCCTTGCAGGAGCTTTTTGCAAAAACAAAAAGCACGGCAGTTCGCGACGCTTTGTTTGATTTGTTTTCCGCTCAAAAAAACGATTCGATAAAAGATTTCGCCCTTGAGGTTTTAAAAGATCCGGTAGAGTACAAACCCTCAACGGTGCGCAACTCAATAAAATATCTTGTTGCAATAGAAGAAAAAGAGGCAGCTCCGTTGGTGCGCGAGCTGATGAAAGACAATAGCGAGTATGCCGATGATTGTATTTCCGCATTTGGAAAAATCGGTTCGGCGGACGATGCACTGTTTTTGATAGATTATTTTAAAAACGAGTTGGATGATGACCAAAAGACAACGCTGATAAAACGGCAAAATCTTATGGTTGCGCTTGAACAGCTGCACCTTCCCGAAACGGCAGCGTTTTTGGAAGAGGTTGCGCGTGATTCCGGTGAAAATGCGGTGATCCGCGGTTCCGCCGCAATCGGATTGGCTCAAATCGGGGACGATGCCACCGTGTCTATTTTGTCTGATTTATATGAAGATTCCGATCCGATTTTACGCATTGCCGCAGTGAAAGGGCTTGGATTTTTTACTACGACGGAAGCCGAGGAAATTTTGCTGCAAGGCTTTAAGGATTCCTACTACAAGGTCAGAATGCAATCGCTGGAAGCAGCTGCTGAAAAAAAACCGATAGCAGCCTTTCCGTATATTTTGCATCGGGCAAAAACGGATCCTGTTGATGCGGTAAAATATGCGGCAATCAAATCCGTCGGCGCATACAATACCGAAGAAGGGAATCTCTGGCTGAAAGAAACTTTTTTGGATAAATCAAAAAGCAATACGCTGCGCGTAAAAGCTGCGGAAGCTTTAATGAACAATAATCTGGATTTCTTTTATGCGGACTTAGAACAGATAATGATAGAAGTAGCCGAAGATGAAACAAAAAAGAAACTTCGCTATGAGCTTGGAAAAATTTTCGCAAAGGTGCAAACGGAGTTAGGAGATTCTATTGCGCTTGCCTATTTAACAAGTAAGGACGCACAAACCATTGCGCTCGGGCTTGATATGTTTAAGCAAAACCGATATGCACAGTCGGCGGTGCGAGTTAGTGAGATAGCCGAAGATTCAAATTTCGGTTCGCTGCAGCGTCGCGCCAAAACAATACTGGCCGATTTTGAGCAGCAAGAAACTCCTGCGGAAGAAAAAACCGAAGCTCTTCCCGAACCAGAAGACGAAGCATCCCCCGATTCCGATACTGATTCGCAATAAATTCTATGTTGAGTTATAGACACGGCTTTCATGCGGGCAACCGGGCTGACGTTTTTAAACACTCGGTGCTTGTTGCATTTTTAAAACTATATACGAAAAAACAAAAACCCTTTACCGCTTTTGACACTCATGCGGGAAGCAGTGTATATCAGCTTACAAGCGAGTATGCCTTACAAACCGGAGAAGCAGCGGAAGGGATTATCCCCCTAGTGTCCGCCTTTGAAAAAAAACTTTTGCCGCAGCCTATTCCGGAATCGCTTGAAGCATATCTGAACTTGAGCCTACGGTATTATCGCAAAGATTGTTCCTATGCCGGCTCGCCCGAAATCATAAAAAATTTTTTAAGGCAAGATGATGAACTTATCCTCTGCGATTTACACCCCGCCGAAGGAGCCGCTCTGCGCGCATTGTACAAAAACGAAAAGCGCATACATGTGCATATCCGTAACGGCTATGAAGCGGTTTGCGCATTAACACCGCCGAAATCTGGGCGGGGTTTTGTGCTTATCGACCCAAGCTACGAAGTTGATTCCGATTATGAGAATGTTATAACTACTGTGCAAAAACTGCATAAACGCTGGCGGGCTGCAAGTTTTATCATCTGGTATCCAATCCTAAAACGCCGGGAATACGAAACTGCTGAATTAAAAAAAGCCCTTAGCGCATTAAAAGGCAGCGAATCCTTCTATGTTGAAAACCCCGTCCGCCCCGATTTTTTACGCCCCGTTACTCCACCTCCCGCACCGCCCGCCGGCGAATACGGCTTACAAGGCTCCGGCATGTTTGTCATAAACCCGCCATGGGGCATGCAAGAAGCCGCAACAACTATTGCGGAATGGCTGCGGAAAGTTTAAAAGTTTTGATGAATAGAAAATTAAGCACAAAGCATCTTTGAGTTTATAAACTTTATAAAATCTTGAATTACAGTTTAGCAAGTTTATCCAATACTTCGGTTATTAAAGTTGAAACTTCTCGGATAAGCTTTGTTTTATTTCCTTGCACTTTTCCGATGTTGACTGCTTCTTCTGCAAAATCACTTAAAGAAATACGCTCATCGATATCTACGATATGTTTTTTTAATTTTGACACAGCTTTTTCATGTTTTTTTGATACGGCTGCGATAAATGAAAGTAATTCTGTTTTTTGCTTAATTGCTTGGCGAAACACAGTGTTGTTTTCCTTTTGAGGTTCTCGTAGGAGTATTAAAAGTTCTTCATTTAGATGCAGCCATTCGGCAAAGCAGATTTTCTTGTAGTCATGCAACAACCGCTGTTTTTCAATTTTGTTATTGTAGAATATTTGAATACCTGCACCAACCATAGCTCCAACCAAGCCTGAAACCAACGATAAAAAGATTGTCATTGTTTTTTTGCTTTATTGATATACTTCGCAAGCTGTTGTTTTACATCCGGAGGAATATTTTTGAATTGTATTTTTCTTACAATTTCAAAACCCTTTCGTATCGCTCCGCCAAAACTTTCTTCCAAAAAAGACGGTGTAAACAGTACTGTCCCTTCAAAATCAACACATAACTCGGAAGCATTATTATTATTTTTTAACCATGGGATCAAATATTCATCGCGAAATTCTTCGCCCGAATCAGGGCCTAAGTCATCAAATCTCGGGCCTTGATATTGATAACCATTTCCGCATTCCGCTATTTTTAGAGTTTCCATTATATTATACCCTCTCATATATCATCATTTCCCTCATCATTTATCGGTAAAATAACTTCAATTATTGAACCTCTTACCGGATACCGCCTGTCTCGCACTTCCTCTGTTTCTTTCTTAACTTTATAACTACCGTTATCACTATATAGATACAAACTACCTTTAATTAACTTAACACTTTCTGTAACTGCCGGTAAGCCTGTGCCTCTCCCTGAATTTTTTGCTTTATCGGCATTAAAATTTCCTTTTGCAGCTTCCTTTAGCAAATTCGAATCGGCATCTTCCTTAAATTTATTTATTACCGATTCAAATAAAGTATTTTTCTTTAAACTTGCCTTAAAACCTTGCCCATAATCAAGAATACAAAATGAAAACGTATTTGATTTTTTGATATCATTTTCGTATTCTCCTGCAATTAAATAAAAATTAGTAAATACATCCTGTTTCGTATAAGCATGTTCGGTACAGTTCGATAAAAGCTCGCTTAGACTTGAAGCAATCCTCGAAAATTCTGTTGATGGTATTTTATCTTTTAACACTTCAGGCAAAATTTCTTTATATAAAACTTTCCCAAAGTTTACCCCAGGATATTTCTTAAAGTCTTTATGCCATTTTCTGACAGCCCAACACCGAATATCATTATATGTAATTTTTAACTGATAGTCAAATATTCCAAGGTGTTGTAAAATTTGCCGCATTTTTTGATTTTTGGGAGAACAAGATATTTTCGGTTCTCTGTTATTTTCTCTTAAAAATTCAACAAACGCTTTTATATAGATAGCACTGCCAATATCAATATACTTTACTTTTGAAAAATCAAGTGTCGGAGTGTTAATTTTTTCTGCTTGAAAAAGAATAAAAAATATTTCCTCTTCTTTACGTTCCAAAAAAAGCCTTTCGGTAAAAACTATCGTATTACCCGAAATCTTTTTTACACTTCTGACTGTTACCCGTTTTTTATGATTTTGCTTATACCTGCGACGATGTTTTTTTAATTTATCTTGTTTATGCCGCATAAAACAACGACATTTCCACTGTTTGTATAATAATTTCACCAATGCCCAGCATAATAATGATTCTCATCAAAGTCAAGAGCAGCTCCTTACAAACTCAAACCTCTTTCGATACCCACCCCTCCCGCCAATGCCAAATCGGTTTTGAGAGTTTGGAGGAGAATGTTTGTATGCGTGTAAAGTCGGGAAGCCAATCGGGATCTTCGATAAGTTCTTGGTAAAAGCCGTTATCAATTTCCAACTCGCTTAAGAGGTTGCGCAGGGCGGAATCTTCGGAGCTCGTCAAGAGGCGGTTCTCAAAAGCCTGCATGTCTTTTGTACGCGGATTTGCCTCAACCGGTGTGTATTGGGTCATCAGGGAAAGCAATGCGGAATCCTTCATGGTTTTTGCAAACCATGAAAGCACCAGCGCCGTGTCTGCAATTCTTCCCGGCAGAGCGAGGTGCCGGACAATTACACCCGACATAAGCTTGCCCGCCGGATACCGTTTTTGGTTTGAACCATCTAACACAAGCGGAGATATCCGCACCATTTTTTTGATTGCCTTTTTTGCGGTGCTCGGATAATCGGCAGCCTTAAACACCGCACGGGCAATATCCGTGTTCAATGTTTTTAAATCGGGCAGCCAGCCATCAACCAAACCGTCCAACATATCAAGCGCATCGGTACTTTCGTATCCGGAAGAATTCCAAACTACCGGTATATCTAAACCTCTTTCTTTTGCCCGCAGCAATCCCGCCGCAATACCGGGAACCGCATGACTGCCGGTTACAATATTGATATTTTCCGCTCCCGCATTTTGCAGTGCAAAACAAATATCAGCAAACGCTTCCGCCGAAACCGCCCGCCCCATCCCCTGTTGCGAGATCTGAAAATTCTGACAAAAAGGACAACCTAAATTACACCCCGAAATAAAAACAGTACCCGATCCCCCCGTACCGGTAACGGGCGGCTCTTCCCCGAAATGCAACCCTGCCCACGCAATACGCAGCTCGCTTGTCTCTCCGCAAAATCCCCGCTGCCCTGCATTTCTATTGACACCGCAACGGCGCGGACAAACTGCGCATGAATCATATGCAGAAAAAAAATCGCTCATCTTCCGCGTATTTTTTTCCTGTCAACAATAACAGCCATCAAAGAGTTCAGCAAATCCATATCCAAATCATCCGCCGCCGCATCAATTATCACGGTAATCGCTTCCCAATCCTCTTCGGAAAAATTCATCGAATCATCAAAACTTCCGTCAATCAACGAAAATATTTTATAAAACCACTCTATATCTTCATCGATTGCGCTTATCTCGGCTCCCAATCGATAGTCGGCAAAATCCTCGGCAAGCTGCACAGCCTGCTTATCGTAAACGGCAACCGTTTTACAAAACAAATCCGCTATTATTTTTCTGCCCTCCGAAAACTCAACAGCAGCAGCCCTGCGCTTCGCATCACTATAAAACTTATCTATGATATTCATACTCCGCGCATTATAAAAGAAAAAAGAGGGAAACACAAGTTCAAAAATTACTGCGCTGTATTCTTGCTTTTTTTATTAAAAACTAACCCTCCGAGTTTGAAAACCCCCTATTATAAAAATGAGCTCGACACGGCACAACGGTGGGTAAACTTACCATAGGGCGAAGTTTTGAAAATTTACTGTAACTTCGCCTACGAGTTTTAAAACTTCAATTTTACAGTTTTGTGTTGATGCTCCATGAGGTATAACACAGCAACTTAATTTAGAGAACTTTATAACAATTTGCAGTTCGTATAATCACTTAAAGCGCGGCTCTATTATTTCCGCTAAAAAAGAAGAGCGATGTTGAGCTTCGGCATTAAATTGATCGGTGCCGATTTCTTCAAGCAATGTTTTTTTCCCTGAAAAAAGGGAGCGACCCAGTCCGAGCTTTTCAGCATTAAACTGAATTCCCATTGCTTCCAGTATAGTAGGACAAAAATCAAAAGCGGCAAATGTTCTGTTTTTATCAGCCGCTGTTGTTGCCTGGGAATTTATAATTGCATTATAGGCATGCCGTTCATCCTTTCTCGTCCCGAAAGGATATAAACCTCCGCCCATATATTGATGATCTCCTAAAATAACGATAACCGTATTATCATAAAAGTTTTGTGTTTTTAGCCAAGCTACAAAATCACCTGTCATTTTAGACGCATTCCGATATACATCCTGAATTTTTGTTTTGAATTCCCGTTTATACTGCGACGGTAAATATCCACCCGGGGTATGGCTGTCCGTTGTAAAAACTTGTAAGAAAAAAGGACCCTTGTCGGAAATATTTGAAAGCTCTTCTTTAGCAAACTCAAAAAGTTTTGCATCTTCAAAGCCCCATCGGACCTTATACTTTTGCGGTAATTTTCCGGTAGCAATATAATACGGATAATCCTTAATTTCAAAATCTTTGTGATTTTTCAATAAAAGATTCTTATATCCGAATGTAGCGCTTGCTCCGGTAATGAAAATATTTTTATATCCGTTATCGGCAAGAATATCTCCAAGTCCATATCCACCCTTACAAAAATTTTTTCGCAAATTTTTTCTGGAGCCAAGCGGATCCAGCCCCAACGGTACGCCCAAATTGCTGCAAACCATTGAAGCGATCGTATGCGTTGCGCCAAGCACCTGCGTAAAGCCCCCAAGTTTTTCACTATTACTGAACGAAAGATGCTCTTCCGCTATCTTTCGTAATTCCGGAATAGTATCATACGGAAGCAAGCCCCCATATTTTTTTGCAGTAGCAGTTATTTCTATAGATTCCAAATAAATAAATATAAGATTTTTCTTTTTTTCAGGGAAGGAATATGTAACCGTTTTAGGATCCGTATAGTAATTTTCGTACAAGTCGGTTTCACCTTGTAATTGATAAAACACATAGTTAATAATACATGTTTTATACTGTAAAAAAACTAGAAGTAAAAATAAAAAGCAACCGAAAAAAAAGATGTTTTTTTTAACAGTAAAACGTATTGGAAATGGTATAAACTGAATATTCTTCTTATGTTTTCTTTTAATAATAACAGGGCTCAAGAAAAAAGAAATTAAAAAATAAGATACTGCCAGGAGCAAGGGAAAGATAATAAGAAAGATAAAAACCGTAAGCAAAATAGTCTTGTCAGCATCCCCTTGAGGAGTTTTTAACGTAAATATTATTTCGTCAATGCTGATATTCGGAAAGGTACTGTGTACCCAAATAATTGAAGCAAAAAGAGCTGCATATAAAAAAATGAATAAAGAAGCAGGTATTAAATTTTTTATTCTTTTAAAATTTTCTAACTCAGATTTCATTAAGGAAGAGCCCTCCATAGATATTTATTTTTTTTGAATAATATGATTTTGATAAAAAGAAGAACGCCGCTGAATTTCCTCATTAAATTTATTTACCCCGATTTCTTCAAGCAGTGTTTTTTCTCCTGAAAAAAGGGACCGCCCTAAACCAAGCCCTTTCGCATGAAACCGAATACCCAACGCTTCCACTATTGTGGGATAAAAATCAAAAGTCGCAAATACTCTGTTTTTAGTTTGTACTGTGTGTACCTGAGAATTGATAATCGCATTATACGTATGCCGATCTTTTTCTTTAATATTCTTTGAATATAAATCATCTCCCATATACTGATGATCGCCTAAAATAACAATTACCGAATCTTCGTAAAAGCTTTGTTTTTTTAGCCACTGAATAAATTCTCCTACTTGTTTTGAAGAATCGGCAAACACATTATGAATTTGATTTTTAAATTTTTTCTCGGCATCTTTTTCTAAATACCCTTTCGGCGTGTGAGTATTCCCCGTAAAAAGCATTAAGAAAAAAGGTTCTTCTTTTTCTGAAAGCTCGGCTAACTCTTCTTTTGCAAACTGAAAAAGTTTACTGTCTTCAAAGCCCCACCAAACCTGATAGTCTTTATCCAGTTTTCCTATTGAGCGATAGTGGTTAAGATCAAAAATTGAAAAATTTTTATGGTTTTTTACAAAAACATCTTGATATCCGTACTGAGGGCATGAGCTTGAAATGAAAATATTTGTATATCCGTTATCAAATAAGATATCGCCAAGTCCATACCCTCCCGTAAAAAAATGAGATTTTAGGTTTTCCGAAAAAAACGGAGGGAGCATTTCAGGAACGCCTAGTGATGTATTTACAAGCGACGCAAGCGAATGACTTGTACCAAGAACTTGTGTAGCTCCGCCGAGTTTTTCTCCGTGACTGAAGGAAAGATTTTCTTCGGCTATTTTTCTCAATTCGGGAATAGTATCATATGGAAGCAAACCGCCGTATTCTTTTGCGGTGATACTTGCCTCTACCGATTCCAGATAAAGAAAAATCAAATTCTTTTTTTTCGCCAGAAAAGTAAATTCAACCTTGCTTGGATCAACATAATACTTTGAATATAAATCGGTTTCCGGTTGGTATTGATAATAAACATAAGTAAAGAATTTTATTTTACATTGCCAAAAACCAAGAAAAACAAGAAGCCAGACAGTGATAAATAAAAATATATTTCGCGGACGCGGTTTTATAAAAAAAGGGAAAATTTGAATCTGCTTTTTTTTTAAATTGATGAACAGAGCTTGTTTAAAAAAAAGTGCACTAAAAAAATAAAAAACGGTTATACAAAAGGGTATTACGAAAACCTTTATATACGATAAAATAACAAAATCTGACGGAGCCCCCGCAGTGGGAACGCTACGGAAGAAAATAAGTTGCTCAATATTTAAATTTGAATATGTTTTTTTTACCCAAAGCATACCGATGATTAAAAATGAAACAAAAAGGACCACAATTGAAGTAAAAAAAAGAGATGAATATTGTCTTTTTATATTTTTTTTAATCGTGAACATAATTGCTCCTGAAGATAATTAATAAATTCCGGTATTTCCGTATCAGTTTAAAATGTACAATAAACCTGGATGATATATTTTTTTAATTATTATTGCAATAGGTATGGAAATAATTGTCAAGCCGCTATAACAATGTCCACTTTTTATTATACGGAACCAAGTTTTAGCAATCTCCTTATTTTAAAGCATTATTTCTGCATAAAACCGCTGCGATCAGTGACGATTTTCAAAAGCAAGGATAAATGTTTTAAGCTTTCAGTGCAAAAGCTTTAAAAAAATTTTCTTCAATGATATTTTTCAATTCAAAAAATCGTTCGGTTTGGAGCTTTATTTCTCGCAGTTCTGCAAGGCGGCTAAACACAAGCCGTATATCGTCTACTGTGGAAAAAGCTTCACCTTTTAAAGTCATATAGGGGGAATCCGTTTCGGTAAGGATGTGTGTAATCGGCAGATGAGTGGCTGCTTCACGCACGGTTTTTTGCCCGCGTAATAAGGCTTTGCCGATTGAAAAAAAAGCGGGGACTCCTTTTTTTAAAAATGACTCCGCTTCGACAATGGAACCGCTCCAACCGTGAAAAATAACTGCCGGCAATTTTTTGAGCAGGTTTGTTTCAGCAAACAAAAGATTCATTGCCCGCCGCACATGAATAACAATCGGCGTCCGATAAAAGAGTGCGAGCTCAAGCTGCGCATTCCATACCGCTTTTTGCTGTTCGATGGTATCCTTATACTCATCAGTGAATAAATCAAATCCGCACTCTCCTATAGCGGCAATTCTTTTTTCTTTTAAGAGCTTTTCCAAAAAATCCAACTCATTTTGAATCGGAAGCTGCGGATGAATTCCGAACGAAAGAATAATCCGATTGCGAACGGGAACATCCGTAACTGCTTCCTGCATCTGTTTTATTTTTTCATGAAAAAGAAATTCTTCCCGTTCGTGGGCAGAGGTACAGACTCTTAAATCATCAGGCAGAGAAAAAGGTGCTTTTTGCCGCTGTTGTAAATCGAAAATATGCATATGAGCATCACTATACATATAAACATTATATCCTAAAGCATTTTTCTTGCATACCGAAAAATAAGTATAGGCATTTTTAATGCAATCTCAGTAATCGCATTAAATTTGAAAACAATCTAATCGGAGGAACCAAATGAAACTTTATTCAATAAAAAGCAACCCCGGAGAAATCTCTTATTTTTCAATTTTAAATGAGAATGAAAGCGGTTATTTTGTGCGTATTTGTCATGACAAAGAAGGCTATGAAAAAGTGCGCGAAGAATTTATGGAGAAATCCTTGTTTGACCTTTGCTTACGTACCGGATATATTACAAAGGTTGCCGAAAAAGCTTCTGTTGTTGCATAAGCGAACGGGCTGGGCTGTTAGGGCTATAAAAACCTAAATTTAAAACGGGAGATGCTGTCTTTTTTCTATGCATCAACAACGCTTTGTCAAACCACGTTGATTTTTTAATTAAAAGCGGCATTCATAAAAACTCCTCACACACCGATATTTCAACATGAAATATCGGTGTACATCAATCTTTTACCGGCACTTACGAATCCTCATCAAAAATACGTATCGCACTGTTTGGCACTGATTGCGGCATTTTTTAAGTACAGTATATGCAAGCCGGAAAATTATGCTTGCGATATTTACCGAAACATCTGAATAAATAAAAAATTCTCTGTCTTTACTAAAAATTTGATATTTCCTATAATCAGCACAGGTAGTGTTGTGGAAATAAATAAAAGAACAAAAGATACAATCACTGAAATTTTAACTGAAAAAATTATCACGGGAGAAATTCCCGGCGGATATAATTTAAAACAAGAAGAGCTTGCAAAAGCGCTTGGGGTTTCTCGAATTCCTATTCGGGAAACATTGATGACACTTGAAAGCCTTGGGCTTGTGTACAGAAAAGCAACGCGGCATTTTTTTACCGTTGATTTTTCTGCAGAAGAAATTATAAGGATATTCCAAGTAGCGCTCAATTTTGAATTAGAGTCCATACGTAATTTTAACAATGAAGAACACAATGAATTTGAGCAGCTGTTAGCAAAGGTTGACAAATCTTATGAAATACATATATTTTTAAATTCAAAAATCAAAAATAATTATTTAAAGCGAATGCATATGAATCTATTATATTTTATTAAAACCGGCTGCTTTGAATGCAAAAATAATAAAGCGCTGTTTAAAAACTTACGCACACTCACCGATTTTGATAATTTTAAAAAAAATTATGAAGCGTATTATGCCGAGCTGAGCAAAAATTTAATTCGGAAGAGGTTTGAGGATGCTTAACCTTGAGCCTATTGAAATTATTTCCGCAAAAGAAAAAGTTTGCTCTCAACTTAGGAAGGCAATTTTTTCCCGAGAAATAGCCGAAGGAACGGAACTTATTCTTGAAAGTATTGCCACTTCTCTTGGAGTAAGCGTTACACCGGTTCGCGAGGCGTTGCAGGTATTACAGCGAGACGGATTAATTGAATACAAAAAAAAATAAACGTGCGGTTGTGCTTGGCTTAAACGAAAAGTATATCAGCGACCATTATGATTTGCGTGCAATTCTTGAGGGCGAAGCTTGTTATCTTACGGTTATAAACAAGGGTAGTTTAGAAAAACTTATCAACTCTTACGAAGCCGCAAAAGCGGAGATTGCAAAAAAGAATTTTTCAGATTACTCAAATTACAACTACGCCTTCCATCTTGAAATATGGAAATTAGCAAAAAACGATAAGCTGATAACAACTCTCAAAGATTTGTGGAACGGGCTTTCCGTAAATAAAATCATGTCCAATGCGGAGTATGCCAAAATGTCCATGAAAGAACACAAGGAAATCCTTGATGCGCTTATCGCGGAAAACGGCGAGCTTGCACGGGATTTAATGAGACAGCATTTATATCGCAGCAAAGAATCAATTTTAACTCATTATAGATAGCGCGGTATACGGTCGTTGCGGTTTGAGTTTTTCTTCAAGTAGGACAATATGTTTTGCGGTTACCTTTTACGCCGGAAGAGAATGCACTTGAAGCAATTAGTGTAGCGTTTTGTAATTAACGTGCCATAATCAAAGCATTAACAAACGGCTTGGAGTTCCGAACTGCAGCAATGTTTTAAAGCAAGGCAGTTTGCAAAGCTTTAAAACTCGCAGGGTTCATTTTGCCACGGACGGCAAACTCAGAACGGGCACGGACGCCCATGGTTCCACGCAGAAACGATGTTTTAAAAGCACAAACTTTTTCCAAGTGCTTTTAAAACTCGTGGTTTAGTTTTTGCCACGGATGGCAAAAACTAAACCGTCGGGTCTGACTCTTTTTATAACAGGGAGTTTTTAAACTCATTGGTTTGGTCTTGACAAGGACGGCAAAATTATTTGCAAAGCTTTAAAACTCGTAGGGTATCAAGCATTTTTAAGTCTAAATGCTTTTTACGCCGCAGTATGAAACAGCGGAAAGCTCGTAAAGGGTTTTATATAAAACAGTGAGTCTGAACACTGTGAAATTAATAGCAAGTTTTTGCTATACGTGAAGGAGAAATATGAAACATAAAATCACACTTGCAAACGGCACACGCATACCCGCTCTTGGTCAAGGAACTTGGCATATCGGAGATAATGAAAAAACAAGAACTCATGAAATTGAAAGTATTCAAGCAGGGATTGCTTCTGGAATGACCCTCATTGATACCGCCGAAATGTACGGCAACGGCCGAGCAGAGCAACTCGTCGGTGAAGCAATCAATGCGATCAATCGAAAGGACTTGTATATTGTTTCCAAAGTTCTTCCGCAAAATGCCGGAGGTCAAAAGTTAGAGCGCTCGTTGGACGGCAGCCTCAACCGTTTAAAAACGGATTACTTGGATTTGTATCTCTACCATTGGAGAGGCTCATACCCGCTTCAGGAAACAGTTGACCGCATGGAAGAAATGGTACAAAAAGGCAAGATTCGTGCTTGGGGCGTTTCGAATTTTGATATTGATGACATGGAGGAGCTCCTAAGTTGCCGCAACGGCAACCATTGTATGGTAAATCAGGTTTTGTATCATCTCGGTTCACGAGGAATTGAATTCAGTCTTTTGCCATGGATGATAAAACACCAAGTCGCCTTGATGGCATACTGTCCGTTGGCACAAGGCGGCGACCTTAGAAAAGGGCTTTTTACAAATCCCGTAATTGTAAAGCTTGCGCAAAAATATAAGGCGGATGTTTCGCAAATTCTATTGGCGTGGAGTATTCGAAACGGCAAAACGGTTGCGATACCGAAAAGTGCCCGTAAAGAACGCACGCTTTTAAATGCCGCCGCCGATTCAATTCATTTAACTGACGAAGATTTACAACTAATTGATTCTGAATACCCTGCTCCGACAAAAAAAATGCATCTTGATGTACAATAGGGAAGTTTTATAGCAATTACCCTCATTTCAGAGCATGAATAGAGAAAAATTGATTACAAGGATAAACAAAAAACAATCCTAATAGGATCAAATCCCTCGCGCGCGGTGTTTAGCTTTTTACGATTACTGCACTTAAAAAGCTCATCCGATTCTTTATGGGAGCAATTTTGATTGTCTGTCAAAAAGATGTTGAGTCTTTTCTATACATTTAGCTTAGTAAACAAAAAAGGCCGTCAAAAAATTTGACGACCTTTTCTTTAGGCTTTATAAAGCGCAAAGTAAAAAACTCTTTCTTCAAACAATTAAAGATTCTTGTCCATTGTGAAACTTAATTTTGAGTATCCGAAAGAATCTTTTATTAAGTCCGAAAGATAATCTTTTGTTTTTGAAAGTACGTATTCAGCGTTTTTTTTATTTTCTTCGGTTAAAAATTCACTCATTTCTTTTGCCGGCATTTTAGAAGCGGCATCGGTAATTTCTTTCACTCGCCGCCTGCCATAACTTTGCATTTCGATAAGGTATGCATTATTCTCTTTTTTAAAGGTTGAATAATGTAATTCCACAAAATGAGCAACCAGCTTAAAAAGCCAGTATGCGTTATCAACGGAAACCCGCTTTGTCATTCGCTTATATGCAAGCGGAGTGTCAAGCACATTGGTAAAAAACGGTACATACGGCACAAAGGCTGTCGTCCCGAGCGCCAGCCATTGAATGCCTGCAACCCCTTCGGGAACATTCGGACGCAACTGGAGAATGTGAGATTCCGCCGTTCGAGACAAAGAAATACCTCTAAACCGAGTTTTTTCAAATTCGGTGTTGCCGTTTCCAAGCGGGTCAAATTCCGTCTCGTTATAATGAGAGCTCAAAATATACTCAACATCTTCCACAGAAATAAGACGGCTTGCTTTTTGAATAAACGGAATATCATTTGAGGTCGGCGACTGTTCAATTTCGGGATTTAAGTATTTTTGTGCAAACCACGCACGCGGCGTATTATACACTCTGTCTTGTTCGCTTGAAGTGCCGAAAATATGCCGAAAATTAAAACCGGCACGATCGGGATTTAAATGATGCGTTTCAACAAACTCTTGGATGCCGTCGGAATATGCATAGTTATTGGTGTCGGCAAAATCAACAGCTTCTATTGAGGTTTGATTCGGCGCAACAGCGTAACAATCATCGGGGATGCGCACTGCAGCCCAATGATGTCCGCAGGGAATTTCCATATACCAGATTTCATTTACGTCAGCAAAAATAATTCCGTTTCCTTCCGCAGAACCATACTCCGCAATAAGCTTCCCTAAAAAATCTACACCTTCACGGGCGGAATTTATATACGGCAGTACAATATCGTTTATGGCATCTTCGGCAATACCTGTTTTCACCAAAGGATCATACGCCAAAACCCGCGAGTTTCCGTAAATGCTTTCAGTGGAACTTACTGCAATATTTTTTTCATTTATGCCGGCTTCCCCGTAAACTCCGTTGTTTTCTTTATCGTGCGGATAGGCTTGCGGCACCGATGTATAACGGTATGCTTTTTCGGGAAGCGGAATCTTTACGCCCGTATTAAGCGACTTATAAATTCTACCCGATTCATGCACCGCTTTCTCCAGCACAAAAATTTTTGGACTTATCGCTTCATGAAAATCTTCATTTCTGGCAACCATAACAGTTCCGTCAATACTCGCCTTTTTACCGACCAGCACTGTCGTACAAGCGGCATGAGCGGAATTCCGTGCTTTATTATTCATAATAATACCTCATGTTAAATTATATTTACATATAAAATATCGGAAAAGCTCGCTTTATACAATGCCATGTCGATACTTCACAGCGCGCAGTCATGTGTGCAGCTTTTAAAAGTTTGAATATAAATTTCGGAATACAACATCGCGAAACTGCAGCCCAAAGCCCCGCACGAGTACTAAAAATTCGCCTTAAAACCAATGCAGGTATGCATTATATTGTGCAGTCGCTTCGACTTCCTCCAACAGATACAGCCCGAAACAGATCTGCGCGGAAAAAAGCTGCCTGCTATAAACAAAGAAGGCGGAAGCAGGTACTGCTTCCACCTTATATAAAAGAAAAGAGAGGTTATTCAGACTTTACATCTTCGCAAATAGTTTTTTCGGTTTCAAAATCAAAATATTTAGCTTTTTCCATGTTGGGGATAAAAATAAGGGTGTCGCCTATACCGCCTTCAACCGCTTCAAAAGTCCTTGCTATAAGCTGTTGCCCTTTAGACGCAAGGTATAAGTGGGTTTCCGCACCGAGCGGTTCTTTTACCGTAATTTTAAGCTGCATTGCGTTTTTTTCAGATGCTTTTTGTGAAAGCTCCATATCTTCGGGGCGAATACCAAAGAAAACCTGTTTACCGACATAGCGTTTAAGATGTTTTTGATGTTCTTCAGTTGGTTCAAGAATAAAAGAGCCTTCATCTACTTTAATCGCACCATTGTCTTCAATAACTGTCACGGACAAAAAGTTCATAGGCGGTGAGCCGATAAAGCCGGCAACAAATTTATTGATAGGATGGTTATATAAATAAAGCGGGGATCCTATTTGGTGTACTTTTCCGTCCTTCATAACAACGATTTTATCTCCCATAGTCATAGCTTCAACCTGGTCATGGGTAACATAAATCATTGTTGCTTTTAATCGATGGTGTAAATCTGAAATTTCCGCACGCATCTGTACACGCAATTTTGCATCGAGGTTTGAAAGCGGCTCATCAAAGAGGAATACTTTAGGATTTCGCACAATTGCACGCCCTACCGCAACACGCTGACGCTGACCGCCTGAAAGAGCCTTCGGTTTTCTGTCCAAAAGTTTTTCAATATCCAAAATTCTTGCGGCTTCATGCACGCGTCGTTCAATTTCCTGCTTGTCAACCTTTCGTATTTTTAAGCCAAATGCCATGTTATCATATACCGTCATATGCGGATACAACGCATAGTTTTGAAAAACCATTGCAATGTTCCTATCTTTTGGCGGCACATCATTCATGCGTTCCCCGTCAATATACAGGTTGCCTTCGGTAATTTCCTCCAACCCTGCAACCATTCGCAATGTTGTTGACTTTCCACAACCGGATGGTCCTACAAATACAACAAATTCCTGGTCTTCAATGGTGATATTAGCGTTTTCAACTGCGCGGACATTACCGTCATATATCTTTCCGATTCCCTTTAATTCTACTTTTGCCATTTAAGGCCTCCTAAAATTATCTTATTTTTCTATTATAAACTGAAAACAATCATCTGTCAAAGAAAAAAATATGGGTTTATAATGCGTTATGCGTGAAAAATGTTACGGTTTGTGCTTCCTCAAAAGCCCTGTTTATTTTTAAGTTATCGGATCGTGTGTGTTAATCAGTTGGGGTTTTCCGTTTTCGGCTTTAATTTTTTCGGTTTAGTTTTATGCAACGCTGAGATCAGTTCAGTTTACTCTGAGCACCGGAAAATTTTTTTATAACGCAATAGATGCAGAGCGGATGGTAAGTTTACTCACCGTTGTCAAACTCAGAACCGCCATGGATGGCGGTGGTTCTAAACAGAATTGAGTTTGAAAACTACCATAGCTATATAAACAGAAGTTTTCAAACTCACAGGTTTCATTTTGCCACGGATGGCAAAATGAAACCGTTGTGTCGGGCGCTTTTTTTATAAAATTGTTTATACTTCGTATAAAATATATCAAACACGGATAGAGTTATTAAAAAAAACGTTATAATAGTATTTGCAAATGGGCGCTCACAATTCTCAACCGGATAAAACATATCTGCTGGAAATATGATTACTGAAAATCAGGGGGAGGCAATGAGTTTGAATTCGTTCGGCATTTTTGCACAAACAATCTATCATAAATTTTTTGCGGAATGCGTTAGAAAAAGACTGTTTTTTTGTAAACGAAAGGATAAATACCCTTGTGCTTTGTTGTGGTATGGAACAAGATGAGCGCAAGAGGACAGCTCAAAGCCGTCCTCTTTTTTACTCGTTAGTGAGAAGTTTTAGGGCTCAAAATGGAATACGACATTTGAATCCTCGTATGATTTAAAGTCCGGATTTGCTTTAAGAAATTTAATAAATGTTTCTGCATCGGGAAGGAACGTATCTACACCGCCGCGAGATTCGGTAATTTTTCCGAGTGTAACGTAGCCGTCTTTACCGCCTGCAATATACGAATTTACTGCCAACTTATACATTTTTGAATCCTTAATCGGCTCCCATTTTTTTGTTTCCCTGTTTTGCACTTCGACTTTTACTAAACGCTTGCCGTTTTTGTCTTTATTCTGATTAGCTTCATATCGAAGAGCTGCTCCGTAGGGGAATGAGCCGGTTGAGCCTGTTCCGCCAAGTGCAAAATCCATAGCATCTTCAAGAATCTGCTTTGTTTCCTCTCCCGACACTTCTACCATAAAAAGTGTATTTCCAAAGGGGAGGAATGTGTAGGCATCATTAAAGGTTATGCTTCCCGGATTGATGTTTTCGCGCACGCCGCCGGCGTTTTGAATTGCAAAATCAATATTGCCGGAACCGGCATTTTGCATTTCCGAAAGCATGGTTTCTGCAACAAAACGACTTGCAACCGATCCTTGCGGATTATCTTTATACGGGATTCTGTTTTGTGATCCGCCGGCCATTACTGCGCCGCTGATAGAGCCAACAATTTGACCGCCAAGCCGTTGTTTTTCATTCTTGTATTTTTCAAGTAATGCTTCAGCCTCTTTATCAGGTTTTGCAAAAGAAATAAAGGACATCTCCTTTAAGCTTGCAAGAAGTTGCGTAAGTTCTTTTCCTTTCGGATTGTATTTTTTTCCGTCCTTGTCTCTTCTTTCAAACCAGGTATCGTGGAGCAAGATATGCGATTCGCCGGTGGCCTTTGTTACCAGTCCGTTTTCGTCAAACTCTACAACAAGCTCGCCCAAGGCTTTTGCATACTCCCAACATTCAACAAGATATACCGGCTCCCCTGCGGGAGAAGTAAATTTTGTAGGATATGGACTGTAAACAGGTAATCCGGCGGCAGCCATTTGCTCGTTGCCAAACAAATGATGCGTGTCTCCGGTTATAATAATATCAATTCCGGAAACTTTTTTTGCAATTTCAGAATTAATCTCAACTCCGCCATGAGAAAGGAGGATAATCTTGTTTATACCCATTTTTGTCAGCTTATCAGCATATTTTTGTGATGTTTTAATTTCATCGGTAAACTGAATATCTTTTCCAGGGCTTGCAGATTCTACGGTTTTACCCACTGTTTCCAGTCCGATAATACCGATTTTTTGTCCTTCTATTCCCATAATTGCATAAGGTTCCCACAGTCCATGCAAAATGCTGCCTTTTTCCGGATTTACGTTTGAGGAAATAACAGGCACTTTTAAATGATCAAGGAATTTTTTTAATCCTTCATTGCCGGTATCGAATTCATGATTTCCAAGTGTAAAATAGTCTATGCCGGTAATATTCATCATTTCAGCATCCGCTTTGCCTTCAAAAAGCGTAAAATACAAGGTGCCTGAAAGCGCATCGCCTGCGTGCAGTACAATCGGATTTTTTGCGTTCGCTTTGCGCATTTTTAATTCATTTACCAACTCAGGATATCCGCCGATAAGAGTTTTTGTCTTGAGCCCGTCAATAATCATATCGACTTTAAGCGGTTCAAGATTTGAGTGATGATCATTCATATGAAAAATGGTCACGGTTAAAGGAGCCGACGGTTCGGCTGATTGCGATTGTGCGAGAGGCTTTGCCCCGGCGCAACTTATCGCCAGTATCACGGCAACAGCCGCTACAGATAAAAAGCGTAATTTTTTCATAAAACCTCCTAAAAAATTCGCGCTTTGTTGCAACAGCGAGTTTTTTGCACTATTGCAAACAATGTTTTTTACAATTCTTTTGCGGGTACGCAAAAGATTGCATACTACAAAACAAAGTATACCACAAAGGATGCAGTTTGTACTAAAAAAATATACGGTATATGCAAAAATATTGCCCGCGAGAGAATTGCAGCGAATGCTCCGTTTTGACATTCGTATAAAACATGGAACAACTCCCTGTTATAAAAATCGGAGTATCAACAATAAAGGACTGTGAATTTAAGCATTCCTATGGTAAATTGCTCGCCGTTGCTCAATTCCAAGCGATGTTTTAAAGCATCAACACAAAACTGTAAAATTGAAGCTTTAAAACTCGTAGGCGAAGCGAAGCAAAAAGAGCAAGGCTTCGTCCTTGCGCCGTGTCGAGCTCTTTTTTATAAAATTTTTTACGTTTTTGGTAAGATGTATTAAAAAATATAATTGACTTATTAAAAAAACGTTATACTACACTATGAGTTTGACAACGGTGGGTAAACTTACCATAGGCAAAATAGTAATATCGTATGGTTGAACCGCAGCGTTCGAGCCTGTTCCGATTGAACCCTTAGAATTAACATCAGACGTCGTTTCCCTTTCTCATCAAAAAATGCAATTGATATTCTCTAAATTAAACTCTACGGCACATGAACCGCGATGTTTTTATTTCAGGTGAACGTCTTGTCAATAGCTTGAGTTTGTGTAAAATATGGCGTATAGTTGTGTAGAGGTTATGACAAGTGATTAAACATTTATTATTTGATATGGATAATACGCTTTATTCATGTACAAATAAAATTGACGAGGCTATTGGAAAACGCATGATTCAATTTGCGGCGGACTTCTTAAATACCACATATGAGCACGCAAAAGAATTACGAAAAACGGAAAAAATAAAATACGGGACAACGTTACAGTGGCTGAAACTTGGATACGGATTTAAAGATGATGATGCGTATTTTAATGCGGTGCATCCGGAATATGAAATAAATGAGCTGGAGCCCGATCCGAATCTGCGTTCTTTTTTGCTTGCATTAAATATGCCTATGACTGTTTTAACCAATGCGCCAATGATGCACGCAGAGCGAGTCTTAAAATTTTTTAATATTTATGATATTTTTCTCGGAATTTTTGATATTTCTTTTCATAACGGAAACGGCAAACCTCATCCGGACTGTTTTTATAATACCTTGAAACAGGTGAATAAAACGGTTGAAGAAACACTCTTTTTAGATGATTACCCGCACTACTTGCTTGGATTTAAAAACATCGGAGGAAGGATCGCCCTGATTGATGAGAAAAATAAGTACGAAGATTTTGCAAAAGAACACTCAATACCGGTGTTGAAAACCATATATGAATTACCGAAATTATTAGAAACAATAAATAATTGATTTTCGATAAAGAGATAAGCGCAAGCGCATAAGTAACAGTTATTCTAGGAGGAAAATTATGGAGAAGCGTTCTTTGGAAGAGCAATTCAAAGATGTCTTGCCTTTGTTAGAGAAATATTCACGAAAAGCAACTATCGTTGACGAAACTACCGTTTTACAAACAGAAAACACCGCTATTCGAAAAATTATTGATTCGATGATGACACAAGTTTTATTACCCGGTTCTGAAATGAGAGGCACAAATCATATTCAGGAATTTTTAAAACTTACCAACGAGGGTAAAAAGGGTATTATTTTAGCGGAACATTACAGCAATTTTGATTTACCCTGTTTGCTCCACTTGATGGAAAACGGAAGTGCGGAAGGTAAAGAGCTTTCAAAAAAGATTATTGCTATTGCGGGAATGAAGCTCAGTGAAGATAATAAATATGTTTCCGCCCTTGCGGAAGCGTATGACAGAATCGTTATTTATCCGAGCAGAACATTAAACTCAATTACCGATGAAAAAATTCTGGCGGACGAAACACTGCGCAGCAGAAAAATTAACTTGGCGGCTATGAAAGCCCTTGAAAAAGAACGTAATGATGGCAGAGTTGTGTTAGTTTTTCCGTCTGGCACTCGATATAGACCGGGAAAGCCCGAAACAAAGCGCGGTTTACGAGAAATAGACTCTTATATCCGCACCTCGGATGTCATGATGCTGATTTCAATTAACGGAAACTGCTTACGGATTTCCGATGATCCCTCCAACATGATGGGGGATATTGTGTGCAAAGATAAAATTGTTATGGAAGCAAGCACGGTTTTCGACACCGCGACTTTTCGAGAAGATGCAATGACGTGGCATCCCGATGCGGAAGATAGAAAGCAAAATGTTGTTGATTATGTTATGCACATTCTTGCCCAAATGCATGATAAAAATGAAGAAGGAAGGCTTTCATAATGTTTTCAATAAGTTTTCCCGTCCGTTCATATGAGCTTGACTCTTATAACCATGTAAATAATGCAGTTTATTTATCGTATCTTGAATTTACTCGCATGGAATACCTTACTGCTACCGGCTTTGATTATCAAAAGTTTGCAGAGGCGGGGTATATGCTATATGTTACTTCGGTGAACATTAAATATAAGCTTTCAGCGCGGCTTTTTGACACGCTTACGGTTGAGGTTTATCCCATAAAACTGAGAAAAGCCTCAGGCACTTTTAAACAGATTATCAAAAATCAACACGGAGACGTTTGTGTAGAAGCGGAAGTCGGCTGGGCATGCGTAAGCAGGGCTACAGGAAAGCCGACAAAACTCCCCGACGAATATATCACTGCAGGCTTAAAACCCGCCGAGTAATTGTTTGCAAAACCGTCTGCTATGACGGTCTGCTATTAAATTGCTGTTATACCACTCGAAGCATCAATACAAAATTATAAAATTGAAGCTTTAAAACTCGCAGGCCTGTAAACACAAGAATGCCAAAGCTACATTCAGAACCGCCACGGACGCCCGTGGTTCCAAGCAGAATTGAGTTTGAAAACTACCACAGCTATATAAACAGGAGTTTGCAAACTCATAGGTTTGGTTTTGCCACGGACGGCAAAACCAAACCGTTGGACTCTTTTTTATAAAATTTTTTACGTTTTGGTAAGGATGTATTAAAAAACGAATCGACTTATTAAAAAAACGCTGTACTATTTTCACTAATGTTTAACTCACAGTAAAAATACAAAAATTTTCATGCATATGCCCTCATGTATCTCTTTTTGATTGCCTGATTTATAAAATCTCGATATAATAGCCGGTATTACTGTTATGCGAGGAGTAAACATGAATAATAATGCGCCGGCGAAAAAAGCGCATGAACTTACATTTGCAGAAATAAAAATAGATTTTCCTTTAGAAAAAATTGCAAAGCTTAAAAACACACCGGTTGCTTCTAATCTTGTTGGGCAAGATCGTGCAATTGAAGCGATAAAGCTCGGAATAGGTATTCCCTGCAGCGGTTACAATATATTTATAATGGGAGCTTCCGGTACCGGGCGAAGAACGGTATTATTGTCTTTATTAAAAGATTATAAACCGGAACTTTCACAATTGCAGGATATCGCTTATGTGTATAATTTTGCGAAACCCTTAGAGCCCCAAGCCTTATTTTTTCCTGCCGGAGAAGGAAGGACTTTTAAGAATCTGTTAAAAAAAGCGGTAGAATCTATTTATAAAAAAACACAACAAAAAATAAAAAGTGAGAGCTTTCTTAGCGAGCAAAAAAAGATAATCAGCAAAGCAAAGAATGAAGAAAACAATCAAATTAGTGCGCTTGAGTTAAAAATGCTAAAACAAGGCTTTGCGATTCGAAATACTAAAGATGAAGAAAACCCGTCCTTAGACGTAATTCCTTTATATAAAGGGAAAGAAACAAGTTTTGACGAGTTGCAGATGATGACTATTCGCAAGAAACTTTCAGAGAAGACTTTGAATACCATTAAGGAAGTGTACTATTCTGCCTTAGATGAGCTTTCAAACCTCTTTGTTGCATTACAAGATAAACAAAGAGAAACTGATGAAAAAATAAAACAGCTCTACAAAAATTCAATAGAGCCCATCATCAAAAAAGAGCTTGCAACAATACAAGCCTATGTACAGGAACATTATCAAGTTCAAAATACAACTATTCAAAAAGAAAAAATCGAGTCTATTCTTGCGTACTTACAAAATATTGAAAAAGATTTGCTAAAACGAACACCTCTTTATGGAACACCTTTTAAGTCCGTTCGACAAAAAAAAGTATTTTTTGAACGTTATGACATAAATCTTATCTGTGAGCACCGGAGCGATAAAAACTATATCATTACGGAAAATCTTCCAAATTTTTCAAACCTTTTCGGAACGATAGAAAGCAGAAGCGACGACGGAGAATCTGTCGTTAACGGACACATGCATATTCGAAGCGGATCGGTACATCAAGCGCTTGGCGGATTTTTAATTCTGCGGTTAAAGGATCTTTTAGAAGAAGATGATTCGTGGATATATTTAAAAAGAGTACTGCAATCAAATAAAATTGAAATACAGGTACCTCCGTCAAGCAATCATAATCAAAGTATTTTTAAACCCGAATCGCTGCCTGCATCATTTAAAGTAGTGCTTATTGGCGGAGATTATACCTATGACATATTGTATCAAGAAGATGCGGATTTTTATAAGCTTTTTAAAATTCCTGCAGAATTTGATTCCGTTATGCAATGTACGGATGAAAATATTGCAGCTTTTATCAAGCTCATGGATAAAGTGATACAAGAACAAAAATCCTTACCCTTTGATGATTCCGGATATGCCCAAATGCTTTCTTATGCATCGGAGCTTGCGGAATCGCGTAATTTATTGACTACGCAATTTACCATGATTGCGGATATGATTGCAGAATCAAATTTTACCGCACAAAAAAAAGAGCAGTCGATTATTACCGCGGAAACCGTCCAAGATTCAATAAACAGAAGAAAATATTTATACTCATTACCGCAGCAAAAATTTGCGGAAATGATCGGAGAAAAAGAAATCCTTATCGACGTAAGCGGTAAGAAAATCGGAAAGCTTAACGGCCTAGCTGTTGAAGAGCGCGGCTACCATTGCTTCGGCGCGCCGGTATCAATTAGTGCGCAAGCTTCCCCGGGAAACAGCGGCGTCATCAATATTGAGCGAGAAGCGGGTCTTTCAGGCGAAATTTATGATAAAGCGCACTTAATCATTACATCGCTTTTGCGTGAAAAGTTTGCACAAGATTTTCAGCTCGCAATTTCCGCCGCTGTTTGTTTTGAACAATCATATAGTTGGGTAGACGGAGATTCCGCCTCCGTTGCGGAATTTCTTGCCTTGCTTTCTGCAATCGGAAAAATTCCTTTACGACAAGATATTGCCGTAACCGGCAGCCTAAATCAACTTGGCATGATTCAACCGATCGGAGGCGTTTCCGAAAAAATCATCGGCTTTTATGATACCTGCTGCATTATCGGTTTAACGGGTTCTCAAGGTGTTATGATCCCCGCAAGCAATAAAAACAACCTTTTTCTGCCCGACCGCATTCTGAACTCCATAAAAGACGGCTCTTTTCATATATGGACAATTGGAGATATTGATGAAGGCATTGAACTTATGTCTTCTCAACCATACGAGGTGATACAAAAAAAAGTGCGCAATGTACTTAAGGAGTTTTGTGAAAAAGTAAAGAAAAATACACAATAAAAGCGGCGAACAGCTCTTTATTATTTTACCGCTTTTATTAATAAAGAGTCCGACACAACGGTTTCATCTTGCCATCCGTGGCAAAATGAAACCTATGAGTTTGAAAACTCCTGTTTATATAGCTGTGGTAGTTTTCAAATTCAATTCTGTTTGGAACCACGGGCGTCCGTGCCCGTTCTGAGTTTTGCCGTCCGTGGCAAAACCAAACCTTGCGAGTTTTAAAGCTTTGCAAGCTGCTTTGCTTTAAAACATTGTTTGACATTCGTAGCAGTTTACCATAGGAATGCTAACTGTAAGCCATCATTATTGATACCCCGATTAGTATAACAAAGATACCTTTTACCCATCATTTTTAACGCTTGCATAAAATATTTTGCTGCAACAAAGTTTATCTCCCTGATTTTTCCGGTATGTTTTTTTGCTCATTTTTACTTGAACAGGAAAAAACCGGCACCGTTGCAATCGTCAATAAGACGACATTTATTTTACAGCTATTCTTTTTTAGGAGCCTTTTGTTATGAGCCTCCGCCTCTGCGCAGCATTTTCTTTATTTTTTTGAACCAAAATGCCCGCAATTTTTCCGCAGCGGTATAACATACGTACCGGAGCGGTTTTACCGGAACATCAAGGCTGCCAACCCTGTGCAGGATACTTCCCCCAAACCCTGTTTTAAATCGATAAAGCCCGTACATTGGATGCGAAGGGTCGTCGGTCGGCGGAATCCCGTAAAAATCATACCGCAAGCAACCATGCTCTTTTGCATCAAGAATAGCGCGCCATTGCAAAAGATACGTAGGCATTAAATTCCTGTTTTCATTTGAAGAAGCTCCGTATAAATACACCGCCTCTTTTTTTGTAAAAATCGTGATAATACTTGCCAGCGTTTTTTTTTCATATTCCGCAATATAGACAAAAATACGCGCTTCGGGGCAAGATTTGCGGCAAAGCTTTGCATAATATTCTTTGCGGTGAATTGCAATCGCATCCCGCTCGGCGGTTTGCTGATACAACGCATAAAAAATATCTATGCCCGCAGCGGCGGCTTCTTCGCCTTCTTTGCGCTCAATAAGAATGCCTTTTTTTTCGGCAAGCCGAATATTGTACCGCCATTTTGATTTTAAATTTTCCGAAAGGAATTCTTCGGTTTGTGAAAGGTCAAGGCAAACAGTATCGGGAGGCTGCACATCATAGGGCGCATCAATAATCCGATAACCGCCGGAGCTTTGCGGCAGCAGCGGAAATGCCTGCGCGATATTCTTTGCACGGGCCGGGATCTTTGCGCCAGAGACATTTGTCGGTTCGGTGTTTTCAAGCGTCCCCTTTGCATTATCAATACGCGTGCTCCAAGGCGGATCAAAGCGAAAAAGAAAAACATCTTTCGGAAGTTTCGCACGGAGAGCCTCCGTCAAACGCACTAATAAATCGCCTTGCTTTTTTGCTGTTTCGTAATCGCACGAATCTTCACTCAGCAATGTTTCAGGCGCCATCGGAAAATAGGCAAGCTTTCCGAAAGGACGAATATTACGCAAAAGTACTGTTAAAATAAATTTGCTGGAGTCGGCGGTAACGGAAAATTGCTTATACGCCCAGCCGTACTCCGATTTAAAATCAGCCCAAAACCTGCTTTGCAAAAAACTCATCGGCTCATACAGATCGGTTTTTTCTTGTATTTCTTTAACAGTAAGTCCTTCGCCGGCATTACTGTTGATAATATCTTCTTTCATTCATACAATTATAAAGGCACTCTTTTTTTTGTCAACATCGTTTGACGATAGTGTTGAACCCTATGATAATGACCCCTTATAAGCACAGTAAAAATGTCCCCATACGGTACATATCAATATTCCCATGATAATTATGATGGAAATTTATTTTTATATTCTTCTTTTATAATTTGAAAAACTTCCTCAGGTTCAAGATCACAATTATTATTTAACCACATTTTAATAATTGCGGTAATACCTGCTCTAAAATATTCTATATGGTAATCAATATATTTATTGCTATAATATTTTTCTGCTAGTTTTGTATCATATCTACGTATTTTAAAATTACTGTCTATTCCCAGTTTAAAATATGTTTTATAGAGTAATTGATTTTCTTTTATATGTGAAAATAGTTTTAAAAAATCATTGGAGTTATACTGACTTTTTACTTCTTCTTCATATAGTTCATTAAAATCATCAATTGCTTTTTTGCCTATTTTTTCTGCTAAATCAAATATATCTAAATAGTTCGCATAAAATGTAGTACGATTTATGCCTGCTTTTTTACAAATTTCAGTAACTGAAATTTTATTTATTTCTTTTTTTTGCAATAGCTGTGCAAAAATTTTTTCAATTTTTTCTATTGAGGCTCTTTTCCTCTTGTTATTCTTTATATTCATAATATTTTCCTATTATCTCAACACATATCGTTATTTTGATGATTGACACCCAATAATTGTCTAATTATATTATAAATTCATTAAGACAACAAGTGTTGAGTAAATATATAGGAGGTCATTTGAAATGGCAAAATCAAAGATTAGTAAGGTGAATAAAAAGATTGAAGAAAAATTATTTGGTGCACATGAAAAAATTAAAGATGTGGTTGTAGGAGCTTACCAAAAGATTGAGGATAAGTTTGTAGACCAATATTTAACAAAAGATGGAGAAAGTATTGAAGATGCTAAAAAACGCTTAAAAGCAGAAAATTTAAAACTCGAAAAAGAACATAAAGAAAATGAGAGTTTTGAATAAATAGAATTCAAAATAAATTATTATATTTGGAGGACAAAATGAAAAAAAGTTATTTTATAACTTTAGTATTAAGTGTAATAGGAACGTTGTTTATCGGAATGGCATTTATTCGGACAAGGTATTGTAATAGGAATTATTGGTCTTTTAGTGCTGTTAATTGCTGTTATAGTTTATCGAAAAATGGAAAATAAACCCCCTATTAAAGTTACTAAAAAAGGCGTTTTTACCGTATTTATAGGTATTCTAGGTGTATTAACACTAGGAATAGGAATGTGTTTAACCATGATTTATAGCTACTTTGTTTTAGGTGTCATAATAGGAATTGTGGGTATTGCTTTATTGCTATGCCTAATTCCGTTATGTAAGGGATTAAAATAATAAATTGCATATGGCAATCCAAACGTGTTTTAAAGCGATATCGCAAAATACACTGCGCAACACTTCGGCGGCTGCTTATTGCGAAAAGCTTATGGAAACGCAACCGTCGAAGCGGTAAGCATCGAAGTCGGATTTGCCACGCATTAATAAAAAATTTACAGCACCGCCTGCTCCGCATAATAAAAAGAGGACATTTTTATAGTGGCTTGACAAAGCGTGTAAGTCTTGACAAATACTTTTTTGCTTTTCATTTAGTGAACTTTATTGTATAATAACTTCAATAAAGTAATATAACGTTTTTTTGATAACTCGATTATTTTTCTTAATGCATTTTATAAAATCAAGACAATTTTATAAAAAGAGCCCGACACGGCGCAAGGGCGAACCCTTGGAATTTCTACCTTTGGTTCGCCTACGAGTTTTGCCTGCTTACACAGGAGAATCAGGCAAAACATCGTTTGGAATTGAGCAACGGTGAGCAATTTACCATAGGGTGAATGCTTTATACCAAAACTTTGCTGTAACCTTTGCTTTTCTTAAAGCGCAAAGCGTTTTCCAAGCGCTTTTAAACTCGATGGTCAACTGTGAAAAAGATTTTCAGAAAAACAGGTTGAGCTCCGGCAAAACGCACGGTAAAGCCGGTTTTCTGGAAGTTTCAAACTGCAGTGCCCGAAAATTCCGGTAAAATTACGGAAAGGTTTTTATCGAAGCTGCACCATTAGGAGCATGATGTCGGAAGGACGGATGCCTTGGATGCGGGCGGCTTGTCCGATTGTTTCGGGGCGGACTTTTTCCAGACGGGTGCGGGATTCGGTGGAAAGTCCGGAGATGTTTGCATAGGAAAAGTTTGGCGGGATTTTAGTATTTTCCATTTTGCGCATTTTTTCTATGCGTTTGTTTTGGGCGATAATATAATGTTCGTAGCGAATTTCAAGTTCGGCTGCGTGGAGAATTTCCTCGTTGTGTTCAGCCGCCTGCACATCGAGGTTGACAATAAGCGAAAGCGGAACGGTCGGGTCCTGCAGCGTCTGCGCAAAAGTTTTGCCGATATGACTCTGCAATTCAGGATTTGCTTCCGCCTGCGTGCTTGTTATCCGAAGGGTTTGCCAATGAGCGATAATGCCGCTGCGTTCTTTTATTTTATCCCGTACTCTGTGCACTGCGGAGTCTGTTTGTAAACCGATTGCGTACGCTTTTTCGGTGAGGCGTTCATCTGCAGTGTCGTGGCGCAATTTTAAGCGGTACTCCGCCCGCGCGGTAAACATGCGGTAGGGCTCATCAACTCCCTGCGTGATAAGATCGTCAATCATGACGCCGATGTATGCCTCGTCTCTGCCGAGCACAAAGGGTTCGTAAGGCTTTTGCGTTTTTTGCGCCCGCGAATAGAGGGCGGCGTTAATGCCGGCAATAATGCCTTGCCCGCCTGCTTCCTCGTAGCCGGATGTGCCGTTGGTCTGTCCTGCGGTAAAAAGCCCTTTTATCCGATGTGTTTGTAAATCAGCACCCAGCTGCAAAGGAGAAACGTACGCATAATCAACCGCATAACCGGGGCGCGTAATCACAACCGATTCAAAGCCCTCAATTGTGCGAATCATTGCGTCCTGTACATCTTCTGGCAAGGACGAGGAGAGCCCGTTAATGTACAGCTCTTCAGTATCCAACCCCTCAGGCTCAATATATATTTGGTGGCGATTACGTTCGGGGAATTTTTTTACTTTGTCTTCCACCGAAGGGCAGTAGCGCGCGCCCGTTGCCTGTATTTTCCCCGAAAATAACGGAGAGCGGTGAAAGTTTTCGCGTATAATCCGATGGGTGTGTTCGTTTGTATAGGCAATATAGCAGGTTGCTTGCGGACGGTGCACTTCCGCCGCCGCAAAAGAAAAGGGGCGCATAATTGCATCGGCTTCCTGAATTTCCATTTTTGAAAGGTCTACCGATTTTCGCAACACCCTGCACGGAGTTCCGGTTTTTAGCCTTCCGAGGGTGAAGCCTTTTTGCGCCAATGCGCTGCCCAAGCCGATTGCCGCTTTTTCGCCGAGCCGTCCTTCCGCCGCCTCATACTCGCCGATGTAAATTTTTCCTTCCATAAAAGTGCCGGTGCTTAAAACTACCGCTTTTGCGGAAATCGTTCTGCCGCGCGCGGTTAGAATTGCTTGCACCGCACCTGATTCCACCGTGCCGGTTTCGCTTGTGCCCGAGCTGAGCACGTCAACCACCGTGTCCTGATAAATATGCAGGTTTTTCTGAAGCTCAAGTGCATGTTTTGCTTTTTGCGCATATAAGAATTTGTCCGCCTGAATGCGCGGCGACTGCACCGCAGGGCCTCTGCTCTTGTTTAAAAGCCGATATTGAATCATACAGGCGTCGGCAAGTTTTCCCATCTCGCCGCCGAGCGCATCAATTTCGCGTACAATATTCCCTTTGGAAATGCCGCCGATTGACGGGTTACACGACAGTCTGCCGATACTGTCAATCGTTTGCGTAATTAAAAGAGTCTGTTCCCCCATTCGAGCCGCCGCCAGCGCAGCCTCAATCCCCGCATGCCCGCCGCCTACCACAATGACATCATAATCGGAATAACGAAAATTCATAGGCGCCCATTATATCGTAAAAATGCCGAAAACTGCAAGCGAAAATATTTTGATCCGAA
This sequence comes from Treponema phagedenis, assembly GCF_008153345.1. Taxonomy (NCBI): domain Bacteria; kingdom Pseudomonadati; phylum Spirochaetota; class Spirochaetia; order Treponematales; family Treponemataceae; genus Treponema; species Treponema phagedenis. The sequence goes on along the minus strand of NZ_CP042818.1, from coordinate 249,831 downwards.
AAGAGTTCGGTCGGGCTTTTCTGTTAAGGTGGAAATACAAGCAAGCAGCTTTGCATAATGACAGTGCCCTGCTGCGGTAATGGCGGGTAATCCTTACCGCAAAACAAGGCGGGTTGCTTACAAAACCGATTTATCATAACTACTACGGCGTTTTTTTAATAAGTCGATTAAATTTTTTTAATACATTTTAGCAAAAACGTAAAAAGTTTTATAAAAAAGAGTTCGACACAACGGTTTCATTTTGACGTCCGTGTCAAAATGAAACCTATGAGTTTGAAAACTCCTGTTTATATAGCTGTGGTAGTTTTCAAACTCAATTCTGTTTAGAGCCACCGCCATCCGTGGCGGTTCTGAGTTTTTGACGTCCGTGTCAAAACCAAACCTGCGAGTTTTAAAGCTTCTATTATAGAAAGAGTTTGACACAGCGCAACGGTGAGCAATTTACCATAGTAATGCTTAAATCCGCAGTTCCTTATTGTTGATACGCTAATTTTTATAACAGGAAGTTAATTACAAAATGCTATACTATGTAGGAGTGAAACGGTTACAAATATGCGTATCGGATATTCGGCTGTAAAATCACCCGATGGTACCGCGTTTTGGTTCCGTTAAAAAAAGCCCTGTCCTTTTTTACAAAGAACAGGGCTTTTCCATGCGTACGGCATTTTAGCAGCTCTTATCCGACTGTGCCGTTTTGTGTTTTTGCGGTGGTAATCGGTTTGCCGTCAACAGTGAGTTTTTTTCCGGCAATGGTAACGCTATAATCGGTTACCTGAATCGGCACTGAAAAAAACACATCAGCGTCAATGCTGTGGGGCCTTTTTTGATAGTGTTCCGCAACCGCTTCAGCGTTCGCATTTTCTATTTCTCCTTCCAAAAGCACAGGCGTGCCGGGTGCTGCCCACGGGGCTTCTAAAAGCTCAACCTTTCGGGTCTCTCCTTCAAAGTAGTCCGCCGCAAGGAGCATACCGCGCGATTCTATGCCGCGCATTTTTCGCGGTTTTAGATTATCCGCAATAATAATTGTTTTTCCGAGTATTTCCTCAGCCTCCATGTAGGGAACAAGCCCCGAAAGGATAACCCGCTCTTCACCCGAACCGTCATCAAGGGTTTCTATATACAGTTTGTCCGCTTCGGGGTGCCGCTCTACGCGGATAACCTTTGCGGTTTTTAATGCAATTTTTTGAGAAAAAATTGCATCGGCAGGCAAGGTTTCTTTTGCCGGTGCGGCAGGCTCTTTTGATTTTTTTCGCTCTTGTTGATTTCCGGCATATCGTTCCCGATATGCGTTAATAGTTTTATCATCGAGGGTTTTATAAATAATAACTACATTTTGTACCGTTTTTAATCCCTTTCTCTCTCCGATATTGCTCCACGAAAGCGCAGACTTCGGAATGGTATAATCGGGTTTTTGCTCATTAAAAACATTTCCCGACCAAATCTTTATGCCTAAAAAAGAGGCTGCCTGACTTGCGTATTCAGGCATAAAGGGGTGAATCAGAATGAGCAAGTCCTTAATAAAATAGCAAAGCTCGGAAAGAAGCGCTTCGGTTTTTTCCGGATCCGCATCTCGATTTTTCCAAGGCTCTCCGTCTTGAAACGCCTTATTCGCAATAGAGGAAAGCTCAAATATCTGATGAAAGCCGTCACGTAAATTTGCCCAGTCCATCAAATCAGTAATGGATTTTTTATAGCTTTCAACAGCCTTTCGCAGCTGCTTAATAGGCTCGGCAACATCCGCGCGGGAAGACTGCGTTCCGTCAACTTCGGGGATACAGCCGTTATAATAGCGGGAAATAAAACTGAAGGTTCTGTTTACAAGATTACAGAAGTTTCCGATCAGTTCGCTGTTCACCCGCTCCTGAAAATCCTTCCATGTAAACTGTGTGTCGTTTTTTTCGGGACGATTATAAAACAAATAAAAACGCCACATATCCGCAGGGATACCCGATTCTTTTGCATCGGAGCCGAACACCCCGACTCCTTTTGATTTTGAGAATTTCCCCGATTCATAATTAAGGTACTCGGTGCTTGACATATGAAAAAGTTTTGTCCAGTTTTGCCCCGACCCTATCAGCGAACAGGGGAAGATAACCGTGTGAAAAGGAATATTATCTTTTCCGATAAACTGAAAAAGTTCCACATCCTTTTGATCAAGCCACCAGCTTTTCCAATCTCCGCCGGTTATATCCGTAAAACTTTTCGTAATGGAAATATAGCCGATCGGCGCATCAAACCATACGTAAAAAACCTTTTTTTCGTAACCTGCTTTCGGAACGGGAATACCCCATTGCAGATCGCGGGTAATGGCACGCTCCTGCAAACCGTCTCTAATCCAACTCTTTGTCATCTGCAATGCGTTATTTGACCACTCGCCGTTTTTACTTGCCTCTTCCATCCATGGCTGATATTGAGAAATAATTGCCGGCAAGTTGATATACAAATGTTTTGTTGTCTGCGGTTCGGGTGTGCCACCGCAAGTAGCGCACTGCGGATTTTTTAATTCGGTGGGGTCTAACAGCTTTCCGCATTGCTCGCACTGATCGCCCCGCGCATCCTCATAACTGCAATGCGGGCACGTGCCGCGTACATAGCGGTCTGCCAAAAATCGGCGACACTGCGGGCAATACAACTGCTGCATTTCGTGCTCGGTAATAAAACCGTTTTTCTCCAAATCAAGAAAAATCTGCTGGGTAATTTCCGTTTGCTGCGGAGTTGAAGTTCTTCCAAAATAGTCAAAGGCAATGTTAAACCAGTTATAAATATCACTGTGTATTGCATGATAATAATCGCAAAGCTGCTGAGGCGTTTTTCCTTCCTGTAAGGCCTTTGTCTCTGTTGCGGTGCCATACTCATCGGTTCCGCAAATATAAAGCGTTTTATATCCCTTTAAGCGGCAAAAGCGGGCAAACACATCCGCCGACAAAACCTGCAATAAATTCCCCAAATGAGGAATATTATTAACATAAGGCAGGGCTGAAGTAATAAGTTTTCTTTTCATGGGAGAGATAATAAAGTTTCAGCGGGTTCAAGTCAATAAGTAGAAAAATTTCAGATTAACCTAATTTTGACGTCCTTGTCAAAATTAGGTCGTGCAAGTTTAAAAACTCCGATTATAGCGTGGCAGGTTTAAACATCGTTTGGAATTTCTTTTCCTTTCCGGCAAAAAGTACAAGAGCAACAAATTCCTTACTGTGAAGCATTTTCCTTATGGTAAACTTACCCACCGTTGCTCAATTTCAAACAATATTTTGCCTGATAGTTCAGCGTAAACAGGCAAAACTCGTAGGGCAGTTTTTTTGCCGGAAGTCAAACTCAGAACCGCCACGGATGGCGGTGGTTCCACGCAGCAGCGACGTTTTAAAGCAAGACTATTTGCAAAGCTTTAAAACTCGCAGGTTTCATTTTGCCACGGACGGCAAAAATCAGAACGGGCACGGACGCCCGTGGTTCCAAACAGAATTGAGTTTGAAAACTACCACAGCTATATAAACAGGAGTTTTCAAACTTATAGGTTTCATTTTGACACGGACGGCAAAATGAAACCGTTGTGTCGGGCTCTTTTTATAATCTGGATATCAAAATGTAAAATCAACTTGTCGCTGCGATTCTTTTGCAAATTTTACTGTATACTTCCTGCCGGATTTTAAAAACCGCTTGCAATGAAAATACGTTATAGTTTTTCGATACAAGTTTGCAGACAGCAAAGCGCTTGGTTTAGCTCTTCTTTTGTAGTACTTTTACCAAGAGAGATGCGGATTGTGTTCAACTGTTGTTTTGCACCGATGCCCATAGCTTCAAGAATGGGGCGGCTCCGCTTTTTTGATGAGCAAGCGGAGCCCGTGGAAACGTAGACGCCCATATCGGAAAGGCAACGCTGTAAAACTTCGCCGGGAATATTTTCGTTTGTGCATTGAATAATATAGGGAGAAAAATTATTACAATCTTCCATCCGCGTTTCTGGAATAATCGAGATTCCAGGAATACACAGAAGTTTTTGGATAAGATAATCCGAAAGTTCTTGTACATGTGCATACGTTTTTGCAACAGCGGGAATCGTTTTTTGCAAACAACCGGCGAGGGCGATTATCCCTGCAAGATTTTCGGTTCCTGCGCGCATGCCGCCTTCCTGCCCGCCGCCACATAAAAAGGCTTCAAGCGTTTGCGCAAGATATAAAAAACCGATTCCGCGCGGCGCACCGATTTTATGTCCGCTCATCGCGGCGGAACTTATCGGCAAATTTGCAAGTTCAAAGGGTATTTTTCCGAATGCCTGCACCGCATCAACATGAAAGTGAATCTTCCGCTTGCCTTTACAGAACTCGGAAACCGCCTGCCCGATTTCTCGAATCGGCTGAATTGCTCCTGTCTCGTTATTGACTGCCATGACTGTAACGAGGGTGGTGTTTGCGTCGATTGTTTGCAGCACTGCCTCAGGCGTGATAAAACCGCGTTTGTTTACCGGAATTTCCCGCACTTTGCGTCCGTTTTTTTTGAGCATTTTCACCTGTTCACTGATTGCGGCGTGCTCTATTGCGCCGGCTGCAATGTTCAAGCTTTCAGAGCGATTTAACATAGAAAGCAAAACAATATGATTTGCCTCTGTGCCTCCGGAGGTAAAAATAAGCTGTTCTGGCTGCACTTGCAAACATTCCGCAGCCGTTTTACGCGCCGTTTCAAGCCGTTCAGCGGCAGCTTTTCCAAGTGCATGGCGTGCCGAAGGATTTGCAAAATACTTGCCCGCCTCCCGCACCGCCTCTTCTATAATCTCTTGTTCGGGAATTGCGGTCGCAGCCCAGTCTAAATACACATTCATTCTAACACCCTTTGCGATTTTAAAATTAATTTTCCACTGCTTACGTTAAATTTGCTTTTTCTTAGTTTTTTTTAATAAGTCCATGTTTTGCAAGCATTTCATCAGTATTTTTTGCGTAATGCGGTTTTGTATAAAACTCTAAAAATTTATTTATCCAATCTTCTGTTGTGTAGCCTGATTGTACCGCAAAGTCTTTCATTGTTTGGTTGTAAGCTTGTAAATCTTTTTCCTGCACCTGTGCCGCATCATAGCGATTATAAAAGACATTCACGCTGTCGGGGAGGCGCGGTTTAACCTGCGTGTTCTCATCGGGTTTTCCAATCGCGAGTCCGACAAGCGGGTACACAAATTTCGGTAATTTCAATGCTTCAATAATATGCGCTTGTTGATTGCGAATTCCTCCGATGCACACGCAGCCGAGCCTTAAACTTTCCGCCGCAACCGCCGCATTTTGCATTGCAAGCCCGATATCTACGCTTGCAATCATCAACGGCTCTGCAGAATCCGAAAGCGAAAAATCACCGCAAACCGTAAACTTATAAAAATCAATACAATACAACAAAAATACCGAGCACGCTTTTATGCTATTCATATTTTTCGCAGCCTTATCATGGGCGCCGACAACATTTACCGCAAAGTCTTCTTTTATTTTTGCATCATTAAATACAATAATACTATAAGGCTGCCCGTTCATCCATGAAGGAGCCTGCTTAGAAGCTTTGATAATTTCTTGTAAATCTTTTTCGGGAATAACATACGACGCATCAAATTTTCTAATACTGGAATGCGTTTGCAAAAGTTTAATCACTTCATTCATATCTGCCTCCAAATCGTAAGTTTAAAAAGATAATAGCACGAAGCGAACTTTAGGGCTAGTTTTACATTAGAATTTATGAAGTATTACATGCGCATATAAAGAAAAATCAAACTAATCGTTCTTTTTACCTTGATACCTCTATCAGATTTTAATGCTTCTTATATAAATCGTAAAAAATTTTATAAAAAAGAGAGCGACACAACGGTTTAGTTTTTGACGTCCGTGTCAAAACCAAACCTGCGAGTTTTAAAACTCCCTGTTATAAAAAGGAGCCCGACACGGCGCAACGGTAGGTAAACTTACCATCGGCAAAATGTAATTTCCAAATTTTTCCTGCCATTTTTGACAAAGGCAGGCAAACATCAATACTGCGTATGGGAAGCACAATAGTCCGTGGCGGTTCTGAGCTTGACAACGGTGAGCAAACTTACCATAGGGCGAAGTTTTGAAAATTTACTGTAACTTCGCCAACGAGTTTAAAAGCTTCAATTTTACAATTTTGTATTGATGCTTTTAAACATCGTTATGCAGGGCTAATTACAAAACAGTACACTTGCTTTTTACAACTCAATCTTAGCCATTTTGTTTTCTGCAAAAACACCGTATGGTTTGAGCAATACGAAAAACACCGCCGCAGGAATACCCGCAAAAAAGAAACCCCCGCCCTTAAGCGGACGGAGGTTTACTTAAAACCGCGGAAAATCGGTTACAGTTCCGTTACCTTCCCCGTATAATTACAGGGTTCGCCGGTCACCAAATCTTTTTTAGCCGCCGGAACCTTTACCTCCTTACAGCGCGAGTCTTCAATGGACTCTGCTCCAAAAGCCTCCCCGCCTATGACGGTGTGTCTTTAATCTGTGATAATTTCACCCCTATAAGTTTTCAATGAATATTTCGCCCCTATATTTTACCGAGGTGAAATTATTGACTTATTACATTACACTGGAGGAATGAAATTATTTATGAGCATTGATCAAATTACACGAGGACATGTTATCGCCAACTGCTTAGAGGGGAGATGTACGGTACAACAGGCTGCGCTTCGATTAAACCTTTCACGAAGACGCGTACAGCAATTAAAAAAGGCGTTCAAAGAAAAGGGTTTAGCAGCAATGCTGCATGGCAACAGTCAGCGTCCCTCTGCAAAGAAGACCTCGAAAGAAATTGAGCAGCGATTACTTGCGCTGCGAAGCGATCCCGCATTGTCAAAAAGCAATTTTTTGCATTTTCATGAAATAGTAACTGAAGAATATCAATTGCAGCTGTCATATTCGACTCTGCGCCGTATTCTGTTATCACATGGAATTTATTCACCAAAGAAAAGACGAACACGAAAGAAGGTGCATAAAACGCGCAATAGAAGAGCTTGCTTCGGAGAGCTGTTGCAAGTGGACGCAACCCCGTTTCCTTGGTTCGGCGGGAAAGAAAAATCCGCATTACATGCTTTTATTGATGATGCACGCGGAATGATTACCGGTCTTTATTTATGCAAAAACGAGTGCCTGCTCGGATATTTAGAAGTTCTGCGGCAGACACTCGAAAATTACGGACTCCCTGCCGCTCTTTATCCAGATAAGTGTAGCGTTTTTTTTGTTAATGCAAAAAAACAGTTATCCATTGAGGAGCAATTACAAGGAACCGAGGAACAAGTAACACAATTCGGCAAAATTATCAAGTACTTAGGAATCGATATGTTCCCGGCTCATTCATCACAAGCAAAAGGACGTGTTGAGCGATTATGGCAAACTTTACAAAGCCGACTCCCTGTTGAATTTGCACGACGCGGAATTACAACCATAGAGCAAGCAAATCAATTCTTAAAAGAGTATATCGGTATTTTCAACAAACAGTTTGGTGTTTCGGCCTGCGATTCATATTCAATGTTTGTACCGACGCCAAAAACACTCGATCTTGATAAACTGTTGTCATCGGTTATTACGCGCAAACTTTCAAGCGGTTCCACCATCTCAATCAAAAACCATTTGTTTAAAATTGAGCAGAATAAATTCGGCGCAGGCACAACGGTAAATGTATTGATTTCCCAAAAGCATGGTATACGCGCTTTAATACATGATGAATTCTATCCGATTGTACCGCTCGATGATATATACCGAACCGATACGGTTGGACGAACCGGAGACCTGCCTCAAGTAGTTATTGACTTGATTTATGAATTCTTACTTAAAGATGCAAAAGCAGGATAACTCGATGTGTTAAGGGGTGCAATTTTCATTGCAAAATTAACCCCCGTTAGGGGTGAAATATTCACTGGTTATTGACACCCGCCTATGACGGTGATGCTTGCCGGCAATGTGATAACCGCCTTTGTACAGCCCCCAAAAGCCGACTCCCCGATAGAAGTGAGGTTTGTGCATTTTGAAAGGTCAATCTTTGTTAAGTTGTTGCAGCCGGCAAAAGCGAACTCTTCGATAGATGCAAGGTTAGTGCAGGCTGAAAGGTCAGCACTTGTTAGCTCATTGCAGTCAAAAAACGCCCAGTTTCCAATGGATGTAAGCTTAGCGCAGGCTGAAAAGTCAACACTGTTTAATTTGCAGCAGTAACTAAAAGCCTTCTCACCAATGGAAGTAAGGGCGGTGCATTTTGAAAGGTCAACCTTTCTTAAGTTGTTGCAGCCGGCAAAAGCCGCCCTCCCTATCGTTGTAACGGAAGCAGGAACTATAGCGGTTTCCGCATTAGTGTCAACCATACCGATTAAAACGGTTTTGGTGTTGTCGGTAAAATAAAACTCGCCCTCCTCATGAATTGAGAAATAAATACGATCATCGAGAATACCCTTACCCTTTGCCTTTTCTTTTATTGCTTCGGTTGCTACAAAGAGCTTTGTGCTATTACATCTGTCAAAAGCCTTCTCACCGATAGACGCAAGGTTAGTGCATTTTGAAAGATTAATACTTTTTAAACTATGGCAGGAACTAAAAGCCTCATCACCAATGGAATTAAGTTCGGTGCATTTTGAAAGGTCAATACTTTTTAATCTATGGCAGGAACTAAAAGCCTTCTCACCAATGGAATTAAGTTTGGTGCAGGCTGAAAGGTCAACAGTTCTTAGATTCCAGCACTCTTTAAAAGCCAAGCCCCCGATAGAAGTGAGGTTTATGCATTTTGAAAGATCAACCTTTGCTAAGTCGCTGCAGCCGGCAAAAGCCCTCTCTCCGATGGCAGTAACGGGTTTTCCGTGTATTTTATGCGGAATTACAATAGTTTGCAATGATTCATCATTACAACTAATAATCACACCATCTGTTACGGTAAAGGGCGTTGAAACAGCATAGATAGTTGTTGCCACATCAAATTTTGACGTATCCTGTAATTCGGCACCGTTTGCACCATTTAGTTTCCATACATCAAGCTGATAGCCGTCTTTAAACGTTACGCCGCTTATTTTTGTCTTCACATCTGCCCACGTGCTGCCTTCAGTAACAGGGATGCGTGTCTGCAAAAAATTTACGTTGCTATCCCCTGCGAGGGTTATAACAATTGGTTTTTTTTCTCTTGATACGGCATAGATGGTTGCGCTTTCGTTAAATATGTAGTCATCGCTTAAATTGGTACCGCTTTCATCGTTCAGCTTCCATACATCAAGCTGATAGCCGTCTTTAAACGTTACGCCGGTTATTTTTGCCTTTACTTCCGCCCACGTGCTGCCCTCAAAAACAGAGGTGCTTGTCTGCGAAAGAATTACATTGCTATCACCTCTTAAAGTTACGGTAATCACTTTTTTCGACACGGCAAAAATAGTTGTGTCTGCCTCAAATGTGTCGGTATCCTTTAGGTCATTGCCGCTTGCATCGTTCAGTTTCCATACATCAAGCGTATAGCTCGGTTCAAAATTTGTAATGGCAGAGATTTTTGCCTTTACTTCCGCCCACGTGCTGCCCTTGAAAACAGAGATGCTTGTCTGCGAAAAATTTACCTTGCCATCGCCTGTTAAAGTTACGGTAATCACTTTTTTCGACACGGCAAAAATAGTTGTGTCTGCCTCAAATGTGTCGGTATCCTTTAGGTCATTGCCGCTTGCATCGTTCAGTTTCCAACCAGCAAGTTGATAGCCTTCTTTAAAGGTTACGCCGGTTATTTTTTCTTTTACCGTTTTAAATGAAGCTCCCCTGTCTGCGGAAAGGCTTGCCGATGAGAAGGTTACATTGCTGTCTCCCTTTAGGCTAATCGTAACATACTTAGACTGTGACGTAACAAAAACGATTGTGTCTTTAGTAAAAACATCGGTATCGGTTAAAGCTTTTCCGTTTGCATCGTTCAGCTTCCAAGCGGCAAGTTCATAGCCTTCTTTAAAGCTTATTTTGGTAATTGCATCATTTTTGATTTTTCCCCAAGTATCTCCTTTTACTGCGGAAATGTTTTTTTGATAACCAAGCACCGTATTATCGTCGCCCGTAAGTGTGACCGTAATAATGTTTTTTTTGTTTACTTTACACCCGCTTAAAACTCCAAGCCCGGCAAGGGCTAATCCAACGAGAAGCATTGTTCTCAAAATCAATTGTTTTTTCATTGATGTTTCCTCCTGCTAAAATTTTGTATATTAAAAAGCCTCCGGATACACGGGTACCCGTAAACTGCTTTTCCGGAGCAACCTCCCCTCGCCGCAAAAGAAGACAGCAAAAAAGCCCATACGCCATAACAGCACAGGAGCGTACGGTAAGCATGCAAAACCTAAAAAAGAGAAGATAAGAAAATAGAAAAAGAATATTTGCCGTCCGAGCGGAACTATTTTTTCGGTGGTGAGGGGTGTACTGCCCCCCATTTTTTGGACACGAAAGTTATTTTTTTTAAGCAACCTGCGTTCTAAAATCAACAGGTGACTTCCAACCTAATTTTTTTTGAATTCTTTCATTGTTAAAGAATTCAATGTACTTACCTATAAGTTCTTCCATCTGTTTATAAGTGAGTAATCCATTTTTCAATGTATCATAATAACCACTTTCACATTTAATGGTTCCAAAAAAGTTTTCTATGCAGGCATTATCCCAACAGTTTCCACGCCGGCTCATACTTTGTATCATCCCAAGCTCAGTCAGTTTTTCTCGGTACGCATGTGATGTATACGTTGTTCCTTGATCGCTATGTAGCAGGGCTTCGGCAGCCCGTAACCTGCCCCTTTGGAGTGCTGATTCCAAACGATGTTTTGCCTGATACTCCAGCGTAAGCAGGCAAAACTCGTAGACAAACCAAAGATAGAAATTCCAAAGACTCGCCGTTGCGCCGTGTCGAGCTCCTTTTATGGTTTTTTCGTCGATCCATTGTTGGCGGGTATCTGCCAAATCTTCAGTAACAGTGATTTTTTATAAGATGTTTTATAGGCTTTTATCGGCTGATTATCCATTATACATGAGAAGAGTTTTCGCAGCTCTTGTCATGCGCAGAGAGTTTTGCTATTTGTACTTTTCTTTAAAATACTATATACTTCCAACCGGTGAAAATTATGGTAGAAGAAAAGATTCAATCTATTGAAAGAGTATTTAAAATACTGGAGGCGTTTAAACATTTTTCAGATGGGGCGGGACTTACGGAGTTAAGCGAATATGTTGATTTACATAAATCAACTGTTCATAGGTTTTTAAGCACATTGATTGTTCTTGGGTATGTAAAAAAAGATGAAAATAATAAATATAATTTAACTTTAAAGTTGTACACGTTAGCACGGCATAAAACAACGGACTTGGATTTAATAACAATCTGTCACAAACATTTAAAAGAGTTTTCTAAAACCATTAATGAAGTGATTCATTTAGTGATGCAAGATGATATTTATGCGGTATACATTGATAAAATTGATTCCACTAATGCAATCACATTGCAATCAAAGGTTGGAAGGAGGGCTTTGCTTGTAAGTACTTCGGTCGGCAAAGCAATGCTCTCCAACTGTTCATATGATGAAATACGTGAAATTTGGGATAGGAGTTCTCAGGTAAAGACTACCGAAAATCGCATTACCGATTTTAATGTATTTTGCAAAGAGTTGGAAAAGATCCGACAGACAAGAATCGCCGTTGATAACGAAGAGAACGAGCTTGGCGTATATTGTGTCGGCACTGCTATATACGGAGCAACCGGAGAAGTAAAAGGGGCAATATCGATAACCGGACCGACTTTCAGAATGAAAGAAAAAATCAATGACGAGCTTTACGCAAAACTTTTACATACTGCGGATATTATTTCAAAAGAATTGGGATATGCAATTGACTCTTAATATTTTGCTTTTTAAATTCGATTCTATTTTTAGTTTTTGGTCCAAGAGTTTCGGTAAAAGCATTCTTTTCTAAGAATTCAATTTCTTCGTCGAAAAAATCGTAATCAATGCGTTTAACGATAAAGTTCATATAATTGTGTAAAAAAGAAAGGTCATAGCAGCTTTATTTGTGTATATGAAAAAGTCAAAAATCCTACTAAGGAGACTGCATATGACCGAAGACAATACTACACTATATTCAAAGGAATTGCAAATACTTATTCAATTGCGTTACGGAAAATCAATAGCATGCGTACATAGTATAACGTTTTTTTAATAAGTCGATTCGTTTTTTAATACATCTTACCCAAAACATAAAAAATTTTATAAAAAAGAGTTCGACACAACGGTTTCATTTTGCCATCCGTGGCAAAATGAAACCTGCGAGTTTTAAAAGCACTTGAAAGCGGCTGTGCTTTTAAAACGTCGCTACTGCATGGAACCACTGCCATCCGTGGCAGTACTGAGTTTTGCCGTCCGTGGCAAAATGAAACCTATGAGTTTGAAAACTCCTGTTTATATAGCTGTGGTAGTTTTCAAACTCAATTCTGTTTAGAACCACCGCCATCCGTGGCGGTTCTGATTTTGGTCCGTGTCAAAAACTAAACCTGCGAGTTTTAAAGCTTTGCAAATAGTCTTGCTTTAAAACATCGTTCGGAATTTAGCACCGGTGGGCAATTTACCATAGGAATGCTTAAAATCCGCAGTCACTTATTGTTGATGCCCCGATTTGTATAACAGGGAAGTTAATTACAAAACGCTACAATAGTGCCGGCGAGTATGAGCGAGCGATGAAACAAAACGGGCATCGCTGTGGAACAAGCATTCGCGCCTGCCCGATTTTCGGCTTAAATCTTCGCCATCATCTCGCGCAAAACCTTATTTCTATTTAATCTTTCCCATTACCTCGAGTAACGTATCATAACTATCCACCTCGTGATAGCGCACCTTGCTTTCCTCGAGTTTAAGTTCATTAAATAATTTTTTAGCACAAAAAATTTTTGTTTGCTCTATCGGGCGTAGCTGTAAACTGTCCATCGAGCCCTTTGTTTCGGCGATAAAGAAAATATGTTTTACCGTACCTTTTTTAAACGAGATCGCCCAGTCAGGAGAATAATTTCCAACAGGCGTGGGGATATAAAACCCGCGCGGTCCCTTCGGTAACTTAGCATAAACAATAACTTCGTCGGCATTATCAAGAGCGGATGCAAATTTTCCTTCAACACTGTCTTTTACAGATCCGTCAACAAACACATAGTTTTGAATAGAACGCTTTGCAGTAAAAGCTTTTTTAAACTCATCGGAAGAGCGGCTCGTGTTAAAAATATCTTGGCTGTATGGATCTTCACCGCTTATCTTATAAGAGATATGTTCTATGACAACAGCAGCTTTTTGACTGTTTATAATGTCTGATATTTTAGAAATAAAAATTTCGGGATTGTACGCAAACAAGTTTAATTTTTCTCTTGTAATTCCTTTTAATATTGCGGCAACTGTTTTCCGGGTGAGCGTTGTGTGTTCCGCAATTTTGCCGATAAGATCATACTCGACAAAGTTGCCCGCCACCCTATCGAGGATTATTGTTTGCGTTGCCTGCGTTTTGAACACCTCACCTTCCTGCTCGCCTGTGGTACGCTTATACATGGGCTTGGGCACAAAGAGTTCTTTGTTAATTGCCTCAATAGATTTTTGTATAAGCTCGGCACTTTCGAAATCTACAGTGTAGGCATAGCGTTTGTTAATTTGCTCCCATAGCTCTTTGAATTTTTCCCAGTTATCATTATTGATAGAATTCTCCTTCACCTTTGCGCAGTGTCCGTTGGACATAAGCCCTTCCAAACCTGAAGGAGCGTAAATGCCTTGCACAAGATTATGAATGCTGTCGGCAACAGGAGCGAGTTTTTCCGGCAGCGGAGCAAAGTTACCGGTTTCGCTTGCATCGCGATAGACATCCGTCACTTTGCCATTATCATCGATATACTCGTTGCGGACAAAATAATTATATGCAGCTCTTGCTTCTGCAGCTTCAAAGGTAAAAGTTTCACCGTCCGGTAAATATAAACTTCTATGCTCAAAATAATCAATACTTAGTGTTCGCGGACGTTCATAAAGGGCCTCTTCAATATCTTTTTGTAAGCCGTCAATAAATTTGTTATAACTTTCGTTTGCAACAACTGTAAGCTTGTTTACACTATGGACAAGGGCTTCGCCTAAGACTTCAGCGTCTTGCCGCTCGCCTTCAATGTTTACACAAAGGCGCAAACCTCGCCCGACTTCCTGTCGTCTTGTAGTATCGCTATTAGAATGTTTTAATGCGCAAATCTGAAAGACATTAGGATTATCCCAGCCTTCGCGCAAAGCCGAATGCGAAAAAATAAACCGCGCATCTTCTTCAAATGAGAGAAGGCGTTCTTTGTTTTTGAGAATAAGATCATAGGCGGAGTCATCATTCGAGAAGCTGTCACCGCGTTTAATCTTGCTGTCGACTGAGCGTCCTGTTTTTTTATCAATTGAAAAATAACCGCAATGCGTAGACTGCACATTAATCCGTCGTAAGTATTTAGCATAATCGGGACTTAAATTCTTATCGTCCAACACGTTCTTTAATGCAGCCTCGTACTCTTCTTCAAATATTTTTCCGTAGTCTCCAAGCAGTGCATCTCCTTCTTTATTGTATTGGCGATACTTATCTACTTTATCGATAAAGAAAAGTGAAAGACACTTAATGCCTTGCGTAAATAAGGCTTCTTCTTTTTCAAAATGAGAGGCGATGGTTTCACGAATTTGAATACGGCGGATATAGTCTTCGCTTATATCTCCGCTTGCTTCGCCCACAGCAAGTTCTTCACCGTTACTAAATGTTACTAAAGACCTAATAGGGCTAATCTCCGCAATGGAAATATTTTTATATTGTTCAAGATTATTTGACTTTATATACAAACTATCGCCAACATTAAAAAAATAGGTTTCGCGTTTTATTTCATTGGCGCGTTTTACTTTAAGTTCCAAGCGGGCACGCGGCGGCTTTTTAGGGCTTATATCAATTGAAGAAAGATAGAGATAGCACTCTGAGCCACCAATATTTTTTACATCAAAGCCCTTTACTTCAATTTTTTTAACAAGCTTTTTTTTAAAAGCATCGAGAGCATCAAGCACGTAGACAAGGTTGTGACTTTTCTTGTGAGTTGCAGAATAATTGATAGAAAACAACGGATTGAAGTTTTTCTTTAATGCCTCCTGCGTAGCCGCTCCCTGCATTTTTTGCGGTTCATCGAGTATAATAATCGGGCGGTTTGCCTTAATGAGATCAATCGGTCTGCGGCTGTTGAACCGGTCACGCTTGTCATAGATAATACGCTTGTTCTTTTTGGTGTTAAAGGCTTGCATATTGATAATCATCACGTTAATTCCGGAGGACTGAGAAAACTCTTCCAACTGATGAAGGTTGTCTGAATCGTAGATAAAGAACCGAGCCTTTAAACCGTAAAGCTCCATAAAATGTTCTTGCGTTATTTCAAATGATTTTTTTACACCCTCGCGGATGGCAATGCTCGGCACAACTACAATGAATTTACTCCAACCGTAATTTTTATGAAGCTCAAACATTGTTTTAATATAGCAATAGGTTTTGCCCGTGCCTGTTTCCATTTCTACATCGATGGAGACGGTACCCAATTCTTTAACAAGATTATTCGAGTATTTAATATTATTTTCTTTTTGCAGGGTCTGAATATTTTTCAGTAGTTCCTCATCAGACAATTTGATATCGGTATTGCGGTAAGCGGCTTCGATAAACTCCATATCCTCTTCGGAGATTTGTAAATTGGCTTTATGATATAGTTCGGTAAGATGCCGGCGTCTTTCATCTTCGTTTTCAAACACCAAGATGGGTTGTCTATATTTTTGAGAGTCGTGCACGCCCTGCCCTTCACGCTTACCTAAGTCAAAGCGATATTTACTCATGCCGGAATTGGGCTGTCCTGCAAAAACCCTTACAACACTTTCAACGGCCTCAGTTTGAAATTTCTGTGTTTTAAATTGAAATTTCATTTCCTTTTTTTTTGTGCCTGTCATTACAGTATCCTCCTGATAGTATTCGGAGAGTGTGTTTTAAACACTTGTTCAAAGTTGCTCAGTACGGCGTCGTTTGTAAAACTGCCGTCTCGGAAAACCGCATAATGGGGTTTGCGTTTTGCAATTTTAGTTATCAGTGCAATATCTACGCGTTCAAAGCACGCAATTAAATAATTATCATTTACACAGAGCAAATTATTATCGCGAGTGATTTTTGCCGAAAGCGGAATACCGAGGTCGAGCATAACCTGAAACAATAAGTCTTCGTCCGAGCGGTCTTCTTTAATATTATCTGTAAGCCCATCAAGATTAAAATCCTGTTGTGTGTATTCATCCGGCGTATAATACACCTCTTTCATATTAGAACTGTCGAGTTTTAGGACGCGGAAGCCTCCATCAAATTTTGCATCAGGGTTTTCTTTCCGAATTTTTTCGGCAGCTCGACGAATACGCTCCTTACCGATTTCGCAAATGTTTTTATATCCCGCCTTGGTCGCCTCGCTTTTTTCATTCGTGAGTTCCTGTATTTGTACCATAATATATTTTCGATTGCCACCGTCTTCGGCATTTAGCTGCATCACAGCGTGAGCTGTTGTTGCGGAGCCGGAGAAAAAATCGAGGATGAGGGAGTTAGATGAAAGACTTCCTAAACGTAGAATTTCTCGAATAAATGTCTCAGATTTCGGAAAGTTAAAAATCTTTTCTCCATCAAATAGTACAGAAAGTTCAGGGGTAGCATTAAAATTGGCATATTCTTTTCCCGTAAATTCCAGTGAATTATAAGGATTTTGTCTACTTATGGTATTTCCATCATTATCCATGAGCTCATAAGATTTTGTATATACTTTATATTTCCCTGACCTTGTCGCTTTAAATACAATCATGCCTTGAGAAATCCCCCACTGTACTTTTTTTGATGACCATCGCCAACACCATTTTTTGTCATGGAATCCTTCTCCAGGCCATATTTCTACACCGTCAGGACCAAGTATAGGATAGTTTAGAGAGTCTGAATACTGAATACTATTTTTATTCAGTTGCGTCAGATAAAAACGCCCCCTACTCTCTATGTAGTCATCACTTTCTTTATATAACCTAATGCGTTCTTCTTCAGATTTCTCTTTTTGCCTTAACCTGATTTTATCCATATTCTTAGAATAAATAAAAAGATATTCATGAAAAACGGATATTGTTTTTACATCATTTTTACCAGAATTTATAGTTCGCCTTATACAGCACCCAACAAAATTCCTCTCACCAAAAATTTCATCACAGACTTTTCTTAAATTGTGAACTTCATTATCGTCTATGCTAATAAAAATAACGCCGTCATCACTGAGTAAGTCTTTTGCGAGGCGCAGGCGCGGGTAAATCATATTGAGCCAATCGGTGTGGAAGCGTCCGTTGGCCTCAGTATTTTTTACAAGGCGGTTTCCCTGTTCGTCGTAATCGCCGGAACGGGCGACATAGTCGGCGGCGGATTCGGTAAAGTCGTCTTCATATACAAACTCTTTGCCCGTGTTGTACGGCGGATCAATGTAGATCATCTTTACTCTGTTTAAATATGTTTCGCGCAAAAGTTTAAGCACATCGAGGTTGTCGCCCTCGATGTAGAGGTTTTCGGTATTGTCAAAATCAACGCTTTCCTCTCTGCATGGACGAAGAGCGGCGGCAATAGGCATATTGGCAAGCACAACACTCTTGCGCTTATCGGGCCAAGTAAATTGATAGCGTTCTTCCATGCCTGATATAACGCGTATGTTAATTTCCTGCGCAAGTTTGTCCGCATCAATAGCACGGATTTTCTCTCCGTTTTCATCAATCGTTTCCGTAACGGCATTCGGGAACATGCGGCTTAGGGCGGCAAAGTTTGCGTCCGCAATATTTTCTGTACGCATTTTAAGTTTGCCTGTTTTGCTTTTCTCCATTTCCGATTTACCCATTTCGACCTTGTCCATTTTAAATTTCCTCCAAATCTATTTTTAGGTTTTTTATTTTTTTAAAAAGATTCATTTTGTGTGTGGCTGCGGCCATATAAAATTTATCGCCATTCGATAGAGTTGCCGCCAAATCATCCTTGACGGTTTTATTTGCATTATCGAGTATTTGCATGATATGACTCACTCGACGTACATGTTGTTTGAAGGATTCTTGCATCAAAATAATTGCATGGATAAGCATATCCAAGCTTTTACCATTATGAGCGGCTTTAAAATTTAAGAGATTCAGAAATTTATGAGTGGTAATATAATTTTTAAGACAAAAAATAACCGAATTGTTTTTTTTATGAGTGGTTTTGGAATAAGGATATGTTACATGAGAGAGAGAGAGAGAGAGAGAGAGAGCAACTCCCATGCCAAGGTCGAATGAATGGAAGAACTATTTAAACAATGCATCTCTGACATAAAATAACGAGCTCCTTATTATTGCAACTTGGTAAAAGTGTAGTTTATACCATCCACAAATGATTTTAACACAGTTTTAGAGAAATTGCCAGAACCCGTTTCGCGACTGTCTTTAATCAGTGATAATTTCAACCCTATATTTTACCGAGTTGAAATTCTTGACTTCTGGGAATCGCCGTGTTACAATTTCTTAACCTTGTAACGAGAAGGGAGGCTTTATGAAAAAATATGTGGCAGAACCGTTTCGTATTAAAATGGTAGAAACAATTAAAATGACCAGCAAGGCGGAGCGGAAAAAGAAGCTTGAAAAGGCTTTTTATAATGTTTTTAATCTTCGCGGAGAAGATGTTTACATTGATTTGCTCACCGATTCCGGAACAAACGCAATGAGTGCCGACCAATGGGCGGGGATCATGCACGGAGATGAGGCTTATGCGGGCGCGCGCAGTTATTATCATTTGATTGATGCCGGCAAGGATATTTTCGGGTATGAGTTTATTCAGCCAGTACATCAGGGGCGTGCCGCGGAAAAAGTTGTCTTTCCGCTTATTTTAGGGAAAGGCAAGATTGCGATCTCCAATATGTTTTTTGACACAACGAGAGCGCATGTTGAGCTTGCCGGCGCACGCGCAGTTGATTGCGTTGTAGAAGAAGCAAAACATCCGCAAGTACAAAGTCCTTTTAAGGGAAACATGGATGTTAAAAAACTTGAAGAAAAAATAAATGAGTACGGGAAAGAGAATGTCGGGCTTATTGTAATGACTATCACCAATAACTCCGCCGGCGGGCAGCCAGTTTCTATAGAAAACATGCGTCAAGTTGCCGCTATTGCAAAAAAGTACGGCATTCCCCTTGATATTGATGCGGCGCGATATGCTGAAAATGCGTATTTTATTAAGCAGCGCGAAGAAGAGTTTAAAAAATCGTCAATAAAAGCGATTATAAAAGAGATGTTCAGCTATGCGGACATGTTCACCATGAGTGCAAAAAAAGATGCCATTGTGAATATGGGCGGACTTATCGGAATCAAAAGAGATGCCGAGCTGTATCAGAAAATAAAAGGAAATTGTATTTCTTATGAAGGCTTTATTACCTACGGAGGACTTTCGGGACGCGACCTTGAAGCGCTTGCAATCGGTTTGTATGAAGGCTTGGAGGAAGACTATCTAAAGTATCGGATCGGGCAGATGGAATATCTTGCGGGGCTTTTAGACGATGCGAAGATCGCTTACCAGTCGCCTGTCGGCGGGCACGGAGTTTTTATTGACGCAAAAGCTTTGCTGCCGCATATTCCGTATCATCAATTCCCGGGACAAGCGCTCGCTTTAGAGCTGTATCTTGAGGCGGGTATTCGCGCCTGCGATATCGGTTCGTATATGCTGGGCAATGACCCCGATACCGGCAAACAGCTGCAAGCGGATTTTGAGTTTACCCGCCTTGCTATTCCGCGCAGAGTGTATACTCAGTCTCATCTTGATATAATTGCGGAAGCTTTAATCACTATTAAAAAACATGCGGATAAGGTACCGGGATATAAAATCACGTGGGAACCGCCCGTATTGCGGCATTTTCAGGCGCATTTGGAGCCAATGAAATAACTAAAAAGATTCAAGCAGAACAGTAAAATGCGGTCTACTTGATATTAATACCGGCTGTGTTTTGCACGGTCTCCCCTGCAAAACACATGAACATTTACGGAGGGAGTATGAAAAAACAAGAGGACAGAGAGCTTTTCGGCTCCGACTTTGGATTTATTATTGCCTGTATCGGTTCTGCCGTTGGAATGGGGAATATATGGCTCTTCCCTTTCAGAGCGGGACAGCTTGGCGGGGCGGCCTTTCTCATTCCTTATATCATCTTTGTGGTACTGATCGGCTATGTGGGAATCGTTGAAGAAATGTCTTTCGGGCGCGCAATGCAGACGGGGCCGCTCGGAGCCTTTAAAAAAGCAACCGCAATGCACGGGAACAACAGCGGTGAGTTTATTGGCTGGATACCGGTTATCGGATCGCTCGGAATCGCAATCGGCTATGCTATTGTGGTTGGTTGGATCTTGAAATTTACAATAGGATCTTTTACCGGTTCAATGATAGGGGCCGAAAACTCGGGTGCATATTTCGGAGCTATTGCCGGTAAATTCGGAAGTCTCGGCTGGCATGTTATGGGATTAGCTATAACATTTATTATCATGATTGCCGGAATTTCTTCGGGTATAGAGTTTGTCAATAAATTTATGATGCCCGCTTTTTTTGTCATGTTTATTATCTTGGCAATCAGAGCGGCAACCCTTCCCGGAGCGGGATCGGGCTACGCTTTTTTAACGCAGCCGGACTGGACAAAACTCGCTGATCCGAAAACATGGGTGTATGCGCTGGGGCAAGCATTCTTTTCGCTGTCATTGGCGGGAAGCGGAACTGTTGTGTACGGCAGCTATTTAAGCGATAAAGAAAGCACCACCAAAAGCGCAAAATACGTTGCAATATTCGATACTATTGCAGCAATACTTGCAGCATTGGTTATTATACCTTCAGTATTTGCATACGGGATTGAACCGACAGCAGGACCGCCTCTTATGTTTATTACCATGCCGATGGTTTTTAAGGAAATGCCTTTCGGTGCAATTTTTGCCGCAATCTTTTTCGTTGCTGTTTTGTTTGCGGGCGTTAGCTCGCTTATCAACTTGTTTGAAACACCGGTAGAAGCTTTGCAGAACAAATTCAAACTCAGCCGACTTGCCTCTGTTTCGATCATACTCGGCTTGGCACTTCTTGTTGGTGTTTTCCTTGAAAGCGGAGATAATCTCGGCAAATGGATGGATGTGGTAAGTATTTATGTTATTCCGCTCGGAGCTTTGCTTTCCGCAATCATGTTCTTCTGGGTTGCCGGAAAAGACCTTGTGCTGAAAGAGATTGCAAAGCCGCAGCTCGAACCAGCCCATAGCAGTTTTTACATTATGGGCAAGTATGTATTCTGCGGGGCAACATTGATTGTCTACATACTCGGTATTTTTTACGGAGGAATTGGATAATTTTTTAGGATAAGTCCTCACAAAAAAACTGAAGCCCTTGAAACGCCGTCTTGCAAAAATACAGAAAGGTCGGGTTCAAGGGCTTTGTTTTTATTTCAGAAAAAAAGGTCTTCTATATGGCCTCAACTCCGTTTTTACAGCAAATATCTTCCAAAAAACATTCGGCGCATTTCGGTTTGCGGGCTTGGCAAATATAGCGCCCGTGCAGCAAAATCCAATGATGAGCATTCGGCAAAAACTCTTCGGGAGTTATCCGCAGTAAATCCTCTTCAACCTCGCGGGGAGTTTTCCCATCCGATAGACCAATGCGCGGTGCCGTGCGAAGTATATGCGTATCAACGGCGATTGCCGGCATGCCGAACCCGATATTCAAAACCACATTTGCAGTTTTTCTTCCGACGCCGGGCAGGCTTTCAAGCGCCTCCCTGCTGCACGGCACCTTTCCGCCAAACTCTCGCAGAATTTGTTCGCTTAATCCGATAATTCGTTTTGCTTTTGTCGGATATAAATTGATTGTTTTTATGTACTCTTTTAAATTTTCTTCCCCCAGCTTAAGTATTTCTTCGGGGCTTGACGCAACCTCAAATAAAACCTTTGTTGCCTTGTTTACGCCGACATCGGTCGCCTGAGCGGAGAGCACCACCGCAACCAAAAGCGTAAAAGTATTCTTCCAATATAATTCGCCCTTAGGTTCGGGATTATTTGATTGCCAGCGCTTAAAAACTTCGTAAATTGCCTTTTTATCCAAGAGTCTCACAGTTAAAGGTTTAATGGAATACGACAAAACAATCAAGCAGGCAATTATTTTACTCTCACGGTATGGATAGAACCTGTTGATTACCATTACCTTGAGCAGTTTGCATTGAATGAAAAGTTAAAGTCGGGCTAACTGAAATTCTAAAACGTGCAGAAATACTTTTGACAATAACCTTTAAAATATTCCGTATGGTGAAAAAGTTCTTAACCTACTGAATATAAGGATATATAAGTAGTTTTACTGATTTTTGTTTGCCGGGCATGTACCGCTTATAAAAGTTTTTATGTTTAGATCATATAACCTGCACTATTTTATAATTCTTTAAGTCGGTACACGCCTTCTGTTTTTACAAAATATAAGAAAGGCTTACCTTGCTACAATTGATTTTTTTAACTCTTGTAAGGCTGTTTTACCGCTCACTGCTTCTATTAATGCAAATGAGAATTCCTCCGCAGCACCTGCGCCGCAACCTGTGATGATGTTTCCGTCTCGCACAACGCGCTCGCCTTGTAAAGGCTTTGTTGCAAGGTCTTCACCCATTCCGGGATAACAGGTAAATTTTTTACCGTCAAGCATTCCCCATTTTCCAAGAGTAAGAACGGGCGCAGCACAAATAGCAGCAATAATTCCGCCGTTTTTATGTACCGCTTTAACAAAATTTTCCACCGCTTCGGACTCTCCTAAACTTTTGCTATTATCGAGTCCTCCGGGCAATACTACAAGTAAAGTTTCATCCGTCTTTTCAAGCACTTCATTTAATTCAGTATCACAAATAATAGTAACATTTCGAGGAGATTTTACCTGTCGCGTTCCTACGCCTACAACAACTGTTTCTATATTTGCTCTTCTTAAATAATCAATCGGCGTAATTGCCTCAACTTCTTCAAATCCATTCGCGATAAATACATATGCTTTTTTCATACTTTTACCTCCCATTATTAATGTATGATAATATGCTATAAGTATACACATTATTCCGCAATAAGTACAGAGCAGGAAATTTTACACACAGGCTTTACGCATAAACAATAGGCGGGCGTTCCTTGAATCCCACTTTTAGGCGAAGTAAAAGTATATTACTAACACTTCGCCCGTGTTGCGCACCACGAAGCTCAAGGTCTTGTAAAATTTATTCGCTTATACTTTGCATTAAGGGAATGTAAATTTCAGAACCGCCACGGACGGCGGTGGTTCCAAGCAGATAGGTTAGTTTTTGACACGGATGTCAAAAACTAACCCGGACTCTTTTATTGTTACATATTTTTTATTTAAACCGAGTTTGTGCATGCATAAGGTTTCAGCTTGACTATGGTTTGTGTGCGGGGGCAGCCTTATGTCAGTTTTGATACAAAAAATCGGCTTGATTCATTCAATAAAGTATGGTATAGTAAGCTGTGGCAAATTTATACCTTGTTGGGACTCCTATCGGAAATTTGGGAGATATAACAATGCGTGCCTTGGAGACATTCAAAGCGGTTGATGTTATCGCCTGTGAAGATACACGGCATACATTAAAGCTTTTAACTCACTTTGGAATACGCAAACCTTTAGTTTCCTGTAGAGCTCGGAACGAGGAAGAAGCTGCAAAAAAGATAGTTGCATTGCTTGATGAAGGAAAAAATATCGCATATGCAAGCGATGCAGGAACACCGGGAATAAGCGATCCCGGAGCGGTTTTAGTACAATTTGCACGAAAAGCGGAACATACAATAATTCCTATTCCGGGAGTGTCCGCATTTACCGCGCTTGTCAGTGTGTCCGGAAGCAGAGATAAAACGCTTATTTTTGAAGGGTTTTTATCACCAAAGGCGGGAAGGAGAAAAACAAGGCTTACAGAACTTTTTTCGGCAAATGCAGGCTTTGTTTTATATGAATCACCCTATAGAATTGTAAAGCTTTTACAAGATATTGCCGAGATTGATAAAGAACGAAGAATTACTGTCGGAAGAGAGCTTACAAAGTTGCACGAAGAGCTTATTTCCGGCTCTGCTGAAGAAGTATTAAACGAAATGGCTGCACGGACTGCAATAAAAGGCGAAATTGCTGTCTTTGTGTCCGGAAGGTCTTAATTTTTTTAATAAATTAGCCGATAATGTAGCTAAGAAGGTAGGGACTTATGATGATTGATAAGTTGGGCGGCATTGATCCGCTAAAAAATTTACAAAATACTCAAAAAACACGCCAAGCGGAAAAGCCGATGGAATCCGATTCTATCTCTGTTTCAAAAGAGGCTCAAATAAAATCCGAGATTTATCTGGCTATGCAAAGTGTTCGAGCTGCCCCCGAAATTAGAGAAGATAAAATTGCCGAAGTTGAAAAAAAACTTGCGGATCCTGAGTATATTAATAAAGTGCTGGACTCAGCAGCGGATAAAATTATAGAAGCTTACGGGTTTTGAATTTGAAATAAAACATAGAAAAAGGCGGGAAAATGTCCCGCCTTTTTTTTACCAATATGTATACTGAATTAAGAGGATAAAGTATGGCAGATTTTATATTTAAACCGCTTCCTAATATTATATTGGGAAATTATTCCTTGCTAAGAATAGGAGGTGAAGTAGAAAAATTCGGATCTTCTTTTATGTTGATAATTGATCCGATGCTAAAAGGAACGGATTTATTAAAAACAATTACTTCATCCTTGGAAAAAAAAGGTATTTCAACTCTTGTGTTTGACGGTATCGGTTCCGCAGCCGAAACAGCGGTTATCAACCGCGCTTTGGAACTTGCACGGGCAGCGCATATCGGAGGAGTTATCTATGCCGGAGGGATTGCTCCCGCCGGGGTGGGACGAGCTGTTGCCGCTCTTTATAACGAATCCGATGATATCTATGATTATGTTGAAGGGAAACCTTGCAAAGCGGACTCTTTACCTTTTATCGCAATTCCGACAACATGCAGAGATCCGTTTAGTTTTTCAGGATTGAGTCCGGTACTGGACTCACGGAACGGAAAATTGAGTTTATTAAAAGTGCCGGAAAAACTTTGCAGTCTTTGTATTTTTGATCCGGGGTGTTACTCGGAAGTTGCTCCTAATGCGGCGATTGCAATGATTTTGCAAGGCATAGGTATGGCTTTTGAAGGTTATTCATCAACAAAAACAAATTTTTTTTCAGAAACCGTACTTGGAAAAGCAATTGAGCTTTTTTTAATCTCTTTGGATCCTCAGCGTGATAAACTTGTAGGAGTCCCGCGGGAAGAGCTTATTGCGCAAGCCGCCTGCCTTACCTCAATCGGGCTTGCATCTTCAGCTCCCGGTCTCGGTACTGCTATGGCACTTACCTGCTCAGGAAGATATAAAATCTCGAGTTCTCTTATATCAACCATTCTTTTACCACATGTCTTAAATTATAGTATCAGCTCAAGCCTTAATAAAATTCTTATTTTAGCTAGAATGTTAAAGATGGATACTAAGGGCATGGAGCCGCTTGCAATAGCGCTTGCAACAATTGATGAAGTGAGACGTTTGCTTGCACAAGCGAACCTGCCAACACGGTTAAAGGATCTTAATTTAACTATTGAACAACTGGTGCCTGTAGCGGAAGATTCAATGAAGCTAAGTTTTATAAATTATATTCCTTATTCAATGACAAGTAATGATATTTTTGAAATATTAAAGCAAGCATATTAAAATATCTGCTAAAATATTTACAATGATAGAAATTTATAAGCTTTCCGATTTGCCTGCAAAACAGCGGGACAGAAAAATACTGAAAATTCTGGAGCTTGCAGAACAGGCGTTGCAAAACAAACAAGAGCTGCCTTTTGATGAATTTTACTTGCAGGGCTTATTTAAAATAGCAAAAGAAAAAATCAGCATAAGCCCTGCACTTTTGAAAGACTTGCAGAAAGAAACTGTTCTTTCAAAAGAAAGAGTGTTATTTCTTATCAATTCGTTGCGGCACGAATTATATTCCATAACAGGCTCCCTGCCTTCGGAGTGGGATTTAATTTTTCCTCAATTAAAAAATAATTCACAACGAGATTGCGCCGTCCGTCCCTTTTTTAGCGGGACGGCGGTATATGTTGAAAATATTCGCGCTCCGTTTAATCTCGGCTCAATTTTTAGAACAGCGGAGGCATTTGGAGCGGAAAAAATCTTTCTTTCCGAAGACTGTGTTTCTCCTCAACAGCCCCGCGCAATACGCTCCGCAATGGGTACTATTGAGCTTGTTCCGTGGGAACATCGTGCGTTAGAAAAACTGCCAAGCGATTTACCAGTTTTTGCCTTGGAGACAGGCGGCACCCCGATGCATTCATTTCGGTTTCCCGAAAAAGGTATTGTTATGATCGGCTCCGAAGAGCTTGGACTTTCGCCGCAAGCTTTACGAAGAGCAACAGCGGGGACGGTTTCCATTCCAATGTACGGTTCTAAAGCTTCGATAAATGTCGGCGTTGCTTTCGGTATTCTTATGCACGCATGGATTGAGGCGGCAAAGCATACCAATGAAAATTTGTGATTTTTTATTGCGCCTAAAGCATTACTAAAAACCGTTTGCACAATACAAACATATCTGCATTGCTTCCAAGTCGGATTCAGCATCCCTATGGTAAATTGCCCACCCTTGCGCCGTGTCGAGCTCTTTTTTTATAAAATTTTTTAGGATTCGTATTAAAATCCAAAGAAGAGTGCACTTGTTCATGCGTAGGACACTGTTAAGTTAAATCGATAATTTTTATTTACAAAAGCTAAAAAATATCTTCGCTTATTTGGCAATTTAAAATAATTTACTTTCTATCTCTCTATCTAATTGATAAATATTTCTCAATAGTGTAGATTATTGCCGCATGACATACGTTTTGCTATTTTGCGGATTCAAAAATGGGAATCTACATGTATGAGGAGAATAAAATTATATGTATAAAGAAGTTCTTGAAAATTTGACTCATTCAAGCGGCATCAAATTTTCCATGTATAAAAATTCCAAGCGTAAGTATACCGTGTCGAGTGCCATGGCAGGATTTTATATCGGCATCGGAATACTGATAATGGGACTGAGCATCGCAATTTTTGGAAGATACGGAACGGGCGTTGACAGCTTGGTAAACGGATTTGTATTTACACTTGCTCTTTCGCTGGTGATGATGGCGGGCGGAGATCTTTTTACCGGAAATATTTTGGTTCATTCACAAGGGGCTCTTAACAAAGAAATAACTGCATTGGATGCTGTCAGCGTTTGCACGTATTCATGGTTTGGGAATTTTATCGGCGCTCTGTTGCTCAGTCTGCTGTTTTTTGCAACAGGAATAAAGGATTTACCGATAGGAGAGGCTCTTGCCCATCTTGCCGTAAAAAAAGGAAGCTATGCACCGCAGGTGATTTTCTTCAAAGGCATACTTTGCAACGTATTGGTTTGCCTTGCTGTCTTATGTTGCTATAAACTAAAAAGCGAATCAGCAAAACTTATTATGATTTTTTGGTGTATCTTACCGTTTATTTCGTTAGGGTTTGAACACTCTGTTGCAAACATGACTGTTTTTAGCTTAGGACTTATGCTGTCAAAAGAAGTAACTTTCTCAATGGCTGCAACAAACCTTATCTTTGCCACATTGGGAAATATTGCCGGCGGGCTCTTAGTTTCTTTCAGCTATTTTATCATTGGAAAAGAATGAGAAAAATACATAGCAAACATCAAACTTTACACACTCTTTTTAATAAAGCTCTTCTCGTCTATCTTTGAATACATTGATGTGTGCCCGGATATTTTGAATAACGGATAAATCGATTTCGCCTGTTTTAATTCCGTTGATAGTATCGGGCACTACAATATACTGACCCCACGGATCAATAACAGCTGAGCGCCCGCCGAATTGCACGGAGGGAGCTTGTCCGGTGGAATTTACCGCTACTACAAACATTTGGTTTTCTATCGCACGAGCTCTGTTTAATATATCCCAATGCAAACTACGGACGGTAGGCCATGCTGCGGGCAAAAATAAAACCTGCACATCTGCAAGGGCGTATTTTCTAATCCATTCGGGAAATCTGACATCATAACAAATGGCTACTCCGCATTTTACACCGTCAATTTCAAAAGTACTTATTTGATTACCCCGCTCAAAAAGTCCGTACTCTCTCGAAGGAGAAAATAAATGCGCTTTGTTGTAACTTGCTATTTCTTTTCCGGCTCTGTCATAAACATAGCAGGTGTTGTAAAGCTTTCCGTCTCTTTTACTTGCAACAGAGCCGCCGACAATGTTGACGCAAAATTCTTTGGCGAAATTTGAAAGAAAAGCCTTTGCCCTTTTTGAATCGAGATCGGCTAAGTTTTCTATATTCTCAAAAATAAAGGACGTGTTCCACATTTCGGGCAAAACAATTACATCAGGCTTTTCTTTTGACGCGTCCCGAATGCCTTCTTCAATCGTATGAAAATTCTTTTCGACATCACCAAGCGCTAAGCTACATTGTATAATTGATACTTTCATCTTTTCCTCTCTTACGGTATGTATTCAATAAAATATATTATAACAATTTAAGATTTTTTTAAACGTGTATTTTTTTATTTTTTATACTTGTCAATGAAATAAAAAAAAGATATACTTTAGACTTCAATACATTAAATTAGGAGTATAAATTATGGATAAGTATACATGCGATCTTTGCGGTTATGAGTATGATCCCGCAGTCGGCGATCCCGATGGAGGAATTGCCCCGGGAACTGCATTTGAAGACATTCCTGATGACTGGGTTTGTCCTCTTTGCGGAGCAGGCAAAGACAGCTTTGTAAAAGTAAAATAAACAGCCGAATATTCGTGCATTTACGTAATTGGGATACATAATGAAAAAAGATGATTTTATCAGTTCGATAGGATACGATGGCCCCGCTGCTATTGTAGATAGAGCAAGAAAAGTAAAAAACGCGGGAAAGAGTTTGACAACGCTTTTGGAAGAAGGAAGTTTTAGAGCGGCAACAGCCCTTGCGCTCTATAATGATTCCGAAGAGGATTTACAAACTGTTGCGGATTATTATAATAAGCTTGCGGGCTCTTCATATACCGCGACAACAATTGCCCGTGTTTTCGGCATTGCAAAAGTTGATGTTCCTAAAATACTTTTTTTGTAAATTTTAGCAAATGTTCTGTTTTCCTCATTATTTGAGCTATTATTTCTTTTACATCAAGAGCAATCTACTAAAAATATTCAGTTTTAAATTTTGAGGAAAATAGTTTAAAATTTTTTAATAAACATTCTTTTTTTCTACAAAGACTTGTCTTTAGAATTTATCAATATATAGATATATAAATATTAAATAGGGAACTTATGATGAATAAAAAAAACTTTAGTATAAAATACAAAATATCGCTATTTTCTTTTCTTGGTTTGATTCTCTTTTATACGGTATTTATTTTATTTAACTTATATTCTATTTTACAATATGGCAGGCATATGCTCGCCGCTCAAAAAGATATTATGCATCATGCGTATGATGAAAAAATAAGAAATCAGGTAGAAAATATTATTTCTTTAATTGATTCGTATGATACTCTATATAAAAAAGAAGGACTTACAACAGAAGAATGTCAAAAAAAAATAAAAGAGGTTATACGTAATATACGTTATGGAGACGAGGGATATTTTTGGATAGATACTTTCGACGGCAAAAATATTTTACTTCCTCCAAAACCGGAGGTTGAAGGCAGTAATCGCTTAGGCTGGAAAGATGTGCATAATATTCCAATGGTCAAAGAGTTTATCGAAATAGGTAAAAAAGAAGGCGGTGGTTTTTTGGATTATTGGTATCCGAAGCTTGGCAGCAGCGATCCCCAGCCTAAACGCACGTATACAGCTCCATATAAAAACTACCAATGGGTTATCGGAACCGGAAACTATGTCGATGCTATTCAAACAGAAATTGATAAAAGAGAAAAGAATTTAACCGATTTTCTTTTCAAATCGGTAATCACAAATATAATAATTGCTCTTATATTATCTATTGCATCTATCGCTGCTTTCATCCTGGGCATAAACTACATGGTTGTAAAACCTGTTAGACAGACAGTTTATAATTTAAAAAATATAGCACAAGGAGACGGAGACTTAACAGTTCGGCTGCCGGTCAAAGGAAATGATGAATTTACCGAATTATCAATCTATTTTAATCAAACAATTCAAAAAATCAGAGAATTAGTTCAATCAGTTGCTAATAACTCGGATATAATAAGATGCGTTGGAGAAGATCTTGCAAGTAACGTTACCGAAACGGTTGCTGCAATGAAGCGAATTAGTGCCAATATTGAAAATGTAAACGAGCAAGCTTTGACGCAGTCGGCAAGTGTTATCGAGACAGCAAGCACTACCGAAGAAATTATTCGAACAATAAAACAACTTAATAAAAGCATTGAAAATCAGGCTGCAAGTGTTATTCAGTCATCCTCTTCAATCGAGGAAATGGTTGCGAATATTGCTTCTATCGGAAAAATGCTTGAAGAAAATAAAATAGTTATGGATAACCTTCATAAACAAACCTTACTCGGAAAAGAAGGGGCAGAACTTGCAAACGTCGATGTTGCGAAAATAGCCGAAAGGTCGGTGTATCTCATGGAAGCAAGTCAAATTATTCAGCATATTGCAAGCCAAACGAACTTGCTTGCCATGAATGCGGCAATTGAAGCAGCCCATGCGGGAGACACCGGAAAAGGTTTTGCGGTTGTTGCCGATGAAATCCGTAAACTTGCCGAAGAATCAAATGCGCAGGGAAAAGGGATCGCCTCGAAGATTAAAGAATCTACACAGAGTATTGAACGTCTTACAATTTCGGGGGCGGCGGCAGAAAATGTGTTTAGCGAAGTAGTAATGCTTGCGGAAAAAGCATTGAAACTTGTAGCAGAAATTGATAGCGCAATGAGGGAACAGAAACACGGAAGTGCCGAAGTACTTTCTGCAATCCGCAATATTAATACGGTAACAACAGAAGTAAATAACGGTTCTGCCGAAATGTTGAACGGAAGCAAAACTGTAGCGGAAGAAATGATGAAGCTGGAAAGCTTAACTCGGAATATTACCGGCAGCATGAATGAAATGGCATCCGGTGCGGTCCAAATAGATAATGCAGTGCAGGAAGTTTTCGAAATCGCACAGAAAAACAAGCAAAGCATTGAAAATCTTTCTATAGAGATTAATAAATTTAAAATTTAGAAGATACGAAATAGCTCACTGGTTCCTATGAACCGGGAACCGTCTTCTTGACCCTTTGTTTCAGAGTATTGCCTTAAAGCATCAATACAAAAGATACAAGCTTGAAGCTTTTTAGACTCATAGATGACATAAAAGCATTCTTAATAGCAGTATAGCGTTTTGTAATTAACCTCCTGTTATAAAAATCGGAGCACCAACAATAAGGGACTGCGGATTTAAGCATTCCTATGGTAAATTGCTCGCCGTTGCGCCGTGTCGGGCTCTTTTTATACAATTTTTTATGATTTGCAATGATTATGGATTAAAAATATTATTGAGATATCAACAGAACGCTACACCGATTTATACAAAACATCCTCTTGACCTTCTTTATCTTATTTTATATCATTTTTTAATCTTATGAAAAAACGGATACGTAATATAGTAAATGGATTCCTCTGAGCCTCCTTCGGCGCTTTTGTATGCCGCCGGTTTAATTATTCTTCTTTTATTATCAATGTTTTTTTCTGCATCAGAAACAGCTTTTTTGTCGTTAAATAAATTGCGACTGCGATATCTTTGTGAGTGCAAGGATAAGCGGGCTTTACGCGCTGAAAAAATATTGCAGAATCAACAGTCTTTTTTGTCAACAATTTTAGTGGGTAATAGTATTGTAAACATCGGTGTTTCGGTTATGCTCACAGCGTTTGCCGTATCCGCTTTCGGGGCTGCTGGTTTAAGTTTGGCGATTGCAGTGGGCACTGTGTTGGTGCTTATTTTCGGTGAGATTTTACCAAAATCCGTTGCGCTTGCCTATCCTGACAAGATTGCATTGCATTCCGCAATTTTGGTGCAGTTTTTTATGAGCGTCCTTTCTCCCTTTGTGTTTGTGTTTTCATTTTTAGCAACACTATTCTTGCGCTTGTTTAATATTAAGGATAGTCATACCGCAGTGCAGGTTACCGAAGAAGATTTGCAAGATTTTTTTGCTTCAGGAGAAGAAAGCGGCGTTATCGCCCCTGATGAACGAGTGCTTTTTGATAAGATTCTGCATTATGCGGATTTTACCGCTCGTACGATTATGACGCCGCGAAAGAAAATTGCCGCCTTATCTATTCATGCGGATATGCAGGAAATCCTTGATTTATCAAAAGAGTCCCGCTTTTCCCGATTTCCGGTGTATGAAACCGATATCGATAATATTATCGGAATTTTTTATTTAAAAGATTTTTTGTTTTCCGATGAGAATGCCGCTCTTATCGGTTTTTCCGAAGCTCAAGATTTTGATATTAAACATTTTTTGCGCAAACCTCTTTTTGTGTTTGAGACAACGGGACTCGTACAATTGCAGGAAAAATTTCATAATGAAAAAAGAAACATGGCGGTAGTGCTTGATGAATACGGTGGAACTGCCGGTATTGTTACGGTTGAAGATTTAAACGAGGAAATATTCGGCTCCATTCTTGATGAGTACGATGCGGATATGGAATCCGAGGTGGTAAAAACTCCTTCGCGCAATTCATTTACCGTAGTTGGTTCTTTGCGCTTGAATGAATTAAACGAACTTTTAAATGCTGATTTTGATTCTGAATACCATGATACGGCAGGCGGTTTGGTTTTGGAAAAACTCGGCAGTATTCCTGAAAAAGGCGTTACAGTACATATTGATGGCTGGCTTTTTACTGTTTTAGAAGTACAAGCTAATCGCATAGAAAAAATTAAGATTGAGCTTTTCGAAGGAGAAGAATGAGTATACAATCTATTATCATCATTATAGAAACCATTATATTAATAGTCTGTGCAGGTTTTTTTGCCGGAACCGAAACCGCTATTACGGCCATCGGTAGGGCGGATGTACGGAAGCTTTCCAAGCAAAAACAAAAAAACTCTGTGCGGCTTACACACTTAGTACGCATAAAAGACAGAATAGTAACAACAACACTTATTTACACAAACTTTATCAACATGCTTGCCTCTGCCTTGATTACCGCTTTCACAATTGAGATGTTCGGAAATAACTACTTATTTATTGCAACCATCATTACCACCTCGTTAATTATTTTATTTGCGGAGATTATTCCTAAGGCGGTTTGTGCATATTATCCGGTTTTAATTGGTAAGCGCGCAAGTGCGATTTTATATTTTTTCTATATACTCTTATATCCTGTGGTGCTTTTTTTTAGCGGCTTATCGGGCATAACAATTAAACTTTTTTCCGGCACGCATAAAAAAATTCGGAATATTTCCGAAGAAGAGCTGAAAGCGTTAATAAAGATTTCTACCGAAGACGGAGCGGTAAAAGACGGTGAAAACTACTTACTCAGCAAAGCAACGCGATTGAGAAATTTAAAACTGCGAAATATTATGACAACGCGCACGGACATTATTGCAGTTGAACATGATGTATCAATTGATGAAATCATACAAAAATTTCGAGAAAGCAGGTTTTCGCGCTTACCGGTATATGATAAAACAAATGATTCGATAATCGGAATAATTCATTATAAGGATGTATTGTTTTATAAAACAGCAAAAAAGCACGACAGCATTATCTCGCTTATTCGAGAAACAACCTTTGTGCCGGAAACATCGAATGTATTTTCCGTTATTAAAGCGATGAAAAACAGTAAACACAATATGGCAATTGTCATTGATGAGCATGGCGGCACCGCCGGCTTAATCACAATGGATGATATCATAGCAGCGGTATTCGGTACCATTCAAGATGAGTACGGCGGCGCATCGGTTAATTACGGCCTGCGCCTGATAGGCAAAAGCAGATTACATTTTTCAGGTGAAATGCCGATTGCCAAGCTCAATGAGATTTTACATGCCCAACTTTCCTCCGAATATTACGACACAATGGGCGGACTTTTACTAGAAGCTTTTGAGCAGCTGCCCGCGCCGAACAGCAGCATCACCATCAACGGAATTCTTTTTACCGTCAAAAAAGTTATGAACAGACAAATCACTTCTATCATCGCCGACATTCCGCAAAACTAAATTACAGAAAGCTTTTTTCGAATCGCATTTTTTTCATTAAAAAGAGTCCGGCACGGCGCAAGGGCGAACCCTTGGAATTTCTACCTTTGGTTAGTTTTTGACACGAATGTCAAAATCAGAACGGGCACGGACGCCCGTGGTTCCATGCAGAAACGATGTTTTAAAGCAAAACTATTTGCAAAGCTTTAAAACTCGCGGGTTAGTTTTTGCCATGGATGTGTAAATCAGAACTGCCACGGATGGCAGTGGTTCCAAACAGAAATGAGTTTTGTCCATACAAAAATGTAAAAGGGCAAAACTCATTGTGAAGCATTGTACACGGATGTCAAAATTCAGAACGGGCACGGACGCCCGTGGTTCCATGCAGAAACGATGTTTTAAAGCAAAACTATTTGCAAAGCTTTAAAACTCGTAGGTTACTTTTTGACACGGATGTCAAAAAGTAACCCGCGTTAGCGGCTTGGAGGGCGGCGAAGCGATTTTTCAAAATCGCGAAGCCGGATCCTTTTTGCGCGCCTAAATTAGCGCAAAAAGAGCCGCAGCGTAAGCGGAGCCCGGAATGACGCGGCGGCGCTGTTTTATTGTGCCGGTGTGTTTTGGCTCGGCACTTTTATGAAAACTTTGCGCCGCAACGCCCGTACCTGTATAACGTTTATTCTTTTCATGTACTTTTCACGCTTGTCATATTCAATCCTTGACAGGTGCGATATTTTTTTATATAATCAAATATGTTTTAGTATCTAGGATGTTGTTTTACTATGCGAAATAGTAGGAGGCGAACATGTCAAAAGCGGAAACTCTTTTAAAAATTAAAGAGAATGGGATTGTTGCGGTTATTCGTGGCAAGGATAAAGAAGAAGCGTTACGGTTTTCAAAGGCTTGCATTGACGGAGGGGTAAAGATACTTGAAATTACTTTTACCGTGCCGGATGCAATCGGCGTATTAAAATCATTACATGACAAGTTAGATACGGACGCAGTTTTAGGAGCGGGAACGGTTTTGGATGCCACAACCGCAAGGTTTGCAATTATGAACGGTGCAAGGTTTGTTGTGTCTCCCGCATTTGATAAAGAGGTTGCAATGCTTTGTAATTTGTATCAGGTGCCGTATATGCCCGGCTGCATGACTCCTACCGAAATTGTTGAAGCATTGAAATACGGGGCGGATGTGATAAAGATATTCCCCGGCTCCGCTTTTGGGCCAAGTTATTTCAGCGCAATTCACGGGCCGCTCCCGCAGGCAAACTTAATGCCCACTGGCGGCGTAAGTGTTGATAATGTCGGCGAATGGATTAAAAACGGCGCCTTTGCGGTAGGCGCAGGCTCTGCACTAGTAAAAGGCAGCAGCGAAGAAATTATCGAAAGAGCAAAAGCCTTTATAAAAAATATTAAGGAGGCAAGAAACAATGGCTAAAAAAGTAATTACGATGGGAGAAATAATGCTGCGGTTGTCAACTCCGGGGCATCAAAGATTTGTGCAGGCAAATTCCTTTGATGCGATTTACGGCGGCGGCGAAGCAAATGTTGCGGTCAGTCTTGCGAATTACGGATTTGATTCATATTTTGTGACCAAGCTGCCTAAGCATGAAATCGGACAGGCGGCAGTAAATGAGTTAAGAAAATACGGTGTGCATACCGATTATATTGCACGGGGCGGCGAGCGAGTCGGCATTTATTTTTCGGAAACAGGGGCATCCATGCGTCCGTCAAAAGTTATTTATGATCGGGCAAATTCTTCCATTGCCGAAGCCCATGTCGAAGATTTTGATTTTAATGAAATCTTCAAAGATGCAAAATGGTTCCACATTTCAGGAATTACGCCGGCAATCAGCAAAAACGGCACCGAGCTTACGCGCGCCGCAATGAAAGCCGCAAAAGCGAATAACGTAACGGTCAGCATCGATCTAAATTACAGAAAAAAACTTTGGACTCCTGAAGAAGCGCAAAGCGTTATGCGCGACCTTATGCAATATGTGGATGTTTGCATCGGTAATGAGGAAGACGCCTCTCTTTGCTTAGGATTTACGCCAAAAGGGCTTGATGTTACAAGCGGCAAAGTACATATTGACGGATACAAAAAAATATTTGAGCAAATGATGGAAGAGTTCGGATTTAAATACGTGGTAAGCTCTTTACGAGAGTCTATTTCAGCATCGGACAACGGTTGGAGTGCCTGCCTATACGATGGAAAAGAATTTTACCACTCAAAAAGATATGACGTGCGCATTATCGACAGAGTAGGCGGCGGAGACTCCTTTGCGTCCGGAATTATCACCGGATTACTTGACGGAAAATCCTCTGCGGACACCTTGGAATTTGCCGTTGCGGCATCCGCATTAAAACACACAATCATAGGCGACTTCAATCATATGAGCAGAGAAGAAGTAGAAAACCTCGTTGCGGGAGATGCTTCGGGAAGGGTTCAACGATAATGTATAATATGCAGCGGAAAAGCCGATTTTCTGCTGCAAATAAATTTGCTGCGTAAATATCGACAACGCAAAAAAATAACAACCGAAGCTTATACAAGATGTTTTTTTCGGTGTATACTTTGACTATGATTCAATTTGACAGTAATTCGTGGATTATTGACGGAAAACGGAAGTTTATTATTTCGGCGGCGGTGCATTATTTTAGGCTGCCGAGGGCGGAATGGGCGGCGGTTATCAGGAAGGCGCGGCTTGGCGGCTGCAATGCAATCGAAACGTATATTGCGTGGAATTATCATGAAACTGCGGAGAAGCAGTGGGATTTTTCAGGCGATAAAGATTTGGCGGCGTTTTTTGCAATTTGCCATGACGAGGGGATGTATGTGATTGTGCGCCCCGGCCCGTATATTTGTGCGGAGTGGGATTTCGGCGGTTTGCCGTATTATCTGAACAATACGGACGGGATTGAGTATCGCTGTTCAAACGCAGCGTATGAACAGGCGGTGCGCCGGTATTTTGAGCGCATCATGCCGATTATTCGGCGGTATCAGCTTGGTTCGGGCGGCAGTATCATCATGGTACAGATTGAGAATGAGTATCACGCCTTTGGAAAAAAAGACCTTGCGCATATTCGCTTTTTGGAAGAGCTTACCAGGGGGTTCGGGATTACGGTTCCGCTGGTGAGTTGTTACGGCGCCGGACGGAATACGGTGGAAATGCGGAATTTCTGGAGCGGTGCGGAGCGTGCGGCGGCGGTTTTGCGGGAACGGCAGAGCGGGCAGCCGCTCGGCATTATGGAGTTTTGGATTGGTTGGTTTGAGCATTGGGGAGGGGAACCGCAAAAGCATAAGCCGGCGGAGGCGGTGCTCTCTCATTGTTTTGAGGCTTTGAAAAGCGGTTTTGTATTCTTCAATTATTATATGTATTTCGGCGGCAGCAATTTCGGTAGTTGGGGCGGCAGAACAATCGGAGCTCATAAGATATTTATGACTCAATCCTATGATTATGATGCGCCGCTTGATGAGTTCGGATTTGAGACGGAAAAGTATCGGCTGTTGGCTGTTTTGCATACGTTTATTGCATGGCTTGAAAATGATTTAACGGCGGGCTCTCTTTTGATTCAGGAGCAGGCTGAGCATGAGCTGTCGGTTACAAAGGCGGAGTATCCTTCCTGCCGTGTGTATTATTATGCGCATACGGGAAAAGAACGGCGGCAGGTTTCTTTGACTCTTGATAATGAAGAATACGATTTCAGCATTCAGCCGGAGTTTTGTACTCCGGTTATTACCGAAAAAAAAATAACGGAGTGGCTTCGGCTTTGTCTTTGTACCGAGATAACAAGCGGATTTTATGCGGATTCCGCAGAAATCTTTATGCGTAAAAATACGCAAGGCATTTTGGTTTTTGAACTTTCCGAAGAGGCGAAAGCGGAAACGCAAAACGGAACTCCGTTGTTTGTTGAGCAGAAGAAAACTCCCGAAGGGCGGTATCGGCTTTCGGTTCAGTGTGTTTATGAAAAAGAGGATGCGCTTGTTTTACGGTGCAAACGTTTTTCGTACACAATACGGCTCCGCTCGTTGGAAAAGCCACGCAGCACACGCTATTTTGACGATTTGCGGCATACAGAAATACAAACAAAAAACTGGCAGTGCCGCCCCGAGGTTTTTGATTTTACTCGGGCAAAAACTTTTGATAATCCGCAGAGCTTCAGCGCAATGGATAGGTTTTCGGGGTATCTTGCCTATCAAACCGAAATAATAAGAAAAGAGTCCGGCAAAACCTTGCTTTTTCTTACAAGTTTGGAAGACCCCGCACTTCTTTTTGTCAACGGTTCTTTTTATTCGGCAATAAAAGAGCTTGGCTGCGTTTGTGTTGAAATTGAGTTGCGTCAAGGAAAGAATAAGCTTGTCTTTGTAGTGCAAAACATGGGACGCTATAATTATACGGCGGGTATCGGTGAGCCGAAGGGCTTAAGCGGGGCGGTGTATGCCGATGCGAAGACGCTGCCGCTTTTAGACGGCTGGAAAATTGATAATGCCGGTGCGTCTTTTTCGCTTGACGCTATGCCGAAAGTTGACGGCGACATTCCCTTTGTGTTTGAGTTTGAAAATCCGCGGTATGATGTCGCCTTTCTTTGCGGCGAAGGGGCGTCGTCCTGTGCCTTAAATGGCAAAGCTTCCAAAGTGCTTTTTGAGGAGCGCACCGCATGGAATAGACTTTTCCATGTGTTTTCCATCGCCGATGCAAGCGCTGCGCTGACAAGCGGAACAAATGAGCTTTACTTGGACGTTTTGCAAAAGGGAACAATCCAAAAACTTTCGCTTTTTTTAGCGGCGGAATCCGATCGGCTGCGGAACTGGAACGTTCGCCCCATTGCTGAAGTGCAGGATTTTCTTTCCGCAAAAAATCTACCGATGTACACCGATACCGGCAAGATTTTTCCCTCATTTTACAAAACAAGGGTTCGGCTGTCGCCTGCGAAAACTCCTGTTCTTGCCGCATACTTGAAGCTCGGCTCTTTGCAAAAAGGCAATATTTACTTTAACGGCTTTGACATCGGACGATTTTGGAACATCGGCCCGCAAACAAAATACAAGATTCCCGTTTCTCTTTTACAAGAAACCAACGAGCTTGTCATTTTTGATGAGTACGGCGCAAACCCGAACGGGGTGAGCCTTTGCATTGTTACCGATAATTGCTAGTATAACGTTTTTTTAATAGCTCGATCAGTTTTTTAATACATCTTATAAAAAAGAGCTCGACACGGCGCAAGGGCGAACAATTTACCATAGAGCGAAGTTTTGAAAATTTACTTTAACTTCGCCTACGAGTTTAAAAGCTTCAATTTTACAAAATAGTCTTGATGCTTTTAAACATCGTTTGGAATTTCGCAAGGGTGAGCAATTTAGCATAGGGATGTTTTATTCGGTAAGTTTTATTGTCGATGCACTCTCGAATGTGAACTTAATTACAAAACGGTATACTAGTATAACGTTTTTTTAATAGCTCGATCAGTTTTTTAATACATCTTATAAAAAAGAGCTCGACACGGCGCAACGGTGGGCAATTTACCATAGGAATGCTAAATCCGCAGTCCCTTATTGTTGATACTCCGATTTTTATAATAGGAAGTTAATTACAAAACGTTATACTAGAGTTGTGCAAACGAAAAACTAACAGCAGGCACTCGAAATGTGTGCCTGCTGTGTAGTGCTCTAATGATGTGTTGGTTATTGATCCTTTGTGAAAACGATTGTTGTAGGTTCTCCTTCTTCGTCAAGCACAACTAAAGTTTTTTCTTCAGTATGTTTTAATACTATTTTGTCATCTTTAATATCGTCTTTTAAAAGAGATTTTAAAATGGGAGGCAGTTTTTCTTTCTGAATGGTTATTGCAACGGTATCTTTGACACTTCATAGGTACCGTTTATCGGTTTCGGTTCTTTTATAAACGATAGCAGCTCTTTTAATTCCTCTATATTTTTTCCTATCGCCTTCGCAATAGGTTCTAAAAACTTATCCAACTCTGGAGAATCCAACATCGATAGCAGCGAATTAAATTCCGGGGCTGAAACTTTGGATAATAAATTTACCTCTGTTTTTGATGTAAATTGAAGCGTAGAAGTAAAGGTAAGGGTTCCTTCTTTTGTTTCATTAACATAGGCGGCACCGGTAAGGTTGGTTTTTAATTTGTTCCCGCAACCGGAAAGTACCGCTAAAGAAACCATCGCTATAAACATAAATAAAATCTTTGTTTTTTTCATTTACATCCTCCTCGTATATTTGTTTGTCGTAAGAATGTATATGCATTTTTTTAACCTGGTTTCAGTGTAACACGTTTTGTTTGGAATATCAAAGGGAAACTTTCATAACCAGGGCTTACGCATGAAAAAGGGGCGGCTGCCACTTGAACCCCGCTTTTGAGTGCTGTCAATAACCAGTGAATATTTCACCCTTAAGAGGGGGAAGGTACAGACAATGTTTTTATTGAGGGTTTCGATTCCAAAGAAAATATGCTATACTGATTTATATGAATATCGAAATGGAAGTTATTGCACCTCTATTGCAGAAAACTTTCCTTTTTTCTGCATGGACCGAAAAAGAATTGCAGGAAATTATATTTCTTTCAGAAATAATTACTGTTGAAGAAGGCAAAACGATATTTTCTCCGGGAGAGCAGGGCTCAAAACTGTATTGCATTTTGAACGGCAATATTCTTATTTTATCCGATTCTGAAAAATCCTTATTAGCGGAATTTGTTGCAGGAGAAATATTCGGCGAATCTGAGCTGCTGACCGAAACCAAATATAATGCCTATGCGGTTGCTGGTAAAAAAACAGAAGTTTTGGCATTTCCCAAAAGTGGAGTGTCTTTAGATGATATTGCAAAGGAAAACCCCGCACTTTTTGCGCATCTTTTAAAATCCTTTTTAATTTTGATTGCACAACGTACACGGCAGGCAAATGCTCTTATAAAAGAAAACTCTCCTATAATGCGTGAGCTGCGAAAACAGGTATACGGCGATAAATTAACAGGCTTATTGAATAAGGCGTACATTGAAGAAAATTTATCCAAATACTTAAAAAACGATATTACATCGCTCATTATGATGAAACCCGATAACTTTAAATACATTAATGATAACTTTGGGCATAAAGCGGGAGATGCAATACTGGTGCTTATTGCAAACAATTTAAGCCATTTTATCCATACTGATTCTGTGCTTATTCGCTACCAAGGAAATGAATTTGCAGTAATTACACCGAGTACATCAAGAGAAAAAGCTTTATCGCTTGCGGAAGAAATCCAAAATTTTCTACACACTCTTGATATCTCTTCAGTAACGATGAAAGATGACGTTTTCCTTTCTATGAGTCTTGGTATTGCCTTATATCCCGAGCATGCGCAAACAGCCGAAGCGCTTATTGCTCGTTGTGTGAACCTTCCGTTAGACGGACGATTGCAAGGCGGCGGGAAAATTCTTTTTCCGGAGGCAGATTCATGAATGAAAAAAAGAAAAAATGGCTGGGAATTTTACAACAATCAAAAATCTTTTCAAATCTTTCACAAAAACAAATTGAGTCTTTTGCATCATTAATGTTTTATTGTGAGTTTGAACCAAGCAGACCGCTTGTATATGAAGGAGAGGTTGGAAATGAGCTATTTATTATCGTTGAAGGTTCTGTTGCCATTTCAGTAAAATCGGGAGAAGAGAACATTGAGTTGGCACGTCTTTTTGCCGGCGATTTTTTTGGTGAAATGGCAATGCTTGAGCAAGAACCTCGATCTGCTTCTTGCATTGCAAGGGAAAATACTTGCTGCCTTGCATTAAAATCAAAAGATTTTTCACAGATAATGGAAAAAGAGCCTGAACTTGCAAGCATTGTACTGAATAACATGCTTTCAATCACTTCCGAGAGATTAGTACATACTGACAGCATTTTCTCGCAAATTATTCAATGGGGTGATGAGGCAAAAAAACGAGCTATCACGGATTCTTTTACGGGACTTTTAAACAGGCGATATTTAGATGAAACTTTTGAAACACTCATCCATACCGAGGTTCGTAAAGGCATGAGGATCAGTTTTGCAATGCTTGATATTGATCATTTTGGAACCTTAAATAAAGAATTCGGGAGTAAATTTTGTGATGATATCTTACTTGAGATTGTTGATGTCTTTAAAAAAGTTTTTGATTCGGATGATATTTTAATTAGATACGGCGGTGATGAATTTTGTTTTATTATACGGGGAGCTTTTGAAAGAGCAAAAAAGCAATGTAGCGATATTTGCTTAAATGTGAATGCTTTAGTATTTCCTCAGCATCCATCTTTAAAAGTGTCATGCTCAATCGGCCTTGTTCATTATAATCTCGGAATGGATACCGCAAAACTTTTACTTGATTCCGATGTTGCTTTATATGAAGCGAAAAAATCGGGAAGAAATTGTGTTTATATAGCTCAAGATACAATTTGAAAAAACGGTTAAACATTCTCAAAAAAATAAAAAGTATTTATTCAATATCAACAATATAGATAAAAAATTATTTTAAATTTACCGCAATACGACTGAAAACAAACTTTATATTTTTTTTTATTTTCCGATATTTATGGATAAGGATGGACTATAAATGAGAAAACCATTGCTTTGTATTTTGCTTGGCGTTTTTACTCTTCTTTTTTCTTATGCAAAGGGAGAAGTGCTCGCTTTTTCTCCCGTACAAAATCGGGGCGCTCATGAAACTGCGGAAGCTGCTACGGAAGCTGTAGGAGATGCGATTTTAGATGTTTTTTTTAATCAAGGCTTTATTGTTACCGGTACACCGCTTATTAAAGGAAGCGAACTTGATTATGAAAATACCGATAATATAAAACAAAGTTTTGAAACCTTACCGGATTATTTGCTTGTTATTTATTGTAATTACTCTTCTGAAGTAGTAAGAGATAAAAAAGGAAATATAACTCCGGATTGGAAAGACATATCATGGCGCCTGGTACGCATTGAATCAAACACTGAAGTTGTTCGCGGAACTGTTAATTTAAAAAAACTGTCACAAAAGACCTTTTCCGGAAAGACAGAAGAAACCGGTTCAATAATAGGTAAAGCGGCATTGAGTTATCTTAAAGCCGACAAATAAGGAATGGTACAATGAAAAAAATTATAGTATTTATCAGCATTTTTTTAATTTCGTTTTCATCTCTTTGGGCGGTGTGGGAAGGAAATGCCGCTGCAGGAATCTCCGCAGATTTTCCTTCCGATGGAATGTTTGTACGAAGCGATATGTTCCCTAAACACACGCTGGTAGAAATTATTAATCTTGAAAAAGATATTAAAGTTCGTGCGGTAGTTATAGGAACAGCGGGGATTCCCGGCCTTTTGGCAAGCTTATCTCCGAAGGTAGCAAATGAACTTAAAATAGATTCAAAAAAGACGGCGAGAATACGAATTTTTATACCTACCCATGTAAGAGAATTAGGAGAAGATGAAAGCGATCTTTCTTTACCTGAATATGCTCAAGATAATACTCTTTCCGTTGAAATTGTAAAAAAAGATGACACTCATACCGAATCTGTTTTTTATGATGAACCTGAAATTTCTCTTCCTGAAGAATCGGCAGAAATTCTGGCAGCAGAACCGGAGCCGGAAATTAAAGAAACTCCTGAACCTATAAAAAAAGAAACTATCGTGTATGTTGAGCCGGTAAAAGAAAAACCGGCAGAACCTGCACCGGTAAAACCTCCGGTTGAAGAAAAAGAAAAACCGCCTGTACCGCAAGTTTACTTAGAGCCGGTTCCGACAGTTCCCAAGGTTAGCTTGCATCCTGCAGCTCCGCGCTATCCGCAAGATAATCAACAGGCTGAATTATCGCTACGCTCTGAAAAAGTAGCAGTTGTTGTATCTCCGACGCCGCCTGAAAAACCGGAGCCTGAAACTCCTTCGGCAATAAAAAATATTGATTCTCCTCAAAATCCTCCGGAAAAAAAGCACGAGGAACCAAGTCCTGTAGCCGGAATAGAAATTCCTTCCGCTCCTGAAAAAGAAGAGCCGAAAGAACCGGCAGAAGTAATTTCATTAGAAACTCCTTCTGCACCGGAAATGCCATTGCCGGCTGATCCCGCTTCTGTCGATTCTGTTGATACTCCGCAAGCTCCGCGTGAAGAAAATCCTTTTGCTGATGAACCTGTTGCGGTAGTAGATTCTCCGGTGCAGCCGCTTCCCGAGAAAAAAATTGAGACTGAAGAAAAACCGGAAGAAGTAGAGGAATTGAAAACTCCGGAAACAATTGATCCGGTTGAAGAAACTCCGGAAGAAGCGGAAGACTCTTCTATGATTCAAGAGCTTTCAAATATTTCTCAATTGGAAATACCTGTTCCCGAAAAAACTGAGGAAGAAAAAGAGCCCGTAAAAGAAATAGTTATTCCGGAAATTGAAAAACCTCAAAAGCCTCCGAAGGTTGTTGAAGAGCCTTATATCGGTAAATTAAAAAAAGGCGAGTATTATGTGCAAATAGCGATATATACCGATATCATTTACGTACAGAGCATTATGCATCGATATGGCAAAGACTATCCGATTACGGTAGAAAAA
This sequence comes from Treponema phagedenis, assembly GCF_008153345.1. Classification (NCBI taxonomy): domain Bacteria; kingdom Pseudomonadati; phylum Spirochaetota; class Spirochaetia; order Treponematales; family Treponemataceae; genus Treponema; species Treponema phagedenis. The sequence continues at coordinate 205,033 of NZ_CP042818.1, read as the reverse complement.
GAGACAGAAGATAATAAAAACAGATTCAAGGTTTTTGTTGGTCCAATACAACGAGATGAACGAGGCGCTGTACTTGAAAACTTCCAAAAACGAGGCTTCAAAGACGCCTTTTTAAAGAAGATTTTTTAGTGCCTAAATTAAAAGAATAAATTTAGTAAATCGATACCACTCATAAAAGAGTTTTCGGTTTTAAACATCGCTCTACAATGGCGGTTTGTAAGGATTCAGCTCCGAGAAGTAAAAACAGATCGGTTAAGAGAAAAATTTCAAACCGCAACGCCTGTGAATGTATGATTTTTATTCTTCCTGCGTAAGTGCGGATAAAATAAATATTTCCCTTGTTTTTTCATAATCCATATCGTACAATAGGCTATGGGGGTTATTTTATGAAACAGAAAAAAAATTATTCACTTATAAGTTTTATTGTAATGATGATTATTTTTAGTGTGTCTGCTGTCTGTTCATGCTCGAAGAAAGAAACAGCGAGTAATCCTGCTGAGGCGGTTATTCACGTTGTTGCATGGAATGATGCGGCTGATGCACTTACGGCTATTGCAAAAGAATATAATGAGAGCGGAAAGCTTGGAAAAGTTATTGTTGATTATGTTGATTCAAACTATACAAAGCTGACTCCGGCATTAGTTTCCGGAATGAATGTTCCTGATATTTTTCAAGCTCAAAACAGAGATTTTCCCGCTTTTATGAATAAATATGGTTCTGTATTTGCCGATTTAAGTGATCTTATTGCGCCTGAAAAAACAAACTTTGAAAAAGCCGCACTTGCCCAGGTTATTGGAAAAGACGGAAAATATTATGCAGTACCGTGGGATATCGGTCCCTGTGCATGGATGTATCGAAAAGACATATTTGACAAAGCCGGTATTGATGTTTCTAAGGTAGAAACATGGGATGATTTTATTCAAGCAGGAAAAATTTTAAAAGAAAAAACCGGTACATATATTTGGGGTTTCTGTTATAATGGCTCAACTTCAATTGACGAGTTAATGCTTTTAACGTATCAGCAAAAAGTTTCATATTATGATGCGGACGGAAAAGTGAATTTTGATACGCCGGAAATGCTAAGAGGAATTAGCGTTTTAAAGGAGCTGCAAAAAAACGGATCCGCATTTGATATTCCCGATGCATGGAATGATAGGATAAAAGCGATAAATGAAGGAAAAATTACAAGTTTGCCTTATGCTGTATGGTATACCGGCACCATGAAAAATTCAATGAAAGATTTAAAAGGCAAGTGGGCAATAGCGCCCCTGCCTTCTTTTAAAGGTTTTGGCAGAACGGCAAATATTGGCGGTTCAATTTTAGCAGTTTCTGTAAAAACAAAACACCTTGAACTATGTAAAGACTTTCTTCGGTTTGCGCTGATGAGCGATCGAGGAAATGCAATTAATTTTGATTACGGACTTTTTACCTCGTATATGCCTTCTTTTAAAGATCCTGCTTATCATATAGATGATCCTTATTTCGGGTTTTCATTAGGGCAAGCCTTTATCCCTGAAGCGAATGCGCCTGTTATCAATTTCGGTCCATATTATACCGCTTTACAAGCAGAGCTGCAAACCGCATTTGGTCAGATATTTACACAAAGTGCCGATCCTTCTTCTGCATTGCAAAAAGCAGCAGAGAGAGCCCAAAAAGAAATAGACTCTCTACAATAAGCAGTGCAACAAAACGGCGGAGGTTGTATGAAAAAGTCTTTTAGAAGTATCATAACTCCATATTTATTTTTGTTCCCTTTCTTATTCTTTTTTATATTGTTTTTTGCATATCCGGTAATATATTCTATTGCTATTAGTTTTATGCGATATACTTCAGGTAGCTTTCAGTGGGTTGGGATCAAGAATTTCAGTTTTCTTTTTTCAGATGATCTTTTTTATAAATCGCTGAAAAATACATTCACAATTTTATTTCTACAGGTTCCTTTGCAGACAATCTTCGCACTTATATTTGCGGTTTGCATTAATAATGCTTTCTTGAAAGCAAAAGGTTTGTTTAGACTTTTTATCTTTTTACCTATCCTTATCGATACGGTCAGTTATTCAATTGTTTTCGGTTTATTATTCAATGCAGATTCAGGATTTGTTAATGCGATATTAAATACATTTGGATTTCCGTCTTTACAATGGTTTAATACCGGATATCTTGCACGCTTGCTTATTGTGTTGGCGGTAACGTGGCGGTGGACAGGGTATAATGTAATTATTATTTTAAGTGGGCTGCAGAATATCAATACGGAGCTCTATGAGGCGGCGGCAATAGACGGGGCAAATTCTATACGACGATTTTTTGCAGTTACCGTACCGGGAGTAAAACAAGTATTAATTTTTTCGATAATTTTATCTATCAGCGGTGTGTTACAGCTTTTTACCGAACCCTACTTACTCACCGGAGGCGGTCCTGTTAATGAAAGTTTAACTGTTGTACAGTATTTATACAACCTTGCTTTTGTAAAATACAACTTTGGAGTTTCTTCAGCAGGCTCATATATTTTAGCAATAATCATCGGTCTTGTAACGGTTATTCAATTAAAACTGACAAAAGATTCATAAGAGTAAAATCATAGGAGTAAAAATGAAAAAAGGTAAACATCTTTGGTTATTATATGTATTACTCATTATTGTTTCTGCAATTTCGCTTTTCCCTTTCGTGTGGACTTTTATTGCGGCTACACATGACAGTACCGAAATATTTAAGATTTCAAAAACATTTATACCGGGCAGGGCTTTTATTGATAACTATAATGAATTAGTAAAATTCAGCCCGATTATGCGCAATCTTTGGAATAGTTTTTTTATTGCTGCTTTATACACTGCGCTGCTTTTAATCATTGATTCTCTTGCCGGTTATGCTTTTGCAAAACTCAAATTCAAGGGAAAAGATATTCTTTTTTTTATTTGTCTCTGTTCGCTTTTTATTCCTCAACAAGTAACGCTTGTTCCGTTATTTATTCAATTAAACAAGATGAGCCTTTTAAATACCGCATTTGGTGTAATCCTTCCCGGTTTAGGCGGTATTTTTGGAGTATTTCTAATGCGGCAAAATTTCTTTGCGTTTCCTGATGATATTATTGAAGCCGCAACAATTGACGGTGCCGGCATGTTGCGAACGTTTGCTACAATTGTTTTGCCCTCTATGCGTCCGGCACTCGCTTCTCTTGGTATTTTATCCTTTGTAAATCAATGGGGAAGTTATCTTTGGCCGCTCATTGTACTTAATGAGCGGGCTAATTTTACAATTCCCCTTGTGCTTGCTTTGATGGTTGCACCGGGACAAGTGGTAAATTACGGCTCAATCATGGTTGGAGCTGTTATTGCATTAGTGCCGGTACTGATTTTCTTCCTGCTATTTCAAAAGCATTTTATCAGCGGAATGCTCAGCGCTGCCGTAAAAGGATAATTTTTTATTAAAGCTTCATATATCGTGCGCGTTTATTTATTAAACAGCTTTATTAAAACTCTCAAAAATATATTGACAAAAGAGCCCTCTTTTTATACAATAAACGTCTATGGCGGTATAGCTCAGTTGGTAGAGCAAACGGCTCATATCCGTTAGGTCATAGGTTCAAGCCCTATTGCCGCTAAAATAAAGGACACTCATTGAGTGTCCTTTTTGTTTTGATGTATTATGCTATAAATTATGTTGTATAGTACAAGTGGTTTTTCGATACCCTTATCCATTTTTTGATACATTTTGTATAAATCATAAAAATTTTAAAAAAAGAATCCGACACGGCGCAACGGTGAGCAATTTACCATAGGAATACTGAATCCTCACGACATTATTGTTGGTGTGCCGATTGGTATAACAGCAACTTAATTACGGAACGTTATACCGGGCAGCGCTTACTATTCTGTTTTCCCCAAAGCCGGTTTTTGTGAAAACTCAAACCGCAATGCCTGAACTCAAACTAAACCCAAATCCTTCAATGTTTGCAATAACCCTTCTTTATTTCTGTATTTGGCCTCGTCCCCCGTATAAAAGCAATAGGGATAAAGCTGCTGCCAAATAGTTTCAAGCCGCTGAATGTCAAAGGCGGTTTTTTCATGTAGGCGGAGAATTTTCGGATAGCCGGTTTTTTCAATAGCTTCATCGCTTGACCAAAGCGGTTCGGTTAGCCGCTCTCCGGGGCGCACACCGATTATTTCGATCGGGATGTCTTTTTCCGGTTCATATCCGTGAAATCTGATAAGCTGTTTCGCCGTTTCCAAAATATTTACCGGCTCGCCCATGTCCAGCAGGTAAGACTGCCCGTTAATTCCCACGCCGCCTGTTTGCAGAACAAGGGAACAGGCTTCGGGGATGGTCATAAAAAAACGCGTCATCTGCGGATCGGTTACGGTAACGGGGCCGCCGCATTGTATTTGCTCCATAAAAAGCGGAAAAATTGAGCCGCGCGAACCGAGCACGTTTCCGAAACGGACAAACATGTATGCGGCGTCCTGATTTTTTTTACCGTTGATTTGCGCTGCGGCGGCAAGCAGGTTTTTTTCGTTAAGCATTTTTGACACGCCGTATATCGAAATTGGGTCAACCGCCTTGTCGGTGGAAATAAGCACAAAGCGTTTTACATCGTGCGCAATACAGGCATCAAGAAGGTTTTTTGTGCCGAACACATTGTTTTCGATAACCGCAACCGGATTGCGCTCCATCATCGGGACGTGTTTGTATGCAGCCGTGTGAAATACCGCATCGCACCGAAGCTGTTTGATAATATAGTTGGTGTAATCCCTGTCTTTCAGCTCTCCGATTATCGGAACAATGGTTGCTTTTTCCCCGACGCCCCCTTCCTGCAATTTGCGCAACTCTTTATCAATTTGATAAATCGAATTTTCGCCGTGCCCAAGCAGGTAAAGCCGCTCCGCCCCGCCGGATAAAAGCTGACGGGCAAGCTCACTGCCAATTGAGCCGCCGGCTCCGGTGATAAGGACGCGTTTGCCGCGCAAATATTGCAAGCTTTTTTTTAAGCCGATTTTTACCGGCGTTCGTGCAAGTAAATCTTGCGGATTAATTTCTCTGGTTTGGATAAGGTGCGCCGTTCCGTCAATAATCTGCGAAAGTGCGGGAAGGAGTTTTATCATAGTGAAGCCTGCCGTTTTAAGAAGAGCGTAAATTTCGCGCAAACGTTCTATGGTAATACTGGGAATTGCGATAAGCGCCTCATCTCTTCGCGTTATGCGGATAAGACTTGCAACCTCATTGATGGGGCCAAGCACCGGAACTCCGTGAATTTTCGTACCGATTTTTTCGGGGTCATCATCTAAAAAGGCGGCAACACTGCCGAAAATTTCTTTTTTTTGTATTTCATTCAGGAGCATAGTTCCCGCCAAGCCCGCACCGATTATATATATGGAATTTTTTTGTTTCTCTATCATATCTAAACGTTCCGTTTTTTACTGAGTGTTTTCATTCGTTTTTGCTTTGCCGATATTTTCCAAAATTTCAAACCCGAAGTCTATTAAAAAAGAGTCTGTATACATATCGAGTTTTATTTTCGCCCTGCCTTTGCGTTTATCCACTTTAACAATGTCTCCTTCTAAACCTTTTAAGGGACCTGCCAATATTTTTATGCGATCGTTTTCGTCAAAGCAAACTTGAGAAATACCGGCAAGATTTCCAAAAGATATAAAATGTTGTAAGAGCATAAGATCTCTGCCGAAAAGCGGCGAAGGATTTTGGTTGTTTGGTAAAAATCTGTAAAATCCTTTAGTTGATTTTAGCTTTTTGTATAATTTGGCATCTAATATGGTTGCAGCTAAAAATACATACCCCGGAAAGACTGGCATATTTTTTTTTAAAAAAACTCCTTTTTTTCGGATATTCAAAGTTCTCTGCGGAAAATAAACCTGCCATCGCTCGGAAGTTTCTTTATCTCCGGCATTTACCGAAGAGATAAAAAAAGCTTCTTTACCGGTTTGTACCTGAAGCGCATAATAATCCATAAAAAATATGGTATCATATTTTAAAATAAAAGAAAATAGAGAAATAAATTCAGATTTTTATATTAATGCAACGCGCTCTGATTAACTTGGATTTTGTATACGACAATTAGCAATACAAAAGGATAAAGTCCGTATAATTGTGTAAAAGTGAAAAGAAAGAAGGGAGTTTAAAAACTACCGCCGTTAATAAATATGGTTTTAAGCTTGCAGCCACTGTAAACAAGAATATTAAAACCTGCAATCAGAACCGCCACGGACGGCGGTGGTTCCAAACAGAAATGAGTTTGAAAACTACCACAGCGTACTCGGAGTTTTCAAACTCATAGGTATAATTTTGCCACGAACGGCAAAATCAGAACGGGCATGGACGCCCGTGGTTCCACGCAGAAACGATGTTTTAAAGCAGAGTAGTTTGCAAAGCTTTAAAACTCGTGGTTTAGTTTTTGACAAGGACGTCAAAAACTAAACCGTAGTGTCGGGCTCTTTTTATAAAATTTTTTACGTTTAGGTAAGATGTATTAAAAAACGAATCGACTTATTAAAAAACGTTATACTGGTAAAATGATCTTATTTGCGTTGAAAAATAATGCAGTCGACAGGGTATGTGCGAAGAACAATCAGCATAGAAAGGATGAAGTGTGTTTGAGTTACAACAGCAAATTACGTTAGCCGGACGGAGAGCTGCAAGGCATTTTATCAAAAATGCAAATCCGGATAAAAATTCAAACTATAACACTTAAATGCAGAGCTTTTTTCTTCATGCTCTTGTCGTGGCTGCTAAATGTACTGCCCCCCATTTTTTGGACACGAAAGTTATTTTTTTTTAAGCAACCTGCGTTCTAAAATCAACAGGTGACTTCCAACCTAATTTTTTTTGAATTCTTTCATTGTTAAAGAATTCAATGTACTTACCTATAAGTTCTTCCATCTGTTTATAAGTGAGTAATCCATTTTTCAATGTATCATAATAACCACTTTCACATTTAATGGTTCCAAAAAAGTTTTCTATGCAGGCATTATCCCAACAGTTTCCACGCCGGCTCATACTTTGTATCATCCCAAGCTCAGTCAGTTTTTCTCGGTACGCATGTGATGTATACGTTGCTCCTTGATCGCTATGTAGCAGGACTCCTTCAAGACTATATTTTTCGGCTCGGTGCGTAACGGTGTCAACAGCAAGTTGTGCATCCACATGCCGTGAACACGCATAGGCAACTATCTCTCGATTATATAAATCCAATATCGGACTTAAATATAACCAGCCGCCTTTTACTCTAAAATATGATATGTCCGTAACCAGCTTGCTTAAAAATGTCGTTGCGACAAACTCTCGGTTAAGAATATTTGACGGAAGATTTTTTCGTTCTTCCTTTTTCTGCTTGTAATACTCTTTTGGATGCTTTCGCCGGCGTATTTTTGCCTGTAATCCATACTTTTTCGCTATTCTCTCCACTCGCTTGTGGTTTATTGGCCTGTCCAGCATTACACTTAGAAGCTTGCTTTTTGGTTTCGCTCCAGCTGTTTGTTGGATTTTCTTCGGCAGCTTTTTAATCACTTCACATATAATCATATCTTTCTCGTGCTTCGTTGTATTATCTTTATTGGAATAATACACACTTCGAGCGATACCGGTAATTTCACAAATCTTTTTCACCTGGAATTTCCTTTTGTGTAAATCCTTGGTTATATGCACTTGAATTTTTTTTTATCTTGTTGCTGCTTTTCAATTTCCTGTTCAAGTCTTTTCGCATACTCCATCCAGTAAGCGCAGGCGTGCTTGTAGTGATCAAGTTCTTTATCGCCGCTTGGTTTAAAAACTGCTAATTCTTTTTCCAAATCGATTTTCATAGTACTACCTCTCCTTCCGGCTAGTAGTATACCACGAATAACGTCTCGCGTCACACCATATTTTTTTGCTAATTTTTTGTACCCCAATGCGCCGCGTAGATACTCCGCTCTCACTTGTGCTTTGAATTGCTCATCATGCTGTTTTCTTTCCATTTGTTTTTCTCCTACTGCTCGTGTCCAACTTTTGGGGGGAGGTACACTATTTTAAAGCTTTGTAAGCTGCCTTGCTTTAAAACATCGTTTCTGCGTGGAACCACCGCCATCTGTGGCGGTTCTGAGTTTTGCCCGTCCGTGGCAAAAACTAAACCTATGAGTTTTAAAGCTTCCTGTTATAAAAAGGAGCTTGACATGGCGCAAGGGTGAGTAAACTTACCATAGTGATGCTGAAATTCGCAGCCCCTTATTGTTGATACTCCGATTTTTATAACAGGAAGTTAATTACAAAACGCTACACGAGAGAATAGAAATAGTGATTGTTCAAAATTTAAAAAAAAGATGGGTTGTTGTTCGTTTTATTAGATAAGCGGATGATGGGAGTCGAACCCACGTCTCCAGCTTGGAAGGCTGGGGTAATAGCCGTTATACGACATCCGCAATAGAGCAGTATAATACACAAGAGTATAAATTTTGTCAAGAAGAGAAAGCGATATTGTCTTTAATCTGTGATAATTTCACCCCTATAAGTTTTCAATGAATATTTCGCCCCTATATTTTACCGAGGTGAAATTATTGACTTATTACATTACACTGGAGGAATGAAATTATTTATGAGCATTGATCAAATTACACGAGGACATGTTATCGCCAACTGCTTAGAGGGGCGATGTACGGTACAACAAGCTGCGCTTCGATTAAACCTTTCACGAAGACGCGTACAGCAATTAAAAAAGGCGTTCAAAGAAAAGGGTTTAGCAGCAATGCTGCATGGCAACAGTCAGCGTCCCTCTGCAAAGAAGACCTCGAAAGAAATTGAGCAGCGATTACTTGCGCTGCGAAGCGATCCCGCATTGTCAAAAAGCAATTTTTTGCATTTTCATGAAATAGTAACTGAAGAATATCAATTGCAGCTGTCATATTCGACTCTGCGCCGTATTCTGTTATCACATGGAATTTATTCACCAAAGAAAAGACGAACACGAAAGAAGGTGCATAAAACGCGCAATAGAAGAGCTTGCTTCGGAGAGCTGTTGCAAGTGGACGCAACCCCGTTTCCTTGGTTCGGCGGGAAAGAAAAATCCGCATTACATGCTTTTATTGATGATGCACGCGGAATGATTACCGGTCTTTATTTATGCAAAAACGAGTGCCTGCGAGTTTTAAAGCTCCAATTTTACAATTTTGTATTGATACTTTTAAACATCGGTTACCTTTGTCCTGTTTTTGACATCTGTGGAAGTTTGCCATAGGAATGCTTAAATCCGCAAGTCCTTATTGTTGATACTCCGATTTTTATAACGAAACTTAATTAGAAAACGCTGCACTAACCAATTACAGAAGCAGCATCCCTCGGAAATCCTTTGGATACAAAACACCGATAGAAGTTTTTATGGGTTATGTGCATCTCTTCCAGCTAACCTGGCAATTCAGGTTCCAACAACAGTCTGAAAAAGTCTTTTCAAGTTTTGCCGAGCTTCTTTTTCATATTTAATATGTAGGAGCCCACTATTACAAACACCATTCCGATTAATAGCCGAAGGGTAAATTCTTCACCCAATATAATAATTGAAAGTAAACTGCCGAAAATCGGTACAAACAATTTATAAATGCCGAATGTACCTCCCCCCAAAAGTTGGACACGAGCAGTAGGAGAAAAACAAATGGAAAGAAAACAGCATGATGAGCAATTCAAAGCACAAGTGAGAGCGGAGTATCTACGCGGCGCATTGGGGTACAAAAAATTAGCAAAAAAATATGGTGTGACGCGAGACGTTATTCGTGGTATACTACTAGCCGGAAGGAGAGGTAGTACTATGAAAATCGATTTGGAAAAAGAATTAGCAGTTTTTAAACCAAGCGGCGATAAAGAACTTGATCACTACAAGCACGCCTGCGCTTACTGGATGGAGTATGCGAAAAGACTTGAACAGGAAATTGAAAAGCAGCAACAAGATAAAAAAAAATTCAAGTGCATATAACCAAGGATTTACACAAAAGGAAATTCCAGGTGAAAAAGATTTGTGAAATTACCGGTATCGCTCGAAGTGTGTATTATTCCAATAAAGATAATACAACGAAGCACGAGAAAGATATGATTATATGTGAAGTGATTAAAAAGCTGCCGAAGAAAATCCAACAAACAGCTGGAGCGAAACCAAAAAGCAAGCTTCTAAGTGTAATGCTGGACAGGCCAATAAACCACAAGCGAGTGGAGAGAATAGCGAAAAAGTATGGATTACAGGCAAAAATACGCCGGCGAAAGCATCCAAAAGAGTATTACAAGCAGAAAAAGGAAGAACGAAAAAATCTTCCGTCAAATATTCTTAACCGAGAGTTTGTCGCAACGACATTTTTAAGCAAGCTGGTTACGGACATATCATATTTTAGAGTAAAAGGCGGCTGGTTATATTTAAGTCCGATATTGGATTTATATAATCGAGAGATAGTTGCCTATGCGTGTTCACGGCATGTGGATGCACAACTTGCTGTTGACACCGTTACGCACCGAGCCGAAAAATATAGTCTTGAAGGAGTCCTGCTACATAGCGATCAAGGAGCAACGTATACATCACATGCGTACCGAGAAAAACTGACTGAGCTTGGGATGATACAAAGTATGAGCCGGCGTGGAAACTGTTGGGATAATGCCTGCATAGAAAACTTTTTTGGAACCATTAAATGTGAAAGTGGTTATTATGATACATTGAAAAATGGATTACTCACTTATAAACAGATGGAAGAACTTATAGGTAAGTACATTGAATTCTTTAACAATGAAAGAATTCAAAAAAAATTAGGTTGGAAGTCACCTGTTGATTTTAGAACGCAGGTTGCTTAAAAAAAAATAACTTTCGTGTCCAAAAAATGGGGGGCAGTACAATGTGTTAAGGGGTGCAATTTTCATTGCAAAATTAACCCCCTTTAGGGGTGAAATATTCACTGGTTATTGACATATCAGTTCAGTATTTTTATCCCCTAAATGTATGTTCAAGCCACTACATTCTTTTTCTTTGTGACTTTCAGCCGATACAATGTCGGCGGTAAGCCATCCTCATTAACCGTACTGATTCTTTTCCGGTTGTAATAGACCATGGTGTATTGCCATACAAGCGTTTTCACTTGTTCCCGCATCATCTTTGTTGTATCGATTCTATATAAAAGTTCTTTCTTTAGTGTTGCAAAAAAACTTTCCATGCGCGCATTGTCATAACATTTTCCAACATCACTCATGCTTTGGATAGCTTTGAATTTTCCAAGCGTTTGTTTATACGCTATGCTTGTAAATTGGCTTCCGGCATCACTGTGAACTATGACTCCGGCTCCAGGCTGCCTCATTTCAAACGCTTCGGTTAGTGCTCGTATGCACAACTCTTTTTTCATATTACTATCCATCGCAAGCGAGACAATCTCTCCGCCACAGGCATCGAACATCGGACAGATGTATAATTTTCCGTCAGCGCAGGGAACTTCTGTTATGTCCGTGAAGTAGAGTGTATCCGGTTCTGATGCATAAAAGTTTCGCTTTACTAAATTTTCAGGTCGTTGCGCTTTTTTATCCGCTTTGGTAAGTCCGTCAGGACTTCTGCGGCTTTCATGCAGGAGATTTCCCTTTTTCATGGCATTTCGTACCGTCGCATACGACTTGGGATTGCCTCGCTGCTTAAGAGCGCTCACCATTCGCACAACGCCATAATTATCATTGTAATAATCTTCCTCGATAATCTTATGTATTTCGGCCAGAAGAAGCTGCCAGCGTTTCGGTTTATTACGATTTTGTTTCCATTTGTAATAGCCTCTTTCGCTGACGCCTAACGCTTTGCATATCGACAAAACCGGATGGCTTTTTTTGCCGTCGGCATTTTCATACGTGTAAAAAATATATGCAAAGATAGTGCTTTTTTTCACTTCTTCCAGCCCTTCACGAAAAAAGCGAGTGCGCCTTGCAAGATTTCGTTGGCTTCTTTGAGCTCTTTGATTTCGCGTTGGAGCTGTCTCTCTCGCTCATCCAAAACGATAGCTTTTGCCGTTGCAGCTCCGTCGCTTGCTTTATAGCGATTTTTCGTTTTTCGCCAATCGGTCAGCGTCCCGTATGAAATACCGAGATTCTTCGCCGCTTCTTTTGTGCCGATTTCATCAGACAGTTGTAATGCCTGCTGTTTAAATTCTTGACTATAACGTCGCATAGTATCCTCCTACTATTCCCTATTATATACCTTAGGGGCTTTTTTGACTGTACGTTTATTATATCCTTCCACTTTTAAACTCGTTGGCGAAGTTACAGTAAATTTTCAAAACTTCGCCCTATGGTAAGTTTGCTCACCGTTGCGCCGTGTCGGGCTCTTTTTATAAACAGGAGTTTTCAAACTCATTTATAAAATATTCTCTTACTGCAGTCGGACAGGAATTTAAAGCAACCGGCGGTTTTAGGTGCTGAGGCGTTTTATTTCTTCTATTTTGTCGCGGACGGCGGCGGCTTCTTCAAAGCGGAGTTCGTCGGCAAAGGCGGACATTTGCTGTTCAAGTTTTTTGATAAGCTTTTTCCGGTCGGCGGGGACAAGCAGATTAAAGCTGTTGATCAGCGGTTCGGTTTCTGCTTGGGCAGCTTCTTTTTTAAGCTCGTTTTCGCGAACAAGGATGTCTTCAATTGCTTTTTTAATGGTTTTCGGCGTAATGCCGTGCGCAGCGTTGTATGCCTGTTGAATGCTGCGGCGGCGTTCCGTTTCCGTGATGGTTTCGCGCATGGCATCGCTGATGCGGTCTGCGTACATGATAACCTTGCCGTTTTCGTTTCTGGCGGCGCGCCCGACAATCTGGATTAAGCTGGTTGTGGAGCGCAAAAAGCCGATTTTATCCGCATCGAGGATTCCGATAAAAGAAACTTCGGGCAGGTCAATTCCTTCCCGCAAAAGGTTAATCCCGATAAGCACATCAAATTCGCCCGCGCGCAAACCTTTGAGGATTTCAACACGCTCAATGGTTTCTATCTCGGAGTGAATATATTTTACTTTGAGCCCGAGCCCTAAAAGATAGTCGGTAAGGTCTTCCGCCATTTTTTTGGTAAGTGTTAAAATAAGGCTGCGCTCTCCGACGACAATGCGTTTTTGTATTTCGCGGTAGATATCTTCCATTTGCCCTTCCGACTTATGCACTTCCAATATCGGGTCAAGTAATCCGGTCGGGCGGATAAGCTGTTCGACAATGCGCGTTGAGTATTGTATTTCTTTTGGACCCGGTGTTGCCGAAACAAAGATCGCCTGATTAAGCATACTTTCAAACTCATTTATTTTAAGCGGGCGATTGTCAAGCGCACAAGGAAGACGGAAGCCGAAATCTACCAGATTTTGTTTTCGTGAACGGTCGCCTTCGTACATTGCGCCCACTTGTGGAAAAGTTACGTGGCTTTCATCCATAAAAAGAAGAAAATCCTTCGGGAAATAATGAAAGAGTGTGGCAGGCGGCTCACCCGGTTTTCTGTTTGCAATCGGTGCGGAATAATTTTCTATTCCGGGGCAATAGCCCATCTCCGAAAGCATTTCAATATCGTACTCGGTTCTGGTTTTAAGCCGCTCCGCTTCCAAAAGTTTATTTTGCGCCCGCAGCACGGCAAGCCGATCGTCAAGCTCCTTCCGGATACGAACCAGCGCAGTCGGAATTGCATCCTCCTTTAAAACAAAATGCTTTGCAGGATAAATCGAAAGCTCTTCAAACTCTGTACTGATTTCTCCGCTTATCGGATGAAAACGGCGGATACGCACAATCTCTTCCCAGTCAAATTCTATTCGGTAAGCTTCTTCCATATAAGCGGGAAAAACCTCAAGCACATCGCCTTTCAGCCTGAACCGGCCGCGCTCCAAAACCGCATCATTCCGCTCGTACTGCAACGAAACTAATTGCCGCTTTAAATTCTCCATATCGACCGTTTGCCCCTTCTCAATCGTAATGCGCAAATCGCGCCACGATTCAGGCAAACCCAAACCGTAAATACAGGACACGGTTGAAACAACAATCACATCCCTGCGTTCCATTAAACTGAACGTAGCGGACAAACGCAGACGGTCAATCTCATCATTGATCGAAGCATCCTTTTCAATATAGAGGTCGCGGGCGGGCACATACGCTTCCGGCTGATAATAATCGTAATACGAAACAAAATACTCAACCGCATTATGCGGAAAAAAGCCCTTAAACTCGCGGTACAACTGCGCTGCCAGCGTCTTGTTGTGACTGATAATCAGCGTCGGCTTTTGCACCGCTTGAATAATATTCGCCATCGTAAACGTCTTCCCCGAGCCGGTTACGCCCTTCAACGTCTGAAATCGATCCCCCGCAAGCACACCGTCCGCCAACTGCCGAATAGCCTCCGGCTGATCCCCCGAAGGCGCATAATCCGAAATAAGCTCAAACTGTTTCATCGCACCAAGTATACCAAGTTTTCAAAAAGATATAAACAAGCGAAATATGTGTGAATAAGGGGCGGACATTCAATTTTTCATTAAAAACGAGCCCGACACGGCGCAACGGTGAGTAATTTACCATACTTATGTTTATTGTAAGGGCTTGGGCAGAGCCCTTAGACCCCGCCGGTTTATGCTTCGCATTAAGGGCTTCGGCAGCCCTTAACCTGCCTGTTTTCAGTTGCTGCTGGCGCAGAGCTTTTTAGGCCTTATGTACTGCCCCCCATTTTTTGGACATGAAAGTTATTTTTTTAAGCAACCTGCGTTCTAAAATCAACAGGTGACTTCCAACCCATTACGCCGCAAAAAACACCGCCGGCGAAAAGTCCAAATACCGAAAGCCGTTAGCAATATCATATATTAAAAACAAGAATAATTCAACGTATAAAAACAATTCATTTCAACCCTGAAACAAGGGCGATCCTTTAGAATTTCTGCCTATGGTTCGCCTACGAGTTTTGAGTTGAGAAAGGGCGAGTAAACGTACCATACTAATATAATGTTTTGTAATTAAGTTTCTGTTAGTAATTAGAGTGTTAACCATAACGGCTTGCAGATTCAGCATTACTATGGTAAATTGCTCACCGTTGCGTTGTGTCGGACTCTTTTTTGTAAAATGTATTAAAAAAAACGCTGTACTAATGGTTATTGTAAGGGCTTGTGGGCAGTTCTTAGGTCTGCCTATATTTCGTATTAAGAGCAGTGCAGTTTGTGCAGAAAAACCTCATGCTTGCTAAAAAGCATAAATTAGATTATGATGAGTTATGAAACAAAGCGGATTACCTGCCGATGTAAACGGGTTTAAAATACATATGATTGGGATTAAGGGTACGGGGATGTCTGCCTTGGCGGAGCTTTTAGTTTCCCGCGGGGCAGTGATTACCGGCAGTGATGTGGCGGATGAATTTTATACGGACGAGGTGCTAAAGCATTTGCAGATAGCGGTTACCGCTCCTTTTTCTGCAAAGAATATTCCTCCCGATACCCAGTTGGTTATTTATTCTGCGGCATACACGCCTGAAGAAAATGAAGAATTGCATGAAGCGTTTATGCGCTCTTTGCCTACACTTTCGTATCCGAAAGCGCTCGGAGATTTTTCTCGGCATAGCTATTCCTGCGGTATTGCTGGCGTTCACGGTAAAACAACCACAACGGGCATCGTTGGCACACTCGTAAAAGCTTTAGACCTTGATGCTTCTGTTTTAGCAGGGAGTATGATTGCAAACTTCGGTAATTCGTGCACAATGATTCACGGAGATTCATTTTTCATTGCCGAAACTTGCGAATATAAAAAACATTTTCTTAACTTTTATCCTAAAAAAATTGTATTGACCAGTGTAGAAAGCGACCATCAGGATTTTTATCCTCAATATGAAGATATTCTTGCGGCATTTTTACAATACATCGATAGGCTTCCGCAATTTAGCGAGATTTTTTATTGTGCGGATGATCCGGGAGCAAAAGAAGCAATAAATCTTGCCTTTTCCAGCAGACCCGATTTAATCTATATCCCATACGGGGAAAGCGTTTCAAGTGAGTTCGGTGTTAAAATACACGGAGTTCGCGATGAAAAGCTTTATTTTTCTTTAAAAGGTTTTGCCGGAGAGTTTTATCTTACTGTTCCGGGGCATCATAATGTGCTTAATGCTGCCGCTGCCATTGCGCTTGTATTAAGTTTAGTAAAGCTTGAACGAAAAGAGACAACCATCAACGATATCACCATAATTCGCAAAGCCCTGGCTTCTTTTAAAGGTGCAAAACGCAGGAGTGAAATTGTCGGAGAAGCAAAAGGTATTTTATTTATGGATGATTATGCGCATCATCCTACCGCAATAAAAACAACGCTTAAAGGCTTAAAGGAATTTTATCCTAATCGACGTATTATTGTAGATTTTATGTCTCACACGTATTCAAGAACCGCCGCTCTCTTAAATGAATTTTCTCAAGCCTTTTCCTCTGCAGATGAAATAATTTTACACAAAATTTATGCTTCTGCGCGGGAAGTGTATCATGGAGAAGTTACCGGCAGGCAATTGTTTGAACTTACTAAAAAATCTTGTCGAAAAACCTACTATTATGAAGAAGTTATGGATGCGGAATCGTTTTTAGAGAAAGAATTACAATCGGGAGATCTTTTTATCACAATGGGTGCAGGCGATAACTGGAAACTCGGTAGAACTCTTTATGAAAAATTTTCAAAGTAGAGGCGCAACGAATAATCATGAAAAGCATGACTGGTTATGCAAATTTAGAGACAACCATTGATAATTTTGAAATTGCTTGTGAGATTAAAAGTTATAATTCCCGATTTTTAGATTTAAATATAAATCTCCCTTTTTGGATGACCCGTTTTGAGTCTTTAATCAGAGCTCACTGCACAAAGCAAATTTTGCGTGGCAAGGTTGAACTTAATTTTCGTATAAAAAATGCGAACATTAATATGAATGTGAGTGCAAACCCGCAAATGGCAAAGGCATATTATGATGCGGTTAAAACTATTGCCGATACAATTAATTTGCAGGATGAAATAAGTCTTTCGCTTATTATTAAGCAAGAAGGAGTTTTGCAAATTGACAGGGTGTTTAATGCCGAAATTTGGGAGAGTAAACTGCCTCCCATATTAGATACGCTTCTTGAACGCTATGATTCATTTCGGCATACCGAAGGAGCGGCTCTTGCAAAAGATATCCTGAATATGCTGCAAAAAATTGAATATTCTATAGAAGAGATCGACCGTTTTTCCGCTCAAATGGAAGCAATATTTACTAAAAACCTGCAGGATAAATTTACAGAGCTTACAAACAGTCAGTTTGATGAACAGCGCGTATTGCAGGAAGTAGCGGCTCTTCTTATTAAATACACGATCAACGAAGAAGTTGTTAGGCTGAAAGCTCATGTTGCCGCTTTAAAAAAAGAGTTGGAAACGAACAAAACTTCAGGCAAAAAAATTGATTTTATTTGTCAGGAAATAAACCGGGAAATAAACACTATAGGCTCAAAAAACCAGCTCATTGAAATTGCACAGGCAGTGGTAAATGTAAAAGATGCGCTGGAAAATATTCGAGAGCAGGCAAGAAATTTAGAATGAAGCACTTCCCCAATAGGTATTAAAACTCTATTTAATTGCATCATAATTCGGAGAAATAAATGAAAGAAGATTATCGCGTACCTCAGGACAAAATATTACGAATTGCAATTTCAGGCGCATCGGGCTGTGGAAATACAACCGTATCCGGTCTGCTTGCGGAAAAACTCCGTTTGCCCTGTATTAACTATACTTTTAAAAATATTGCAAAAGAGTTAAACATTCCTTTTACCGAAATAATTCAACGGGCAAAAACCGATTTCTCGTATGATAAAAAAGTGGACACCAAACAGGTTGAGCTTGCGCAAAAATCTTCGTGCGTATTGGGTTCCCGTCTTGCGATTTGGCTTTTAAAAGAGGCAGACCTAAAAGTATATCTTTTTGCGTCGGAGGAGGAGCGTGCCAAACGCGTACAAAAAAGAGACGGCGGAGAACTTTCGGAAATCAAAGCTTTTACCGCCATGCGCGATAAAGAAGATACTCGCCGATACAAAATGTTATACAATATCGATAACAGCAATTATCAGTTTGCAGATTTAATTATTGATACCGAAAAAAAATCTCCCGAAGAAATAGTTGAATTAATTATTTCCTGTTTGCTTAGTAAAAATTTAATTGTAAAAACCGCATAAAATGACTCTTTCGTCCAAGCAAATTGAAGATTTCCAAAAACGTATCATCAATTACTATAAAGCACACGGAAGAAATTTTCCATGGAGAGAGACAGCCGATCCGTATGAGATCATGGTTTCCGAGTTTATGCTCCAACAAACACAAACAGAGCGGGTTGTTCCGAAATATCTTGGCTGGCTTGAGCGTTTCCCTACAGTAAAAGATCTTGCCGATGCCGATTTTATGTCGGTACTCACAATGTGGAGCGGGCTCGGTTATAATAGACGCGCGCGTTTTTTGCATGAAGCGGCAAAAAAAATTGTTTCCGAGTATCAAGGAAAGGTTCCTGCAAATCCTCAAGATTTGCAAAAACTTCCCGGAATTGGGTCGTATACGGCTGCCGCAATTTCAGTTTTTGCTTATAACAACGCTTTGGCTTTGATCGAAACAAATATCCGCTCGGTTTTTTTGTTTTTTTTCTTCCCTGATAAAGAAAAAGTCCACGATACTGAAATATTCAAACTCATTACCGATGTCTTGTACACTGAAAACCCCCGTCTTTGGTACTATGCGCTGATGGATTATGGGGCGGAATTAAAAAAACGAATAAAAAACCCGAACCGTCGAAGTAAGCATTATACTAAACAATCAAAATTTGAAGGCTCGGTGCGCCAAATGCGCGGCGCAATTTTACGCAGCTTGCAGAACTTTGAAAAACCCGCAGCCAAGTCGGAACTGTCTGCAACCATCGATATAGAACTCACTCACTTTGAAACCGCCCTTTCCGCTCTCATTGACGAAGGTTTTGTGGCAGAAACCGATGAAGGGTATTGTATAAAAAACTAGTATAACGTTTTTTAATTAAATTGCTGCTAGTAATTGGAGTATTAACCATAACAGCTCACAGATTCAGCATTACTATGGTAAATTGCCCGCACTTATTAAATTCCAAACGATGTTTTAAAGCATCAACATAAAATTATAAAATTGAAGCTTTAAAACTCGTTGACGAAGTTACAGTAAATTTTCAAAACTTCGCCCTATGGTAAATTACCCACCCTTGTCAAAACTCAGAACGGGCATGGACGCCCGTGGTTCCACGCAGAAGTGACGTTTTAAAGCAAGGTAATTTGCAAAGCTTTAAAACTCGCAGGTTTGGTTTTGCCACGGACGGCAAAAACTCAGCACCGCCACGGACGGCAAAAACTCAGCACCGCCATGGACGGCAAAATCAGAACGGGCATGGACGCCCGTGGTTCCAAGCAGAATTGAGTTTGAAAACTACCACAGCTATATAAACAGGAGTTTTCAAACTCATAGGTTTGGTTTTGACAAGGACGTCAAAACCAAACCGTCGTGTCGGACTCTTTTTAAAAAACAGCATTTGTACTCATTGCACTAATTTTAAAAATTTGGTACGCCCATATTATCATTTTAGAGCTTTAATACTTTCTTAACTATAATGATTATATGAACACCTTGCTCTACCATTATATATTTAGAGCATTTATCAACTCCTCATAATTTTGAAAATATATAATGGGTTTAAATATTTTTAAAAGGAGGACTGACCTGTGACTATTCAAAAAAAAATTATTTTAACAACAACTATCGTTTGCTTTCTTTGTGCTACCGTTATCGGTGCAAATATTTTAATTATTTCAACAAGGAATTTGGAAAAGAATATTAATGCGAGTAACGCCCTAAGTGCAAACAATTTAACTTTACAAATTGATTCAAGGTTTAGCGAAATTCTCACACAAATAGATCTCATAATTAAACTGATGGTAGAATTTGATTTATACACGTATGAAGATCTTACCTCATATCTTGTATACCTACGAAAAGAATATCCGGAAAATGATTTTTGTCTTGCCTTTGAAAATGAGTTATTTGCCAACGCCCGCGCATGGAAAGCGCCTGCGGATTTTATTGCGACAAATCGGCCTTGGTACACGGGAGCGGAGAAAGCTGACGGCTTTTTTATTACCGAACCGTATGCAAGTGTTAGTGATGACGGAACCTATGTTGCAATGGGAATTGCTAAAAAATTTAAAATGAAAAACGGCATGAACGGTGTTTTCAATGATGATATTTTATTAGATGCGTTCTTTGCCATTTTAGATGATTTTCAATTGGAAATGAACGGGTATGTTTTTTTAATAGATGATGCCGGTAATCTGCTTTCACATCCGAATGAAAAGTATCATGCAAAAATTGACTCACAAACAGGCAAGCTCATTACTACTAATATTAAGGAACTGGAAGATGGAAATAAAATTACGGATATTCTTAAAAGTGCTTCTAAAGATAGATTGAGTAATGTTTTGGTTACCGACTATGACGGAGTTAAAAGATTTTTGTATTTTTCGCATTCGAAGACAACAGATTGGACAATTGGTATTGCCGTTTCATATAATGAAATTTTTGCCCCGATCAGAAGAATGCTTTTTTATTGTATTATAATTCTGCTTATTTTTTTAATTATCGGAACAATTGTCGCTTTTTTTGCGGCAGCAAGAATATCTCGAGCGCTGAAAAAAACGGCTCTTTTATTGCATAATATTTCCGAACAGGACGGAGATTTAACCGTTTCGATTACGCCTGAAACAAAAGACGAAGCGGCGGATGTAGCGCTTGCATTTAATAAAACAATTGCAAAAATTCGCAATGCAATGCTTTCTATACGCGACAATTCCGATGGAATACGTACCGCTATCGAAAATCTTGCTGAGCAAATGAATGAAAGTTCTGTGTCAATAAATCAAATTACATTAACAGTCGAGAACGTGAAACATCAGACAACCGCACAGGCGACAAGCGTTGAAGAAACTACCGCTGCGAGTGAAGCAATTGTGCGCACCATGCAAGGTTTAAATGATAATATCGAAGCGCAAAGCAAAAACATTGCGGAGACAAGATTAGCAGTTGAAAAAATGGTTGCAAATGTTGAATCCACAACGGCAAGTTTACAAGAAAACATGAAGAATATAGTAAGCCTTCAAACCGCTTCGGAAGCAGCAAAGGATTCAACCGTAAAAGTATCTGAATTGATGAAAACAATCAATGAAAGCTCTGCCGTACTTTTAGAGGCAAGTACAATTATCCAAAGTGTTGCGGATCAAACAAATCTTCTTTCTATGAATGCGGCAATTGAAACCGCTCATGCAGGAGATAGCGAGCGCGGCTTTGCCGTTGTAGCCGGAGAAATCAGAAAACTTGCCGAAGAGTCTTCAACGCAAAGCAAATCAATCTCCAGTGTGCTTAAGAATTTGAAAACACAAATAGTCGATGTTTCTCAAATCATTAAAAATTCGGAAACCATTTTTAATGATATATTTTCTCTTTCTAAAAAAATATGGGGACAGGAAGACTCTGCTGTGCAGACTATGCAAGAACAAGGACGGGAAAACAGACAGGTTCTTAACTCAATTGCCGATGTTGCTGAATTAACTTATCAGGTCCGAAACAATTCAGACGAAGTACTTACCGGCAGTGAGCAAATCTCGAACGAGATGCAGGGGCTTTCAAAAATGACTGAAGCCTTAAGAACGGCTATGGAAGAAGTTGCAACGGCAACAAAATCAATAAATTCATCCTTGCAGCAAATAAATAATATTACCCAGCAAAACAAAGAGAGAGTTGTTACACTTAACAGCGAAATTGAAAAATTCAAAGTATGAGTTTTAATAAAGCATTGTTCTGATTTTGCCGTCCATGGAGGGGCTAAAATTTACATCCCTCTAGCGGCGTGTACCTCCCCCCAAAAGTTGGACACGAGCAGTAGGAGAAAAACAAATGGAAAGAAAACAGCATGATGAGCAATTCAAAGCACAAGTGAGAGCGGAGTATCTACGCGGCGCATTGGGGTACAAAAAATTAGCAAAAAAATATGGTGTGACGCGAGACGTTATTCGTGGTATACTACTAGCCGGAAGGAGAGGTAGTACTATGAAAATCGATTTGGAAAAAGAATTAGCAGTTTTTAAACCAAGCGGCGATAAAGAACTTGATCACTACAAGCACGCCTGCGCCTACTGGATGGAGTATGCGAAAAGACTTGAACAGGAAATTGAAAAGCAGCAACAAGATAAAAAAAAATTCAAGTGCATATAACCAAGGATTTACACAAAAGGAAATTCCAGGTGAAAAAGATTTGTGAAATTACCGGTATCGCTCGAAGTGTGTATTATTCCAATAAAGATAATACAACGAAGCACGAGAAAGATATGATTATATGTGAAGCGATTAAAAAGCTGCCGAAGAAAATCCAACAAACAGCTGGGGCTAAACCAAAAAGCAAGCTTCTAAGTGTAATGCTGGACAGGCCAATAAACCACAAGCGAGTGGAGAGAATAGCGAAAAAGTATGGATTACAGGCAAAAATACGCCGGCGAAAGCATCCAAAAGAGTATTACAAGCAGAAAAAGGAAGAACGAAAAAATCTTCCGTCAAATATTCTTAACCGAGAGTTTGTCGCAACGACATTTTTAAGCAAGCTGGTTACGGACATATCATATTTTAGAGTAAAAGGCGGCTGGTTATATTTAAGTCCGATATTGGATTTATATAATCGAGAGATAGTTGCCTATGCGTGTTCACGGCATGTGGATGCACAACTTGCTGTTGACACCGTTACGCACCGAGCCGAAAAATATAGTCTTGAAGGAGTCCTGCTACATAGCGATCAAGGAGCAACGTATACATCACATGCGTACCGAGAAAAACTGACTGAACTTGGGATGATACAAAGCATGAGCCGGCGTGGAAACTGTTGGGATAATGCCTGCATAGAAAACTTTTTTGGAACCATTAAATGTGAAAGTGGTTATTATGATACATTGAAAAATGGATTACTCACTTATAAACAGATGGAAGAACTTATAGGTAAGTACATTGAATTCTTTAACAATGAAAGAATTCAAAAAAAATTAGGTTGGAAGTCACCTGTTGATTTTAGAACGCAGGTTGCTTAAAAAAAATAACTTTCGTGTCCAAAAAATGGGGGGCAGTACACATCGAGTTATCCTGCTTTTGCATCTTTAAGTAAGAATTCATAAATCAAGTCAATAACTACTTGAGGCAGGTCTCCGGTTCGTCCAACCGTATCGGTTCGGTATATATCATCGAGCGGTACAATCGGATAGAATTCATCATGTATTAAAGCGCGTATACCATGCTTTTGGGAAATCAATACATTTACCATTGTGCCTGCGCCGAATTTATTCTGCTCAATTTTAAACAAATGGTTTTTGATTGAGATGGTAGATCCGCTTGAAAGTTTGCGCGTAATAACGGATGACAACAGTTTATCAAGATCGAGTGTTTTTGGTGTCGGTACAAACATTGAATATGAATCGCAGGCAGGAACACCAAACTGTTTGTTGAAAATACCGATATACTCTTTTAAGAATTGATTTGCTTGCTCTATGGTTGTGATGTGGCGTCGTGCAAATTCAACAGGGAGTCGGCTTTGTAATGTTTGCCATAATCGCTCAACACGTCCTTTTGCTTGTGATGAATGAGCCGGGAACATATCGATTCCTAAGTACTTGATAATTTTGCCGAATTGTGTTACTTGTTCCTTGGTTCCTTGTAATTGCTCCTCAATGGATAACTGTTTTTTTGCATTAACAAAAAAAACGCTACACTTATCCGGATAAAGAGCGGCAGGGAGTCCGTAATTTTCGAGTGTCTGCCGCAGAACTTCTAAATATCCGAGCAGGCACTCGTTTTTGCATAAATAAAGACCGGTAATCATTCCGCGTGCATCATCAATAAAAGCATGTAATGCGGATTTTTCTTTCCCGCCGAACCAAGGAAACGGGGTTGCGTCCACTTGCAACAGCTCTCCGAAGCAAGCTCTTCTATTGCGCGTTTTATGCACCTTCTTTCGTGTTCGTCTTTTCTTTGGTGAACAAATTCCATGTGATAACAGAATACGGCGCAGAGTCGAATATGACAGCTGCAATTGATATTCTCCAGTTACTATTTCATGAAAATGCAAAAAATTGCTTTTTGACAATGCGGGATCGCTTCGCAGCGCAAGTAATCGCTGCTCAATTTCTTTCGAGGTCTTCTTTGCAGAGGGACGCTGACTGTTGCCATGCAGCATTGCGACTGCACCCTTTTCTTTGAACGCCTTTTTTAATTGCTGTACGCGTCTTCGTGAAAGGTTTAATCGAAGCGCAGCTTGTTGTACCGTACATCTCCCCTCTAGGCAGTTGGCGATAACATGTCCTCGTGTAATTTGATCAATGCTCATAAATAATTTCATTCCTCCAGTTTAGTGTAACAAGTCAATAATTTCACCTCGGTAAAATATAGGGGCGAAATATTCATTGAAAACTTATAGGGGTGAAATTATCACAGATTAAAGACAAATGAGTTTTCCGGCTCTTGATTTTTCTTTTTTGAACTATTATACTTTTTAAGAATTTTATTTAAGAGCGCAGAGGTTGAAAGTTAAAATTTTAGCTTGTGTTAAAGATCATAGTGAGGGCGGTTTAAATGAAAGTAAAAAAATTATCGGTGTTTATAGGCTTAGTAATTTTTATCTTTGCAGCTTTAACTTCTTCCTGTATTTTACTCTCGCTTTCCGAAACCGGCGGATTTTATGATGAAGATTATGAAAATAGTGTTGCGCGAAAAGAGATTTCAGTTATAACATTAAATCGATGGCTGAAAGGGTATGAGTTAAGATTAAATTCTCCGACAAGTCTTTCAGGCAAACAACTTATGGAGGTAACCAAACTCTGTATCAAATCGGGAGATCTTAACAATCTTTATATTATTGATGAAAATTCTGTGTTGAGTTTTGCGACCATGCAGGTAAAATTTATCATGGACGGGCAGCCTTTTTATTGCCAATTTGAGTACAGTATTTCAAATTCGGGAAATTTTACTTTTAAGCCCATCAAGGTAATGGATGCGGTTACTGATAATCCTTATAAAAAATCGATATATGCATCGGATGAAAAGAATATAAAAAGATATTTTATTGATTTGCTTGAACAAACATTTAAAAATATTAAGAAATCGGTAATAAATCGCAGCAAGGATTTTACATAAAATTAAAGGATTTAAAGATTTTTTAGGGAAAGGCGATGATTGTCATCGCCTTTTTTTTTATTACGGACGCTTTGCTACTGTTCCTTTTTCGATTAAGTTGATAAATTCATTTTCATACCATGCTTGAGAAAAAGGAGAATGATCTCGGAGAATATGGCGAAGTTTAAATTCTATGCCATCTTTGCAGTCTTCACAAAGATCAAATTCACGAATATGCCAATAAGTTCTTCCTTTGATGGGATTTACTAATTCTTTTTTGCAAATATCACAGTGTAATGTTTTCATCTGTTTTACTCCTATTAAATATGCTTTATTTTAATATATATTATACTACTTTATTTTTCAGCCTTTGTCGAGTAATTTTTTTTTATTTTTATTAAAGACAGCATAATTTTTGTCTATTCGTTTGTATTTGTTTTTGCTTCTTCCCAGAATTTATCCATTATTTTACAATTTTCTGCCGTCATTTTTAAATTTTCCGCATTCATTTTCTTCTCAATAAAACGAAACCTAGATTCAAATTTTGTATTAGATCGACTTAAGGCAACCGCAGGATCTATTTTTAAGAAGCGGGCTATGTTTACCAAGGAAAATAAGACATCGCCAAATTCTTCTTCAATATGATTTTGATTATTTTCTTCTATACTTTCTTTAAATTCGGCACATTCTTCTTCAAATTTTGAAAACGCTCCGGAATAATCATTCCAATCAAAACCGTTTTTTGATGCTTTTTTTTGCAATTTAAAAGCTCGCAGCAGGGGAGGAAAGTTTTTGGGGATTGAATCTAAAAGAGATTCTTCCCGCTTGTTTTCCAATGTTTTCTTAATTTCTTCCCATTGGTCAAGTACCTTATCCGCAGTAACCGGCTTTGCATTATCTGTCGGCCCCGCGAATCCCGCTGTTTGTCCGAATACATGCGGATGTCGTCGGATCAATTTTTCAGTAAGAACTTGCAACATATCCGCTACGGAAAAATCCTCTCTTTGCTCATACATATACGCAATCATTACCACATTTAACAGAATATCCCCAAGTTCTTCTGCCGCATGCAATGAGGATTGATTTTTTATTTCTGTTTCTTCAATAGCTTCCAAAGCTTCGTATGTTTCTTCAAGTAAGGTGCTCCGCAAAGAAAGCGGCGTCTGCTCCCGATCCCAAGGACAGCCATCAGGGGCGCGCAGTTGTTTGATAACTTCGTATAAGGCTGTAAATTTTTCGGATGGATTATTCATGACAAGACTCCCTTCTATTTACAAATAGAGAAACACGAAATAAAGAGCAGAGGTTGCAAAAGAATTCCAAGACTCTTTATTTAAATCTCCCATTAACGTATACGAAAAAGACGATAATGTAAAGCAAGAACAAGAGAGCCTGCTGTAATAAATTTACGGACAATTCTTTTTCTTAATAAAACGTTTTGTTGTAATTTCCCCATATGCCCTACGAGGAACAAATACGGTATTTCTTTTAAAATGATTAAATGCCATACTTGACCTTAATCTAATATTTTTGATATACTTACACTCGTTGTTTAGCAACGGGGGTGTAGCTCAGTTGGCTAGAGCGCTTGCATGGCATGCAAGAGGTCAGGGGTTCAATTCCCCTCACCTCCATCAAAAACGAAAAAGGGGGTAAAGCATAAATGGCTGATTTAGATCCTGATTTACTTGCGTTACTTGATGACGTGCCCCCGGTTATGTCCGGAGGCTTAAATGACATTCCCATGCTTTCTCAATCAAGAGAAGCTTCCGGATTGGCTGCCAGAGATGCAAGCGAGGTAGACCTTACCGAAGCGGGTTTCCCTGAAATTAAAGAATTTTCTAACAAAAAACCTCATACGCTTTTTGATACTGCGGAATTTTATAAACAAGTTCTTGCAGAAGAATCCGATCGCGGGCAGAGAATCCATGCGTTGTTAACAAAATATTTACCAACAAAAGATCCTAAAGATAGATCAGTATATCGTCAACAACTAATTACCGCATATTGGAATTTAATATCGCATATTGCTTTAAAAGCCGCATCGGGAACAGCTTCACAAGAAAAAAAATACGCTTTACGATTTGGCATGCTTTTGCCTACATTACTCACGCCGGAGCAAAAAGATATTTTTGCTAAAGTCATTGATGAGAATACATATAATCAGCCGATTTATTATCTTGATGAATGGTTCGGTGCTATCGGTGCGGCAAAAATAGCTCCATCAAGTACGGACGAAGTTAAAGTTAAAAAAAGTGATGATGCTCTACGGTTTCAGCAACTATATAGCAAAGCGCAAGGAAAATTACAGAGTGCGGAAAGTCTTTTGCGAGCAAAATCAGACGAGAGATTGCGTGCTGAAGATGCTATTAAGCAAAAAATAGACGGTTTGTTTACGCATGAAACAATACCGGGAATTCCCGGGGTAAAAGAAGGCTTTAATGCAGGACAAAAAAGAAGCTTTACCGAACTAAGCGAACTGCTGCGAAAACTTTCCGGCTTGGATAAAGAACTGCAAAACTTTCTTGCCAGCTATCAATCCGCGGAAGCGGATGTCCGCACCTTAAAAGAAAGAGTTGAAACTGCCGGCGACGGCACGGCAAACGTTTCCGGGGCGGAAAGTGAATTTACTACAATCAGGCAGATGATAAAAATGAGTTGCGGCAGGCAAGGTAATCACTTTCCTATTTTAACACGGGAATACTTTCGCTCCTCATCAAATGAAATCGGAACAAGAGAAAATGTACTGAATGTTATGCGTTGGATTGAAAGTATTGATCCTGAAGCATATTGCAGGCAATACAGACAGCAGCTTAACAGAATTCCTCCATTTGTTATTTTATTACCTTCTTACGGCGATATCGGTTTTTGCTGGGAACCTTTTGATCGATACAATCGCATTACCAGCCGAGGTAGAATCGGGATTCCTATGTATCCGAAAAATATAAAAATAGCACTTCTTACCGCAACTGCTGATTTACGCTGGCAGGTTGCAAAAGAAAAAGCATCATACTATTGGATGGAAGAAGGCTTGACCGGTAATTACTACCAGTGGGTCCAAGCACAAAAGCTAAAAGGAGATATCAAAGAACATTTCATTAATGATTATCTTCTGTGGATGCTCAAAGAAAGTGAAGGCATCCAGAAACTTGACAAAGAAGTGCGGAATATCTTTTGGCGCTATATGCCTTTTGCGCAACACGTAAAAGACGAGCTGAAAAACAGAGCCGCAGTATATCAAGAGCTTTGCCAAAAAGACTTAAATCGCCAAATGTCCGATGGCTACTAAAAGTCGGCATACTTTTTTCAAGCAATCAGCAGTTAACTCTTGTGCAGAGTTTTTTGATATCTCCAAATAGTTTTAATTCATTGAATACGAATCCCAAGATAATTATATAAAAAAGAGTTCGACACGGCGCAAGGGTGTTATTTTGCCATTCGTATAAAAATAATATCGATAAGCTTTTTTAAGGCCCCTGAAAATGATCATGCTTTAAAACAAGCGCTTCTGCATGAATCTGCGAACATTCCTACCCGTTCTAATTTTAGAATCCGTAACAAAAACGTACCCTACAAACTTAAAAAGCACTTGGAAAGGATTGTACTTTTTTAAACTATCTTTCTGCATGAGGAACCGGTGTCATCCATAACGGTTTATCATAGGAGGGAATGCTGCAAGTATTATTGTTAATACTTCAATTAATATACCCGCAACTTAATCACAGAACGATGCGTGTATAAAATCACTTTTTCTTTTTACTAAAAAGCGACTCCAGTTTTGATTCAAGGTCAAAGCGTTTTATTGCCCAGCGCAGGATCCTGCTGTACAAAATAAACGAGAGCACCAGTCCCGCAATAAAAGCAATCGGAAGAGCGGCGAGTATTTTTGGATTAATTAATTTTGCAGCGAGGATAATAAGCACCCAAAAAAAGAAAATGCACCCTAAAGAAAGCAAAATATTAAATACTGTACTGATGATCATAAACAATATTGTATTTCGTTTTTTAGTTTTCATTGGTGACCTCTTTTTTCATTTTTCGTTCTTGAATAATAAAAGAAATAATTAATAAAATACCGCAAATAACAATGCTTGAATCGGCAATATTAAAAGTAGGCCATCGTTGCATTCCGAATATACCGTAAAATTTCACATCAATAAAATCAACCACTCCTTTTGAGTTAAAAAAACGATCGATTAGATTTCCAAATCCTCCACCGATGATCCCTGCAATAAACCAGCGTTGTGGGTAAGAAAAAGATTTTGTTTTAAAATAGATTACAACAACAACAATCATAATTAATAGCGGGAGGATTCGTAAAAAAAGGAAGCTTGCGAGCGGATTAAGGTCATGCCCCAAACTGAACGCCGCACCCGTATTATATACATGCACGATACGGAAGAAATCACCGAAAAGCTGAAAACCCAAACCATACGGAGGAATCTTTGCGACAACCAGTGCTTTTGTTATTTGATCCAGAACTATAACCACGACCGTCAACAATAAAGGTAAAAAAAACTCTTTATTTTTTAATATTTTGCTCATCATAAAATCCTTAGCATATAGTATTACATTCCTGTCGGAACGTCTATAAAAAATGTTTCAATACCGAAGTCTTCCGAAAGCTTTTTTGCAACAAGCCCGACTCCGACCGTTTCGGTTTGATAATGCCCTCCCGCAATAACCGTAATACGGTTTTCCAATGCGGTATGGTATGTTACATGCTCAATTTCGCCGGTAATAAAAAGCTCAAGTCCGGAATCAATTGCCTGTTCAATCTCATCTGCAGCCCCGCCTGAAATAATTCCCGCAGTGCAAAGCTCTTTTTTTCCAAAAGGAAGAACATGCGCAGGCTTTTCGCCCGAAGGAAAAAGTCTTTTGACAGCTTCCTCGATATCAATTCCTTTGCCGGAATCAGAAGCAATATGCCCTTGCAAACCGATTTTCATTCCTCGCCATTCACCGAACGGCTGCAGATTTTGCAATTGCAGTCTCTTTGCAAGCCCACTATTATTGCCGTATTCAGGGTGAGCGTCAAGCGGAAGATGAACGGCGTATAATGCTAAATCTCCGTCCATCAGCGTCTTTATCCTGTGGTAATGAGCACCGGTAATTTTTATACCGCTTCCCCAAAACAACCCGTGATGCACAAAAAGCATGCCTGCCCCCCGCTCTCGGGCCTGCATAATAGTTTCAAGACAAGCATCTACCGCAAAAGCAACTTTGGTAATATTCTTTCCGCTATTATCTACTTGCAACCCGTTTTGCGAAGGATCTGCCGCATCAAAAGCGGGAATATTTAAAAGCTTGTTAAAATAAGCATCCAACTCAATTGATGTCATAATTACCTCGTATATACAGCCATTTTTCAAAAATCCCTGAAAGTGCTAACCGTTGCTGTCTGCCGATATCTCTTTCAGTTCCCAGAAGTTTCGCTGCCAGAACATCTTCCGCCGCGAGCTCTCCGAAACCGACGGTTTTATCATCGCTGTAAAAAAAACAAAACGGCGCAGCAGGGTTTACGTCAAAAAAATTTACCTTATCTCCGCCTTTTATTTTTGTTATCCATGAGTCATTTCCTGAAAAGTTTTTCGCGGCTTCCTCAGACGGGAAAAGAAAAAACGCACCGTCAAAAGAGGAGGGCTCTTTTTCCATAAACTGAAGAAACGCATGTGTATACGCGCCTTCTGCAAAAACAAATGTTTTACCGCTCTGCCGGGTAAGCTCGGAAAGTGAGCGCAAAAAATCTTCACACTCCGCTATTTTTTTACTGTCCGCAACCTGCGTTCGTTCAATCGGCTTTTTTAAAAAGAAATATCGGTACAAAGAAGCATAGATAAAAAAACGCGGCGGTCTGATATAAAAAGAAAAACTTCTGTCCGCCAATACTTCCGGAATAAAAACCGTATAACCTTTTTCTGCAAGAACACGCGCAACTGTATCGGCAGGATTTTTCATGTTTTCAAGGCCGCTCAAAAAAATCACATTCGGTTTTTCTTTTACCGAACGGGAAGAACTTAAAACAACCCCTCCGTGTATTTTTTGATTATTTACATGCAAAGAAAACACCGTTTCATTGATAGAGACAGACGGTTTATACGTAGATTCCGGCGCAAACAAAAAAACAAAATAAACAACCGTAGCAAACAGCAGCAAGAGGAAAACTCTCAACAGCATTTCGGGAACAGTATAAAACCCGTTTGGAACATCTTGGAGCAACTTAAAAAAACGGACAACCTCACTTGCCTGAACAATAATAACAAATCCTGCAACCGGCAAAAAAGAAAGAGACACCCCCTGTCCAAAAAAAATCAAAACACAAAGAACAAAAGCAAGCAAAGGCAGTAAAGGAACTCCATCAATCTGCCTACAATATTTTGAAAAAGGCCGAATAAGCGGCGGCAAGAGAAGAAGTAAAATTAAAATTTCGCTGATTAAAAGATCCGGCATAAAGCTCCCTTATCGGCTTAATGAGAGTTACCCATTATAGACAAAACTCCGAAAAACTGCAAGCAGAATTTTGATATCTTAAAGAGCGAACACCACTTTTTGGAGTGTCGATTCCAAATAATGATCAAAAACCATCCTTTTTTAAAAGAGACCGACACAACGGTGAGTAAACTTACCATAGCAAAGCTGACACCTCGCTGATGCCAAGCAAATCACAAAGCCCGCACGCCAAAAACCCGCTCCCTGACAGTCTGCCCGCAGAGCAAGGCAACTACCCTTATAAGAATAAGGGGTCTATCTTATAAGGGTAGGATGTTCATCATTATGTGGTTATGGTTAGTGCTTTTGAAAACCTGCTTGTTTTGAGGTTTTTCAGTTTTCGATTGCCCTGCCTATCTTTGTTCGTATCTCCTAAGTAATAGTTTCTTGCCTCCATGTCTTGCGGCACCAGTGCCATGATGCCGACGGTATTTTTTACCTGAAAAGAGGTTGTAAAACAGAAGAAACGTACGCACCTCATTATGCGGTGCAATGTTTTGTAGAGAAACCGTTTTGGATGTTTTTACGTGAGTTTCTTCTTATGTAGGTAAATATAGCGCGTGTTTATGCTGAAAATAAGCAAATTACAATAAAATTGCGCCGATAGGGTGTTTTTTAAAGATTATGCAGCCCTTAATCTGTTGATGCGTTGCAGTAAGGAAAGGCTTTGCATCCCATTGTGATAAGCGAATTAAATTGTAAGAGATGAGGCAGCGATTTTATTTTAAACGCTTTTCCGGACAGACTAATTTTCCGTCAGGAATGTTGTTAAAATTGCAGCGTACAATATGGGCTTCATGATACCTAAACTTTTATAAAGTCCCTGGTAAACTTTGTTGGTATTGAAATAGATACATTCACGCTTTACAATATTCTTCATGTGTTGTCGTGAGAGTGATGCTTGACTTGTCTTTTGGTTTTTGTTATAGTCAACCCATAGGCCAACTTAGCTCACCCGGCAGAGCAGCACCCTCGTAACGTGCAGGTACTCGGTTCAAGTCCGAGAGTTGGCTATAATTTTAGATAGCTAAAGCGTATCAATAAGATTTTTCTTTATTATCTTATATCCTTACCGATGTTTAAAGTCGGTTTTCAGTATTTTCATTACATCTATAGTAAAATAAAATCGGATACTTGCAGGCTTAGCATCCCGGTGGAAATCTCCCCGGATGTCTGTTCATGATTGCAGCCATGAACAAGGCTAAACCTGCGTGAGGCATACGGAGGGCGGCGAAGCATTTTTTCAAAAATGCGAGCCGGATCGTTTTTGCGCGCTCAAAATAGCGCAAAAACAGCCGAAGCGATAGCGGAGCCCGCAGTACGCCGACCCGGAGTGCGGCGGTTTGAAGTTTATTGTAAGAAAGCGCCGCACGGAGGGGCACGCCCAAAGAATTTACGGGTTTATGTGCGGTGGAAATTTTTAGAATCGGACTTGCAAAAAGCGGATAAAAAGACGATACTTTTGGTATGAATGTAATTCAGCAAAATATCGAGGAAGTTAAGCGGCGGATTGCCGAGGCTTGCGCAAGAGCGGGGCGCGACCCGTCCGAGGTGAAGCTTTTGATGGCGACAAAAACGATTGCGCCCGATTGGATTTTGCAAGCCTTTGAATGCGGCGAACTTTTGATCGGAGAAAATAAGGTTCAGGAGCTTGCGGAAAAGTATGAGGCGCTTTCGGCGGTGCCGCATCGGGCTCATTTTATCGGGCATTTGCAAACCAATAAAATAAAGGATGTAATTCAATATGCCGATTGCATTGAGTCGGTTGACCGGTTTGACCTTGCGGAAAAACTTGCGAGGCGGCTGCGGTTTGAGGATAAAACTATTGATGTTTTAATTCAGGTGAATACCTCCGCCGAAGAAACAAAATCGGGGTGCGCTCCCGAAGAGGCACTTTCGCTGATAAAGCAGGTTTCCGCTTTTCCGGATCTGCGCATAAAGGGATTGATGACCATCGGGCTTTTTTCTTCAGACACCGAAAAAGTGCGCGCCTGTTATCGGCTTTTGAAAAACATACAAGAGGATTGCATTAAGCTGGCTTTGCCGAATGTGGAAATGGCGGTTCTTTCAATGGGCATGTCGGGCGATTTTGAAATAGCCATAGAAGAAGGAAGCACTGAAGTCCGGGTGGGAACATCGATTTTCGGTGAACGAGTATATCATTAGCGTGTGGGAAATGGTAAAGATAAAAAAACTGTTTGTACTATTGTTCGTTATTCTCGGTTTCGGTTTGTATGCGGAAGAAATAATTACTGCAAAAGAAAAAACAAATATTTTAGATATCAGCGTTAAAAATGTTGATGTGTTTATTCAAGGCGATGACGGGGATTCAATTCGCTGCTACACCAAACTTGAAAAAAGCTCCAAGCTTTCAATCGTAGAGGTGCAGGACAGACTCCGCATCAGAGATATATATCCGGCAAAAGGATTACTACATATTCTGGTGCCGAAAAAACTTTTGCTTGCCTCCGCACAAATTCGGGTTACCAATGCGAGTTTAAAAATTGAGTCTGTACAGGCGGTGTGGACGCTGCTTATGGTAAACGAAGGGAACGCCGAGATAAAAGACTGCGTTTTTAAAACCTCAACCTTAACGCAGGCGGAAGGCACCCTGCACTATGATGCGAAGATTTTGCGTAGCTCGGTTATTTGTAT
Organism: Treponema phagedenis; assembly: GCF_008153345.1. Lineage (NCBI taxonomy): Bacteria > Pseudomonadati > Spirochaetota > Spirochaetia > Treponematales > Treponemataceae > Treponema > Treponema phagedenis. Next base: position 170,726 of record NZ_CP042818.1, on the reverse strand, counting down.
GAACAGCGTAAAAGCGGCAATACAATATATCGGAACGCCTGAAAATTACCGGCTGACCTACGGGCAGGGCAATTCCGATTTTACCATAAACGGCGCCGCCGTTAAAAACGCCCAAGGCATCTTCGGCGCCGAAAACGCAAAAAAAGGCCTCATCATCTCAGCCGGCAGCTCCTCGGTAAAAGTTGAGTTCAAAGCAAAAAGCGAAGAGTGAGCGGGGGGCTTATAGGGCTCCTGCGCGATAGTTTTTGTGCCGACTGCTTTTCTCTCTTACTTATTCTTACCTCCATTGTGTATAGATAAAATATTTTGCTCGTGGTATACTCTATAAAAGAGCCGCTCGTATGCAAAAAGAATTATTTATACATGAAAACGGATCCGATCTCATTTCTATTCCCGAAGCAGGGCATTGGGCGAGTCGCATTTCCGGAAAAAAGGTAACGAATTCAAATATAAGTTATCTTATTCAATACGGTCGAATTAATAAATTTTCTCAGAACGGCGGTGTTGCTGTTTCCAAAGCGGAGGTGATTGATTATTATGCATCTTTGTCTAAGCAAAGGCAGCAGGCATGGCAAGATGCGCTGTCAAACGATGTGAACTGGGCACTCTCCTTTGAAGAATACAAAGAAGCAGAGACAACAAAACATGTTCACCGCTTGCATCCGTATAAAGGAAAATTTATTCCGCAGCTTGTTGAATATTTTTTAGATAATCATACAGATGCATTTAAAACCGAAGTTTTTTTTAAGCAAGACGATATTATTCTTGATCCTTTTTGCGGTTCCGGTACAACTTTAATTCAAGCAAATGAATTGGGAATGCATTCAATTGGAATTGATGTTTCCGCTTTTAACGCAATGATTTCCAACGCAAAAATTGACAGCTACAATCTCTTGGAATTGGAAAGTGAATTAACGCGTATAACACATAAATTACAAGATTTTGTTTTGCAATCAAATATATCGGAATTTGAAGAACAATTAAGCAATGCTTTGATGGCATTTAATGCAAAATATTTTCCCTCTCCGGAATTTAAAATACAAGTACGTAAAAAAGAAATAGATGAAAAAAAATACGGTGCGGAAAAAGAAATAGAATTTTTGCCTCAGTACGAATCTTTGGTAAAAAAATTTAGCATTGAGTTAAAACAAAAATCAGCAAATTCTTTTTTAGAAAAATGGTATATGCAAAACATACGCAATGAAATTGACTTTGTTTTTAAACTCATAGAAAAAATAGATGATGATAAATTAAAAACAATTGCAAAAGTAATTTTGAGTAGAACAATACGCAGTTGTCGTGCAACAACTCATTCAGATTTAGCAACTATTTACGAGCCCGTAATTGCTCCGTATTATTGCAGTAAGCATGGAAAAATTTGTAAACCTCTCTTTTCAATATTGAAGTGGTGGCAAACTTATTCGAAGGATACTGTAAAAAGATTAGCGGAATTTTCTACACTGAAAACAAACACGTTTCAATATTGCCTTACAGGTGATTCACGGAATGTCAATATTTTTGATTCCCTCCAATCGGCTAACAAATCGCTTTATGAACTTGCAGCAAAAAATAAAATAAGCGGAATATTTTCATCCCCGCCCTATGTTGGTATGATTGATTACCACGAGCAACATGCCTATGCTTATGATTTGTTTGGCTTTAGCCGCAATGATGAACTTGAAATAGGACCTCTGTTTAAAGGAAAGGGGAAAGAAGCCCGCGAAAGTTATATACAAGGTATTAGCACGGTGCTCAACAATGCAAAAAAGTATTTAAAAGATGATTATCATGTTTTTTTAGTAGCGAATGATAAATTCAACATGTACCCTGTAATTGCAGAAAATGCCGGAATGAAAATTATCAATCAATATCACCGTCCGGTTTTAAACAGGACTGAAAAAGATAAGGGAGCGTATTCGGAAACAATATTTCATATGAGGGAGAAATAAGATGGCTCTTTTAAAAACTCAACATGCCGAAATCAGCGCAATTTTAAAACAAGCTCTGCGTAATAAATTTAAAAACTATAATCCGGAACCGAATGTAATGCCTTTTCATACGCGGCTTTTGGGGAAAGACCGTATGGCTCTTTTTTCATTTATCCATTCTTTGAATACGAACTTCGGAACAAGTATTTTTGAACCGGTTGCAAAAGCTCTTGCCGCTTCTTCATTTAAAGAAGTGAAAACTCAAGCTGTTGCCGGAACAAAAATAAGCGAAAAAGCTCAGCATGTTATTCAAGATATTATGGACAAACTCACCGCGGCGGATTCAAAACCCAATAAAGCGAAAGAAATTGAAGCAATTAGAAAGGTGTGTCAGGAAGGGAATTTGCATACGGTAAAACCGACAAAAGTAGATTTGTGGCTTCGAAGCAATGACAATCAACTTTATTTTTTTGATATTAAGACAGCAAAACCGAACAAAGGCGGGTTTAAAGAATTTAAACGAACCATGTTGGAATGGGTGGTTGTGTTCTTGCAGAAAATCCAAAAGCAAAAATTCATACGCTCATTGCAATTCCGTATAATCCGTATGAGCCTAAACCGTATTCACGTTGGACAATGGCGGGAATGCTCGATTTGGAAAACGAGTTAAAAGTTGCAGAGGAGTTTTGGGATTTTTTAGGCGGTGCCGGAGCTTATACCGATTTACTGGCTATTTTTGAGCAAGTCGGCATTGAGCTTAGAGAAGAAATTGATGAGTATTTTGAAAAATACAAAGATATGTAAAACATTGCAACCGATTTTGGCACAGCGCTTCTTGAATTAACGAAAACACAATCTTATAACCGGAACGGTGGTTTTTACATGGCAGGAATAAAACGCTTGGCGTTTGCGCCGTATTCTAGGATTTCAACTAACATAAGTTTTTTTTGATACCTCGATCCGTTTTTAATACATCTTACCAAAAACGTAAAAAGTTTTATAAAAAAGAGCTCAGGTTTGGTTTTGCCGTCCATGTCAAAACCAAACCTGCGAGTTTTAAAGCTTTGTAAACTACTTTGCTTTAAAACGTCGCTTCTGTTTGGAACCACGGGCGTCCGTGCCCGCTCTAATTTCGGCGTTCTTGGCAAAAACTAACCCATGACGGTTACCATAGGAATGCTTAAATCCGCAAGCACCGGTCGATGCCTCGATTAGTATAATCGAAGTTAATTACAGGACGGTATACTAAATTGAGGCAGGCTGCAAAAACTGCCCGTCTTTACACTCTCCGTGAGCTGCTGCGAAGGCATTATGGTTGTGAATGCTTTCGTAGTTGGTTGTTTTTACCCGTGCATAGGGAAAATTGCCGAGTGCGGGCAGGGAAAGACAGATGTCTCGTACTAGGTCTTCCGCAAATTTTGGATTCGCATATGCCTGCTCGGTTACGTATTTTTCATCTTCCCGTTTTAATAAAGAATGCAGGGGAGCGGACGCCGCCTTTTCAATACAGGTAATCAAATCTTCTATCTGAAAAACAGATCCGAGCTGTAGGGTAACTTCAACCTTGCTTCGCTGATTATGCGCTCCGTATGCACTGATTTCTTTTGAGCAGGGGCAAAGCGTTTGTACCGGAACAAAGAGCGTTATTTGTTCGGTGTTTTTTTCTGGGTTTGCGTAGTTTGTGCCGCTCAGCACGCAGTAGTAAGTCATATACGAAGGCTTTTCACTTGCCGGCGCTTTTTTTAATACGATGTAAGGAAATCGAATTTTTGCGGAAGCAGCTTGCGCGTGCAGTTTATTCCTGCCGGACTCAAGAAGCTTCTGAAAATTTTCCATAGCGAGCGGCTCGGTAAATTCATTCAGCGTTTCAATAAAGCGGCTCATATGAGTTCCGCGCTGGGTAGACTCTACCTGTACCGAAAAATCGATTTCTGCAAGGATTTTCTCTGTCTCCTTTGACAGCCCGATACGCAGAGGATACAGCAAATCGCTGATACCTACTTGTTGCAATAAAATTTGGCGGGTTTCTTTACCGCTTTGTATATCCGGAAGCATAGCAGTCTCCGAAATGATTATTCCGATAAACCGTGCTGCCGGCATGCGGCTTGCAAGGTGTTGGACAAAAGCATTGTTACGGTCATCGGTCCGACTCCGCGGGGAACGGGAGTAATTGCGCTTGTTTTTGGTGCAACGTTTTCAAAATCCACATCTCCGGTAATCTTATACCCTTTTGCATTTTCCGCAGGCACTCGATTGATGCCGATATCGATAACAACCGCTCCCTCTTTTACCATATCTGCGGTAATATAGTGCGGCTTTCCTATTGCGGTGATAAGAATATCCGCCTGCAAACAGAGTTTTGGTAAATCTCGGGTTTTGCTGTGGCAAAGCGTAACGGTCGCATTATACGGTTTTTCCGAAAGCAGGGCGGAAAGAGGTTTCCCGACAAATCCCGTTCGCCCCAGAATAACTACTTGTGCACCTTCGGTTTTTATTTCCTCTTTTTCTAAAAGATATAAAACACCGTGCGCGGTGCAGGGAATATAAACCGGATAACCTAAAAAAAGTTTCCCGCAGTTAAGCGGGTGAAATCCGTCCACATCTTTATCCGGCTTAATTGCTTGAATAATTGTTTCTCGCCGCATTTGCGAAGGAAGCGGAAATTGTACCAAAATACCGTGAATTGCAGCATCATCATTTAACGAATAAATAAGAGAAAGGAGTTCTTCTTCTGTTGCGGTTGCAGAAAGGGTATACAGTTTATCTGCCATTCCTGTTTCTTGAAAAACCTTATGCCGTGAAGATATATATGAAAGAGATGCGGGATCGTTTCCGACAAGAATGGTCGCTAAAGCCGGAGTAATACCTTGAGCTTTTAATTCGCTCACTTTATTTTTAAGCTCGGTGCGAAGTTCAGCCGCATACGAAAAGCCGTCAATAATTTTAGTCCCCATAATTCCTCTGAAATTAAAATAAGTAAGAAAGAAGATATCTGTTTCCGCGTAACTATTCAATAGTATAACGGTTAGTGTAGTAAGAAAAGCGGTTTATAAAAGTTTTTACCCGGGCATTCCTTTGTTTCAATAGACATATAAATAAAAAATGAGGTATACTAATTAAATGAAACGCATATTCTTTGTTTTAATTGTTTGGTTTCTTTGCTTTACTAATCTTTTTTCAGAAGAAATTTCCGAGCAGGAAACTACTGTGCAAACAGAGCCTGCCGATGATACCGCCAACAAAAAAGATAGTTCTGCTTTGGATAAAAAAGATGAAAAACCTGAATCCATTGCCGTTTATGAACCGATTAGAAAAGGCGACCAATATATGAAGTTGGGAATTACCGTCGGCTTTCCGCTTTTTAACACTTCCCCCGAAAAATTTGCCGTAAACCCGAAAATACATCCGGGCGGCGGTTTTTTCCTTGGATATGCTTACTATTTAACTAAAGGCTTTTCCCTCGGCGGTGAAGTTGAATTTCAATTTTACCCGACATTGGGAAAAAACCTTTATTTTTCCGTGCCGATTGTTTTTAATATCGGGTATACTTTCGCAAAAAACAGATTGCGTTTCCCTTTAAGCTTCGGTATCGGAGGAAATTTTCAAGCATGCAATGCGACAAAATATTTTGCAATGCTGTTCAAACCTGCCGTCGGATTTTATTACCAATATCTTCCCGAATGGTCTTTTGGCGGCGATATCGCATGGAATGTAATTCCTCAATGGTATAAAGAAAAAAAATATAATCGGACGGGCAATTTTCTTACGATTAGCATCGGAGCACGATATCACTTTTGATGGAGAAAAAGATGAAAATGAAAAAATTTTTAGCAATTATTATACTGTCCATTATAACTATCGCAACTTTTTCCTGTAAAAACCCTCCGATATTTGCAGCCATCGAGCAGGAAATTAAACTGAAACCGGCATCTATGCGGGGAATAGTTCGCTCTATCGCTGCTTACGGTTCCACCCTCTATACATCAGACGGTGAGTTATACACAAAGAAATTAGGCGAAAAAGGAAAATGGGAAAAGACATCTGAATTTAAAAAAATTACCGGCTTAGCTTCGGACGGGAATACCGTTTATGTCGCAATCGTGGATAAAGGTGTTTTTACTGTCGCCGGGATTCCTATACAAGGCAGCGAAAAAATTCAAACTGTCTTCGGAGATAATAAAAGTGCTGCGTATGGAGTAGAAAAAAAAGGTTCAAACTCAAAGGTGTACAAGATTTCCGGAAATACGCTCGATTCGACCGGAATGGAAATAGAAGGAGCAATTAAGGCGGCAACAAAAGATTATCTTATTTCTACTAAAGGAGCGTATAAAGCCGGATCGGCATTAACCGGAACTCCGGTAAAGCTGCAGGACGGCGTGCAAGTAAATGCAGACCTTTTTGTGCTGACACTTGAAAAGCTTTATGCATATAATAGCGGCACTCAAAAATGGGCTTCAGTAGAACATACCGTGCCTGGCGCCGCTTGCATGACATATTGGGAAGATAAAAATATCTTATTGATTGGCGGCGCAAGCGGATACGGTGAGGTACAACTTGACTCTTCCGACCTAACAGATTTAACTAAGTCAAAAGTCTATAAAAGTGCAGGTATGTTCGACGGCTCGTCAACACCGAAAGAACACGTCTTACAGTACAACAACATGCTAGGTAAATGGACGATAACCAACATTGCCATATTCCCCATCTCCGATCCAAATAGATACGTTGTTTACGCCGGCGTAGGAGACCCTAGCACACGATATTCAGGCTTATGGGGATTTTATAATCCGGAACAATTAGAATGGAACCGTGAATAAGGATTTATTTGCTTCTGCGCAGGGCGGGCATGAGCCGCTTGCAGCGCGCATGCGTCCGCGTAATTTAGATGAATACATCGGGCAAGAGCATATTGTCGGAAAAGGAAGACTTTTGCGGCGAGCAATTCAGGCGGATAGACTTTCGTCCGTTATTTTTTTCGGGCCGCCCGGCACCGGAAAAACAACCCTTGCCCGAGTTATTGCAAATCACACAAAAAGCAATTTTCTCAGTTTGAATGCGGTGCTTGCCGGCGTGCAGCAAATCCGCGAAGCGATTTCCAAAGCGGAAGAAAACAAACAGCTATATGACAGACGCACCATTCTCTTTGTGGACGAAGTACATCGATGGAATAGGGCGCAGCAGGATGCGCTTTTGCCCTGGGTAGAAAACGGCACTATCATTTTTATCGGCGCTACAACCGAAAATCCTTTTTTTGAGGTAAATAAGGCGCTGGTAAGCAGAAGCAGAGTTTTTCAGCTGACAGTTTTAACCGATTCCGACCTTGCAAAAGCAGCGGAAAGAGCTTTAACCGATACCGAGCTCGGATACGGAAAATGGCGCATTCAATTTGAGGAAGGGGCGCTTGAACATTTGATTGCAACCGCTTCGGGCGATGCACGGAGTTTGTTAAATGCGCTTGAGCTTGCCGTAGAAACTTCCGTACCGGACTGGCCTCCGCCTACGGGTGCCGAAATACTAATTGATATGCAAACCGCGGAGGAAAGCATTCAACAAAAAGCGGTACTGTATGACCGCGACGGCGACTACCATTACGATGTTATCAGTGCGTTTATAAAATCAATTCGCGGAAGCGACCCCGATGCGGCAATGTATTGGCTTGCGCGAATGGTTGCGGCAGGCGAAGACCCGCGCTTTATTTTCAGACGGATGCTTATTTCAGCGTGCGAAGATATCGGACTTGCCGACCCTCATGCCCTAACCGTTGTGGTAAGCGCAGCTCAAGCATTTGACCGCGTAGGGCTCCCCGAAGGGCGATACCACTTAACACACGCAGCCTTGTATCTTGCCACTTGCCCGAAGTCCAACACCGCCTTTGCCTTTTTTGATGCTTTGGCAAAAGTGGAAAAAGAGAATGCTGAAATACCAAATCATTTAAAAGATGCTAATAGAGATTCGGAAGAGCTTGGACACGGAAAAGGTTATTTATATCCTCATGCGTATAAAGACCATTGGATTGCACAGCAATATCTTCCCGATAATCTTTCGGGGATTGTGTTTTATCAGCCTTCCGATCAGGGATATGAAAAACAAATTCAAGAAAGAGTTTTAATGCAGCGTGAAGCGCAAATTGCAGCTTTAACCGAGCGATCTGAAAAAAATGATTTTCAGTCAACCTTTGACCAAGACGATTGGAAGGTGCGCACCGAAGCAAGTACCGCAAAAATGCTTGAAACAATTCGAGACAAGCTTTTTACACTTGCGGAACTGCAAGCAAACAGCCGCGTACTCATTTATCCGGCGGATGATAACCTTTTGATTTGGACTGCCATGCGCAAAGCGTCCGACGGGTGCACAGCGGGGATTTGTGTGCAGCAGCAAGGCTACGATATACTTACCCAATATGCACAAACATTAGATGAGTTGAGCCGGCCGAGCTTTGCCCTGCTTCGCTCCGAGACTTCAATTTCGCAGCTGTTTCCCGATCTTTCGTTTGACATGTTGCTTTCTTACAATCCATTTAAAACCGTTAATGAGATGAAAGTTTTTTTTGAGCTTTTACGCACGGCCGATTCAAACCTTGAAAAAATACTTTTTTCGGTAAAACTGCCGCAAAGCGGTTTGAGGCTTTCGTCGCTTCTTTTGGAAAACAAAAATCTTTTTGCGGGACAAACAGAACTGCTTTGCTCCTTTGCGGCGGCGGAAAAAGCTTTTTACGAAAATCCGAGCAATGAACTTTTTAATTGGACAGATAAAACAATTACTGCCCTTGCCCAAAAAATGAATTTTCATATTTTGCAAGAAACAATCGAATACACCGAAACAAGACTTATATCACAAAAGAGTATTGAACGCTGGTTCGCCCCCGATTCCGCATACGGAGCCGCAATTCCGAAACAGCCGGGTGTTGATATACAAAAAATTCTTCCGCTGATAGAAACCCTCTGCAAAAAACCTTTGCAATTCAAAACTGAAATCGCATTTTTTATGATTAAAATGAGTGATGAGTAAAACCGCCGGGCACCTTAGCGCAGGTACTTTTGGTTTAATAACAAATCAAAATTGATCGCAATACTGTTAGCCTTCTGTAATTAACCCCTGTTACACTGATCAAGACAGCAACAGGCGGCTTGACGGATTTAGCATTTTTATGTGGTAACCCGCATGGGCGTTAAGCAATATTTAAAAGCATCAACAGTGAATTACAAAATTGAAGCTTTTAAACTCGCAGCACTGATTTAATCAAGAATACTAAAAATCAGTGCGTGACGGTGGTTCTAAACAGAATTGAGTTTGAAAACTACCACAGCTATATAAACAGGAGTTTTCAAACTCATAGGTTTCATTTTGCCATGGACGGCAAAATGAAACCGTTGTGTCGAGCTCTTTTTTTATAAAATTCTTTATGTTTTGTATTAGATGAGTTAAAAACTAATTGAAGATATCAACGGAACGTTATAGTAGTTTTTAAACATCATTTTGCGCAGTTCTGATTGTAATTTTTACATCTGTAACAAAACGAAGTCAATGAGTCTGTCTTTAATCTGTGATAATTTCACCCCTATAAGTTTTCAATAAATATTTCACCCCTATATTTTACCGAGGTGAAATTATTGACTTGTTACACTAAACTGGAGGAATGAAATTATTTATGAGCATTGATCAAATTACACGAGGACATGTTATCGCCAACTGCTTAGAAGGGAGATGTACGGTACAACAGGCTGCGCTTCGATTAAACCTTTCACGAAGACGCGTACAGCAATTAAAAAAGGCGTTCAAAGAAAAGGGTTTAGCAGCAATGCTGCATGGCAACAGTCAGCGTCCCTCTGCAAAGAAGACCTCGAAAGAAATTGAGCAGCGATTACTTGCGCTGCGAAGCGATCCCGCATTGTCAAAAAGCAATTTTTTGCATTTTCATGAAATAGTAACTGAAGAATATCAATTGCAGCTGTCATATTCGACTCTGCGCCGTATTCTGTTATCACATGGAATTTATTCACCAAAGAAAAGACGAACACGAAAGAAGGTGCATAAAACGCGCAATAGAAGAGCTTGCTTCGGAGAGCTGTTGCAAGTGGACGCAACTCCGTTTCCTTGGTTCGGCGGGAAAGAAAAATCCGCATTACATGCTTTTATTGATGATGCACGCGGAATGATTACCGGTCTTTATTTATGCAAAAACGAGTGCCTGCTCGGATATTTAGAAGTTCTGCGGCAGACACTCGAAAATTATGGACTCCCCGCCGCTCTTTATCCGGATAAGTGTAGCGTTTTTTTTGTTAATGCAAAAAAACAGTTATCCATTGAGGAGCAATTACAAGGAACCAAGGAACACAATTCGGCAAAATTATCAAGTACTTAGGAATCGATATGTTCCCGGCTCATTCATCACAAGCAAAAGGACGTGTTGAGCGATTATGGCAAACATTACAAAGCCGACTCCCTGTTGAATTTGCACGACGTGGAATTACAACCATAGAGCAAGCAAATCAATTCTTAAAAGAGTATATCGGTATTTTCAACAAACAGTTTGGTGTTCCTGCCTGCGATTCATATTCAATGTTTGTACCGACGCCAAAAACACTCGATCTTGATAAACTGTTGTCATCGGTTATTACGCGCAAGCTTTCAAGCGGATCTACCATCTCAATAAAAAACAATTTGTTTAAAATTGAGCAGAATAAATTCGCAGCAGGCGCAATGGTAAATGTATTGATTTCACAAAAACATGGTATACGCGCTTTAATACATGATGAATTCTATCCGATTGTACCGCTCGATGATATATACCGAACCGATACGGTTGGACGAACCGGAGACCTGCCTCAAGTAGTTATTGACTTGATTTATGAATTCTTACTTAAAGATGCAAAAGCAGGATAACTCGATGTGTTAAGGGGTGCAATTTTCATTGCAAAATTAACCCCCTTTAGGGGTGAAATATTCACTGGTTATTGACATAGCCGAAAAACTCATATAGGAAACAATAACTCCTGCCTGTAAGCAGCGTTTTCACTTGTTGCCGATAGGCATGGTTCCAACGCCTCATACCTCCTCAAACATTCGGATTTTAAAAAAGAGTCCGACACGACGGTTTTATTTTGCCGTCCATGGCAACACCAAACCTATGAGTTTGAAAACTCCGAGTACGCTGTGGAACCACCGCCGTCCATGGCGGGTCTGATTGTAATTTTTTGATTTTTTATTTACGTAGCTACGGTGAGCAAACTTACCATAGTAATAAAGGCTTTTTCGCTCATGTATTGCATACAGGACGCTAAGTCAACTCCACATCCCGTTGTTTGAAGGTTTGTAAATTTCAAAATTTTGCTGGACACTCTAATACAAACAAGCAAAACGTGCAAACAAAGTGATATGAAAACTCCTCCCGCTGCTCAAAATAATTTTACCTCTAAAATAATATTGAATAAGCTCTGTATATTTTGCTAGTGTAGCGTTTTGTAATTAGCTTCCTGTTATACAAATTGGAGCACTAACAATGCGGGAGTGCGGATTTAAGCATTCCTATGGTAAATTGCTCGCCGTTGCGCCGTGTCGAACTCTTTTTTATAAAATTTTTTACGTTTTGGGTAAGATGTATTAAAAAAATATAATCGACGTATTAAAAAAATGTTATACTAGCTATTAAGTCCGATAATAAGCTGAATTTCTCCGAATGTCATGCCCACCTTATTTGCAATGAATTCAGGAGAAAATCCTTTTTTCGCCATTTCAAGGATTTGCTCATTAACAGTTCCCTGCCCTGTTTTTACCGCATTATCCTGTATAATTCGTTTGGTATAAATAGTAATAGGCTCTTCCTGCGTCTGAGTTTTTTGGGAAGAAGCTGCAAGAGGGGGATTTTCAACCGAAAGTTTGTTTTCCGATCCGAAATTGACTAAACTTGACTCTTTTTGTAGATTTTGGTTCGTTACTTGTTTGTCAAGCTTTTGCATTGTATTTAAAGCGGTTTTATTTATTTCCATTTCTTTATTAAGCAAACGCAGCTTTTTATCAGCTTCTTTTATCGCTTTATCCAATTCAGCCTGCTTAGTATCAAACATAGAAATTGCAAGATCCGCTTCATAACGAATATCTTGGATTAATTTTAATACTTCTTTTTCCATGTTTTTTTGGTACGCGTTCTGAGAAAAAGAATTCGTTATCTTCAAATAGAAAAAGACAAGCATGAAAATATTTATAAAACACAGAATAACTCCCAAAACAAGCATAATCCTATCCTGTTATATCAATTTTTTTACCAAGTGCGGTATCGGTAATATAGTTTTCTTCTTTTTCCTGAGGTTTATCAGCAGCGTCTTGTATCTTTTTTTTCTGCTGTTTGGCATCATCATAGGCATTTGAACTGTTTTCAGAGTTTTCCCGTATTGCTAAAGAACTTTCATCCTCCGCCGGAACTTCCTGTACTGTAGTAAGTCGTTTTTCGGCATCCAGCTTATTATGCTGTTGCTGCTGTTCAGCTATGGCATTTAAAGCTTGATTTTGCGCTTCTTGAGCTCTACCGACTTTTTCCATTTGAGAATACAATGTTTGCAGATCAATAGGCTGAATACCCACTTGGTACCTTCTTAAAATCTTCGTCTTCGTCATTTTGATATTTGCCATACCGAACCAATCCGTTTTCAAGATAAAAGGTTGTTGCTTTACAATCAGCTCGCACGTCTTCTGCAATATCCTTAATAACTATTTTTACTCCCGCATATACATTTCCCGAAGCGGAAATTTTCCCATCTGTTCGCAATGAATCCAGATAGTTTTTAATCTGATTGATTTCCGAAGAAGCTTCTTTAATCTCTGTTTCAAGTAAGTACTTGTTTTCATTCATTTTTACTTCAAGTTCTTGCTTATCTTTTGGAAGTTCTTTTCGGATTTTTTTGAGATTTTCCAATGATTGAAGGTTAAGCTTGATCTCCGCAAGGGAACGCTCGTTGATTACAACTTTTTCTTGTAAAAAGGTAAGTCTTTCCTTACTGCGCGGATCAAAACCAACGCTTAAAATAGTATCTTTTCCGCCAATCGCGCTTCCCAGATTTCTTGCATAAATTGCTTCCGAGGCTGCTATTTTACTGCTAATGATATCCGCTCGCCTGCCTCGGCAGATCACTTTATGATTTGCCATCACATTGGAGTTAATAATACCGTCGGAAACAATAACCATGTCACCGGCTTCAACATTTTCCGTGTTTTGAATAAATTTTGACCAAATTGATTTTCCCGCACGAATACTTCCGCCGTCTTTCCCGATAATTCCCTGACTGACTAAAATATCACCTTCCGCATCGAGCACCGCCTTTCCGACGGTACCTTTTATTTCTATATTGCCTGAAGCTTTCACTTCATATGCGTCTTCAACATTGCCGTTTATCAAAACAGTACCCAAGAACATAATATTTCCGGTTTTAATGGAAACATTACCTTCAACCACATAAATAGGCTCTACATTTATTTTCCCCTTTACCAACAACACTTGTCCGTTTATTTCCGCAATAACCGTTAATCCGTCTTCCGCAAGTTTTGTATGTTTGCCGAGAGGGATAGGAATATCCTCGCCTGAGGTTGCTTCCAAATATTTGCCGGTAACAGTTTTACCGGCAACACCGCGTTCTGCGGGAATTTTTTGTGCAAGGGGCTGTCCTTCCACAACATTCTGAATAAGATTTAGCTCTTTAAAATTTATTTGTCCCGATTTTGTTTCTTGCAAACGAACTCTGGTATTATCGGTTTCAAAATTATAGAGCATTTTTGCATTTTCTCCGTTTTTTGGCGGCAAGCCTTCCGCAATAAGATAATTTTCTCGATATATCGGAGAATCCTGGAATTCCTGAGCTCTCTGTTCATTTATACCGTAGACAACATTGTTTGTTTTAAGGAAAGAAATAATCATATCTGCGGAAACATCCGCCCCCCCGTGTCCCGGTGGCGTTACAACCAGAAAGGCTTTCATTTCATTTTCGCTAATCATTACAGACATCATCGCATCATTGCCAGGCACTCTTTCAAAGGGCGCTATATGAACATATTCTCCGGTTGCCTCTTTCACAATTTGGTTTAAAATATCTTCAGAAGGGACGGGAACGTTACGGTCTCGTATTTTTTCTACCACATCGAAAAGAGTCGCCTTTTTTCCTTTGCCGACAGGTTTTACTACTTTTAGGAAAACGCCTTCCGCGCTGCAATACACATATGCCATTCCATCCTTATCGATTGATACTTCTTTTTCTTCAGATTGAGCACCTGCGACAATCTCCTCGCTTTTAACTTTCGGTTTTGTCCGCTTCACTTCATATGCACGTATTTTCCATTCGCGAGGAGTTAATACAAAAAAACCCGATGCGCCGCGCTCAAGAATTTCATACCCTATTCTATTGCGAGGAATTTGAAGTTGCACTGCCGCATTGTCTATCGCCTCATCAAGCGTTTTTCCGCTTACATCCTCAAAAACGCGCGCAGCATCTTCTTCATATTGTTCACGCATTCTTTCATAAATTTGATTAAGACTTATCATGCGGTTCCTCCTAGCGAATACCTCTTTTTATATTTGTCAGTTTTGCTTTGAGTTTAAGGTTTGCACTGGTATGTATCTGCGATACGCGAGATTCAGTAACCTTTAATACTTTTCCGATTTCCTTTAATGTCATATCCTCGTAATAATAAAGAATAAGTACTTGTTGTTCTCTTTCGGAAAGCTCTTTTATTGCCTCGACTATTACGCGCTTTATTTCTTCACGTTCCACAATAACGTCTGGATTAAGTGATGCGGGTGCTTCTATACTGTCGCCTACCGCTATTTGACCGGAATCTTCTCCGCCGAATTTAGTGTCCGCAAGAGAAATAACACTTGTCCCCGATATTTTTAGCAAAAGCTGGTGATATTCTTCCAAACTGATATTCAATTCAAATGCAATCTCTTCATCAGTGGCTGATCTGCCAAGCTTTGCTTCAATGGCGGCTATTGTGTCTTCTATTTGTTTTATCTGTTGACGAACCGATCGCGGCACCCAATCAATTGAGCGCAACTCATCGTAAATAGCACCGCGGATACGCGTAACCGCATAGGTATTAAAACGAATATTTTTTTCAGGATCATATTTATCAATCGCATCAAAAAGTCCGAAAATGCCATAGCTGACAAGATCGTCAAACTCTATGCTTCCCGGCTTTCCTACCGCAATTTTACTTGCAACATATTTTACTAAGGGAGCATATTGAATGATAAAAAATTCCCGGATTTTTGCATTGCCGGTTTTTTTATACTCCAGCCAAAGTTCTTCTTCCGGTTTATTTTCAAAACTTGTAGTTTCCATGTTTATGTCCTTTTATGCGGGTAATTACAATGTATTGTTATCAGCTTATGTTTCATCGGCCAAAATCGTCCTAATCGCTCGTGCCATATTTTTCGTTTCCGGCACGGATATCTGAGAATCACTTATCGAAAATCCGTTATCGGTTTTCGATTTTGTCAGCTCTTCAAAAGAGTTTGCATTATCAGGCTCATCATGCATAATTTCACTCATGGCAGGCAAATCCTTTAACTCTTCATCTTGTTCATCTGCAATTTGATGATTATCATTTGGGAAGTCTTCCGCCGGTACATCGGAAGCCGATGCTGAAAAAGAGCCATCGCTTTTTTCTTCTGAAGAAGAATTCATATCCGCAGCTTCCTCATTGTCATCAAGATCGTCATCCAAAGTGATGTTGACGGCAGCACCCAAATCGGATTTATTTTCTTCGGGAGTTTCGGGAGAACTGGACTCGGTAAAAAGTTCAGGAAGCACTCTTCGCAGTAAAATAGATACACCGAAGATAAAGCCCCCTGTCATAATACCAAAAACGAGGGCGCGTAAAATGATAACATAAAAACGAATTCCTCCGCTTACAATACCGATTAAAAAAGATAAAAGAAAACCTATTCCTGCAAAAAACAAAGGAGTTTTTAATTTTATCATAAATATAATCCTCCCACTATAATAGATTATGCGAAATTTTATCTCTCGTCAAGGGTTTGTTTCCAGGGCTTACGCATGAACAAGGGGCTATCAGCCCTTGAACCCCGCTTTTAGGCGAAGTAAAGAGAAAATGGCAAAGCTTCGCCCGTGCTGCGCACCACAAAGTTCAAGGTCTTGTAAAATTTATTCGCTTATGCTTCGCATTGAGGGCTTCGGCCGCCCTTAATCTGCCTGCTTGGCAGTTGCTGCTACACAGAGCTTTTATGCTTATACTTCGTGTACTGACCCCCTGCACCAGAGGAATGTAAATTTCAGAACCGCCACGGACGGCGGTGGTTCCAAACAGAAGCGACGTTTTAAAGCAAGACAAGTTGCAAAGCTTTGCCTTTACCCTAAGAACCCACCTTGAAACCAAGGTCGCATGCTTTTTATTGTGCAAATTATTTTCACTGATATCTCACACAATAAGATATAAAAATTTTCATGCCTGCCCTGTGCAAGCCACTGTTTCCCGCTTGACAGATATATAGAAGAGTCTCTATAATTTCCATCTAATTTTATAGTAGGGAGACAAGGGATGAATATTGTACCTAACCGCAGTTTAAGCAGTTTGCACATTCTGCTTGACTGTATATTTCTCGTAATTTTAGCGCTCTATTTGATCCGAACCAAACGATACGCGGCTTTTTGGGCGGGCGTACTCGGCGGGCTCTTATACTTTGTTGTCGATTATGGCGGATTTTATCTTTTGCTTGGAACAAGAAAAGTCGTTGGAGCAAGCCCTTTTTTATTTCTGCTTTGGTTAAGCCTCAGTTATGGATTTACCAATATGGCGTGGGTATGGTTATGGTTTGATGAAAAAGAAAACCGCCGTGAATGGTCTTATCTTATTATTATTGCTTGGTTCACTATAGCAATAATATCCCAAAGAGCAGGCGCATCATGGAATCATATCTCTATTCAACGCGGCACCGGCGGCTATCATTGGATTATGGCTGTTTTTCTTATCGTCGGATACAGCTATCTTATTTTTAAAAATCTTTCCGCCAAAACAGAAGCTGAAAAAGTTGACATTAAAAGTATCCTTTTTATCGGCATACTGGTACAGCTTGGCTGGGAGGCAGTGTTGTTTTTAACCGGCATACGACAAGCAGGCATCATGACACTCATCATTGATTCATTACTGGAAACCAATATGGGCGCTCCGTACCTCTATCTTATTCATCAAGCGGTAAGCGCAAAATTAAAAAAAGAAAGCTAACCGTAAAGCATTCGAGGCGAATTTAAACAGTAAATTTTTATGAGAAAATAACCCCTTGCTGTTGCCCATAAGCACCTTGCTTTTTCCAAGCAAGGTGCTTATGACTTCAGTTGAAACCTGCTGTTATATTGAGTCGCAGTCTTACATGCGAGGTTAATTCAAAAAGGTAAAAACACACACCAGAATTATTCCGGCCTTTGTCCGTTTGTAAAATAGTTGGTAAGTTCTTCAGGAAGAGTCTGTACTTGTTCGGGTTGCGAGTTGTTGCGCAGGGATTCGGTTGCGGCAATACCTGCGGCGACTGCATAAAAGGCGGCGGACGGGTCGATGTTTGCCTTGCGTCCGGTGCGGACAAAGTCGACAAAGCTTTTGACTATTGACGGGTCTGAGCCGCCGTGCGAGCCTTCGGTTTTATGCAGAAAATAAACGGTGTCAGGTTTTTCAAAGGTATCGGTTCTGGAGGTATAGAGTTTGATTGAGCAGTCTCCGCTGTCGCCGATGTTTTCCACACGGCCTTTGGTACCGATAACCGTGTAGTTCCGCCATGCGTCAGGCGTGTAATGGCATTGCATGTATGAGGCTTGTACACCGTTTTGCATTGACATCAACATCATCGAATGGTCTTCCACATCAATTTTTTGCGCAAACGAGTGATCTTCCAACGGCGGCCAGTTCTCTTGATTAAAACTAACCACATGGGTTTCGCCCTCCGCTTGTTTATTCGTGCATCGGTTGTACACCGAAAGTTTTCCCATTGCGGTAACCATCGTACTATGCGAGTTTGCAAGCCAATGAATAACGTCTATATCATGTGCCGCTTTTTGCAAAAGCAATCCGGTAACATTTTTTTGCTGCGAATGCCAGTCTTTAAAATAAGCATCGCCGCCATAAGAGATAAAATGCCTGCACCACACCACCTGCACCTCGCCTATTACACCTGATTCTATAATCTCTTTCATTTTTAGCACTACCGGAAAATAGCGCATGTTGTGCCCGACATATAAAAGACTGCCGGTTTGCTTTGCCGTTTGTAAAATATTCAGGGCGCCATCAATCGTAATTGCAAGCGGTTTTTCCAAATATACCGCTTTTCCTGCCTGCAAGGCGGCAACAGCGTGTTCTTCATGGCAATAATCGGGCGACAAAATAAACACCGCGTCAATATCGTCCTTACGTAAGAGATCGCGGTAATCCTGTGTAACATAAAGGTTTTTGCCGTACTCTTTTTGAAAATTCTCTAATGCCTGCGCGGAAATATCCGCTGCACCAAGCAGATTTACGTCTTCGTTTTGTGCAACATAGCGAATAAGCCCGCGGCGTAAGCCCCAGGCGCCGATAATGCCGATACCTGTTTTTTTGTTCATAAATTCCCCTCATAAAATTTTTTGAAGTATCCTCAGATTTCCAAAAAGGTTTTTCAATACTTTTAAGAGACTGAGTCTGAAAAAGCATAATTAATAGGAAATGTTTTGTCTACCTCAATTTTAAAGGCAAAACTCGACAGATAAAAAGCCCTCGCTATTTCAGACGGCTTTTTATCATACTTCTTTAAACGATTTTTTGCTTTTTTACTGTATTTTATACAAATCGTAAAAAAATTTTATAAAAAGAGCCTGACACGGCGCAAGGGCGAACCCTTGGAATTTCTACTGTTGGTTCGCCAACGAGTTTTGCCTGCTTACGCTGGAGTATCAGGGAAAACATCGTTTGGAATTGAGCAGGGGCGAAGTTTTGAAAATTTACTGTAACTTCGCCTACGAGTTTTAAAGCTTCAATTTTACAGTTTTGTGTTGATGCTTTAAAACATCGTTTGGAATTGAGCAACGGCGGGTAATTTACCATAGTGATACTTGAATCCACAAACCTCCTGCTGATGCTTCGCTCTGCATAACAGAAAGTTAATTAGAAAACGCTACACTATTAGAGCATTAACAATAACCGCTTGCAGATTCAGCGTTCTTATCATGAAAAGCCTTTACTATTAACCAAGCATAACTTGGGCGTTATCATCAATCGCTAAGATGGTTTTACATTTCGAACAACGGAATCTTCCCGGTCGTGTTGCTTTCAATTTTTTTGAACAAATCGGGCAGGCAAAAATTTTTGGAAAAACATTATTTTTTGTCAAAGACCCGTTATTCTTAAAAAAGTTAAGAGCCTCCGCAAGAGAATCTTTTACATTAAAAAATTGAGAGAAGCCTAAAAGTTGGAACACTTCGTATACTTTCGGTTGAATGTTTAAAAGGACAATATCTCCGCCTTTTGGCTTAACTGTTTTTAAAAAGGCGGTAAAAGAGCCTATTCCTGTTGATGAAATATAGTTTAATGCCCCACAATTAAAGATTATTTTGACAAACCCCGCATCAATAACCTTCGTAATGCGTTTTTGAAAATAAGTTGAATTATACGTATCAACGTATCCTTCTAAAAAAATAATAATACAGTGTTCCAAATCGTCAATTATTTGTAAACGCATTTTCAGACTTTCGTCTTTTTCATCATCAAAACCAGGAATAATAGTATTCATATAACTTCAAACCCTTATTTTAAAATATATTTTTCACTAATAACACCATAACATTCAGCCTTGCCGGATTCGATAAATAGGAAAATCAATTTAGAATTTATCGAACTTTTGGAATCAAAAACAGAAGACAGCCGATTATATGAAAAACAACAAGTCGGATGTACAAAAATTGTTGTTTTAGCATAGCTATCTTTATAAATTAAGTATAACACAAAAAGGCTTGACATAACAAGGGTGTTTAGAGAAAAATATTATTATGCTACCTATCATTATTGTTTTGGCAAGACCTGAAAAAAGCAAAAATATCGGATCTGTTTGCCGCGCAATGGCAAACTCCGATTGCGCCGAGCTCAGAATAACGGGCAATGCTTCGGATTATGATCAAGAAGAGATTTGCAGATTAGCAATTCATGCGGATAATATTTGGAAAACCGCCCGCTTTTTTGAGCCTTCGGTTGAAGGACTGCGGCAAGCGGTCTACGATTGCGCTATTGTTGCGGGAACAACCAGAAGAATGGGAGAAAAAAGAAAATCATGGGGGATGGCGCCCGAGCAGTTTGCATCGTTCGCATTTGAGCAAGGCGCCGGAAAAGCGGCAATTGTTTTTGGCAATGAAAGAACCGGTTTAACCGATAAGGAGCTTGATATTTGCTCGCTTGCAATCAATATTCCTTCCGCTCAAAACTTTCCTTCACTCAATTTATCCCATGCAGTACAAATTATCTGTTATGAGCTTTTTAGAAAATTCAGCCCAAGAAAATATGGCTATGAAAAAATATCCATGCAGGAGGTAACGCTCCTTTCCGAAAAAATAAACGAATATCTTTGCCTTGCAGGACTTTTCCGACATGCTGGTAAGGAAGATAACCAACGGTTTATGGAAGAAATTATCGGAAGAGCGGGAATGTCAAAAAAAGAGGCTGCACGATTTGAGAAATTGTTCAAAAAACTTGCCTATATAAAAACTAAAAAAGAATAGCACTTTCATCAATCACCGGATTATCGCCGGTCGCCCATGCTGCTCTGTCAAGACAGTTAAATAACTCCCGAATATTTCCCGGCCAATTATATTTTTCCAGCTTTTTAACAGCTTTTAGACTCAAAGTCTTATGTTGATTTTTAATATATTTTTCTGCTACTACCATAATATCTTCTTTTCTTTCCCTTAGCGGCGGAATTTCTATTCTTATCACATCAATTCGATAATATAAGTCTTCTCGAAATTTCCCCTCCAATGCCATTTTTTTTAGATTTTTATTTGAGGCAGAAATAAGTCTAAAATCCGAGTGTTTTGAAGTTGTGGAACCAAGCGGGTAGAAGGTCTTTGAGTCCAGCACGCGCAAAAACTTCATTTGTAAGTCAAGACTCATGTTTTCAACTTCGTCAAGAAAGAGTGTTCCTTTATTTGCGGCAGAAAAAAGTCCGATTTTTGATTCCGCCCCGGTAAAACTTCCTTTTTCTGTCCCGAAAAGAATGCTTTCCGCAAGGTCTAAGTGAATACTTCCTGAATCAACCGGAATAAAGCTAAAGTTTTTTCTGTTTGAAAACTCGTGGATAAGTTTTGCAACTATCTCTTTTCCTGTTCCCGTCTCTCCTTGTAATAAAACCGCATGAGATGATTGGGCGGCAAGAAAAATATCATACTTTAGCTTTTGTATATTCAAACTGATTCCCCAGAGCAATTCGGATATTTCTTTATCTATTGACGAATCAAGTTTTTTTATAAAAAAGGAATTATAATTATTTTTATGCCTGACAATTTTTTTGTGCAAATCATCAAAAAGATACGGAATTCTAAAACCTGTTCGTATGTTTTTATGTGGCAGTCTTCTTTCAAACGGTAACTCATAAGCACGCGATAGCAAAAAAACAGGAATTTCAGCGTACTCCGCTGTGATGGTTTTTAATACCTTCATAGGAAAAATTTGTGGAATATTAAAATCAAAAAGAATAAAAGAAAAATGATCTTTTTTTAAAGCTTCAATAATATCGGTATTTTTATATACCGGTGTGATATCCCAAAGACCTTCAGCAAATGTTTGAAGCATAAGAACGTCTTCCTCAAATTCCGCAACATACAAAACTTTTTCCATACAAGACTCCTTTTTATTTTTAAAAATTGGAAGCCCAATAAAAAAAAGTACAGCAAAATAAAATTATGTTATTGATTATAATGAGAAATAAATAGTATCAGCGATCTCGAAAGGTTTGGTTTTGCCACGTATGGCAAAATCAGAACGGGCACGGATGGCGGTGGTTCCAAACAGAAACGACTTTTTAAAGCAAGACTATTCGTAAAGCTTTAAAACTCGCACGGTTTGGTTTTGACAAGGACGGCAAAAATCAGAACGGGCACGGACGCCCGTGGTTCCAAACAGAAACGATGTTTTAAAGCAAATCAGCTTGCAAAGCTTTAAAACTCGCAAGGTTTCATTTTGCCACGGACGGCAAAAATCAGAACCGCCACGGATGGCGGTGGTTCCAAACAGAAGCGACGTTTTAAAGCAGGACTATTTGTAAAGCTTTAAAACTCGCAGGTTTTGTTTTGCCACGGATGTCAAAAATCAGAACGGGCACGGACGCCCGTGGTTCTAAACAGAATTGAGTTTGAAAACTACCACAGCTATATATAAACAGGAGTTTTCAAACTCATAGGTTTGGTTTTGACAAGGATGTCAAAACCAAACCGTTGTGTCGGACTCTTTTTATAAACTTTTTATGATTTTTGTAAGATGTATTAAAAAACAGATCAAGTTATCAAAAAAATGTTATAATAGCTTAAAAAATATCGCAAAAGAATCTGAGAGCGGCCTATAAAAGTTATAGTTATGAGGTTTCTATAATTAAGAATAATAAATTTTAAGAGCCCTTATTTGTCCTGAAAAATCGATAGAAAAGTAAGAGCAAGTTATACCAAACATAGCGAAAAAAGTAAAAAATTTTAAAAGGATTTTTTACAATTTGCAGTAAGAATTCTCTGCCGCCTTCAAATGTTTTATCGGATATTCTCTTTTTTTGTTTTGAGAAAATATCAATTACATCAGGATCTTTAATGAAAATTCCGCCGTGCAGTTTAGCTCTATTTCGATATATCCATTTATTGCCGCCTGTTATACCGTTTCCAACAATAACGAGAGAGGGGTTTGATTTTATAATTGCGGAAATAATATCTTTTTCCATGTTTTTTCGATAATATCCGTTAAAGCGTCCGACAATGCTTATTCCGGGAAAAGTAACATGCACGTTTTTTTCCGCCTCAATTACACTTTCCGTCCTGCCCCCGAATAAATACAGCGATTTATAATGAGAATCAATTACATTTAATATTGAAATAATAAAATTAAAGGGATGCCTTCTGACAGGAACCGGCAGTTTTAAAAAGCGTGCTCCTCTAATAAGGCTTTTTGAAATGGGTAAACAAAGAGCTGCATTTTCCAACATCTGCTTAAATTCATAGTTTCTTCGTGCTTTTAATACATCCCAAAGAGAAACAAAGATAATTTGTTGCGGTTCCTCTTTTTCCAGCAAAGATAAAACAGTTGTTTCTATTTCTTCTTCCGGAAGAACATCTAAAGGAACGGTTAAAAAATTTATTCTGGTAACTGCCATGTTTCTCCCTCACTTAAAATGGTGTGTACGGCAGCACAGGCGGTAATAGCCGCCGTTTCCGCCCGCAAAATATTTGTGTGCAAATGTACTGGAATAAATCCCGCATTTTTTAAACCAGTTACTTCCTGCACACTCATTCCGCCTTCCGCGCCTATTGCAATGATAACAGTTTTCGGGCGAGAACTCAAGCAAGTGTGCAGCATTGAATCGGCGGATTTTTTTTCCGTGAATAAAAGTTTTACAATAGAGCTTTTTTGATAGGCTGTGTTTAAATTTTTCAGCGCGCAATCAAGTGTTTGCACTGAAGAAATTTCGGTTTGTATCACTGAGCCGGATTGCTGGCGAGCTTCTTTTATAATTCTTCTGCGCCTCTCTGTTTGCTTTTCATTTTCTTCTTTTATTAAAGAAAATTCTCCCGCTATCGGAATAATACGGGAAACGCCGAGCTCCGTTGCTTGCCGAATGACCGAATCCATTTTCTGCCCTCTGATAAGCCATTGTAAAAGCACAATTTCAAACGGCGGCGGTTGAGTCAAACCTTCCAAGCCTGTTTTTATTTGCAGGTCAAGCTCTTTTTTTTGCGCGCGTATGTCGATGATTTCCGCCGCAACTGTGCCACAGGAAGGCAAATCCAAAATAACTATATCGCCGATTCGTTTACGCAAAACGGTAGCTAAATAATGGTAATCTTTTCCCGAAAGCTTAACTGTCCCGTCAACATCGACCTCTGCATTAACCAAAAGTTGTTTCATTTTTACGATGCTGTTTTTTCCTGTGCTTGCTTTTGCTCAGCCTCATCTTGCAGCATATGAATGGTTTTTGTTTTTTTCAGAAGTTCAAAAATATTGGTGTTTTTTATGATGTCAACACTTTTACGAAGCTGTTCGTCATATTCCAAATCATATACCGGCGGAGAAATGCGTTTTCGATTGTATTCTTGCACAATAAGCCGTTTGAGAAGTTGTACGGTAAGCTTATACTCTTTTGAAAGATTTTTTGCAAAATTTTCTATTTCAGTTTTGTTCAAACTCTTATTTTTTTCCACATATGACGCGATTTTATTGTCCGCAAAAAGTTTTATTAAAGCCGTCTCTTCTTCTTCGGAAAGCTCCGGTGTTTTTATCTCAAAATCGGGGGGAATTCCTTGTTTGTCGATATTGGCGTCGCTTGGGGTATAGTATTTTGAGACAGTCATTTTAAAGCCCTCATCTTGGTTTATGTCAAATATCTGCTGCACCACTCCTTTTCCGTATGTGGTTTCGCCGACAAGATAGGCGCGCTTATAGTCTTTTAATGCGCCTGCAACAATTTCCGATGCGGAAGCTGATCCTTTGTTTATTAACACAATAATAGGCATTGATTGAGGGAATTTAGTCACATTTTTATTTACAGTAAAAACCATATTTTGATTCGGGATTCGTGATTTTGTGGAAACAACCGTACCTGAATCAATAAAAGAGCTGACCACGTTTACAGCGCCGGTAATGATGCCGCCGGTATTATTGCGCAGATCTAAAATGAGTTTTGTGCATCCCCGCTTTTGTAGTTCGACAACAGCTTCTTCCATGCGCGGAGCGGTCAACGGATTAAAGGTGATTAAGCGGACATAGGCAATGTCAGGCTCTATTTTCGCATATTTTACGGTAGGAACTTCTATTTTATCCCGAACAATTGAAAGCGGAAACTCCAAGGATTTTCCGCGTAAAACAGTAATATCAACCTTTGTACCGATAGGTCCGCGCAGTTTACTAAGAATTTCTTCCATTGTTATATCGGCAGTGGAAATATCTCCGATTTTTATGATTAAATCGCCGGGCTGCAAACCTGCCCGCCAGCCGGGGGTGCCTTCAATCGGCGACAAAACTTCCAGATAGGCGGGTTTTTCAGGCGTGGAAGTATTGGCTTTTGTGATTGTTACGCCGATACCGCCGAAAAAGCCCTTAGTAACATCCTGTAAGTCTACTCCGGCGATGCTGCTTTTTTCGATGAAAACGGTGTAAGGGTCTTTTAATGAATTTAACATACCTTCCATTGCACCCTTGTACAAAATTTTTGGATCTACCTCGTCCACATAATATTTTTGAAGCATTTCATACACTTCTTGAATGTTTTTAATGTGAATATCTTCCGTTGTTTCTTGTCGCGGAAAAGCGGAAAGTACCGGGGGAAATGCTAAAACACAGGCAATAATAAAAATTGATGCCATTATAAGTATTCGTATTTTACTCGTTTTCATACTGTAATAGTCTTTATAATTAAAGAAAGTGTCAAGACAGAAGGAAATATTTTTAAACGTATTAAGCGTTTTAGCCGTCGATCAGTTGATGAAATTCCGCATTACAAGCTTTTTGCAAATCTTTCGGATCCAAAACAAGCTGCATTCCGCGCTGTCCTGCGCTGATATATATTTGCTCTTTTTTCAAAGCACTTTCGTCAATATATACGGGAAAGTGTTTTTTCATTCCTATCGGAGAGCACCCGCCGCGCAAATAACCGGTAATTGATTGTAACTCCGCTACCTTAACAGGATTTAAATGAGAGTTTGTGAGAATCCGCACCTTCTTTAAGCTTACCTCGTGCGCTGCGGGAACACAAAACACAAAAACTTCCTTTTTTTCATTCATCATCACAATAGTTTTGTATACAGAATCGGGATCAAGATTTAATTTTGACGCAGCCGATACGGCATCAAGATAATTTTCATCCCATTCATATTCGGTGACGGAAAACGGTATGTTTTTACTTTCCAGAATCCTCATTGCGTTTGTTTTTTTCACGCACACACTATAGGCAAAAAAAAGCCCCTTGTCAAAACCTGCATTGTTTGACTAAAGATAAGACGGAACAGTGTTCTTACAATTCCGCATATTTTTGAAAAAAGAATAAGACTTCATCTCTGTCAATGCCGCCGAAACAGACTATCAAAAGAAGTGAAGCTGTAAAGCAGATTTATCCAAAGGTGTAAAACAAAAGTGATTATATTTTATATAATTGTATAATTTACATAATCATATATATTTTACAAAAAAAATTAAACATAGCAATAAGCCAACAGCTGTTTTTTTTTCTTCTAATAGTGATTTATATGTGCTTACTCTTTTGTGCCAAACGCAAAGAATCTTTAGCACTGTTTATCCGCAAAAGACGTGCCTAGCGCTGGATTCAGCATCCCTGAGGTAAACTGCCCGCCGTTGCTAAATTCCAAACGATGTTTTGCCTGATACTCCAGCG
This sequence comes from Treponema phagedenis, assembly GCF_008153345.1. Taxonomy (NCBI): domain Bacteria; kingdom Pseudomonadati; phylum Spirochaetota; class Spirochaetia; order Treponematales; family Treponemataceae; genus Treponema; species Treponema phagedenis. The sequence goes on along the minus strand of NZ_CP042818.1, from coordinate 144,203 downwards.
TAAGCAGACAAAACTCGTAGGAGAACCAAAAGTAGAAATTCTAAGGGTTCGCCCTTGCGCCGTGCCGAGCTCTTATATAAAATTTTATATGATTTGTATAAGAAGTATTAAAAACGAATCGACTTATTAAAAAAACGCTACACTAATCGAGGTATCAAAGGAGCGTTACAATAAGCTAAATTGAAATTTTATTTGCAGTCCCGCCGTACAGTTCTTCCCGCACCTTATTGACGTGTTCGTCTTTTGCGTATTCTTCAAACTTCATCATGCGGTCAATAATACCGTTCGGCGTAATCTCGATAATGCGGTTTGCGATCGAGTTGATAAACTCATAGTCATGCGAGTTAAAGAGCACCACGCCGGGAAAGTTTATCAGCGCCTCGTTTAAGCTGGTAATTGCCTCAAGGTCAAGGTGGTTGGTGGGCTCATCAAGAATGAGCACATTGGAGCCGGAAAGCATAAGCCGGCTTAGCATACAGCGCACCTTTTCCCCTCCCGAAAGTACCTTCACGGGTTTTAACGATTCATCGCCGGTAAAAAGCATTCTGCCCAAAAAACTGCGGATATACGATTCGTCCTGATCTTCGGAAAACTGCCGCAGCCAATCGGTTATATTTAAATCGGTTTTAAAATATTCCGAATTGTCTTTTTTCAGATACCCATACGTAATGGTTTGCCCCCAAAACACATCGCCTGAATCCTGTTGTTTTTCGCCGGTAATAATATCAAAAAGAGCGGTTTTTGCGTTGTGTTCCTGCCCGACAAAGGCGATTTTATCGGTTCTGTTTATCACGAGGCTTAAGTTTTTTAAAAGCACCGTATTTTGCTCATCGGAATCTTCTTTTGCAGTATACGAAAGTTTATCCAGCGTAAGTACATTGTTTCCTATCTCGCGATTAGGTTTAAAATGCACATAGGGAAATTTCCGTGAAGTAACCTCAATCTCTTCCAGCGCAAGTTTGTCATATACTTTTTTCCTGCTGGTTGCCTGCCTGCTTTTTGCCGCATTCGATGCAAACCGCAAAATAAATTCGCGCAAGTCTTTCATTTTTTCCTCGCGCTTCTTTTGCTGGTCTTTTGCCTGCCGCTGCATAATTTGACTCATTTGATACCAGAAATCATAGTTTCCCGAATAGAGGCGGATTTTCCCGTAATCAATATCGCAGATATGCGTGCAAACATTATTCAAAAAATGCCTATCGTGCGAAACAACAATAACAATATTGGGAAATTCAATCAAAAATTCTTCAAGCCAGCCGATTGACTCAAGGTCAAGTCCGTTTGTCGGCTCGTCCAATAAAAGAATATCCGGATTGCCGAACAAAGCTTGGGCAAGCAGCACGCGAATTTTCTGACTTTCATCAAGCTCATTCATTTTTCTGTCGTGATTTGACTCATCCACACCGAGTCCCGAAAGCATTTGCTCAACCTGATTTTCGGCTTCCCACCCGTTCAGATCCGCAAACTCCCCCTCCAGCTCGGAAGCGCGAATGCCGTCCTCTTCCGAAAAATCCGGCTTTTCATAAATTGCTTCGCGCTCTTTCATAATCTCATATAATTTAGGGTAGCCCATAAACACCGTATCTTTTACGCTATACTCATCAAAGGCAAAATGGTTTTGCTGCAATACGGCAATGCGCTCATTTGAAGTGATATCTATTTGTCCGCTGTCATGCTCCAGCTCTCCCGAAAGGATTTTCAAAAACGTTGACTTCCCCGCCCCGTTTGCGCCGATTATACCGTAACAATTCCCATGCGTAAACTTAAGGTTAACATCCTTAAAAAGCGGTCTATCTGAAAAATTTAAACTTAAATCACTTACTGTAATCATGGGCGCAATAATAGTATAAAAACCTAAGAACCGCAAGAGGCGAATTTAAAAAGAGAGTCCGACACGGCGCAACGGCGAGCAATTTACCACAGGCATAAACGGATTTTCCTACTAATACGTGCCTGATTTTGGAGTAAGTAGGAAATATAGGAAAAATTATCACAGATTAAAGACACATCAAAACGGGAGCTTTACAAAAGCAAAAGATTGGTATAAGGTGAGAGGTACGGCGATGTTGGTAAATGAAAACGGAATGGAATATATTGCCGAAATACACTGGTACCAATGTAAAAACATCGGAAAGGTTGAGCTTAAAAGAAAACGAATTATAAAGGTGATACATGAAGGTAGTAAACAAAAATAAAAAAGATATTTGGTTTCAAGATAAAGAAGCTTACGAAGTAATAGCAATAGAAGGCGATGATTATCGTATAGTCGACGATTCCGGAGAAGACTATTTATATCCAAAGGTTTTTTTCGATATTGTTGATGACAGCCCCATACCGGAACCGGAAAATAAAAAATAAGTTTAAATTTAAAAACATATTATCTTCTCAATATAAAAATCTTTCAAACAAACTGCTTGAAAGATTTTTTGTTTTTTTTGTGTTTATCTATATTCCGAAATTGTATTGTTTTATTCAGTATGATTTAAAAAATTATGTAAAAAAGGAAGGTAAAAAAAATGAAATTAACCGAAAATATCGAACTATTGCATGGCGACTGTTTAGACTTTTTGCCGAAAACCGCGATAAATGAAAAATCAAAAAAAGCGGTTTAAAAAGGGTTAAAACGGCGTAAAAATCAGAATAAAAAGACCCGTAACAATCCATAAAAAGATGGTTATCCACAAGCTGTGAATAACTTTTACAATATCATAAAAACAGCCCCGGATATCTGGTTTTTTACTAATTTTTAAGAGGATTTTCTTAAAAATTCTCCCGATTTTTCCAAACAAAAAAATAAAAAGATTTAAGGTAACAGAAACGGTTAAAAACAGCCCTTTTTGGGCATTTTTCATTAATTTTTGCCAAACCGCGTGTAAAATCATGCCTTTCCCTAAAAGCACACTTTATCACTAATAAACACTATATATATTGCTTTTTACTTATTTTTTAATAAAACTACACTATATATGGATTTACTGGGAAGGTAACAGTTTTGCCAAATCTCATGTAAAATGACAGCGAGTAAACTTACCATCGGAATGCCGAATCTGCGAGTTGCTCCGCAAAGGTTATAAAGAGTGACGCAAATCCGGTTAATTTTGCACAATTTGTGAACCGGTGTTTGTTTTTTCGATTTCAATTTTTTGCGGGATGCGGGTGCGCAATTCTCCAACGTGGGAGATTATACCGACCATGCGGTCGCCTTCGCGGATTTCGTCCAAAATGCTGATTGCGCGGTCAAGGCTTGCATCGTCCAAGCTGCCGAATCCTTCATCGATAAACATTGAATCAAGCCGAATGCCGCCCGACTGTGCCTGTATGGAATCCGCTAAGCCAAGTGCAAGACTGATTGATGCCATGAAAGTTTCACCGCCTGAAAGACTTGCCGACGGGCGAAGACTGCCGGTGTAAGAATCGGCGATTGCAAGGTCAAGCCCTTTATAGCCTTTACCGCCGGAACTGTCCTCACTTACCTGCAAGCGGTATCTGCCCTCGCTCATTTTTTCAAGGCGCTTATTTGCATAAATTGTTACCTCGTGTAAGTATGAAGAAAGCATCCACGTGTCGAATTGCAGCTTGCGTTTATTTGACCCGTTCAGCTCTTCGGCAAGACAAATCATCTCCGCCGCTTGCAGTCTTTTTTCTTCAAACTCTTCTGATAGCTTTTTATGCTTGTCTTGGTTTTCCTTGAGGGTGTTGAGCTTTGATGCCGTATTTTCCGCTTGCGCTTGAATGGTGTCGCCGTCTTTTTGCAAGTCTTCAAGCTGTGCGGTAAGTGCGGGAAGATTTCCGCCGCGTCTTTCGCCGATTTCCGCCTTAAGGGTATTTACCAATTGCTCATTTGCAATCTGTTTATTTGTAAATACTTCAATATCGTTTTTAAGGTTTTGAATATCGAGCTCGCTCATGCCGGCGGAAAGTAAGTCCTGCGCTGATTGGAAGCCCGCCTTTTCCAGCTCCGCTTGTAAGTTCTCTTCAATTTCCGCCTTTGCTTTTTCCTTTTGTATGCGGTTTTGCCGAAGCGCCTGTAATTCAGATTGAATAGCACTCTGCTTTTTTTCGGATTCTTGCAGGTCTTCCGTATAGCCGTTTATTGCATTATCCGTTTTCAGAATAAGCGCATTACATTCTTCGTGTGCGTTTTCTAAATCGGAAGTGTTTATAATGCTTGGAACGGTTTTTAAGATTTCCTGTAATTGTTTGTTTTTTGCTGCATAGGCGCTCCGAATACCGCTTAAGCGTGCTTCAGCCGTTGCAATTTTTTGGCTTGTTTCTTTTAAGGCGGTTCTAATCTGCTCAAGCGCCTGCTCGGGCTTTTTCTTGTCCTGCAAAGCCTTGCTCGAATCCTTAAAAAGGGCGGCGGCTTTTTCAGCCTCTTCTGAAAGAGCGGCAATCTTTTGCTTTAACACATTTTCATCGGGGAAATCACTCAGATTTAAATCGCTGTTTTGACTTGCAATCAGATTGAGCTCTTCCCTGAGTTCCCCTAATTGAGTTTGATATTGCTGTGCACTTGCGGTACAACGGGCATACGAATCTTTTTGTTCTTCCTTGTCTTTCTGTAATTTTTCAACTTGCCGTTCCGCAGCTTGGATTTTGTCATCAAAACTGAAAGAGTCAAGCAATGCGGTTGCCGCCGGCTGCGGATGTTCTCGGGAACCGCATACGGGGCAGGGCTCACCCGGAATAAGATGTTGTGCTAAATGAGCCGCTTCTTCCCGGCGTTCGGCATTTTTTTTCTCTTCGATTAAATCGTGCTGTGTTGCAAGGGCAATTTCCAAATCCTTTTCGGTTGTTTTTAATTCTTGCAAACTTTTCTCCGCCGCTCCATTTTGCATGGCATAATATTGCTGCACGGTTGTCTTCTTTTTTGTCAGCTCGGAAAGTTTGCGCCAAAGCTCAAGCGCATCTTTTAATCGATTAAAATTTTCCTGCCGATCGGTAAAAGCGTCTATTGATTCTTGCAAGGTTTCAATGGTTTGCAAACTTTCTGCTTCCCGCTTTTCCATATCCAGTTTTTCCGCTTGAAGTTTATTGATGCCTTCCCGCAATTGCTGTCCTTCCGTTTTTTCGGCTTTAAGTTCATCCGCAATTCGTATTCCGTCGGAAAGCTTTCCTTGCGTTTTTTTTAACTCAATCGAAAGCAGCTTTTTTTCTTCAATTTCTTCGCGCCGGTTATGCAGCTCTGTAATAAATTGTTCCAACTCCTGCTGCAGCTTTGTTTTTGTTTCTATCTCTTGGTTAAGCTGAACAGTTTCTTCGCGCAGTTCTTCAAGCTGTTTTGCACGGACAACCAAGGGAGCCGCTTTGCGCGCATTTTCAATTTTTTGTTTTGTCAGGAGAATTTCTTGTTCCTGCTGTTTACAAGCCTCAAGCTCATTTTGGGCTTGTGCATATTTTTGCAGTTTTTCTTCAAGGGCTTCCTCTTCGGTTATTTTTGAAGAAATTTCCGCGATTTTTTTTCTGTTTTCTTTTTGTGCGTTCCGAAGCAAGTCCAACTCATCCGAAAGTTTTTTTGATTCACTTTCATACGTGTGATGATTGAATTCAGCTTGCAGCGCTTCAAGCCTTTTTTCCACAAGACGCAAATTCTGTTTTGCCTCGTCCGCTTGCTGTTTTGCACGCTCCATTAAATTGGTGTACGTTTCCACCGGAAAAAGATTTATCAGCGTTTCTTTTTTTTCTTTTGAGTTTGCTTTTAAAAATTGAGAAAATTCACCCTGCGGCAAAACCACAATGCGCGAAAATTCTTTATCGGTGAGTTTGACAAGGGCTTTGATTTTAGCATCGGTTTCGCTTTTGTTGGTACAGGAAATATCTTTCCAGCCGTCCGCCGCCTTTTGTGCCAAACTCACTTCTTCGGGGATTTCCCTTTTTTTATTGGGCGGCGTGTACGCAATTCTCCGCCGTATCCGATAGAGGTTTTCGCCGAGGTAAAATTCAAATGAAACCGCAGCCTCATCGGAGGCACCGGCATATTCGCTGCGCAAGCTTTTTGTGATGTCGGATCTGCTTCCAAGCGGCTTACCGTAAAAGGCATAAAAGATTGCGTCAAACAAAGTGGTTTTTCCGGCGCCCGTTTTACCGCAGACCAAAAAAATAGAACCGAGTGCCGAAAAATCAACCGAGTGAGTATTCACAAAGGGGCCGATATTTTGTAATTCCAGTTTTTTCGGGCGCATTTACCGCTCCTCTTGTATTTGTTTGCAAAGAAGCGTAAACACTTCTTTTTTTTCGGGACTTGCATCGCTTTCAATCTCTTTTTGAAAAGCTTGGAAATTTTGCATAAGTGTTTGCGGGTCATTTGCGCTCAATTTTCGCCCCCGCAATGAGCTGCCGTTCGTTTTTTCGTCGGTCTGAAAAAAGACTTGCGGCTGCTTAATATTCATAATGCGCGGATAACGGGTTTTTAACAAACCCATTGGATTTGCCACTGTCAAAGAATCTGTAAGCTGAATTTCAAGAAAATCATTTTCATATGCGGCAAACTTGCTGCCCCGATGGAATTCTTCAAATGTACCCTCAAGCCGCCGCAGGGGGATAAGAGGCGCAATCGGAATTTCGGTAACGGTTACCGGAAAGCCTTCCGTTTTGCAGTCAATATCTACGGATAACACCGACTTGCGGTCGTCCGCTTCATCAAATGAGTACGGAAGCGGAGCGCCGGAGTAATACATTCGCTTCGTTATTTTTTGCGGCTTATGCAAATGCCCGAGTGCCGCATAAGAGAAAAAGTCAAAAAGAGCGGGGTCAACCTGTTCGGCCAAACCGACAAAAACGCGCTCACTTGAAGAAGATTTTCCCGCAAGCGTAAAAAGGTGGGCAATAAGAATAGACGGCATATTTTTCGGTACCGTTTTTTTTAGCCGCCGAGACGCTTCGGTAAGCATTTCCGATTGCGAAGTCATAAGCTTTTCGGTTTTGTCTTCGGCAATATATGAAAATGCTCCCAAATTTAAAAAAGGAAGCAAAAAAACAGCTGCTTCTTCTCCGTTATGCGAAATATGATAGGGCAAATCGGATTTTTCGGGGTCTTGGTGAATAAAAATATTTTGCCCTTTCAGCAGCTCACTTGCAAAAGAAAGCCGCTGCGCAGAATCGTGATTGCCCGGAATAATATAAATAGAAAGTTCCGGATTATCCGCCTTTATCTCGGTTAAAAAAGAGCTGAACAAACTTACCGAATCGGCGGGAGGAATGGAGCGGTCGTACACATCGCCCGCAATACAAAAAGCGGCATAGTCATCTTTTGAAAGGATTTGCCGTATATCATGCAGCATTTTTTTTTGCTGCTCATAAAGAGAGAATTCATGCAAGGATTTCCCTAAATGTAAGTCCGCAGTATGCAAAATTTTCATTTTGTGCTATACTAATCCCTATCAGTATTTCTGTAAAGGGGCGATATGAAAAAAGAGGCGAAAATAGTTATTTCATTCATTGCGCTTTGCCTGATGGTTCTTATCTCTGTCGGCTTATATTTTAAGCTTCTGAATCCAGTTGGCGACTTGCAAAGTTTTTCCGATTCTATTACCGACGGACATTACCGAATTCTTTCGCTGCAAGCGGAGTTTTATAAAACCGCTTCAATAAATAGTAAAGTTCAAAAAGAAAATTTTACAAAAAAAACAAACGAGACCTTTAACTCCATTCTTCCGTTAATGCAAAATGAAATCATCGGTGCCAATGCTCAATCCGCATATCGAAAAAGCCTTACAGCCATACATGAAAATCTAAAACGCTTAATAAGTAATTACAATTTTTCAGAATCAACCTTGAGGGACTTCGAAAAGCTTTTTTCGGAAGAAGAAAAAAGCTTCCTTTCTTTGCAGGAAGAGTATACAAAAACAATGCAATCTAAACAAAAGGCTGTTTTTGTAATATCAGGCTCCCTTATCATCACCGTGTGGATTGCCGGCTTAGTGCTTGCGTGGTTCTTGTCCGAATGGGTACATGCGTGGCTTGCCGAGCGCCGCAAACTGATTTTACACCTTGCGCCAAAACATCTTAGTGCCGATCAGCCTGAGGAGCGTCATAAAACGGCAGCCTTTTCTTTCACCTCTCCGAGTATTACCACAAATCCTCAAGGCGATCAAAAAGAGACAGACACGGCACGAGGGTATTCACGGCCGTTTACGCAAGCTGCCGAAGATTCCGCAAAACTTTCCGATTTAAGATCAAAAAATGCGGCGCTTGAGCAAAAGGTAGCGGATTTGGAGAAGCGGCTACAAACCGCACAGAGCGGAAGCGCAGTAAAAACTTCCGGTTTTACCTTCGGGCAATCCCATTTGTCCGGAACCGGTTCTGCTTACGCCGACCGGCAAGGCGGCTCTGCTTTCAGTGGAATAAGCTCCGCCGCTTCATCGATAACGGGAAATACATCCGAAAACACTTATTCAGCAGCGATTCGGGAAGAGAAAAAAACAACCTTTACGCACGGGGATTCCGCGGCGCAAGGGCAAAAAAACGATATGGGCTCGGCATCGGACGGAACATCTTTTGCGCCGCTGCCTGCGTTTGACCGCGCAAGCACCTTGCCGAAGGGCGAAGCCGAAAAAGGCTTGGGAGGACTGTCTGCACAAACTTCGGCTGAAAAACGGCAGGGCGGATTTTCCGCATCCGAAACATGGGGCTCAGAGCGGTCTTCTTTTTCTCGGGATAAATCCGAAAATCGTACAGACGGTTTTTCTTATAACTCTTTTGAAAAAGAGGCGGAAAATTCCAAGCAGCAAATAGTGATTCTGCAAAAAACCAACGAGGAGCTGAAAAAATCCAACGCTGAACTTCAGGAAGCGTACGAGGCATTACAGCGAAAAATGGACGAGGAATGTATTTCAGGCTCCGGTGCGGTTGTACGGAATATAAAATCAGTTTTGCACACAATTCAGGAAAACGCTCCAAAAATACAGGAAGACGCGCAGGAAGCTGAGGTGCTGAAGAATACTTTTACAACGGGACATAGTTTGTTTAAGATTACCTATGAGCGCATTCAGTTTATTACGCAAAGCATTTCCAAAATCCATGAAATGTCAGAGTTAATAGAAGAAATTGCCGAGCAAACCAAAATGCTCAGTATGAATGCGGCGATAGAGGCAGCCCATGCAGGTGATGCGGGCAAAGGTTTTGCCGTTGTTGCTGAGGAACTGGGACGGCTTGCAATGGCAGCACTTGAAAGTTCGCGGGACATCGGCGGCACCATAAAAGAAGTGATAAAAAACATCAATTTTATGGGCGCAAAAAGCGATGAGCTGGACAAAGCCTTTGACCTGCTGCGCATACAAACCGAAAAAATGTATAATTCCGTTACCGGCTTTTCAGAGAAAATGGCGGATCCCTATCGAGATGCGGAAAATGCACTGAAATTTTTTAGCTAAAAGATTTTTATTTTTTCGATTTGAACGTTTATGAGTATTTTAATTCGCCGCATCAATAAGGAATTTAAATGCAGGAATTTACCATAGAAGCCGACGGTTTTTCCGGCGTATTATTTAAGGCTCCAAAACCTTTTGCTTCCTCAAAAGTGCTTATCATGCTTGGAAGAGGCGGAGCGACGGAAATACGGATAATTGCCGAATTTTTTTCAAAAAACGGCATTGATACCCTTGCGCTTGCTTACCGAAATGCGCCGGGATTGCCCGAGCATTTTATCGAAATACCGACGGAATTTGTGTTATATGCCGTTAAAGGCTTGCAAAAACTGGGATATAGAAATATCGGAATTTGGGGGTTTGAAGCGGGTGCGGATCTTGCGCTTTTGTCAGCCTCTCTTTATCCGCAGATAAATTCGGTGATTGCTGTTTGCCCGATTCGGCATATTTGGTACGGCGAAAAGGGGAAGCGCGGCAGGCTGCGCAAGCGTCCGGTCAGCACTTCCTGTTTTAGTGTTGACGGTGCTCCGCTTGCCTATGCGGGGGAAGGCATAAAGAAAAAAGTATTCAAGCTTTTTTTGCAGCGTTTGTTTTTACGAAAGCTTAATCTGCTTCCAATGTACCAAGAGGCGATGCTTGCCGCTCCCGCCGAAGCTTTAATCCCAATAGAAAAAATCAAAGCTCCGATTCTTTTTTTGTCATCCACGCAGGATACCATACGCCCGAGCAAACTTTGTTGCGACCAAATGCTCAAGCAGCTGAATGAAGCGCGTTTCAAATATAACTGTCAACATTTATATTATTCACAGGTAAGTCATCTTTTATTCCCCTTCCATCTTGCAGGCTTAAATTTGCGAAAAGAGCAGCGGCTTTTTAAGGTTGAGCGCAAATTTCCGAAAGAATGCAATAAAAGTCGGGTTGACGCTTTTAATAAAACAATAGAGTGGCTCAAAAATAATAAGGTTGGCTAAATCTTGCTACGGGGCTTCCGTTCCACACCCATGCGAAAGGGATGGTAATGGAAATTGTATCGCCGATAGCTTTTGCACAAGCAGCAACTTATGGACGTTAGGGAATAACGTTGCTCGTTTTTCGCAGAAGAGGCGGTACAATTGTAATGGACAGCCCGGTTTTTTCATTGAAGGTCTAATGTAAAAAATGAAAAAATTCGCCCGTATTGATTATCCGATTATAATGCATTCTTAGATAAGAGAAAAGTTTTTGTATTTTTATAATCGGTCAATTGCGGTGAGGTTTTTTACCCATCGTTCTTTTTTCAGCTGCCAGCCGGCAAGGATTGCTTTTACCCCGCTTGATATTTTTACTACGCCGTACATAACCGGTGCTGAGAGGTTGGTAAAATAGGTCAGCACGTACATTCCCGGCATGAAGAGGGTGAGGTTGACGGTGAGGTCAACCCATGCGCCTAAAAGGGCGTCTCCGCCGGCGCGGGAGATGGCATATTGCGAGTTTTGGTATGTCCAAAGCGGCATGTAAAGGGCAATTATCCAGATAAGATTTTTTGTCACCGCCTGCGATTCCGCAGAAAGTTGTCCGAATACGATGGGGGTTAGGATGACCGAGCAGAATTCCAGTATGCCGACAAAGAATCCCGCAATGACGGATCCGTTCATTAACCAGCGCGCCTGCTGTTTTGCTTCTTCGAGTTTGTTTTTGCCTAAGGTGCCGCCGACGATAACGGCGATTGAGGTGCCGACTGCGGGGAAAATGAGGAAGAAGAGGTTGGCGATTGTCCAGCCGGCGGACATGCCCGCAACAACTTCCGCTCCGCCGCGGCTGTTGTATAGGGCTGTTGCAACGGTTTCGCTTATGCCCCATGACATATCGGCGGCAAATATCCAGCCGGATTTTTTAAGGATGTCTCCAAACAAAGAGAGTTTAACGTTGAATAAGTGTATAAAGCGTACATAAAAGACTGAATTTGCTTTGTTTACATAGGCGATAAAAAGTACTAATTCCACAATTCGCGCAATGACGGTAGAGTATGCGGCTCCCTGCACTTCCAGCCGGGGCGCACCGAAGTTGCCGTAGATTAAAATATAGTTGCCGATGGTGTTGACTATGGTGCTGACAATTACAATGTACATCGGCGGTTTTACATCGCCCGTTTCGCGTAAGGATGAGGCGATGGCGGTTGACAGAGCCATCGGGATAAAGGTGAGAACGATAATATAAAGGTAGCTTTTACCTTCCGCTACAATGGCGTGCTGTTGTATGTTGCCGCTAACCAGAAAGCCAAGTATTTGATCGGGGAAGAGAAGCGAAACCGCCATTAGTAAAGCTGAAAGCAGTCCCATGGAAAGGATTTTAAACCGGTAGCTTTGCTGCATGCCTTCGGCATTTTTTGCCCCTGAATACTGCGCCATGAAAATGCCGCCCGCGATAGAAAGGGTGGTTAAGGCGGTGATAAATAAAAAAAGGAATTGATTGACAACATTTACGCCGCTCATTTTTATATCGCCGAGTCCGGCAACCATGAAGTTGTCAATAAGAGATACAAGGGTTTGTACAAATAATTGTATCATCACCGGAACGGCAATTTTTAATGCCGATTTATAAAAGTGAATGGGGCCGAAAGCGGTATACGCTTTTTTCATTTGTGTTTGCATTTTGCAATGGTATCCTTAGTGCCTGTTAATATACGGGCTTCATTTTAGCGCTAATGAAGCCGGCTCGTTGCGATGTAATCTGTATTATCCTGTGTATAAGCATAAAAAGAGATTCCGGATAAGAATCTGCTTTTTTAGCGATGTATGCTGAAACGAAGGCGCGTTGTTTTTACATTACCTCAAGGAAAAAGAGGAAAGCCAATATCTCCCATCTCGGGATTGGGAGGAACTTCCATTGTAATTTGACCGGACTGAAGGGGCGCCGAGCCTTCAGACAAAAGCGAAGAAACAGCCTTTGTCGCAATAGCGCGCCTTTGTTCTCTTATATCACTTATAACATTCTGTAAACCGAGCATATAAACCGGAACAGTATAATGAAAAAATGAGATTCTGTCAAAGCAGGGGAAATATTCATTTTTAGAAAAAAGATTCCGACACGGCGCAACGGCGGGCAGTTTACCATAGTGGAACCACCGCCGTCCATGTCGATTCTGAGTTTTGCCGTCCGTGGCAAAAACCAAACCTGCGAGTTTTAAAGCTTTACAAATAGTCCTGCTTTAAAACATCGTTTTTGGTTTGGAGCCACCGCTTCTTTTAGCCTTGTACTTTCATAGATTTTAAGCGCTTAAATTCTTTGTTTATCATTAACGCCACAACTGCACAAAGGAAAATGTCGATTAGAAATGAGCCTTTGTATATCCACGAAATGCCGAAGTATTTTGGCAGAATTATCATCGCCGGAATGTAGAGCAGCACCTGTCTTGCAATGCCAAATATGCCGGCCGGTTTCGGTTTTTCGATTGCAGGCCAAAAAGTCATTGCCATAAAGATAATCGGCAAAAATGGCGCTACGGATATGAAAATTCTAAAGCTTAAAATTTCATCGGGAGTGAAAATTTTATTCGGCAGCATAAGCCCCAGCATCATTTCCGGAAAGAAAAATGAAACGAGCCAAAGCGGCAGCATGAGGAGTGTTGCTGCTACGGAAAAAACTCTGTACGATTTGATAACACGATCGTAATTCTTTGCGCCGTAATTGATTCCGATGGCAGGCTGCAAGGCGCGCATTAAACCGTAAATGGGTGTTAAGAATAAGTTGAACAGTCTGAACACATTACCGTAAAACGCAACATCGCCCTGCGTACCGTAGCTGTTAAGAGCCTTCATGATAATTAAGCTTTGAATAACATACATGATGGTCATCAAAAGCGATGGAAAACCTAAAGAAAGGATTTCTTTTTGTGCACCGCTTTCCCGGTAAAACTTTGCAGCGTTGGTTGGGAAGCTCGCCTTTCCTCTTGCGGCATATATTAAAAAGGCCAGTGTATAAAGCAGCATGCCGATGTTTGTTCCCAGTGCAGCACCGAAAACTCCGAGGTTAAAAATCGCCATAAAAATGTAATTACAAATTATATTGCATAGAAGTCCCACGCCCATCATCCATGCGGCTGTTGCCATTTTGCCCTCGGCTCTGACAATCATATTGTAAGCAAGACCAGCTATCCAAAATATGCTTCCGTACAATAGCGGGCGGATATATGCCAGCGCAAAAACACTTTCTTCCGCAGAGGCCCCAAGTAATTTCATCAACGGGTTTAAAGATAAAAGTCCGAGCCCCGTGATAATGATTGAAAAAACAATGATAAGAAAGTTTACATTTCCGATCAGCGTCCCCTGTTCTTTTAACGCCTTCTTTCCAATCAGAATACTAAGATAGGATCCCGCACCGACTCCAATCAGCGAGCCGAAGCCTTGCAGAATTTGCGTGATGGGGTAAACCAAGGTTACGCCCGCAAGTGCGGTTTCGCCGCAATACTGCCCGACAAAGATGCCGTCGACTACAACATTCATTCCGAAAAGAACCATGGCAACAATAGCCGGCCATGATAGGCTCCACATCATCCCCCAAACATTGCCATGCAAGATTAATTCTTGCTCCCTGACCTTTGTTTGATTATTCATTATGTTTGTCCTCCAGCTCTCCCATGAATTTAAGGAGAGCTTTTTTAATATGTTCCCGCTCTCGAACAAACAATGCTCTAAGATCGAGAAGCTCAATTCCCAAATAAATACAATTTATCAGTGCAATAAATATATCACCGTCTAAATGACTCAAGACTTGCAAATTATGTTCTTTGCAGAAGGCGGCAAAGTCTTTTTTCGATTCGCTAATCATTTTGCGGTATAAATCACGCAGCCGCTTATCGGTTTTTAGCTCTTGCAAAAAAATAACATAGATTTTTTTTAAATCATTTTTATCCAAAAGCTTATCCAACGTTAACTCCGCCATAAGCTCAAGACCGGATACTTCAGGATGCTTTTTCATATACGTCAACATTAGGTCAAAACGCTGCTTGTTACCTTCTTTCATAAGGTCGTATAGTATTTCGGATTTATCTTTGTAATAATGATAAAATCCGCCCGCCGACAAACCAGACGCAAAAACCAAATCCGCAACACTGCAATTTTTATAACCCTTTTCAATAAAAACCTTCATCGCCGCATGCAAAATTTCCTTACGTCTGTCTTCAGGGTTTAACCTTGTTCTTGCCTTTTTTTCTTTTGTAATTGGTTTATTCATAATTTACTTATCTCGCTTCACTACCGAGAGATATCTCGGTAAATGGATTGTATGTTAACTACGGATAACTGTCAAGAGGCTTTAGATTTTTTTTATAAAATTTTTTTTAATAACCCGATCCGTTTTTAATACATCTTACAAAAATCATAAAAAGTTTTATAAAAAGAGTCCAACACGACGGTTTGATTTTGACGTCCATGGCAAAACCAAACCTGCGAGTTTTAAAGCTTTGCAAATAGTTTTGCTTTAAAACATCGCTTCTGTTTGGAACCACGGGCGTCCGTGCCCGTTCTGATTTTGCCGTCCGTGGCAAAAACAAGCATCGGGGAGCTTGCCGTCTCCGATCATTGCCGCCATGCCGTTAGCGAAATGGAGTCCTTGGATGCAGCCTTTGATGAGCTTCGAAAAAAAAGCACCTGATTGTACAATGCCCGCATTTGAAGATCTTCGAGCTTCCATTCCGGACTGGGCTCGTCTGCATGAAATATATAATTCCTAAAAACAGAAATTGTGTTATAAGTATTCACACTACAATGATTTTGGGCAAATCCTTTCGGGTCGGCGAGCTCCGGTATGTGGCTGTCATCAATAAGACACACTCTATCACTTAAGCTCTTCTTTTCGTATTCCTTCTTTTTCCATGATTTCCGCTGCGCTGTGGTATTTGGTGTTAATAAAGCGGAAGTTGCAACACTCGTCGCCTGTTGCTAAGGTTTTGGTGCGGATGAGATCGGCTTCGCTTCCATCGCAGATGAAGTAATCGGTGCCGCATAAGTACGGCAGCCATTCTACTGCGTCTTCCTGCTTTGCCAAGTTGTATAAACTGCAGGCAGTGAATGTTGTGTAAATCTCTTTGGGATATTGAGAGCCGTCGGTTTTGGCAATCCAGTCAAAAGCATAACCGCTATTGTACTCGCCTTCTTGAGCTCGTTTTTCGGTAAAGATTTTCATTTTCTTTTTAGCTAATTTGGCTAAGGTTTTATTTCTGAAAATCATATAAACAATCATTTTAAATTCTTCGCCGCTGATATCGGGAAGCACTTTTGGAAAAGCAAAAAGCAAGCAGCCGAAATTAAGGTTAAACAAATACTTGCTTTTTCCGATTGACGGCGTCCTTGCTAAAATTTCGAGAAAGGTTGATTTAACTTTGCCGGCTAATTCTTTTTCATCCAAGTTTCTTTTTTTTGCAAGCTCCTTTACGGATTTTTTGCCGACATAGCTCCACAAAAATTTGCATGCTAAATTATATTGCAAAAAGTTTGTGCTTGCAAAGTTTTTATTGTTTTGTTCATTGACGTTCATACTGGTGCCTCTATTTTTTGTACTGATTATATCATGCTTGCTCAAAAAAATATATGGCAAGATAAAATCTATAAAATAAGCGAAAGAAAATATTCAGCAACTTTTTCAGGACGCTCTTTTGTTCCATTAGTTATCCACCACCTAATCATACCGGTAAAACTGCACGTGATGTGGTTGATTAAAAAATCCTGCGGAACATCCTTATTTTTTAATATCGAATTTTTAAAAAAAGATTCGCCAAGCTGCGGTTGAGGTTATCGCGAAAATACATGAGAAAAAGCTCATGGCTTTCGCTTTTTAAAATACTGATAACAGGTTTTTTATTATCTAAAATATGGTAGAGAATATGCGTAATAACTTCATGCGGGTTGCCGGAGCTTATCGAAAAATCATGAGATTTTTCCGCACTGAGCGACTCGGAGAAAACATGGGAAAAAAAGCTCTGCGCATAATTCTTTTAACAAGTGATCCTTTGTCGGAAAATACGCGTAAAAAGTTGTGCGCCCCACATTCGCTTATCGGCTTCGGATCCCGCACATTCAGAAAGCGAACGCAATAAGCCTTTTCCCATAGTTTCATCCTTTGGATACTCCATGTTTTGATACTCAATGTTTTCTCTAAACAGACTATCGATTAAAACTTTCTTCGCTCACTTTGATTCATATCTAAACTGCTCCGTAATATAAACTATGTAAGGATCGAGCTTTTCAACAGTTTTGATTATTATATATTTTTTAATAACCGTATCAACAGTTTGCAACTTCCACCGTTTTTGTTATACTATGTATACAATTTACTTGAGGTAACAACATGAACATATTGATTTACGGTGCGGGAGTTATCGGCGGATATTTGGCGCATGTGCTTTGCGTTTCCGGTCACAATGTTACAATTCTTGCACGCGGGGCTTGGAAAAAAACATTGCAGGAAAAGGGTCTTGTTATTCGCCATCGTCTTCAGCGCAAAACAACGATTGACCGTCCAAAAATTATTGAGAGCATTTCCTCGGATGCGAAATACGATGCGGTTTTTGCGGTAATGCAATACCAACAAATGGCGGAAATATTGGATGACCTTGCCGCCGTGAGTAGCCCTGTGGTTATTTTAGTTGGCAATAATATGTCCGCGCAAATTCACGAAGCTCACATTTTACAAAAAACAAAAACTCCGAAAACAGTGCTCTTCGGTTTTCAGGCAACAGGAGGCAAACGGGAGAACGGCGTCCTTCACTGTGTTCGCTTTGGTGACGGCACGCTTACTCTGGGTGGCTTGCACAATGAAGCCGATGAGACAACAAAGAAAAAAGTTACCGCCTTGTTTAAATCGGGAAATTCAGCCGGAGATTCTACAAGAAATTCTAAAAGAAAAAAATATAAACTGACTTGGGTTAATAATATGGATGCATGGTACAAAAGTCATCTTACATTAATTTTGCCCATTGCCTATCTATGCTACCATGTTCATTGTAATTTGAGGAATGTAAATCGATTGCAAATTAAACAAGTTTTAGATGTTGCCGGCGAGGCTTGCGGCTTATTAAAACAATTATCGTATCCGATTCTTCCGAAAGGCATGGATGCATATTTTAAGCCCGGCGCTAAGCGCATTATAACTGCTGCCTTGTTTTGGGTGATGGCAAAAACAAGCATCGGGGAGCTTGCCGCCTCCGAGCATTGCCGCCATGCCGTTACCGAAATGGAGTCCTTGGATGCAGCCTTTGATGAGCTTCGAAAAAAAGCAGCTGATTATAAAATGCCTGCATTTGAAGATCTTAGAGCTTCCATTCCGGACTGGGCTCGCTTGCACGAAATATATAAGAGCTAAATCGAAGTGATGCCGCCGCCGCAAATATTGCGGACAATTGACACAAACAAATATGCCTCTTGACATTTTGCCGGGAGCGGGGGATAGTATGCGTGGGAGTATAAAGTACTCTTGGTTCAGATGTTCTCATCTGGATACCAAATAAAAGGGCAGCGTCCCACCTTGCCTTGATAAGGTGGCTATGGGCGACTAGCCCTTTTTTATTTACTAAAAAGTTCCAGTTTTATCATCATAGGCGGGGTGCAGGGGACAGGATCGCGGCGAAGCATAAGCCTAAAAAGCCCTGCGCCAGCAGCAACAGTAATCCGGGGTCTAAGGGGCAGCACGCTCCTTGTTCATGCGTAAGCCCTGTCGTATAACAATTCTCTCTTGATTTTCTGTCTTTAATCTTCTATACTCCTTTTTCTATGGAATTAACAAATGAATTTATCGAAAGCCTCTCCGTGAATGAGGTTGATATTATGAAACGCATAGCTGAGGAATTGAGCATTACGGTGAATCAGGTTTCCGCCGTAATTTCTTTGGTTGCCGAAGGCTGTACCATTCCGTTTATTTCCCGCTATCGTAAAGAAAAGCACGGTTCCCTTGACGAAGTGCAGGTGCGCGACTGTGATAAGCTGTTTAAATCGTATACCAATTTGGAGACGCGCAGACTTGAGATTGTGCGCGGTATTTTTGCAGCGGGGAAACTTACCGAGTCACTGTACGAAAATATTATGAAGGCGGTAACGCTTGCCGAACTTGAAGATATTTGGCTGCCGTTTAAAAAGAAGAAGAAAACACGCGGTATGCTTGCGGCGGAGCGAGGTTTGCAGCCGCTTGCCGATTTGATGAAAGAGCTTGACGATGAAGCGTTGGAAAAAAAGGCTGAAGAATTTATAAAGACCGGTTGCGATCCCGAAGAACTGAATGTGCCGACGGCTGCCGATGCGCTTGCGGGGGCATCCGATATTATTGCCGAAGAAATTGCGCAGGATTCACAAAACCGTGCCGATGTTCGGGACTTTTTTATGAAAACCGGCCGCTTTGAGGTAAAAGGAGTCGGTGATGAAGAGGCTGCGAAGGTTTCGGTGTATCAAATGTATTGGGATTATGCTGAGCCGCTGAATGAGATTAAGCCGCACCGCGTGCTTGCCATAAACCGAGGTGAGCGTGAGGGCGTGCTTGAGGTAAAAATTGTCGTTGATATTGACGAAGCAATTGACCTTTTACAGGCTCATTTTACTTTCCATAATAAATATCACAAAGAGGCGATTGCGGACGGGCTGGTACGCCTGTTGGCACCGGCGGTGCTTCGCGAAATCCGTAGCGATTTAGCCGAAAATGCGGACGACCACGGCATTAATATTTTCAGCGAAAACTTAAAGCACTTACTTATGACGCAGCCGATCAAAGGAACGCGGACGCTCGGCGTTGACCCCGGTATACGCACCGGAACAAAATGCGCAGCCCTTGATGCAACCGGCAAGTATCTCGGCTCTTTTGTGATTTATCAACATAAGGCTGAGGAAGCAAAGAGCGCGCTGCAAAAGGCGATAAAAGAGTACGATGTGCAGCTTATTGCGGTGGGCAACGGTACCGGCTCTCATGAAGTGCAGGAAATTGTTGCCGATGTGATTAAGACGCATTATCCCGATGTTTTGTTTACTGTGGTAGACGAGGACGGGGCTTCCGTTTATTCTGCGGGAGATGTTGCCCGCGAAGAATTCCCCGATTTGGATTTAACCATTCGCGGTGCGATTTCAATCGGGCGACGGTTGCAAGACCCGCTTGCTGAGTTGGTAAAAATCGATCCGAAGTCAATCGGCGTCGGTTTGTATCAGCATGATTTAAACCAGAAAAAACTTTCGGAACAGCTGGACGAAGTTGTAAGCTCCGTCGTAAATAACGTTGGTGTGAATTTGAATACCGCAAGTGCCTCGCTCTTAAAATACGTTTCGGGAATTACTTCGAGTTTGGCAAAAAAGATTGTGTCTTATCGGGAAAGCGACGGTGTTTTTACAGACAGAGAACAGCTTAAAAAGGTGTCCGGCATGGGGCCAAAAACATTTGAGCAATGCGCCGGCTTTTTGAAAATCCCTGAAAGCACGAACCCGCTGGACAACTCGTGGGTGCATCCCGAAAACTATGCGGCAGGCAAAATCATTTACGAAATGCTGCATAAAAATGCCGAGGTTTCTTCCGAGCTGCGGGGAAAAATTAAAACGGATTACAACATAGGCGAGCAAACAATTAATGATATTATCGAAGAGTTAAAAAAGCCGAACAGAGATCCGAGAGAGGATTGCCCGAAGCCGATTATGCAGCAGGGCGTACTCACCTTTGAAGATCTTAAAACCGGCATGACGGTGAAAGGCAAGATAAAAAATGTGGTTGATTTCGGTGCCTTTGTGGATCTTGGCATTAAGGAAACCGCACTTTTGCATATTTCCGAGATGAGCGACTCTTTTATTTCCGATCCGC
Organism: Treponema phagedenis; assembly: GCF_008153345.1. Lineage (NCBI taxonomy): Bacteria > Pseudomonadati > Spirochaetota > Spirochaetia > Treponematales > Treponemataceae > Treponema > Treponema phagedenis. The sequence continues at coordinate 124,038 of NZ_CP042818.1, read as the reverse complement.
TTGAAGCGGTTAAGGTTGGCGATATTGTAGAATGCAAAATCATTGCCCTTGACGAAGACCGCCGTCGAATTAGTTTAAGCAGAAAAAGCGGAGCGGGACAGGCAAAGTTGACCGCAAAGCAAAAGGCTGAAGTGAAAAAGATTACTGTAAAAACAAAGGACGGCAAAACTATTGTCGTAAAATCAACTTCGGGTAAGCCAAGTATCCAAGGCGAAAAGCAGCTTGATCTGCGCGGCGAGCGAAAGCCCGCACATCGAGGAGAGCGGAGTCTTTCTGAAAGACGTTCCGGAAAAGACGACGACGGCACAAAATACAATCCGTTTGCACAGTTGTTAAAAAATAAATAATCACTCTTTGGTGTACGGTTCCTCGAATGTACGATAGGTACATTCGAGGAACTGTTATTTGCTTTTGTACCGAAACAGGGCAGCAAGCCAAGCGCAGTCCTGTTCTTATTCCTGCACAGCTTTTTCCGAGTTTAACTTCTTATTTTTCTCCAGCGCAAGGCGCAAGTAGTTTATTGTAAAGTCCGTGGTGCGTAGCATTGTGCCTATGGTAAGTTTGCTCACCGTTACTCAATTCCAAACGATGTTTTGCCTGATTCTCCTGCGTAAGCAGGCAAAACTCGTAGGCGAACCAAAGGTAGAAATTCCAAGGGTTCGCCCTTGCGCCGTGTCGGACTCTTTTTGATAAAAAGTTAGAAATTTTATTTTTGTATTTTCTTGGCAGCCTTGCAGAAAACAGTTTCAAATTGGGATTATTTTATGCGTTATTTTTTAGAACGGAAGTGTATCAGTAAGGTTAATTATGGAATGTATGCACAAGATGCTCTTCTTTTATACTGCTGCGTTTTTGTTTTTATGTATGAAATAACTTAAGAATAAAATGCAAAAAAATGGAAAATCCGATCAATTGACTATTCCGCTGATATCAGTATAATATATTATAGTATATGATTGCGCGATCTGTCCAAACAGTGTTGGAACCGGTGCTAAAACTGTTAAGGCACGGAGATCTGGAGCAGGCTCGGCAAGGCTTGCAAAATATTTTGCAAGAGGATCTAGAAAATCCTACGGTTTTATATACCTTAAAAGGGGTAAAATTTTGGGAGGACAGACTGCAACAGATAAGTGATATAGCAGATTCATTTAGCCAGGGTGAATATATTATTGCTCAATGGGCACCTTTTTTAACCTATATGAAAAAGGAAGGGATATTTTCGGAACCTATCATTTACGCGCTAAAATGCTATGCTTTTACCTCTGCTCTAAGATTTTATGGAAAGCTGCTGACAGAGGATACAAGAGAGCAGCCCGCAGAGATATATCGTAAGACAGGTCTTTGCTATAAAGCATTGGGCGATTATGATACGGCACGAGAATGTCTTAATTTTGCTCTTTCAAAAGAGCAGGATTCTCCGCCTGTTTTGGCAGAACTTGCCGATGCCTACGCCCTCGCGGGGGAAATTCGCTGGGCAAAGCTTTATTTTCGCGAGGCCTTTTTCAAAGGTGCTTCAAAAATAGAGTTACCTTTTTTAGAGTCGGGGCTTATTAATAGCCTTATCGCTCGAGTTGCTTCTTTCGGGTATTCCGGTAAAGAGCTTGCCGAATGGTTGCCTATATACGGAAAACTGGATGGAGTGCTTACCGTTAAGCGGGAGTTGAGAGCGCTGGAAATAGGAAGGTTAAAACAGTCAATCTATTCTTTAGAAAGCGAACTAAAAAGCGGAAACGCGACGGAAGAAGAAAAACTGCTTAAGCCGCGACTTATAAATTACTACTTTTGGTTAATTGATCACTATATCAATATCAGTGAAGATAAACGAAAAATCGATGAGATTCTATTAAGGATCAAACTGATCGATACATCAATTTATAATCGCTATGTAGGAATAGCGTAAATTTGGGGGATTAGATTATGTCTGAGCGAATAGAAAAAACCGTTCGAGAAATGCTCAATGAAGAAAAATGGACAAGGGCGGCTCTGAGTGCGTATTCAACCGATAAATTTAAAGAGCTTGATAAAATTATTGCGGAAGCAAAAAAAGAATCATATCTTGACGGTTTAAAGCAACTTTGTGATGAACACCTTTCTCACACAAAAAACAGCATTATTGCTTTATACATAGCTAGCATTATTTCATTATCAAAACAGTTGCTTGATGATTCTACGCTTGTTACGCTTATCAATATTTTTATTGACAATCATAAAACGCAAATTGTTACACACCTTTGTAATAGAGTGCTTGATTACGGCGACTCCAAGCTTGCGTTAAGAACTTTAGCAGAGATTTACAAAGCCGCGGGGAATGAAGAGATATATGATATCTGGGAGCGGCTCATCAAAATTGATTATGATGAAACGGAAATACCGAGACTTTTAGCTGAAAAATATGAGCAAGATGGCGACTTGGAAAAAGCAATCGAATATTATAAAAAGTCCCTCTATAGGCTTATTGTACAAAAACAGGGAACCGCAATCAAAGAAGTTTGGTCTAAGCTGGTAGAGCTTATCCCTGAAGATATTGATTTCTTCTACCGTGAACAAAAGAAAATATCCGAAAAAATCGGAGAAGGACGCGGCGGACTTTTAATGCAGGAAGTCTATGTGTATTATAAGAAAAATGAAGATTGGCAAACCTGTATTGATATTTTAAAACTCATTCTTGAATATAATGAAAAAGATACTTGGGCGCGTAAGGAAATTATCGACTGTTTTAAGCAGCGGTATGCAGACCACAGCCAGCTTGAAGAATATCTGAAAATTTCAAATATTAGCCAATCATGGCGCAATATTTTTGAAGCCATCGCCGACTTTGAAAAGCATATCTCCTTTGATGAGGGCAATTATGTTTTTCATCGAACTTGGGGCGTCGGAAGAATTGCAAAAGTAGATAATGACGACCTGCTTATCGATTTTGTAAAAAAGCGCGGACATACGATGGGATTAAAAATGGCGATTACCGCATTACAAACCCTCGATAAAGATCATATTTGGGTGCTTAAATCAACAATGAAACGGGATGAGCTTGCCGCAAAGGTGAAAAAAAATCCCGAATGGGCATTAAAAGTTATTATCCGCAGTTTTGATAATAATTGCGATCTTAAACGAGTAAAGCAGGAGATTGTTCCGTCCTTACTAACGCCAGGGGAATGGACAAGCTGGAATACAAAGGCACGGAAAATTTTAAAAGAGAGTACGGATTTTGCCGCAAATCCGTCAAACATTGATTTTTATACGGTGCGTAGCAGACCGGTGTCTATTGAAGAAAAACTTGCAAACGAATTTAAAGCACAAAGAAACTTTTTCGCGCGAATTGAAATACTTAATACTTTTATGGACAACGGAGATACCGATTCCGATACATTCCGCGATATGTTCACGTATTTTAATAATTTCTTAAAAGCTTTTAATCAGGTTGATGAGCAAGTAATATCAGCATACTTGGTGGTAACAAAGGTCGCAACTGCATTTGCTCATTTGCAAGTTGATAAGGTATATAATTTTGCCGGATTATATGAACAGATATCCGATCCTTCTGCGGTATATGCCGGTATAAAAGACAAGGCGCTTAAAGCGGAATTTTTGCAAAAAATCAAAAATCTCATTCCCGATTGGAGTGATGAATATATAAAACTTTTCCCCGTCATTTTATCATTGGATATATTAAACACGCTTATAGAAGAAGGCTTTGAAGAAAAGGTAAAAAAACTTGTTGAAGAGTGTTTTGAAAATTACAGTGATAATAGGGAGGCAGTGATTTGGCTATTTAAAAATATAGGAAACGAAGCATGGTTTCAAGAGTTGAATATTGACTATGCCCGACAAATTATTGTGCTGATTCATATTCTTGATATTACCTATCGTGAAATTGCCAATAAACGAAATACAACCGAAAACAGAAGAATTAATAAACAAGTGCTTGGTGTATTATTTGGAAAAGATGCATTGCTTGAGAATTTTATTCTCGACTGCGATGAAGATACTGTTACGCGGTTCTACACCTTCATTAATGATATTGTAGATTTGGACCCGAAATTAAAAATGCAGCTTCGTAATAAAATTCTTGAAAAATATAAAGATTTTAAATTCTTTGATACGGAAGAAAAAACGGTTACCGCGCGCGGACTCATTGTTACTGCAAAAATGCTTGAAGCAAAGAAAAAAGAATTACAAGAAATTATTGATATCAAAATTCCTGAAAATTCAAAAGAGATTGGTAAAGCTCTTGAGCTTGGGGACCTTCGTGAAAATGCGGAGTACAAAGCGGCAAGAGAAGAGCAAACACGGTTAAATAACATGGTAACCAGATTGCAAGAAGAAATTGAACGCGCTCAAGTATTTGATCCTACGGCTACGACAATTGGAAAAGTTTCTTTCGGAACAATCGTTGAGTTAAAAAATCATACAAGCGGAGAAAACGAAGTGTATACTATACTTGGCCCATGGGAATCAAACCCCGAAGGCGGTGTTATTTCTTATATGTCGCCGCTTGGGACGAACTTGCTTAATCATAAAAAGGGTGAAAAACTGTCTTTTACTATTAGTGAAGATGAAAAAATTTATGAGATTCTAAACATATCCGCAGCAGAAATCTAATGCGGAGAAAAAGGGGGAGAATCTATGCGGCAAATAAGAAAATTGCTGTCAATCTGTGTTTTATTCGGGGTGCTATTTTTACCGCTGACCGCACAGAGCCGTATGGTTAATCAGTCTGCTGATATAGTAGTCGTGATGGATACATCCGGAACGGTTTTGCAATATCATGATATCATCAATAACCGGGTATTAAAAGAGATAAATGATAAGTTTGTCAGAAAAGGCGATACTTTTCACGTTCTTTCTTTTAATGCAAAACCGCGATATGAGGTATCACAAATTATTAACTCTGAAGCTGATATGTCAAGGATTGTATCCCGATTTATGCTTTTATATCAGCTCGGCTTAAATTCCGATTTTCTTTCCGCCTTGGATTATGCAAAACAATATGTGAATTCTCTTCCGCAAAAAAAAGAAAAACTATTGATTATTATCTCCGACGGAATTTTTAATCCGCCGGAGACAAGTCCGTATAAAAACTATAATGCAGAACAAATTAAAACAGCCCTTGCAAAAAACGCTGCGGCAATTCGACAAACCGGTTGGAAGGTTTACTATGTAAAACTTCCCTTTCCGTCGGGGGTTGCCATTAAGGATTTGGATGGGAATCTCTATACCGGTACAATGGATAATAATGGAAACATAACGTATCCCGATGGAACAAAAGGAAAAATAAAAATTGATCCGTCCGTAACAAAAAAGGGCGAAACATCAGGCTCTCAATCAATCGGAGGGGAGACCGGTCAACAAGGAAAAGGATCTGCCGCCGAACAATCCGGCTTTTCAGCAGGAAAAACAGGGCAAAATCAGAGAGCTCCCTCCATGTCTGGCGGTATTGATACCGATTCCGGTACCGAGTTGGGACAAAGTTCGGGTACTCATTTTTGGGGGGGAACCGGCACAGAATCTTCCGGAAGCAGCGACACTCTTTCAAAGACTCAATCTTTGGGAAATATCGGCAGTAACTCCGCACGACAATCATCCGGAGATAGTGGTTACGGTTCGGAAACTCAACCTTTTAACGACACGCACGCTAGTCCTGACACTCAGTCTTCCGGAGAGGGCGGACTTAATTCAGAGTCCGGTTTGAATCTCGATTCGGGTTCTGAAGGAATTTCGCAGAGCAATTCAGAAAGCTCTTCCGACTCTCAAGCCGCGGAAGGAGTTGAAACCGCTACCGATGTTTCCGGCGAATTTACAAAAGCGGCAGGAATTAATCCGAGTAAGGTGAACGCAGACGGTAGTGTTGAGTTTGATGATACACAAAAAGCGCTTCCGCAAGTTATTTTTCCTAGCACAATTAACGCAACAGGGAAAAGCTTTAGCTTGCCTTTAACAATTAAAAACAGCGCTTCCGAATCGGTTCAGCTGCAATTAAATGCTGTTATATTTGATAATGGTTTTGATTCTGAAAAGATTTTAGTAAAAGGAAAAAGCGTTACGATAAAAGTCGGTGAAGAAGTTCAGATTGCTCCTAAAATACAGCTTCCAAAAGGATACGCAAAGCAAGGAGCATATCAAATAAATCTCAGACTTGAATTTGCTGAAGGAAAGCGAGTGCATCCGCAAACCGCTTCGGTAAACTTGCAGGTTCTTCCCTCTGCGCTTGAAGGATTATTCGGTGAACATGCAATCCTGTACCTCATTTTGCTTATTTTACTTGTACTTATTTTACTTTTCTTACTCATATATTTTATTACTCGCAGAACTTCGCATCCGGTATCACGAGCAATCAGTACAGCAGGCAAGCAAAGTACTGAACAAGAAGAAAAAGCTCATGCAGTTGAAACAATGAATAGCTTCACTAAGGAGGAAAAGTATTATCCGCATCAGCTTGACGAAAAACCTGACACAAAAACTTCTCTTAATAGCTTTGGACAATCCAGTTTTGCAACCGCAACGGAATCTCGTACGGCTTTTACCGCTGATACAAGTAGAATTGCTTCACAGCAAACTGCGGATTCACAAAATCGTTTTGCAGTTTTAAATTCTGCAGGAGCAAATTTCGCGCAAAATCGAGGGAATTTTGCTCCGGCAAATCACTCGGAAAAAATCGAGATTAAGCATAACCAATCAGGCATGACTGAAATTTTTGTCTTTAATCAGACAAGGGCAATCGGAAAACGAAATATTCACGTTATGCGGCCCGGTTCACGCTTGAGCGTTGGCGGCGGAAAAAGCGATGACTTTTTAATTTTCCTTGTTCCTTTCCCCTCAAAACTTGCGCAGGTGCGGTATGATGGGAGAGATTATCATCTTGCAATCCTAAAGCCTCAGTACTTTCCATACGAAACCTCAAACATGATACATAATTGTATAGGGAAAAGTATCACGGCTGTTTCCGATATGGGATATCATGTGTTGTTTACTTTCAGACAGTACGAAGATCCAATTGTTAAGCTGAATAAGATTTTAAAATCAATTGAATATAAGTGATTTGCGTAATGTAAAAAGCGCGGCTTGTTCCCAGTATAACGTTTTGTAATTAAGTGCTGTTAGTAATTGGAGTATTAACAGGCAGTTTGAGAATTAATTCAGTATCACTATGGTAAATTGCTCGCCCTTGCTCAATTCCAAACGATGTTTTAAAGCATCAACATAAAATTGTAAAATTGAAGCTTTAAAACTCGTTGGCGAAGTTACAGTAAATTTTCAAAACTTCGCCCTATGGTAAACTGCCCACCGTTGCGCCGTGTCGAGTTCTTTTTATATAAAATTTTTTACAAGTCATATTGAATGAATTAAAAAATAATCGAGTTATCAAAAAAATGCTACACCGGTTTTTTTGTTTAAGGTGTTGTAAGTGTAATAAAAACAGCCTCCCTCTTTTTAAAAAGGGAGGTTTAGATTTTTATTTAATCAAAAAAGATCGTTAAACTCAAAATCGATATATTCGGACTTTGTTGAATAGCAGACACCTGATTTCCGGTATTAAACCGGTAGGTTTTGCCTTTGTTATTTTTTTGTTTGTATTTTATCTTTTTCTTTTTTTACTTTTTGATCCAAAACATCCATGAGTTTATTTACTCCCGCATTAAAGTCATAATCTTCGGTTGATACATGGGCTGTTCCGCCCTTAAAATTAACGGTACACTCATAGATAAATTTTTTATCAAGCTTAATATTACAAAGAACATCGGTAATTAAGTCTTTTGCGTATTGAATTCTTTCAAACTTTTTTAATGCGTAGGCTTTTTGCTCTTCATCCATGGTGAATTTTACTGCTTGAATATTAATGTTCATAAATCCTCCTAATAACTACTTTCAGTCCAACAAAGGGCAGAGTTTCCTTTTTGTTAAACTTTAGTCTTAAATAAAACAAGATGCTGCGCAAGATGTTTCTTTATATGGATAGAATAACACAAAAAAATCTAAAAGTCGAGGATTTAAATTTAATAAAAATTATTTTTATACAGCTCTGCCTTGTTTCCCTGTACTTTTATTATAACCGCCTTTCCTTGCAAATCTTTTTCGTTGCAATCAAAGGGCAAACTTAAATAGTTTTCAGTAAGCACTTGCGGTTTGTCCGTATATTTTTCAACAACGGCAAAAAGTGTTTTCCCGTCCCAGTATGCTAGATAGTCCTTGTAATGTTCTTTTGCCAATGCTTGCAGCATGGCGACACGCTTACCCGCAATTCTTTGCGGCACCTGTCCTTTCATGCCGGCAGCTTCGGTTCCGGGGCGAGCCGAAAAAGGAAACGCATGAATACCGGTAAACCGTAAATCCGTACAAAGTGAAAGCGTTTTCTCAAAATCTTCTGCCGTTTCACCGGGGAATCCTGCAATAATATCACAGCCTAAAAAAGGATTTTCCTTTATGCTCCGCAAAGCAGTAACAACGGAAACAATATCGTCTGCGGTATACGCACGGTGCATAGCGTTCAGAATGGCGTTACTGCCGGACTGTATTGAAAGATGAAAATGCGGCGCGATACGCGGATTTTCCGCAACTTTCAAAAAAGTGGGGGTGATACTTTCCGGATAGAGGCTTGATATACGTATGTGAATTTTTTTTGTTTCATCCAGTAATTGCTGCAAAACATCTGCAAAATTTTTGCCTTCGCTTTTATATTGAGAAAGATTTACTCCCGAAAGTACTAACTCCGCAAATCCCTCATCTTCGATTGCTTGCGCACGACGGATAACTTCAGTAACGGGCAGGGAGACTGATTTACCGCGTGCAAATCGAATTCTACAGTATGCGCAGGCGCTGTTGCAGCCGTCTTGTATTTTTAATGTTGCCCGTGAATGAAACAAAAAATGTGCGGTACTCAAGGCAAACATTTCAGAATCTTTTTTAGAGTCCAAATCCGTGTTTTGTAAAAATTGCAAAATCTCCGAAACATCAGCAATATAAGAGTCTGTAAGACGCATACTGTTTTTTTCAAGTAATTGATATAAAAGTTTTGGTAATTTTTTTAAAGCATCTTTTTTCTTTCCGGGAAAGCTGATAACTCTTGAATCTATTGTTTCTATTGTTCTGCCTTCAAGCTCTGCGTAACAACCGGTAACCAGAATAACCGCATAAGGAAATTTTTGTAAAAGAAGTCTTATAAGCCTGCGAGCTTTTTGTTCAGCCTTGCTTGTAACCGTGCATGTATTTACGATACATAAAATTGTATGATCCGGCTCTTGCGGAGATACATGTACTTGAAACCCTTGCAAAGAAAAAAGCACGGCAAGCGATTCGGATTCAACTTGATTAAGTCTGCATCCCAATGTTTCAGGGCAAATAAAAAAAGGAAGTTTTTCCATAGAGTTAAAAGTTTTTTAAAAGGCGCTCTTTTCCTTTTTGCGCATCAATAAGATTTTTATTTAATTCCAAGGCTCGATTATACGCTTCAAGGGAGTAACGATTTTCCTTTGCGCGCTCGCGAGCATATCCGAGACGAGCCCACCACTCACTATTCAAAGAATTGAGTTGTAACGCAGCGGAAAAAGCCATATCCGCATGCCTGAATTTTGAAAGGCGTAAATATATTTCACCCATAAAATAATAAACCACCGCTTGCCGCACCCCATTCGGTGCATAAGAAATATAATTCTGAAAATATTTTAACGCTTCTTCATTTTTTCCAAGATAGAATAATGCTTCTGCTTGTATTTCTATCAACCGCGGGTCATAAATTGAAAGCTGCCTCCCTTTCTGAGACCAGTCAAGAGCTTCCTGATACTTACCTGCCCCGACAAGCGCCCATGAAAGGATAACATAACTATCAAGATTTTTAGGATTACGCTTAATCTCATTTTTACACGTGTCGATTGCCTGCTCGTACTCTCTCGATCGATATAATAAAAGAGCATCCTGTGCTTGAAGCAAGGCTAAAAAATAAAAAATAAAAGATATAAAAAAAACAGATTTTTTTTTCAATTGAGAAACCATTACCCGGGACTTGTCATAGAACAAACACCGGAAAAAAAACATCCGCTATCCAAAACAACTTCCGGTGCGGTTACATCACCTGTAAGCCGCCCGCACGAAAACACATGGACAAGAGAAGTTGCTTTTATATTTCCGATGACCTCTCCCTTGATAACAACACGATCCGCTAAAATATTCGCCCTTACCTTTGCACCTTCAGCAATCATCAAATCACTGCCGGACTCTATTTGCCCCTCAACAGCCCCCTTAATCATAAAAGGTTCCTTGAACTGAATGCTGCCCGAAAAGTGAATGTCGGTTGCCAACACGGTATCATAATCTTCTTCATCAAAATCTATTAAATCAATCTTATCTTTTGCCATTATTTTTATACCATATCAAGCTTTTAATTTGAGGTCAAGAGGAATAAAACAGAGCTCGTGTTATACAGAAACGGAGTTCGCGTCTTTTTCTTTTTTATCAAGAAGAGTCCAACACAACGGTTTCATTTTGCCGTCCGAGGCAAAACCAAACCTTCGAGTTTAAAAATTCCCTATTATAAAAAAGAGTCCGACACGGCGCAACGGTGAGCAAACTTACCATAGGAATGCTTAAATCCGCAGTCCCTCATTGTTGATACTCCGATTTTTATAACAGGAACTTAATTACAAAACGTTATACTCGTATAACGTTTTTCTGAAAAGTATATTGTATTTTTCTTTGGTTTGTGATACTATCTCAACAGCTTTTTATCACTAAGGAGTATTGCATGCCAAAACCGCCGAGTAAACTTGAACTAAATCCTGAAGAGCTCACGTACCTTGAATCACTTGTTCGTTTACGAACAATCCAAGCACAAACGCTCACGCGTGCACGAATACTTTTGCTTAAAAGCAAGGGGCTGTCCATTAAGGAAACAGCCGACAAGGTAGGCTATACGTATAGAAGCGTTGCGCTCTGCCTTAAGAAATATAAGCAGGGCGGCGTAGAGCATGCTCTCACCGATGCACCCGGACGCGGAAACAATCCGGAAATTACCGATGAAGAGAAATCGTGGATTATAAATCTCGCTTGTCAAAAACCGACTACTTTTGGGTATGCTGCAGAAACATGGACTTACGCACTGTTAACAAAGCATATTAACACCACCGCTGAAAGTGCAGGATACCTACGGCTCGCTACTATCCATAAAACAACGGTATTTAAAATACTAACTGAAGCAGACATTAAACCTTACAAAATAGAATATTACTGTGAAAACAGAGACCCTGACTTTGATAGAAAAATGCACAATGTTTTGCTCGTTTATAAGCAACTTGAACTTTATTTTGAGGAAAATAAGCCATTACAGACAGAAGAAGGGAAGAATATCCATGTTGTTTCGTATGATGAGAAGCCCGGCATACAAGCTATCGCGACGACAAGCGATGATTTACCTGCTGATGAAACCCATCAATGCATTCGCCGTGATTATGAATACAAACGGCTTGGCACGCTCTCACTTTTAGCAGGCATTGATTTACAGACGGGGGATGCCATTCCTCTTGTAAGCGACAGTCACACCAGTAAAGATTATGTGCAATTTCTTAAAATACTTGATGAACGATACCCGCAAGAAGATAAAATTAGAATCATTTTGGATAACTTAAAAGTACATACCTCCAAAGAAACCATTCGATATCTTTCAACGGTACCGGGAAGATTTGAGTTTGTGTTTACGCCAAAACATGGTTCGTGGTTAAATATGATTGAAGGATTTTTCAGCAAACTAACAAGACAACTGTTGCGGGGCATGAGAGTAAAATCAAAAACAGAGTTAGTTAATCGACTGTATAAATACTTTGACGAGATTAATGAAGAGCCAGTCGTATTCCATTGGAAATACAATCTTGATGATCTCGATGTTTCTGAAGCGGTTATAACCGACGCTCTCAAATATGAACTTAATTAGAAAACGTTATACTAGAGTGCTTTAAAATTATGCACAGGTTTTATAATCGTCTTTCCGCGCGACATACGCCTGCCGGCACCGTGCGGGGCAAAGTAATTCCATTCCGCATTTCCTTTACCGATACAAATCAAAAAGCCGTCACGCCTTTGCGTAAAATTTTATTTTTGATATCAACATACTTATGCATTGACTCCAAAAAATCTTGCAGCGTAAAATTCATTTTTTCTAAAATTATTTCTCGCATAGTCTTCCTGTTCTCGGAAGCAAAATCTTGAGGTATAGCCATGTCGTGCAAATAATTATTCGTGTATTCTCCGAACAAATATGCCAGTTCATTTGGAAGCTCTAAGTTTAGCGGAATCCTCAAACCAAAAACGCACGCACCTCTCTTGGGGAAGAGAGGTGCAGTTTACATTATTTTTTTGCCGGTTTTGCGGGCGGTTTTGCGCCGATTGCTTTTGCTATGTCGGGGTTTGTGGGTTTGTAGTCTTTGCCGTAATAGCATTTCAGGTATAATTCCCGAATTTCGCTTACAAGCGGATAACGCGGATTTGCCGTGGTGCATTGGTCGTCAAAGGCTTTTTCCGACATATCGTCAAGGTGTTCGAGGAAATCTTTTTCGGGGATTCCTGTTGCGCGAAAATCTTCGGGGATTTCACAGATTCGTTTGATCTCTTCGATTTTCTCGATGAGCTTTTCGGTTTTTTCTTCGTTTGTTTTTCCGCCAAGATTAAGGTGATCCGCAATTTTTGCATACCGTTCAAGGGCAACCGGATATTTGTATTGCGGGAAAATCGCCTGTTTGCGCGGCGCTTCGGTTGCGTTATATCGGATGACATCGCTGATAAGCAGGGCATTTGCCAAACCGTGTGCCGTATGATGCTGCGCACCGATTTTATGCGCCATTGAGTGGCATACGCCGAGGAAGGCATTTGCAAATGCCATACCTGCTAAGGTTGCCGCATAGTGCATTTTTTCCCGTGCTTTGACATTTTTTTCGCCCTCTGTATATGCCGCCGGCAGATATTTGAAAATGAGGCGCAAAGATTCAAGCGCAAGCCCGTTTGTAAAATCCGTTGCAAGCACGGAAACAAAGGCTTCAATGTTATGCACGATTGCGTCAATTCCCGAATAGGCGGTGAGAGCCTTCGGCAAGCCGAGTACAAAGTCCGGATCGATAATTGCCATGTCGGGCGTAAGTTCGTAATCGGCAATCGGGTATTTAACGCCGGTTTTGTCATCGGTAACAATTGCAAAGGGTGTAACTTCCGATCCAGTTCCGCTGGTGGTGGGAATTGCGACCAGTACCGCTTTGCTGCCGAGTTTGGGGAATTTGAACACGCGTTTTCGTATGTCCATAAAGCGTAAGGCAAGTTCACCGAATTTTACCATCGGCTGTTCGTACAGCATGCGCATTATTTTTGCCGCATCCATCGGACTTCCGCCGCCGAATGCAATAACCATATCGGGTTTAAAGGAGTTCATCAAATCAACGCCTTTGTAAATGGTGCTTAAATCGGGATCCGGTTTTACATCGGAGAAAATCTCGTGCTCAATTCCGAGTGTGTCGAGGGTTTTAGTGAGTTGCCAAACCATTCCGCAGTCGTGCAGGTATTTATCTGTTACGATAAAGGCGCGTTTTCTGTCGGCATAATCGGTTAAACCTTCGCTGACCGCATTTTGTTTAAAGTAAATTTTGCGAGGCACTTGGAACCATAACATGTTTTCTCTGCGCTCGGCGACTGTTTTTATATTCATAAGATGTTTTACTCCCACATTTTCACTAATCGCATTTCCTCCCCAGCTTCCGCAGCCGAGAGTTAAAGAAGGCTCAAGTCTGAAATTGTAAATGTCTCCGATGGCGCCTTGCGAGGCGGGCATGTTTACAAGAATTCGTCCGGTGCGCATTTTACCGCCGAAAGCATTTATCCGTTCATGGTTTTGCGGATTGGTGTACAAAACAGCCGTGTGTCCCATACCTTCCAGCGTAATTTGTTTTTCAGCTTTTTGGCACGCATCCTCAAAGTTTTTTGCGTGGAACATACCCAAAACGGGAGAAAGTTTTTCGTGTGCAAAAGGCTCCGATCGCTCCAAAGTGTCGCTCTCGCCGATTAAAACCTTTGTTTCTTCCGGAACTTTTATTCCGGACATTTCTGCAATCCTATACGCTGACTGACCGACGATGGCGGAATTTAAAGCTCCGTCGATAATAATTGTTTTGCCTACTTTTTCTTTTTCCGCCGGACTTAAAAAATATGCGCCGCGCTGCAAAAATTCTTTTTTTACGGCGTCATACACCGAGTCAACCACAATAACGGATTGCTCACTTGCGCAAATCATTCCGTTGTCAAAGGTTTTACTTAAAAGGATGGAGCTTACCGCCATTTTGATATGAGCGGTTTCGTCGATCACGGCGGGAGTATTTCCCGAGCCGACACCGATTGCGGGAGTGCCGGAGGAATAGGCGGCGTGCACCATGCCGGGACCGCCGGTTGCCAAAATGAGCGAAATTTTCGGATGGCGCATCAGTGCCGCCGAAAGCTCCACAGAGGGTTCGTCAATCCAGCCGATAATGTCTTTCGGTGCGCCTACTGCAACAGCCGCATCGAGAATGATTTTTGCCGCCGCAATTGTTGATTTTTTTGACCGTGGGTGCGGAGAAAACACAATTCCATTTCTTGTTTTAAGCGCAATAAGGCTTTTAAAAATCGCGGTTGAGGTAGGATTTGTTGTCGGAACAATCCCCGCGATAACTCCCAACGGCTCCGCAATTTTTACAATTCCCGCAGCGGAGTCATGGCTGATGACTCCGCAGGTACGTTCGTGAATATATTTGTTAAAAATATATTCTGCGGCAAAGTGGTTTTTAATAACCTTGTCTTCAAAAATTCCCATGCCGCTTTCTTCGGCGGCAAGTTTTGCCAAGGCAATGCGGTTTTCGTTTGCCAACTGTGCTGCGTGTCTAAAAATCAAGTCTACCTGCTCTTGAGAAAATTCAGAAAATTCTCTTTGGGCAGCTTGAACACGCTCAATCAAAATTTGCAAATCTTCCGTAGTTTTTACAATCATAAGCGCTTCCTTTAAAAAAATATCGATAGATATTTATAATTTATTGAGAAAAAACTGTCAAGTATTTTGATAAAAGTTTTTAATAAATTTTTATTGTATTTATTTGAGTTCTACCGCTTATCGAGTTTTGTTTTTGATTTTTCTATCGGAGTTTGCACAATTTCATTTGCTTGTCTTAGAAAACCACTGGAAAACTTTTCTTAAAGGATTTGAGAGGAATCAATGCGGTTATCTTAAAATTTGTTACATGAAAGATAAAACACGGTAGAGCTCAGTGGTATCGTTTGGAATATACCGAATTTAAGGAACAGATGTTTTCTTTGTACAAAACTTTATGCCTATGGTAAATTACCCACCGTTGCCAAATTCCAAACAATGTTTTAAAGCATCAATACAAAACTATAAAATTGGCTTTAAAACTCGAAATGCGGTACGGGGGAAGTTTTGTTTAAAGGCAGTTGTTTGAAGCGGAATACGGTAAATGCAGCCTCCCCTTGTTCATGCGTAAGTCCTAAAGGTTTTCTTATGCGGTTGACAAAGCCGATAATATACGGCACACTCAATCGCTTATGAGTGAAGAGAAAAGACGAGCGGAGCGATATCAGGATTTTGCCCGCGTTTTTGCAAAAGAGATTACACCCCTTGCGGGAGTTTTGAACAATGTGAATAAAGGTGGCTGCATGATAAATTTTTCTCATATAAGTGATCTTGATATGAATGATGAGTATACCGTGACGATTTTTCCTTCTCCCGACAAAGAAATGAATCCCTTTGATATTCTTGTGCAGCCTATGTGGAAGCATGAAGAGCCTGATTCTTATAAGGTCGGGTTTTCAGTGTTACACTCAAAAGGAACTGCGCAGTATAATTTATATGTAGAAAAAGTAGCGGAATTATGTAGTAATGACTGATTTTACGCAACTTTTAGGAAAGGCATGGTTGCCTATTCGGTATTTTGAAGCGAATCTTTATGCGGAGCTTGGGGTGTCAATTGAAGAGCAATCTCGTAATCCCGAAGATGTTCGCTTTTTTTCAAATATTCCTTATAGAGAAGTTTTCCCTCAAAATGTTTTTTGGTCGCAATGCTGTTTTGAAAAGCCCTTTATTGCTCAGTTCAAAAGTATTTCCGAAGCGGCGGAGGTTTTGCGTAGCGTTCAGCGGAATTGGACGTTATATCCAACAACGCTGTTCCGTCGCGCAAAGCTTATTGAAGAGAGGTTGCCTTTTATCAGTAGAAAACCGCGCAGATTTCCTTATGCAGTGCCGGATTTACCGATGGGCGTTTGGACTCTTTTAGATGAAAGAACATTGCTTGCATCGGCGGTTACCTCGTCGCCTTTTCCGCTTGGGCAGATTTTTTTTCAGGAAGATAAGATAAACCCGCCGAGCCGGGCATATCTTAAGCTTTGGGAGGCGATGACACTACTTGAGTTTTATCGAAAAAAAACAATTGCGGAAAAAGGCTTTGAGGCGGAGGGGTGGGCTTTACCCGGTGCCGGAAGCCGTTGTCTGGATGCAGGGGCATGTCCGGGCGGATGGAGTTGGGTTTTAACTCAAATGGGAGCCGAGGTGGTTGCCATTGATCGAAGCGAGCTTGCGGATTCCCTCATGCAAAATCCGAAGGTTCAATTTATACCGCACGATGCTTTTACAATTACGCCGCAAAAGCTTGGCAGATTCGATTGGATATGTTGTGATGTTATTTGTTATCCACCCCGCCTTTTGGATTGGGTACATACATGGCTTGCTTCCGGACTTTGCGAAAATTTTATTTGTACGATAAAAATGCAGGGTGAGCCGGATTTTCGCAGTACAAGAGCTTTTGCATGTATTCCGCATTCAAAAGTTGTGCATCTTACGGCAAACAAGCACGAGCTTACCTGGCTGCATGCCCCATGGCTTTAACCGCCTTATTTTGCGCATAACAGTTTTGCCAAATCTCATGTAAAATAACACAAAGGTTGATATAAAAGACGGTTCCCAATTCTTGAAAAAAGCACTCTCTTATTCAAATCTCTTTGTAACTTTAAATGGTGCTTATTTTCTTGAATATAGCCGATTATTGCAGCTTTTCAAAGCGCTGAAAAACGGCTATAGTAAAAAAACAATTAACAGATTTTAATGAGGTCTTTATGAAAATGTCACAAATGTTTATGCCAACGCTCAGAGAAGTTCCCTCAGAGGCGGTGATAGCAAGTCATCAGCTTTTATTGCGTGCCGGCATGATACGAAAAATAGGGAACGGGTTATTTGCATATTTACCGCTTGGCTTGCGTTCTTTCCATAAAATAGAAAACATTATCCGCGAAGAGCTTGATGCGATCGGCTGTCTTGAATGCAAACCTTCCGTAGTTATTCCGGGAGAGTTATGGCAAGAATCGGGACGCTGGGATGCAATGGGCGATGAGCTGCTGCGAATGAAAAACCGGCTGAATCAGGATTTGGTGGTAAGCCCGACGGCGGAAGAAGCGTTTACAGCACTTTTGCGTTTTGAACTTTCATCGTACAAGCAATTCCCGCTCACCTTATATCAAATTAACACAAAGTATCGGGATGAGATCCGCCCGCGGTACGGGCTGATGCGCGCTCGGGAGTTTACAATGATGGATGCCTACTCGTTTCATACCACACAGGAGAGTTTAGACGAAGTGTATGAACACTTCAGTCAGGCATATCGAAAAATCTTTGCGCGCTGCGGACTTTCAGTTATTCCGGTACGGGCAGATTCCGGTGCGATGGGCGGAAGCGGTTCCGAAGAATTTATGGTAGAGTCCGAGGTGGGCGATGATACGCTTATTCTTTGCCCGAAATGCGGCTATGCGGCAAACGTTGAAAAAGCGGCCTGTGCCCCCGATGCAAAAATCAATGTGCAAAAAACCGCTCAAAAGCCCGAACCGATTGATACCCCGAATGTAAAAACAATCGAAGAGCTTACGGACTTTCTTTCCACTTCTCCGGACTCGTTTATTAAAACGCTTATTTATCGGGCGGTAAATTCAGAATTTGCCTGCAGCGGGTTTGTTGCGGTTTGTATTCGCGGCGACCTTGACGTAAACGAGGCAAAGCTTGCGGCGCAGCTAAAGGCGAGCGAAGTTGCTCTTGCCGATGATGCCGATGTTGAGCGCATTACCGGCGCTGTTGTCGGTTTTGCGGGGCCGGTCGGACTGAAAGGCGTTCCCATTCTTGCCGATGAATCGGTGATGCTTATGCACGATGCAGTTACCGGCGGCTTGAAAAAAGATGTACACCTTATCCATGTGGAGCCCGAACGAGATTTTACTCCCGATTTGGTTTGCGATGTGCGAACTGTTAAGGCGGGCGACCGCTGTTTGCATTGCGGCGCACCTTTTTACAGCAAAAAAGGAAATGAACTGGGGCATATATTCAAACTCGGATTTAAGTACACCAAATCAATGAACATGACCTTCCTTGATGAAAACGGCAAGCAACAGTATCCGACAATGGGCTGTTACGGAATCGGCATTGACCGCACGCTTGCCTCGGTAATTGAAGAACACTACGATGAGGACGGAATTGTTTGGCCTTTAACGGTTGCACCATATCATGCGGTTATTGTGCCGATTAAATACGAAGGCAAAATGAAAGAAGCAGCCGATGCTTTGTATACGGAACTGCAAACCGCCGGTGTGGAGGTTTTGCTTGACGACAGGCACGAACGCCCGGGCGTAAAATTCAAAGATATGGATTTAATCGGAATTCCCATACGCTTGGTAGTCGGAGAAAAGAACTTACCGCAAATTGAGTGCAAGCTGCGCACCGAAAAAGAATCAAAACTTATTGCACAAAAAGAGGTGTGCGCATTTGTGCAAAAACTTGTACAAGAGGCGCTTTCAAAAAAATAAAAAGGAGAGCTTTATGAAAAAAACAGTATTTTTACTTGGCTTGATCTGTATTTCACTCAGTCTTTTTGCGGCGGAAAAAGAAAATATGCACACACAGGGCATATCCGGCGAGTATGTTATCTATCGGGATTATTCATGGAAAGAGCCAACATGGGTTGGCTTTCTATACTACGATGATGACACCTACGGAGCCATGCTCTACACGCCGAAAACTGAAAGCAGAGTATGTATGTTATTTAACGGACAAGACAAAAAAGGAAAGTTCATATTAAACGGACAAAATATTATTTCTAAAATTACGCCTTCAGATACCTTAGCGGTTAATTATTTAATGGATCTCTTACCGAGCCTCTATAATAGAAAAAAACTTCCCCAACCCTCAGCTCGGCTTGTTTCCCGCTCTGCCAAAAAAGATACTATGCACCAATTCGGCGGAGATATTGAATTGCAATATGCGACTTTTGTACCGCTTTTCCACATTGAAGCCTTAAAAAACTCAAAAGGAAAAACGATTTTGGAATTAGTACAAATGGGTAAAATTTCACAGGAAAACGATAAAAGCTTTTTCGAGTTTGTTGAACCTGCACCTAAAAAGCAAAACACAACGAACATCCCGACCATAAATACAAAAGCAAAAAAACAGGAATTTACCGTAGATACTATAAAACTGCAACTTGATTCGCAGTGGAGTCGTCTCACCGAAAATTCTTTTTTATCAAGTGCAGCCTTTATAACAATCAACACAATAAACGAATCTGCTTTTCAATCCGCAAACGAAGCAGACTCCTTGATAAAACTTTTTGCGCTTTCCGGCGATGTGGCAAAAGTACTGATTTCTCAGATGACAGCTACAGGCTCTCAGAACCGCTTAGTAATAACCTTTCCGGTATTTGACACAGAAACACAGATAATAAACACAAGCATCAAAACCTGCATCAAAAACGCTGACAAAAGCTATACCATTGTAAGCCTAACCGTAAACCAAAATATTTATCAAAAATACAAAAAATATTTTGACACACTCCTCTGACAACAGCGCAAATAGCACCGCAAGAGACAGGGACTGTATTACAAAAACGAAGCTCTGAACAAGACAAACTGAAGCAAAAGCACATCCCTTCTCTTGCGCAGGCTCTTCCCTTTTTTTTCATTAAAATGAGCCCGACACGGCGCAACGGTGAGTAAACTTACCATAGGGTAAATACTCCACCCCAAAAACGTTGCGTCCGCACTTAAACCTGCCCACACCGCACTCTCGCTTTCTGCACCCGATGCATGAATACAAACAGGTTAAACGTCATCCCTACCTAAAAGCCCGCGTATGTAAAACTAATGAATTCAGTTATTTTTGATTATACGAGTGCCTTCATACCATAATGATACAGAAAACTATGTGCATGCCTTGCCGCATTCGCTTTGTTTTTTGCATCATTGTTATTTGCAATAAATCCATATTTTTCCGGCTTTTAGATAATTATCAAAACTCACCGAAATACTAAACCTGTCAGAAGCCCAGAATCTCTTTTCGATTTTTTAATCCAAGCTCATAAAGATTTTCAGCAAGACTTAAAGACGAGTCGCGATTTTTATTAAGATTATTTAAAAAACAGTTCATTGAAAAATGTTGATACACCCCAAGCCTTTGTTCATTTTTCGGGCGTTTTTCATATATTTGAATAAGCCGCTCGGCATACACAGTAAACAAGCTTTTTTTTCGTAACTGCCCGTAACCTACCAGCCACAACTGACAGTCGAGGGCTTGTTGCAAAAATGCCGCTTGTTCCGCAAGCCATACTTGCGTTTTCTCAAGAAAATTCCATATTTTTTTATCACGTGAATCGCAATCTAAAAGCTTTTGCAGTTCGGCTGTTTTTGCTGTATGCAACGGAGTTTTATTTAAAATAATAATATTTTTTCTAAAATCGATTCCAAGCTCGGGGTTTCGCGAAAAAAAACCGTCCGCAGCTTTCCCTGCCTGTCCAACCAAATATCGCTGATTAGAATGCCGTTGCTCATTTTTTCCGGGATTATCTCCCACCAAAATAATCTTAATGCAATCATCCTTTTGTACAAAATCTAAATTATGATTATATACAATCGGCGTTTCAACCGGATAAGGAGGCACCTTATCTGCTAATGCCGCCTGCTCTTGCAAAATATCCAAAGCCGCTCCATCAAACAAAGCCGCATTTTTTTTACGCAACGAAGTTGCCGAAGCAGCTGTTTCCGGCGGCGAGTAGCGATACCCGAAATCTTCCAAACCGCGGATACAAAGCTCTTTAAATTCTTCTTTAAATGTATAAAAAGCATTCCATTGAGTTTCTGTCATAACAATGAGTATACCTGCAAGTGTTTGTTCAGCCTAGCCTCAAGTAACTTTCGCTATAAAAATTTTTCATTCGAATGGTAAATTGCTCGCCCTTGCGAAATTCCAAACGATGTTTTAAAGCATCAACACAAAACTATAAAATTGAAGCTTTAAAACTCGTTGCCGAACCAAAGAC
Organism: Treponema phagedenis; assembly: GCF_008153345.1. Taxonomy (NCBI): domain Bacteria; kingdom Pseudomonadati; phylum Spirochaetota; class Spirochaetia; order Treponematales; family Treponemataceae; genus Treponema; species Treponema phagedenis. Next base: position 102,688 of record NZ_CP042818.1, on the reverse strand, counting down.
AGTTTTTACTCTTTTCGTATCAGCTGTTTTTCGCGGCGCAAACTCTGTGTAGGATTTTTCCTCTTCAAATTTATTGTAAATGCGCTTATAATACCGGCGATAAACGAGGAATATGATGAATCAATATGCAAAAGCGGACTTTTGGACTAAAAAAGCATTTTCTGAAGGGTATCCTGCGCGCTCGGTATATAAACTTGAAGAGATTAACAAAAAATTTAAGCTTTTTTCTCCTTCTGACAAAATTTTAGATCTCGGCGCCGCGCCGGGAAGCTGGACAAGTTTTGTTTTACGCAGGATGACTCCAAACGCTATGATCTGCGCGGTGGATTTGAAGCCGCTTGCGGAAAACATTATCGATGAGCGCCTGCATTTTTTTCAGGGAGATTTGTATAGCAAACAAATTATCCAATCGGTGAAAGAGCTCGGCCCCTACAACGCGGTTATCTGTGATGCGGCGCCCGCAACAACCGGCAACAAAACGGTTGACACGGCTCGTTCGTTAGGCTTAGTGGAACTTGCCGTATTTTATGCGCAGGAGATGCTCGTAAAAAGCGGAAATTTTACCGTTAAAATTTTTCAAGGCGGCGACCGCCAACAACTCCTCAAGGATATGCGCAATATTTTTGACACTGTAAAAACATTCAAACCGCAAGCGTGCAGAAGCAGCAGCTTCGAAACATACCTCATCGGATTAAATCGTAAATAATTCTCGCATGCTCGGGATGCCCGTGGTTCCAAACAGATAGGTTTATTTTAACAAGGATATCAAAACTCAGAACAAATTCAAACGATGTTTTAAAGCATCAACACAAAACTGTAAAATTGAAGCTTTAAAACTCGTTGGCGAAGTTACAGTAAATTTTCAAAACTTCGCCCTATGGTAAATTGCCCACCGTTGCTAAATTCCAAACGATGTTTTGCCTGATACTCCAGCGTAAGCAGACAAAACTCGTAGGCGAACCAAAAGTAGAAATTCTAAGGGTTCGCCCTTGCGCCGTGTCGAACTCTTTTTTATAAAATTTTTATGAGCAATATACGCTGTGTTCGGGTACTATGCTTTGAAACAGGTGCAAAAAAGCAGGTTGTTTTAGTTATTTTGCGGTAGGTTTTCCTCCGAAAAATAAAACAATGTCTTCGTACTCTGTTTTATGCTTTAGTTTAAGGAAAAGAGTTTTTGCTGCGGCATTATATACATAGCCCGATGAGTTATACATTTCAAAACGCGGATCGCTTCTAAAATCTCTTCCGTAAATTTGAATTTGCTGAAATGGCTGTATTCCGCATATTATTGCATAATGCGTTTCTCCCATGGGGAATTGTACTTTTATCGTCAGTTTTTGACGGGTGTTTTCCGTTATCTGAATACTTTGAGCACAGGTCCACGCCCAAATTCCCTTTTCAGACTGAATTGTAAGCGGCTCAATATGCGGATACCAAGTGTTGTCGGTTATCAAAAGGGGATATAAATCTGCGGCGGTTAAAATCTTTGAATCATCTACCATTAACCCGAGTCCGGTAGTTGCTTCTCCGGTAAGGGTAAATCGTGCGGGGAGGCTCGCCGCTTCTCCGGAAAATCTCATTAAAGAGGTGATAAGCATTCTTCCGATATGCTCCCAGATGTTATTCTCTGTGGTGCCATAACGCATAAGTATTTTCGCAATACGCAAAGTGTCTTCACTATTTATTGTTTCATTATCAGCGCTAAGATACAGTTGTTCATCAATCAGCAACAAGGCTTCTTTTATTTTTCTTTCGCATGTTTCCGAATTTTTTTCAAAAATATTTTCTTTTTCAGGATAATATTTTGCAAAGTCTAAAGAAATCTCAAGCAATCCGGCTGCTTGCAAAGGGGTAAAGCTTGCAGTATCCATTTTTTCCATTATTTTTTCTAAATCGCCGATAATAATACTGCTCTCTCTATAAAGTAAAAAAGGGATAAGGTTTGGGAATTCAAATATTTCTTTTTTTTGCTCAGCAATTACCCTGTTCAAAAAAATCCTTTCTTCTTTTTCTTCTTTTGCTAATGATGCATAGCTTTCAATCAGATTATTATAAAAAGGGCTGCTTATATATGTTTTTAATTCTTTAGAAATTGTTTGCGCCGGAACGGTTTCCATAGCGGCGCGATACATTCCTTTGTTTCCCATTTCGGCAATATATGCGGTAAGAAGTTTTTCCGTATATTTTTTAGCGGCAGTCGCGGTTTTAAATGAACTGAGAGCGGCCGATGTAAAATCTTCCAAAGTTTTGGTGTATGTTTCCAAAGAGCCTGCAGGGTTTAGTACAAGGTTTTCAAGAGTTAAGCCTTTAGATGATATATACGTTTTATAGATTGCAATAGGTTCTGCCCTTGAAAGTTTTACATAAGGAATTTGGTTATCGGTATTTTCGCTGATATTGCCGTCAATATAAAAATCTTCTGAAAATTCATATCTTTTTTTTCTATATTTTACGAACGGTTTTCCGTTTTGGTGTTCTATCCTTGCATTTTGCGTTATTTTCCATGGAATTAGAATATATTCAAATGTTTGCGGAATATTTGCCGAAACTCTTATAAAATCAATGTCTCCCCGTGTTTCCGAGGTAAATAATACGCTTACGCTATCGCTGCAGCGGACAGCAAATCCGTTTTGCATATTTTCATATGAAAGCACTTCCAAAGAAGTTAACTCTTCATCTTCATTCGCAGCTAAAACAGTGTTTTGTTCACTTAGATAAAAATTTAAGCCATTTGCCACTATATGCAGCGGCAGAAGGGGGTGTTGCTTCCCGTCTATTATTTCATGTCTGCCAGATACGGTCATAGTACCGATTACCGAAGAAAAAGTCTTTCCTTTAGTAAACTGGACGACGAAAATGCCGAAAAGAATACATACATATAATGTCGTCAATGCAACAATTCTGCTTGAAATATGTTTCATATATATAGCAGTTTAGCTAAAGAAAGCAAGAAATGCAATGCTTGCAAGGAGTTGGAATGGAAGTAAAACAATTTTTTTTGAGATTTGTGGCGGTAATAATTGTTTTAAGTGGGCTTATTGCCTGTCAAACACAAAAAGCCGTTTCGCATAAAGAAGTAGCGGAGGATGTAGAGAAAAAAGAATCAGATAATCCTCGTATTGAATTTGCGTATAAATTAAAGAATTTATTGCAGCAGGAAAAATGGGAAGACGCGTTAAAACTTTTTGACAAGCTTCCTCCTGAAGAGCAGGAAGATTTACAAATTCAAAACTTAAAACTTTCGGTTTTGATTTCAGCAAATAAGATACAAGATGCTGAAAAGCTTGCAAATTTATTAGAAAAAGAAAATCCTGAAAATATTGATATTTTATTTTCTCAGGCGACGCTTGCATTGGCAACCAATAATGCAAAAAAACGCAGCGAATACTTACATAAAATTTTAAAAATAAACCCTAAAAATATAGTTGCGCTTACCGAGCAAGGATACGATCTGTACAGTATGCGCAATTACGCAAAAGCAAAAAAAGTTTTTTTAAAAGCTTTACAGGAGGAGCCTAAACATACAGGGGCTTTGCTTGGGCTTGGGCAAATTAATTATATAGAAAACAATCTGGCAAATGCGGAAAAAAATTACGAACTGATTTTAGAAAAAGAACCGCAAAACGTTATGGCGATGGCGGAACTTGCCCGCATTAAATCAGAGACAAACAGAATGCTTGAAGCTTTAAATGATATGGAAAAGGTTGTCAGCCTTGACGCAAAAAATGCAGAATATTGGATAGATTTAGGCGTTTATTGTTCACAGGCGGGAAGGAAAGAGCGCGCAAACGAGGCGTTCAAAAAGGCGGTTGCCTTAGATCCTCAATCGTATTTTGCCTATATTTATCTTGCCGGTATAAATGACAGTCTTGGAAATAAAGAAGAGGCAATTAAATATTATAAAAAGGTTATTGAACTTTATCCTAAATATTATTTTGCATATGAAAGTTTGGGGGTTCTGCTTTTTGAAAAAAAAGATTGGAACGGAGCGGGAAGAGCCTTTATTGAAGCGCTTTCTTACGCGCCTCAAAACTGTTATTATGCATTAATGATAAGTCTTTGTTATCATAAAATAAATAATCCCGTAAAAGCAAAAGAATTTATGCAAAAATATATTCGTACTATCGACAGAACAAAAAATGCAACTGAATATTTTTTATGCAGATTGTTTGTTGATATGTTTGGAGAAACGGATGTATACAATAGGATTATGAAAGAAAAAATGATAGAAAAGAGAAAGCGAATGATGTTTTATCTTGGTGCATTCCATGAAATTACCGGCAACAGAAATATCGCAGAAAAATATTATCTTGAAGTATACTCAATGCAAATTCCGTCTTTTTTTGAGTACCGGTTGGCAGAAGCTAACCTTGCCTTAAAGAAAAAATAAGCTATAATGGTTATACTATTTTTAATAAAAATAGTATAAGAGATGGGACACCGCAGGTCTTCACGCATAAAAACTGAAATACAAAGAGTGAAAACTGTTTGAACAATAGGGCGTTGCCTTAGCAATGAAGAACGGACGCTACTGCATTTTGGAAAATATAGCAGTGCGCACGTTTTTAAAAGCGTAAAATCTGATTTGCTGCCGCTACGCAAAAGCAAGCCGAATATAGAGAAAATCTAAACCGCAGCGCCGAATAAAGTACCGTTTTTATTCTTTATGTGTAAACCGCGGAATTTCATTTTAAGGAAGAATTTATGAATAAAAATATCGGTTTTCAAACTATTTCATTTTTTATACTTTTAGGGCTGATGCTTGTTTTAGTAGGTAAACTGTTCTTGCCCTATGCAACGGTTTTATTTTGGTCGGCAATTTTATATATTTTAATCTCACCGCTTTATAATAAAATCATTGCTAAAATGAATCCCGAGAAAAAATGGTTTAATCTTACCCGCCGATTTCTTGCCGGCACCTTTGCAGTCGGAACAGTAGTTATTGTAGCGGCTGTTTTACTATTTATCGTAATCAAATTGGTTGGACAAGGAAAAGCACTCTTTCAAAGAATTTCTCTATTTCTTATAGACCACAATGAGTTATTTTTTAATTTTGATAAAGAAGCGTTAAACGAATTGGTTATAAAACTATCGATGGGAACGCTAGATATTTCGGCAATTGATATAAAAAAAGAAGTGATGAATTTTCTCAGTCAATATTCTTCAAATCTTTTGGGATATACTAGAACTCTTTTTGCAAACATGGGACTTTTTGCTGTTTCGCTAGTATTTACTTGCTTTACACTTTATTTCTTTTATATTGACGGTCATTATCTTTTAAATCTTTTTATTTCGATTATGCCGATAAAAGCCGATGCCAGCACAAAACTTTTGAACAAATTTAACGAAGTTACGACCAATCTTTTGAAAGGCTTGTTTTTAGTCTCTTTTTATCAATGCATTATTTCTTTAATTATTTATCTGATTTTTAAAGTAGAAGGAGCTCTTCTTTTAGCAATTCTTACTTTTTTCAGCTCTTTTTTACCCTTAGTCGGCTGTGCTTTTGTCTGGTTTCCGATCGGGATAGGTATTTGTCTACTTGAAGGTTGGCTAAAAGGAATTATTTTCTTGTTGGTTGCCGGAACGCTCATAAGCTTTATGGATAATTTTTTGCGTCCCTTTTTTTTAAAAGACAGAATAAAAATTCATCCCTTGCTTATCTTTTTCTCCATGCTCGGCGGTGTGCAAATGCTCGGATTCAACGGAATTATTTTAGGTCCCATGATTGTAATTTTGTTTTTTACGATTATTGATATTGCGCATGATTCGGAAAAAGAATATGCTTCGGTGTTTAATGAATAAAATAGAGAGAGGGTATATGAAAATCGGATTTTTAGGTTTTGGAAATATGGGGTTTGCTTTAGCTCAAGGCTTAGTGCATGCAAAGGCTGTTGATCCGAATGATATCTATGCGCTTGCCAGAAATAGAGAAAAACTTCAGGCGCGCTGCAATATATTAAAAATTACGGCAAGCGAATCGATGGAGCCTCTTATAAAAGAAAGCGATCTGATCGTGCTTGCGGTAAAACCTCATCAGATAGAAGATATTATTAAACCGATAAAGGCAAAGCTTAAAAAGAAGGTAGTTATTTCGATCGCAGCGGGAATGCTTTTTGAAGATTATGAAAAAATACTGCAAAAAGGAACCGAGCATATTTCATTTTTGCCTAATACCGCCTGCGCAATTGAAGAAGGCATTATCATTGTTGAAAATCGGCACAGTCTTACAGAAGAGCATATAACAGAAGTAAAAAATATTTTCGGCTCTTTAGGGCTTTTAGAATTTGCTTCGGCGGAGCAGTTCCCTATAGCGGGGACTATTTCAGGCTGCGGACCCGCATATGCGGCAATGTTTATGGAAGCCTTAGGTGATGCGGCAGTTAAGAACGGGTTGGACAGGGAAACAGCCTATCGACTTGCGGCAAAAATGCTTGCAGGCACAGGCATGCTCAAACTAAAAACAGACGATCATCCTGCGCATATGAAAGATGCCGTGTGTTCTCCCGGAGGGACAACAATCAAGGGACTTGCCGCTCTTGAGGCAAATGGGTTTCGCTCTGCGGTGATACAAGCAATTGATGCCGCTATGGGGAAAAACGGATAAATTTAAAGCTGTCGTGAATTTTCTGTATTTTTAATCTTTCCACGGGAAAATCAAGTTTTTAAAACTGCGGTTGCCGACAGTTTCAATATCATCTTCTAAAAGCTCATCCCAAGGAATTTGCTTGCGTGCTTTTTGGATTGGAATATCGGGATTCGCTTCAATCCAATCATATTTATACAAACGCAATTTGAATGCATTATTCCACGCAAGAATTATTCCGCTAAGATTAGGCGCAAGAAAAGCAAAAACAGGAGTCAGCGCAATCAAAAAAATTGTATATGCAAACATGAACAAAGTAAAACCGCTGTTATCAAAAAAAATAATGAAACATTTTTTAATGCATTTTATAAAATTTTTTTCGAGTTGAGCTCGAAGCGGTAAAAACCAAAGCAGTGAAAGTTCTACAATAATAAAAATCCAAAGAACGGTAATTCCGAACACAGTACCTAAAAAATTTTGCAAGGAAAAATAGTAAGGTAAAGCGGTCAATAAAAGAAAAAATATCAGCAACTGCACTAAAGCGAAAAGGACCCCATGCATCCACGTTTCTTTTATTGCAGAAAAAAAATCACTGCTTGAAAAACTCTTATAGTTCGCAACCTTTGCCTGCATCATAGAAACGGCAAGCGAAAAAACACTTATACAAACTATCATTAGAAAAAGAACTGCAATTGAAAGATACGTATTAAAAAGAGTCAGATGTGCTAAAAAAAATCCTCCAAAACAAAGAAAAATAAAAATGAGATTAAGTATAATAATTGATAAAAAGTTATCCCACCCGTCAAGAAAATTTTTTTTAAGAAAAAAGCCGATCATACTTTCTGAGCATATCACAAAACTATTTTTTTTTAAAGAGGATTTTTTTTGACGTTGAAGCTTCACTTTTAAGCGACTCGGAGTGCTGCTGCCAGCAATCTGTGGGGCTCTTTTTTATAAAATTGTCTTGCTTTGTATGAGATGTATTGAAGCCGGATAGAGTTATCGGAAAAACGTTATGCCGGTGAAACAGGGGATAAAAGCTGCCGCTTATTTTGTCCGATAATGACCGGCAAGCGGAGGTTTGTTTTCAAAAAAAGCATTCTTACGATTATCCATCATAAGAATGCTTTTTTTTGTGCAATGTTTTGTAAAAATTTTATTTCATTTTTTCCAAGGCTTCCCACATTCCGTTCAGGTAGGTTAAGCCTAATGCCCGGTCATATAAACCGTATCCCGCTCTGCCTGTTTCTCCCCAAATCATTCTGCCGTGGTCAGGACGAATGTAGCCGTCAAAACCGGTGTCGTGAAAGGCTTTCATTATTGCAAACATGTCCAAGCTGCCTTCAGAGCTTAGGTGTGCCGATTCAAAAAATTCACGCTCGCCTAAAAACTTTATGTTTCGCACATGGGCGCAGGCAATTCTATTCATTTTTCCGAAATGTCTGATAATGCTCGGCAAATCGTTTTTAGGCTCAGAGCCTAAACTGCCCGTACACAGGCATAAACTATTTGCCGGAGAATCTACTAGGCGTATTATTGCCTCCAGCTGCTCTTTGGTATGGCTTATCCGCGGTATATCGAATACGGGCCATGCGGGATCGTCCGGATGTACTGCCATTCTTACCCCGTATTTTTCACAGGTAGGGATTATTCCTTCAAGAAAATATTTGTAATTTGCTAAAAGTTTTTCTTCATTGATGTCCTTGTAAATTTCCAGCACTCTTTCAAGTTCCGCCAATCGCTCGGGTTCCCAGCCGGGAAGGGAAAAACCTTTTGCATTTTTTATTGTATTTTCTACCAATTGCTGCGGCGTAAGGCCTTTTAAATCTTCTTCATTATAATAGAGCGTATTTGATCCGTCGTGCAAAACTTTTCCGAGGTCAGTTTTTAACCAATCAAACACCGGCATAAAATTATAAACAATTACTTTTACGCCGCATTCGGCAACATTTTTAATAGACTCATTATAATTTTCAATATACTTGTCGCGTGTATCAAGTCCCATTTTTATATCTTCATGAACGTTAATACTTTCGATTACTTCCGCTTCAAGGCCTGCATCGTTTACTTTTTTTACAAATGCGGAAAAAATATTTTTGCCCCAAACTTCTCCCGCTGCAAAGTTATCCATCATAGCCATTATTCCCGTACAGCCCGGGATTTGTTTGATGTACTGTAAACTAATCGGATCGGAATCGCCGTACCATCTAAATGTCATTTTCATATAATTACCTCACATATTTTTCAAGCGTTTTTCTTACTGCACCATAATCTGCAGCAAGCTCTTCAAAATAACCAAGTATTTTTTCGGATAATCCTATTTTGTTGAGATTAATACCAAAAATTCTTTCATTGGAAAGGAGCTCGTCAAGTTTGTTGTTTGAAACATTTCCTAATTTTAAATCTTTAAAATATAGTTCCAAATCTTTCAGAAGCGGATCGGGGCTTAATTCAAATTTTTTACCGGCATCGTCTATTCCCATTAGATAGCGCAGCCAGCCTGCAATAGCAAGCGGAATGAATTGTAAGTCCATTGGTTTTTTGCTTTCCGATTTAGCATAGGCTTTTATTGTTTCGCCGAATCGGATTGCAACTTTTTGAGAAGTATCGGTTGCTATTCTTTGCGGCGTGTCGGGGATATAGGGATTGGGAAGCCGCACCCGTATTACCTCATCGATGAATGCTTTCGGATTGAGTATTTTAGGATCGACCACCACCGGCAGCGATTCTTCATATCCGATTTTTTCTATGAGTTTTACTAATTGCGCGTCTTTCATTTCATCGGCTATTGAGGTGTAACCGAGTAGGCATCCGTATACCGCAAGTGTTGTATGCAGCGGATTTAAACAGGTTGTTACCTTCATGGTTTCAACCTTGTTCACGGTATTCCGATCGGTTAAATAAACACCCGCTTCTTCCAATGCATCCCTGCCGCCCGCGAAGCTGTCTTCTATGACTAAGTATTCCGCTTCTTCCGAATTAACAAAGGGGGCAATATAGGTGTGTTTTCCGGTTACCACAATATCCATCGCTTCAAAATTCTTTTGCTCCAAATAGTTTTTAATTTCTTCCGATGGACGCGGTGTTATTTTATCGATCATTGACCATGGAAAACTAACACACGTGTCGTCTTCCAAATATCTTACAAAGGCTTCTTCAACCTTATTATTTTTGCACCATGCTTTCACAATAGAGAGTATCGGAGTTTTTAGCTTATCTCCGTTATGAGAACAATTGTCTAAACTTAAAAGCGTAATCGGACATTTGTTTTCTTTAAAGCGTAAATAAAGCAGATAGGTAACAATGCTCATAAGGTGTTTTGCATTTTCCGGCTTTCCGTTTATATCTTCTTTTATGATGTCTAAAACTTCGCCGTTGGGTGCATAAATGTTGTATCCTTTTTCGGTGATGGTGAATGACATAATCTGTAAGTTTTTGTTTTTCACAATCTGCTGTACTCTATCGATATCTTGCGAGAGTTTTAAACCTTCCGCAAGATTTGCTAAAAGGTTTGTGTGAAAATCGCCATCTTTATTAAGAGTTACCGAAAGCGCTAGATTATCATATTCTGTATAGACCTTATCGATAATCTCTTCGTCAAAACTTTCTACAACAGATATGCCCCGTGTTGCAATTTTTTTGTTGAGCAAATCCTGATTTAATCGCGCAATGTATCCTCTAAAGATATTTCCCGCACCAAAGGCAAGCCAATGAGGATCGCGAATAGAATCTTCCCGCAGCTTTTGCACATCGTACTCAGGATAGGCATCGCAGAGTTTTTTCAGCTCTTCAATGTTTTTCAGTTTTAATTTCATGTTACACCTCTTGTATAAAAATTAATTTAATCCCAGTGCATTCGGTAAAAATAAGGATAAAGACGGAATAAAGGTAACAAGTAATAATACAAATAAAATCACCCCATAATACTTTACCACCCAAGGTATAACATCTTCAACTCTTGTTTTTCCAACCTTTGTTCCTATGTAGAGGATATTTCCAACCGGCGGCGTAATCCCTCCTATACAAAGATTAAAAGTAATCATAATACCGAAGTGTATCGGATCCATGCCGAAGGATTCACAAATCGGTAAAAATATCGGCGTGAAAATTAATACTGCCGGCGTTATGTCCATGAATGTTCCTACGAGCAACAAGATGACATTCATCAAAAGTAAGATGATGTATTTGTTTCCCGTAATGCCTAAAATTTGATTTGATACCATTTCGGGGATTCCGGTAAAACTCATAACCCAGCCCATAATGTTTGAGGTGCCGATTATAAGCATAATAATTCCGGTCATTTCCGCAGAGGTACGAATTATTTGCATTAATTCTTTCACGGTGATGCTTCTGTACAGTATTGCAAGAAGAAGCGAATATAAAACCGCAACACATGATGCTTCGGTTGCAGTAAATACCCCTTTTATAATACCGCCGATTACAATCACAATAAGTAAAAGAGAAGGAATTGATTCCCAGATTATTTTTAAGCTTTCTTTTAAACCCGGTCTATCCGTTCCGACGTATTTTTCTTTTTTTGCAATATACATTCCTAAAAATATACAGCCTATTCCCCATAAGATTCCGGGAATATATCCTGCAAGAAAAAGTGCGCCTACAGATGTTCCTCCCGATATGAGCGAATATGTAATAAGCACATTACTCGGCGGTATCAACAACCCTGTTGGTGCGGATACAATATTTGTTGCTGCCGAAAAATTGATGTCATAGCCGTCTTCTTTTTCAATGGGGCCGATGATTGAGCCCATTGCGGAAGCTGCCGCAATACCCGAACCCGATATTGAACCGAAGAGCATATTTGCAAAAATATTGGATAAGGCAAGTCCTCCCGGAAGTTTACCAAAAAGAAGTTTTGCAAGATTGATAAGCCTCAAAGCGATGCCGCCTTTGTTCATCAAATTTCCTGCAAGAATAAAGAAAGGAATTGCAAGCAAGGTAAAAACGCTTATTCCTGAAAATATTCTTTGTGCCGATGTTACCACTGCCGCCTCAAAATTTAAGGTAGGCAATATACCTGCTATTGACGCTATACCGATTGTTACCCCTATCGGGACACCGTTTATTAACAGTATAGCAAGAACAACAATCATTAAAATTCCTGATAAAACCATTATATTCATTACATTACTTCCTCTGCCGATTCAAGATGCTGTCCATCTAAAATCTCTTTCATATTGATTAGTGAAACTATAATTATAAGAATTCCCGCTATAGGAATTACCGAATAGATAAACCCTGTTGAAACTTGCAAGGCCGGAGTGGTTTGTTTTATAGTCAAGGTACAAATTCGTATTCCGCCATAGACCATTACAAGTCCTGCAAACAAAATATTAAAGAGCTCAACCGCCAATTCAACAATTTTTCTATTCCGCTTTCCGAATTTGTCTATGATGAAGGTGAGCCGCATGTGATCTCTTTTTGCAAAAATGAGGGCAGCTCCAAGTATTGCCATCCACGTAAAGCCGAAAGACAACACTTCCTCTGACCATGATTTCGGCTTGGTTAGAAAATACCGGGTAAATACTTGATATAATCCCGCAAGGGTTATCCCGATAAATATAACCACGCAGGTTGTTTCCAATATTTTGATAATAGCTTTTTTTACCATTTTATACCTCGTCTTTATATTTTTTATTCATTTCATCTATGTAATCATAGAGAGCTTTTATTTTTGAGTTGTTTTTAAGAATTTGTTGATGAAGCGGGATAACTCTTTCCTTAAAACTTTGCACATCCGATTCGATAAATTCAACGCCCATTTTTGATTGAGACACTTCTATTGCTTCTTGTGTTTGCTTTTTCCATTCCTCTTGTTCTACCTTTTCAGCAATTTTTATTGCTTCCCTAAAAATCGCTTTTTCTGAATCATCAAGTCCGTTGATAAAAAGATAATTTGCAACAAGAAAGTCCGGAACCATTTGATGCATGTTATAGTTGTAATACTTTACTACTTCACCATGCTTTACGGAAGTGAGCGCCATTTCATTATTTTCGGCACCATCAACGGTATTGTTTTGAATGGCAGTATACACCTCACTAAAGGGCATCGGCACAGCGCCTGCACCGAAGGCATCCATCATTGCAATATTAGTCGGCGACGGCTGTACTCTGATTTTCATTCCTTTAACATCTTCAACCGTTCTAATCGGTTTATTGGTATAAAAGTTTCTTGTTCCTGCATCAAACCAGCCGACCGTAAGAACGCCTTGATCAATTGTTGTATTATAAATTTCTGACATCCTTGTTTCATTATTCATAACTTCATAATATGCTGTTACGTTATCAAAAATATACGGAATCGAAAATATGGAATAAATATCATCGAATGTTTCCATGTTTGAGGCGCTTGCAATAACAAACTCGAGCGCTCCCGTTTGGCAAAGCTCCAAGGCGTTTTTAGAAGCGCCCAAAAGTCCGTTCGGATAAATCTTCACCTCATATTTATCCCCCAGCTTATCCTCGATATACTTCTTGAATGCCTCCATAGCAATATTATCAGGATGAGAGGCCGGCTGCCCGTTTGAAACCCGAATAAGTTTTTTTCCAATGGTATTGCCGGAACACCCCATTGTGAATAATAGGACGGTTATTAGCAATAAAAATTTACATAAGCTTTTAACTTTCATACGATTTGCTCCTTATCATTTCCTAAGATATTTTTATATAGTTTTTTGCATTCGTAAAACTGATATTCTTTACCATCTGCCCCAAAAACGCTTCGTCCCAAGGATATTCGCCCAGTTCTACATACTCTCCTATCAGGTTGCAAAGTATCCGTCTAAAATACTCATGGCGCGGATACGATAAAAAGGAGCGCGAGTCGGTAAGCATTCCGATGAATTTTGAAAACACCGAGGTTTGTGCAAAACGCTTCATTTGTTCAATCATTCCGTCTTTATGATCCAAAAACCACCAGCTTGTTCCCAGCTGCATCTTTGCAATGCCTTCTTCTCCGCCCTGGAAACTGCCGCCGACTGTTGACAATACATAATAATCTTTTGGATTAAGCGAAAATAGTATTGTCCGCGGAAGTCCTTTTTCTTCCATGCAGGATAAAATGTTTGCTAAGTTTTCTGCATAGCTGTGATCATTTATTCCGTCATTTCCGACATCGGGGCCGATTGCACGAAACAGCTTTTTGCTGTTATTTCTCAGCGTTTGGATATGGAGCTCCATCACCCAATCTCTTTTTTCATACTCGTTTGCTAAAAATATGAGGAGCGCGGTTTTATATGAGTCTTGTTCTTCTTTGGTCAAAGGCTCTGAAGCAAGCACTTTTGTAAAAACAGTTTCGATTTCGTTTTCGGAAGCTTTCTTATAGGGAAGATAATCCATTCCGTGATCGCTTGCCTTGCACCCGTTTTCATCAAAATACCGTATTCGCTGAACTAAGGCATTTTTTAAATCGGAAAAACTTGCGATGCGTATGCCGCTTGCTTTAGAAAGGTCTGCAAGGTAATCCTTAAAACTATCTTTTTCAATGCTGAGAACCTTGTCAGGTCTAAAAGCGGGCTTCACAATTGTTTTAAAAGACGTATCTTCTTCAAGCAGCTTATGGTACTGTAAATCATCAATAGGATCATTTGTCGTACAAACCGCCCAGACATTTGACCGCTCAATCAATGAGCGCGGCTTAAACGCATCCGTTTGTAAGAGCTCATTACAAGTATTCCAGATTGAGTCTGCGGTTTTTTCATTGAGCACCTCGTCAATGTCAAAATAGCGTTTTAATTCTAAATGAGTCCAATGGTACAAGGGATTGCCGATTAAGTTAGGCACGGTTTTAGCCCAAGCGGTAAATTTTTCATAATCCGAAGCATTTCCGGTTATGTATTTTTCGTCAAATCCCATGGCGCGCATAGCCCGCCATTTATAATGGTCGCCGCCGAGCCAAACCTGCGTAATGTTTTTAAAACTTTGATTTTTGTAAATTTCCTCTGCCTCTAAATGACAATGAAAATCAAAAATCGGTTCATCTTTTGCATACTTTGCATACAATAGTTTCGCATACTCATTTTGCAACATAAAATCGTCAGCTATAAGAGCCATGTTCACCTCCTTGAACTATAGGGCATTTGAAAAACTCGGTTAGTTTTGAGAGCTTTCCTCTTCTTTTAAATCAGGGATGGCTGTCCACCGCTCTTTTAAGAAGTATGCAGCCATCTTCGGTTTTCGATCCCGCGTAAAAACGCCTTTCTTGTTGCCCTGCACCCTGATGATATTTTGTGATGTTTCAAAATCGGCAAAGTTCCACACATGTTCGCCGACAAAGTTTTTGATTGCTGCGAACTGTTCTGTATTCGCTTTTAGATAGGCCACCTGATATTCTTCGGTAAACATAACGGGATCAAGGCTATGGAAACCAGCAACCGTGTCAGCGCCGAATTCAGTGTACATAATCGGTTTGTCGGGAAATTTTTCCTGCCATTTCTGAAGCTCCGTGTACGCCGCTTTTCCGCCTTCTTTTACATCACCCGATTGCAAATACCACCCGTAATAACGGTTTAAGCATAAGACATCAATCATTGCCGAAACGCGGCATGTTTCAGGCAGTGAGGACATAAGGGTTACAATGGTAACCGGCCGCTTTTGAGGATCCAAGTCTTTCGCACGTTTTATAAGCGGTGCAAAATATGCATCGGCGCCCTTGTCATTTGTTTCAGGCTCATTAGCGATTGACCACATTACAACGCAGCAATGATTTTTGTCGCGCTCAATCAGTTCACGAATAACGGTCTCATGGGCAGCCTTTGTTTGAATTTCCGCAAAGGTATCGCGCTTTTCTGCCGGCGTTAACAGTGATGCCATAAAGTTTAAATGAATCCCTACTGCGGGCACTTCATCAATCACCACAATGCCGAGCCGATCGCAAAGCCGCATTGTCTCTTCTGCATACGGATAATGAGATGTTCTAAATGAATTTGCGCCCATCCATTTCATTAAATTAAAATCAAGTAGGGTTTGCGCTGCATTGAATCCCCGTCCGGTATAAAAGGCATCCTCGTGTTTGCCGAAGCCTTTAAAATAAAAGGGTTTTTCGTTGATAAGGAATTGTCCATTTTTTACCGCAACCGTGCGTATGCCGTAGGGCTCATCATACAGGTCAATCAGCGTACCGTCTTTAAGCAGCTTTACTCTTATTGTATATAAATACGGCTTAAGCGGATTCCAGCGCTTCACGTTTTCAATGTGCAGTTCTCCTGTAAATCCGTTTGCGGATGTAACAAGGCTTCCATCTTCCGCGATACAGTCTACCGCAACACTAAAGCCTGAATCTGCATCAACTGCTCCGTCTTTGCCGCTTATTGTTACCGCGTAATGCACCTTTGCCGATGTTCCCGAGCATTCGTTTGTCAGTATAATATCATCGATAAAATATTCAGGCGTGCTGACCAATGTTACCGGACGATGAATTCCCGCATAATTGAAAAAATCAAAGTTAGGCATGTTTTTGCGGATAATCTTTCCATTCTCATCTTTTGATTCGCTATACAATCCTACCGGCAGAGTCGAAATATCAAGTATATTATTCACCCGTACTGTAAGCTGATTTGTTTCGGCAATATCGGAAGGCTTTAACACAACCTCAAAGGGAGTAAAACCGCCTGAATGTTCCGCAATAAGCGCGCCGTTCCAGTATACATGAGCCTTGTGCGTAACGGAACCGAAGCGAAGAACCAAGCGCTGTCCGGTAAGCAGCTGCGGCACAACAACATCGCGCTGATACCAAACGCTGCCGACATGATTCCGGATATCGCTCATTGCCGCAATATCATTATACGAAGCGGGCACACACATCACAGATTCTGTGTCAAGCATGCCCATGAACCATTTCTCATTAAGTCCGCACTCGTCATAGTCAACCTTAAAACGCCATATTCCGCCTAAGTCAATAACCGCCCGTGTTTGTGTAGTGATCGGGTATAACATGCTAAACTCCTTCGAATGATTTCTTCTGATTATTTTTAATTGCAGCAATATGCTCCTGAATTTCCTGCATTTTTTCTGAGCTGAGCGGATAAAAAAGCAGGGCAATGAGCGAAGCAATCCAACCCAGTATCGGGATTCCGATAAATAAAAACATGGTAACCATAAAAATCGCGGGCGTAACCGCTTCTCCAATCTGTGGGAGTGTGTTCGTATAGCCGATTGCCGCAACCGAAAGAGAAACAACAACAGCTCCCAGTGAAGAGATGAGCTTATCTACAAAGCTGAATAAGGTTCCCATCATACCGGGAACATAGCGGCCGGTACGGTATGTTTCATAATCCGCCACATCGGAAATAGCATTAATCGTAAGCGCACCGCAGGCGTTTTTTATACCATTCGAAAGCGACCATAAAATAATAAAGCCCAATGTCATAAAACCGAACATATTGCTTGCACGGATTTGTGTAGGATCCCCTAATTTGAGCAATAAATACAAACATGCGTACATAATAATGCAAAGCGTGGTGGTAATCCAAATTCCTCGTTTAATTCCAAGCTTGCGGGCGTATTGTGCAAAGACTTGAATCAGAATAAATGAAGGAACAAGGGTAATAAGGCCGAGCTTACCATGCAACGTATTATCGCCCATGATGATACCGTACAGCATAACAGTTACAATAGAGTTTCCTGCAACCGTAAGCGCCAGTTTATCAGAGGAAGCCGCCACAATGAGCATTTGAATTCCGCGGTTGTTTTTTAAAACATCCCAATAATCTTTGAATTTAAGCGGTTTATTATTGCCGCTGCCAAGTCCAAAAAATTCCGAACGGTCTTTTTCCCACAGTGCAATGATAACCAGCACAGTCAAAATGCCGCTTATAATAATTGCAGAAATAATAAATTCTCTAAAAAGCGCTATCGTAAATTTATTCGCATTCTTCGGCAGTAAATACATGCTCACGTAAACCGGCACAACATTAAATAAAATGAGTGTGTATGTTCCGTCAAAGGCTCCGAAAAGCGGCCGCTGACTTGGATCATTGGTCATAACATTTTGTGCTGCTTTGGTAACCGCGGTAGAGCAAGTATAACCGAGAATGTACAGAGCGTAAATAAAAACAAAAAACGGCAAGCGTGCCCCTTCAGGCAAAGTATGCGTAACGGTATACATTACCAGATTTGCTATCGTCATAATGGTAAAACCGATTACCAAGAAGGGGCGGAACTTTCCGAATTTGCTGTCCGTTTTATCAATTAAGTAGCCCACAAGCGGATCGGTTATTCCGTCAAAGATGCGCATTGCCATCAATAAATTACCGACCAGCACGGTTGCAAGTCCTACAATACCGACTGCATAAAACGAAACATAAAATGTTGTAGCATGAAAAATATTGGTAGCACTATTGTTCAGCGAAAAAAGGCCTATTCTCCATAGGGGCGATCGGTGGTATATACCATGTTGATTCTCTGCCATAAAAATTCTCCTTCAGCTATTGTGTTTAGCGGCGCGTTTCCCATTTATTGCACCAAACATTTTCATTATAGGTGCCTTTAAACGGAGATGCTCCGATTATTTTCTGCACTACCTGATGAATTATTTCAGGAGTACGTGCATATGCATTAATGTAAGCCTTTACCATCGGTACATCAGTTAAATGCGTTGTATAATTCAACGATACAAATACCGTAGGAACCTCCCATACATACCATGGAATTTCATTCGCCATTGCGCATGACCAGCGGATGCGGTAATTGTTTTCAACTGCGTAGCCGCGAATATCAGACACCACAAGAGCGGCATCAACTGTTTCTTTATATGTTTCCACGCTGCCTTTTTCCCGCACTCCCCGCGTATTCACGTCTACGATAAAACCTGCCGCTTCTAACTCTTTCTTAAACAGAGCAAGCGTCTTGTTTTCCGTTTTTATCGGATTTCCCTTCTCATCAAACTCCGTATACACCCCTATTTCGGTATTATCCAAAAAATACAGTCTTATTCTTTTATGTACCGAAGGAGAAAGCGGCAGCTGCCCCAAGGTGTTTTTTACTAAAGTGATTCCCTTATCCGCCGCCTCGCGTGCCATTTCTTTATGAGCAGCACAACCAATCACGGAAAGCGACTCGGCTGAAGGCAGCAAGCGGTTTTCAGCTTTTGCAGTATGCAGCTTAATTGCAGCCTTTAAGCCAAGAATTCGCCTCAATGCATCGGTGAGCCGCTCTTCGGTAATAATACCGTTTTTGTAGCCTTGCATCATATACTGAAAATCTTCCGCCGGGTCATTCATGAATAGAAACATATCGCAGCCTGCGGCAATAGCCCGCGGCACAGCATCTTTACGCTGCATTGCGGCACTAAATCCGAGCATATGCGATGCGTCGGTAATCACGAGCCCGTTAAAGCCCAGTTTCTTTTTCAGTAAGTCTTGAATTAACTCGGGGGCAAGTGTTGCGGGCATAATTTCGTCATAGGTCATTTCCGGTACAAGAGCACGGGAATACTGCGGAAGCGCAATATGACCTGCCATAATGCTCATAATTCCGTCATCAATCATGGCCTTGTACAGCTTACCGAAGCTTGCATCCCATTCCTGCACACTCATTTCATTTACGCCGAGCACAAGATGCTGATCCCGCTCTTCCGTGCCGTCACCCGGGAAGTGTTTAATGGTAGAAATAATAGTGCTCTGGCGCAAACCTTTTACATAGGGCAAAATATACCTGAGCACAGTGTCTGCATTGGTGCCGTATGCCCGTGTGTTTACAATGGTGTTGCGCCAATTGGTTAAAATATCAGCGCAAGGGTCAAAGTTCCAATTGCACCCAAGCGCAACCGCCTCTGCGCCGCTTACATAGCCGGCATTATAGGCAACCTGCGGATCTCCGCTTGCTTCACACTGAGCACCGGAGGCGATATAGGTACCGTCAGTGCAGGCGCCATCTCCGCCGCTGTCGCAATTACATGCAACAAAGAGAGGAATTTTTGCATTGGATTGCAAGGTTTTTACCAAGCCCTGTACCTTTTCGCTTGAAGCCGCACTATAGCGCGCCCCGCCCAAGTGATAGGTGTTGATAAAATCAATTACCTCAGCTTCTTCAAAAGAATGAAAAAGCTGGAAGAAAAGCTGACCGATTTTTTCCTCAAGACTCATAGATTGAATAGTTGTTTCAACCCAACGAATATCCTCTTCCGTTAAAAAATACGGCTTAGCACGTAAATCAACTAACGACATTGCACCCTCCTATTTGCCATTACAGTCCATTCAAATTCCGAGATGTTCGGTAAACTGCTTTTTCAAGCCATCCTGATATATGCCGCCGTAGCACCCTTCAAGCAGTTTTGGGACAGCTGTCCGGCACAGCACATCCCACGATTCTTGCTCCTTGCCAAATAAAATTGGATAAAAGAAGACACTATTGCTTTCAGCGGCTTGAAGATCCCCGGGTGAATCTCCTACCATCAAAACTTTCTTAGGATCAAACGCATAGCTCAGTATTGTTTTTATGCAAGCGGCCTTGCTTCCGGATTCTTGGCCAAAAATGAGGTCGGTAAAGCGCAGTAAATCGAATTTTCCCCATTCGGAATAAATCGCATCGCTATTCGCTGATGAAACAACCGCGATATGTACTTTTTCATGAAGCTTTTGTAAGGCATCAAAAACACCGTTAAAAGGGCGGGCTTCATCATGCAAAGCTTGTATGTGCTCATTTACGCGCTTACTCCATGTAAGGGCTTGCTCAAGCTGTTTCATTTCTCTATCAGAAATACTGTCCCGTTTTTCGTCAATAGCATGTTCCAAGGCCTGATTCGATAAAACCGGAGCGGAATACACCCATTCTGCAAGATACGAAAAATCACCAATAATATCTTTAGGAGAAGCGCCGTCCGCGTCCTTTTTTTGGATTGCACGCAGCGCCAGTACAAGCGCCTTAAAGCGATTTATTCCGCGTGTTTTTGAAAAAAGATTGATTTCATTCCAGATTTGTAAAAAAGATTCCCGTTGAGTAATATTCCATACGTCAGCCGCCAATGGCCCAAAACATTTAATATGCTTATAATTCATGGTATCCATTGCACACCCATCTGAATCAACACAGAGAATATACTCTTTTTCTTTTTTAAAAGAATTACTCATAATAATTCCCCACTCTTTCTGTTTCTATAAAGTCGTACTGCGATTTGCATCAGCAGTTCTCAAAATAGATTCATAAAATCGTAATCAGGTATCTTATTATCAAAAACTAGGCTGCATCGGCGGACACTGTACGAATTTTTTATTGACCCGCTTTTTATATTTAAGTAATTAATTATTAAATAAAGTTTTTAAAAAGCTTGTACAAAATTAAAAAAACTTCGTTTTATTTCTAATTTCGTAACCATACGTAAATCTTAACATGAGAATAGAGAGTTGTCAAACTTTATTTTTAAATTTTTTAGTATTTTAGCTTATGTATGGGCACTGAGCTTATGCGGAGCGCCGGCGGTTATTCTTTGATACCGGCGAGTACTTCAATACCGGTATTTGCACAAAATTGCGCGTCGTTAAAATCATAATCGGTTACTAAAAGATCGACATCTGAGGCATTCGCAAAAATAGAAAACCCGTATATGCCGTACTTGCCGGAATCCGCAAGTATAACCCGATATGTTGACTGCTGCAGCACATGTTTTTTTAAATTTGCTTCCGACATGTTCTGAGAAGAAAAAACACCGGTTGAAGAAAACCCGCTTGCTCCGATAAAACAGGCTTTTATATGAATATTCTTAAGGGTTTCAAGCGCCGTATCGCCGATAAATGCCCGCGCTTCTTTACGTACACTGCCACCCGGACAAAAAATAGAAATATGCTCCGCATCTATTAGCTCGTTTACAACCTCAATGGAATTTGTTACCACCTGCACTTCTATATCCATCGCGCTCATTTGAGCGGCAAAAAGACGGCATGTTGTTCCTGCATCAATATAAATTACATCGTAAGGCTTAATAAGACTGCATGCAGCTTTGGCAATTGCACGTTTTTTATCCGCATTGGAAGATATACGGGCACTATAAGAACGAAAATGCCGCCTATCTTCAGCCATCATAGCACCTCCGTGTGTTCTGCAAATAATACCTTCCGCTTCCAAGATGTTGAGGTCGTTTCTAATCGTAACCTCAGAAACATCCAATCGTTGTTTTAATTCTTGAACCGTTACGGAACGTCTTCGTGAAATAATTGAAATAATAGAATCTATCCGCTGATTATATGCCATCCATAGCCTCTTTTAATTGTATTTACCGTTCAAAACTATTTACTCGTACCATTATACCGAAATTTTTTTTTGTGCACAGTCTAATATTCGAGCCATAGAAGGTATTTCTTATGTTTTCCGAATATTGGGGAGCAAAACTGCAGAAAAACCGGTTGTAAATTCAGCATTCCTATGGTAAACCGCCCGGACGTCAAAATCAGAACAAATTCAAACGATGTTTTAAAGTATCAACACAAAACTGTAAAATTGAAGCTTTAAAACTCGTTGGCGAGCCAAAGGTAGAAATTCCAAAGGTTCGCCCTGTGGTAAGTTTACTCACCGTTGCGCCGTGTCGGGCTCTTTTTTATGATTCATGATTAGATGAAGTAAAGAAATAATTGAGATATCAAACTCAGCATAAAGTCAAACGATGTTTTGCCTGTACTTTATTGTAAAAAGGCAAAACGCGTAGGCAAAGTAAAAACCGGAATGTCAAAACTTCGTCCGTGCTGTTGCTCAGAGCGGGTTTAATTGTAAGGGATGTGGCAGTGATTTTATTTTAAACGCTTTTCCAGGCAGACTAATTTTCCGTCAGGGATGTTATTAAAATTACAGCTTATAATGCCGGCTTCATGATAGCCCAAACTTTTATAAAGTCCGCGAGAAACTTTGTTGGTGTCGAAGGTATCTATTCGTAGATAGGGGCAACCGTTTTTTAGCGCATAGTCTTCATAAAACTGTATAAATTCTTTACCGTAGCCTTTACCGCTATAATCAGGATCTACAGAGAGTGTGTGAATTACCATAACATTTCTGCTATGGGCATTTTTATCTTGCCAATTTACATCGGCATAGGCAGCGGGTTGGTTTTTATCAATTCTTGCAGAGGCTACGACTGTGCCATCTTTTTCCATGACAAATAAAGTTCCCTCTTTTAAGGCTTCCGCCGCTGTTTCTTCAGTCGGGTATATGCCCAGTGTCCAACCTACAACTCGTGCACCGTCCATGTCGTTTTTGATAACCTTTTCGTAAATCTCCACAACTCTTTTAATATCTTTATCGGTTGCCTTTCTAATCATTTCATCCCTCCCATGAAATTATCGATTTTTGATAATAAAGCTTTTAGGAATTTTATTTCAGTTATGTATAACATCCTAATTTTAACACGCGAATAAATTTTTAATAGATAAACTTCAACCCGAAAATTATATTACACGAAATTTGAAAGGATTGCAAATACTCATTCAAATGCCAATATAAAGAGGAGTAACAGAGACAGCTGCTGATTTCCACATTCAATCGCATTATGGAAAACTAACGAGATCGCATACCAAAGAATGAAACATGGACAAACCTTAAACCAACGAATTTAAAATCAAAAACGTATGTTTTTTCTCCTACTGCTCGTGTCAAACTTTTTGGGGAAGGTACATATGTCTTGTATAAAACTTGCACCCTCTTACTTTTTATTTCGCCGCGTGCTACAATAGGTCTCTAAACTCTACATAAAACATGGAAAAAAATATGAATAATTTTCTTGTATATCAAACTGATTTTGGAACCGCCGACGGAGCGGTTTCAGCGATGTACGGAGTTGCCTTGCAGGTTGAACCGACATTAAGAATTTTTGACCTTACGCATGATATTCCCCGCTATAATATTTGGGAAGCATCGTATCGTCTGGTACAAACAGTGCAGTATTGGCCGGCAGGAACTGTTTTTGTCTCGGTTGTTGATCCCGGTGTAGGCACAAACAGATTAAGCGTTGCAGTAAAAACAAAACAAGGTCATATCATTGTTACACCCGACAATGGCACGCTCACTCATGTAAATCTGCTTTACGGTGTTGAAGAAGCGCGAGTCCTTAACGAATCGGAAAATAGATTAAGCGGATCTGAATTGTCCTACACCTTCCATGGAAGAGACGTTTATGCGTATACGGGGGCACGCCTTGCCGCTCACAAGGTAAACTTTTCTGAAATCGGTCCGGAAATTAATTCCAAACAACTTGTTTCGCTTGACCTTATTCCCGCGTATGAAGACGAAAATAAAAACATACACGGCACTATTGATGTCCTTGATGTTCGTTTCGGAAGTTTATGGTCAAATATTCCGTATACATTATTTAAAAACCTGAATATTGACTACGGAAAAAAACTTGCGGTCTCTATCCGCAACGACCGCCGACAGGTTTATGCAAACACGATGGTATATGCCCGCTCCTTTGCAGATGTATCAATGGGAGAGCCTCTCGTATACATTAATTCGCTTTTGAATGTTGCAATTGCAATCAACCAAGGATCCTTTGCCCAAGCCTACAATATTGGCTGCGGTCAATCATGGAAACTTGAGCTTGCAAAAATTCAAACCCTGTAGCACAAGTAGTACAGCATTTTTTGCTATATTTTATATAACCTTTAAAAAATTTTATAAAAAAGAGTCTAACGGTTTGGTTTTTGACGTCCTTGTCAAAACCAAACCTGCGAGTTTTAAAGCTTTGCAAAATACTTTGCTTTAAAACGTCGCTGCTGCGTGGATGCTGCGTGGAACCACCGCCGTCCGTGGCGGTTCTGAAATTTACCTCTCTCTTAGCGGCGGAGTGTAGGGGGCAGAATCGCGGCGAGGCATAAGCCAAAACCGCCCTGCGCAGCAGCAACTGCAACTCGGGGTTTAAGGGTCAGCACACCCCTTGTTCATGCGCAAGTCCTGTCTTGTAACTATGAGGTATTGCCGACAGAGTTTTTTATTGCTATAGTGAGGCATGCTTTTAAAGTATGAGGATATTTTATGAAAGTAAAAAAAAGAACATTCGGTGTACTGGCTTCGGGACAAAAGGTTTCCATATATACGATTTCAAATGATGAAATGTCGTTTTCAGCAATTGACTACGGTTGTTGTATTACGAGTATTTTACTACCTTCTAAATCGGGCGGTTTTGATGATGTAACTTTAGGCTATTCAACCTTAGACGGATATATCCACAATACTCCCCATTTCGGTTCGCTTATCGGGCGATACGCAGGGAGGATAAAAAATGCCGAATTTGCTCTCGGTGCAAGAAAATATCTTTTAACACCGAATGCGGAAGGCAAGCATTGTTTACATGGAGGGTATCCTTCGTATGATAAAGAAATATGGAATAGCAAATATTTTTGCCATTCGCATGAAGCAGGTGTTTGTTTTGATCGAATAAGTCCCGACGGGGAACAAGGTTTCCCGGGAAAACTTACTCTTACCGTTACATATACTTTAACCTGCGACAATGAAATTATTATTCGCTATGAAGCATTTTCTACTCGGACTTCTCCGATAAACTTAACCAATCATACCTATTTTAATTTAAATCCGCCGGGAATGCGAGCAGATGGGAGATATGTGCTTGCCTTAAATCACGAATTACAAATTTTTTCCGATCTCTATGTCGAAACCGATAAAGAATTATTACCGACCGGTAATTTTGTTTCGGTGGAGGGAACTCCCTACGATTTCAGAAATCCGAAATTACTACGTACCGATATTGAACGCACTAACGGCGGATATGACGGTACGTGGTTTATCGGACCGCCGAAAAAAGATCAAAAAATGCTTGCGGCAATTATACGCGAACCAATGAGTAAAAGAGAGATTTCCGTATTTTCTACGCAGCCGGGATTAACCATGTATACTGCTAATTTTTTAAAAGGCGAAATAGGAAAAAACGGAGATGCGTATAATCCTCAATCAGCAGTTTGTTTGGAAAGTCAGCATTTACCGGACTCTCCTAACCAAGCGAATTTTCCGCCGGCAATTGTAACACCGGATATACCGTATCGACACGAAACTTCTTGGCTTTTTAAGTTTTAATTTTTTAAGAGAACTCTTATAAGAGTTTGAATTTTTTACTCTACGCTTGTGTATTCAAAATGACATAGCAAAGACATAAGTAAAACTTAAAATTATTGTAAGGTTTTATAACTAAGTTGTTGTTATACTTATCGGAACATCAATAGGAGCCGTGCGGATTTAAGCATCACTATTACAGCGTTTTTTAATAAGTCCATTATATTTTTTTAATACATCTTACCAAAACGTAAAAAGTTTTATAAAAAAGAGCTCGATACGGCGCAACGGTGGGCAATTTACCATAGAAAATGCTGAAACTGCAGTCTATTATTGTTGATGCCTTCTTTAGCATAACAGCAAGTTAATTCATAGAACGTTATACAAGCACAAACCTCTTCCTCAGTGTATTAACGTTTTCCATATAAAATTTGCTCCTTGCAGAAATCAATACAATAATGTATACTTGCAAAATCTTTAGATTTGTAGAGGTATATCGTGGAGACTAGAGTTCGTTATGCCCCGTCTCCGACCGGGTTTCAACATATTGGCGGCGTAAGAACCGCCCTTTTTAATTATCTTTTTGCCCGCTCAACCGGCGGTAAATTTATTTTGCGTATAGAAGATACCGATAGAACGCGTTATTCCGCAGAATATGAGGAAAATCTTTATGACACGCTTGCTTGGCTCGGCATTGACTGGGATGAAGGCGGGCCGAAAGGCGGGCCGTACGGGCCGTATATTCAGTCTCATTGTTTTGAAAATTATAAAAAATATGCGGAAGAGTTGGTTAAAAACGGTAAGGCGTATTATTGTTTTTGCGATTCCGAGCGGCTTGAGCGGATTAGAAAAATCCAAACTATGAACAAAATGCCTCCGGGGTATGACCGCTGCTGCCGTTCGCTGACCGATGAGGAAATTAAGGAAAATCTTGCGGCGAAAAAGCCCTATGTTATCCGCTTGAAGGTGCCGCTTGAAGGCTCGACCCGTTTTCACGATGTGCTTTTAGGCGATATTGAATGGAAAAATGAGGATATCAATCCCGACCCGGTGTTGCTGAAAAGCGATGGGTTCCCCACCTATCATCTTGCAAATATTATCGATGATCATTTTATGAAGATTACGCATGTGATGCGTGCACAGGAATGGATTCCTTCTACGCCGATGCATATTATTTTATACGCGGCATTCGGTTGGCAGCCGCCGCAGTTTTGTCATTTGCCGATGGTTATGGGCAATGACGGGCAAAAACTTTCCAAGCGGCACGGGGCAACCAGTTGTAATGAATTCCGCAATAACGGTTATTTAAAAGAAGCTATTATCAATTATGTTTCGATGCTCGGCTGTTCGTACGAGGAAGGCAGGGATCTTTTTACCTTGGAAGAGCTCGGTAAGCTTTTTAAAATGGAACATATCAATAAGGCTCCGGCGGTATTTGATTATAAAAAACTGGAATGGTTTAACGGGCAATATATGCGCCTTAAAACGGATGAGGAACTTTTTGAGCTTACGTGGCCCTTTATTGCGAATTCGGGACTTTTTGCAAAGGATGATGAAGAGGAACGCAAAAAAGCGGGACTTCGATTTGCGGATGAAACATTGCAAAAACCGACCGATGAGCAACGGGCAGTATTGATGCGGGTTATGCCGTTAATAAAAGAGCGGCTGCATTTTTTAACCGATGCTCCCGAAATGGTGCGCTTTTTGTTCCAAGAGCCGGGCTTGCTTCCTGTGGAAGAAATTATTCCGAAGCGTTTGGATGCGGAAAAAACAAAAGAGATTTTAACCAGAGCAGCAGCTCTTTTGCCGAAGATTGCAGGACTTGAAGAGCATGATGCGCTTGAAATTTTTAAACCTGAGGCAGAAGCGCTCGGCGTTAAGCTTGGGGATTTTATGATGCCTATCAGAATGGCGGTTACCGGAAGCAGAATCAGTCCGCCGCTTATCGGCTCAATTCAGATTTTGGGCATTGATCATGCGATAACTCGCATTCAAAAAGTAATAACCGAATGTTTTTAAGGGAGAATGATAATGGATACACATGAAATTACAATGGAAAAAATTGTAAGCCTCTGCAAACGGCGCGGCTTTGTTTTTCAGTCTTCGGAAATTTACGGTGGGCAAAACGGTGCTTGGGATTATGGCCCGCTCGGTATTGAATTAAAAAACAACATCTCGCGCGCATGGTGGAAGGAAATGACGCAGCTCCACGATAATATCGCCGGGCTTGATGCGGCAATTTTGATGCACCCGCGGGTTTGGGAAGCGTCGGGGCATGTGGAAAACTTTACCGATCCCTTGGTTGACTGTAAAAAATGTAAGGCTCGATTTAGAGCGGATCAAATGGATCAGGAAAAGCTTGCAAAAAAAATCTGTCCCGAATGCGGCGGAGAACTCACCGATACCCGTAAATTTAATCTCATGTTTAAAACGCATATCGGTGCTACCGATGATAACTCAAGTTTAATTTATCTGCGCCCTGAAACCGCGCAAGGTATTTATGTAAACTATAAGAATGTGGCTCAATCCAATCGGTTAAAAATTCCTTTCGGCATTGCGCAAATCGGCAAAGCGTTCAGAAATGAAATTGTTACAAAAAACTTTATTTTCAGAACCTGTGAGTTTGAGCAAATGGAAATGCAGTTTTTTGTAAAACCGGGAACCGATGACGAATGGTTTGAATACTGGAAAAAACAGCGCTGGGCATTTTACGAAAAGCACGGCGTGCGTATGCACAAGCTGCGCTGGCACCAACACGGCACGGATGAGCTTGCTCACTATGCAAAAGACGCTTTTGATATTGAGTATGAATTTCCGATGGGCTTTAAAGAGCTTGAGGGTGTACATAATAGAACCGATTTTGACCTGACGCGGCATACGCAATACTCCGGCAAAGACTTACAGTATATTGATCAGGATAATAATAACGAACGCTACATTCCCTATATTATCGAAACATCGGCGGGACTTACGCGTAATCTTTTAATGTTTATCTGCGATGCTTATGAAGAAGAGAAAGTTGCCGACAAGGGCAATGCCGACGATTGGCGAACAGTGCTGCGCTTTCATCCGCTTATTGCGCCGATCACTGTTGCGGTGCTGCCGTTGATGAAAAAAGACGGACTTGCGGAACTTGCCGAAGAAATCCGAAATGAGCTGCGCAGCGAATTTAAAACGGACTTTGATTTGTCCGGCGCAATCGGTAAACGCTATCGCCGCCAAGACGAAGCGGGAACGCCGTTCTGCATTACTGTTGATTATGATTCCAAGAAGGACGGAACCGTTACTCTGCGCTTTAGAGATAGCATGGAACAAATTCGCATTCCGCGCTCGGAGATTGTAAACACCATTCGCCAAGCCATAAAAAATTATAAAAGGAAATAATACAACTGATGACTAAATATTCATACTCGGCGGAAGATGTTTCGCTTTTAACGCCTCCGCTCCATAAATTTTTTGTTGATCCCTTAGTTAAGGTACTCCCTTATTGGCTTCCTGCGAATTTTATTACGTTTATTTCAAATTCTTTTATTTTGCTTGCCTTTCTTATTGCTTATCGCGGACATCTAAATAAATCCTATGAGTTTTGGTGGCTTATTCCGATATTCTGCCTCTTATACTTGATTGGGGATTATTCTGATGGAGAGCAGGCAAGAAAAACGCATACAAGTTCTCCACTCGGAGAATATTTTGATCATTTTTTGGACAGTTTTGTGACCGGTTTGTTGATGGGAGTTGTGATGATATCTTTTCAGGTTTCACATCCTTTCATTTTAACGGTTGGTTTTTTCTCTCTCTATTTTGGGCAAGTGACAGCTTTTTGGGAGCGGCTTACAAGGAAAAAAATGCACTTTTCGAAATTCGGCGCAAGCGAAGGCATAGTAACGATAGCTTTTTTTTCTTGGATAACTTCTTTTGAACACTTGCGAAAACTCACCTTTGTTCCTGCGTTTTTTAATTTGAAAGTTGTTGAAGTTGGCATTTTTTTTCTGCTTCTTACGCCATTACTTACCGCCATACTAACCCTAATCAGGGTAAAAATTGTTTCTTTTAGACTTATCGGGCATATAGTGCTTTCTTTTTTTGTAACCGTTTTTGTGTCCGTATCTTTTCCGAAAGATATTTTATATCTTACGTGGGTGATAACCTTATACAATGTTCTGTTTATTGCTTCACTGCTTGCGGCAACCGCAAACCAGGCAAAAGAAGCCTTGCCGGAAATTCTTATTCCGCTTTCTTTTGTACTTTTTTTTGTATTTCCCGAACAGACACGCATGTTGCAGTATGCACAGTGTGTATATCTTGCGGTACGAATAGCCCTACGCTCGGGAGTTTTTTTTCATGCGTATAAACAATATTGGTATTGGATAAATCCGCCAAAACCGAAGGAAGGAAGTATTCCTGTTGCTTCAAAATAAGACTATAGAATTTTTTTATCTGAAACCTAAAGGAGATTTTCTTCACTTTTTTATTTATTTTCCGATACAATAGCTATGAAGTCGATACTTGTTTTAACTGCGGTTGAAATTTCCCCCTTTGCTTTCGAGTCTCTTGATGCCGAAGGGGAGTCCGCTTTTTCACTTGCCTGCAAACGAGGCGCCCAGCTTCCCGACTGCGACGCGGTTTTTATTTTTACCGATAAGGAAAGCGAACCTCTGATAAAAACGGCAGTTGAGCAAAACGAGTATACAAAACCGTTACATATACAAGTAGTGACGGAAACCACACCTTCGGAATTTTTTTTGCAAATTTCACGTATTTGCGGCACCTGCGATGCGGTCTTTGTTGCGCGGGCGGACGCTCCGTTTTTAGATCTGCAAACGGCTGCAAAATTATATCGGCAGCACTTTGATTACATTGCCGAATACAGTTTTGCGGACGGTTATCCCGAAGGGCTTGTTCCGCAAATTCTTGCACCGGGATTATTCCCGATTTTGGCGGAATTGGTAAAGGATGCGGATATTCCGCTTTCCGGTAATTTTATTTTTGAAAGCATTAAAAAAGATATTAACTCTTTTGATTTAGAAACCTTGATTGCACCCGATGACCTGCGGCACCTCCGCTTGGATTTTTATGCGAATTCAAAAGAAGGTTTTTTGCTTTGCAAGTCGTTTACGGATATTAACGGCGAGAACTATGCCGCTCTTATTTCTGAAAGGGGAGAATGCTTGCGGCTTATCCCCGCGTATTATAGTATTGAGTTGGTGAATTTCCACCCGCTTCGCTCACTATATCGTCCCAACATTTTTCCGCAAAACCTTGATTCAAACTGTCTGATGAAAAAAGAGCCGCTGTTTGCGCTGGTAAAAAAAATTGCGGCATTTTCAGAAAAGGCGGTTATTTCTCTTTCGGTGTTTGGAGAGCCTTCATTGCATCCGGATATTGTTGAGATTATTCAGGAAATTCTTTCGTATCCACAGCTTTCCGTTTTGATTGAAACTTCGGGGTTTGGCTGGAAGCATGAAACAATACAGGATATTGCCCGTGTTGCGAATGCGGCAGCCGGCAGAAAACCGTTTAACATAGCGTGGATAGTTTTTCTTGATGCGATAAGCTCGGCAATGTATGCAAAAATACATCGCCTGCCAATTCAGGAAACAAACGAAAAACTGAAGATTGCGGCAACCTTCACTGACGAAATACATAAACTCTTTCCTCAATGTGTCTGGGCGCAAACATTCCGCATGAATGAAAATGAAGAAGAACTTGAACCCTTTTTTAGATTTTGGAAAGAGCAAATCGGGCAGGTTATTATTCAAAAATATAATCCGCTGTGCAATAAACTGCCCGATCGCCGCGTTGCCGACTTATCTCCGCTTGATCGGCATCCGTGCTGGCATCTAAAACGCGACATGACTGTTTTAACCGACGGCACTGTTCCATTATGCAGAGAAGATATTGACACGTCTCTTATTCTTGGAAATGCTTTTTCCGAAGAGCTTGCGGAAATATGGAAAAGAGCGGAGCCCATTTATAAAGAACACTTACATGCAGATTATAAAGGAATATGCAAATATTGTGACGAATACTATACCTATAACTTTTAATGAAAGAAACGTTTCCCGCACAATTATCGGAGGAGAAGAAGTTAACAGAGGGCAACCGCTTTCTGCAGTTGTATTAAATCGCGGTCCGAAATTAAATCGGGGAATTCTTTTTGACCGTTTGGCTAATCTAAACTTTTCTTCTATTATTTCTATAGAAGAATCGCCTTCTCAATCTGAACATGCAAACTTTTATGATCGGTTCCCTTATGTAAAATTTATTATACCTTTAGAAAAAGTTTCCATCGGAGAAATGATAAATATCGGAATTGCCGAAAGCAATAGCGATTTTGCGTTTGTACTGTGGAATGATATGAATTTATTCGGATCGGGACAGGACGCTGCGCTTATTGAATCGGTAATTCAAAATGATATTATTTGTACTACACCCATGCTGTTATCGGAAGCTGGAACTCCGATACTTAACCAAATTGTTCCAAGCCTTTATAAAACAAAATTTTCTACAGAACCGATGCCTTGTGTAAAGGATAATACGCCGACCATGTATGCCTATGATTTTGCGGGAATATACAACAGAAAAAAAACAATACAGCTGGGAGGCTTTGATTATACTATTTTAAATCCTTATTGGCAAAACCTTGACTTTGGATTTAGATCGTATCTTTGGGGTGAACAAATAAGAATTAATACAAGATTTAAATTGAAATATGAAGCATCACCGCCACCGGAAAATATCTCTGCGGATATTTCGTATAGAACATTTTATTTAAAAAATATTGCTCCGATAAAAAACAAAGAATCGGCCTACATAAAAAACAGAACATTTTTTCCGTTTTTAAAAAACTCGGGATTGCATTTTATGGAAGCTCTTTCTTTTTTTCGGGAAGCTAAAAAATGGGTTGAAGTTAATAAATATCGATACAAAAAAGATGCGATAGAACTTATTAAAGACTGGGAGCCGGTTCTATGAAAAATTTATCTACCGGTGTCGCGGTAATTGTACAAGCACGCTTGCATTCAACAAGGCTCCCCGAAAAAGCGCTCTTAGATATCTACGGAAAACCATTGCTCGCATATACATTAGCGGCAATGCGGCGCGTTCCCGCAGAGCGTTATATTCTTGCATGCAGCGAAGATTCGGTATCTGCTTTTGAATCGATAGCAAAAGAATACGGCTATATTTGTATTGGCGGTTCTGAAGAAGATGTGCTTTCACGATTTTGTAAAGCAATCAAAATGTTTCAAAATACGGTAAATCCTATTAAAACAATTATCAGAGCAACAGCGGACAATCCTTTTTTATTTTATGAAGCAGCGGAAGCTTCTCTCAAAAAATTTATTGCATTAAAAGAGCCGGACTATTTTACGTTCACAGGGCTTCCGCACGGAAGCGGTATAGAAGTTTTAAAGGCTGAAAGTTTATTGTCGGCGGAAATTCTTAGTAAAGACAAATACGAGCGTGAACATGTCGGCCCTGCATTATACCGCCATACGGATATCTTTATTTGTATTCGTGAAGCTGCACCCGCTCAATGGTACTATCCTGAGTTGCGAACAACTATAGACACAAAAGATGATTATGAGCGTGCCCTCCTCATGAAAACATACTTGCAAAATACTCATACGCAAGAGCCGGCAAAAGCAAGTGATATTATTGCCGCATTTTATTATGCTGAAAGAATAATTGTGTTTTATCCATCAATAAAATACGGACAAGGATCGGGACATTTACGCAGAGTGTTTAATTTATTTTTTGAATTGCAAAAAAAATATCGATGCCTTATATATCTTAATCAGGAAAAACAATCACCGCAGATTTCACAAATTATTAAATCTCTTCCCGAAGAGAGTATAATAACCGAACTGCCGGAAAAAACACGTTTAATTATACTGGATAATTTTAGAACATCAGCGGAAGAAATGGATTCTTTAAAAACATTTGCTCCGGTGCTTGCTCTTGACGAAGGTGGCGATGGACGTGAAATGGCGGATTATGTTTTAGATATTCTTCCGCGACTGCAAACAAGTGAAGAAATAAACTTTGCAAAACTTGCTAACAAAACAGATACAAGTTTTATTCCTCTGCCAAAACACAGACGAATTCTTCCGCTTCCCAAAAAATCAAAAAGATTTTATCCTGTACCGGATAAAACTAAGTTGCTTGTAGCCTTTGGCGGAGAAGATATAAAACATCACGCGGAACCTGTTGCAAAAAATTTAGCTGCGATCGGATTTGAGGTTTCGGTTATTTTATCTGATACTCAAAACGAAAATCAAAACGAGAATATACATATTCTTCCGCCTGTAACAAATTTGCGAGAGCAATTGTTCGGTTGGGATTTAGTTATCACTCATTTCGGTTTTACCGCTTTCGAGTCGCTTGCTGCAGGTTGTGCTGTTTTACTTGTTTCTCCAACCGAATATCATTTTTTACTAGCGGAACAAACAGGCTTTTCTGTTATTAACTCTCCTTGTCCCTCAACAAAAGAGTTTTCCGAAAAGATGAAACGAGGAATTCAATTTCCTGATTCCATAACAAAAAATACGGAAGAAAAAAGTCTTTCAGATAAAATACAAATTATTGCAAACGGTACAAGATATCCATGTCCTATCTGTGGAGAAAATACGGAATCAAAAATAGTAGGACGTGCAGACAATAAAACTATTGCACAGTGTGATCAATGTGATATGCTTTTTTTATACTTTTGCACTGCGGAAAAAAAAGAATATTCTGAAAAATATTTTTTTGATGAATATAAAGCACAATATGGAAAAACATATCTTGAAGATTTTGAAGCAATCAAAAAACAGGGCGGGCGACGCATAAAAGAAATCGATCTTTTACGTGAAGCAATTTTTAAAAATCAAAAGGCTAATCTCTTTGAAACGGAAAAAAAGATTTTAGATATCGGTTGTGCATACGGACCGTTTTTATCCGCTGCACAAGAAGCACATTGGCATGTGATCGGTACCGATGTATCCGAAGATGCAGTGCACTATGTTACCGAAACACTAAACATTCCCGCTTTTTCTGCAACCTTTCCTATATTGCCCCAAAGTTTTGATTTTATTATGCAGGGAAGCTTTACCACCAACCAAGCAAAAAAAGTGACTATACAAATTCATGAACGAAGTTTTCATGCAATTACCATGTGGTTTGTAATTGAGCATTTTCAGGATCTCGATACTGTTCTCCATAAAGTTTCCGACTTATTGCTTCCCGGCGGAATATTTGCATTTTCAACACCGAACTTTGCCGGTGTTACCGGACGGAGATTCCCTCTAAAATTCTTTTCAGAAAGTCCGACAGACCATTTCAGCCTTTTTGATTCAAGAACAGTCAAAAAACAACTTGAACGCTATGGCTTTCAAGTAAAAAAAATTATTTCCATTGGACATCACCCTGAAAGATTTTTCCCCCAATATAATATCAAAAAAAACGGTTTTATTTGGAAATTACTTTTACTCATAAGCAAACTGTTCAAACTTGGCGACAGCATGGAAGTTTATGCGATGAAGCGCGGAGAGCTAAAGGACATAGTGTAAAGCACCTCGATACAGTAATTTTTAAGCCATCATTATTGCAACGCTCTTTTAATACATTTTATAAAAAAGATTCCGACACGGCGCAACGGTGAGTAAACTTACCATAGTGATGTTTAAATCCGGTTTTAACGTCCGCGGCAGTTCTGATTTTGCCGTCGGGGGAACTTTACCAAATGCTTACCGCTTACAAACATTTTTGAACAAGGGCTGTCAATCGTTTTGCGGTGTAATCGCTGATAAGATATGTATGCCCGCTTATCGAGTCCGTTAAAACGCGGTCGCCGTTTGGAAGCGGTGTTACAGAAATAGCAAGCGGTTCGGATTGCTCAAAATGCAAAAGAATCGTTTCCGTTTTTTCTTGGGAGGGGATCGTTTCGGTATAAATGTCCAAGCAGGAAAAACTTTGCAAAAACTTTTCCAAGGCTTTAAACGCCTCCTCATTCCGATTTCGATTGCCGCTGCTGTGCCCGAACTGCAAAGATTGTATGCGCTGTGTTGTAAAAAGGTCTTGGTAGATTTGCAGGTTCAGCCAAAGGTCTGTATAAGTTTGCAAAAACGAATGAAAGCTGTCAGCGGTTAAAAGAACATCGGTAGTTTTTCCGGTACGCACATAACGGTCTGTTCCAAGCGTATTGATATTTCCAAAATAAATATCGGCAAGAATTGCATCGCCGTCTTTTATTAACCGAATTCCGGCTGCATGAGAATCCTCAAGTCCGTAATTTGCATAATGCGCGGCATTTTTTGTAATCGGCGTAAAATATCGTTTTGCGGAAAGCGTTTCCAACAAACGATTGAGCATAAGCTCTTTTGCCTGAAACATTTGATTGCCGACAGATAAAAACCAACGCCCATCTTTTTTTTCAAAACCGTATTCAACGCCCGGCTGATTGTTTTTTGCCGGAATGGAAATAATTATTTTTTGAATAGCGGGAATATCTTTTTCAAGAACCAAAACACTTTCAAAACTTTGTTCTTTTTTTGTGCGGGAAAAAATAAAACTTCCCGCAACGGCAAGGAGCAGTACAATAAGAATTCCAAAAAGCACAAGCGTTTTGGTTTCTATACCGAACCTATTTTTTATTTGCAAAAAATCGCTTCGCTTCATTGCTTTCTCCGGTATACAATTTGAACACTGATGGCGGCTAAAAGTATACAGAGCGGAATAATAAGAAAATTGATCACCCGCGCCTGCGAGAAAATACCTGCCGCCTTATCTGCTGTTTCAAAATTTTTAAAAGGCGGAATAATTGCCTGCTTATTTTTTAGTTGCAAGATTTGTTCTTTCCCGCATATCCAGTCCAAACAGTTAATCATAAAATCAAGATTATAATCCGAGTTGGTATACTCGATTGCGGTGCTTACCATGTTTTCGTCCGCAACAACAATCAGTCTTCCCTTTTTCGTGCTTGCGGTGGCAAAGGGTACTTGCCGCTTGTTGTCGGCATTGGCAATCAGACTGAGCTGTTTACCAAAGGGATTAGTGTCGTAAGGTTCGGCAAGCGTAATTGAGTTTTTGCTTGTATGCGCAAGCACTTGCAATGTATCATCGGAGTTTTGCACATCGACAGACGACGGCCAAAAAAGCTGAAGCTGCGGCAGCCCCGCAAAAATGAGACTGCTGTTTTCCGCGCTTAAAAAAACAGTCGGCCAAAAAGGATAGTTAATCTTTTCATACTGCATACCGTTTGCGGACGGAAGCGTCATTCTAAAGTTTAGAATATCAATGATAAGCGAGGCATTGATACTTATTCCGTGCCGCACTAAAAGCTCAATAAGCGGGTCTTGTTTTTTTGCTTGCGCACTCCAGTCGTCCATTGCCGCAACCGTATTGCCCGAAACAAAAAACACCGCATTGCCTTTTTTTTCTAAAAAGAGTTCAAGCTGCATGCTGTCATCTTCGTGCAAACAACCCGAGCCCAAAACCAAAAGCGGCACTTGCGGATCCAAGTTCGGTAAAGGAAGCGAAAGCACTTGCGGAATAAACCCCTCGTATTGCAGCCACGGAATAATATACCGATAGTGCCCGTTTAAACTATCAGGCGGCGCAAGCAGAAAAACAGTTCTGTTATTTTTACCTCCGCTCACATCCTGTTTTATCTCGGTAAAAAAACGGGCAAGCCGCGCTTCCAATCGGGTGGTATCGGCAAGAAAGGGAATAAGCCTTGTTTCGCCAAGGTATTCAAGCATAAGTCCTGAATACAGATTTTCAAGCATAACCGAGTTTTTATCCGTGCGCTCAATTTGCTGCGGTGCCAATCCGAGTTTTTCCAATGCTGTTTGACTTACGCTGCCCGTATCTTTTACCGTAAAAATACAATTCCCCTTCGCCGCATACTCGGTTAAAAAATCTTTTACATACTGCAATGAAGGAATATGCACTTCAACGCCGCTTGATTTAAACCAAGTAATCTCCGCAACTCCTTCAAGATTTTCCAAGATATTCAAACTGATCGGCGAAAGCGTATATGTTTTTTGCTTTGTTAAATCAACCCGCACATACACACGGGATACAAAAATTGCGGCAAAAATACAAATCAAAATACTCAGTACAAATTGCAAACGGTATTCGTGTTTTAATTTTTTCTTTTTCATATTCTGTGTTTCCTTTGCAATACATACGTTGTTAATTGGATTCCGAAAAAAATAAGAATCGCATAAAATGCAAAATCCCGTAAATCAAAAATGCCGCGCGCCGCCGATTCAAAATGCACAGGGAACGCAAACCACAACAGTATTTTTGCAAGCAGCGTGTTTGCAGTATAAACCTTAAGCGGCGCCTGTATCAGCGAAAAAAACAGAATAACAATAAAGCTGAGTAAAAAGTTCACCGCAGTATATGACGAAAAAACTGCAATCCCAAGCGAGATAGCAAGCAGCCCCAAACCGAATAAAAACAATGCCGCATACGAAAGCAAAAAAACGGAAAACGAAAAATCTCCCAACTGAAAAACAGACATGGGAATTGCGGAACTGATTATAAGTATGCAGGCGTACACGGTTACCAACGCAAGATATTTTGCGCCGGCGATTGTCTGCTCCGATACGGGATACGAAAACAACAGCTTGTCGGTAAACGCTTTGCGCTCATCACTCCAGATATTCATGGTTAAAAGCGGAATAACAAAACAAAAAAGAAACGGTGCATTTAAAAAAAAGCTTTGCAGTTCGGAAACTCCTGAAAGAAACCAATAACTCATCCCGATAAACGGAAAGGCAAGTCCGAGCTGCATAATCAAAAGAGCAGCAAACGGCACCGGCGAAATCGCAAGATGATACAACTCTTTTTTGTATAAAGCAAAAACTGCATTACTCATTATTCAAATTCCTTAGGCGATACTTGGACATACTGCTCAAAAGCAAAGGCGGTAAGCGTGCCGTTTGCGGAAGCATCCGCAATATCCTTTTGCAAATGAGGAAAATCCTGTGTAAGCCGCTCCGCTATTTTGTCAAGGCTTCCCTGCACCAAAACAGAACCCTCGTGCAGCAAAACAAAATACGTGCAAAGCCGCTCAGCCTCTTGTAAATTATGCATGGAAATAATAACCGAAGTTTCTTTCGGAAGAGCACGTATCTTTTTATGAAAATCCTTTACTTGCATTGCATCAAGCCCCGAAGTGGGCTCGTCCAAAATTAGAAGCGAAGGCTCATGCACAAGCGCTTGCGCAAGACCGGTGCGCTGCTTATACCCTCGCGACAAACCTTTGATGCGTCTGTCCTGCACCTCATCGAGGGCGCAGTACTGTATAACCCGCTCAACAGATTCTTGAATTGCTTCGGCATCATCAGAAAAAATACTTGCGGTAAACAAAAGAAATTGTTGAACCGTCATATCGGCATACAGCGGAATTTGCTCGTGCAAAACGCCCAAGTGTTTTTTTGCCTGAAGCGGCTCATCGCTGACGGAAAACCCATTAATAAACGCATCGCCCGATGAAGGCAGCAGATACCCGCTCAAAATATTTAACAACGTACTCTTTCCCGCCCCGTTCAACCCGAGCAAACCGCAGACCGTCCCCCGCTGCACGCTGAACGAAATATCTTTGCACCCGACAATCGCCCGCTTCTTTGTTCCGTAAAACCTTGTAACATTTTCCGCCCGTAATATTTCCATAAAAAGGGAGTATACAATAGTAAGGAAAAATATAAAAGCACCGCAAACGACGGAGCAAAAACGAAAACGCCAAAACCTCGCCCAAGCGCCATCTTTTTTGTTTTATTAAAAACTAACCCCTGCCCTTGAGTTTTTACCTTTTTTTTGTTACTGTAATCTTACTGTCTAAAAAAGTGATAAATACAATTAGAAGGGAGCAAAAGAATTTTATATGAGTACTATTTATGATCTTGAGCCTAAGGCGTTTTTTTATTGGTTTGCGGAGATTATGAAAATTCCGCGCTGTTCGGGTAATGAAAAGCAGATAAGCGATTTTCTTATGCAATTTGCAAAAGAACGAAAACTTGAAGCATATCAGGATGAGGCATTAAACGTTATTATAAAAAAGCCGGGAACTGCCGGGTACGAAAAATCTCCCGTATTGATTATTCAGGGGCACATGGATATGGTGTGCGAAAAAACACCGGATTCTCCGCATAATTTTTGCACCGACCCGATAAAGCCCGTCATCAAAAGCGATTTTATGTACGCAGACAATACAACCCTCGGCGGCGATGACGGCGTTGCTGTTGCATACGGACTCGCAATTTTAGATTCCGATACGCTTGCGCATCCTCCGATAGAGGTTTTCATTACCACCGATGAAGAAGAAGGTATGACCGGTATAATGAATTTTGATGCATCGTTATTGCAAGGGAAACAGCTTTTGAATATTGATTCAGAAGAAGAAGGTATTTTCTTAGTAAGCTGCGCAGGCGGCGCAAATACACTTTGTACTTTTGATATACAAGAGCAGCAAGCCAAAGGGAAGTTTCTGAAACTAAATATTGAAGGTTTATTGGGCGGGCATTCGGGAATAGAAATTATCAAACAGCGCGCAAATGCAATAAAGATTTTGGGGCGGGTATTGTATAAAATTGCTCAAACCGAAAAAATTACGCTTGCCGCAATTACCGGCGGATCAAAACACAATGCTATTGCAAAGTATGCCGAAGCGGTTATTGCGGCGGAAAACCCTGAATCGGTTATTTCCATCGTGAAATCTTTTACGGAAGAATTGCAAAAAGAATACCGCGCATCGGATAAAGACCTTTCCGTAAAAATCAGCGAAACACCGGCTCTGTCCAAGATGTACACGAATGAATTATCTGAAAATCTTATTGACTTTATGATGATGGTGCCCGATGGCGTACAATATATGAACCTTGAAATTCCGGGGATGGTGAAAACCAGCTTAAACAATGGAGTGCTTGAGCAAAAAGACGGACAGCTGCAATTTACGCTTTCCGTGCGAAGTTCTGCGGAAAGTTCTTCCGAAGAAATCCTTTCGGTAATAGAAGCGTGTACAAAACGCTGCAAAGGAAATTTTTCGATAAACTCGATCTATCCGCCGTGGGAGTATGAACCGAAATCCGTATTACGCGATACAGCAGTAAAAACCTACAAAGAAGTTACCGGAAAGGAGCCGTTAATAGAAGCAATACATGCGGGACTTGAATGCGGAATTATCAAAAAAGCAATTCCCGGTTTGGACGCTCTCAGCATAGGGCCGAACCTCTATGACGTTCACACCCCTGATGAGCATTTGAGTATTTCTTCCGTAAAGCGGACATGGGATTTTCTGGTCAAGCTGCTTGAAAATCTGAAATAGGATTCCGCTAAAAACGTCGGATGTGCAATCTGACTGCCGCCGCTCAAAACAAGCCCGCCGCAAAACCGGCGCGAGCAAAACAAAATTTGAGCGGCAGCAATCAAGCCCGCTGTTCTTAA
This sequence comes from Treponema phagedenis, assembly GCF_008153345.1. NCBI lineage: Bacteria > Pseudomonadati > Spirochaetota > Spirochaetia > Treponematales > Treponemataceae > Treponema > Treponema phagedenis. The sequence goes on along the minus strand of NZ_CP042818.1, from coordinate 61,671 downwards.
ACTATGAAAAAGCCTGAAAAACACCCGTTTACACTTGTGTATCAAGATGAAGATATTATTGCGGTAAATAAGAGCGCCGGAATTTCGGTTACCGCAGACCGCTGGAACCCCGATGAACAGCGGCTCGATATTCTTTTACAACAAAGCCCCGCGCTAAAAGATAAAAAACTTTTTACTGTTCACCGAATTGACAAAGACACTTCCGGTCTCATCCTGTATGCGCTTAATGAAGAAAGCCATAAAAAACTGAACGAATCTTTTATGCGGCGAAATGTGCAAAAAACCTATCATTGTTTGATTGCCGGTATTCCGTATGAAAACTTCTTTTCCGTTGACCTTAAACTGAAATCTGACGGCGACGAAAAACACCGCACCATCATCGATAAAAAAAACGGCAAAGAAGCCCTTACGCACTTTGAAGTACTGAAGCCGCTTGGCAGATTTACCCTGCTGGAAGCAAAACCCGTTTCCGGCAGAACGCACCAAATCCGCGCCCATCTGGCTGCTGCAGGGCTGCCCATTCTCTGCGATTCCCTTTACGGCAATGCAAAACCTCTTTTTCTTTCGGAATTGAAAAAAAACTGGCGGGGCGAGAAAGCGCAGGAACAGCCGCTTATTTCGCGCCTTGCCCTCCATGCGTACAAACTCGAATTTGAGCACCCGCGTACGGGCACCCTTCTTTCCTTCACTGCCGAGTATGCAAGAGATTTTAAAACTGCCCTCAATCAGCTGGGAAAAATTTTTGCTTAAACTTACAATGTTCAGGGCGTGCCCCTCCGATCGGCGTTTTGAATTTTTACCGACGCCTCTCTTCGGGTCGGCGTACTGCAATCATAAAAAGTTTTATAAAAAAAGAGTCTGACACGGCGCAACGGTGAGCAATTTACCATAGTAATGTTGAATCTACAAGTTATTTTTGCCAATGCTCCGATTACTAACAGTAACTCAATTACAAAACGTTACACTCTGCTTTTATTTTTGCAAAAACTATGCTACACTTCGCCCATGAAAACATATAAAAAACATTTACTCCACGGGATTCCGCATGCAATGGTTATTGACGTTCGGGGTACCGATACGGAAGTTTCTTCTATAGAATATGATTCGCGCAAAGTTCAAGCCGGCGCAGTATTTTTTGCCTTCCCGGGGCTTCATACCGACGGTGAACAGTATATTGCCGATGCAATTCATACCGGAGCGATAGCGATTGTCCATCAAAATGAACTCCCCTCATATGCGGCGGGTGTATGTTATGTTCGAGTGCGGGAGGTTCGAGCGGTTATGTCCGCCTTCGCGGCATATTTTTATGACTTTCCCTCAAAAGATTTAGTTGTAATCGGCGTTACCGGTACCGAAGGAAAAAGCAGTACGGTAAGTTTTATTGCGCAGCTGCTGCGGCTTGCACATAAGCGAGCAGGATTTTTTTCTACTGTGTCGTATTCGCTTGGCGATGAGGTTATTCCAAACCCCGAGCATCAAACCACGCCCGAGTCGGTTACGGTACAGCAGCGGCTTGCCGCCATGCGGGATAACGGCTGTGAATTTGCCGTTGTTGAATCTTCTTCGCATGGATTGAGCCCGCTTACGGCACGCTTAAATGATGTCTGTTTTGATGCCGGTATTTTTATGAATGTTACGCAAGAGCATTTGGAATTTCACGGCACCTTTGAGCAGTATCGCTTTGACAAAGCAAACCTTTTTCGAAAGCTTGATGAGCATGCGCATATAAAAGCTGGGCGCAGTGTTCCCTCGTTCGGAGTTGTGAATGCGGATGACCCGTCGGCGGAGTATTTTTATGCGGCAACCAAGCAGCCCTGCTATAGTTTTTCGGTAAACACTGCAAAAAAAACGGCTTTTTTAAAAAATGAACTACAAGGTGTTATTGCTGTCAATATAAAAGAAGATTCAAACGGAATTCAATTTGATATTTTTGAGTCGGGAAAAAGTGAGTCTATTCATGCGCGGGCACCGCTTGCCGGTTTATTTAATGTGCAAAACCTTTGCGCAAGCTTGCTAACGGTAAGCAGCATATTGCAAAAACCGCTTGCAGAATTAATCCCTCTTTTGCAAAAGCTTGAGCCGATAACGGGGCGAATGTGCAAAATACAAGAAGGGCAGCCCTTTGAAGTGCTAATTGATTATGCGCATACGCCATCCTCCTTTCAAATGCTGATGCCGCCGATTAAAGATCGTATCGCAAAGCAAGGCGGTAAACTCATCGTTGTATTCGGTTCGGGCGGAGAGCGCGACACAAAAAAGCGACCCGAGCAGGGGCGGATTGCCGCCGCCTACTGCGATGTGATTATTCTTGCCGATGAAGACCCGCGCGGCGAAGACCCCGTTGCACTTTTGGAAATGATTGCCGCCGGCGCTCCGCATAAAAAACGGGATTCCCAACTTTTCATTATACCGGACAGAAAAGCTGCAATCCGAAAAGCTTTCTCGCTTGCAAACCCGCACGATGCAGTACTGTTGCTTGGCAAAGGGCATGAAAACACCATCATTTACAAAAACGGCGCTATTCCCTATAGCGAAGAAGAAATAGCGCGCACCTTGTTGCGACAAAATCTCGAGGAAAAAGATAATTGACCGAGTAGAACGGTTGTGGTTTTAAAACATCGTCGGCGAAGCGGAGAGTAAATTATTAACGCTTCGCCCTATGGTAAGTTTACTCGCCGTTGCGCCGTGTCGGAATCTTTTTAAAAAGAATTGAAAAAACCTGTCTGCGGAGTATTAAAATTTACATTAATTCGATGATAGCAACTGCAATTCGGGGGCAAGGGACGGCAGCTACTTGTTCATGCGTAAGCCTTGATACACAAAACTTCCAACTGGTACAAGCTTTTAAAAAGGTATATACTTACAGCCATAGATTATTTTGGAGACTTATATGAATGATAAAGGTTTTATGACCGCAAAGCCGATGAAAAAATTCGGCGATATGCCGTATACCAGGCCGGATATGAAAAAACTTGCGCAGGATTTTGCCGAAGCGGGGAAGGCGTTTGAGAGCGCCGGCTCGGCGGAAAAGCAAATTGAGATAATTGACCGTGTACAACAACTTTCGGCACATTATATGACTATGCAAACGCTTGCGGAAGTTCGGCATACCATCAATACCGAAGATTCTTTTTATGATGCGGAAAATGATTTTTTTGATGAATGCTCCCCCGAATTTTCCCGCATTGAAAATGAATTCCAAAAAAAGTTTATTGCATCTCAATTCAGAACCGAGCTTGAAAAAGAATTCGGTACGCATATTTTTAATTTAATCGAAGTACAGCTCAAAGTATTTTCGCCGGCAATTATGGACGACCTTGCAGCCGAAAACAAACTCACCAGTAAATATGCAAAACTCCTTGCTTCCGCGCAAATTGAATTTATGGGCAAAAAGCGAACCCTTTCTCAGCTTGGCCCCTTTATGCAGGATAAGGACAGGGCGGTAAGAAAATCCGCAAGCGAAGCCTATTACGGTTTTTTTGCCAAGAATGAGGCGGAGCTGGACTGTAACTTTACGCGCGGTTTGGCAAAATTTATTACGAGGTTTGGCAAAAAACGTGTGTTTTTGCGTGTTTTAGGCTGTTTTTTCGTGTTTTTTATGACAAATTTTGATGGTTTTTAATCATTTTTTAAACCATTTTTTTTAACATTTTACTAGCCTTTTTAACACTGTAAAACACCCTTTTTACAAGAAATATTTTAAAGTTTTTTTACTTCTCCGTCAACAATTCCGATTGGATAGTTTGCGGTTAGGACTTCTATTTTTGTCATTCTTTTAGCTTTCCCCTTTGCGCTTAAAGAAGAGGCCATTTTTAATTCAATGCAGTACCAATTATTTTTTTTGGTAAACTCCATAAGGGCTTTGTTTCGATAAGAACTAAGCAAGAATTTCCCCTGTATATTTTGCAGCATTCCTAAAAGGTTATCAAAATCTTGTTGAGTATAACCGTCATAATGTCCTTGATGTGTACCTACATAGGGCGGGTCAATATAGTGGAATGTATCGGCTGTATCGCGGGAAGCAATAACCTTTAAGGCATCGCAATTTTCAATTTGCAGCATTCTAATTCTATTTGATATTTTATCCGTAAACTCATCTATTTTATTTACAATATTCTTTGTTGTACTCTCATTCTTTTTTTCATACGCAAACCCCGTCCCGATACTATTCCCAAATGACATATTAGCTTGCACCCATACAGCCCATGCTCTTTTTACCGTATCAAACATGTCAGGGTTTTCGTAAATTATTTTGGCATGTCGGTGCATTTCACGGCTATGCAGCGTTTTCATAATTTCTTTTTGGAGTGCTGGGAAGTCTTCTTGTACAACTTGGTAAAAGTTGATGATTTCCGCATTTGTATCGTTGATGACTTCAGCTTGTGAGGGCTCTTTCGCGAACAGAACAGCAGCACCTCCGCAGAAGGGTTCGCAGTAGATTTTATGTTCCGGAATAAGTGATACTATTTTTTTTGCAAGTAATTGTTTGCCGCCGTAATAACTAATAGGTGTTTTCATTTTTTACTTCCTTAAGCTTTTATTTTAGCCATTGTACTATTTTAATTTTTGACTTTTCGGAATATAGATAAGGTGGTATAATAAGAGCGGAGGAAGGTTTTATTTTTATTGTTTGCGATTGCAGCCTTGGTCGGGTGTAGAGATAACACGCAAGCCGGCAGCGGTGTAGATACCGGATCGACTAATTCCGGGGCGAATAATTCAGGCAAAACGCAACCAAGCGGAACGCAATCAGGCAAACTTGAAACCGTTGGTTTTGTATCAAAAAGATGGTTTGACGATAAAACAAAAAGACCTGAATTTACTATTAAGAATTATAAAGTAACCTTTAACGATGCCCCGGCATTTGATGAAATTACATGGATGACTTATATATACACTGAAACTGTTGGTTTTACCAATTGTGCAGGTGGGGATACTGTTTATCCGGATGACTATACGTGCTGGGATATATATTTATATCCGGCTAAGCCTGAAAACGATTTTGCCGAAACATGGCTTGCGAAAGATAGTCTTGATTTTAGTAAAAGAATAAAAATACCGGTTACCAAAGTTGAAGTGCTGGACAATCAATATTTTGACCCCGCAAGCGGGCATCCGTTTAAGCTAAAGGTAAGCATTAAAGGCTACCCTGATATGATTATTGCAGGCTCAAAAAAATAAATTTTAAAAATATTCTAGCACAATGTAAGCTGAACAATTAGTACTTATCGCACTAAACAGCAATTGAGCCTTAGTAGTATTAAGCGCAATCATATTTTTTGCCGCAGCATAGGCTAAAGGATAGGTTTCCTTTCCGATTGTTACAACCCCTTCTATGCTTGTTATGGTATCAATGTTGAGCGGTTTGAGATCAAGAAGTTTTCCCAATCCTTTTTTCAAAAAATAAATAGGCATTGAAACTCTTTTTACAACAACCCCATTCCAGTTTGTTTTATCGGTACGCCATATTTTGTTTGTTTCAGTTTCAAACCCGTCAAATTTATATATATCGCCTCCGGGAGCGGGCTTGTTTTCGAGTTCTTCTACACGGTTTGAAATTTCGCCGAGACCTGTTCTAAGATTCGCAACATTAACTTCAACTACATCAAGTGCTTTTTTATTTACGGCTTCGGCTTCAGTTTTGGCATCGGGAACTTCAATAGAGCTGTTTTTATTGCGGATAACATTATGATAGGGTTTAAGCTCTGCAGTACGCTCGTCAAGTTTTTGCTCCGCCGATTGTTTTTGTTCATCGGTTGCGCTTGACCCATCGATACCCGCAGGCAAAAAGTCTTGCAGTGTTAGGGTGGGATTTTCCGCCTTAACTTTTTTTGTGAGCGTTTCAATATCGGAGATGAGTTCATTTTTTGCTTCGGTAATTTTGTTTTGTGTTCTTTCTTCACTTGTTTGTATTGCTTGGGTTTGGCTCTTTAAGTTTACCAGGTCTTCATTTTCTTTTGCATCCGCCGCCTTCAGTCTTCCGTCTTCGGTTCTGTATGCGATGGAGTTACCGGTAACCGTTTCGGTTGCGTTGTGTGCTTTGCCGTTTGTAATGTGTTCTTCAAAGTTGCGCACGAGTGTGTTAAATTCTTGTGTTTGTTTTTCATTTATTTCGCTTAGCGTGTTTACTCCGTCGGCAATGCAATTAATATCTTCGGCAGATAAAAGGTCTCCATAAGAATGATAGCGAATAAATACTTTTTCAAAACGTTGATTGAAGGTCAGCGCTTTGTAACAATCAATGTTTGACATTTCAGAAGCGATTGAATCGATTTCTGCAAAGTTATAATCGGTTTCAAGGACAAGCGGCTTTTGCATTGTATCATCTTCATAGACTTCCATGGTGTTTGAAAAATAAATTGAGTGTTCAACATAGTATACCTTATTCGGAATAATATTTGTAATTTTTTCTTTTTGTACAAAGTTTTCTGAATTTTCCTTTGTAAGGTCTGCATTAAATAATTTCCTGATTCTAATTTTTTCCATTTTTATAATCTCCTTAGATTTTTTTTATTTTTACGCATACCCCGCTTCTCGTTTTGCAAGGACGGGGCGGTCTTTCAATGCAAAACTTTTTAAGGCTCTGCTGTCGCGAGTATGCTTTTTAGTTTGTTTAATTTTTATCTTTTGGGCTAATGCACCGTTATAGGTGTATTCCATTTCATCAATTATTCCTTGCATAAATCCATAGCCGCGTAAACTTTTAAAGGCGATTAAATCGTAGAGCATCAGGCGCGGGTCGCTCCATGCTTGTACACTAAAATCTTTTGCAAAGTGTCGGTAATAATAACTCATTGATTGTAACACATCGCGTGCAATGTCATCGGAGGCGAGCGCGCCCACTTCAATATTTTTTACGATTTCGCCATTGACTTGTATGTCATCTTCGTTTCTTGCGGTGATTGTTTTTTTAAATTGTGAAGGAGTAAGACGGCTGCCGTATATTTTAACGGTGAGCGTTTGAGGGTTCTCTTTAAAATAATTCCACGCCTTAACTTCAATTCCTTCGTTAGTAATTCGATATAAGAATTCAAATTGAGTTTGTTTAAAAATGTTTTCAATTTTAATGAGGTCAAAACTTGCCGCATCTTTTAAATCGATTTTAAATACTTCCGGCTTATTGTGTGCATTGCGCGACTCGACTGCTTCGGCATCGGCGCTATTTAATGACGGGTCTTTTTCAGGGATGATATACGTGCGCGGCATTTTCGGTACAATGAAGTTTTCCGTTTTTAAAATAGTATTATACGGCTTTTCTCGTATCATTTGAATAATAGTGAACTGCTCTCCTTCATCTCGGTCGATAAAGTTCCAAACCTTCACAATTGCCCGTATCGGTTTTTCCTGTGCGCCATACTCGTAAATGGTTTCATATTCGAGGGCTTTCGGAATAAGCGGGTCAGAGAATTCAAGGGCTTCAAAATTATCAGGAAGTAAAACGGTAAAGGTTGCACTCGGCTCTGCTCCTGCGCCGAGTTCGCGCTCATGAAGGGGAATGCGTATTTTATCTTGCGGAAATTCCCGCTTTGGGATTCGCTCATTGTAGATGTATGATTGCTTTTTCCCAGCATGATATTCACCGTCATATTCATACGTTGCGTATGAAAGATTAATGATATTCGGCGAAAGTGTTTTAGTTTGTCCGCCGCCTTGTGCTTTATATTCGTGCAATAGAAAATAGCGCAATGGGTAGCGAATTGCTCCGTGACGAGAGAGCATCGGTGTTGCGATGAGGGCGGAGCCTGTTTCATCGCAGGCGCAAAAGGCGTTGGTTAATACGCACAGTTTATTTAGCAGTGATCCGATGTTTCCGTTTAAAGGGATGCGATTTAGCGCAACCCGTTTTAATTGCTCGTCAACTTTGATAGCAGATAAGTTTATTGCGTTTGCGATTTTTGCAAAGCACTCATAGGCGTTTGTTTTGTCTCCTATTCCTAAATTAAGATAATCATTTTTACGCACTCCGATATAGTCTTGTGCTTTTACAGTTACACTTATTTTCTGCTCGTTCGTGTCAATGTCGGTTACAAAGAAGTTTCCGAAGTTCAATATAAACGGCTTTTGATTTTTTCGTGTATTGAGAATGAGTGCGACGGAGACAATCGCATTTGCATTAAAAAAACCTGCAATGGGGCTTTCACTATTTTTATCATCATACATGCGAGTTATATTATTCAATTCGATTTCAAGTGAATTAATATAGAGCCTGCCAATAGAGCCTTCTTTGTTTTCTGTTTTCTTTTTTTGCTGTTTAATTTTTACTACGTCTTTTTCAGTAACAAAGAATTCAAATCCGGGATAAAAGGAGACAATCCATATTCTTTTATTCGCTGTGTGTTTCGTAACATGCAATTCAAGGATACCGACATTCTCTGCTTTTAGTGGAAAGACAATTTCATTGCGTGTATTGTTTGTAATTGTATACCGGGTGATTTCCGTATCGTTTTTTGTTTTTGCAATTACGGTTGCCTCTTTAATTATTCGGTCAGGATTAGTGCGGATAGTAATTTTTTTTGTGTCTGTGTTCGGCAGATACAGTTTGATACAATCTGTTACCGATCCGGAGTGGTCAGCTTTCTTTCCGATGTAGCCGATGTGTGAATATGGCTGGCGCTTTACTTGGTGGATTCTATTGTCGCGGTGAATATTGTACGGTTCAGGGAACACGCGATAATTTATTTCCTCGTCAATAAAAAGTCTCTGTTCGATATGGTATAAATACGGGTAGACTATTTGGTCAGGTACCGATCCCGTTTGTGTATTCGGGGCGAAAATCTTAATGCTTTCCGGCACTTTGCAGGAGAGAAATGAGAAGATAATGCGAGCGGTGTAACTGCGATTATTGCCGCGTATTTTTTGTTCGGTTGAAAGGGGTGTTTTTATCATCGCTCTGTTAAAAAAACTTTTTAATTACTGTCCTACAAACAAATACATTTCAACGGTGATATTTTTCGGTCGAGTTTCTTCAGTTTCCCTTCCGGAAGCAGAGCCGGTTGTACTGCTTTTGTTTTCCTGCTGCCACTGATATTGTGCATCAACTCCTTTTGTACTTCCAACTCCATTACTGCCTTCATACGTGTAACTATGGGTATGCCGTTGCATTGCATCTATTTGTCCGCCGCCATTGCCTCTTACCCCTGAATCATAGCTTACCGACCCGGATCCACTAAAGGCACTTGCATTGCCGCCTGCAAGACGTAAGAAGGTGCCCGGATATTTTTCGTGTAAGTTTTTCCATTCAACCGGTGCAGTATCCGTAAATTGCTCCCAGGGGAGGGGCATGCCGGGGAAGCGAGTATATAAAAATCCTATAGGCGGAATGGAAGGCGGAGTGCTTGCGGCAGCTTGCAAGGCTTCATAAATCGCTTTTATGGACGCTACTACACAATTCCAGTTTTTGTTTGTTAACGCATCATCAGGATTCAGTGTAGAAGGTAAGTTCTTTTGCACCTCCAAAAGTTGTTCATCAATTTTTGATTTTAATCCCATTTTTTTACTCCTTAATTTATAGTAATTTTTTTTTTAGTTTATTTTTAAATTCACACCTGAATAAATATAGCAATTATTTTTTCTAAATTGAAAATTTATTTTTATTGTGCCGACCACTTCTATTTTAATTGCATGAAAGTGTTCCCGGTTAAATCTTGCAGCGGTTGCCGGCATGTGTTGTTTTTTGATAAATAGCGATTTTTCTTTTTCAAAGTCGGTTTGTTCAATACATCTAATAATCATTTGAATGGTGTTTAATCCCTCATCAAACAGTGTTGCAAACCTAATCGAAGCTGATTCATATTTTCTGATTATGTCTTTTCGTTTTGTACCGTTTGCAGTTGTAAGCTGCGAGGCGATTTCTTTTTGCTCAATTGTAATTTTTCCGCCGAGTGGTAGGGGGAAAAATTCCCCGTCAATTACAATGACATCTTGCGGATAGTGTTTGGTAATATATTCTTGTTCGGTCATGTTCTTTTTTTTAACTCCTTAATGTTTAAACACGCCAGTTTTTATTTCCTTCTTCGACAATGTTGTATACTTCACGGTCGTGATTTCTTAGTGCGTTTAAAATACTTTCTTCTAAATCATCTCCTTGATTGTGCACAACTTCGACATTGTATGTTGCAGAATAATTCGTACTTGCGCTGTTATCGGTGTTATAAATTCCTGCGGCTTTAAACATTGTTTCAAGATTCGGCAAGTTAAGTGGCAGTATCACTTCAGGGATTCCCGCTTCAGCGACAAGCCCCGGGGCGCCGTTCGGTAAGGTGATGCCGGTACCCGCTGCACTCGGCATAACAATACCGCCTTGTGCGAATTTAATCGGGCGAGGTGCAGGCGGTAAGGCTTGCTGGATGTAGTCGGGCGGTAAGGGTTGCCCCGCAATAACGCCTATTTGTACGCCTGCCATTACAGCGGCAGCAGTATGTGCAGCTCCTGCTGCAAACCCTTGCGGATTTCCGGCAACACCAAGTGCAAACTGCGCAACCGCTTCCGCCGTTTCTATTGCTGCTTTAATACTCATGCTAATAACACCTTGTGCCTTTTGCCATTTTGCAGCTTCCTGTGCAGCCTTTGCGGCGGCATCTCCTGCAGCGTTTTCTGTTGTAATTCGTGTAACCGCGTATTCATGTTCGGCTTGAGCTTTTGCGTTTAATAAGGCAACCTCTTGCATGCGCGCTTCTTTGTCGCGTTTTATTTTTTCATCTTCCGCTTTTTTATGTGCTGCGTCTTCCGCTTTTTTCTTTCGAGCCGCTTCAAGCTGCTGTTCCGTGTTGCGGAGTTTTATCAAGTTTGTTTCAACTTCAAAACTTCCTGAAAGCTCCTGTATGTTTCGATTTGATTCCGCCTGTCGTTTTTCGTATTCCTCTTGCCGGCGTTGCTCTTCCCGTTCTGCATCTTCAATTTGTTTTTGCTCTCTTTTTTCTGAAAGCTCATTGTCAATTTCTAAAAGCGTTTCGTTTTTTTCACGCTCAATTTCAGCAAGGCGAATTGCGGTCTCTTGTCTTCGCTTCTCTTCTTTATTATTTATAAATCCTTGCGCTGCATCTGCAATTTGCGAAAAAGTTGAGCTTATAACATTGCCGATTTCTGAAAGCTTATCGGCAATGTTGCGGGCCGCGTCTGCAAAAGCATCGCGTGCTTTCTTTGCCGCTTCTTCTGCAAGCACTCCAATATTGTCCGCTTGCTTTTTTATTGCCTCCGCCTTTTCTTTATCTTCTTTTTTTGCTGAGCTCTGTAAATCAATGTATTGCTGTAATAGCTCATTTTGTTTTTGCTGATAGAGGGCAGCTTTTTCCTTCCATGCAGCTCGGTCTTTTTCTTTGTCGGAGCGGCCTTCAATTTGCCCTGCTTCCGCTTTTAATTTTACTTCAAGCTCAACAGCGTTTTTTGTTTCGTCCGTAATTTTATTTATTTTTTCAATTTCTTTTTTGTGCCGCTCATCGGAGATCCTGTCAAGTTCGTCATTTGTTTTTTTTGTTTCTTCTAAAATTGTTTCATGTGCAGCACCAACTGCTTTTGCAAGGGACTGCTCAACGGTTAAATTTTGCTCCGCATTTTCTTTTAAATTTTTTGTAACATTTTCTTTATGAAAGGTTTGTAAAAGCTCAAGTCTTTTTTTATAAAAAGCTTCTTCATTTTTTAAAAGTAACTCTTCTTGTTCTTTTTTATCTGCAACAGATTTTTTTATTAATTCAGTTTCAGCTTTATGTTCTTTTTCCAAATCGGAAAGACGTTCCGCCTGTGTTTTTTCACTGCTTTCTTTTCCCTTGCCGCTAGTAATTTCCGGCATTGATAATTTTTCCGGTTCCAATTCCGGGGCAAAAGATTCTTTGTTTAAGTCTCTTAGTGCAGCAACAGCCATGCGCGCATTTTCAATATACTCTTTTGTTTTTTTTATTTCTTCGTCAATTCGTTGTACTGCTTTTTCGTTTGCATTTTTTGAAGATTCTTCTCTTTCCCGTTCTTTTTGTTCAATAAGTTCTTCTTTTTTTGCAATATTCATTTCAAGAATTGCCGCTTCATTTTTTGCCGAAGCTAAAAAAGTATTTGTGTTCGGTGTTTCGCTATAGTCTTGCGTAATATCTGCAAGTTTTTTTTCAAGCTGTACAAGCCTCTCCGTCTCTTGTGCGGTCTTTTCTTTTTTTGCCAAAAGCGTTCCGTATTGTTTTGCAATTTCATGGACGCCTTGTGCTTCTACTGCGTGTCGATTTTCTTTATCGAGAGATGCAAGTCTGTATTGGCGTTGTTTGTCTGCTGCATAATCAATCCAATTACATACTTCTTTAATTGCAACAACAGCTGCTGCGGCTCCGGCAATTGCAAGCATAAACGGGTTGCTCGCACCGATAACTTTAAATGCGGCGTCCATTGCTCTTAAACCTCGCTGCACGGCAATGATTCCTTTTACCAATCCAAATGCCCCGGCGGTTACCGCTGTGAATGTGATAAGAACTTTTCCTGTTGAAATAATAAGACGCAGTTGTTCTTCATTTAAATTTTTAAGCCACTCGGCAAGTTTAAAGACGGGAGATAAAAGGGCTTGTAAACTCGGAATTAATTCTTGGCCAAGTTTAATTGCGAAGCTTTGTGCGTTAAGTTTTGCTTGTTCAAGCTGGAAACCGAACGCATTTGGTCCCGCTACGGTTGCATCGTTAAATGCCTGCTCGGTAGCCCCCGCCGATTCGTTCATTGCTTCTAAGTCGCTTGCGAATTTTGCAGCTCCTTTTCCCGCCGCATACAAGGCGAGTTTCCCCGCTTCAGCAGAACCGAAAAGATTACTAATAGGTTCCCCTGTTTTATCGGCTACCGATTTTAATGCTTGCAGTGCTCCGGAAAGTCCTCCAAATTTTGCAATGAGTTCTTCACCGGTTGCAACTCCTAATTCTTTAAAACTTTTTGCAAGCCTCTCTTGCGGTTTTTGCAATTCAGTATATACAGCCGAAAGCTTTGTTGAAACTTCCGCAGCTCCGCCGATTACACCGGTTCCGGAAGAGAATATGGCAAAAAGTTCTTCTTGAGAGACACCGAGATCATTATTCATCGATGTTACCCGCTGCATGGAAACAGCAAGATCGCTCATTGATGTTTGTCCGAGCTTTAATGTTGTGAAGGCTAAATCTGAAACCCTTTTTTGAGCTTCAAAAGAAGTGTTCCCGTATGCTTTTGTTACGGCAGATAAAAGCTTAATAGATTCTTTTGTAGTTGCCCCTCCCGCCGTTGCTCCCTTTGCGGCAAGTTCAAGATTCTTTGCGCTATCGGCTGAATCTCCGAATGCGGAGATTATTTCGTATAAGCCTTCGGTTAAATCTTTGGTTGTTTTGCCGACAGCAGGAGAAAGATTTAGGACGTTTTCTTCAAGTTCTGCAATGCGCTCTGTAGCTCCCGGAATAAGTGTTTGCACCTTCCCAAAGCCTTCGTTAAATTCAACCGCCATTTTTGCAGTTGCAATGCCGACAGCGGCAATCGCTGTTGTTGCAATTGCCGCTTGCTTTGCAATACTGCCATAAAGCTCGCTTACGTCTTTTGTTTTTTTATTAAAATCATCGAGGGCTTTTTTTGACTCATCAATTGCGGCTTTAAATTTTTCATTGTCCCCAGTGATTTTAAAAATGAGCTCTCGCACTGTTGCCATTTTTTTTACATCCTAAACTTTTTTTTTAAAATATTTAAATCTATCGATACAAATCTTCGATATTATCAACTTCCGATTGTGTTAATAACTTTTTTTCTTTTTTAATCGGAATACCTTTTTTCATCAATTCAAAATTAAATCCTGCGCGCACCTTGTTAACCAAAGTTTCAAGGCTCCATTCAGTTAATATTTCGCGCTCTGTTATGTTATACATTAAAAGCGCATGGTTAATTATTTCTCCCCAGTCGTTTTTTTTTCAATATCGTCATCTGAAGACTCTTCTCCATCGCTTGGAATTGCAGAAGTGAAATTGGTAAGAATTGCGTATATTATATTTTGATACATTGCATCGATTTGCTGCGCAGTTGCATTTTTTAGTAAATAATCTTCGGTAAACTCAGGATGAAAAAATGAACAAAAAAGAGAAACCGAGCGCACCGTATCATGGAATAATTTTTCAGGCGGGTCATCTTCTTTTTGCGTTTCTACGTTTTGATTATGATTATCAAGTAAGGGAATTGCAAGCCCTGAAGGAATATAGCCTATTTCAAATTCTTTTTCTAAAAATTTTATCTTTACGCTTTCAGCTTTTAATAAATCAAGATTTACCATTTTCATTTTTTTTACCTTTTGTTCCTTAACTTTTTTTTAAAATCTTTGCCGGTTGCGCACTTGCATCCGGCAAAAAAAAACATTTTATTACACGTCTTGATCTTCTCGATACAAACTTCCGGGTTCAAGTTCTTCATCGCCGATTAAATCGGGATGCGGAGAAAATTCAAAACTCATCGGAACTTCTGCGACATTGTCCGAATCGTTTTTTGATTTTAATTGAATTGAATCTTCTCCATCATAAAAGCCATACGGGAATTCAAACGTGCGATTGATAATTCGTCCGTCATCGGCTTTACGACTGTTTGTTAAGCGCATTGATATCGGCTGTACAACTCCGCCTGAACCTTTTGTTAACCGATAGCTTTTAATCGGTATTGTTTTATATTCGATTGTTATAGGCTTTGTTATATCGCAAGTACCTGTCGGTAAAAACTTATAACCCCATGCTCCAGATTTACTTTGAGATATTTCATAATCGGATTGGGTTAAATTTTTACCGCCCTGCTTGATAGTAATATCCTTCGGCTTACTATTATCAAAACTTGCATGGCTGAATTCATAAAACTTATCGAGGGCGAATGTGTTTGCTTGAAGCTTTTCGCTTTTTTCCTGCTCTTTTCCCCCCTGTGTGCTTACGGTTACAAGTCCGTGCATTATAGTACCTAAAAGCGGAATATGCCTTTCAAGTAGCGCAAACTCAACCTTGCCCTTAACATCCGTTTGTCCTTTAATTGGCACCGTGCCGTTGTCAGCCTTGATGTCAATTTTGCTTGAGGAAAAAGAAATTTTAATTCCGCGCGCAAGCCCTAGATCTTCCAACTCCTGCAAATCCCATGTTTTAGCAATGCGGTCAAGTAAAATATCTTTTTTTGAAATTTCAATTTTCGCACTTGCAAGAACGATACTATTCGGGTATCGTGATTTTGTTACATCCATTTTTTTTAACTCCTTAAAAACGATTTTTACATTACTTCATCGAGATTGAATTCAAGTTCGATGAGCCAACTTTCATTGTATGAATAAGATCGCTCCTCCGATTCTAAATCTGAAAAGAGGTCGTCATCATCCCGTAATGGTCGGTGATACGCTAAGCCGTATATTCCTTTTTGCTCATTCGTTTTATTTTGAATGGTGAAACCTTGCGTATCATCAAAGAATTGTGCTAATGCTAGAGAGCGGGATAAGCAGTCATTTATTGCCGGCTCACTTGCGGGGATTTCCGCGAAGACGGTGCCGCGCATTCTAAAACGTGCTCTCCCGTTTCCAATTAATGCCGGGTGCGGCAACAGTGTAAGCTCAACATGGAATTTCTCCGACTTCACTTCGCTCGGCGCAATGATTACCGGCGTTTTTGTTTGTTCCGATAAAAGCCCTGCATAGGATTTTATGATTTTTAAAAAATTACACGGCACAATAGTCCTCCGCTCTTTTTTCCATTGCTTTAATTACTGAATCCGGTAAAAACATAAACGGGCGCGCAGGGATTGTTATTTGTTTTTTTAAAATAAAAATTACTTTCGGCTCTTCGTCTTTTTCTTTTGCCAAAATAACATTCGCCCTTGTACTCGTTCCTTTTCTATACGGGCGATACACTGAAACGCCGTTCTTTTTTAATCCGTCAATAACGTTACGCGGAGAAAATCCGTAACGCCTAAATAACGTTCTTGTATAAGGACTTGCGGGGATGCACAAATACTGCGCGTTTTTAGGACGAATAACCGTTTCTTTTTCGCCGTTTTCAGGATTGTGAGTTCGTGCATACGGAACCTTTGTTCCGATTATCGCTTCCGTTTCCGAGTGCCGCGCGGTAAGGCTTGCGCGAAGTTTTCCGTAATCTCGAAGCGTATTGTCTCCCTGCTTTACCGACTTTGTAAGCGGCGCATTTTCAGGCTTTACATTGCTTTCAATATTTTTTTGAATTGCACTTAAACCCATAAGCGAAAACTCTTTCATAAGAGGAGCTAGAGAATCTGCAGGTTTTAAATTATCATATTGAAGCGTAACTTGTATCTTCATTTTTTTACCTTCTCACTTTTAGGATTTGTCAATGCAATTTCAGGCAACACCGCTTCCCGCTCTTTTTCAATGGAGCGGTACCGGTCGCTTATTAAACGCTCTGCGCGCTCCATGTACTCCTTTGCTTTTATGCGGTCGCCGTTATACGTGTAAAGCTCGTATACGGTTAAAATTTTTAACACTTCCTTTTGTGTTCTGCTAAAAGGATTTATTTTTTCGCCGACTAAATGAAGGAGCGTTTCCGCTAATTCTTCAGCACGATTGATACAATCTTGCGTTACCTCATCCGCTGCACGATCTTCATCCCAACTCAATTCGCTATACAGTTTTGGCGATATAAAATTTTTAATATCAAAAACGGAGATGATAGATTGAGTGCGCGAAGTTCCCGCCTGTTTCCCCGACGGAGGAATGTTGGCCGGATTGGCGGGTAAATTAAACATCTTGTTACTCATTTTCCATCATCTCCTTAACATAAACTTTTTTACATCGACATTTTTACATAAATAGAGGGTTCTATTTTAAATACTTCTTAATTGTTGATTTTGAAACTGCAAATGCCGGCAATGGTTTTGAAGAGGATAAAACCTTAATCCCTGAAGGATCGGTTATCTCTTCATAGCTTGCGAAAAACGGCAAGGGTTGCAGCTTTGCATCAAGCTCATCGAGGGCAGCATAAAACAACTTACCGGTGTTTTTTAGATCAATAGTCTGAATTGATTTTGCATCCACTATAGGCGTTGTTGCCGTTTGTCCCGGAAGTGCGTAGGTGCCGCTCATTGGCATAAGTTTATATTTACCGAATAAGGTGCAGCCTGTTTCTGTCCATTGAACCGGAACGTTACTTGTTACCTTTGCGATAATGTCAATGATTTTTGAATACACATCTGAGCCAACTAAGAATACTACATCAGCAGATGCGCCCGTTTTTTGCTGCTCAACAAATTGCGATTCAAGTTCTTTTTGCACATCAGCCAATGTTGCCGTAGCGGTAAGAGCGGCAGCACTTAATTCTTTAAGCTTGCCGATTTCGACCTGATATATATCATCGGCTCCGCCTTCGATACTTGCAGGATACGCTATCCTTCCGCTCAACGATTGGCATACAAGAATTTCAGTTGATACCGCCGTGCGGTCGCGTAAGTTCTCGATTACCTCGGTCAGTTTTGCGTTAATGTTCTCAACATCGCCCATTGCAATAAGGTTATTTAATTCAGCCCCGGATATAAATCTGTTCATGCTCAAAGGCTGCACTTCAATCATGCCGAGCGATTTTTTATCGCCGCCTACCGCATAGGACTTTGTTCCGCGTAAGACAACCGGAACGGCACCGGTTACATTTTGAATGTCAGCAACCGCAATATACGGACTTGTTTTTTGCTTTCGGCTTGCAGCCGGAAAGAGTAGATCGGTCATCGGCGTTTGCGGCTTTGGTAGACCGCTTACCACATCGGTAAAATTCTTTAAATTAAAAAACGCATTGAGCGCCCCTGTTAATTGCGTTTTAATCATCGTAAAATCTCCTTAAAATTTCTTTTTTAAAAGCGTTTAATCCGCATTTTTAATTAATTGCATAAAGCCCGTTTTTACGGAGCTTCTCAACCAAGGTTTCAGTACAAGCCGCACCGTCCGCCCCGAATGTTACCGCTTCCTTTTTTACCGCACCGAAGACAACGACCGCTGCGGTGCTGTCTTTGCTGTCGCCCTCAACCTCAGAAAGCAAAAGAGCGATTGCATCTTCGGTATCGGCTGCAAGATGTTCAAGCTTGCCGTCAACCAGTTTTAAAGCCGTGCCGGCTTTTAAACCCTTTAGCCCATCTTTCAGCGAGTACGAAACGATAATATGATTGTTGCCTGAAAGAATGCTTGATTGTTCAATTGCAACTTTTCCGATATTTGCATTAATCATTTTTTTTATCTCCTTAAATTAAAAAACTACAAAGCGCCCATAAGTTTTGCAGCCGAGCTTGCATAACTTGCGCCTTGCCCTGCGCTCTTTGCCTCAGGGTCACTTAAAACAATTTCAGTGCCCAATACCGGGTCAGCCATTGCGTTAAAAATTGCCGTAAGAGTTTCAATGCTTGATGCCTTCTTTCCGTCCGAGAGCAAAAGCTCATTACTTAATGTAAGCCCATTCGCTAACACTTCAAGGTCTTTTAAATGCGCCGCCGGAACCTTCCCTTTTGCTGCCTGCATAAGGCTTGCCGTTTTTGTTTTACGCAGCTCATTCAAAAGCATTTTTGTGCGCGGGTCGGAATCTGACAAGCTCAATTCATCTTCAGGGTGTTTTTCCTGAAATGCTAAAAGCTTTCTTTTCAACTCTTCGTTTTCAGTTTTAAGCTTTTCAAAATCTTCACCGCTTCCATTACTCCCGGCCTTTGCTTTTTCAAGTTCCGCGGTGAGTTTTTGAACCTCTGCCTCAAGTTCGGCTATCCTTTTTTTAGCCTCATCAAGTTCATTCATTTTTTTTACTCCTTCGTCCATATCGGACAATGTGATTTTCCAGACCGCGGGAAATGCGTGAATTACTCCGCTGTCATCCAACTGTATTTTTTCTTTTATATTTTTTTTAAAACTTTTAATTGCCGCAGGCTCTTCGCCCAAATATGCCAAATGGTGCAAGTACAATTTTCCGGTTTCGCCTGAGCGTTTCGCTCCGATTGAGCATTCCGGGAAAAATCCCGCGTCAACGGCTTTCGCTAATTCATCCTGTTCTTCAATAATGCCGTATAAAATACCGTCTTTTAATTCAAGGCTTACAACAGATCCGAGTCGAGGTTCAGCCGCTTCGGTAACATGCCCGATTGTGATGGGGCTTGAATCTTGTGCGGTAAATGATTCGTAAATTTCCTGTAAGTCTTGTTCGCTTACAATTTGCGTATTCGATTCCGAGCCGAAAACTCCGGCACGCGCAATCGGTCTTATTCTTGTTTTCATAGCTTGATGATACCGCGTTTTAAATGCGAAAATCGGAGAGGAGATACATTGAATGTAATTTTTTTTAGTTGAGTTTTTTATTTTTTAAGGTATAATGTGAAAAAAAAAGAGGTGAGAAAATTGAAGGAAGCAACATTAAAAGTAGCGGAATGCGGCAGCGGCTATAAATTTCAAGGAGGAAGATTTATTCACATAAGTCCTGACTCCGGAGAAGAATTCAGAAATAATTTTTTAATACCGTTTTTAAAAAAAAATAAAACCGCGTGCCAGTTGTGTGTTGACTTTGCCGGCACAATTGTTTTTACTCCGGGATTTTTGGAAGAAAGTTTTGGAGGAGCAATCCGGCGCGGGTTTCAAAAAGAGGTGAGGAAAATTCGATTTAAAAATATTCTTCCTGAAATAAAAAAAGAGCTTTTGCGCTTGATAAAAGAAAAATAAAAAAGCCCCGCGCATTTTGCCGGAGCTTTTTTTTGATGATTAAAATTTAGACTTATGATATATTATCTATCCCGTTATTGCGATTTTGGAGCTGCTTAAAATCGGCAAGCACGTCTTCCCAAGTTTTATGCAATAATTGTTTGTCGCTAATTGTTGAATAAAAATCATTCTTATCCAGTATTGCTAAAATACCGAAAACAGTCGACAACGGTTCCATGTTTGTTTTTTCTGTAAGGTTTGCGTTTTTATCAATGCTGTTTATATATTCTATCAAATATAAATGCCCCAATTCATGTGCAAGGCAAACCCTAAGCTGTATATCGTTTAACCGTTCAGAATAGCCGATTAAGAAAAATTTACCACGTTGGTATTGCGCCCGAGCCGAAAGATTATCTTTAGTCAATGGTAATGGTTTTATAATTATTTTAAACATCGGGTTTTCTGTTAATTCTTGCAATTGAATTTCCATCGTACGTATTATATGTGCTAAATATTGTTCTTTCATACCATCTTGAATTTTTTTATATTCATCCGCAATAATATTTACAGATTCAATTTTGACATCAAATTCTTTTGCTATTCTGGCTTTTTTTTCATTATCAATTTTGAACATTTTCTTGACCCAGCCCTAATTTTTCATAGTATGAATATAATTTCCAACTGCCTTCTAAAAACATTTGCAGAGCTAATTCATATTTATGCTCAGGCGTTATTCTTTCTTCTCCGGAAGAATAAAACACTTCGGGACTGTACATAGCTTCATCAAGATAAGCCGTTTTTTCTTGTATATCTTGAATGTTAAATGTTTTAAAAGTATCTTCTATTTTTTCTTTAGTCTTTGATTCGCGTAATGATACGACTATACGTTGATCCATATTTTCCTTACTCATACTTTGCCCCCAAGAATTGTTTATTATCACTACCTAATTATACCTCAAATTTCCTGAATTTACAATCCCTCATCGCCCTTAAACCCTGCCCACAGCTGCGTAATGCCGTTTAAAAAACGTTCGAAAGATTTAAGGCTATCATTTTAGCCTTTTTCGGTTTAAAGCGCGTTAAAAGCCGTTTTTACAGAACAGTAATAAACATAGCCTTTGCTTCCCAGTTTCCATCTTTAAGCGGAATAATCGCCCCGCTGCCGTCTTCAAACAAAAGCTGCCACTCTCCCTCATCTGTTTGGTGGAGTCGTTTTAACGTGGTATTTTCTCCATATTTTACGACCATAATTGAACCGTTTACCGGGCTGTTGCAGTATTCTAATAATACATGGCTGCCGTCCGCAATTCCCGCCGCTGTCATGCTGGTACCCTTAATTTTTGCCACGCAATATTTATGCCTCTTTTTTAAAAAGCGTTTCGGTACCGGGTAGGTTTCATAATTGTCAAAAGCTTCTATTGGAAAGCCCGCCGCAAGGTTTTCAGCAAGCGGTAAATCTTCCGTTTCTTCCTCTTCCCCGTCCGCGCCGTAATAAGCGAGCCGCTCGTGCACTTCACCGGTTGAACCCATTGTGCGAATAATTGACTTACGAGGATTCTCCGGCTTTTTCATGTTTTCAGGAGAATATAATTGGATAAGCTTTTGTAACTCCTCTTCTATGGCTTGTTGGCGATTTTCTATTTTTTCAAACCTTTTGTTTTGTTCTGCGAATTTAGGAGCGATGGTCTGTTCTACCGCATTATTAAATTCCCGCAACAAAGGATTTTCTTCCGCGTTTTCGATGTCAGAAAGAAGCATATTACTATCATTGCCCATTATCCAATTAGGATTTATCCCGTAATAATCCACTAATCCTTTTATAAACTTAGAAGGATTTTTATTTCTTCCTGTCTCAATATCTCGGATATAACCGTTTTTTACCCCTGTTTTTGCTTCAAGTTCAGACTTAGTACAATTAAAGTGTTGTAAAATCATAGCAATTTTATTTTTCCAGTCATTCATTTAGGATTTGTCCCCTATAAATATTAAAATTTATATAAATTTTCGGAAATATCCCTTGACAATTTAGGATATATCCGTTATTATAAAATCATGGCGTAAATATTCGCCACTTTATAGCGGTTGCCTTGTAAGAAATGGCGTAAATATTCGCCATATCATAAAAGCAACACTAAACAAAACGGCGTAAATATTCGCCATTTCCGATTATATCGAAAAAATCGGAAAAAATAAAGACGTGGAGTAAGCGCAGGACTTCTGAAACGTCAAACTGGTTTTTGAAAAGCGATTTTATTTTATTCAAGTGCGTAAGGGAAAAAATAAAATCTGATAGGAAAGAAAAAAGGATAAGTACACCATGACTATCCTTAACAGGCAATGCCGATGCACTGCTTTCCTACCAACATAAAAAAACGGCAAAAGCCCCGCAAGGGTTTTTATTCCGGTTCAAATCCGGAAGCGGGGCATCGGGATACTTCCCGAACGGAGGAATAAACATGGATTTAACTAAAATTATTGACGACTTGGTTCGTAAAAAGTCTAAGTCGAAGCTTCAAAAACTTATTGCCAAATGTGGCGGATATATTTTCAGCATAGATTTCATAGCAAAGGACGATAGTACAACAACAAGATACATAAATATCTTAACCAACGATTTTGATGAATCACTGAAAATTACAAAAACATATTGCGGCTATCCTTTTGAACAAGATGAAAAACAATGTTCCGTATACCTTCGCTTAATAAGCGACATCTCACCGAACGGACTGTATTCCGGCAGTATTGTTTTTTTGCAGGAACAAACAAAAGAAGCGGTTAAAAAAAGCAATGAGCTTACCATTCCCTACACTGTTAGAAGTATTAAAGAAAAAATTAAAACATTGCCAGAATATGATTTGTGGGATTTTAAAAACCGCATTGAGGAAGAGTTGATGTAGGAGGAATGAAAATGGATTTAACAAAAAAGATTGACGATTTAATCGTGGCAAATGATGAGTCGGGATTGGATGCGATTATCAAAGAACATGGCGGATATATTTTTAAAACGGAGTACCTTGGTTTTACGAGTAATCACGGACTTATGGGAGAGTATTTTTACAGCAATTCTTTTGAAGAAGCCGTGGGAAAAACAAAGGAATATTTAAGTATTCCCTTACAAAAAAAAGAAGACGGACTTTCAATATCTCTTGAATTAATAACTAAGTTTTTAAATGGCGGATTAGAATACGGCGCAAATATCTTTTCTAAAAAACAAACAGGGAAGGGAATCACCTCAACTTGCAACTTAAGCGATTGCAGTAATTTTGAGCAAATTAAGCGAGGAACTGAAACGCTATCGGATGATGATTTATTGAGGTTTAAAAAACTCATTGAGGAAACTTTGATGTAAGCACAATCCCCGCCGCAGTGGATGCGGCGGGGTATACGGAGGAATGTTAGGAGAAAATAAAAAATGAATATTTATTTTTTTCTTGCGATTATTTTAATTGCAAACAATTTACTGATTTTGTTCCATCTTCTTATACAACTTTCTGAGCCGCTTTATATCTTTTTTGTTAAGATTAAAACAATAATTGTCTACGATTTCCTGGCCTGTCTCAATTCGTATTTGTGCAAGAATATTTTGATAATGCGGCTGGCTAAGAGTGAGGAGGCTTTTTTTGAGCTTTTCGGCGGTATTATCGGAGTTGCCGGAATCCTTTCCGAGCAACAATGCGTTATTAATAATTTTAGTCGCCGAAACGATACGATGGAGATCGGCGATATATTTACACACATCTTTACTTGCAATGAGTACACCCCGGTTGAGAAAATCGACGAGTTGTACGCTGAGTTCCTCGATGAATTTATCAAAAGCGATAAGCGAACAGAAATCCAAATCCGGGTACTCATAAATGAACTTGACCATTGCAGCAGAAAGCTCGTGATAAAACTCGATTCGTTTTGGGAATACTTCATAAAACAATCGTTCCTTGCGAGCCCGAGCGTTTGCGAAAAAGTTAAACAAAGAATTAAGAGCAAATATTAACACACTTCCGCCTACGGTTATACCTGCTGCAATAATTATTGCTAACTCATTACTCATAAAAAACACCACTCCTAAAATTTTTATAGTTTTTTTTGGCGAATTAATTATAGCAAATTTTAAGATGGTTTTATACCTTCGAGCCTTGCGCCCGAAGGTTGCCCCGCAAGGGTTTTTATTCCGGTTCAACTCCGGAAGCGGGGCTTTGGGAAACTTCACCTAACGGAGGAAAACAACATGTAAGGAGGAATCACTATGGACAACAGCACTGTACCTCTTGATGATTTTTTAATTTTGGAAAAATACGCGGTAACAAGTAGACCGTACCCCTTTGACCTTGAGCGTAAACAAAAGGTAGAGCGGGCTATGTTTGACGCGGGTATTCGAAGCGTTTCCGAATTAGCGAAACGGTTAAAAATGAATTATACAAGCCTATCGGAAATAATCAACGGTACCCGCTTAAGTAGAAAGGCAGAAACTCGTATTGCAGCCTTTTTAAAAAGGCCCGCCGCCGAACTCTTTACTGTACGTACTCCTTTAGAACTTGCAAAGATGAACAAAAAACAAATTGAAAGTAACGGGGGGCGTGTTGCATGAAAGTATCAACAAAAGATATGGCGGATATTTTAAGCATAAGCCGCAAAGCGTTATTAGAAAAAGCGGGGCGGGAAAAATGGCAGTACGTTAAAAGGCAGGGCGGCAAGTTTTGGATAACCGAAAGCATGAGCGAAGATGTGCAGCTTGCCGTTCTTTCTGCCCGAGAGGTAGCAACAAAAACGCAAAGCGAATCGGGGCAGTTATTTACACAAGTTACCGAATCGGAGCGAGATGTTGCAAAGCTTAGAATGTCAATCATAAACGCATACAACACCGCCGAGCTTTCGGCGAAGGAGTTTTGTAAGGCGTTTAATGCAGGGGAAATTTCCCTTGCATTAAAAGAGGCATACGGCAAGCATTTAAGCGAGCGCACCTTTTACCGCTGGTTAAGTGAGTTTACGCAAAGCGGGATTTCAGGAATAACCCCGCTATACTCTTCCGGCAATAGCCGCGGAGGCAGCGGGGCAAGTTTAACCGACGAAGAAAAAGATGTACTCAAACATTTTTATTTAGACATTAACAGACGAAGCATTAATCACTGCTTCCTTGCACTTAAAGCAAACTTGCCGGATACAACGGCAACGTATCAGGTTTGTTATCGGTATTTAAAAAGTTTACCGCCTGCACAAGTTGACCGGTACCGCAAAGGCGAAACTTTCTTTGAAGCGCGGCACCTGCCGTACATTGAGCGAAACAAACCGCTATACAAAAGCATGGAGCATGTGCAGGGGGATCACCATATATTAGATCGCGTGGTTAAGTACAAGGGAAAGCTAGTGCGGCCATGGGTAAGTACTTTTATTGATATGCGAAGCGGGGCGGTTTTAGGTTGGTGCGTGAACACAAACCCTTCAAGTCAAACAATTCTCGCCGCGTACTACATGATGATTGTGCGCTTCGGAATTCCTTTAGTTGTGCACGTCGACAACGGCAAGGACTACAAGGGTAAAGTAATCAAGGGTCAGAGTGCGCGCATGAAAGTCTTTGATGCGGCCGGAGTTGAGCGAGAAGAGGAAGTGCTTATCACCGGAGCAATTGTAACCTGCGGCAGTAAATTAATTTATGCAACGCCGTTCCATGGGCAATCGAAAGGCGTTCAAGAGCGGTTCTACGGGGTACTCGAAGAGTATTACTCAAAGAATACCGGGAACTATATCGGCAGCAATACGAGCGCCAGAGTTGACGAACAGCGGCTTTTTTGGAGAGCAATAAACGGCAAGGCAAAGCGGGATGATGTAAGCGAATGGGCTGATGTTGTAAACGAATTCGTCCACTGGGTGCATTGGTACAATACCGAATGGGTTAGCAATGCAAAGGGGCGAAAAGGGCTAACGCCTGAGCAGGCTTTTTTAGAAAACTTACCTGAGAACTTGCGCGCCCCCGATATGGAAACGGTAGAGCTTGCGCTCACGAAGGCGGAGGTGCGCACCGTTTCGAGAAACGGCATTCGAATTGGCAGCACCGAATATTGGGCTGAGGAGCTGCGGGGCTTAACGGGGCAACAAGTAATAGCGCGGTTAAATCTCACCAATAAAAATGAAGTGCTCGTCTGCGATTCAAAGGGCAAGGTTTTATGCCGGGCGTATGCGGGCATGTTTATTGAAACAGGCAATACAGAAGCGGACATGGAGTTTGTGCAATCGGTGCGCAAAAAGGTGCGCGCTTTTGTAAAAGACAATCCGCTTGAGCGGCTTTCGTTTAAACCTAAAAACATGCTTGAAATTGCGATGGAAGCAACCGGCATTGAAACGCCGCAAATCGATTCTTACATTCCGCAGCTTGAAGAGCCTGAAAAAGAAGAAAAAGAAACTGAACCTAAAAAGGGAAAGTATCAAAATTATTTTGATGCGGATGATTTACAAATACTAACATCATAGGAGGAATGAGAATGAGTGATGTTTCGATTGATAATCTTTCAGTTAAAGAAAGGTTGAAGGAAGCGCTGCTGCGTTTTGACATAAGTCAAACGAAAGCGGCAAAAGAAATGGGTTACACATCGAGTGTATTAAGTCAATATTTAAATGACACGTACCGCGGCGATGTTGTAAAAGTTGAAGAGGCAATAATCAAATGGATTGCGCGCAAAACCGAAAACGCCGGCAAAAAACATGTCGCAATAATTGAAACCACTGCGATGCGGCAAATGAGCCGGGCAATTCGGCTTGCGCACGATGAAAAGGACATCGCCCTTATTGTAGGAGATGCCGGAAGCGGAAAGACAACAACAGCCGAGCAATACGTTCGCGACAACCCGCGCACTTCTATTTTGATTAAGTGTTCCGGGGCAATGAGTAAGAGACGCATGACCGAAGAGATTGCGCGGCAAATAGGACTAAATACGTATCGCGTTAAGTTTGATAACCTCGTTGATATGGTAAGTGAGGCGTTAGCGGAAAAAGAAGCAATTGTAATTATTGATGAAGCGGATAGTCTTCGCGATGATGCCTTAGAGTTTAGCCGCAGGCTCATTAACGATTTAGGAGAAACGGGTCTTGTGTTGATAGGACTTCCCGGGCTTGCTGCCCGCATTCAAAACTTAAAGAATGACCACCGCCAGCTTGAAAGTCGCATCGGGGTATTTTTGAAATTACAAGGGCTTATGAAAGTCGACGCTGAAAGAATAGCCGAGAGTGTGTGGCCTGAAGTTTCGCAAGAAATTACGGAATCCATTTATGAGATTTCAAAACGAGATATTAGGCAGTTTGTAAAGATTATCAATCGATCACAGAACATTATGACTGCAAACAGGCTTGAAATGCCCAATGTTGAAATAATCGAAATGGCCGGCAAAATGATTTTACGCAGAAATTATATAGGGGGGTAAAAATGATTGAAACAAAAGCATTAACTGAAAAGCTCGGATTGAACAAAGAAACGGCAAAACGGATTAAGAGTTTGGAACAAGGGCTTATAAAAGTATTGACGGAAGCAACGTTGAAAGCGTTTAAAATCGGCGAAATATTATACATGGTCGAAGCGAACAATTCAAAAGGCAGACAAGCGTTTGTAGATTGGGTAACAAAGGATTTAAAAATCTCGTGGCAAACGTGTTTGAACTATAAAAAGCTTTTTGTGTTTTTCTATCAGGATCCCGAACGCTTGGAAAACCTTACCATTATGCAAGCGTACGCAGAAGCGGGCATTGCGGTTAAAAAAGCCTTACCACCTCCGAAAGAAGAGTATGAAGAGGTATTTACCGCAGGCGAAGAGGAAGAAGCATACGATGCAGAGCTTGCCGAAATATTTAAGCGCAATCCTTTAAGCGGAATACAACTCAAGAAGTATCGCGTGAATGTTGAGGACGGCACGGTTTGGGGCTTCAGGAAAGGCTACGGCAGAATTTCAATTGCGGATATTCGCCTGACTAAACCTGCGGGGCTTCCCGAACTTGAATGGCTTACCATGCAAAACGAAGTGCAAATTGTTTTTGAAAAGTATTTTGAAAAAATAGAGCGGTGCGAAGATGAGGGCGTAATTCCTGAACCTGAAGACACGCCGTTTGGATTAAAACATATCGGCAGGAGGTGAGAATATGAAAGTAAGTGCTGACGCATATAGCTTGCTTGATAGCAAACTTTTTGAAATTGAAAATACGGCAACTTCGGGGATTTTACAAAAAAACCCGCGCGATTGTTGTGTGGAAATTAAAAATATTGTCTTTGAAATAAGGCAGATTTTAAAAAATGAATTTTACATCGATGGCGGTGATGAACCGCCTGCGGCGTAAAAGATAAAAAAAATAAACATAAAACTTTAGGAGGTTTTATAATGGCGAAGTACAAACCGAGTACGGGAAAAATTGAATCGATTGAGGAAGTCAATAGCGCACTTAAAACTATCGGACTTCTCGAACATGAACTTGATTTAATTGACGCAAAATCAAATAAAGAGATAAGCGCAATTAAAGAAAAGGCAGCAAAGGACGGCGAGGGAAAGCGAAAGCAAATTGCAGAGCTTGCCGCAAAAATTGGAGCCTTCGCCGAATACAATCGTGATGAATTGTTCATCGATAAAAAAACGATTGAACTTACATTCGGAACTTTCGGATTTAGAAAATCGACAAGCATTAGTATTAAAACAAAAACGACAGTCGGTCTTCTGGAAAAACTCGGGCTGACCGATTATATTCGACTTAAAAAAGAAGCCGACAAGGAAAAGATGGCAGAGCTTGACGATGAAACGCTTGCACAAGTTGACGCCGTTCGAAAGGTAAAAGATACTTTCTTTTGCGAGGCAAATAAAGAAGAGGTTAATCGAGACCTTCTTAAAAGTGCCGGTTAATTTTTAAAGCCAAACCATACAGGGGAAAAAACTTTTTCCCCTGTGTGTATTTTTATTCAAATTAAGAAGAGATGTTATTTTGTTGAGAGAGCGAAAACAAAAAATTGCACTTATTCATATTGCAAAAAAAGAGCTTGGGTTAAACGATGAAAACTATCGCGCGATTCTTTTAAATGCTAATATAAATTCCGCAAGCGAAATAGAAAGCGAGGAGCAGTTTAAAATAATTATGCGCGCCTTTGAAAACTTAGGATTTAAGCGCACACTTTCTAATTATGAATTTAAAAATAAACGCTCAGGAGGCGGGGCTAATCGCTTAACTTCAAAACAAGAATACTATATACGGGGCTTGTGGGATTTAGCAAGCCGCAACCGAAGTGAGCGGAGCCTTCGGGCAATCGTGTATCGAATAACCGGCGAATACGATATTTCATGGCTTAGCAAAAAAGACGCAAGTAAGGTTATTCTTGCCTTACGAGATATTTGCAAAAAGGCAGGATATAATCCTGATACAAAACAAAGTTAAAAAAAAGAGGATGTAAAAATGTTTTTGACGCCCTGTGAATGTGCTCAAATTATGAGCGAAATTGAAAACAAAGAAGTATCGGTTAGGAAAGTGTATTACTTGCTTGAAAGTTTTGAATTGCTTGCGGTTAAAATCGGTAATAGTTACAAAATAACAATACAAGAATTGGAGGAGTATTATGAGCGAAGGGATCCGCGGTGTGCAGGAATTGTTAGAGAACTTGCCGGCAATATTAAGCGTCAAAGAGGTGGCGGATGTTTTCAACGTAAGCCAAATCACTATCCGTCGATTGATATACAAGAGGAATTTAAATGCGTACAAAATCCCGGGAGAGCGGGAGTGGAATATCAACAAGTCAGATTTAAAAAAGTTTATCGAAAGAAACGAAACGATAAACAATTAGAATTTTGTTTTTCAGCGTAAAAAAACACTTTAGGATTTTTTATATCTTAAAGTGTTTTTTTATTTCTATGTATCTCTTCTCCGATTTTTCCCGCTTCTCTTTCTTATAATGTTTTTATGAATATTGAAAAACAAATGTTAACGGTAAATCCGTTTTCCCGTCCAGGGCAAAAGCTGCAAGAGGTTAAGGGAGTGGTTATTCACTGGGTTGCAAACCCCGGAACAAGTGCACAAGCAAATAGAAACTATTTTGAAAGTTTAAAGCGGCAGAAAAAAAAAGACGGAGCCAGATACGCTTCAGCACATTTTATCATCGGCATTACAGGCGATGTACTGCAATGTTTACCGATTGATGAAGTAGCCTATCATGTCGGCGCGTGGAAATATCGGGATGGCATTGAGTACCGTTTAAGTTCGTATCCGAATAATTGCACCATCGGCATTGAGCTTTGTCATAAAAATTGGACGGGTGCATTTACAGAGGAAACGCTTGCAAGTGCAATTGTACTTACCGCAACTTTGTTAAAACAATTTTCATTAAATCCGCAAACAGATTTATACCGGCATTTCGACATCACCGGTAAAGACTGTCCGCGATATTTTATCGGCAACCTCGGCGCATGGATTGATTTTAAATGTGCCGTTGAAAAATATTTAATAAGCATTTTATAAATGCTTAAAAAAGGAGTTAAAAAATGTTTGAACTTATGAATTTCCTCCCGGTATTCGTACTCATTGCGGTGCTGCTCACCGTTATTTTTACGGAACTTATCAAAAAGCTTGATGTGAAAGATAAACTGAAAGGCTATCGCGTATGGATACCTTTTTTGTTTTCCGCTCTTTTTGCGTTTCTTTTACAGTTTGGCGAGTTTATTAAAATCCGCGAGGTGTGGTTTTGGGGAGCGACTATTTTCGGATTGAGTGTATTTTTTTATGAAGCTATTTTGAAAAAAATACAAGAGACGTCATATCCTAAAAAAGAAACTGAAACGGATGAAGAGGGAAATAAAAAGAATGTGTACAAAATTTAAAAAACGAATACAAGAAATTTTGTCACGCATTACAGCGCTTTTAAAACAAGCGATTGCTTTTTTTAAAACGCATTGGAAAGCGTTTGCCGCAGCCTGTTCCGCTGCGGCAGCATTCTTTCTGTATGTTGTTGTGAAAAATAAACAACGATGTAAAAAAATACTTTTTACCACAAAACAAAACGCGGAAGAAGAAAGGAAAAAAGAATATGAAAAAGTTAATCAAACTCCTGCAGGTGATCTTGTTTCTGGTGCTCACAATGCAGATGAGTTACAGTCAACCAAAGACGACATCAAAAGCGATTCCGCATCAGCAATTCAAAATAGAATTGAAGAAAGCGGATTATAGTAAATCCGAAGTTGAAAAGATTATTGCAATTTGTTTTGAGGAAATGAACACGAGTATTGACCGCGCATTTGATGAAGGGTACAAGCAAGGTCTACTCGCCGCCTCTCCCGATGCTGCTTATTATAAACGTTTAAGTAAAGATTTAGAAAAGGAAGTAAACCGCTTACAATCATGGCGAGTTGTGCCGTGGTGGACTATCCCGCTTTGCATTGCCGGAGGTACAGCTCTCGGCTTTAGTTTTTCGTATTTAAGGAAATAAAAAAATGGGATTTGAAAGTTTAATCATAGCGGCGAAAGATTGGGGGCCGACGGCGGTAACAACGATTATAGCGTTTGTCATCTCGTATCTTTTTAAACAGCAAATGAAAAACGCCGCAGAGGACGCAGCACGTTCTGATGAGTTTAAAAAAAATCTTGCAAACGGGTTGAATCGTTTAGAAGAAAATTTCAATAAAAATGTTTCGGAATTAAAACAAAAAATTGAAAAACAACAAAATGAAATTGATACGTTAAAGTTAGAAAAACTTGAGCGAGAAGATTTCTATAAAGACATGGGAGGCTGGCGGGCTGAAATAAATCGCCTACAAGATTTAGTCATCAATCAAAATAATAGTACGCTGCAAAAGATTATTGAACTTTGGCAATCACAAAATAAAAAATAAATTTAAAAAAGAAGAGGTAAAAAAAAATGAAAGGAAACAAAAAGTTTTTACGCGGTGAAATTTTAAACTATTTAATGACAACATACCCTGACGGGATTCCGGAACAAGTATTATTTCACCGTTTCTATGAATATAACGAAACGGAAGAAATCAAAATGTCAACAGAGTACCTGACCGAAAAAGGGTACACGGAAAAAAAAGAAGTGCCGCATCCGTACAAAGAAAAACAAAAGGTTCGCTGGTTTAAAATAACCGCAAAAGGCATTGACCTGCTTGAAGGAAACATCTCGAAAGACGCCGGCATAGTCCTCGACTAAACAAGGGGGCAAACTATGGGCGCAAAAAGTAAAGCGGAAGAGCACGGACTCGTTGAACTTATCATTGAAAAATGGGAAGGCGGAAAAAACACAATCGTTTATGTTACTGAAGAAGTAAATAAAAAAATACAAGAGCTCGGCCTTAAGGTTACGTTAAGCCGCGAAGGCATTCGGCGGGTTATAAAATCTCACAAAGAAGAAATTGAAGATGCAAAAAAAGCGATTGAGTCTGCAAAGGCAATGGCGGAAGTTTTAAAAGACTATCCCGGCACCGAAGCAAGCGAAGCAGTCCTTATGCAAATGACAAGTCTCATCTCTAAAGATTTGCGTACAATCGATAGTTTGGAATTTGAAGACCCGAAAGAATTACTTTTAACTACTGCGCGCATTGCAGAAGCTCAATTAAAACTTTCAAACTACAGAACAAAAGCAGCAAAGGCATTGGAGAAAGCAAAAGGGGAAATTAAAAAAGAATTGCAAAATGCAATCAAAAACGATCCAGAACTTTTACAAAAGCTTTGCGCAATAGTGGATAAGGCAGAAGTAAAGTGAGCGATATTTTAAATGAGCTTGTAGGCGAAAATTCAAAAGAAGTTCTTGAAAAAAAAGAGCGGCTTCAAAAAGCGGAGCATGATTTTTTTTACTTTTGCAAAACATACCTTCCGCATTATTTTTCGTACGAGCCTGCTCCGTATCATAAAATATTAATTGACATTGCAAACACTCACACGCTCACCAATGAGCATGTTGAAAACATAAAATCGCTTCTTAAAAAAGAATATCATTCGCTTTTAATTCCGACTGAGAAATTAAAAGCAGTTGTTGATATTGAGCCGCGCGGATTTTCAAAATCAACCCGATGGGCTTTAGCCTATCCGTTATGGCGTTTATTATTTAAAAAAAATAATTTTGTCTGTATTTTTTGTGCAACGCAAGATATGGCAAATAGAGCTTTACAAAGTATCAAAGATGAAATCGAAGGAAACGAAATAATTTTTGAAGACTTCGGTGCAATGGAAGGCTCAATTTGGAAAAGCGATTTTTTATCGTTTAAAAACGGAACAGCAATAAAATCATTCGGCGCGGGTGCTGCCGTTCGAGGCGTGAAGTTTAGGCAGTACCGCCCTGACTTAATTATTTGTGATGACATTTTAAAAGATGAAGCAGCACGTACATTTTCTCAAAGACAAAAAATATATAATTGGTTCTTGCGAGCTGTTATGCCGCTCGGTCAAGATACGTTTACTATTATTATAAATACTATCTTTCATTCAGATGATTTACCGAGTAGGCTTTTAAAAAGAATTGAAAATGGCGAATTGGAAAACTGGATTGGTTTACGATTTGCAGCGTTTACTCCGCAAGGCGATTCCCTTTGGTCTTCCTATTGGACAAGTGAAAAACTAGAAACAAAAAAGAAAGAAATCGGAAGTGCAGCATTCAGTACCGAATACATGAACGAGCCCTTAAGCGATGAGGAGCGAGTCTTTAAACCTGAATGGTTTACGCGCTTTTCTCATGTTGATATATCAAGTTTAAAAGTATACATGGGCGTTGACCCTTCCGCCGGTAAGCATGATGAGTTCGCTATTTTTACTTTAGGTATCGCCTCGGATGGAATGATGTATGCACTCAACGAATGGGCGGAGTGTTGTTCGGTTGACTCAGCAATAAATAAATTAATTGAAAAGTATCTTTTATACAAACCGATTTTAATCGGATTTGAAGAGGTAGGTTTTCAATCAATTTATAAAAAGCACATCATGGAAGCGGCGAGCAAAAAAGGTGTGTACTTACCGATTAAAGGATGCAGTACAAAAGGGATCGGAAAAGAACGCATTCTTTCACTTTCACCGTTTATTGAAAACGGCATGCTTAAGTTCAAAGAGAACATGAATAAAACAATTGACCAATTGACGATGTATCCCAAATCGGAGTTTGACGATTTGCAGGACGCGCTCTATTATGCGTGGGAAATTTCTCAAATCGGTTTTAAAGAAGTTACCGCGTTTAATTTAACATCCGGCTTTGACCGTCTCGGCGCGGCATTGCATGGTTTTAGGAGAAGAAGATGAAAAATAATTTAAACATTGAAATAATATCACCGGATAAATTCGAAGCGGTAATTGCCGAGCTTCCCAATCCGAATGAGATAATAAGCGATAAGGTAAGCTTCTATTCGCTTATCGATGAAATGATGCTTGATTCAAAAATCGGTTCGCATTTACGCTTGCGGAAAGATATTGTTACAAGTTTTAATTTTGTAATTGAGCAAAAAAACGCAAGCGATAAAGTATATGAGTTTGTGCGCGATAATCTTACCTCCAATCTTAATTGGGATAATGATGTAAAAGAGTTTTTAACCGCCATTGAATACGGTTTTGCGTTTTCAGAAGTCTTATGGGCCCAAAACGATGCGGGCTACTGGATTCCCGATTCACTTCGAAATAAAAGACCGGAGCAAATATTTTTTAAAACGGAAATTATAAAAACAAAACAGGGACAGCGTTCAATATGGGTTCCGATGTTAACAAAAGAGAATAGACCGCTTATCGAAAAATGTAAATTTTTAATTTACCGAAATAATCCGCGCGCTGAAAATCCCTACGGTTTTTCAGATTTGCTAATGTGTTATTGGCCGTGGCGATTTAAACAGTTTGGCTGGGAGTTTTGGCTTAAGGCTGCAAAAAAGGCTGGCGTTCCTTCTATTGTTGCATTGTTTGAAAGCACGAACACAGAGGAAGCAAGGAATGCAGCACAGGCTATTTCGCAAACCCTTTCAGAAATGGAAGGAGGCGCGGGCTTAGCTCTTTCTAATGTCAAAGATATTAAGACGCTTGAAATGAGCGGAGCTCTGCAAGACCATAAGGTATTAATTGAAACATGCAATCAAGAAATAAGCTTTGCGCTTACCACGCAATCGTTAAGCACGCAAGAGGGCACATATGGCACACGAAGTCAAGCAGAAGTGCACGATGAAAATTTAGTGCGAGTTTGTCATGGAGATGCAAAAGCGGTGCAAGGCGTATTCCAAGAATTAATTAATTGGATGGTTGCGATTAACTTCGGCGAAGGAGTAGCAGCACCGTCCGGTTATTTTGATTTAAAAAGCTATGCAACGTTTACGGAAATTATGCAGGCAATACAAAATAAAATCCCTGTTTCAAAAGAGGCCTTATACACTCGGTACGGTTTACCGCGCCCGAAAGATGATGAGGATACGTTTATTGTAGAGGCTCCGCAAGCGCAAGGCTTTATGCTTGCCGATTCAAACTCTAAAAAAAAAATTCAAAACAGCAGATCACCCGTAAAAATATTTTAGCCGATGAAAAAGAAAAATCATCGGAGCTTGAATCTTTTTGCGATGCCGGCAAAAAACGATTTGATGAGTGCATTTCTAAAACGTTAAAACAAGCGTTAAAAGATGTTTTCAACATTGATAAAACGCTTGAGAAAAACGAATTAAAAAAGCTTGTAAAAAATATCTCGTATCCTGAAAGCTCAGCGGAGCTTATCAAGCTCACCGAAAAAATAATTGCGGGTGCTTTTCTTTTAGGCTTTAATCATGCAGGAATTACGCTGCAAAAAAAAGACGTAAACCTTGCCGATAATGTTTCTTATACTTCCGCCGTTGACCCGCTCCCGTTTGAAGAAGCGATTGGTTTTTTAAAAAGCAAAGTATCAATTGAAAAACAAGTTTGGGATGCATTGGAGCCGAAGTTCCGCTTTAGAGCCTTTACGGTTGCACGCCTGAGCGAATGCGACCATATCGAAGATGTGCGTAAGCGATTAATTCAAGCTCTCGAAAAAGGCGAAGGATGGCAGGAGTCATGGGAAGAAATAGAAAGCTTTACCAAAAATATTAGAAAGCCTTTTTTACCCGGCTATTGGGAAACAGTTTATCGCACCAATGTGCAGACCGCTTATACCGCAGGCCGCCTCACTCAATACGCAAGTAATCCGCCTCGTGCGTGGGAGCTCTTAGTCATCCAAGACGGAAGAACAACCGACATATGCAACAACATCGCAAGCATTGCAGGCAACGGGAAAGCACTCAAGGCCGATCACCCGTTTTGGACGGTCTACGGATTCCCGCCATACCATTTTAACTGCCGCACCACAATCCGCGCCGTATACGATTATGAAGCGGGAGCAGGCACCAACATCGTAGAACCGTCAATAGACGAAATAAAAAAAGACTTTATGCCGCAAGAAGGCTTCGGCGGAAATCCAATCGAAAATGGCGATTGGTGGCGTTTAATTGAATCAATGGAAAAACGGATAGAAGAGTACGGCATACAAGAAGAGGTTGAAGAGCAGGCAAAGGAAATCGGTGTACAAGATTATATTCTTACAAAAGAAGATATAGAAAACACACCGTTTAAAACTACTCCTAAATCGGTTGGAGCAATGGAACGACGGTGGTATATTAAACATCAAAAAACCGTATATAATCCTGAATATGACGCATATGATTTTGATACTTTTATCAAACAGGGCACTTATGTAAAAAGTATAAAAGTAATTGCGGAAGGGAAAGAAATAAGAGATGTAAACAGACTTATAAAAACATATAAACATCAAAACGGGAGCTTTACAAAAGCAAAAGATTGGTATAAGGTGAGAGGTACGGCGATACTTGTGAATGAAGACGGTGATGAATATCGTGCTGAAATACACTGGTACCAATGTAAA
This sequence comes from Treponema phagedenis, assembly GCF_008153345.1. Taxonomy (NCBI): domain Bacteria; kingdom Pseudomonadati; phylum Spirochaetota; class Spirochaetia; order Treponematales; family Treponemataceae; genus Treponema; species Treponema phagedenis. Next base: position 25,217 of record NZ_CP042818.1, on the reverse strand, counting down.
AACATTGGAAAGGTTGAGATTAAACAAAAACGAATTATAAAGGTGATACATGAAGGTAGTAAATAAAAATAAAAAAGATATTTGGTTTCAAGATAAAGAAGCTTATGAGGTATTTGCAATAGAGGGAAAATATTATCGTATAGTCGACGATTCCGGAGAAGACTATTTATACCCAAAGGTTTTTTTCGATATTGTTGATGACAGCCCCATACCGGAACCGGAAAATAAAAAATAAGTTTAAATTTAAAAACATATTATCTTCTCAATATAAAAAGCTTTCAAGCAGTTTGTTTGAAAGATTTTTTATTTTTTTTTGCATTTATCTGTATTACAAAATTACATCGTTTAATTCAGTATAATTTAAAAATTATGTAAAAAAGGAAGGTAAAAAAAATGAAATTAACCGAAAATATCGAACTACTGCATGGCGACTGTTTAGACTTTTTGCCGAAAATTCCGGATGAAAGCATACAGTCAATAATTACTGATCCGCCGTATTTTTTAGGCATGACTCACAATAGCCAAAAGGGTTGCTTTAATGATTTAGCTATTTGTAAGCCTTTTTATGAAAAGCTTTTTAAAGAATATAAGCGCATTTTAAAGCCTGACGGCTGTATATATTTCTTTTGTGATTGGCGCAGCTATGCTTTTTATTATCCGCTTCTTGATTCTGTTATGCAGGTTAAAAATTTATTAGTCTGGGAAAAACACGGTCGGCCGTCTCTAAATGTTTACGGTTCAGGTCATGAATTTATTATGTTTTCCGGAAAAATTAAAAAGTCCTACATAACAAATATAATTGATGATGTAGCCTCGTTTAATATCGGAGCGAGAAAAACAAACGGCGAAAAAATACACCCGACGCAAAAACCGATAGAACTAATGGAAAAATTTATTTTTGACAGCACCGATGAAGGCGATGTCGTATTGGATTCGTTTATGGGTTCCGGCACAACCGGCATTGCGTGCCTGAATACAAACCGCCGATTTATCGGCATGGAAATTGACGATAATTATTTTAATATCGCAAAAAACAGACTGGAAACCGCGATAAAAGGGCAATCAAAAAAAGCGGTTTAATGGGTATTAAAACGGCGTAAAAATCCGAATAAAAAGCCCTGTAAAACGATGGTTATCCACAAGCTGTGAATAACTTTTACAACATCATAAAAAACAGCCCCGGATATCTGGTTTTTTACTACTTTTTAAGCGGATTTTCTTAAAAATTTTCCCGATTTTTCAAAACCAAAAAATAAAAAGATTTAAGGTAACAGAAACGGCTAAAAACAGCCCTTTTTGGGCATTTTTCATCAATTTTTGCCAAACCTCGTGTAAAATCATACCTTTTCCTAAAAGCACACTTTATCACTGATAAACACTATATATATGGCTTTTTGCTTATTTTTTAATAAACATACGCTATATATGGATTTGCTCGAAAGGTAACAGTTTTGCCAAATCTCATGTAAAATGACATGGACTCAATCTATGATGAGCTGGTAAAAGTGCGCACGCGCATTGCGCGCACTCTGGGCTATAAAAACTATGTGCAGCTTGGATATGACCGTTTAAACCGCACGGATTATACTGCCGATATGGTCGCAAAATACCGCAAGCAAATTTACGATGAGATTGTGCCTATCAGCACTGAGCTTTTAAAGCGGCAAAAGCAGCGGCTCGGGCTTGATACTCTTTTTTATTATGACGAGGCGTTAAAGTACACCACCGGCAATGCGGTTCCGCAAGGCGACCCCGATTGGATTATTGCGCAGGCAAAAACAATGTACAAGGAGCTTTCCCCCGAAACCGATGAGTTTTTCAGGTTTATGACCGATAACGAGCTACTTGACCTGCTTTCAAAAAAAGGAAAAGAGGGCGGCGGGTATTGTACCACCATCTATGATTATCAGGCGCCTTTTATCTTTGCTAATTTTAATGAAACCCAGCATGATGTCGAAGTGATGACGCACGAGGCGGGGCATGCTTTTCAAGCCTATCAAAGCAGAAATGCCCGCCTTATCGAATATATTTGGCCTACGTATGAGGCGTGCGAAATTCACTCAATGAGCATGGAGTTTTTTACTTGGCCGTGGATGAATCTTTTCTTTAAGCACCAAACGGAAAAATTCCGCTTTACCCATCTTTCCGGGGCGCTTGAGTTTTTGCCCTACGGCGTGAGTGTCGACGAATTTCAGCATTGGGTTTATGAAAATCCCGAAGCCTCTCCGGCGGAGCGAAAAGCGCAGTGGCGCGCAATAGAAAAAAAATATCTTCCGATGCGCAATTACGGCGACAATGATTATCTGAACCGCGGCGGTTATTGGATGCGCCAATCCCATATTTTTGATTCGCCTTTTTATTATATCGATTACACCCTTGCCCAAGTTTGCGCGCTGCAATTTTGGGTGCGCTCGCAACAAAACCACGACTCTGCATGGAAAGACTACCTGCGGCTTTGCAAGGCGGGCGGCTCCATGCCGTTTTTACAACTTGTTGAATACGCAAATCTCAAAAACCCCTTTGCTGCGGGCTGCATCGCATCAATAACTCCGGCATGCAAGGAATTCTTGCATTCAATTGATGACACGAAATTATAAAGAGAGCCTTGGTTAGTTTTTGCCGTCCATGGCAAAAACTAACCGACGAGTTTTAAAGCTTTATAAATAGTTTTGCTTTAAAACATCGTTGCTGCGTAGAACCACGGGCGTCCGTGCCCGTTCTGACACTTGCATTCCTCCTAACGGTGCGAGATGCAGGGCTGCTCTGGAAATGCTGCAAACAGCTTCGACTTGATATAAATATTAAGCCGAAGTTGATTACGCCAATGCGTCGAAACTTTGCTTATATGACGGCTTGATTTTTTCTTGTGTTGTTTTTTGCGTCCATTTTTGTGTGTCGCTGCGTTTTACACGAATATCCGCATCAGGATTAATTTTAGTTTCATCCGGATGGCTGCCTTTCGGTGCATTTGCAAGAAGAAGTTTTAAGCGGTTCAGCTGATTTACTTCGCTTGCGCCCGGGTCAAAGTCTATTGCGGAAATGTTTGCATCGGGATATCGGCGGCGCAGTTCTTTTATCATTCCCTTTCCTGTTACGTGATTCGGCAGGCAGGCAAAAGGCTGAATGCAGGCAATGTTCGGAACACCGCTTTGGATAAGCTCTATCATTTCCGCAGTGAGAAACCAGCCTTCGCCGGTTACATTGCCGAGCTGTACAATGCCATCAACGCCTCGTGCCAGATGATAAATGGATTCAGGCGGATTAAAGCGTTTGCTGTTTCGTAAAGCTTTTTTCATATAGCTTCGATACCGCTCAAGCATCCAAATAAGCGTATGAAATTTAATTCGCTGCTTAAGTGAGTTCTCGAGTATTTTATTTTTATCAATTTCCGTTTTAAGCGAGTAAAAGAAGAAGTCAACCAGATCGGGAACAACACACTCGGCGCCTTCCCGTTCAATTGTTCTAAATATATCGTTATTCGCAACAGGGTGGAATTTTACCAGAATCTCACCGACTACACCAACACGCGGTTTGTGTACATTGCGCAAAGGCAACGTATCAAAGTCATCCACAATGTCCTGAATAAGTGCGTGGTATTTTTGCATTGGCAAGTCTTTGAGTTCAGCTTTTATTCGTGCCGCGTATTTTCTGTGTAGCGCATCAGCGGATCCTTTTATAGCTTCATAGGGACGCACGCGATACAAAACTCGCATGAGAAGATCTCCCAGCACAAGAGATTTTAGTGCACGGTTTAAAAGCGCCCCTGTCGGTTTAAAACCGGGGCTCGTTTCTATTGCCTGTGCACTTAACCCGATAACGGGAATATGCGCAAGCCCCGCATCTGCAAGTGCCCTGCGAATAAATCCTATATAGTTTGTTGCACGACATCCGCCTCCGGTTTGAGAAATAATCAATGCAATGCGGTTAAGATCATATTTGCCTGACTGTAATGCGGAAATCATTTGTCCTGCAACGATAATAGCCGGATAACAAGCATCGTTATTTACATAGCGTAAACCGCAATCGACTGCTTTTGAATCCACTTCGGGAAGAATTTCAACGTTAAAGCCCGAGTGCTCAAATGCTGCTTCTAGCAACTCAAAATGGATTGGAGACATTTGCGGTGCAAGAATAGTATAACGCTTGCCCATTTCTTCAGTAAAAATAACTCGCTTGTATGCAGCTGATTTTTTTTGCAGCTTAATGCCAGAGCGCTCACGCTCTTTTATTGCCGCCATCAAACTTCGAATACGGATTCGCACCGCTCCGAGGTTTGAGCCTTCGTCTATTTTGAGCAAAGTATACATTTTTCCCTTTGCTTCAAGGATTTCCTGCACCTGATCTGCTGTTACCGCATCAAGTCCGCAGCCGAAGCTGGTAAGCTGGATAAGATCAAGGTTGGCATTGGTGCTGACAAATTGCCCTGCGCGGTATAATCGATTGTGATATGCCCACTGGTCTACCACACGCAAAGGGCGCTCTACCTTACCGAGATGCGCAACAGAATCTTCAGTCAGTACGGCTAACCCGAGTCCGGTTAAAAGTTCCGGAATTCCGTGGTGAATTTCAGGATCGACATGATACGGGCGCCCCGCAAGCACAATGCCGTGCAAATGCCGCTCCTCAATCTCTTTTAAAATCTCCTCGCCTTTTAACTCTGTTTCGCGCCGGAAGGATTCCTGCTCTTCCCATGCCGTATTTACTGCTGCGGTAATTTCTGAAAGGAAGAGTCCGAAGGTTTGCCCTATTTCTTCAAACAAGCGTTCGATTAAGCGTTTTTTATTATATAATGGAAGAAAAGGATTGATATAAAGCACATCCGCATCTTGGCGCAATGCGTCAATATTGTTTTTCAGCACTTCCGGATAGGAAGTTACAATCGGGCAGTTATAATGATTTCCCGCCCCTTCATCCTCTTTTGTTTCGTAGGGAATACAAGGGTAGAATATTGTTTTTACACCGGATTTAAGGAGGGATTCAATATGTCCGTGTGCAATTTTTCCCGGGTAACAGACGGACTCGGAAGGAATGGATTCAAGTCCCACCTCGTACACTTTGCGTGTAGAGCGCGGAGAGAGTTTAACCGAAAAGCCAAGCTCGGTAAAAAAGGTGAACCAAAACGGGTAGTTTTCGTACATGTTAAGCACCCGCGGAATTCCGATAACACCGCGTGGAGCCTTGTCTGGGGCAAGCGGTTTATACTGAAATAAGCGTTTATATTTCCAATCAAAAAGATTCGGAATCGGTGCAGCCTTCGGTTTTGCGGTACGGACGGGCGCCTTAAAATCGGGAAGTTTATCAATTTCCGCCCCCCGTTCACAGCGATTGCCGGTGATAAAACGGCGTTCGCCATCGCTAAAGGTATTTACCGTTAAAAGGCAGTTGTTGGCACATTTCCCGCAGCGTCTCAGCTCAAGGTCTACCGAAAAATCTTCTAAATCTTCGAGATTTGCAAGATTCGAGACACCGTTTGAGCCTGCGTCAATCCATTCGCTTCGCGCAATCAGGGCGGCTCCGAATGCGCCCATTAAGCCCGCAACATCGGGGCGTATCGCTTGCACGCCAGAAATAAGCTCAAAGGCACGCAGTACCGCATCATTATTAAAGGTGCCGCCTTGCACAATCACTTTTTTTCCGATTGCGGAAGGGTCGCGAAGTTTGATAACCTTAAACAAGGCGTTTTTGATAACCGAATACGAAAGCCCCGCTGAAATATCGCCGACAGAAGCACCCTCTTTTTGAGCCTGCTTTACACGGCTATTCATAAACACTGTGCAGCGGCTACCGAGATCTACCGGTTTTTGTGCAAGCAAGGCTTTTTCCGAAAATTCGGTGATAGGCATACCGAGTGAGCGTGCAAAATTATCAAGAAAACTCCCGCAGCCGGAAGAACAAGCCTCATTCAGCTGAATAGAGGTTATAGCGCCGTCCCGCATATGCAGACATTTCATATCCTGCCCGCCGATATCAAGCAGGAATTCAACTCCGGGTAAGAAAAAGTCTGCGGCGCGGTAATGCGCAATTGTTTCTACTTCGCCGGAATCCACTCCGAGTGCGGCTTGAAAAAGCCCTTCGCCGTATCCGGTAGAAACGGTGCGGGCAATATATGCTTTTTTTGGAATTTGTTTGTATAAGTCTTTGAGCATTTCAACAGCAAGTTTTACCGGATTGCCCGCATTCACCGCATAAAACTTCCAGAGGATTCTTCCTTCCGAATCAAGCAAAGCTGCCTTGGTTGTGGTTGAACCCGCATCGAGCCCCAAAAAAAGCGGGCCTTCCGCCTTTGCAAGCTCAGCCGTTGCCGCTTTTTCTTTTGCATGACGGGATCGAAAATCAACAAGACTCTCCTCATCTTTAAAAAGAGGTTCAAGCCGCTGCACTTCGTTCATTTCAGCATCGGCGATTCCTGCAAGAGCCTGTCGAAATTCGGCAATGCTCACAAGGTGAACCGTTTCTTCATCTTGCGAATCAAAGACGGCAGCTTGAATCTGTGTTGGATTAAGCTGTTTCGGTTTTGCAAGACTTATCCGCTGAGCGGGATTTGCAAGCTTAAATGTTTTTGTGCCGCACGAACAACCTCCTACGGAAGAGGAACAACCTCCGCCGCAATTATAAGAAGGAAAAGCAAAATTCTTTGCCGACTTTTTTGTACTTGCATTAACGTCGGCGTCGGTAACAAGCGGCGCATTAAAAGCGGCACCTAATGCCACAAAAAGTTCCGATTTATCGGGAGTGATAATCTCATCTTCCGCTAAGTTTAAAGAGATAATAAACCTTTTCCTTAACTGGTCTAAAAAATGTAAGGGGCCGCCTAAAAAGGCAATTCTGCCGCGAATCGGTTTACCGCAGGCAAGTCCCGATATGGTCTGACTTACCACCGCCTGAAAAATACTTGCGGCAATATCTTCCCGCCGCGCTCCTTCGTTGATAAGCGGCTGCACATCGGTTTTTGCAAAAACGCCGCAGCGCGCTGCAATCGGATAAATAGTATTTGCACTTTTTGCAAGCTCATTCAAACCCGAAGCATCGGTTTCGAGCAGGGCTGCCATCTGGTCAATAAAAGCCCCTGTGCCGCCGGCGCAGGTGCCGTTCATGCGCTGCTCAATACTATGCTCAAAATACGTGATTTTTGCATCCTCTCCGCCAAGCTCAATAGCAACATCGGCGTAGGGAATAAGTTGGCGCACCGCTGTTGTGGATGCCACCACTTCTTGTATAAAAGGAATGGAAAGCCAATGCGAAACCGCAAGTCCGCCCGAACCGGTTACCATCACTGAAAGCCGTACCTCCGCCCCGCATTGCTGTTCAACGGAGTCAAGAGCCTCGCCGGTTACTTTGATAATTGTATTTCGTATATCTGCGCGATGGCGTTCATACTTACTGAAAAGAAGTGCATTCTCTGCATCGAGGGCAACAACCTTTACCGTCGTAGAGCCGACATCAATACCTATTCGTATATTTGTTAACTTTCTCATAATTCAGAGTATTACACAAAACCGGAAAGAATGCAAGCAAGTGTGCCTTCGTTTACATATGCACAAAAACGGGAATCTAACTCTCAGTATATGGGCTGCACGAAAAACCGCAAAACCTATGCCACAAGCATCCTACGATAAATCGCACCGGCATCAAACAATGTTTAAAAGCATCAGCAGTGAATTATATTTTATGCAAACCCTAAAAAAATTTTTATAAAAAAGAGTCCGACACGGCGCAAGGGCGAACTTTTGGAATTTCCGCCTTTGGTTCGCCTATGAGTTTTGCCTGCTTACGCCGGAGTGTGAGGCAAAACATCGTTCGAAATTGAGCAACGGTGAGTAATTTACCATAGGAATTCTGAATCCGCTGTCATTGATAAAATTATGTTTACACAAAATTTTATTTTGCGATAAGAACAACAATTGTCTGTGCAAGCACTACATATCGCCGTTGATTGGCAATTAAAGCGTCTTCCTTTTCCGATAAAAACTCTTCTCCGTCAGGGTAAGAAGTATCGATTAAGCGATGCCAACTTCGTCCACGCAGCGGTACCGGCAGTACAGCGGTTACATCAAATGAGGAAGCGTTAAGCATAAGATAAAAATCATTGTCGTCATATTCGGCTCTTGTACGCGCTTTGGTACCGTCTAAATAATACGCAAGGAATTGCGAAGGGATTTCCCAATTCGGCGGAAAACCTTTTGCATTATACCAGGAAATATCAGGACCTTTGCGATTTTCATCACCCTTCCCGGTTAGGAATTCCGCACGCCTAAAGATCGGATGCATTTTTCTCAAATGAATAAGCTTTTGCATAAAAAGCAACATTCCCTCATTTTCTCTTACCAGATCCCAATCAAACCACGATATTTCGTTGTCTTGACAATACGCATTATTATTGCCGTTTTGAGATCGCAGCACCTCATCTCCCATTAAAAACATCGGAGTTCCAAGTGAGAGTAAAAGAGTGCTCATGAGGTTTTTTGCTTTTTTTCTTCTGATGCTCTCTATCGCTTTATTTTCCGTCGGTCCCTCAAAACCGTTGTTGTAACTGCAGTTATCATCACTGCCATCTTTATTTTCTTCTCCGTTTTCGTCATTGTGTTTTCGATTATAGCTGACAAGATCATAAAGAGTAAAACCGTCATGGCAGGTAACGTAATTTACCGAATGAAAAGGCTTTCTTCCGTCGTCAAGATAAAGATCCGATGAGCCGGTAACTCTTGTAGCAAGTCGGTGGGCATTCGGCGTATCTCCTCGCCAAAAAAGCCGCACTTCGGATCGGAATTTATCATTCCATTCTGCCCATCGAGAGCCAGGGAAAGTACCAACCTGATAAGCGCCGCCCGCATCCCATGCTTCCGCAATTATTTTAGTATGATATAAGATTGGATCTTCCGCAATTCGCTCAATCATCGGCGGATTTTCCAATAGGCTCCCCTTAGAATCCCTTCCTAAAATTGAACCTAAATCAAAACGAAACCCGTCCACATGCATTTCGACCACCCAATAACGCAGACAATGAATAATGAAGCTGCGCACAACCGGATGATTGCAGTTAACAGTATTTCCGCAACCGGAATAATTCCGATAATAACGCGGATTATCCTCAAGCATATAGTAAATAAAATTATCCAAACCTTTAAATGAAAGAGTCGGACCGTACTGATTCCCTTCGGCAGTATGGTTAAAAACAATATCGAGGATTACCTCAATTCCGGCCTTGTGCAACTCTCGCACCATTTCTTTAAATTCATTTACCGGACCACTGCCGATTTTATTAAAGGCATAGTTTGCCTTCGGAGCAAAAAACGCAATGGTGCTGTATCCCCAATAATTACGCAAACGCTCGCCGGTACGTGGATTAGTACGGGTATTTTCGTTTTCATTAAATTCCTGAATGGGTAAAAGCTCCAAGCTGGTAATACCAAGCTGCTTTAGATACGAAATAGATTCAATTATTCCTTTATAGGTTCCTTTATATTCTTGAGGAGAATTCGGATGCACGGAAAAGCCTTTTACATGAGCCTCATAAATAATACAGTCTCGTAAAGGATAATTAAGCGGGCGGTCTCCCTGCCAATCAAATTCTGAAATATCGGTGGCAATACATTTTGGGAAGTTTTTTGCGGATATTTTGGTTGAAAAACTTAAGTCTCCGTCAACATGCGTAGGAGTGGTTTGAACATTTTCAGCGGCGGTAAACGCATCAAAATTCGCAAGCGCCCGCGCATAGGGATCTAAAAGATAATTATGTACATTAAAACGCAATCCTTCACTCGGAATAAAGGGACCGTTTACCCTATATAAATACAAAGCATTTTTTTCCAAACCGCGCACAAACACATGCCAAATATTTCCGGTTTTATTAACTTTGGGATCTAATGTATAAGAATAATACGGAGTATCTGCTTCAGGGCAATCAAAAAGCTCTAAAATAACCGAAGACCCGTGCCGAGAAAAAAGGCTGAAATTAATTCCATCTTCTTTTAAAGTTGCGCCATGCGGCAAAGGAATTCCTGCAAAAAAAGTTAAATCGCTCATAATTGTAAATATAAGTATAATATGAAAATAAAAATCATACTAGAATACATTGATCATAAAATAGTTGCACATTTTATAAAATCAATCTACCCAATAGTAAACAAATTCAAAAATTCTATCCAATTTCTTATCGGCTGATTATCCGCTGTACATGAGAAGAGTTTTCATATTTTAGCGTACGTCGTGCGAAGGGGAGCTATAGAATATGCTGAATAAAGTTCCGAGTGCGCTCTTCTTTTGGGGAGGTGAAAATTACCTGCGGCGGGCCTTCTTCGACAATGCTGCCGTGATCCATAAAGATGATGCGGTCGGCTGCCGCTTTGGCGAAGCCCATCTCGTGAGAGACAACAAGCATGGTCATGCCCTCTTTTGCAAGGTCGTTCATTACGTCCAAAACTTCTTTTATCATTTCGGGGTCGAGGGCGGAAGTGGGTTCGTCAAAAAGAAGGATTTTTGGATTCATCGCTAAGGCGCGGGCGATTGCGACTCGCTGTTGCTGCCCGCCGGAAAGTTGCGCCGGATAGTTTTTTGCTTTTTCGCCGAGCCCGACTCGCTGTAAAAACCGCATTGCTTCGGAGCGGGCTTCGTCCTTGTGCATTTTTTTTACAAGACGCGGTGCAAGCATAATGTTCTCAAGCACCGAAAGATGCGCAAAAAGGTTGAAGTTTTGGAATACCATGCCAACCTCTTCCCGAATACTGCGAATATCGATTTTATCGGCGGTGATTGACTTTCCGTCTATAATAATGTTTCCTGAGTCGATTTTTTCCAGCAGGTTGATGGAGCGCAGCAAAGTGCTTTTCCCTGAACCCGAGGGGCCGACAATTAAAACTACTTCACCTTGCTGAATTTCGGTAGAAACATTTTTCAGCGCATGTACTTCGGTGTCGGTTCCCGCTGAAAAGGTTTTACAAATGTTTATAATTGAAATAAGCGCACTCATTATCGTTTTCCTTTTTTTAGTTTGCGTTCAAGCCGCCGCACTGCAATTGATAAACTGATGGTTAAACAAAGATAGAAGAAGGCGACTACGTTATAGGTTTCAAAAAATAAGAAGGTGGCGGAAGAGTATACTTTTCCGATTTGCGTTATATCCTGCACACCGAGTACGGATACAAGCGAGGAATCTTTTATCACGGCAATGAATTCGTTTGCAAGCGCGGGAAGAATGTTTCGGGTTGCTTGCGGAAGAATTATATGAATCATAGTTTGAGTTTTGGTGAGCCCGAGTGCGGAGGCGGCTTCCACCTGTCCTTTATCAACGCTTTCGATCCCCGCACGGAATATTTCCGCAATGAAGGCGGAATAGCCGAGTACTAAAGCGATAATTGCCCGCAGCGCAAAGCTGAAACTTCGAGGCGAAAAGCCCTCCATAATTTCCGCATTGATTAACGGTGCGAAAACCGCATTCAAAACGGAGGAGATCGCGGGAACTGCAACAAAGGCAATATAATAGAGGATAACAAGCATCGGCAGCCCGCGCACCAGCTCAATGTATACGGTGACAAGCTCTTTCAGCCAGCGGATATGCGAGGCACGGGCAAGCCCCAAAAGCAGGCCGAAAAATATTGAAAGGATGTATGCAACTATCGCAACCAAAAGTGTTGTGATAAGTCCGCTTGCCACGGCAAAAAATATACTGCGATACGATTCATTTACTAATGCCGCAACCAAAAAATAAAGCCCTAAAAAACTTATAATCACCAGCCACCACGGAATGCCGGCAGCAACTTGCCGAAAAGATTTTTTCGTCATTGCAAACTCCTTCTTCTATAAGAATACCATTTTACTGATAGAGCCGCAACAAAGCAAGAGAAAAACACAACAAGAGCAAGACTTTTTAATCATACGAACCGTAAACAATTGTATAAAAAATGAGCCCGACACGGCACAAGGGCGAAGTTTTGAAAATTTACTTTAACTTTGCCAACGAGTTTTTAAACTTCAATTTTACAGTTTTATGTTGATGCTTTAAAACATCGTTTGGAATTTCGCAAGGGTGAATAATTTACCATAGGAATACCAAATCCGCAGACCGCCTGCCATTATGCAGGCAGGGCGTTCACACGCGTAAGAGTAAGATACAATTCGCTGGTCATTGATACCCTCAATAAAAACATATTTTCCACATCTTTTCATAAAATTTTAACAAGTTATCCACAAGATATTCAGAAATATAAAAATTTTATAAAAACATATCTGGTAGACAGAACTTTACAAGAAGACAGAACATCGAAAATTATCAATGAAAATTAGGTATAATTCCGTGAAAATAAAGAGATTTTTACTACTTCAGCCATCTTTTTCTTTTTTACAGCAGAATATTGTTAATTCAGAATATTTTATTAACAAGTTATCCACAATTAAAAAATTCAATACTTTTTTATATTTATTTTATAAGATTAAAAAATCATTAAATACACCTCAAATACGCAATAATTTCAACCTTTTAAGCAGAAATCTTTTTATTTATTTAGCAGATAATGTTTCACGTGAAACATTATCTGCTAAATTCTCTGAACAGAAAAAATTTAAACACAACTTATCCACAATAATAATCCATTTATTTAAAAATTAAAACACCAAAAAAAAGAAATCGAAAAGAGAATCTACTCTCTATTAGTTTCAGTTTTTAAATACTTTTCTTTTTAGAATAAAACTCCCCTTCTTTTCCTATTACTAATTATGCTTTGTAATTAAGTTACTGTTATACTAATAGAATTATTCTCTGATTTAGTATTCCTCTAATAAGTTGTTTCCATTGTTTTATGTTGGCTCTCTTTTATAAATTTTTTTTACAATTTGTGTTAAATGAACGAAAAAACTAATTGAGATATCAAAAGATCGCTACCCTATTATAACGTTTCGTGATTAAGTTACTATTAGAAAATACATCGATAATAAAGCTTACCCAATTAAACATTCCCGAAGTAATAGCCACGAATGGCGATGCTTCCATGCAGAAACGATGTTTTAAAAGCACAACTCTTTTCAAGTGCTTTTAAAACTCACAGGTGTTGTTTTGGCACGAATGTCAAAATCAGATTTTGCATTCCTATGGTAAATTGCCCACCGTTGCGTTGTGTCGGTCTCTTTTATAAAAGTTTTTAGGATTTTGTATAAGATGAATTAAAAATAATTGCCTTGTCAAATTAAATAACTGTTACACTCCATCAAAATGTTTCACGTGAAACATTTTTAGACTGTGTTTTTTTGAATTAAATCATTTAACAGTATTACTTTTCTTATCTTTAGGAACAGGCAAAAGTATTTTCTTAAAACTTAGGCGTGTATCAATAAAAAAACCGGCACAATTGCCGGCTTTTTTGACTCATAAAGAAGATTAGGAATCGCTTCCGTCCAGATCGAGTTCCGTATTTATTGCTTTCTCCGAAGATGTTTGTCCAATTTCTTCGTTTGTTTCCCTTGCAACAACATCAAGTCCAATCAGAATATCAGGGCTTTCAATGTCAAGAACTCTTACACCTTGCGCCGATCTTCCCATAATACTGATGGAATCAACGTTGACGCGAATAGTTTTGCCCTGTCCGGTTATGCAGACAACCTCATCATCATCCAAAACAGTAAGAAGTCCCACAACCTCTCCGGTTTTTTCAGACAGAGTGTAAATTCTTTGTCCGCCGGTTGCTCTTCCGTGCGGAGTAAATTCCGAGAATTCCACACGTTTTCCGTAACCGTTTTCAGTCATTATCAACATTTTTTGATTATCCGCAACGCGAAGTGCGCCGGTCAATTCATCACCTTGCGCAAGTTTTATTCCCGCAACTCCGCGCGAAGCTCTACCAAGCGGTCTGATTTCTTCTTCCGTCATGCGCAGCGCTTGTGCATGCCGCGTAATAAGCATGATTTCATCTTTTCCGGTTGTCAATATGGCACTGACCAGTTTATCGCCGTCATCAAGTTTAATAGCGATAATACCGCGCGTTTTTGCATTCTGAAAATTATCGGTTGTAACTTTTTTTACCACACCTGCAGCAGTCGCCATCAATAAATATGTAGAATCTGAAAATTCTTTTAACGAAACAACCGCCGTTATTTCTTCATCTCCCGACACGGAAAGTAACGATTTAATATGCGATCCTCGGCTTGTTCTGCTTGCTTCGGGGATTTCATGAACTTTGAGCCAATAAGCCTTTCCCTCGTTCGTAATAAACATAATATAATCATGAGTTGAGGCGGTAAATATTTGGTCAATAAAATCATCTTCTGCAAGATTTGCGGAGTTTGAACCTTTTCCGCCTCTATTTTGACTCTTGTATGCTGAAACGGGGATTCTTTTAATATAGCCAAGGTTTGAAATCAAAATCACCATCTCTTCTTTTTGAATTAGGTCTTCGATATTCAACTCTTCAACCTCATCGGCCACAATATCGGTTCTGCGCTCATCGCCGAATTTATCAGCGATTTCATTTGTTTCATCTTTTACCAGTGCACGAATTTTTTCCGGATGCTCAAGCAAGTCTTTAAGATGCGCAATAAGAATCTCTAATTCCTCCAATTCTTTACGCAAATCCTTTATTTCCAAGTTTGTTAAGCGCTTCAACTGCATGTCTACGATTGCTTGCGATTGAACTTCATCAAAACCAAACCGCTTCATCAAGTTCAGTTTTGCAGTCGGTGTATCGGCGGAAGAGCGAATAATCGCAATTACTTCATCGATATTGTCAATCGCTACAATTAACGCTCGCAAAATATGCGCACGCTCTTCGGCTTTTCGCAAATCAAATCGGGTTCTTCTGGTAACAACCTCAATTCGATGATTTACAAAACACCTCACTAAATCTTTTAAGGTAAGAGTTTGAGGACGCCCCTCTACAAGCGCAAGATTTATAACACCAAACGATGATTGTAAGACTGTTTTTGCAAAAAGCTGATTGAGCACAACTTTGGTAATTGCACCCCGTTTTAATTCAATAACAATACGCAAACCGGTGCGATCCGATGTCTCGTCATTGACATTTGCAATACCGTCAATCACCTTGTTACGCGCAAGCTCGCCTATTCTTGTAACAAGATTTGTGGTATTTACCTGATAAGGAACTTCGGTAAAGATAATTGTTTCTTTCCCTTTTTTATCAACCTCAATGGTAAATCGACCGCGGACAAGAATCTTTCCGCGCCCTGTTTTATATGCTTGGCGGATTCCCTTTTTACCGAAAATAGTACCGCCGGTGGGAAAATCGGGACCTTTTATATGCTTGCAAAGCTCATCAATTGTAATTTCCGGATTATCAATATATGCCGAGATAGCGGAAGCAATTTCGCGTAAATTATGCGGCGGCATATTTGTTGCCATACCGACCGCAATACCGCTTGAACCGTTTGCAAGTAAAAAAGGAAATTTTGCGGGCAGAACCGTCGGCTCTTTTGTAGAATCGTCAAAGTTTGAAATAAAATCAACAGTTTCTTTTTTTATATCCTCGACCATTGATTCGGCAATTTTTGCCATTTTTGCTTCCGTGTAACGATAAGCAGCTGCGGGGTCTCCGCCGATAGTACCGAAATTTCCTTGAGGGTGAATAACCGGATACCGAAGAGAAAAGTCCTGTCCCAATCGAACAAGCGCATCATACACAGAGGCGTCTCCGTGCGGATGATAACTTCCAAGCACATCACCGACAATTTTTGCACACTTTCTTGTCGGCCCCGAATATCGTAAACCTTTTTCTTCCATTGAGTACAAAATACGCCGATGAACAGGCTTTAAACCGTCCCGCACATCCGGCAATGCTCGGCTGACGATAACAGACATTGAATAATCGATGTAGGCTCTTTTTACTTCAGTTTCGATCGGAATAGGGATAAGGATTCCGCCCTCAGGGGTTGTAATTTCTTCCATAACGTATGCAGTATAGCAAAAAATAGAGCCTTCTTCAAGCCTTTAATAAAAGCGCACAAACAATGTGCAGCCGACATTAAGCCCATCGATTTTAGTTTTTTACTGGACAAGATGCTTTGGCGTGTCCGATGTTTTCCATACAATTTTATTAAAAAGGAGCCCGACACGGCGCAACGGTGAGCAAACTTACCATAGTGTTAAGTGCTTTTTTCGCTTATGCATTGAATTGCACTCCGTCCCTCAGGAAGACTGTAGCAAAGTCTCACCCTTTCTTTTTGAACACATCTCATTTTAAAATAAAAAAGGCAAGCAAATTAAAATAATCCGCTTGCCTTGTCTCAACAGTAAAAGCCTATGCTTAAAAGCCTCCGGTAAAGAAGCCTGCAACACAAATAATAATCGCAAGGGGCACATAGAGATATTTTCCAAGGTTTAACCATGAACTTCCTATTTGCCGTGCAGCACCTTTGTTAATTTCTTTCATCATATCATCTTTTTCCCAAACCCAGAACCATGAAAAACCGCCCAGAACCGCTCCGATCGGAATAATGTAAATTGATATAATATCCATCCACGATCCCCATTGATAAATGGCTTCCATGTTTATTCCTATTCCTAAACAGATTACCGCAAGAAGAGTTAACATTGCATTTCGCTTAAGTTTTGGGAATCGATGCATGAGTGATTCTCCTACAACCTCAAACATGTTTTGTAGGGAAGTAATGCCGGCAAAAGTTACGGCTAAAAACAATACAATCGCAAAAAAGCGCCCCATCGGAATTGTTTTTAATAATTCAGGCAAAGTTATAAAGAGAAGCCCCGGACCCTTGTTTACAACCTCATGGATACTTCCTCCTGCGGCAACAACTTCGGCTATTTCCTCTGCATTAAACGAAAACGTTGCAGGAATAATAACCAATGCCGCAATAATTGCCGCTAAAGCATCGAAAAGTGCAGTTTGTATTGCCCCGCCGACTAAATCTTCCGTTTCAGGCAAATAAGCTCCATACACAATCATTCCGCTGCCGGTAATTGACAGAGAAAAGAATGCTTGTCCCATTGCCCAAATATAGGTTGAAGGTTTTGCAAGATATTCCCAACGCGGAATAAACATATACTTGTATCCTTCTCCCACATTCGGTAAAAAAGAAACACGAACAGCAAGAATTAAAAAAAGGATAAAGAATAAGGGCATCATTACTTTATTTGTTTTTTCAATACTCTTTGCCCCTAAGACAAGCGTCAAAAGTGTTCCGATTACAATAACAATGTGATACGGAAGTAATCCATAAGGAGTAAAAGCGCTTTCACCAAACCAAATTTCAGAACCGGATTTTGTTACTCCGTCTACAACTTGCGAAGTATAGCTGAATAAAGAACCAGAAACCGAAGTAACCAAACCTTTCAGAACTAAAGCAACAATAACTGCATATCCTATTGCAATACACATTGAGCCTGCTAAAGGAAGCCAAGCTATAACAGATCCGACCGTTCCTTGATTGCGCGTCGACCAAGCGAATCTATATGACCCCAAGGTTCCTGTTCCCGATCTTCTTCCTACCCCGTATTCCGCAGATAAACCTACATAACTAAAAAGAGCAACAAAAAGAATATATACTAAAAGAAAAGCCCCTCCTCCATTGGCCGCCATTCGGTATGGGAATCCCCATACATTAGCCATACCGACGGCAGAACCTACGCATGAAAGAATAAATCCCCATTTTGATTGAAATTTTTTTTCATTACCCAATGTTTTCTCCTTAGTTTTGTTTTTAATTTAGATAAAATATTTTATTTTTAATTAAAACATATTACAACAGAAGATAAACATAATTCGGTAATTATCAGATTTTGATATACTACCGAATTATGAAGTTTAGTTTATTTTTATCTTTTAATCTGCGTAAGCAAATCTTGCGGTAAAGAATCTCAGCTGTTTTGGCTCATATACAAATTTCAAAGGACGAATATCTTCTTTATGTTTATAAAGTCTTACAACCGAATCCGCTACAACATCCATGTGCTTATAGGTATAAACTCGTCGGGGAATTGTCAAACGTACTGTCTCAAGCTTCGGCATATGATTTTCGCCTGTTTTCGGGTCGCGTCCTGCTGATACAATACCGCGCTCCATCGAACGAACACCCGAATCCATGTACAAAGAAGCGGCCAAAGATTGCGCGGGGAATTGTTCTTGCTTTAAGTGCGGGCAGAACCGCCGTGCATCAAGGAAAACCGCATGTCCGCCGATCGGCTCAATAATCGGGATTTTTTCAGCGAGCAAAAGATTACCAAGATAACGAACCTGCTTTACTCGATACTCAATATACTCATCCTGTACCGATTCTCGTAAACCGACTGCCATTGCCTGCATATCCCGTCCGGTCATTCCGCCGTACGAAGGCATACCTTCAAAAACAACGACAATTTCTTTTGCTTTACCAAAAAGCTCATCATCATTTAATGCCAAAAATCCGCCAATATTGGTAATACAATCCTTTTTACCGGACATAGTTGCGCCGTCGGAATAGCTAAACATTTCGTGCACGATTTCTTTAATTGATTTATTCTGATAGCCTTCTTCCTGTTCTTTGATAAAGTACGCATTTTCTACACAACGAGTTGCATCATAAAATACTTTTACGCCGTGTTTTTTAGTAATTTCGCGTACCGCTCGCATATTTTCCATCGACACAGGTTGCCCGCCGGCAAGGTTTACCGTAACGGCAAGACAAATATATGCAATATTTTCCGCACCTTTTTCTTTAATAAGATTCTCTAATTTTTTGAGGTCAATATTTCCTTTAAAAGGTACATTTAAACCTGCATCATGAGCTTCGTCTCTGATAATATCTACGAAAATTCCGCCGTTTCTTTCCTGATGATAACGAGTTGTGGTAAAGTACATATTTCCTGCAACATACTGACCGGGTTTAATAGCTATTGTTGAAAGAATATTTTCAGCGCCTCGCCCCTGATGAGTGGGAACCACATGAGCAAAACCCATTAACTCTTTGATCGTAGATTCCAAATACAGCCAGTTACGCGATCCCGCATACGCCTCATCACCGATCATTATTCCGGCCCACTGTTGATCGCTCATTGCATTTGTTCCCGAATCAGTCAGAAGGTCTATATAACAATCTTCAGAACGCAGGTTAAACGTATTATAACCGGCTTCAGCCATAGCTTTTTCGCGCATTTCTTTTGAAATTACCGCGACCGGCTCAACCGCCTTAATTTTAAACGGCTCTGCCGGATACTGAGATAAATCCAATGGATTCATAAAACGCCTCCTAAAAAGGTAATGTTTAATGCGTTGACGCATTATAAGAATTATAAAGGACGATTTTTCATCTGTCAATCAAAAATACTGGTTGTCTTTAATCTGTGATAATTTCACCCCTATAAGTTTTCAATGAATATTTCGCCCCTATATTTTACCGAGGTGAAATTATTGACTTATTACATTACACTGGAGGAATGAAATTATTTATGAGCATTGATCAAATTACACGAGGACATGTTATCGCCAACTGCTTAGAGGGGAGATGTACGGTACAACAAGCTGCGCTTCGATTAAACCTTTCACGAAGACGCGTACAGCAATTAAAAAAGGCGTTCAAAGAAAAGGGTTTAGCAGCAATGCTGCATGGCAACAGTCAGCGTCCCTCTGCAAAGAAGACCTCGAAAGAAATTGAGCAGCGATTACTTGCGCTGCGAAGCGATCCCGCATTGTCAAAAAGCAATTTTTTGCATTTTCATGAAATAGTAACTGAAGAATATCAATTGCAGCTGTCATATTCGACTCTGCGCCGTATTCTGTTATCACATGGAATTTGTTCACCAAAGAAAAGACGAACACGAAAGAAGGTGCATAAAACGCGCGAGAGAAGAGCTTGCTTCGGAGAGCTGTTGCAAGTGGACGCAACCCCGTTTCCTTGGTTCGGCGGGAAAGAAAAATCCGCATTACATGCTTTTATTGATGATGCGCGCGGAATGATTACCGGTCTTTATTTATGCAAAAACGAGTGCCTGCTCGGATATTTAGAAGTTCTGCGGCAGACACTCGAAAATTATGGACTCCCTGCCGCTCTTTATCCGGATAAGTGTAGCGTTTTTTTTGTTAATGCAAAAAAACAGTTATCCATTGAGGAGCAATTACAAGGAACCGAGGAACAAGTAACACAATTCGGCAAAATTATCAAGTACTTAGGAATCGATATGTTCCCGGCTCATTCATCACAAGCAAAAGGACGTGTTGAGCGATTATGGCAAACTTTACAAAGCCGACTCCCTGTTGAATTTGCACGACGCGGAATTACAACCATAGAGCAAGCGAATCAATTCTTAAAAGAGTATATCGGTATTTTCAACAAACAGTTTGGTGTTTCGGCCTGCGATTCATATTCAATGTTTGTACCGACGCCAAAAACACTCGATCTTGATAAACTGTTGTCATCGGTTATTACGCGCAAGCTTTCAAGCGGTTCTACCATCTCAATCAAAAACCATTTGTTTAAAATTGAGCAGAATAAATTCGGCGCAGGCACAACGGTAAATGTATTGATTTCACAAAAACATGGTATACGCGCTTTAATACATGATGAATTCTATCCGATTGTACCGCTCGATGATATATACCGAACCGATACGGTTGGACGAACCGGAGACCTGCCTCAAGTAGTTATTGACTTGATTTATGAATTCTTACTTAAAGATGCAAAAGCAGGATAACTCGATGTGTTAAGGGGTGCAATTTTCATTGCAAAATTAACCCCCTTTAGGGGTGAAATATTCACTGGTTATTGACATCAAAAATACTGGATTCAACATTGCTATGGTAAATTACTCACCGTTGCTAAATTCAAAACGATGTTTTACCTGATCCGTTGTTGTAAACAGGTAAAACTCGTAGGCGAAGTTAAAGTAAATTTTCAAAACTTCGCCCTTGTGCCGTGTCGGGCTCTTTCTTTATAAAATTTTTTAAGCTTTGTTTTATTAAAAAATCTTGCTTCTTTCGTGAAAATATGGTGTTATTGACTGAAAAATAAACTATTCTTTTTTATAACTTTTCTGTATTGCTTTTTTTAAACTTTTAAACTTCTTTTTAAGTTCTGGAGGCAGATCTTTTTTTATTTCATCATTTTCAAATTCTTTTATTTCTTTAGCGGAAGGTTTATAAAATTTTCTTTCTTTTTTATATTCATCTTTAATTTCTGATTTTACAAAAATACTGAGTCCGGTGATGTTTAACTGAGGATATTTTTTTGTAAATATCTCAAGAATTTTTTCTTTTTTTAAAAGAATTTGTTGACTCCAGCCGGAATGGTCTACAGTAATTATTGCTTGTCCGTTTTTTATATCAGTGAGCTCACTGTGAGATGCAATATTTTCTCCTACAATTTCAACCCATGCATTATATGCCTGTAAAGCATCGGATTCATAAAAACACTCTATTTGTTTTGTAGCGGGAATGATCAAATCAGCAATTTTTTTTATTTTATTCTGCATGAAATTCTCCGTTTGAAACAAAATAAATTAAGGTTTTTTCTTTTGCATATTTTTTATACGGTTCGCCTGGTAAAAATGTACAAAAAAGCTGATCATATTTTGGTAAAAGATCGGTAAATGATTTTCTTTTATCAGGATCAAGCTCAAGAAGTACATCATCCATCAGTAAAATAGGCAGTTTTCCGGTAATCTTTGTAAAAAACAATGCTTGTGCGGTTCTTAATACAAGAGAAATTAAACGAAGCTGTCCCGTTGATGCGGTAGAAATAAAAAGTTCGTTATTTCGTACAAAGTGAATTTTATCACGATGCGGCCCCGACATGCAGGTTCCTAAAAGAATATCTTTTTCCCTTCTTGCCGCAAGATGTGCCATAACTTCTTCAGCTGATGAATGTTTCCACGAAGGTTTATACTCAATTCTTACATTATCAATGCCGCTGACCTTTTCATAAATATCCGAAAAAATGGTATTAAACTCATCGATTGTTTTTTTTCGGTAGCTGATAATTTCAAAGCCAACAGAGGCAATTTGCACATCAAGGCTGTCTAATAAAACTCTTTTTTGCTCTTTAATTTCTTTATTTTTTGTTTTTAATAGAACAGTGTATTTTTGTAAAAGATCAAGATAAAACGGATTATACATTGAAAGAGATTGGTCTATAAAAAACCTTCGCCTTTCGGGAGAGCCGACCACAAAATCTAAATCGTTATGAAAAAAAAGTACACAAGGAATGGCGTTTACCAAGTCTTTACGAGATCGTATTTTTTTTAAATTTTTTTCTATTTGTTTTTTTCCGTTTTTTGAAATAATGGAAATTGAATCGGTTTTTTCCGCTTTATACATTGCTCGAATGCTGTATTCATTTGTGCCGGTAGTATAAATTTCAGAATCTGTGCGCGTTCTAAAAGAATTGCCGTAAGAAGCAATGTACAAGCTTTCAAGTAGATTGGTTTTTCCTTGCCCGTTTTTTCCTATTAAAAAAACTTCCGGAGCTGATAAATCTATCGGTTTATTTGATAAGTTGCGAAAATTTACAAGAGAGATTGTAAGAAAGGGCATATCCTACTCTATTTGCATTGGCATTATAATATGAAAAAAATCTTTATTAGGTTCTGCACGCAGAGTGATAGCACGCATAGGATCAGTAAATTCTATTTTTATGCGGTCAGAATTTATCACTTTTAAAGGCTCTTCAACATATAAATAATTTAAAGCCATTACTATTTCATCTCCCTCATATTGACAGGGAATTTCTTCTTTTGCTTGCCCTAACTCATTTTCTTCAGAACTGATAATAAGAGAGCCGGAATTAAGATTAAAGAAAATTCTTCTTGTTTTTTGTTCAACTAATAAAGCAACGCGTTTTAAAGCATCGGTTAATTCCGACTTTTCAATTTCAAAAGATTTATCTTGATTTTCAGGTATAACTTTATCATAATTTGGAAATTGTCCGTCTATAAGGACGGAAGAGAATTTATATGATCCGAAATTGAAGAATATGTTTTTTTCTCCTACGCCAATAGCTATTGAACCTTCGTTTTGAGTTCTTCTGTTTATAATAGAGAGAATTTTTGGAGGGATAATAATTCCTTTAAAGTCGGGAATAGTAATGCCAAAGTTTTTTTCGATATATGCAAGTCTTCGTCCGTCTGTTGCGACAAAGATAAGGTTTTCATTTTTTTTCTCCATATAGACACCGTTCATAAAATAACGAGTTTCATCATCTGAAACTGAAAAAACGGTTTGTTCTATCATCTCTTTAAAATCTTTTGTATTGATTTCAAAAAATTGAATATTATCTGGTTCAGAGAATACCGGGAAGTCATTGTCTGAAATTGTTCGAAGTTGAAATTTCGCTTTTTTTGCTACTGATGTTATAATCAGTTTTTGATCTTTTTCGGTGATTTCAATTTCTCCCTGAGGAAGAGAAGAAATAACACTGACAAATTTATCACAAAAAACAGTAGTAGAGCCTTCTTCCTGTATGTCTACAGGAATTTTTGTTTCAAAATTTACTTTAATGTCGGTTGCTTTAAGTATTAAGCTTCCTTCTTTGGCTGTAAGTAAAACATTTGAAAGAATAGATATGGCTGTTTTGTTTGAGATAATCTCTTGTGCAATGGCTAATTCTTTCAAGAATACATCTTTATCAAAGGTAAATTTCATTTTTTTCTCCTCGATTTTCTCTTCTTAATATTAATGTATAATATATAAATTTAGTAATAGTAATAGTAAGTCCTGTGAATTTCTTAAGAACAAAACTAAAGTATTGTATTTCATTAACTTAGCTTGTATATAAGCTTGTGGATAATTTGTTTGGTTTATCCACAAATTCACAAGCTTATATAAAATTTAAAACTTATCCACAAATATTAACGATATATTAACATATTTTACAAAAGAAATACAGAGTTTATCCTATTTTTTTGATAATTCGGAAATGGTATTTTTGAGAGAGTTTAAATTTGCTTGTAACGACGGATTGATCAAAATCTCATTTTCGATTTTTTCTACTCCGTGAATAATTGTTGTATGATCTCTTCCGCCGAATTCAATACCGAGCTCCGTTGTTGATAATTCCGTCATTTGCCGCGCAAGATACATAGCTATTTGTCGCGGATAAGCAATAGTTTTAGTTCTTTTTTTGCTTTTTAAATCCACATATGAGATATTAAAATCTTCCGCAACAACTCTCAAAATTATATCCACGCTGACGTTTTTTGGTTTGGGAAGATAAAAAAAGTCTTTTAGTAAATCTGGTATAATATCTATAGTTACCTCTCCTGAAATTTCAGTGAATGCAATAATTTTTGTTAAACAGCCTTCCAAATCTCTTACATTTGAAAAAACATTTTGTGCAATAAGGTGAATAATTTCATCTGAAATTTTGATATTTTTATCGGGATTTGATTTATTGTAAATTTCAAGTTTTTTTATTAAGATTGCGCAACGAGTTTCAAAAGATGGCATAGTTAAGTCTACATTCAAACCGCGTGTACATCGTGATTTTAAACGCTCTGAAAAATTCTTAAGTTCTTTAATAGGTCTATCGCAAGTAAAAACAATTTGTCTACCGCTTTCATATAATGCATTGAAAGTATGAAAAAGCTCTTCCTGTAAACCGTCTTTATTCTGAAAAAAATGAATGTCGTCAATTAAAAGTACATCGGCTTTTCTGTATTTATTTTTGAATTCTTGGGTTTTTTTACTTCCAAGAGCGGAAATAAATTCGTTACTGAAACTTTCTGCAGTTACATAAATAATATTTAAGTCAGTTGTCCTATAAATCTCATTTCCGATAGCTTGCATTAAATGCGTTTTTCCCAAGCCTACACCGCCCAAAATGAGCAAGGGATTGTAGTTTTTTCCGGGAAATTTTGCGACGGAAAGTGCCGCATTTTGAGTAAATTTTAAATCTTCACCTGCAACAAAATTATCAAATGTATAATTATCCTTTAAAGCAGGGTGAGAATTTTTTATCTTTTGAGGTTTTTCTTTTCTTTCTTCCCTCTTTTCTTCTTTTTTTTCAGGAATAATTGATTTGTTAGCAGAATTTGTAAGTTTAGGTTTTTTTATAACATACTGAAGTGAAATTTCATGTCCAGATATTTCTAAAAATTTATTTTCAAGCTTTTTTTGATATTTTTGACTAAATTCTTTTCTGAAAAAATCTGAAGGTACGGAAATTTCAATACTATCATCTGAACTTGAGTTAAAGTCAATTTGAATAAACCACATATTAAATTCACCTTGATTAAGTTCTTCTTTTAGCTGCTTTAAAGTTTCTTTCCAAAAAATTTCATATCCTGATATATCCAT